>CAWCPT010000001.1:0-472339 GCA_963797525.1 uncultured Actinomycetota bacterium
GTCCAGCTGCCCGAGGGCAGCCGGGTCTTCCTGGTGGGCGGGGAGGGCCTGGACCTGGCCCTGCGCGAACGCGGTCTGCAGCCGGTGACCTCCGGCACCGACGACGTCGCCGGAGTCGTGCAGGGGTACGGCCCGGACATGCCCTGGAAGCAGATCATGCAGGGCGCGACCCTGGTCCGGTCGGGGCTCCCGTGGGTGGCCAGCAACACCGACATGACGATCCCGACGCCGAGCGGGGTGGCGCCCGGCAACGGCGCAGCCGTGCGCATGGTGGCCGAGTTCGCCGACCGCGAGCCGCAGGTGGCCGGGAAGCCGGAGCGTCCACTGTTCGAGGAGACCCTGACCCGCGTCGGGGGTGAGCGTCCGTTGGTGATCGGCGACCGGCTGGACACCGACATCGCCGGCGCCGTGACGATGGGCTGGGACTCGCTGCTCGTGCTGACCGGCGTGAGCGGGCTCGACGAGCTGGTGCGCGCGGAGAAGGCCGAGCGGCCGACGTTCATCGCCCCCGACCTCGCCGGCCTGGCAGAGCCGCACGAGACGCCCGAACAGACCGACGACGGCGTCCGCCTCGGTGGCTGGACCGCGACGGTGGCGGACGGTGCGCTGGCCGTGACCGGGGACGGGGCGCCTGCCGACTGGTGGCGGGTCGTGGCCGTCGCCTCGTGGGCACATCTGGACGCGACGGGTCAGCCTGTCGGGACCGACGGCGTGGAGCCGCCCCGGTAGCGTGGCGCCCATGAGCGACTCCTTCGTCAACCCCATCTTCGGCGAGCGCGACGAGCCCGCGACCCACGTCGAGGTCGAGGTCTCCGGAAGCGTCGAGGGCACCGGAAGCGTCGACGTCGACGCTGTCATCGACTCCCTCGACGGCCTCGACGGCACTCCTGTCGTCGCCCACGTCGCGGTCTTCGAGCAGGCCCACGAGTCGCTGCGGCGGGCTCTCGCCGAGGCCGGCGAGAGCAGCGTCCGGGCCTGACCCCCATGTCTCCGCGGCCTCCGCGGCGCCTGCGGCTCGATGCTGAGCTCGTACGCCGCGGCCTGGCCAGGTCCCGGGACCATGCCAGCGAGCTGATTGCGGCGGGCCGGGTGAGCGTCAACAGGGCGACGGCCACCAAGCCCGCCACCGGGGTGACCACCGACGCCGACCTCGTCGTGCGCGATGATCCCGACGATCCCGGCTACGCGAGCCGTGGCGGGCACAAGCTCGCGGGTGCACTCGCTGCCTTCACCCCCCTCGGCCTACGGGTGGCCGGTCGGCGGTGCCTGGATGCCGGCGCCTCGACCGGCGGATTCACCGACGTGCTGCTGCGGGAGGGAGCGACCGAGGTGGTCGCCGTGGACGTGGGCTACGGCCAGCTCGTGTGGGCGCTGCAGCAGGATCCCCGGGTGCGGGTGCACGACCGGACGAACATCCGTGAGATCGACACCGAGCTGATCGGCGGACCGGTCGACCTGGTCGTCGGGGACCTCTCCTTCATCTCCCTCGAGCTCGTGCTCGACGCGCTTCTCGGAGTGGCCGCGCCCGACGGCGACCTGGTGCTCATGGTCAAGCCGCAGTTCGAGGTCGGCAAGGAGCGCCTCGGCAAGGGCGGCGTGGTCCGCGACCTCGGCCATCGCGCCGACGCCGTGGACGCCGTCGCCCGGGCTGCGGCCAGCCGCGGCTGGGGTGCCCGCGCGGTCGCCACCAGCCCGCTGCCCGGACCGTCCGGCAACGTGGAGTTCTTCGTGTGGCTCCGTGCCGGGGAGTCCCTGATCGGGAGGGACGCGATCGAGGCCGAGGTCGCCCGTTCCCCGGACGTGACGGTGCCGGGTGAGAAGGTGAACCCGTGACCGACCACGACCCCGACGCCATCCGGCGGATCCTGCTGCTGGCCCACACCGGCCGCGACGACGCCCGCGACGTCTCGCGCGCCGTGGTGACCTCGCTGCAGGCCCAGGGACTGGTGGTCCGGATGCTCGAGGAGGAGGCCAAGGAGCTCGATCTCCCGCCGGGCTCCGGGGTCGAGACCGTGACTCTCGAGACGGCCGGGGCCGAGGAGTGCGAGCTCGCCGTGGTGATCGGCGGCGACGGCACCATCCTCCGGGCCGCCGAGCTGACCCACGGCACCCCGACACCTTTGCTGGGCGTCAACCTCGGACACGTCGGCTTCCTCGCGGAGGCCGAGAGCGAGGACGTCGAGAAGATGATCGAGATGGTGGTGGGCCGCCACTACTCGAGCGAGGAGCGGCTGACCATCGACGTGTCGGTGTTCCGCGACAAGGAGCTCGTCGAGACGACCTGGGCGCTCAACGAGGCCAGCGTCGAGAAGGCCGCTCGCCAGCGCATGCTCGAGGTCGTCGTCGAGGTCGATGGCCGGCCACTGAGCAGGTTCGGCTGCGACGGCGTCGTCTGTGCGACACCGACGGGGTCGACGGCGTACAACTTCAGCGCGGGTGGCCCGATCGTGTGGCCCGGCGTCGAGGCGCTGCTGATGGTGCCGATCAGCGCCCATGCTCTCTTCGCCCGCCCGATGGTGGTGGCACCGACCTCGGTGCTGGCCGTCGAGGTGCTGGCGCAGACCGAGGGAGCCGGGGTGCTGTGGTGCGACGGGCGCCGCACCGTCGACCTCCCGCCGGGTGCCCGCATCGAGGTCCGGCGTGGCCGCTCACCGGTGCGCCTCGTGCGCCTGCACCAAGCTCCGTTCACCGACCGCCTCGTGGCGAAGTTCGGGCTGCCCGTCGAGGGCTGGCGTGGTGCCGCGCGGCGACGTCTCCGCGCCACCGAGCGGTGAGCCGATGATCGAGGAGATCCGGATCAGCTCGTTGGGGGTGATCGAGGAGTCGGTCCTCGAGCTCGGCCCCGGGCTGACCGTGATCACCGGTGAGACCGGCGCCGGCAAGACGATGCTCGTGACCGCGCTGGGCCTGCTCATGGGTGGCCGGGCCGACACCGGTGCCGTGCGCACCGGGGCGAAGTCCGCACGCGTCGAGGGCCTGGTGCGCGCCGACGCGGAGCTCACGGCGATCGCCGACGAGCACGGGGGAGAGGTCGAGCTCGGCCAGCTGCTGCTCGGCCGGCAGGTCTCCGCCGAGGGGCGCTCTCGCGCTTTCCTGGGCGGCGCCTCGGTCCCGGCCTCTGCGCTCACGCGGGTGGGTGCTGCCCTCGTAGCCGTCCACGGGCAGTCCGACCAGCACCGGTTGCTGCGTCCCGAGGCCCAGCGCGACGCCCTCGACGCCTTCGCCGGGGCTCCGCTGACAGAGGTGATGGTGCGTTACCGGGCCGGGTTCGACCGGCTGGGCGCCGTGGAGCGGGAGCTGCGCGACGTCCTCGGGTCGGCGCGCGAGCGCGCGCGCGAGGCCGACGTGCTGCGGCTCGGGCTCGAGGAGATCGAGGCGGTGGCGCCCGTCGTCGGCGAGGAGGACCTGCTGGCCACGGAGGAGACCCGGCTGGGCTACGCCGACACGCTGCGCACGGCGGCGGAGACCGCCCGCGAGGCGCTGTCCTCCGACCAGGACGCCGCCGATGCGCTCGGCGCGGTCGCGGGTGCGCGTCGCGCTCTGGAGAGCGTGCGCGACCACGACCCGGAGGCGGCGTCGCTGGCCGACCGGGTGGCCGAGGTGAGCTACCTCCTCGCCGACGTGGCGGCCGACGTGGCGTCGTACTCCACGGGCGTGGAGACCGACCCGCAGCGACTCGCGGCCGTCTCCGAGCGCCGGGCCGCGCTCACCGCCCTGACCCGGAAGTACGGCGAGACCTCGGCCGAGGTGATCGAGTGGTCGCGGCTGGCCGCCCAGCGCCTGAACAGCCTGGAGGACTCCGACGAGAGCATCGAGGCGCTGCGCGCCGAGAGGGCGCAGCTGCGAGCCGACCTGGCCACCGAGGCGGCCGAGCTGACGCGGCTGCGGCGAGAGGCCGGTGAGGTGCTCTCGGGCCGGGTGACCGAGGAGCTGCACTCCCTCTCGATGCCGCACGCGCGGTTCGGCGTACGTCTCGACCGCGCGGATGACGCCAGTGGCCTCGAGATCAGCGGCCGGGCGTGGCGGTTCGGCCCGTCCGGGGTCGACGAGGTCGAGCTGGTGCTCGCCGCGAACACGGGCTCCGAACCCCGGCCGCTGACCAAGGGCGCCTCGGGCGGTGAGCTGTCCCGGGTGATGCTCGCCATCGAGGTCGCGCTGGCCGACACCCGGCCGGTGCCCACCTTCGTCTTCGACGAGGTCGATGCCGGGGTCGGGGGCAAGGCCGCGGTCGAGATCGGGCGCCGCCTCGCAGCGCTGGCCAGGTCGGCCCAGGTCCTCGTGGTCACCCACCTGCCCCAGGTCGCCGCGTTCGCCGATCGGCACGTCGTGGTCCGCAAGTCCAGCGACGGGACCGTCACCACGTCGGGCCTCGACCTCCTCGACGACGGCGGCCGGGTCCAGGAGCTCTCCCGGATGCTCGCGGGGCTGGAGGAGTCCGACACCGCGATGGCGCACGCCCAGGAGCTGCTCGACGTGGCGCAGTCGGCGCGGGCGCCACGCGCGGCACGCCGGACACGCGGTTGATCTGGCCCCATGGCGGTTCTCGGCCCAAATCGTTGGTAGGCTCGAATCCCGTGGATGACCGCACGATCTGCCTGACGTTGGCCCCCGCTGCGGGCGCCACTCGAGCCCACGGGGAGCCCTCTTGGTAGCACCGCAACCGACCAAGCACGTCTTCGTGACGGGTGGAGTCGCGTCCTCGCTCGGCAAGGGGCTCACCGCCTCCAGCCTGGGACGCCTGCTCCGCTCGCGCGGGCTGCGGGTGACCATGCAGAAGCTCGATCCCTACCTCAACGTCGATCCCGGGACGATGAACCCGTTCCAGCACGGCGAGGTGTTCGTCACCAACGACGGTGCGGAGACCGACCTCGACATCGGGCACTACGAGCGCTTCCTGGACACCGACCTCAGCCAGATCGCGAACGTCACGACCGGGCAGGTCTACTCCCAGGTGATCGCCAAGGAACGACGCGGCGACTACCTCGGCGACACGGTGCAGGTGATCCCGCACATCACCAACGAGATCAAGGACCGTGTCCTGGCCATGGGTGGCGACGACATCGACGTCGTGATCACCGAGGTGGGCGGCACGGTCGGTGACATCGAGTCGCTGCCGTTCCTGGAGGCCGCACGTCAGGTGCGCCACGACGTCGGTCGCGAGAACGTCTTCTTCCTGCACGTCTCCCTGGTGCCGTGGATCGGGCCGTCGGGTGAGCTCAAGACCAAGCCGACCCAGCACTCCGTGGCTGCGCTCCGCTCCATCGGCATCCAGCCCGACGCGATCGTGTGCCGTGCCGACCGCGAGATCCCGGCGTCGGTGAAGAAGAAGATCTCGCTGATGTGCGACGTCGACCAGGAGGCCGTGGTGACGGCTGCCGACGCGCCCTCGATCTACGACATCCCGAAGGTGCTGCACCGCGAGGGTCTCGACGCCTATCTCGTACGCCGCCTCAACCTGCCGTTCCGCGACGTCGACTGGACCCTGTGGGACGACCTGCTCAAGCGGGTGCACCACCCCAACGAGGAGGTCACGGTCGGGCTGGTGGGCAAGTACGTCGACCTCCCCGACGCCTATCTCTCGGTCGTCGAGGCCCTGCGTGCCGGCGGCTTCGCCCACGAGGCCAAGGTGAACATCGTCTGGATCCCCTCCGACGAGTGCGCCACGCCCGAGGGCGCCGCCCACAAGCTCAGCGAGGTCGACGCGATCTGCGTGCCCGGTGGGTTCGGCATCCGTGGCATCGAGGGCAAGCTCGGCGCGCTCACCTACGCCCGCACGAACAAGATCCCGACCCTCGGGCTGTGCCTGGGCCTGCAGTGCATGGTGATCGAGTACGCCCGCTCCATGGCCGGCCTGCAGAAGGCCGGCTCGACCGAGTTCGACCCGGACAGTCCCGAACCGGTGATCGCGACCATGGCCGAGCAGCATGCCTTCGTCGAGGGGGCCGGCGACCTCGGCGGCACGATGCGGCTGGGTCTCTACCCGGCCGACCTCAAGGACGGCTCAGTCGTGCGCGCGACGTACGACGAGCCCAAGGTCGAGGAGCGCCACCGCCACCGCTACGAGGTCAACAACAGCTACCGGGCCCCGCTCGAGGCGGCCGGCCTGGTCTTCTCCGGCACCTCCCCGGACAACAACCTCGTCGAGTTCGTCGAGCTCCCCGCCGACGTGCACCCCTACTACGTCGCGACCCAGGCCCACCCCGAGCTGCGTTCGCGACCGACGCGGCCGCACCCGCTGTTCGCGGGCCTGATCGAGGCGGCGATCCAGCGGCAGCGGGAGCTGCTCATCCCGATCGACGAGACTGCGCTGCGTCGTCGCTGGGTGGCCGACGAGGACGAAAGGATCGTGCCTCACGGACGCCGTCGACGCCGAGCGAGGCCTGAGCCGCTTGTCCGACGGGGATCGCCGACCGCCCCCTGACGTGGCCGGTCGTGGGTTCGCGGGAGATCCACCGCGACGACTGGGTGGTGGTCCTGCGCGAGGACCAGGTGCAGCGCCCCGGGCACCCGGAGGAGACCTTCGGACGCCTGGTGGTCGACCACCCCGGCGCCGTCGTCGTGCTGGCCGTCGACGACCAGGAGCGGGTCTGCTGCATCCGCCAGTACCGTCACGCCGGGCAGGCGGTCTTCGTCGAGCTCCCGGCAGGGTTGTGCGACGCCGAGGGTGAGGACGCCCAGGTCACCGGGGCCCGTGAGCTGCGTGAGGAGGTCGAGCTCCAGGCCGAGCACTGGCAGCACCTGCTGACGACGTACCCCTCCGCCGGGATCACCGCCGAGGTCCACCACCTCTACCTGGCCACCGGGCTCTCGCACGCCGACCGTGGCGACTTCGAGCTGCATGCCGAGGAGGCCGAGCTCGAACAGCTCTGGGTGCCGGTCGAGGAGCTGCTCGAGGCCGTGCTCGACGGAAGGGTTCGCGAGGGACCGCTGGCCAATGCCGTCTTCGCCTACGACGCGCTCAAGCGCCGCGGCCGACTCGGATGACCACGGCACGCGTCACGGCGCTGCTGCGCGAGCACGGCGTCGTCGACGGTCACAACGACCTGCTGTGGGCGGCACGCGAGAAGGTCGCGTACGACTTCGACCGCCTGGAGCTGACCGACACCGCCACCTGTCAGCGCCTGGGCACGCACACCGACCTGCCGCGGCTGCGGGCCGGGGGAGTGGGCGCGCAGTTCTGGTCGGTCTTCGTGCCGGCGACCCTGACCGGCGACGCGGCGGTCACCGCGACACTCGAGCAGATCGACGGCGGCCACGCCATGATCCGCCGGTACGCCGACCAGCTGGCCCCGGCGACCACCGTGGAGGACGTCGAGTCCGCGTGGGCGAGCGGTCGGATCGCCAGCCTGATGGGCGCCGAGGGCGGGCACCAGATCAACGAGTCGCTCGGCACGCTGAGGATGCTGCACCGTCTCGGGGTGCGCTACCTGACGCTGACCCACAACGACAACGTCCCGTGGGCCGACTCCGCCACCGACGAACCGGTCCTCGGCGGGCTCTCCGACTTCGGCCGGGAGGTCGTCGCCGAGATGAACCGGATCGGCATGCTCGTCGACCTCAGCCACGTCAGCGCGGACGTGATGCGTCAGGCGATCGACGTCTCCAGCCTCCCCGTGGTGTTCTCGCACTCCTCGGCGAGGGCCGTCTGCGACCACCCGCGCAACGTCCCTGACGACGTGCTCGCCCGACTCGCCGACAACGGCGGGGTCTGCATGGTCACCTTCGTGCCGAAGTTCGTGAACGAGCAGGTGCGCGACTGGTACGCCGAGGCCTCGGCCGCTGCTGTCGCTGCCGGGGTGGAGCCCGGATCGGACGCCGAGGACGCGTTCGTGGAGCGGCGCCGGGAGGACCACCCGGCACCGTCGGCCACGATCGAGGACGTCGTCGCACACGTCGAGCACGTCCGCGAGGTGGCCGGTGTCGAGCACATCGGCCTGGGTGGCGACTACGACGGCGTGGACCGGCTGCCGGTGGGGCTCGAGGACGTCAGCGGCTACCCACGGCTGCTGGCAGCCCTGGCCGACCGCGGCTGGTCCGACCAGGACCTGGCCCGACTCACGTGCCGCAACATCCTGCGGACCATGCACGACGCGGGTCTGACGTCGGCACGTGAGAGTGCTGAGGCATAGACTCGCCGGGTCGCCGCGGACGGCGGCACAACATCTGTGACTCGGTGTGATCTGGGAGGCAAATCCGTGCGTGTCGGCGTACCCAAGGAAGTCAAGAACCACGAGTACCGCGTGGCCATCACCCCGATCGGGGTGCACGAGCTCGTAGCCCACGGTCACGAGGTGCTGGTCGAGAAGGGCGCCGGCCTCGGCTCGCAGATCGAGGACGCCGCCTTCGTCGCGGAGGGTGCCACGATCATCGACACCGCCGACGACGTGTGGGACCAGGCGGAGATGGTGCTCAAGGTCAAGGAGCCGGTCGCGGAGGAGTACCACCGCATGCGTGAGGGCCTGGTGCTGTTCACCTACCTGCACCTCGCCGCCGACCTCCCGCTGACCGAGGAGCTGGTCAAGCGCAAGGTCACCGGGATCGCCTACGAGACCGTGCAGACCCCCGCCGGCTCGCTGCCGCTGCTCTACCCGATGTCCGAGGTCGCCGGCTGCCTCGCGCCCCAGGTGGGCGCCTACTCGATGATGAAGGCCCAAGGAGGCCGTGGCGTGCTCATGGGCGGCGTCGGCGGCGTGGCCAACGCCAAGGTGGTCGTGATCGGTGCCGGTGTGTCCGGCCAGAACGCCGCCAACATCGCCCTGGGCATGGGTGCCGAGGTGACCCTGCTCGACACCGACCTCGACAAGCTGCGGATGTCCTTCTGGCGCTACAACAACCAGGTCCACGGCCTGGCCTCCTCCAAGCTGGCGATCGAGCAGCACGTGCTCGAGGCCGACATGGTGATCGGTGCGGTGCTGATCCCCGGGGCCAAGGCGCCGAAGCTGGTCACCAACGACCTCGTCTCGCGGATGAAGCCGGGCTCGGTGCTCGTCGACATCGCCGTCGACCAGGGCGGCTGCTTCGAGGACACGCACGCGACCACGCACGCCGACCCGACGTACACCGTGCACAACTCGGTCTTCTACTGCGTGGCGAACATGCCGGGGGCGGTGCCGAACACGTCGACCTACGCACTGACCAACGCGACGCTCCCGTACGCCGTGGCGCTGGCCAACAAGGGCTGGGACCAGGCCTGCCGGGACGACCACGTGCTCGCCCTCGGCCTGAACACCCACCAGGGCGAGGTGACCAACGGCCCGGTGGCCGAGGCGCACGGCATGGAGTCGGTGTCGCTCGAGGCCGCGCTCGCGTGACCGTCGGCTGAACCGGTGAGCGAGGCGGCGGGCCAGCACGCGCAGCCGGGCGCGCTCGTCCGCGCCGTCAGGACCTATCTCGACCACCTCGTCGTGGAGCGCGGGCTGGCCGAGAACTCGGTGAAGTCCTACCGACGCGACCTGCGGCGCTACCTCGGTTACCTCGACTCCCTGGGGATCACCGAGCTCGACCAGGTCACCGAGCTGGTCGTGAGCGGCTTCCTGGTGGCGCTGCGTGAGGGGGATCCGGAGCACCAGCCGCTGAGCGCCACCTCCGCCGGCCGCTCGGTGGTGGCCGTCCGCGGGTTCCACCGGTTCGCGGTCAAGGACGGCCTGGCCACGGCTGATCCCTCGGCCGGCGTGCGGCCACCCACGCCCGCCAAGCGGCTGCCCAAGGCGATCCCCCTGGGCGACGTGGAGCGGCTGCTCGAGGCGGCCGGCGCCGCCGGGACGTCCCTGGCCCTGCGCGACCGCGCCCTGCTCGAGATCCTCTACGGCACCGGTGCGCGGATCTCGGAGGCGGTCGGCATGGACGTCGACGACCTCGAGCTCGAGGCTGACCGAGTCGAGGGCAACACGGTGCTGCTGCGCGGCAAGGGCTCGAAGGAGCGGATCGTGCCGGTCGGCAGCTATGCCCGTGAGGCCGTCCAGGCCTACGTCGTCCGCGGCCGCCCGGACCTGCTGGAGGGTGGTCCGACCGGCTCGGCCGGACCCGGGGGAGCGCTGTTCCTGAACGCCCGCGGCGGGCGACTGTCCCGGCAGAGTGCCTGGGCGGTCATCGTGAAGGCCGCCGAGCGGGCCGGCATCACCGCCGAGGTCTCGCCGCACACGCTGCGCCACTCGTTCGCCACGCACCTCCTCGAGGGCGGCGCCGACGTCCGGGTCGTCCAGGAGCTGCTCGGGCACGCGTCGGTGACCACCACGCAGGTCTACACACTGGTGACGGTCGACAGCCTGCGCGAGGTCTACGCGGCCGCACACCCCCGCGCGCTGGGCTAGACACAGGCCCTCGCCGTACACAGGTTTGTGCACAGGCAGCAAGGAACTTGTGCATCCACGGCGAGGCGCTACCCACAACGTCTCCCCAGATTTGGATGATGTTGGTGATGGGTTCGCTTTCGGGTTGTGACGCCGCACGAGCGGTGCATAGAGTCGCGCCCGCGGCTTGGCGGCAAGTCGACAAAATGACGGGCCGCTTCCCGGAGGGACGAGCCCGCACCAACCGAGGGAGAGCACGATGACGGGTCCCGGCGACTTCGGAGCACCAACCGGCAGCGCGGCGTCCGAGGTCCCCCCGATGCTCCGACCTCCCGCCCCTCCCGAACGACCCGGGAGCGGGCAACCGCTCCAGTTCCGCACACGCGTCGAGGAGCCTGCTCCTGCCGAGGCCGCCGTCGAGACCCCGGTCGACGAGGTCGTGCTCGGTCCCACGGGTCGACCGATGATCGACCTGCCCGAACCGCGCCCGGTGACCACCCACGGGAACGCGCGGATCATCTCGATGTGCAACCAGAAGGGTGGCGTCGGCAAGACCACGACGACCATCAACCTCGGTGCCGCCCTGGCTGAGTACGGCCGCAAGGTGCTCCTCGTCGACTTCGACCCGCAGGGTTCGCTCTCGGTGGGCCTGGGCCTGAGCCCGCACCAGATCGACCTGACCGTCTACAACCTGCTGATGCAGCGCGACGTCACCCTCGAGGACGTCATCGTCCCGAGTGGCGTCCCCGGGATGGACCTGCTGCCCTCCAACATCGACCTGTCGGCCGCCGAGGTGCAGCTGGTCCACGAGGTCGGCCGCGAGCAGACGCTCCAGCGGGCGCTCGCCCCGGCGATCGAGCAGTACGACGTGATCCTGATCGACTGCCAGCCCTCGCTCGGCCTGCTGACCGTCAACGCGCTCACGGCCTCGGACGGTGTCCTGATCCCGCTCGAGTGCGAGTACTTCGCCCTGCGCGGCGTGGCCCTGCTCAAGACCACCATCGACAAGGTCCAGGAGCGGCTCAACCCCAAGCTGAAGGTCGAGGGCGTCCTCGGCACGATGTACGACGGCCGCACCCTGCACGGCCGTGAGGTGATGCAGCGTCTCGTCGAGGCCTGGGGAGACACCGTCTTCCACACCGTCATCCGGCGCACCATCAAGTTCTCCGACTCCACCGTGGCCGGCGAGCCGATCACCAGCTACGCCTCGAGCTCCGGTGGCGCCGATGCCTACCGCCAGCTTGCCAAGGAGGTGCTGGACCGGTGTCCCGACGCGTGAGCCTGCCTGCCGCGGACGACCTGTTCCGCTCCAACCGCCAGCCGCGCGAGACCCGGGAGCACCAGCCCGCGGTGAGGCGTGAGATGGCGGCCGTTCCCGATCCCGAGAAGGCCGAGTCCGCCGAGGCCAGGGAGGCCCGGAAGTCCAGCGGACGGGTCCGGCACGACGAGAAGATGACCGTCTACGTGACGGCCGACGAGCTGCTCGACATCGAGCACGCCCGGCTCTCGCTGCGCCGCGACCAGGGCCTGGCCGTCGACCGCGGCCGGTTCGTCCGGGAGGCGATCGCGATCGTGCTCGCCGACCTCGAGGCCAACGGCGACGACAGCGTCCTGGTCCAGCGGCTGATCGGGCGATGAACACCCGATGACCGAGGTTGCGGTGGAGCCCGCTGCGGCGAGCCCCGCGTTCGCCGTGCACCTGGCGAACTTCGAGGGTCCCTTCGACCTGCTGCTCAGCCTGATCAGCAAGCACAAGCTCGACGTCACCGAGGTGGCGCTCTCGCAGGTCACTGACGAGTTCATCGCACACATCAAGGCTGCCGACGACGCCTGGGACCTCGAGCAGACCACGTCGTTCCTGCTGGTCGCCTCGACCCTGCTCGACCTGAAGGCGGCCCGGCTGCTGCCGCAGGGCGACGTCGAGGACGAGGAGGACCTGGCGCTCCTGGAGGCTCGCGACCTGCTCTTCGCGCGGCTGCTGCAGTACAAGGCGTTCAAGCAGGTCGCCGACATCCTCGACCGGCGGATGGAGGGCGAGGCGCGTCGCCACCCCCGCTCGGTGGGCCTCGAGGAGCGCTTCGCCACGCTGCTCCCGGACGTCCTGATCGGGCTGGGGCTCGACGAGTTCGCGAGCCTCGCCGCCCGGGCGCTCGCGCCGAAGCCCGAGTCCGTCGTCAGCCTGGCGCACATCCACGCCCCGGCCGTGAGCGTGCGCGAGCAGGCAACCGTGGTGATGGGCCGGCTGCGCAGCAGCGGGACGCTCACCTTCCGGTCCCTGGCCGCCGACGCCCCCGACACCATGACGCGCGTCGCGCGGTTCCTGGCCCTGCTGGAGCTGTTCCGCGAGGGTGTCGTGGCCTTCGACCAGATGACCCCCCTCGGCGAGCTCAGCATCCGCTGGACAGGCTCCGAGGACGCCGAGGTGGAGATCACCGACGAGTTCGACGGCGCGCCGCCCGAGGTCGGTGCGGAAGCCCGGCCAGAGGCAGCCCACGACACGACCGAACCGCAGCCCGAGCCCGAGGAGGGCGCATGACGACCGAGATCCTCGACGAGACCACCGAGGCCCTCGAGGTCCCGCTCGCCGACCTGCGACCGGCCCTCGAGGCCGTGCTGATGGTCGCCGACCAGCCGCTCGACGACAGCACCCTGGCCACGGCCGTGGGCTATCCCGTGGTGGAGGTCGTGGAGGCCCTGACGGCGCTCGCCGGGGAGTACGACGAGTCGGGGCGCGGGTTCGAGCTGCGCAACGTGGCCGGCGGCTGGCGCTTCTACACCCGCGAGGCGTTCGCGCCGGTGGTGGAGCGGTTCGTGCTCGAGGGACAGCAGGCCCGGCTGACCCAGGCCGCCCTGGAGACGCTGGCGGTGGTCGCCTACAAGCAGCCGGTCAGCCGCAGCCGCGTCTCGGCGATCCGCGGCGTCAACGTGGACGGCGTGATGCGGACCCTGCTGAACCGTGGCCTCGTCGAGGAGGCGGGCACCGAGCACGAGACCGGTGCGCACCTCTACCGCACGTCGAGCTACTTCCTCGAGCGCATCGGGGTGACCTCTCTCGACGACCTGCCCGAGCTCGCGCCGTTCCTGCCCGGCGTCGAGGACTTCGAGGACGAGGCCGAGGTGGTCTCGACAGGCTCGACCGACGAGGTTTCACCCCCGATCACCGACGCATGAGGGAGATCGAGACCGACGACGAGGGGCTCGTCCGGCTGCAGAAGCTGCTGGCCCAGTCGGGGGTGGCGAGCCGCCGCAAGTGCGAGGAGCTGATGCTCGCCGGTCTCGTCGAGGTCGACGGCGAGGTGGTCACCCGGCTCGGCACCAAGGTCGACCCGCGCACCGCCCGGATCCGCGTCGACGGGCGCCGGCTGCCGCCGGTGAGCGAGCACGTCTACCTCGTGCTGAACAAGCCCCGGGGCGTGGTCTCCACGATGTCCGACCCGCAGGGCCGGCGTACCCTCACCGACCTCGTCGGGGACCGGTCCGAGCGGCTCTTCCACGTCGGCCGGCTCGACACGGACACCGAGGGCCTGATCCTGCTCACCAACGACGGTGACTTCGCCCAGAAGATGGCGCACCCGTCCTACGAGGTCGACAAGACCTACGTGGCCGAGGTCGACGGGGTGCCCAGTCGCGCCACCCTCCAGCAGCTGCGCGACGGGGTCACTCTCGAGGACGGCCCGGTTCAGGTCAGCGCGGTCAAGGTGCGATCGAGCCACGGCGAGCGGGCGCTCGTCGAGCTGGTGATCCACGAGGGCCGCAACCGGATCGTCCGGCGGCTGCTCGACCACGTCGGACATCCGGTCAGGCAGCTGACCCGCACGCAGATCGGGCCGGTGCGGCTGGCGGGCCTCAGGCAGGGCAGCTTGCGCGAGCTCACCGAGCGTGAGATCGGCACCCTGCTGGACGCCACAGGTCTCTGAACCGGCCACCTTCCGGCGCCGAAAAGTTCGCCGCGACGCGAGCGCGCGGTTGCTGCACGGAAGCCGTCGGTGGGTCTAAGTTGCGAAGAGCGACCATTCCCCTGCCCCCGGGTGGTCACGCCGCTCCCGGCACCACCTGGAGCCTCACCTCACGCAGGAGGGTTCGACAGATGAAGAGATACCGCGCACTGACAGCCGTGACCGCCTCGGCGGCCATGGTCCTGGCGATGGCTGCCTGCTCCCCACCGGAGAAGGGTGACAAGGGCGGCGAGACCACGTCCGGCGTCAAGGTCAGCGAGGCCACGTCCGCCAAGGACTTCGGCGGCATGGACAAGCTCGTGGCCGCCGCGAAGAAGGAGGGCGAGCTCAACGTGATCGCCCTGCCGCCGACGTGGGCCAACTACGCCGCGATCATCAAGGCCTTCTCCGACAAGTACGGCATCAAGGTCAACTCTGCGCAGCCGGACGGCAGCAGCCAGGACGAGATCAACGCGGCCAACCAGCAGAAGGGTCGCAGCTCCGCACCCGACGTCTTCGACCTCGGCCAGGACGTCGCGCTCGCCAACGTGTCGATGTTCGCGCCCTACAAGGTCGCGACCTTCGACACCGTCGGCGACAAGTTCAAGGACGCCGACGGGACCTGGGTCAGCGATTACGGCGGCTACATGTCCATCGGCTACGACAGCTCCAAGGTCCCGGACGTCACCAAGGTCTCCGACCTGCTCGGTCCGGAGTTCAAGGGGAAGGTGGCTCTCAACGGCAACCCGACCGAGGCCGGAGCGGCCGCCTCCGGGGTGATGATGGCCTCGCTGGCCAACGGTGGCTCCGCCGACGACATCTCTCCGGGAGTCGACTTCTTCTCTCGACTGAAGAAGGCCGGCAACTTGACGCCGGTCGACCCGACCCCGGCGACGATCGAGTCGAAGCAGACCCCCGTTGTCATCGACTGGGACTACCTGAACGCCGCCGAGACGGCCAAGCTGAAGACCTGGAAGGTCGTCGTGCCGACGGACGCCGACCCCGTCGCCGGCTACTACAACCAGGCGATCAACAAGGACGC
The DNA here is from genome assembly GCA_963797525.1 of uncultured Actinomycetota bacterium. Taxonomy (GTDB): domain Bacteria; phylum Actinomycetota; class Actinomycetes; order Propionibacteriales; family Nocardioidaceae; genus Marmoricola. The sequence continues at coordinate 15,267 of CAWCPT010000001.1, forward strand.
CCCGCATCCCGCCTCCGCGCGGCTGTGGGAGGAGTTCCTGTACAGCGACGCCGGTCAGAACCTGTGGCTCGGCGGCGGCGCCCGGCCCGATTCGCGCCGACGACATGGTCAAGGCCGGCACGATCGACAAGGCCAAGTACGACGCCCTGCCGCAGGTGGAGGGCACCCCGGTGGTGCTCACCAACGAGCAGAGCAAGAAGGCCGCCACGGTCCTGGGTGACACCTGGGCCAAGGCCGTCGGCTGATCGACGGCTGACGAGGAGAGACCGAGGTGGCGAGGAGCGGCTTCAGCCGGCGGGTCCGGGAGGGCCTGCCGCTGCTGCCGTTCCTCGTCTACCTGTTCATCTTCATGGTCATCCCGACCATCACGGTGGTGGTCGGATCGGTCTACCTCGACGGCGTCTTCTCCCTCGACCGGGTCCAGGCTCTCGGCACCTCCACCGCGCTGAACGCGCTGTGGAAGAGCGTGCTGTTGTCGGGCAGCACCGCGATCCTGGGTGCGGTGTTCGGTTCCCTGCTGGCGTACCTGGTGGTGCAGAGCCCACCGACCTCCGGGCTCCGCCGGGTGATCACCTCGGTGTGCAGCGTGCTCGCCCAGTTCGGCGGCGTCATGCTCGCCTTCGCCTTCCTCGCCACGATCGGGCTCAGCGGGGTCATCACCGTCTGGGCACAGGATCACCTGGGCTGGGACCTCGCCGGGTCTGGCTGGCTCTACGCGCTGCCGGGGCTGATCCTCGTCTACACCTACTTCCAGATCCCGCTGATGGTGATCGTCTTCCTGCCGGCCCTGGACGGCATCAGGCCGCAGTGGCGCGAGGCCGCGGTCAACCTGGGGGCCAGCACCTGGCAGTACTGGACGCAGGTCGCCGTGCCCCTGCTGCGACCGGCGTTCCTGGGGTCCCTGCTGCTGCTGTTCGCCAACGCGTTCGCGGCCTACGCCACCGCAGCGGCGCTCGTCAGCCAGGGCAGCCCGGTGCTGCCGCTGCTGATCCGCGCAGCGCTGACCAGTGAGGTCGTCCTCGGACAGGCGGGCTTCGCCTACGCGCTGGCCCTGGAGATGGTCGTGGTGGTCGCGATCGTGATGGGCGCCTACGCGCTGCATGATGCGGCGTACGGCGAGGTGGCTGCAGTGAGCTTCCGCGTGTTCCGCACCGTGATGCTGGTGCTCTTCGGCGCCTTCTTCCTGGTCCCGCTGCTGTCCATGCTTCTGTTCAGCACGCGCAACACCCTGAGCGGTGGGAGGAGTCTGGCCGCCTACGCGAACCTGGTCGACGACGACCAGATCTACTCCGCGATCACCGTCTCTCTGCTGCTCGCGGCCTTCACGGTCACCGGGATGCTGCTGCTCCTCGTGCCGACGATGATCTGGGTCCGGCTGCGGGCACCCTGGGCCAAGGGACTGATCGAGTTCCTGTGCCTGCTGCCGCTCACCATCCCGGCGCTCGTGCTCGTGGTCGGCCTCAAGGGCGTCTACGCCTGGGTGAACTACTTCTTCGGCGAGTCGGCCCTGGTGCTCACCTTCGTGTACGTCGTGCTGGTGCTGCCCTACGCCTACCGCGCGATCGACTCCTCGCTGTCCTCGATCGACGTGCAGACCCTCGCCGAGGCGGCACGCTCCCTGGGAGCCGGGTGGGCCTCGGCCATCGTGCGGGTGATCGTGCCCAACATCTGGCCCGGGATCCTGTCGGCGGCGTTCATCTCGATCGCCGTGGTGCTGGGTGAGTACACCATCGCCTCGCTGCTCGGCTACCAGAACCTGCAGGTGGTGATCGTGCTGATCGGCAAGACCGACGGGCCCACGGCCGTGGCGGCGTCGCTGGCCACGCTGGTCTTCGGGTTCGTGCTGCTGCTCGTGCTCTCGCTGGTCCGGCGCAGGCGTCGTGCCGCTGAGGCGGCCGACACCGTCGAAACCGCTGACGTGGCCGCCACTCCCGCCCCTGTCCGAGGAACCTGAGGAGCCCGTGCCGTGACCGTGACCAGCGAACGCCGCAACGACCAGCCCCGGGGCCCACGTCGAGGGCTGGCCGTCGAGCTGACCGACCTGACCCGCCTCTACGGCAGTGTCCGCGCCCTCGACGGGCTGACCCTGCACATCGAGCCCGGCGAGCTGGTGGCGCTCCTCGGGCCGTCCGGCTGCGGCAAGACCACGGCCCTGCGGATCCTCGCCGGCCTCGACGAGGCGACCTCCGGCGCCGTGACGGTGGACGGCAAGGACATCACCGGGGTGCCGGCCAACAAGCGCGACATGGGCATGGTCTTCCAGGCCTACAGCCTGTTCCCGCACCTGACCGTGCTGGACAACGTCGCGTTCGGCCTCAAGCTCCGCGGCGACTCCAAGGCGTCGCGCCTGGCGCGAGCCGGGGCGATGCTGGAGCTGGTCTCCCTCTCGGCGCACGCGGACAAGTTCGCCGCCCAGCTGTCCGGGGGTCAGCAGCAGCGGGTGGCCCTGGCCAGAGCGCTCGCCATCGAGCCGTCCGTGCTGCTGCTGGACGAGCCGCTCTCGGCCCTCGACGCCAAGGTCCGCGTGCAGCTGCGCGACGAGATCCGTCGAGTGCAGCTCGAGGTCGGCACCACCACCTTGTTCGTCACCCACGACCAGGAGGAGGCGCTCGCGGTCGCGGACCGGGTGGGCGTGATGAACCAGGGGCACCTCGAGCAGCTGGCGCCGCCCTCCGAGCTCTACGCCGCACCGGCCACGCCGTTCGTCGCCGAGTTCGTCGGCCTGAGCAACAACATCCCTGCCACCGTGAGCGGTGGGCACGCCGACGTGCTGGGCACGTCGTTGCCGGTGCTCGAGGGATCGATCACCTCGGGAACCGGCCTGGCCAAGGTGCGCCTCGAGTCCGTCACCCTCGAGGAGGACTCGCAGGGCGACGCCACGGTGACCTCGATCGCCTTCCTCGGGCCGATCTCGCGGGTGCACCTCTCCCAGGGAGGCCAGACGGTCTCCGCGCAGGTCTCCAGCTCACACGCGCTGAGGTACTCCGTGGGCGACCGGGTCCGGCTCGGCGTGGAGCCCACACCGGTGCTCGTCGTCGAGGGCACCGTCGCCTGATCCTCGTCGAGCCCTAGTCTGGAGCCGGAGAGTCCGAAGAGTCCGGAGACCAGCTCGAAGACAGGCACCAGGAGGAGTCGTGGCCGTGCGCGCCGTACGCGGAGCCACCCAGCTCGAGAGCGACACCCGCGAGCACATGCTCGACCGCGTGGCCGAGATGGTGCTCGACGTGCTGGAGGCCAACGCGCTCACCGTCGACGACTTCATCAGCATCATCTTCACCGCCACCTCCGACCTGCACTCCGAGTTCCCGGCGTACGCCGCCCGGCAGCTGGGTTTCGACGACGTCCCGCTGATCTGTGCGCGCGAGCTCGAGATCGACAGCTCGATGCCCCGGGTCGTGCGGATGATGGCGCACGTCGAGACCGACCTGTCGCGCAAGGACATCACCCACGTCTACCTGCACGGTGCTGCGGCGCTGCGCCGTGACCTGGCCCGGGTACGAGCGGTGCCCGATGACTGACCTGGTGGGCCCGATCCACGTCGTCGGCGCCGGACTGCTCGGCACCTCGGTGGGTCTGGCCGCGCAGCGGGCCGGCATCGAGGTCTGGCTCACCGACGTCAACCACGAGCACGTGCGCACCGCCAGCGGGCTGGGTGCCGGCACCTCCGCACCGGCGGAGGGCGTCGCTCAGCTGACCGTGGTCGCGGTCCCGCCCGATCACATCGCGGAGGCGGTCGTGGAGGCGCTCGAGCGCGGGGGCGTGGTGACCGACGTCGGCAGCGTGAAGAGCCTGCCCCTGGAGCAGATCGCCGACCATGCCGGCGAGAGGTTGCTCGCCCACTACGTGGGAAGCCACCCGATGGCGGGCAGCGAGCGGTCCGGCCCGCTGGCCGCGACGGCGGCCCTGTTCGACGGACGGCCGTGGGCAGTGACGCCGCACACGCACTCCTCGCCCGAAGCCATCGCCATGGTCGAGACGCTCGCCCGGTTGTGCGGCGCCGAGCCGGTGCGGCTCTCACCGGTCGAGCACGACCGAGCCGTCGCACGCACCTCCCACCTGCCGCACCTGCTCGCCGTGCTCACCGCCGGCCAGCTCGCCGACGCCCAGCCCGAGCACCTCTCGCTCTCCGGCCAAGGCGTGCGCGACGTGACCCGGATCGCCGCCGGCGACCCGGAGATGTGGGGCCAGATCATCCGCGCCAACCAGGCGGCGGTGAGCGAGCTGCTCCTCGACGTGCAGGCCGACCTCGGCCGCCTGGTCACCGTGCTGGCCAGCGCCGACGTGGACTCGCTCGGCGAGATCCTCGCCCGTGGCGTCGACGGCACCCAGGCGATCCCCGGCAAGCACGGCGGGCCGGTGATCGCGATGGCCTCCGTGTTCGTCTCGGTGCCCGACAACCCCGGCGAGCTGGCCCGGTTGTTCGCCGACGTGGGCGAGATCGGGGTCAACATCGAGGACCTGCACATCGACCACGACCCCGGCCGGCCGGTCGGGCTCGTCGAGCTGGTGGTGCAGGACACAGCCGCAGAGTCGCTCCGGCGCTCGCTCGAGACCAGGGAATGGCTCACGCACCGGTAAGGTTGGCGTTTGCACCAGCCCCGCCGGGGGAGTCGAGACAGCGGGAGTTCAGGGCAGTGTCCAGCAGGAGCACGGTCGTGGTGGCCATGGACGGCCCCTCGGGGTCGGGCAAGTCGAGCACGGCACGCGGGGTCGCGAGCCGGCTGGGTCTGCGCTACCTCGACACCGGCGCCCAGTTCCGGGCGATGACGGCCTGGATGATCGCCCGCGGGGTGGACTTCGCCGACGCCGCCGAGATCGCGGCCCGGGCCGACGAGGCCGAGCTGGTGTCCGGCACCGACCCGGACCGACCCACGATCACCGTCGACGGCGTCGACGTCTCCGTGGAGATCAGGTCCCAGGCGGTCACCGACCACGTCAGCGCCGTCGCGTCCGTGCCGGAGGTACGCCGCCGCCTGCTCCAGCTGCAGCGCTCGATCATCGGCGACGGCGGCATCGTCGTCGAGGGGCGTGACATCGGCTCGGTGGTGGCCCCCGACGCCGAGGTCAAGCTGTTCCTGACCGCTGACTCGTCGGCCCGCGCCGCCCGGCGTACGGCGGAGAACGGGTCGGGCTCGGTCGAGGCCACCCAGGCCGACCTGCTGCGTCGCGACGCGATCGACAGTGGTCGCGCCGTGGCGCCGGCGATGATGCCGGAGGGAGCCGTCCACCTCGACACCACGCCGTACTCCCTCGAGGAGGTCGTCGACCAGGTCGTCGCGCTGGTCGACGAGGTCACCGGAGCGGGGAGCCGGTCGTGACCGGGGCACTCCCCACCGTCGGTCGGGAGCTGCCCTCGACCACCGGAGTGCGGGTGCCGCGGACCAGGCTGCTCACCACGGGACGACCGCTGGCACAGGCACTGATCCGCACCTGGTGGGACGTCGAGCTGCACGGCGCGGAGAAGGTGCCCGAGACCGGGCCGCTCGTGATGGCTGCCAACCACGTGGGCTGGCTCGACGGCCCGCTGCTGGCGATCTCCTCACCCCGGCCAGTGCACGCCCTCACCAAGCAGGAGATGTTCGCCGGGCCGCTCGGCCTGCTGCTGCGCGCCTCGGGCCAGATCGAGCTGGACCGCTTCCACGTCGACGTGGCCGCCATCCGGTCGGCGGTCGCCACCCTGCGCGCCGGCCACGCCGTCGGTGTCTTTCCCGAGGGGACCCGCGGCGCCGGTGACATGACGTCTCCGCGGGCCGGGGCTGCCTACCTCGCCCTCGTCAGCGGAGCGCCCGTGGTGCCGGTCTCCTTCCTCGGCACCCGGATGCCGGGCGGCGCGGACGGGTCCGTCCCACCGCGCGGCAGCCGCATCGCGATGACCTTCGGCGACCCCGTCGACCTCGGCCACCTGCCGTGGCCCCGCACCCAGGACCAGGTCGATGCCGCCGCAGCGCGCGTCACCTCCGCCATCCTGCAGACCATCCAGAAGGCCCAGGAGACGACCGGCATGACCTTGCCCGGTCCGATCGGGCCCAAGCGTGAGAAGAAGAGAGCATGAACATCCCTGAGACCGACACCACCGGACCCGCCGAGACACGGGTACCGATCCTGGCCGTGGTCGGTCGCCCCAACGTGGGCAAGTCCACCCTGGTCAACCGGATCATCGGCCGCCGGGAGGCCGTGGTCGAGGACAAGCCTGGCGTCACCCGCGACCGGGTCTCCTACGACGCCGTCTGGAACGGGCGTGCGTTCACCGTCGTCGACACCGGCGGCTGGGACCCCGACGCGCGCGGGCTCGCGGAGAGCATCCGCGCCCAGGCCGAGATCGCGGTGAACATCGCCGACGCGGTGATGTTCGTCGTTGACGCCGGGGTCGGCATCACCGACAACGACGAGGCCGTGGTCCGGATCCTGCGCAAGTCCGGCAAGCCCGTCGTGCTCGCCGCCAACAAGGTGGACGACCAGCGAGCCGAGGCCGAGGCCTACGGGCTGTGGAACCTCGGGCTGGGCGAACCGATGCCGGTGTCCGCGCTGCACGGGCGCGGTTCGGGCGACCTGCTGGACGCCGTACTGGCAGCCCTGCCGGAGACGCCGCTGGAGGCCTTCGACCACGTCGGTGGGCCGCGGCGGGTCGCCATCATCGGCCGACCCAACGTCGGCAAGTCCTCGCTGCTGAACAAGCTCGCGGGGGAGGAGCGGGTCGTCGTCGACGACGCCTCCGGGACCACGGTCGACCCGGTCGACGAGCTGATCGCGCTCGGCGGCAAGCCGTGGCGGTTCATCGACACCGCCGGCATCCGCAAGCGCGTCAAGACGGCGTCGGGACACGAGTACTACGCCTCGTTGCGCACCGAGACCGCCATCGAGCGCGCCGAGGTGTGCGTGCTCGTGATCGACGGGTCGCAGTCGGTCTCCGAGCAGGACATGCGGATCATCCAGACGGTGCGCGAGTCCGGCCGGGCACTGGTGATCGCGTTCAACAAGTGGGACCTCGTCGACGAGGAGCGCCGCTACTACCTCGACCGCGAGATCGAGCGCGACCTCGTGCAGGTGCAGTGGGCGCCGCGGATCAACGTCACCGCCCGCACCGGCTGGCACGTCGACCGGCTCGTGCCCGCCCTCGAGCGGGCGCTCGAGGGTTGGGACACCCGGGTCAGCACCGGCCAGCTGAACTCGTTCCTCGGACGCCTGGTCGCCGAGCACCCGCACCCGGTCCGCAGCGGCAAGCAGAGCAAGGTGCTCTTCGGCACCCAGGCCACCACCTCGCCGCCCACGTTCGTGCTGTTCACCAGCGGCAAGCTGGACGCGGGCTACGAGCGGTTCATCGAGCGCCGCCTGCGCGAGGAGTTCGGCTTCGTCGGCACCCCGATCAACCTGCAGGTGCGGCCGCGCGAGAAGCGCAAGCGCTAGCTAGGCGACCGGGCCGTTCGCCAGGGTGACCGACTCGGTGTGGCTGCTGCCGCTCGAGTCGGTCCAGGTGACGCTGACGTCGTCGCCGGGCGAGTGCGAGGCGATCGCGGCGCGCAGCTGGGTCGCGGTGTCGACGGCGATGCCGCCGACCGAGGTGATCTGGTCGCCCGCGGCGATGCCGGCGTCGGCGGCCGGCGTGCCTTCGTACGCACCCTCGACGGTGGTGCCGGAGCCCAGACCGATCCCGAGGAAGGCCGGCTGGCCGTAGTCGTAGTCGGCGTTGCTCGCCCCGTCGGTGAGGTCGCCGGCGACCTTGAGGACCGTGCTGATCGGGATGGCGTAGCCGTCGGGGTCGTTGGTGCCGCTCGTGGCGGCGGTCGTCATGCCGACCACCTCGCCGTCGTCGTCGTACGTCGCCCCGCCGCTGTAGCCGGGCACCACGTCCGAGCTGATCTCGATCATCCCGGTGAGTGACTCGCCGCTCGCCGTGCCCTCGGCCTGGGTGGTGACCGGCTGGTCCGTGGCGGTGACCGAACCGGTGGCGGCGCTGAGGTGGTCCTCGGTGCCGTTCCCGTCGCCGACGGCGGTCACGTTCTCGCCGACGGTGACCCCGTCGGTGTCCGTGGCGACCGTGTCCAGCCCGGAGGCGTCCTCGAGGTCGAGCACGGCGACGTCGTCGGCGGAGTCCGTGCCGACCACGCGAGCGGTGTAGGTGTCGCCCGTCGACATGACCGTGACCTTGATCGAGGTCGCGCCCTCGACGACGTGGTGGTTGGTGACCACCTCGCCGTCGGCGGTGAGCACCATCCCGGTGCCCACCCCCTCGGAGCCGGTGTAGGAGTTGGTCGACACGATCCGCGTGAGCCCGGTCAGCTGCGACCCGGAGGCCTGTGACGTCGAGTCGGAGGACTGGCTGCCGTCGGTGGAGCCACCCTGCTGGCTCTGGTCACCGTAGGACTGGTCCCCACCGAAGGGCGAGCTCTGGTCGTCGTACCCCTGAGCCTGGCCGGAGTCCGGCGTCCCGTAGGACCACCCGTAGCCGTCGCTCTGGCTCGCGAGACCCGGTTGGGCCGTGGTCTGCGAGGTGGAGGTCGGGCCGCGGTTGCCGGCGGCGTACCCGACTCCCGTCGCCGCGGTGACGACCAGCCCGCCGACAACCGCGACCGTCGCGATGCGGCGCAAGCGGGGCTTGCGCGAGGTGGCAGTGCTGCTGGTCGGTTCGGGCTGCGTTTCGGGGTACATGGTTGCTCCGACGTTCGTGTCTGGTCATGGGGAGGTGACTCCTCCACAGCCAAGGGCCGGATGCTGTCAACACGCTGTGAGGACGGCAGGACGAGGCAGACAAAGCACCAAGAACTCCCTGAGAGCGCACGCCGACCGAGGCCGATTCGGGAGTGTCCGGTTCGCTGCGATACTGTGCTCTTCGCCCCGCCAGCCGGGGCTTCGGGCTGTGGCGCAGCTTGGTAGCGCACTTGACTGGGGGTCAAGGGGTCGCAGGTTCAAATCCTGTCAGCCCGACCGTGTGATGTCTCAGGACATCGGAAACCGCCGGACCTGCATTAGCGGGTTCGGCGGTGGTCATTTCTGGGGTCTTCGTGTCGGTCCTTTGCGGGCTCCGGTCGGCTGGTAGTCGATGTGTGGGTTTAGGACGAGTTCGCGGAGCAGTTCGCCGGTGATCGGGTTGATGACTCGGACGTCGAGGTCCTGGATGAGCAGGATGATGTAGGTTCCGGCGTGGGGTCGGCCGATGCCGATGTGGTGCAGGCGGCCGTTGTGGCGCAGGGTGACGGAGCCTGCTTTGTCGACGCGGTCGTGGCGTATGCGGTCGTGGGTTTCGGGGTCGCGTGAGTCGCTGGGCAGTGCTTTGGGCATGGTGTTGTAGCGGGCTGCGGGGGTGGCTCGGTGGGGCAGTGAGCGGTGTGGGCGGCGGTGGTTGTACTCATCGACGAAGGCGTCGATGCGGGTCTGCAGGTCGGTGATGGTCGCCGGTTGCGGGTTGAGCGCGGAGCCAGTTCTTCATGGTCTGCTGGAAGCGCTCGACTTTGCCGCAGGTGGTGGGGTGGCTGGGTCGGGAGTTCTTCTGCACGACGTCCCAGGTGCGGAGCTGGACCTCGAAGCTGTTGCGTCCTCCTCGGCGTCCGGCGCCGGCGAGGCGGGTTGTGTAGACCATCCCGTTGTCGGTCAGGGTGGAGGCGGGGATCCCATGCTGGGCTGCGGCTTCGCGGAATGTGTCGACCACGATCGTGCCTGTGATGTGGTCGTGTGCGGAGACGTGCAGGGCGTAGCGGGTGCAGTCGTCGAGCCAAGTGATGATCTCCACGCCGTGGGGGAACCCGGCGATGTCGACCAGGGGGTAGTGGGTGAAGTCGGACTGCCAGGTCTGGTTGGGCATCTGGGCTTCGAAGCGGGTGTAGGAGGACTTGGGTCGTTTCTTGGGCTCGGGGACGACGAGGCCCGCTTTGGCCAGGTAGCGGCTGATGGTCGACCTGGAGACGTGAGGACTGCGTGGTGGTGCTCGAGGTGCCAGGCGATGGTGTCCGGGCCGGCGTCGAGTCCGGCGTCGGTGCCAGCTGCGTGCGTAGCTGGAGGATGAGCGCGACGACGGTGAGGTCGAGGGCGCGTGGTGAGGTCTTGGGTCGTCTCGAGACGGGGTTCGAACGCGGCTTCGCCTTCGGCCCGGTAGCGGGCAACCAGCTTGGAGACCCAGCCTGGTGAGACGCCGTAGGTGGCGGCGACTTCGGCTTGGGTGCGGTGCTCGGTGATGACGGCGGTGATGACGAGTCTGGCTTTCGACATGACCGAGCATCGAACCGGCGCCGGGATTTCCTATGTCTTGGGAGATGGGTTTCCTATGTCCTGGACCAGGACACTGTCAGCCCGACCGAGAGAGATCGCAGGTCAGAGGCCGTTTTCCCACTTGGGGAGGCGGCCTCTTGGCTATCCTCGGGGCCCTGTGACACCAGTGTTGACACCACGTGGCCGCGGAATCGCGCTAACACCGGTCGGCCTGGCAGCCACCCGCGTAACGTCCACGACGTGGGCAAAGACGACGGGCTCGGCCCCGAAGACGCCCTCTGCCTGCGTATTGGACGCGTTGCCCGTACACACGTGACCTTCGACCAGTACCTACGCGCGGTGCACCAGTTGCTGATGTCACCCGGCCTGGGCGCATTCCTGACGAACAGCATCACCAGCAGCGAACGGCTGGTCGAGGACTGCCGGAAGATGCTCAGCAAGGCGGACACGGAGCCTCGGGTCTCAGAGCGGGGGTGCTGGCGCTCAAGGCGTCCAGCAGGGCCAACGATCTTCGTTGTGCACGACATGTGGGTGCGGGACGTGGAGTCGGACTCGGCGGAACCGCCCCGGTGGAACGTGCTCAAGCACCAGAAGGGGGGACTTGGAGCCCACAACACGGAGTCCCCACGGGACCTCCAGTCTGTGAACGAGGCCAAGACGGAAATCGACCGAACTGCCATCCGTGTCTTGGCCCTGTACGAGGCCCTAGCGGGCACCCTGCCCCACTGGAAGGACTCAGGACGGGGCCATGGCTTTCTCTGGGGGAGGAGATCGACCGGTGGGTCAAGGTCATGGAGGACAGGTTCGATGTCCTGGAAACCGGCGCTTTCCGCATACACGGTGAAATGCCCTAGAAGCAAGGTGCAGCTTGCGCCTCCGCCAACACCACGGAGTGGCATGTGCGCTGCTTACTCAGTCGTCCCAGTCCGGCGGCTCCAACTGAGGTTGTAGGTCAATGGGTTCGTCGCTGCCTGGGCGGACAACGACACCGTAGTTGAGCATTCCTTGGCGATCGACGAAACGGCTGGCTTTGCCGGCATGAGTCCGTCGACGTGGGCGAAGCGGAAGAACCCGCGAACGCCGTGCGCGTTGCGCTCCGCCCAGCCGGGCGGGGTCCGTGATGGTCGATGGCGGTCGTCAGTGGAGCCGCACCGTGGCGACCAGACCTGCATGGTCCGAGGCCCAGAACGGAGGGGTCGCCTCGAAAGGTGTGGCGCCGACAATCTTGGAGTGGACGGGTCGCACGGCGGCGTGTGTGAGCACGAGGTCGATCCGGCTCGTGTACGCGGCTGTGGGGTTGGTCAACGTGCCGTTCTGACAGCACGTGAGGCCCGCCTGGCCCGGGTTGACCGACCAGGAGTCGGTGAACCACGACTTCGTCAGGTCGGCGTACGACGTGGTGGTGCTGCCGTCCGCCGCGGAGTTGAAGTCGCCGGTAGCGATGACGGCACCCGCACCTCTCGCCGGCCCGGCCAGGAACTCTTTCGCCTGGGCCTGCTGCACGAGCGGTGAGTTCTCGACCTCGAGGTGCGTGTTGGCGTAGTGGAAGCGCTTGCCCTCGAAGACACCGTCGATGGAGGCCCAACCCCGGTCGAACGACACCGCCGGACCGACCGGCGGCTGGAAGGTCTGCTGGGTGGCGTAGTTGCCGCTCTTCGGGTTGGACCAGCTGAGACCTTCGGTGTCCGCGTTCACCAGGATGACGTCACGGTCCTGCAGAGTCACGACGCATGCGGGCGCTGGGTTCGGAACGCCGCAGCCGAACGCGGGCGCAACGAGCGGTGCCGGACCGATGTCCGCGTTCTGCGAGACCGACGCGACCTGGTAGTCCAGGCCGCGTGCGGTCAGGGCGCTCTGAAGAATCTCGAGGAAGTCGAAGCTCGGCGGGCTGGCCGTGCCGGTTCCTTGGGCGATCCACTTGGAGACTTCCTGCAGTCCTACCAGGTCGGGCTTTTCGGCTGCCATCGTGTCGGCGATCGACTGAGCCCGTGCGGGGAAGTTCGTGAAGATCATCGTGCCGTAGATCTGTGCGACGGCTCCCACGAACTCAGGTCCGGTCGTGGCCGTGAGCGCCGGATCCAGACTCGAGCCCAGGTACAGGTTCTGGGTCATGACGGTGAGCTCGCGCTTGTCCTTCGCCTGGGCGGCTCCCGAGCCGACCAAGGGCAGAGCAACCGCCAGCAGTGCTGCCAGTCCGAGACGTACACCAGTGCGAACCCTCATCGAAGCCCCATTCCGAACACCGCTGCACGTCACTTACCAATGATTCAGTCCTGTGCAGTATGCCGCTGTTCCGAGTGTTTGCGCGAGGGCACCTCACGCCACGCCCAGCGCGGGGCCAGCCCGCGCTCGTCGCTGGCACGACGAGTCACTCGGAGCCTCGACGCCAGCCCTCGGCTGAGCACTGCCGCAGCCGATGGTGTGACGCACGGCGCGATCAACCGCTGCTCCGTGCTCGGGCTCAGCCGCCACCATGGATGTCGACGACATGGCGGCGTTCGAGGCGTGCTGCAGACCGAGACCGGCGCGGCCGCCGTGGCCTACGACGGCGTCCATCCGGACACGCTGGTGGTCTACGTCGAGGACTTCCGACCTTGCCTGCGGGGAGCGCCGCGCCGTAGCGTCTATGTGCTGAGACGGCTGGTTGGGAGGGATCCATGAGGGAATCGTGGGAGCTTCTGACAGCGGGCCCACCCGAGGCGGATCGATCGGTCCTGCTCCTGCCTGGCGGAGCGAACGCGGCTCGCTCGTTCAACCTCGTGATGGCTGACCCGGGGCTCTCGGATGTGCGTCTGGTGGCCAGGTGGCGGGCTTCTCCCACGGTGCGACGGTGGCCCTGGACATGGTGCTGTCCGGGCAGTTCCGAGGGCCGGTGGTGCTGCTCGGCATCAGCTTGACAAGTGAGGATGAGGCGAGGTTCTTTCGTGGCGTCGTACGTGCGTCGCAGAAGGTCGGCAGCTGGCCGATGGCCGCCCTGCTCCGGCTGATGCCATTGATGGCCAGGTCTGCCAAGACGACCACGGCGCACAAGAAGGAGCTGATCGAGGACTTCAAGCAGAACAGGGCCAGCGATTCGGTGCTGCTGTGCGGCGCGTACCTCGACTACATCGCCGAAGATCGGGACTTTGCCGCTGAGCTTGCCGTGTCTGGCAATCGTGTGTGGGTGGTCCACGCCGAGAAGGGGGATGGAGGCCTCACCGACCTCGAGCGCGCCACCCTCGATGCGGCCCCGAACGTGACCCTGGTGACGATCCCCGGCTCCGTGTTCCTTCTCCCGGACGAGGCCCAAGGAGACCGCCGCAGCGATCGCGAGCGCCCTGTCGCAGGCGTCCTGACTGCAGGCACGTGCAGCTCAGGCAGCCGGTGACGGCGAGGATGCAGGTACCGGGTGGGCGACTGTCTCCTCCGACGGCATCAGGACCCACAGGACCGGGTAGATCAGGATCTGACTGCCCGGCAGCACCATCAGCACGAGCACGAACAGCAGCCGTGCGGTCCACGGCGCCAATCCCAGCCGCTGGCCGACGCCCGCGAGCACGCCACCCAGGACACGACCCTCACGAGGCCTGATGAGGCCCTGGCGGGCAAAGCTCTGGTGGATCTCGTCCATGGTCAAGCACGTCCTTCGGTGGGGTGCAGGGTCTCTCCCTGACATCTCCCACTGTGCGCCGCACACGACACCATCCGCATCAGGTGCTGCCCTGAGCCGACCCGGAACATTCACGTGACCCGCCTCAGGGGCGGACCGCGTCAACGTGCCGGTATTCGCTCGGGGTGCCACGGACATGTCCGACGTGCGCGGTGAAAGGACGCGGCCAGATCCGGTCACTCCAGTGCCTGGGTTTTGCGCGCACTGTTCGCTTCTGGCTTCGTGCGGGCTGTGCCAGCCGTTGCAGCCCGGCCCATGTCGAGCGCAGGATGAAGACATCCATGCAAGAGGGGCGGCGTCATGACTCGCCCGGACATCGCACTCGGCGTCGTCGTGGTGCTGATCATGATCACGGCGGCCTACCTCTACTGGAAACGCGGCCCACTGCCTGCGAGCCCCGGAGGCCTGACCTACCGCCGGATGAAAGAAGACTCTCGGGCCCGCGCCGAGAGACATGCAGGACCTGGAGTCGGTGGGCCTGGAGTGGGCGGCTCATAGGCTCGTCACCAGAGCCCATTGCCCTGCTCAGACTCGGGGGTCTCGCCGGGCTGCGGCTCTAGGCGTCCGCGCGTCTCACGGGCCTCATTGGCAGACGTAGAGACGTGGTGGCCGAAGGCGGCGACATGACGCGCCTTCCCGCGCCCACCGCCATTTGCCTGCTGCGTCAATGGACCGCAGGTAGATGGTCAGGCCCGATTTAGAGGACTGCGCCGCGTGGCGTCATCTCGACAGCGGCCACACCCCTGCCGTAGAGCACCATGAGCCGGTCACCATGGCTGGCGCGCAGCACACCGGAGTCTTGCGCAAGGGTTTCGACGACTCGATCGATAACCTCGTCCTCGTCGCCGTCATCCTCAAAGCTGACGTCGAGTTGGTCCCCACTCACGAGGCGAACCCGCAGCACTATCTCTGACATGCGCACCAACTCGTATCCTGTCGCGTCCGCCGAATCTTGCGGCATGCCGCCACTCTGCCAGCGTAGGCCCGGGCGGGCGAGACAGCATCATGACGAGTCACGCGACTGGGCGGTGAAATGCCCGCACCTTGATGGTCTCGACACACGTGCCCAGGTTCAGCTGGAAATGGCCGTGCCCTCCTTCTTTGAACCGTGACTGGCATGGCGTGAGCATGCTCCTCGCCGTGGTTCAGCGCCCATGAGGGGTGGCCAGATCACCGCTCATCGACTACTCATCGCGTGGACAGTCACCCACGACCGCCCACGACCGCCCACGACAGGGATCCTGGTCGAGGAGGCCGACGTACGCTCGAGGACGAGGCACTTCTCATCCCGGAGGTCGTCATGGACGTCCTACTCTTCACGCTGGGGGCACTGTTCGCGCTTGTCGTCGCGGGCCTGGCCGCCGGCTTCCGCGTGGTCAAGCAGATCGAGCGCGGTGTGGTCTTCCGGCTGGGACGCGCCCAGCGAGAGGTACGGGGGCCCGGCCCGACCATGCTGATCCCGTTCGCAGACCGGATGAAACGGGTCAACATGCAGGTCGTGACCATGCCGGTCCCCGCCCAGGACGGCATCACCCGCGACAACGTGACGGTGCGCGTGGACGCGGTCGTCTACTTCCGGGTGATCGACCCGATGCAGGCGGTCGTCGAGGTGCAGGACTACGACTACGCGATCTCGCAGGTGGCGCAGACCTCGCTGCGATCCATCATCGGCAAGAGCGACCTTGACGACCTGCTGTCGGACCGCGAACGCCTCAACCAGGGCCTCGAAGTGATGCTCGACAGCCCGGCCGTGCCGTGGGGGATAGAGATCGACCGCGTGGAGATCAAGGACGTCGCGCTGCCCGAGGCAATGAAGCGGTCGATGTCGCGCCAGGCGGAGGCTGAGCGGGAACGCCGATCCCGGGTCATCACGGCCGACGGCGAATATCAGGCGTCCAAGAAGCTTTCGCAGGCTGCGGCGACGATGACTGCGACACCGGGCGCCCTACAGCTCCGGTTGATGCAGACGATGGTCGAGGTGGCGGCCGAGGGGAACTCGACTCTGGTCCTGCCGTTCCCAGTGGAACTGTTGCGCTACTTCGAGGCGGCCGCCCACGCCGCCGACCCGGCCGTGCCGCGGGCCGGCATCCCGGATCGCGAAACCGCTCTGGACGTGTCCGTCCCGGACCAGGCGACCGCCGCGGACAGAGCCACCATGGACCCCACGCCCGACTTGGGGCGCGTCCCGCCGGACTAACTGTCCTGTCCCACTTGGAGTGAGCGAACCGCGGAGGTTCAACCCACCGGACCCGGTTTCGGTGGTGGCGGTTCGCGCAGGGCGGAGACCCTGAGGTGAACCGATGCTCATGTTCTGGCCGTCGAGCCTGAAGCCCGCAGAGGGCGTGGGTCGCGTACTTGAGGCAGATGCCTCACGCGGACCATCGGCTGGGGGCCCGAGGGTGGACACATGACGACGACGACACCACGCCAGGCCGTGGAAGCACTGCAGGCTCACCCGCTGCTGCCCGAGGGCGACGACGAGAGATTCACCGGGTACGGCGTGATGGGGGTGCCGTTCGCCAGCGGGCACTACCTGGCGCTGCGCGACTTCGTCGCGACCTCGGTGGGGCCGGCGTACCGGGCGGTCTGGCACCGCGACCCACAGGGACGCTGGACGATCTACACGACGGGTGCGCCTGAGCTCACCTGCCCGAGATACTTCGGCTCGGTGACCGAGACCGCGCAGGTGTCCAGCATCTCGGTGTCCTGGCGCGACGACCACACCCTCGAGGTGACGCTCGGCGACCAGCTGAGCTGGCGGATCGAGCTGGAGGCGACACGGGCGACCCGGATGATGACGACGATGGGCGGGATGCTGCCAGGGGCCGGGTGGAACAGCAGTGTCGTGCTCGCCGCGATGGGGCCGATGGCGCGCACGGCGCTCGGGACCGGACGGATCCGCCTGCACGGCGCGACGCCGAACGGCCCCGTGTTCAAGGCGGCGCCGCTACAGGTCTGGCGCCTCGCCGGCGGCGCCGCGTCGTACCGCGGCGAGGATCTTGGCGGGGCGGGGCCACTCGAGAGGCAGACACGTCTCGGCGACTTCTGGCTTCCTCAGCGCGGAATCTTCTTCGTGGGCCGCGTGCGCTTCACGCCCGCGGGTGAGCAGGTAGGGCGCGCGGTGGGTGCCGTAGGCACCACAATGGGGGGATGACCGCACCGGCGCCGTTGCCGCGCCGGGTCGAGGTCCTCGCCGGTCTGTCCGTGGCGATCGACCTCGGCCTGGGCCAGCCGGCCGAGCACATGCTCCGATCGGCGGTCATCGCGCACGGGCTGGCGGACCGCCTGTCTCTCAGCCATGAGCAGAAGGCGACCGTCTACTACACGACGCTCCTCATGTGGATCGGCTGTCACGCGGACTCGCAGGAGTACGCCCGCTGGTTCGGCGACGACATCTCGGTCCGCCGTGACGCCTACCTGATCGACTGGTCGGGATTGCCCTACCTGAGGTTCCTGCTCGGCAACATCGCCCGCGGCGAGCCGCTGGCTCAGCGAGTGCGGGTGATGGCCACGCTGATGCGTGACGCTCGAGGCCAGCTCGGCGACCTGATCCACTCCCACTGCACCTCGGCGTCCGCGCTGGCGCGACACCTCGGCCTCAGCCCTGACGTCGAGCGGACGTTGGCCTTCACGTTCGAGCGGTACGACGGGGCGGGGCTCCCGAGGGGTGCATCCGGTGAGGACATCCCCGTGGAGATGCGGGTGGCCCAGCTCGCCGACGTGGCCGAGGTGCATCAACGTCTGTACGGCGTGCAGGGCGCGATCGCGATGGCCAGGAGCCGGCGTGGCGGCCACCTCGACCCGACCGTCGTGGACGCCTTCATCGCCGATGCCGACGTGCTCCTCCCGCCGCCCGGCGAAGACCCGCGGGACCGAGCACTCTCGATCGCCCCCGACGCCGAGAGCCGGCTGGACCAGCCGGGCCTCGATGACCTGCTGACCGCGATCGGCGACTTCGTCGATCTGAAGTGTCCCTTCACCCTCGGGCACTCGCGGAACGTGGCTGCGCTCGGGGAGGCAGCCGCCGTACAGCTGGGTCTGCCGATCGTCGAGGTCGCCGCCGTACGGCGCGCCGGACACCTTCACGACATCGGGCGGATTGGCGTCTCGAACCAGGTGTGGGGGAAGCCGACCGGGCTGACCAGCGCCGAGTGGGAGAGGGTGCGGATGCACCCCTACCTCACCGACCGGGTGCTCACCGGCATCCCCGGCCTCGCGCACGTGGCCGCGATCGCCCGCGCCCACCACGAGCACGTCGATGGGTCCGGGTACCCGCTGGGTCTTGCCGCTGGGTCGCTCGGCCGGCCCGAGCGGCTGCTTGCGGCCGCGGTCGCCTACCAGTCAGCGCTGGAGCCCCGGCCGTACCGCGACGCGCTGCCCCCTGATGCTGCCGCGGGACGGTTGAGGGACCGCGTGACCCGCGGAGCAATCGATGCAGAAAGCGCCGAGGCGGTGCTGAGCGTGGCGGGCCATGCGCGGAGGAAGGTACGCCGCAACGACACCCTCACCTCCCGCGAGACGGAGATCCTCGGTCTCGTGGCCCGCGGCCTCTCCAACCGCGACATCGCGACCCGGCTCGTCCTCAGTGAGAAGACGATCCGGAACCACGTCGAGCACACCTACGTCAAGATCGGCGCCACCAACCGGGTAGGCGCGAGCCTGTATGCGCTCCAGCACGGACTGGTCGCACCACAAGAGACAGGATGAGAACCATGTTCATAGAGACCGTGCCTGAAGAGCGCGCCGAGGGGGCCCTCGCCGCCTACTACGAGCAGCAGAGAGCTGCCTGGGGCTTCCTTCCCAACTACGCGGCAGCCTTCTCGACTCGCCCCGAGGTGGCGGTGGCCTGGGGGGCGCTCAACAACGCCGTGCGCGAGGGAATGGATCGCCGCCGTTTCGAGATCGCCACGATCGGCGCGGCACGGGCGCTGCGCTCGACGTACTGCATCGCCGCGCACTCTGCGTTTCTGCGGGACGTATGTGGCGACGAACCCACCATGGTGGCGATCGCGGAGGACCCGAGCGGAGCGGCCCTCAGCGACCAGGACCGGGCGGTCTATGAGTTCGCGGCGCAGGTGGCGCAGGACGCAGCCGCCGTCGAGCAGAGCGACGTCGACCGACTGAGAGACCTCGGGCTCAGCGAGGGCGACATCGCTGACGTGGTGTTCGCGGCGGCCGCCCGGAGCTTCTTCACGCGCGTCCTCGACGGGCTCGGGGCGCACCTCGACGTAGAGACTGCCTCCACCTTCGCGCCGGAGATCCTCGCCTCGATGGTGCTCGGACGGTCTCCGGCCGAGGACCAGCGACCGAGTCCCGAGTAGTTCGTGTAGCGCTGCCTCTCCTGTGCGGGGTTAGCCGGTCACGACGCGCCGGGCATTGCTCCGCAGAGAGAGCCACCCTCCGGGGGGTCGAATCATCCCGGGGAATCTCGGAAGTCCGGCTGGCCCCAGCAATGTGAGCAGCCGAGTGAGGGATCTTCACGACGTGGCTGGCGTAGGCGACGGTGTAGTCGGCGTATCCGCCGTCCATCGTGTAGCCCATGTCTCGGCGCGGGAGGAGATAGACCCAAACGTCCCCCGCGACGGGGACGAACGCCCCTGACGACTCAGCCATGCCGGGGCGAGAGTGCCTTATGCACCCGGTTGAGGTAGGCGCGATCCCACTCGCGCGATTGACGGCAATGCTGCCGCAAGAGCGCGCCGCTCTGCTCGAGCAAGGTGCGGCACAAGCCCGCGCCGCGTTCCGCGATCGAGTCGTCTGGCACGTCAGTGCCACGGCCAGTGGAGGCGGGGTGGCCGAGATGCTGCAGACGTTGCTGGCCTATGCCGAGGGTGCCGGGATCGAGAACCGCTGGCTGGTCCTCGACGGTGATCCCGACTTCTTCACCATCACCAAGCGGCTGCACAACCTGCTGCACGGCAACCCCGGCGACGGTGGTTTCCTGGGCGCCGCGGAACGAGCCCATTACGCGGCGGTGCTGAGCAAGAACCTCGACGACATGCTCCCTGTGGTGTCCCCGGGCGACCTCGTGCTGCTGCACGACCCCCAGACCGCCGGACTGGCGGAGCCCCTTCGAAAGCACGGCCTCCACGTCGCGTGGCGCTGCCACGTCGGCCGCGACGAACCCAACGAGCTCACGACCGTCGCCTGGGAGTTCCTGCGGCCCTACCTCGCGCCCGCCGAGCTGTTCGTTTTCTCGCGTCGGAACTACGCACCGGACTGGTTGGATCCGGCCAGGCTCAGGGTGATCGCACCGTCGATCGACCCGTTCTCGTGCAAGAACGTCGACCTGCGAACTGATGAGGTGGCCGGGGTGCTGGCCACCGTGGACCTGGTGACCGGAGCAGAGGCGGCCGAGGTGCACTTCACCCGGCGTGACGGCACACCCGGGACCGTCCGGCCCCCGCACCGACCCGTGGTGCTCGAAGGTACGCCGCCGCCGTACGACGCCCGACTCATCGTGCAGGTGAGCCGGTGGGACCGGCTCAAGGACATGCCCGGAGTCATGGATGCCTTCGTCCTGATGGCCGACCGACGCCCCGGCGACCGGACCCACCTGATGCTTGCCGGTCCGGCGACCTCCGGTGTCAGCGACGACCCCGAGGGAGCAGAGGTGCTCGCCGAGTGCCTGGACAGGTGGCACTCGCTGCCGGACGCCGTACGCGAGCGCGTTCACCTGGCGGCGATCCCGCTCGACGACGTCGACGAGAACGCCATCGTGGTCAACGCGCTGCAGCGCCACGCCTTCGCGGTGGTGCAGAAGAGCCTGGTCGAAGGCTTCGGCCTCACCGTCACGGAGGCCATGTGGAAGGGCAAGGCAGTGGTGGCGAGCAAGGTGGGAGGCATCCAGGACCAGATCGTCGACGGACGCGACGGACTCCTCATCGAGGACCCCCGCGATCTCGACGCGTGCGCGGCGACGTTCGCTCGCCTCCTGGACGAGCCGGAGCTCACCACGAGGCTCGGGAGGTCGGCGCGGGCCCGGGTGCTGGAGGAGTTCGTCGGCGACCGGCACCTCAGGCAGTACGTCGAGCTGTTCAGCAGCCTCGTCGGCGCGATCGACCTGCCCCGTGATCCCGCGACCAGACAGACAACACCGTGAGGGCAGAGGGCCCTACGCATCGGTGACCTTGGGCCCTGTGGCGAGCCAGCGCGCGTCGACCCTGAGTGCAAAGGCGTCACATGTGGTGGCTGGCCGGTGTGATCGAGATGGTGCCCGAGGACATGGGCCGCCGACCAAGCCGTTCTGGAGAACCGAGCGCTGACGCTCGTGCACGGACTCGGGAATTCCCCGGCGGCGTGGAACGACGTCGTGATCGCGCCCTCGGCCAGATCGTGGACGGGGTCAAGCCGTGGCAGCCGTTCTCGCCCTTCCACCAGGCCGCCGCGGCGGGACCGGTGGGTGGCGGTGTGCCGGGCAGCTTCGTCTGGCTGATGCTGGTCGCGCTGATGGTGGTGGCCTGGGTTATCCCCGTCTTCGGCCGACGTGACATCCGAGCAGTCTGATCCGCGGTGCCGCGGGAGGATCTTGGTCACCCGAGACATGGCCGCTAGTTCCACAACCGGCTCATCTGATCCGGTCCTGGCGTGGCGGAGGGGACACTCAGAAGTCGAGGGCCGGTCTCGACGCCTCGGACCCATCGATGCCAACGGGCGAAGTCCTGGACCCGCAGGTACTCAGGCCCTAGCGAGCGAAGTGCCAGGGGCGTGTGATGGGGGAACCCACGAGGCCGACAACTCAAGGAGTCCCCATGTCGCACTGCACCACATGGCACGCCCGTATCGACCTGGTCGACGACGGGACCGAGCTGGTCGCGCGCGCCAAGCTCATCGGCTCCCCGCTCGCCATCACCAGGCAGCGGTCGGCACAGCCGCACGACGGGTGCCTGACCGGGTGTGGCGACGTCGAGTACCTGTCCGTATGGCGCCCGCTCGAGGAGCTCGCTCTCAAGCTCACCGAAGCGTTGGCGATGGAGCACGCTGCGCACGACCCCTCGGCCTCTCGTGAACCGGCCAACGACTGATGGGTACGGCACCGCTCGCGAGAGCGACGTGCTCGTGACGACCACCTCGAAGACCCCCGGGTCACGTGGAGACGCTGTGGTGGAGCTGTACTGGCTTCCCTTGGGGGCGGGGCGTGGCAACCAGGTGGTGCGACTCAGCGGACACATGTACGAATGGTTGGCGGCCAGGCGCGGAGGCCGCGAGCCACAGGCCCTCTTCCACTCTGCCCTGCGGGTTCGTCTGGGCGAGGTGCGTCACGTCATCGAAATGGCACCGGTGTGGAGCAGCAAGATCCCGGACCGCGGCGCCGTGGCTGAGGGGCCTGTGGGCTCCCGGTGGCTGGCCAGGAAGCGTCTCTTCCGCTACGAGGTCAGGCGCTGGCGTGACGGCAGCATCGACGACGTCGCCTACGCGGTCGACAGCCCTGTCAGGATCAGCACCGACCACGAGCTCACCGCACGCCTCCTCGACCAGGTTCCCGCGTTCCCGACCGCCACCTGGGGCCTCGACGAGTTCGGGACCGGGGAGATGTGGAACTCCAACTCGTTGATCTCGTGGCTGCTCGCGAGCAGCGGTCACGACATCGCACGGATCGTGCCACCCCGCCACGGCAGGGCGCCGGGATGGCACGCCGGGCTCGTTCGCTCTGACATGCAGATGTCGGCGACGTACACCTAGCCGAGCAGTAGCCCACGCAGGCACTGCAGCTCCCTCTGGATGGGGCGCGTGCTCATCAGGACGACGGCACGTCGCGGCCCGCGGCGAGCACCGGCACCGTGATCAGGACGATCGCGGCGATCAACGTGAGACCGGCGATGACCAGCAGGAGGGTGACGAGCCAGGCCAGGGCGGGAACCTCGGCGCCCGCGGTCATCGCGACCGAGACCCCGGGGCTACCGTCGGCGTTCATCACCACGACCGTCCAGTCGCCGCCTTCGACCGGCCAGGTGATCTGCTGACGTCCCGGGCCCGAGCTCTGCTCCGTCCAGAAGTCCAGCTGGGCCGGGGGCGATGCCGGAGCGCTGCCGTCGGTGGTGCGCAGCACTGGATGGTCGTTGGTCCAGTCGACCAGCGTGGCGTGCTCGACGCCGGCGAGGTAGGAGCGGACCTGGGTGGTCGGGGCAATGCCGATGAACACGTCGTCGCCGTTGGCCACCCTCGCCGAGAGCCTGGCATCACCGAGCAGAGCCCGAGGCATGAAGTCGTTGGGACCGTCGGCGTGAACCCCGAGGGAGGTCGAGGCGATGGCGTACGTCGGGGTGCCCAGCGTGCGTACCGGAGTCGTCAGGAAGCCCGCGTCGTCACGAGCAGTGAGGGAGACAGCGGCCGCACCCACCCCCGCGATCCCGGTCCCCAGGGCGACGAGCGCCAGCACGGCACCGACCACGAGTGAGACGACCCTTCCTGTGGTCCAGCCCCCTTTCCGCGGTGGGGCTGCGGTCCCGGGAGGGGTGGTGGGCGGATCGATGACCAGCGCAGCCGATCGGCCACCGTCCTCGTGACCGCCCTGGTCGAGGCCGAAGGGTGGGTACACGTCGGTCATCAGGCTGACGTAGCCCGCGACCCGCAGGACCCACCGGTTCAGACCGAGGACCAGGTCGAAGAGCTGCTGGGGATAACGCCCCGTGAACAGCAGGATCACGGCGGCGACGAGGACGAGGATCCCGATGAGACCGGTGCCCCATGTCGCTGGATGCTCGGTCCCTCCGTGAACCGCGTAGCCGGTGCCTCCGACCAGCAGTGCCACCACGATGTACTGCGGGATCGCCAACAGCCACCACTTGACGAGGACGAGGCCCCGCGACAGGTGCTGGGGGTAGTCGATCTCGAGATGGGCCGGGTAGCCGGGCACCTCGTGCAGAGTGAACGGCGGATATCGGTCCGTCCCCAACGCGCCGAAGGCGTAGTAGGCCACGCGCCAGCTCCACCGCAGGACGCCGACGTTGAAGTCGAAGATGCTTCGTGGGTATCGGCCGGTGAACAGGATCGCGAAGAACGCAACGACGCTCAGCACGGCGAACGCCAGCCACAGGAATGCCAGCACCACGTAGTGCGGGACGGCCAACAGCCACTTGAAGATCCACAGCCATCGGCTCAGGCCGGGATCGAGGTCTGCGTTCACGTGCACGGGGTAGGTCATGGTCGTGCTCATCGCGCGCACCTCCGTTGACTTGCTCTCACCGCCATCCTGTCGGTGCCGGTCGGGGCGGGACAGGGACGTAAGTCGCTAGTGGTCGGGACTGCGGCCACGCGGTCCGCTCGATAGGCAGCCGTGCGCAGCAGTCACGAGATCCGTAGTCCTGGAGCTGAGCTGACCCACTGGTCACCCCGGGGAGTGCCGAGCCTCCGCCGTCCCCTCAGACCACTGCTTCCCTCTCGATGGGACAGGTCATGCACCTGGGGCCGCCACGTCCTCGCCCGAGCTCGGAGCCCACGACCGGGATGATCTGGATGCCCTCGTCGGTGAGGTACCGGTTGGTGGTGGTGTTGCGCTCGTAGCCGAAGATCACTCCGGGGGACACGGCAAGGAAGTTGTTCCCGTCGTCCCACTGCTCGCGCTGGGCCCCCATCTTGTCGATGGGAGTCCGCAGCACCCGCAGCTTGTCGACCCCGAGGACCTCGGCGACCACGGGGAACAGGTCGGCGTTCTCCGCGAGCGTGAAGTCGCCGCTGCCGTCGGTGGCGCGCAGGGTGAACGAGCGCAGCTCCTCCGGCAGGTAGGGGAAGACGCTGAAGGCGTCCCGGTCGATCATCGTCATCGCCGTGTCGAGGTGCATGAACGCCCGCTCTCGGGGGAGCTCGACGGCGATCACGGTGTCGGCGGTGCCGGCTGCGAACAAGGACCGGGCCAGGGTCTCGATCCCCTGGGGGGTGGTGCGCTCGCCCATGCCGATCATCACGGCGCCGTTGCCGATGACGGTGACGTCGCCGCCTTCGATGGTGGACGGTTCGTGTGCCGCCGAGTCGTTGCCGTAGAGGAACGGGATCGCCGTGTCCGCGAACATCGGGTGGAAGTTGTAGATGACCCGGGAGTTGATCGTCTCCCGCTTCCGGGCAGGCTTGGCCATCGGGTTGATCGACAGTGCGTCGTAGATCCAGGCCGAGTTGTCCCGCTGGAACAGGTGGTTCGGCAGCGGCCGCAGCAGGAAGTCGTCGTCGCGCAGGTAGTTCATCAGCAGGCTGGGCTCGCGGATCTGGTCAGCGACGTCAGACTTCAGCACGCCCCCGATGAGCAGGTCGGCGAGCAGGTGCGCGGGTGTCGATGCGACCAGGTCGTCGAGCGGCTTGTCGAGCGCGGGCCCGAACTGTGTCGCGGTGGTGAGCCGGTCCTGCAGGAACACCCGTGCCCCTGGCTGGTCGAGCGCCTCGGCGAGAAGGTCGGCGAAGTGGTGGACCACCACCCCTTGGGCCTCGAGCTGCGCGGCGAATGCGTCGTGCTCCTCCCGGGCTCGATGCGCCCACATGACGTCGTCGAAGAGGAGCTCGTCGACGTTGGCGGGGGTGAGGCGGGCCAGCTCGATCCCTGGCCGGTGCACGATCGCCTGCTTGAGCTGGCCGACCTCGGAGTCCACATGGAATGTCATCGTCGTTCCTCGTCTCACTTGTATTCGGGCACGGGACCGGGTTCGGTCATCGTGTTGCGCTGCGAGAGGTAGACCGGGATGCCGAGGAGGGCAGCGCCGCCGGCCATCAGGAACGGTCCCCACACGACGTACCAGTTGGCTCCGCTGTTGCGGGAGTACCAGACGAAGGCCAGCGACATGACCAGCGCGACCAGGGCGACGCCGGCGTCGAGCGCGAAGTGGGGGGTAGGCCCCTTCTCGCGGTCGCTGATGCGCCACTTGAGCTGGGCGAGTGCGGATGCGGCGTAGGGGATGGCCGCGGTGATGCCGGTCATCAGGACCAGAGTGGTGAACACGGTGGCACCGCTCGAGCCGAGATAGCTGATCACGACCGCGACGGAGGCGAGAGCCGTGGAGGAGATGATGCCGAAGGCCGGGACCCCCTTGGAGGACAGGGACCCGAACCGCTGTGGGAACAGCCCGTCCTTGGTTGCTGCGAGGGGCATCTCGGCGCAGATCATCGTCCACCCGTTCAGGGCGCCGATCCCGGAGATGACCACCGCGAGGGCGACGATGTAGCCGAGCCAGCTTCCGCCGGCGATCGCGTCGGCGGCCGCTGAGTAGGACGCCTGGTTGCTGTCGGAAGCGAGTGCCGATGCGGGGAGGATCCCGAAGACAGCGATCAGGGAGAGCATGTAGACGACCGCGCTGGCCAGGGTGCCCAAGATCGTGGACCTGGGCACGTTGCGCTCGGGGTTGCGGACCTTGCCGGCTGCGACCGCGGCGGTCTCGACACCCAGGTAGCTGAACAGGCAGATCGCCATCGCGCCACCGATGGCGGACAGGTTGGTGTCGCCGCTGGTGTTCCAGGGCGTGAAGTTGCCGGCCTCGATGAAGAACAGCCCGACGGTGGCCATCAACGCGAGCGGGATGAACTTGAGCACCGTGCTCCAGACCTGGAAGACCCCCATGTTGCGGACACCGGTGAGGTTGACGGCGGCCGGGATCCACAGGCCGACGAGGGCGATGACGATCGAACCGGCTGTGCCGCCGCCCTTGTTCACGAACTTCTCGACGTAGAAGACCCAGCCCACCACGATGGCGGCGTTGCCGGCCCACGCGGTGATCCAGTAGAGCCAGGCCTGGCTGAAACCGAAACCGTTGCCGAAGGCTGCGCGGGCATAGGCGTAGGGGCCGCCGTCAGCGGGGATCCGTCGCGAGAGGACAGCGAACATGAACGCAAGCGCGACAGCGCCCACGGTTGCCAGGGCCATGGCCACCAGGCTGATCGGCCCGTAGGGGGCGATCGCGTAGGGCAGGCTGAAGATGCCGACACCGATGATGCTCCCCATCACCAGGGCCGTGGACTGGGGCAGTCCGAAGGTGGAGCCGGAGCTGGGCGGTGTGTTGGGTGTCGGCGGGGATCCGGGCTTGCCGGTGAGTTGGCTCATGACTCCTCCTTGGTGTCCGCCACATCGCACCGCAGCGCCGGACACGGCGGTACGGCCTCCGGGCCCTACTTGACGGCCAAAGGTCCCGAAGCGCCCGTGCGGGAGCGGCACGACGCCGGCACACGACACCGGGCACGCCAGGTCGGGAGACCAAAGTCCTGCTCAGAGGCACCCTTGGGCCCTGACCGGTCGGGTCACTGCAGCGGAGACTGTTCGGGTGGACGATCTCGCCCGAACCTCGGACGCACCCGCGGGCGCACTCGTCGCGCCGGCAGCGCTGTGGCGCCGCTGGGTGCTGCTGGTCGGGCTCGGTGAGCTCATCGGGTTCGCCGCTCCGGGAGTCATGGGCGTGTGGGCCCAGAATCGGTCGACCGGATCCCAGGTCACGCTGCTCGTCGTCGGCGGCATGCTCGAGGGCGCCGCCCTCGGTGTCGCTCAGGCCCTCGTCCTGCGCCGGGTGCTGCCGGGCTTCAGGGTCAACGCGTGGGTCGGTGCCACGGCTGGCGCCGCTGGGTTCGCCTGGCTGCTGGGGATGCTGCCATCAGCCACCCACTCCTCGTGGTCGTCGTGGCCACCGGCCTGGATCGTCCTGGGAGGGGTTGTCCTGGGCCTCCTGTTGCTGGCCAGCATCGGGACCGCCCAGGCCCTGGTCCTGCCACCGGGAACCGCGAAGCCGTTCGTCTGGGTCGGATGGACCGCTCTGGGCTGGTGCGCCGGCCTGGCGGCCTTCACCGTCGTGGCGCCGCCCCTGTGGCAGGAGGGCCAGCCCCGCTGGCAGCTCGTCGCGATCGGGCTCGCGGGTGGTGCGGTGATGGCCTTCACGATGGCCGCCGTGACCGGCCTGGGCGTGGTGAGGTTCAGGTGCCGCCCCGTCGGTCCTGGAGACGACACCGACAGCCTCACCGGGGCCCGGACCCTGTCCTCCGTCGTGGGGACCCCGGTGTTCACACCTCGAGGAGACGCTGTCGGGACCGTGCGTGACCTGGTGGTGGACCTCGACGATGACCAGGGTCGGTTCCCTGTGACGGGGGTGGTCGTCGAGCGCCGCGGCGGCTCGGACCTCATGGTCGCGTGGGGCCACCTGACCGAACGTCCGGGGCTGTCCGGACTCATCCTCACCGATCAGGACCCGGCGGCGGGATGGGCACCGCGACCGACGCAGGTGTGCGCCCACCGCGACATCCTGGACGCGCCCGTGGTCCTGGTCGACCGGCCACGACGTGCGCGGGTCAGCGAGGTCGTCCTGGAGCTCAGCCCGGACCGGGCCTGGGTCACGGGCCTGGACACGAGGCCGAGCAGAGCCCTGCGGCGCCTGTGGGGGCAAGCCCCCGCGGATGTCACACCGGAATCGGTTCCCGTCACCCATGCGCACTTCACCTCGCAGATCACACACTCCGCCCAGCTCGCGGCGCCCCATGCCCTCGTGTCCCGGCTGACCCCGCAGGAGATGGCGGAGGTGGTGACTCGGGTCTCGGTGACCCACGCCCGCGAGATTCTCGCGGCCGCGGACCGGCACGTGGCGCGGACGACGTTGTCGTTGCTCCACCCGACGGTCCGTGCCCGGCTCACCGGGGCCGACGGGGTGCCCCGCCGGACGCGCAGGTTCGCTGGGTGGCTGCTGCACCGTCCGGTGCACCGCCGGGGACCCGGACCGGGCCCGCGCACGTGAGCGCCCCCACGCCGACCGCTGAGTCGGGCCGGGTCCGGCGAAGACGACGACGGGCAGTGCCCCTGCTCGCGGTCCTGGGCCCGGGGCTGCTGGCCGGACTCTCGGACGACGACCCGGCCGGCATCACCACCTACTCGCTGCTCGGCACCGACTACGGCTACCAGCTGCTCTGGGTCCTGTTGGCCTCGACGCTGGCGTTGATGGTCTTCCACGACCTCGGGGCTCGCCTGGGTGTCGTCACCGGGCAGGGTCTGATAGGTCTGATCCGGCACCGCTACGGCGTCAGTGTCTCGGCGGTGGCGCTGGTCGCGCTCGTGACGGCGAACCTGGGGACCGCCGCGGCCGAGTTCGCCGGCATCGCGGCCGGCTCGGAGCTCCTCGGGGTCAGTCGCTACGTCGCGGTGCCACTCAGCGCCGTGCTGGTGAGCTGGCTGGTCCTGGCCGGGAGCTTCCACCGCGTCGAGCACGTGCTGATGGCACTGGCAGCGGTGTTCGTGGCCTACATCGGGGCCGGTCTGCTGGCGCATCCGAACTGGTCGGAGGCGTTCCGCGGGCTGGTCACGCCGCGCATGTCGTTCGGCCACCAGGAGACTCTCATCGTCGCAGCCACGGTGGGGACGACCCTCGCCCCCTGGGGACTGAGCTTCATCCAGTCCTATGCCGTGGACAAGAAGCTGACCACCAAGGACCTCGGCTACGAGCGCACCGACGTGATCCTGGGAGCGGCGCTCACGGGGATCATCGGCTTCTTCGTCGTCGTCGCGTGCGCCGGGACCCTGCACCGCCAGGGGCTGCACATCAACAGTGCCGAGGATGCGGCCCAGGCACTCGTTCCGGTGGCCGGCGACCTGGCCGGCACGCTCTTCGCGTTCGGGTTGATCGGTGCGGCGTTGCTGGCGGCCGCGATCCTGCCGCTCTCGACGGCGTACTCGATCTGCGACTTCGCGGGTACCGAGGCCGCCCTGGACGCACCCTTCCACGAGGCTCGTCTGTTCTACCTGGGCAACCTGGCCATCACGGGGATCGCGGCGTCCATCGTCCTGGTGCCCGGCATCCCGCTGGTCAGCCTGCTCGTCTCCACCCAGATGCTCAACGCCGTCCTGCTGCTGCCGCTGCTGGTGCTGATGGTGCGACTGTCTCGAGATCGACTGGTGCTGGGGGACCACGTCGTGTCCCGGACGTGGATGGTGGTCGAGGCCGTGGTGGTCGCCGCCGTGCTGGCGTGCGTGGTCCTGCTGCTGTTGTAACGACGGTGCGGACGTTCGACTCGCCCGCGCCGCCTGCCTAGAGGACGGCTCTGGCCGCCTCCAGCCTGGCCACGGGGATGCGGAAGGGCGAGCACGACACGTAGTCCAGTCCCACCGACTCGAAGAAGTGGATCGAGTCGGGGTCGCCCCCGTGCTCGCCACACACGCCTACGTGCAGGTCCGGGCGCGCGCGACGCCCCCGCTCGACGGCGGTGGCGACCAGGGCCCCGACTCCCTCGACATCGAGGGTCTCGAACGGCGACCGGGAGAAGACCCCCTGGGTGAGGTACGCCGGGAAGAACGCCGCCTCGACGTCGTCGCGCGAGAACCCCCAGGTCATCTGGGTCAGGTCGTTGGTGCCGAAGGAGAAGAAGTCCGCCTCGGCTGCGATCTTGTCCGCGGTCAGCGCTGCGCGTGGGACCTCGATCATGGTGCCGACCTGGTGAGGTACGACGAACCCACGCTCCGACTCGACCTGACGACTGACCTCGGCGAGCTGACGGCGTACGAGGGCGAGCTCCTCGATCGTGGCGACCAGGGGGACCATGATCTCCGGGCGGGGATCGCGACCCTTCTCGATCAGGTCTGCCGCGGCCTCGAGAACGGCCCGTGCCTGCATCTCCACGAGACCGGGCACCACCAGCCCGAGACGTACACCGCGCAGGCCCAGCATCGGGTTCTGCTCGTGCAGGGAACGAACGGCTTCCAGCAGCTGGTGCGACCTCGCGGACGGGTGACCGCGTTCGTCCTCGAGTGCGACGCGCACCGATAGCTGGGTCAGGTCGGGCAGGAACTCGTGCAGGGGAGGGTCGATGAGCCGGATGGTCACGGGGCGACCATCCATCGCGTCCAGGATCTCGCCGAAGTCCCCGCGTTGCAGCACGAGCATCGCCTCGAGTGCCTCGTTGCGGGCGGACTCGTCTGCGGCGAGCACCAGGTCCTCGACCAGCTGCCGTCGCTCGCCGAGGAACATGTGCTCGGTGCGACACAGGCCGATGCCCGAAGCCCCGAACCGGCTCGCCCGGGCGGCGTCATCGGGAGTGTCGGCGTTCGCGCGCACCTCGAGCCGGCGTACGGCGTCGGCGTGGGTGAGCAGCGCGGAGACGGCATCGACGACGGGATCGTGCACGTCGGTGCCCTCGAAATGACGGACGACGGCGGAGTCCGCGACGGGGATCTCGCCGGCGTAGACCTCACCGGTGTTCCCGTCGAGGGAGACGGTGTCTCCCTCCCTGAGGACACGCCCGTCCTCGAGGCGGATCTCTCGGCCGGGAAGGTCGACGACCAGGTCGTCAGCCCCACACACGCACGGACGACCCATGCCCCGCGCCACGACGGCTGCGTGCGAGGTCTTGCCACCCCGGCTGGTCAGGGTGCCCTGGGCAGCGACCATCCCGGGCAGGTCGTCGGGGTTGGTCTCCTCCCGGACGAGGATGACGGCTTCTCCCCGACCCGCCCACGCCACCGCGGTGTCGGAGTCGAGCACCACCCGGCCGACGGCAGCACCGGGGGAGGCGTTGACGCCGACCGTGAGGAGGTCGCGCGGTGCGCTCGGATCGAAGCTGGGAAACATCAGGAAGGCCAGCTGATCACCGGTGACACGCGAGAGGGCCTCCCGCGGGGTGATGAGGCCCTCTCCGACCATGGCGTGGGCGACCCGGAAGGCCGCCTGGGCCGTGCGCTTGCCCACGCGCGTCTGCAGCATCCACAGCCTGCCTTCCTCGATGGTGAACTCGATGTCGCACATGTCGCGGTAGTGGCCCTCGAGGATGCTCATGAATCCGAGGAGCTCGTCGTAGGCGACCTTGTCGATCTCCGCGAGGTCGCTCAGCGGCACGGTGTTGCGGATGCCGGCGACGACGTCCTCCCCCTGGGCGTGTTCGAGGTAATCGCCGTACACACCTCTGGCTCCAGTCGCCGGATCCCGGGTGAAGCAGACACCGGAGCCGGAGTCGGGTCCTCGATTGCCGAAGATCATCGCCTGGACGTTGACGGCCGTGCCGAGGTTCTCGTCGATGCCCTCGTGCAGTCGGTAGTACTGCGCGCGAGGCGTGTGCCAGGAGTCGAAGACCGCTCGGACCGCCAGGTCCAGCTGTTCTCGTGGGTCCTGGGGGAAGCTGCGGCCGCCGTGCTCGAGCACGATCGCATGAAAATCGCCGACCAGCTCCCGCAGGTCCTCGGTCGTCAGCTCCGTGTCGTCGCGGCGACCGCGAGCGAGCTTCAGCCGGGAGAGCGCGTCACCGAAGACTCTGCTGTCGATGCCCAGCACGGTGCTGCCGAACATCTGGATGAGGCGGCGGTAGGAGTCCTGGGCGAAGCGCTCACCGCCGTGGCGGGCCAGCCCGTGGACGGACTCGTCGTTGAGGCCGACGTCGAGCACCGTCTCCATCATCCCGGGCATCGAGAACTTCGACCCTGAGCGGACGGACACCAGCAGCGGATCAGTGGGGTCGCCGAGCTCTCGGCCCATGACTGTCTCGAGGCGCCGGAGGTGCGTGGTGACCTCGTGGTCCAGCGCCGGGGGAGGCTGGCCCACGCGGAGGTGGACCCGGCACGCCTCGGTCGTGATGGTGAATCCGGGCGGGACGGGCAGGCCCATCCTGGTCATCTCCGCGAGGTTGGCGCCCTTGCCGCCCAGAAGGTCTGCCTGGCTCATGTCGCCCTCGACGAAGTCACGCACGAAGTTGTTCACCTCTGGATGCTCGCCCGGATGTCCCGTCGAAGGTGAGGGACGAAAGTCCGCAACCGTCGGGATCCTCGGCGGGCGGGGACAAGGTCCCGAAACGGTGTGTCCTCGGCCTCTGCACCTGGAACCGGGTTCCGCGGACGGTGGAGTCCCCAAGGCACGAGAGGACCAAGCCATGGCGCACCTGGATCCGGTACTGGTCGGCGTGGACGGTTCGCCTGCGAGCTCGGCCGCCATCCGTTTCGCCGCCCTCGAGGCCTACCGTCTGCACACCGATGTCCACCTCGTGCACGTGATCCCGAACTACGTGCCCGTGACGCCGCTGAAGCCGTTGGTGTCGCTCGACCTCGAGGAGACGGGACGCACCATCATCAGCGCTGCCCAGGTAGAGGCCCATCGGATCCTCCCGCTCGACCGCGTCAGGACCTCCCTGCTCCGCGGCTCGTGCGTCCTGACCTTGCTGGACGCTTCCGAGCACGCACGCTTCGTGGTGCTGGGCGCCGAGCAGCGTGCGGTCGTCGAGCGGGTCCTCACGGGCTCCACGGTGCTCGGCGTCGCCGCCGGCGCGACCTGCCCAGTCGTCGGCGTGCCGTCGGACTGGACTTCCCACGACGTCCACCGCTGCGTTGCTGCGGGTGTGAAGTCAGTGCAGAACTCTCGCGAGCTGCTCCGAAGGGCCTTCGAGGTCGCCGCGGACCGCGGAGGAGCCAGGGTGCTCCTGGTCCATGCCTGGGAGCTGCCCGGCGAGTACGACGACCTGGTCACTGCCCGTGTCGACGAGGACGAGTGGAGCGACCGCGTCGTCCGGGTCATCGACGACGGTCTGACCGACCTGCGCGCGGCGTACCCGCGCGTCCCGGTGGAGATCCGGGTGGTCCATGGGCAACCGGCACGCGTCCTGCAGACCGCCTCCGGGGAGGCGGACCTGCTCCTGGTCGCTCGACGACATCGCGGATTCCCGTTCGGACACCTGGGGGGCACTGGCCGAGCCCTCCTGCGTGTGGGCCACTGCCCCGTCGAGGTGGTGCCGCCCGCAGACGAGCCCACCGACTCCTCCGGCCTCGTGCTCGAAGATGCGGGCCGGATCCGGAAGTGACCGAGTCCCCGCACTGACATCGGCTGGCTACCTCGCCGGCCGCCACCCGAAGGAGGATCACATGCTCAACCTCGAACCGCACAAGGTCATGGTGTGCGTCGCTCCGGGCGAAGAGTGCGAAGCGGCGCTGGACTACGCCGTCGCCCGGGCACTCAGCCGGAAGTGCGACCTCCACCTCGTGATGGCACTACCACCCGTCTGGGTCGGCCCGTCCGACGTGGCGGGCCTCCGCCTGGACGAGGGCACCCTGCGCAAGTACGGAACCGACTTCCTGATGGAGTGCGAGCGCACCGTGCACAAGCTCAGTGACGGTGCCGTGTCGGTCAGCACCGAGATCGTCCACGAAGCCGTGGTTGCCGGCCTGGTCATGGAGACCAAGAACGCAGGGCTGGTGGTGATGCAGCACCACCGCATGCATCGCAAGCACCACCTGCCCACTCTCTCGGTGACCAACGGCGTCGCGGCGCGCGGCCACGCGCCGGTAGTCGCCATCCCCGATGACTGGCGTGAGACAGACGAACACCCCCAGGTGGTGGCCGTGGGAGTCGAGGCTGCCATCAGCTCGCGGGAGGTGGTTCGAGCAGGCTTCGAGGAGGCGCGCCGGATGGGGGCTGACCTGCACCTGGTCCGGGCCTGGTTCTTCTCCGCGGCCTTCGACGGGGACGTCTTCGCGGGCGAGGCTGGTCGCAGGCAGAACGATGCGGTCACGGCGGAGGTGCAGCGAAGCTTTGCTGACATCGCGAGCGAGTTCCCCGACGTCGAGCACAGCGTCGTGGCCGTGCACGGACGGGCACCCGACGTGCTCGTCGACGAGTCGGAGCGTGCCAGGCTCCTCGTGGTGGGACGGCACGACCCCGTGTTGCCACTGGGCTCACACCTGGGTCCGATCACCCGCACCGTCCTGGACCACGCCGCCTGCCCGGTCCTGGTCGTCGACCCCAGGCCCTAGCCTGCCGAGGCGGGCACGCCGCTGCCCTGCCCGGGACCAACCAGAAGAGAGCCAGACGATGTCGAGATCCACCCGATGAGCTCGCGCGGCGAACATGCGGCGGGCCCAGCCCTTCCGGCGCCGGCCGATGTCCTTCTCAGCGACGGCTCCGTGGCAGTGATACGCGCAGTCGCCCGCGACGACGCAGCACAGCTCCACCGGCTGCACGAGCAGGTCTCGGACGAGAACTACCGGCTCCGGTTCTTCGCGATCGGGCGTCACACCGGCCACGAGTACGTGGAGCACCTCCTGCGCGACTCCACCCTGGCCATCGTGATGGAGCTGCACGGCCGCATCGTCGCGCTCGCCACGGCCGAGCTCATCGAGACCGACAGCTCCGAGGTCGCGTTCCTCGTCGAGGACGGACACCATGGCCAGGGCATGGGCAGCCTGCTGCTGGAGCACCTTGCGGCCGCGGCACGCCGGCGCGGCACCGCGACGTTCGAGGCCGACGTGCTGGTGGAGAACTACGCCATGCTGAGCGTGTTCACCGACGCCGGGTTCACCTACAAGCGTCACACCGAAGACGGCATCGTGACAGTCCGCCTCGACACCCGAGAGACGTCGACGAGCACGGCCGCGGCTGACGCGCGCGACCGCCGCGCCGAATCGCGCTCCCTGCACCCGTTGCTCTACCCCAGCAGCGTCGCCGTCCTGGGCGTACGTCGCGACGGCTCCGGCATCGGGCGCGCCGTCCTCGACTCCATCCAGAGGGGCGGGTTCACCGGCCAGCTGTACGTCGTGCACCCCGAAGGAACGCGCATCCCCGGCGTGCAGGTCTACTCGGGTCTCGACGAGGTCCCCGACCCAGTGGACCTGGCCGTCATCGCAGTTCCGGCGAACCAGGTCCTGGCAGCAGTCGCCGGCGCGGCGGACGCCGGCGTGCCGTGCGCGGTGGTGATCACGTCCGGTTTCGGCGAGCTGGGAGAGGCCGGTGCCGTCATGCAACGCGACCTGGCCATCCTCGCTCGAACACGAAGCATCCGGATCGTCGGACCGAACTGTCTGGGAGTGATGAGCAACCATCCCGACATCCGGCTGAACGCCACCTTCACGGACATCGTGCCGCCTGCCGGGGGCCTGGCCGTGGCCACCCAGTCGGGCGGGGTCGGCATCGTGCTGACGGACCTGGCCCGGGAGCTGGGCCTAGGGGTCGGCAGCCTGGTCTCCCTGGGCAACAAGGCCGATGTCTCGGGGAACGACCTCCTGGCCGCGTGGACCGACGACCCACTCGTCAGCGCAGCGGCGCTCTACCTCGAGTCGTTCGGAAACGCTCCGAAGTTCGCTCGCATCGCCCGTCGCTTCGCGGAGGCCAAACCCTTGCTCGCCGTGGTCGGTGGACGCTCCGCCGGTGGGCATCGCGCCGGCGCCTCACACACCGCGGCAGCTGCTACTCCGGCAGTCGGGGTCGACGCGCTGTTCGCGCAAGCCGGAGTCATCGCGTGCGAGGACGCCGAGGACCTCGCCCAGGCCGCCCTGCTGCTCACGCGCGAGCCGATGCCGCGGGGTCCGCGGATCGGCATCATCAGCAACGCCGGCGGAATGGGGGTGCTTGCCGCGGACGCCGCAACGACCCACGGTCTACGCGTGCCTGAGCTCTCCCTTCCCACGCAGAAGGAGGTCGCCGGCTTCATCACCGGCACAGTGGGCACGTCCAACCCCGTGGACGCCGGAGCCGCCGTGGCAGCCGAAGACTTCGCGCAGATCGTCGAACAGGTCCTCGTGAGCGGGGAGGTCGACGCAGCTCCTCGTTGTCCTGGTCGGCGACCAGCCTCACGGACCCCGCCCCTGTGCTGCAGGCGCTCTGCGCTGCTGCGCGAGAAGTGCCGTGACACGCCCATCCTGCTCGTCACCCATGGGGTGGATGCCCGGCTGACGAGGTTGCCCGCAGTGACGACTTTCCCTTCCTCCGGGGCCGCGCTCAGAGCGCTGGGTCACGCAGCCTGGTACGCAGCCTGGCTGGCTGAGCGCACGGCGCAGACAGCTGCCGACGGCGACGGATCCGTCGACGGCACCCCGCTGCACGTGGTCCTGCAGCGCCGAGTCATCGCGGACCAGCTGATCAGGACCGAAGCAAACCAGGAGGGGTGGGTGGGCGCAGCTGCAGCCGCCGAGCTGCTGGGGGAGTACGGCCTGGCGCCCGTCGGTGCCGTCGCTGCGAAGCCGGAGGCGGTCGCTGAGCTGGCGCAGTCGCTCGGGTTCCCCGTCGCCATCAAGGTGGCTGACCGCGACATCGTCCATCGGACCGAGCGAGGCCTGGTCCGAGTCGGGTTGGACACGACCGAGGAGGTCCGCAGCGCTGTCGCCGCCTTCGCCCGCGAGCTCGGTCGGCCGGACTCCCCGGTGCTGGTGCAGCCCATGGTCGCGGGCACCGAGCTGGCTGTGGGGGTCGTCCGCGACCCGTCGTTCGGACCGCTGGTCATGGTCGGTGCCGGTGGAGTGGACACGGACGTCCTCGCCGACCGCACCTACATGCTTCCCCCGATCCACGAGGCTGACGTACGGCGCGCCTTGCGCGGGCTGCGGTGCTGGCCGCTCCTGGAGGGGTTCCGCGGTGCACCTCGCGCCGACGTCGATGCCCTCGTCGAGCTGGTCCTCGCGGTGGGCCGGCTGGTCCGGGACGTTCCCGAGGTCGCCGAGCTCGACCTGAACCCGGTGGTCGTCTCGGCGAACGGGTGCTCACTCGTCGACGTCAAGCTGCGTCTGCAGAGACTCGAGGGCGACCCGGAATCTCCACGCCAGCTGCGGCCACGCCCCAGGCTCTGAGGGTGTCGCGACTCCCGGGCCCGGCCCGGGGGAGGAGCGGCCCGGCTCAGGCGAGGAGTACGTCGGCCACCGGGCGCCGCGGGCTGGGATCGAGGCTGGCGCGCGAGATCTCCTGCCAGCCGATGCGCAGCAGGATCTGCGGGTGCGCCAGGCCGGTGAAGACGTCGTGATGCAGGGCGGCCCTGGTCTCGGCGACCTCGATCACCTGGCTCAACGGCACGAGTGACAACCCGTCGGCCGTGGCCCGCAACCACAGGGCGCTGAGCACCTGCCCGGCCTCCAGCCACGATCGTTGGTCGTCCATGACGGTGCAGACCGCGACCAGACCCGTCCGAGCTCTCCACCAGGGCATCGGTGGTGTCGGTCGGGGGCTGGGAGGCGAACCGGTTCAGGGCGCTCGGACGTGCGGGCCCGGGACGGTGGCGAGGCGTTCGACGACGGGACGCCGTCGACCGAGCTGCGCTCGGTCCATGCCCGTTGCTCCTCGGCAAGGCGCGGGTCGGAGCGCTGCGTGGTCGAGGCACGGCCGAGCAACATCTCGGTGTGGAAACGCGCAGCGACGTCGAGGATGGGGATGGCGTACGCGCCCCACCCTGCTGCGGCGCGGGTGAGATGAGCAAGGCGTGACTCCGGCACCGGCCAGGAGGTGAAGCGTCGCCGGTCGGTGCGGCGTCGGGTCAGGACCTCGAGGGACTCTGCTGCGTCCGCTGCGGCCCGTCCGGGGGAGAGCCGGATGGTCGCGAGCAGGTCGGGCTCAGCACTGACGGGTGTCAGCTCCACCGTGGAGATCGCCCCCAGGGCGCCCGAAGCGACGACGAAGTGGTGCAGCGCGGCTCCGCAGCTGATGGCCAGGTTGCGACCCTCTGGGTCCGCGACACGCAGCTGCCGGTCGCGGTCGGCCCAGAGCTCGATGAGCTGGTCGTTGCGGATCCGCCACCGCCAGGGCTGGGTGTTGTGGACGCTGGGCGCCAGGCAGGCGAGCTCGATGATGCGGTGCGTCAGGAGCTGGGTCGGGGCGCTCACGTGGACTCTCCTCGGGATGGTGCGTTCCTGGACGCACGCGACGCCGCCGCCCACGCCGTGGTGGTGTCGAGACGCGCAAGGTGGATGAGCACCGCGAGGGCGGGGATGCACCACAGCCAGATGCCGAATCCGAACAGCATGAGCAGCAGATGGAAGCCCACGACCCCTGCCCACCCGTAGGTCGCGGCACGGCCGCCCAGGAGCAGCAGGATTCCCAGGACGGTCTCGCCGGCCGCCAGGAGGAGTCCGAACGTCGTCGGGTGGGCCATGAAGATGTTCTGCCACCCATGGCGAACGAACGCGAACAGACCAGCGTCGGCGAAGTGCCAGTAGGTCTGGGGATCGGCGGCGACCAGACCGAGGTGGACCCCGCCCATCGACAGGTAGAACCCCCCGACCACCGGGCCGCCCCAGTGGCGACGCGTGGTGCGCGTGCGCTCCTGGTGGCGCACGTCGATGGACGCGCTCATGATTCGTCGGCTTCCATGGCCTGGCGCTGAGCGGACGCCATGACAAGTGCGGGAGTCAGGAGCTCAGCCAGGTACATCTCGGTCATCCTTCGCTCGCGCCGTCTGGCGGGTGTTCCTCGAGCCTGACCCACAGAGGAGGTATCGGGCAGGGACGAAGGTCCCTTTTCGTCAGGCCGATGAGCAGTGAGCATCGCCCTGCAGCGGTCCGTCGGCTGCCTGTGCGAGGGTGTCGCCGCCGGGAGAACCTCAGTAGGGTGAGCTTCGCGCGGCTCGGGGCACACGTCGAGATTTCGCGGCGCGGGCTCGCCACCGCGCAGCGCGAACCGAGGAGCTCCTGTGAATGATCGACCTGCGGCGGAAGTCGAGTTCGAGGAGTTGCTGCGGGAGGTCCTCACCAGGGTCAACGGAGCGCTCGACGAGCAGGCCCGGTTGCGCCTGCTCCTGGACGCGGTCGTCTCCATGGCCGCTGACCTCAGCCTCGATGGGGTGCTCGCCCGGATCGTGGCGATCGCCCGGGAGGTGACCGGGGCGAACTACGCCGCCCTGGGCGTGCTGAACTCTGCCCCCAGGAAGGGTCTGCGCACGTTCGTGCACCACGGTATGGACCCGGTCCAGGTCGAGAAGATCGGTCCCCTGCCCACCGGCCACGGGCTCCTTGGCCTGCTCATCGACGAGCCCGAGCCGCTGCGCCTGCACGACATCGCCAGCCACCCGCAGTCCTACGGCTTCCCGCCCGAGCACCCACCGATGAGCTCCTTCCTCGGTGTGCCCGTGCGGATCCGTGACCAGGTCTTCGGCAACCTGTACTTGACCGAGAAGGTGGGGAGCGGCGATTTCTCCCAGGAGGACGAGCGGGTCGTGATCGCCCTGGCCGCCGCCGCCGGCGTGGTGATCGAGAACGCGAGGCTCTACGAGCAAGCGCACCGCCGCGAGGAGTGGCTGGCGGCAACGGCTGAGATCACTGGTCTCCTGTCCAGCACGGAGGCAGGCCAGGATCCCCTCCAGGTGATCTCGGACCATGCGCGACAGGTCGCGTCCGCAGACGTCGCCTGGATCGTGGTGGGCACTCCAGCCGACCTCGGCGTCCGGGCCGTCTCTGGCCCGCAGGTGAGCCTCGCTGCGCTCAACAGCGTTCCCCTCAAGAAGTCCCTGGCTCGTGAGGTGCTCCGCACCGGTCATCCCCTGGTCGTGGAGGACATGGCTGCGGACAGCCGTGCCGTGACCCTGTCGCACATCGAGGGCTGGCCGGTCATCGGTCCGGCCATCTTCGTGCCGTTGCGCACCGATGACGTCGTGGTCGGCACGCTGGCTCTGGGATGGCATCCGGATCATGCGGACGGCTACCACGACGTCGACGCGCGGCTGCCGGCGAGCTTCGCGGAGCAAGCAGCGCTGGCCCTCCAGGTGCAGCGCTCACGCGACTCCGAGCGACGTCTGGCCGTCTTCGAGGACCGTGACCGCATTGGCAGGGACTTGCACGACCTGGTCATCCAGCGGCTCTTCGCCGTGGGTCTGAGTCTCCAGAGCGTCAGCCGGGTCAGTGAGATCCCTCAGATGAGAAGCCGAATCGAGGCGGCGGTCGATGACCTCGACACCACCATCAAGGACATCCGTCGATCCATCTTCGCGCTGGGTGCCCTCGAGGAGACCGCGGACCTCCAGACCGAGCTGACCAACCTGGTTGACCGGGCTGCGGCCATCATGAAGCTCCGGCCGACGCTGGAGCTGGTGGGACCCTTGCGCACCGTGGTCTCCGACGAGGCGGCACCCCACCTGCTCGCAGTCCTCGGCGAGGCGTTGTCGAATGCGTCGCGGCATGCCGATGCCAGCCACATCGAGGTCTCCGTACGTGCGGAGGACGAGCTTCGGCTCGTGGTGAGCGACGACGGCGTGGGTCTGCCGGAGGACGTCCAGGAGAGCGGCCTGCGCAGCATCCGGGAGCGTGCGACGAAGCTGGGAGGGACCTGCTCGATCGAGTCCACGTCCGGTGCCGGGACGACCGTCACCTGGACGGTGCCACTGGGCTGAGTCCCTCCCACCACGGCTGAGGTGCACGTAACGGCTGGGGTCGGGCGAGAGCGCGTGCAGCCACCGGCCCACCGCGAACAGGGGGGTGGGCGCCCACCCACCGAAGGTGAACGGCAGCAGGACGCCGAGCCACAGTCCGGCGAAGAGCACTGCGATGAGAACCAGCGTCCTGGGCACGAGCGGCCACGATCGTCGTGTGCTCGAGGCCATGGTGGGGATGGTCCGCCACGAGGCCGAACAGCGATGCGGCCGCGATCCCGGTCGCCACGACGAGGCTGGAGACGATGCTTCACCGCCCGACCGGCGGAGCGAGGATGCCCTGCTGTGGGGCGGCCTGCTTCTGGTTGGCCACCGGCCTCTCCTCTCGTACCAGCAGCAACCGGGCGCGTCAGCCGACCGACAGGGGGACGACCGCCACGGGGCAGGTCGCGTGCTCGACCAGCCACACGGACACGGACGCGAACATGAACTGTTCGGCCCGGGTGCCGTGATGCGCTCCGACAACGAGCATGTCCATGCTGTCGGCCAGCCGCAGCAGGTACCGCTCGGGCATCCCCTCGTCGATCACTGTGGTCGTGGTCACGTCCGGGTACTTCTCCGCGAACCCGGCCAAGGACTCGGCCAGCCTCAGACGCTGTTGCGTCAGGTCCCAGGTCGGATCGGCTTGCAGGACCTCGGCCGCAACGGTGGGCTCCTGGAAGTACCAGAAGCTGTGCACCACGGTCAGGGGCAGGCTCCTCAGGGACGCCTGGAGGTAGGCGAACTCCAGCACGGGCAAGGAGTCTTCGGTCGCGTCCGCGCCGACGGCGATTCCGTGACGCTCTGGTGAAGGTCTCGTCGGCCGGTGCACGATGACGGGGCACAGGGCATGGCGCACCACGGCGACCGCAGTCGACCCGAGAAGCAGGCTCTTCATGTGCCCGCGTCCGCGCGATCCGAGCACGATCATCGACGCGGTTGCGGAGAGCTCGACCAGCGCATCGCGGGGATCCCCGACCATGCACCGGTTCTCGACGGACACCTCCGGGGCAAGGCCGTGCACCTGCTCGCGCGTAGCAGCGAGGACGTCGTGACCTCTCGCGAGTAGGGAACGATCGCGGGCCTCCTGCGGGCTCGTGCCGGTGGGGTCCAGCAGGATCGGTGTGGAACGAGGTACGGCGTGCACCAGGGTGAGGGCACGGTTCTCCGCCTGGGCCTGCTCGGCAGCCCAGGTCAGAGCCTCCTGCGAGGAGGACGAACCGTCCACGCCCACGACGATGGTTCCTGCACGGCTGCTCATGCTCACTCCAGCTCTCCTGACGACCGGGTGCCGTCGTGCCCAGACTGGTCCTCCGACCGACTCGGAGTCAGGGCGAAAAGCAGTGGAGCGGCGGGACCAAAGACCCTGATCGCTTGTCGACCGGCTCGGGTGCAGCGAGCAGCAGGGGACCTTGTGCCGTGGCCGAGTGGTCCGACGCCCCTGGGGCATCGAGCCTCCGCACGACGATGATCGGAGGAGGCTGACGAAGGTGTCGTCGGTCGGGGAGGCTGACATGCGACGGACCTGGGCGACCGCGGCCGTCAGTGCCGTGGCGGTGGCCCTGGTCGCCGTCGGAACGCTGGTCATCGTCTCCGGGGACGACGACGCGCCGTACCGGGACGACAGCACGATGATGGCGGCCGGTGGGCGGAGCCCGGCATCGTCCGACCATGCTGCTGACGCCTTCCAGGGGTGGAGCTCGGGGATGAGCTCGATGCACGACACCTCGGCTGCGACCAGCGAGTACGCCTACCTCGCCGCGATGGTGGCGCACCACCGTGAGGCCATCGCGGCGGCTCTCCAGCTGTCGCGCTCGGGGCGATCGCAGATGCGTGACTTCGGTGCCCGTGCCGTCGACACGCAGTCCGAGCAGGTGAAGCAGATGACGGCGTGGATCCGCGAATGGTATCCCGGCCGACCCACCTTCGATGCGGGGTACATGCCTGAGATGCGGGACCTGAGCCGCCTCTCCGGCGACCAGCTGGACCGAGCCTTCCTCAACGACATGATCCCGCACCACATGGTGGCCGTGATGATGTCTCAGCGCTTCCTCGCCGGCCCCGCCGCGAAGCACCGCCAGGCTGCGCGCCTGGCAAGCCGGATCAGCAGTGCGCAGCACGCAGAGATCGTGCAGATGTTGGGCTGGTCGCGCGCCTGGTTCGCGGAGCAGCCACTCGCCGGCATGACCGGCCCGATGATGCTCTGGTGACCAGAAGGCGGATGTCGGCGCACGAGTCGCGGTGCCGTCCGAATGGTCCGTCGGGTCAGATGTCTCGGCGGTGCTCCCCGCTCGAAGCAGCTCCGGAGGAACCACTCGTGGCTGCCATCATCCGGTGCGCGAGGGTGGCGACGTCGTGGGAGACCCGGGCGAGGGCTTGACCGCTGACGTCGGCGATCTGCTGGTCCGGGTCGCCAGCAAGGACGCGCTCGAGCAACTCGTGGTCTGCCTCCGTGAGGCGGGGGTCGAGACCCTCGCGCGTGCCCGGAGCTGCTGCGACGCCCGGGCGCGGAGATCCACAGGAGTCACTGGATGGACGGTTCCGCGGAGCGGACCTTGCGACAAACGTGGGTGCCACTCCCGTCCAGCAGGAACACGTTGACATAGGCGACCCCTGGTCGCCGGCATGCGTCCGTGGTACCGCAGCGCAGGGGTGGCCACCACCGCTGCGCGGTTCCCTCGAGCGTGGCTCCGCCGCACCTTCGTGAGGCACCAGCTCAGCGGGCCGGAGGTACAAAGTCCCCCAAACCGGGGCCATGGTGCTC
The DNA here is from genome assembly GCA_963797525.1 of uncultured Actinomycetota bacterium. GTDB lineage: Bacteria > Actinomycetota > Actinomycetes > Propionibacteriales > Nocardioidaceae > Marmoricola. The sequence continues at coordinate 58,889 of CAWCPT010000001.1, forward strand.
TCCCGGCGGGCGAACGGGTGGGAAGACAGTGATGAGGGGGTAGCAGGTGCTTCCCACACCGCCACAAGGTCAGGGAGATCTCGTGCCGCCGAACCCAGTCCCAATGTCGACCGCTCGTGACGTGCTCGGTGCCACGGATGCATGAGGTCTCCGACGCAGGGAGCGCCAACGGCCACGTCCGTGCCGAGCAGGTCCAACGCCTCCTCGACCAGCTTCCTGCCCTGATCGCCTACTGGGACAAGGACCTGTGCAACGAGGTTGCCAACGCTGCCTACGTGGAGTACTTCGGCCGCTCACCGGAGCAGATGCGCGGGATGCACATCAGCGAGGTGCTGGGGCCACAGGTCTACCGCAGCAACGAGCCGTACCTGCGGTCGGCCCTGCAGGGCGAGGAGCAGCACTTCCAGCGGACCCTGGTCGACACCACCGGGCGGGTGCACCACACCCAGGCGAGCTACATCCCCGACATCGTGGACGATCGGGTGCAGGGGATCTTCGTGCTGGTGACCGACGTGACGCCGAGAGTCGATGCGCAGCGCGAGCTCGACGAGGCTCAGGAGCTCGCGGGGCTGGGCAGGTGGTCCATGCGGCCTGGCAGCAGCATCGTGACGTGGTCGCGGCAGTTGTACCGCTTGGCGGGTCAGGACCCGGCCAGCTTCACACCCAGTCATGAGGCCTATCGCAGCCTGATCCACCCCGACGACATCGACCGGGTGCGCCTGGTGCAGGCCGAGAAGCTGTGGTCGGAGAGGACTTCGACCTCCGCTACCGGCTGGTCGTCGACGGCCAGGTGCGGAGCGTGGCCAGCCGGACCCGGCCAGTCGTCAGTGCCGACGGCGAGCCGGTGCTGCTTCGCGGAACGGTGCAGGACGAGTCGGAGGTCCAGCGGCAGGCCGCTGCCCTGGAGTCGACCAACCGGCTGCTGACCAACATGGTCGGGATGGTGGGTCACGACGTCCGACATCCGGTCACCGTGATCCTCGGCAACCTCGAGCAGGCCATCGACACCTGGCACCCTGACCTGCTCCCGGAGCAGCGCCGGATGACCGAGCAGGCCTTCGCCGCATCGCGCCACTGGGCGAGCTGGTCCAGGACATCCTGGCGATGGTGAGCGTCGACACCGGCGACCTGCTCATCCGGGACGAGGTCGTCGGGATCGCCGACCTGGTTCGAGACGTCGTCACCGTGACCGCCAAGGGCGAGGTGAGTGTCGTCGCCGATCGAGGCATCCGTGCCAGGGTCGACCCGTTCCACCTGCGTCAGGCGCTGACCAACCTGATCGCCAACGCCGACAGCTACGGGGCGCCACCGGTGTCCGTGGAGGTCACGCGAGTCAACGACCTGGTCCAGATCACCGTCGCCGACGTGGGGGAAGGTGTGCCCCAGGACTTCGTGCCACACCTGTTCGACAGGTTCACCAGGGCCAGGTCGGGGGTGGCAGCCCAGAGGAGTGGATCCGGGTTCGGGCTGTTCATCGTCAAGGAGCTCATCGAGGCCAACGGTGGGACCGTGGGCTACGCGCCGAACTCCCCGTCCGGCGCGCGGTTCACGCTGGTCCTGACCGCCTCAACTTGAGCCGGAACCTCACTGGGGCGTCGACACAGGTACGACGGCCACCGGGCAGGTGGCGTGCTCCACGAGCGCGACGGAGACGGACCCGCTCACCATCCGCGAGACGCGGCTGGCCTGGTGGGCCCCGACGACGACGAGGTTCATCCGTTCGCTGAGCTGGGCGAGCGTCTCGTGGGGCAGCCCGCGGGCCATCCTGGTGGCGACGGAGACGTCGGGGTACTTCTCCGCCATGCCGGCCAGGGTCTCGGCCACCGCGAGCTGCTCGGACTCCATGTCGATCATGGAGTCGTACACCAGACCGCCCGCGGCTGTCCCGGCCTGGATGTCCCAGTAGCAGTGCAGCACGGTCAGAGGCAGTCCGCGCAGCGACGCCTCGCGGTAGGCGAACTCCAGGACAGGTTGCGACTCCTCGGACGTCTCGACGCCGACGACGACACCGTTGCGGACCGTGCCCCGGTTCCCGGGACGGTGGACGACGACGGGGCTGTGCGCATGGCGCACCAGCGCGACACCCACCGAGCCGAGCAGAAGACTGCGCACCTTGCCGAGCCCTCGCGACCCCAGGACCACCATCGTGGCGTTCCGCGACTGCTCCAGCAGGAGCTCGCGGGGATCGATGAAGTCCAGCACTTCATGGATTTCTAGGTCGGGGGCAACCGCTTCGACCTCGGCGTGAGCGGTCGCCAGGATCTTGCGACCCGCTTCGGTCACGGTCGCGCTCGCGTCGGCCGGATCGACGATGGCCGCGTCGACATACGCGGGCGTGACAGCGTGGATGGCGTGCACCAACGTCAGGGGGCGATGCTCGGCCACTGCCTGTTCGATCGCCCAGGCGAGGGCGCGTGCGGACCCCTCGGAGCCGTCGACGCCGACGACGATGGTTCCTGCCTTGGTTTCCATGGCTTCTCCAGCTGTGCGTAGCGATGGTCTCTCCTACCTGAGCGTGCCTCCGTCCGTGGGGGAGCGTCAGGGTGCAAGGTCCTCTGCTTCGGGACCAATGGCCCTGACCGTGGCTTCTCGTCCGACGGATGATCGAAGGAGACCGGACCACATCGGCTTGGAGGCCTCCGATGCAAGAGCCACGCGAGCTGGACATAGCTCAGTGCGAGGCGCTGCTGCGGTCGCACACCGTCGGGCGGGTCGCGTTCTCCACGCCCACGGGCCCCTACGTCATCCCGGTGAACTATGCGGTCCTGGAGGACTCCATCGTGCTCCGCACCACCGCCTACAGCCTTCTGGGCACGCACGCGCACACGACGACGCCGCTTGCGTTTGAGATCGACGACATCGACCACGAGCACCAGCGTGGATGGAGCGTGCTGGCGCGGGGACCCGGCAAGGTGGTCGAGGACTACGCGGAGATGGCCCGCATCCGAGAGGAAGCACCGTCCGCGCCATGGGCGGGCGGCACTCGGGCGCTGTTCGTGCGACTGCGCTGGACCGAGCTCACCGGCCGACAGCTCGGCAGGGGCTGGGACCCTCTCGCGGAGCCGGCTGAGTTGCGAGATGACGGAGCCAGGAGGTAACGACCATGTTCGTCCAAGACGCGATGACCAGGTCGGTCATCACGGTCACCCCGCACACGACTCTGCGTGAGGCTGCTGCCGTTCTGAGCGAGCACCACGTCACGTCGCTGCCGGTGGTCGCTCCGGATGGCCAGCTCGTCGGAGTCGTCGGTGAGGCCGACATCGTCCGGGAGTCCCTGGTCCGCGACCAGCGCACGCTCATCGTGCGCCTGCCCACCGAGGAGGGCGTGTCCGTGGAACAGGTCGAGCAGGTGATGACGCGCCAGCCGATCACGGTGCCCCCAGACGCAGAACTTGCCGACGCGGCGCGGGTGATGGCCGACTTCCACAGAAAGAGTCTTCCGGTGACCGACGACGGACGCGTGGTCGGCATGATCAGTCGTACCGACGTGGTACGCCAGCTGGCCCGTCACGATCGGCAGATCGCGGCCGAGATCCAGCACCGGGCGCGGGAAGACTCGTATGACTGGATGATCGAGGTGGACAACGGCGTCGTGACCTTCGGGGGAGTCGACTCCGAGACCGATCGGCACGTCGCCCGGAGGCTGGCCGGCGCCGTCGAGGGCGTTCGGAGTATCCAGTTCCGTCGCTGATTCGCGAGTGGTGTGTCGCCACGCTCGAGGCGCGGGTCGAGCCCCGTCTTGCGGCCGACCCATTCACTTCGGGCCGGCCAGCGTCCGGAATCAAGAACGCCTCGGCTCTAGGCCGTGGCATGCTCCGGGGTCGCAGCACTCTGGGGCGGCAGGATCTCGACGGGGCAACGCGCTTCGTGCAGCACGGCTCGGGCGACTGATCCGAGGTGGTGGAGGACGGTGCGGTGCGCCGGCCGTGAGATCAGGAGACGGTCGGCGTCGGCCGAGGCCTTGACCAGTGCGTATGCCGCCTGGACGTGGAGGACCTCGATGCGGACGGCGACCTCTGGGTGCGCTAGTCGCAGCTCGTTGAGCAGAGGTTCCACCTGGTTGGTGACCTGGCGCCCGTAGTCATCGGAGTCGACGCGGTTGGCGACGATGTCGTCGTACCCGGAGTCGAGCTTCCACGCGTGCACGACGACCAGCTCAGCCTTGCACTCGTGCGCGAGGTCGAGTCCTGCGCGGAGTAGGTCGCCGGCGTTGTCCGTCGACTTCAGACCGACCACGATGCGGCCGTGTTCCTCGCTGGGTTCCCACTCGGGGGCAACGGCGACAACCGGGCAGTGCGAGCGGGCAGCTGCGCCACCCACCACGTCGCCGGTCCAGATCCGGTCGACGACCGATCGGCGCTCGGCTCCGAGGACCAGCATCTGCGCGTCCTGGGCGGCAGCAACGAGCACGGTCACGGTGCCACCCGACGTCAGGTCGGTCGAGATGCTCAGGTTCGGGGCCACAGAGCGAGCCAGGTGCTCGGCGTCCCGGAGCAGCTTGTGCCCGAACGCGGCCAGTGTCTGGTCGTCGACGAGCGGTACGTCGCCATGCAGGTCTCCGTAGCCGGGTGTGGCGTGGACGATGTCGAGGGAGGCACCGAGACGCTGCGCCTCGAGCGCGGCGTACGTCACGCCGGTGGCGCTGGCGGGGGAGTCGTCGATCCCGACGACGATCCGTGATCCGTGCGTGGGAGTCATGTCGATTCCTTTCGGTCACCCCGATGCTCGCGGGCGCCGGAAAGGCTCGGCAGAGTCCCGAGACCTCACGTGGCAGGGCCGAAAGCCACCAAGGGGGGTCCGTGCGCACACCACCCCAACTGCGTTCGGCCCCCGCATCCCCGGGGTCACGGTCCCGGTGGCCCGGGACTTCGGACCCTGTGCGAAGCGCCGACCGGACGAGAGCGTTGGGCCGGAACGAGAAACGTCCTGCGCCGAGCACCGGAGGAGATCACCCATGGCCGCCCGAACCACACCGCTGCGATCGAGCGACGAGGACTTCGTCGAGTCGCACAAGCACGAGCTCGACGAGTTGGCCGACCTCCGCGAGAGCGGCGACGGGACCTCGGGTGCGGGCGTGGCGGGAGAGGCCGCCTGGCGGGAGGGTTACCCGTACGAGAAGAAGATCAGCCGACGCAGGTACGAACGCACCAAGCGAGAGCTCCAGATCGAGCTGCTCAAGCTGCAGGTGTGGGTGAAGGACACCGGGCAGAAGGTCGCGATCCTGTTCGAGGGTCGCGACGCGGCCGGCAAGGGCGGATCGATCAAGCGTTTCACCGAGCACGTCAACCCACGTGGTGCGCGTGTGGTCGCATTGCCCATCCCGACGGACGTCGAGAAGACTCAGTGGTACTTCCAGCGGTACGTCGCCCACCTTCCCAGCGGCGGCGAGATCGTGCTCTTCGACCGCTCCTGGTACAACCGCGCCGGTGTCGAACGCGTGCTGGACTTCTGCACACCGGCCGAGTACCTGGAGTTCATGCGCTCCTGCCCGGAGTTCGAGCGGATGCTTGTCGATTCCGGGACCCAACTCATCAAGCTCTGGTTCTCGGTGAGCCAGACAGAGCAGGCAGCGCGGTTCGCGGCGAGGTCCCTCGATCCGGTGAAGCAGTGGAAGTTGTCCCCCACGGACAAGGCGAGCATGGACAAGTGGCAGGCCTACACCGAGGCGAAGGAAGCCATGTTCTTCTACACCGACACCCGCCACGCACCCTGGACCGTCATCAAGAGCAACGACAAGAAGCGTGCCCGGCTCGAGGCCATCCGCTGCGTACTCGCCCAGTTCGACTACCCCGAGAAGGACGAACGCGTCGTCGGGCGTCCGGACCGGCTGATCGTCGGACGCGCCAAGCGGCTGCACGAGATAGACGAGTCACCCAGCAGGCTCTTCCCCAGGCTCTAGAGCACGACACCACGAAGGCCGCCACGTCGCACTGCACCAGCCGGCACATCCGCATCGATCTGGTCGACGACGGGACCGACGTCGCCGCCCGCGCGAAGATGATCGGGGCACCGATGGTGATGCGGACCCAGCACCACCAAGGACCTGACACCGGCGCTGGTCGAGGCCCTCGCGCACGGCGCGCACCGGTGTTATCGGTCCCCGGCCTGCCACAGACGGAACCCCTCGACCGCCGTCGGCAGTGTCGGGAAGAACCGGTCCTCGCCGATCCGCTGCACCAGGCCCACACGTTCGAGATCGGCTCTCAGCTCCATCTTCGTGTGCGCCATGGCGAAGACGATGTCCCGCTCTGACAGCTCCTTGCGCAACTCCTCGAGCGCGTCCACGGCGGTGATGTCGATGTCGATGATCGCCTCGGCGTTGAGCAGGAACCACTGGACCGGTCCGCTGGTCTCGTCGACTGATGCCAGGGCCCTGCGGCGGAAGTCCTCGACGTTGGCGAAGAACAAGGGGGAGTCATATCGGTAGACGAGCAACCCCGGGATGACCGTCGCGTCCGGGTAGTCGTCGACGTCGTGCATCCCCGCGAGTTCGGGGACGAAGCCTTCGACGGCGTCGTGGGGTCGGGCGACGCGCCCCAGCAGGGCGAGGACCGAGAGACCGATGGCGACCAGCACTCCCGGGAGTACACCGACCACCAGGACAGCGGCTGCGGTGGCAAGGGCGATCAGGAACTCCGTCCGACGGAACCGCGCCAGCCTGCGGAACTCGGCGACGTCGATCAGCCGCACGGCGGCGTACACGACGACTGCGCCCAGCGCGGCGGTCGGGAAGGCGGCGAGCAGCGGACGCAGGGCGAGGACCGCGAAGACGGTCGCGGCCGCGGTGACGAGACTGGTGAGCTGGGTGCGTCCCCCTCCGGCATCTCCGATCGCCGTGCGGCTGCCGCTGCTGCTCACCGGGAAACCCTGCATCACGCCCGATGCGAGGTTCGCGGCGCCGAGCGCCAGCAGCTCCCGTTTGGGGTCGATGCGCTCGCCATGTCTGTTCCCGAACGCGCGCCCGGTCAAGATGTTGTCGGTGTACGCGACGAACGCGACGCCCAGGGCCGCCGGGGACAGCGAGACCACGTCGTCGAACGTCAGGTGCGGCAGCGACGGGACCGGGAGCCCGGCAGGGATCGTGCCGATGACCGTGATCCCACGCTCGCCCAGGTTCAGCAGAGACACCGCGGCCGCGGCGCCGACCATGCCGATCAGCGCCATCGGGGCATGTGGTGCCAGGTAGCCGCCCGCCAGCATCACGACCAGGGTGATGAGCCCCAGCACGAGTGTCGGCACGTGCACCTGATCGAGGTGACGGACGACGTCACCGATCTCGTGCAGGATCCCGTCGGTCGAGACGTCGATCCCGGTCAGCTTGCCGAGCTGGGAGACGATCATGATCAGCGCGACGCCGGTCATGTAGCCGACGAGCACCGGGCGGGAGAGAAGCTCGGCCACGAAGGCGAGCCGCCCGAACCAGGCCAACAGGCAGAAGGTCGCCACCACGAGGCACAGCACAGCGGCGAGGTTCGCGTACTGGCTCGTACCGGTGGTCGCCACGGCTCCGATGGCAGCTGCGGTCATCAATGCGGTGGTCGACTCAGGACCCACCGAGAGCTGCCCGGAGGACCCCAGGACGGCGTAGGCCAGCAGTGCGCCGATCGACGCCCACAACCCGGCGACGGCGGGTAGCCCGGCAACCTCGGCGTACGCCATCACCTGGGGAATGAGGTAGGCGGTGATGGTGACGCCCGCCAAGATGTCCCCGCGGAGCCAGCCGCGTCGGTAGCCCACAGTCCACGCTGGAGTCGGAAACCGCCGGACCATGAGGTCAACCTAGGGGACTACGACGCCCACGGAGAGTGCCTGGCTACCGGAGCCCGGCGTGAGCCGGGTCAGCCAAGCTCCATCGGACTCACCACCGCTGGTCGGCGCAACCAGAGGTCCAGGTCGAGGACGCTGTCGACGAGGTCCAGTCCGACCGGGTTGTGCGTGATCCACACGACGCTGCGTGTTCGTGGGCCGGTGAGGATCTCGTGCGCGAGCTCGGTCGCGGTGGCGTGGTCCAGGTGCGCCGTCGGTTCGTCGAGCACGACGACGGGCTGGTCTGCCAGCAGTGAGCGTGCCAGCGCGAGACGTGCGCGTTCGCCGCCCGAGACGTTCGTGTGCCCCAGTCCGACCCATGTGTGCAGCCCATCGGGAAGGGTGTCCAACCAGGGGCCGAGCCGCGCCTGCCGCAGGGCCTGCTCGACCTCACGGTCGGTCGCCACCGGACGGGCGAGGCGGACGTTCTCGACCACGGTGGTGGCGAACACGTGCGGATCGTCGTCCACGAGGCCCACCCTGCTGCGGACGTCGTCGAGGTCGAGCCGGTCGAGCTCGGTGCCTCCGAGGCGGATCTGGCCCGCGAACGGGTCCACGAACCTCAGCAGCAGGGCCGCCAGCGTGGTCTTGCCGGAGCCGGATGCACCGATCACACCGATCCGCGTGCCGGGTTCCAGGTGGAACGAGACCCCGCGAAGGGCAACGTTGGACCCCCAGCCGGCACTCACCCGGGAGACGTCGAGCTCGTTCGACTGCGCGGCCGCTCCGGTCGGGTTGTTCACGACTGCGGGTGGCATGTTCTGAAGTGACTCCAGACGGTGCGCCGCAGCGCGGGTGCGGGCCGCCAGCGCACCGGCGTCCGCGACCGGGAGGGCGACGTCGAGCATGGCCAGGGGGAGCAGCACCAGCAGGGCGGCCACGGGACCGCTGAGCTGACCGCTGCGGACAGCGTCTGCGGTCAGCGTCGCGACGATGGCGATCGCTGCGCCGGTGGCCAGGATCAGCCACGCCCTCGCGCCCGCGGTCCATCGTCCTGCGCTGCGTGACGCGGCGCCCAGCTGCTCGCTCTCACGGGTGATCGCCGACACGGCTGCATCGGTGCGTTGCCACATCACCAGCTCGTTGCTCAGCTCGAGGGTCTCTGCGACCGCCGAGGACAGCTGGGCGCGACGCTCGACGGTCGCCCGCTCGGCGCGGGTGGCGCCGAGTCGCGCGAGGAAGAAGGCGACTACGGCGCCGCCACCGCACAGACCGGCCACGACCATGCCGGTCGTGGGCAGCAGGACGCCTGCGACGACGCTCGCGAGCACACAGACCAGGAGGTAGGAGCGGACCGGCAGGTGCACCCGCAGCTCGCGGTCGACGACACTGTCCACGTCGTCGACCACGGAGGCCAGCACGTCGCCCCGCTGCCTGCCGATCCGGCCGGGCACGAGCGGGACCAGCGCGTCGTAGACGTCCACGCGTGTGCGGGCCAGGAGCCGCAGGGCCGCGTCGTGCGACCCGAGCCGTTCGGCGTACCGCAGCACTGGGCGGGCCAGGCCGAAGGTCCTGACCGCCACGATGGCCACGAGCAGGGTCAGCACGGCAGGTCGGGTCGAGGCCTGCACGATCAGCCACCCGGCAGTGGTGGTGAGGGCGACTCCAGACGCGGAGGCAAGGGCGCCCGTCAAGGTGCTGCGCCAGACGGTCGGGGCCCCGCTGGGCGGGGACTCGTCCACCGGTGCGGGTTCTTCGTCGACACGCACCGGCCCGGTGTCGTCGGCCGTTCGGACCGACGCTGGAGGCGGGGTGGGTGTGAGCGTCACCGGCGCGGGTGTCTCCAGGGCGATCACCTGCTCCCCGAGAGCCACGATCGACGGGTCGTGGGCGACGACGACCACAGCGCTGGTGCGTGCCAGCTCGACGATGGTGTCCGCGATAACCATCTCCGTCAGCTCGTCGAGGTGGGCGGTCGGTTCGTCCATCAGCACCCAAGGACGTGCGGCCAGCACCACCCGGGCCATCGCCAGCCGTGCCCGTTCACCGGCCGAGAGCAGCTTCCCGTCCTCACCCACCGAGGCGTGCAACCCGCCGGAAAGTTCTCGCACTCGCTCCTCGAGGGCGACCTCACGCAATGCGACCCAGAGCTCCGTCTCGGAGGCGGTGGGCTTGCCGATGCGCAGGTTCTCGGCCACGGTGCCGTCCACGAAGTGCGGTCGCTGCGGCAGCCAGGCCACGCAGGACTGCCATCCAGGCCCGCTGGTGGCCTGCCCACCGACGCGTACGTCGCCCGAGGTCGGGCGCACGAGTCCGGCGAGGACGTCGACGAACGTGGACTTCCCACACCCTGAGGGGCCGGCGACGACGGTCACGCCTCGAGCGGGAATGCGCGTATGCAGATGTGCCAGCGCAGGGGTTGATCGTCCGGGGTACTGCACGGTGAGGTCGGTGACGACCAGGTCCTCCCCGTCTCCCCAGGGGGTGCCGGTCGGTCCGTCCGGAAGCTCAGGCGACTGTTCGGTCAGGGCCGAGACCTTCTCGAAGGTGGCCACTCCCTCGGCAGCGGCGTGGAACTCCGCACCGACACGACGCAGGGGCCAGTACGCCTCCGGAGCGAGCAGCAGCACCAGCAGCGCAGTGTGCAGATCGAGCCCTCCGGCGGCGAGACGGACTCCGACGGTGACGGCGACGAGCGCCACGGAGAGCGTCGCCACCAGCTCGAGCACCGCCGAGGAGGCAAACGCCAGGCGCAGGGTCTCCAGGCTCGCCCGGCGGTAGCGGTCGGTGACTCGTCCGATGGTCTGCGACTGGGCGCGGGCCCGGCGGAACGCGACGAGCGTGGGCAACCCCTTCATCACGTCCAGGAAGTGGCTGGACAGTGACTCCATCTCACGCCACTGCTGGCGGGCACGATCACGTGTCGCCAGGCCGACCAGTGCCCCGAACACGGGCACGAGGGGGATCGTGGCCACGACGATGACCGCGCTGAGGACGTCCTGGGTGGCGATCGCCACGACGGTGAGAGGAGGCAGGGCGCAGGCCAGCACCAGCGACGGCACGTAGCGGGTCAGGTAGGGCTCGGCGGCGCTCACACCACGGGTGGCCAGGACCGCGGCAGCACCCGTGTCCGGTGCCGCTCCCGGCGGCTCTGCGAGGACGGCCCTGACGAGCAGGGTGCGCAGGTGCGACCCGATGCGGGCCGCAGCGGCGGTGGCACACCAGTCGCCGGCCCAGCCGGTCGCAGCGCGGGCCGACAGGGTGACCACCACGGCTGCCATCCAGCCGGTGACGTCCTCGCCGCCGACGACGGCCACGACGAGACCGGTGACCACCCAGGCCTGGGCGAGGACCAGCACGCTCGACGCCAGTCCCGTGACGAGGACGCCGCCGAGCTGGGGGCGGGCCGCCGCGAGGTGTCGGCGAAGCCGGGGGTCAGTCGGCCTCATCGACCGGGCGAGGGGGCGACCGTGGCCGGAGCGGTGGACACCGGGATGTGGTGCACCGTGATCCGCTTGCGGAAGACCCAGTAGGTCCAGCCCTGGTAGAGCAGGACCACGGGGGTGAAGATCACCGCGACCACCGTCATGACCTTCAGCGTGTACGTCGTGGCCGAGGCGTTCGTCGTCGTCAGGCTCATGCCGTAGGTCAACGAGGTCGGCATCACGTCGGGGAACAGGGCCAGGAACAGGCCCGCGACTCCGAGCCCGATGGCGACGAAGGTTCCGATGAAGGCCCATCCTTCACGACCTTGCAGCAGGGCCCCGAGTGCCGCCACGAGCGAGAGCGCGGCGACGACGAAGGCGACCGCGGAGGCCACCGAGCCGGTGTCCAGCTGCGTCCACACCAGGAAGGCCACGGTGACTGCGGCGGCAGCCACACCCAGCTTGAGCCCCAGGGACCGGGCAGCGTGCCGGATCCGCCCGTCGGTCTTCAGCGAGATGAAGACGGCCCCGTGGGTGAGGAACAGCAGCAGCGTGGTCGCACCGCCGAGGAGGGCGTAGGGGTTGAGCAGGTTGAAGAAGCCACCGACGTACTCCCCGTCCGCGTCGATCGGGACCCCGCGCAGGATGTTTGCGAAGGCCACGCCCCACAGGAGTGCGGGAACGAGCGAGCCGATGACGATGGCCAGGTCCCAGCGTGCTCGCCACGCGGCGTTGTCGCGCTTGGCGCGGTACTCGAAGGCCAGCCCACGAACGATGAGGGCGACCAGGATGAGCAGCAGCGGCAGGTAGAAGCCGCTGAACAACGTGGCGTACCACTCGGGGAAAGCAGCGAAGGTCGCGCCGCCGGCCACCAGCACCCAGACCTCGTTGCCGTCCCACACCGGACCGATGGTGTTGATCATGACGCGGCGCTCGGTCTCGTCCTCGGCCAGGACCGGCAGCAGCATGCCGACGCCGAAGTCGAACCCTTCGAGGGTGAAGTAGCCGATCCACAGCACGGCGATCAGGGCGAACCAGACAGTGGTCAGTTCCATGGTGGTGTCCTCGTCGGGTCAGTACGCGAAGGCGAGCGGGCGGTCGGGGCCGTGGGCGTCGGGGTCGTCGTCGCCCACGACAGGCACCGGGTCGGCTCCGGCTCGTATGTAGGTGAGCATCAGGCGGACCTCGACGACCGCGAGACCGGCGTACAGCAGCGTCAGCACGATGAGGGAGATCAGGGCCTCCGTGACGCTGACGGTGGGCGAGACCGATTGGGCCGTGGTCATCAGCCCGAAGACCGACCACGGCTGGCGCCCCACTTCGGTGAAGATCCAGCCGAAAGAGTTCGCCAGAAGCGGCATGAACGGCAAGAGCATCGCCAGGTAGAAGATCAGTCGACCGTGGGGGAAGCGGCCACGTCGCGTGGCCCACAACAGCCAACCGGCGATGGCGGCTGCCGCCAGACCGAGGCCGATCATGAAGCGGAAGGACCAGTAGGTCAGCGGGATGAGGGGTGTGTAGTCACCGGGCGAGTAGTAGGTCGCACCCGGGTCGCTGCCGTACTCGGCCTTGTACTGCTTGCGCAGCTCGTTGATGCCGGTGACCCTGCCATCGGTCGTTCCTGTGGCCAGGAAGGACAGCAGGTCGGGGACCTTGACCGCGAACTTCTCCTCCTTGCCGTCCGGGGTGCCGATGGTCAACAGGGAGAAGTCGGCGGGTGCCTCGGTCTCGTACAACCCCTCGGCCGCAGCCATCTTCATCGGCTGGACCTCGGTCATGATCTTCCCCTGGACGTCACCGCTGACGGCGACCCCGAGTCCGGCGACCAGCACCACAGCGGCACTGGTTCGCAAGGCGACCATGTACATGCCACGGTCCTCGTCGGAGCGCGCCCTGCGGGCCAGCTGCCAGAACGAGACTCCGATCACGAACGCAGCGCCGGTCATGTACGCCGAGAGCACGACGTGGGGGAACGTGACGAGCTGGACCTTGTTGAGCAGCACGGCGAAGAAGTCGTTCAGCTCAGCACGTCCGGTGTCAGGGTTGTACGCGTACCCGACGGGGTGCTGCATCCACGAGTTCGCCGCGAGGATGAAGTACGCCGAGAACAGGGTGCCGAGGTGGACCAGCCAGATGCAGGCCGCATGCAGCTTCGGTGAGAGCCGGTCCCAGCCGAAGATCCACAGCCCCAGGAACGTCGACTCCAGGAAGAACGCCAGCAGGCCTTCGACCGCCAGGGGCGCGCCGAAGATGTCGCCGACGAAGCGTGAGTAGTCGCTCCAGTTCATCCCGAACTGGAACTCCTGGACGATGCCCGTCACGACGCCGATGGCGAAGTTGATCAGGAACAGCTTGCCGAAGAACTTCGTCAGCCGGAGCCAGCGCTCGTTCCCGGTGCGGATCCACGCAGTCTCGTAGCTGGCCACGATCGCCGACAGGCCGATGGTGATGGGCACGAAGAGGAAGTGGTAGACGGTGATGATGGCGAACTGCCACCGGGCGATGTCGAGCGTGTCCACGAGTACTCCTGTCGGCATTCACCGGTTGGGTCTCTCACCGTATGAACGGTGGTATGACCGTGACCAAGGCCCGTAGTCATACGAGGACAGGACCAAGGTCCTCAATGCTGTGCGGAGCATCGACGCGTGCGCCGGGGGCGGGCTAGGTTCCGAGGCATGCCCCAGGTTCCTGAGGAAACCGCCGTGACCGAGCCGATTCGTGTCTACCTGCTGGATGACCACGAGATCGTGCGTCGGGGGATCCGCGAGCTGTTGGAGAGCGAGGGCGACATCGTCGTCGTGGGGGAGTCCGGGCTGGCCGGCGACGCGACGCGTCGCATCCCCGCCCTCCGGCCAGATGTCGCGATCCTCGACGGACGCCTGCCCGACGGGTCGGGGATCGATGTGTGCCGTGAGATCCGGTCACGTGACCCAGGCATCGCAGCGCTCATCCTGACGTCGTACGACGACGACGACGCACTCTTCGCCGCCATCATGGCGGGCGCTGCCGGCTACATCCTCAAGCAGGTGGGCGGCACCGACCTGGTCGACACCGTGCGTCGCGCAGCGGCGGGCCAGTCGACCCTGGACCCTGCCGTGACCGCCAAGGTGCTGGAACGGGTGCGCAACGGCGTCCGGTCAGACCCCGCCCTGGAGAATCTGACGACCCAGGAGCAACGCATCCTGGAGCTCATCGGAGAGGGAATGACGAACCGCCAGATGGCCGAGGTGATGTTCCTGGCGGAGAAGACCATCAAGAACTACGTCTCCTCGCTCCTGGCCAAGCTGGGTCTGGAGAGCAGGACGCAGGCCGCGATCTTCTCCCTCAAGCACCCCCAGGTCTGACGGCGTGCAGGCGCCTCAGCGACGCCCGAGGTCGTCGGCCGCCCCCACGAAGAGCCGCTGAGCCACGTCTCGAGCCAGTTCCCGTCCCCACTCCGAGGCGCGTTCGACCTCACCGTCGATCAGCGGCCCCGTGGTGTCCTCGACGAGGAACGGTTCAGGCCGTCGTACCAGGGTGAACCCGAGGTGCTTGAGCAGGTGTCCTCCGCGCGTACCTGCTGCCTTGGGCAGCTTCCTCACCTTCGTGACCCGGGTGTCGAACACGGCCGCGAGGCCGGGTCTCCGCAGACCCGAGGGAGCAGCGGCGAGCCACTCGCGGATCCCGGTGCGGCCATGCTCGGCGGGCGCCCCTTGGCGCACGGCCTCCTCGCGGGTCCCGGGACGGCTCAGCGAGAAGGCGTGCGTGGGTGCCCCGACCACGAGCAGGTCCACCTCGACGCTCTCGAGCGGAGGCGCGTCAGCGACATCGACGCAGGTGACGCTCATGCCCTCGGCGGTCAGACTGGCAGCGACGACCTCGGCGACAGTGGCGGTGTTGTGGAACATCGACTCGTGGACCACCAGTGCGGTCAGCGTCGGGGTGTTCATGGCATGTACTCCAGGTGGGGGACCACGACGGCTCGTCCTTCGATGGCGCCCATCTCCAGCTGGGCGTAGGCGACGGTCGCCTCCGTCAGATCGAAGCGCGAGATCTCGGCGCGCAACAGTCCGCGCGCGGCGAGGTCGAGCACCTCGTGGAGCTCGGCCCGGTTTCCCCAGTACGTCGTCTGAACGCTCACCTCGTAGGGAAGACCGAAGAAGGAGACCGGCAGGGTCCCCCCAGCGATCCCGACGATGGTGATGTCGGCCAGCTGTCGGGTGCCGGCCACGGCGAGCGCGAGCGTCTGGTCCGATCCGACGAAGTCCAGGACGACGTCGGAACCCAGGCCGTGGCTGGTCTCGTGAATCGCCTCGAGGGCCCCGTCACCGGGAGCCGCAACGGCATCGGCGCCGTAGAGCTTGGCCAGGTCGCGGGCGTTCTCGCGGGGGTCGATGGCGACGACCCGGGCGGCCGAGGTGGCCTTGAGGATCTGTACCGCGAGGTGGCCGAGCCCGCCCACACCGATCACGGTGACCGTCGAGCCCGGGCCGAGCTTCTCCCGGGAACGCCGCACGGCGTGGTACGGGGTCAGGCCTGCATCGGTGAGCGGTGCTGCGTGCACCGGATCGAGTCCGTCGGGGAGCTCGACGAGGTGGCGGCTGCTGGGGACTAGCAGGTACTCAGCCATTCCGCCGTCGAGTCCGAGCCCACCGCCCCCGCCGGCGACAGGGGCGTTCTGAGGAGCCTCGCAGTAGGTCTCGAGCCCGGAGAGGCAGTGCTGACAGGAGCCGCACCCCCAGGCTCCGACGACCGCGACCGGAGTGCCCACCTCGGGACCTTTGACGCCGGGTCCGAGCGCGTGCACCCAGCCGGCGTTCTCGTGCCCGAGGGTGAACGGTGGGGACCAGGGAAGCGTGCCCGCCTCGAAGTCATGCATCAGGTGGAGGTCGGAGTGGCAGGCGCCCGCGCCTCCGATCTGGACGAGGACCTCGCCGGGTCACGGTTCGGGCCGGGCGACGTCCTCGAGGACCGGATCGGACTTCCACGCATTCAGTCGCAACGCCTTCATTGCTCACCCTCGCTTGTGTGGTCGTGGGATCTCAGCCTGACCGCTGCTGCAGCGGCTGGGATGGGGCCAGGGGCCCGTCCCGCCGGGACCTAAGTTCCCGCGCGCGGCCGCGCGGCCGTCCCGCGGGAACTCGAGGCGACGCGGTGCACCCATTCGGGACTTCGTCCCACGGCCCGGTTACTCCGGGCCCTGCTGAGCCGGGGCCGGTCGGGTGAGTCTGGAGCCACGAGTTACGGCACGAACTGACCAGGAGGTCGCCATGAGCACCATCCACGAGCACGACAGCTCGACTTCCGGCCGGAGCCACGGTGGCACGACCGGTTCCCACTCCGTCGCGAACCGCTCCGACGACCGCATCTCCTTCCGGACACGCCAGGTCCTGGCCGCGCTGCGGATCGCGTTCGGGTTCACTTTCCTGTGGGCGTTCGTCGACAAGCTGTTCGCCCTGGGCTTCCACACGGGCTACAGCCCGGACGGCAAGCTCGACCGCTTCGGCGATGCCGCGTGGATCCACGGGGGCAGCCCGACCGAGGGATTCTTGAAGTTCGGTGCCGTCGGCCCGTTCAAGGACTTCTACAACTCGATCGGCGGCACCACGTGGGCCGACTGGCTGTTCATGCTCGGCCTGCTGGGCATCGGCCTGGCCCTCACCCTCGGTGTCTGCATGCGTCTCGCGGCTGGAGCCGGTGCCCTCATGTACGTGCTCATGTGGTCGGTCGTGCTCCCCCCGGAGAACAACCCGGTCATCGACGAGCACATCCTCGGCGCCATCACGGTGGTCGCCCTGGCGATGCTCAACACGGGCGACACCTGGGGACTGGGTCGCTGGTGGTCCTCGACCGACGTGGTCGAGAAGTACCCCGCACTGCGCTAGCAAGAGTCGGTGGGGCCAGCGGCCCGCGAGCGTGGCTGGCCCTTCGCCTACGCCAGTCCGGCACCACTCACGAGGCAGGAGCCCGTCATGTCGTCACCCACGCTGCGGAGCAAGCCCGCACCCGCGCCGAGGATCGGCGGCACGAAGCTGCACGGGTGGCGCAAGCTCGCCGGTTCGTTCTGGGGATCACCCAACGACCCTCAGTTCTACGGCGACCTGGAGCTCGACGCAGGCACCCTGCTGGAGCACCTGCACCAGGTGCGCGAGGAGAGCGGCGCACACGTCACCATGACGCACGCCGTCGGTCGCGCCGTGGCCCACGGGCTCGAGGCCGTGCCCGATCTCCGGGTCAGGCTGGCGCGAGGCAAGGAGTACCCGCGAGAGAGCACCGACATCTTCTTCATCGTCGCGGCCGAGGGTGGAGAGCTGACCGGGTGCAAGGTGACCCGGGCGGACGAGAAGTCCCTGGTCGAGATCGCTGAAGAGCTCGGATCCTCGCGGGCCTCCATCTCCAGCGGGGACGACGACTCGTTCGGGAAGGCGAAGAGAATGCTGGACATCCTTCCTCGCCGGCTGTTGCGGGTCGCCATGAACCTCAGCGCCTGGCTCACCTCCGATCTCAACCTCGACCTTCCAGCCCTGGGAGTACGCCGGCAGGCGTTCGGCAGCGCGATGATCACCTCGGTCGGGATGTGGGGGATCTCGCGCGCCTACTCCCCGCTCGCCAGCTACTACCGGGTCCCCGTGCTCGTTCTCGTGGGGGCCGTCACCCAGCGCCCGGTCGCGGTGGCTGGTCAGGTCGTGATCCGGCCGATGCTCACGCTCACGGCCACCTTCGACCACCGCTACGCCGACGGATACCAGGCCGCGAAATTCGCCCAGGCGGTGCAGGACTACTGCTCGGACCCTGCGCGCTTCGAGCCCGCGCGTCGTCGACACACCCCGTAGCGGGCGAGGTGAACCCCGGGTCCGAGATCCTGGTGCGCCCAGCTGGGTTATCGGGGCTTCTCGACGATCATCCGTGCGAGCCGGTCGGTCAGCAGCCGGCGTGCCACGGCCTCGACCGTCGAGAGGCGAGCCTCGCACGGCACATTCGGCTCCGCCGGCACCATCCGGTCGGCCCGGCCGATGACTGCACGCAGCATCGCGGTGGGCATCGCCCCGGCGTACTCCACGAGCAGGCGCGCCACCAGGTCGGCCAGGTCATCCTGCTCGGCAGTGATGGTCGTCATCGGATCTCACCTCACGGTCCAGCCTCGGCGACTCGTCGCTGTGGGTCAGGGGCCAAAGGTCCCGCGATCTGGTGCGGACTGCCTGTGGGATCTTGGAACCTTCGGGTCCATTGGCCCTTGGACAGCTCTGCGACGGTGCCTACCGTCGAGTGGTGGCTTCGCGTGCCACGACCTGATGGGAGTCCTCATGGATGACGTAGAGCTGATCACGACACTCACTGCTGAGGAGTGCTGGGACATGTTGCGTGCCGAGGAGTTCGGCCGGCTCGCCTTCCGGTTGGTCGACGAGGTGCACATCACTCCGATCAACTACGGGGTCGACGGGCAGACCCTGCTCTTCCGCACGGCTGAGGGCAACAAGCTCCTGAGCGTCGTGATGGGGTCCGAGGTGGCCTTCGAGATCGACAGCTTCGGTGAGGACACGGCTCGCAGTGTCGTGGTTCGTGGCCAGGCCAGGCTGCTGCCGGAGGACGAGGCGCACCGGGCCGAGAGCGTGCGGTTGAGACCGTGGGTTCCGACGCTGAAGTACAACGTCGTCGAGATCACCCCCTCGGTGGTGACCGGTCGCAGGTTCTCGCTGTCACGGCCGTGGTTGCACCTGCGTTTCGCAGAGTCCTGATCCGCGCGCTCGTCTGCGGTCCTGCCTGGGTCGTGCCCGACACCGCTCAGGTGCGCAACACGTCCTCGAGAGAGCGGCGGGGCGTCCGGGGGAGTGGCGGCCGAGTCGCCTCGGGCCAGCCGATGCGCAGCAGGATCTGCACGCGTCCGGTGTAGGAGAAGAGCTCGCGCTGGAGCAGCCGCCTCGTTGACTCGACCTCGATGACCTGGCTCTCCGCGGTCACGGCCAGGCCACCCAGGGTTGCCTGCAGCCACACCGCGCTCATCGCCTGGCCGGCCTGCAGCCACGCGCGCAGGTCGTCGCGTTCGGTGCAGATGGCGACCAGGGATGCGGTGGGTTCCGGCTCACGACCAGGGTGCTGGTCAGTGTCGGACGAGCGCGGCGCGCGCCGGTCGAACCGGCTCGGAGGCTGTGTGGTGCCTGGGCGTTGTGGCGGCACCGTGTTGGTCGATGGGATGCCCTCCACCGATGCGGGATCGAGTCCGTCGGTCCACGTCCCCTGTTCCTCGACGATCTCGGGATCGGCCGCCTGGATCCCTCGGGCTTGCACGAGCAGCTCCTCGGTGCGGTGCCGCGCCATGGGATCGGTGACGGGGAGCGCGTGTGCACCCCACCCGGTCGCCGCGTCACACAGGTGCAGCACACGGCTCGGGGGCACCTCCCACGTGCTGAAGCCGCGTCGATCGGTCATCCGGTTCTCGAGCGCGGCCAGCATCTCGACCGACTTTCCGTCGATGTGTCCGGGCGACAGGCGGATCCGGGCCAGGAGATCGTCCTGCTTGGCGGGCGGGAGAACGACCTCCGCAACCAGGCCGAATGCCTCGGCCGCCACAACGAGGTGGTGCAGGGCCGCGCCGCAGCTGATCGCCAGATCACGACCACGTGGGTCGGTGGCACGGAGCTGACGGCCGCGGTCGGCGTACAGCTCGATCGTGGTGAGGTCGAGGACTCGCCACGACCACGGCTGCGTGTTGTGCACGCTCGGTGCCGAGCACGCCGAGCGGATCAGCTCGTGGACCAGCGGAAGCGAGGGGTTCGTCATCGGTTCAACTCCTTGAGAGGGATGGGCTGCACACTCCTCCCGGCCAGGTGCGATTCCCAGAGGCCAAGGTCCCGAGTGGGAGGAGCCAAGGGTCGGGACGGGGAGGACCGGGACCGGCAGGCGCACGCACCCGTCCCGGCCTGGACAGGGGCCCGTCGCGGCGTTGTGCGTGACCCCGCCATGGCGACTGTGCCCCCGTCCATCCGACGTCATGTCCGAGCCGTGCGACAGGGCCGAAGGTCCCGTGACGGCTGCGACTGGCGGCAACCCGGCCACCAGCCCGGGACTCGCACTGCCTCTGAGCCGATCTCGAGGCGGTCGAGTTCGCCGTGGTTCGGCGCGACCGGGGCCTCCTACAACTGTGGATAGGCCGAGCAGGCGCCTCCTGCTCGATAACCCACGAACATGCGTGAGCGAGGCCCCGGCCCGCAACCACCTCAACTCGAGGCGATCACGTCATACGGTCTGAGCGCTGCCGAGCCGCTCTAAGGAATCTCCGAGAAGCCGCTCCTACCGTGGGTCGCAGGCACACGACAGACAGGCACTCACCAGGCAGGGGATCGCTGATGACCTTGGCGCCCGAGCGGCACGCACCGCCCCAGCCGAGCTCTCCGGGGCTCTCTGCGAGCCACGTCGGTGTCCGCGCGGTGTTGCTCGCGGGGGCTGCCGCCATCGTCGTGATGTGGTGGTTGGACCCCAGCCCCGTGCACGGCGCGGGTGCCGCTGTGACGGCGGCCGGCAGGCTGGCCGGGCTGCTCGGCGCCTATCTGGTCCTGATACAGCTCCTGTTGATGGCGAGGGTCACCTGGTTCGAGCACGCAGTCGGCTTCGACCGACTGACCGCGTGGCACCGCGGGTTGGGCACCAACACCGTGCTCCTGCTGGTGGTGCACGTGCTGCTGATCGTCGAGGGGTACAGCCTCACCGACCATCGGGGCATCGCCTCGACCGGATGGCGGGTGCTGTCGACGTACCCGTCGATGTTGAAGGCGACAGCGGGGCTACTCCTGTTCGGCCTGGTGGCTGTCACGAGCGCCCGGTCCGCACGGCGTCGACTGAGCTACGAGGCCTGGTACGCCGTGCACCTGTCGTCCTACGCCGCGGTCGCCCTCGCGTTCCTGCACCAGATCGAAGCGGGGCAGGACTTCGTCGGGCATCCGATCAACCGTGCCCTGTGGTGGACGCTGTACCTGTTCATCGCCGTGGAGGTCGTGCGCGGTCGCGTGCTGCTGCCGATCCGGACCTGGTTTCGCCACCGGATGCTCGTGGAACGCGTCGTCGTCGAGAGTCCGGGCGTGGTGAGCGTCTGGGTGCGGGGCCGACGGCTCGACGAGCTGGGAGCCGAGGCGGGCCAGTTCCTGCTGTGGCGCTTCCTGGCGCCCGGGCACGTGTGGTCGGCTCATCCCTACTCGTTGTCGGCCGCCCCCGACCACGGTCGGCTGCGGATCACCGTCAAGGACGCAGGCGACCACAGCGCGGCGCTCGCGCACCTGCACCCGGGCACACCCGTGATCGCGGAGGGGCCGTTCGGACACTTCACCCTGGGCAAGAGCGTGGGGTCGCGGTTGCTGCTGATCGCTGGGGGTTCCGGCATCGGACCCATCAGGGCCCTGGCCGAGGAGCTCGTCCTGCGGGGGCCGCGCCACCGTCTCGATGCGGTGCTGCTGTACCGGGCCGGGCATGCCCGAGACCTCGCCCTGCGTGCCGAGCTCGACCACCTCGCCCGGGAATCCGGACTACGGGTGGTCTACCTCGTCGGCCACCGCTCGGAGCTGGGGAGCGACCCGCTCGCTCCCGCAGCGGTGCAGGGGCTCGTCCCCGACGTGCGCTCCCGCGACGTGTACGTGTGCGGCCCGGCGGGCATGACGCACAACGTCCTCAGGGCCATGCGGGAGCTGCGGGTGCCAGTGCGGCAGTTGCACTCCGAAGACTTCGAGATGGCATGACCGGGGGAGAGGTGGAGCGCGTCCCGGACGTGGCGCAGTCGGCGCTGCGGCGTACGCGGGCGCGCCGGGTCGTCGCGTTCGCCGGGATGTTGACCGCGGTCGTCGGGCTGGTCGGAGTGCGCGCGGCGTTGACGCCGGCGCCGACCCAGGCGCTCGGTTCCTCGGGGCTGGCGGCCGAGGCCGGAACGAACGGCACCACCGGCAGTGCGCCGAAGACCCGGCACCGCGCTGCTGGAGGAGGAGGACGGGAAGAAAGGTCCTCGTCGGGAAGACGTACGACGTGAGCTACGGCCTCGTCCAGGTCAAGGTGACGATGACGGGGAAGAAGATCACCGACGTCACGCCACTGTCGCTTCCTCGAGGAGGTCGTTCCGGCGACATCAGCCAGTACGCCGCTCCGCAGCTGCGCCGCGAGGCACTGAGTGCGCAGAGCGCCCACATCGACACGGTCTCGGGTGCGTCGTACACCTCGGCCGGCTACGCCTCGTCCTTGCAGTCGGCGCTCGACCAGGCCGGCCGATGAAGCAGGTGGAGCTGGTGCGCGTGATGGGCACCGTGGTCTCGATCGACGTACGCACCCCCGTGCGGCCCGAAGGCTTCCGGGAGGCGGTCGAGGCGGTGGCCGGTCGCCTCCGCGAGATCGACGACATGTTCAGCCCCTGGCAGCGTGACTCGTGGGTCAGCAGGCTGATCAGCGGTGTGCTCGTGACGGAGGACTGCCCGCTCGAGGTGCAACGGGTCGTCGAGCTGTCGGTGCAGATGATGGAGCTCACCGACGGGTTCTTCTCGCCGTACTGGCGTCGGCGTCCGTACGGCGATCCGGGTCCCGATCCGACAGGTCTGGTGAAGGGCTGGGCTGCTCAGCAGGCCAGCGACCTGCTCGTCGCCCTGGGCCTGCCGGACCACGCCGTGAACGCCGCGGGCGACGTGGTGGTCTCCGGGCGGTCCGCTCCGGGCGACCCTGACAGCGCGTGGCACATCGGGATCAGCGACCCGCACCACGATCGCCGGCTGGCCGGGGTCCTCGACCTCGACCAGGGCGCGGCACGTTGGGCGGTGGCCACGTCCGGCACGGCGGAGCTCGGGGCGCACGTGGGCGACCCGCACACGGGCAGGTTCCCTCGCTCGGTCGCGTCCGCGACCGCCGTCACGCGCATCGAGGGGTGCGAGGGAGCCGCTGTGGCGGACGCCTGTGCCACCGCTCTGGTCGCGGCGGGAGAAGGAGCGCGGGTCTTGCTGGAGGGACTGTCGGGGCACGGCGTGGAGTTCCTGCTCATCGAGCGCGACGGGTCCGTGCACGACCCGCGAGGGATGCTCGCACCGGCGTAGGCGGCTCTAAGGGAGCTCCAAGAACTCTTCAGCAGTCTGGGCACCCACCTTCGAGAGGAAGAAACCTGTGCCCGACTCACTCGCCGGACTCCCGCTCCATCCCCTCCTGGTGCATGCCACGGTGGTGATCGTTCCCGCCGCTGCCATCAGCGTGTTCCTCTCCGCGGTGTGGCCCCGGTTCCGCCGCTGGGCAGGCCCCCTGCCCCTCTGTCTGGCAGTGGCCGGACTGATCCTCGACCCGCTCTCGACCTCGAGCGGCGAGTCGTTGGAGCACCAGGTGGGTCACGATCCGCTGATCGAGAAGCATGCGGAGCTGGCCGACGGTCTGCTGCCGTGGATGATCGCCCTGGTCGCCATGGCGGCGGCCCTCTACGTGTGGCAGTGGCGCCGGAGCCACCGCGACCCCGCCGAGAACGCCGGCTCGCCTGCGTGGGTTTCGGCGGTGATCTCGGTGCTTGCGGTGGTCGCCGCTCTGGGCGCGTCCGTGCAGGTCGTGCTGATCGGCCACAGCGGCGCGAAGGCCGCGTGGTCGGACGTCGGCAGCCAGTCGGCGAGCTCGCACACGGCGAGCAAGTGAGATGACGATCTCGCTCCCTATGCTGGCGTGATGGATCGAGCCACGCGTCTGCTCGTGGTCGAGGACGAGCCCGAGCTGGCCACGATGCTCACCGACCTGCTCACCAGCGAGGGATACACGGTCGAGCTCGCCCGTGACGGCCAACGCGCGCTGCATCTTGGCCTGACCAGTGAGTTCGACCTGATGCTCCTGGACCGTGGACTGCCGGCGATCGAAGGTCTCGACCTGCTGGCCCGGCTCCGGGCGAGGGGTCGCTACGTCCCCACGCTGGTGCTCTCCGCGCTGGGCCAGCCCAGTGACCGCGTCGACGGGCTGGACGCAGGAGCCGAGGACTACCTGGGCAAGCCGTTCGACATCGACGAGCTGCTCGCCAGGCTCAGGGCGCTGCTGCGGCGGCCGCGGGATCACGCCGACGTGCTGCACGTGCCCGGCGGAGAGCTGGACCTCGCCACGAGGTCCGTGCTGACCGCGTCCGGTGACGAGGTGGCCCTGTCCGAGCGGGAGACCAGGCTGCTCTCCGTCCTGGCCCGCAGTCCCCGCCGCGTGTTCACCCGGCGCGAGCTGGTCGACGGCGTCTTCGAGGCAGCCGAGGAGGAGGGTGTGGTGGACACGTACGTGCACTACCTGCGCCGCAAGCTCCACCGCGGGATCATCGAGACGGTGCGCGGCGTCGGGTACCGACTGGGGCACCCGTGAGGGCGGTCGGCGACGCGGCTGACCTACGGCGTACATCCCTCCGGCTGGGCCTGCAGGCGGGACTGCTCGTGGTGGGCTGCCTGCTCGTCGTGGGCGCGCTGATCTTCGTGGTGTACGAGCGGGCTTCGGACGCCGCGGCGAACCAGCTGCTGAGTGACACGACCAAGAACATCGACGCGGCCAGCGAGGCCCCTCCCGGAGTACGCGTCGTCGTGGTGACACCTCAGGCACGGAGCGTCTCGGCAGGGATGCCGCGGGGATTGCCCGACGAGGAGCAGATCGCGGCCACCAGGGAGGACGGCAAGACCCGGCAGGTCGACATCGTGCGCTCCGGGGACCACTACACGGTGAGAACCGCTGCCGTCGAGGGCCGGGTGACCCAAGCGGTCCTCGACCGCCACGAGGCGGACGAGCAGCGCGGACGGATCCTGACGGCCCTGCTGACAGCCGGAGTCGCGGGTGTCCTGCTCGCCGGCCTGGTCGCAGCCTGGTTGGCACGTCGTACGGTCCGGCCCATGGCCGACACCATCGCCATGCAGCGCCGGTTCGTGGCCGATGCCAGCCACGAGCTGCGTACGCCGCTCACCTTGCTCAGCACTCGGGCGCAGCTGCTCTCACGACGTCTACACCGAGACCCGCAGGTGACCACGCAGACGGTGACCGACGTGGACGGCATCGTCGCCGACACCAGGACACTCACCGAGATCCTCGATGAGCTCCTCACCGCTGCCGACACCCGGAGCCACACGACGTGGACGACCGTCGACGTCAGCGCGCTGGTCGAGGACGTCGCCGGCGCGGCGGCGGCCACCGCGGACAAGGCGGGAGTGACCGTGACGGTGGTGGCCCTCGCGCCTGCGGTGTCCGTCGAAGGCGCATCCGCCTCGTTGCGCCGAGCCCTGACTGCTCTGGTCGACAACGCCGTGAGCCACGCCAGCTCTGCCGTCACTCTCTCGGTGCGGGCGTCCGGGCGTCGTGTCGAGATCGAAGTCTGTGACGATGGTCCCGGGATTCCCCAGGAGATCGCCCCGCGGCTGTTCGACCGATTCTCCAGCCTGCGAACGGGGCCCGCTGCACCGGACGGTCGTCGCCACTATGGACTCGGGCTCGCCCTGGTTGCCGACGTCGCAGCCAACCATCACGGGCGGGTGACCGTGGCGGACCGCGAGGACGGAGCTCCCGGCGCGGTGTTCACCCTCATCCTGCCGGCTCGGCGTTGAGAGTGTTGGAGGACGGACGGGTCCGTTCATTGGCGTCACCGTTGCAGGGCGCGCCACGATCGAGCGGGGGCCCCGCAGGGCACGTCGCCGCGCTACGCCGACTCGTTTTGGACCTACTCGACGAGAACGACGTTGCGGGTCTCAGCGTGGCCATCGACGAGCTGCTGGCCGCGCTTCACGACCAGCTCGAGGACGTGACCTTCTCGAGTACCCGGATGACGCGTACCTGAATACCGGCATGCCCGGACTGTTGCACTCGGGTTTCACCCTGGGCTAGATCCGACGCGGTAGTGGTCTCGGTTGCGAAGGGGATGCGCTTTGCAAGACGGATCCGGTCATGCTCGAGCTTGACGGGTGCGTTGCTGGTCGCCTCGGCCGTCGTGTCGGTGGTCGGATTGCTTTCGGGTGGTGCCTCGGCGCAGCCTGCAAGCGCGCGGTCGAAGCGGCAAGCACGAGGACCAAGCTCCACGCTGGTGCAGTGCACATGTCAGAAGGCGGTGTCGAGAGTTCATTGAGAACGTCCTGACTAGCGACGCTTGGCAAACGAGGCTCGACCCCAGGTGTTGCTCGTGTCCGCCGTGCGCGCCTGGTAGTAGCGGACACGTGTCTGGTTGAACCGAGTGGCGATCTGGCCGCTCTTGTTGGTGCGGACGGTTCGGAAGTAACGCCAGGCGGCTGCGGTGTTGGCGCGGTAGTACAGACGCACCGGTGTGGAGGTCCAGGGTCGGAAGCGCTCCGCGCTGGGCGTGTAGCGGGACGCGGTGCTGCGCAGTGTCACGAGCTTTCCCTGCCTGGCGGTGGTGAGACTCAACCGGGACCCGAGCCGCACTGTGGTCGTCGCAGTGTTTTGGGGCAAGTCGTTGTCATCCACGTCGTACGCCGCTGAAGGTCGCACGTAGTACTTGCCGAGGTGCCCCCAGTCATAAAACGTCCAAACAGCGGAGCTCTGCCCGGTGTCGAAGATGAAGATGTCATCTGGTCCGTAGTAGGCGTGTTCGACATCCCATGACGCGTAGTCCTTGCCCGACGCCGCGCAGTCCGAGGCGAGGTGTGCAGTGAAGCGCTTGTAAGGAGCGTTGACCGTCAGTTTCGAGGGCACCACAACCGAGCATCCCCCAGGGATTGCCTGCGCCGGGGTAGCGGAGAGGAGAAGCGTGGAAGCCACTGCGATGAGAAGGGCAAGTGGCAGGGTGAAGAGCTTATTCATGGCATTTCCCGAGATGTAGGCGGTGAGGAGCGCGGTCAGCGTAGGTGGGCCATCTGCTGGCTGTCTCATCGTTGATCCACAACCGACGCCGCGGCCGATACCGCTCCGTTTGGCACCGCATTAGCCGATGTCGCGTCAGCAAATCTGAGTCTTCCCACGATTGCGGTTCTTCCGGGTGGTGTGGACCAGCCGCACGTGTGTCTAACCGTTGATACGGCACGTCCCGATCCCCCGCATGACATCTGTGCGGGCCTCACCCATCACGCTCGTGATCGAGGTGTACGCGCACGCGTTCCCGCCGGCGGGGAAGGTCACGGCAGAGGCGCTCGGCGAGCTCCTACTGTGACCGGAACGGTGACAGTGCCGCGGATTCAGCTCTCTGGACGTCTGTACTCGCCAACAGCAGCGGATGGACGAATCCTCCTACCTGTAGGGGATCCTGCACTCCTGGCGTGGACATCCCTGAACGGCCCCCGCGCGCGGGCGCATGCCTGGGGGTGCAGGGGTGGCAGGTACAAATCCTGTCAGCCCGACCGATCAACGCCTCTGACCTGCGGAAGCACAGCGGGTCACAGGCGGTCGTCATCTCGCCGGGAAGCTCGAGCACCACGCCACGGGACGGGTCGTCGGGGTAGGCGGTCCGATAGCCGTGCTTCGCGCACAGGGCCGGATCGGCCCAGCGCTCGGTGCGGGGGTTGCGGTAGTTGAACCACAGCGTCGCTCCACGCGGCGCGTGCACGACGACCCGGGCGACGGCCTGGTCGTCGGGATGGTGGAACACGTCTCCGTTGCTGGACACCACGTAGTGCCGCGCGGGGGCCACCTTCAGCAGGTCCTCGAGGACGTTGGCCTTGCTGCCGTGGTGCGGGAGCTTGAAGACATCGACGGGAAGGTGTGTCACACCGCGGTGGGCCGCGACGCCCGACAACGCGGCACCGAGGACTGCACCGAAGGCGTCCGCACCGAGGACCACGCTCGCACCACGGTGCTCCAGCAGCAGGGCGATGCTCGAGCCGTTGGGTACCGAGCCGTCCTGGGACGCCTTCTCGGCGGCGAGCAGCGCGAGGTCGGTGAGTGGAGCCGGTACGTCGAGCTGCTCGGCCTCCTTGTCGTGGTGGTTGGCCTCGTGCACCGTGGCGTTCCACACGGTGGCGAGAGCCCGGAGTCGCTTGGTGGTGGGAGAGAGCAGCGTGATCCGGGGACCGTCGGGGGCGACGTGCTCGACGATGTCGGACTCCTCGCCCGTGTCGATCGGTCCGCCGCCGAACGCGAGGTTCCAGGGCAGCGGAGTGCCTGCGGCGTGGTTGCCGGGCTCAGCGGTGCCCAGCAGGGAGGAGATGACCGACTCGCCCTGCGTGACGCTGCGCTGCCGCACGTCCGGCAGGTGTGGGCGGCCGTTGAACCACACGTCGCCGATCGAAGCTGCGAGCGGGCTGCCCAGGTAGGGGATCATGCCGCCGATGTGGTCGCTGTCGATGTGCGTGACCACCGCGACGTCGATGTGCTGGTCGTCGGCCAACCGGGCCTCGAGGAGCGGCCAGGTGTCGGGAGGACCGCCATCGATGAGCATCCTCCACGGTGGTCCCTGATCACGCAGGCACTCCACCAGGAGGCAGTCGCCGAGCCGTGCGGGGAGCACCTCGAGACGGATCGACGTCTGGTCGCCCATGGTGGTGACGGTAGAACGTCTGGCTGCCCGCGCATAGCCTCCCACCCCTTGAACCGTCCGGGCCACGACTAGGCCCACCGGACCGTCAGCGGGACCTCACCACTCCTGCCCGGTGAGCTCGGCGGAGGGTGCGGGGCGGAATCCCCTGGTGATCAGCCATACGGGCAGGAACACCAGCTCGAACAGTCCGCCCGGGACGACGAGGAGGAGGCCCGGTCCTGTGCTCATGTCGAGCACGCCGAGGAGGTCGAGAGGCACTCCGACGGTCAACAAGACGTAGCCCACGAGACCGAGCAGTGCGATGGCTCGCGGGACCAGACGCGAGACGAGCAACAGGTAGGTCAAGACGATGCCGCCGACACCGGTGGGGACGTAGACCCACAGCAGGTGGTTGGGCACGACCTCGGACTCGGCGAGGAGGTAGAAACCACAGGCCGCGGACACGATGCACTCGGCAATCCTGAGAACGGGGTACCACACGGCCAGGCTCGGGTTGACGTCCGACAGGACCGGATACATGAGCAGGCCGATGCCGACAACAGCGAGACCGGCACCCATCATCAGCAGCACGCCGATGGTCATCCGTGCCCGGTCGGTGTCGCCGTCGGCGAACGACTGCACGAACGAGGTGCCGAACATGGCGGTGACCATCTGGACGACGAACAGGACGCCGACACTGGTCGCGACCCTCCGTCTGGACCGAGGATTGCGCGTGGTCACTGGCGGCGTCATTGTCCTGGTCACGGTGCTCATCGGGTGCCCTCACGGTTGGGCCGAAGGAGTGTCCGAGAGCATTCTAACGGCGTTAGATTGGGTCTGTACGATAACCTAACATCGTTAGATTGTCGATAGCGCGAGTGCCACCCCGGCACGAGTGACGAGAGGTGGACGCTGTGGGCCGCAGGCCGTCCGAGGTGGCGAACAGGGCCCCCCTGAATCGGGAGCGCACGCTGAGCGTCGCGCTGGCGGTGGCGGACCAGGAGGGGATCGAGGCCGTCACCATGCGCCGGCTCGCCCGTGAGCTCGGCGTCGAGGCGGCGTCGCTCTACCACCACGTCCGTGGCAAGGAGCAGATACTGGACGGGCTGGTCGAAGCGGTCGCGAGCAAGATCGATCTCCCGAAGTCCTCTGCCGACTGGCGCCGGTCAGTCAGGGAGCGGGCCCACCACACACGCGCCACCCTGCGGGACCACCCCTGGGCGGTGAGCCTGATGGCCTCGCGAACCAGCCCGGGACCGGCCACACTGCGCCTGCTCGAGACAGGCATCCGGTGCTTCCGCGAGGGCGGGTTCCCCGTCGCCCTGACGGCGCACGCGATCTCGACCGTGGACAGCTACGTGCACGGCTTCGTGCTGCAGGAGGTCAACCTGCCCTTCCGTGACGAGTCACAGCTGGCAGCCATGACCGAGGCCATCATGGAGACGTTTCCGGCCGCTGAGTTCCCCTACCTCTTCGAGCTGACTCGCGAGCACGTCCTCCGGCCGGGCTACGACTACGGCAAGGAGTTCGACTCCGGCTTGGAGGTCGTGCTCGACGGCGTCGCGGCGTTGCTCGAGCCGTAGCTGCTCACACCGCGCCAGGATCGGCGCCTCGTGCTCGGCCATCGAAGTCGTGACCGGATCTTCACCCGTCACGTCTCGACGGCGACGGTGGCGAGGATCGCTGGCGTAGGCGCGCGGTCACGGAGCGCAGCCGGCTGACCTCGGCCTCCAGCACCAGCACGCGGCTGATGCCGGCCAGGTTGAGACCCTCGGCCAGCAGCTCCCGGATGCGGACCAACCGCTCGATGTCCTGCGGGCTGTAGAGCCGGGTCCCGCCAGCAGTGCGGTCGGGCTCGATCAAGCCGCGACGCTCGTAGACGCGCAGGTTCTGGATCTCCATCGAGGCCATCTCCGCGGCGACCGAGATCGCGAAGACGCCCGTGCTCCTGCTCGCTGTCACGACTTCTCCAGATTCTCGCTTCGAGGACTTGCGTCGACATCCTCTCGGCGCTATAACAAACCTAACCCGTACGATACAGGTTCTGGGACGATTCACCAGGACCTCGACCAGGATCAGGAGGAACACCATGTTGCTGCGAACCACTGACCCGTTTCGTGACTTCGACCGCCTGGCTGAGCAGCTGCGGGGCACGAACAACCGCCCCGTGGTGATGCCCATGGACGCCTGGCGCGAAGGCGATCGCTTCGTCATCGAGTTCGACCTTCCCGGGGTCAGCCCCGAGAGCATCGATCTCGATGTGGAGCGCAACGTGCTGACGGTGAGCGCCGAGCGCCTCGGGCGCAACGGGGACTGGGAGCTGCTCGCCTCCGAGCGTCCCCGCGGACGCTTCAGCCGCCAGCTCGTCCTCGGCGACAATCTCGACCTCGACCGGATCGAGGCCACCTACGAGGGCGGCGTACTGCGGTTGCTGGTCCCTGTCGCGGAGAAGGCCAAGCCGCGCAAGATCCAGATCACCGGACCCTCCGACCAGGAGCGAGCCTCGATCGAGGCCTGACCACACCTGGGACTGGTGGTGCCACGAAGGGAGGCAGCATGACCGAGGACCGCAGACCCGTGGAACCAGAAGGCGCACCGACGGCGCTCGATGTCGCTCTGGAGGAAGTCGAGGGGCTACGTCGCGCGCTCGAGACGCGGACCATCATCGGCCAGGCGGTCGGCCTCGTGATGGCTCAACGGGCACTGACCGCTCAGGAGGCGTTCGCCCACCTCGTCGAGCTGTCCTCGCACTCGAACACGAAGCTCCGCGACGTTGCGGCCTCGATCGTGTCCCGGTCCGAGGTCCGGACCGCCCAGCGTCGGATTGCGCCGCCGCTCGCCATGCTCGATGACTCCCGTCCGGCGGTCTCGTCCGGTGCTCACGTGGTCGCCAGCACGGCGACCTGATCGACAGCCTCCAGGGTTGCCGGGTCAGCGCCGAGGATCAGATCCGGTCATCAGCGAGCATCCGGTTCAGGGCCACGGGCACGTCGAGCACCGAGGCGATGGGTGCCACCTGCGCGCCACTGTCACGTGCCAGCCGCTGCGCCTCGTCGTCGTCCTCGGCCGGCGCGAGGATGACGAGCTCGTCGATCCCCCGGGCTACAGGAGTCGCGTCCACCTCGTCCGTGACCCTGCAGTCCGAGAGCAGGAGCACCACGCGCCTTCGAGCGCGAGCGCCGGCGAGCTGGGTCTGTGCCTCGCGCAGGGCGCCGGCGAGGCCCGTCGTGCCGTGACCCCGCAGGGCGAGGATCCGCTCGACGGTCCGGGTCGCTGGCACGTCCTCGGGCATCCGCTTCAGCAGGGTGGGTGTGGCCGCGAACGCGAGTACGGCGTGCTCCTGCGGGGCGAAGGTCAGGCACGCCGCGCCAGCGACGGCTGCGGTCGTCAGGCGACCTCCGTTCATGGAGCCCGACTGGTCGATCACCAGGCACAGGGCCAGGTCTGGGCGTGCCCAGTCGACGGCCGTCATCTCGTCGAGCGATGGCATCCGTGCCTCGGAACGGGCACCGACGATCGCGTCCATCGACCGGTCCAGGTCGAGGTCACCACCACGGTCCGCCGGCACGGGCCGTGGCCTGGACACTCCGCGACGACGGGGGATCCCACGCCGGGTCTGGTCCAGGATCAGCCGCGGAGCCAGGCGGCGTACGGCGGCGCGCAGGGCCTCGTCCGTGGCGTGCGACATCTCCACGAGGAGAGTCAGCGTGTCGTCCGGGTCATTGGCCAGGGCGTCGTCGAGGGCCTCGAGGTCGAGCTCGCCCACCTCGGGGGAGAGCTGGGCGAACTTCGGGTTCTTGCCGAGGTCGGCCCTGCCGTTGGTGCGCGGGGCGGACTTGCGTTGGCGCGACTCGGGCTTGCTGGGTGGAGGAGGGTTGCCCGCCGCAGGCGACGGGCTCAGCGTTCCCCCGGCGACCCCTCGGTGCGGTCGTCGGAGTCGGTGGTGTCACGCGGCTCCGCCCCGAAGACGGCGACGTACAGCTCGGTGACCACCTGCTCGGGGGTGCGCTCGCAGCCGTCCTGCAGCCGGATCCGCCCCGATAGCGACGCCTTCGCAGCGGCCAGCCCGACGTGCCAGTCATCGGTCGTCGTGTCGCGCAGCCGGGCCAGCTGGACCGCGAGTCGGGCGATGTCGATGGCCCCGCGCACCGAGGATCCGAAGCGGATGTCGCTGTGCTGGCGGGTGTTGCGCACGAGATCGACGACCAGGGCGCGCCAGACCGGGTCGAGGTCGTGGGCTCGCAGGTCGACGATCGCCTGCTCGGCCTCGGCGGACTGGTAGTCCATGGAGATGCGGCAGGTGCGGTCGTACAAGGCACCGGACACACGGGCGGTGCCGACCGCGTCGAAGGGGTTCATCGCGGCCACCAGGGCGAAACCCGGGGCAGCCGCGACCCGGCCCAGGCGGGGCACGGTGATCTCCAGCTCCGACATCGCACTGAGCAGCACGTTGAGCGTCTCTTCCGGGATCCGGTTGAGCTCCTCGACGTAGAGCAGGCCGCCGGTGCGCAACGCCGCCAAGAGGGGCCCGTCCTCGAAGATCTCCGGCACGTAGCCCTTGCTGAGCACCAGGGCCGGGTCGAAGTGACCGATGAGGCGCGCCGGGGTGAGCTCGGCGTTGCCCTCGACCATGACGAAGGGGATGCGACGACCGGTGGCGACCCGTCGCAACAACGTGGACTTGCCGGTTCCCGGCGGCCCCTCGAGGAGCACGTGCGCGCCACTGAGCAGGGCCGCCTCGAGCAGCTCTGCCTCCTCGTCGCGCTCGATGACTTCTGTGGGGCCGCCGTGCCTCGGAGGCACCACGGCAGGGGGGTGTGGCACGCGGCGTCGTCAGTTGTGGCTGTGCACGACGACACCGCGGACGTTCTTGCCGGCGAGCAGGTCGTCGTAGCCCTCGTTGACCTGGTCGAGCGTGTAGGTCTGGGTGATGATCTCGTCGAGCTTGATGTCCCCGCTCTGGTAGAGCCCGAGGATCCGCGGGATGTCCGTCGTCGGGTTGCAGTCGCCGAACAAGCTGCCCTTCAGCGACTTCCGGAAGAGCGTCATGATCGTGCCGGGCAGCTCGATGGTCTGCTCCTCGAGCTTGTTCAGCCCTGTCAGCACGACCACGCCGCCCTTGCCGACCGCGTTGAAGCCGCCCGCGACGATCTCGGAGGTCATCAGCCCGGGAGTCAGGATGGCCGAGTCGGCCATCTGTCCGCGCGTCATGTCGGTGAGCGCCTCCATGGCCTCGTCGGTGCTGGCGAAGCTGTGCGTCGCGCCCAGCTCCATCGCCTTCTCACGCTTGTTCTCCAAGGGGTCGATCGCGATGATGTTCTTCGCTCCGGAGAGCCGGGCGCCCTGCACGGCGTTGATGCCGATGCCACCGATACCGACGACCACCACGGTCTGGCCCGCCTTCACGTTCGCGGTGTTGACCGCCGCGCCCCAGCCGGTCGGTACGCCGCAGCCGACGAGCACCGCCTTCTCGAGAGGCAGGTCGTCGTCGACCGTGACGCAGGAGTTCTGGTGGATGACGCCGTACTGGCTGAACGTCCCGAGCATGCACATCGCGCCGTAGTCGCCACGGGGGCCGGTGATCGGGAACCGCTCGCCCGGGAGGTAGCCCTCCAGGATGGTGGCACCCATGTCGCAGATCGACTGCTGGCCGTTGGCGCAGTAACGACAGCTTCCGCAGTTGGGGATGAAGGAGCAGACCACGTGGTCGCCGACCTTGACCCTCGTGACGCCGGGGCCGACCTCCTGGATGATTCCGGCACCCTCGTGACCGAGGACCATGGGGAGTCGGGCCTCGAGGTCGCCGTGCGCGACGTGCACGTCGGAGTGGCACAGCCCGGCATGGGTGTACTGGATCAGCACCTCGCCGTCACGGGGCTTGTCGAGGGTGAGCTCCTCGAGCTCGATCGGCTTGCCGGCTTCGATGACGACTGCTGCCTGGGTCTTCATGTGGATCTCCTCTGGGCTGTGGTGCCTTCACCGTGACAGCCGCCGGAGTCCGCATCTGTTCGACAATTGGACAGTCTGCGCGTTGGGCCCGGGGGTGCATGATGTGTGACGAGGGGCACACGTGCGAGGAAGAGGGCGCGAGGCATGACTCAGTCCGCCGCGATCGACGACCTGCCCTGGGCGCGCCCGGACATCGCCGCCTCCTGGCGGCGCGCAAGCCTCGCCGGCGTCGAGCCCGACGGCGCCTTCCCGCGTCTCGTGCTGGGCGACATCGACCACCACAGCTCACTCCTGGTGGGCGCCGAACCCGTGCTCGAGCAGCTCGAGGCCAGCCTGGCGGGCACTGGCTACTCGACGATCCTGGGCGATCGGGAGTGCCGCATCGTGCGGCGTTGGTTCGACGACCCGCGCACCCGTGCCGGTTTCGACGCACTGGACATCCGCGAAGGTGCCAGCCTGCTCGAGAACACGATCGGCACCAACGGCCTCGGCACGGTCTTCGAGACCCGTCACCCTGTCGTGGTTCACGGTCCCGAGCACTTTGCCGCCTCGCTCCGGTTCTTCAGCTGCTACGGCCACCCGATCCGGCACCCGCTGACGCGTCGGATCGAGGGCGTGCTCGACATCTCGGCGCGGATGGAGGCTGCCAGCCCGTTGTTGCCGCCGATCATCGCTCGAGCGGTTCATGACATCGAGCAGCGCCTCCTCGACGGCAGTCGCATCTCGGAGAAGAGCCTGCTGGCCGCCTTCCAGGCGGCGTCCGGGCAGCGCAAGCACGCCGTCCTCGCGATCGGCGAGGACATCGTGATGTGCAACCAGGCAGCCTCGGACCTGCTCAGCCCCTCGGACGTCGCGCTGCTTCGCGTGCTCGCGGAGAACCCTCCGGGTGCCGGTGAGAGAACGCTGCGGTTGAACCTCGAGACGGGTCGACCCGCTGATGTCGTGGTCACCCGGGTGCCCGGTGCTCGGTGTGGTGTCCTCCTGCGGGTCAAGGAGCGGCCGACCGGACCGCACCTGACCCCGACGACCATCTCGGTGTCCGTTCCCGTGCGCGCCGCGGCGCCGACCCTGGTGTGCGGTCCTTCCGGCACGGGACGTTCGACGCGGGCACGTGCGCTCGCCGCGCTGCCCGCCAAGCTCCTGCGCGCCGCGACGGCGCTGCTCGAGGGGGAGGTGGCGTGGGCGCAGGACTTCGAACGCGCCATGAACCGGACCGAGGGCTCGGTCATCGTCGACGGGATCGACCTGCTCACCGACGAGCTGCTCGACCTGGTGATCGAGCGGGTCGACTGGCGAGCCCGGCCGCAGCTGATCCTGACCTCGGGCCCCATCGAGTCGCTGACCGGCCGGGCGGCGACGCTGGCCGGGAGCGCCATCGTGCGCGAGGAGCTGACGCCGCTGGCGTCACGACGTACGGAGATCCCTGACCTGGCCGTCGCGATGCTCGGTGAGGCCGCCGCGAGCGACTCGGTGCACCTGACGCCGGGGGTCATCCACGCGCTCACCGCGCACGCCTGGCCTGGAAACCTGCGTGAGCTCAAGGCCGTCATCGTCCACGCGGCCGAGCGCCGCTCGACAGGTGGCATCGTGGTGACTGACCTTCCCGAGCACTACCGCGTGACGGGGCCGGCAAGACCCCTCGCGGGGCTCGACCAAGCCGAACGCGATGCCATCGTGGCAGCCCTGCGCAGCGCCGACGGCAACAAGGCGCAGGCAGCGCGCGAGCTCGGGGTGTCCCGTACGACGCTCTACGCGCGGATCCGCCAGCTGCACATCACCGGCTATTGATTCCAGCCGTCGCGACCGGGCACCCGGAGCTCGTCGGGCCCGTTGCGGGGCGTTGGGAGATCCCGAGCCAGACGAGAACGTGTTCTAGTACTCCGCTACGGTCTGCTCATGAGCAAGAGCGCCTCGCTGGTCCGGGTGGGTCTCGCCTACGTCGTGGCGATCGCGGTCGGGGCCGCCTGGCTGTGGCTCGGCCCGGACACCGCGCACCTGTGGCTGGACGGCCTGATCGCCGACACCCTCGCGACCCTGGTGATCTTCGGGTTCAGCCGAGCCCACCACAACTCCAGCTTCTACGACGCCTGGTGGAGCGTGCTCCCACCACTGCTGGCGATCTACTGGTGGGCGGCCGGGCCGCTCGGGTTCGACGACGTCCGGTGCTGGCTGGTGCTCGTCGTGATCCTCGTCTGGGCGGTGCGGCTGACCGGCAACTGGATCTACGCCTTCCCCGGGTTCCCGCACGAGGACTGGCGGTATCCGTTGCTGCGCGAGGGGAAGGGAGCCATGGAGCCGCTCGTCGACCTGTTCGGGATCCACCTGGTGCCGACGTGGCAGGTGTTCCTCGGCATGACGCCGGTCTACCTGGCCCTCACGCGCACCGGCCGGGACCTGGGGTGGATCGACGCCGTGGCCGTCGTGATCGGACTCGGTGCAGCGGCGCTGGAGCTGGCCGCGGACACGCAGATGTACCGCTTCGCCCGCACCAAGGAACCAGGGCAGTGCATGGACCAGGGACTGTGGAGCTGGTCGCGGCACCCCAACTACTTCGGTGAGATCAGCTTCTGGTTCGCCCTCGGCCTCTTCGGCCTGGCGGCGTCCCCCGGAGACTGGTGGTGGGTCTTCATCGGCACCATCGCGATGGCCGCGCTCTTCCTCGGCGCGAGCATCCCGATGATGGAGCAGCGCAGCCTCGAGCGGCGACCGGCGTACCAGGACGTCATCGACCGGGTTCCCCGGCTCGTCCCGCATCCCAGGCGGATCAGGCAGTCCCCGCGGACGACGTCGTGACCCGACCCCGGGTGGTGGTTGCGGGACTCGGCGACACCGGCCTGCTCACGGCACGGCACCTCTCCCGACACGTCGACGTCGTCGGCATCTCGACCAAGCCGGCGCTCGTGAGCGGGCAGGAGCTGGGCATGCGGCTGGCGCGGCCTGACGAGTGGTCCCGCGAGTACCTCGTCGGGTTCGACCGCTACCGCAAGCTGGACGGTGTCCGCACGGTCCACGGCACGATCACCGACCTCTCTCTCGCCGAACGTGCCGTCTGCGTGCGGCTCGCGGACGGCACCACCCGCGCTGAGCCGTACGACGTGCTGGTCATCGCGACCGGTGTCACCAACGGCTTCTGGCGCCGACCGGAGCTCCAGTCGAGCGACGACGTCGCCGCTGCTCTCAGCGCGGCGCACGAACAGGTGGCCGCGGCCGAGTCCATCAACGTCATCGGTGGGGGCGCAGCCGCTGTCAGTGCCGCGGCCAACCTCGCCCTCGCGTGGCCCGGCACGCGGGTGGCGCTCTACTACCCGGGGGACAGGGCGCTGCCGCAGCACCACGCCCGGGTGTGGGCAACGGTGAGTGGCCTGCTCACCGACCGGGGGGTCGTGCTCCACCCTGGTCACCGTGCCGTCGTCCCGGAAGGCTTCGACCTCGACCGGATCACCACCGAGCCAGTGGCGTTCAGCACCGGGCAGCCAGACGCCCCTGCCGGTGCGACGATCTGGGCGATCGGGCGTGTCCGGCCCAACACGGCGCCGGTCCCCGACGCGCTGCTCGACGACGCGGGATTCGTCCGCGTCGCACCGGACCTCTCGGTCGTCGGCGTGCCTGGGGTGTTCGCCATCGGTGACGTCGCGGCCACGGACCCGCTGCGCGGATCGGCGCGCAACCGTGCCGATCGGCTGCTCGCCGCCAACATCCGCCGCCATCTCGACGGCCGCCCGCTGCGCACCTATCGGCCCCGCCGTCGGCGGTGGGGCTCGGTGCTGGGGTTCCAGCCGGAAGGGCTACGCGTGTTCGCGCCGTCGGGCCGGTCCTTCAGGTTCCCTGCGTGGTCGATCCAGACGATCCTGCAACCGTGGATCGTGCGGCGAGGCATCTACGGCGGTGTCCGCCGGCATTGACCCGTCCACGTGACCGCTGCCGGATCTGGCCTTGCGGGCATACCCTTTGACAGGTGTGTGCGTGACGACATCGGGCGGCGAGTCCGGCTCACCGTGAGTCGCCACCGAAGGGGCTGATAGCCATGAGCGACGAGACGTTGAGCCCGGATGGAGCCTGGCGCTGGGACGGCCAGCGTTGGGTTCCGACCTCACCTGGGCCACCGAGACCTGACCCCCAAGGACTGCCAGCGAGTCCCTCCGCGCACACAGTCACGGCCGACCTCCCGGTCAAGGCTGCGCGGGACTGGCTCGTCGTGCTCGCACTGGTCGCGGGGGCGCTCGGACTGATGACCATCGGCGTCCAGCTGGTCGGCGACACGATCCGTGCCTTCGGCGATCATGCCTCGTCCGATGCGCCGTGGTACTACCACTTCTGGTTCGTCGTGACCCAGTTCGTCATCGGATCGCTCGCCGTCGTGCTGGCTTCGCTGGCCATGATCCGCACTCCGAGCCGAATGTCGGCCGTGGCGCTGTCGATCGCCGCAGCGGTGTTCCTGCAGGGGACCGTCTCCCTGTACTACCGAGTCGTTGTCAGCCACTTCGGTTACGACGCACCCCTGTAGCACGGCCCGGTCTCACCGTGGGTCGGGCCACGGCCCCTGCCCCGGTGCGGTCGGTCTCTCCGCTTTTGACATCCAGGCACTAGCGCGCGAGCCGGGCGCGCGACTACGTTTGGATTCGAGAACCGCGTCCGCCAAGGAGTTCCGTTAAGCGGGCAAGGGATTCGGAGGGGTGCACGATGGCCGATGAAGAGCAAGGACCGGGGGAATCCCAGGAAGCGCCCGGCCCCAAGTACCCGCCACCGAGCGTGCCGCCCCCGACTTCTCCTCCGCCAGCGCCCCCTGCGCAGCCGCCCCCGCGCAGCCCCCCTACGAGGCGCCGCCTCCTCAGCAACAGCAGCCCTACCAGGCACCGCCTCCTCAGCAACAGCAGCCCTACCAGGCACCGCCTCCTCAGCAGCCGCCCTACGAGGCGCCGCCTCCTCAGCAGCAGCCCTACCAGGCACCGCCTCCTCAGCAGCAGCAGCAGCCCTATCAGCAGCCGCCTCCTCAGCAGCCGCCCTACCAGCAGCCGTACCAGGCGCCGCCACCTCAGCAGCCGGCGTACCAGCAGCCCTACCAGCAGCAGGTGGCGCGGCCGAGTCCTCTGGCCCCTTTCGATCATCTCGTTCCTGATGTCGTGCTCATCGGTGGCGTAGCCGTGTACTTCTCCTACCAGGTGGGGGAGCGCTCCAAGGTGGGGGCTGGGCAGGCCTGCCTCAGCCTCCAAGTCGGCATGATCGGGGATATGGATCGACTCGGCATTCTCGGGTTCTTGTTCCTGGTGGCGGTGGGGAGTGGCACCCACCCACCCGTACTCGAACTCACACGTCGTGGTGAGGCTCGCGTGGTCGGAGACGTGGGGCGTCCAGTCGTCGCCGTCGACCGCGCCTCGTCGACCTGCCGGGTCGGCATACCGCCTTCGGGGCCCGGGCTGTTGCGGCCGAGCCCGGAGCTTCTGCTCCTGCTCCCTGGCGGTTCCCAAGAGGGGACTGACCTGCTCCGTCGGACCCGTGGCCTTGATGTGCCGCGAACTGGGCATGGCCGGTCTCTGCGTCCTGGTCGGTCTGTTGCCCCACCAGCGGCACGTGAGGCTCGACCGGAGGCTCTTCGGGTTCCTGAGCTCGCCCGGTGTCCACATCAGGGATGCCGCAGTCTCGCCCAGGAAGTCGTACCCACAGTCCTGAGTGGGGCATTTTCGCAGCACGAACTCCTTACGGATCGTCATGCACTGTGGGCGATGGTTGCGGGGGTCACTTCGACGTGCAGCCCTTGGCACCTGGTGCAGGTGATTCTCGGCCCCGCCTGCCTGCTGCCCATCAGCCGGCCAGCCACGGAGACAGCGCTCAAGGGGTTGTACGCGAGGCTGGCTGCTGCGCCGGCGAGTCCCAGGCCATCTTCGAGCCGTTTCCCTTGCGCAGGTCCGGGTTCGAGATCCTCTCGAGTCCGCAGTCGCGGCACTTGAGCACTTCCCGCATCGGGTGCTGGCGGCGGGCCGCAAGCTGGCGATGGAGGAAATCCACGACCCGTTTGCCGCGCTCGTCCAACGTCACGGGCACCGAATCGCCTAGGCGGGCAGCCCGTTCCACAGCGCTCTGCACGGAGTCGAGCGTCTCCATCAAGCTCTCAGGGATCGTCGTGTCCCGTCGAACGACCGCCGCCACGGCCAGGATTCCCTTGGTCGACTCAGGATCGACCACCGCGTAGCATCCCGGCGCCACGAGCCGGATCGATCGGGAGGGGTCATCCGATCGGGTCATCACGGTGGAGGACAGCCGCAGGATCAAGGCGTTGAGCTGTCTTGGCGACTCAGGCGATCGTCGTTCACCTCCAGCGGAGGCGCCGGAGTGGAAGCCATCTGCGGATCCAGCTGGCGCAGGGACTCGTCCAGGTTCTCGCAGACCTCGGTGAACAACCGCGCGTACACCCTGGCTGCGCCGGTGGAGTCGAGGACGACTTCTTCACCGTCGGTGAGGTGGAGGCTGATCTTGACCACCTGGCCGTACGACACGACAACGGCGCGAGCGCGTAGCGGCGCCTTTCGCCGAGGCGGGGAAGCCAGGGTGAGCCGGTGTGGGCCTCGATGACAGTCCCTCGCACTGAGTCGACCGAGAACCTCATCTGCTCCAGTGCCGAGATCAGAGCCCTTCGTGCAGCGTCGGGCGATGCAGCGACCTGCCGCTCCATGTCAAGGCTTAGTGTCTCCACGCTGACTCTCCCGGAGTGAGTGCTCAGGTTTCCGAACTGGTTGGATCGCCTTCGAAGGCCGCGAGGTGCAGTCGGGTTCGGTGGTGCTCGCTTCCGAGATTCGTGTTGCCACCGATGGTGCCCGCGAAATAGTCGGCCTGCCATTCATCCCGGCGGCGCTCCCGCGAACAAGCTCCTCGAGGACTGCTCGCGGTCGAGACGCCAAGCACTGTAGGACTCCTCAGCCAGGATCGTCATGCAGCTGTTCCACCCGGGCGGAGTACTGCTCGATGTGTCCCCGGGGGACGGGACGATCATCGCGATCGGTTCGTCGGCGACGAATCGCACGACGTGGTCCGGTCGGGTGATCTGCCAGTTCATCGTTGCTGTGGCGGGTGACCAGTCCGTCTCGATCATTCCTTCCAGCGGCGCGATGCCGTCCTTGGGGGAGTTGGCCGGACCGCGCATGAGTAGGTCGGTGTCCACGGGGGTCCTGAACAGGAACGGAAGCCGCCACGTGAGAATCCCGTGGCCGAAGTGGCTGACGGCCAAGCTTCACCTCCGGGTCTTCGCCGGTGATCGTCAGCCCGTCAGGGGACGCGCTTCCGTCCCAGCTCACCTCGACGTTTTCAGGGTTGAGAATGACCCACCCATGTTGATTCGCGAGAAGCATGGGGAGGCAGCGCCTAGCGAAGCTCGCGGCAGACGTGGACATCCATTCCCTGGTCGGGGATGCCGGCACGATACGCACGCCTTGAACAGGTGAAACGGCAACAGCAACGAGGGATGGCCGGTCTCCGAACGGTGTCAAGTTCCTCCCGGTGACCCTTGACCATGCCGAGTCACGACCTGATGATCAAAGGGTACGTCGGTAGAGATTGACACGCCATCGAGCATTTCCAAGCGGGTGAGATTCCACCCATGAGCGACTACATTCCGCCGCCCCCACCGCCGCCGCCCCCACCGCCGCCGCCCCCACCGCCGCCGCCCCCACCCCCGCTCCTCCTCCCCTCCTCCCTCCTCCCCGCCGCCTTCACCCACGGACTCGGCTGCAGCATCGTCGGACGACCGGCGTCCGACAGGCAGCAGCCCAGGTCGCCGAACAGCTCGAGCCCGAGACGTACACCCAGGCCGAGATTACACCCCGGCCGAGACCTACACGCAGCCGGAGACGTACACCAGCTGAGGAGTTCACCCAGCCGGAGACCTACACCCAGCTGAGGAGTACACGCAGCCGGAGACCTACACCCAGGCCGAGGAGTACACCCAGCCGGAGACCTACACCCAGGCCGAGGAGTACACCCAGCCGGAGACTACACCCAGGCCGAGGAGTACACCCAGCCGGAGACCTACACCCAGGCCGAGGAGTACACCCAGCCGGAGACCTACACCCAGGCTGAGGAGTACACCCAGCCGGAGACGTACACGCAGGCTGAGGCGTACACGCAGCTGAGGAGTACACCCAGCCGGAGACTACACCAGCCGGAGACTACACGCAGGCGAGACCTACACGCAGGCTGAGGAGTACACCCAGCCGGAGACCTACACCCAGCCGGAGACCTACACGCAGGCCGAGACTACACCCAGGCCGAGAGTACACCAGGCCCAGACGTACACCCAGGCGAGACGTACACCCAGGCCGAGGAGACACCCAGGGAGTACACCCAGGCCGAGACGTACACCCAGGCTGAGAAGTACACCCAGCTGGAGGACTACCGGAGCCTACACCCAGGCCCAGACGTACACCCAGGCTGAGGAGTACACCCAGCCGGAGACCTACACCCAGGCCCAGACGTACACCCAGGCTGAGGAGTACACCCAGCCGGAGACCTACACCCAGGCCGAGACGTACACCCAGGCCAGACGTACACCCAGGCTGAGGAGTACACCCAGCCGGAGACCTACACCCAGGCCCAGACGTACACCCAAGCTGAGGAGTACACGCAGGCCGAGACGTACACGCAGGTCGAAACACCGGAGACGCCGAACACCTATATCCACCAGAGACCTACACCAAGCCGAGGTCCCGGAGACGTACACCAGTCGGAGACCCCCGAGGTCCCGGAGACGTACACCCAGTCGGAGACCCCGAGACGCCGGAGACCTACACCAGCCGGAGACCTCGGAGACCTACACCCAGCCGGAGCCGCGGAGAGACCGGCGACGTACACCCAGCCGGAGTCCCGGAGACGTACACCAGTCGGAGACCCCCGACCCGAGACTAGCCGGAGACCTCGGAGACCTACACCCAGCCGGAGCCGCGGAGACGCCGGCGACGTACACCAGCCGGAGACCCCGGAGACGTAGACCCTCGGAGACCCCGAGACGCGGAGACCCCGGAGACTCCCGGAGACCACGGAGACCCACGTAGACCCCGGAGACCCGGAGACCCCGGAGACCCCGGAGACCGGAGACCCGGAGACCCGGAGACCCGGAGACCCACCACCGGGACCCGGGACCCCGGAGACCTACACCCGGGACGCCGCAGACACCGGAGACCCTAACCCCGGAGACCCGGAGACCCCGGAGACTACACCCAACCGGGGACGCCGGAGACCTACACCAACCGGGACGCCGGAGACACCGGAGACACCGGAGACCTACACCCAACCGGGGACCCGGGGACCCCGGAGACCTACACCCAACCGGGTCCCGACGGGACGGGTCACCCGGACAGCGGAGACGCCGGAGACCCCGGACACCCCGGAGACGTACACCCAGCCGGGGACGCCGGAGACGCCGGAGACCCCAGCGCAGCCATCAGACTTTGATGGGTTGCAGTACGACGACAGAATCCCTTACGACATGGGGAGACTGACAGGGAGCAACACCGTCGTCGACATGACAGACATTCAGACCCCAAGGGCTTCACCAGCTGGGCTACCCGCGAGACAGCCGGAAATACTGGGACATTGTCCTTTCACGCGATCAAGAGGCGGATCCGAGCGAGCAGGTGCTCAGTGGTTTCAATCGCCACCTCATTGAGAATGGATATGCGCCTCTCGTGGATGATCAATGGGTCGAGCATCATCCGGACGCCGCGGACTTCAAGTGGCAGGATCTGCATCATCATCATTGGGATCAGGGTCCTCTTGCAGTTGCTTTGCCTGAGGGCTTTCATGAGCGTTACAGCGATGCTTTGCACTGGGTCACGCAACCGGACGCGGACACTGGCCCACACATCGGCAATGAGACCGACGAACTAGGGGGGTCTCACGCCGCGCAGCACGTCACCGGGTCCGCTGCCCATGAGTCGCAGCCCGATGCCGCAGCTCCTGACGCGGGTGGAGGCGCTGACCTGCTCTCGCATTCCGAGGCACAGTGGCTCGGTGAACCTGTCACGAGCCATGAAGCAGACCCATCTTCGGCTGAACCCGTCATGGACCAGCCACTGCTGGGGGCCACGGCAGACCCGAATGTC
Organism: uncultured Actinomycetota bacterium; assembly: GCA_963797525.1. Lineage (GTDB taxonomy): Bacteria > Actinomycetota > Actinomycetes > Propionibacteriales > Nocardioidaceae > Marmoricola. Next base: position 103,477 of record CAWCPT010000001.1, read on the forward strand.
AGCGAACCAGGCATCCCCCCCGACGACAGCTCGCCCGCGACTTCATCGGCCGCGCATGGTCCGGAGGCTTCGTCCAACCTTGAACCGAGTCCCAGCGAGAGTGGGTAAGTGGAGCCGACCTCGACCGCCACTGGCGGGGCACAGGCGTCGCTTGCAGGCGGTGAAACGCCTGCCCTAGCGGTGTCACCGGGGGACCTGGAAGCGGACTCGAACATCAATGGAGGTGATGCAGGCGCCACCCCCTCGCCAGGCAGTGAGGCACCCTCGAGCGCCATGCCAGGGAACAATGCTGATCCATCCTCCGATTGGTCAGCATCTGGCCGAGGAGTACAACGTGCCCAGCGCTCCCACAGAGCCTGTGGAAATCAACCTCGATGACCAGGATGTCAAACGACGAATCGAAGCGATGAACGAACTGGCGGCGAGCGGCGACAGCAAGGGAATCCACACAGACGAGGACCTGTTGGCGCGCCTGGAAGATGCGAAGGATCGTCGTCGACCAGGGCCGGTTCGGGATGGCCGCACTGAGTTCGACAACCTGCGAAACCGCACTGACTTGCCGGAAGACTTCTCGGGGCCGATCCACCACGAGCAGTTCCCGATCAAGGACAATCCCGAGATCGCGACGGACCCGAGAATCTCTATGCCACGCGCACTGGCAGCGACGCTCACAAGGACCTCCACCGCATCTTTGGCAAGCAGGGCCAGCCCTACCGCAGCATGGAAGGCTTCGATGAGCCAGGTATGCAGCACACGCTCGATTTCGCCAACGCTCACCACGAGCACTTGCCGACAAGGACGGCCTTCAGTCTGACGACGTCGACGCGGACGAGGACCCCGTGGACGAGGACGACCCGACAGATGACTTCGGCGACGACGAATAGAGCCGTGACCGCAAGGGGCACCGGTGTGCCCAAACAGCAGAGCCGCGCTCTGCCCCAGCTCAAGCCGGAGGCATGTACAGCAGCGGTTCAACAATCGTGGAAGACGGTCTGCGGATTGCGGGTCTGGCGAAGCCGGGTTCGTTGCTGGACGGTCGCCTCGGTCCTGATGGAGCCGAGGACGTCGCGGGCCGCACCTGCGTAGTACTCGGCCTCGTCCGCACGGGAAACGGTGGTCGACCGTGAGGAGGAGAACTTGAGGTAGCGAGCGGCGTTCCCGTAGATGGTCCGCATCGCGAGGACGTCGTCGTTCAGGAACAGCAGGTTGCCACTCGCAGCGGTCGCTCACCAGTGAGTACGACTCGGACGTTGATGGATGCACGTAGATGTTGGTCAGGCGGAAGAGGTCCAGGATGACTCGGTGCGGGACCTCGAAGCGATAGCTGTCCAGCAGTCGTGAGGACACTCCCGGCAACGTCTCGATCTGGTTCGTGAAGATCACCTCGCGACTCGTCAGCCGAGCGCTTCCACCTCGCTGATGATCTCGTTCCGATAGTCGATGAAGTGCTGTCTGTTCGAGTGGAAGTTGATGATGAGCAGCCGCACACTTGGCGCCGCCTTGAGAGCGCCGAAGAGGCGCACCAGCTTCTCGGGCTGCTTACCCCGATCCATGCGTATCGGATAGATGGCGAAGATGTCCGGTGCATAGAGATCGAAGTGCTGGATCAACGCGCGGGTCAGCGGATGGAAGTCGAAGGTGTTCTCCCAGTCGATCGCATGGGGGACCACCTTCACAGCGCTCTTCTCCACGTCGTACTGAGCGGCAACCGGGTGATGTCCTGAGGGTTGGGGTAGAGCGGAACGAGCGTTCAAAGGGCTTGAACCGCGCACTGCGCGGGTCCGACTCGGGCAGGCCGGGTTGGGCAGGGAGCGGAGTGGAGGAAGTGGAGCCAGGTCACGTGCGGGAACTCGCTCGCCAGGTGGCGACAGGCCTGGTTGTAGGCGAGGTAGTTGGGCAGGTAGGCAGGTCGTGCGTGACAGCCCGTCGATGCGGGGCATGAGCGGGCGTAGCGCGGCACGATCCTCGACGCAGCCAGGTCCGGAGGGACGATCCCGGCTTCGGTGTCGGAGCGATCAGGTAGGCGGCATCGATGCGCAGGGACGTGTCGCGTAGACTTCAGGGCGGAAGCGTCGCGGCGACGACGTGGTCGTAGCGTTGCGCAGAGGATGTGGAACTCACGACGTTGCCAGGGAGTAGGCCGCGCGAACGTGGACGAAGGTCGTCAGAGCGGCTATTCGTCTCATGCGCTCTGCCTTTCGCCAGGCCGAGCCGGATCAGCCGGGCGAGGCTCCACGTCGTGTCCCATCCAGTCTCACACGTGTCCGCAGGAGGACATCGCCACGGTGACGCATGGTCGCCTCGGGTCCGGAGGCGCCGTCGCGCTGTTCCCATCCGGGGTGCCTGCGGGCATCCTTGACGTCATGGCAGGCTCGCCGGAGCAGCGGAGCATGGCGGTGCCGCTCACTGCGTTCGCGGCGGGCGCGGTCGTCGCCGTCCTGCTCGGCGTGGCGGGGAAGGTGCACGACCCGACGCTCGACGCGACGACGACGCTGGGCTTCCGCACGGTCATCGAGATGAAGGTCGTGCTCACCACGGTGGTCGGGATCTTGGCGGTCCTGCAGGTGGTCGGGGCGCTGTGGCTGTACGGCAAGCTGGGCGGCGCGCCACCGTCGTGGCTAGGGGCCGCCCATCGCACCACCGGGGCCGTGGCGCTGCTGCTCGTGGTGTTCGTCGGCTACCACTGCCTGTGGGCGCTCGGCCTCGAGAGCGGCCGGTTCCACGACGGCACGAAGGTGCCGGTGCGGACGGTCGTGCACGGCGTCCTCGGTTGCGCTGTGTTCGGGGCTGTGGTGGTGAAGCTGACTGCGGTGCGCTCCCGACGCGCACCCGGCTGGTTCCTTCCGCTGGCCGGAGGGTTGCTCTTCGCCGTGCTGATGGCCGCCGTGCTGACCTCGGCCGGGTGGTACCTCACCGAGAAGGGCTGGCCGAGCACGGGCGGCTACTGACCCGGTGCCCCGGCCGGAGCAGGCGCAGCCGGGCTGGCTCAGGCCTGGGGGAGCAGGTTCCGGATGATCTCCGGAAGGCGCGAGGCCTGCATCTTCGACGCGCAAGCGGCGATGCCAATGGCTTGCGTCTTCGCCCGCACGGCGTCGTCGAGGTGCGCCGAGAAGAGGACGATCATCTGGTCGGGGTGCTGGGCCAGCATCTGCTCGGCCACCTGGATGCGAGCCATCCTCGCCTCTCCGGCCCCGCGGCCCCTCCTCGGAGCGCTCCCACCCGCACGTCGAGCACGTAGTCGCGACTGCTTGTGTCGAAAATGCGGCAAGTCGCCGCGTCCGTGACGGTGATCGCGAGGACGGGGATTCGGCCTGGCAGACAAAGGGGATGTATCGGTCCCGATGTGTGAGCAGGGTACCTCTCCAGGTATCCCGGCGACCGCGAAGGGGCTCCTCCGTGAATCACCAGATCACCAACCGGGGGAGCCCACCATGTCCATCACCACTGCACGCCCACACGTCGGCACAGCACCGCCGCGCAGCATCGTCAGCACCCTGCTCGACCGGGTCACCGACGTCCTGGCCGCCCACAGCATCACCGTGCTCAGGATCAGTCTCGGTCTCGTGTTCCTGGTCTTCGCCTCGTTCAAGTTCGTGTCGGGTGCCAGCCCTGCCGAGGACCTCGCCGTGGCCACCGTCGGCAAGCTGACCTTCGGCGTTGTCACCGGAGGCACAGCCCTGTTGCTGACCGCGGTCATGGAGACCGTCATCGGTCTCACGCTGGTCACCGGTCGCTTCGTCAAGGTCGGCCTGGTCGTCCTCGCCACAGCGCTCGGCGGGATCCTGTCCCCGCTGGTGCTCTTCCCCGACCAGATGTGGAGCGGCAACGGGCCGACCCTCACCGGCCAGTACGTGTTCAAGGACATCGTCCTGGCGGCCGCCGGTCTGGTCGTGGCCGCACACGCCCTGGGTGCGCGCCTGCGCGTCCCGCACGACCGCTGAGATGTCCGGGGTCGCCCGGGTCGTCGTCTGACATCCTGTCCGGACGACGACCCAGCCAGGAGCCGCCATGCGTCACCGGATCACGTTCCTGTGGACCGTCCCGAGGTCCGTGTCGACCTCGTTCGAACGGATGATGATCGAGCGCGGAGACCATGTGGTCCTCGACGAGCCGTTCTCCCGCTCCTACTACTTCGGCCCGGACCGACGGTCCTCCCGCTACGCGGGGTCGATGCCGGACAGCTCGGCCGAGGAGGTCCTGTCCCAGATCGAGGGGGCAGCACGGGAACGCCCGGTGTTCGTCAAGGACATGGCCTACCAGGCGGCCGCGCTGCTCGGGACCGACCTGCTCGAGCGCTTCGACAACTGCTTCCTCGTGCGAGATCCCGCGGCGACGGTGCGATCGCTGGCCCGCCGGTGGCCCGACTTCAGCGACGAGGAGACCGGGTGGGCTCACCTCGGTGAGGCCGTGCGGCTCGTCGACTCGCTCGGCCAGCCGCGGGTCGTGCTCGACGCCGACCTGCTCTGCCGCGATCCCGCCCGCGTCGTTGCGCAGTGGTGCGAGCGGATGGGTCTTCCGTACGTCGCGGACGCGTTGACCTGGGAGCCGGGGATGCGCGAGGAGTGGGAGCTCTGGGGCGAGTGGCACGCGTCGTCCGCCCGATCGACCGGGTTCGACGAGCTCCGTGAGCCGCCGCCGCCACCCACTCCGGACGAGGGCCGGGTGCACGAGCTCTACGAGCAAGCACTACCGGTCTATGGGGAGCTCGCAGCCGAGGCCATCGGACGCCCGCCCTCACGAGTGGCCGAGGCCCGACCGGATGAGATCAGAGGCTGAGCCGCTTCTGGGTGAACCAGGCCCGTAGCGTTCGCACGTGTCCTCCAACGCTGCGCCAGCCGAGTCCATCGCCCGCACGCTGCTGGACGCGCAGGTGCGCTACCACCTCGACCGGTGGGGCGGAGACCAGCTCGCGTCGACCGTCGCTCGCCTCGCTGAGGACGTGATGTCGGCGGCGGACGGCCACCAGATCGCGGAACTCGTCGACCGTGAGGCGATCCAGGCCATCGTCGTGCGGGCCCTCGGCACGGTGCCGGGGAGTGCAGCGGTCAGCGGCTTCGTCGAGCTCGCCACCGAGGTCGTGCGCGACGGACCTACCGAACCGCACCCGCTCGGCGATCTCGTCGATCGCGAGCAGGTCGAGGCGCTGCTCGACGGAGTCCTGGCCCTCCACCCGGCACTCGAGCGTGCGATGGAACGGCTGACGGACAGCCCGCTCGTCGGCACCATGGCCTCGCGCTTCATGGGGCGCATCGTCGGCGAGGTGCTGCAAGCCAACAAGGCGGTCGCGGACAAGGTGCCCGGTCTGGGCTCGCTGATGTCGTTCGGGACCAGCGCGGCCTCGAGGGTGATGGGCGCGGCCGACAAGCAGTTCGAGGGCCTGATCGGGGAGACCGTCGGCAAGGGCGGCACCTTCGCCGTACGCCGGCTGAACCGGATCGTCATCGAGACGCTGCGCGATCCCACGACCCGTGAGGCCGCCCTCGAGGTCTGGGACCTGATCGCTCAGGAGCCCGTGGCCGGCCTGGGTCGGTTCGCCACGCACGAGGAGGTCACAGGAGTGGTCGACGCCGTGCACGAGGTGGTGGTCAGCACCATGGCCAGTGACCAGGTCGCGCGCCTCGCCGAAGTGGTCGTGGACAGCTTCTTCGACCGGTTCGGCGGCTACACCCCGCCGGAGCTGCTCGACGAGCTCGACCTCGATCGCGAGGAGCTGGTCGCCGACCTGGTCCGCGTCGCCCCTGGAGTCGTCGAGGCGCTGAGGGAGACGGGGGACCTGGAGCGGATGCTCCGGGTCGAGCTCGAGCCGTTCTACACCTCCGCCGAGGTCAGCGCCCTGCTGGGCTGAGCGTGACCGGGAGCTGCTCGTAGCCGCGCAGGATGCGGGTGCCGCGGCGTACGGCACCCGGCTCGAGACGCAGGTCGGGGTAACGCTCGAACAGCGTGCGCAGACCGACCTCGCCCTCCATCCGGGCGAGCGCTGCGCCGAGGCAGTAGTGCCGACCGGCAGAGAACGAGACGTGGTCGCGGGCGTTCTCGCGGGTGACGTCGAACGTCTCCGGCTCCGGGAACACCCGGGGGTCACGGTTAGCGCCGGCGAGCAGCCCGACCATCACGGCCCCGCGGGGCATGGCCACGCCCTCCACCTCGGTGGCCGACCGGGTCATCCGCCCGGTGAGGAGCACGGGCGGGTCGACGCGCAGCACCTCGTCGACGGCGTTGGGCCACAGGTCGGCGCGTTCGTCGAGGATCGCGAGCTGAGCGGGATCGTCCGCGAGCAACGCGATCCCGTTGCCGAGCAGGTTCACGGTGGTCTCGAAGCCGGCCGCGAGCACGAGCCCCGCGGTGGCCTTCAGCTCCGCGTCGGTGAGCCGCACCCCGTCCTCCTGCGCGGTGACGAGCTGGCTGAGCAGGTCCTCACCCGGCTGCCGACGCAGGCTGTCGAGGTGGTGCCCCAGCCAGTCGTCGAACTCACGCAGCGCCGACTCGACCGTGCGGAACTCCCGCCAGGACAGACCGAGGTCGAGGCTCGGCGCGGCCGCGGCACCGAACCGGAGCACCTTCTCGCGATCGTCTTCCGGCACGCCCAGGATCTCCGCGATCACGGTGACGGGCAGCAGGCTGCAGTACGTCGCGACCAGGTCCACGGTGGCGCCCGGCTCGATCCCGTCGAGGAGGTCGGTGGCGATCTGCTCGGTGCGACCCCGGAGCTTCTCGACAGCCCGGACGCTGAAGACCCGCGAGACGAGCTTGCGGTAGCGGGTGTGGTCCGGCGGCTCGGTCACCAGCAGGGACGGCGGGTTGAGCGGCCCGAGCGGGGCGTCCTCCATGGACCAGGCCTGCAGCCGGGCGATCCGGCTCGTTTCGTCGGGCGGACCGAACGCAGCCCCTGCGTCGGGGTTGGAGAGCAGCGCTCGGACAGCAGCGTTGTCCACGCTCACCGAGGCGAACTTGCCCCGGTAGAAGGGGCTGTGTGCGCGCAGCTCGTCGATGATCGGCTCGAGCGCGGCCATCCCGCTGGACTGCGTCGCGACGAACATCCGACCGTGCAGGTCGCCCTGCTTGGCCGCCCGACGTAGCAAGCGACTGGGGAGGGCGTGGCCGAGTCCCCAGCGCACGGCGGAACGGGTCACGGGGACGGGGCTGAGCTGGGGCACGGGCCCCATCCTCGCTCAGAGGTGGGGGAACCGGCGGTGGGGGTGCTCGTCGGTCTCGTAGACCTTCGCCGCCGGGCCGAGGATCAGTGCGTCCGGCTGGCCCACGACCTCCAGGTCCTTGTCGTCGTAGTCGAGCGTGTTCAGCACGTGGCGCAGAGCGGCCACGCGCGCCCGCTTCTTGTCGTTGCTCTTCAGGACGGTCCACGGTGCGTCGGCCGTGTCGGTGTAGAAGAACATCGACTCCTTGGCCTCGGTGTAGTCGTCCCACTTGTCCAGGGAGGCGAGGTCCATCGGGCTGAGCTTCCAGCGCCGTACGGGATCGACCTGGCGGGTGACGAACCGGGTGCGCTGCTCGGCCTTGGAGACGGAGAACCAGAACTTGATCAGGTGGATGTCGCTGCGCACGAGCATCCGCTCGAACTCGGGGGCCTGCCGCATGAACTCCTCGTACTCGGCCTGCGTGCAGAAGCCCATCACCCGTTCGACGCCGGCGCGGTTGTACCAGGACCGGTCGAAGAGCACGATCTCACCGGCGGTGGGCAGGTGCTGGACGTAGCGCTGGAAGTACCACTGGTGCTCCTCGCGGTCGGTCGGCTTCTCCAACGCGACGACGCGCGCACCTCGCGGGTTGAGGTGCTCGGTGAAGCGCTTGATGGTCCCGCCCTTGCCGGCCGCATCGCGGCCCTCGAAGACGAGCACCACCTTCTGGCCGGTGTCCTTGATCCAGCTCTGCAGCTTGAGCAGCTCGATCTGCAGGGAGCGCTTGCTGCGCTCGTACTCGTCCCTGGTCATCCGGTTGTCGTAGGGATAGCCCTCGCGCCAGGTCTGGATCATCGAGCCGTCCGGCCGGACCAGCAGTCGGTCGTCCGTCGAGTCGTCGGAGTGCTCGTCGACGTGCCACCCGGACAGGTCGTCGCTCGGGTGGGGTGACTCGCCGAAGTCCTCGGTCTGCGCTGCCTCGCCACGTTCGCCAGTGCTGGTCATGCCTCGATCATCGCCCCAGGACGTGAACGAGTGATGAACCCGGTCCCTTCCGACTGCATCGGTTCAGGGGCGAGCCCCGGGAGGCAGCTCGGCGACGGGCCGTGCCTCGGCCTCCAGCGGACGGGCCGGCAGGGCCTGCAGCTGCGAGACCGCCCAGGGGCTCAACGTGCTCTGCTCCGAGGCGACCTCGTCCAGGAGGGTGGACCAGGAGGTCCAGGCCACGTCCTCCACCTCGTCAGGATCGGGGTCGGGGGTGCCGCGCAACCGGCCGACGAAGACCGGGCACATCTCGTTCTCGGTGGTGCCGTCGTCCATCACCGCGTGGTACCGGAACCCCGGCAGCACGAGCCGTAGGTCGTCGATCTCCACCCGCAGCTCCTCGCGCACCCTGCGGCGGACCGCCTCGACGATGGGTTCGCCGGGTCCGGGGTGACCGCAGCAGGTGTTGGTCCAGGCGCCGGGCCAGGTCTTCTTCGACAGGGCGCGGCGGGTGAGCAGGGTCCGGCCGTGATCGTCGAAGAGATGGCACGAGAACGCCAGGTGCAGCGGGGTGTCTGCGTGGTGGACCGTCGCCTTGTCCGCCGTGCCGGCCGCACTCCCGTCCGGGTCCAGCAGGACGACGCGTTCGATGCTCATGCTGGCCTCGCTAGCTGGTTGACGGCGGCCTCGAAGACCATGGGAAATCTGGAGGCTGCGGGCACGATGCGCTCACGCAGACGCGGCCGCTGGGACACCGCGAGCAGTGCTCGGGTGAGGAGGACGTGACGTCGTCCCAGCCGGTGCCAGGCGCGCTCGTAGTCCAGCGGGTCGTTGCGTCGCACGGCACCGACCGCCGCGCGCGCCTGGGCCATTCCGAGAGCGATGCCTTCACCCGTCAGGGCGTCGATGTAGCCGGCGGCGTCACCGACCAGCAGGACGCGACCAGCCGTTCGGTGTCGCGACCGCTGCCGCAGGGGACCAGCCCCGCGCACGCGGGTGCGGTCGATCCCCTCGAGGCGAGCATGCAGGCGCGGGAACTCGCGCAGCATCTCCTCGAAGGGACGCGGCCGATCACTGAGGATGGCGACCCCGACGAGGTCCGACGCCACCGGTGTCACGTACGCCTCGGCAGAGCCCGACCAGTGCACGTCGACGGTCGAGCTCCAGGGAGGGACCCGGAGGTGGCAACGGAGCCCGTAGCGACGAGCTCCGGCAGCCTCCTCGTCGAGGCCGGCGGCACGACGCATCGGCGAGTGCAGGCCGTCGGCTGCGATCAGGTAGCGGGTCGCCTCACCGTCGACGAGCAGGTGGTCTCCGAGCTGGCGGACGTCGAGGACCGCCCGCGGCTCGATGACCACTCCCGCGCCGGCCGCCACGTCGGACATGGCCCGCTGCAGCGTCGTACGCCGGACCCCGCGGCCCGTCCCACGGCGAAAGCGAGCCGTGGCGACGTCCCTGCCTCGGAGGTATCGGATGCCCTCGATGGGATGCCCGTCGAGCACCACGCCGAGCTCGCTGAGATCGGCGACCGCGCCAGGCATCAGCCCTTCTCCGCACGCCTTGTCCACGGGGTCGGTCCTGGGGTCGCGGACGGTGACGTCGAGCCCGGCCCGAGCGGCATGGAGCGCAGCAGCCAGCCCGACCGGTCCGCCGCCGGCGACGACGAGGTCACGCACGGCTGGTCCAGGGGTCGGAGGGCAGTGTCGCCAGGGCCTCGTCCTCGACCCGGATCCGGACCACCAGCAAGGCCGCGTTCGCGACCGTGAAGACCACGGCGGTGATCCAGCAGGCGTGCACGAGCGGGAGGGCGAAACCCTCGAGGACGACGGCCACGTAGTTCGGGTGCCTCAGCCATCGGTAGGGCCCGTCGCTCACCGGTTCCATGCCGGGAACCACGATCACCCGCGTGTTCCAGCGGTGGCCGAGGGTCGCGATGCACCACCAGCGCAGGGCCTGCGCCGCCAGCACCACCAGGAGCATGCTCCAGGCCAGGCCGGGGGAGACATCGGGTCGTCGCCACCACGCCTCGAGCAGGGCGCCGGCCAGGAAGCCGGTGTGCAGCACGACCATGAACGGATAGTGCCCGGCGCCGGTCTCCCTGCCTCCTCGCTCCAGGCTCCACGCAGCATTGCGGCGTGAGACCACCAGCTCCGCCACACGCTCGCAGGCGACGAGCAGGATCAAGGCGGTGAAGGCCCACAACCCGGTCATGGCGTCGCGCGGACCAGGACGAGCTCGGCGCAGAAGCCTGGGCCCATGGCGATCAGCAGCCCGTAGGTGCCCGGCACGGGAGGACGGTCGCGCAGGGTGTCCTCGAGCACGTGCAGGACCGACGCCGAGGACAGGTTGCCGACACGCGCCAGCGACTCCCACGTCAACCGCACGTCGTCGTCGGTCAGGGACAGCGAGTCACGCAAGGACTCGATCACCTTGGGGCCGCCCGGGTGGCACACCCACCACGCGATGTCGTCGATGCCGAGGTCGTTGGACGCGAGGAACTCGTCCACGTCATCGCGCAGGTACCGGCGCACCAGGTGGGGCACCTCGGCGTCCAGCACGATCCTGAGACCCGTGCTGCCGACGTCGAAGCCCATCGTGCGCTCGGAGTCGGGATAGATCCGGCTGCGCGTCGCCAACAGCTCGACGGGTCCGCTGTCCCTGGCGGTGCCGCACGCGACGACGGCTGCGGCACCGTCGGCGAACAGCCCGCTGGCCACGAGGTTCGGCAGCGACATGTCGTCACGCTGCACCGTGAGCGAGCAGAGCTCCACCGAGACCAGCACCGCGACGTCGTCGGGGTGACCGAGCAGGTAGTCGTGCAGCCGGGCGATCCCGGACACGCCGGCCACGCAGCCGAGCCCGACCAGGGGCATCCGCTTGACGTCCGGGCGCAGGCCGATGCGCGTCGCGATCCGCGTCTCCAGCGTGGGTACGGCGAGTCCGGTGACCGTCGCGCAGGCGACCAGGTCGACGTCGCTCGGGGTCAGCCCGGCCGCCTTGAGCGCGTCGACGAGCGCGCGGGCGCCGAGCTCGACCGCGTGCTCGATGAAGAGGTCGTTCGACTGCCCGAAGTCGGTCAGCTCGGCGTACTGCTCGAGCGGCAGCACGGTGTGCCGCTGCTCCACCCCGGCATGGGCGTGGAAGCTGCGCAGCAGCTGCTCGTCGAGCTCGCCACCGCCGGTGACCACGTCCACGAACGCGTCGGTGATCTCGGCCTGGGTGTGGCGGTGAGGGGGAAGCGCTCCCCGGACGGTCAGGATCGGCATGCTGCTCCTTCTTCGGGGGCTGGTGAACGGTGTCGGGCCGGTCGGGCGAATGAGGAGACCAGTCGGGTGGCCAGGCGTGGCGTGATCCGTCCGTCGCCGAGCCCGAGCTCGACGAGGTCGTCGAAGCTGCCTTGGTCGTGGGCCGCAGCCCGCACACCCGACTCGACGACGGCCGGGAAGGACGTCAGCCTCGACGCGGTCCAGGTGTGTCGCAGGTGGGACCCGAGGAGCGGACGCACCGCGGCGGCGTAGCGCCACCCGGTGGAGTCGGGCCGGTCGACCCGCAGCGCGCGGGCGGCCGCGCGGCCGGCCTGGATGCCGGTGGTGACGGCGTAGAAGATCCCCTCACCCGACAGTGGGTTGACCAGTGCGGCGGCGTCGCCGACGAGGACGACCGGACCGCTGTGCGGTCGGAGCCGCCAACCGGTCAGCGGCAGGTGATGGCCCCGCCACGACGTACCGCCTTCGGAGGCGCCGGGGAGGAGGGTCTCGAGCTGGGCCAGGAGGAGGTCACGAGTGGGAGCTGTCGCGCCGGCCGCCGACCTCGGGAGCAGCTCGCCGTACCCCACGTTGGAGAGACCGTCCCCGCGGTCGAAGGCCCAGGCGTAGGCCGGCTGACGGCGCTCGCCGTGACGGATCACCTGGAGTCCCTGACGAGCGTCGGGAGTGGGGGCATAGCCACGCAGGGCCAGGGCTCGGCGCCGGGGTTCGGGGTGTCCGAGCCAGCGGCGGACCACGGAGTGCGCGCCGTCGGCGCCGACGACGACGCGCGCGCTCAGGTGCTCGTCGAGGACCAGCCGGTCGTCGAGTCGCTGCAGGCCACGGGCCCGGTGTCGGCGCAGCACGGCTCCCGCCTCCACTGCTTCCGCCACCAGGCGAGCATCGAACACCTCGCGCGGGATCACCCGGGCGGGGCGGGCCATGGGACGGCGCACGACCGACTGGCGGCAGGCCATCTCCAGGGTCGACACCGGGGCCCACCCGACGTGGAGGTTGGTGACCCCGACCACGGCCAACGCGTCGAAGACGTGCGGCGCGATCCCGTCGCCACAGCACTTGTCCCGCGGGAAGTCGTCGCGATCCAACAGCAGGACACGCAGGGACGGGTTCTCACCCAGGGCTCCGAGAGCTGCGCTGGCGCCGGCTGGTCCGGCGCCGACGACGACGAGGTCCCAGGACTCCTCGGTCATGACAGGACGACCAGCAGCACGACGTCGACGAGTGCGATCGCGACGGCTGCGAGGAAGGGGGTGCGCCCGCTGCCGCGGAGCGCGACCGGCAGCAGGGCCGCGACGACGACGACCGCCACCACTCCACTGACCGTGGTGGCCCGCGCTCCCACGAAGATCACCGCGGTCGCCAGTGCGAGGAGGGCGACTGCGCAGCCCCGGCTCGCCTCGTTGCCCAGGCGCTGCGGAAGTCCGCGTACGCCGGTGCGCTCGTCGTCCTCCAGGTCGGGCACCACGTTGAGGAAGTGCGCGCCGATCCCCAACAGGGCGCCTGCCACGACCTGCCAGGCCGGCGGCCAGGCTGCTGGCTGGGCCGCCAGCGCGACGAACGCGGGGAGTCCTCCGAACGCGACGGCGTACGGCAGCCAGGACCACACCGTGGCCTTGAGGCCGAGGTTGTAGGCCCAACCCGCCGCTGTGTTGACGAGATGCGCGGCTGCTGCCGGACCGCCGCACAGCAGGCCCAGGACCGCGGTCGCCGAAAGAGCAACAGCACACAGGGCACGGATGAGCCCAGGGCGCACCTCACCACCCACGAGCGGCTTGTCGGTGCGCCCGACGGTGCGGTCCCGGTCCAGGTCGAGCAGGTCGTTGGACCAGCCGATGGAGAGCTGGCTGGTCAGCACGGCGGCGACGACGATCGTTCCGCGTCCCTGCCCGAGCCCGGTGCCGAACGCGAGCGCAGCCGCGAGCCCTGTGACTGCGAGTGCCGGACCGCCGTGGGCCGCCTTGAGGGTCGCGGAGAGGGTGCCGAGAGGACGGCCGGAGGGCGTGCCACTCCGCATGCGGTGCAGTCCCCAGCTCGCCTGCGACATGGCGTGCTCCTCCGGATCGCTGACACGTCATCAGGGTCTGGGACAACGAATCGAACAGGTTGTGCGCGTACCCCCACCCTAGGCAGGCAGACGAAGCGCGATCGAGGGGCGGCAGCCGGGCGGTGCGCGCTCGTCCTCGGCGACCGACCGGCGGGGTAGCGTGAACGCCTGAAGTTGCGTCGGTCTGCACGGAGCCTTGGGGTCGGGTCAGGGGGGGTCCAGTCATGTTGCCGTGGTTCGCCGTCTTGATGACGACGGCCGGTGTCCTGCTGGCGGTGCTGGCCGGGTACGTCGGCTGGCGTCGCGGCTCGCGTGCGGGCGCTGCCCTGGCGGTGCTCCTCGCCGCGGTCGCCTGGTGGGGGCTGGCGTACGCCTTCGAGCTGACGGCCACCGACGTCTCCACGAAGAGCCTGTGGGGTGACCTGAAGTACGTCGGTGTCGCCGTGCTCGCGCCTTCCTGGCTGGTGTTCGTGCTCGAGTACACCAACCGAGGACACCTGGTCACCCGGCGGCTGCTCGCGCTCCTCGCGATCGAACCCGTCGTCCTGATGGTGTTCCTGTTCGTGCCCTCCACCCACGACCTGGTGCACTTCTACCCGGCAGACGCCGCGGGCGAGGACCTTCCCGTCGTCGGGACCGGACCGGTCTTCTGGGTGCACCTGGCCTACTCGAACCTGATGATCCTGGCCGCGACCTGGCTCTTCGTCGTGAGCATGGTCAGGCTCTCGAGCACCTACCGAAGGATGGCGCTCGTCCTCGTGGCGGCGGCGCTGCTGCCCTGGGTGGTCAACCTCCTGCACAACTTCGAGGTCGGCTGGTTCGCGATCATCGACCTGACCCCGTTCGCGTTCATCCTGACCGGAGCCGTGCTCGTCTGGGGGCTGTTCCGGGAGCGACTGATCCGGCTCACGCCGCTGGCGCGCGGGGTGATCGTCGAGAGCATGAGCGACAGCGTCTTCGTGCTCGACGCGTTCGGCCGGGTGACCGACGTGAACCCCGCCGGTGAGGCGCTGCTCGGCACGACGAGGTCCCAGCTGGTGGGTCGGTCCCTCGCAGACGTGCTCGGCGATCCCCACGGCGAGCGGAGGAGTGATCCGACCGGGCCGTCGCCGCTGGACGCGGATCACCTCGAGCTGCGGCCGCCCGGTGGCGACGAGCAGGAGCGGACCTACGAGGTCCGGCGTGAGCCGCTGCAGGACGCGGGTGGTCGCGCCGCGGGCGAGCTGGTGATGCTCCGTGACGTGACCGAACGGATCCGGGCCGAGGACGAGCTGGCGCACCTGCTGGACGAGCGGTCCCGCGTCGCCGCTGCGCTCGAGAGGAGCCTGGTCCCCGGCGAGCTGCCGCCGATCCCGGGCACGGACACGGCCGGTCGCTACGAACCAGCGGGGGACGGTCACGAGATCGGTGGGGACTTCTTCGACATCTTCCCGCTCGGTGGGGACGTGTGGGGGGTGGTCCTCGGGGACGTCAGCGGCAAGGGGGCTGAGGCCGCGGCGGTGACCGCACTGACGCGCTACACGCTCCGCGCCCTGGCGGATCCACGGCACCCGCCGAGCCGGACCCTGCGTGACCTCAACGCCCGGTTGCTATCGGCGACCGACGGCGAACGGCACTGCACGCTCGTCTACGCCCTGGTCCGGCCCAGCGAGGCCGGGTTGGAGGTCACCCTGAGCCTGGCCGGGCACCACCCGCCGCTGGTCACCCGGAGCACCGGCCAGGTCGAGCCTGTCGGCGAGCTGGGTACTGCTCTGGGACTTCTCGACACCGCCGACCTGTACGACGCCCGCGTCGTCCTCGGCGCGGGGGAGTCGGTGTGCCTGTTCACGGACGGACTGGTCGAGGCCCGGCGCGGCACCGAGCTCTTCGGCGAGGACCGGGTGACCGACATCCTGCGTCGTCTCCAGGGCCAGCCGCTCCAGCGGCTGGCCGACGAGCTCGTCGAGGCACCCCGCGACTTCCACGGACCGAGGCTCGCCGACGACCTCGCCGTTCTGCTGCTCCGGGTGGACACCGCGGGATGAGCGCGCGCCCCAAGCCGTCGTCGGAGCCGGTGGTCGCCCGCAACCGCAAGGCGGCCCACGACTATCACCTGCTGGAGTCATGGGAGGCCGGGATCGTGCTCCAGGGGAGCGAGGTGAAGGCGTTACGGGCCGGTCGCGCCTCGCTCGTGGACGGTTTCGCAGACGTCGACGGCGGCGAGATCTGGCTGCACAACGTGCACATCCCGCAGTACGCGCAGGCCACCTGGACCAACCACGGGTCCCGCCGCAAGCGCAAGCTGCTGCTGCACCGCGCCCAGATCGACAAGATCGAGCGCCGGGTCAACGAGAGTGGCCTGACGATCGTGCCGCTCTCGCTGTACTTCAAGGACGGCCGGGCCAAGGTGGAGATCGCGCTGGCCAAGGGCAAGAAGACCTGGGACAAGCGCCAGGCACTGGCTGAGCGACAGGCCGCCCGCGAGGCGGAGCAGGCCATCGGGAGGCGGTTGAAGGGCCACCCCGAATGAGCGGGGTTCGCGACTCCACGTCCGGCAGACTGGAACGATGCTGCACCTGCGCATCACGGCCCCGAGCGACCTGACCGACGAGGTGCTCCGGATCCTGCGGGACGACCCGGCCGTGAGCAGCCTCGCCGTGCTGAAGGGAGCCTCCCTCCAGCCGGAGGGGGACCTCGTCGAGGCCGACGTCGCCCGCGAGGGCGCGAACGAGATCATCGACCAGCTGGAGGCACTCGACGTCGCCCGCACGGGGACAGTGCACGTCCAACCGGTCCGGACGTGGATCTCCCACCCGGGGCTGGCGGCCGAGAAGCACACGCCCGGCAGCAGCGCCGACGCGGTGGTGTGGGCCGAGGTGACCCAGCGTGCCTACGACGAGTCGGAGCTCAACTGGGGCTACCTGTCGTTCATGACGATGGCGACGCTCCTGGCCAGCATCGCCATCGTCGTCGACTCCCAGATCCTGGTCATCGGAGCCATGGTGCTCGGCCCCGAGTTCGTGGCCGTCGCGGCACTCGGCCTGGCCCTGGTCAGACGGAGGCCGGCGCTGGGTTTCTTCGCAGCCAGGACCCTGGTGGTGGGCTTCGTCACCGCCATCGCGATCACCTGCCTGGCAGCGCTGGTGGGCCGGGCACTCGGTTGGATCACGGTCGAGGACGTCACGGGTCCACGCCCGGGCACCGAGTTCATCTACTCGCCCGACAAGTGGTCCTTCATCGTCGCGGTCATCGCTGCAGCCGCCGGTGTGCTGTCCCTGACCTCCAGCAAGACGGGTGGGCTCTCCGGGGTGTTCATCTCCGTGACCACCGTCCCAGCGGCAGGCAACGTGGCCCTGGGCCTCGCGTTCGGCGCGACCGAGGAGATCTGGGGGAGCACGGCGCAGCTGCTGCTCAACCTCTCCGGGATGGCGCTCGCCGGTTGGGCCACCCTGGCGTTCCAGCAGGCGGCGTGGTCGCGGATGTCGCTGCGGCGGGCACGTCGGTTGCAGAGCCGTCGCGAGAGGTTCCACGGCCAGACGGGGTAGTGCCGGCAGTCGAGCAGGTGCTCACCGGCGTCCTCGTCCGCTTCGACCCGGTTTCCATGTGAACGCTCACATCAAGGCGTCCAACTGCGATCCCGCCGTGATCAAAATGTTGCCAACGGTGCTTGACCCTGAAAATGTTAACGCTCACACTCGACCGAGTGACACCCGTCACACCGGGCTCCGAAGCCCGGCGAACCGAGAGGAATCACCGTGCTGAAGAAGAGTCTGGTCGCCGCTTGCGCGATCTCACTGGGCACCATCTCGCTCACCGCATGCGGCAGCAGCTCCGACTCCGGCAGTGGCGGCGGCGACGACCCCATCACGATGGGCTTCGCCCAGGTCGGCGCCGAGAGCGGCTGGCGCACGGCCAACACCAAGAACATCAAGGAGACCGCTGCGAAGGAGGACGTCAACCTCAAGTTCTCCGACGCCCAGCAGAAGCAGGAGAACCAGATCAAGGCGATCCGCTCCTACATCCAGCAGAAGGTCGACGTGATCGCCTTCAGCCCGGTGGTGGAGACCGGCTGGGACACGGTGCTGCTCGAGGCCAAGCGGGCCAACATCCCGGTGATCCTCACGGACCGCTCGGTCGACACCAAGGACACGACGCTCTACAAGACCTTCCTCGGCTCCGACTTCGTCAAGGAGGGCCAGAAGGCGGGTCAGTGGGTGGTCGACAACGCCAAGGAGGCGGACGTGAACGGCGACGGAGCCGTCAACGTCGTCCAGATCGAGGGCACCACCGGTGCGGCTCCCGCCATCGACCGGGGCGAAGGCTTCGCCGACACGATCAAGTCCGACCCGAGCATCAAGGTGATCGCGTCCCAGACCGGTGACTTCACCCGCGACGGCGGCAAGAAGGTGATGGAGTCCTTCCTGAAGTCGCAGAAGGACATCGACGTCGTCTTCGCGCACAACGACGACGAGGGCCTGGGGGCGATCGAGGCGATCAAGGCTGCAGGCAAGAAGCCGGGTGAGGACATCAAGATCATCACCGTCGACGCGGTGAAGGACGGCATGACCGCGCTCTCGAAGGGGGAGATCAACTTCATCGTGGAGTGCAACCCGCTTCTCGGGCCGCAGCTGATGGACCTCGCGGCGAAGGTCGTCAAGGGCGACAAGGTCCCCGAGCGAGTGGTCACGAAGGAGACGACGTTCAACCAGGAGCAGGCCACCAAGGCGCTCCCTGACCGTCAATACTGAGAACCACCGCAGCGCCTCGCTGGGCCCGGCTCGACCCTGAGCCCGGCCCGGCGAGGTCGACGCCCGACCACGGCAGCGAGCACCCGGAGAAAGCGATGACCCAGATGGACCTTCAGCCGCACGAGGCGGACCGGCCCGAGGCTTCGATCACGAGGTCGGGCCAGGCGCTCGGTGCGGACACGCCCGTCGTGGAGATGGACGACGATCAGCATCGCCTTCGGCGGGGTTCCGGCTCTGGTCGACGCGAGCCTGCGCCTGTTCCCAGGTGAGGTGCACGCACTGATGGGGGAGAACGGTGCCGGGAAGTCGACGATGATCAAGGTCGCTGACGGGCGTCTACAGCCTCGACGCCGGGTCGGTGCGCGTCGCGGGGGTCGAGCAGCAGTTCGGCTCGCCCGCGGCCTCCCAGGAAGCCGGCATCAGCACCGTCTACCAGGAGATCAACCTCTGCACGAACCTCACGGTGGCCGAGAACATGATGCTCGGCCGCGAACCCCGCCGGCTTCGGAGGCATCCACACCAGCGCGATGAACCGTCAGGCGGCGGCGACGCTGGACCGACTGGGCCTGGACATCGACCCGGCCTCCGAGCTCGGGCAGCACCCGATCGCCGATCCAGCAGCTCGTCGCGATCGCCCGTGCCGTCGACGTCGACTGCAAGGTCCTGATCCTCGACGAGCCCACCTCGAGCCTGGACTCCGACGAGGTGGCGAAGCTGTTCGAGGTCATCCGCACCCTGCGCGACCAGGGCGTCGCGATCGTGTTCGTCTCCCACTTCCTGGACCAGGTCTTCGAGATCAGCGACCGGATGACCGTGCTGCGCAACGGTGCCCTGGTCGGGGAGCGGATGACCCAGGACGTCACCGAGCTCGAGCTGGTGCGGATGATGATCGGACGCGAGCTGGAGATGCTCGAGCGGATCGACCGCGAGGTCGCCGCCACCGAGCGTCACGCGAGTCCGGCACACCCGTGCTCAAGGTGCTGGGCCTGAGCCGCAAGGGATCGCTCGAGGCGGTCGACCTCGACGTCTTCGAGGGCGAGGTCATCGGGGTCGCCGGGTTGCTCGGGCTCCGGACGCACCGAGCTCGCGCGACTGCTCTTCGGAGCCGACACCGCCGACGGCGGACGAGCTGGAGGTCCGCGCGAAGGCACCGTCGATTCCGGAGCCCGCGCCACGCGATCGACGAGAAGATCGCCTTCTCCAGCGAGAACCGACGCGCCGAGGGGGTCATCGAGGACCTGACCGTCGCCGACAACATGCTGCTGGCGCTCCAGGCCACGCGAGGCTGGCTCCGCCCGATCCCGCCAGCGACGAGGGCGAACGCTGGTCAAGCAGTACGTCGAGGCCCTCGACATCCGCCCGCCGGAACCCCAGGCGCTGATGCGCAACCTGAGCGGTGGCAACCAGCAGAAGGTCCTGCTCGCGCGCTGGCTGATCACCGAACCGGACGTGCTCATCCTGGACGAGCCGACGCGAGGCATCGACATCGGCGCGAAGGCGCAGATCCAGGCGCTCGTCGCGGACCTGGCGCGCAAGGGCATGGCCGTGGTCTTCATCTCCGCCGAGCTCGAGGAGGTGCTGCGCCTCAGCGACCGCGTCGTCGTGATGCGCGACCGTCGCAAGATCGACGAGCGGCCGAACGACGACGTGACGGTCAACGACCTGCTCGAGATCATCGCCGGCAGCGCTCGGTGACGGACCCGGGACCACCCACACGGAAGGGGAATCCGATGCCTGAGGCACCGACCCGCGCCCCCGAGGTGCTCTCCGTCCCGGAGGTCACGGAGACCGCCCCCGGCCCGGTCGAGCCGGGAGGACGCCGACGTCCGCGGCCCGGTCGCGACCGCGCTGCGGCACCCGCTCGTCTGGCCGGTGCTGGCCCTGGTGGTGCTGCTGGTCATCGACGTGATCGCGAACCCGTCGTTCCTGAGCATCCGGATGCAGGACGGCCATCTCTACGGCAACCTCATCGACATCCTTCGCAACGGATCTCCGGTCCTGCTCGTCGCGCTGGGCATGACGCTGGTCATCGCCACCCGCGGCATCGACCTGTCGGTCGGGGCCATCGCTGCGATCGCGGGGGCGATCGCGTGCGTCTACATCGCGGGAGCCGACCAGCCGGGTGCGGCCGGCACGGCGATCGTCGCGTGCAGCCTGGCGCTGGCGGCCTGCGTCGCCCTGGGCCTGTGGAACGGGTTCCTCGTCGCCGCGCTCGGCATCCAGCCCATCATCGCGACCCTGGTGCTGATGACCGCCGGCCGTGGGCTCGCCATGCTGGTCACCGACGGGCAGATCACCACGGTCAACAACGACACCTTCGCCGGGATCGGGGTGGGCTTCGTGCTCACCCTGCCGGTGGCCATCCTGGTCGCGCTCGGTGCCTTCGCCCTCACGGCTCTGGTCACGCGCAGGACGGCCCTCGGCATGTTGATCGAGTCGGTCGGGATCAACCCGGAGGCCAGTCGGCTGGCCGGCGTACGCTCGCGCACCATCATCTGGACGGTCTACGTCTTCTCCGCGGTGTGCGCCGGCGTGGCAGGGCTGATGATCGCCGGGAACACGAGTGCGGCCGACGCGAACAACGCGGGCCTGTGGATCGAGCTCGACGCGATCCTCGCGGTCGTCATCGGCGGCACCTCACTGGCCGGCGGCCGCTTCTCCCTGACCGGGACGATGATCGGCGCCCTGCTCATCCAGACGCTGGCCACCACGATTCCCAACATCGGCATCCCGGCCCAGACCAACTACCTGTTCAAGGCCATCGTCGTGATCGTGGTCTGCCTGATCCAGTCTCCCAAGGCCCGGGCCGCGTTCCGCGTCCGCCGACACCCCGCATCCTTCAGCGCGAAGGCAGGCACAGCATGAGCACCGCCACCCTGACCGACACCTCCACCTGGGACCGGGTGCGCCAGTGGTCGCCGCCCTCCCAGTACCGGCCCGTCCTGGCGACACTGGCCCTGCTCGTGGGCATGTTCGTCGCGGGCGGCATCCGCTACGAGGGCTTCGCCTCGCCGCAGGTCGTGCTGAACCTGTTCGTGGACAACGCGTTCCTGATCGTGCTGGCGGTCGGCATGACGTTCGTGATCCTCACGGGCGGGATCGACCTGTCGGTCGGCTCGGTCGTCGCGCTCTCGACGATGATCGCCGCGCGCACGCTGGAGGCGGGGTGGTCCGCCGAGGCCAGCGTGGCCGCGGTGCTGCTCACCGGCACGGCGCTCGGCCTGCTGATGGGTCTGGTCATCCACTACTTCGACATCCAGCCCTTCATCGCCACGCTCGCCGGCATGTTCCTGGCCCGCGGTCTGTGCTACCTGATCAGCATCGAGTCGATCCCGATCCGCAACCCCACCTTCTACAGCCTGGCGTCGGAGCAGATCCCCCTGCCCGGTGGCCTGTACACGACCCCCTCGGCCATCGCAGCCGTGCTCTTCGTCGCCATCGCTGCCTGGGTCCTGCACCGCACCCGCTTCGGCCGGACCGTCTATGCCATCGGGGGCAGCGAGAGCTCGGCGATGCTGATGGGCCTCCGGGTCGCGCGGACGAAGGTCGCGGTCTACGCGATCAGCGGATTCTGCGCCTCGGTGGCCGGGTTGCTGTTCTCGCTCTACATGCTCTCCGGCTACAGCCTGCACGCCGTCGGCATGGAGCTGGACACCATCGCCGCCGTCGTCATCGGTGGGACCTTGCTGACCGGCGGCCGCGGTCTGGTGGTCGGTTCCCTGCTGGGTGTGCTCGTCCTCGGTGCCATCCAGACCTTCATCTCCTTCGACGGCACCCTGAGCTCCTGGTGGACCAAGATCTGCATCGGTCTGCTGCTCCTGGCCTTCGTGATCGTCCAGCGCCTGATCAGCAGGCGTCAGGCATGACCGACGCCGCCCCGAACCCCGACGGCGCCCGCGCGGCCCGGACGCCGGTGATGGCTGACGTGGCGCGCCTGGCCGGCGTCTCGCACCAGACGGTGTCCCGGGTGGTCAACGGCCACCCCAGCATCCGCCCGGCGACCCGCGAACGTGTCGAGGACGCGATCCGCCAGCTGGGGTACCGCCCGAACTCCGTGGCACGGGCGCTGGTGACACGTCGCTCGGGCACGATCGGGGTGATCGCGACCAACGGCGGCCTCTGGGGTCCGTCCACCGTGCACCGGACGGTGCAGGCGGCTGCGCGTGAGTCCGGCTACTTCGTCAGCTCGGTGAACCTCCCCGACGTCACGAGGGAAGACCTCGCTGCGGCCGTCGAGCACCTTCGCGACCACAGCGTCGAAGGCATCGTGATGATCGTGGCGAACGACGAGGCCCTCGACATCGCCCGCAACCAGGAGACCGGCGGGGTCCCCGTGGTGGTCGTGGAGGGCGACCTCTCCCGCGCGCCCTGGACGGTCGGCGTCGACCAGGTGGCCGGAGCCCGGATGGCCACCGAGCACCTGCTCGGGCTCGGGCACACGCAGATCGCGCACGTCGCCGGACCGCAGCACTGGGTCGAGGCGCGGGCTCGCCTCTCCGGCTGGCGGGCCGCGATCTACGACGCCGACCTGCGGCCCTTCGAGCCCCTCCTCGGGGACTGGACGGCCGAGAGCGGGTACGCCGCAGGTCGCGTCCTGGCGCAGCAGCACGACGTCACCGCCGTGTTCGTGGCCAACGACCACATGGCCATCGGCGTCCTCCGTGCCCTGTCCGAGGCCGGCCGCCGCGTGCCGGAGGACCTCAGCGTGGTCGGGTTCGACGACATCCCCGAGTCGGGGTTCCTGATCCCGCCGCTGACCACGGTGCGGCAGGACTTCAACGCCGTGGGCCGACTGGCGATCGACACCCTCCAGGTCGCGATGCGCCCGGAGACCGCTGACCACGCGGACCTCGGCCTGGCGTCTCGCCGAGGCCGTCTGATCGATCCTGAGCTGGTGCTGCGCAAGAGCACCGCGAGTCTCTCCGAGGGAGAGTCGTGAGGACGCAGGACGGACCGGACGAGGGTGACCGCTACGTCGTCGGGGTGGACTTCGGGACGCTGTCCGGGCGGGCTCTCGTGGTGCGGGTGGCCGACGGCGCCGAGCTGGCCAGCGCCAGTCACGAGTACACCCACGCCGTGCTCGACCACGAGCTCCCCGACGGCACTCCTCTCCCGCCCGACTGGGCGCTGCAGGTGCCCCAGGACTACCGCGACGTCCTGCGCGTCGCGGTGCGGGAGGCGGTCGCGGCAGCGGGTGTCGACCCAGCCGACGTGATCGGGATCGCGACCGACTTCACGGCCTGCACGATGGTGCCCACCGCTCGACGACGGGACGCCGCTGTGCGAGCTGGACGGCTACGCGAGCCGACCGCACGCCTACGTGAAGCTGTGGAAGCACCACTCCGCCCAGGCACATGCCGACCGGATCAACGCCCTGGCCGCCTCACGCGGAGAGACCTGGCTGCCCCGCTACGGCGGGCTGATCTCCTCGGAGTGGGAGTTCGCGAAGGGCCTCCAGCTCTTCGAGGAGGACGCCGAGCTCTACGCACGCATGGAGCACTGGGTCGAGGCCTCCGACTGGATCGTGTGGCAGCTGTGCGGGACCTACGTGCGCAATGCGTGCGCCGCCGGCTACAAGGGCATCCTCCAGGACGGGCAGTACCCCGGCACGGACTTCCTCGAGGAGCTCGCGCCCGGGTTCGGAGGGTTCGTCGCACACAAGCTGGAGCACCAGATCGGACAGCTGGGGGACCGGGCGGGAACCCTCACCGCGGAGGCGGCCTCGTGGACCGGTCTGCCCGAGGGCATTGCCGTCGCGGTGGGCAACGTCGATGCACACGTGACGGCGCCGGCAGCCCAGGCCGTCGAGCCGGGACAGATGGTCGCGATCATGGGCACCTCGACGTGCCACGTGATGAGCTCGGACCGGCTGCGCGAGGTGCCCGGGATGTGTGGCGTGGTGGACGGCGGCATCGTCGCCGGACGCTGGGGCTACGAGGCCGGGCAGAGCGGCGTCGGCGACATCTTCGGCTGGTTCGTGGACTCCTCCGTGCCACCGGCGTACACCACGGCCGCGGAGGCCAACGGCGAGTCGGTGCACGAGCTGCTGACCAGGCTGGCAGCTGCACAGGAGGTCGGCGAACACGGTCTGGTCGCGCTCGACTGGCACAGCGGCAACCGCTCGGTGCTGGTGGACCACCAGCTGTCAGGACTCGTGCTCGGGCAGACTCTCGCGACGCGGCCAGAGGACACCTACCGGGCGTTGCTCGAGGCCACGGCGTTCGGCACGCGCGTGATCGTCGAGACCTTTCGCGACGCGGGCGTCCCGGTGACCGAGTTCACGGTGGCCGGTGGCCTGGCCAGGAACCGGTTGCTGATGCAGATCTACGCCGACGTCACCCGGCTGTCGATCTCGGTGATCGGCTCCGAGCAGGGACCGGCACTCGGAGCGGCGATTCATGCAGCCGTCGCCGCCGGTGCCCATGCCGACGTAGCGGCCGCTGCACTGAGGATGGGCAAGGTACGGCCCGCGGCCTTCCTGCCGGACGAGTCGCGGGCGCGGGTCTACGACACGATCTTCGCGGAGTACCTCGAGCTGCACGACCACTTCGGCCGTGACGTGGCCGCCATGCGACGGCTCAAGCAGATCCGGCTCGAGGCCGTGTCCCGCCGTTCCGGCGGCCAGAGCACCGACGGATCCTCCGACGACAGTCGGGGGGTACTGGCATGAGCGCCGACGCCGAGGTCGACACCGTGATCCAGGGCCTCCGGGACGAGGTCTGTGGGCTGCACGCCGAGCTCACCCGCTACCAGCTGGTGGTGTGGACGGCCGGCAACGTGTCGGCGCGGGTTCCCGGGCACGACCTGCTGGTGATCAAGCCGAGCGGGGTCGCCTACGACGACCTGACCCCGGAGAACATGGTCGTCTGCGACCTCCACGGCCGCGTGGTCGAAGGCACCCATGCGCCGTCGTCGGACACGGAGGCACAGGCCTACGTCTACCGGAAGATGCCTGACGTCGGGGGGGTGGTGCACACGCACTCGACCTACGCGACCGCCTGGGCTGCGCGAGGTGAACCGGTGCCCTGCGTGCTGACGATGGCGGCGGACGAGTTCGGCGGCGAGATCCCCGTCGGCCCGTTCGCCATGATTGGCGACGACTCCATCGGCCGCGGCATCGTGGAGACGTTGCAGGGGAGTCGTTCTCCCGCGGTGCTGATGCGCAACCACGGTGTCTTCACGATCGGTCCCACGGCGAGGGCGGCCGTGAAGGCGGCAGTGATGTGCGAGGACGTCGCCCGCACGGTGCACATGGCCCACCAGCTCGGCTCGCCCGTCCCGATCGAGCCGACGGACGTCGACCAGCTGTACGAGCGCTACCAGAACGTCTACGGCCAGCCCTGACTCGCCTACAGACGCTCCACCGACAGATCGACACCAGTCGTCCTGACGTCCCCAGCCCCGGAGGCCCGCATGACCACCAGCCCAGCACTCCCGTCCGAGATCTGGTTCCTCACCGGGAGCCAGGCGCTGTACGGACCGGAGACGCTCGACCAGGTCGCCGAGCAGTCACGCTCGATCTGCGACCGGCTCGACGCCGCTCCGCAGCTCCCGGTGCGTGTCGTCTGGAAGCCGGTGCTGCTGGACGCGGACTCGATCAGACGGCAGATGCTGGACGCCAACAGCGCGGTCGAGTGCGTCGGCGTGATCGCGTGGATGCACACCTTCTCCCCGGCCAAGATGTGGATCGCCGGGCTCGACGCGCTCGACAAGCCGTTGCTGCACCTGCACACGCAGGCGGGGATGGCACTGCCGTGGTCCACGATCGACATGGACTTCATGAACCTCAACCAGGCCGCGCACGGGGACCGAGAGTTCGGCTACATCCAGTCGCGCCTCGGCGTACCCCGCAAGACCGTCGCCGGCCACGTCGACGCACCGGCTGTCAGCGACCGGGTCGGCGCGTGGGCTCGGGCTGCCCTCGGCCGGAACGAGCTGCGCCAGCTCCGTCTCGCCCGGTTCGGCGACAACATGCGCGACGTCGCCGTGACCGACGGGGACAAGGTGGAGGCACAGCTGCGCTTCGGGGTCTCGGTGAACACCTACGGGGTGAACGACCTCGTGACGGTCGTCGACGCGGTGCCGGACGACGACATCGACAAGCTCGTCACCGAGTACGCCGACACCTACCGCGTCGCGGCCGAGCTGCTG
Organism: uncultured Actinomycetota bacterium; assembly: GCA_963797525.1. Lineage (GTDB taxonomy): Bacteria > Actinomycetota > Actinomycetes > Propionibacteriales > Nocardioidaceae > Marmoricola. Next base: position 129,782 of record CAWCPT010000001.1, read on the forward strand.
CCGGGTGCGGAGCGGCACGAGTCCCTGCGGTACGGCGCGAGGATCGAGCTCGGACTCCGGACCTTCCTCGGCCAGGGGGGCTTCGGCGCCTTCACCACCAACTTCGAGGACCTCGGGGGCCTCCGGCAGCTGCCGGGTCTCGCCGTCCAGCGGTTGATGGCGGACGGGTACGGCTTCGGCGGTGAGGGGGACTGGAAGACGTCGGTCATGCTGCGGGCCATGAAGGTGATGGCCACCGGGCGAGCAGGTGGCACCTCGTTCATGGAGGACTACACGTACCACCTCGTTCCCGGGGAGGAGAAGATCCTCGGCGCGCACATGCTCGAGGTCTGTCCGAGCATCACCTCCCAGCAGCCGTCCCTGGAGATCCATCCCCTGGGGATCGGGGCGCGCGAGGACCCCGTGCGGCTCCGCTTCACCGCCGATCCGGGGGAGGGCGTGGTGGTCGGGCTCAGCGACATGGGCGACCGGTTCCGCCTGACGCTCAACGAGGTCGACGTGGTGGAGCCCGACGAGGACCTTCCGCGGCTGCCGGTGGCCTGTGCCGTGTGGAAACCGCGTCCGTCGCTGTCCACCTCGGCGGAGGCGTGGTTGATGGCGGGGGCGCCGCACCACACCGTGCTCTCCACGGCACTGGACACCGAGGTGATCACGGACTTCGCGGAGACGACCGGCACCGAGCTCGCTGTGATCGATGCCGACACCACGCCCCGCGCCTTCCAGCGCGAGCTGCGGTGGACTGCTGCCTACCACCGGTTGGTCGGGAACCCCTAGCCCGCAGGGGTCGACGCGACGTCGGCCTCCATGGCGCTCACGAAGTCACGCTTCACCACACGCCAGGCCTCGTCGGTCATGTCGCGACGCCAGTACGGCGAGCACGACATGTCCTGCCTCGTGAGGCCTCGCTCCGCCAGGAGGTGACGGCGGATCTCCCTGATCTCGGTGGCCTCGCCGTGCACGAACGCCTGCACGCGCCCGGGTGGGAACGAGGTCTCGCGCAGGGAAGCAGCCAGCAGGACCTCGTCGTCCTCCGCGGTGCGGTGGATCCACTGCAGGTCGAGCTCGCCCGGGCAGTCCAGCGCCAGCTCGTGCTCCACGCCGTCGCACAGCAGCCTCGCGATCGCGACGGTGCCCGAGGGCACTGTCTCGAGCGACGCTGCGATGGCAGGGAGCGCGGACTCGTCACCGACGAGCAACAGCCAGTCGGCGTCGGGGTCGGGGCGGAATCCGCCGGACGGACCTTCGAAGACGAGCACGTCACCCGGCTCCGCGTGCACCGCCCAGGCGCCCGCGACACCGACGTCACCGTGCACGACGAAGTCGAGGGTCAGCTGCTGCTGGGCGGGGTCCCAGGCGCGGACGGTGTAGCGCCGACGCGCGGGCCACCACAGCTTCGGGAAGTCGGTGCGGACGGCCGACGGGTCGAAGACCGCGTCGTACGGCGCGTCGCGCGGCGGGAACGCGAGGTTCACGTAGGCATCGGTCGCCTCGACCATCGTCAGCTGGTCGAGGTCACCACCGGCCAGGACGACCCGGACCAGCGCGGGCGTCAGCCACTCCTTGTCCGCCACCAGACCGTGCATCTCTCTCCATCCGTCGTCCCGAACTGAGGCTAGCCTCACCGCCCACGTCGTCGCCTGCCGGGGGACAGGTCTAGCCCAGTCGCCTCCGGGTTCGATGATCGCCCTCGCGGGCACACTGGCGACGCCTAGAGTCGCGAGAGTACGTCTGTCTCGGGAGTGGAGTTCAACGATGCTCGGACCTGTGCTCCATCGGCTGGTGACCCTGCCGTGAACGACGGAACCACCGGGGGAGGCCCACCCAGCGTCCTGCTGGTGGACGACACGGCTGACCTGCGTGCGCTCGTGCGGATGGCCCTGGAGCGGCGGGGGGACTTCCGCGTCGTCGCCGAGGCAGGTGACGGACGCGAGGGCGTCGACTCGGCCAAGGCGCACCAGCCCGACGTGGTTCTCCTCGACATCGCCATGCCGGTGATGAGCGGCCTGGAGGCGTTGCCGCTGATCCGCGAGGTCTGTCCCACGTCGACGGTGATCATGCTGTCCGGCTTCGGTGCCGACAAGATGGCGGCCCAGGCACTCCAGGCAGGGGCCGACGGCTACATCCAGAAGGGGCAACCCATCCGCGCCCTGCTGGCCCAGGTGCACTCGCTGGTCGAGACGGCGCGGTCCCGCGGCACGCTGGACCAGAGTCTCGACGGCGGGCGCCGCGGTGACCGGCGCCGACGCAGGTCCCCGATCACGTGGCGGCGTCCGGGGAGCACCGCGCCGACGGCGCTTCGCCCGAGCGGCAGAGGAGCCGGGCGGGGCGGCGGGACTGATCCGCTCGCGCGCCACGGCTGGCCTGATCAGTCCCGTCACCACGCCACCCTCAGGGCTGCTACTTCTCGAGGAACTCCAGCAGCGCTGCGTTGAACTCCTCGGCGTGGCTGACGTTGAGCCCGTGCGGCGCGTCCTCGATGACGACGAGCTCGCGAACCGTCGACGGCTTCGTGGGTGAGCTTGCCCGAGCCCTCGAACGGGACGATGCCGTCGCTGTCGCCGTGGATGACCAGGGTCGGCACGCTGATCTTGGTCAGGTCCTCGCGGAAGTCCGTGGTGCCGAAGGCGTCCATGCAGCCGAGCGCAGCGTCCTGGTTCGACTGCTGGCACAGCGTGATCGCGGCCTGGCGCTGCTCGTCGGTGACCTTGAGGTCGTCGCCCGCGGAGAAGAACTGCTTGGTGAAGTCGTCGAAGAACGCGTCGCGGTCCTCCTCCAGCCCGCTGCGCATCTCCTTCGCAGCGTCCTCGGTGAGGGGACCGTCGGGGTTGTCGTCGGTCTTCAGCAGGTACGGCGGCACCGCGGCCGCGAACACGACGCTGTGCAGCCGGTCCTCGCCGTAGCGGGAGACGTAGCGGGCGACCTCGCCGCCGCCCATCGAGAAGCCGACGAGGGTCACGTCGGTGAGGTCCAGGTCGGAGAGCACGTTGTCGAGGTCGCCGGCCAGGGCGTCGTAGTCGTAGCCGTCGCCGGGATCGGACTGGCCGAACCCTCGGCGGTCGTAGGTCACGACCCGGTAGCCCGCGTCCTTCAGGGCAGGAACCTGCTCCGACCAGGACTCACCGGAGAGCGGCCAGCCGTGGATGAGCACCACGGGGCGGCCCTCGCCGTCGCTCGCCACGGTGTGCACGTGGAGGCCCTCGCGCTCCCCGGCGTCATCGCTCCCTGGGTCGTCGGACGCGTCGTCGTCTGGTTCTCGTCGGTCTGGTTCTCGTCGGTCTGGTTCTCTTCGTCGGCCATGGAGCTCTCCTCGGATCGGTGTCAGCGGGACGAGCCCGGCGATCGGGCTCGCCCGATGATGTCGGCGTACCCCGGCCACAGGGCCGCAAACGCCGGCTGCTCCTAGGGAGGCTCCTCGGCGACCTCGGTGTCGATCAGTGGCGCCACCCAGCCTGCACGCGCGTCCGCATCGATGAAGAAGGCCCGCAGGAGCAACGTCATCGGCACCGCGAGCAGGGCCCCGAGCGCGCCGAGCAGGAGGGTCCAGACGATGAGGGAGAGGAAAGTCATCTCCGCGCTGAGGCCCACGGTGGCACCCACGAAGCGTGGCTGGATGAAGGTCTGGATGGTCACGTTCAGGACGCAGTAGACGAGGACCACGGCCAGCATCAGCTGCCACCCGGAGTCCAGGAGGGCAATCAGGGCCGGTGGGATGACGCCGATGACGAAGCCGATGTTCGGGATGAAGTTGGTGATGAACGAGAAGAAGCCCCAGGCCAGCGCGAGCGGGACGCCCATCAGGTACAGCGCACCGGTGTCGAGCACCGCCACGATCGCTCCGAACACCGCCGTCATGATCAGGTATCGCTGGGTCCGGTTCACGAACAGCCGCAGCGAGCTCGCCAGCTCGGGCTTCGTGCGCGCCAGCGCGGCGATGCGGGGGCCGAAACCCGGCACCGCCGTGACGAAGAAGAACATCACCGTCACGAGCAGGAAGACCCCGCCCGCGGCGCCGAGGATGGTGGACAGCGCTCCGGTCAGCACGTCGACGATCTGGCTCGGGTTGATCTTCTTCAGGGCGTCGGTGGTCGAGTCCGTGTCGAGGCCGACACTCTTGAGCCATTTCTCCACCTGGGCGGAGAGGTCGTTGAAGTTGGACGCGTACGACGGGAGCAGGTTGACCAGCTTGACCATGCACACGACCGTGCCGACGAGGAGCACGAGCAGGATGGCGTAGGACGCGATGAGGGCCGTGAGCGTGGCCAGCCAGCCGGGCCAGCCATGACGTCGGGCTGCGGCGTCGACCGGCAGCACCGCGATCGTGAGGACCAGGGCAAGCATCGACGGTGCGACGATCCCGGCCGCGCCCTTGACGCCGATGCCGATCGCCACGACGCCGACCACCCCGATCAGCACGACGATCGATCGGGGAAGCTGCGAGGCGACGGTGCTGGCTCCGAGCCCGGGTACCGCCCGCTCGGGGGGCTGCGTCGACATGTGCCTCAACCTAGGGACGAAAGCCGCTCAGGTGCGTCACCCACGCCGGGTGACGGACGCCGGGCCGCGATCTTCGCGGGAGCCGGGCGGGTGGTCGGCACACCTCTGAGCTCGCCGCAGGCCGCAGCACGACCTTTTGTGACTGTTCGACGAAAGTGTCGGTCACTCTGGGAGGATCGGGGGATGGCGCATGTGCTCTCCGGTCGGGCCGAGACGCCCACCCAGTCCCGGATCCTGACCTTCGTGCGGGACGAGGGACCGCTCTCGCGGATGGACCTGGCGGCCCGGCTCAACGTCTCGCGCACGACCGTCGCGGCGGAAGTGGGGCGGCTCGTCGAGCTGGGTCTCGCCGAGGACGGTGGGCCCGGCGGCCTCCCGTGGAGGACGTCGCTCAACCCTGGTGGATCTCGACTCCGGCTTGCGGTTCATCGGCGTCGAGCTGGGTGCGACCTCGATGCGGATCGCGATGACCGACGGGCGCCTGGACGTGATCGCCCGGGCGTCGATACCCCGCGCCGACATCCGGCGAGGTCCCGAGACGGTCCTCGCCGAGGTCATCGAGCACGTCCGCAAGCTGCTGGCCGACCACGGTGTCGAGCGACCGGCCGGGATCGGGGTCGGCGTGCCCGGACCGGTCGACTTCCAAGCGGGCGTGCCGGTCTCGCCGCCGATCATGCCCGGGTGGGACGGGTACCCCGTGCGGGACGCGCTGTCCCGCGAGCTGGGCAGCCCCGTGCTCCTCGACAACGACGTCAACGTGATGGCGCTCGGCGAGCAGCACAACGGCGTTGCGCGTTCGGCCTCGGACTTCCTGCTGGTGAAGATCGGCACCGGCATCGGGTGCGGGATCGTCGTGCAGCGGCATCTCTACCGGGGCGCCGACGGTTGCGCCGGGGACATCGGACACATCCGGCTGGACCCGAACGGACCGGTCTGCGCATGCGGCAACCGTGGTTGTCTCGAGTCGTTCTTCGGCGGCACGGCGCTGGCGCGCGACGCCACCGCGGCCGCGCGAGGAGGGCGCTCCGACGTGCTGGCCGAGCTGCTCGCGACCCACCAGGAGCTCAGGGCCGAGCACGTGGGTGTGGCGATCGGTCAGGGTGACGCCGTCGCGCTGGAGCTGGTGCGCGAGGGCGGTCGGCGGGTGGGGTCGGTGCTGGCCAACCTGGTCTCGTTCTTCAACCCCGGCCTGATCGTCATCGGCGGCGGCGTGGCCGGACTGGGTCACTCGTTGCTCGCCGAGATCCGCAGCGTCATCTACCGCCAGTCGCTGCCGTTGGCCACCGGGAACCTGCCCGTGGTGCTCAGCGAGCTCGGCGGCGACGCCGGGGTGATCGGGGCGGCCCGGTTGGTCAGCGACGCGGTGTACGCCTCGGATTGATAACTTTCGCAAGTTGGTTGCGAAATGTCCTTGCCAACTTTCGTTAAGCGACCTAAGTTCCTCTCCAAGTCGGTGTGACGGTCGTCACCCCACGACACTGGAGGAGACCGGTGAGCCCAGGTCCGCAGCCCCCCGAAGCCGATCCGTACGGCTCGGCCTCGCCTGCCGACCGGCCCCTCCTCGAGATGCGTGGCATCGTCAAGACGTTCCCGGGTGTGCGCGCCCTCGACGGCGTGGACCTGACCGTGCGGCCGGGTGAGGTGCACTGCCTGCTCGGGCAGAACGGCGCCGGCAAGTCGACCCTGATCAAGGTGCTGGCCGGTGCCCACCGCCCCGACGAGGGCGAGATCACGTGGCTCGGCGAGCCGGTCGTCCTCGGTACGCCGGACGCGGCGATCTCCCTGGGGATCTCCACCATCTACCAGGAGCTCGACCTCGTCGCCGGCCTGAGCGTGGCTGAGAACCTCTTCCTCGGCCACGAGAAGTCACGTGCGGGCCTGCTGCGTCGCAAGGACACCCGTCGCGCCGCGAGGGCGCTGCTCGCCCGGCTCGGCCACGAGGAGATCCGGGCGGACCGCGAGGTCGGGACCCTGCCCGCGTCCGGGCAGCAGATCGTGAGCATGGCGCGAGCCCTGTCCCACGACACCCGGGTGATCGTGATGGACGAGCCCTCCGCGGCCCTCGACCAGCAAGAGGTGCAGACCCTCTTCAAGGTCATCCGGGACCTCACCTCCCAGGGGGTGGCTGTCGTCTACATCTCGCACCGCCTCGAGGAGATCCGCGAGGTGGGTGACCGCGTGACCGTGCTCAAGGACGGGCGCACCGTCGCCACCGACCTCGCGGCGAAGGACACCCCCACCGCGGAGCTGATCCGGCTGATGACCGGTCGCTCGATCGAGTACGTCTTCCCGCCCCGCACGGAGGTCGAGCCCTCGGCGGCCCCGGTCCTCGAGGTGCAGGGACTCAGCCTCGACAAGGTCTTCGCGGACGTCACCTTCTCGGTCGCGGCCGGGGAGATCGTCGGGCTGGCCGGCCTGGTGGGCTCCGGCCGCTCCGAGATCCTGGAGTCGGTCTACGGGGCCCGCAAGCCGTCGGGCGGCACGGTGACCGTGGACGGCCAGCGACTGCGGGCAGGCTCGGTCGGTGCCGCCGTGAAGGCGGGGATCGGCCTGGCGCCCGAGGAACGCAAGAGCCAGGGGCTGCTCCTCGACCAGCCGATCTACCAGAACATCACGGTCTCCAGCCTCGGCCGGTTCGCGCGCGGAGGCTTTCTCAGCGGCTCGTCGGAACGGGCCAGCGCGTTCGAGTGGACCAAGGCCCTCGACGTACGGCCTCCCGGCGTGGAGCGCCCCGTGCGCACGCTGTCCGGGGGCAACCAGCAGAAGGTCGTGCTCGCCCGCTGGTTGCTGCGCGAGTGCCGCGTCCTGCTCCTCGACGAGCCGACCCGTGGCGTCGACGTGGGCGCACGCAGCGAGATCTACACGCTCGTCCGGTCCCTGGCTGCCCGCGGGATGGCCGTGGTCGTCGTGTCGAGCGAGGTCGAGGAGGTCCTGGGCCTGGTCGACCGGGTCCTCGTGGTGCGTGAGGGACGCATCGTGCACAGCGGTCCGGCCGAGGACATCGACGAGCACAAGGTCCTCGACCTCGTGATGGAAGGGAGTGCGCTGTGACGCAGGAACCGCAGACGGTCAGCGACAGCTCGACCGATCAGGATGACGTGGTCCAGGAGCCCTTGTCCGGCCCGGGCCGGACGCGCTCGGGCCTCGCCGGCGTGCTGTTCGGCTCCTCGGTCGGCCGCAACGCCGGGCTCGTGGTCGCGCTCGTGGTGCTCTGCCTCGTCGGGGTGTGGACGGCGGGGGAGCAGTTCGCCAGCATCGACAACGCGCTCACCATCCTGCGGCTCGCCTCGGTCATCGGCGTGGTGTCGGTGGGGATGACCTTCGTGATCACCGGTGGTGGCATCGACCTGTCGGTGGGCGCGATCGTCGCGCTCGCATCGGTGTGGTCGACCACTCTGGCCACGCAGTCACTGGCTCGCGGCAACCACTGGACGCTGATCATCCTGGTGGCCGTGATCGTGGGCATGGGCTGCGGACTGATCAACGGGCTCCTGGTCGCCTACGGACGGGTGGTGCCGTTCATCGCCACCCTCGCGATGCTCGCAGCTGCACGAGGGCTGGCCGAGATCATCGCCCAGCGCCGGACGCAGATCGTGGACGTGCCGGGGTTCACCGACTTCTTCCGACGCGACGTGCTCGGCATCCCGCTGCTCGTGATCATCTTCGCGGCGGTCGCCGTCATCGGGTGGGTGGTGCTCAACCGGACCACCTTCGGCCGCCGCACGTTCGCGGTCGGGGGCAACCCCGAGGCCGCGCGCCTGGCCGGGATCAACGTCAAGCGGCACACCGTGGCGCTCTACGTGATCGTGGGCCTCTGCTGCGGCATCGCCGCGGTGATGATCGTGGCGCGTACGACGACCGGCTCGTCGACCCACGGCACGCTCTACGAGCTCGACGCCATCGCTGCCGTCGTGATCGGCGGCACGCTGCTCTCCGGCGGTCGCGGCACCATCGTCGGCACCGTCCTGGGCGTGCTGATCTTCACGACGCTGTCCAACGTGTTCACGCAGAACAACCTGTCCAGCTCGGCCCAGTCGGTCGCCAAGGGAATCATCATCGTCGTCGCGGTCCTGCTCCAGCAACGTCTCGCGGCGCGCAGCAACAGCGGGAGTCCGTGACCTCGACCCTGACCGCTTCACCGAAGACCAGCCTCAACCAGCAACGCCGTCGACAACCCAGTTCTCGGACCACCAAGAAGGAGCAGTCATGTCTCGCCACACCTACCGCCGCCCGTTGCGGCTGGCCGCCGGAGCAGCCCTCGCCGGGGCGCTGTTCCTCTCGACCGCCTGCAGCACCGACACGAACGACACGAACAACGACAGCAAGGGCAGCACCGAGTCGAGCGCCACGTCGAACAACGACGACCCCGGCAAGAAGGTCGTGATCGGGTTCTCCGGCCCCGCAGCCGACCACGGCTGGCTCGCCGCGATCAACAGCTCGGCCCTGGCCGAGGCGAAGAAGTACGAGGACGTGGAGCTGAAGAGCGCCGAGGGCACCAACGACGCCAACCAGCAGATCAGCCAGGTGGAGACGTTCATCAACGACAAGGTCGACGCCATCGTGCTGCTCCCCACCGACGGCGCGGCACTGACCGACGTGGCGACGAAGGCCATGGAGGCCGGCATCCCGGTGATCAACGTCGACCGCGAGTTCTCCTCGCCCTTCGCGGCGCGCTCCACGGTGCTCGGCGACAACTACGGCATGGGCGTCTCCGCGGGCACCTACGCGTGCGACGTCATCAAGAAGAAGAAGGTCAAGGACGCCGTGGTCGCCGAGATCGCCGGGATCGACTCGCTCCCGCTGACGCAGGACCGCTCGAAGGGCTTCAAGGACGCGCTGAAGGGCTGCGGGGAGAACGTCGACAACAGGGTGGCCGCCGACTTCACGGTGGAGGGTGGCGAGAAGGCGGCATCGAACCTCCTGCAGGCCGCTCCCAAGATCGACGTGATCTGGAACCACGACGACGACCAGGGTGTCGGTGTCAAGGCGGCCTTCGACAACGCCAACCGTGACGAGTTCGCCTTCCTCGGCGGCGCCGGTTCGTGCAACGCGATGGACTGGATCCGGAGCGGCGACATGGAGGCCACCGTCATCTACCCGCCGACGCAGGCTGCTGATGGCATCCGGCTCGCGCGCCTGGTCGCCCAGGACAAGGGCATGTCCGACCTGGTCCAGAAGGAGGTCCCGAACCGGGTCGTGCTGAGCGCACCGGTGGTGAACAAGGACAACGTCGACGACTACAAGGACCTCTGCTTCAAGTCCTGAGCAGGAGGGCCGACCGGGATTCCCTCCCGGTCGGCCCACCGCTCGTCGTACGTCCACTCACGCACCTCGACCTAAGGACAGCTCATGGAACCGCTCGCCCCAGACCTCGGCGTCGGCATGGTCGGGTACGCCTTCATGGGAGCCGCGCACTCCCAGGCGTGGCGCACCGCCCCGCACTTCTTCGACCTGCCGTTGACACCCCGCATGCGGGCGATCTGCGGCCGGGACCCCGAACGCCTCGTCGAGGCGGCCACCAGACTCGGGTGGGAGACCACCGAGACCGACTGGACGAGGCTCCTGGACCGCGACGACATCGACCTGGTCGACGTCTGCACTCCCGGCAACACGCATGCAGAGATCGCCATCGCCGCGCTCGAGGCCGGCAAGCACGTGCTCTGCGAGAAGCCGCTCGCCAACACGGTGGCCGAGGCCGAGGCGATGGCGCAGGCCGCCGAACGGGCGGCGGCGCGGGGTGTCCGGTCGATGGTCGGTTTCACCTATCGCCGCGTGCCCGCGATCGCGCTGGCCCGTCAGCTGGTCGAGCAGGGGCGGCTGGGGGAGATCCGACACGTCAGGGCGCAGTACCTGCAGGACTGGCTGGTGGACCCGCAGTCGCCGATGACGTGGCGCCTGGAGAAGGACAAGGCCGGCTCCGGAGCGCTGGGGGACATCGGCGCCCACGTGGTCGACCTGACCCAGCACATCACCGGTCAGGACATCGTCACGGTCAACGGGCTGCTGCAGACGTTCGTCGACCAGCGGCCCCTCCCGGGCACGACGTCCGGCGCACTGTTGGGGGGCGGCGGTGGTGCCGACAGCGGTGCCCTCGGAGAAGTGACGGTCGACGACGCCGCCGTGTTCCTGGCACGGTTCGGAGGGGGAGCACTGGGGGTCTTCGAGGCGACCAGGTTCGCGACCGGGAGGAAGAACGCCATCCGGATCGAGGTCAATGGTTCGCGGGGAAGTCTGGCCTTCGACTTCGAGGACATGAACGTGCTGCAGTTCTACGACAACGACGAGCCTGCCGAGACGGCCGGGTTCCGCCGGATCGTGGTCACAGAGCCAGGGCATCCCTACGTCGGGCAGTGGTGGCCCCCGGGCCACGGGCTGGGCTACGAGCACGGGTTCACCCACCAGGTCGTCGACCTGGTGACCGCGATCGGCCGCGGCGAGCAGCCGTTGCCCTCGTTCGCCGACGGGCTCCGGGTGCAGTGCGTGCTGGACGCGGTCGAGCGCAGCGCGGCGGGTGGCACCTGGCAGTCGACCGGCATCCACGACGACCATCTCCTCGGCGCACGCTAGGCACCAGTCAGTCGCCCACCCACCACGAGCCCGCCGCAACCATGAGGACGAGAACATGACACGACCAGTAACACTCTTCACCGGCCAGTGGGCCGACCTGCCGTTCGAGGAGGTCTGCAGGCTGGCCTCCGGCTGGGGGTACGACGGCCTGGAGATCGCCTGCTGGGGCGACCATCTCGACGTCTCCCAGGCGGCCGAGGACGACGCCTACGTGGCCGACAAGCTGGCCACGCTCGCGAAGCACGACCTGAAGGTGTGGACGATCTCCAACCACCTCACCGGCCAGGCAGTCTGCGACGACCCGATCGACGAGCGGCACCACGACATCCTGCCCGGCCGCATCTGGGGTGACGGAGACCCGGAGGGCGTCCGTCAGCGCGCGGCGGAGGAGATGAAGCTGACCGCCCGCACCGCACGCCGGCTGGGGGTCGACACCGTCGTGGGGTTCACCGGTTCCTCGGTCTGGAAGTACGTCGCGATGTTCCCGCCGGCGACCCAGGCGATGGTCGACGCCGGCTACCAGGACTTCGCCGACAGGTGGAACCCGATCCTCGACGTCTTCGAGTCCGAGGGCGTGCGGTTCGCCCACGAGGTGCACCCCTCGGAGATCGCCTACGACTACTGGACGACCGTGCGTGCCCTGGAGGCCGTGGGTCATCGCGAGTCGTTCGGCCTGAACTGGGACCCCTCCCACTTCGTCTGGCAGGACCTCGACCCGGTGTCCTTCCTGTGGGACTTCCGCGACCGGATCTACCACGTCGACTGCAAGGACACGAAGCTCCAGCTGGGCAACGGGCGCAATGGCCGGCTGGGGTCGCACCTCGCCTGGGCGGACCCCCGTCGCGGTTGGGACTTCGTCTCGACGGGTCACGGTGACGTGCCGTGGGAGCAGTGCTTCCGGATGCTCAACACCATCGGCTACGAGGGGCCGATCTCGGTCGAGTGGGAGGACGCCGGCATGGACCGGTTGCGCGGTGCGCCGGAGGCGCTGGAGTTCGTCCGATCCCTGGCCTTCGACCCGCCGTCCGCCGCCTTCGACTCAGCCTTCTCCTCGGGCGACTGAGGGTCCGGGGCTAGCTGGAGCTCAGCTCCCGGGCGAAGAACTCGAGCGCGGTCCTGGTCTTGGTCTGCTGCTCGCCCGAGAGCGGCACTCCCCGGGAGGCCAGGAACGCCCTCGCCTCCGCGGCTGCCTGGAACGCGGTGTCCGGGGGGCTCTTCGTGGACAGCTCGAGGATGTGCGTGCCGTCCGGGTAGAACCACAGCTCGGCGACCATCCGGCCGGAGTAGCCGGTGGGCGAGAACTTGAGCTTGAGCACCGTGATGGGGCCCAGCACAGACAGGTCGTCGAGCTCGACCCCGTCCGGGGCGTGGGCGTTGAAGAAGGCTCGCTGCTCCTTGGAGTAGATCTTCCGCAGCTGCCTGCGCCCGGTGGTCGCCTCCAGCACGTGGCCGGCGGTGACCGTTCCCTTCATGCTGGCCGAGCAGACGAAGCCTCCGGGCATGGCATCCAGCTCGACCACCAGGTTCGGCGACCGGCGCACCTCCGGCGGGACCTGCGAGGGAACGACGGGACGCGCCTTGACCACGGTGTCGTCGTCGCGCCCCTGGCTGCGTCGCGCCCGCACCACGAGGCCGTGCGCGTCGAGGGCGAGGTCCGGGGTGTCGAAGAAGAACACCTGCCTGATCTGCGCGTCGAGGGGATCCATCTCGAGGCCGGCCACAGTCGACCGGCGTTGGGCATCGGGGACGGTGAGCTTCAGCTCGACGCTGTCCGCGTCGCGGGTCAGGCGCAGAGCCTCGGCGAGCTGTGCGTCGGTGAGCCGAAGCTCCTTCGGGTCGTCGCTCATGCCGTCCAGCGTGCCCGACCAGGCTGGCAGGAGCACATCACCCGGGGCGGGTGTACTGCTCACCCGTCGGAGGAGCGGACCGCGTCCTGTCCCGTCGTGCTGACGAACTCGCCGAGCTCGTGGACGGCCGCGGTCGCTTCCGGCACCAGGCCGGCGAACAGGTGCCAGTCGTGCCACAGGTCGCGCCCGAGGCGGAAGTGCACGTGGACGTCGTGCGCCTCGAGGCGCTGGACGAGCCGCTCCGCGTCGCCGCGCAGGATCTCGTCGCTGCCCGCCTGGACCATGGTCGCGGGGCAGTCCGGTCAGGTCTGCGAGCAGGGGGGAGATCCAGGGCTCCGACCGCGAGGTCGCACCGGCGTACTGACGAGCGCTCTCCTCGAGCCAGTCGAACCGGAGCAACGGGTCCGCCGCGTCGTCACGCACGGTCGGCGTGTCGAGGACGAGGTCGACCCACGGGGAGAGCAGGCCGAGACCACCCGGCAGCTCGACGCCCTCCTCCCGCAGCCGCAGCGTCATCGCCAGGGCCAGGCCGGCGCCGGCCGAGTCGCCGACGACGGCGATGTCGGGGGCGGCGACCCCCTGCTCCAGCAGGGCGCGGTAGCTCGCCACGGCGTCGTCGAGGGCGGCCGGGAAGGGGTGCTCGGGGGCCAGGCGGTAGTCGAGCACGTACACCGCGCGCCTGCTCGCCCCGGCGAGGTGCGCCGCCACGGCTCGATGGGTGAAGGGGGAGCAGGTCGTGTAGGCACCGCCGTGCAGGAGGAGCACCACCCTGGCCGGGTCGGCCACGGCCGGGCAGACCAGCAGCGCCGGACGGTCACCCAGTCGGACCTGCTCGATCGCTGTTCCCCGAGGCATCCGCGGGCCGAGCCCGCACAGCTCCAGGCCCTTGCGGCGCACGGCGAGCGGTACGGCGGGGTGCAGCAACGGCCGCACGGTTCGGCGTACGACGACGCGCATCACGGCGCTCGGCACCGGATCGGGTTTCAACGGAGGTCCTCCTGGTCGCGGGCGCGTCTCACCTAGTGGCTAGGCTGCCCACGTGAGAAGCGCCGAGCTCCCGGGGGCCAAGACCCTGCCGGGCACCGTAGCCGACGTGGAACCGGAGCACCGCTGGTTGATCCGGGTCTGGGTGCTGGCGCTGCTCTTCGGCCTGGTGATGGTGACCTGGTCGATCCACGTGGGCATCCCGATCCGCGACCCGCACGGGTCGATCCTGGTCTCCCGCGTCGCGATCTCGCTGGGTCTGTTCGCGGTGATGACCCTCCTCGACGCGAGCATCCGGGTCGGGCGTCGCGGCTGGAGCGTGCGCCGCACCCTGGCGATGCTGCGCCACCGCTGGCCGACGCGGCGCCTGCTGCTCGCGATGAGCGGCCTCGCCGCCTACCACCTCGTCTACTTCAGCTACCACAACCTGAAGAGCTGGGACGTCCTGAACACCCCGCGGGACGCCATGCTCCTGCAGTGGGACCGGTGGCTGTTCCTGGGGCACAGCCCCGCCGTCCTGCTGCACGACCTGCTCGGGCAGCACGTCGCCGCCTGGGTGCTCGTGGTCATCTACGAGTCGTTCGGCACGATCGTGCTGTTCGCCATCCCGATGCCACTGGTCTTCGTGACCCGGATGAGGGACGGGTACGTCGCGATCGCGTCGGCCCTGTGGGTGTGGATCTTCGGCGTCGCCTGCTACTACCTGATCCCGTCGCTGGGCCCGTTCGACTCGGCTCCGCAGGAGTTCGCCGGGCTCCCGCACACCATGGTCACCGAGACCCAGGCGCGCTACATGGACCAGCGGGCCCACCTGCTCGCCCATCCCCAGGCGAGCGACGCCTTCGCCCAGGTCTCGGCCTTCGCGAGCCTGCACGTGGGCGTCACCTGCGTGATCTGGCTGATGACGCGCTACTACGGCCTGCGTCGCCTCTCCCAGGTGATGGGCGTGTTCCTGTTCCTGACGATCGTGGCGACGGTCTACGTGGGCTGGCACTTCTTCGTGGACGACATCGCCGGCCTCGCGATCGCGTTCCTCGCGGTCTACCTCGGCAAGCGGATGATCTACCCGCACGGCCGCACGCCGCAGCACTGACGGCGGCCGAGCAGGCGCGGCTCAGCGCAGCGACGCGAACACGTCGTCCAGCAGGCGGCCGCCCGGCGAGCGGCCCCGCTCACGGAACCACTCGCGGCCGAGTGCCAGCGCGAGCACGGGGCCCGGCAGGCGCAGCAGGAGGGCCAGGGTCCGCACGGAGGTTCCCCCGGTGGACTGCGAGGCGTGGGCTGCGAGCGCAGCCCGCTTGGCTGCGAGATGGGCCCGGACGTCGACCTCGTGCGTCAGCTCCGCCCGGGCGACGTACGCCGCGGAGAAGCGTCCCGCGGGCACCAGGCGGGAGATGCCCGGCAGCCACCGCATCACGGCGGCCACCCGCTGCAGGCGACCACGGTCGACGGTGGCCTCCAGCACCAGGGGCGTCCCCGCGAGCTCCGCGGCGAGGACACCGACCCGGTGCACCTGGACGTGGTCGAGGTGGCCGTAACCCCCGTGCGAGTCATAGATGGTCAGGGCATCGGCACCCTCCTCGCGGAGCAGGTCCGCGAGGCGCTGAGCGGGCTCGGACGGGTCGAGATCCGAGAACGACACCGTCGACCGGTGGCCCGGACGGTCGGGTGGCTCGCCCCATCCGGAGTCCTCGTAGTCGAGGAGCTCCCAGCGCGCGCAGCCCAGTGCCTCGGCGGACGCGGCCAGCTCGGCGCGCCGGTGGTCAGCGAGCGGGACGTCGGCACCCGTACCATCAGAGGACATACCAGCACCGCCGGCAGTGGCGGTCACGAGGACGACCCGATGCCCCTCGGCCGCCGCGCGAGCCAGCGTGCCGCCCGTCAGGAGCGCCTCGTCGTCCGGGTGCGCGTGGAAGGAGACGAGAGTGAACGGCACGCCGGCAGTCTGGCACGCAGAGCCGGACGCCTCCATCGACCGCCGCCGTCGTGTGATGGGCCGCGGCCCACGCATCGTGCTCTCCCTGGCGCTGGCCGTCGCCCTGCTCGGCTACGTGCTTCCTCGCGTCGTCGGCACGACGCTGCACGACGTGGGCGCGGCCCTCGAGCTCGTCACCCCTGCCGAGACGGTTCTCCTCACGGTCCTGTGGGCCAGCGGCCTGTTCGTGTACTCGTTCGTGCTGACCGCGGCCCTTCCCGGGCTGACCCGCTCCCGTGCGCTCAACCTGAACCTCACCGGCAGCGCGGTGGCCAACGTGCTCCCGTTCGGCGGCGCGGCCGGCATGTCGCTGAACTACCTGATGATCCGGTCGTGGGGGTTCAGCACGAGCGGGTTCTCGGCGTACACCCTGATCACCAACGTCTGGTCGGTGCTGCTGAAGCTCGCGCTGCCTGCCGTGGCGCTGACCGCACTCGTGGTCTCCGGCGAGCACGTGACCGACTCGGTGCGCTGGACGGGGCTCGCCGCTGCGGCGGCCCTGGGGCTCGTCGTCCTCGTCCTGGTGGCGGCCCTGGCCACCCCTGCAGCCGCTGTGCGCGCGACCAGCGTGGTCGCACCGCTGGTGGCCCGCACCAGCCGCCTGGTGCGTCGCCCGGTCGAGCGCGACGCGGTGTCCGCCGTGCTGCTCGACTTCCGCGACCGCGTGGCCGGACTGGTGGGGGAGCGGTGGCCGCAGTTCTCGCTCGGGACGATCGGCTACGGCCTGCTCCAGGCACTGCTGCTGTGGGCCTGCCTGGAGGCCGTGGGGGCACAGCTGAGCCCGGTCGTCGTGCTGGCCGCGTACGCCGTGGACCGGGTGATGTCGATGGTCTTCCTCACCCCGGGCGGGACGGGCTTCGCAGAGGCGGGGACCGCGGCCGCCCTGGTCGCGCTCGGTGGAGCCCCGGCGGCGATGGCCGCCGGCGTGCTGCTCTACCGAGGCTTCACCTTCGCGCTGGAGATCCCCGTGGGCGGCGCATGGCTCGGCGGTTGGTTCGTCGTCCGCCGGCGCCGTCGCGCCGCGGACGAGCGCCGTACCCTTGCTGCGCCTGCGGCGGTGCTCGAGGGCGACGCCCGGTGACGCGCATCCTGCACGTGACGGACTACTACCGACCCAAGGTCGGTGGCATCGAGATGTTCGTCGAGGAGCTGGCCGCACGCCAGTACGTCGCCGGTCACGAGGTCACCGTGCTGACCGTGGCCCGCGACCCGGACGGGACGGGTGCAACCGGGCCGGTCGAGGTGATCCGCGCACCTTCGCGGTCACCCGTGCCGTTGCCGATCCTGCCGCGCGGCCTCGACCTGACCTCCTACGACGTCGTCCACCTCCATCTCTCGGTGGCGTGCCCCTTCTCCACCCGCGTGGCCATGGCGGCCGCCGGTCTCGGAGTGCCGGTGGTGGCCACCGTGCACTCGCTCTGGACCGGACGAGAGGGATGGGTGCGGATCATCGGTGCCATCGCCGGATGGGACGGCTGGCCCGTGCGCTGGACCGCGGTCAGCTCCGCGGCTGCGCGGGCCATGCACGGCCCGCTCGGCGAGCACACGCGCGTGGACGTGGTGCCCAACGCCGTCGACGTCGGCTGGTGGTCGGCCTGCGAACCGCTCGAGGACGCGTCCCGGCCGATCACGTTCGTGTCGGTGATGCGCCTTGCCGGACGCAAGCGACCGCTCCAGCTGCTGGAGGCGTTCGCGGCCGCACGCCGCGCCGTACCCGAGGACCTGTCCCTCCGGCTGGTGGTCGTGGGCGAGGGTCCGCTCGCGCGGAAGGTGCGGGCCAGGGTCACCGACCTCGGCCTCGACGGGTGCGTCGAGCTCACGGGCGGGCTCACGCGCGACGAGATCCGCGACCTCTACCGCAGCGCCGACGGCTACGTCGCGCCCTCGCACCAGGAGTCCTTCGGCATCGCTGCCCTCGAGGCCCGGACCGCAGGTCTGCCCGTCGTGGCCATGAGGAGCGGGGGCGTGGGCGAGTTCGTCGGCCATGGCGCCGAAGGCCTGCTGTGCGAGGACGACGGCGACCTGACCCGGGCACTCGCGTCCCTGGCCGAGGACAAGGAGCTCCGGGACCGCATCGCTGCACACAACCGGTCCCGGCCGCCGGACCTGGACTGGTCGACCGCACTGGCCGGGTTCCAGGCCGCCTACGTCGACGCCGCAGCGGCAGGGACCGAGGTCGCGCGTGGAGTGGCGCGGCAGCAGGAGTCGGACGCCGACGCGAGCAACTCCCGACCCTGAGCGACGCCGACGGCCGACCCCGCTACCCTGCCCGCAGGGCCGAGCCAGTGCGGCCGCGGATGGGACCGGTGGGGATGGAACCGACAGGGTCGGACCTCGGCAAGGAGGCCGAGGACGTTCTCGCCCGGATGCCCCCGAGCGTGCGTCGGATCGCCGATCGGCTCCTCGAGCGCTGGGCTGGTCGCGTCGTGCTGCGGATGGCGGCCACGGTCGCGAGGATCGAGCTGTTCGACCGGTCGATGTCGGTCGCAGCTCAGTTCTTCACCTCGGTGTTCCCGATCCTGATCCTCACGGCGACCTGGTTCGGTAGTGCGAGCGACCAGATGGCCAAGACCCTCGATGTGCCGAAGGAGACCAGGGACGTCCTCGACAGCGCGCTCCAGGACAGCAGCACCGCGTCCTTCGGGGCGATCGGCGCCCTGATCGTGCTGATCTCCGCGACCAGCCTGTCCCGAGCCCTGACCCGCGCTTTCGCGAGCATCTGGCTGCTGCCGCGGCCGAAGTCCAAGCTCAACTCGGCATGGCGCTGGGTGGCCGTCGTCCTCACCCTGGCCCTGTCCCTCGTGCTGACCCGGGCCATCGCCCGGTTCGCGGACGAGATACCCCCGCCGGGAGTGTGGAAGGTGGTGGTGAGCGTGGCGCTCTACCTGGCCATCGCGCTGTTCGTGCCATGGATCCTGCTCAAGGGCGTGATCCACGTCCGCCTCCTGCTGCCAGGGGCGCTGATCTTCGCACTGGTGATGATGATCGCGCGGCCGGCGTACTCGCTCTACCTGCCGCGTGCCCTGGACAGCAGCGCGGAGAAGTACGGCTCCATCGGGGTCGCCTTCACCTACCTGGCCTGGCTCTACGTGATCTCGTTCATCTTCCTGGCGTCGGCAGCCTTCGGCCAGGTCCTCGCCACCGATCGTGGCGGGTTCGGTGCCTGGATCCGCGGTGAGCGGCCGATGTTGCAGAAGCGCGGAGCACAGTCACAGCCGAGATGACGCGGTTACCGGCCGGCATTGGGTACACGCGGGGACGACCCCGTCTCCAGAGCCCCAGGAGGGCCCATGTCCACCGACGCCATCGTCCTGCTCAAGAACGACCACAAGGAGATCCGCAAGCTCTTCCGCGCGTTCCAGAAGGCGGGCGACCAGGCCTTCGTGGAGAAGGGCAGGCTGGTCAACCGGATCATCGAGCTGCTCACCGTGCACACCTACATCGAGAACGAGGTGATGTACCCGCGGGTCCGGGAGCTGCTCCCCGAGCTCGAGGACGACGTGCTGGAGTCCTACGAGGAGCACCACGTGGCCGACGTGCTCGTCGTCGAGCTCTCCGCCATGAAGCCGAAGGACGAGCGGTTCACCGCCAAGACCACGGTGCTGATCGAGAACGTCGACCACCACATCGACGAGGAGGAGAACGACTGGTTCCCCAAGGTCCGTGAGGGGCTGGGTCGCAAGGTCCTGCAGGACCTGGGCGCCGAGATGCTGGCGGCGAAGAAGAAGGCGCCGAAGAAGCCGTCGCAGCCGAGCGCGCTGAAGAAGACGGTCGACGCCGTCCTGGCGTAGACGACCGGCCACTCCCCGGCGGGCGAGAATTCATCCGCTGGGGATGAGGCCGATCCGGGGCGGTCCGAGGATGCTCGAACCATCCACGAGGAGGATCGCCATGACCCAGCGCGCCGACAACGAGCACCCCGCCCGCACGTATGCCGACGAACCCACGGGTTGGGTCGGCTGGATCTTCTTCGCCGGCACCATGCTCGTGATCCTCGGCATCTTCCACGCCATCCAGGGACTCGTCGCGCTGTTCAACGACAACGTCTACCTGGTCGGGCCCCAAGGGCCTGGTCGTGAACGTCGACTACACCGCCTGGGGCTGGGTCCACCTCCTCGGCGGCATCGTCGTGATCCTCGCCGGAGTCGCCCTGTTCGCCGGGAAGATGTGGGCGCGGATCCTCGCGGTGATCGTCGCGGTCGTCAGCGCCGTGATCAACGTGCTGTTCCTCCCTGCCTACCCGATCTGGTCCACGATGATGATCGCCATCGACGTGCTCGTGATCTGGGCGGTCACCGTGCACGGCTCGGAGATGAAGTCGTACTACGAGTGACGCCCGCCCGGGTAGTGGGCTGGCTCAGCGCTCGACGAGACCGAGCGCCCAGCCCCGGCGGACGGCGTCGGTGCGGCGGGACACCCCCAGCTTCCGCAGGATCCCGCGGATGTGGGTCCGCACCGTGTTGACGGAGACGAACATCTCGTCGGCGATCTCCTCGGTGCTGAGCAGCTCCGACAGGTGACCGAGGACCTCTGTCTCCCGAGCCGTGAGTGGCTCGATCAGTAGCCCCGGCTCGTCCTTCTCCGCGGGGGCACGCAGCTCCGACAGGTTCGTAGTCATGGGACCCACGGTGCCGCGCCCTGCCGACGCGCACATCACCCGGCGCGGGTACCGCGAGCGGTCAGCCCGCAGAGCAGACGATCCGGTCGAGCTCGACCCCGCGCAGCTCCATGGCCTGCAGCAGTCGCACCAGCTCGGGGACGCCGACGGCGCCTGTGGTCAGGACGCTGTGCCGGGGGACGACCGCGACGTCGAGGTCGCAGAGGGCGGCCTGCAGCACCACACCGATGCGCCCGGTGATGGTGATCTGCACCCGGACCCCGTCCATCAGTCAGCCGGTGCCGGGTCGGTGAGGCGCCGTACCTCGACCAGCTCGAGCCCGAGGGACTGGAGCCTGTTGAGCACGCCGTACAGCGCGGACTGATCGGCCAGCACTCCGGTCAGCACCGTCTCCACGGGCACGGAGACCGCGGTCATGCCCTCGAACTCCTGGAGGATGTCCGGAGGAACGGATCCGCGGACGTGCACCTCGAAAGATGTCGGCTGCACGAGCGTCTCCTCCCGTCCGCGGTGGTGCTCCTGAGCGTGGTCCCCGAGGCAAGCCGTGTCTATACCCGCTGCGGGTAGTCAGGCGCGTCAGGTGCCGGGGGCGGTACCGTGTGGGCGGCCGCTGAGGCACGTGACGACGGGTGAGGCGCTTGAGGGATCCGGGAGCAGACCGGTGGGGAAAGACCGTGGCGACCCCGAACGTGTTGGCGACCAAGCTGTCGCGACCGCGGGTGCCGCGCAGCTTCGTCGCTCGCCCGCACGTGACCGAGCTGCTCGAGAGCGGCACGCGAGACCCGGTGACCGTGGTCAGTGCCGGCGCGGGCTGGGGGAAGACCCTCACCACGGCTGCGTGGGCCTCGAGCGACCCCGCTGTCGGCCCGGTGGCCTGGCTGTCCCTCGACGAGGGGGACAACGAGCCACGAGCGTTCTGGGCGTGCGTCCTCGCGGCGCTACGACGGACGATCACGCTGCCTCCGGACAACCCTCTGTCCGGGCTCGACCCGGCGCTCGGGCGTGAGGACGAGAACCTGCGTCGACTGATGACCGGCCTCGCGGAGCTGCCTTCCACGGTGGTGCTGGTGCTCGACGACTTCCACCTCATCCAGGACGCGGCGACGCTGGAGGGTCTCTCGAGCCTCCTGCGTCGTCCCATGTCACAGCTGCGGCTCGTGCTGCTCACGCGCTCCGACCCTGCGTTGCCTCTTCACCGGCTTCGAGTCAACGACGAGCTCGCGGAGATCCGGTCCAGCGACCTGGCCTTCGACGCCGCGGAGGCGGCGCAGCTGCTCGCGGAGGACGGGGTCGACGTGGTCTCGGAGCAGGCTGCCCTCCTGGTGGAGCGCACCGAGGGCTGGCCCGCCGGGCTCCGGCTCGCAGCCCTGTTCCTCAGCCGTGACCACGAACGGACCGTGGCCGAGTTCGGCGGGGACGACCGTGCCGTCACCGACTACCTGCTCGAGGAGGTGCTGGCCAGCCAGCCACGGGAGATCAGGGACTTCCTGACCCAGACCTCCATCGTCGACCGGGTCAGCGCGGACCTGGCCGCGGTGCTGACCGACCACCCGCGGAGCCAGCAGTTCCTGGAGACCCTGGAGGTGTCGAACGCCTTCGTGGTGGGTCTGGGCAGCGATCGCAAGTGGTTCCGCTACCACCCGCTGCTGCGAGAGATGCTGCTCCACCAGCTGAGCGTCTCCGACCCCGCCCTCGCGCCTGATCTCCACCGACGCGCAGCGCAGTGGTTCGCCGAGGCCGGGCACCCCGTGGAGGCGCTCAGGCACGCGGCGCTCGCTGAGGACTGGACCATGTTCGGTCGGCTGTTCGTCGACCAGGGCGCTCCGCTGCTGGTGTCCGCCGACCGGATGGCCATGGGCCGCGTGCTCGCACAGGCCCCCACCCAGAGGTACGCCGACAGTGTCGAGATGGCCCTGTGCGCCGCGGGGACGCTGTTCCACCAGAACCGGCTCAGCGAGATGCTTGCCCACCTCGACCGGGTGGCCGCCCTGGCGGAGAACGCAGAGATGGAACCCTCTGTCGGGGCGCGTGTCGGCTACCGTCTCCTGCTCGCTGCGCCGGCCCGGAACCGCGGTGACCTGCCGACGCTTGTCAGCACGTCGGGGGAAGCCCTCGACGCTCGTGTCGTCCGGGCCCGGAGTGCTTCTCCCGCGGCTGCGGAGTACCGGTCGGTCGCCCTGGGGAACCTCGGGACGGGACTGCTGTGGTCGGGGAACCTGGACGAGGCAGAGAAGCGGCTGCGCGAAGGCGCTGATCTCGGGCGAGGGGACGCAGCTCGAGGCTGCCCGGATCAACATGTGGGGGCACCTCGGCATCATCACCGCGGCGTCGGGGAGGTTGCACGAGGCGTTCGGTCACGGCCAGAGAGCGATCGACCTCGTCGACGCTCGTGGCTGGGCACCGCTGCCGCAGGCATCGGCGGCGTACCTCGCTGTGGCGATGGTGAACCTCCGGTGGAACCGTCTCGACGAGGCACTCGCGGGACTCGAGCAGGGACAGCGCCAGTCGGGCTTCGACCTCGTGCCGAGGTGCGCGCTCGCCTTCACCCTGGCGGGGTTGCACGCCTCGGAGGGCAGGCCCGTCGCTGCCCGCGAGGAGCTGCACCGCCTGCGTCACCAGCTCGACGGCTGGGAGCCGTCGGCCTACCTGGCCCGGTGGGGCGCGGTCACCGAGGCCGAGATCGACCTGGCCGAAGGTCAGCCCGCCGCGGCGCTGCACAAGCTGCGCGTGCTGGAGGCGTCAGGCGGGCTCGTACCTGCCGAGAGGTTGTGCCTCGCACGCGCGTTGCTGGCGGGTGGGGAGACCAGTGCGGCGGACGCCGTCCTGCTCGAGCTGCGCGACGGTGAGCGCACCGGTGTGGAGGTCGATGTCTGGGTGCTCTCGGCGCTCGTCGCGGACCGGTTGCGCGAGGACAACCGAGCCCTGGACTCGCTGCAGCGCGCCGTGCAGCTGGCGCGGAGCGAAGGCGTCCGCCGACCGTTCGTGAGCCCTCGCACCCGAGCACGTGCGCCGGTTGCTGGGCCACCTCCAGCAGGTGGATCCCGGCGTGGACGCCTTCGTGCGGGAGCTGGTCGGCGAGCTGACGCCCGACGAGCAGCCGGCGATGCCCGTGGAGACCCTGACCGAGAACCTGACCGACCGCGAGCTCAGCGTCCTGCGCTACCTCCCCAGCATGATGACGAACGAGGAGATCGCAGCCGAGCTCTTCGTCTCGGTGAACACCGTGAAGGCGCACCTCAAGCGCATCTACCGCAAGCTGGGCGTCGTCAGTCGGCGGGAAGCCGTGCGCCGGGCGCACGAGCTCGGGATGATCCGCGCCTGAGCACTACCCCTTCCGGGTGAAGCCCCGGCCGCACACGCCGTCCTAGGTTCGAGCCTCGTGAAAGAAACCGAGGAGAGTCCATGACACCCGACCGCCACTCGCGCGCGATCCTGCCGATTCCGGACCGCCCGGCGCCGGGCCTGACGACGTACGACGCCAAGGACCCGGACACCGCCTACCCGCCGATCGAGCCGCTCGTGCCGCCCGCCGGCGCTCCCAACGTGCTGGTCGTCCTCCTCGACGACGTGGGGTTCGGGGCGTCCAGTGCTTTCGGCGGGCCCTGCCACACCCCGACGGCCGAGCGCCTCGCCGCTGGTGGCCTGAAGTTCAACCGGTTCCACACCACCGCCCTGTGCGCGCCCACGCGCCAGGCGCTGCTGACGGGCCGCAACCACCACTCCGTCGGGATGGGCAGCATCACCGAGACGGCCACCTCCGCGCCCGGCAACAGCTCGCTGCGGCCGAACACCAAGGCACCGCTGGCCACGACGCTGAAGCTGAACGGCTACTCGACCGCGCAGTTCGGCAAGTGTCACGAGGTCCCGGTCTGGCAGACGTCGCCGATGGGTCCGTTCGACGCCTGGCCCACGGGCGGTGGTGGTTTCGAGACGTTCTACGGCTTCATCGGCGGCGAGAACAACCAGTGGGACCCCGCCCTGTACGACGGCACCACGCCCATCGAGCCTCCCGCGACGGAGGAGGAGGGCTACCACCTCACCGAGGACCTGGCCGACCACGCCTGCAGCTGGGTCCGTCAGCAGAAGGCACTGATGCCCGACAAGCCCTTCTTCGTCTACTTCGCGCCGGGGGCCACGCACGCCCCGCACCACGTGCCCAAGGAGTGGGCGGACAAGTACGCCGGCCAGTTCGACGACGGCTGGGACGTGCAGCGCGAGCGCACGTTCGAGCGCCAGAAGGAGCTCGGGGTGATCCCGGCGGTGGCGGAGCTCACTGCCCGGCACGACGAGATCACCGCCTGGGACGACATGCCCGACGAGCTCAAGCCGGTGCTGGCCCGACAGATGGAGGTGTACGCCGGGTTCCTCGAGCACACCGACCACCACGTGGGCCGGCTGATCGACGCGATCGAGGACCTGGGTGCCCTCGAGAACACGATCGTCTACTACATCATCGGCGACAACGGCGCCTCGGCCGAGGGGACGATGAACGGCGCCTTCAACGAGATGGCGAACTTCAACGGGATGGCCGCCCTGGAGACGCCGGAGTACCTGCTCAGCACGATGGGCGAGCTCGGCTCGCCGACGTCGTACAACCACTACTCGGTGGGCTGGGCGTGGGCGATGAACACCCCCTTGCAGTGGACGAAGCAGGTCGCCTCCCACTGGGGCGGCACCCGCAACGGCACGATCGTGCACTGGCCCGCGGGCATCGAGGAGGCCGGAGGGGTTCGCTCGCAGTTCACCCACGTCATCGACTTCGCCCCGACGGTGCTGGAGGCTGCCGGACTGCCCGAGCCGACCATGGTCAACGGCGTGATGCAGTCGCCGATGGAGGGCACCTCGATGCTCTACTCCTTCAACGAACCGGACACTCCGGAACGGCACGACCTGCAGTACTTCGAGATGTTCGGGAACCGCGGGATCTACCACCAGGGCTGGAGCGCGGTCACCAAGCACCGCACTCCGTGGGACATGGTCAACCCCGTCCTGCCGGCCTTCGACGACGACGTCTGGGAGCTCTACGACGGCAGCAACGACTTCAGCCAGGCCCGCAACCTCGTGGCCGAGCACCCCGACCTGCTGGCCAAGCTGCAGCGTCTGTGGATGATCGAGGCGACGAAGTACAACGTCCTCCCGATCGACGACCGCGGCATCGAGCGAGCCACTCCGGAGATCGCCGGTCGGCCCACCCTGATCCACGGGAGCTCGCAGCTCTTCTTCCACGGGATGGGCCGTCTCTCCGAGAACAGCGTGCTGAGCATCAAGAACAAGTCGTTCTCCGTGACTGCGGACATCGAGGTCCCTCCCGGCGGCGCCCAGGGAGTGATCATCGCCCAGGGCGGGCGCTTCGGTGGCTGGGCGGTGCACGTCGTGGGCGGCCGGCTCCGGTTCGTCTACAACGTGCTGGGCACTGCAGGAGTTCGCCACCGAGGCCGAGTCGGCCATCCCCGAGGGTCATCACCAGGTGCGGATGGAGTTCGCCTACGACGGGGGTGGCCTCGCCAAGGGAGGCGACGTCACGCTCTTCCACGACGGAGAAGCGGTCGGCACCGGTCGGGTCGCGGCCACCCAGCCGATGATCTTCTCGGCCGACGAGACCACCGACATCGGCTACGAGTCCGGCACCACGGTCACCCCCGCCTACACCGCCGCGACCAGCAAGTTCACCGGGAGGATCGACTGGGTGCAGATCGACCTGGGCGACGACGACCACGACCACTTCATCGACCCGAACGAGCGCCTACGGATCGCGATGGCCAGGCAGTAGGGGCCTCACGCCGACGCCACCGTGCTGTCGCCCGGCTCGCCGGGAACGAGGAGCGTCGACCAGCGCGTCCTCGGTCGCCGCCTCGAGCTGGACGTACCGCGCGCCCAGGGGACCGGCAGAGATGCCGTGGAGCAGGACGCTCAGGAGGACCGTCAGGGCGACGGCGCCCACGGCGAGGTCGACCACGGGCGTCTCGCCGAGCTCCTCGACGGCGAGCAGCGCGAAGACGACCGAGGCGAGTCCGCGCGGGCCGAACCAGCCGACGAACAGCACGGTGCCCCTGTCCTGCCCGGACCCGATCAGGGCCGCGGCGACGGGTGCGAGGCGCACCACGGTCAGGCTCAGCAGGGCGTAGACGAGCATCGTGACGCTGAAGTTGTGCACGGCCACGGGCACCAGCACTGCACCGAACAGGAACCAGACCACCAGCGCCATCACCTCACCCAGGAGCTCCGGCAGCTCGATGACGTGCTCGAGGTCGACGACCCGCTTGTCGGCGCCTGCCCCGAAGGCGATCCCGGCGACGAAGGCAGCGATGAAGCCGTTGCCCCCGACGGCGACGGCGACCGTGAAGCTGCTGAGCGCCGCTGCGAGCACGGCGAGGCGTCGGCCGCCGACGATGATCCAGTGACGTCGCGAGCCGATCGTCACCAGGACTGCGGTGCCCAGGCCGACGGCCAGACCGACGGCCAGCCCCACGGCGAGGTCTGCCAGCGCGCCGCCTCCGGACGTGTCCGCGTGGGCGGCGGTTCCCAGGCTTGCGGCAGCGACCGCCAGCGTGAAGGCGACGACGGGGGTGACGATGCCGTCGTTGAGGCCGCTCTCGACGTTGAGCACCCGGCGTACGCGCATCGGGATCCGCGGGTCGTTGATCACCGGTGCGCTGAGGGCAGCGTCCGTGGGTGCCAACGTCGCGCCCACGAAGCCGGCCAGGGCCCACGTCAGGTCGTCGAAGAACCATGCGGCGAGGAGCGACCCCAGGAGCACGGACAGGGGCAGCCCGATGACCAGCAGCCTCGCCGGAAAGGCGAGGTCCTGCCTCAGCCTGGAGAGGTTCACGCGGGCGGCGTCCGAGAACAGCAGCAGGGCGAGCGTCAGCTCGGCGATCAGGTGGATCGACGGCGCCTCGAAGTCGACGGACAGCCACCCCCAGTCCGGGTTGGCCAGCAGGTAGCCCGCGACGGTGAGCACCATCGGGCCGTTGACGTTGACCCGGGCCAGCAGGTTCGAGGTCACGGCCCACGCCAGGACCAGAAGGGTCAGGACGGCGAACGTGGCCTCCGACACGCGCTCAGCCGCTCCGGCGCCGTGCCGCCAGGTTCATCAGGAAGGCCTCGTCACTTCCCCGCGCCTGCACCTCGCTGCTCGCGATCCTGAAGATGCGGCGGAGCAGGAAGACGGCCGACTTGATCCCCACCAGCAACCCGGCGATCGCCGCGACCCATCGAGTCCACCTCACGTGACGCGCTCTGGACATCCCGAAGTCTCCCGTTCTGTAGCCCCACGTCCCATCCTGCACCCCCATCGGCGCGACTACTTCATCCGCTGAGGATGAGCCGGATCCCGGCGACCGGGGGTGGACTGGGGCCATGGGACTCAGGGACAGACGAGAACAGCGCCAGGAGGAACGCCAGGCGTTCGGTCGGGGAGGCAGCGCTCCGCGCTTCCAGATGCGTCAGAAGCTGCTGGCCGTCGGTGACGACTTCTGGATCCAGGACGAGGACGGCAAGCGCGTGTACCGCGTCGACGGCAAGGCGCTGCGGCTGCGCAACACGCTCGACTTCGAGGACGCGCACGGGACGCAGCTGTGCCGCATCCAGACCCGCGCGCTGCGGGTCCGGGACTCGATGGAGATCGAGGACCCCAACGGTGAACGCCTGGCACTCGTGCACAAGGCTCTCGTCACCCCGCTCAGGGAGCGGTGGAAGGTCGACCTTCCCGACGGAGGCGAGTGGAAGGTGCAGGGGAGCATCGCCGACCACGAGTACGAGATCGAGTCGGACGGGCAGAAGATCGCGGAGGTCTCCAAGAAGTGGTTCCGCGCGCGGGACACCTACGGCGTCCAGGTCGTCGCCGGCCAGGAGCCTGCCCTCGTGCTCGCGGTCACCGTTGCCGTGGACTCGATGGCACATCCGGCCAGGTAGCGAGGTCGACCACGTGGGTGGGGCGCTAGCGTCGAGGCAACCCGACGAGAGGATCCACCGTGACCGACAGCCCCACCGTCGCCCTGCTCGGCACCGGCACCATGGGAGCCGGGATGGCTCGCAACATCGCCCGTGCCGGCCTGCCGCTGCGCGTCTGGAACCGGAGTGCCGAGAAGGCGGAGCCGCTCGCTGACGTCGCCACCGTCGCGAGCACGGTCGCCGAGGCCGTCGACGGCGCCGACATCGTGCTCACCATGCTGTACGACGCGGACAGCGTCGTCGAGGTGATGGAGTCGGCCCGGGCGCACCTCGGCGAGAGCACGGTGTGGGTCCAGCAGAGCACCATCGGCGTGGAGGGCTGCGACCGGACCGTCCGCCTGGCCGAGGACCTGGGTGTCGCGCTGGTCGACGCACCCGTCCTCGGCACCCGGAAGCCGGCCGAGGACGGCGCCCTGGTGGTGCTCGCCTCGGGACCGGCCGAGGTGCGCGAGGTGGTCGATCCGGTCTTCGACGCGATCGGCGGTCGCACGCTGTGGCTCGGCGGTGCAGGAGACGGCTCCCGGCTCAAGCTCGCTGCGAACGCGTGGGTGGCCACCGTGCTCGAGGGGATCGCCGACTCGCTGGCGCTGACCCGCGACCTCGGGCTGGACCCGGCCCTGTTCCTCGAGGCTGTCTCGGGCGGTGCGATGGACGCGCCGTACGTGCAGCTGAAGGGCAAGGCCATGCTCGCGGGTGAGTACGACCCCGCATTCGCCCTGGCGGGGGCGCTCAAGGACGTCGACCTGATCCTTGCCGCCGCCGCGAGCGTGGGGACCGAGCTCGGCCCGATGCCGGGTATCCGCGAGCATCTCGCGCGTGCCGTCGACGCAGGGCACGGAGACCTCGACATGGCTGCGACGTACCTCGAGCACTGAGGACCGGTGCGCCACGGACTCCTCCGGGCCCTGCCAGAATGACCGCATGGAGCAGTCAGCGATCGAGTCGCACGCGGAGGCTGACGGCGATCCGCACCGGCGACAGGCCTCACACCTCTACGGGCTGATCGTGAGTGGCGCGGTGCTCGCCACCGCACCGGACGACTTCCGGCTCGTCCGGGTCGCCGTCCTGCTGTTCGGCACCCTGGTCATCTACTGGGCTGCGGAGACCTACGTGCACTGGATCGCCGCGCGGTCCGTGGTCCGGCGCCACCTCACCGGGGCGGAACGCCGGGCCATCGTGCGCGACGGCTGGCCGCTCGTCGCGTCCTGCGCGGTCCCGGTCGCCTTCCTGTTCGTCGAGGCGCTGCTGCACGTGGACACGTCGGTCGCCCTCGACATCACGCTCGTGGTGAACCTGCTCCTCCTGATGGGCGTCGGCTGGCAGATGAGCCGCTCCAGTGGGATCACCGGCCTCGGGCTGGTCTTCTCCGTGGCCGCGACGGGGCTGCTGGGGGCGGCGATGATCCTCCTCAAGACCTTGTTGCACTGAGGGTTGCACTGGGGGCTGCACCGACGGCGGCCGCGGCCTAGGCTCGTCGCGTGGACGACATGCTGGATCGGGTGCGAGCGTTGCTGCCCGGCGCGGAGGAGAAGCGGATGTTCGGCGGCGTGGCCTTCATGGTCGACGGGTCGATGGCCTGCGCCGTGAGCCCGCGCGGGGCGATGGTGCGGGTCGACCGCTCCGAGCAGGACGGGCTCGTCGGGCAGGACGGCGTCGACCGGATGGTGATGGGTGAGCGCACGAGCCGGACCTGGGTCTCGGTCGCGCCCGAGGTGCTCGCCGATGACGACGCGCTCGAGACCTGGGTGCGGCGGGGTGAGACGGCCGCACGAGCCGCTGGGAGCTAGGAGAGGTCGAGGCCGGTGCGCTCGCGCAGCTCGTCCAGCGTCGCGCCGTAGGTCGCGCGCACGTGGACTCCGTCCTCGGTGATCTCGAAGACCCCGTGGTCGGTGTAGACGCGGCTGACGCAGCCCACCCCCGTCAGCGGGTAGGTGCACTCGTCGACGAGCTTGGCGGAGCCGTCCTTCGCGAACAGGGTCATCATCACGAAGGTGTCCTTGGCGCCGATCGCGAGATCCATTGCACCGCCCACAGCGGGGATGGCGTCCTTCGCACCCGTGTGCCAGTTGGCCAGGTCACCACGGACGGAGACCTGGAAGGCGCCGAGCACGCACACGTCGAGGTGCCCGCCGCGCATCATCGCGAACGAGTCCGCGTGGTGGAAGTACGACGCTCCCGGAGTCTCCACGACGGGGATCTTGCCCGCGTTGATCAGGTCGAGATCGATCTCGTCGCCGACCGCCGCACGTCCCATCCCGAGCATGCCGTTCTCGGTGTGCAGGACGACCCCGCGCTCCAGGTCGAGGTGGTCGGCGACCAGCGTGGGCTGGCCGATGCCGAGGTTGACGAAGGCTCCGGTCGGGATGTCGTCCGCGATCAGCTTCGCGATCTCGGTCTTGGTGAGCGGCTCGGTCATGCCAGCACCACCCGGTCGACGTAGATGCTCGGGGTGACGACGTTCTCCGGGTCGAGCTCGCCGGTGGCCACCACGTCGACGACCTGCGCCACGGTCGTGGTGGCTGCGGTCGCCATCACCGGGCCGAAGTTGCGGGCCGTCTTGCGGTAGACCAGGTTGCCCATCCGGTCGGCGGTGTGCGCCTTGACCAGCGCGTAGTCACCGCGCAGCGGGTACTCGAGCACGTAGTTCCTCCCGTCGATGGTGCGTTGCTCCTTGCCCTCGCCCAGCGAGGTGCCGACGCCGGTCGGGCAGAAGAAGGCGCCGATGCCGGCTCCCGCGGCGCGCATCCGCTCGGCGAGGGTGCCCTGGGGCACCACCTCGAGCTCGATCCGGCCGGACCTGTAGAGGTCGTCGAAGACCCACGAGTCGCTCTGGCGCGGGAAGCTGCAGATGATCTTGCGGACCAGGCCCGCCTTGAGCAGTGCCGCGAGCCCCTCGTCGCCGTTGCCGGCGTTGTTGTTCACCACGGTCAGGTCGCCGGCGCCGTGCCGTCTGAGCGCGTCGATCAGCTCCACCGGGAGCCCGGCCGTGCCGAAGCCCCCGATCAGCACGGTGGCACCGTCGGGGATGTCCGCCACCGCCTGGTCCGCTGCGCCGGCTCCTTCGATCACGTCGGTCATGCGGCGTCCTCCGCGACGTTCTCCAGGACCACGGCGAGGCCCTGGCCCACCCCGATGCAGATGGCCGCCACGCCCCACCGGTGGCCGCCCTCACGCAGCACCTTCGCGAGCGTGCCGAGGATCCGACCGCCGGACGCACCGAGCGGGTGCCCCACGGCGATCGCGCCGCCGCGGGTGTTCACGATCTCGGGGTCGATGTCCCAGGAGTCCACGCACACCAGGGACTGCACGGCGAAGGCCTCGTTGAGCTCGACGGCACCCACGTCCGACCAGCCGATGCCGGCCCGTGCGAGCGCCTTCTCGGCCGCCTCGACCGGGGCGTAGCCGAACCGCTGCGGCTCGAGGGCGTGCGCTGCCCGGCCGGCTATCCGGGCGATGGGGGAGCCGAGTGAGCCCGACGCCTTCTCCGAGCCCAGCAGGACGGCCGACGCCCCGTCGCTGAGCGGGGAGGCGTTGCCAGCCGTGATGGTCCCGTCCTTGCGGAAGGACGGCTTCAGCTTGCCGAGCGACTCGACGCTCGAGCCGGCGCGCACGGACTCGTCGCGCTCGAGCTCGACGCCCGGGACGTCCACGACGAGGTCCTCGTAGAAGCCTGCGGTCCAGGCCTCGTCGGCGAGTGTGTGCGAGCGCGCCGCGAACGCGTCCTGGCGCTCGCGCGACACGTCGTACTTCTCCTGGAGCTGCTCGTTGGCCTCGCCGAGCGAGACCGTCCACTCCGAGGGCATCTCCGGGTTGACCAGGCGCCAGCCGAGCGTCGTCGAGACGGCCTCGAGGTTGCCGGCGGGGAAGCCACGGCTGGGCTTGGGGAGCACCCAGGGTGCACGCGTCATCGACTCCACGCCGCCGGTGAGGACGATGTCGGCGTCCCCGGTCTCGATCATCCGCGAGCCCGCCATGGCGGCGTCGAGCGACGAGCCGCACAGACGGTTCACCGTGGAGCCGGGCACCGAGACCGGGAACCCTGCCAGCAGGGCTGCCATCCGCGCGACGTTGCGGTTCTCCTCGCCGGCACCGTTGGCGTTGCCGAGGATCACCTCCTCGACGTCGGCGGGGTCGAGCCCGGGGGTCCGGTCGCGGACCGCCGTCAGCACGGCGGCGGCCAGGTCGTCGGGGCGTACACCTGCCAGGCCGCCGTTGAACTTGCCGAACGGTGTCCGGACGGCGTCGTAGACGAACGCGTCGCTGCTCATCGGTCTCCTTCTGGTGGGTCGGTCTTCTCGAGCACGCCCTGCGCGATCCGGAACGCGGTGTTCGCGTCGGGCACGCCGCAGTAGACGGCGCTCTGCAGGATGACTTCCTTGATCTCGTCGACGCTGAGTCCGTTGGTGCGCGCGGCGCGGACGTGCATCGCCAGCTCCTCGTGGTGACCGCGGGCGATCAGCGCGGTCAGGGTGATCATCGATCGACTGCGACGGTCCAGCCCGGGCCTGGTCCAGATGCCGCCCCAGGCGTACTCGGTGATGAACTCCTGGAACTCGCGGGTGAAGTCCGTGGCGCCCGCGGTCGCACGGTCGACGTGCGCGTCGCCCAGCACCTCGCGGCGTACGGCCATCCCGGCGTCGTACGACGAACCGGGGGAGGGGCTCTCCTCCTCACCCAGGACGTGCTGGCGGATCAACCGGGCCACGACGTCCGGGGCCTCGGCGGGCGCCAGGTGCGCGACGCCGTCGAGCTCGACCAGTCGGCCCTCCTTGACGTTCGCGGCGATCTCCTCGAGGTTCGCGGGCGGTGTGGCGACATCTGCGGCGCCTGCGACGGCCAGCACGGGAGCGGTGATCTCACCGAGACGGGCGCGCACGTCGAACTCCGCCAGCGCCTCGCACACCTGCACGTAGCCCTGGTCGTCGGCGTCCTGGAGCGCGTGCAGCAACCGGGACGCCGTGTCGGGGGCGCGGTCGAGGAAGCCGGGCCCGAACCAGCGCTCTGCCGACCCGGACACCATCACCGAGGTACCGGACACGCTGACCTGACCGACCCGGCCGCCCCACATGGCGGGTTCACCGATCCGGGCGCCCGTGCAGAGCAGGACCGCGGAGGCGATCCGGCCCGGGTGCTCGAGCATCAGCTGCAGGCCGACGCACCCGCCGACGGAGTCACCGGCGTACGCGAAGGAACCGCGGAACTGGTCGCGCTGCTCCAGGATCTCCTCCACCACGCGGAGCACTCCCTGGGCGAGCTCGGCCATCGTGAACGACTCCTCGGGCACGGAGTGGTTGTGCCCGTGGCCGGGGAGGTCCCACGCGACGACGTCGAAGACGTCGGTGAGGCCGGCAGCAGCAGTCGCCCCACAGCGTGGTCGCCGAGGTGCCCAGCGACGGGCCGAGGACCAGGAGCGGCAGCTCGGCCCGGTTGGCCGCACCGGTGAGACGGACGGCGGTGACGGTCGGGACGCTCACGGGTCCTCCTGCTCGGTGGTTTCCTGGTCATGGGTCCTGCGGGCCCGTTCGAGGATCTCCTCGATCATCGCCTCGGTCGTCCCCAGGTAGTGCCTCGGGTCGAAGTCGGCCGAGGGACCTGCATCGGTCCCGGGGGACTCGGTGAGGGAGCGGATGCTGCGGCGCTCGGCGAGCAGCGCGGACGCCTGCTGCTTGACCACCCCGGCCATCCGGCCCGTGTCCACGTGCAGGCCGGCGACGAGCTCGGCTGTCTGCGAGGCTGCGGTGAGCGTGTGGCGCGACAGGCCGGCGAGCGCCGTCCACTCGGTGTGCCAGCTGCCGTCGGGGCGTTCGTCGAGGGTGGTGGCCGCGGCGAGGTGCAGCTGTGCAGCATGGGCGGGAGCCGCCAGAGCGGCCCGACGGATCAGCACCGAGAGCACGGGGTTCGCCTTCTGCGGCATCGTCGACGATCCGCCACGGCCCTCCACGGCCGGCTCCGCGAGCTCGGCGATCTCCGGTCGGGCGAGCAGCAGCACGTCGTTGGCGATGTGACCCATCGCGTCCGTCGCTCCGACCAGCGCGTCGGCGTACCTCGTGAGCGGGGCGCGGCTGGTGTGCCAGGACGGCGCCCGCTCGAGACCCAGGATCCGCGCAGTCTCAGCGACGAGGAACAGGGCCGCGTCGGAGTCGCCGGCGAGCTCGGTCACTGCCGCGAGAGTGCCCGCGGCACCACCGAGCTGCACGGGGAAGCGCAGGGCGCGCAGGTCGTCACGTGCGTCGAGCACGCCCTGCAGCCACTGCGCAGCCTTGAGGCCGAAGGTGATCGGTACGGCGTGCTGGGTGAGCGTGCGGCCCGCCATCAGGTCGCCGCGATGCCTCTGCGCGAGCCGGGAGAGCGCGGCCACCTGCCGGTCGACCGACTCGAGGAGCAGCCCGGTGGTGGCACGTGCACTCAGCACGAGTGCGGTGTCGAGGACGTCCTGGCTGGTCAGGCCGCGGTGCAGCCAGCGAGCACCTTCCGGGTCGCGCTCGGCCAGACGCTCGCGCATCAGCGCGACCAGGGGA
This sequence comes from uncultured Actinomycetota bacterium, assembly GCA_963797525.1. GTDB lineage: Bacteria > Actinomycetota > Actinomycetes > Propionibacteriales > Nocardioidaceae > Marmoricola. The sequence goes on from CAWCPT010000001.1 coordinate 164,738, forward strand.
ACTACCGGGTTGCCGCTCGCCTCGGCGCGGCCGGCGACCTCGGCGAGGTCGGACGCCTGCGCCAGTCCGTGCGTGGCTTCGTCGGCGGTCTCGGGTGCGATGCCCGCCAGCTGAAGCGCACGGAACCACGCGTCCTCGACCTCGACCATGGTCTCGAGGAAGTCGCCCTGGTCGAACGCCGCCGAGGCCCGTTCGTCGCCGGGCCAGAACAGGTCGGCCATCAGTCGCCGAAGCTCAGGAACACGGTCTCGCGGTCGCCCTGGAGCCGGAGGTCGAAGGTGAAGCCGTCCTCGTCGCGCGTGGCGACCAGCGTGGACCGGCGCTCCTCGGGGACCGAGGAGAGCAGCGCGTCCGACGCGAGGGCGTCGTCGTCGAGCGGCAGGTAGACGCGGGTGAAGAGCCGGTTCAGCAACCCCCGTGCGAACACGGTCATCGCGATGAAGGGCGCGGATCCTTCCTCCGTCGGCCCGGGGACCAGCGTCGTGAAGGAGTAGTGGCCGTTGCCGTCCACGGCGGCGCGACCGAAACCGGTGAAGGTCCAGCCGTCACGCACCAGGCTGCCCTCGGTCCGGGGCACGGCGCCGTCGGGCCCGGGCTGCCAGATCTCGACGAGTGCGTCGGGGATCGGGTCACCGGCCCCGTCGTACACCGTGCCGTGCAGGCGGACGGCGTCGCGATGTCCCGGCGGCACCAGCTCGCTGTCGCCGGGGTAGGGGAGCGCGTAGCCGTAGAACGGCCCGATCGTCTGACCGGGAGTCGGGGTGAGGGTCATGAGGGGTCCTCTTCTTCCATCGGCGTCCGGTGCGACCCGGTCAGCACAATGTCCCACCGATAGCCGGTGGACCACTCGTGCTGGGTCACGTCGTGGTCGTAGGTGGCGACCATCCGCGCCTGGGCCGCCGGGTCGACGACCGACTGGAAGATCGGGTCGAGCGGGAACAGCGGGTCGCCGGGGAAGTACATCTGGGTGATCATCCGCTGGGTGAACTCGGTGCCGAACATCGAGAAGTGGATGTGCGCCGGCCGCCACGCGTTGTGGTGGTTCTTCCACGGGTAGGGACCGGGCTTGATCGTGGTGAACGTGTAGCTGCCGTCGTCGTCGGTCAGGGTGCGACCCACGCCGGTGAAGTTCGGGTCGATCGGCGCCGGGTGCTGGTCGCGCTTGTGGATGTAGCGGCCGGAGGCGTTGGCCTGCCAGATCTCGACCAGCTGGCGGCGTACCGGCCGGCCCTCGCCGTCGAGCACCCGACCGGTGACCACGATCCGCTCGCCGAGCGGATCGCCTGCGTGCTGGATGGTCAGGTCCGACTCCGGTGCACCCACGTCGTGGTGCCCGAACACGGGCGCGAACAGCTCGATGGTCTCCGGGTCCGCGTGGTGGGGATCCTTGGTGGGGTGCCGCAGCACGCTGCTGCGGTACGGCGGGTAGTCGAGCCGTGGCTGGATCTCCTCGACGCCGCCACTCTCGAAGTCCTTGGTGGTCGCGGCGATCTCGTCGCTGATCTCGGACTGGGACGAGAGCGCGGAGTCCGAGCTGGCCAGTGCGTTGTGGTGGGCGTCGCCTGTCTGGGTCACGTCCCGACCGTACGACGGACCGGGCGGCTGGCGAGAACCTCCGTTTTCACTGAACGGAAACCACGAGACCCCACGGGTCGCCGCCGAGCCCACCGGAGCAATGGTCACGGGAGGCCGATCGTGAGCGTCCGTGTGCCGGCCAGCACCTGGTCCCCGGTGGCGACGCGGGAGACGCACGCGCACAGGGACGTGTCCTGCTCCTTCTGCTCGTCGCTGAGAAAGACGTCACGGTGGTCGATCCGACCGTCGCAGCCCAGGACCCGCACCGTACAGAGCCCGCACTCGCCCTTGCGGCAGTCCCACATCAGCTCGACGCCTGCGTTCTCCAGGGCGTCCAGCAACGAGACCTCCTCGCCGACGGTGACCTCGCGATCGAGCGCCGGGATGTGGACCCGGAAGCGCTCGGCAGCCCAGGCGCCGCTGTTGCCGAACGTCTCGAACCTCAGGTTGGGGCCAGGCAGCTCGTGCCGGGTCCACTCTCGCCGCACCGCGTCCATCAACCGGATCGGCCCGCACACGTAGAGCTCGGTGTTGGACGCGTGGTCCGACCGGGATACCCCCTCCACGAGGGTCCCCACGTCCAGAGGGGTGCCCTCGTCGTCGATGTGCACCTCGACGCGGTCCCCGTGCTCGTCGACGAGCTCGTCCAGGTAGGCCAGGACACTGCGGGACCGGGCCACGAGCACCAGGGTGTAGTCGGCACCCCGGCGTCTCAGGGCCGAGGCCATCGCGACCAGGGCGGTGATCCCGATCCCACCCGCCACCAGCACGTAGCGCGCTGCGCCGACCCCGAGGGGAAAGTTCAGGAGCGGGTAGGACACACGAAGGGAGTCGCCCTGCCGCAGCGCGTGCATCGCACGTGAACCACCGCGAGAGGAGGGAGCGAGCTGCACGCTGATCGTCCAGCGTCGCCCTTCGTCCTCGGAGCGGACCACGGAGTAGGAACGGCGAATCGTCCGTCCCGCACCGGTCACCTCGACGTCGAGGTGCGAGCCCGGAGCAGCAGGCTGCGCCTGCCGAGGCGCGATCACGATGCGGCGCACACCGTCGGCGACGTCGCTCGTCTCGAGCACCTCGGCCGACTGCCAGCGCAGCGTGGACTGTGCCGCCATTGCTCAGGCCTGCGCGCGCGCGTCGGAGGATCGTCCTTCGGCCTGCAGCATCCGGTCGAGGATGCGGCGCACCCACATCCCTCCCGCGTCGATGTTCATGCTGTAGAACTCGTAGTCCGGGTTGGCGTCGATGGCCTCCTGCTGCGCGATCAGCATCTCCTCGTCCTCGCCGAAGACACCGTGCACGCCGTCGCGGAGCTGGGTCGTGATGGTCTGGCTCCCGAGCCGGTAGTTGCGCATGAAGGCCCAGAAGTAGTGGCTGGTGCGGTCGGTCTGCGGCGTGATCGTGTTCATCACGTAGCCGTTGACGCCTTGGCTGCGGTCTCCCTCGGGCGCCCCAGTCCCTGCCTTGGCGACGCCGACGTCGATGCAGATCGTCGAAGGCGCCTCGAAGTGGATGATCTGCCACCGGTCGACCCGACCCTCGAAGTCCGGAAACCGGTCCCGCATGTTCTTCAGCCAGAACGGGGGAGCGTCGATGTCGCGCATCCAGCGGCTCACGGTCACGTGCCGGTCGTCGTGCGTCACCTCGAACTCGGACTCCGACAGCTCGTCCTGTCCGATGCTCGAGGAGTGCACGAACTCCTCGTGGGTGAGGTCCATCAGGTTGTCCAGCACCAGCTGGTAGTTGCACTGCGCCGCGATCGTCTCGCCGTCTCCTGCCCATTCGGGCGAGTCCATCTGGTGCATGTCCGGCACCAGTTCCGGGTCGGCCAGGTCGGGGTCGCCGAGCCAGACCCAGACAAAGCGGTGGCGCTCCACGACCGGGAAGGACGGCACGGTGGCACTCGGGTTGATGGTCTTCTGCGCCGGCATCGCCGTGCAGCGACCGGCGCCGTTGTACCGCAGCCCGTGGTAGGGACACTGCAGCTCGTCCCCGAGGATCTTGCCCATCGAGAGCGGGGCCAGGCGGTGCCAGCACGCATCGGAGAGCGCCGACGTCCGTCCGTCGGAGGTGCGCCACAGGGCGAGCGGCTGGCCCGCGACCGTGCGTGCCAACGGCTGCCTCGAGGTGACCTCGTGGTCCCACGCGGCGACGTACCAGGCGTTCCGCGGGTGGGCGAACAGCTTGCTCGTCAGCGAGGTCGGAGCGCTCGGGTCCACCGGTTTCTCGGCGCCCTGGGTCGCTGTGCCCGCCTGCTGGCCGGCGTGGGTGAGGGTCATCGTCACTCCCTATGGGGATAGGTATTGCCTGGGTCACACACTACCTATGCGCGTAGTCATTGGCTAGGGTCAGACCGGGGTTCCCGAGGAGGTCGCGATGTCATTGCGGTTCGCGCTGCTGGCGCTGCTCAGCTCACGCCCGATGACGGGTTACGACCTCGCCAAGCACTTCAGCCAGTCGGTGGCCCACGTGTGGCACGCCCCCGACTCGCAGATCTATCCGGAGCTGAACCGGATGGAGCGCGACGGTCTCCTGGAGTCCGCGCCGGTGCGCTGGGGTCCGAACGGGACCAAGAAGGAATACCACGTGACCGACGCCGGGCTGACCGCCTTCCGGGACTGGATCGACTCCCCGCTGGAGATCCGGCGCCAGCGCGACCCGGCCTACCTCAAGGCGGCCTACCTGGAGTGGGCCGACGCCGACGCCGCGCGCTCGCAGCTGCGCCAGCACCACGACTACTGGTCGAGTCACCTGGCCCTGCTCGAGCACACCCGCCAGACCCTCATCGACCACACCCACCCGACGCTGACGTACCGGTTGGCGAAGTTCCCGGCCGCGGACCACGAGCGGATCGTCCGCTACAAGGTGTTCGCGTACGACGGCCTGATCGACCAGGCGCGAGCCGAGATCGCGTGGGCCGAGCGTGGGTTGGCGCTGGTGGACGAGCTCGAGGGCGCATCCGCGACGGTGCCTGAGTAGGCCCCTGGTCGCCGATCCCAGGGCAGGGTGCTCACTCCTCGGAGAAGGTGTTGGTGTGCACCCGGCCCGCGAGCATCACGACCGCGATCACGGCCGCGACGAGGGCGGCGATGCCACAGATCAGGTAGCCCACGGCGTACGCGTTCGAGAGCGCGTGGAACGCGACGTCCTGGATCGGGTTGAACGGGATCATCTTGCCGTCGGGGCCGGGGATGGTCGCCGGCACCCCGTTGGCACCGAGCGGACCCGAGTTGACCGCTTCGACGGCACCCTCGAGCTTGGGCTGGAGGGCAGCGGGGGCGTGCTCGGGTGAGGCGTTGAACGCCTTCAGCTGGGCCTGCAGCTGCGGGGAGGCGGCCACCTTCGCGCTGATCTCGGCGGCGGCTCGGCTCAGCGCAACGGCTCCGATGATCGCCGGCCCGAGGGTGAGGCCGAAGTCGCGCAACATGCTGGTGGCCCCGCTCGCCATGCCGGCCTTCGAGGTCTCCACGCTGTTCACCGCGACGACGGTGATCGAGGTGAGCGAGAGCTTGAAGCCGGCACCGACGATGAGCAGCGGCACCGAGACGGCGGCGATCGACAGGTTGGTCGCGGGAGTGGCCGCCAACCACAGGTCGCCGATCCCGATCAGGGCCATCCCCCCGGCGAGCGTCCAGCCGGGGTTGTGCCGCTCGATCATCCGGGCGCTGACCGGGAAGAGGACCACGCCCATGATGTTCAGGCAGACGAAGGCGATCGAGGTCTTCAGTGGCGAGTACCCCTGGATCGCCGAGAGTCGGATGCTGGTGGCGTACGCCGTGCCGAGGTAGGCGAACATCCCGATCACGGTGACGATGGCGCTGCCCACGAAGATCCGGTTGCTGAACAGGTCGAGCTGGAGCAGGGGTTGCTCGGTCCGCTTCTCGATCCGCACGAACAGCACGAGGAAGACCACGGACAGCACGAGTGCGCCGATCACCTCGCCGCTTCCCCAGCCGGAGTCGGCGCCCTGGATCACGGCGAACAGCAGCGCGAAGACGGCGACCGCGATGGTGATCTGACCGGGCCAGTCCAGCGAACGTCCGATCGGAGACGAGGAGTTGGTCGCGGCGACCGTCGTCACGACCGCACTCACCAGCGCGATGCAGGCGAGGAAGAGGAAGGCCCAGCGCCAGCTGGCGTCGGGTCCTCCGGAGTGGGGCACCCGGGCGAGCGCGCCGGCGATCACTGGAGAGATGAACCCCGCGCCGGTGAGCGCTGCCGCCCAGACGGAGATGGCCTGGGAGCGCGCCTTCACGGTGTGCGTACCGGCGGCGAGCATGGAGATGCTGGTGGGGAAGATCGCGGCTGCACCCAGACCGGCGATCGCCTGGCCTGCGAACAGGACGCCGACGCGCAGCCCGTGGGACGTCTCCGGTCCGGGGGTGAAGAACGCCAGCGTCGCACCGGCCACCATCAGCAGCGCGCCGATCGCCAACAGCCGCTTGCGTCCGAAGAGGTCACCGACGACGCCGAAGGTGAGCTCGAAGAGCGTGATCGGGACCAGGAACGCGTCCGAGACCCAGGTCAGCTGCGTCGAGGTGGTGCCGAGGTCCTGCTGGATCATGCCGTTGAGGACCGCCGGGATCGACAGCCCGATCTGGGCGACGGCGACGGCGAGTGCGGCGGCGGTCAGGGTTCCCGGCGGTGAGCCGGGGGCGGGATTCCACGACGTCCGGGCTGGCGGCGAGGGGGCTGCTCATGACTGGGAAGCCAATCACGACAGACCCTTATATGTACAGGTTTCCTGATGGTTTATTTTACAGGAAACCTGATAGTTTCACTGAGTGGAGCCCTGCGCGGATCAGCGGCTCGGCGTCCGCTTCAGCGCCTCGCGGCACGACAGCATCGCCGCCCGCAAGGTCGTCGCCTCGTCGACGGAGAGGTCGGCCAGCATCTCTGACTCGAGGTCGACGACGGCTTGGCGGTAGCGGTCCAGCAGGCTCCTGCCCTCCTCGGTCAGGCAAAGCACCAGCCGGCGCCGGTCACCAGGGTCCTGGTGACGGTCGATCAGGCCGCGCGCGCGCAGGGTGGTGACCATGTCGGCCATGCTCTGGGCAGTCACGAACGAGTTGCGGGCCAGATGGGCGGAGGTGAGGTCGGGGTGCCGCTCGAGCACGGTCAGTGCGGTGTACTGCAGGGCCGTGAGACCAGCGGGTCGGACCAGCTCGTCGAGCCGTGCCCGCACCGCCAGCTCGACCTGCTTCATCAGGTAGAGCAGAGTTGGGGGCGCGCCCTCGTCAGTCAAGTCCCAACACTCCTGCCGCGTTGTGCTTCAGGATCCCGTCCAGCAGCTCGGGCTTGATGCCGAGCTCCGCGAAGTCCTCGAGCCAGCGCTCTGGTGTGATCAGCGGGTAGTCGGTGCCGAAGAGCACCTTCGAGCGCAGCATGCCACCCGCGGCCCGGACCAGCTCGGGCGGGAAGTACTTCGGCCGCCACCCCGAGAGGTCGATGAACACGTTCGCCTTGTGGGTCGCCATCGAGATCGCCTCCGCCTGCCAGGGCACCGAGGGGTGCGCCAGGATCACGCGTCAGTCCGGGGAAGTCGGCAGCGACGTCGTCGAGCAGGAGCGGGTTGGAGTAGCGCAGCTTGATGCCGCGTCCACCTGGCAGTCCGGCGCCGATGCCGTTCTGGCCCGTGTGGAACAGCGCTGGCACACCGAGCTCCTCGATCGCCTCCCAGAGCGGGTAGAAGCTCGGGTCGTCGGGTGAGAAGGCCTGCAGGCTGGGATGGAACTTGAAGCCGCGCACGCCGTACTCGGTCACCAGGCGACGAGCGCGCTCGACGGCATCGTTGCCCTGGCGGGGGTCCACCGAGCCGAACGGGATCAGCACGTCGGCGTGTGCTGCTGCCTGGGTGGCGATGTCCTCGCTGGACAGGGCCGGATGACCGGTGGCGGTGGTGGCGTCGACGGTGAAGATCACGGCCGCCATCCCCGCTGCGCGGTAGCGCTCGGCAAGGTCGGCGACCGTGGGCGTCCGGTTCTCCGAACCCTTGAAGTACGCCGCCGACGCGTCCATCAGCTCCTCGTCCAGGGAGAGGCAACCGTGGTCGTCCTGCTCGACGTGGACGTGCATGTCGATCGCCGTGACGGACTCGACGTCGATCCGGGGGGTGTACGTCAGTCACTCCTGCATCTCCTTCACGCGGGACTTGACCAGCTTGCCGGAGGCGTTGTGCGGGAGCTCGCGCACCACGACCACCGACTTGGGGATCTTGTAACGGGCGAGCCTGCCCTCGAGGTGGGCGAGCAGGTCCGCCTCGGTGAGCTCCGCCCATCGCTGCAGGGTCACCACGGCCCGGCCGACCTCACCCCACCGTTCGTCGGGTACGCCGATCACGGCGGCCTCGGCGATCGCGGGGTGGGAGTGGATGACCTGCTCGACCTCGGCCGGGTAGACGTTCTCGCCGCCGGAGATGTACATGTCCTTGAGGCGGTCGACGATGGTCAGGTAGCCCTCGTCGTCGACGACGGCGAGGTCCCCGGTGCGCAGCCACGCCTCGGTGAACGCCTCGTCGGTGGCGGCAGGGTTACGCCAGTAGCCAGACGTCACGTTGGGCCCGGAGACGAGCACCTCCCCGGGCTCGCCGACGGCGACCGGATCCATCATCGGCGTGACCACCCGGACGTCGGTGAAGAAGCAGGCGGTGCCGGCCGATCCGAGCTTGCGGACACCTTCGGCCGCCCGCAGCATGGTCGCGCCGGGGGAGGACTCGGTCAGGCCGTAGCCCTGGGTGATCATCAACCCCCGGTCGAGCCAGGTATGCAGCAGCGACTCGGGGATGGGAGCCCCGCCACTGAGTGCGCTGCGCAGGGTGCCCAGATCTGCGTCGGCGAAGCGCTTCGTCGCGGCGAGCGCGAGGTACATGGAGGTCACCCCGAACAGCAGGGTCACGCCCTCCTGCTCGATCAGCTCGATGGCGCGGTCGGGGTCGAACCTCGCCTCGATCAGTGACGTCCCACCCTTGAGGATGGTGGGGAACAGCACCTGGTTGAGCGCGGCGGTGTGGAAGAGCGGCGCAGTCACCAGCGCGACCTCTTCGCTGCCCAGGTCGACGTCGACCATCAGGTTGAAGACGTTCCAGACGATGTTGGCGTGACTGAGCATCACGCCCTTGGGCCGGCCGCTGGTGCCGGAGGTGTACTGGATCATGAACAGGTCGTCGAGCCCGACCGGCTCGTCGATCGTCCCCTCCGGACCGAAGAGCAGGGCGAGGCTGGCGCCGTCGTCGTGCACGATCCGCACCCGGTCCAGCTCCAGGCCGGCGACCTCCGGGGACTCCACACCGGCCTCGAAGCCGGCCTGCCAGATCAGCAGTCGCGCCCCGCTGTCCTCGAGGACGTGGCGCAGCTCAGGTGGCGCCAGACGGGTGTTGACCGGCAGGAAGACTGCTCCCAGCTTGGCGACCGCGAACATCGTCTCCACCAGCTCGACGCAGTTGAGGCCGAGGAAGGCCACCCGGTCGCCACGGTCTCACTCCCCGAGCCCTCAGTCCGAGCGCAAGTCGCGTGGAGCGGTGCTCCAGCTCGGCGTACGTCGTCACGCGGTCGGACTGGACCAGTGCAGGTTTGTCCGGCGTCATCCGCGCCCGCCGTGCGGGCCACGAGCCCAGTCCCTGGTCCAGCATCACGACTCCTGTGTCGGGGTCGGCGTCGAGCCCCAGTCGGTGCTTGGTGTCCAGCAGCTCGCGCAGCGCCTGGTCGCGCGCAGCCATGACCTCATCCTCACGTCCACCGAGCTCCTCGCGGACGCCGGCGACGAGCTTGTCGACCAGCTCGGGAGTGAGGTCGGGAGAACCGAGGTCGTCCCACCAGTCCACCATCGGCGGGCCCAGGTGTTCGAGCACGTGCTCGAGTCCACCGGAGCCTCCGGAGAGGTGCTGCGTGGCGAACGGGCCCAGCAGCGCCCAACGCAGTCCCGGACCCGAAGAGATGGCCAGGTCGAGGTCGGTCACGGACACGACACCCTCACCGACCAGGTGGTAGGCCTCGCGCCACAGGGCGGCCTGCAACCGGTTGGCGACGTGGCCGGGAAGCTCGCGGCGCAGTCGGATCGGTCGCTTGCCGAGGTGACGCATCACGGCCATCGCCGACTCCAGCGCCTCCTCGGACGTCAGCTCACCGCCCACCACCTCGACGAGCGGCACCAGGTGTGGCGGGTTGAACGGGTGCGTCACCAGCACCCGTTCGGGGTGGCGGCAACCGCTCTGGAAAGCGCTCGGCGCCAGACCGGAGGAGCTGCTGGCGAGAAGTACCTCGGGGGTCGTGGCCTCGTCGAGCAGCTCGAACAGCTCACGCTTCAGGTCGAGACGCTCCGGACCGCACTCCAGCACGAGGTCCGCCTCGGCGACGGCCGCCGCAGGGTCCTCGGTGAACCGGATGCGGTCAGGGGCTGCCGTCGCGCCGAGCTCGGTCGAGTCGCAGCGCCAGGTTCTCCCGGAGTCGTTCTTCGGCACCGGCCGCCGGGTCCGTGGCCACCACGTCGAGCCCGCGCGCGAGCACGAGGGCGGCCCAGCTCGCCCCGATCGACCCGGCACCGACGACGGCCACGATCCGGATTCCCTGCGGCGCGATCATGCGGTGACGCCGCGCGAGGCCATCTCGACGTACACGTCGAGGGAGGAGGGTACGGCGAGTGCGTCCCTGCTCGCGACGTCCTCGAGGGCAGCGCCCTGGAGGATCCGTTTCACGGGCAGCTCGAGCTTCTTGCCGGTCAGGTTGCGCGGCACCGTCGGCACGCGAACGACCGCGTCCGGGACGTGCCGCGGGGACAGCGACTTCCGCAGCTCCGTACGGATGCGTGCCCGCAGGCCGTCGTCGAGCTCGAGCCCGTCGCGGAGCGCCACGAAGAGCAGCAGATCTCCGTTGCCGCCGCGCGGGTCCTCGAGGTGGACGACCAGGCTGTCGGTGACCTCCTCGAGCTCCTCCACGACGCGATAGAACTCCGCCGTGCCCAGGCGCACACCACCACGGTTCAGCGTCGCGTCGGAGCGACCCGTGACCACGCAGCTCCCGTCGGCGTCGAAGACGATCCAGTCGCCGTGGCGCCAGAGGCCGGGGAAGTGGTCGAAGTACGCCGCACGCAACCGCGACCCGTCCTCGTCGCCCCAGAAGGCGACTGGCATCGACGGCATCGGCGAGGTGATGACCAGCTCGCCGGGCGCCCCGAGGACCTCGTGGCCTGCCTCGTCGTAGGCGTGCACGTCCACGGCCAGGGCGCGGCCGGAGATCTTGCCGGCCAGTACCGGCAGCAGCGGGTTGTTCTGCACCAGCCCTGTGCACACGTCGGTGCCACCGCTGCCGACGTTGAGCAGCACCGCAGGACCGAGCTGTTCGCGGATCCAGGCGTAGCCCTCGGGTGGGAGCGGGGACCCGGCCGACCCGACGACGCGGATGGAGAGGTCGTAGCCGTCCCGGAGATCGATCCCCGCACTGCGACAGGCCATCACGAAGCCCGGGCTGGCGCCCATCAGAGTCGCCTGCGTCTCCTCGGCCAGGCGCCACTGCCAGGTCAGGTCCGGGTACGCCGGGTCGCCGTCGACCATCACGATCGAGGTGCCGACCAGGAGCGAGGAGACCAGAGCGTTCCACATCATCCAGGCCGTCGTGCTGAACCAGAGCATCCGGTCCTCGGATCCCAGGTCCCACGAGAAGGCGTGGTTCTTCAGGTGCTCGAGCAGGATTCCGCCGTGCCCGTGGACGATCGCCTTCGGCTGCCCCGTCGTACCTGAGGAGAAGAGCACCACCAGCGGATGGTCGAACGGGACCGGCTCGAACGCGAGGAGGGGGTCAGCCACCGCACGCAGGAGGGTCGGCCAGGACTCGGCGTCATCGACCCGCCAGTCGCCGTACTCGATGTCGAGGACGTGCCGCACCGTCGGCAGGGCCGCCCGGATCTCGCGTACCTGCTCGGCGCGGTCGACGTCCTTGGAGCCGTAGCGATAGCCGCCGGCCACGAGCAGGACGACCGGCTCCACCTGGGCGAAGCGGTCAACGACGCTGCGCGCGCCGAACTCCGTGGCGCAGCTCGCCCACGTCGCACCCAGGCTACGGTGGCCAGGAACGCGACCAGCGCCTCCGGAACGTTGGGGAGATAGCCCACGACCCGGTCACCGCGCCCGACACCGAGGCCGGCCAGCACGGTGCGTGCCCGGGCGACCTGGTCACGCAGCTCGGCGAAGGTCAGGTCGACGGTCGGGCCGGGTCTGCGAGCGGCCGAGGACAGCGATGCGGTCGGCGTCTTCGGCCTGGCCGAGGGCATGCTCGGCGTAGTTCAGCAGCGCGCCTGGGAACCATTCGGCTCCCGGCATCTGCTGGGTCGCCAGGACCCGGGAGTGGGGTGCGTGCGAGATCACCCGGAAGTAGTCCCACACCGCGCCCCAGAACCCTTCCAGGTCATCGACCGACCAGCGCCAGAGCTCCTCGTGCGTGGTCAGGTGCACGTCGCGGTGGTCGTCCAGCCAGGTCAGGAACGCGCCGACCTTGCTGTGCTCGAGCACGTCGGCGGATGGGATCGAGATGACCTGACCGACCTCGATCGGGACAGCCGCTGTGCCCACGTCTGGGCTCACCGGTCGGTGACCTTCGAGCCACGTCCGTCGAGGAAGTCGCGCATCCGCAGCTTGGCGTCGTCGGTGCCCTGGGTGATGGCGGCCATCATCGCCTCCATCAGGTAGCCCTCGCGAGGATTGGCCTCGGCGATCCGGGGGAGTGCCTGGACCACGGCGAAGTTGGTCTGCGGGGCGTTCTCTGCGATCCGCCCGGCGAGCTCGATCGCCGTGTCGAGACCGGTGCCGTCGTCCACGACGTACTGGCTCAGACCGATGGCGGAGCCCTCGTCCGCGTCGTACCTCCGGCCTGTGAGCATCAGGTCGACCATCCGGGCGACGCCGATCAACCGGGGAACACGCACCGCTGCACCGCCGCCGACGAACAAGCCCCGTTGGCCCTCGGGCAGCGCGTAGAAGGTCGAGCGCTCAGCCACCCGGATGTGCGCGGCCGCGGCCAGCTCGAGGCCCCCGCCGACCACGGCACCCTTGAGAGCGGCTACGACGGGCACCGGGCCACTCTCGACGAGGTCGAAGACGCGGTGCCACATCCGCGAGTGGACGACGCCGGACAAGGTGTCACGTTCACCCATCTCCGCCAGGTCGAGACCTGCGGAGAAGTGGTCACCGTCTGCAGCGATGACGACACAGCGAACATCGGGGTCGAGCGTCTGGAAGAACCGTTCGATCCCGAGGATCGTCTCGTCGCTCAGGGCGTTGCGCTTCTCGGGTCTGGCCAAGGTGAGGACGGCGATCGCTCCCCGGGCCTCGGCGCGCAGGGTGCGCGGCAGGTCGGACGTCATCGACGTGTGGCTCTCGGGCACGGGGCCTCCGGGGTAGGGCAGGATCAGCAGAATAAACAGGTTTCCTGATGATTATGCACCGACCCGAGCCGGTCGGCAACCGGAGCCCGCGGGAAGCCGAACGGGTTGGACACGCGCCCGTGACCCAGGGCCACTGGCCCGTGGTTCCGTCCAGTGGAAGAATGCTCCCATGGCCGGCAACGTCTCGCGCGCAGGTGCCACGGTCACCAGCCGGGCGCTGGCACTGCTGGGGGCGTACGACGACGAGCACCGCAGCCTGTCCCTGAGCCAGCTGGCGGTGCGGGCCGACCTGCCGGTGCCGACCGCGCACCGGCTCGTCGGCGAGCTGGTCGCTTGGGGCGCGCTGAGCCGCACGCAGGCGGGGGAGTACGTCGTGGGGCGGCGGGTGTGGGACGTCGGCCTGCTCGCGCCGGTGCAGACGGGGCTGCGCCAGCTGGCCTCGCCGTACCTGCACGATCTCTACGGAGCCACGCTGGCCACGGTGCACCTGGCCGTGCGCGACGGTGCGGAGGTGCTCTACCTCGACCGGCTCTCCGGGCACGCGTCGGTCCCGGTGGTGAGCACGATCGGGTCCCGGCTCCCGATGCACGCCACCGGCGTCGGGAAGGTGCTGCTGGCCCACGCGCCCCCAGCCGTCCAAGCAGAGGTGCTCGGCCACCTGACCCGGGTCACGCCGTACACGATCAACCAGCCGGGCACGTTGCGTCGCCAGCTGGCCCGGGTGCTGCGGGACGACTACGCCACCACCGTGGAGGAGATGAGCCTGGGCGCCTGCTCGGTGGCGGTCCCGATCCGCTCGCGCACCGAGGTGGTCGCCGCCCTCGGCATCGTCGTGCCCAGCCTGCGCAAGGACCGCGCCAAGCTGGTCACCGCGATGCAGGTGGCCGCTCGGAGCATCGGTCGATCCCTCGCGGGGTCCTCGGTCGACCATCTGCACTGATCCACCTGGTTCCACTGGCCGGAAGAAGCGGTGGCCCCCGTCGGCCAGGGACGGGCATGCTCGGCTCATGAACGCTGTCAGCACCACCGTGGGCATCGTCGGTGGTGGCCCCGCCGGGCTGATGCTGTCCCACCTGATGTCGAAGGCCGGCATCGATTCCGTCGTGATCGACCTGCGCACGAGGCGGGAGATCGAGGAGACCCACCGGGCGGGGATCCTCGAGCAGGACAGCGTGCGGCTGCTCGCCGAGACCGGCGTGAGCGATCGGGTCCTGCGCGACGGCTACCGGCACGAGGGGATCGAGCTCGGTTTCGGCGGGGAGGGGCACCGCATCGACTTCGAGGACCTGGTGGGTGCTGCGGTCCAGCTCTACCCGCAGACCGACGTGTTCATCGACCTCGCCGACGCCCGCACGCGTGACGGGGGAGACGTCCGATTCGGGGTCAGTGAGGTCTCGGTCGTCGACGTGACCACCGATCGCCCCGGGATCCTCTTCGTCGACGACGAAGGCGCCGCCCAGGAGGTCCGGTGCGACTACCTCGTCGGGTCGGACGGGTCGCGCAGCACCTGTCGCCACGAGTTCCCGGAGGCGCAGCGCAAGCAGTTCACGCGGGAGTACCCGTTCGCGTGGTTCGGGATCCTCTGCGAGGCGCCGCCGAGTGCACCCGAGCTGATCTACAACCACTCCGACCGTGGGTTCGCGCTGATCAGCCAGCGCACCGAGACGCTGCAGCGGATGTACTTCCAGTGCGACCCGACGGAGGACGTCGACGACTGGTCCGACGCCAGGATCTGGGAGGAGCTCCAGTCCCGGGTCGGGGCCAACGGCTACACCTTGAAGGAGGGCCCGATCACCTCGAGGACGGTGCTGCCGTTCCGCAGCTTCGTCCAGGAACCCATGCAGCACGGCAACCTGCTGCTGGCCGGGGACGCCGCACACACGGTGCCGCCCACGGGTGCCAAGGGACTCAACCTCGCCCTCGCCGACGTGCGGGTGCTCGCGGAGGAGCTCGAACGGGCCGTCACGAAGCGTGACCCCGGCCTGCTCGAGGGGTACACCTCCCGGGCCCTGGAACGCGTGTGGAAGGCCCAGCACTTCTCCTACTGGATGACCACGATGCTGCACCGCCTGCCCGAGGCCAGCCCCTTCGACGTACGCCGGCAGGTCGGCGAGCTCTCCACCCTCGTCTCCTCGAGAGCGGGCTCCACCTATCTCGCCGAGGGCTACACCGGGTGGCCGGCCGCCTGACCTGGGTTTCACTGGCTGAAATGGTGGGCCAAACGTGCCCGGTGGGGGCATGCTTGGCCCCGTGAACGAGACCGACCCGTCGGAAGAGGTGCTGGAAGCCGCGCGTCAGCGGGCTGCCGCCCTCGCCTCCGGGGACCGCGATCGGCTCGGCAAGCTGCTGCACCCGCACTTCCGCTGGATCTCGCACGCGGGTGAGTCCTTCGACCACGACTCCTACCTCGACTCCAACACCGCCGGTGACCTGCACTGGACGGGGCAGGAGATGAACGAGGTCCACGTGGTGATGCACGAGCGGACCGCCGTGCTGCGCTGCCAGGTCGTCGACCGGTTCGACCGGGGCCACGGTCCTGAGGAGTTCGAGATGCCGATGACCCAGGTCTGGGTGCGGCAGGACGACGGTGGCTGGGTCTGCCTCGCGGGTCACGCCGGACCGCGGACTGCCTGACCAGTTGCCCGACTTTGTACTGCTTTGCCGGGGGGTGGACCAGTCCACCGACGACTTCTCGCTACCGCACGGGTCAGATTCCATAGCCCATTCGGACTATTTCGGCGTGTCTCGCGTCAGACATAACGGACAAGGGCGTCTCATGGATGTGAGGTATCTGAGGGAGTTGTCATGATTACGACAGAAGCGGCCCTGTACGGGGCATCCACCGCCAGCGGATCTGGCGCGACCACGCTGATCGTGTGCAGCTGTGGTCAGGAGATCGGCTCCACCAAGCGGGCGCACTGCCCGCGGTGCGGCTGCTGCCTGAACTGAGTACGACGCAGATAGGGTGACCTCCGACGACCCGTCAGGAGGCACCCCGTTGGCCCGTCAGCCAGATGGCGAGAGCACCCCGGTGGTGTGGACGATCCCCAACATCATCAGCATGGTGCGCTTGGCCGGCGTACCCCTCTTCCTGTGGCTCGTGATCGGCCCCGAGGCCGACGTCTGGGCGCTGGTGGTCCTGATGATCGCCGGTTTCTCGGACTGGCTCGACGGCTACCTCGCTCGTCGTCTCGACCAGATGTCCAAGCTCGGCGAGATCCTCGACCCGGTCGCCGACCGGCTCTACATCCTGGCCGCCGTGGTCGGGCTGCTCTACCGCGACATCATCCCGTGGTGGGTGGCACTGATCATCCCGCTGCGCGACGCCCTCCTCTGGATCCTCGTCCCGTTCCTGCGCACCCGCGGCTACTCCGCACTCCCGGTGCACTACCTGGGGAAGGCCGCGACCGCCGCGCTGCTCTACTCCTTCCCGCTGCTCTTCCTCGGTGACGGCGACGGTGTCGTGCCGACGCTCGCCGAGGTGTTCGGCTGGGCGTTCGCGATCTGGGGGATCGGCCTGTACTGGTGGGCCGGGCTGCTCTACGCCTGGCAGGTCCGCAAGCTGATGGCCGATCGCGACCGCCGGGCGCCCAGCCTCGCGGACGGCTGAACCTT
Organism: uncultured Actinomycetota bacterium; assembly: GCA_963797525.1. Classification (GTDB taxonomy): domain Bacteria; phylum Actinomycetota; class Actinomycetes; order Propionibacteriales; family Nocardioidaceae; genus Marmoricola. Next base: position 181,295 of record CAWCPT010000001.1, read on the forward strand.
GGCACGCGAGAACCGGACGCCACCGGACGAGGGCGACGACCTGGCCGACCGGCTGCCACCGCAGGCGACGATGGGCCTGCTCGACTACCTGACGAGCACCGCGCTCGACGAGGACTACGCCTACGTGGCCATGCGCGACGCCCACCGCGACGCGGAGGCCGGGGAGAGGCCGGCCGACGCGGCCGACACCCCGCCGCCCCGACGCCGTGTGGGCCTGGTCGGGGCGCTCGTGATGGCCGCCTTCGCCGTGCTCGTGGTGACCGCGGCCGTGCAGACCTCGCGCAACTCCGTGAGTGACCAGAGCCAGCGCCGCGAGCTGGCCGCCCAGGTCAGCGACGCCCGCGGCCAGGTCGACGACGAGCGCACCAGGCTCACCCGGCTGCAGCGCCAGACCGCCGCCCTCCAGGCGCGCCAGCTCGGCAACGACCAGTCCGCCCAGGGACTGCGCGACCGCCTCGAGCTGCTGCGGGTCAAGACCGGCGCGTCGCCCGTGCGGGGGGAGGGCGTGCGGGTGGTCGCGAACGACGCCCCCGGGAGCCACCACGGCCCGCAACGAGGTGCTCGACACCGACCTGCAGCGACTCGTCAACGGGCTCTGGGAGGCGGGTGCCGAGGCGATCTCGCTGAACGGCCAGCGACTGACCAACCTGAGCACGATCCGGCAGGCGGGCGGCGCGATCACCACCAACGGACGTTCCCTGCGCCCGCCGTACGTCCTCTCGGTGATCGGTGACAAGGACACGCTGCCGGCACGTTTCGCGGAAACCACGAGCGGTCAGGCATGGTTGGACCTGCAGCGTCAGGTGGGGCTCGAGCTGACCATCACCCCCCAGGACTCACTCCGGCTTCCCGCCTCAGAGGTGTCCCTCCGCTATGCCAACCAGCCCTCAGGAGGCCCGCCGTGATCGCCATCATCGGACTCGTCGTCGGTGTCGTCCTCGGCCTGGTCCTGACCCCCGACGTGCCGCTCGCGATGCAGCCCTACCTCCCGATCGCCGTGGTGGCTGCGCTCGATGCCGTGTTCGGCGCCTTCCGGGCGTTCCTCGACGGGATCTTCGACGACAAGGTCTTCGTCGTCTCGTTCATCAGCAACGTGCTGATCGCCGCGATGATCGTCTTCCTCGGCGACAAGCTGGGGGTCGGCGCCCAGCTCTCCACCGGCGTGGTGGTGGTGCTGGGCATCCGGATCTTCTCCAACGTCGCCGCCATCCGGCGGCACCTCTTCCACGCATGAGCCCGACCCCGCAGGAGACGCCACCCGACGAGGACCGGGCCGGCGAGAGGCCGCCCACGGGTCTCGCGCGCCTGCGTCGCTCGTTCTTCGCACCCTCGCGCGGCCAGGTCGTGGTGGCGCTCCTCGTCGGCGTGCTGGCGTTCGCCGCCGTCACCCAGGCCCGCCTCACCGGGAGCGACGACACGTACGCCGGGCTCCGGGAGGCCGAGCTGGTCCAGGCGCTCAACGGGCTGCAGGCCGCCTCGCGCAAGAACGAGCGCGACATCACCGACCTCGAGACGACCCGCGACCAGCTCCGCAGCAGCACGCAGCGGCGTACGACGGCGCTGGACCAGGCGCGTCAGGAGGTCGCCACCCTCGGCGTGCTCGCCGGCACGGTGCCCGCGAGCGGACCTGGCATCCGCGTGAGCGTCACCGACCCCAAGGGCGACCTGACCCTGAACCACCTCCTGGACGGGGTCGAGGAGCTGCGCAACGCGGGCGTCGAGGCGATGGAGATCAACGACCGGGTGCGCGTGATCGCCCAGACCTCCTTCGAGGACGACCCCGAGGGCGTGCGGGTCGACGGCGTGCTGCTCAAGCCGCCGTACGTCATCGACGCCATCGGCGACCCGGACACGCTGGCCGGTGCGCTCGACTTCCAGGGCGGTTTCATCGACGACGTCAAGGCGGACTCCGGGACGGTCGTGGTGAAGAAGCCGGACACCGTCAAGGTCACCACGACGAGGAGGCCGGTGAAGCCCCGCTACGCCGAAGCCGTCCCCGGGCAGTAACCTGCCGGTGGTGCCAGCCGGGCCAACAGGGTTGCGGCAGGAGTTCCCGGCAACGACGAGGAGCAGCGTGTTTCCTGAAGACCTGAAGTACACCACCGAGCACGAGTGGCTGCGCGATCCGGGCCAGGCCGAGGGATCGGTCCGCGTCGGCATCACCGACTTCGCCCAGGACGCGCTCGGCGACATCGTCTTCGTGCAGCTGCCCGAGGTCGGCGAGACCGTCACGGCCGGCTCGGTCGTCGGCGAGCTCGAGTCGACCAAGTCCGTCAGCGAGGTCTATGCCCCGCTCGGCGGTGAGATCGTCGCCCGCAACGAGGCCCTGGACGCGACTCCCGAGCTGGTGAACACCGATCCGTACGGCGACGGCTGGCTCTTCGAGATCGTCGCGGACAACTCGGGTTCGGCCGACCTGATCGACGCTGCGACCTACCAGACCGGGCTCGAGAGCTGAGGGTTCCGACCCGCTTCGAGTCCACCGGCCGAAACTCCGTCGGGGGTGTCGGCCAGGGTTGCTCTCCGCTGCTAGGTTTGCGCCAGAAAACCCTGACCTTCCAGTGACGCCTCAGGGTTGAGGCTGCACCGGCTGGCAGGATCGCACCACGTCACGACCTTGCATCCAGCTCGTATCCAGCTTCGAAGGACGGGGAGATCCACGACATGCCCTACTGCTCGCAGTGCGGAAGCCAGAACTCCGAGAACTCGCGCTTCTGCTCGCAATGTGGCACGCCGCTGGCCCCGACAGGGACCATGCCCGAGGCGCAGGCTGGCGAGCCTGCCGACTCCACCCAGACGATCACCTTCGGGGCGCCGGCCAAGCCTGACGCCGACGAGCGCGACTCGCTGAACCCGGCGGACGCCGCCGCCGTCGACGCGTTGCCGGGTGGCAGTGCCCTGCTCGTGGTCCAGCGCGGACCCGGAGCAGGAAGCCGCTACCTGCTCGACAGCGACCTCTCCACCGTCGGGCGGCACCCCGAGAGCGACATCTTCCTCGACGACATCACCGTCTCCCGCAGGCACGTGGAGTTCCGCCGGGCCGACGAGCGCTTCCGGGTCCACGACGTCGGGAGCCTCAACGGCACCTACCTCAACGGCGACCGGGTCGACGACGCCGAGCTGCAGAACGGCGACGAGGTGCGCATCGGGAAGTTCCGGTTGGTCTTCTTCGCCAGTGACGCGAAGGGTCACTGACCGGTGCGCCAGTCGGCCCGCATCACGATCGGGCAGGCAGTCGCCGACCTCAAGTCCGAGTTCCCGGATGTCGACATCAAGGAGTCGAAGATCCGGCACCTCGAGAACGAGGGGCTGATCGCGCCGGAGCGCACGCCGTCCGGCTACCGCAAGTACTCCGTCACCGACATGGAGAAGCTGCGCTACATCATCCGCGCCCAGCAGGAGCACTACCTGCCCCTGCGGGTGATCCGCGAGCACCTCGACGCCCTCGACCGCGGGCTGGAGGCGCCGGCGGTGAGCGGCTCGCCGAGCATCCCCGGTGCCCTGATGACCAACCCGGCTCCGGGGGTCGAGTCGCTGCTCTCCGGCACCTCCGACGTGCGGATCTCGCGGCGCGAGCTCGTCAAGACCGCTGAGATCACCGAGGAGCTCCTCGACCAGCTCGAGAACTTCGGCCTGGTCCGCACGCGTGCGGGCTCCAAGCACTACGACTCCGACGCGCTGGTGATCGCCAAGGTCGCCGGCGAGCTGGCTGCCTACGGCATCGAGCCGCGGCACCTGCGCGCGTTCAAGACCGCGGCAGACCGCGAGGTCGGGCTGCTCGAGCAGGTGCTCTCGCCGATCCGGCGCAGTCGCGAGGACGGCGCCGAGGGACGCGCGGCGCAGACCATGGACGAGATGGCGGTCCTCTCGGTCCGGTTGCACGCAGCCCTGGTGAAGTCCGGGCTGCGCTCGCTGCGCTGACCCCTCGTGCTGTGCTGGCCGCTCGGGCTCAGTGCGCCCCGTGCAGGTTCAGCACCACCACGCCGACGATGATCAACGTCAGTGCCGCGGCCTTGGTCAGGTCCCAGGACTCACCGAGCACGATCACGCCGATCACGGCGATCGCCGCGGTTCCGAGGCCGGCCCAGACGGCGTACGCGACCGAGACGGGCATCGACTTGACCACGAGGGCGAGCAGCCAGATGGACACGGCGTACCCACCGAGCACCAGGACGGTCCACACCGGGTTGCTGAAGCTGTCGGTCCGGGGGAGGGCGGCGGTCGCGCCGACCTCGGCGCCGATCGCCAGCAGCAGCAGTCCCATGGCCAGTCCCATCTCGACACCTCCCGATGTCAGTCACGTGCAGATGTAGCGGTCGCTACAGGAGTAGCGTAGCACTCGCTACACTCAGGTTCGAACGGTGCAGGATCGGGGTCGAGGGAGGGCAGATGGCGAGTGAGCGACGCCAGGTGCTGGCCGAGGCGGCCACCGACTACGTGCTCGAGCACGGCCTGCTCGACCTGAGCCTGCGTCCTCTCGCCAAGGCCCTGGGCACCAGCGACCGGATGCTCCTCTACCACTTCCGCGACAAGCCCGATCTGGTGGCGAGCGTGCTCCGCGTCTCCAACGACCGGTCGGTCTCGGCGATCCAGGGGATGGAGCCCTCGGCGGGCCCGCACGCGGCGGTGCTCGACCTCTGGACGGTGATCAGTGCTCCCGAGCAGGCGCGCTGCCAACGCCTCTACGTCGAGGCGGCGGCTCTCGGGGTGCTGGGGGTCGAGCCGTACGCCTCGATCGTGGCGGAGGCCAACCAGGTGTGGCTCAAGGCGCTGGCGGACCACCTCGCCACCTCGGGAGTGCCCTCCCGGCAGGCAGCCCGGGCGGCCCGTCTCGTGGAGGCTGCGTTCATGGGACTGCAGCTCGACGAGCCGGTGGAGCCGGCGGTGGAGATCGAGCGGAGCGTCGGCGACCTCGCCGAGGCCGTGGTGGCGCTGTGGGGGGCCTGAGCCTCGGCACGGAGCTGAACCGATCGTCGTCGGTCTCGCGACCAGACGCGGGTAGGCTGCTGGTGTGCGTGAGGTCGAGGTCGTCGGAGTCCGGGTGGAGATGCCGTCCAACCAGCCCATCGTGCTGCTGCGCGAGGCTGCGGGGGAGCGTTATCTGCCGATCTGGATCGGCGCCGTGGAGGCGACGGCGATCGCCTTCGCGCAGCAGGGCGTGGTCCCGCCTCGACCTCTGACGCACGACCTGCTCCGGGACATCCTGGAGGCCACCGGCAACGAGGTCAGCGAGATCCGGATCACCGAGATGCGCGACAACGTCTTCTACGCCCTGCTGGTCCTGGTCTCGGGCGTCGAGGTCAGCGCCCGCCCCTCCGACTCGATCGCGCTCGCGCTGCGTACCGGTTCACGGATCGTCTGCTCCGAGGAGCTGCTCGACGACGTCGGGATCCTGGTGCCCGACGAGCAGGAGGACGAGGTCGAGAAGTTCCGCGAGTTCCTCGACCACGTCTCGCCCGAGGACTTCGACAAGGGCCAGGCCTGAGCCAGGCGCAAGCCTCAGGCTTGAACCTCAAGTTGAACTTGAAGGTTGTGCCGACACGCCGCGGAGTTCTTTGACCAACCCTCGAGCCAGGGTTTACCTTCGCAATGTCTTCGCTGTAACTCCATGGCTGGCATTTCTCCTCACGGAGAGCCCGGTCACCCCTCTTCGGGGTTACGCTCAGGGAAGCAGACTTCGGAGGTAACAGTGGGCACCAACGCAGGCGATGGCGGAGCGAGCAACACCGCCGGGCACGACCCGCAGGCCGAGCAGGCCGCGCTCCTCGATGCCGACGAGCAGGGACTTCTCTTCGACGACGACGTCTCGACGCTGCCCGACGACCTCGGCTACCGCGGCCCGACAGCGTGCAACGCGGCCGGCATCACCTACCGCCAGCTGGACTACTGGGCCCGCACCGGCCTGGTCGAGCCGACCGTGCGGGGCGCCACCGGATCCGGCACGCAGCGCCTCTACGGCTTCCGCGACATCCTGCTGCTCAAGGTGATCAAGCGTCTGCTCGACGCCGGCATCTCGCTGCAGCAGATCCGGACCGCGGTCGCCCACCTGCGGGCCCGGGGCACCGACGACCTCACTCGCGTGACCTTGATGAGCGACGGCGCCAGCGTCTACGAGTGCACCAGCAACGACGAGGTGATCGACCTGCTGCAGGGCGGTCAGGGCGTCTTCGGCATCGCGATCGGTGGTGTCTGGCGCGAGATCGAGGGGTCGCTCGCCGACCTGCCCTCCGAGCGCACCCTGGAGGCCGAGTCGGACGAGTCCAGCGACGAGCTGGCTGCGCGACGCAAGGCACGCCTGACCGGCTGACCCGCCCGAAAATGCTTCTCACAGCCCCGGCTACCGCGATCGCGGTGACCGGGGCTGGTAGTTTTGTCCCTGCTGACAAACCTGTGCGGGAGAGCTTCCGCTGGTCGCTCCGCTGGGCCACCGGGACGCCGAAGGGGCAACTCCTCCCACCAACCTCTCAGGCTCACGGACCGCACCGGCTGGCACTCAGGACCCGACGACGACGTCGCCACTGAGGGGAGGCGCACTCACCGACGACCGGTAGCTCGCCTCAGGACCAGGAGTGACATGTCAGGACAGATCACCGGCCCATCCCTCGCCGAGGCGATCCGGCCGCGGCCGTTCAGCGAACGGCACATCGGCCCGGACGCCCAGCAGGTCACCGAGATGCTCAAGGCGCTCGGGGTGAGCAGCCTCGAGGCACTCATGGAGGACGCCGTCCCGGGGAGGATCGCCAGCCGTGGCCTCGAGCTTCCTCCGGCAGCCTCGGAGCAGGAGACCGCCAAAGAGCTGCGTGAGCTCGCCGAGCTGAACAACCCGCTCGTGCCGATGATCGGCCTGGGCTACCACGGCACGGTCACCCCGCCGGTGATCCGGCGCAACGTCCTCGAGGACCCGTCCTGGTACACCGCGTACACGCCGTACCAGCCGGAGATCAGCCAGGGACGGCTGGAGGCGCTGCTGAACTTCCAGACGATGGTGGCCGACCTCACCGGGTTGCCCACCTCCAACGCCTCCCTGCTCGACGAGGGCACGGCGGCTGCCGAGGCGATGACGCTGGTACGCCGCGCGCAGCCCAAGGTGCAGGGTCCGTTCGTCGTCGACGCGGACGCCCTGCCCCAGACCATCGAGGTGGTGCGCACCCGCGCCCGCGCGATGAAGATCGAGGTCGTGGTGGCCGATCTCGCCGAGGGCCTTCCCGAGGGAGAGCTCTCCGGTGTGCTGGTCCAGTACCCCGGCGCCTCCGGGCGCGTGCTCGACCCACGGCCGGTGATCGAGGCCGCGCACGAACGAGGCGCGCTCGCGGTCGTGGCCGCGGACCTGCTCGCCCTGACGTTGCTCGAGTCACCGGGATCGTTCGGGGCCGACGTCACCGTCGGCTCCAGCCAGCGGTTCGGGGTCCCGCTGTTCTACGGCGGGCCGCACGCGGGCTTCATGTCGGTGCGTGCCGGGCTGGAGAGACACCTGCCCGGTCGGCTCGTCGGGGTCTCGGTCGACTCGGCCGGCCGGCCGGCGTACCGGCTCTCGCTGCAGACGCGCGAGCAGCACATCCGCCGCGACCGGGCGACCTCCAACATCTGCACCGCCCAGGTGCTGCTGGCCGTGGTCGCCTCCATGTACGCCGTGCACCACGGCCCCGAGGGCCTCACCAGGATCGCCGAGTCGGTGCACCTGCAGGCCGTCGCGCTCGCCGACCGGTTGCGGGAAGCAGAGGTCGAGGTGGTGCACGAGGCGTTCTTCGACACCGTGCTGGCCCGGGTCCCGGGTCGGGCGGCTGAGGTCGTCGCCGCCGCGCGCGAGGCCGGCGTGCACGTCCGCCACGTCGACGAGGACCACGTCGGCCTGAGCACCTCGGAGGTCACCGACGCGGACGTGCTCGACCGCGTGCTCGGGGCGTTCGGGGCCGCCTCCACCGAGGGGGGCGGGATCGGCGAGGCCCTCGTCGAGTCCGCACTGCCGACCGAGCTGCGCCGCACCACGGACTTCCTGACCCACCCGGTCTTCAACACCCACCGCTCCGAGACGGCGATGCTCCGCTACCTGCGCCGGCTCTCGGCGCGTGACTACGCCCTGGACCGCGGCATGATCCCGCTCGGCTCGTGCACGATGAAGCTCAACGCGACCACGGAGATGGAGCCGGTGAGCCTGCCCGGCTTCGCGAACCTGCACCCGTTCGCACCCGCCGAGGACGCCGAGGGCTACCGCCTGCTGATCGACCAGCTGGAGTCCTGGCTGGCCACGGTGACCGGCTACGACCGGGTCTCCATCCAGCCCAACGCCGGCTCGCAGGGCGAGCTCGCCGGGCTGCTGGCGATCCGCGCCTTCCACGACGCCAACGGTGACACCGAGCGCAGGATCTGCCTGATCCCGTCGTCGGCGCACGGGACCAACGCGGCCTCGGCCGTGATGGCCGGCATGCAGGTGGTCGTGGTCAAGTCGGCCAGCGACGGGTCGGTCGACATGGACGACCTGCGCCAACAGTGCGACGACCACGCGGACGACCTCGCCGCGATCATGGTGACGTACCCGTCGACCCATGGCGCCTACGAGGACACCATCTCCGACCTGTGCGCGATCGTGCACGAGGCCGGTGGCCAGGTCTACGTCGACGGGGCGAACCTGAACGCGTTGCTCGGCTACGCCCGGCCCGGTGAGTTCGGTGGCGACGTGTCGCACCTGAACCTGCACAAGACGTTCTGCATCCCGCACGGTGGCGGTGGTCCGGGCGTGGGCCCGGTCGGCGTGCGCGAGCACCTGGCGCCGTACCTCCCGACGCACCCGGCCCACCCTGATGCCGACCGCCGCGAGGGGATCGGCCCGATCAGCGCTGCGCCGTACGGCTCGGCCGGCATCCTGCCGATCTCCTGGGCCTACGTGCGGATGATGGGGGCCGAGGGACTCACCCAGGCGACGGCCGTGGCGGTGCTGGCGGCGAACTACGTGGCGCAACGGCTGCAGGACCACTTCCCGGTGCTCTACCGCGGGCACCACGACCGGGTCGCCCACGAGTGCATCCTCGACGTCCGTGGGCTCTCCAAGGCGAGCGGGGTGAGCGTCGACGACGTCGCCAAGCGGCTGATCGACTACGGCTTCCACGCCCCGACGATGAGCTTCCCGGTAGCCGGAACGCTCATGGTGGAGCCGACGGAGAGCGAGGACCTCGGCGAGCTCGACCGGTTCTGCGAGGCGATGATCGCCATCCGGGGTGAGATCGACCGCGTCGAGGCGGGGGAGTGGAGCCCCGAGAGCTCCCCGCTGCGCGGCGCGCCGCACACGGCTGCCTCGGTGCTGACCGGCACGGGCGACCGTGCCTACTCCGCCGAGGTGGCCCTGTTCCCGACCGGTCCCGACCCGGACAAGTACTGGCCGCCGGTGGGACGCATCGACCAGGCGTACGGCGACCGCAACCTGTTCTGCGCCTGCCCGCCACCCGAGGCCTTCGCTTGACGAGGGAGCAGCACCACCAGGCTGTCCTCGACCGCTACCAGGCCGAGCGCAGGCTGCCCTCGATCGTGGCCGGTGTGCTCGACGGCGGCGAGCTCGCGTGGACGGGCAGTTCCGGAGCTCGGGCGACCGCGGACACGCAGTTCCGGATCGGCTCGATCACGAAGACGATCACGGCGGTCCTGGTGCTCCAGTGCCGCGACGAGGGTCTGCTCGACCTCGACGACCGGGTGGGCACGCACCTGCCCCAGACCGGCTACGGCGAAGCCACGCTGCGGTCGTTGCTCGCCCACGTCTCCGGCATGCAGAGCGAGCCCGTCGGACCCTGGTGGGAGCGGTCGCCCGGCGTGCCGGTCGAGACGCTGATCGCCGCGAACGACGGGAGCGGAGCGGTCTTCGGTGCAGGCGAGCACTACCACTACAGCAACCTCGGGTTCGCCCTGCTCGGCGAGGTGGTGGCTCGGTTGCGGGGACGACCCTGGCCCGAGCTCGTGCAGGCACGGGTGGCAGAGCCGCTCGCGATGACGCGGACGTCGTACCTCCCGGAGGAGCCCTACGCCGATGGGCTGAGCGTCCACCACCTCAGGGGCACACTCACCGACGAGCCGCATCACGACACCGGTGCGATGGCTCCCGCCGGTCAGCTCTGGAGCACGATCGAGGACCTGGCCCGCTTCGCCACGTTCCTGACCGACGGGCACCCCGACGTCCTCGCCCGCGAGACGCTGATCGAGATGCGACAGGCGGTGCCGCCGGCCGCCGACTACGGGCTCGGCGTGCGGATCGTGCCCTACCCGGACGGGCTGCTGGTGGGGCACACCGGCTCGATGCCCGGGTTCCAGGCGGCGCTGTTCGCCGACCCGCTGAACCACGTCGGCGTGGTCGCGCTGACCAACGCGACCACCGGCTTCTCCGGGACCGAGCTGGCGCTGGCACTGCTCGGCGCCCACACTCCTGCTGCGGTCGCGCCCTGGCTGCCCACCGAGCAGGTGCCCGCCTGGGCCGAGGAGCTGCTCGGCTACTGGCACTGGGGGAACTCCGCCTACGAGGTGCGCTGGCACAACGGGCGACTGGAGTGGCGGGACCTCGCCCGCGGTGGCGTCGCCGAGCAGTTCGACGAGGTCGAAGGACGCATCGTCGGCCTGGCCGGCTACCACCACGGCGAGACGCTGGACGTCGTACGCCGCGACGACGGGTCCCTCGACCACCTCGAGTGCGCCACCTTCGTCTACACCCGCGAGCCGTACCCCGACGGGCCGTGAGCTGCCAGCCGTCGGCCAGTGCTCAGAGTGCCTCGGAGACCGAGCTCATGTTGAAGTCGGGGATGCGTAGCGCCGGGGTGGCGGTGCGCGAGAAGAAGTCGTCACCCCACTCGCGAGAGAAGCTCGGCACGGTCGCCGACGCGTGCGTGAAGCGTCGGAGCAGGTCGACCGGGCTCTCGTTGTAGCGGAAGTTGTTGACCGCGCCGGTGATCTCGCCGCCCTCCACCCGGTAGACGCCGTCGCGGGTGAGACCGGTGAGGAGCATGGTCTGCGGGTCGACCTCGCGGATGTACCACATGCAGGTCAGCAGCAGCCCGTCGTCGAGCCCGGCCACGAGGTCGGCCTCGGTGCCGGACCCGTCCTCGATGTCGAGCACGAGGTTGTCGATGGCGGGGGTGGTCGGTTGTCCGGTGATCCCGGCGGTGTGCCGCGTCTGCATCAGCGACGTGAGCCGACCGTCGGCGATCCAGTCGGTGCTGCCCAGGGCGATCCCGTTGTCGTAGACGCTGCTGCGGTCGGACGAGGCTCCGGCCGTCACGAAGGGTGCGCACTCCAGGCCCGGGTAGGTCGGGTCGGACCACAGCCGCACGCCGCGGTTGACGACGTCGTCACCGATCCGGGTGCCGCCGCCCGGACGCGAGAACACTGTCTGCCCGTCGTCCGCGTTGCGGGCGCCTGCGCCCCAGTAGGCGTCGACCATCAGGTCGGCGACCGAGCTGGGGGGCAGGATCGTGTCGTAGCGACCCGCGGGCAGGTCGAGGCGTCGCTCGCCCCAGCCGAGCCTGATGGTGAGGTCGGCGGCCATCGCGGCGGCGTCCACGTCCGAGAAGTCGCGGGTGGCGCCACCCACCCACGCACTGTTGGTGAGCTCGGCGTTCTTGGCGGTGCAGGCGTAGTGGCCGGTCGGCTGCACGTGGCGGAGCCGAAGTCCGGTCGAGGAGCCGAGATAGGTCGTCGTGACCTCGTGGGAGACGAACCCGTAGAGGATGCGACCCTCCGCCTCCGCCTGGCCGAAGGCCTCGCCGAGCTGTCCGGCGAAGGCCTCGAAGACCTCGATCGAGGTCTCACCGGGGGCGTCGTCCCAGTCGGGGGCGGCGTCGCCACGGACGAGCTCGGCACGGTCCTCGGCCGGATCGGCGAGCACGGCCGCTGCGTCGGCCTTCTCGACGAGGGCAGCGACCTGCTCCCGGGACACGGCGGTGCCACTCACCGCGGCGTTGCCGGCGCCCTGGAAGGCGATCACCGTGACCTCGACGGCGTGCATCACTCCGTTGGTGGTGAGCGTGTTGTTGGCCCAGCGCAGGTTGGCGGCGGTCGAGTCCTCGACGATCACGATGCAGTGCTCGGAGGTCGAGCTCTCCAGGGCGTGCTCGACGAGCCGCTGCGGCCGGTGCTTGGTCAGTCCCAGAGACATCAGGCCGTTCCCTCCTCGGTCGTGTTCAGGACGTTGATGCCGCGGAAGAGCGCCGAGGGGCAGCCGTGGCTGACCGAGGCGACCTGACCGGGTTGCGCCTTCCCACAGTTCATCGCGCCGCCGAGCTCGTAGGTCTGCGGCCCACCGACGGCTTCCATCGAGCCCCAGAACTCGGTGGTGCTGCCCTGGTAGGCCACGTCACGGAGCTGGCCCTTCAGCTGGCCGTCCTCGATGGCGTAGAACCGTTGAGCCGTGAACTGGAAGTTGAACCGCTGCATGTCGATGGACCAGGACCGGTCGCCGACGACGTAGATGCCGCGCTCGACCTGGCTGATCAACCCGTCGTCGTCCGGCCCGTCCGCAGCCGGTTGCAGCGAGACGTTGGCCATCCGCTGGATCGGGATGTGGCCGGGGGAGTCGGCGTACGCGCAGCCGTTGGAGCGCCCGCCGTTGAGCTCGGCGCCGTAGGTGTGCGCCATCGGCCGATCGAGCTGGTAGCCCACGAGGACGCCGTCGCGGACGATGTCCCAGGACTGCGCCTCGACCCCTTCGTCGTCGTAGCCCACGGTCGCGAGTCCGTGCTCGGTGGTGCGGTCGCCGGTGACGTGCATGATCGGGGAGCCGTACTGCAGCGTGTTCAGCTGGTCGTAGGTGGCGAACGAGGTACCGGCGTAGTTCGCCTCGTAGCCGAGCGCACGGTCGAGCTCGGTGGCGTGCCCGATCGACTCGTGGATGGTCAGCCACAGGTTCGACGGGTGGATCACCAGGTCGTAGGTGCCGGCCTCGACGCTCGGGGCGGCGAGCTTCTCCGTCAGCAGCTCGGGAAGCAGGGCGCGTTCGGTGTCGAAGTCGAAGTCGCCTCCGGCGAGGTACTCCCAGCCACGTGCGACCGGGGGAGCGATGGTGCGCATCGAGTCGAACGCGCCCGTCGTGGCGTCGGCGCCGTGGACCTCGAGGAACGGTTCGACGCGCACCCGCTGCTGGGTGATCGAGGAGCCGGCCAGGTCGGCGTAGTACTTGTTCTCCTGCACCTGGTAGAGGCTGCCGCTGGCGTGGGCGACGCCCTCGGCTGCGAGGAGCTCGCGGGTCCACCCCGCGAACAGACCTGTCTTCTCGGCCGTCGGCACGTCGAACGGGTTCACGTCGTACGCCGAGACCCAGGTGACGTCGCGATGCACGGGTTCGGGGGCCAGCTCGACGGGTCGACTGGTCATCCTGGCAGCGACCCGTGCGACCGTCACGGCCGTCTCCGCGATCATCACCGCCTCGGACTCCGTCAGGGCGACCCCCGAGGCGAAGCCCCACGCGCCGTCGAGGACGACCCGCACGGCGAAGCCCAGATCCTCTCCGTCCTGGGCCCCTTCGAGGGCGCCGTCCCGGACCGAGAAGTACTGGTGGCGGTTGCGTTCGAGACGGAAGTCGGCGTGCGTGACACCGAAGTCGCGTGCCCGCTCGAGGGCGACCTGAGCGAGTCGTTCGAGGGGGAGGCTGAGGAAGGTGGGATCGACCTCACGAGCTGCGGCTTCCATGTGTCGACCCTATTCGGCGCTCAGCCCTGCGCGGGGCCGGGGGACAGGGTCGAGCCGCGACGTCCCTTGCGCACCTCGAGCTGCGCCGTCACCCGGTTGCGCAGCTCGGCCACGTGACTGACCAGTCCGACCACCCGGCCGCCGTCACGCAGGGAGTCGAGGGTGTCCATCACGCCGTCGAGCGTGGTGGCGTCCAGGGTGCCGAACCCCTCGTCGATGAACAGCGTGTCGAGCTGGGTGCCCCCGGCCTCGTTGCTCACCGTGTCGGCGAGACCGAGCGCGAGCGCCAGCGAGACCAGGAAGGTCTCGCCCCCCGAGAGGGTCGCGGGATCACGCTCGGTGGCGGTCCACTCGTCCCGCATCCGCAGGCTCAGCCCGCCGCGCTGCTCGCCTGCTCCCTTCTCGTCGGCCTGCACGAGCGTGTAGCGCTCGTCGGTCATGTCGCCGAGTCGCTCGTTGGCGGTGGCCACGACCTGACGCAGCCGCTCGGACAGGACGTAGGCGGACAGACGCATCCTGAGCTGGTTGTCGGCGCTCTTGCCCTCGACCAGGGCTGCGAGCCCGGCGACCACGGCGTGCTCGTCACGGACCGGCGCCCAGGCAGCCATCGCGCGTCCGAGCTCGGCGCCGAGGGTGTCGAGCCGTCTGGTCCGGACGTCGAGCTGCTCGTGCGTCGCGTGCGCCACGTCCCGGAGGCGTGAGGCCTCCTTGACCCTGGCACGGGAGTCCGGCAGGTCCGGTGCCGGGCGCGTGAGCGCCAGGGACACGGTCTCGTCGGCCAGGACGCGCCTCGGCCGCGGCGCGGGCGGCTCGCCGGGACTCCAGCTCGGTGGTGCCGGCGCGGAGCTCCTCCTCCGAGAGCACGGAGTCGAGCGCGGCCGGCAACGAGTCGAACCCTGCCTCGAGCGCCAGCGCCTGGGCAGCCTCGTGACTCGCTCGCGCGTGGTCACGGCTCCGGGACAGGGTGAGCAGCGCGGCGTGGCCTGCTTCGAGGGTGCTGACGGAGCGGGTGAGTCGTCGCACCAGCGCGGTCACCGTCGACAGTCCCGGGTGGTCGGCGAGCAGGGCAGTGCGCTCGTCGTCGAGCTGGGTGCACCGACGGGCGGCCGCGTCGCGTTGCTCGGCGTGCTCGGCGAGGCGCACGCGCGCGCTCGCCGTCTCCTCCGCCGCGACGCGTGCCTGCGCGTCGAGGCGGTCCAGCTGGTCCTCGAGCAGGGTGACCTCGGCCTCGGCGGCCGTGCTGCGCTCCAGCGTGTCCACGGCGCTCTCGTGGGCGCGCTCCCAGTGGGTCGTCTCCCGGTCCTGGCTGCGCGAGCGGGCTCCCGCGAGCTGGGACTCGAGGGTGGTGACCAGCTCCTGGCGTGCCTGTCGCTCGAAGTCGGCGGACTCGTGGCGCGCCCGGGCGGTCTCCTCGTCGGCGCGGCTGACGTGGCTCGAGTCATGGGCGGGGGAGGGGTGCTCCACGCTCCCGCAGACCGGGCACGAGCCGCCGACCGCGAGCCGGCCGGCCAGCTCCGCGGCCATGCCGGAGATGCGGCGCTCCCGGAGGTCGAGGTGGGCCTCCCGGAGGTCCTGGGCCACCTGCGTGGCGGCGTCGACCGACGACCGGGCGTCGCCCAGGCGTCGGGTCAGCTCCTCGACCTCCCGCGCGGCTGCGAGCGCAAGCCGGGTGGTCTGCACGGCCGTGCTGTCCTGCACGCGTCGTGCGGCGAGGGCGCGCGCCCGACCCAGCGCGGAGACGAGTCCCTCCCGGTCCGCCGTGCGGGTGTGCCTCGCCCGCTCGCCCTCGTCCACCACAGCGGTCAGGCTCACGGTCTCCGCGGCCAGGGCGTCGACCCGTGCTCGTTGGCGCTCCAGCTCCTGCTCCTGAGGCAGCCAGGACCGGGCGACGGCGGCCGCCTCTGCTGCGCTGCGTGCTGCGCGTCCCAGCTCGGCTGCCTCGGCCGGCGCCGCGCCGAGGAGCACGCTGACCGCCTCGCGATGGCGTGAGGCCTCGCGCTCGGCCGACTCGAGCTCCTGGCGTGCACGCTCTGACCTGACGTGCCAGGGGAAGCACTGGAGCTGCCCGGACGTGCCGCTCGAGCGAGTGCACCAGCGCGAGCTCGGCGTCGAGGGTCGTGTCGAGCGAGGCCAGGGATCGCCGTGCCCGTTCGCCACGGGCCTGGGCCTCGGTGTCGACGGTGGCCTCCTCGAGCTCGGCGCGGCGCTGCTCGAGGGTCGCGCTGAGGTCGTCCAGGCGGGTCCGGGCCGCGTCGCTCGCGGTCGCGGCGGCCGCACGGACCTCGTCCGCCCAGGTCGTCAGCGACCCGTCGGTCGCGACCGCGGTCAGGTCCTGCGCGTCCCACTCCTCGGGTACGCCGACCCCGGCAGCCTCCTGGAAGCGGTTGAGCACGCCGGCACACCGGTCGTGCAGGGTCTGGCTGCGCCTGCGGAGCCCGATCCGGCGGTCGACCAGCCACCGTTCGACGTCCTCGAAGCGGCGGGTCCGGAACAGCCGCTGCAGCACGGCGTGACGCTCACCGGACGTCGCGCGGAGGAAGGCCTGGAACCGTCCTTGGGGGAGCATCGCCACCTGGGTGAACTGGGCACAGGTCATCCCGAGCAGGCTGGTGACCAGCTGGCCGGCCTCGTCGAGCCGGTTGGTCAGGGTCGACCAGTCGCCGTCCCGGAGCTCCTCGGCGACGACGTGCGCCTGGATGCGGCGCGTCCCACCGCTGCGCCGGCGGGGGCGGTCCCAGGCGGGGGAGCGGGTGAACCTGAAGGTGCGCCCGCCGACGCTGAAGACGAGCCGCACCTCCGGCTCGTCGAGCGGATCGGCGTGGTCGCTGCGGAGGTGCCGAGCCGTGTGCCGGTCGCCCGGGACGTCACCGTAGAGACCGAAGCAGACCGCGTCGAGCACGCTCGTCTTGCCGGCGCCGGTGTCACCCGTCAGCAGGAACAGGCCACCCTCGGCGAGCTCGTCGAAGTCCACGTCGACGGTGTCCACGAACGGGCCGAAGGCGGTGATGGACAGCTCGTGCAGCCGCATCAGCCGCTCACCACCGAGTCGTGACCGGGGACGAGGTCGGGGTCCTCCGAGCAGCACTCGAGGGCGGTGCGCAGCAGCTCCGACTCGGCATCGCTGGCCGGCTCGCCACGCACGTGGCGCACGAAGTCGAGCGCGATCTCATGGGGGGCCCGGCCGACCGTGGACGGTCGCACGGGCGCCGGACCCGACCCGGAGGGTGCGAAGCGCAGGGTGACCGCGTGTGGGAAACGGACGCGCAGCCGGTCCATGGCGTTGGCCGGGCGCACGACGTCGGTGAGCGTCGCCTGCACCCAGCACTCCTCCGCGTCCGCGAGGTCGCTGTCGGCGAGCAGGTCCTCGATCGTGCCCTCGAGGCAGGCGAGGCGACGCTGGACCGGCGCCTCGACGAACCGAGCGGCGCTCAACCCGTCGGCACCGAGGTCGACCAGCCAGGACCCCTTCACCTGCGTGGCCTCGGAGAAGGAGTAGGCGACGGGAGACCCGCTGTAGCGCACCGACTCGGCCAGGGTCGCGCGCCCGTGGAGGTGGCCGAGGGCGGTGTAGTCGATCCCCGCGAAGAGGTCGACCGGAACGACCGAGACGCCGCCCACCGCGATGTCGCGCTCGCTGTCGCTGGCCAGGCCGCCGGCGACGAAGGCGTGCGCCACCACCACCGAGCGGGTGCCTGCCGGGCGATTCGCGAGGTCGGCCCGGATCCGCTCGATCGCGTGGCCCAGGGCGGCGTGGTGCGAGCGGGTGGAGCAGCTGCCACGCGTGCCGGAGCACGTCGGGCTCGAGGTAGGGGATGCCGTAGACGGCGACCTGGCCGTGCTCGTCGTCGAGCAGGACCGGCTCGTCGACCCGGCCCGCGTCCGTGCGCAGGTGCAGCCCGGCGAGCTCCACCAGGCGGGCGTTGAAGCCGAGCCTGCGGGCCGAGTCGTGGTTGCCGCTGGTGACCACCACCTGGGCCCGCGAGGTGGCCAGCCGACGGAACGCGTCGTCAGCCAGGGCGACCGCGTCGACGGGCGGCAGCGCACGGTCGTAGACGTCGCCTGCGACCACGACCAGGTCGACGGCCTCCGCCTCGATGGTCTCGATCAGGTGGTCGACGTAGGCAGCCTGCGCGGCGAGGAGGTCCTCGCCGTGGAACGACCGGCCGAGGTGCCAGTCGGAGGTGTGCAGGATGCGCATGGGCTCACGCTAGGAGAGGGCGCCGACAGAACCGCCCCGCACACGCCGTGGGCTCAGCCCACCCGGTCCGCGCCGGTGTAGACGACACAACGGTCGGGACGGGTGAACCCCACCAGCAGCAGGCCGCTGTCCTCGGCGAGCGAGCGGGCCAACGAGGTGGGAGCTCCGACAGCGACGACGGCCGAGACCCGCGAGACCACGGCCTTCTGCACCAGCTCGAAGCCGATCCTGCCGCTGAGCACGAGCACGGGCGGAACCGGCTCGCCGGCGAGGATCCGCGACCCGATCACCTTGTCGACGGCGTTGTGGCGTCCGACGTCCTCGCGCACGACGACCGGCTCGCCGTCGAGGTCGAAGAGCCCGGCGGCGTGCAGCCCGCCGGTGCGGCTGAAGCCGGGCTGGTGCTCGCGCAACCGGTCGGGGAGGGCCACCACGGTCGCCAGGTCGAGCGGAGACCGGCGCGACAGGTCCGGCCGCCGCGAGCACGTCCTGCACCGAGTCGGTGCCGCAGACACCGCAGGCGGAGTTGACCATCCGCGCCGCAGGCAGGCGAGCGGGGGCGCGGCGAGGTCGACCGTGACGACGTTGAACTCCTCGAGGTCGCCGATCGACTCGTCCGTGCAGTAGCGCACACTCCGCACGGCCTCGGGCGTCGTGACACCCTCGTGCACGAGCCAGCCGGCGGCGAGCTCGAAGTCGTGGCCCGGCGTCCGCATGGTCACGGCCACGCGCTGGGCGGGGGAGCCGGGCGGGGAGACCCTGATCTCGAGCGGCTCCTCGGTGGCGACACGGTCCTCGTGGTCGAGCCGCTGGCCGTCGCGGAACTCCGCCACCCGGGTGCGCACCGTGGGTCCGGGGCGTCTGGACTTCGTCGAGGTCACGCTCCCGACTCTAGACGCGCGACTACGGTGACCCCATGCCGGAACCATCGGAGCCCCCGACTGCGTCCCATCCCCATGATGCGGACTGCTCGCGGTCTCGGTGGCTGCTCTGTTCCTGTTGGCGAGGGTGCGGCTCCGCGGACCCCGGGGAGAAGCCGACGGCCGAGGGCGGGTCGACGCCGCCACGGCCACGGTCGGCGGGTGCGCGGCCGACTCCCAGGAGGTCACCGGGGCGAAGACCGTGGCCAGCGTCGACCTCGACGGTGACGGTCAGAAGGAGGACGTGAAGCTGACGGCGGCCGGCGGGAAGTGCCCGGGCCTGCTGTTCGCGAAGCAGGGCGACGGGTACGTCGTCACGAAGGCCGCCGGTGCCGGCACCGCCCGTCGCCAGCGCCTTCGGGGTGGCCGTGCCGGGACAGGACGCCCAGCTGCTGGTGACCCGGCAGGAGCACCCCCGCGGCGGTTTCCAGCTGCGGGTGTACGCCGCGGACGACGGCGAGCTCGATCGAGCTGAAGCACGGACGGGGAGACGCTGTTCCCGTTCGTGGCGACGGACGTCGAGGAGCATCCCGCGAGCATCGACTGCGCGGACAACGGGCATCGTCGTCACCGAGGCCGTTCCGCACCAGCCGGTGGGCGTGGTCGCTGCCTGGGACGTCCAGCGCACGACGTACACCCTGGAGGACGGGAAGGTGACCGCCGGCCCCACCGAGGAGGTCGCGGACAACGTGCTCCCCAAGCAGCTGGCAGGGAAGTACCCCGACCTGGTCGAGCACGCGGCGTTCGCGAGCTGCCGCGCGCCCGCCTGAGCGGGACGTCCTCAGACCACGCGGGCCTTCGGGGTCTGCTTCGCGGTCAGCCCGGCGTCCTTCTCGACCACGTCACCCAGAGCCTCGTCGATCTTCGTCATCAGCTCCTCGGGGATCCGCACCCCGGCAGCCTTGACGTTCTCCGTGACCTGCTCGGGTCGCGAGGCGCCGACGAGCGCCGCCGCGACGTTGTCGTTCTGGAGCACCCAGGCGATGGCGAGCTGCGCCATCGACAGGTCGAGCTCCTTCGCGACCGGTTCGAGCTGCTGGACGCGCTCGAGGACGTCGTCCTCCAGGAAGCGCTTGATCATGTCGGCGCCGCCCTTCTCGTCGGTGGCGCGCGAGCCCTCGAGGCGGCGCCTGCCCGGGCTTGTACTTGCCGGACAGCACGCCCTGGGCGATCGGGGACCAGACGATCTGGGAGATGCCGAGCTCCGCGCAGGTGGGCACGACCTCGTCCTCGATGACGCGCCAGAGCATGGAGTACTGCGGCTGCGAGGAGACCAGCTGGAAGCCCAGCTCCTGCGCGAGCGCGTGCCCGGCCCGGATCTGCTCGGCGGTCCACTCGCTGACCCCGATGTAGAGCGCCTTGCCCTGGCGTACGACGTCCGCGAACGCCTGCATGGTCTCCTCCAGCGGCGTCTCCACGTCGTAGCGGTGGGCCTGGTAGAGGTCGACGTAGTCGGTCTGCAGCCGCTCCAGGGAGCCGTTGATCGACTCCATGATGTGCTTGCGGGACAGGCCGGTGTCGTTCTTCCCGCGCGGACCGGTGGGCCAGTAGACCTTGGTGAAGATCTCCAGGGACTCACGCCGCTCGCCCTTGAGCGCCTCGCCGAGCACCGACTCCGCCTTGGTGTTCGCGTAGACGTCGGCGGTGTCGAAGGTGCTGATGCCCTCGTCGAGCGCGGCGCGCACGCACTGCGTGGCGACGTCGTTCTCGACCTGGGAGCCGTGGGTGAGCCAGTTGCCGTAGGTGATCTCGGAGATCTTCAGACCCGAGCTGCCGAGGTGTCGGAATTCCATGACCCCCGACCCTACGACCGGGCCCTACTTCACCGAGGTGATGGTGGTGCTCAGCTTCGGGGCCGTGTTGCCGTTCGCGTCAGCGGGCTGGGCGCCGGCCGCGGCGATCTTCTTGACGACGGCTGGAGCCCGGACGCCGTCATCCGGCCGAACACCGCGTAGCCCTCCGGCAGGGGCGAGTTGTCGTAGACGAGGAAGAACTGCGAACCCTCGGTGTCCGGGATCGGCAGGCCCGTGGCGTCGCCGCCCTTGCGCCATCGCGAGGGTGCCGGGCGGGTAGGTGCACAGCTTGGCCCCGCCCTGGTCCTGGCAGCCGGTGAGGCGCGGGTCGGGCTGCGGCAGCTCGTCCTCGACGAAGTAGCCGGGGCCCTGCTGACCGCTGCCGCTGGGGTCGCCGCACTGGAGCACGTAGATGCCCTCGTTGACCAGTCGGTGGCAGGGGGTCTTGTCGAAGTAGCCCTGCTTGGCCAGCGACAGGAAGCTGTTGACCGTGCAGGGGGTCTTGTCACCGTCGAGCGTGACCGGGATGACGCCGCGGTTGGTGGTGATCGTCGCCCGGGTCGCCTTCTCGGTGATCGGGTTGGCCGGCGGCGGGTCGACCTTGCGCGCGGCGCGACCTGCTGGTGTCCTCGGGGTAGTTGCACTGGCCCTTGGACGCCGCGGAGCCCTTCGAGGAGGTGTCGCTCTTGTCGTCGGAGCTGCCGCACCGGCAGAGCACGAACAGGGCGATCACGAACAGCACGGTGAGGCGGCGCAGGGAAGTCACGCGGCAGATCGTAGCGACCGGCCCACAGCCGACAGCTGCTGGTGGGCCGCGAGCCAGGGTCAGACCCGGCGCGAGCTGATCCCGTAGGCCCGGGCCACGATCGACTCCACGGCCTGGCGGGGGAGGGCACGGCGCAGCGCGAAGACCGCCGGCGCGTTGCTGCCCACGGCGTAGAGCGGGTCGGGCCGCTTGGCCTCGACCGCCTCCAGGATGGTGCGGGCCACGCGCTCGGGGGCGATGCCCTCGCGCTCGTTGCCGTCGAGGGCCTTCAGCATCGTGCGGAACGCCTTGGCATGGGGGGAGTCGTCCGCGATGTACTTCGTGCGCCGCTGGCTGATCCCGGTGTTGATCGAGCCCGGCTCGACCGTGGTCAGCCACACGCCGAAGGGCGACAGCTCGAAGCGCGCGGCGGTGGCGAAGCCCTTGATCGCCGCCTTGCTCGCGACGTACGACGACCGGTAGGCGAGCGGGAAGCTCGCGAGCATCGACCCGACCATCACGACGCGGCCGTAGCCGCGGGCGCGCATGCCGGGGATCATCAGCTGGGTCAGGTGGACCGGCCCCAGGACGTTGACCTGGAACAGCCGCTCGAGCGCGCCGAGCGGCAGGTCCTCGAGCGGGCCGCTCTGGGACTCGCCGGCGTTGTTCACCAGGATGTCGACGTGCACGTCCTCCGCAGCCAGGGCGCCGGCGAACCCGTCGATCGAGGCGGCGTCGCGCAGGTCGAGCGCGCGGTAGCGGACGCCCTCGATGCGCTCGGCGGCGGGGATCCGGTCCGGGTTGCGGCTGGTGCCGACCACGTGGTGCCCGCGGTCGACCAGCATCTGTGCGGTGGCGCGCCCGATGCCCGAGGAGGCGCCGGTGACGAGGGCCGTGCGAGGCTCCCCAGCGGTGGTGGTCATGCCACCCGAGGTTAGGCCAGTTGGCGCCGGTCGGCCACGAGGGCGGCGGTGTTCAGCGCCGCCCAGCCCAGCGTCACGGCGAGAACCTTCTTCTGCACGTCCGGCTTGGAGGTCCCGGTGCTCAGCACGGTCGCGTCGGAGACGTCGCCGATGATGCGCAGCAGCATCGCCGCCGTGATCACCGACGGGTTCTTCGAGAGCAGCGCCAGCCCGGAGATGGCGAGGTCGCGACCCGCGTAGGTGTAGGCCATCCGGTCGAACGCGGGTGCCTGAGCCGCAGGAGCCTCGACCCCGTCCGCCAGGTGGCGCGGCTTGACGAGCGCGAAGACGCCGTACGCGGCGGTGGCCAGGGAGATCAGCTTGGAGAACCTCATGCTCCCAACGTAGGGACGCCCGCCAAGGAGCGATCGCGACGTGCGTGGCAGTGTCGACGACATGACGACGTCCCAGGCCTTCCCGTTCGCCTTCGCCAGTGCCTACCGGGTGCCGGCCCTCGTCTTCGGGATCACACCACGCACGGCCGGTGTGCTGGTCGAGGACGACGAGCTGAGGGTCCGTTACGGACCCTGGTCCTTGCGGACGCCGCTGGGCAACATCGTCTCCGTCGAGACGACGGGAGGTTTCGGCTTCCTCAAGACGGCCGGACCGCCGCACCTGTCGTTCAGCGACCGCGGGGTCACGTTCGCCACCAACGGTGAGCACGCGCTGTGCGTGCGGTTCCGCACCCCGGTGGCCGGGATCGACCCCACCCGGCACATCAAGCACCCGGGAGCCACGATGACCGTCGCCGACCCCGAGGGGCTGGCGACGGCCCTCGGTCACATGTCGCGGTAGCGCACCGCCGCGTCCAGCTTCTCCCGCAGGAAGTCGGCGGTGACCTGGCGCCCGGCCGGCGGCGGCCAGCCGGAGCCCTCGGGCGCGTAGAGGCCGGCGTAGGCGGCGGTGTCGCGCTGGTAGCGCCAGCCCTCGGCGAGCGGACCGACGTCGTAGGCGTCGTAGCCGAGCTCGTCGAAGAGCGTGGTCACCTGCTTCTTGGCGTCGTCGTCGTCACCGGCGATCGCGAGCACGGAGCGCTCCGGGCTGCCGGAGGGGCGCTGCAGGGTGCCGAGGTGGCCGAAGTAGATGTTGTTGAACGCCTTCACCACGTGCGACTCCGGCAGGTGGGCCTGGAGCAGCTCGCTGACCGTGGTCGACTCGTCGTCGAGCTCGGCGATGTGGCCGTCCCGCTGGGGGTAGTAGTTGTTGGTGTCGATGACCACCTTGCCGCGCAGCGGCTCGACCGGCACGTCGAGGTAGGCCTTGAGGGGGACCGTCACCACGACGATGTCGCCGGCCGCGGCGGCTTCCGCTGCCGTGGCGGCGCGAGCGTGCGGGCCGAGCTCGTCCACCAGGTCGGTGAGGGTCTCCGGTCCGCGGCTGTTGCTGAGCACCACGTCGTGTCCCGCGTCCACCGCGAGCCGCGCCACGGTGCTGCCGATGTTTCCACTGCCGATGAGTCCGATGGTCGTCATGCTCGGCAGAACCATGCCGGGGCGGGGGAGATTCCCGCGTCCGCCAGCAGCGAACAGGCCGCGAGGCGATCTAGGCTGTGGGCATGCCCGAACCGATCAGGATCGTGCGCCACGACGAGCTCGTCGAGGCCGACCCGACGTACGGCATGAGGCGCGAGCGGGCCTTCGAGGTGCCCGGCCTGTGGACCGGCCGAGTGACGACGGCCGGGGGAGCAGTGTCGGGCTGGCACCACCACGACTCCAACGAGTCCGGGCTGTTCGTCGTCCAGGGGGTGCTGCGACTCGAGTGCGAGGGGATCGAGGGGTACGTCGACGCCCGCGCGGGTGACTTCGTGCACGTCCCGGCGTTCACGGTGCACCGGGAGAGCAACCCGACCGACGAGCCGTCGACGGCCCTGATCGCGCGAGCGGGCAGGGGAGTCCCGACCGTCAACGTCGACGAGGCTCCGCCGCCTCACCGCTGAGGCGCAGACCCGTCCTCGGTCTCGAGCTCGGCGAGCGCCTTGCTCAGGTGGGCGGCCCGGGTGCCGGTGTTCCGAGCGGTGATCAGCTCGAGGATCACGGCGTACTGCCCGGTCTTGCTGCGGGCCGCGAACGCCCGTGCGGCCGGGGGATTCTCCCTCAACGCCGCCTCGAGGTCGGGCGGCACCGTGGCGTCCCTCTGCGACTCGTAGGCCGCGTCCCACCGTCCGTCGGCCCGAGCGGCCTCGACCTCGGCGATGCCGGAGGGACGCATCCGACCGGCGGCCGTCAGCTCGTCGACCTTGCGGACGTTGACCTGGGACCAGCGACTCCGTGGCCGACGGGGGACGTACTTCTGCAGGTAGTGGGTCGCATCGAGCGAACGGCGTTGTCCCGAGATCCAGCCGAAGCACAGCCCGACGTCGACCGCCTCGTCGTCGGTGAGGGAGGCCAGGCCGGAGCCCTTCTTGGCGAGCTTCAACCAGACACCGGGGGTGTGGTCGACGTGGTCGGCCAGCCAACCTTCGAAGGCCGTGGCGTCGCGGAACGCGATCACCTCGGCACCGTCGGCTCCCGGCTCGGTGGCCATGGGGCGACCCTAGTCGGGCTCACCCACAGCACCGAGAACTGGAACTTGTTCCACTGCGGGGCTAGCGTGCCGACATGCCTCGCATCGCCGTACCGGACGGACAGGACCCGTTGATGCACCTGTGGGCCGGCACCGGCACCGCGCTCACCGGGCCGGCCGCGAAGTTCAGCGACGCCGTCTACAACAAGAGCACGCTGCCGGTGCGCGAGTTCGAGGCAGCGCGGATCACGGTCGCGCGGATCAACGACTGCAACATCTGCCAGACGCTGCGGACGCCGGAGGGTCCGGGCGAGGCCTTCTACGACACCGTCCTGGGCAAGGCGGGCTCCGCCGACGAGCAGCTGACGGAGCGCGAGGCGCTGGCGGCGGAGTTCGCCCACCGGTTCGCCACCGACCACCTGAACATGGACGACGCGCTGTGGGAGCGGCTGCACGCATCGTTCACCGACGACGAGCTCGTCGAGCTCGGGCTGTGCGTCGGGTCCTGGCTGGCGCTCGGCCGGCTCAACCGGGTCTTCGACGTGGACGGGGTCTGCCGGGTCCCGGCCGGCCACGGCGGTCAGTGACGCCGCAGGAGCTGCTCGCTGCAGAGCGGCACTCGACCGAGGACCGCCTGGAACGGCTCCGCGAGGACTACTCCGGTGTCGTCGACGCGACCCGGGACGCCAACAGCGACGACGAGCACGACCCGGAGGGACACACGATCGCCTACGAGCGGTCACAGACCGGAGCGCTCGTCCGCCAGGCCCAGCAGCATCTCGTCGAGATCGACGCCGCGTCGCAACGCCTGGTGGCCGGCAGCTACGGCGTCTGCGAGTCCTGCGGTGCGGCGATCCCTGCAGCCCGGCTCGAGGCCAGGCCGACGGCGCGCACCTGTGTCAGCCACTGAGGAGGGGGGACCGGACGCTGCTGTTGGAGCGTGGTTCTCTCTCCACTAGTTGACATAATGTACCTTATCGGCGATATCTCGACCGGTAGAGCCACGCTCAAGAGGGGTCAGCCCGTGACGTAGACCGCGAGGTGCTCCCCGGTCAACGTGGACCGGTCGGCGACGAGATCGGCGGGCGTTCCTTCGAAGACGACCGTGCCGCCGTCGTGGCCGGCGCCGGGCCCGAGGTCGATGAGCCAGTCCGCGTGGGCCATGACCGCCTGGTGGTGCTCGATCACGATGACCGACTTGCCGGAGTCGACCAGTCGGTCCAGCAGCCCCAGCAGGTTCTCCACGTCGGCGAGGTGCAGGCCTGTCGTCGGCTCGTCGAGGATGTAGACCTCGCCCTTCTCGGCCATCTGGGTGGCCAGCTTGAGCCGTTGCCGCTCGCCGCCGGACAGCGTCGTCAGTGGCTGGCCGAGGCTGAGGTAGCCCAGGCCGACGTCCGCGAGCCGGTCGAGGACCTTGTGGGCCGCGGGAACCTTGGCGTCGCCCTCGCCGAAGAAGGCCTCGGCCTCGGTGACCGACATCGCGAGCACCTCGGCGATGTTCCTGCCGCCGAGCGTGTACTCCAGGACGGCTGCCTGGAAACGCCTGCCCTCGCACTCCTCGCAGGGCGACTCCACGGTCGCCATCACGCCCAGCTCGGTGTAGATGACGCCGGCGCCGTTGCAGGTCGAGCACGCGCCCTCGGAGTTCGAGCTGAACAGTGCCGGCTTCACGCCGTTGGCCTTGGCGAACGCCTTGCGGATCGGCTCCAGCAGGCCGGTGTACGTCGCGGGGTTGCTGCGGCGCGACCCCTTGATCGCCCCCTGGTCGACCACCACCACGCCGTCGCGGCCGGCGATCGAGCCGTGGATCAACGAGCTCTTCCCCGACCCCGCCACCCCGGTGATCACGCACAGCACCCCGAGCGGCACGTCGACGTCGACGTCGCGCAGGTTGTGGGTGGAGGCGCCGCGGACCTCGAGCGCGCCGGACGAGGAGCGCACCGACTCCTTCAGCGTGGCCCGGTCGTCGAGGTGGCGGCCGGTCGTCGTGTCGCTCTTCCGCAGCCCCTCGACGGTGCCCTCGAAGCAGACCAGGCCACCGTCGGTGCCGGCTCCGGGACCGAGGTCGACGACGTGGTCGGCGATGGCGATCGTCTCCGGCTTGTGCTCCACGACCAGGACGGTGTTGCCCTTGTCGCGCAGCTGGACCAGCAGGTCGTTCATCCGCTCGATGTCGTGCGGGTGCAGCCCGATGGTGGGCTCGTCGAAGACGTAGGTGACGTCGGTGAGCGAGGAGCCCAGGTGGCGGATCATCTTGGTGCGCTGCGCCTCTCCCCCCGACAACGTCCCCGCGGGGCGGTCGAGGGAGAGGTACCCCAGCCCGATCTCGGAGAACGAGTCGAGCAGGTGCTGCAGCCCGGTGAGCAAGGGAGCCACGGAGGGGTCCTCGAGCCTCCGGACCCAGTCGGCGAGGTCGGTGATCTGCATGGCGCACAGGTCGGCGATGTTCTGGCCCTCGATCGTCGAGGACCTGGCCTCCTTCGTCAGCCGGGTGCCGTCGCACTCGGGGCAGCGCTGGAAGGTGATCGCGCGCTCCACGAACCGTCGTACGTGCGGCTGCATCGCCTCGACGTCCTTGGAGAGCATCGACTTCTGGATCTTGGGGATGACGCCCTCGAAGGTGAGGTTGACGCCCTCGACCTTGATCTTGGTCGGCTCGGCGTACAGCATCGTCTCGAGCTGTTTCTTGGTGAACTTCGCGATCGGCTTGTCCATCGGCAGACCCATGCCCTGGAAGAGCCGGCCGTACCAGCCGTCCATCGAGTAGCCGGGAACCGTCAGTGCGCCCTCGTCGAGCGACCGGGTCTCGTCGTACAACGCAGTCAGGTCGAAGTCGGAGACCGAGCCCATGCCCTCGCAGCGGGGGCACATGCCGCCCAGGTAGACCGCCTGGCGCACCACGTTCTTCTCGACCCGGCCGCCGGCCTTCTCCGTGCTCATCACCCCACTCGCCTTGCGGGTCGGGACGTTGAAGGAGAACGCTGTGGGCGGTCCGACGTACGGATCGCCGAGGCGGCTGAACAGGATGCGCAGCATCGCGTTGGCGTCCGTCGCCGTGCCGACCGTGGACCGTGGGTTCGACCCCATCCGCTCCTGGTCGACGATGATCGCGGTGGTCAGCCCCTCGAGCACGTCGACCTCGGGCCGCGCCAGGGTCGGCATGAACCCCTGCACGAAGGCGCTGTAGGTCTCGTTGATCAGCCGCTGCGACTCCGCGGCGATCGTGGCGAAGACCAGCGAGCTCTTGCCCGAACCGGAGATGCCGGTGAACACCGACAACCGGCGCTTGGGGATCTCGACGCTGACGTCCTTGAGGTTGTTCACCCGCGCGCCCTGCACGCGGATCAGCTCGTGGCTGTCCGCCGGTGCCTGCGTCGTGATCTTCGGGGTCATCCCTGTCCTGCCTCCTGTTGCGTCAGTCCTCAGGGAGGGCCGCGAACTGCTTCTTGGTGTCCTTGTACCAGCCCATCCCCTTGATCGGGTGCTTCCAGCGGCCCTTCATGTCGTTCAGGGCTTCCTCGTGGGCCGTGTCACCCCCGGCGACGGCCTCGCGGAGGTGCTTGTCCTGGGCCTTGATCACGTCGTCGGCGGTGCTGCCCCGGAGCTGGAGGTCGCATGCTCCCCCGAGCTGCCTGCAGGTCATCGTCTTCATGAGCTCACCTCGTTGATGCGGACCGTGTTGCCGGCCGGATCGCGGAACGCGCAGTCGCGGATCCCGTAGGGCTGGTCGGTCGGCTCCTGCATCACCTCGGCGTCACCGGCCTGGAGCTTGTCGAAGAGACCGTCGAGGTCATCGGTCGCGAGCGTGACCATGGCGAGCGTGCCCTTGGCCATCATCTCGGTGAGCATGCGCCGCTCGACGTCGGTGACTCCCGGGTCGGCCCCGGGTGGGTACAGCACGATGTTGACGTCCGGCTGGTTGGGCGGTCCGACCGTGAGCCAGTGCAGGCCGTTGTAGCCGACGTCGTTGCGGAGCTCGAAGCCGAGCGTGTCGCAGTAGAACGCGACCGCGGCGTCGCGGTCGTCGTGCGGCAGGAATGCCGAGTAGATGTTGATGTCCATGGCGACCACGCTAGGAGGCGCTCGTCGCCGGCGCTTCTTCATTCCTGATCGATGTGGTCCTGGCCGGTCTGTTCCGCACCGGTCTGGTGACCTGCTTGGCGACGCACGAGGGCATCGCCGCGGTGCCGGGGGTCGACTCACGCAGGTAGACGCTGGGCGGCACCCCGACGAGCTCGGTGAAGCGGGTGCTGAACGTCCCCAGTGACTGGCAGCCCACTGCGAAGCACACCTCGGTGACGCTCAGGTCGCCCTGTCGGAGCAGGGCCATCGCGCGTTCGATGCGGCGCGTCATCAGGTAGGCGTACGGCGACTCGCCGTACGCCGCGCGGAACCGGCGGCTCAGGTGCCCGGCCGACATGTGCACACCGCGCGCGAGCGCCTCGACGTCCAGGGGCTGTGCGTACTCCCGGTCCATCCGGTCGCGCACCCGGCGCAGCAGCACGAGGTCACGCAGGTGCTGTGCTTCCCTGGACGTGCTGCTCACGCGCGCCATCGTGCCACGTTGCCAGGCCATGGCGGCACATCCAGGCTCGCTGCCGAGGAGTGAGTGAGACCTACTCGTCGTCGATCGTGTGCATCGCGGCCTCCTCGGCGCTCGCGCCGGCCCCGTCGATGCCCTCGTCCTCGCCGATCATCTCGGAGTCGACGTCCTCGCCGGCACCTTCGTCGGGTGCCATCAGCCGCCCGGTGCGTTCGCCGCCGACCTCGCCGCCCACGTCACCGTCGAGGATGTCGGCGTCCTTCTCGGCCTCGGCCTGCTCCCAGACCTCGGGCTCCTCCTCGTCGAGGCGCTCCGCCAGGGTCTCGCCACCCTCCGGGTGGCGCAGGTGGTCGGTCTCGCGCTCGGGCGGCGAGTAGCCCTCGTCGAGCACGTCCTCGACACCGCGGTCGTCCAGGGTGTCCTCGGGCTGCAGCTGGTCTCCACTCATGGCCACGACCGTACGCGGAGGTGGAAGTCGCCAACCGGGTGAGGGTTCAGGAGGCCGGGTCCAGGATCGTGTCGACCAGGTCGAGCAGCTTGCGCATCGACCCGCCCTTGACCACGTAGCGATCGGCGCCGGCCTCGATGGCCTTCTCGGCCAGCGTGCTCTGGTTGAAGCCGGAGAGCACGATCACCCGGACCCCGGGCACGGCGGCCCGGATGAGCGGCAGGGCCTCGAGCCCGTCCATGCGCGGCATCGCGAGGTCGAGCATCACCAGGTCGGGCTGCAGCTCGGAGGCCAGCTCGACGGCGGCCAGTCCGTCGGCAGCCTCGCCCACCACCACCAGGCCGTTGCGCGTCTCCATCCGCGCGCGCAGGAGGGTGCGCAGGTCGTCGGCGTCGTCGACCACCAGGACCCGGTGCGAGCTCTTGGCCTCAGGGCCATCGTCCTGCTCAGCGGTCACCGAGCCTTCGACCATGCCGATCGCGGCGGGGGTCATCCGGACCAGGTCGCCGGGCTGGAGGCCCTGGCCGTCGAGCGGCTCGAGGAGGTCGTCCATCATCGCCCGCGCCGCGGACAGCGTCTGCTCGAGGTAGCTCTGCGAGTTGGGCACCTGCCCCTGGTCCAGCGCGTACGCCGCGGCCACCAGCCCCTGCACCACGTTGTCGTTGATCTCCAGGGCCTGACGGCGACGGAGCTGTGCCTCGCCGAGACGGGAGGCCATCGCCTCTCCGTCGAGGCGGGTCTTGGCGTCCCGCAGGAACACCGCGGCGAGCCGGTCGGAGTCGGCGTCGGTCTCCGGGGACAGGGCCGTCGTGATCACGTCGAGACGCAGCCGCCGTCCGTCCAGGCCGGTGGCGCTCACGCCGTTGACGTCGGCACCGTCCCAGCCGGGCACGATGTCCGCCAGGGTGTGGCCCTCGGCATGACGGCCGAGCAGCTCGTGGGCCATCTGGTTGGCCGAGATGATCCGGTGGTCGCCGTCGAGGACGAGGATCGCGTCCGGAGCGGAGTTCACCAGCTCCATGAACCGTGCGGAGATCCGCTCGCGCTCGCGGTCGGCGAGCACCCGGTCCGTGATGTCGATGCAGGTGCCCCTCATCCGGATCGGCACGTCGTCCTCGCCGAAGATCACCTGGCCGTTCGACGAGAGGTAGCGGACCTCACCGTCCGGCCGGATGATGCGCTCGATCATGGCGTAGGGCTCACCCGTGGCGTAGGCGTGCTGGTGGAGCCCGGAGATGCGCTCCCGGTCGTCGGGGTGGATCAGCGAGAGGAACTTCTCGTAGTTGGGGTGGAAGGACTGCGGCTCGTGCCCGTAGATCCGGAACAGCTGGTCGGACCAGGTGTTCGTGTCCGTCGGGATGTGCCAGTCGTAGTCCCCCATGTTCGCCAGCTGCTGGGCGTTGTTCACCCGCGCGGTGAGATCGCGCAGATCCGCCTGCGACTGGACTCGGGCGAGTCCGCCGTCGAGGGTCGTCAGCGCCAGCTCGAGCGTGTCCCCCTCGTCCTGCGAGCCCGAGGCGCCGGCCCTGGCCAGGACGATGACGCCCACGTGGCCGGGGAGACGTCGACAGGTGACCCGGGCGATCCCCTGCCTCCCCCAGTCGGCAGGCACGGGGCAGTCGACCGATCGACCGGGCTCCGCTCGGGCGACCAGGTCGGCGAGGTCGGTCGGTGCCAGCTCCTGCCCCATGGCGGAGGCGACGACCGGCCCCTCCGCGGTCTCGCGGACGATCCGGCACGCGGTGACGTCCCCGATGGTCAGCAGCACGGGAAGGGCAGCGTCGAGGACGGGGTCGACGTGGTCCTCGCGGGCGACGGCGCCGGCGAGCCCGAGAAGCAGCCCCATCCTGGTGGTCGAGTCCATGCCCATCGCTTTCGTCGAGGTACGTCCGAGTGTCGATCCTCGATGTCACACCCGCCACACGAGGTGCCGGGAGTGTCACCGCTTCTGGACTGTACGACCGTCGCTCGTGGGACGCACTCCTATCCGCGGTAACCGATGCCTGCGCTGCCGCGCCGTGGACGGCGACCTGCGCCCTGCATCCGTCGTCGACGGCCCGCGTGCTGGCGCAGAAGCGGCTATTCCGGGGGTTTTCGGACCGAAAGGACTCGGACCAGTCCACCCAAGTGCATAGATCACCGCCTATATCGGGCGGTTCCGTCATCCGGACAGTCCTCCAGACGCGTCCGGGCCCTGGTCTAGGCCAGTTGGCCGGGAGAGGATGCCGGCGGCGCACGCACTAGCGTTGCCCCGGTGAATGCCACCTTGCCCGTCATCCGTCGGGCGACCCTGGACGACGCGGCCGCCTGCCAGGCCATCTACGCGCCGTACGTGCGGGACACGGTGATCAGCCTGGAGGAGGCTCCGCCGAGCGTCGAGGAGATCCGCGGGCGGATGGAGTCGGCGCTGGCCACGCACGACTGGCTGGTCCTCGAGGCCGACGGCGAGATCCGGGGCTACGCCTACGGGGGCGCCTACCGCACGCGCGAGGCCTACCGCTGGGCCTGCGAGGTCAGCGTCTACCTCGAGCCCGGCCTCCGGCGGACCGGGGCCGGACGACTGCTCTACGAGGCGCTCTTCCCGCGCCTGGTCGATCGTGGCTACCTGATGGCGCTGGCGGGGATGACGCTGCCCAACCCCGCCAGCGAGGGGCTGCACCGGTCGCTGGGATTCGAGGACGTCGGCACCTGGCGCCGGATCGGCTGGAAGTTCGACGCCTGGCACGACGTGCTGTGGTTGCAACGCCCGCTCGCGACGGGCAGCGAACCACCCCGGGAGCTCTCCTGACCGGTCCTCAGCGACGTGCGTGACCTTGCTGACACGCCCCGCGGGGCGAGGCAGTTCTATCTCATATCTGAGATATGGTCGCCCGGTGACTGAGGACTACCTACGCCGCATCGGCAACCTGATCCGCGACGCCCGCAAGCACCGGGGCTGGACCCAGCAACAGCTCGCCGAGGTGCTCGGCACCAGCCAGAGCGCGGTCAACCGGATCGAGCGCGGCCACCAGAACCTGTCCCTCGAGATGCTCGCCAGGATCGGCGAGGCACTCGACTCCCCCCTGGTCAGCATCGGGTCCGGGCCCACCCACCTGCGGGTGACCGGACCGACGACGCTGCACGGCTCGATCGACGTGAAGACGTCCAAGAACGCCGGCGTCGCGCTGCTGTGCGCCGCGCTGCTCAACCGGGGACGTACGACGCTGCGCCGGGTCGCCCGGATCGAGGAGGTCAACCGGCTGCTCGAGGTCCTCGACAGCATCGGCGTGAAGTCGCGGTGGCTCAACGCCGAGAACGATCTCGAGATCACCCCGCCTCCGAACCTCGACCTGAGCGGGATCGACGAGGTCGCGGCCCGTCGTACCCGGTCGATCATCATGTTCCTCGGCCCGCTGATGCACCGCACCAGCGACTTCGAGCTCCCCTACGCCGGCGGCTGCGACCTCGGCACGCGCACCGTGGAGCCGCACATGACCGCGCTGCGTCCCTTCGGGCTGCAGGTCAAGGCGACGGAGGGCAGCTACCACGCCAACGTCTCGCCGGGCATCACCCCGAAGCGTCCGATCGTGCTCACCGAGCGCGGCGACACCGTCACCGAGAACGCACTGATGGCCGCGGCGCTGTGCGACTCGACCACGATCATCCGCAACGCCAGCTCGAACTACATGGTCCAGGACCTGTGCTTCTTCCTCGAGAAGCTGGGCGTCACGATCGAGGGCATCGGCACGACCACCCTGGTGGTCACCGGTTGCACCGAGATCGCCCGCGACGTCGACTACGCGCCGAGCGAGGACCCGATCGAGGCGATGTCGCTGCTCGCGGCGGCCATCGTCACCGACTCCGAGATCACCGTGAACCGCGTGCCGATCGAGTTCATGGAGATCGAGCTGGCCGTGCTCGAGGAGATGGGCTTCCGCTACACGCTCTCCGAGGAGTACCTCGCGGCCAACGGGCGCACCCGCCTGGTCGACGTGAGCACCCAGCACTCGATCCTGCACTCCCCCATCGACAAGATCCACCCGATGCCGTTCCCGGGGCTGAACATCGACAACCTGCCGTTCTTCGCGGTCATCGCGGCGACCGCCCAGGGCCAGACGATGCTGCACGACTGGGTCTACGAGAACCGCGCCATCTATCTCACCGAGCTCAACAAGCTCGGTGGCCGGGTGACCCTGATGGACCCGCACCGCGTGATGATCGAGGGCCCCACCCGTTGGTCGGGTGCCGAGGTGGTCTGTCCACCCGCCCTGCGACCCGCCGTGGTGATCCTGCTCGCCATGCTCGCCTCGAAGGGCACGTCGGTGCTGCGCTCGACGTACGTCATCCACCGTGGCTACGAAGGACTCGCCGACCGCCTGAACCTGCTCGGCGCCCAGATCGAGACGTTCAGCGACCTGTGAGGATCAGCCCTGCTCAGCCGTTGAACAGGGAGTCGACGTAGGAGCGCGCCCTCGCCGGAGGGGGCGCCTGCATGTCGGCGGTGATGCGGGGCAGTCGCGCGGTGTCGGCGGATCGGTGTGCGTGCCAGTCCGTCTCGGCCTCGACCAGGTTGCCGAGGTCGGCACGGTCCAGGAAGACCCCCTGACAGGACCCGCACTGCCGGATCGTGACCCGGCCCTGAGACCGCTCCGCCATCGTGCCGTCGCACTTGGGGCAGGTCAGCTCGTCCATGCTTCGCACGGTACTCCTCCGGATCGCCTCGAAGGCGCGGCGACCTGAGTAGGAACGCGGATGGCCCGGGCGGCGATTCGAGGGCACCATCACTGCATGCAGGTGAATACTGCTGGCGTGACAGCGTCGGCCAGCCCGAGGACGGGTTACCCCTATCTCGACGCTGTCCTCGACCAGCCGGGTTCGGTCATCGCGATGGCCCACCGGGGCGGTGCGCTCCATCCCGACATCCCCGGCACCGAGAACACGCTGCACGCCTTCCGGCACGCGGTCTCGCTGGGCTACCACTACCTCGAGACCGACGTGCACACCACCAGTGACGGCGTCCTGGTGGCGTTCCACGACGACTCCCTCGACCGGGTCACCGACCGCGCGGGCCTGCTCGCGGACCTGACCGCGGAACAGGTCTCCCTGGCCCGGATCCGGCGCGAGCACTCCGTGCCGACGATGGCCGAGCTGCTCGAGGAGCTCCCCGACTGCCGGTTCAACATCGACCTGAAGTCGGCCAGCGCGGTGGCGTCCCTCGTGGAGCTGCTGGACCTCACGGGTGCCCACGACCGGGTCTGCGTCGGATCGTTCTCGGGCCGCCGCATCCGGGCCTTCCGTCGCGCGAGTGGAGGCCGCGTCGCGACCTCGGCAGCCCCGTCGGAGGTCGCGGCGGTCAGGTTCCACGTGCCGGTGCCGTACCGCGGGGCAGCTGCCCTGCAGGTCCCCTGGAAGCACAAGCGTCGTCGGCTGGCCATCACCACGCCCGGGCTCGTGCGGCGTGCCCACCGCGCCGGGCTGCACGTGCACGTGTGGACCGGCGACGAGGCCTCGCAGTGGGTCTCGATCGACGACCCTGAGAGTCTGCACACGCTGCTGGACATGGGCGTGGACGGAGTGATCACCGATCGCACCGACGTGCTCGAGGAAGTGCTCGTCGAGCGCGGACAATGGAGGGACCACCCGTGAGTACCGAGGCGCCCATCGGCACCGCCGACCTCTCCCCCGCTGAGCGGCTCAAGCAGCAGAAGGCGTGGAACTGGTACGACTGGGCCAACTCCGCCTACTACACCACCGTGCTCAGCGTGCTGTTCGCGCCCTACATGATCTCGGTGGCGGGCAGGGCGGCCGGCTGCGCCGACGACGAGGACCCGTGCAGCAAGACGGTGGACCTGCTCGGGCTGCACCTGTCCGCCGGGTCGCTGCCGTTCTACCTGACCAGCTTCGCCACCATCGCCAGCGCCTTCGTGCTGCCGGTCGTCGGGGCCTTCGTCGACCGGTCGAGCCGCAAGAAGTGGAACATGGCCGGCTTCGCGTTCGTCGGTTCGTTCTTCTGCATGCTGCTCTTCTTCATGGAGGGCAGCAACTGGCAGATCGGTGCGATCGCGATCGTCATCAGCAGCATCATGGGTGGCTGCTCGCTCACGGCGTACTACGCGATCATGGTCGACATCTCGACCGAGGACGAGCGCGACCACGCGTCCTCCCGCGGCTGGGCCTTCGGCTAC
Source organism: uncultured Actinomycetota bacterium (assembly GCA_963797525.1). GTDB lineage: Bacteria > Actinomycetota > Actinomycetes > Propionibacteriales > Nocardioidaceae > Marmoricola. The sequence goes on from CAWCPT010000001.1 coordinate 217,226, forward strand.
CTCGGCGGTGGTCTGCTCCTGCTGCTCAACCTGGTGATGTACCTGGGTCACGACAGCTTCGGGCTCTCCGAGGCGATGTCGGTGCGGATCTCGCTGCTCAGCGCCGGCATCTGGTGGGCGGGCTTCACGATCATCCCGCTGGTGCGGCTGAAGAACTACGCCGCGGTCAACCTGGTCGAGGAGGACGGCAAGACGCTCCTGCAGCGCAGCTTCGGGCAGCTGTACACCACGCTCCGCGAGATGAAGAACTACCCGATGACGCTCACCTTCCTGATCGCCTACCTCTTCTACAACGACGGCATCCAGACGGTCATCTACGCCGCGTCGACGTACGGCGAGAAGCAGCTCGGCTTCGACACGAGCGTGCTGATCGGGACGATCCTGATCATCCAGTTCGTGGCCTTCGGCGGCGCGCTGTTCTTCGGCCGGCTCGCGGCCAGGTTCGGCGCCTACCGCTCGATCCTGTGGGGCACCTTCGCCTGGATGGTGATCGTGGTGGTCGCGATGTTCCTTCCGGCCCGCAACGCCCTGCTGTTCTACCTCGTCGCTGTGGCGATCGGCATCGTCCTCGGCGGCACTCAGGCGCTCTCGCGGTCGTTCTTCAGCATGCTCATCCCCCGTGGCCGGGAGGGGGAGTACTTCAGCCTCTACAACGCTGCCGAGCGCGGGACCTCGTGGTTCGGGACGCTGCTGTTCGGGGTGGTCTTCCAGGTGACCGGCTCCTACCGCCCGGCGATCTTCGCCCTGATCGTCTTCTTCGTGCTCGGAGCGTTCTTCCTGCTCCGGCTCGACCCGGAGCGCGGCATCCGGGACGCCGGGAACCCGCTTCCAGCCGTCCACTGAGGTGTGACGCGTCTCTCCTCGGGGAATCCTTCGGGAGTCACACTCGTTGGGATCACTGACGGCGCCCAGTGCTGCCGTCGACATCCATCCGGCGGGACGGCGTCACGTCCGGCTTGCCGAACCGTCTCATGGACGGTACGCATGACACAGGACAACCGCGGCCGGTCCGGCCGACGGTTGCAGATCTTTGGAGGAACTCATGGGAGAGCGCACGCTACGTGGAGCCCGACTCGGCGGTCAGAGCTTCGAGGACGAGCGCGGCATCGAGTTCGCCGCCCGCCAGCAGGTCGGCTACCTGTGCGCCCACGGGCACGAGTTCGAGATCACCATGTCCGTCGAGGCCGACGTCCCGGCGCTGTGGGAGTGCCCGCGCTGCGGCGCCGAGGCGCGCGCGACGTCCGGGATCGAGCCCGAGGTCAAGGCCGAGAAGCCTGCCCGCACCCACTGGGACATGCTCCTCGAGCGTCGCTCCATCAAGGAGCTCGAGGACATCTTGACCGAGCGCCTGGAGCTGCTCCGCGGCGGCGAGATCGGCCCCGCGCACCTGCACCGCGCCAGTGCCCGCAAGAAGCGGGCATCCGTCTGACGGACCCCCGGGTCCGACAGGGAGCTGAGGTTCCCTAGTCCACGACCTCGCCCTGGACCACGCCATCGTCGGGTCCGGGGCGTTGTTGTGTCCGGGGGGCCGTGCCCGGTCCGGCGGGCCCGCCCGGGAAACCCGTCTGGAAGCCGGCGGGGCCGCTCGAGAACGACGCACCCACGAGCTTGCGCCCGATCAGGCCTGCGAGCAGCCGACGACCCACGGGGCGGGTGAACGGCAGGATGCACAGGATCCCGAAGAAGTCGGAGACGAAGCCGGGCGTCAGCATCAGCGTGCCGCCCACCAGGATCAGCACGCCGTCCGCGAGCTCGCGGTGCGGCAGCCGGCCCTCGTTGAGGGCTGTGCGCAGGGAGACCCACGCGCGCCCGCCCTCACGCTTGATCAGCCAGGAGCCGAAGATGCTGTCGGCGATGAGCAGCAGGATGGTCCACCACGCCCCGATGACCTGACCGACCTGGATGATCACGTAGATCTCGATCAGGGGCACCGCGATGAACGCCACGAACAGCAGCCACCACGGAAAACGTCTCTTCATACACCGTTCAACGCCTGGGAAGGGGCGGCTGTTCCGGTTGGCGGCTCGACGGGAGCACCCGGCGCAGGGCCCTGCCTGCCTGCCGACGACGCTCGCCGAGCCCCCAGCGGGTGATCCGCTTGAGTGACTCGGTGGCCACGTGGCGGCTCATCTTGGAGTCGCCACGCTCACGCTCGATGAACTCGATCGGCACCTCCCTCACGTGCAGGCCGGCCCGGAGCGTCCGAAAGGCCGTGTCGGCCTGGAAGACGTAGCCGAGGGACTGGATCGAGGCGAGGTCGATCTTCTCCAGGGTCGTGCGGCGGAACAGCCGGTAGCCCGCCGTCGCGTCCCGGGTCCGGATGCCGAGCAGGGTCCGGGTGTAGAAGTTCCCTCCGCGGGAGAGCAGCTCGCGGTGCAGCGGCCAGTTGACGATGCTTCCGCCCGGCACCCAGCGGGAGCCGATCACCAGGTCCGCGTCGCTCAACGCGGCGAGGAGCAGGTGCAGCTGCTCGGGCTGGTGCGAGCCGTCGGCGTCCATCTCGCCGATCACGTCGTACCCGCGGTCGAGCGCCACCTGGAAGCCGTGGAGGTATGCCGCGCCGAGACCCTCCTTGGCCATCCGGTGCAGCACGGTGACCCGGGGGTCCGCCGCGGCGATCTCGTCGGCCATCGCTCCGGTGCCGTCGGGAGAGTTGTCGTCCACCACGAGGATGTCCACCTCCGGCTGCGCCGTGCGCAGCCGAGCGACCAGGTCCGGGAGGTTCATCGACTCGTTGTACGTCGGGATCACCATGATCACCCGTCCTGGCGTCGCAGGCGTGCCCGGGACCTCGCGCGAAACCATGCCCGCAACCTATCGAAGTGCCGGGGCCCGGAGCAGCCGAGGTGGCCCCCGAGGTGAGATTCGGGGGCACTCACTCGCGTGCCATGGCAGGGCGAGGGGAGCAAGCCGACCTTCGGACCGCTCGTGCCCTGACCGGATGCCAGGATCACGGGCGTTGTCTACTGGGCGCCGCGCTCCCCTCGTGTCCTCCCGTCGAGTCCGCGATGCCCGACCCGCCAAGTGCGACCGTCGAGACCATCATGGCGAGATGGCCCGAGCCCGCATCCGTCGAGCACACGACTGACGTTCTGCCTGGAGTAACGGGCCCGACACTGGCCCAGGATCCGGAGCGATGTCAACGCCCCGCTGACCAGTGCAGATGGTGCGAAATCGCAGGTCAGAAGGTGACCGGGAGGCGAACACGAAGTGGCAACTTTTTTACCCGTGACGGCGTGTCGCACTGGACACGCCGGTCACTGGTCCAGCCGAGGGGGAACCACCACGGTGCCGGTGGCGGTGGTGGCCACGATGGGCGTCTCCAGGATGCTCGCGGCCGAACCCGACGCGCCCACACCCCGGGCCACCACCAGCAGCTCGAAGTCCATCTGCCGCGAGCGGGTCCCGACCCGGGTCAGGGTGGCGGTCGCCACGACGGTGTCGCCGGCGTGCACCGGTGCCCGGAACTGGACGTCGCTGTAGGACGCGAACAGCCCCTCGTCACCGTCGGTGCGGATGCACAGCTCGGTCGCCACGTCCCCGAACAGGCCCAGACCCCAGGCGCCGTCGACGAGGTTGCCGGCGTAGTGCGCGGACGAGGAGGGCACGTAGCGTCGGTGCTCCACCCGCAGGCCCACCTCCGGGCTCGGGGTTCCTGGTGACGTGCTCATGCGGTCTTCCTCCCGGTCAGGACCCGGTGCACGAGATAGCTGGCGACCTCGCCCGGCGTCGTACCCCTGCTGAAGACGCGGTCGACCCCGAGGTCGTCGGCCATCGCCTCGTCGAACCGCGGTCCACCGACCACGAGCAACGGCCGACGAGCGGGCGGGAACGCCTCCCGGAAAGCGGCCGACATCTCCCGCGTGTTGAGCAGGTGGGCGTCGCGCTGGGTCACCACCTGGGAGACGAGCACGGCGTCCGCCTTCTCCTCGACGGCGCGCTCCACCAGCTCAGGCACCGAGACCTGGGCACCGAGGTTCACCACCTTCAGCTCGCGGTAGTACTCCAGGCCCTTCTCCCCCGCGAACCCCTTCACGTTGAGGATCGCGTCGATCCCGACCGTGTGGGCGTCGGTGCCGATGCAGCCGCCCACCACCACCATCCGACGGCGCAACGACCGCTTCACGGCCGCGTTGACCTCCTTGGGCGTGAGCAGCTCGTAGTCGCGCTCCACGACCTGGACGACCGACGGGTCGACGAGGTGGTGCACGCGCCCGTAGACGACGAAGAAGGTGAAGTCGGCCCCCATCGGCTTGGCGTGCACGACCAGCGCGGGGTCCATCCCCATCTTGTTGGCCAGCTGTACGGCGGCACCCTCGGCGATCTTCGAGTGGGCCATCGGCAGCGTGAAGGACAGCTGGACCATCCCGTCCCCGGTGGTGTCGCCGTAGGGACGAATCAGCTTCTTCTCGCTCACGTCTCCTCCAGGATCTCGGTCGCCGGGTTGTAGTAGTCAGGCGCCTTCCGCGCGACGCCCTCCAGCCCCCGACCGGCGTCGGCGGGGCGCTTCATCAGCCCGAAGGTGCCGTCGGCGATCGCGTCGAGCAGGCCGGCGGGGTGGTCGGCGATCCGGTCGAGCAGGTCGATGGACTCCCCCAGCACCTGGCGGGCCCGCTTCGCGATGAACCCGTCGGGGGCCGGCCGGAAGTCCTCGTGCAGGGCCCCGGCGGCCTCCATCACGTAGCGGACGTTCTGCAGCGCGAGGTCCCGGTCGCTGAGCCACGGCGTGACCACGGCCTCGGTCATCATCCCGACGAGCAGGATCCCCTGACCGGTGAGCGCGCCCGCGAGGTTGAAGAAGCCGTCGAGGAGGTAGCCGCGGAAGACGTCGCCGGTCATGTGGCGGGTCGGCGGCATCCACTTCAGCGGGGCCTTCGGGAACAGCTCGCGGGCGAGGAGCGCGTGGGCGAGCTCCATCCGGAACGAGTCGGGCACCGCTGGGTCGATCTCGAACGCGTGCCCGAGCCCGAGCTGCCAGTCCTCGAGCCCGGCCTCCTTGGCGAAGTACTCGTTGAGCAGCTGGCTGGTGGTGACCGTGTGGGCGGCCTCGACCGCGTCCGCGGTGGTGAGGTAGTTGTCCTCGCCGGTGTTGATGATGATCCCGGCCCGGGCGTGCACCTGGCGGCTGAAGCGCTGGTCGACGAAGGTGCGCACCGGGTTGATGTCGCGGAAGAGGATGCCGTACATCGAGTCGTTGAGCATCATGTCGAGCCGCTCGAGACCGGCGAGGGCGGCGATCTCGGGCATGCAGAGTCCGCTGGCGTAGTTGGTCAGGCGCACGTAGCGGCCGAGCTCCTTGCTCGTCTCGTCGAGCGCGGCCCGCATCAGGCGGAAGTTCTCCTGCGTGGCGTAGGTGCCGGCGAAGCCCTCCCGGGTCGGCCCCTCGGGCACGTAGTCGAGCAGCGACTGCCCGGTCGAGCGGATCACCGCGATCACGTCGGCGCCCTCGCGAGCGGCCTGCTGGGCCTGCGGGATGTCCTCGTAGATGTCACCCGTGGCGACGATCAGGTAGATCCACGGTTGCCGGGGAGCGTCCCCGATGCGCGTGACGAGTCGTTCCCGCTCGGCGCGACGCCGGTCGACCCGGCGTACACCTGCGGCGACCTGCTTGCGTGCGGCCGTGCGTGCACGCATGGCCTCGCGACCCTCCGGCGGCCGGAACCGGGCCGAGCCGGCGGAGGCCTTCTGGGCCAACGTCTCGAGGTCCTCCGCCTCTCCGCGCAGCAAGGCGTCCCAGACCGGCAGCGCCAACCCGTGCTCGAGCCCCACGTCGGCGCGGACGGCGTCCGCCAGCCGGTTGACCCAGGGCGTGCCCTCGGGGTCTGCGCCGGCCAGGCCGGCCAGGCGCAGGGTGGCCCGCTCGACGGAGACGGTGGTGTGTTGCTTCGCGAGCTTCACGATCGGCCTGCCGACCTTGCGGGCCAGGCTGCGGGCCTGCCGGACGGTGGCCGGGTCGAGATCCAGCTTCTTCTGCACCACTACAGCCTCCTCTCGAACAGCGAGCGAACGGCGTCGTCGGAGCGCACGATCTCCAGCGCGAGGTCGGCGTGCCCGGGGACGTAGCCGTTGCCCACGACCATCGTGACATCGGCGGCGAGTCCCTCGGCGCCGAGCGCGGCCGCGCTGAAGGACGTGGCCATCGAGAAGAAGATGACCGTGCCGCCGTCGGCGGTGGCCAGGATGGCGCCGCCCTCACAGCCGGGTACGTCCACGCACACGATGGTGAGGTCCGCCGGTCCCCCGGCGCCGGCGATCGCGTCGCGCAGGGCGACGGGGTCCCGGGCGTCGCACACGACCACGTCGTCGGCCAGGCCCGCACCGGCACCGTCGGGACCCAGGAGGTCGCCCTCCGCCTGGTGGGGTACGACGGCGATGGTGCGCCGGGCGCCCGCACGCCTGGCCGCTGCCAGGCACAGCGACCCAGACTTCCCCGCACCTCCGACGACAGCGACGACCGGCGCCTCGTAGCGGCGTACGTGGCGCTCGGTCAGAGCCGGCGCGCCGCACACGTCCATCACGGCGAGCGCCAGCGGCGCGGGCAGGTCGTCGGGAAGCCGGGCGGCGATGCTGCGGCCGAACAGGATCGCGAAGCCGGTGGTCGGGACCTGCTCGCTGCGACCGTCCCACTCGGCGAGGTCGTCCTCGATGACGAGCGGGGTCAGGGTCAGCGACACCAGCGTGGCGATCCGGTCGCCGGCCACCAGGCCGAGCGGGGAGTCCTCCCCCACCTCCTCGACGCGGCCGACCAGCATGCCGCCGGACCCGGTCACCGGGTTCTGCATCTTGCCGCGGGTCCGGACGATCCCGAGGACCTCCTCACGGACGGCCGCACCGTCGCCGTCGTGCTTGCGCTCCAGCTGCCGGAAGGACGCGGCGTCGAGGTTGAGCCGCTCCACGCGGACGCGGACCTCGTCGGCCCGGAGGTCCGGGGAAGTGTCGAGGCGGGTTGCCGCCTGCGGCAGCACCCCCGCCGGTTCGAGGACCCGGTGCATCCCGACCGGATCACCCTGGATAGATCCCACGTGCGTGACGCCTTCCTGTAGTTGATCAGATCAACCGTAAATATTGCGGTGTCGCGTTTGCTCGACCGCAAGATCAGTGTTCATACTGTCTCAGGTAGGGCAGGTGCTGCACAAACGACTCACGGGGAGCGACCATGACCATCGAGACGTCCATCGCGTCGATCGTCGAGGGCGAGACTGGCCAGCCCTACCCCTACCGACGCACCGAGCTGGTCGAGCCCGACTGGACCCGGTTCCCGGGCTGGAAGGACGTCACCACGGCCGAGTGGGAGAGCGCCCAGTGGCAGCGCTCCCACTGCGTCAAGAACATCCGGCAGCTGCGCGAGCTGCTCGGCGACCTCGTCGACGAGCGCTTCTACGCCGACCTCGAGCGCGACCAGCGCGAGCGGGCCACCATGTCGATGCTGGTGCCGCCGCAGATGATGAACACGATGGCCCCCCACGAGGCGCCGTCGGGTCCTGGCTCCCTGACCGAGGCGTTCTACGCCGACCCGATCCGGCACTACATGATCCCGGTGTTCTCGGACCGCCGCACCGACTGGCCCTCGCACCCCTACTCCAGCCGCGACTCGTTGCACGAGCACGACATGTGGGCGGCCGAGGGGCTCACCCACCGCTACCCCACCAAGGTGCTCGCCGAGCTGCTGCCGACCTGCCCGCAGTACTGCGGCCACTGCACGCGGATGGACCTGGTCGGCAACTCGACGCCGACCGTCGACAAGCTGAAGTTCCTCGGCAAGCCGGTCGACCGGCACGCCGAGATGCTGGACTACTTGCGCCGCACGCCGTCCGTGCGCGACGTCGTGGTCTCCGGCGGCGACGTGGCCAACATGCCGTGGGCCCGGCTCGAGGAATTCCTCACCAAGGTGCTGGAGGTCGAGAACATCCGCGACATCCGGCTGGCCACCAAGGCGCTGATGGGGCTCCCGCAGCACTGGCTCCAGGACGAGGTCGTCGAGGGGATGAGCCGGGTGGCCGGCCTGGCCCGCTCGCGCGGTGTCGGTCTCGCCATCCACACGCACGTGAACCACGCCAACTCGGTGACGCCGCTGGTGGCCAGGGCGAGCAGGGCGATGTTCGACGCCGGCGTGAGGGACGTCCGCAACCAGGGAGTCATCCTCAACGGGGTCAACGCCGACCCGCACGCCCTGCTCGACCTGTGCTTCCGGCTGCTCGACGGGGCGCAGATCCTGCCCTACTACTTCTACATGTGCGACATGATCCCCGCCGCGGAGCACTGGCGGATCTCGGTCGCGGACGCGCAGCGGCTGCAGCACCACATCATGGGCTACCTGCCGGGGTTCGCGACGCCGCGGATCGTGTGCGACGTGCCCTTCGTGGGCAAGCGCTGGGTGCACCAGACCGCGTCGTACGACGAGGTCCGCGGCATCTCCTACTGGACGAAGAACTACCGCACCTCGATCGAGGCGGCCGACCCCGAGGCGCTGAACCGCACCTACGAGTACTACGACCCCATCCACACGCTGCCGGCCGAGGGCCGGGCCTGGTGGGCGCGGCAGGGGCTGGAGACCGTTCCCGTCGGCTGATCGGTCCGGGTCAGCCGACGGTCAGCACCACCTTGCCGAGGGCGCGCCGGCCCTCGAGGTCGGCGTGAGCACGGGCCGCGTCCGCCAGCGGGTACGTCGAGACGAGCGGGCTCCACTCCCCCGCTGACAGGTGCTCCAGCGACCGGGCGGCCAGCCCGTGGATGCCGCCGGGCAGGGCTCCCATCCGGGCGCCCAGGCTCCAGCCGACGCTGATCCCGCGAGAGACGACGTCGCTGGTGTCGAACCGGGTCGGGCTCCCGGCGGAGTAGCCGAACATCACCAGCCGGCCGCCCGGGTCGAGCAGCTCGAGTCCCGAGCGGCCCAGCTCGCCTCCCACGCCGTCGTACACCACGTCGACGCCGCCGACGGCGGCCCGGACAGCCTCCGTCCAGGCCGGGTCGCCGTAGTCGACGACGAGATCGGCCCGCAACGCCTCCAGCCGTCGGACCCGCTCCGGGCCACGAGCCGCAGCGACCACCCGGGCGTCGCCCCAGCGAACGCCCTGGGCCAGCAGCCAGCCGAGCCCGCCGGCGGCGGACAGCACGAGCACCACGTCACCCGCACCCGGCGGCTCGAGCTCCAGCACGCCGAGGGCGGTCCGTCCGGTACCGACGGCCGCGACGGCGTCGGTGAGTGCGACCCGGTCCGGCACCGGGAACAGCTTCTCGGGCCTGGTGACCGCCTGCTCGGCGTACCCACCGGGGACGAGCCCGAGGTGGGCGACCACACGCCGTCCCAACCACGAGTCGTCGACGCTCGAGCCCACCCGGTCGACGACCCCCGCGACCTCGCGTCCGGGGATCGTCGGCAGGTCGGGTCTCGGCATCGGGCCCGGCTCTCCCCGGCGCAACGACGTGTCGAGCAGGTGCACCCCCGAGGCCTCGACGGCGATCCGCACCTCACCGTCGTCAGGAGTGAGGTCGTCGACCTCGTCGAGGACGAGCTGGTCGGGGTCGCCGAAGGCGTGCTGCCGGATCGCGTGCATACTGTCATTCGACAACCTCAAGTCGGCTTGAGGTCAACCTCACACCGCACCTTTCCCCGAAACCGGGCATGCACCTCCGCTGGTTGGGGCACTGTCTGTCCATGCCGCGACTGAGGACCGTCTCGCCCAACACCAAAGGGTTCTCACGCCGACGGGCGGGTTCGGGCTTCGTCTACCTCGACAAGACCGGCGCCCGGATCACCGACCCCGACGAGATCCAGCGGATCAGGTCGCTCGCGATCCCACCCGCGTGGCAGGACGTCTGGATCGCGCCGTTCCCCAACGGGCACATCCAGGCCGTCGGCACCGACGACGCCGGCAGACGGCAGTACCTCTACCACCCCGACTGGCGGATCAAGCGGGACAAGCTGAAGTTCGACCGCGTCCTTCAGGCAGCGCGCAAGCTACCCGCAGCACGGCGGGCGATCCAGCGGGACCTGCTGCTCGAGGGGATGCCGCTCGAGCGCGCCGACGCGGTCGCCGTGCGGCTGCTGGACCTCGGCTACTTCCGCATCGGCAGCGACATCTACGCCGACACGAACGGGTCCTTCGGCCTGACCACGCTGGAGCGCCGGCACGTGCGCAAGCAGCGGGACCGGCTGGTCTTCCGCTTCGTGGGCAAGTCCGGCATCGAGCACAGCATCGAGATCGACGACCCCGAGGTGCTGGGTGCGCTCGACAGCCTGCGCCGTCGTCGGGGCGGCTCGGAGCGCCTGCTCGCCTACCAGCTCGAGCGGCGATGGCGTGACCTGGACGGCGCGGCCGTGAACACCTACCTCAGCGGGCACCTGGAGGACCTGACGGCCAAGGACTTCCGCACCTGGCACGCCACCGTCCTGGCAGCGGCCGCCCTCGCCGTCTCCGAAGAACCCGGCGACACCAAGCGCTCGCGCCAGCGTGCGATCAAGACCGCCGTCCTCGAGGTCTCGGAGTACCTCGGCAACACCCCGACGATCGCCAAGAACTCCTACATCGACCCGCGGGTCATCGACCTCTACGAGAACGGCACCACCATCGACCCCGGGCTGGTCTCGAAGAAGTACCGTTCTCCCGCCGTCAAGCAGCGGACCCTGGAGGCGGCGGTCCTCGACCTGCTCAGCTGAGGGCAGCCTCAGAGCGAGCCCAGGGGCGGAACGAGGGCGACGAACGACGCGGTGCAGACGACGGCGCGTGCCGCGTTCCAGCGCACCCAGCGCCTCTCGAAGGCGACCCGCGCCTCCTCGACGGGCTCCGTCGTGTCCAGCTGGTTGTTCAGGGGAACGTTCACGACCCCGGTGATCACCAGCGTGACGACGTACAGCCCGAGGCCGAGGGCCACCCAGCCGAGATCGTCGCGCTCGCCCGAGGGAAGCCGGGTCGCCACGGCCACCACCCCGAGCACGAGCGGGCCGCCGAAGACCACCCCGAACACCGGGTTCAGGATCGCGGCGTTCATGCCGCGCATGGCCAGCACGAAGGTCCGGTCGTCGTGACGCGCCAGTCCCGGCAGCACCGCGATGCTGAACGCGAGGTAGACGCCGGCCATCAGTCCCGTCGTCACGAGCGCCACCACCAGGCTGATGTCGCGTACCGCCTCCATGGGACCAGTCAACACCGGTTCAGCGCGTGGTCGTCGCCACCAGGACCCCGATCTTGTCGATGCGGTGCTCGGGGTTGTGGTGCTCGTCGGACCAGTAGTTGCCCGCGGCGTGGTCCTCCTGCGTCGCGCAGGTGGACAGGGTGATCATCGCCCTGGAAGGCCGTGCTCCCGGCCGGCCAGGGACCGGGGCTCGCTGGGCCGCGAGCGAGTCCGGCGAGCGGAACGACGTCCAGCGGGTGCGGACGATCTCGTAGACGTAGCGCGTCGAGCCGACGTCCACCCGGACCCGGTCACCACGCTCCAGCTCGGGTGCCCGCGCGAACGCCCGGGTCGAGGAGGTGCGGTGCGCGGTGACCAGGAAGTTGCCGACCCCGCCCGGGCCGGTGCCGCCCTCGGGTCCGCCGGGGCTGGCCGCGACGCCACCGTCCTGGATCCGGGTGCCCGGACCGTCGTCCGTCGTCCCCCGGTAGGGAACGACGCGCAGGCCGCTCACGCCGATCGCCGGGATGCTCATGGTGGAGAGCCGTGGGCGCCCGCTCGGAGCGGCCAGCGGCGCGGACTGCTCGGCCGAGGGAGACGCCACGGGTGCCCGTGAGGGCGTCGCGGCAGCCGTGCCCGGTGGATAGGTCGAGGCTGTGGTGGGCGCTGACTCGCGTCGTGCCCGGTCTTGCTCGCCCTGCTGGACGGCGCAACCCGCCAGCGCCAGGGCACAACCCGCGGGGAGGGCGAGCAGGTGGCCGAGCGTCACCTCGTCGAGCGTACGTCGCCCTCCCGACCGGGGGTCGTCACGACGTGTGGTGCACCTCCTGCAGGGCGTAGACCGGGGTGTCGAGCCCCTCGTACCGAGCCTTCAGCTGGAGGGCGAGGTAGAGCGAGTAGTGCCGCGACTGGTGCAGGTTGCCGCCGTGCATCCACAGGTTCGCCACCTGGGTCGGCTTCCACATGTTGCGCTGCTCGCCCTCCCAGGGACCGGGGTCCTTGGTGGTGTCGGAGCCCAGGCCCCAGACCTTGCCGAGCTGGTCGGCGGTCTCCTGGCTGATCAGGTCGGCGACCCAGCCGTTCATCGAGCCGTAGCCGGTGGCGAAGACGACGAGGTCGGCGGGCAGCTCGGTGCCGTCCTCGAGGACCACCGCGTCCTCGGTGAGGTGGTCGATCTGGCCCTTGACCAGCTTGACGTCCCCGTTGGCCACGAGGTCCGCAGAACCCACGTCGATGTAGTAGCCGGAGCCGCGACGGAGGTACTTCATGAACAGCCCCGAGCCGTCGTCGCCCCAGTCGTGGTCGAAGCCCGACTTCTCGAGCCGTTCGTAGAAGTCCTTGTCCCGTTCCGCCATCGCCTCGTAGGCGGGGATCTGGAAGGTGTGCAGGATCCGGTAGGGAAGGGACGCGAAGATCATGTCCGCCTTCTCGGTCGTGACACCGGCCGCGACCGCCCGCTCCGAGTAGAGGTCACCCAGGCCGATGTCCATCAGGCTGGCGCTCTTCACGATGTGGGTCGAGGAGCGCTGCACCATCGTCACGTCGACGTCGTTCTCCCAGAGGGCGCCGCAGATGTCGAAGGCACTGTTGTTGCTGCCGATGACCACGGCCTTCTTCCCCCGGTAGGCGTCCGGGCCCGGGTGCGCCGACGAGTGGTGGTGGTCGCCCTTGAAGACGTCGGCGCCGGGGATGTCGGGGATGTTGGCCTTGCCGGACATGCCGGTCGCGAACACCAGCTGCTTCGGCCGCAGGGTGAGCGGCTTGCCCTCGCGCTCGACCTCGACGGTCCACTCCCCCGCGTCCTCGGAGTACGAAGCCTTCGTCGCCGTCGTGCTCGACCAGTAGGGAACCTCCATGATCTTCGTGTAGGACTCCAGCCAGTCGGCGACCTTGTCCTTCGGTGAGAAGACCGGCCAGTTGTCCGGGAACTTCAGGTAGGGCAGGTGGTCGTACCAGACCGGGTCGTGCAGGCAGAGCGACTTGTAGCGGGAGCGCCACTGGTCGCCGGGGCGCGGGTGCTTGTCGATCACCAGGCTCGGGACACCGAGCTGCCGGAGCCGGGCACCGAGGGCGATGCCGCCCTGACCACCTCCGATGACCAGGACGTAGGGCTGCGTGGTGCTGCCCAGGGTCTCGGCCTCCTCGAGCTGCTTCTCCTTCCACGTCTGGCGGCGCTTGTCGGCGCCGTGCTCGGCGCCCATCGGCCGGTGCGTGCCGCGTGGCTCCTCGTGGCCCTTCAGCTCGTAGAGCGCCGTCAGGAGCGTGAACGCCTTGTCCTGGCCGTCCTCCTCGATCAGGCGCAGCAGCCCGCGGGCTCGGCCGACGCCGGTCTCGAACAGGATCCAGGCGGTGGTCACACCGTCGGCCTCGTCCGGAGGCTCCTCGGTCGTGAAACCCGATGGGTCGGTGCCCTCGAGGGTGTCGCCGAGCATGTCGGCCACCCCGGCCGGTCCCTCGACCGTCTTGAGGTTCCAGGTGAACGAGACCAGGTCGCGCCAGTAGCTCTCGGTCGCGAACATCGCGGCTGCCGCCTCGATGTCGCGCGCCTTCAAGGCCGACTCGAATCGAGCCAGCCAGGCATCGACTCGTGCCTGCGGACCAGTGGTCTCGACGGACTCCCGTTCGGGGGCCTGGGTCATGGTTTCTCCTTCGCCTAGGCTGTTGTGACCGAGCACACACCGCCGGCCCGGCCGGCGACAGGGTTGCAGGACGTTGCAACCGGTCACCGGTGCCGGCGGAGGTGCGACGTGGACGCCCAGCAGGAGCAGCACCGCACCCGCGAGGCCGTGCTCACAGGTGCCACCGCGACGCCGTCGACGCCCTCACCACGGGCACCGGTGGCCGCCTCCTGGCGCCGCGTCGCGGCGTGCGGGCTCGAGCCGGGTTCGATCCCGGAGGTGGCTCCACTCCCGGAGGCCGAGCTGCAGCGCCGTCGCGCCGAGAGCCGGCTCGGTGAGTTCGTCCCGAGGCTGACCGAGGCGCTCTCCTCGGTGATCGACGCAGGTCAGCTGGTCGTGATCGCCGACCCCGAGGGACGTGTGCTCTGGCGTGCCGGCACGAGCGGTGTACGCCGGATGGCGGACGGGCTCGGCTTCGTCAGCGGCTCGGCCTGGACCGAGAGCAACGTCGGCACCAACGCGATCGGCACCAGCCTGGTGCTCGGTGAGGGCGTGCACATCCAGGGTCCCGAGCACTTCGTGGACTCCCACACGCGCTGGGGATGTGCGGCCGCCCCGCTGACCGATCCCTGGTCCGGCGAGACCCTCGGGGTCGTCGACGTGAGCGGGCCGTCGCGCGGGATGCACCCGGCCGAGCTGGCCCTGGTCGAGATGGCCGCACGTGTCACCTCGATGGAGCTCGTGGAGAGGCACCGCGCAGAGCTGGACCGGCTGCGCGCGCGGGCGGCGCCACTGCTCGCCCGGATCTCCGGTGACGCGCTCGCCGTCGATGCCGACGGGCACCTGGCGGCGGCCACCGGCTCGCGGATGCCCGACCGCATCGCGCTCCCCGCGGACATGGCCGGCGGGGCCGTGTGGCTGCCCACCCTCGGAGCGGCGCTCGCCGAGCCCCTGGCCGGCGGTTGGCTGTTGCGTCTCGGCCCCGAGACCGATCACGCCGCCACTGTCCTGGCGCTCGACCTCACCTCCACGCCGTGCCTGCACGTCTCCGGCCCCAGCGGCGCGTGGTCGCGTCAGCTCTCGCCCCGGCACGCCGAGATCCTGGTGGCGCTCCTCGAGGCCGGGCCCTCCGGCCGCACGGCGAGCGACCTCGCCGCCGACCTCTTCGACGACCGGCATCGCGTGGTCACCGTCCGTGCTGAGATGTCACGCCTCCGGCGTGCCGTGGGCAGCGTGCTTCTCTCCAACCCCTACCGGATCTCCCCCGTGATGAGCACGTCGGTCGACGCGCCCGGGGACCTGCTGGCCCTGCTGCCCGGTTCGAGCGCACCGGCCGTGCGTCGGCTCCGTCAGCGGCTGGCTCACCCGGGTGGCGTGACGTCCGTCAGGATGTGACGTCGACCGACGGACCCCGGCTCCGGTTCCCGGAGGCCCGTGCATGATTCGGCGAGGGCCGGGGTACGCCCCTGATGTGGCGTGCATCACACGCCACCTCGCTCGGGAGGTGCGAGCCAGCTCAACTGGGAGGGAAACCAGATGACAGGCAAGAAGGAGCATCAAGGACTGATCGCGACACTCGCGACGGGGGTCAAGGACATCCCCCGCAACGCGTCGTGGTTGGTAGGCAAGGCCGTGGGTTCGGACTCGTCGTCCAACGGGTCGTCCAACGGATCATCGAACGGCGTCGTGGACACGATGCGCCAGGCCGGGGCATCCGTGAGGGACGCACTGCCCGGTGGAGACTCGGTGGAGGCCCGCCTCGAGAAGGCGCGTGCTGCTGCGGACCAGGCCCAGGAGTCCGAGCACGAGGCGCTGGAAGCCGCCGAGCGCGCCAAGGAGCTGACCCAGGAGGCCGAGGCCACTCGGAAGGCCGAGCAGGCCCGGATCAAGCAGGTCGAGCAGGAGCAGCAGGACGCCGTACGACGCGCCGTCGAGGCCGCTCGTGCCAGGGCTGACGAGCAGGTCGCCAAGGAGAAGCACAAGGCGGAGATCGACGCCCACGACGTGCTGACGCACGAGCGCAGCGACGCCGACGACCGTGTCCTCAAGGCGCAGCAGGCCGCGGAGGAGGCCCAGCGTGAGGCCGAGGACCGCTACGCGCAGGCGACCGACGAGCTGGCCGAGGCCCGCGCACGTGCCGACGAGGCTGCCGCGGCGGCCAACGAGGCAGCCCAGGAGGCGAAGGCCCAGGCCGATCGCATCGCGGCCGAGGCGCGCCAGGATGCCGAGGGAGCGACCGAGGCGGTCAGTCGTGCCGAGGAGATGCGCACCCGCACCGCGCGGACCGCAGCAGCGGTGGCGCACACGGCGAAGGACCCGGCGCTCCCGGGCAGCCTGACCAGCCTGACGAAGGCCGAGCTGGTCAAGCTCGCCACCGCCCAGGGCGTCGAGGGACGTTCGGGGATGTCGAAGAAACAGCTGATCAGCGCGATCGACTCCACGAAGGCTGGCTCCTGATGGGGATCTTCCGGAAGGAGACGGTCTGGACCCAGGTCTCCAAGCCGCTCAAGAAGGCGAGCGGCCTGCCCGTGGTCCGACAGGGGCTGACGGCGGGTGCCACCGTGGTCGCGGTGTCGGTCGCGAGTGCGGCGGCGAGCGCCGTACGACGTAGGCAGGACGGCGCCTGATGCTGGGCAAGCTCGGCCTCGTCGGGATCGGCTACGTGCTCGGCACGCGGGCAGGGAGGGATCGCTATGAACAGATCCGGGTGGTGGCGAAGGCTGCGGCCGGGCGTCTCGAGAAGTACGGCGCCAGCGGCACTCTCGCTTCGCGGGTCGAAGGGGTCAGCAGCGACCGCCATCAGCGCGCTTCTTCCTGACGGGGACGCCACGCTCGCCGACGGCGTGGTCATCGAGACACGGCTCAAGGCGCGGCTCTTCGGGCTGCCCGCTCTTCGTGTCGAGGGGACCGTGCTGGTCTCGCCGGGAACGCTGGTCGAGCCGGACCGTCGCGAGCCCCGCGACACGGTGCGCGGCTCGACGGTGCCGCCGCCCCCGGTCCGGGCCACGGGGTCGGGTGCCCGAGCACGCGACCTCCCGAGCCGCTCGGGTGAGGACCTGGCGCGGGCAGCGGCCCTGCTGGCCGCGAACGGCGTGGCGCTGGAGCAGTCCAGGCGCGACTAGCCACGGACAGCGGCGCGGCGCTCGGCCATCACCCGCGTCGCCAGCACCGGCCGGTAGCGATCGTGCAGGGTCGTGACCAGGCTGATCAGGCACAGGAAGAACAAGGTGACGCTGCGGTCGAGGTCGCCCCCCTCCTGGCCGAGCAACCAGTCCGCCGCCACCACCAGGACGGCGTTGGCGGCGACCCTGGCGGCGAACGCCAGCCCCGTCGACCGGATGGTCCAGGACCGCCGGGCCAGCGCCACGGTGAAGCCGGCGTTGACGACGACCACGACGGCCACCCCGACGAACAGCTGGAAGGGGGTGGAGCGGACTCCCGGCAGGGTCTCGGCGTAGATGACGGACAGCAGACCCACGAGGACGACCTTCTCGGCCGTCGCCCAGGACCGCACCGCGCCCCACCGTGCGTGCCAGGCGAGCTGCTCTGCTGCTGTGTCCATCCCCTCGGGCAACGGGTCGGCAGCCAGCCGCCAGCCCCAGTCCGGTTCCGGCAGCCGTGGGCGTACGACGAACCAGAGCACCGCCGCCAGGATCAGGAGCAGCACCGCCAGCAGCGGCGGTGCCCACGCGTTCTCGCTGAGCACGTCGGTCACGTCCAGCTGGGCGACGTGGATCCAGTACTCCTGCGGCAGCTTGACGAACACCCAGATCAGGGCGGCGACCACCACCCACCAGGTGAACGCGAAGCGCACCGGCGACCAGCGCGAGCGCACCGCCTCGTAGGCGATGAAGAAGTACTCGAACGTGTTGGGGAAGAGCAGGAGCAGGGCGCGCAGCCCGCTGAACTCGAAGACGACCACGCCGACCAGTCGGAAGAAGTAGAGGAACCGACTGATCCGGAACGCGGGCAGGCTGGCCCAGTTGCGCAGGGTCGCCAGGTAGGCGATCGCCAGGTAGTAGACGTCCATCGCCTTGTCGTAGCTCTGGTAACCGGGCGGGTCGTAGCCGAACGCCTGGAAGATCGTCTGGTCGACCCCGTCGAGGACCAGGCACGCGATGATCGCCGGGAGCGGGTAGCGCGGGATGAACAGCGGCAGCACGAACCGTCCCCCGACCACGGCGAGGAACACCGCCAGCACTCCGCCGCTCATGGCGGCATCATGCACTAGTGGGTGGGGCGGTTCTCGTAGGCTGTGGAGAGCACGATCGTGGTGCGGGTGGACACGTTGGCCGCGGAGCGCACCCGGGCGAGCAGCTCCTCGAGGTCCGCCGGGGTGGCGACGCGCACCTTGAGGATGTAGGACTCGTCGCCCGCGACCGACCAGCACGACTCGATCTCGGTGATCTTCTCGAGCCGCTCGGGGTAGTCGTCCGGCTCCGAGACGTCGAACGGCGTGACGCTGACGAACGCGGTCAGCGGCTTGCCTGCGGCGGCGTGGTCGATCGTGGCGCCGTACCCCAGGATCAGGCCGCGCTCCTCGAGCCGTTTGACCCGCTGGTGCACGGCGCTCGTCGACAGCCCGGTCGCCTTGCCGAGGTCGGTGTAGGACATGCGCCCGTCGTCGGCGAGGAGCCCGAGGATCTGGCGGTCGATCTTCTCCACGGGGTGAGCCTAGATGGTCAGGCCTGTGACGGTGCCTCCCTCTAGGCTCACGGTGTGACGGATCGCAACGACAGGCTGATGCTCCTCGACACCGCTTCGCTCTACTTCCGCGCCTTCTTCGGGGTTCCGGACAGCGTGGTCGCCCCCAACGGGATGCCGGTGAACGCCGTACGGGGGCTGCTCGAGTTCATCAACCGGCTGGTCGGCGACTACCAGCCGACTCATCTGGCCTGCTGCTGGGACAACGACTGGCGTCCGCAGTGGCGGGTCGACCTGCTCCCGACGTACAAGGCGCACCGGGTGGTGGCCCCGCGTCCGGGTGACACACCGGACATCGAGGAGGTCCCTGACCCGCTGGAGCAGCAGATCCCGATCATCGTGGCGACGCTCGAGGCTTTCGGCATCACCATCGTGGGCGCCGACCACTACGAGGCCGACGACGTGATCGGCACGCTGGCGACCGATGCGGGGATGCCGGTGGACATCGTCACCGGTGACCGCGACCTGTTCCAGCTCGTCGACGACGACGCCGAGGTGAGGGTGCTCTACACCGCGCGCGGGGTCGGCAAGCACGAGCGGGTCGACAACGCGTGGGTGCGCGAGCGCTACGGCGTCGACGCCGGCCAGTACGCCGCCTTCGCCACGTTGCGCGGCGACTCCTCCGACGGTCTTCCCGGAGTCGCCGGGGTCGGTGACAAGACGGCGGCCGTGCTGCTGAACCGGTTCGGCGACCTCGACTCGATCATCGCGGCCGCGAAGGACCCGGAGGGCGACATGGGACCGGGGCCGCGCGGCAAGATCAAGGCCGCGCTGGACTACCTCGAGGTGGCGCCGACCGTCGTGGCGGTGGCCCGCGACATCGACCTCGACTCCCCCGCGCTGGCCCTGCCCTCGGAGCCGGCCGACCCGGAGATGCTCACCGCGATCGCCGAGCAGTGGGGTCTGACCAGCCCGGTCGAGCGGCTCACGGAGACACTGGCCTCTCGCTGAACCACCGGGCCGGGCTCAGCTGCCGGTCGACCGGGCGCGGACGTGCATCCGCTCCCCTTCACGGCTGAAGATCGAGAGGATCTCGACGGGTCGCTCGTCGGCGCCCCCGAACCAGTGCGGCACGCGGGTGTCGAACTCCGCGGCCTCGCCCGGCTCGAGGACCAGGTCGTGCTCGCCGAGCACCATCCGCAGTCGTCCGCTGAGCACGTAGAGCCAGTCGTAGCCGTCGTGCGTCTGCGGTTCCGGCGTACGTCGTCGGCGGCCGGCGGGGATGGTGATCTTGTAGGCCTGGAGCCCGCCCGGACGGCGGGTGAGCGGAACCATGATCATCTCGCCCCGCTTGATCGGCTTCTCCCGCACCCGCGGGTCCGCCGTGGCCGTGCCGACCAGGTCGTCGATCGGGATCCGGTGGGCGCGCGCGATCGGCAGCAGCAGCTCGAGGGTCGGCTTGCGCTGCCCCGCCTCGAGCCGGGACAGCGTGCTCACCGAGATGCCGGTGGCGCCGGAGAGGTCGGCCAGGGTCATCTCTCCCTCCTGGCGCAGTGCGCGCAGGCGTGGCCCGACCTCGGCCAGCACGTCCTCGTGGTCGGTCATGGGAGGAGTTTGCCATTACGGCAAACGTATTTGTCAATCGGTGCGCCGGGGAGCGAGTCTCGGGGCACGGGCACGACGAGCGAAGGGAAGCGACATGGACACCGACTACGAGGTGGTCGTCATCGGCGGTGGAGCAGCCGGTCTGGGCACCGCGATCGCGCTGGCACGGTCGCGGCGCTCGGTCCTGGTCGTCGACGCAGGCGAGCCCCGCAACGCTGCTGCTGACGGCGTGCACAACTTCCTCACGCGGGAGGGCACGTCTCCGTCGGAGCTGCTGGAGCTCGGGCGCCAGGAGCTGCGCGGCTACGGCGGCGAGGTCCGCGAGGCCACGGCCACGAGCGTGGTCCGCGAGGAGGACGGCTTCGTCGTGACGCTGCGCGACCGGGGCAGGGTGAGCACGAGGCGCGTCGTCGTCACCACCGGCCTCGTCGACGAGCTTCCCGACGTCGCCGGCGTGCGGGAGCGGTGGGGTCACGACGTGCTGCACTGCCCCTACTGCCACGGCTGGGAGGTGCGCGACGAGACGATCGGCGTGCTCGCCTCCAGTGCGATGTCGGTGCACCAGGCGCTGATGTTCCGCCAGCTGAGCGACGACGTCACCTTCCTGGTCAACGGGTTCGAGCTCGACGACGAGTCGCGGCACCAGCTCGAGACGGCCGGCATCGCGCTCGTCGAGGGTGCGGTGACCGCGATCGAGCTCACGGACGACGCCATCTCCGGGGTGCGACTCAGTGGCGGCCGCCTCGTACGCCGTCCAGGCTCTCGTGATCGCCCCGCGGATGGTGGTGCGCAGCGAGGTGCTCACCTCCCTCGGCGCCGAGACCCGCGAGCACCCGATGGGCGGCGGCGTCCAGGTCGTGGTCGACGAGATGGGCCAGACCACGGTGCCAGGCGTGTACGCCGCGGGCAACGTCGTCGACATCTCCGCCCAGGTGATGGGGCCGCAGCCGCCGGGACGCGGGTCGGTGCGGCCGTCAACATCGACCTGATCATGAGCGACCTGCGCGCGTGACCGGCGACTCAGCGAGCGGTACGCCGCGCGAACAGGCGTCCGGCGACGACGACGGCGATGCCGAGGATGGCGAGGCACCACCCGACCGCCCAGACCGGCTGGGTGTCCAGGGGCGTGCCCATCCACAGGCCGCGCAGGGTCTCGATCACGGGCGTCATGGGCTGGTGCTCGGCGAAGCCCTGCAACCAGCCGGGCATCGATTCGGCCGGGACGAACGCCGTGCTGATGTAGGGCAGGAACATCAGCACGATCGTCATGCTGTTCGCTGCCTCGGGGCTGCCGGCCACGAGCCCCACCGCGGCCGCGAGCCATGACAGCGCGAGGATGAACAGCACGATCAGGGCGATCGCGCCGAGCCAGTCGAGCGCCGACCCGGTGGGCCGCCAGCCGACGGCCAGCCCGACGCCGATGACGAGGAGGGTCGCGAGCAGGTTGCGCATCAGGCTGGCCATGACGTGACCCGTCACCACGGACGAGGGGGCGACCGGCATGGACAGGAACCGGTCCACGATGCCGTTGCTCATGTCCTGGGCGACGCCCGTGGCGGTCGTGCCCGCGCCGAAGCCGGCACACAGGACGATCAGGCCGGGGACCACGTAGTCGACGTACGTCGTGCCCGTCTCCATGGCACCGCCGAAGACGTAGACGAAGAGCAGCATCAGGATCACCGGCAGCATCAGCGCGGTGAAGAACGCCTCCGGGTCGCGCAGCGACCGGCGCACGCTGCGCGTCACCATCACACGGGTGTCCCAGAAGGTGTCGCGGGCAGTGTCGGTCAGGGTGTGGCTCATGGTCGGTCTCCGTTCTCAGGCCGCGACCGGGCGGCGTTCGGTCAGGGTCAGGAACACGTCGTCGAGGGACGGGCGCACCGTGTCCACGCGGCGCACCTCGAGCCGGTGTCGGTCGACGGCTGCCAGCACGGCAGCCAGCGCCGCGGGTGAGCCGTCGGTCTCGACCGTCAGGGTCAGCAGCACCGGGTCGGCCTCCGCACAGGGAAGGACGCGTCGCGCGTCCGCCAGAGCCGTGGCACTTCCGAGCTCGAGGCGCACCCGTTCGGTCCCGAGCGTCGACTTCAGCTCCTCGGGCGTCCCCTCGGCGACGATGTGGCCCTGGTCGAGCACCCCGATGCGATGCGCCAGCCGATCGGCCTCCTCGAGGTACTGCGTGGTCAGCAGCACCGTGACGCCCTCGTCCAGCAGGCGACTGACCGTCGCCCAGACCTGTTCGCGGCTGCGTGGGTCGAGTCCCGTGGTCGGCTCGTCGAGGAACAGCAGGGTCGGTCGCTCGACCATCGACATGGCCAGGTCGAGCCGTCGCCGCATGCCGCCGGAGTACGTCGCTGCTCGCCGCCCGGCGGCGTCCCCGAGGTCGAACTCGGTGAGCAGCTCGCCGGTACGTCGTCGCGCGGCCGAGCTCGACAGCTTGCGGAGCCGGGCCACCATCTCCAGGTTCTCGGCACCCGTCAGGACGTCGTCGACGGCGGCGTACTGACCGGTGAGGCCGATGACCCGCCGGATCTCGCGGCCCTGCGTGGCCACGTCGAGGCCGGCGATCCGGGCGCTGCCCGCGTCGGCCTGGGCCAGCGTCGCCAGGATCCGCACCAGGGTGGTCTTCCCGGCGCCGTTGGGTCCGAGCAGGCCGTAGACGCTCCCCTGCTCGATGCGGAGGTCCACCTCACCGAGCGCCTGGGTGCGGCCGAAGGACTTGCCGAGCCCGTTCACTTCAACTGTGTACGTCATACACAAACGGTATGCGACATACACTGAAACGGCAAGTACCGACTCGTGTGAGAGATTTCCGCCATGTCCGACGCCCCACCTGACGACTCGGCCGACGAGCCCGTGAAGCTGCCCCCTGCCCTGGACATCCTCTGGGGACGGCGTACGACGGGCAGTCGCGGCCCGCGGGCCGAGCTGGACGTGGACCGCATCGTCGAGGCCGCCGTGCAGATCGCCAACGCCGAGGGCCTGGAGGCCGTCTCGATGGCGCGCGTGGCGTCGACCCTCGGGTTCACGACCATGTCGCTCTACCGGCACGTCGCCAACAAGGAGGACCTGCTCCAGCTGATGTGGAACGCGAGCGCGCGCGGCATCGAGGACGCGGTCCTCGAGGGCGAGACCTGGCGCGACCGGCTCCGGTCGTGGGCGCTCGTCCAACGCCGGATGATCGGCCAGAACGAGTGGATCGTGCAGCTCCCGATGTCCACGCCTCCCCTGTCCCCCGAGTCGTTGGGCTGGGTCGAGCTCGGACTCTCCGCACTGGACGACGTGGCACTCCCCGACAGCTCGAAGATCCGGCTGCTCGGGCTGATCAGCCAGCACGCCCTGATCGACGCGAAGATGGCCTTCGACGAGAAGCGGGCACGCGTGCTGGCCGAGGAGTCGGGCGTCGAGACGGACTACGCGGCACTGGTCCGCGAGCTGGCCGATCCGGAGACCTACCCGCGACTGACCCGGATGGTGCTCGAGGGGTCACCCGCCGGGAGCGAGCCACCCAGCCCGTCGGAGGAGTTCGAGTTCGACCTGACGATCATGCTGGACGGGTTCGAGGCGCTGCTCACTCGTTGACCGAGGAGTAGGCCACCACCCCGCGGCGCAGCCGCTTGGCCGTCTCGCGGGCCACTGCGCGAAGCTCCGAGCCGCCGGAGGCGTCGGCGACCTGGTCGGCGAGGTCGAGGAGCTGCTTGACCCAGCGCACGAAGTCGCCGGCGGCCAGGCCGGTGCCGGCGAGGATGTCGTCGAGCTCGTCGCCCTCGGCCCAGCGGTAGGCCGCCCAGGCGAAGCCGAGGTCGGGCTCGTGGAGCTGGTCGAGGTGGTGCTCGCGCTCGAGGGCGTCGAGGTCGGACCAGATCGAGACCATCTCGGCGAGCACCCCGGTGACCCTCCCGCCGGGCACCCGCGGCGCTGACGGCGTCGTCGGGGCGCCGCGACTCGTAGACGAGGGTCGAGAGCACCGCGGCCAGACCGGAAGGGTCCAGCTCGTCCCACAACCCCGCCCGCAACGACTCAGCCGTCAGCAGGTCCATCTCGTTGTAGATCCGCATCAGGGTGCGCCCGCGGGCGGTCACCCGGCGAGGCGTCGCCGACGCCCTCGAGATAGCCCAGCGCCGTGAGCACGTCGCAGACCCGGTCGAACCTGCCGCGCGATCGTGTTGGTGCGCTGCTCGATCCGGCGCTTGAGGGTGCGGGCGTCCCGGTCGAGCTTGAACCAGCGCTCGGCCCACCGCGCGTGCTCCTCCCGGTCGGGGCAGCCGTGGCAGGGGTGTGCGCGCAGCTCGCGGCGCAGCTCCTCGATCCGGTGGTCCTCGACCGGCGAGTGCTCGCCGCGACCGGGCCGCGCAGGTGCGGCGGTGGCGGCGTCAGGTTGTGGGTCCGGTTGCGCAGGGTCGAGGCCAGGTCGCGGCGGGACTGCGGGTTGCGGCCGTTGAAGTTCTTGGGGATCTTCACCCGGGTGATCGAGCCCGACCGGGGTCGGGAAGTCGACCAGGCTGAGCCGCCGGGCGTGCTTGTCCGCGGTGAGCACGTAGGGGCGGGGGCCGTCACGGTCGGCACGGTTGCCCGGGTCGAGGACGACCGCCATGCCGGCGAAGCGCCCGCTCGGCACCTCGATCACGTCGCCGGGACGCAGCGACTCGAGCGAGTCGATCACCTCCTGGCGACGGTCGTGCCGCCGTCCCTTGGCGAGGTTCTTCTCGGTCTCGGAGAGCCGGTGGCGCAGGGCGGCGTACTCCATGAAGTCGCCGAGGTGGCAGCGCAGCGGCCTCGGCGTACCCGTCGAGCGCGTCCTCGCTCTTGCGCAGCTGCCGCGCGAGCCCGACCACCGCCTTGTCCGCCTGGAACTGCGCGAACGAGGACTCGAGCAGCTCACGCGCGCGCTCGCGGCCGAACTGGTGCACCAGGTTGACCGCCATGTTGTACGACGGCCGGAACGACGACTTGAGCGGATAGGTGCGCGTGGACGCCAGCCCAGCGACTGCCTTGGGGTCCAGCCCCTGCTGCCAGAGAACCACGCCGTGACCTTCGACGTCGATGCCGCGACGGCCGGCACGGCCGGTGAGCTGGGTGTACTCCCCCGGCGTGATCTCCGCATGGGTCTCGCCGTTCCACTTCGACAGCTTCTCGATCACCACCGAACGCGCGGGCATGTTGATCCCGAGCGCGAGGGTCTCGGTCGCGAACACGATCCGGCACAGGCCGCGCAGGAACAGCTCCTCGACGCATTCCTTGAACGTCGGCAGCATCCCGGCGTGGTGCGAGGCGATGCCGCGGGTCAGTCCGTCGAGGAACTCGTGGTAGCCGAGCACCTGGAGGTCCTCGTCGGGCAGGTTGGAGCAGCGCTCCTGGACGAAGGCGAAGATCTCGTCGCGCTCCTCCGGCGTGGTCAGCCGGAGGTTGGCGTTCAGGCACTGCTGCACCGCCGCGTCGCAACCGACCCGGCTGAAGATGAACACGATCGCGGGCAGCAGCCCGGCCCGGTCGAGCTGCTCGACGACCTCGGCCCGGCTCGGTGTCCACACGCCTCGCGGGCCGCTGGCTCCCCGCTGCGGACGCTTGCCCCCACGCGGGGTCCGGCGGTCCTTCATCCGGCCACGCGCCCAGTCGTCGCGGGCCACCCGGACCAGCTCCGGGTTGACCTTCGGTTCGCGCTGTCGCTCCTCCAGCTCGGCCGGGTCGGTCCCGGTCTCGTCGGCGAAGAGGTCGTACATCCGCCGCCCGACGACCACGTGCTGGTAGAGCGGCACCGGCCGGTGCTCCTCGACGATGGTGGTGGTCTCGCCGCGCACGGTGCCCAGCCACTCACCGAACTCCTCGGCGTTGCTCACGGTGGCGGACAGGGAGGCGACCGCCACCGACTCCGGCAGGTGGATGATCACCTCCTCCCAGACCGCGCCCCGCATCCGGTCGGCGAGGTAGTGCACCTCGTCCATCACCACGAACCCCAGTCCGGTGAGCGTGCGCGAGCCCGCGTAGAGCATGTTGCGCAGCACCTCGGTGGTCATCACGACCACCGGTGCCTCGCCGTTGATGCTGTTGTCGCCGGTGAGCAGGCCGACCTTGTCGGCGCCGTACCGCTTGACCAGGTCGTTGAACTTCTGGTTCGAGAGCGCCTTGATCGGAGTCGTGTAGAACGCCTTGCGACCGGTCTCCAGGGCGAGGTGGACGGCGAACTCGCCCACGATGGTCTTGCCCGAACCCGTGGGCGCAGCCACGAGGACCGAGCGGCCGTCCTCGAGCTCGCGGCAGGCGCGGAGCTGGAAGTCGTCGAGCGAGAACGACTGGCGCGAGGCGAAGTCCGCCAGCATCGGGTGCTGGCGGTTGCGGCGCGAGCGGGCGTAGCGCTCCGCCGGAGATGCTTCGGTCATGTCAGTCCATTCCCTCAGGGCACCAGTACCCGCAGGGCGAGCGGAGCCACCTCGACGGTGAGCGGCAGCGGTCCGATGCGCTCCCCGTCGGCGTACGCCGTGATGCCGGGGGCCGCGATGGTGACCGTCTTCGCGTGGTGGTGCTGGTAGCCCGGGTGGTGGACGTGGGTGCCCTTGAACAGCTTCGGATAGGTCCTGAGCAGCATGGTCCTGCTCATCGGCTTGATGATCACCACGTCGAGCAGGCCGTCGTCGAGGAGCGCCCCGTCGGTGATCCGCAGCCCGCCGCCGAACGAGGGCCCGTTGCCCACGGCGACCATCGTGGCGTCGAAGCGGTGCTGCTCGCCGTCGATCTCGAGGACGTAGGAGATCGGCTTGAGCGTCCGCAGCTCGGCGATCGTCGCCAGGTTGTAGCGCATCTGGCCCTTCGGCCACGTCATCTCGTTAGCACGCTCGTTGACGATCGCGTCGAAACCTGCCGCGAGCACGGTGAGGAAGTACGTCGACCCGATGCGCGCGAGGTCGACACGCCTCTCCCGGCCGCCGATCACGACGTCCGTCGCGGCAGCCGTGTCCTTGCGGGGCAGGTCGAAGTAGCGGGCCACGTCGTTGCCGGTGCCGGCCGGGATCAGCCCGAGACGCGTCGGCGATCCCGCGAGGGCCTGCACCGCGAGGTGGACCATCCCGTCGCCACCCACGACGACCAGGCTCTCCAGCCCGTCAGCGACGCACGCACGCGCGAGGTCGAGGGCCTCGTCCGCGTCACGACCGACCAGGTTGCGGACGGCGTACCCCGCGTCGCGCAGCCGCGGCAGCACCTGCTCGGCGATCTGGGCTCCCCGGCCCTTGCCGGACGTGGGATTGGTGAGCACCGCGATCTCCTGAGACACGCTGGAACCCTATCTGCCGTGCGGACACCAGCGGCTCACAACGGCGAGGCGACGTCGTCGTCCCACTCGTCCGCCGCGTCCCGCCCACGTCTGTGGTCGATCAGGCGGGCGATGACCTCGGAGATGAGGATCAGCACGAGCATCGGGATCGCCAGCATCATCATCGAGAACGGGTCGGTCGACGGGGTCGCGACCGCCGCGAACACGAAGGTCCCCACGATGATCCAGGGGCGGTAGCGACCCAGCGCCTTGCCCGAGACCACACCAGCGAGGTTGAGCAGCACGACGAACAAGGGGATCTCGAAGGCCACCCCGAAGACCAGCAGCATCCGCGTGATGAACGAGAAGAACTCGCTGAACTCGGTGAGCTGCGTCAGCCCGCCCGGCGTGAAGCCGATCAGGGTCGCGATCCCCTTGGGCAGCACGTAGTAGCCGACCGCGACGCCCGCGATGAACAGCGGGCCGGCCGTGAGCGCGAACACGCGCGTCCAGCGGCGCTCGTTGCGGTGCAGGCCCGGGACGATGAAGCCCCACAGCTCGTGCAGCCAGAGCGGGGAGGTGGCCACGATCGCGGCGATGCCGCAGAGCTTGAGCTGGAGGAGCAGGGGGCTGCCGACGCCCGTGATCACTGCCTTCGTGCTGGTCTTCGCGCCGAGCATGCGGGCGGCCTGCTGGTAGGGCTCGAAGATCAGCTGGAACAGCTGGTCGTAGAAGAACAGGGCGACGATGGTGCCGACGACGAGGTAGAGCGTCGAGCGCATGACGCGGGCGCGGAGCTCCCGGAAGTGGTCACCGAGCGACATCCTGCCGCCCTCGCCGATGGGGTCACGGGGCCGTCCACGGAACAGCTCGAGAACACCGGTGACGGACACAGCTGTGCTGTTCCGACGTCAGGGAGTGTGCGGCGAGCCGGGGTCCTCGGACCCGGCCGCGCGGTTCTGCGCGTCGATCTGCCGCTGCTCGGGCGTCTTCGCAGTCGTCGTCGTCGTCATCCTCGAGGAGGCCCTTGGTCTCGGCCTTGAAGATGCGGAGCGCGCGGCCGCTCCCGCGGGCCAGCTCAGGCAGCTTCTTCGCGCCGAACAGCAGCACGATCACCGCGACGATGATGAGCAGCTCCGTCGGGCCGAGACCTGCGAGGAGGGGTGTGACGAGCGGGTGGGTCATGGGGCTCATGCTACGCCGTCCACCTGAACGAGTCGGGGCGGATCCCGTTATCCGCTCGCTGCGTCGTCGTAGAGCGCAAGCGCTGCCGCAGCGGTGCGCTCCACGTCCGTGCGCATCGCGGCGGGCTCCACCACCGTCACCGACGGTGCCAGGCGCAGGGCCAGCCGGACCAGCCACCGGGGGTCGTCCACGCGCAACGTGGCGGCCAGGCGGCCTCCGCCGAGCTCCTCCACGGCGTCCACCGGGTAGTAGTCGGCGACCCAGCGCGCATGCGGTTCCAGGTGGACCACGGCCACGACGTTGTCCGGACCGGGCTCGAACAACCCCTCGGAGAGGTCGCGGGGCGCCAGGTCGTGCTCCTGCCGGGGTTCGTCGACCAGCTCGACGGCCTGCATCCGGTCGAGCCGGAACAGCCTCCTCGCACCCGCGAGGTGGCACCAGGCGTCCAGGTAGTCGTGGCCGTCGCTGGTCAGCAGCTCCAGCGGGTCGACGGTGCGGCGGGTGGCCTCGTCGCGCGTGGGGACGTAGTAGTCCAGCCGCGCCTGCCGGTTGGTGGAGATCGCCTCGCTCAACGCTGCCGCGTGCCGCTGGCTGGTCGCGTTCTGGGTCAGGTGCAGCTCGACCTTCGGCGGGGCGGTGCCCGTGGCCGCGGCCTCCTCCAGCTTGACCAGGCACCGGTCGATCACCTCGTAGGCGGACTCCGGGCTGCCCTCGCGCAGCGCCCGCAGCGCGACGATCAGGGCCGAGGCCTCCGAGCTGCCCAGGCGCACCGGACGGGCGAGGTACTCGGCGTTCTCGATGCGTACGACGCCGTCGGGGTCGTCCTCGATGGCCTCGAAGTCGACGTCGATCATCTTGTCGGGGGTCAGCCCCGGCAGCCCGCACATCCACAGCACCCCGAGGTCCTTGCGGATCTGGTCCGGGGTGACGTCGAAGTCGGCGGCGACCTGGGTGAGCGAGACGTCCCCGCGGCTCTGCAGGTAGGGCACCAGGGCCAGCAGCCGCGAGACCTGCTCCCGCGCGCCGCTCACCTCGTCACCCCCTGGAGGACGGCGGTGAGGCGGGAGCCGACGGCGCGGCGCAGCTCTGCCGGAGACTCGACGACCACCGCGTCGGCGTACCCGAGGAGCTCGCCGGCGAAGTCCGTCTGCGAGACGTAGGGAACCGCGAGCTGGTCCCAGCCCAGGCTGCCGTCGGGACCGGTGACTCCCGTCGCGGTGATCTCGGCGCGGCGTCGCAACCCGATCGCGGCTCCCGGCCGGGCGAGCACCACGGCACTGCGGTCGGCCTCGCGCGGGGTCAGCGACTGGGAGAGGGCACGCAGGTCGGTGCCCTCCGGGACGCTGAACGAGCCCGGCTCCCCGGTCGCGACGACCTCCGAGACCACGCGGCTCAGCCGGAACATCCGCGGCTCACCACGATCGGTGTCCAGCCCGGCGACGTACCAGCGCCCCTGCGTGGTGATCACGCCCCAGGGCTGGACGTGCCGCGTGGTCAGGTCACGCTGGCCGGCGCGGCTGTAGTCGAACTGCACCGGGGTGCGGTGCACGGTGGCCTGCCACAGCGGTTCGAAGGCGGGGTCCTGGGGTGCGAGGGTCGGCTGGACGTGATCGAGCTGCTCGCGGTCGAAGCTCAGGCCGGCGGCCTTCAGCTTCATCAGGGCGTCCGAGGTGGCCGCGGCGAGCCCGGCGTGCCGCCAGACACGGGCCGCCAGCCCGAGCACAGCGACCTCGTCGGCACTGAAGTCGATGGCGGGGAGCTCGAAGGCGTCCCTCTTGATCCGGTAGCCCTGCTCGTCCTCGAAGAACTTGTCGACGTAGCCGACCTCGAGCGGGATGCCCAGCGCCCTGAGGTCGTCCTTGTCACGCTCGAACATCCGGTCGAAGGCCTCGTCGCTGCTGGCCCGGTAGGGCTCCATCAAGGCCCGGATCTGCTCCTTGGTGGTGTAGTTGCGCGCCACCAGGAGCAGGATCACCAGGTTGAGCAGTCGTTCCGACTTCGCTGTGACCAACGGTCTCTCCCTTCCGCTCAGCCGACGCCGAGGACGTCGATGATGAAGACCAGGGTGGAGTTGGGCGGGATCTCACCCTGGCGCTCGGCGCCGTAGGCAGTGCTCGGCGGGCTGACCAGCATCACGCGGGCACCTTCCCGGACCCCGGCGAGCGCCTTGTCCCAGGCCGGGATGACCTCCGACATCCCCACCGTGGCGTTGGCCGGCTCCTTCGGGAAGGTGTTGTTGAACGGCGTCTTCGCGCCCCACACCTGACCCAGGTAGTCGACGGCGATGCGGTGCGGGCCGTCGAGGACGGGGCCGGTCCCCTCGCGGAGCTGGTAGACCTGCAGCTTCGTGGGCTTGCGCACTCCCGCGACGTCGAAACCGCTCGGCTGCCCGTCCTCGACCACCAGTCGCGGGGCCGTGGCCGGGGCCGGCTCGGAGGCGCCCGTGGGGCCGTCGAGCACGGAGGTGGGGTCGGTGGACAGGATGTCGCTGACCATCACCACCGAGTCACCGCCCTTGATCCCGACCTGCGGGGCTCCGGTGTCGCCGTACGCGTCGTCGGAGGTGGCGGTGACGACGACCCGTGACGCCGCGGGTTTGCCCGTGAGGGCCGTGGCCAGCACTGGGAACACCTGCTCGCCGAGCTTGACCTCCTGGGGCCGTTGACCGGCGTCGAGGGTGGAGTACGCAGTCTTGCCGGTGCGCCCGTCGGCGAGGGTGAGCTGCAGGATCACCGTGGCGTCACCGCCCACCGAGTCGCCCTTCCCGTTCACGGTCGTCCAGGACTCGCTCTCGGAGAGCTTCAGCTGGGCGGCGACCTTGATGGTCGGCTTCTGCCCGAACGGGCCGCTCACCTCCACCCGGTCCTGCGCGGCGGCGTTCTTCGAGCCGGTCGCGGACCCGCACGCGGCGGCAGCGAGCGTCAGGACGAGCACGGTGAGCACGCCGCGGATGCGCAGCGTCACATGCCCTCGATGAGACGCTCGACCCGCTCGTCGTGGGAGCGGAAGGGGTCCTTGCACAGCACCGTGCGCTGGGCCTGGTCGTTGAGCTTCAGGTGCACCCAGTCGACGGTGAAGTCACGTCGTCGCTCCTGCGCCTTCTTGATGAAGTTGCCCCGCAGGCGTGCGCGGGTGGTCTGCGGAGGCACCGACTTGGCACGGAAGATGTCGAGGTCGTTGGTGATCCTCTTGACCGCCCCGCGGTTCTCCAGCAGGTAGTAGAGCCCGCGCTCGCGGTGGATGTCGTGGTAGGCCAGATCGAGCTGAGCCACCCGCGGGTGTCCCAGCGGGAGACCGTGCTTGGCGCGGTAGCGGTCGATCAGCTTCCACTTGATCACCCAGTCGATCTCCCGCTCGACCAGGGACAGGTCGCCCGACTCGACAGCCTTGAGCCCGCGCTCCCAGAGGTCGAGCGACTGCTCGATGACGGGAGTGTGCAGCTCCCGACGGTCGACGAAGTCCCGGGCGCGGCTGAGGTACTCGCCCTGGATGTCGAGCACGCTGGCCTCGCGGCCGTTGGCCAGGCGGACCTTGCGACGTCCCGTCATGTCGTGCGAGATCTCCCGGATCGCCCGGATCGGGTTCTCCATCGTGAGGTCGCGCATCACCACGCCCTCCTCGATCATCCGCAGCACGAGGTCGCAGCTGGCCACCTTGAGCATGGTGGTCGTCTCGCTCATGTTGGAGTCGCCGACGATCACGTGCAGGCGACGGAAGCGCTCGGCGTCGGCGTGCGGCTCGTCGCGCGTGTTGATGATCGGGCGCGACCGCGTGGTGGCGCTGGAGACGCCCTCCCAGATGTGCTCGGCGCGCTGGCTGACCGAGTACGACGCACCGCGCGGCGTCTGGGTGACCTTGCCGGCGCCGCAGATGATCTGACGGGTGACCAGGAACGGGATCAGCACGTCCGCCAGGCGGCTGAACTCGCCGTGCCGGCTGACCAGGTAGTTCTCGTGGCAGCCGTAGGAGTTGCCGGCGGAGTCGGTGTTGTTCTTGAAGAGGTAGACGTCCCCGGAGATGCCTTCGTCGCGGAGCCGACGCTCGGCGTCGACGAGCAGTCCCTCCAGGACCCGCTCCCCCGCCTTGTCGTGGGTGACCAGGTCGACGATGTCGTCGCACTCGGGAGTGGCGTACTCGGGGTGGCTGCCGACGTCGAGGTAGAGCCGGGCGCCGTTGGCGAGGAAGACGTTGCTGCTGCGCCCCCAGCTGACCACCTTGCGGAACAGGTAGCGCGCCACCTCGTCGGGCGAGAGCCGACGCTGGCCCTTGAACGTGCACGTGACGCCGTACTCGTTCTCGATGCCGAAGATTCGCCGGTCCACAGGTTCACCCTATGCGGGGAGTGGGGAGATCGGGTCAGGGCGCGACGGGAGGTTCGTCGCCAGAACCGTCCGGTTGCGCTGGCGGGGCCTCGGTCGCGGGCTCCTCGACCGGCTGGGCCGGTTGTTCCACCGGGGCCGCAGCCGCGTCCCCCAGGATGCCGACGAGCACGGGTGCGGCCATCCGCTTGAACTTGCGCTGCTGGGTGCGCGTCCGGTCGAGCACGGCCACCTCGAGATCGCGCGCCGGCACGTCCCGGCTGCCGTTCTCGCCCTGCCCCAGAGCGACCGCTGCGAGCGTCAGCGCCTCGTTGCGCGAGAGGCCCGGCGTGTAGCGCTCGCGGAGGTACGTCGTCACGGCCTCGGCCGCGCCGCCCATCACGGCGTAGTCGTGCTCCTCGACGACCTGGCCGTCGAAGGTGAGCCGGAAGATCTGGTCCTGCTCGACCGTGTCGCCGACCTCGGCGACGAAGATCTCGATCTCGTAGGGCTTCTCGCCACCGCTGGAGAAGATCGTGCCGAGCGTCTGCGCGTAGGCGTTGGCCAGACCGCGGCCGGTCACGTCGCTGCGGTCGTAGGAGTAGCCACGCATGTCGGCCAGCCGGACGCCGGCGATGCGGAGGTTCTCGAACTCGTTGTAGCGACCGACGGCCGCGAACGCGATGCGGTCGTAGATCTCGCTGATCTTGTGCAGGGCGGCCGAGGGGTTCTCGGAGACGAACAGCACCCCGTCGGCGTAGCGGACGACGGCCACCGAGCGCCCGCGTGCGATCCCCTTGCGCGCGAAGTCCGCCCGGTCCTTCATCAGCTGCTCGGGCGAGACGTAGAACGGCATGGTCATGGGCAGGAGTCCTCAGGTCAGGGGGGCGGCGGGGCCGTCGGGGCGCTGCATGCGGGCGGCGACCACCCGGTCGGCGATCGCGGCGACCTGCTCGTGCGAGAGACGGGTGTGCCCGTCCGCGGTGATCGTGCTGACGATCGGGAAGATCCGGCGGCTCAGGTCGGGGCCGCCCGTGGCGGAGTCGTCGTCGGCGGCGTCGTACAGGGCCTGCACGACGGCGGTGACGCACTGCTCCTGGTCGAACTCCTCGCGGTAGAGCTTCTTCAGCGAGCCACGCGCGAAGACCGAACCGCTGCCGACGGAGTGGAAGGCGGTCTCCTCGTAGCGACCGCCGGTCACGTCGTAGGAGAAGATCCGGCCCTTCTCGCTGACCAGGTCGAAGCCGGCGAAGAGCGGGACCACTGCGAGACCCTGCATGGCCATGCCCAGGTTGCCCCGGATCAGGGCCGAGAGCCGGTTGGCCTTGCCGTCGATGGAGAGGGTGGTGCCCTCGATCTTCTCGTAGTGCTCGAGCTCGGTCTGGAACAGGCGCACCATCTCGACGGCGAGGCCGGCGGTGCCGGCGATGCCGACCACGGAGTACTCGTCGGCGGGGAAGACCTTCTCGATGTCCCGCTGCGCGATGACGTTGCCCATGGTGGCGCGGCGGTCGCCCGCCATCACCACCCCGCCCGGGAACGTCGCCGCGACGATGGTGGTCGCGTGCGGCGCCAGCTCGGCCGCGCTTCCGGGTGGCAGCACCCTGCGTGAGGGCAACAGCTCCGGCGAGACGGCTCCGACGAACTCGGCGAACGACGACGTGCCCGGGGTCAGGTAGGCGCTGGGAAGTCGGGCATCACTCATGAAGGCCTACTGCCCACCCTTCTGGATGAACGACTTCACGAAGTCCTCGGCATTGGTCTCGAGGACGTCGTCGATGTCCTCGAGGATCGCGTCGATGTCCTCGTCGAGCTGCTCCTTGCGTTCCGAGGCGGCCTCGGCGGGCGCCGGGGCGCCATCGACCGGCTCTTCCTCGTCGTGAGACTTGCGCGGTTGCTTCTGCTCCTGCGCCATGGCGACCTCCTACGTACGTCGTTGTCCCGACCCTATCCAGTCCCTGCTGAGGCGGGCGTCGAACACGCCTCGAACAATAACGACACTGGACAGTGTTACTTTGCTGGTTCCTGAACGCGTACTCGGAATCCGTCGTCCCAGGGAGAACCTGATGGGCCCACGTCACGCACCAGCCGTCGTCATCGTCCTGCTTGCGCTGGTCGCCAGCCTGCTCTCGCTGGGCGCGACCGCCGCCTCGGCCGCACCCGCCGCGGCAGCGCCGGGCCCGAAGGCAGCGGTCCGACCTGACGCTGCGCTGAGTCCCAAGGCCGCCACGGTCGGCCGACCGTCGCGCAACTACGTCATCCCGCGGACCAGCTACTTCAGCTATCCCACAGGTCGGTACGCCGCCAAGGTCCAGATCCGCAACCGGGTCCTGTACACCGTCCAGAGCGTGTGGGGCGGCCCCCGGACCTCGATCGGCACACCGCGAGCGAGCAACGGCAAGATCCGGATGGCCACCTGGTCCTTCAACGACATGACCATGGCCAGGGCCCTGCTCGCGGCGCGCAACCGGGGCGTCAGCGTGCAGATCATGGCGGCTGCCACGGCGAACACCGAGTCGAAGCCGTGGAAGTACCTCCAGCGCCACCTGGGTGCCCGTCTCTACGCGCCGGGGCACCCTGAGACACGGGACACCTACAGCTTCGCCCGGCAGTGCCGGGGTGCGTGCCGGGGCTCCGGCGGGACCCCGCACTCGAAGTTCTTCCTGTTCGACAACGTCGGTTCGCGCCATCTCCACGACATCGTCGTCCAGGGATCGATGAACCTCACCTCGTTCGCGGCCAACGGCCAGTGGAACCAGGCACAGGCCATGAAGTCGGGCCGCGTCGCCGACAACTTCCGTGGCATCTTCCGCCAGATGAGCCTCGGCCGCCGCGTGGCCAATGCCTACAACGTCAAGAAGTTCGGCTACGTGGTCGACTACTTCTTCCCGCTCCCGGGTGCGAACTCGTCGCGCGACCCGGTGATGCAGACGCTGAGCAGGGTGAACTGCCACGGGGCGACCAGGTACGGCACCGGGTCGCGCACGCGGATCCGGATCATCCAGTACGCCATCTACGACAACCGCGGCGTCTGGATCGCCAAGAAGCTGCGCTACCTGTGGAACCGCGGCTGCGACGTCGGCATCATCTACGCCCTCAGCAGCAAGCCCGTGCTGAACATCCTGCGCAGCGGATCAGGTCGAGGTCCGGTGCCGATGCGTCAGTCGGTCACCTTCAACAGGCGGCACGAGATCGCCAAGTACAACCACAGCAAGTGGATGACGATCACCGGCCACTGGGGCGGCTCGACCAGGGCGGCCGTCGTGTTCACCGGCTCCTCCAACTGGGCGAACCTCGCCTTCGGCTCCGACGAGCAGATGCAGCGCATCTCCAGTGCCGTCCAGGCACGGCGCTACCAGTCGGTCTACAGCCAGACGTGGCGCCAGAAGACCTCCAGGAAGCCGTCCTACGGCACCTTGTCCGCGGCCGGTCGGGCCCTTCCGCAGCCGCGCGACGTACCCACGGTGCGGCCGGCGTTCGGCCAGGGCGTCTACCGCTACATGACGCCCGACTGACCCGGCACGTCCGAACCGGCGCACGCACGGCCTGCCTCCCACCAATTCGGACGAATCCATGCTCTGATCACCACGTCACTCCACGGGCGACACACTTCCCCTGCACCCCTGAAGAGGCGTCATGTCTTCGTTTCGAGCCCGCTCACGCACCGGGTCCCACGGCCGCGTCCTGACCTGCCTGGTCGCGGCGCTCGCCGTGGTGGCTGTGCTGCTGCCGCTGTCGAGCACCGCGCAGGCCCTGCCGGTCCAGGGCGTTGCGCAGCAGTCCCTGGCCCAGCGGGCGACGACCCTGCACCCGGCAGCCATCACCACCAGGGCCACGAGCAAGAAGGCCAAGAAGGCCAGGGCCAAGGCGAGGCGTGCCCAGGCACGTGCGCGGGCGAAGGCCCGGGCCAGGGCGCACGCCCACGCCCTCGCTGTTGCGCGTCACCGGGCTGCGGTGCGCCGCGCCAACGGCACGCCCCCCGGGCACTACGCGATCCCGACCGGTTCCTACTTCAGCTTCCCGAACCGCAGCAGGGCCGAGCAGCAGGCGATCCGCAACCGGGTGCTGCTCACCATCCGCAGCGTGTGGGGTGGGCCGCGTGGCTCGCTGGGCACACCGCAGCCGTACAACGGCAAGATCCGGATCACCACGTGGTCCTTCGACGACTGGGCCGTCGCCCGGGCGCTGGTGGCGGCGCGCAACCGGGGCGTGAGCGTGCAGGTGATGGCGGCCCAGACCGCCAACGGGGACCACGGCGCCTGGCACTGGCTGCGCAAGCGGCTCGGCACGAACCTCTACAAGCCCGGACATCCGATCACCCGCGACACCTACAGCTTCGCCCGCCAGTGCCGTGGCTCCTGCCGCGGGTACGGCGGCACCGCGCACGCGAAGTACTTCCTGTTCGACCGGGTGGGCTCGCACCGCCTGCGGCACATCGTGGTGAACACCTCGATGAACATGACGTCGATGGCCTACCAGGGGCAGTGGAACCAGGCGCAGGTGGTGCACTCCACGAAGGTCTACTACGACTTCCTCAAGGTCTTCCGGCAGACCCGGGTGGGACGGGCGGTCAGCCGGCCCTACCACGTGGCGAAGATCGGCAGCCTCGTCGACTACTTCTTCCCGCGCCCGAACGCCAACCACGTCAACGACCCGGTGATGCAGGTCCTGAGTCCCGTGAACTGCCGGGGCGCCACGCTCGGCGGCACCCGACGGGGACAGACGCGGATCCGCATCATCCAGTACGCGATGTACGGCGACCGTGGCGTCTGGATCGCCAAGAGGCTCCGCTACCTGTGGAACCGGGGCTGCGACATCGGGATCATCTACTCGGTGAGCAGCCGGCCGGTGCTGAGCATCCTGCGCAACGGGTCCGGACGCGGGCCCGTGCCGATGCGGCAGTCGGTGGTGAAGGACTACTGGGGCAACATCGTGAAGTACAACCACAGCAAGTGGATGACGATCACGGGTCACTGGGGCTCGTCGACCGGCGCGTTCGTCACCTTCACCGGTTCCGCGAACTGGGCGCGTCTCGCCTTCGGCTCCGACGAGCAGATGCAGAGCGTCATCGGTCGCGCCAACGCGTTGCGCTACGGCGCAGCGTTCGGCAAGACCTGGCGGCAGGGCTCCTCGCGACCCCCGTCGTTCGGACGGTCGATTCCCGGGGGTCGGCTGCTGCCGGCAGCGGACGTGCCCGAGGACGCGCCGACCTTCGGGCGCGGCGTCTTCCGCCACATGACCCAGGACTAGGAGGTCGGACGGCTCAGGCTCAGCGGCGGGTGAGCGCCTCGAACAGGCCGAGAGCCGTGTCGTGGCTGTCCAGCAGCCGCCCGACGTGCGCCTTGCTCCCGCGCAGCGGGTCGATCGTGGGCACCCGCTGCAGCGACTCGTGCCCCGGCAGGTCGAAGATCACCGAGTCCCAGGACGCGGCGGCGATGCTGTCGGCGTACTTGCTCAGGCAGCGGCCGCGGAAGTAGGCGCGGGTGTCCTCCGGAGGCTCGTGCATGGCCTCCTCGACGGTCGACGGCTCGACCAGGCGCTTCATCCGGCCCAGCTTCACCAGCCGGTGGTAGAGGCCCTTCTCGGGGCGCAGGTCGGCGTACTGCAGGTCGATCAGGTGCAGCTTGGCGTCCGACCAGGCCAGCCCGTCCCGGTCGCGGTAGGAGTTGAGCAGCTTCAGCTTGGCCACCCAGTCGAGCTCGTCGGCGCACTCGAAGGGGTCCCGCTCCAGACGGGTCAGCACCGACTCCCAGCGCTCCAGCACGTCACGGGTGGGCGCGTCGGCCTCGCCTCCGAGGCGCTCCTCGACGTAGCGCTGCGCGTGGTGGAAGTACTCCCACTGCAGCTGGACGGCGGTCATCGTGCGCCCGTCGCCGATCTCGAGCAGATGGGTCAGCGTGGGGTCGTGCGAGACCTGCTTGAGCGAGGCCACCGGACGCGAGACGCTCAGGTCGGCGGTGAGGAACCGCTCCTCGATCATCGAGAGCACCAGCGCCGTGGTGCCGACCTTGAGGTACGTCGAGGTCTCGGCGAGGTTCGCGTCGCCGAGGATCACGTGCAGGCGGCGGTACTTCTCGGGGTCGGCGTGCGGTTCGTCGCGGGTGTTGATGATCGGCCGCTTCAGCGTGGTCTCGAGGCCGACCTCCACCTCGAAGTAGTCCGCCCGCTGGGTGAGCTGGAAGCCGTCACCGTGGCCGTCCTGGCCCAGCCCGACCCGCCCCGCCCCGGTGACGACCTGCCGGCTCACGAAGAAGGGCGTCAGGTGACGGACGATGTCGCCGAACGGGGTGGATCGCCGGACCAGGTAGTTCTCGTGGGCCCCGTAGGAGGCGCCCTTGTTGTCGGTGTTGTTCTTGTAGAGCAGCAGCTCGCCCTCGCCGGTCCCGGAGGCGAACCGGCAGGCGTCCAGCGCGACCTGCTCCCCCGCCTTGTCCCAGGTGACGATGTCGAGCGGGTTGGTGCACTCGGGGGTGGAGTACTCCGGGTGCGCGTGGTCGACGTACAGCCTGGCGCCGTTGGTCAGGATCACGTTGGCCAGGCCGAGGTCCTCGTCGGTGAGCTGGCTGGGATCGGCCACCTCGCGGGACATGTCGAAGCCGCGTGCGTCGCGGAGAGGTGACTCCTCCTCGAAGTCCCAGCGCGCTCGGCGCGCCCGCAGCGTGGCGCTGGCGTAGGCGTTGACGAGGCGGGTGCTGGCCACCATCGGGTTGGCGTGGGGGTGGCCCTGCACGGAGATGCCGAACTCGGTCTCGGTGCCCATCACCCTGCGTACGCTCATCCGGGTTCCCCGGGGAACCAGGGGCGCAACGAGGGCTTTCTTGGGGTGGTGCTCACTTTCCGAGCCTACGGGGCGGGTCGGCCTAGACCGGGGCGGTCCACGGTACGTCGTGTTAGGAGAAGCGACTCCGTCGCAGTGTTAATTGCCCGGCGCCCACGTCTCGGGCATCTCGGACAAAATCCTGGGGGAACCCTTATGCCCACACCTCGCAGCACGGCCGTCCTTGCCGGTGCTCTCGCGCTCGCCACTGCCCTGAGCGTGGCCGTCGCGGCCGCTCCGGCCCCGGCTACCGCCGCCGCCGTCGCGCCGAAGACCGTGCAGGCGCCGACGGTGGCCCGCACGGCCGTCTCGGGACAGCCGCCGAAGAACTTCGCGATCCAGCCGGGCACCTACTTCAGCTTCCCGAACCGGACGGCGGGCTCGAGGGTGAACATCCGCAACCGGGTGCTGAACACCGTGATGAGCACCTGGGGCGGTCCCAAGGACTCGCTGCACCAGCCGGTGGCCGGCAACGGCAAGATCCGGATGGCCACCTGGTCGTTCAACGACATGACGATGGCCAGGGCCCTGGTCGCCGCCCGCAACCGCGGGGTCAGCGTGCAGGTCGTGGCAGCAGCCACCGCCAACGTGGAGAGCGCGTCCTGGACGTGGCTCAAGCGCCAGCTGGGTGCCGCGCGCTACGTGCCGGGGCACCCCGCGACGACGGAGACCCAGAGCTTCGCGCGTCAGTGCCGTGGCGCCTGCCGTGGGCGCGGTGGGACGCCGCACTCGAAGTACTTCCTCTTCGACAACGTCGGGCAACTCCCACCAGCGCAACATCGTGGTGCAGACCTCGATGAACCTGACGACGTTCGCGTTCCAGGGCCAGTGGAACCAGGCCCGCGCCATGCGCAACGCGACGGTCTACAACCACTTCCTGGGGATCTTCAAGCAAGTCCGTGTCGGGGTCCCGGTCCGCGGCGCCTACCGCCGCTACACCTCCCCCAACGTGATCGACATGTTCTTCCCGAGGCCGGGCACCAGTGCCTCGGGCGACCCGGTGATGCAGGCGCTCAGCCGAGTCCGCTGCCGTGGCGCCGCCACCGCCTCGGGTCGCACCAGGATCCGGATCATCCAGTACGCCATCTACGACACGCGAGGCGTCTGGATCGCCAAGAAGCTGCGCAGCCTGTGGAACTCCGGCTGCAACGTCGCGGTCATCTACTCCGTGTCGACGCGGTCGGTGATGAAGATCCTGCGCAACCGCTCCGGTCGCGGAGCCGATCCCGGTGCGTCAGTCGGTCACCACGAACCGCAAGGGCGTGATCCAGAAGTACAACCACAGCAAGTGGATGACGATCGTCGGCGGCTGGGGCGGCTCGCGGTCGGCCCACGTCTCGCTGTCGGGATCGGCCAACTGGAGCAACGCGGCCTTCGGCAACGACGAGCAGATGCAGCAGATCAACAGCGCCCGGGACACCCGTGCCTACGAGGCGAACTTCGTGACGACCTGGCGCCAGCCGACCTCGCACGCGCCCGGCTACGGCGTCTCGTCGTCGGTGGCCCGGATGCTCCCGGCCGGCAACCAGATCCCCTGGGGCCACGGCGTCTACGCCAACCTGTCCCCCGACGGGGACTGAGCCGCAAGCAGCACGACGAAGGGCGCCGACCTCGTGGTCGGCGCCCTTCGCTGCGTCCGGGGCTCGGTTCGCCTGCCGGCCCAGCGGCTGCTACAGGTACTGGCCGGTGTTGGCCACGGTGTCGATCGACCGGCCGGGCTCGGTGCCCTGCTTGCCGGTGATCAGGGTGCGGATGAACACGATCCGCTCGCCCTTCTTGCCGGAGATGCGGGCCCAGTCGTCGGGGTTGGTGGTGTTCGGGAGGTCCTCGTTCTCCTTGAACTCGTCGACGCACGCCTGCAGCATGTGCTGCACGCGCATGCCCGGGTTGTCGTGGTCGAGGACGTCCTTGATCGCCATCTTCTTGGCGCGGTCGACGATGTTCTGGATCATCGCGCCGGAGTTGAAGTCCTTGAAGTAGAGGACTTCCTTGTCACCGTTGGCGTAGGTCACCTCGAGGAATCGGTTCTCCTCGGACTCGGTGTACATCCGCTCGACCGTGGCCGTGATCATGCCGGCCACCGTGGCGTCCTTGTCCCCGCCGAACTCGGCGAGGTCGTCGGCGTTCAGCGGCAGCTCGGCGGTGAGGTACTTGGTGAAGATGTCGCGTGCGGACTCCGCGTCGGGACGCTCGATCTTGATCTTCACGTCGAGCCGGCCGGGCCGCAGGATCGCGGGGTCGATCATGTCCTCGCGGTTGGAGGCACCGATGACCAGCACGTTCTCGAGGCCCTCGACACCGTCGATCTCGGAGAGCAGCTGCGGGACGATCGTGTTCTCGACGTCGGAGGAGACACCGGAGCCGCGGGTCCGGAACAGCGAGTCCATCTCGTCGAAGAAGACGATGACCGGGGTGCCCTCGCTGGCCTTCTCACGGGCCCGCTGGAAGACCAGCCGGATGTGTCGCTCGGTCTCCCCGACGTACTTGTTCAGCAGCTCGGGGCCCTTGATGTTGAGGAAGAACGAGCGACCCTCCTGGCCGGTCTTCTCGGCGACCTTCTTGGCCAGCGAGTTGGCCACCGCCTTGGCGATCAGGGTCTTGCCACAGCCGGGCGGACCGTAGAGCAGCACGCCCTTCGGCGGCTTCAGCTGGTAGTCCTTGAACAGCTCGGGGTGCAGGTAGGGCAGCTCGACGGCGTCGCGGATCTGCTCGATCTGGCCGGAGAGACCGCCGATCGAGCGGTAGTCGATGTCCGGCACCTCCTCGAGGACGAGCTCCTCGACCTCGGACTTGGGCACCTTCTCGTAGACGTAGCCGGACTTGCTGTCCAGCAGCAGCGAGTCGCCGGCCCGCAGGGTCTGCTCGCGCAGCGGCGCCGCCAGGCGCACGACCCGCTCCTCGTCGGCGTTGGCGATCACCAGGACGCGGTCGCCGTCGGCGAGCACCTCCTTGAACATGACGACCTCGCCGACCTCCTCGAACTCGAGCGCCATCACCACGTTGAGCGCCTCGTTGAGCATCACCTCCTGGCCCTTGGTCAGGGTGTCGAGGTCGACCGAGGGGCTGACGTTGACGCGCAGCTTGCGGCCGCTGGTGAACACGTCGACGGAGTCGTCCTCGTTGCGCTTGAGGAAGGTGCCGAAGCCGGTGGGCGGCTGCGCCAGCCGGTCGACCTCCTCCTTGAGGGTGACGATCTGGTCGCGGGCCTCGCGCAGGGTCTCGGCCAGCCGCTCGTTCTGGGAGGTGACCGCGGCCAGGGACCGCTGGGTGTCCAGGAGACGCTGGTCGAGCGTGCGAGAGCTGCCGGGAGCGTCCGCGAGTCGGCGGCGCAGATCAGCCACCTCGGCCTCGAGGAAGGACACCTGGTTCCGCAGCTGGGCTTGCTCGGCACCTGACTCGGTCACCTGAACCACCTCCGTGAAGGGCTG
Source organism: uncultured Actinomycetota bacterium (assembly GCA_963797525.1). GTDB lineage: Bacteria > Actinomycetota > Actinomycetes > Propionibacteriales > Nocardioidaceae > Marmoricola. The sequence continues at coordinate 260,176 of CAWCPT010000001.1, forward strand.
GTCTTTGACCCTACTCGTCGGGTGGCCGATGCCAAGCGGTTAGAGGCGTGTCTCACGCTTCTGGTTGCTGATCTGTGACCTGGCCCCGATCTGGGGAGGCAGGCCGACCGGTCGGGGGCCGTCGTAGTCGACCCCGTAGGCGCCCGGTGCGGGGCGACGCTTCTTCACCGGCGCCTGCTCGCCAGGGGCCATCCGTCGGGCGGTGACGAGGAAGCCCGGTGTGGCCGTTCATCTTGTGTCCGGGGCGTACGGCGAGCCCCTCCACGTGCCAGTCACGCACCAGGGTCTCCCAGGGCTGGGGCTCGGTGAACTCGCCGTGGGCGCGCAGGGTCTCGACCACCTTGCCGAGCTGGGTCGTGGTCGCGACGTACGCCACCACGATGCCGCCGGGGACGAGCGCGTCGGCGACCACCGGCACGCACTCCCACGGGAGCCAGCATGTCGAGGACCACCCGGTCGACGCTTCCGGCGGGCTCGGCGGTGGGGAGCGACTCGGCGAGGTCGCCGACCGTGAGCGACCATGCCGGGTGCTCGCCGCCGAAGAACTGGGTGACGTTGCGACGGGCGACGTCGGCGAACTCCTCGCGTCGTTCGAAGGAGGAGACGCGGCCCGACGGTCCGACGGCGCGCAGCAGCGAGCAGGTCAGCGCGCCGGAGCCGGCACCGGCCTCGACGACGTGCGCCCCGGGGAAGATGTCGGCCATCGCCACGATCTGGGCGGCGTCCTTCGGGTAGACCACGGCGGCGCCGCGCGGCATCGAGACCACGAACTCGCTGAGCAGGGGCCGGAAGACGAGGTACTCGCCGCCGGAGGTCGAGGTCAGCGTGAACCCCTCGTCGCGGCCGATGATGTCGTCGTGGGAGATCCCGCCGCGGTTGGTGTGGAAGGACTTGCCGGACTCGAGGCAGATGTTGTGGCGCCGGCCCTTGCCGTCGGTGAGGCGGACCCACTCCCCTGCCTCGAGCGGCCCCCTGCGGACGCCGGACCAGTCGTGGGCCGTCGCCGGCCCTGGTGCGTCGTTCACTTGCGTGCGCCCTCCTCGAAGGCTCGGTCGACGTCGACCGTGGCCAGCACCCCGAACAGGGAGCCGTCCTCCTCGACCAGGACGTACTCCTCGGCAGGAGTGTGCGACATGGCCAGGATCAGCTCCTCGCCCGCGATGTCGGCGGGGAGCACCAGGCCCTCCTCGAGCGTGCGGGCCACGTCGCTCACCGGCACCCAGGCGCGGCGGTCCTCGGGGGTGGCCAGCAGGGCCGCCTCGTTGACCACGCCGCTCAGGCGGTCGTCGCCCGTGTGGACCACGATGGCGCCGGCCTCGCTCTCCTGGGCCTTGCGCACGGCCTCTGCGACGGGGACCTCGTCGCAGACGGCCACGACCCGGCGTGCCAACGGGCGCGCCTTGAGGGCGGGGAGGCGCCGGCGGACCCGGGCGCTGACCATCGAGGCGGTGGCACCGGACCACAGGAACGCGGCGATGATCACCGCCATCGCGAAGTCGAAGATGTCTGGCCTGAGACCGAAGACGATCCGCGAGAGCGGCAGCCACGCCAGGACGGCGACGGCCACGACGCGCCCGCCCCACCCAGCCACGATGGTGCCCCGGTGCATGTTGCCGGTCACCTTCCACACGAACGCACGCAGCACCCGTCCGCCGTCGAGCGGAAGCCCGGGCACCAGGTTGAGGATCCCGACGATCAGGTTGGCCCAGGCCAGGCTCCAGACCGTGAAGTCGAGCAGTCCTTCCGGAGTGACGGTGAGCAGGGCCAGGGCGGCCGCACCGACCACGAGCGAGGTGAGCGGTCCCACGACGGCGACCTTGAACTCCTGGCCGGGTGTGCGCGTCTCGGAGTCGATCTCGGTGGCACCACCGAGGAAGTGCAGGCTGATCGATCGCACACCCAGGCCGTAGCGCTGGGCCATCAGTGCGTGCGAGATCTCGTGCAGCAGGATCGAGAGGTAGAGCAGCACGGCGAAGGCGACGCCCGCGACGTACTTCCAGCCGCCGAGACCCGGCGCGACCTCCTCGATGCGCGGGGCGAGCAGGAAGGCGATCAGGATCGCCACGAGCAGCCACGACGACCGGACCAGGACGTCGATGCCGCGGATGGAACCGATCCGCCAGGTGCCCGGTGGGTACGACGCGCGCACGCCGGGACCAGCGGGTTCGCCGGTTGCTCCGTCGTCTTGCACGCGCCCACGCTAGCGCGGCAGCCTCCTGTCGGAGCGAGCACCTACGGTGAAGCCATGGAGGAGACCAGCCCACGGGTGCGGATCGGCACGCCGGTCGACGGTGTGCGGGTGCTCGGTTCGCTCTCGCCGAGCCGCGCCTCCGACTTTCGCACGTGCCCGCTGATGTTCCGGTTGCGCACCATCGACCGCCTGCCCGAGGAGCCCTCCCCCGACGCGATGCGTGGGACCGTCGTGCACAAGGTGCTCGAGGACCTGTTCGACCTGCCGGCAGCCGAGCGGACGCCCGAGCGTGGCGAGGACATGGTGCAGGCCGCCTGGGAGTTCGTCCTCGACGCCGAGCCCGAGGCAGCCTCCCTGTTCACCGGCGAGGGCGCAGACATCGTGACGTGGTTGTCGTCGTGCCGCGAGAGCCTCCGCGGATACTTCGCCCTCGAGGACCCGCGTCGGCTCGAGCCGGCGGAGCGCGAGCTCTACGTCGAGACCCTGCTCGAGTCGCGGCTGCTGCTGCGGGGGTTCGTCGACCGCATCGACGTCGCGCAGGACGGTGCGATCCGGGTGGTGGACTACAAGACGGGCCGCTCGCCCGGCGTCGGGTTCGAGGGCAAGGCGCTGTTCCAGATGCGGTTCTACGCGCTGGTGATCTGGCGCACCCGGGGTGTGGTCCCCGCCCTGCTCCAGCTGATCTACCTCGGTGACGGGCAGGTCGTCAGCTACGAGCCCGACGAGGCCGACCTGTTGTTCACCGAGCGGCTCGTCGAGGCCGTGTGGCAGGCGATCGAGGAGGCCCGCGCGGCCCGTGACTGGCAGCCGAACCCGGGATGGGCCTGTCGTTGGTGCAGCTTCCAGGCGCTGTGTCCCGCCTTCGGCAACGAGCCGCCGCCGCTGCCAGAGCCGGTCGTCGTCGAGGACCCGGTCAGCGTGCCGGGATCAGGCCCGCCAGATCTGCCGGCGTGACCCCGACCAGCGTCTCCCGTTGCGTGCGTCGCTCCCCCGCAGGGACCGGGACGTGGTTCGGGACGACCAGCACCTGACAACCGGCGGCCTCCGCCGAGGTGGCGCCGGTCGGCGAGTCCTCGATCGCGACCGTCTCCGCCGGTGGGCAGCCGATCAGCTCAGCAGCGCGCAGGTAGGGCTCCGGGTGCGGCTTCCCGTGGGCCACCTCGTCACCGCAGACCAGCACGTCGAAGGATCCCTCCGGGAGAGCCCGGAGCACCGGCTCGACGAACCTCCGCCACGACATGGTGACCAGCGCGCAGGGCACTCCCCGCACCCGCAGCTCCGCCAGCAGCTCCCTGGCTCCCGGCTGCCAGGGCACCTCGCGCTCGACCTTCTGCACGACCCCGTCGAGCAGCTCGTCGACGATCTGCTCCGGCGTGCGGTCGATCCCCATGTGCGTGCGCATGTAGGTGGCGGAGTCGATCAGGTCGCCCCCGACCACCGCGAGCGCGTCCTCGTGCGACCAGGTCCCGCCGTACTTCTCCGCCAGGGCGTACTCGCACTCCATCCAGTACGGCTCGGTGTCCACGAGGGTGCCGTCCATGTCCCAGAGGACCGCCGGGGGAACGTCGGTTTCCCCGGGCGCCCGGGGAATCCGGTAGCGGATGGGTGAAGCATCAGCCTCCCGCGTCAGGGATTGCCCCCTCGCCCTGACCGATTCGTCCACGGGCCCCTCAGTCCTCGGGGTCGTAGCCGAGGTTGGAGGAGAGCCAGCGCTCGGCCTCCTCGAGCGACCAGCCCTTGCGCTCGGCGTACGACGCGACCTGGTCGCGCCCGAGCCGGCCGACGACGAAGTACTGCGACTGCGGGTGCGAGAAGTACCAGCCGCTGACCGAGGCGCCGGGCCACATCGCCATCGACTCCGTGAGCTCCATGCCGGTGTTCTTCTCCACGTCGAGCAGCTCCCACAGGGTGCGCTTCTCGGTGTGCTCGGGGCAGGCGGGATAGCCCGGCGCGGGGCGGATGCCGGAGTACTTCTCGGCGATCAGGTCCTCGTTGGCCAGCTGCTCGTCCGCAACGTGTCCCCAGAAGTCGGTCCGGACGCGCTGGTGCATCCGCTCGGCGAACGCCTCGGCGAGCCGGTCGGCCAGCGACTCGAGCAGGATGGCGCTGTAGTCGTCGAGGTCGTCCTTGAACTGCTTGATCCTGTCCTGGGTGCCGAGCCCCGCCGTGACGGCGAACCCACCCACGTAGTCGTCCAGACCGGTGTCCTTCGGCGCGACGAAGTCGCCGAGCGAGCGGTTGGGCACCCCCTCGCGGTGCTGTCCCTGCTGGCGCAGGTTGAACAGCGTGGTGAGAACCTCGGTCCGCTCAGAGTCGCGGTAGACCTCGATGTCGTCGCCGACGGCGTTGGCCGGGAAGAAGCCGATCACGCCGTTGGCGGTCAGCCACTTCTCCTTGATCATCGTGTCCAGCATCGCCTGTGCGTCGTCGTACAGCTTGCGCGCGGTCTCGCCGCTCGCCGGGTTGTTCAGGATGTCGGGGAACTTGCCCTTCATCTCCCAGGCGTTGAAGAACGGCTGCCAGTCGATGTACTCCCGCAGCTCCGCGACGTCGTAGTCCTCGAAGACCCTGACGGCGTCACCGTCCCTGAGCATCGCGGGCACAGGGGGCTCGTACGACGACCAGTCGACCACCGTGGCGTTGGCACGGGCGTCCTCGAGCGAGGACAGCGGGCGCTCGCTCTTGGAGGCGTGGCGCTTGCGCAGTGACTCGTAGTCCGCCTCGGTGTCCTCGAGCAGCTTGCCGCGTCGCTCTGGCGAGAGCAGGGCTGCCGCGACGGGCACCGATCGGGACGCGTCCTTGACCCAGAGCACCGGGCCCTTGTAGCGGGGGGTCACCTTGACGGCCGTGTGCGCGCGGGAGGTGGTGGCGCCACCGATGAGCAGCGGGATGTCGAAGCCCTGGCGCTCCATCTCGGTGGCGAAGTTGACCATCTCGTCGAGCGACGGGGTGATCAGCCCGGAGAGGCCGATCAGGTCGGCCCCGACCTCCTTGGCCTTGTCCAGGATCTTCTGCGCGGGCACCATCACGCCGAGGTCGATCACCTCGTAGTTGTTGCACTGCAGCACGACCCCGACGATGTTCTTGCCGATGTCGTGCACGTCGCCCTTCACCGTGGCCATCACGATCGTGCCGTTGGTGTCCTTCGCGGTGGCGTACTCGGGGTTGTCGAGCTTCTCCTGCTCGATGAACGGGATCAGGTAGGCGACCGCCTTCTTCATCACCCGCGCCGACTTCACCACCTGGGGCAGGAACATCTTGCCGGAGCCGAACAGGTCGCCGACGACGTTCATGCCGTCCATCAGCGGGCCCTCGATCACCTCGATCGGGCGACCGCCGCGTGCCTCGATCTCGGCACGCAGCTCCTCGGTGTCGTCCTCGACGTGGGCGTCGAGGCCCTTGACGAGGGCATGCGTGATCCGCTCCCCGATCGGGAGCGAACGCCACTCGAGCGTGGCCACCTCTTGCTGCTCCCCCGAGCCGCGGTGCGCCTCGGCGATCTCCAGCAGGCGCTCGGCCGCGTCCTCGCGGCGGTTGAGCACGACGTCCTCGATCCGCTCGCGCAGCTCCGGGTCGATCTCGTCGTAGACGACCAGCGCACCCGCGTTGACGATGCCCATGTCGAGGCCCGCCTGGATCGCGTGGAAGAGGAAGACCGAGTGGATCGCCTCGCGCACCGGGTTGTTCCCGCGGAAGGAGAAGGAGACGTTGGAGATGCCTCCGGAGACCAGCGCGCCGGGGAGGTTCTCCTTGATCCAGCGGGTGGCCTCGATGAAGTCGACCCCGTAGTTGGCGTGCTCCTCGATGCCCGTCGCGAGCGCGAAGCAGTTGGGGTCGAAGATGATGTCCTCGGGCGGGAAGGAGATCTCGTCCACGAGGATCCGGTAGGCCCGCTCGCAGATCTGCTTGCGGCGCTCGAGGTTGTCCGCCTGGCCCTCCTCGTCGAATGCCATCACGACCGCGGCCGCGCCGTACTTGCGGCACAGGCGCGCCTGCTCGCGGAACTTGTCCTCGCCCTCCTTCATGGAGATCGAGTTCACGATCGGCTTGCCCTGCACGCAGCGCAGGCCCGCCTCGATGACCTCCCACTTGGAGGAGTCGACCATGATCGGCACCCGGCTGATGTCGGGCTCCCCGGCGATCAGCTTGGTGAAGCGGTCCATCGCGGCGACGCCGTCGATCATGCCCTCGTCCATGTTGACGTCGATGACCTGGGCCCCGGCCTCGACCTGCTGCGCAGCGACGGAGAGAGCAGCGTCGTAGTCGCTGGCCTTGATCAGGTTGCGGAACTTCGCGGAGCCGGTGATGTTGGTGCGCTCGCCGATGTTCACGAACAGGGACTCGGCGTCGATCGTCAGCGGCTCGAGCCCGGAGAGGCGCATGGCCGGCACCGGCTCGACCGGCTCGCGCGGTGCGGCCCCGTCGACCACGTCCGCGATGCGGGAGATGTGCCCCGGGGTGGTGCCGCAGCACCCGCCGACCAGGTTGACCAGGCCCGCGCTGGTGAACTCCGCGAGCACCGCCGACATCTGGTCGGGGGTCTCGTCGTACTCACCGAAGGCGTTGGGCAGCCCCGCGTTGGGGTAGCAGGAGACGAAGCAGTCGGCGATCCGCGAGAGCTCCGCCAGGTAGGGGCGGATCTCGGCCGCGCCGAGGGCGCAGTTCAGGCCGATCGCCAGCGGCCGGGCGTGCCGCACCGAGTTCCAGAAGGCCTCGGTGACCTGGCCCGAGAGGGTGCGCCCGGACGCGTCGGTGATCGTGCCGGACAGGATCACCGGCCAGCGCCGGCCACGCTCCTCGAAGAGCGTCTCTAGGGCGAAGATCGCGGCCTTGGCGTTGAGCGTGTCGAAGATCGTCTCCACCAGGAGCAGGTCGGCGCCGCCGTCGACCAGCCCGGCGGCCTGTTCGGCGTAGGCCTCGACGAGCTGCTCGAAGCTGGTGTTGCGGAAGCCCGGGTCGTTGACGTCGGGCGAGATCGAGGCGGTCCGGTTGGTCGGGCCCAGTCCGCCGGCGACGAAGCGCGGCCGGTCGGGCTCGGCATCGGTGACCGCGTCCGCGGCCTCACGCGCCAGCCGGGCCGACTCGAAGTTCAGCTCGTAGGCGAGATCCTCCATGCCGTAGTCGGCCTGGGAGATGCGCTGCGCGCTGAAGGTGTTCGTCGCGACGATGTCGGCGCCGGACTCGAGGTACTCGCGGTGGATGGACCGGATGATCTCGGGCTGGCTCAGGCTGAGCAGGTCGCTGTTCCCGCGCACCTCCTGGTCCCAGTCGGCGAACCGGTCCCCGCGGTAGCCCGCCTCGTCGAGGCCGTGGCCCTGGATCATCGTGCCCATCGCGCCGTCGATCACCAGGATGCGCTCGCGCAGGAGCGTCGTGAGCGCCTCGGTGGCGTCAGGGCGCTCCTGGGTGCGGCGTTCCTGGGCAGTGGTCACAGATGTACTCCGGTCGTCTTCTGGGGGTGCACACAGCGTAGGCAGGCGGCCGAGCCGTGGATCTAGATTTTCGCATGGTGGCCGGGTCCCGGGCTCACCCGCGTGCTGGGTGGGACACCCTAGGGTTGGAGGGTGATCGAGATCGAGGACGTGCCGCAGCTCGTCGACCCGGTGATGGTGGCGGCCTTCGAAGGCTGGAACGACGCTGCGAGCGCGGCCACCGGGGTGGTCGACCACCTCATCGAGGTGTGGGACGCGCAGGTGGTCGCCGTCGTCGATCCGGAGGAGTTCTACGACTTCCAGGTCAACCGCCCGGTGGTCGCCACCACCGACGAGGGCATGCGCCGGATCACCTGGCCCTCGACGCAGGTGTACGTCGCCCGCCCACCCGGCGTCGCACCGCGACGTCGTGCTGCTGCGGGGCATCGAGCCGAACATGAAGTGGCGCCAGTTCTGCGCCGAGCTGCTCGCCTGCGCCGACGAGCTCGGCGTCGAGCTGGTGGTCACGCTCGGCGCCATGCTGGCCGAGACGCCGCACACGCGACCGATCCAGGTCAGCGGGACGGCGACCGAGCTCGACCTGGAGGACCGGCTCAAGCTGGAGCCGGCGACGTACGAGGGTCCCGACCGGGATCGTCGGGGTCTTCCAGGACGCCTGTGCCCGGCTGGACATGCCGGCCGTGTCGTTCTGGGCGGCCGTCCCGCACTACCTGCCCCAGCCCCCCTGCCCGAAGGCCACGCTGGCCCTGCTCGGCCAGGTCGAGGACCTGCTCGAGACGAGGATCCCGCTGGGCGACCTCCCCGAGGACAGCCGAGCCTGGGAGCGGGGCGTGGCCGAGCTCGCCGAGGAGGACGAGGACGTCGCGGAGTACGTCCGCAACCTCGAGGAGAGCCAGGACACCGCCGAGCTGCCCGAGGCCAGCGGCGAGGCGATCGCCCGCGAGTTCGAGCGCTACCTCAAGCGCCGGGACGACCCGGAGAAGTAGGGCCCGCTACAGCTCGACGCCGAGTGCGGCGTCGACCAGCTGGCGGATCTTCTCCCCGGCGCCCGGCTCGCTCTCGTCGCCGAAGTCGGTGGTGTTGGCCCAGTGGTCGAGGAGCCGGAGGGCGAAGGGGGCGTCGAGGTCGGTCGCCAGGGCAGTGAGCACGTCGGTGATGACGTGCTCGGTCGGGGCGCCGGCGGGCTTGGCGACGGCACTGCGCCACTTGTCGAGGCGCGCGCCCGCTGCCGCGACGTCGGCCTCGTCCCACTGCCAGTCGCTGCGGTAGTGGTGGCCGAGCAGCAGCAGCCGGATCACCATCGGGTCCAGGCCGCTCTCGCGGAGCTTCGAGACCAGCACCAGGTTGCCCTTGGACTTCGACATCTTCTCGCCGTCGAGGCCGACCATGCCCGCATGCACGTAGGCCCGCGCGAACGGTGTCCCGGGATCGGCGACCTGGGCCTCCGAGGCACTCATCTCGTGATGGGGGAAGACGAGGTCGCTGCCGCCACCCTGCACGTCGATGGTGGCTCCCAGGTGCGTGCGGGCGATCGCCGAGCACTCGATGTGCCAGCCGGGACGGCCGCGGCCCAGCACGGAGTCCCACGCGGGCTCGCCGGGTCGCTCCGACTGCCAGACCAGGCAGTCGAGCGGGTCCTTCTTGCCGGGTCGGTCGGGGTCTCCGCCACGGTCGGCGAAGACGGTCATCATCTGCTCGCGGGTCCAGCCGGAGACCTCGCCGAAAGCAGGGTCCCTGGTGACCGAGAAGTAGAGGTCCGCCCGGCCCGAGCCCGTCGACGGAACCTCGTAGATGCTTCCCGTCGCCTGCAGGTCCTCGACCATCTCCACCACGAGGGGGATCGTCTCGACGGCGCCCACGTAGGCGTCCGGCGGGAGCACGCGGAGCGCCTCCATGTCCTCGCGGAACAGGGCGGTCTCGCGCTCGGCGAGGGCCTCCCAGTCCTCGCCGGTGGCATTGGCGCGCTCGAGCAGCGGGTCGTCGACGTCGGTGACGTTCTGCACGTAGCGGACCTCGTGGCCGGCGGAGCGCCAGGCCCGGTTGAGCAGGTCGAAGGCGACGTACGTCGCGGCGTGGCCCAGGTGCGTCGCGTCGTACGGCGTGATGCCGCAGACGTACATCCGGGCAGCTCCGTCGGTGGGCACCACCTCGCGCACACCCTGGGTGGAGGTGTCGAAGACCCGCACCTCGGGTCCGTGCACACCGGCGGGAAGGGCTCCGCTCCCGCCGTCGGGTGAGGTCCAGGCACGCATGGTCGTGACCCTATCGGCCACGCCTCAGCCAGCGTCAGAAGGGCGGCCAGGGGATCGAGGGCCAGCCGCCGCTCGGCACCGGGAAGCTGCCCGTGCGCAGCAGCCGCTCGCACCGTCGGGCGACGGCGTCCACCTCGCGCACCGTGAGCAGGTCCTCGAGTGACTCGCGCAGGTCGCCGTCGAGGCCGTCCAGCACCGCCTCCACACCGGCGGGCTCCTCGGGGAGAGTCGCAGGCCGGCCCAGCCCCAGAGCACCGTGCGCAGCTTGTCCTCGGTGTGGAAGCAGACGCCGTGGTCGACGCCGTGGCGGTGACCGCCTGCCATGGGCAGCACGTGCCCGCCCTTGCGGTCGGTGTTGTTCACGACGAGGTCGAAGACCGCCATCCGGCGCAGCGGCGGCGAGTCCTCGTGGACGAGCATCACCGGCTCGTCGCGGCCGCCCGTGGCGTCGAGCACGTGCAGGAACCCGGGCGGCAGCGGTCCCTCGGGCACCACGTCGACGGGGTCGGGCTCACCCTCGGCCGACTCCTCCGACTCCATCCACAGCTGCACCATCCCGGGGCCGGCCGGCCCGTCACGCAGCACCGTCGGCGGCACGACGTCCCAGCCGAGGTGGTCCGAGACCACCCAGGCGGCGTACTCGCGCGCGGCGAGGGTGCCGTCGGTGAAGTCCCAGAGCGGACGCTCCCCGGAGCTGGGCTTGTAGACGCACTGGACCCCGCTGTCGCCCAGGCGGGTCAGGAAGGTGTGGTTGGAGGCGGGCATGATCCGTCCGAGCACGACCAGCTGGTCCTCGAGCAGCTCAGTGAGCCGGGGAACGGTCACCGCGATCAGCCACGCGTACGACGGAACCCGTTGGCCCGCGGGCACAGGTGGCCGTCGGGATCCATCGGACCCCCGCAGAAGGGACACGGCGCCCGGCCCGCGGCCACGACCGACTCGGCGCGGGTCGCGAACGACCTCGCCATCGCTGCCGACATCCGCACCAGCAGCACCTCCTCGGGCTCCGGCTCCTGGATCGGCAGGTCGATCAGCTCCTGCTCCTCGGCCTCGACCGGGAGCTCCACCTCCACCTCGACGACCGGGAAGACCTCGATCACCACGCGCTCGTCGCTCGACGTCCCAGGAGAGCGTGATCGTGCCGGCCCGGAACTCCTCCTCGATCGGCTGGTCGAGCGGCTCGGTGTCGATCATCGCCGACCGGCGTCATCGCCGGGATCACGGTCTCGCGCCTCGTCGGACTCGATCAGCTCGTCGAGGAGCTCGGCGACCCGCTCCCCCAGGATCTGCACCTGCTGCTTCTCCAGGGAGACCGAGGTGACCTGGAGACCGGCCCGCGCCTGCAGGAAGAACGTGCGCTGCCCGGGCTCGCCGACGGTGCCCGGCACGAAGCGGTCAGGCGGGTCGAAGCGGTGGATGACGGGCATGGGTCGAGCCTAGATGCTGCCCGAACCGGTCGCCGTCGAGGGACCGGCGCCACCCCCGACCACGGCGTCGCTCGGTGCGCTTGCGGCGTCCTGCCCTTGCGCGGTGGGGCCTTCAGGTGCGCCGAGAGAGCCGGAGGACGAGTTCATCGTGACGACGAAGGCGCGGTGCGGGGTGTAGCGCACCACGGAGAGGCTGGCGGGGTCGACCATGATCCGCTGGAAGGCGTCGAGGTGCATCCCGAGCGCGTCGGCCAGGATCGCCTTGATCACGTCGCCGTGGGAGACGGCCAGCCAGACGGCGCCTTCGCCGGCCGCGGCCTCGACGTCCTGGTCGCGGTCCCGGATCGCCGCGACGGCCCGAGCCGACATCTCCGGGAGCGACTCGCCGCCGGGGAACCTGCGCACCCGGAGGGCTGCGCCTGGACCGTGCGCCAGAGCTTCTCCTTGGCCAGGGTCTTGAGCTCCTGCCCGGTCCAGTCGCCGTAGTCGCACTCGAGCAGGCGCCGGTCGGCCACGGCCCGATGACCGGGGACGAGCAGCTTCGCGGTCTCCCGGCACCGTTCCAGCGGGCTGGTCACCACGGCGGCCAGGTCGAGGCCCTCCAGCCGCTGGGCGGCGCGCCTTGGCCTGGGAGATTCCGGTGTCGTCGAGGTGGACGCCCTTGCTGCGGCCCGCGAGCACGCCACCGACGTTCGCCGCCGTGCGCCCGTGGCGCGCCAGGATCACGGTTGCCATGCCCGGAGCGTACGCGTCAGGCCTAACCTGCTCCTGTGATCGTTGACAACGCGCTGTACCGGGACGGCGAACGGATCGACCTCGGCCTGGAGAACGGCGACCTCGCCGGCGTGCGAGCCAAGGCGACCGGTGCCCACGACTTCGTCTGGGTCGGCCTGCACGAGCCCGACAGCCACGAGCTGGAGGCCGTCGCCGACCTCTACGACCTGCACGAGCTGGCGGTGGAGGACGCGATCAGCGCCCACCAGCGCCCCAAGGTCGAGCGGTACGCCGACTCGCTGTTCATCGTCCTCAAGACCCTCTGGTACGTCGACGAGGAGGACGCGGTCGAGACCGGCGAGATCAGCCTGTTCGTCGGCCACAAGTTCATCGTCACCGTGCGGCACGGCAAGGGCGGCGCGCTGAGCGAGGCCCGCCATCGGCTCGAGGGGATGCAGCAGCGTCCTGCAGCACGGCCCCTCGGCGGTCGTCTACGCGGTGTGCGACTCGGTCGTCGACCGCTACGAGGAGGTCGCCGAGTCGCTCCAGGAGGACGTCGACGAGGTGGAGAAGTCGGTGTTCTCGACGCAGCGCACCAGCGACGCCGCCCGGATCTACATCCTCAAGCGCGAGCTCGCGGAGATGCGCCGTGCGGTGATGCCGCTGCGGGAGCCGATGAACCGCTTCACCGGCGGCGCGGTCCGCGGCATCCACAAGGACGCCGCGCCGTACTTCCGCGACGTGTGGGACCACCTCAACCGCGTCGCAGAGACCATCGACAGCCTGGACGGCGCTGCTGTCCACCGCGTTCGACGCCCACATCGCGCAGATCTCCATCCAGCAGAACGACGACATGCGCCGGATCTCGGCGGCGGTCGGGCTGGTGGCGGCACCGACGCTGATCGGCAGCATCTACGGCATGAACTTCGACCACATGCCCGAGCTGCACTGGCTCTACGGCTACCCGATGGCGCTCACCCTGATGGCCCTGAGCTCGCTGGTGGTCTTCATCATCAGCAAGCGCGCCGGGTGGCTGTGATCTCGGCGGTCTGACTCGGACAGGGACCTCAGGCGACCAGGACGCCGGTCCAGAGGAGCACGAGGGTGAGCAGGCCGAGCGCCACCCGGTAGATCACGAACGGCGTGTAGGTGTGCGTCGAGACGTACTTCAGCAGCCATGCGATCGCGGCGTACCCGACGAGGAAGGACACGACCGTGGCCACGAAGCGTCGGACCCCAGCCGTAGTTGTTGTCGCCGTTCGGGATGTCCTTGAGCTCGAAGACACCAGCGCCCACGACCGCGGGGATGGCGAGCAGGAAGGCGAACCGGGTCGCCGCCTCGCGCTTCAGGCCGAGGAACAGGCCCATCGAGATGGTCGCGCCGGAGCGGGAGACACCCGGGATCAGGGCCAGTGCCTGGGCGAGCCCCAGCAGCACGGCGTGCTTCATCCCGACCTGCTTGAGGTCGCGGTCCTGCTTGGCCGTGCGGTCGGCCACCCCGAGCACGAGTCCCATCACGATCAGGGTCGTGGCGATGATCCACAGGTTGCGGAAGTCGTGCTCGATCACGTCCTTGAGCGAGCACCCCGAGCACGACGATCGGCACCGAGCCGATGATCACGTACCAGCCCATCCGCGCGTCGATGTGCCCGCGGAACTCGGGCTGGAAGATCGACTTGACCCAGGTCGTGCCGATCCGCCAGATGTCGTGACGGAAGTAGAGCAGGACCGCCAGCTCGGTGCCGATCTGGATCACCGCCGTGAACGCTGCGCCGGGGTCACCCCAGCCGAACCACTCCGGCAGGATCCGGAGGTGGGCGCTGCTGGAGATGGGAAGGAACTCGGTGAGGCCCTGGATGAGCCCGAGCACCACAGCCTGAAGGAAGTCGAGCACCGGCACAGCGTACGCATCGCTTCCTGCCTGTTACCTGACTGCCTCCCACGGCGAGCCGCGTGCCGGTGGCTGGGGTGCGGTCGATACCGTTTCGACCATGCAGCAGCGGCTTCTGGGCGCCACCGGACTCTCGGTGTCGCGCCTGGGCCTGGGCACGATGACCTGGGGCCGCGACACCGACGAGCACGAGGCGCGCGAGCAGCTGGCCGCCTTCGTCGACGCCGGCGGCACGCTCGTGGACACCGCCGCGGGCTACACCGACGGAGACTCCGAGCGGTTGATCGGTTCGCTGCTCGGCGACGTCTGCGCCCGCGACGAGGTCGTGATCGCCACCAAGGCCGGCGTCGGGCGACGCGGCTCGCGAGCGGTTCACGAACGCCTCGCGCGGCCACCTGATCAGCTCGCTGAACGCCTCGTTGCGACGTCTGGGCGTCGACCACGTCGACCTCTGGCAGGTGCACACCTGGGTCGACGACGCCCCGCTCGAGGAGACGCTGTCGGCGCTCGACCATGCCGTGTCGAGCGGCAAGGCGGCCTACGTCGGGGTGAGCAACTACAACGGCTGGCAGTCCGCCCAGGCGGCCACCTGGCAACGCGCCGTACCCGGGCCGGGCGCCGCTGGCGTCCAACCAGGTGGAGTACTCCCTGCTCAACCGTGGCATCGAGACCGAGACGATCCCGGCTGCTCGGGCGCTCGGCCTCGGCATCCTGCCCTGGTCCCCGCTCGGTCGCGGCGTGCTCACCGGGAAGTACCGCGGCGGCACTCCCGCCGACTCCCGGGCCGCCTCCCCGCACTTCTCCTCGTTCGTCGGGCGCTACCTGGACGACCACTCGCAGCGGGTGGTCGAGGGGGTCGCCCGGGCCGCCGACGGGCTCGGCTGGTCCCCGCTCGAGGTGGCGCTGGCGTGGGTGCGGGACCGTCCCGGCGTCACCGCGCCGATCCTCGGCGCTAGGACGGTCGCCCAGCTGCGCGAGTCACTGACCGTCGAGGAGTGCGAGCTGCCCGCCGAGATCAGGCAAGCCCTCGACGACGTGTCGTCCGACCTGGAGGTGTTGGCATGACCTCGACCAAGGAGCGCACGCTCCGGCACCGCGCGCTCAAGCCGGGTGTCGAGTACGAGTTCGACAACCTGCTGATCTCGCGCGAGCTCTCGCGCAACGCCGTCACCCGGATGCTGGTCGAGCGGGCCGAGCAGGGTGGCTGGGAGGTCGACCGGCTGCGGCTGGCTCCCGACGGCACACGGCGGGTGGTGCTGCGGCGCAAGATCATCCGGCAGCGGATCGCCTGGCTCGTACTAGATCTTCCCCAGGAAGCGGTCGAAGACCCGGGCGCCGAACTCGAGGGCGTCCACCGGGACGCGCTCGTCCACGCCGTGGAACAGGGCCGTGAAGTCGAGCTCGGCGGGCAGCCTCAAGCGGCGCGAACCCGAAGGCGCGCATGCCCGAGCTCGGAGAAGTGCTTCGCGTCGGTGCCGCCGCTCATCAGGTACGGCGCGACCAGGGCATCGGGGTCCTCCTCGAGGATCGAGGAGGTCATCGCGTCGGCCATCTCCCCGTCGTACGGCGTCTCGAGGCCCGGCATCTTGGTGATGAAGTCGATGTCGACGCCGGGGCCGGCCAGCTCGCGCAGCGTGGCCAGGAAGTCGTCCTCGAACCCCGGCAGGAACCGGCCGTCGACCTGGGCCGTGGCCTGGCCCGGCACGACGTTCACCTTGTAGCCCGCCTCGAGCATGGTCGGGTTGGTGGTGTGCCGGATCACGGCGCCGAGCATGCGAGCAGCGCTCCCGAACTCCTCGACCAGGGCCTCCGCGTTCTCGGGAGTGGCCTCGGTGCCGGCCAGCTCGCCGACGGCCCCGAGCAGCACCTCGCATCGTCGGGGTGAGCTGGACGGGCCACTCGTGCCGACCGATGCGGGCCACGGCCTCGGCGAGCGTGGTCACCGCGTTGTCGGGGTGCCGCATCGATCCGTGCCCGGCGTTGCCGCGCGCGGTCAGCCGCATCCAGGCCATCCCCTTCTCCGCGGCCTCGATGAGGTAGAGCCGGCGGTCCCGCACCGTCGTGGAGAAGCCGCCGACCTCGCCGACGGCGTACGTGCAGTCCTCGAACCACTCGCGGTGCGACTCCACCAGCGGTCCGGCGCCCTGGTGCCCCCCGGCCTCCTCGTCGGCGGTGAAGCAGAGCACCAGCGGCCGGTCGGGCACGACGCCGGCCCGGGCACGGGCACGCACCGTGGAGAGCAGCATCGCGTCGAAGTCCTTCATGTCGACGGCACCGCGACCCCAGAGCTGACCCTCGTGGATCTCCCCGCTGAACGGGTGCAGCTGCCAGTCGGCGGCGTCGGCGGGGACGACGTCGAGGTGGCCGTGCACGAGGATCGGGTCGCCCCGGTCCCCGCCCCAGCGCGCCAGCACGTTGGTGCGCCCCGGCTCGGCCTCCCACAGCTCGCTCTCGATGCCGACCTCGTCGAGCAGCGTCGCCACGTGCTCGGCGGCCTTGCGCTCGCCCGGGCCCGGCTGGTCGCCGAAGTTGGTCGTGTCGATGCGGATCAGGTCACGGCAGATCTGCGTGACCTCGGCTGCGGGGTCGTAGTCGGTGTTCTCAGCGGGGGTGCCCATGGGCCCCATAGTGCCGCAGCGGGGGCTGTCGTCGAGTCGGCGGTCAGCGACCCGGCGGGAACACCGGCTCAGAGGAGGTGGCGTGCTCCGGCGCGCGGGCTCATCGAGCGCGTCTGGGCCCAACGAACCTCACCGCCGGCTGCGACGACACCGAGCTGCAGGGCCTCTGCGATCGGGTCGGCTCTTCGTGGTCTCCCACGACCTGGAGTGCTTCCAGCTCTCCTCGAAGACCTGGATCTCGAGGATGACGGTGCCCGGGACGGCCCGCTCGACGGTGCGCTCGCACCATGCCCGGGCCGACGTGCTGTCCGGCCACCGGCGCTCGACCACGACCTCTTCGAAGCCGTCCTCCTCGGGTACACGCATCTGCAGCCTGCCCAAGCGCGGTGGTCCCGATGATCGCCCCCGAGATGGTGGGCGCTTGCGTGTCGTCCATGTTTCGAGGCTAGGTCACGGACGAGGAGAAATCCGCAGCTCCCGCCGCTCCGGACACGACACCTGTCTAGCCCGCATGGCCGCCACGGGTTTCGCCCGGCGTAAAAGTGTGACCTTCGTCGCCCCCTGAGCGGGACGCGTCCGCACATCGTGTGACCCCGCTAACAACTTGCTAGCGACGGATTTGCACGTGAGTAGCTCGGATGTCTCAATGGTCTGGCGCGTGCTTGCAAAAGGCAGCGCCGCAGACAAGAGAACAGTCGGTGTGTGAAGCGCCCTTTGCTCGTCGCCACACCGATGTGACCCCGATACAGGACCTCTGACGAGCAGCGAGGCGCGTTCGCGCGCCAGGCGACTCGGGAAGCAGACCCGCCGCCGTGGCGCGCAGAGGACTCCCATTGCCATGCTCCCAAGCACAGACGCCATCGCTCACGCACGCCCGCGATCCTGACCGGTCTCCTGGTCACCGCTGCGCTCGCGACCATCCCTCCGGCCGCTGCCCTCTCCGGGCCCCGCCGAGCAGGTCGCTGCCCGGACCCAGCCCGCCAAGGCCCAGCCCTTCCGGGTCCTGCCGAGCGTCCGGCTCAAGGCCAAGCCCCCGGCCTGGGTGCTGCCCGTGCGGGGCTACCACCTGACCGGCCGCTTCGGGCAGTCCAGCGGACTGTGGGCGAGCACGCACACCGGCCTGGACTTCGCCGCCCCCGAGGGCACCGAGATCCGCTCCATCGGCCCCGGCGTCGTCAAGGCGGCGTCCTCGGACGGGGCCTACGGCAACAAGACCGTCGTCCGGCTCGATGACGGGACGGTGCTCTGGTACTGCCACCAGAGCGAGTTCGCGCGTGAAGGTCGGCCAGCGGCTGTCCCCCGGCGACCTCGTCGGGTACGTCGGCTCGACCGGCAACACGACCGGTCCCCACCTCCACCTCGAGGTGCACCCGCACGACGGCGGTCCGATCGACCCCGAGGCCTGGCTGCCGGAGCACCACCTGCACCCGTAGCCACCCATGGACCCGTCAGCCTGGCCCGCGCGTCACTGCTCCCCCGGCGAGCGCGCGGGCCAGGCTGGCGATCTGCTCCACCCCCGGGTCGTAGCCCGGGAAGTAGGCGCACACCCGGTGCGGCCACGTCACCGAACCTGCGCTCCAGCTCCGCCGCACACTCCTCCGGCGTCCCGACGACCGCCAGCGTGCGCACCATCTCGTCGGTGACCAGCGACATCATCGCTCCGACGTCGCCGCGCTTGGAGAGAGCGTTCAGCTCGGGCTGGAGCTCGGACCAGCCCTCCACCTCCAGCACCGGCAGGTACGCCGGCGTGGAACCGTAGAACGCCAGCAGCCCACGAGCCGACTCGGTGGCCGCTGCCCTGCTCGGCCTCGGTGGTGCCCATCGCGAGGATCGCCTGCGGGTGGATGTCGATGCGCTCCCTGCCCGAGCGCCGCAGGCCCTCGGCCACCGCGGGCAGGGTGCGCTCGCGGAAGTGCCGATGGCTGTGGAAGGGCATCACCAGCAGTCCGTCGGCGACCTCGGCCGCGGTGCGTGTCATCAGCGGACCGAGCGCGCCGAGGAGCACGGGCGGCGGGCCGTGCGGGATTGGGTCCGGGCACGAACGTCGGAGGCATCAGCGTGTGCCGGGTGTGCTCACCCTCGAAGCGCAGCGGTGTCCCGTGCTGCCACGAGTCCAGGATCGCCTTCACCGCGAGCACGATCTCGCGCATCCGCGCGGCCGGCGGCGACCAGGTGGCGCCGTACCTCTTCTCGATGTGTGGCCTGACCTGTGACCCGAGCCCGAGCCGGAAGCGGCCGCCGCTCATCAGCTGCAGGTCCCACGCCGCGTGCGCGAGGTGCATCGGGCTGCGCGGCATCGCGATCGCGACGTTGGTCATCAGGTCGGCGTCGACCCTCCGGCCACGGCGGCCAGCGGGCAGGAAGACGTCGTGCGGACCCTCGAAGGTGAACAGCCCGGCGGCACCGGCGTCCACGAGCTCGCGGGCACGCTCGGAGGATCGGTCCGGACTCGCGTCCAGCTGGAGGTCGAGGAGCACGAGGGCGTCAGGCCGTCACGCAGGAGCGCTGGGGTAGATCGCCTTCAGCTCGGTGTACTGCGCCAACCCCTCGGCCCCGAACTCACGGCCGATGCCCGACGTCTTGTAGCCGCCGAAGGGCGCGGCGAAGTCCATCGTGTAGGTGTTCACCCCGAAGGTGCCGGTGCGGACCCGGCGAGCGACGTCGAGCCCCGCCTCGGCGTCGGACGTCCAGACGGTGCCGGCGAGGCCGTAGTCGGAGTCGTTGGCGATCCGGACGGCGTCGTCGACGTCGTCGTAGGCGATCACCGACAGCACCGGCCCGAAGATCTCCTCCTGAGCGATGCGCATCCGGTTGTCCACGTCGGCGAAGACGGTGGGGCGGACGTACCAGCCGTGGTCGAGACCGTCGGGCATCCCGTTGCCACCGACCACGATGCGGGCACCCTCCTCCTGGCCGAGGGCGATGTACTTCTCCACCCGCTCCTGCTGTCGCTGGGCGACCATCGGGCCGATCTCGGTGGCCGCGTCGGCGGGATCACCCACCTGCATGCCGCTCACGGTCTCGGCGAGGGCGTCCACGACCTCGGCGTACTTCGTGCGGCTGGCCAGGATCCGGGTCTGCGCGACGCAGGCCTGGCCGCTGTTCATCAGGGCCGTGAACTTCAGGCCCTCCATCGTCGCGGCGAGGTCGGCGTCGTCGAGGACGATCGCCGCCGACTTGCCGCCGAGCTCCAGGCTGACCCGCTTGAGCTGCTCGCCGCAGACGGCGGCGATCTTGCGCCCGGCGGCGGTCGACCCGGTGAAGGCCACCTTGTCGACGCCCGGATGGGCGACGAGGTGCTCCCCCACCTCGCGCCCCGCCGCGACGATGTTGACGACCCCGGCCGGCAGACCGGCCTCCTGCAGCATCTCGGCCATCAGGTAGGAGTCGAGCGGCGTCTCCGGCGCCGGCTTGAGCACGACGGTGCAGCCGGCCAGCAGCGCCGGGGCGAGCTTGGAGATCGTCGTGAACTGGGGGACGTTCCAGGGCGGGATCGCGGCGACCACGCCCGACCGGCTCGCGTCGCACGATGACGTCGGTGCCGAGGGCCCCCGGGCGGACCTCCTCCCACGGGAAGGCCTTGGCGATGGCGATGAACGACTCGATCATCATCCAGGGTGCCGGCGCCTGCGCCAGGTTCGAGAAGCTCGTCGGCGAGCCCATCTCGGTGGTGATCACGTCGGCCATCTCGCCCATCCGTGCGGCGTAGAGGTTGGCGAAGGCCTGGACCACCTCGATGCGCTCCTCGGCGCTCGTCCGCGGCCAGGGGCCGTGGTCGAAGGCCCTCCGGGCGGCGCTGACCGCGGCGTCGATGTCGGCGGCCGTGCCCTCCGGCACCGTCGCGACCACCTGCTCGCTGTGCGGGGAGACGACCTCGATGAGCTCGCCGCCGGCCGGGGCGGCCCAGTCGCCGTCGATGAACAAGCGTGTCGCGGTCAAGACTCATGCGCTGTACTCCTCCTGCTCAGGGTGCGAGGGTGAACCAGTCGGCGAAGCCGCTGGGGTCGTGCCGGCCGAGGGCGCCGTGCTCGAGGAGCCCCCAGCCCTCGACCCGTCGTTGCCGCCCTCGTGGCAGACGGCGCGGGCGGCGTGGTCGATCATGCCGAACATGACGCGTCCGGCGACGGACTCGTCGGTCAGGTCGTAGGTCACCCGCTCGGTGAAGCCGGCGCCCTTCCACTGGCCGTGGGTCCAGTCGGAGTCACCGCCGTAGCCGCCGCCGATGTGCAGCGGGACCGGGAGGAGCGACTCGACCTCGAGCTGCAGCGCCTTGCCGTCGGGGGTCGTGCAGGTGATCGACGCGCCGGTCGGCACGCGGGTGCCGGAGGCGTAGCGCACGTCGACCTGGGGCCAGCCGAGCTGCTCGATCCGACCGTCGGCCCAGACGCGGTGGCAGTCGTTGAGCACGCGGTAGCCGTCGGGGTCCTCCTGGATGATCAGCACCACGGCGTACTCCTCGAAGCGCATCGGGACGTAGAGCCACCACATGCCCTCGAACGGCGGGTCGCGACGGTCGGCCGGCGGGCTCGGCCTCACCGACGGGCCGGATCCCCCACGACCGGTCGCGGGTGCCGACCCAGCGGTCCGGCGACACGGCGATCTCCTCGCCGTCGATCAGCAGCGTCCCGGACCAGGTGCCGACCTGGGCGAAGCGCTGGGCGTCGAGGGTCACCCGGCTGCCCGCCCGCATGACGTGCGGCTGCTCCTGGAGCACGTCGAAGGAGCCCTCCCAGGTGAGGTCCAGGCCGATGCCGTCGGTCTCGTCGAGGGCGATCCTGACCTTGCGCAGCGGGTCGAGGACCTCGAGCCGGTAGCCGTTGACGTGCTGGTTGAGGCGGTCGTCGTCGATCGCGTCGCCGAGGTGGACGGCGGTCTGCTCGTCCCCGCGCCGGACGAGCACGAAGGCGTCCTTGGTGCCGAGGTTCGGGTAGTAGCCGATGCCGGTGATCAGGAAGATCTCGCCGCTGCGGTCATGGGCGTTGAAGTAGGACCGGTCGTAGAAGTTGCGGTCGCTGCTGCCGGCCCAGGTCACCGGGAGCGGCCACCTGGTGGAGCGGGTACTCGTCGAGCGGACCCACCATCGTCAGGCACCCACCTTCGGCAGCAGGTTCTCCAGCAACGGCTTGTTGTGCATCAGCGTCTCGATGTCGTCGGGCCGCTCGATCTCGCCGAAGTGGATCTGGCGCGCACCGGTGCGCATGAAGACGATGCACCACTGGACGGCGTTGTAGACGTGGTACCAGTCCAGGTCGCCGAGCTCGACGCCGCTCAGGGACTCGTACGTCGCCTTGACGTCCTCCTCGCGGAGCAGGTGCGGCATCCCCGGCATCTCGAGCATGCCGGTGATCGACTCGAAGACCTGGTGGGCGAAGACCATCCAGGACACGTCCAGCTCGCGCGGACCGATCGCGGCCATCTCCCAGTCGAGCACGCCGACCGGCTCGAAGTCCCGGTAGAGCACGTTGCCGATACGGGCGTCGCCCCAGCACAGCACCGCCTCCGAGGTGTCCGGCAGGTTGGCCTCCAGCCAGGCGAGGCCGCGCTCGGCGATCGGCGAGCGGCCGATGTCAGCGACGGCGAAGTCGTACCAGGCACGCGTGCGGGCGAGGTTGCGCGCCAGCGCCGTCTCCCCCGGCTGCTTCGGGTCGAGGAAGTCGAACGTCGACTCGGCGTCCGGGATCGCGTGCAGGTCGGCCAGCACCTTCACCGAGCTGTCCTGCAGCCGGCGCTGCTCCTCCGGGGTCGCGTCGTAGAGCCAGTTGTCGCCGAAGTTGTAGGGCAGCACGTCGCGCGGGACCAGGCCGTCGATCCGGTCCATCAGGAAGAACGGGGTGCCGAGGACGTCTCCGGTCGGTCTCGATCCAGCGGACTCCGGGGACGGGCACCTGCGTGGTCTCCCCCACGATCCGGATCGCGTCGTACTGGTCCTGCAGGGCGTAGCTCTCGAAGACCGGCAGGTCCTCGGGCGCCGGCGCCACGCGAGCGACGTACTGGCCGACGCGCTGCTTTCCCGCCCTCGTTCCAGGTCACGTCGAGGAGCACCGTCTCCGAGGACAGCCCGTTCTCCTGGATGCCGGTGTGCAGCACCACCACGGGTCCGCGCCGGGCGGCAGCACCGTCGCCAGCCACGCGGTGAGCTGGGCGCGCATCGTCTCGGGATCACGGCTCGAGCGCTGCAGGGTCAGGTCGGCGGGGGGTGGTGCCTGGGTCATCCGGTGTCCTCACCTGCTCTGCGCTCGTGTGACGGGCGTCTCGTTCTCCGACAGCATGAGTAGAACACGTTCTAGGTGTCAAGACGTGCGTGACAGACAGGTAGAACACGTTCTAGCGTGCGGGCATCGCCCGGGACGCCGGGCCGGCCGGACGAGGGAGACGATGTGCGCACGACAGTGGCGATGAAGACAGGGCCAGACCAGGACGTTCACCCTGGCCGAGGTGGACCTCGAGGAGCCCCGCGGGGACGAGGTGCTCGTGCGCGTGGTGGCGACCGGGCTGTGCCACACCGACCTGACCGTGCCGACGATGCTGCCGCAGGAGATGTTCCCGAACGTCTTCGGCCACGAGGGCGCCGGGGTCGTGGAGGCGGTCGGCGACGACGTGACCGGCATCGAGGTCGGCGACCACGTCGTGATGAGCCTGCGGTCGTGCCGTTCCTGCGCGCAGTGCGGTGCCGGCCGGTTCGGCTACTGCGAGTCGAGCCTGTTCCTGAACTACATGGGGATGCGCCTCGACGGGAGCACGACGTACTCCCGCGACGGCGCACCCGTGTTCGGCTCGTTCTTCGGCCAGTCCAGCTTCTCCCAGCACGCCATCGCGTACGCCGACAACGTGGTCGTCGTGGATCGCGACGCTGGACCTGACCCGGATCGCGCCGTACGGCTGCGGCTTCCAGACCGGAGCCGGTGCCGTGCTCAACGTGCTGGGTTCCCGGCCCGAGGACTCGCTCGTCGTCTACGGCGCCGGCGCGGTGGGACTGGCCGCGATCGCGGCGGCGGCGGGGGCGGGTGTCGGCACCATCGTGGCGGTCGACGTGCTGCCGTCGCGGCTGCGGACCGCCGAGCGGCTACGGCGCCGTCGGCATCAACCCGAACGACCTCGGTGAGACCTCGCTGGTCGACGCCGTGAAGGAGGCCACCTCGGGAGGCGCGACGGGCGCGATCGACACCACCTCTGTGCCCGGCCGTGCTCAAGCAGGCGGCGCAGGCGCTCGCCGTGCGGGGCGAGCTGGTCGTGCTCGCCCTCGGCGCCCCGGAGTTCCCCGTCGACGCGATCGACCTGATGCAGAACGGCAAGGTCGTCCGTGGCTCGGTCGAGGGCGACTCCGACCCGCTCGAGATGGTGCCCCGCCTGCTCGCCCTGAACGCCGCCGGGAAGTTCGACGTCGACGGCCTGGTGCAGACCTACCCCTTCGCGGAGATCAACCAGGCCGTCGCCGACGTGGCTGCCGGCGCGGTGGTGAAGCCCGTCCTCGTGTGGTGAGCAGTTCCGGAACCGTTCCAGTGTGAGCGTCTCCAATCCGGGAACCGGGGCGGCGCCGAACCGCCTGTGGCGCAGATCACACCAGCTGCGCTCGACACCCCCGGAAGGCACGTCATGAGTGAGACCGACAGAAGAAAGTTCCTGGCCGTCGCCGGCGCCGGCGCCGCAGCGGGAGTCGTGGGCATCACCGCGGGTCCTGCGTTCGCAGGCCAGACCGAGCGCAGCAAGAGCGGCGCGAAGGAGACCGTGGTCGCCTACGTCGCGGACCACCACTCCAGCGAGATCGTCCTGATGGTGGGCGACCGCGAGGTCGTGGTGCACGACCGAGACCTGGTCAACCGCATCCTCAACGCAGCGGGGGGCCAGTGATGTCCTCTCACCGCGAAGCCCCGGAGATCGCCAAGGACCCGGTGGCGGACAGCACGGACGTCTACGCGTTCGTCAGTCCGGACAAGCCCGACACCGTCACCCTGATCGCGAACTTCATCCCGCTGCAGCAGCCTGACGGCGGCCCGAACTTCTACGAGTTCGGCGACGACGTCGCTCTACGAGATCCAGATCGCCAACAGCGGCAAGGGCGAGGCGGACATCCGCTACCAGTTCCAGTTCACGACCAGGATCCGCAACCCGAAGACCTTCCTCTACAACACGGGCCAGATCACCGACATCGCCGACCAGACCTGGAACCGCCCGCAGTTCTACATCGGTGACCAGGTGCGAGGGGCGCCGCCCGGGTGCTGGCCAGGAACCTGCCCTGTCCGCCGGTCAACGTCGGCCCCCGCAGCACGCCGAACTACGCCAAGCTGGCGAAGCAGGCCGTGCACTCCATGGGCAACCGCTCTGTCTTCGCCGGTCAGCGGGCAGATGCGTTCCACGTCGACCTCGGGCAGCATCTTCGACCTCGGTGCGCTGCGGCCGTTCAACGAGGCGCACCTGATCTCGATGCCGGAGATGAACGGCGTCAACGCGGTGCAGTCCTACAACGTGCACACCATCGCCATCCAGGTGCCGATCTCGGACCTCAGCCGCAACGGCGACCGGCCCAAGGACGCGACCAAGGGCAGCGCGGTGATCGGCGTGTGGGCCACGGCCAGCCGTCGCAAGGCACGGGTCTTCGACCGGAGGAAGGGCCGCTACGTCGGTCACGGGTCCGTGGGAGCAGGTCTCGCGGCTCGGCAACCCGCTGTTCAACGAGGTCATCGTCCCGATGGCAGAGAAGGACCTGTGGAACCACCGCCGGCCCGAGGACGACAGCGCCTACGCGAAGTACGTCAACAAGCCGGAGCTGCAGACGCTGCTGCCCGCGCTGTACCCGACGGTGTTCCCCCACCTGAAGGCCTACACGAAGCCGCGGGCTGACCTGAACGCGATCCTGCTGACCGGGATCCCGACCGGGCGTCGTCAAGGGGTTCCAGAACTACACCGGCAAGGTCGAGGCGGACATGCTCCGGCTGAACCTCGCGATCCCTCCGGCCAAGAACGCCGAATGACGGGGGTCTCGTGGCGGGCGACGCGGCAGGCTTCCCGAACGGGCGTCGCATCTCCGACGACGTGGTGACCATCGAGCTGCGCGCCATCGCCGGCGCGACGATCCCGCTCGTCGACCCGTCGTACACCCCGGACGGCGCCGCGACGGCCGTCACCGACGGTACGACGAACACGAACGCGCCGCTGCTGAAGACGTTCCCGTACCTGGGTCTCCCGGGCGGCGGCTACCAGACCGTGCCCGGCACGACGAAGGCGTCATGAGCACCGCGACCGGAGAACCCGTTCGCCGGGCAGGGATCGGTGCTGCTCGACATCGGCGGCGACGTGGGTGCGCTCGTCGTGGTGATGCCCGCAGGGATGGACGGGACGGAGGTGGAGGTCAGACCCGCGCAGAGCAGCCATCAGCACACGCACCATCCGCACGTCGCCGTCGTGAACCGTCCGGTCGTGGGCGGGCAGGTGCCCTCGCTCGTGTTCGCGACCTCGATCGAGGGCTCTACGAGCTGTACGTGAAGGGCACCGAGGACGTGCGTCTGCGCGTCGCGGTGCGCGGCGGGGAGGTCGTCGAGAAGGAGTGGCCCGCGTAGCCCAGTCTGGGCGGGTGATCCACGCCCTGGCGGTCTGCTCAGACCGCCAGGGCATGGTCCGCGGCACGCAGCATCGAGGAGCTCTCCTCGGACAGGATCCGGCTGACCAGGCGGCGCAGTGCCTCGTCGAGCAACCGTGCGTCGTCGGCCTCGGTGTCCGGCGTGGTGCGCAGCCGTTCGAGCAGCCACGACTTGAGCTCGGTGACGAAGACCTCCCACTCGAGGCGGGCCGACTCGGTCGCGTGCCAGCCGGTGGCGTCGCCGGTGAGGTAGCCCGCCTGCTGGGTCAGCTCGAAGGCGGGCAGCAGGACGCTCGCCGGCACCGTCGTGCTCTCGGCGATCGTGTCCAGGTCGGCAGGCAGGCCGTGGTTCTCCCGGAGCAGCACCTTGGCGACGCACCAGGTCTCGGCACCGCCGAGCGCCGTGCCCGACGCGATCCGGATCTCCGGGAGCGCCCGGCGCCCCTCGAGCTGCATCAGCCGGGCGAGCAGGACCTCCAGCGCCCGGTCGGAGTCGGCGTCGCTGGCCATCCCGAAGCCCTCGCCGACGTCCCCCGCGCCGGCCCGGGCTGCGTCGCGCAGGGGCACCTCCGGGAGGAACAGGGCGAGCACGAAGGCGAGCACGCCCACAGGTGCGGCGTACAGGAAGACGTCCTGGAGCACGTCGGCGTAGGCCTGCACGATCGGGGCGATCACGTCGGCGGGCTGGCTGTGCAGGGCGACGGGTGAGGAGACCTGCTGCGGGTCGAGCCCGGACTCGAGCACGGCCCGAGGCAGCACGTCCTGGAGCTTGCCGGAGTAGACGGCGCCGAACACGGCGGCGCCGAAGGAGCTGCCCAGTGCCCGGAAGAAGGTCACTCCCGACGTGGCGACGCCCAGGTCGGCGTAGTCGCTGGTGTTCTGCACGATGATCGTGAGGATCTGCATGCACAGCCCGATCCCGACACCCAGGACGAGCATGAACAACGAGATCCGCAGGAACCCGGTGTTCTCGTCCATCGTGGACATCAGCAGCAGCCCCACGGTCATGAAGAGCGAGCCGAGGATCGGGAAGATCTTGTAGCGGCCGGTGCGCCCGACGATCGTGCCAGCCGTGATCGAGGCGACGAACAGCCCGACCACCATCGGCAGCGTCCGGAGCCCGGACGACGTCGCGGAGATGCCGTGCACGTACTGCAGGTACGTCGGCAGGAACGTCATCGCGCCGAGCATCGCGAAGCCGACGACGAGCGAGATCACCGACGACAGCGAGAACACGGCGCTCTTGAACAGGTGCAGCGGCAGCATCGGCTCGGCCGCTCGACGCTCGGCGAACACGAAGGCCGGGATGCCGAGCAGCGCGGCCGAGAACAGTCCGATGATCAGCGCGGACGTCCAGTCGTACTGCGTCCCGCCGAGGCTGGTGGCCAGCGTCAGGCCACCGGCGACGACCGAGATGGCGGCGATGCCCGCGTAGTCGATCGTCGGCCGGCCCTGGGTGCGCACCGAGGGCATCGTCTTCGCTGCGACGGCGATGACGAGGATGCCGATCGGCACGTTGACGATGAAGCACCAGTGCCAGGACAGGTGGTCGGTGAAGAACCCGCCGAGCAGCGGTCCGATCACGGTGGTGACGCCGAAGACGGCTCCGAGCGCACCCTGGTACTTGCCGCGCTCACGCAGCGGGACGACGTCGGCGATCAGTGCGGTCGCCGTGACCATCAGGCCGCCCGCGCCGATTCCCTGGACGGCGCGCCACGCGACCAGCCAGGCCATCGACGTCGCGAGCGCACACATCAGCGAGGCCGCGACGAACAGTCCCGGCGCTGAGCTGGAAGACGAGCTTGCGCCCGAACAGGTCGCCGAACTTGCCCGCCAGGACCGTGGCGATCGTGTCGGTCAACAGGTAGGAGGTGACCACCCAGGAGACGTGCGCTCCCCCGCCGAGGTCGCTGACGATGGTCGGGCAGCGCCGTCGAGACGATGGTCTGGTCGAGGGCCGCCAGCAGCATCCCGAGCATGATCGTGCCGAAGACGAGGTTGATCTGGCGCCGGCTCAACGTGGGTGCGACGGGGGGTGCGATCGCCGAGGTCGAGGACACGCAACCGACCGTAGACCCGCAGAGCACCCCGGCAACAGGGTCAGAGCTCGTCAGCCCGACCTCCGCCCTTCACCCGACACGGCAGGGCAGGTCGCCCCCCGTTCACGCGCCCTCGTCACCGTGGAGTCATGCGAGTCGCGATCGTGACCGAGTCCTTCCTCCCCCACGTCAACGGCGTCACCAACACGGTCCGCCACACCGCCGACCGGCTGCTGGATCGCGGCCACGAGGTCCTGATCATCGCTCCCGGAGCAGGACCGGCCACGCACGGCAGGGCGACCGTGAGCCGGGTCCGCTCGGTGCCGCTGCCCCGCTACCGCTCCTTCGCCGTCGGGCTGCCCGACGCGACCGTGGAGCGTGCCCTCGAGCAGTTCGCCCCGGACGTGGTGCACCTCGCGTCCCCGATCCTGCTCGGTGCCGTCGGACTGCGCGCTGCTCGCAGGCTGGGGATCCCGACGGTGGCCGTCTACCAGACCGATGTCGGCGCGTTCGCTCGGCAGTACGGGGTCCGCGGCCTCCCCGTGATCGAGAAGTGGGTGGCCCGGATCCACCGCCGCTCCAGCCGGACACTGGTCCCCTCCACCACGTCGATGCGCCAGCTGCAGGCGATGGGGGTTCCCGACCTGCACCTGTGGCGTCGGGGTGTCTCGCTCGACCTCTTCGGCCGCGAGCAGCGCAGCCAGGACCTGCACCGTCGATTCGCCGGCGGCGACGTGGCCGTCGGGTACGTCGGGCGGCTGGCCGCCGAGAAGAGGGTGCGCCGCCTCGTGGAGCTCGCGGACATCCCGGGTACCCGGTTGGTGGTCATCGGCGACGGTCCCCTGCGTCCGTGGTTGGAGCAGCGACTGCCCGACGCCACGTTCACGGGGATGCTGGCCGGGACCGAGCTCGCCGCTGCGTTCGCTTCCCTGGACGTCTTCGTGCACCCGGGCGAGGCCGAGACGTTCTGCCAGACGGTGCAGGAGGCCCAGGCCAGCGGCGTACCTGTGGTGGCGCCAGCTGCAGGCGGGCCCCTCGACCTGGTGGACGACGGCCGCACCGGGCTCCTGTACGACCCCACGGACCGCGCCTCGCTGCGGGTGGCGGTGCAGCGCCTCGTCGACGACCCGGACCTGCGCGGTGCGATGGCCTGGCAGTCGCGCAGGCAGGTGGTGGGAAGGTCGTGGTCGCACGTGGTCGACGAGCTGGTGGACGTGCACTACGCCGCCGTCCTGGCGCCGGCTCGCGGCAGGCTGGCGGCCTGACCCGTTGAGCAGGCGCTCGCTCGTCCGCGCGTCCCTGCCGCAGGCCGCGGCCGTCGCCGGCGGTGCAGCCCTCGCGGTCGTGGGTGCGCGCGAGGTCGTCCGCCGGCAGGCACAGCTCGCCCGCCTCGCGATCGGAAAGCCCTTGGGAGAGGACGCGCACCTCGCGGACAGGGTCTACCGCAAGCGGAACGGCAACCCCCTCGACCTGCTCCTGCTCGGGGACTCGATCGCCGCCGGGCTCGGGGCCGATCGCCCCAAGCGGACCCTCGGCGCCCAGCTCGCCAAGCGCCTGGCCGACCGCAGCGAACGAGCGGTGCGGCTGCGTACGGCCGCGATCGTGGGGTCCGAGACCTCGATGCTTCGCACGCAGCTGGCCGATCTCCCTGCTGACTACTTTCCCGACGTGGCCGTGATCGTCGTCGGGGGCAACGACGTCACCCACCGGGTCAGGCCCTCGGTCTCCTGTGCACATCTGGGCGAGGCGGTGACTGCCCTCCAGGGACGCGGAACGCGCGTGGTGGTGGGCACCTGTCCCGACCTCGGAGCACTCTCCCCGGTTCCACAACCTCTGCGCACGATGGCGGGGCTGGCCTCACGCCAGCTGGCGACCGCCCAGCGAGACCTGGTGACCGGACTCGGGGAGCGCGCCGTCTCCCTGCACCAGGTGGTGGGACCGTTCTTCGTGGCCGAGCCGGACATGATGTTCGCCGTCGACCGGTTCCATCCCTCGAGCGCCGGCTACCGCCGCACGGCGAAGGCGATGCTGCCCAGCGTCCTGGCAGCCCTCGGGTACGACGCCCTGCTGCCGTTCGGGCACCACGAGCCGCTCCCCCATCCCCACCCTTCCGGGGATGGTGCACTGCCACCCCGGTCGCGACGACGATGACCTACGACCACCAGGAGGAAGCCATGAGCAGCGCAGACATCACGGGCACCGGGGGGAGCCGGACCTCGCACTCCGCCGGCTACGCGGACGGCCACTACGACTACGCCCCCAGGGGCAGCTGGTCCCAGGGAGTCAGCTTCGTCGCGGGGTTGCTGTTGGGGATGGCCGCCGCCTTCGAGATCCTCCAGGGCGTCGCGGCGATCGCGAAGGACGGCATGTTCGCCTCCGGGGTCGACTACGTCTACAAGCTGAACACGTCGACCTGGGGGTGGACGCACGTCGTGATCGGCGTCCTGTTGACGGTGGTGGCGATCGGCATGCTCGCGCAGAAGACATGGGGCCACGTCACTGGACTCATCGTGGCGGGCCTGTCGACCATCGCCAACTTCGCGTTCCTGCCGTACTACCCGGTGTGGTCGCTCACGATCATCGCGATCAACATCCTCATCATCTGCGCCCTGGGCTCGCTGCTGGGGCAGCGGAACCGGACGCCGTAGCGAGCTGGCTGGCCGCCCGCTACTGAGTGGCCAGGATCCGCGCCTTCTGCATCGCGAACTCCTCCTCGGTGAGCACCCCCGCCGCCTTCAGCTCGCCCAGCTTCTGCAGCTGCCCCAGGACGTCCGGTGCGGCTGCTGCCGGCGGCGCTTGCGGGGGCGGCTGGTACGCCGGAGCCTCGTACTGCTGCTGCGGCGGCGCCTCGGCCGCCCAGCGGTTCGCCTGCCGGCGAGACACGCGGTTCGACACCGCCGTCGCCGTCCCAGCCACGACCGCGGTCCTTGCCATGCCACCGATGAGTCCCATGTCTGTCCTTCCTCGTCCTTGTCTAGGCGTCTGTCGACTCGAGCGCGTCCAGCGCCATGACCACGGTGTCGACCGGGATCCGGCCGCTGTCGATGACCTCGGCCCCGACGTGGCGCATGGCAGAGACGAACGGTCCGGCCCACGTGTTCTCGTAGACGAGCAGCGCCACGGCACTGCCCGGCTCGATCAACGAGACCGCCTGGCTCAGGTCGTCGTCGTCGAGCAGGCCGGACTCGACCCCGTCGAAGACGGCAAGGTCCAGGGTGCCGTCGCCGTCGAGGTCGCTGATCGTCATCGCGGCGAACGACCCGTCCTCGGCGCGGGTGGCGAACCGGAGGTCGAGGATCCGGATGATCCCCCGGTCCACCAGCTCGACCAGTCTGGCAAACCCCTCGCCCTTGAGCTCAGCGGTCGGAAACTCCAGAACCAGGTAGTCGATAGGACCTGTGTCGTGCTCCGTCATCATCAACCTCTCCCACGCGTGGCCGACCGCGGTGGCCAGCCTCGCTGTCTCTTGACGTCGTCCGACGCTCGCGCACGCGAGGGTGGTTTCACATCACCCGCACCGGGGTGGGGGGCGGGCGTGGCGACGCGGGTGTCGGGGGTCTGTGGGCCGGTGGTGACGACCGGGCGCGCCTCTTTCCGGGCCGTCCTCCACAGAGCTACAGTCCGCACCAAGGACTACGTCGTGCAACAGAGCGCGCGCGTTCCAGTCGGGGCGGCAAGCCCCGATGGACAGGAGATGGTCATGCACGGCGAGATCGTGGAAAACCATCTCGTAGGGATTCCTCCACAACCCGCGTCCTTGGTCGGGCGCCAGTTCCGCCCCTCGGCGACTCCGGAGCACCACGTGCCCCGGCAGCGGCTGCTGGAGCTCCTCGACGCGGCCACCGAGTCGGCCATCACGGTGGTGGTCGCACCGGCCGGTGCCGGCAAGACGTCCCTGCTCGGCGCCTGGTGCCGGCACCGCCCCGACGTGTGCACAGCCTGGCTCTCAATGGACGAGGCCGACCGGTCCACCGGTCAGTTCTGGTCCGCCGTCTGTGCTGTGCTCCGCCACGCCCTGGACGGCTACCTCGAGGGCCTGGAAGCCGACGACACGCTGGAGGTGACGCCCCGAGGAGTACGCCGGATCCTCGCTGCGGTGGATGGCATCCATCCCGACAACGCCGTCCTGGTCATCGACGACTTCCAGCCACTGGAGGGGGAGGACGCCGTCGCGAGGTCCCTCGAGCAGCTGCTCGGCGCCCTCCCGGACTGGCTGCACCTGGTGGTCTGCTCACGTCGGATGCCGGACCTGCCGATCGATCGTCTGCGCGCCCGCGGACAGCTCACCGACATCCGCTTCGACGAGCTCCAGTTCACCGATGCCGAGTCCCTCGAGGTGGTCACCCGGCTCGCACCCTGGCTACCGTCCTCGGAGGTGGCCCTGGCAGCTCAGCGGGCCGACGGATGGGGTGCGGGGCTGCAGCTCGGCGGGCTGGCGGCCCGTG
This sequence comes from uncultured Actinomycetota bacterium, assembly GCA_963797525.1. Lineage (GTDB taxonomy): Bacteria > Actinomycetota > Actinomycetes > Propionibacteriales > Nocardioidaceae > Marmoricola. The sequence goes on from CAWCPT010000001.1 coordinate 292,759, forward strand.
CGGCACATGCGCAAGGCCGTGACACCCAGGCCGCGGGCCGGACGGACCTGATGGTGACGGACTACGTCTGGAACGAGGTGCTCGCCCAGGAGTCAGCCGACCTGATCCACGTGCTGCTCGACGTGAGCATCGTCGAGAGGCTGACCCCTGCCCTGGCTGCCGCCGTGGCCGACCGGGACGACGCCCAGTCCCTCCTGCTGCAGGCGGAGACACACGGGCTGTTCATCGAACGGCTGGGCTCCGGAGACCTGCAGATCCACGGTCTCGTTCGCAAGGTGCTCATCGCCGAAGCCGTCCGTCGCGACCCTGATCGGGTGCGGGAGTGCCACGCGCGCGCTGCCCGTTGGTTCGGCGAACGCAACGGTGTCGTCGACATCGCCCAGGCGCTCGAGCACTGGCTCGCTGCGGACGAGCCGAGGTCAGCCCTACGACTGCTCGCCACGCACGTGACCGAGCTCTACGACCTGGGGTTCGAGGAGCTGATCTCGACGACCCTGGCCACGATTCCCGCTGCCCAGGTGCACGGAGACATCGAGGCGCACATCGACCTCGCCTGGTGCCAGCTGCTGGTGGACCGGGGCCGGTTCCTCGAGGTGGTGCGCGACGCTGCGACCGCGATCGGTCACGCGGAGACCCTCCCGGAGACACAGGGCCGTCTGCGGATGCTGCAGGCCATCGCCTCCACCATGACCGGGGAGTGGAGCGAGGGCGGTCAGCAGGCGTTGCAGGCGATCCAGCTCCTCGGTGCCGCCAGCTGGGCAGATCCGTTCGGGCGCTTCGGCTGGAACATGGTCGCCCGGGACTTCGCACTCTCGGAGAGCTGGGACGACGCCGCACCGTCACTGCAGGAAGCGCGCTCCGCGCTCAGCCGCGATCCGGAGCGACGGCTCTCCTACGAAGGCATCGCCGCGTTGGGACAGGCCCTGGCCGGCCGCCCTCTCGACGCCCTCCGGGGAGTGGCCGGGGTGTCCGGCTACGCGCAGGCGAAGTCCATGACCATCCTCCGGCTGGAGCTCGCGCTGGCGGAGGCGGTGGCGCACCGTGAGCTCGGGGACCGCGACCGTGCGCAGGCAGAGCTCAGCGCCATCCTGGAGGGACACGTCGGGCCGGTCACCCATGCGACGTCCCTGGGTCTCCTCGAGCTCGTCGAGATCTGCCTGGACAACGCGGACGTCGAGGGCGCCCGCAGGCTGTTCGGGCAGGCCGAGATCTTCGTCCGTGGCGAGTTCGCGGGTCCCGACGGAGTCTCCTGGCTCGCCAGGCGAGGTGTCCTGGTCTCGCTCGCCGCGGGCGACCTCGCGTCCGCGGAGCAGTGGAACGCACGCGTCCAGGACAAGTTCTGGCACGGCATCGGATGCGCGCGGCTCCACCTCCATCGCGGCGAGTCCTCCGCGGCGCTGGACGAGCTCGCGATGGTGTCGCCACGCTCTCCCCGCCACGAGGTGACGAAGGGACTTCTCCTGGCTCAGGCTCTGCCGGCAGGTCCGGAAGGCATCGAGCTCTACGAGTCGATCGTCCCCGTGGCCGTGGGTGCCGGCATGATGCAGACGGTTGCTTCCGAAGGCGCGGAGATCCTCGACGTGCTGGAACGACATCCCTGGCTGGCGCCGGACCCGTGGCTGGCGAGGGTGCACCGGGCGGTCCCGCCCTCGCGGCGCACCGGCGTCACGCAGATCGCCCTCCCCGGTGAGCACCTGACCGACCGCGAGCTCGGCGTGCTGCGGATGCTGCCGAGTCGGCTCACGATCCGCGAGATCGGTGACGAGCTCGGCATCTCGGTGAACACCGTGAAGTTCCACCTCCGCGTCATCTATCGCAAGCTCGGGGTCGGCTCGCGCAACGAGGCGGCCGCGATGGCCAGGAGCCTGCGGCGGGGCCGCGAGCCTCGCGGCTGAGCCGCGCCACCCGCGACGGGTCAGGAACCGAGCATCCGGACCTGGACCAGGAACTCCTCGTCCCGGAGCAGTCCCTGTTCATGGAGCATCGCCAGCCGCTCCAGCGCTCCGGCGGGGTCCCGTGCACCGTCGACTTCCTGTTGCCACACGAGGGCCTGACGTCGGACGACGCGGTGGCTGACGGCTGCCGCGGAGCCCGCGACGACCGGCGTCCGGGCCAGGCCGCGCAGCAGGCCCATCACCGGCCACCGGTCTGGCGAGCCACCGGCCCGGCCCTCAGCGCGGACAACGGCGGGGGCAGGCGCGCGCGGTCGGCAACGTCGCCGCCTGCCTCCCGGACAGCGGTGATGAAGGGCAGGACCCAGCGGTTCTCCACCACGACGATCGCGACCGACGAGTCGTGCTCGAGGGTCGGTGCCACCTCGTCGACGTCCTCCACGTCCAGCAGCCCACCACCGAGCTGGCCGTCCAGCCCGGCGAAGTGCGGCTCGAGCCGCGCGCGCAGCGAGTCCAACCCGATCGACCCGAGGTCCCCGTCGGCAGACCTGAAGACGTAGAGCACGTCGACCACCCGGGCCAGACCCGTGGACGCCAGCTCTCCCAGGGCGCCGGCGATCCCACTGGTGAACAGGCTTCCGGGAAACCTGAGCAGGAAGATGTCGACCGGCCCGCTCTCGTAGAAGTCCATGCTCGGCTCCCTTCACGAGGGCCCCATGCTCACCGCCCGACGGGTGGTTCTGGACCATCCCGGCGGCGGGTGGGTCACGAAACCTGTCCCGGGCGGGAGGGAGGATGCGGAACCACCCGTTCGTCCGGACCCTTCGAGGTGGCGCACCCCGCACCCAGCAGGGCACGGCGCGGCCCGTCGTGACCGAGGAGGGGCATGCACGAGACGAACGCGGCGGTGGATCCTGACCTCGTGGAGTACCTGATCATCACCGTCCCCCGGGTCGAGGCACTCAGAGCGCTCACTCCGGCGATCGCCCAGCTCGTCGCCTCGGCGCAGCTGCGCATCCTCGACGTGGTGTGCGTGGCGCCGAGCCCACAGGGTGGCGACGAGCTCGTCCCGCTCGAGCTCGACGAGGTCACGAGCCTCGGGGCGCTTCGCTATCTGGACGGCGAGTTCGGCGGCCTGCTGACCGAGGGCGACACGAAGCTCGCGGCGTTCAGCCTTCCCCCTGCCAGTGCGAGCCTCCTGCTCCTGGTCGAGGACCTCCGTCTGGGACCGCTCTCAGCGGCGGCCCGCGCGTGCGGCGGCCGGATCCTGGGCGGCGAGCGCACCCCGAGGTCGCGTGTCCAGGCGGCCCTCGCCGGTTCGCCGGCACACGTCACCACCCGCCATCGCAACAGCTGAAGGAGCACCCATGCGCCGAATGATGCCGACCAGGCGGCACCAGGCCGACCTGATCGCCCGCCCGCCCCTCGGCGGAGCGGGCGTGGAACGGGCCTGGGCCTCGCTGATCATCGATCCGGTAGAGCAGCTGCGGGCGTTGGCCGACCTCCGTGACCGGGGCCTGCTCTCGCAGGCGGAGTTCTCGGCCCAACGTCAGCGCATCCTCGTCACCGACGCCGAGCAGGAAGATCCCGTGCCTCGGCAGTGACGCCGGCCGGCTCAGCTCACCAGCGCGCCGACGCTCAGTCCGACCACGCTCAGCACGACGAGCATCGCGAGCAGCGGCCAGACCCAGCGGAGGTAGGTGCCGTAGGGGACGCGAGCGATGGCCAGCCCACCCATGACGACCGCCGAGGTGGGGATGAACAGGTTCATGATCCCCGACGCGCTCTGGTACGCCGTGACCACCAGGTCCGACGGGACTCCGGCGAACGACGCCAGTGGGCTCATGATCGGCATCGCCACCGTGGCCAGCCCGGACGAGGAGGGGATCAGGAACGACAGGGGCAGGAACATCACGAACACCGCCACCGCGAAGCCCGCCGAACCGATGTCACCGACCGCCTTCTCGGCCCAGTGCAGCACTGTGTCGGTGATCTGGCCGTTGTTCATCACCACGGTGATGCCCCGGGCGATCCCGATGATCAGCGCGACGCCGAGCAGGTCACGGGCACCGTCGACGAAGGCGTTCGTCAGCTCCAGCTCGGGCATCCTGCCGATGATGCCGATGATGATGCTGAACAGGATGAACGACGCCGTCATCTCGGGGAACCACCACCACAGCGTGGGGACGCCGATGCCGAGGTCCTCCCACGGGATGACGCCGTACATCATCACGCCGAAGGCCAGGCCGAACACGACGAGGATCAGCTTGTGACGGCCACTCATGGCGCCGGCACCTGCGGCCTCGCCGGCATCGACGCTGAACCGCGCCTCGTTCGCCTCACGCATGTGCGCGACGGCGGAGCGGGTCGGGTCCTTCTTCACCTTGTCCGCGTAGCGCAGGACGAAGAAGATGCCGATGACGAGCCCGAGGACGAGCAGGACCAGTCGCAGGATCAACCCCTCGCTGATCGACGTGTCGGCGAACCCCGACGCGATGCCGGTGGCAAAGGGGTTGATCGTCGACCCGTAGGTGCCGATGCCGCAGCCGAGCAGCACGACGGCCGCGCCGGTGAGCGCGTCGTACCCGGCGGCGATCATCACCGCGATGACGAGGGAGTAGAAGGCCAGACTCTCCTCGGCCATGCCGTAGGTGGTGCCGCCCAGCGCGAAGACGGTCATCAGGATCGGGATCATCCAGCGCTCGCGGCCCTTCAGACGACTGACCAGCCGGCCGATCCCGCTCTGGATGGCGCCCGTTCGCATCGTCACTCCGAGGAACCCGCCGATGACGATGATGAACAGCGCCACGTCGATGGCGCCGAACAGGACGCCGGAGTTGTAGTAGTTGATGTTGCCCTTGTCGTCCTCGATGCCGTAGAGCCCGTTGATCGGCGCGGTCAGCGAGTCGGTGAGGATGCGGGCCGGGTGCGAGTCGACCGAGTGGTAGGTCCCCGGGACGGGGGCGCCCTCCTTGTCCAGGTCGTAGGCACCTGCGGGGATGAGCCACGTCGCGAACGCCATCACGACGATCAGCCCGAACAGGATGGTGTACGCCGATGGCAGCCGGAACCCGTGCTGCGGCTCGACCTCCTCGCTCGTCGTCGACTCGGTCATCAGCTCGACTCCCTCATCACGTTCACGTGGGCGAGCGAGCCGACGTCGTCGCCGTGGTGGTGCTTGTCCCCTCGCGCGTAGCCCAGCAGTCCGATCAGCAGGATCGCGACCAGCACCACCAGCACCCAGGTCCTCAGATCCCTCATGGTCTCCCTCTCCCTACAGGGGGTCGCGCAGGATGGGACACGTCATGCAGTGCCCGCCACCGCGCCCCTTGCCCAGCTCGAATCCCTCGATCGTGATCACCTCGACGCCCGCGGCGCGCATCTTCTCGATCGTGTACGTGTTCCGCTCGTAGGCCACGACGACCCCCGGCTCGAGGGCGACGACGTTGTTGCCGTCGTCCCACTGCTCCCGCTCCTGCTGGTAGGTGTCGCCACCGGTCTCGACGACCTGGAGCTTGTCCACGCCCATGGCGTCGGCGACCGCACCGAGGAAGCTGTCCTCCTCGGTCACGTGGAAGGGCGCTCCCGACGACCCGGGGCGCAGGCTGATGGCACGCACGTTGTCGACCACCTGGGGATAGAGCGTCACCTTGTCGCGGTCGAGCATCGTGAACACCGTGTCGAGGTGCATGTGCGCGCGGTCCTTGGTCATCACCACCGCGATCACACGCTCGGCCTGACCGGCGTCGAAGAGCGCCTTCGCGACCTGCTCGATCATCCGTGCCTGGGAGCGTTCGCTCATCCCGATCAGCACCGTGCCGTTGCCGATGGGCTGCACGTCGCCGCCCTCGAGCGAGGACTTGCCGAAGTCCAGGACGTTGAAGCGTCCGTCGTCGCCGAGCGGGGGGTACCAGTACTCGAAGTCAGCGGCCGCGAACATCGGGTGGTAGCGGTAGATCGCGGCGACGTTGTAGGCCTCCAGCCTCCTGGCCGGCCAGAACATCGGGTTGATGGAGACACCGCCGTAGATCCAGCACGAGGAGTCACGGGTGAACAGCGTGTTCGGGAGCGGAGGCAGCACGAACATGCTGGTGTCGTCCATCGCGGCGGCCGGCAGCGACGTCGACCTCAGCCGCCCGAGGTCGAGCCCGGACTCGGCCACGGTCAGCCCACCGACGAGATGCCGGGCGAGCTGGTCGGGCTGCATCCCCCACAGCGTCGCGCGGACGTCGTCCACGAGCGTCAGGCCGACGGTGTACTCCGAGGCCGCCACCTCGATCAGCCGACGGCGCCCCTCCTCGCTGGCGGCCAACGCCTCGCCGAGCAGGTCCCGCAGCAGGTGGACCTCGACCCCGCGCTCGGTCATCTTCGAGACGAACTGGTCGTGCTCGTACTGCGCCCGCTCGACCCACAGCACGTCGTCGAACAGCAGGTCGTCGTGGTTGGACGGGGTGAGTCGCTGCATGCTCAGCTCCGGCCGGTGGACCATCACCTTGCGCAGTCGTCCGACCTCTGAATGGACCCCGAACGTGACCATGTCCCTCTCCCTTCTCGGATGTTGCCTAGCTCGGCACTACTTGAGTCCCGGACGTGCCGTCGACGATCGCCTCGATGTGGTCCAGCGCACCGATCGCGGCCCGCTTGCCGGTCGCCTCCACGAACCGGACCACCGCCTCGACCTTGGGTCCCATCGACCCGTCGGCGAACGAGATCGCGCGCAGCTCCTCGGGCGTGGTGCGCTCGATGCGTTGCTGCTGCGGCGTTCCCCACCCGGTGTAGACCCCGTCGACGTCCGTGGCGAGGACGAGCAGGTCGGCGCCGACCTCACGGGCGAGCAGCTCGCTGGCCAGGTCCTTGTCGATGACTGCCTCCACGCCGATGAGGTCGTGGTCGGACCGTGGGTCGAACATCACCGGCACTCCCCCTCCTCCGGCGCAGATCACGATCACGCCGTGGTCCAGCAACCCGCGGATGGGACGGATCTCGAAGATCCGGCGGGGCTCGGGCGACGGGACGACGCGGCGCCACTTCTCGCCGTCCTTCTTGAAGACCCACTGCTTGTCCGCGGCCAGCCGGTCGGCCTGCGCCTGGTCGTAGACCGGGCCCACGAACTTGGTCGGATCGTCGAACGCCGGGTCGGCAGGGTCGACCTCGATCATCGTCAGGAGCATCGCGAAGGGGGTGTCGTCGTGCAGGTAGTTGCCCAGCTCCTGCTCCAGGAAGTAGCCGATCATGCCCTGCGTCTGCGCTCCCAGGACGTCGAGCGGATAGGGCTCGACCTCGGTGTACGCAGCCGCCTGGAGCGCCAGGAGCCCGACCTGGGGCCCGTTGCCGTGCGCGAGCACGAGCTCGTGGGCTCGAGCCACCGCGGCCAGGTTCGGCGCCGCCGTCCTGACGTTGGCGCGCTGCCGTTCCGCCGTCATCGGCTCTCCCCGCTTCAGCAGGGCATTGCCACCCAGGGCGACGACGGCTCGCACGGCAGTCCCCCTCAGCTTCCCAGGGTCGCGACCATGACGGCCTTGATCGTGTGCAGCCGGTTCTCCGCCTGGTCGAAGACGATCGAGTACCCGGACTCGAAGACCTCGTCGGTGACCTCGAGGCCGTCGAGGCCGTAGGTCTGGAAGATCTCCTCACCGACCTTGGTGTCCCGGTTGTGGAACGCCGGCAGGCAGTGCATGAACTTCACGTCCGGGTTGCCCGTGCGCCGGACCACATCCATGTTCACCTGGTAGGGCTTCAGAACGTCGATGCGCTCCTGCCACACGCTCTTGGCCTCCCCCATGGACACCCACACGTCGGTGTAGAGGAAGTCGACCCCGCTGACTCCCTCGTCGACGTCCTGAGTCAGCGTCAGTCGGGCCCCGGTCTCCTCCGCGATGCTCCGACAGGTCTTCACCAGGTCCTCGGACGGCCACAGGGCCTCGGGCGCGCAGAGCCGGACGTCCATGCCGAGCTTGCAGCCGCCGACCATCAGCGAGTTGCCCATGTTGTTGCGGGCGTCGCCGAGGTAGCAGTAGGAGATGTCGGTCAGGTGCTTCTCGCTGGACTCCGTCATGGTGACCATGTCGGCGAGGATCTGGGTGGGGTGGAACTCGTCGGTCAGCCCGTTCCACACCGGCACACCGGCGTACCGCGCGAGGATCTCCACGTTCTCCTGGGCGAAGCCGCGGTACTCGATGGCGTCGAAGGTCCGGCCCAGCACACGGGCCGTGTCCTTCATCGACTCCTTGTGGCCGATCTGCGAGCCGCTGGGCTCGAGGTAGGTGATGTGCGCACCCTGGTCCTTGGCGGCCACCTCGAACGCCGTCCGCGTCCTGGTCGAGGTCTTCTCGAAGATGAGGGCGAGGTTCTTGCCCGTCAGGTGCGGTTTCTCGTAGCCGCCGTACTTCGCTGCCTTGAGGTCCGCCGACAGGCGGAGCAGGAACTTGAGCTCGGCAGGGGTGAAGTCCAGCTCCTTGAGGAAGCTGCGGTTGCGCAGGTTGAACGACATGCGGATCTCCTTCAGATAGCCAGCGCAGGGCTGGCAGGACCGGTGTGGACGGCAAGCTCGGGCTGGCGACGTCGTACGACGACCTTCACCAGCTCCTCGACGACGAGAAGGCTCAGCGCGAGACCGAGGCAGATCAGCCATTGGTCGAGGTCGAGCGACGTCGTCCCGAAGATGCGCTGCAGGATGTCGAGGGTGGTGATCGCCACGATGGCGAGCAGCGAGACGCCGTACCGGCGCAGCTGCGCCACCCCCGGGATCGAGTCCCGGTCGAAGATGGTGTGGCGCTGGTCGCGGGACAGGAATCCGGCGACCACGTGGAACAGCGAGAGGCAGGTCAGCAGCATCGTGGCACCGACGAGCGCGTCGTCCTGCGCGTCCCCGATCTGGTAGGCGACGAGGGCCCCCACCGTCATCACCGCGCCCTGGATGCAGAGCCGGACCCAGTCGAACCTCGAGAGCACGGGGGCGCCGACGGGTCGCGGAGGACGCTTCATCAGACCCTTCGTGGGCTCGTCGAATCCGAGCGCGATCGCGATGGGGATGTCCACCACCATGTTCAACCACAGGATCTGCAACGGGTTGAGGGGTACGCCGCCGGCGATGCCGAGCGCTCCGGACGCCAGGAAGATGGCGATGTAGGCCACCAGGGTCGACATCTGGAAGCGGAGGTACTTCACCAGGTTGTCGTAGAGGGTGCGGCCGTAGGACACCGCGCTCACGATCGTGGCGAAGTTGTCGTCGGTGAGGATCATCACCGCGGCCTCCTTGGAGACCTCGGTGCCGGTGATGCCCATGGCGACGCCGATGTCGGCGGCCTTCAGCGCCGGTGCGTCGTTGACCCCGTCGCCGGTCATCGACACCACGTTGCCCATCCGCTTGAGCATCTGGACGAGACGGATCTTGTCCTCCGGAGCCACCCTGGCCACCACACCGATCTCGGGCAGCTGGTCGAGCAGCTCCTGGTCGCTCATCGCCGCGAACGTCGTACCCGTGATGGCGCGTCCCTCGATGCCCAGCTCGCGGGCGATCGCTCCCGCGGTCGTGGCGTGGTCACCGGTGATCATCCGGACCCGGATGCCGGCCTCGTGGCACTCCGCGATCGCCGCCTTCGCCTCGGGCCTGGGCGGGTCGACGATCCCGACCATGGCGAGGAGGGTGAGGTCCTGGACCAGGTCGATCAGCTCACCGCCGCCGGCGCGCGTGGCCTCGAACTCCGAGGGGTCGAAGACCTTCTCGGCCACCACCATCACGCGTTCCCCGGACTCCGCCATGCGGTCGTTGGCCTCCAGCGCGAGGTGCTGGTTGGACTCGTCGACCGGCACCAGGCTTCCGTCGGGACTGCGGTAGGAGCCGCCACGGGAGATGAGCACGTCCGGCGCACCCTTGACGTAGCACCGCACGACCGGCGCCCCGCCGTCGCCGGTCATCTCGTGGAAGGTCGCCATGAACTTGTACTCGGAGTCGAACGGGACCTCCGCGATCCGGGGGTAGGCGGCACGCGTGTCGTCGATGTCCAGCCCGCCCTTGCCGCCGAGCACGATCAGGGCGCCCTCGGTGGGGTCACCGATCAGGCCCTCGCCGTCCAGCACCGCGTCCGCGCACAGCACCATGGGCAGCAGGTAGGGATCGAGGTCGAGGTTGGCTCCCCCCGTGTGCTTGATCTCCCCCTCGAGTCCGTAGCCCTCTCCGGAGACCGTGAACCGGTTCTGGCCGGGGATGAACAGCTCGCGAGCGGTCATCTTGTTCAGGGTCAACGTGCCGGTCTTGTCCGAGCAGATCGCCGACGTCGAGCCAAGGGTCTCGACGGCGGGCAGGCGCTTCACGATCGCGTTGCGACGCGCGATCTCGCGGGTGCCCATCGACAGCAGGGCCGTCACCACCGCGGGCAGGCCGGTGGGGATGGCGGCCACAGCCAGCGCGATCCCGGTGATGAACAGCGTGTTGAAGGACTCACCACGGAGCAGCCCGAAGATGACCACGAGCACCAGGGCGATCCCGGCGATGGTCGCGATCACCTTGGACAGGCCGTCCAGCTGCTTCTGCAGGGGCGTCTTGTCGGCCACCGTGTTGGAGAGCATGTCCGCGATGTGACCGATCTCCGTGTTCATCCCGGTGCCGGTGACGATCAGCTCGCCGCGACCGCGGGTCACCGACGTGTTCATGTAGGCCATGCACAGCCGGTCCCCCAGCGGCACGTCGTCGCCGACGACCGGGGCGGTGGACTTGCCGACCGGGAGGCTCTCCCCCGTCAGCGCGGCCTCCTCGATCTCGAGGGTCGCCGCCAGGCAGACGCGTGCGTCCGCCGGGACCCGGTTGCCGGCCTCGACGAGCACCACGTCCCCAGGGACGAGATCCTCGGCGTTCACCTCGATCGCCTGCCCGTCACGACGGACGCGCGCCACCGTCTTCATCATCTGGGACAGCGCCTTGACGCTCTCCTCGGCCTTCGCCTCCTGGCGCAGGCCGATCACCGCGTTGAACACGGTCAGACCGGCGAGGACGAGCGAGGTCCCGACGTCCTGGGTGGCGAAGATGTTGATCACCGCCGCGGCCAGCAGCACGATCTGCATGAAGTCCTCGTACTGCCGCAGGAAGGCTCGGTACGGCGACTCCTTCTTGCCGCCGGCCAGCTTGTTCGGGCCGTACGACGCCAGCCGTGCCTTCGCCTCCTCGCCCGAGAGGCCGCGGTCGGGCTGCACCTCGAGCTCTCGCGCGACCTGCGCCATCTCCACGGCAGCGGGATTCGACGGACTTCCCCCTGGGTCACGCGTCAGGTCCAAGCTTGTCATCGACGTCTCCCCGACTCGGCGGCTCTACCGTCCGATCGTGGACATCACCCGGGTGGCTCCGCCTCACCCCGGCGGGGTGGGGGTCGTTGGTCCGTCAAGCTCGAGCGGTCTGCCCGGAGCGCAGCTGGTCGACGACCTCGCGCTCCACGAGCACCGGGATGAAGTCCCGGATCGGGCTGCCGTCGTACTGGTGGTGGACCTGGGCGACTGCCTGCTTGATCCTGTCCGGCCGGGCGTCGGGGAACCGACTACGCAGGCGATCCGCAAGCTCGTCCATCGCGTGAATCTCGTCGGTCTGGGACATGAACTCAGTGAACACTCCGGGGCCGACCGCGGCAACGCTACCGAGGCGTACGGCCACCGGGTTCACCGAGCGTTCACCTTCGCCGGGGGGAGCCCGACCGGCACGCTGTTCGAGGGACTAGACCGGGGTGCCGGCACGCTCGCGACCGGCTCGTCGATCTGGGCATGATGGCCTCCGCTCCGGCAGGAGACCCGAGACTCCTGCCGGAGCTCTTCGGACAGCTCAGGGTGCCCAGCTGAGTACCTGACGCCGCTGGCGTCCTCTCTTCCCCCGGAGCGGACGCCAGCGGTCCAGAACGCGTCCGCGACCCACGTGTCGGGCTCGGCGTCCGTGTCAGCGCGAGCCGAGCCGCGCCGCGGACGTGCCGCCGCCGTTGACAGCCGCCACCCTCGCCGCCACGACGTCGCGCAGGCGCAGGACCAGCGCACGCGTGGGATGGGTCGTCCACCTCTTCTGACCCGCCTTGCGCACCTGCACGAGGTAGGACGTGGCGCGGGGTGCGGCGGTCCAACGCACACCGCCGGCATTCACCGTCACCTTCGACACCGCCGTCGGTCGCACCGGCCTGACCACCTTGACCCGGGTGATCGGCCCCCAGGGACCCACCAGACGGACCCGGGTCAGCTGCAGCCGGAAGTCGTAGGTGGATCCGTAGCGCAGTCCGGTGACCACATGGACCCCCCCGCGGTAGGCGTCCTTGGAGATCGTGCTCGTGCCACCCAACCGGTGCACGTAGACCTTGGCGCCGGAGATCACGTGCTCGGGCCAGCGCAGGATCGCCTGGTTGTCACGCAGGGTCACGATGGCCCGCTCCGTCCGGGTCCAGGTCTGTGCGTGGTAGATCTTCGGTGCCGCCGGGAGGATGCCGAGGAGGTGCATCGTCTCGGCGATGCGTTGGGCGATGTGCGTCTCGCCGGTCGGGTTGGGGTGCAGGTTCTCGACCGTGAAGGCGTCGAGGTTCCAGCCGAAGGTCGTGTCTGCCAGCGTGACGGTCGAGTCCAGGCTGGTGAGCCGTGCGATCTCCCCGGGAAGCATCGCGTCGTACTTCACGATGTCGGTGGGCAGGTGGGGCAGTCCTCTCCCGACGGCGCCCAGGATCGGGGACACGATGATGTCGACGTCCGGGTCGGCCTGTCGGACGGCCGAGACCCAGGACCTGAAGTGCTCCAGCGTCTGGGCCGGCGTGGACCCGTGGCGCAGGTCGTTGACGCCCGAGGCCACCACGATCAGGTCGGGGTGCTGCTGACGGACTTCCTTGCCGATCCACCCCGACTGCTGCATCAGGGTCGTGCCCGCGAACGCGAAGTGGTCCTGGTCGAACTTCGGATCGGCGTACGTCGCGCCCTGCCAGCCGCCCGCGGCGTACGGCTTGGTGCGCGAGCCGACCAGGTCGACGTCCACCTTCTGCCGGTCGAACTCCTTGTCCAGCCGGTAGCGCCAGCTGTAGTCGCCGTGGAAGCCCTGGGTGATCGAGTCACCCGTGATCAGGATGCGCAGTGGCCCGGCCGGTTCGGGAGCGGGATCCGGGACGGGGTCCGGGTCAGGGACCGGGTCCGGGGTCGGCGTGGGTGGCTCCACCGTCGACGGGTCGTTGCCGTCCGGACCGTCCACTCCGTCGGCGGCCTGCGCCGGACCAGCCAGGGTCAAGGCGCAGACCAGCGCCAACGCGAAGGTGGACAACCGAGACACAAGGGAAAACGGTACGCCCGGTTCCTGCCCGTGGGAGCCGAATGCTCCAGGGCGGACAGGAGGCGCCTGACCCGGTCAGCCGTGGGGCTGCGCCGGCGCTTGCAGCCAGGCATGGGCCTCGGCGAGCTGCTTGGCGGCGATCGAGTAGTTCTTCGCACTTTCAGCGCTGGCGTTGCCGCCGTTGATCGCCGAGCCGATCAGCTCGATCGCGTCGACCAGTGCCTGCTGTGCGTCCTCTACCGATGACATGCGTCTCCATTCGTCTGGTGGCGCCCGAACACGCCACCACTGCTTCGCACCGTACGGACGCGCACCGGTGAGTGGGTAGGCGGGGACCACCCCTTGGCCGGCACGTGGGTCCCCGCCGGAGCCGATCTCGTGTGGTTCGGTCAGCTCAGCCGATCCGGGTCGGCCCCGACCTGCTGCTCGGGCCGCGGCCCGCGACGGTGCTTCCAGACCAGGTCCAGCGCGATGCACATCACCAGGATCACGACGAGTGCGACGGCAGTCGAGGGCTCGTCGACGAGCGTGGTGAAGGCGAAGGTCACGAGCACGATCACCGCGGTGGCCACCCCGAGCAGGAGCACCAGGGCGTTGGCCCCCGTCTCCTTCCGGACGCGCAGGTGCCCGCTGGTGACGAGGGCGAAGACGACCAACGCGACGGCGCTTCCGATCGAGGCGATGGCGTTGAGGTCGAAGCCGACGGCCAGCACGATCGCTGCCGCGGCGGTGAGCAGCAGGCCGGCCGGCGCTCGACCCCTGATCTGTCCCCCGAGACTCGGCGGGAACTGCCCGGTGGCCGCCATCTGCTCGCACAGCCCAGCGGCCGGGTACAGCCCGGCGTTCGTCGCGCCGGCGGTGGCGAACAGGGCCGTGACGCTCATCAGCCCGTAGCCGAAGGACCCGAGCGTGGGTTCGGCCGCCACGGCGAGGGCAGTGCCGCCGGAGTCGATGACCTCGTCCACCGTCAGCACGCCGAAGACGCCGAGGGAGACGGCCACGTAGATGACGGTGGCGATGGTGAGCGCGAGGTACACCGCTCGTGGCAGGTCCCGGGCCGGATCGGCCAGGTCCTTCGCGGTGAAGGTGATCACGCCGAAGCCGAGGTAGGCGAAGAACGTCAACGCGACGCTGGAGACGATGTCGGTCAGTGGCGGGTATCCCGAGAAGGCCAGGAGGTCGAGGTCGATGTTCGCCAGGGTGGTGACGGCGAACACCGAGAGGATCCCGATGACGACCACGACGACCACGGTCTGCGTCTTGGCCACCGCCTCTGAACCGAGGATGTTGAGCAATGTCATGGCGAGGACGAGGACGACGGCGAAGAACTTCGTCCACACGTCGCTGCCGTCGGCGAAGATCGCCCCGGCGTAGCTGCCGAAGGAGACAGCGACCATCGCGGTGATGATCGCGTTCACGGCCAGGAGCAGCCATCCGATCACGCCCGTCACGTGCCCGTTGCCGTAGCCGCGCGCGACGTACTCGAGCAGACCACCGGCTGACGGGAAGCGGGCGCCCATCTTGGCGAACGAGTATCCCTGGAGACCGGCGACGATCCCGGCGATCACGAAGGAGATCCAGACCGCGGAACCGGCCACCTCACCCGCCGCCCCGAGCAGCGAGAAGATCCCGGCCCCGACCATGGCGCCCACCCCGATGAACGCCGCCTGGCGAGCGGACAGAGTCCTGCGGGCACTCCCGGTCTCTGGGGACATGCCCGGAGTATCGAACCGGGACGAGTGGTGGACCACACCCTCGGCGGGTGGGTGGTGGCAGCGCCGCCGCCCCACCCCAGCGGGTGGGCATCGCGCGACGCCTCTCCGAGGACCGAGGAAATGAGAAAAGACCAAGCGGAAGACCTCATCCATTTCCGCGTCCGAGGGGGACTTCAACCCCCGACCCCCTAATACGGGGCCGACTCTCTCAACAAGATGCGGCCGTTGGTGGACTAGGCCGATGCCTCGTTACCCCGAGACATTAGGTCCACCGCGCGCGGGGTCCGCGAGACTCTTTTTGTTCGTCAACTCAGGGTGAGAAGGCCGAAAATGCGTACTCGTCGCACTGCGTTTCGTGTCTGTCCTGTCGCTTCTGGCGATGGTTGTCCTCGGTCAGGCGGTCGTCTCGACGGCGAGCGCTGCTGATGATCCGACGAAGGTCGCACCGTTGCAGGAGCGCACGAGCGACAAGATCGTGACGGCTGACCCGTTGTCGAGCGTGCAGCTGGATGGCAGCGCCTCGATCATCTGGGGGCAGGCTCTGGTCGGCAACACCGTCTATGCGGGGGGCAGCTTCTCCAACGTGCACCCGGCGGGCACCGCTGAGGGCACCAACCTGATCCCGCGGGGCAATCTCCTGGCCTACGACATCACCAATGGTTCCCTGAAGGACTGGGCGCCCTCGGTGAACGGCGTCGTCAAGGTCGTGACTGCGTCGCCGGATGGGAAGCGCATCTACGTGGGCGGTACCTTCACCGTCGCGAACGGCACGACCCGCTACAACCTGGCCGCGTTCGACGCCACCACCGGCGCTCTGGTCAGCGCCTTCAACGCCCCGGTGGGCGGTTCTGTGGTCAACGCCATCGTGGCCACCAACGACACCGTCTACGTCGGCGGTCTGTTCAGCGCCGGCTGGCAGTGTCCCCCGCCGGAACCTGGCCGCGTTCTCCGCCTCGACGGGATCGCTGCTCGGGTGGGCGCCGTCGACGAACCTCCAGGTCGACGCGATGGTGATGGACCCGACCACCGCCCAGCTGATCATCGGCGGTCGCTTCGACCAGGTGAACGATGCCCCGCAGCGCGGCATGGCGGCACTGGACCTACCAGCGGGTGCCACCCTGCCCTGGGCGGTGGCCAACACCGTCACCAACGGTCTGTCGACCGGCGGCAACGCCGGCAAGGCCGGCATCTTCGCGCTGACGGCTGATTCGACCGGCGTCTACGGCACCGGCTGGGTGCTCGGCGACACCAACACCGGGAACCTCGAAGGCGCCTTTGCTGCCAGCGGCGGCACCGGGGCGCTGCGCTGGGTGGCTGACTGCCACGGTGACCACTACGGCGTCTACAGCGACGGCACGACGGTGTACACCACCAGCCACGAGCACGCCTGTGACTCGGTCGGTGGCACCCGCAACGGCACCAGCAACGCTGCGAGCACGCGCCACGCCACCGCCTTCACGACGGCCGTCAAGGGAACCCTCGCTCGGCCCGAGACGGTGAGCAGCATCTACAAGGACTGGTCCGGGACCCCGGCGCCGGCCGAGTACGCCTGGTACCCCGAGTGGCTGGTCGGCACGGCGTCCTCATCCCAGCAGGCGGGCTGGTCGATCGTCGGGAACGGCAACTTCGTCGCTGTCGGGGGTGAGTTCATCGGGGTGAACAACAAGGCGCTGCACGGCATCGCGCGGTTCACCAAGGTGCCTGCCAACGGTCCGCAGTCGGGTCCGCGCCTGAGTGGTGCGACCTGGGTCCCCACCGCGAAGTCGACCCGTCAGGGCTCCATGTTGGTCTCGATCCCGTCCAACCGGGACCGCGACGGCAAGAAGCTCACCTATGAGTTCCGCCGCGCCGGCCAGGCCCAGCCCTTCGCCACCGTGGCTGCCAGCTCGCAGTACTGGTACCTGCCGACGGTCAGCGCCACCGACACCGGCGTCGCCACCGGACAGTCCTACACCTACCAGGTGCGCGCCATCGACTCCGACGGCAACATCGCCGACAGCTCCACGGTGACCGCCACCGCGACGAACACCACCGCCCAGCCCTCCTACGCAGCATCAGTCGTCGATGACGGACCCCTGGTCTACTACAGGCTCGGCAACGGCACCACCGTCACCGACACCATGGGCACCTCCAACGGCAGCGGCTCGAGCATGACCAACACGGCCGGCGCCATCGCCGGTGACAGCAACCAGGCGTCGACCTTCGCCGGCAACTCGCTCTCGCGAGCTGGCAGCAGCACGGCGTTCACGGCCCCGACCGCGTTGAGCTATGAGCTGTGGTTCAAGACCAACACCACCACCGGTGGCGAGCTGGTCGGTCTCGGCAACGCCGCGAGCGGCAACTCCAGCACCTACGACCGCGCTGTCTACATGAGCAACAACGGACGCCTGAACTTCTCCAGCTTCTTCGGCGTGTGGCGCTCGATGGCCACCACCGACTCCTACAACGACAACAACTGGCACCACCTGGTCGTCTCCCAAGGCCTCGACGGCACCACGATGTACGTCGACGGCCAGGCCAAGGCAACCGACTCCGGGAACCGCTACGGACGGCTCAGCTTCAGCGCCCGCCTCCGCGTCGGCGGCGACGTCACCAACCAGTTCCCGAACGCCCCCTCGAGCCAGTGGTTCAAGGGCACGATCGACGACGTCTCGCTCTACCCCTACGCGTTGACGACGGCGCAGACACGGCTCACCGGGACGCCGCCAATGCGGTCCCGCACGGGCTCCCGTTGCCGGATTCACCCACACGGAATCGGGACTTCGGTCGGCATTCGACTCGACGACCACCACCACTCGGAGAAGCCACATCACTGGGTACCAGTGGACCTTCGGTGACGGCACGACCTCCACCCAGGCAACACCGACCCACAACTATGCTGCCGACGGCACCTATGACGTCAGCCTGACGGTCACCGACAGCAAGGGCGCCGCCTCCACCGCCACCACGAAGTAGGTCACGGTCAACGCACCCGACGTATTCGCACGGACACGTTCAAACGCACCGTGGCACCGGCTGGGGCAGCGCCAACGTGGGCGGCGCCTGGTCCGGCACCACCGGGTTCGTCCGTCGCCGGCGGCGTCGGCCTTGACGGCACCGGCCACGGTCACCCGCACCACCACGCTCCCCGTGTCGGTCGGCGACTCGATAGCGACGTTCACCGTCGGCGTCGACAAGCCCATCGAAGGTGGCACCGCGCAGGTCAACTACGCCCTGCACAAGAGCAGCGCGGGCGAGTACCGGCTCAAGCTGCGCGACCTCAACACCGGCCAGGTCACCGTGTGGCTGACCAAGAACGTCGGCTCCACCGAGACCCTGCTCACAGACGGAGGCACCCTCGCTGGTTACACCCAGACCGCCGGAGCGGGCCTCAACGTGAAGGTCGACACCACCACCACCGGTGGCAGCACCACGTTCCGCACCAAGGTCTGGCCCACCGGAACCAACGAACCTGCCGCGTGGCGCAACACCGCCACCGACAATCAGGCTGGACTCCAGGCCGCTGGCCAGATCGGCCTGTCGGGGTACGCCAACGGCACCGTCACCAACGGACCCCTCAACTTCAGCTTCGACAACCTCAACGTCAACTGACCGCGCATTGCGCGCGTCGGCCACGGAATGGGCCGGACCGACAGTCCTGCATGTTCGCGAGCTTCCGAAAGTTGGCGAAGAAGTCGGAGCCTGCACCGTGACGGTCCCATCGAGCGAGCGCCTGGCGCAGCTTCACGTCGCAGGCGCCTGCGGGTGCGGGAACGCGTCCGGCGGAGCCTCGCCCTCTCGGTGCGCGAGCAGCGCGGCGGGGATCAGTGGGGGACATACTCGCCGCCGTACGTCGCGGTTCCTGTTCGCACAGTGTCGCGCGACGATCCCGTGGAAAGCAGAAAAGGACCCCCGGAAGGGCCCTGACCTGGTGTTTCTCGGTGTCCGAGGGGGGACTTGAACCCCCACCCCCTAATACGGGGACTAGCACCTCAAGCTAGCGCGTCTGCCTATTCCGCCACCCGGACGAGCGCCGCAACATTAGCAAGGCGACGGCCGGTTCGACCAATCGGGGCACGCCGACACGTCAGATGACCGTGAACGAGACCGGGCGACCCCAGCGGCCGAGCGAGCCACTTGCGCAGCGGGGCGAGCTCGACGCGGTAGTGGCCCGGGCGGCAGGCGTGCGCTCGTAGGTGCTGGCGAAGTGGTAGCCGTAGGCGATGATCGGCTGCGTCAGCTTGCCGCCGGTGATGCGCAGCTCGCCCTGGTACATCGTCAGCCGCGTCTTGTAGTAGTCCCAGCTGAACCGGATCACCCGACCCGGCGCTTGTACGACGGTGGCCCGCGCGTTCGGCGCCCACGGCGACGTACCCAGCGGCAGGTGCGGCTGCTGCGGGAGCATCCCGAGCTTCCACAGCGAGGTGGCGTACCGCTGCGCGATCGTCATCTCCCCCGTCGGCGTGGGGTGCACGCCGTCGACGGTGTAGCGGCGCGGGAACCAGGTGGCCGTCTGTCGATGACGACGATGCTTGCCGCCGCGGCCGAGAACTCCTGCACCAGCTGGTCGTAGCCGGCGTTCACCTGCGGGATCGGGATCGAGCGCGGCGTCGTACCGGGGTAGATCACGGTGTCGAGGAGTGCGAGAGCACCACCACCGTGTCCGGCCTCGCCGCCAAGATGTTGGCGAGGTAGGCCGCATGTTCGCGATGACCGCGTCCGCGGTCGCGTGGTGGTTGAGGTCGTTGAACCCCATCATCACGAGCATCACGTCGGGCTGGAACGTCGTGACGTCGCCGCCGATGTTCGGCACCTGGTAGGCGAGCCGCGGTGCCGCCGAGGGCGTCGTGCTGGTCGTCGGCCCAGGGATACATCGGCAGCGGGATCGCGCCGTGCACAGCCCCGGTGTAGGGCCCGCACGAAGTCGACCGGGCGGTTCTGGCCGCAGGAACTCGTTGTGCAGCCGGTAGCGCCAGGTGTAGTCGCCGGCGAACTCGTTGCTGATCGAGTCGCCGCCGCCACCAGTCAGCGCGCACCGTCGCGGCGACGAGGGCATCGCTGCGGCCGAGGCCGGCGGGCGCCGAGGAGACCGACCGGGGACGCGGTGCCCGAGCAGGGCGGCTGGAGGCGCGACCGACGGTGGAGACCGGGAGCTCGACGCGCCACGGTCGAGAGTCGTCGGCAGACATGTGCCGACCGCACGAGCACGACGCTCGGATCTCGGATTTCTCAGGAAACCGTTGCGGCGAGGTGTCACCAGCCGCCGGGCAGCGGCCGTCCCTCGGCGAAGCCGGCGGCGGACTGGACGCCGACGCACGGCCCGCTCGGCGAACTCCTCGAGGTCGTGCGCTCCGGCGTACGTGCAGGCGGAGCGTACGCCGGAGCAGATCTCGTCGACGAGGTCCTCGACGCCGGGCCGCGCCGGGTCCAGGAACATCCGCGAGGAGGAGATGCCCTCCTCGTAGAGCGCCTTGCGGGCCCGGTCGAAGGCGGTGTCGCTCGACGTGCGGTTGGCCACCGCACGGGCCGAGGCCATCCCGAAGCTCTCCTTGTAGGGCCGGCCGTCGGAGCCGACCGTGCAGGTCGCCGGGCGACTCGTGCGTGCCGGCGAACCAGGACCCGATCATCACCTGGGAGGCGCCGGCGGCGAGGGCCAGCGCCACGTCGCGCGGGTGCCGCACTCCCCCGTCGGCCCAGACGTGCTTGCCGTGCCGGCGCGCGGCCTCGACGCACTCGACCACGGCGCTGAACTGCGGCCGGCCGACGCCGGTCATCATCCGCGTCGTGCACATCGCGCCCGGTCCGACGCCGACCTTGACGATGTCGGCGCCCGCCTCGATCAGGTCGTGCACGCCGTCGGCGGACGACCACGTTGCCGGCGACGACCGGGCACCCCGGGTCGACCGAGCGTACGGCGGCGAGCGCCTCGACCATCCGCTCCTGGTGGCCGTGGGCGGTGTCGACGACGAGGCAGTCGACCCCCATCGTCGAGCAGCCGCTTGGTCTTGCCGGCCACGTCGCCGTTGACGCCGATCGCCGCGGCGACCGGAGCCGGCCGAGGCTTGTCGAGGGCGGGCGTGGTAGATCGTCGAGCGCAGCGCACCGGTGCGGGTGAGCATCCCGACCAGGGCGCCGTCGTCGTCGACGGCCGGGGCCAGCCGGTGCCGGGTCGAGGACAGCACGTCGAACGCCTCGCGCGGCTCCATCGTGTGCTTGAGGGTGACCATGTCGGTCGTCATCACGTCAGCCGACCTGGGTGAACCGGTCGACGCTCGGTGCAGTCGGCCTCGGTGATGATGCCGACCGGCCGGCCCGTCGTCGAGCACGACGGCAGCACGGTGCGCCCGCTTGGGCAGCAGGGCGAGCGCGTCGCTGACGGTGTCCGTGCGGGCTCAGCGTGATCGGCGTCTCGAAGACCGGGTGCCGCTTCTTGACCCAGCCGACGACCTCCTCGACGACGTCGAGCGGGATGTCCTGCGGCAGCACGCTGATGCCGCCGCGGCGGGCCATCGTCTCGGCCATCCGGCGCCCGGAGACGGCGGTCATGTTGGCGACGACCAGCGGGATCGTCGTACCGGTGCCGTCGCCGTGCGGGGTCCTGGGACAGGTCGACGTCGTAGCGCGAGGTGACCGCCGAGCGCCGCGGCACCATGAACACGTCGTCGTAGGTCAGGTCATACGGCTGGCGGGGTGTCGGAGAGGAATCGCACGAGCGAGCACGAATCTACCCGCCTACGTGGCGAGGTGAGCTCCGGCGTGGTCGTCGCGGGATCGCGCCCGGGCCGGGTGAACCTGATCGGCGAGCACGTCGACTACAACGGCGGGCGCTGCCTGCCGATCGCCCTGACCCAGTCCGACCGCGCCACGTCACCCTGCGTGACGACGGCGTCGGCTGCGGGTCACCAGCGCGGACGCGGACCTGGGAGGGTCGCGCTCGACGAGCTCGACGACGCCGACCCGTGGGCGCTGTACGTCGCCGGGGTGCTGCTCGCGCTGGACGTCACCGAGGGCATGGCGATCGAGATCACCAGCGACGTCCCGATCGGCGCGGGGCTCTCGAGCTCGGCCGCGCTGGAGTGCAGCGTCGCGGTCGCCCTCGACGAGCTGCTGGACCTCGGCCGCTCTGACGAGGAGCTGGTCGCCGCCTGCGTCCTGGCCGAGCAGAAGTACGTCGGCGCGCCGACCGGAGGGCTCGACCAGGCGATCGCGATCCACGCGCGAGGCCGGGCAGGCCCTGCTGCTGGACTTCGCCGACGGCGTCGACGAGCCAGGTGCCGTTCGACCCGGCCGCCCACGGGCTCGCCGTACTCGTCATCGACACGCGGGTCAGCCACGAGCTCACCGACGGCGGCTACGGGTCGCGCCGGGACCAGGCGTGGGAGGCGGCCCGACTGCTCGGGCTCGAGCACATCGCGGAGGCCACCGACCTCGACCGGACTGCCCGAGCCGCTGCTCCGCCGCGCACGTCACGTCGTCACCGAGGTGGCCCGCGTGGACGCGTTCGTCGACGCCCTGCACCGGGACGACTGGGCCGCGCTCGGCCCGCTGCTGGACGCCTCGCACGCCTCGCTGCGCGACGACTACGAGGTCTCCTGCGAGGAGCTCGACGTCACCGTCGAGGTGGCCCGCCAGGCCGGCGCGCTGGGTGCCCGGATGACCGGCGGTGGTTTCGGCGGTTCGGCCATCGCGCTGGTCCCGGTCGGAGCGGGTCAGGGCCGTGCAGGCCGCCGTGGCGACAGCCTTCGTCGCCCACGGCTGGGGTGCACCGGACTTCATCGTCGCCGAGCCCGGAGGCGGCGCGAAGGCTATCCGCAAGTCGTGATCCCCGGCCAGACCGCGGGATCTGCGGCCCCCGGGCGCTCTAGACCGGGGGCTGCGGACTCGCTCTATTCGAACCATGCTGTCTCGGAAATCACGGGGTTGATCCTTTGGGGAGGAGTCGTCATGGTGGGGTTCAGGAAGAGAGTCGGCGCGACACTGGTCGCGACGGGACTCGTGATCGCAGGGGCTGCAGCAGCGCCCGCGAGCGCGGGGTCCGGTGGCGGATATCCGGGCGGTGGTTCCGACGTCAAGGTCATCACGAAGGGTCTCGACGGTCCGTTCGGCCTCGACGGTCTGGGACGCGGTTTCGTGGTTGCCGAGAGAAGTCTCGGGCGAGGTGACCAGGATCGACAAGTACGGCGGTCAGCACGTGCTCGTCTCCGGCGCACCCGGGGTGGCCGGTGTCGCGTCGGGGTGGGGACGCGTCTTCTCGGTGCTGGGGGGACCCAACGAGGACGGTGCCCCGCCGGCCGGCACGTACCAGCCCGAGCTCGGTCCTGCGCACCAATCCGTGGTCGCACCGGACGGTGCCCATCGCGGACCTGCTGGACTGGGAGCTGAAGCACAATCCTGACGGGCAGGTGCAGTTCGTCGACGGGAAGCCCGTGGACGCGCTCTCCAACCCGTTCGCGATGACGAGCTACTGGGGTGGCCTGCTCGTCGCCGACGGTGGCGCCAACGACGTGATCAAGGTGAACCCGTGGACGGGCCGTCGCAGCACGTTCTTCGTGCCGCCGACCGTCAAGGACGTCGCCTCGGCTGCCAGAACGCCAACCCGGGCACGGTCGGTTGCGACCCGGTCCCGACGGGGGTCGTCGTCAAGGGCGCCAGCGTCTACGTGAGCACGCTCGGGGCGGAGGTGCCCGGAGCCGGACGCATCTACAAGCTGAACGCGTTCACCGGGAACGTGCAGCGCATCTGGAAGGGTCTGACGTCACCCACCGGAATCGCGGTCGGCCCGGACGGCTCGATCTACTTCTCACAGGTGCTCGAGGGCGCGCCGCCCGACGATGCTCCGCCGCCGGCTGGCTTCGACCCGGCGGACGTCGGTCAGATCACCAGGATCGCGCCCAACGGCACGCAGACGCACGCGCAGGTGACCATGCCGACGGGGCTGCTGTGGAGGGACGGATCGCTCTACTCCACGGCGTGGAGCATCGCCTCGTTCCTGGGGATCGAGCACGCCGGCCAGGTGGTCAAGGTCCCGGGGGGCGCCTTCCACTGAGCCGCTGAGGGGCGTGGCCGTCATCTCCTAGGTGGCGGCCACGCCGATGCGGCCGGCTCGGAAGGCATCGACGAACAGGGCGTGGTCGCGGCGCACCGTCTCGGCGTACCGCACCGCGAAAGAGGCGACGTGGTCCGCGAACGCCCGACGGCGGCCCTCGAGTGACGCAGCGATCGCGGCCTCGACCTGGAAGTCGACGAGGTCCTGGTCGCTGTCCTCGTCGGAGGCGCAGTGGACCTTCGCGGTCGCGCGACCGAGCAGGTCGACCACGGCGGCCATGTCGTCGGGCTCGGTGATGTCGTCCCAGTCGAGGTCCACCTCGTAGGGAGAGACCTCGGCGACCACGTAGCCGACGCCGTCGATCTCGGCGTACCCGAGCAGCGGGTCGGTGTGCACCTGCAGCGCGCGCTGGCTCACCACGGTGCGGTGTCCCTCGTGGTCGAAGTAGTCGTCGACGGCGGCGGTGTCGACGAACCGGCTCAGTGCCGGCACGTTGGCCATCTTCATGGAGAGCACGACGTCGTTGTCCAGGGCCTGGCTGTAGCCCTCCACGAGCAGGTTGTACGCCGGGAGCCCCGCGCTGCCGATGCCGAACCCGGACTTGCCCACGACGTCGCGCAGGTCGTAGAAGAGCTCCCGGTCGAACCGCTTGGTCTCCGGGATCGTGTCGAGGTAGGCGGTGAAGGCCCTTTCGACCTTGCCCCGCTCCCGCACGGGAAGGTGGCGGATCGTGGCGTCCTCGGTGAAGACCCGCACACCCTCCTCGACGTGGGTCAGCCCGTCGAGGAGCTCGGCGCGCTTGACCATGCGCGCGCTGACCAGCGCCTCGAGCACGGGACCCTCGGTGTTGCCGAGGTGCAGCGCGAAGTCCTCGTCGTCGACCGAGCCCACGTAGTGGTCGACCTGCCGCAGGTAGGCCCGGACGTAGCGCCGGATCAACCGGTCGATCTCCTCCTCAGGCAGGGCCTTCTGCCAGCCCAGGAGCGCGAGGCTGGCCGCGAACCGCTGCAGGTCCCAGGTGAAGTGACCGATGTAGGCCTCGTCGAAGTCGTTGATGTCGAAGACCAGGCGGCCGTCGGAGCTGAGGTAGGTCCCGAAGTTCTCGACGTGCAGGTCACCGTGGATCCAGATCGCGCCGCTGCGCTCGTCGACCCACGGGTCCTTCTTCGCCGTGACGTCGGCGTAGTAGAGGCAGGCCGCGCCCCGGTAGAAGGCGTGGGGGTCGGCCGCCATCTTGCGGTACTTGGCCCGGAAGGCCTTGGGGTCGGCCCGCATCAACGGCTCGAAGGCGTCGTGGAAGACGTCCACGATCAGGTCGGTCCGCTGCGACTTGTTCACGCGGCACACCCTGCCACTGGTGGCGGAATCCGTCGGGCCAGGTCTTGGATGGGAGTCGTGGCCCTACGGATGCGACACCACCTCGGGACGGCGCTGTCCGAGCTCCGCTTCGAACCCACACCGGCGCGGATCCGCGCGTTCGTGGACGGCGAACCGGTCCTCGACTCACGACGGGCGCTGCTCGTCTGGGAGCCGCGCCGCCTGATCCCCGTGTACGCCGTCCCGACCGAGGACCTCGTCGGTACGGCGACGCCCACCGATCCGCAGCCGGAGCCGCAGGACCTGACGGCGTGCCGCCCATGCTGGGCCCGATGGACTTCTGGCTGCACACGACGCCCGGCACCGTCGCTTGACCTGCACGTCGGTGCGCGTCGGCTCCCCGAGTCCGGCTTCCAGGTGCCGGACCCCGACCTCGCGGGCATCGT
Source organism: uncultured Actinomycetota bacterium (assembly GCA_963797525.1). Taxonomy (GTDB): domain Bacteria; phylum Actinomycetota; class Actinomycetes; order Propionibacteriales; family Nocardioidaceae; genus Marmoricola. The sequence continues at coordinate 318,426 of CAWCPT010000001.1, forward strand.
GGTCCTGGACTTCGAGGCGTTCGACGAGTGGCGGGCGGAGGACGAGGTGCTGGTCGCGCACCCGCACGACCCGTTCAAGCGCATCGACGTGCTGGCCAGCTCGCGGCACGTCGAGGTGAGCCTGTCGGGCACCGTGCTCGCCGAGACGGACCGGGCCCTGATGCTGCTCGAGACCCATCTCCCGGTGCGCTACTACATCCCGCCCGAGGACGTGCGGACCGATCTGCTGGTCCCGTCGACGACCACGTCGGCGTGCGCCTACAAGGGCGTCGGCTCCTACCTCTCGACGAGCGACGCCGACGAGGCCGGTCGGGACATCGCCTGGCACTACCCCGACCCGCTCGATGACGCGCTGCGCGTGCGCGACCACGTCTGCTTCTGGGCCGAGCGCACGGACCTGGTGGTCGACGGGTCGCCCGTGCCGCGTCCGGTCACGCCATGGTCGCGACCCGAGGAACAGTCCGCCGCGGATCCCGAGCGGCTCGAGTTCGGCTGAGGGCAGGCCTCACGCCTGCCGCGACGTCAACCCGGATGGCGGGCGCAGCCCGACCGCCCGCAGCTCGAGCCGGGCGAGCTCGTCGATCACGGAGGACTCCCCCCGCCGCCACGCGCCCGCGGGGTCGGCGTCGATCCGGGCGAGCACGTGCAGTGGCTGGTGCGCCATCGCCCGGAGCGCGAACAGGTCGAGATCGGCTCCGGCGTCGAGGTAGCGCTGCCCCGCGGTCGCGCGACGTACGAACCTGATCCGCTGGGGCAGGTAGAACAGCACGAAGAGCAGGATCGGGATCAGTGCCACGGCGAACCCCAGCCAGTCGGCGAGGGTGCCCACGGCCGTCACCTGCTGCCGGCCCGCGTCGGCCAGACCGCTCGCAGCCCTCCCGGCCCCGTCGAACGGGCCACGCACGTTGTCGCCGACCAACGGCACCTTCGACACCGTCCTGCCGGCATCGCGCAACCGCTCAGCCAGGTCGGTCGCCGAGCTGTCGATCTTGCGCCCCGGGGTGGCCAGGCTCAGCGTCGCGTCGTGGACCTGGTTCGCGATGCTGATCCAGAACCACACCCAGAGCACGAGCGTGAGGTCCCCGACGATCTGGAGCGTGCGTCGTACGGACGTGTCGGCGTAGAGCTTCATGACGGCACAGTGCCCCGAAACGGACAGGGTGGACGGGCAGTCCGGGTAGCGGAAGGGCGATGCTTCACCCATCCGCTACAGGTTTCCCCGGCCGCCCGGGGAAACCTGCGTGTACTACTTCAGCTGCGGTGGAGGTCAGCCCTAGGATGCGCCGGGCGACGATCAGCTGCTGGATCTGCTGGGTGCCCTCGAAGATGTCGAGGATCTTGGAGTCGCGGCCCCACTTCTCGAGCAGCTCGACCTCGGAGTAGCCGAAGGTGCCGGCCAGCTCGACGCAGCGCAGGGTCACGTCGGAGCCCACCCGGCCGGCCTTGGCCTTCGCCATCGAGGCCTCCATCGAGTTGGGCTTGCGGTTGTCGGCCATCCACGCGGACTGCAGGGTGAGCAGGTACGCCGCCTCCCAGTCCGCCTCGAGCTGGAGGAAGGTCGCCGCCGCGGCCGACTGGCTCAGGGCCGGCTTGTCGTAGTCGATCTCCACGCCCGCCTCGGTGAGGATCTCGCGGGTCAGGTCGAGCGAGGCGCGGGCGCAGCCGACCGCCATCGACGGCGACCAGCGGACGGGTGTTGTCGAAGGTCGCCATCGCGCCGGCGAAGCCCTGCTTGGGGTCGACCTCGGCGCGAGCCGAGCATGTCCTCGGCCGGGACGCGGCAGTCGGTGAAGATGATCACCGCGGTGTCGGAGGCGCGGATGCCGAGCTTGTGCTCGAGCCGCTCCACCTTCATGCCCGGGTTGTCCTTGCGCACCACGAACGACTTGATCGCCGCGCGTCCCAGGCTCTTGTCGAGCGTCGCCCAGACGACCACGCTGTCGGCGCGCTCCCCCGAGGTGACGTAGATCTTCTCGCCGTTGATGACGTACTCGTCGCCGTCCTTGCGCGCGGTCGTCTGGATGTTCGCGGAGTCCGAGCCGGTGCCGGGCTCGGTGATCGCCATCGCCGCCCAGGTGCCGGCGAAGCGCTCGAGCTGCTCGTCGTTGGCGACCGAGGCGATCGCGGAGTTGCCGAGGCCCTGGCGCGGCATCGAGAGCAGCAGGCCGACGTCGCCCCAGCACATCTCCATGATGGAGAGCACCGACGCGAGGTTGGCGCCGTTCGGTTCGTGGAGGACCAGCTCCTGACTTGGTCTCCGGCTTCTCGTCGCGGCGTACGCCGGCCGCGCCGGCGCCACCGGAGGCACCCGACTCGGAGATGCCGTCGATCATGGCGGCGAGCATGTCGAGCTCCTTGGGGTACTCGTGCTCCGCCTCGTCGTACTTGCGGGAGATCGGTCGCAGCATGTTCATCGCGACCTGGTGCGCCTGGTCGATGAGCGGGCGGACCTTCTTGGGGGTTTCGAGATTGATCATCGTGGTGTACCTCTCTGGGGACGGACGTGGTGTCGACGAGCTCGACCGACGTCGGTCAGACGAGGACTGCTCCTTCCATCAGGCCGATCGCCCGCAGGTCGCGGTACCACCGCTCCACGGGGTGCTCCTTGACGAAGCCGTGCCCACCCAGCAGCTGTACGCCGTCCAGGCCGATCTGCATGCCGCGCTCGGCGCACAGGCGGCGGGCCAGCGCGATCTCACGCTCGGCCGGCTTGCCCTGGGCCACCCGGCTCGCGGCGCGGTAGGTCACCAGGCGCATGCCCTGCAGCTCGATCGCGATGTTGGCGACCATGAAGGCCACCGACTGGCGGTGGGCGATCGGCTCGCCGAACGCCTCCCGCTCCTTCACGTAGGGCGTCACGTAGTCGAGCACGGCCTGGGCCGTGCCGACGGCCAGGGCGCACCAGGCGAGTCGGGAGAGCCGGACGCACTCGCGGTGGTCGTCGGCGTCGCCGAGCAGGGCGATCTTCTCCACCTCGACGTCCTTGAGCACCAGCCGGGACAGGCTCGCGGCCCGCACACCCATCGACGGGTCGGACTCGATCGTGACGCCCGGGGTCTTCGACTCGACCAGGAAGAGCCGTGCGTTCCCGTCGAGCTCGGCGCCGACGATGAACAGCTCGGCCTCGGAGCCGCGCACCACGGCGGACTTCACGCCGTTCAGGACGTAGCCGTCGCCCTTCGCGGTGGCCGTGGTGGCCGGCGAGGCGGGGTCGTAGAGCGCAGCAGGCTCGGACAGGGCGAGCGCCGCGGCCGGGACCTCGTCACCGGTGAAGGCGGGCAGGTAGGTCGACTGCTGCTCGTCGGTGCCGTAGAGCGAGATCGCCGTTGCCACGGCCCCCGGCGCGAGGGCCGCGACCGCGAGGCCGAGGTCGCCCTTGGCCAGGGCCTCGTGGACCAGGGTCCCGGCCATCGCGGAGCGCTCGGTCGCGATGCCGCCGAGCTCCTCGGGGACGCCGAGGATGGGCAGGCCGATCTCCAGCGTCGCCTTCAGCAGGTCCTCGGGGGCAGCGCACTCCTCGTTGGCGGAGGCGGCCGCCGGGCGCACCACCTCGTCGGCGAACTCGCCGACCACGTCGGCGAGCATCTGCTCGTCCTCGCCGGGCTCGAGGTCGAACAGCCCGGTGTTCTTCGCGGTGGGGACGCGGTTGCCCTGCGCCCGCTTCCCCGCCCGGGCGAAGGTGCGGCCCACGGTGCCTGCGGTGCGGAACCCCGCACCCGTGACGCGGTAGACCGCGCTCTCGCTGGCCTTGCGCAGGCCCAGGCTGTCGAGGAGGTCGCTGGAGGCGATCTTGTTCAGGGCCAGGACGGCCAGTCCGATCGGGTCTCGGGTCTCGTCGTCGGAGAGCCCGAAGCGCCCGCCGGCGCGGAGCAGGCTCCACGGCAGCTTCTGGGGCAGCTTCTGGCTCGCGTTCTTCTCGGTGTGGGAGGCCATGTACAGAAATGTAACTGTGAGTTACACGCCGCGCCACACCCGGCGTACGTGTCACGGGTCACGCGCGGCCGGCGCATAGGATTCGCCCATGGCCGAACCCGACCACGCCTCCACCCCAGCCACCTCGACCTCACCCCCGACGGTGGTGCCTCCGGGCGGGACGGTGCACCCCGTCACCCGCTGGGGCACCGAGGTGATGCATCGGCCTGCCCGCCCGGTGACGGCGTACGACGAGGAGCTGCGCGCGCTGGTCGCGGACATGTTCGCCACCATGTACGCCGCCGAAGGTGTCGGCCTGGCTGCCTGCCAGATCGGTGTCGACCTGGCCGTGTTCGTCTTCGACTGTCCCGACGAGTCAGGGACGATGCGCCGCGGTGTGGTCTGCAACCCGGTCGTGGACCTCCCCGAGGGCCGTGAGCGGCGGCTCGACGACAGCGAGGAAGGCTGCCTGTCCTACCCCGGCGCCTTCGTCGACTGCGCCCGCCCCGACGTCGCGCGTGTCGTCGGGCAGGGCATGGACGGGCAGGACGTCGCCTACGAGGGAGACGGGCTGCTCGCTCGCTGCCTCCAGCACGAGACCGACCACACGGTGGGTCGGGTCTTCGGAGACCGCCTGAACAACCGCGCCCGCAAGAAGCTGCGCAAGCAGATGGAGTCTGCCGCGGAGGACTACCCGGAGCAGTGGCCGGTCGGCTCGATCTCGACGACCGAGGAGACGCCGACGACCTCGTCCGACGACGATCGTTGAGTCGGCGCCGACGGACGGCTCGTCGAGAGGGCCGGGAGGTCGATCGTGACGGTGGTGCCGACGCCGACCTCGCTCGTGATCGAGAGCGTTCCGTTCTGCTGGGCGACCAGGTCCCGCGCACTGGTCAGCCCCAGGCCGGTGCCGCCGTCCTGCTCGGCGAACCTCCCGCGGGCGAACTTCTCGAAGATCGTCTCGATGTCGTCGGGATGGATGCCCCGGCCGTGGTCGGCGATGGTGACCGTCGTCAGCCCCGGCGCCGAACGGCCGAAGGTCACCTCGACGGGTGTGCCTGACGGTGAGTACTTCAGGGCGTTGGCGACGAGGTTGGTGATCACCCGGTGCATCGCCACGCCGTTGGCGGCCGCGAGTGCGACGTCGTCGTCGATCCTCACCCGCCCGGGTTCGAGCACCGGAGCCAGGTCGCTCACCGCGCTGCGGGTGACCTGGGCCAGGTCGATGTCGGCCAGCAGGATCGTTGCCTTGCCGACGCGCTGGGTGGCGAAGCTGATGAGTCCCTCGACCATGGCCAGCAAGCGGTCCGCGCTGGACTCCACCCGGCCCACGAGCATCTCCCGGTCCTCCTCGTCCGCGTCCCGCAGGGCGTCGACGAACCCCTTCAGTGCGGTCACCGGGGTCCTGAAGTCGTGGTTGAAGGCGGCGTAGAACGCGTCCTGCGCGTCCTCGATCGCCTTGAGGTCGGTGCGGTCCCGGGTGACCTTGGCGTAGCCGGTCAGGTGGCCGGCCTCGTCGTGGAGCGCCGTGATCACGACGTCACCCCAGAACCTCGACCCGTCCTTGCGCACCCGCCAGCCGGTGTGCTCGACCCGACCGGTCTCGCGGGCCTTGGTGAGCAGCTCGATGGGCAGGCCGGCGCGACGGTCGGCCTCGGTGTAGAACATCGCGAAGCTCCGGCCGATCGCCTCGTCAGCCGTGTAGCCCTTGACCCGCTCGGCGCCGAGGTTCCAGGTCTCGATGGCCCCCTGGGGATCGAGACCCACGATCGCGTAGTCGGACACCTGGCCCACCAGGAGGCGCAGTCGTTCCTCGCTGAGGCGCAGCTTCTCCTCGAGGGCGTGCTGCTCGGTGAGGTCGCGGGTCACCTTCGCGAACCCGCTCATGTTGCCGTCGGCGTCGTGCAGGGCGGTGATGACGACGTCGGCCCAGAACCGGGTCCCGTCCTTGCGGAGTCGCCAGCCGGTGTGCTCGACCCGACCCTCCTCACGCGCTGCGTTCAGCAGCCTGAAAGGCAGGCCGGAGCGCCGGTCCTCCTCGGTGTAGAACATCGTGAAGTTGCGTCCGATCGCCTCGTCGGCGGTGTACTGCTTGACCCGCTCGGCACCGAGGTTCCACGTCTCGATGGCCCCCTGGGGATCCAGCGCGATGATGGCGTAGTCGGACACCTGCCCGACCAGGAGACGGAAACGCTCCTCGCTCGAGCGCAGTGCCAGCTCCAGCGCGTGCTCCTCGGTGAGGTCCCGGGTCACCTTGGTGTAGCCGGTGAGGTGCCCGTCGGGGTCGTGGATGGCAGTGATGACGACGTCGCCCCAGAACTGGGTGCCGTCCTTGCGGACGCGCCAGCCGGTGTGCTCGACCCGGCCGTCCTGCCGCGCCTTCAGCAGCAGCTCGAGCGGCAGGCCGGCGCGCCGGTCTGCCTCGGGGTAGAACATCGCGAAGCTCCGGCCGATCGCCTCGTCGGCCGTGTAGCCCTTCGCGCGTTCGGCACCCAGGTTCCAGGTCTCGATGGTCCCCTGGGGGTCGAGAGCGATGATGGCGTAGTCCGCTACCTGCGCCACCAGTTGATCGAAACGGCCGTAGTCCCGGCCATCCTTCCCGCCCACCCGGCAACCTTAGGGCGATTTTCCCGTGTCGGGACCCGTTTCCCGGCCAGCAACCACGTAGCAGGCCACCGCCGCTGCGGCGGCGACGTTGAGCGAGTCGACCCCGGCGCGCATCGGGATGACCGCCCTCAGCGCCGCGGACCGCTGCCAGCGCTCCGAGAGCCCGTGGCCCTCGGAGCCGAGGACCAGCGCGACCTTGTCCCTGTCCCGGACGGCCTCCTCGAGGTCGACGGCCCCGTCGGTGAGGGTCAGCGCGACCGTGGTGAAACCGTGCTGGGCCAGCATCGGCAGCGCGTCGTGCCAGTCGGGGAGGCGGGTCCAGGGCACGGCGAAGACCGCACCCATGGCGACCTTCACGGAGCGGCGGTAGAGCGGGTCGGCGCAGCGGGGCGAGATGAGTACGGCGTCCACCCCGAGCGCCGCGGCCGACCGGAAGATCGTCCCGACGTTGGTGTGGTCGACCAGGTCCTCGCAGACCACCACGGTGCGAGCGTCCTCCAGCACCGTCTCGACCGAGGGCAGCGGGGTGCGGACGAGTGACGCCAGCGCACCCCGGTGCACATGGAACCCGGTGACCTGCTCGGCGAGGGACTCCGAGAGCACGAAGCACGGGGCGTCGGACGGTTCGAGGACGTCGGCGAGGCCGTCCAGCCAACGCGGGGCCATCAGGAACGAACGGACCGGGTAGCCCGCGCCGGCGGCGCGCCGTACGACCTTCTCGCCCTCGGCGATGAACAACCCGTGCTCGGCCTCGAGCGACCTGCGCAGCTGCACGTCCCGGAGGTCGCGGTAGTCGGCAAGCCGGGGGTCGTCGGGATCATCGATCTCGACGTTCGTCGCCATCCTCAGCCGCCCTGGCCGGCCGGGGAGCCGTAGTGCTCGGGGTGGGCGACGCGGACCACCTCACCGATGACGATGATCGCCGGGGGCTGCACCTGCCCGGAGACCAGCGCCTCGGCCATCTCGCCGAGAGTGGTCAGCACGGTGCGCTCGGTGGGCATGGTGCCGTCGCACACGATCCCGACAGGCGTGGCCACGTCGCGTCCGCCGCGCACCAGCACCTCGGCGATCAGCGGGGCGTTCTCGACGCCCATCATGAGCACGATCGTGCCGCGCAGGCTGGCGAGGGCCCCCCACTGGACGAGCGACTCGGGGTGTCCGGGCGGCAGGTGGCCGGAGACGATGGTGAGCTCGTGGGTGATGCCGCGGTGCGTGACCGGGATTCCCGCCACCGCGGGGACGGCGAGCGGGCTGCTGATCCCCGGGATCACCGTGACCCGCACGCCGGCCGCACGGCAGGCCAGGACCTCCTCGAAGCCGCGCCCGAAGAGGAAGTTGTCGCCGCCCTTGAACCGGGCCACGCGGCGGCCCGCCAGGGCGGCCTCGACGAGGAGGGTGTTGATCTGGTCCTGGTGCGCCGCGCGACCCCGAGGCAGCTTGGCGACATCGACGATCTCCGTGTCCGCCGGCAGCTCGGCCAGCAGCTCCCGCGGGGCCAGCCGGTCGGCCACCACCAGGTCGGCCTCCATCAACGCCTTCCGACCGGCGATCGAGATCAGCTCTGGGTCACCGGGACCGCCCCCGACCAGGACGACGCCGGGCCCGGAGTCCTGCTGGCCGACCGGCGAGAGGGTGCCCTCCCGGAGGGCGTTGACGATCTCGTCGCGCAGGCGAGCGTGCCGCCGCGGGTCGCGCTCGGCGGCGGTGCCGCCCATCACCGCCACGGTGTCGCCGGCATGGGTGCCGGTCGCCGGGGTGAACGCGGTGGCCGCGTCGGCGTTGTCGGCGCGCACGCAGAAGATGCGCTGCTCGTCCGCGAGCACGCTCACCCGCTCGTTGACCGCCTCGTCGTCGGTGGCCGCCATCACGTACCAGGCGCCGTCGAGGTCCGAGTCCTCGAAGCCCCGTTCGTGCCAGACGACCTCCCGGGAACCGACCAGGCCCTCGATCGCCGGGGTGACGACCGGCGACACGACGTACACGTCGGCGCCGGCGGCGATCAGGGTGGGCACGCGGCGCTGGGCCACGTTGCCGCCGCCCACCACCACGACCCGGCGACCGGCGAGTCGGAGACCGACGGGATAGGTGGGGTAGTCACCCGGGGGGTGCGGCAGGGAGGTCACGGCTCCATTGTGCGGACCGCGCGTGGTCGCGCGGTTTCGTGGGCCCACCCAGCGGACTATGTTCGCCCCCATGAGCCTCGACCGACCCGTGCACCCCGACCCCTACGACCTCCTCCCCCCGGTGCCGTCGTTCACCGTCACGAGCGACGACGTCACCGACGGGCAGCCGCTGAAGGACGACCAGGTCAATGCCGCCGGGGACACCTCACCCCAGCTCTCGTGGAGCGAGGCCCCCGCCGGCACGAAGAGCTTCACCGTGACCTGCTTCGACCCGGACGCGCCGACCCCGTCGGGCTTCTGGCACTGGGTCCTCGTCGACCTCCCCGCCGACGTCACCTCGCTCGCCGCGGGGGCGGGTGCCGAGGGTGCGAACCTCCCCGGGAGCGCCTTCATGTGCCGCAACGACGGCGGGTCGAAGGCCTTCATGGGTGCGGCACCCCCGGAGGGCGACCAGGTGCACCGCTACTACTTCGTGGTGCACGCGGTGCAGGAGGAGTCCCTGGGCGTGGACTCCGACGCCTCCCCCGCCGTGGTCAGCTTCAACCTCGCCTTCAAGACCGCCGGGCGCGCCATCGTGCAGGGGACCTACCAGCACTGACACGGACAGCTGCATATCTTGACTCAGTCCAGATTAGATGCTTTGGTCGAAGTGACGGGCACGGCGAACGGGGTACGTGCTCAACAGGCAGACGGACCATCTGCTGCAACCTTCGAGGAGTGAGCCATGCCTGACCTTCCCAAGCCCACCGACACGTCGATCGCCACCGCTCCGTCGACCGAGGCCGAACTCGGGTCCACGACGGACACCGGTGCCCCGGCACCCAGCGACCGCAACTCCCTGACCATCGGTCCCGACGGGCCGATCCTGCTCCACGACGTGCACTTCCTGAACCAGATGGCGCACTTCAACCGTGAGCGGGTCCCGGAGCGCAACGTGCACGCCAAGGGTTCCGGGGCGTTCGGCGAGTTCGAGACCACCGAGGACGTCTCGGCGTACACCAAGGCGGCGCTGTTCCAGCCTGGCGTGAAGACCGAGATGCTCGCGCGCTTCTCCACCGTCGCCGGCGAGCAGGGCTCCCCCGACACCTGGCGCGACCCGCGCGGGTTCTCGCTGAAGTTCTACACGACCGAGGGCAACTACGACCTCGTCGGCAACAACACCCCGGTGTTCTTCATCCGCGACACGATGAAGTTCCCCCACTTCATCCGGTCGCAGAAGCGCCGCGGCGGCAACGGCCTGCGCGACAACAACATGCAGTGGGACTTCTGGAGCCTCAACCCGGAGTCGGCGCACCAGGTCACCTACCTGATGGGTGACCGCGGCATCCCGAAGACCTACCGCCACATGAACGGCTACGGCTCGCACACCTACCTCTGGGTCAACGAGGCCGGCGAGAAGCACTGGGTCAAGTACCACTTCCACAGCGACCAGGGCGTCGAGGGCCTCAGCGACGACGAGGCCACGAAGATCGCCGGTGAGGACGCCGACTTCCACCGTCGCGACCTCTCCGAGTCGATCGCCAACGGCGACTTCCCGAGCTGGACGCTGTCGGTCCAGGTGATGCCCTACGAGGAGGCCAAGACCTACCGCTACAACCCGTTCGACCTCACCAAGATCTGGTCGCACAAGGACTACCCGCTGATCAAGGTCGGCACGATGACCCTGAACCGCAACCCGGAGAACTTCTTCGCACAGATCGAGCAGGCTGCCTTCGAGCCCAGCGCCGTCGTGCCGGGCATCGGCTTCAGCCCCGACAAGATGCTGCTCGGCCGGGCCTTCGCCTACGCCGACACGCACCGTCACCGGATCGGGGCGAACTACCTCCAGCTCCCGGTCAACCGTCCCAAGGTGGAGATCAACACCTACACCCAGGACGGCCCGATGGCCTACGAGCACCGCGCGGACGACCCGGTCTACGCGCCGAACTCGTTCGGTCGCGGGTACGCCGACAACGTCGGTGAGGTCGACCCCGGCTGGGAGACCGACGGCGCCATGGTGCGCCAGGCCTACACGCTGCGCGAAGCCGACGACGACTTCGGCCAGGCCGGCACCCTGGTGCGTGAGGTCTGGGACGACGAGATCCGCGCGAACTTCGTCAAGACCGTGGCCGGGCACCTGCTCGGCGGCGTCGAGGGCGACGTGCTGGAGCGGGCCTTCGAGTACTGGAAGAACGTCGATGCCGACACCGGCAAGCAGATCGAGGAGCTGGTCCGCGAGGGCATCGACGCCGGCGCACCCGGTGCTCAGCCGGGCAAGGCCAAGGAGGACGCCTCCTCCCCCGTGGTCGAGGACAAGACGCAGGCTGCTCACTGATCGATCGCACCACCCGCACCACCCGACGGCCCCGGACGCGACCGCGTCCGGGGTCGTTGCGCGTGCCCGGACGCTCGTCGTGCTCGGGTGATCAGCGTGGGCGCACCGCCTGCAGCCACGTGCGCTCGCGCCCCTCGAGGTGGTCCAGCAACCGGTCCTGGACGTGGTCGGCGCTCCACACTGCCGCGGGTTCGAGACCACGCGCCCTCGGCGGGTTGGCGGCTCCTCGTGCTGCTCCCCTGTCACAGGGGCGGTCCACCAGGTCGACAGCGCCTTGGTGAGGGCGTCCTGCTTGCAGAACACTCGCAGCGTTTCTGCTCCTCCTCGGACAGCGGCACCTCGCCGATCGTCCTCCAGGGGGATGGCCAGCACCGTCCCGGGTGGCGGTGGCTTGGCTGGCATGAGCGTGTCCTCTTCCGTGCCGCCGTTCTGATCGATCGACCCCAGCCCAGCGCGGATGTCGGGGGCCGTCGTACGTCCGTGGCAGGATCGCGCCATGCCCGTGTCGCAGGTGATCGACGTCCTCGGTGCGCCTTACACCGCAGAGACGTTGGAGCTGGCTCCCGACTTCGAGGGTGAGGTGGTCGCGACCCTGGTGCACCGGCCGGCGGAGACTCCGTCCGGGCGGGCGGTGCTGCACGTCCACGGGTTCGCCGACTACTTCTTCCAGACCGCGGCCGCTGACTTCTGGGTCGCACGCGGCTACGACTTCTACGCCCTCGACCTGCGCAAGTACGGCCGCTCGCTGCGCCCGCACCAGACGCCCAACTACACCGGCGACCTCCGGGACTACTACGAGGAGCTCGACCTGGCCTTCGAGCGGGTCTCCGCGAGCCACGACCACCTCGTGCTCTCGGCACACTCCACGGGCGGCCTCACGGTGCCGCTGTGGCTGCACGACCGCGGTCACTCCGTGTCGGGCGTGTTCCTGAACGCTCCCTGGATCGACATGCACGGCGACGCCTTCACGCGCCTCGTCGCGATGCCCGTGATCCACCGGATCGGCGCGCGCCAGCCGATGCGGGTGATCCCGCGCGAGGTGGACGGGAGCTACGCCAAGAGCCTGCACTCCGACTACTTCGGCGAGTGGGACTTCGACCTCGACTGGAAGCCGCTGAAGTCCTGGCCGGCGTACGCCGGCTGGATCCGCGCCGTCAGGCTGGGTCAGGCCCGGCTGGCGAGGGGCCTCGACATCGACGCCCCGGTGCTGATGGTGAGCTCGACGAGATCGGGTCACCCCACGTCGCAGGACGATCCCGAGCTCACCTCGACCGACACCGTGCTCGACGTCGAGCGGATGCGCCGCCGCGCCGCCGTGCTCTCCCGGCACGTGACCATCGCCCAGGTCGAGGGGGCCCTGCACGACGTCACCCTCTCCCCCGAGCCCGCCCGCTCCCGGGTCTTCGCGGAGGTGGGCCGGTGGTTGTCGGCGTACGTCGACGGGCCGCGGTTTCACTAGGTACCCAGTGAAACCGTCACTTCCCCCACGTTGCAACGGTGGGGAACTGACAGTTCTTCGCGGGGAGTGGGCGGCGAGCCGCTAGCCTCCCCCCATGGATCCCATCACCGGTCTCGCCGCTGGCCGCATCGCGGTCGGACTCGTCTCCTTCGTCTCCCCCGGGCTCGCCGCCAAGCTCTTCCTCCTGGACGCCCAGGCCAACCCGGGCCACGCCTACATGAGCCGGATGTTCGGCTCGCGGGAGATCGCGCTCGGCGCGCTGACGCTGGCCTCTTCGGGAGCCGCGCGTGTGCGGCTGATCCAGATCGGTGTCGCGATCGACGCAGGTGACGCGTTCACCGGCATCGCCGCCGCGTCCACCGGTGCGGTCTCGAAGAAGGCCGGCATCTTGCTGGCCCTCGTCGCTGCCGGTGCCGTCGCCTCCGGCGTCCAGGGTCTGCAGGACGCCTAGTCCCGTTTCCTCGAGCGCACCGGTGCTCCCTGCAACGCGGTGTTACTGACGCTTGGCCCGCCGTACGACGCTTGTCCAGCGTCCACGACCCCGCGTCACAAGCGGGCCAGGAACGCCACCACAGCCACGACCCCCACCGTCACGATCACGGCGCGGAGCACGTTGGCGGGGAGACGGCGACCGACCGTGGCGCCGATCTGCCCCCCGATGACCGAGCCGACGGCGATCAGTCCCGCCACGGGCCAGTTCACGTCGGCGACGAGGATGAACACGACGGCGGCGATGCCGTTGACGATCAGGGCCAGCACGTTCTTGGTGGCGTTGTGCCGCTGCATCGAGTCGGCGACCCCGATGCCGAGGATCGCCATCAGCAGCACGCCCTGGGCAGCGCCGAAGTAGCCGCCGTACACCCCGGCCGCGGCGACGGCGGGCCACACCCACCACACCCCGTGCTCCGGGAGCCCCCCGGTCTCTGCGGCGCGGGACGCGACCCGGCGCTGGATCCGAGGACCGAGTACGACGAGCACGCAGCCGAGCACGATCAGGACCGGCACGATCGCGTCGAACGCAGACGACGGCAGCACCAGCAGGAGCAGGGCGCCGACGATCCCCCCGACGAGCGAGGCCGACCCCAGCCTGACCAGGCGGCGACGCTGGCCGACCAGCTCGGCCCGGTAGCCGATCGCACCCGACAACGAGCCCGGCGCGAGCCCGACCGTGTTGGACACGTTGGCCGTCACGGGCGGGATCCCGAACGCCAGCAGGGTCGGGAACGTGATCAGCGTTCCCGACCCCACCACGGTGTTGATGGTTCCGGCCGCCACCCCCGCGAGAAGGATGGCGATGACCTCCCAGGGGCTCACGGCCCGGCGGGAGCCTCTCCCGAGGGAGTAGCCGGGTCAGCGGGCGGTGGGGTGTCCACCGGCGGGGCCGGGGTGTCGACCGGCGCGGCCGAGCGCACAGGGCGACCCGCGGCCGAGCGGGCGGACTCCTCGGCTGCCTGGATGGCCTTCTGCACCTCTTCGTGGGCGCTGGACAACGACGAGTCGGGCTCGGTGTCGGGGTCGAGGGTGGGGATCTCCACGCGCTTGAGCGGCCCGTCGACCTTGTGCGGGATCCCGGCCACCTCGTGGACCGCCGAGCCGAGGCCCTCGAGCGCCTTGGTGATCTCGCTGGGCACCACCCACACCTTGTTGGCCGAGCCCTCGGCGATCTTCGGCATCATCTGGAGGTACTGGTAGGCGAGCAGCGCCTGGTCGGGCTGCCCGTCGTGGATCGCCTGGAAGACGGTCTGGATGGCCTGTCCCTCACCCTGCGCCTTGAGGATCGCCGCCTCGCGGTTGGCCTGGGCGCGCAGGATCAGCGCCTCCCGGTCACCCTCGGCCGAGAGGATCGCGGCCTGCTTGTTGCCCTCCGCGGTGAGGATCGACGACTGGCGCTGGCCCTCGGCGGTGAGGATGACCGCGCGCTTGTCGCGGTCGGCGCGCATCTGCTTCTCCATCGAGTCCTTGATCGAGGGCGGCGGGTCGATGCCCTTGATCTCCACCCGGCCGACGCGGATGCCCCACCGGCCGGTGGCCTCGTCGAGCACGCCGGACAGCCCGCGGTTGATGTCCTCACGCGAGGTCAGCGTCTGCTCGAGCGTCATGCCACCGACGATGTTGCGCAGCGTGGTCATGGTGAGCTGCTCGACGGCGGAGATGTAGTTGGCGATCTCGTAGGTCGCGGAGACCGGGTCGGTCACCTGGAAGTAGATGACCGTGTCGATCGAGACGACCAGGTTGTCCTCGGTGATCACCGGCTGGGGCGGGAAGGAGACCACCTGCTCACGCATGTCGATGACGTAGCGCACCCGGTCGACGAACGGCGTGACGATGTTCAGCCCCGGCTGCAGCGTCGTCTTGTACTTGCCGAACCGCTCGACGATCCCGGCCCGCGCCTGCGGCACGATCCGGATGGTCTTCGCGAGCACCAGGACCACGAAGACGATGAAGAGCAGCAGTACGACCAAGGCTGCGGTTGCCATCACAGATCCCCCTCTTCTCTCTCACATGACGCCCGGGTCATCAGGACCCGAGCCGGTGGACGCGCAGCACGTAGGCCGTCGCGCCCTTGATCTGGACAACGTCGACGAGCTCGCCGGGTTCGATCCGGTCGTCCTCGTCGTAGGGCTCGGCCGTCCACTCGTCACCGCCGATCTTGACCCGCCCGGGCGTGCCGTAGGCGAGCTCGCGCAGCACCGTGGCGCGCTTCCCGATCAGGGCCTCGGCGCCGGTCTTCAGGTCGGGACCGCTGTGCAGGCGGCGGATGACGGGTGGGCGGATCACACCGAGCAGCGCGACGGACGAGACCAGGGCCAGGGCGACCTGCAGGCCCGGCGGACCGCCGAGCAGGGCGGTCACCGCGCCGACGAGGGCACCACCCGCCAGCATCACCAGGAACAGGTCGAGACTGACCAGCTCGAGGACGCCGAAGAGGACCGCGAGACCCAGCCAGGCCTCCCACGCGTGGTCCCTCAGCCAGTCCATGGGCCGACCCTATCCAACGGTTCGCAACGGAATGCGCTGACGAATCAGGCGCGCCGACCGGCCTTGCGACGCGCGGAGTAGCGGCCGTCCTCCTCGTGCAGGGTGAGCGGCATCCCGAAGGTGGCGGAGAGCTGCTCGGCGGTGAGGACGTACGGGATCGGCCCCGCGGCGACCACGCGCCCCTGTCTCATCAGCAGGGCGTGGGTGAAGCCGGGCGGGATCTCCTCGACGTGGTGCGAGACGAGGATCGTCGCCGGGGAGAACTCGTCCAGCGCGAGCACCGAGAGCGTGGCGACGAGGTCCTCCCTGCCGCCGAGGTCGAGACCGGCGGCCGGCTCGTCGAGGATGAGCAGCTCGGGGTCGGTCATCAGGGCGCGCGCGATCTGCACCCGCTTGCGCTCCCCCTCGCTCAGGGTGCCGAAGGTGCGGTCGAGCAGGGCTCCGGCACCGACCTCGACGAGCAGGTCCTTGGCGCGGTCGTGGTCGAGCTCGTCGTAGCGCTCACGCCAACGTCCGACCACGCCGTACGACGCGGAGACCACCACGTCCCGGACGATCTCGTGCCGCGGGATCCGCTCGGCCACGGCGGCGCTCGTCCAGCCGATGCGCGGTCTCAGCTCGAAGACGTCGACCGTGCCGACGACCTCGCCGAGGATCCCGACCACGCCCGAGGTCGGGTGGATCTGGGCCGAGCACAGCTGCATCAGGGTCGTCTTGCCGGCGCCGTTGGGTCCGAGGATGACCCAGCGTTCGTCCTCCTCGACCATCCAGTCGACTCCGTCGAGCAGGGTCGACTGGCCTCGCTTGACGGTGACGTCGGCGAGCTCGAGTACGGCGTTCACGGATTCTCGTCCCTGGGTCGGGTGCAGGTCTCGTTCGCGAACCTATCTGCTCGGCTCAGTGGATCTGGACCAGGTCGGCCCACGTGTCCCAGAGACCCACCTCACCGGACCGGTGCGGCGGCGGGTGGGCGGACCGGTTCCAGAGGAAGGCGAGCACCTCTCCCGCACCTCCCTCGAGCAGCGCGTCGGTGCCGCCTCCGGCGCGCTCCAGCACCCGCTCCGAGCGGCGTACGTCGAGGACCCACGACGTGCCGGCGTCCTCTGCGCTCACCCCCAGTCGCACGTGGTCGCGGTCGAGCCACGGTTCCTGCGGCAGCGCGGCCATCGTGAGCAGCTCGTCGACGCCGTCACTGGCCAGGCCCGCGTCGAACGTCGGCACCGTGCCGGTCGTCTGCTCCGCGTCGAAACGGTGCACGGCCGTCTCGTGCGCCTGTCGGCGCGCCCAGAAGGCGGCGCCCGATGCGGTGTCCGGCCACAGCGTCCACACGTCCATCTCTGGGTCGACCTCGAGCAACGCCTGGGCGAGAGCGACGTTCTGCTCGAGGTACCACTCGGGCAGGCTCGCGAAGCCGCTCGGGACCTGACCGAGGCGGTCGTCCTGCGAGGTCGCCGGCGGGCGGCCCGCACGACCCAACGCCTCGAGCGCCCACTGGTGGACCACGCCGACGTGAGCGACAAGGTCACGCAGCGACCACCCGGGACAGCCTGGCACCGGCTCGCTCCCGTCACCCGAACCGGCCGCGGCAGCGAGGAGCCGTCCCTCGTGGCCGAGGTGGGCGACGTAGGTCTCGAGATCCATCGTGAGCCGTCCTCCGCAGGTTGGTCCCAGTGTGCACGCGGCACGTCGCGGAGGCTTGTCTAGGCTCGGCGGGTGAGCGCGCTGCCGATGTCCGCCCTGCTGGCCACCTGGCTGGATGCTGTCCAGGTGGGACGCGCGGGCCCGGACGACCTGGCGGAGGCCGTGCGCGGCGATGACCCCCGGCACCTGGTCGTGGGACTGCCCGTGCGCCAGTCCGTGGGGCAGTCGGGCCAGGTCGAGGCGGACACCGTGATCGACCTGCACGGCCTCCCCCGGGCCGTGGTCGGCCCGGCTTCGCTCGCGCTGCCCGCACCCGGCGACCCGGTCGGGCTCGGCGGGCCACCGGACTTCAACTTCGCCGCGATCGAGGCCGGCGAGGCGGTCGTGGTGGGCGCGGTCGGCCTGGTCCCCGAGGTCGACGCCCGCACGGTCGTGTGGCGCGCCTACCCGGCCGACCCGGTGCCCTGGGTCGACGAGCGCGAGAGCGCCATCGAGCTGCGGACCACCCTGATCGAGGTCACCCGGAGCCTGGTCGACCTCGACGTCGCCTCCTGGCAGCCCGAGATCCCCGACCTGCTGCTGAACCTGCGTCACCGGCCGGCACCTCCCCTTCCTCCCGGCACGGACGCCCGCCGCGTCGAGACCGTCGAGCGAGCCACCCTCTGCCTCGAGATCGTCGAGCTCGCCGGTGCGGTCGACGGTGGCGCGGTCACGGCGTACGAGATGCAGCGCCGGCACTCCGCGCTCGCGGACCTTGGCCGCGCCGCGCGCCGAGCGCTCGTGGGTGCCTGTTCCGGCCACACGGGCTGACTCCGGATAACCTCGACCCGTGCTGGCCCCGACCGACCCCGACCTGCCCCGGACCCTGTTGATCACGCTGACCGGCAAGGACCGCCCCGGAGTGACGTCGCTCGTCTTCGACACGCTGGCCACGTTCGGCGTCGAGGTCCTCGACATCGAGCAGATCGTGCTCCGGCGCAGGCTGATCCTGGGTCTGCTCGTCACCACGCCGCGGGACTGGAGACCGTTGCGCGAGGCGATGGTCGAGGTCGCGGCGAACCTCGACATGACGCTCGAGCTGGACAAGGGCACCGGTGACAACCGCCCCCGGCCCGAGGGCCGCAGCCACGTCACGGTCCTCGGTACGCCGCTGAAGTCGGCCGCGGTCGCGGCGATCGCCGGACGGATCGCCGACACCGGCGCCAACATCGACCGGATCGAGCGGATGGCGCGCTACCCGATCACCGCGATCGACCTGCACGTCTCCGGGGTCGACCCCGACAAGCTGCGCGACATCCTGGCTCGTGAGGCGGCGGCCCAGGGTGTCGACATCGCCGTGCAGCCGGCCAACCTGCTGCGCCGCGGGATGCGCCTGATCGTGATGGACGTCGACTCCACCCTGATCCAGGGTGAGGTCATCGAGATGCTCGCCGCCCACGCGGGCTGCGAACCCGAGGTGGCCCGGATCACCGAGCGGGCCATGGGGGGCGAGCTCGACTTCGCGGCCAGCCTGCGTGAACGGGTCGCCCTGCTGGAGGGGCTGGACGCCAGCGCGCTGGACACGGTGTACGACGACCTGGTGCTCGCCCCGGGTGCCCGCACGACGGTGCGCACGCTCAAGCGGCTGGGTTATCGCTTCGCCATCGTCAGCGGGGGCTTCTCCCAGCTGACCGACCGCCTGGCCCTCGACCTCGGCATCGACTTCTCCGCGGCCAACCAGCTCGAGATCGTGGACGGGCGACTCACCGGACGCGTGGTCGGGGAGATCGTCGACCGGGCCGGCAAGGCGGCGGCCCTGCGTCGGTTCGCCCACGAGAGCGGACTGCCGGTCAGCGCGACGATCGCGATCGGTGACGGTGCCAACGACCTCGACATGCTCAACGTCGCGGGTCTCGGCATCGCCTTCAACGCCAAGCCTGTCGTCCAGGAGGCCGCCCACACGGCCGTGAACGTCCCCTACATGGACGCGGTGATGTATCTCCTCGGGATCAGCCGCGAAGAGGTCGTGGCCGCCGACGCGGACGACGGCATCACCACCCCCGAGCCGAGCATCTGACCGGTCCGGCCGCTACCCAGGGCGCTCGGGACAGCCGAGGCTCACGCCCGGCCGACGTGGAAGTCGAGCAGGTGCGCCGTGCCGGCGTCGAGGTCGGACCACGGCACCGGCACCTCGAGGACGGCCATCGCGGCGGCAGGGAAGCCCTCGCTGATCGCGCGGAAGGCGGCCGGGTCGGGCTCTCCGTCGTCGAGCACGTGGGCCAGCGACGCAGCAGTGGGGTTGTGGCCGACGTACGCCACGACGGCCGCGTCCTCGGGGGCGCCGCGGAGGACGTCGATCACGGTCGAGGGGTCCGCGCTGTACAACGAGCCCTCGACCGCGGGGGTGGCAGGCGACGCGCAGCCGGAGACCAGGGCCGCCCAGGTCGCCTGCGTCCGGACGGCGGAGGAGACGAACGCGTGGGTGGGCACGTAGTCGCTGCTCGCCAGCCACTCCCCTGCCGCCCTGGCGTCGCGAGCCCCGCGCTCGGTGAGCCGACGCTTGTGGTCCTCTGCCCCGAACGACTCCGCCCTGCCGTGGCGCATCACGACAAGCAGGCGCCCGCCGGCTGGGGACCCGGCCGAAGCCGAATCGGGAGAAGACGGGCTCACAGCGCCAATCTCCCACCCCTTAGGCTTCCTGTCATGCCATTCGGTGCCCAGCGTGCTGGCGAAGAGACTCCCGGAGACCTGTTCGTCATCGGAGGCGCTGAGGACAAGCTCGGCAAGCGCACGGTCCTCAGGGAGTTCGTGGAACGGGCTGGAGGTGCCGACGCGCGCATCGCCGTCGTCCCCACGGCGTCCTCGCTCGGACCCGAGATCGTCGAGGTGTACGCCGCGGTCTTCGCCCGGCTCGGCGCGACCGAGGTCTACGGCGTACGCCCGGACAGCCGCAGTGACGCCGCCGACCCGGCCGTGGTCGCCGAGCTCGACCGGGCCACCGGGATCTTCATGACCGGGGGCAATCAGCTCAAGCTGTCCGGCGTCGTGGCCGGTACGCCCTTCGGGGACGCCATCGTGGCGGCCCGAGCCCGTGGCGTGACCATCGCCGGCACCTCCGCCGGCGCGAGCATCCAGTCCTCGCACATGGTCGCCTTCGGCCCGGGCGGGTCCACCCCCAAGCAGCGGATGACGCAGGTGGCGGCCGGGCTGGGGCTCGTGGAGAGCTGCGTGATCGACCAGCACTTCGCGCAGCGCAACCGCTACGGGCGGCTGTTGATGATCGTGTCGCAGAGCCCGCAGCTGCTCGGCATGGGCGTCGACGAGGACACCGCTGCGGTGATCTCCACCACCGAGGGCGGTGAGGTGCTGCGTGTGGTCGGCCGCGGATCGGTGACCCTGTTCGACGGCAGCCACATGGTCACCAACGCGCACGAGGCGAAGGAGCGCCGGCCGATCCTCGCCTCGGGCGTGGTGCTGCACGTGCTGCCGGCGGGCGCCGAGTTCGACCTGACCACCCGCACGCTGCTCCTGTCGAAGCCGCTGCCCGACCCCGGCGAGGTCGACGAATTGGCCACAGCCAACCGGGATCTGCGCAAGATGGCCCGAGACATCGCCGCCGGGGACGTGTCGCCCTCGGTGCTGCGCCGCCGCATCGCCCGACGAAGAGGAGCCGTCCCATGACCGACGTCAACGACCGGGCCACCTCCGTGACCTCCGGTGGTCGCCCAGCGGCCGACCTCACCATCATCGAGACCCGCATCTACCGCGGGGCCAACGTCTGGTCCTACGAGAAGGCGATCCACCTCGTGGTGGACCTCGGCGTGCTCGAGGAGTACCCCACCAACACCCTGCCCGGCTTCACCGAGCACCTGCTCGACGCATTGCCCGGTCTGCGCGAGCACTCGTGCTCCCGTGGACGTCGAGGCGGCTTCGTGGAGCGGCTCCACGAGGGCACCTGGCTCGGGCACGTCGCCGAGCACGTCGCGCTGGCCCTGCAGCAGGTCGTCGGCCACGACATCCGGCGCGGGAAGACGCGGGCGGTCAAGGGCGAGAAGGGCCGCTACAACATCATCTACGGCTACGTCGACGAGCAGGTCGGGCTCGAGGCGGGGCGGCTCGCCGTACGCCTCGTGAACCACCTGGTCGAGGCGGACCCGGACTTCGACTTCGAGGACGAGCTCGACACCTTCATCCTCCGTGCCCAGCGCACTGCCTTCGGTCCGTCCACCCAGGCCATCATCGACGAGGCCGTCTCGCGGGACATCCCCTGGATCCGGCTGAACAAGCACTCGCTCGTGCAGCTCGGCCAGGGCGTCCACGCCAAGCGGATCCGCGCCACGATGACCTCCGAGACCAGCTCGATCGCCGTGGACATCGCCTCCGACAAGGACCTCACCACCCGCCTCCTCGGCGCCGCGGGCCTGCCCGTGCCCAAGCAGGACTCCGTGCGTACGGCGGACCAGGCAGCCAGCGTGGCCAAGCGGATCGGCTTCCCCGTGGTCGTCAAGCCGCTCGACGGCAACCACGGCCGCGGGGTGTGCCTGAACCTGCAGGACGAGGCCGAGGTGCGCGAGTCCTTCCCGATCGCGAAGGACCAGTCCCGCGGCGGCTGGGTGATCGTCGAGTCGTTCGTGACCGGCAAGGACTACCGCTGCCTGATCATCGACGGCAAGGTCGCGGCCATCGCGGAGCGGGTGCCGGCGCACGTGATCGGTGACGGCACCAGCTCGGTCGAGAAGCTCGTCGACCTGACCAACGCCGACCCGCGTCGCGGCGTGGGCCACGAGAAGATCCTCACGCGGATCAAGCTGGACGCCGCCGCCGAGGAGGTGCTGGCCGACCAGGGGCACTCCACGGGCTCGGTGCCCGCCGAGGGCGAGATGGTCAAGCTGGCCCTGACCGGGAACATGTCCACCGGCGGCATCTCGATCGACCGGACGTTCGAGGCCCACCCCGAGAACGCCGAGATCGCCGAGGAGGCGGCCCGGATGATCGGGCTGGACATCGCCGGCATCGACTTCATCTGCCCAGACATCACCCAGCCGGTGCGCGAGACGGGCGGTGCGATCTGCGAGGTGAACGCGGCGCCCGGCTTCCGGATGCACACCCACCCGACCATCGGCGAGCCGCAGTTCATCTCCAAGCCGGTCGTCGACATGCTGTTCCCGCCGGGTGCACCCAGCCGGATCCCGATCGTGGCCGTGACCGGCACCAACGGCAAGACCACCACCAGCCGGATGATCAGCCACATCTTCAAGGGGATGGGCCGCAAGGTCGGGATGACCTCGACCGACGGCGTGGTCATCGACGAGCGGCTGCTGATCCGGGCCGACGCCTCCGGTCCGCGCAGCGCCCGGATGGTGCTGCAGAACCCCCGCGTGGACTTCGCGGTCTTCGAGGTGGCACGCGGGGGCATCCTGCGCGAAGGCCTCGGCT
Organism: uncultured Actinomycetota bacterium; assembly: GCA_963797525.1. Lineage (GTDB taxonomy): Bacteria > Actinomycetota > Actinomycetes > Propionibacteriales > Nocardioidaceae > Marmoricola. Next base: position 340,876 of record CAWCPT010000001.1, read on the forward strand.
ACGAGCGCAACGACGTGGCCGTGGTGCTCAACGTGCAGCCCGACCACCTCGGGCTCCGGGGCATCGACACGGTGGAGCAGCTCGCCGACGTGAAGGCCGTCCTCGTGGAGGCGGTCCCCCGCGACGGGCACGCCGTCCTCAACGCCGACGACCCGCTGGTGCGGGAGATGCGACGCCGGTGCTCCGGGCAGGTCGTCTGGTTCTCGATGGCCGAACCGGGGTCCGAGGAGCGCGACATGATCGACGCGCACTGCCGTCGCGGCGGCAAGGCGCTCGTCCTCCAGCCGACCGAGCGCGGCGAGATGATCGTCGTACGTCACGGCGGTCGCGACATGCAGCTGGCCTTCACCCACCTGCTGCCGGCGACGTTCTCGGGTCGCGCCCGGATGAACGTGCAGAACGCCCTCGCCGCGGCGGCTGCGGCTTTCGCGTCAGGAGCCCCGCTGCACGACATCCGGCAGGGACTGCGCACCTTCAGCACGAGCTACTACCTCTCCCCCGGCCGGCTCAACGAGATCGAGGTCAACGGGGTCAACGTCTTCGTCGACTACTGCCACAACGCCCCGGGCATGCGGATGCTGGGCGACTTCGTGGACCGGGTCGGCGAGAGCCTGGACTCGGGCAGCGAGCTCGGCAAGCCGTCCCGCATCGGTGTCATCGCGACGGCGGGCGACCGCCGCGACGAGGACATGCGCGAGCTCGGAGAGGTGGCGGCCCAGCACTTCGACGTGGTGATCGTCCGTGAGGACGTCGCGCTGCGGCGCCGTGCCCGAGGCGAGACCTCGGCGCTGGTCGCCGAGGGGGTACGCCGCGCCATGGACGCCGGTTCCCGCTGCAAGCAGCTCGAGGTGATCACCGACGAGATCGACGCCGTGCGCCACGCGATGAGTCGCGCCAACTACGGCGACCTCCTCGTCGTCTGCGTCGACCAGCACCCGCTGGTGATGGCCGAGCTGGAGAACTGGTCGCCGCACGCGCAGGCCGGCGCTTCGTCGGGCGGCGACGACACGCACGTGGCCGACCCGGACTACACCCCTCCCGAGAGCTGACCAGGCAGCGAGCGTGAGCGGTCCCGGCCGCGTCGCTCGAGGAGGCACGAGATGACGAGCTTCACCCAGTCGGACGAGCTCCAGGGAGCGCAGTTCGTCGACGCCGACCTGCGCGGTGCCCGCTTTGTCAGGGCCGACCTGTCCGGTGTCGTGATGCGCGCCGTCGAGGTGCAGGGGACGGACATCGAGGCGCCCTGGCTCAGCGACGGCGGGCGCTCCCTGCGCGTCAACGGCGTCGACGTGGCTCCCCTCGTCGAAGCGGAGCTCGACCGGCGCTTCCCCGGTCGTGCCGACCGGCACGCAGCAGATCCGGACGGCCTGCGCCGGGCCTGGGCCGCGCTGGAGGAGACCTGGACGGCCACCCTCGCACGCGTGGCCGCGATGCCGGCAGGCACGGTCGAGGTCTCCGTGGACGGCGAGTGGTCCTTCGCGCAGACCCTGCGGCACCTGGTGATGGCCACGGACACCTGGCTGGGTCGAGCGGTCCTGGAGCTCGACGAGCCCTACCACCCGATCGGGCAGCCGCACGCCGAGTACGCGACCGACGGCTACGACGTCTCGATCTTCATGACCGGCACCCCGGCGTACGCCGACGTGCTCGAGGTCCGTGCCGGACGCGTCGCGATGGTGCGCGACTTCCTCGCCACGGTCACTCCGGACGACCTGGCCGCGTCGCGCCGCAACCCGTGGGGTCCCGAGCACGCTGTCAGCACGCTGGCCTGCCTGCACGTCATCCTCAACGAGGAGTGGGAGCACCACCGCTACGCGGTGCGCGACCTCGACGCGATCGGGGCGACCTAGCCAGCCCGGCCCACCTTCAGGGGGTCAGACGAGGGCCTTGGCCTTCAAGGAGTCGAACTCGGCCTGGGAGATGGTGCCCTGGTCGAGCAACGCCTTGGCGCTGGCGATCTGGTCGGCCGGAGTCTGCGAGGTGGCCGCCACCTGCTGGATGTACTTCTCCTGCTCCGCCTGCCGGTCCTTGATGGCCGCCGCCTGCCGCTCCGTCATGCTGCGACCCCTGGCGATGAGGTAGATCAGCGCGCCGAGCCACGGCACGAAGATCAGCAGGATGGCCCAGCCGGCCTTGCCCCACCCGCTCAGGGTGTGGTCGCCGAAGAGGTCGAAGAGGCACCGGAACCACACCATCAGGGCGGCGATCCAGATGAAGAACCAGAAGCTCCAGAGGAGCACGTCACCGAAGTCGTTCGAGATTGAGTCCATGATCGTGGCCCTCTCGTGGTCGGACGGCGAGAGCTGATGGCGTCGCCAGGGCTGAGGATCCCAAACGCGCGCTTCGCATCCGGGCGCGACACGCCACAGCGTGCTCAGTTGGCGATGCCCGCCCACAGGACCACGATGCCCACCAGGATCATCACGACCCCGGTCACCGCGGCCCCGTGCGCGGTCAGCCAGTCCCGCGACGCCAGCAGACGGGGCTCCATCCGCTCCGGGAAGAACACGGTCGCCAGGGTCGGCACCAGCACCGTGGAGGTGGCGATCGCTGTGTAGAGAGCGATCGCGACCAGCATGTCGGCGGCACCCAGCTGGCCGCCCGTGATGGCCAGACCCGCGGCAGCGAACAGCAGCACAGCCTTCGGGCGGAGGTTGAGCGCCAGGCCGAGCCCGACGGCCGGCAGTCGACCGAAGGAGCCGATGCCCTCGAGCCAGCTCGGCCGTTCGCTGGCCGTCCTCGTCCGGGGCCTGAGCAGGGTGAGGAGTCCGAACCCGACCAGGACGGCTCCGACCACGATCTCGAGCGTGCCGATCACCGAGTCCAGCTGCCGCGGTCGACCAGGGATGGCCTGGGCCGCGAGCGTGGCGAGGGTCAGCGCCGCCGCCGTACCCAGCACCCACCCGAAGAGGAAGGGCAGCGCGATGACGCCCCGTCGCTCCGAGAGCAGCACGAAGATGGTGGCCGTGATCGGCACCGAGCTCAGCGCTGCCGCGAGGGCAATGGGGATCAGCTGAACCACGACCTGCTCCACACACCCACCCCGCTCCCATGACCTGACCTGTCCTGACCTGAGGTGCACCGTACTGCCGTGCCCGATGGGTCGGCATGGCGGTCGTGGGGCGACCGACCGTGTGGGAAGGTGAAACCGGTCGTCAATCGGCGCCGATTCCCCGGGCAGACACCTGGACCCACCAAGGAGGACCTCCCGTGAGCACCAAGACCGACTTCCCCGAGGACGAGTGGACGCGGATCCTGCGGGCACCTTTCGTGGCCGGCCTTGCGATCTCGCTCGCCGACCCCGGCGGCCCCATCGAAGCCGCCAAGGAGACGATGGCGACGGTCAAGTCGTCCACCAACCCGCCCAGCCGTGAACAGCTGCTGGCCGAGGTGGCCCTGGAGCTCAATGCGATGACCCAGCAGCACCACAACCCGCTCAAGGGATACCGGCCGGCCAAGGGTGAGGCACCGGGCGAGCAGGTCCTCCAGGAGCTCCGCGAGGTGCAGGCGATCGTGGCCGCACGCGCCACGCCCGAGGAGGCAGCGGCGTTCGCGCAGTGGCTGCTCGTGACGGCGCAGGCCGCTGCCGACGCGGCCAAGGACGGCGGCTTCATGGGCTTCGGGGCCAAGCAGGTCAGCGAGGGCGAGCAGGCGATGCTGGATCGTCTGCGCGAGGCGCTCGTCGCCTGACCCACCACGCCTGAGCCCACCACGCGAAGGAGCACCACGCATGCCACGACCTCCGGACCCCCGCCGCGACCGGTTCTGGGAGCTGCAGGACTTCTCCCACGGTCACGGCCTGGAGATCGGGCCGTTGCACCGGGCGATCCTGGTCCCCGAGGAGGCGAAGGTGCAGTACGCCGACGTCTTCGACGCCGACCACCTCCGCTCGTTCTACGAGACGCACCAGCAGGTGATCACCGAGAACATCCCGGAGATCGACTTCGTGCTGCTCCAGGACGGCGTCGTACGGCGGTTGGCCGACGCGACGGCCGCGAACGCGCCGTACGACTGGGTGATCGCCTCGCACGTCATCGAGCACGTGCCCGACCTGATCGACTGGCTGTCCCAGGTGGCCGAGATCACCAGCGACGACGGCGCGCTGGTCCTGGCGGTCCCGGACCGTCGCTTCACCTTCGACCTGCACCGGCCGTTCACCTCGGTCGGGCAGATGCTGCAGGCGCACGAGCTCGGCGACGACCGCCCCTCCACCCGCGCGGTGTACGACCACTTCCGCTCGCACGTCACCGTTCCGGCGCCCCACCTGTGGGCGGGTCGGACACCGCCTGGCTACGAGGCCCGGACCTACCCCCTGGAGTCCGTGCTCAAGCAGGTGGAGCGCCGTCGCAGTGGCGAGTACGTCGATGCGCACGTGTGGACGTTCACCCCCGACTCGTTCCTCGCCCAGATGGCAGAGCTCCGCCAGCTCGGCCACTCCTCGTGGTTCGTCGAGAGCATCGCTCCGACCACCCGCAACACGCTGGAGTTCCTGGTGCGCATGCGCCGGATCCCTCGGGGGGTCGATCCCACCGTCGACCCGGACGGCGAGGTGATGGCCTCGGACCAGGGGCCTGACTGGGTGGTCGACCAGCACGCGGCGAACGAGCAGGTGCGCCAGCTGCGCAAGCGGGTGCGCAGGTTGCGCGGGCGCATCCGCGCGATGGAGTCGTCGCACCGCTGGCGGGTCGGTGGCGCAGTCATCGCCCCGGCGCGACCGTTCGTCCGGCTGGCCCGGCGCTGGCGGCGCCCACGCGCGGGCAGCTAGCCTCCCCGCCCCTCTCGGTTACCGTGCTGGTGGGGGGCTCACCAAGGGAGGGAGCCGACAGTGCTGTCGGACATCGAGATCGCCAATGGCGCCACGCTGCGACCGATCAGGGAGGTCGCTTCCGAGACCCTCGGGATCGAGGAGGAGCACCTCGTCCCCTACGGCCACCACAAGGCCAAGGTGGACCTGACCTACCTGGGGTCGCTGGCCGACCGGCCGCTCGGCCGGCTGGTGCTGATGACCGCGCTGTCCCCCACGCCTCCGGGCGAGGGCAAGACCACCACCACCGTCGGCCTCACCGACGCGCTGCACAGCCTGGGTCACCGCACGGTCGCCTGCCTGCGTGAGCCGTCGATGGGCCCGGTCTTCGGGATGAAGGGCGGCGCAGCTGGGGGCGGCTACAGCCAGGTGGTGCCGATGACGGAGATCAACCTGCACTTCACGGGCGACTTCGCGGCGATCGCGGCCGCGAACAACCTGCTGGCCGCGCTGATCGACAACCACGTGCACCACGGCAACCAGCTCGACATCGACGTCCGCAGCGTCACCTGGAAGCGCGTGCTCGACATGAACGACCGGGCGCTCCGCCAGGTCACCGTCGCACTGGGTGGTCACGCGAACGGCTTCCCGCGTGAGGACGGCTTCGACATCGTGGTCGCCTCCGAGCTGATGGCGATCTTCTGCCTCACCGAGTCGTGGTCGGACCTCAAGCGAAGGATCGGCGACATCGTCGTCGGCTACACGCGGTCGACGCAGCCGGTCACGGTGCGCGAGCTGGGTGCCGAGGGCGCGATGGCGGCCCTGCTGCGCGACGCGCTGGCGCCCAACCTGGTGCAGACGCTCGAGGGCGCCCCGGCGTTCGTGCACGGTGGCCCGTTCGGCAACATCGCCCACGGTTGCAGCTCGGTGGTGGCCACCCGGGCCGGACTCCGGCTCGCCGACTTCGTGGTGACCGAGGCAGGTTTCGGAGCCGACCTCGGCGCGGAGAAGTTCGTCGACATCAAGTGCCGCAAGTCCGGGCTGCGTCCCGACGTCGCGGTGGTGGTGGCGACGGTGCGGGCCCTGAAGTACCACGGCGGCGTGGCGCTCACCGACCTCGCCACCGAGGACACGGCCGCCGTCGAGGCGGGGATGGTCAACCTCCGACGGCACCTGCACAACATCCGCGAGGTCTACGGCATCCCGTGCGTCGTGGCCGTCAACCGCTTCCCGAGCGACACCGACGCCGAGGTCGCGAAGGTGGTCGACCTGGTGGCCGCCGAGGGCGTCCGGGCGTTCCCGGCCACGCACGTCGTCGATGGCGGTGTCGGTGCTCACGACCTCGCGAAGGGAGTGCTTCAGGCACTCGACGAGCCGTCGCCGTACACCTTCTCCTTCACCTACGACGACGACCTGTCGCTGACCGAGAAGCTGGAGACCATCGCCACCAGGTTGTACGGCGCGGGCCTGGTGACCTGGGACGCGAAGGCTCGCCGCCGGTTGCTGCGCCTCGAGCGGGACGGGTACGGCGGCCTGCCGGTCTGCGTGGCGAAGACGCAGTACTCCTTCTCCACCGACCCCACGTCGCTGGGCGCTCCGTCAGGTCACGAGCTGCACGTGCGTGAGGTCAGGCTGTCCGCGGGCGCCGGCTTCGTCGTCGTGGTGTGCGGCGACATGATGACCATGCCCGGGCTCCCCAAGGACCCCTCCGCCGCACGCATCGACCTCGCCGACGACGGGACCATCCTCGGCCTGAACTGACCGGAGGCTCACGCCTTCTTGGCGGCAGCCTTCTTGCTCGCAGCGGCCTTCTTGGTCTCGCCACTCGCGCCCCGGCGACCCTTGAGCCGGACCCACACCTGGCCGGGCCCGTTGCTGCCGCCCACGGTCTTGAACTCGAGGAAGGGCTGCGCCTTGACCAGGTCGCTGAGCTTGGCGAAGCCGTAGGTCCGCGAGTCGAACGACGGGTCCGTCCTGTTCAGGTGGCTGCCGAGCGAGCCGAGCGAGGACCAGTCGTCATCGGTGGCCGTCTTGTTGACCGCCTTGGTCAGCATGCTCTGGAGCGCGCCCTTGGTGTCCTTGGTCGAGGCTCTCCGGCTCGGAGGTCGACTCGGTCTCCGTCGGCTCGCTCGCTGGGGAGTCGGCCACGGACGACTCCGGCGTGGGCCCGTCGGACCGCAGCACCTCGATGAAGGTGAACTTGTCGCAGGCGTCCCGGAACGGCTCCGGGGTCTTGCGCGCCCCGACTCCGTAGACGACCTTCCCCGCCTCGCGCAGGCGGGTGGCCAGCCGCGTGAAGTCGCTGTCGCTCGAGACGATCACGAAGCCGTCGAGGTTGCCGGCGTAGAGCAGGTCCATCGCATCGATGATCAGGGCCGAGTCGCTGGAGTTCTTGCCGGTGGTGTTGGCGAACTGCTGCATCGGCGAGATCGCGTGCTTGTGCAGCTGCCCCTTCCACCCGTTGAGCTGGGTGCTGGTCCAGTCGCCGTACGCCCGCTTGACGGTCAGGGTCCCGTAGCCGGCGAGCTCGTCGAAGATGTCCTTGGCCACCTTGGCCGAGATGTTGTCGGCGTCGATCAGCACGGCGAGCCGGCTGTTGTCGTCAGTCATGCGATTCCCTTCGGAGGACCTTGGCCCTCAGCTGTTCCGGAGAGTCGGCGGTGGCGCCCTGGGCCTCCAGCCAGTCGTAGACCTCCTGCCGCTCGGCATGGCACATCAGCCCGACCACGTCACCGGGCTCCGCGAGCTTGAGCAGCGCCTCCAGCGAAGCCAGCTCGGTGGGATGGCTGTCGATGTCGGTGACCCCGACGCGTTCGGCACCGGCCCGCAGGAGTGAGTCCATCTCGTCGAGCGTGCGGCCGCGGAGGTACTTCTGCTTGTGCCCGATCGCCACCACGTCGGCGTCCCGGGCCGCGATCTCGCCGAGCATCTCCAGCAGGTCGTCCTGGCGGTCCCCGACCGCTCCGAGGCCGAGCAGCAGGCGTCGGCCGGGAGCCCTGACCCCGCGCATGATCTCGATCATCGCCTCGAGACCCGCCTCGTTGTGCGCGAGGTCCATCACCACGGAGATGTCGCCCAGCGAGAAGAAGTTCATCCGGCCGGGGTTGTGCTCCGCGTCGGGCGTGAAGCTGCGCAGACCGGCCACCACGTGCTTCCGGTCGATCCCGGCGGCGAGGGCGGCCGAGGCAGCGGCCAGGGCGTTCTCGACGTTGAAGCGGGACAGCCCGCTGAGCGTCATCGGGACGTCGACCACCTCGACGAGCGGCGTGGCCGAGTTGCCCTCGAGGACGGTGATCCAGCCGTCGAGCACCGTCGTGGCGCGTCCGTGACCGGCGAGGACCTCGCGCAGCGAGGGAGAGTCGGGGTCGCGCGAGAACACCCAGGGCCGGGCGGGCGTGCTCTGGCGCATCGCGAACACGCGTGGGTCGTCGCCGTTGAGGACGGCCCAGCCGTCCTTCCTGGTGATCCGCGGAACCACGCCCTTGACCTCGGCGAGCTGGTCGACGGTGTCGATCCCCTGGAGCCCCAGGTGGTCGGCGGTCACGTTGGTGACGACGGAGACGTCGTTGCTGGTCACCCCGATGCCCTTGAGCAGGATGCCGCCACGAGCGGTCTCCGTGACGGCGAAGTCGACCTCCGCGTGGGCGAGCACCCGGCCGGCGCCGGAGGGCCCGGAGTAGTCGCCGCCCTCGACCAGCTCGCCGTCGACGTAGATCCCGTCCGTGTTCGACCAGCCGACCAGATGACCCGCTTCCCGCGCGATGTGCGCGATCATCCGCGAGGTGGTGGTCTTCCCGTTGGTGCCGGTCACGGCGACGACGGGCACCTTCGGCTTGATCGTCGTCGGTGCCGGACCGCGCTCGCTCGAGGCGACCTCGTGCGCCGCGGTCGCCACGAGGGTGGCCACGTCCGTCGTGCCGAAACCGTCGATGACGTCGGCCACCGCCTCGCCGAGGGCCCGCGCCCGGGTGCGACCGCGCCAGGGGTAGGCCACCACGATGCGCTCGGGCTCGGACGTCGGCCGCACGCGTACGCCGAGCCGGGTGGTTCCCGCCTCCGCCGCGATGCGGCGCACCAACCTGGTCACCAGTCGGGCGATCGCGCGCTGGCGGAAGCCGCTCAGCGGCGCCCCGGCACGGAGGGACCGGAGACCGAGTCGCTCACCGAGCAGCCGCACGTCCTCCTCGGGCGCCTCGGCGAGCGCCGAGACGTCGAGGGTGAGCTTGATGGCCGCGCGTGGGAAGTAGAGGTTGGGCCCCTCGAGGACCCTCAGCTCCACGAGTGCGGCCTTCCGGACGACGGGCTCGGTCACGGTTCAGTCGTCCTCGAGGCGGAACCCGAGCTTGATGCCGACCTGGAAGTGCTCGACAGCACCGTCCTTGACCTGGCCGCGGACCTGCGTCACCTCGAACCAGTCGACGTGGCGGAGCGTCCGCGCGGCGCGCTCCACGCCGTTGCGCACAGCCTGGTCGATGCCGTCCGGCGAGGTGCCGACGATCTCGGTGACGCGATAGGTGCGGTCTGACATGGGTGGGCTCCTCTGGTGTTCGGGTCAGTGACCGACCCAGAATGTCATGCCCCCGGGGCGGCGCCTGACCCGCGACGTACGCTGGCAGACGTGGCCCTTCCAGGCAGATCTCGGCGTGACCCGGAGCCGGTGCGCATCACCAACGCTCCGAGGAACCACCGCGAGGACTTGAACCGGCGTCGGCGTGCCTACGGCATCTCGATGGGCATCCGCACGCTCTGCTTCGTGGGTGCCATCGTGGTCGGCAACGGGTGGCTGCGCTGGGCGCTGGTCGCCGGCGCGCTGATCCTGCCGTACTTCGCCGTGGTGATGGCCAACACCTCCAGTCCGCGGATCCCGGGCACCGAGCTGCTCGAGCCGCACACCGACCACAAGGAGCTCGGCCCGTGAGCGAGACCGAGGGCCCGGCCATCTGCTCGGCCAAGGGCTGCCAGGCTCCCGCGACCCACGAGCTCGGCTGGAACAACCCCAAGCTGCACACGCCGGACAGGCGCAAGGTGTGGCTCGCCTGCGACGAGCACCGGCAGAGCCTGGCGGACTTCCTGGCGGCACGGAACTTCCTCCGCGACGTCACCCCGCACCAGCCAGCCGCAGGCTCGCACCCGCCTTCGCTGCGCTCAGCCTCCGATGGCCGACATCGGGCGGGTGGGCTGGAGGAACGACTCGTCGTCGATCCCGTGGCCGGGGCGCTTGGTCATCATCGCGAGGCGCCACTGGTCGGCGATCTGCTCGTCGGTGGAGTCGCCGCGCAGCGCTGCCCGGAGATCGGACTCCTCGCGCGCGAACAGGCAGTTGCGGACCTGACCGTCGGCCGTGAGCCGCACCCGGTCGCAGTCGCCGCAGAAGGGACGCGTGATGGAGGCGATCACGCCGACCTTGGCCGGTCCTCCGTCGACCAGGAAGGTCTCCGCCGGGGCGCTGCCGCGGTGCTCGGGGTCCGGGGTGAGCGTGAACTCCGAGTCCAGCGACGCGAAGATCTCCTCCGCGGTCACCATCGCCTCGCGCGACCAGCCGTGCTGGGCGTCGAGGGGCATCTGCTCGATGATCCGCAGCTGGTAGCCGTGCTCGAGGCAGAAGTGCAGCAGCTCGGGCGCGAGGTGGTCGTTGACCCCCCGCAGCAGCACGGCGTTGACCTTGATCGGGCCCAGGCCGGCGCGCTTGGCGGCGGCGAGCCCGTCCAGGACGTCGTCGAGGCGGTCCCGCAGGGTGATCTGCTTGAAGACGTCGCGACGGATCGTGTCCAGGCTGACGTTGACGCGGTCCAGGCCCGCCCGGGCCAGGGTCTCCGCGGTCCGGGAGAGGCCGAGGGCGTTGGTGGTGATCGAGACCTCGGGCGTGGGGTCGAGCGCCTTGGTGCGGGCCACGATGTCGGCCAGGCCGCGACGCAGCAGCGGCTCCCCGCCGGTGAACCTGACCTCCTCGATGCCGAGCTGCTCGACGCCGATCCGGACCAGTCGCACGACCTCGTCGTCGCTCAGGGTCTCCTCGGTCGGCAACCAGTCCAGGCCCTCGGCGGGCATGCAGTAGCTGCAGCGGAGGTTGCACCGGTCGGTCAACGAGACACGCAGGTCGGTCGCCACCCGGGCATAGCTGTCCAGCAGCCCAAGAGCGGGCCGAGAAGTCGGGCCCGCAGCCCCCGTCGATGCACTCACCCGGCCAGTCTAGGGACTGGGTCCAGGAACTACGCTCGCGACGTGGGATTCCTGCTGAGCCGCCGCTGGCTGATCTTCGCCATCGTGGTGGCGGTGCTGGCCTGGCTGGCCGTCCAGCTGGGTCAGTGGCAGTTCCACCGCCTCGACGAGCGCAAGCACGACAACCGCGTCACGGCGACCAACCTGGCGGCGATCCCGGTGCCCGTCGACGACGTGCTCTCCCCCGATCGCCCGGCAGGGACGGACGACGAGTGGCGCCGGGTGACCGTCCACGGCCGCTGGGACGACGCCCACACCGTCGTGCTCAAGTACCAGACCCGTGACCAGGGTGCCGGGGTCGACGTCGTGACTCCCCTGGTCACCGACGACGGGACGGCCGTGCTCGTCGACCGCGGCTGGATGCACACCGAGAACACCGGGGCGACCCGTCCCGAGGTGCCGGCGGCCACGAAGGGCCAGGTCACGGTCACCGGGTGGGTACGTCGCGACGCGACCGGCAGTGCGACCAGGGTCAGCGACCTCTCGACCCGGGCGATCTCCTCGGAGCGGATCGCGAAGGTGCTGCCCTACCCGCTCTACCGCGGCTTCCTCGACCTCGACAAGCAGAGCCCGCGTCCGAGCAAGGCGCTCGCCCGGACCGAGCTGCCCGACGACACGAGCAACGGCCCGCACTTCTTCTACGGGCTGCAGTGGTGGTTCTTCGGCGCGCTCGCGGTGTTCGGGTTCTTCTACCTGCTCTGGGACGAGTACCGCCGTCGACGCGACGAGCCCGACGAGCCCGTCGAGTCCTCAGAGCGTCCGCAGCATGCCGCCGTCCACGGGCAGCATGATCCCGCTGACGAACGATGACGCAGGGCTGAGCAGGAAGGCCGCGGCGGCCGCGAACTCCTCCGGCTCCCCGTAGCGGCCCAGCGGGATGCCCGCCATCGCCTTGTCACGGGCGGCAGTCTGCGTCGCCCGTGGACGCGTCCAGCTCGGCGACGCGCTCGGTGGCCACGCGACCGGGCAGCAGCCCGTTGACGCGGATGTCGCGAGGGCCGAGCTCGTCGGCCAGCTGCTTGGCCACCATGGCCAGCCCGGGCCGCAGCCCGTTGGAGGTGGCCATCTCCGGCAACGGCTGGTGCACCGAGGTGGACAGCACGAACGCGATCGAGCCGGGCCCCGTGACGGCGTTGGCCACGGCCCGGGCGACACGCAGGCCTCCGACGAAGACGGACTCGAAGCTCGAGGTCCAGTCCTCGTCGGACGTCTCCATCACCGTGCCCTTGGGAGGGCCGCCCACCGAGATCAGGGCACCGTCGAGCCGGTCCCAGCGACGGGTGGCGGCGTTGACGAGGCGTTCGGCGGTCTGCGGGTCGGCGTTGTCGCCGACCACGGCCACGGTCGCCTCTCCGAGCTCGGCGACGGCCTTCTCCAGGGTCTCCTCGCTGCGGCCGGAGAGCACCACGCGGGCACCCTCGGCGACGAGGAGGTCGGCGGTGGCTCGGCCGAGACCGCGCCCACCACCGGTGACGACGTACACGTGTTCGTTGAGTCCGAGGTCCATCGGACCAACCTACGACGAGATCAGCGCACCGGGTCGGGCTGGGCGTCCTCGACGGACGCGTCCTCAAGCCTGCGTCCTCCACGACGGCGTCCTCCACGACGGCGTCCTCCACGAACTGGGTCCGGTAGAGCAGTGCGTAGGTGCCGCCCTCGGCGAGGAGCTCGCTGTGCGTGCCGCGCTGCACGATCCGCCCGTCCTCGACGACGAGGATCAGGTCGGCGTTGCGCACCGTCGAGAGCCGGTGGGCGATGACCAGCGAGGTGCGTCCCTCGAGGGCCTCGTCGAGCGCGCGCTGCACGGCGTACTCGGACTCGGAGTCGAGGTGGGCGGTCGCCTCGTCGAGCACCACGATCGCCGGGGCCTTGAGCAGCAGCCGGGCGATCGCCAGTCGCTGGCGCTCACCGCCGGAGAGCCGGTAGCCGCGGTCGCCGACGACGGTGTCCAGCCCGTCGGGCATCGAGCGGACCAGCCCGGCGATCCGGGCCGACTCGAGCGCCACCCAGATCTCCTCGTCGGTCACGTCGGGCGCGGCGTAGCGGAGGTTCTCGCGGATGGTGTCGTGGAACATGTGCGCGTCCTGGGTGACGTAGCCGACGCCGTCCTCGAGCGACTGCAGGGTCAGGTCGCGGACGTCCTGGCCGCCGACCCGGACGGCACCCCCGAGCACGTCGTAGAGACGGGCGACGAGGTGGGTGATGGTCGTCTTGCCGGCGCCCGAGGGACCGACCAGCGCGATCATCTGGCCCGGCTCGGCGGTGAAGGTGATGTCGTGCAGCACCTGGCCGTTGTCGCGCTTCTCGACGCGCGCCACGGTCTCGAGTGACGCGAGCGAGACCTCGTCGGCGCGCGGGTAGGTGAACTGCACGTGGTCGAACTCGACCCTCGACGCCCCGGGCGCGAGGGCCACCGCGTCGGGCTTCTCCGCGACGGTCGAGGGCAGGTCGAGCACCTCGAAGACGCGGTCGAAGCTGACCAGGGCGGTCATCACGTCGACGCGCACGTTGGAGAGGCCCTGCATCGGGCCCGAGGAGGCGCAGCAGCAGGGTCGCCAGCGCGGTCAGGGTGCCGATGGTCAGCGCACCGCTGACGGCGAGCGCGCCACCGATGCCGTAGACCAGCGCGGTCGCCAGCGCCGGGATCAGCATCATCATCGCCATGAAGATCCGCGTGATCAGCGAGATCCGGATGCCGAGGTCGCGGACCACACCGGCCTTCTCGGCGTACTTCTCGTCCTCCTCGTCGCGCCGGCCGAACAGCTTGAGCAGCAGGGCGCCGCCGACGTTGAAGCGCTCGGTCATCATGTTGCCGAGGTCGGCGTTGCCGTCCATCTGGCGCCGGGTGAGCCCGCTGATCTGGCGCCCCACCCAGCGCGAGGCCAGCAGCAGCACGCGGGAACAGCGCCAGGCAGGCCAGCGTGACCTGCCAGCTCAGCGCGAACATGGTGATGCCGACGACCACGACGCTGATCGAGTTGGAGACCGTGCTCGACAGGGTCGAGGTGAACGCCCGCTGGGCGCCGATGACGTCGTTGTTGAGCCGCGACACCAGGGCACCGGTCTGCGTGCGGGTGAAGAACGCCAGCGACATCCGCTGCACGTGGGCGAAGACCTTGGTGCGGAGGTCGAAGATCAGGCTCTCGCCGATGCGGGAGGACAGGTAGCCGGACCCGACGCCGAGAGCGGCGTCGAGGACCGAGGTCGCGGCCATCGCGACCGCCAGCCAGATCACGAGGGTGCGTGTTCTTGCCGATGATGCCGTCGTCGAGCAGGGCCTTGATCAGCAGCGGGTTGACCACGACCAGCAGCGCGTCGAGCACCACGAAGAACAGGAACCCGACGATCAGGGCCCGGTGCGGCAGGGCGAAGCCCGACGACGCGGCGTACGGTCTCGCGGCTCAGCTTCTGCTCCACGACCGACCGGTCACGGCGCGCCGACCCGAGCATGGCCCAGTGGCTCATCCCGCTCATGACGCCCCCTTCCGAACGCGTGTTCTCCTGACTGTGTCAGGCCCCTCCGACAAGCTCGCGGAACCTGCGGACCTGCGCCTGGCGCTCCGCCAGCCGCTGGGCCTCGAGGTCACGGTCCCCTGCCGCGTGCAGCAGGGCCTTGGTCTCCCGGACGGCCCCGCTGTTGTTGGCGAGAAGTGCCTCGACCAGGTCCTTGGTGGTCTCGTCGAGCTCTGCTCCCGGCACGACCGCGGTGGCGATGCCCAGGTCGCGGGCCTCGTCCGCCTGGACGTACCGAGCGGTCGCACAGATCTCCAGCGCCCGCGAGTAGCCAACAAGGTCGACGAGCGGTTTTGTTCCCGCGAGGTCGGGCACCAGGCCGAGCGCGGGCTCCTTCATGCAGAACTTCACGTCGTCGGCGACGACCCTCAGGTCGCACGCCAGGGCGAGCTGGAAACCGGCGCCGATCGCGTAGCCGTGCACGGCTGCCACCGAGATGATCCGTGGGTCGGCGAGCCAGGTGAACCCGCGCTGGTAGCCGTCGATCGTGTCCACGATGTGCTCGTCGCTCTGACCCATCAGCTCGAGGACCGAGTCCTCACCCTCGAGGCCGTCGGGGCCGAGGAGCCTGGTGTCGATGCCGGCGGAGAAGCAGTCGCCGGCCCCGCGCAGGACGACCACGCGCACCTCGTCCGGCAACGCCTCACCGATGGCGGCCAGCGCGTGCCAGAGCCGCGGCGTCTGGCTGTTGCGTCGGTCGGGCTTGTTCAGCGTCACGGTGAGCACGGCGCCGTCGAGGTCGACGGCAAGCCCGGCCGCGGCGAGGCGTTCAGGATCCACGATGGTCATGCCCGAACTGTAGATCCGTCGCTCCGGGCCCGCTGGTGCAGGCCGGTGGTCAGGCGAGCGCGACCAGGTCGGCGTAGTCCGGGGTCCAGAGGTCCTCGACGCCGTCGGGCAGGATCAGCACCCGGTCCGGCTCGAGCGCGTGTACGGCGCCCTCGTCGTGGGTCACCAGCACGATCGCGCCGGCGTACTCGCGGATGGCGGCGAGCACCTCCTCGCGGGAGGCGGGGTCCAGGTTGTTGGTGGGCTCGTCGAGCAGCAGCACGTTGGCGCTCGAGACGACCAGGATCGCCAGCGCCAGACGGGTCTTCTCACCGCCGGAGAGCACCGAGGCCGGCTTGTTGGCGTCGTCACCGGAGAACAGGAACGAGCCGAGCACCGACCGCGCCTCGGTGTCGGTGAGCTGCGGGCGCCGCGTAGTGCAGGTTCTGCAGCACGGTCCGCGACGGCTCGAGGGTCTCGTGCTCCTGGGCGTAGTAGCCGATCTTCAGGCCGTGCCCGGCTCCACCGCCCCGGTGTCGGAGGCATCGACGCCGGCCAGGATGCGCAGCAGGGTCGTCTTGCCGGCCCCGTTGAGGCCGAGGATGACCACCCGGCTGCCCTTGTCCACGGCGAGGTCGACGTCGGTGAAGACCTCGAGCGAGCCGTAGGTCTTGGACAGCTCGCTGGCCGTGAGCGGGGTCTTGCCGCACGGAGCCGGCTGCGGGAACTTGATCCGTGCCACGCGGTCGGTCTTCCGCTCCCCCTCGATGCCCTCCATCAGCTTCTCGGCGCGCTTGAGCATCGACTGGGCGGCCTGCGCCTTGGTCGCCTTGGCGCGCATCTTGTTGGCCTGGTCGGTGAGCGTCTTGGCCTTCGACTCGGCGTTGACCCGCTCGCGCTTGCGTCGCTTCTCGTCGGTCTCGCGCTGGTTCAGGTAGGCGTTCCAGCCGATGTTGTAGATGTCGATGACGGCTCGGTTGGCGTCGAGGTGCAGCACCCGGTTGACGCAGGCCTCCAGCAGCCCGACGTCGTGGGAGATCACCACCAGGCCGCCCTTGTGGTTGCGCAGGAAGTCGCGCAGCCACACGATCGAGTCGGCGTCGAGGTGGTTGGTGGGCTCGTCGAGGAGCAGCGTCTCGGCGCCGGAGAACAGGATCCTGGCCAGCTCGACGCGTCGGCGCTGGCCTCCGGAGAGGGTCCGCAGCGGTTGGTCCATCAGCCGGTCGGCGATGCCGATCGAGGAGGCGATCTGGGCCGCCTCGGCCTCGGCGGAGTAGCCGCCGGCAGCGTGCAGCGCCGCGTCGGCCTTCTCGTAGCGGTTCATCGCCCGGTCGCGGACGAGCGGGTCGTCGCTGCCCATCTCGGTCTCGGCCTCCCGGAGACGGCGTACGACGGAGTCGAGGCCTCGCGCGGAGAGGATCCGGTCGCGGGACAGCACCTCGAGGTCACCGGTGCGCGGGTCCTGCGGCAGGTAGCCGACCGACGCCCGAGGCCGTCACCGTGCCGCCGGCGGGCAGGCTCTCCCCCGCCAGGATGCGGGTCAGGGTGGTCTTGCCGGCCCCGTTGCGCCCGACCAGACCGATCCGGTCGCCCGCGCCGATGCGGAAGGACACGTCGTCCATCAGCAGGCGCGCACCAGCGCGCACCTCGAGCTTGGAGACAGTGATCACGACGGACTTTCGACAGGAGGTTTCGACTGGGGAGGGTCCACGCCTCATGGGGCGGGCTCCGGCGGGGTACGAGCAGGGCCGGTGGTCGCTAGTGTACGAGGCCACGGAGATCGAAAGGACCACCTCCTCCATGCGCTTCAACCCCAAGGCTCGCATCGACCAGAGCCAGATCGAGACGCGCAGCGGGGGCGGCACCGGTGGCGGCGGGATGCGCCTGCCCATCCCCAGCGGTGGCGGCGGCAAGGTCGGGCTGGGCACGCTCGTCGTCATCGTCCTGTTCGTCGTGCTGACCCAGTGCACCGGCGTCGGGCTGCCCGGTGGTGACAGCTCGACCGGCGGCTCGGCCGGCAGCGGCGACAGCGCAGCCCAGAACAGCTGCCAGACGGGTGCGGACGCCAACAAGTCCGAGGCGTGCGCGATCGACCTGTTCACCAACTCGGTGCAGGACTACTGGAGCCGGGCCTACCCGCAGCAGGTCAACGGGAGCTACGAGACCGTGAAGACGGTGCGCTTCCAGGGATCCACGGCCTCCGGTTGCGGCACCGCCAGCTCCGAGATGGGGCCCTTCTACTGCCCCAACGACCGCAAGGTCTACCTGGACACCACGTTCTTCGACGACATGCTGCAGGGCCAGCTCGGCGCCAAGGGCGGTCCCTTCGCGATCGGCTACGTCATCGCCCACGAGTACGGCCACCACATCGAGGACCAGCTCGGCGTGCTCGGCAAGATCCGCACCCAGCGCGGCCCCAAGAGCGACGCGGTCCGCGTCGAGCTGATGGCCGACTGCCTGGCCGGTGCCTGGGCCAAGGGCGCCCAGCAGACCAAGGACGCCGACGGCAACGCGATCATCGCCGACCTGACGCAGGACGACATCAAGCGCGCCATCGACGCGGCGCAGGCCGTCGGGGACGACCGGATCCAGAAGCGCTCCTCCGGACGGGTGGACACCGACTCGTTCACGCACGGCACCGCGGCCCAGCGGGTGCGCTGGTTCAACCAGGGTCTGTCGCAGGGGACGATCAAGGGCTGCGACACCTTCTCCACCGACGACTTGTGACCGTCCAGTAGAGGACCGACGCAGAATCGCGCCCTTTCGTTCTGCTAGAAATGGGCCATCCGCGGCCCCCATCGACCGGAGATCACCATGACCAGCTCAGCCGTGCCCGCCCCGCTCCACCAGCGTCGCCCGCTCGTGCTCGCTGACCTCGTCCCCGGCACCCTCGTCCGGGACATCCTGCTGGTGGTCGGAGGGGCAGCGCTGACCGGCGTGCTCGCCCAGATCGCGATCCCGGTCGCAGGCTCGCCGGTCCCCATCACGGGCCAGACCTTCGGTGCCCTCACCGTGGGTGCCGTCCTCGGCTGGCAGCGCGGCGGCTTGTCGATGCTGCTCTACCTGGTCGCCGGCATGGCGGGCGTCAACTGGTTCGCCGGCCGCTCCTCCGGCTTCGACATCCCCTCGCTGGGCTACGTCATCGGCTTCGTCTTCGCGGCCGCCCTCGTGGGTGCGCTGGCCAGCCGTGGCTGGGACCGTACGCCGCTGCGCACGATCGGGATCATGGTGCTCGGCAACGCCGTCGTCTACGCGATCGGTGTCCCCTACCTCGCCCAGTCGCTCGGCATCGACCTGCAGGCCGCCTGGGAGATCGGGATGAAGAACTACCTGCTCGGCGACGCCCTCAAGATCCTGCTCGCCGCCGGGTGCCTGCCGCTGGCCTGGCGCGTCATGGACCGCCTGCACCGCGACGACTGAACGACCGCGCCGGCCATCGGACCGGTCAGCGGGAGAGCTCGGTCGTCATCGTGTAGTCCTTGCTCGGTCCGGTGACGTCCCAGCGGATCACCCAGCGCTGTCCCCACGCCCTGCACCAGTCCGACGTAGGTGTCCGGGCTGCACGGGTGGGTCACCGACTCGCCGGGCGACCACGGGTGGAAGTCGCGCCCGTCCTCGAACCGGACCCACCAGCCGTCCTCGCCGACCCGCTCGAGCCACAGGCCCCGGCGTACGTCCACGTCACCGGTCGGCTGGTGCCACCGACCCGACTCCTCCCACCGGATGCGGCCCGGCTCGACCTCGGTCAGCAGCAGCCGTCCGTCGACCCGGCTCTCGCCGGCGAGGCGGTCGTCGATGACTCGGGCGAAGTTCCAGGTGCCGAGCAACGTGGCGGGATCGGTGAGATCGGGAGCGGGATCCGGCACCGCGTCAGCCTATGTCGCGCACGCGGAAGCGCAGCCAGCCGAGGGCGAGCAGCAGCACCGCGAGCGCGGTGAGCACGACTGTCGGCCCGGCCGCGAAGGGCTCGACCGGCATCTTCGGCACGTGCACGTAGGGCGACAGGTCGATCACCGCCCGCGGCAGCTGGAGCAGCTCACCGAGCTGTCCCAGGGTCAGGAAGATCACGAGGAAGGCCCAGCCCGAGCACCGCCCACCGGCTCCTCAAGGAGTACGCCGCCACGGCGATCGCCGTGACCAGCCAGACGGCGGGAGCCTGCGCGAGCGCCGCGGGAACGAGATGGCCGAACGTGTCGCCGGGATCACCCGACGCCGTACCGACCCCCAGGGCGACCGCCACCCCCGACACGAGCAGCAGCCAGCTCGCCCCGACCAGCGCCACCACGAGCGTGGCCGCGAACATCGTCGAGCGCGAGGTGGCCGTGGCCAACACCTCCTCGGTGCGCCCGTCGTGCTCGTCGGCACCCCCGTGACCCACGACGGCGATCCCGAAGCAGCTGACCACCACCGCGATCATCGACAGCTCGGCGGCGACCAGCGTGTCCTCCAGGGCTCCCTGCCCACCCAGGCGGGTCATCATGTCCCGCGCGGCAGGCGAGTCGAGCATCGAGCCGATGTTGGGGGCGATGGACCCGAGCACCAGCCCGAGCACCGCCAGAGCGACGGTCCAGCCGAGGAGCATCGGCCCGTGCAGCCGGATGCTCAGCGCCACGGCGTCCGAGAGCCGCGGTGAACCCGTCTCCGGACCGGGGCGGGCGGCCAGCATCCCCGATCCCAGGTCTCGGCGCCCCCGCAGCACCTGAGCGAGCGCGACGAGCGCGACGAAGGCGAGCCCGTAGAGGAGCAGCACCCACCAGCGCGGGTCCGCCCAGGCGTGCAGCTGCGTTCCCCAGCCGAACGGGGAGAGCCAGCTGAGCCACGAGGCCGAGGTGTCCCCCACCGCCCGCACGAGGAACAGCACCCCGAGCGCGCCTCCAGCGATCGCGGCACACGTCCGCGAGCTGGCGGAGAGCTGGCACGCCACGGCTGTCAGCGCGGCCGCCACCAGTCCGATGCCGGTCCAGGAGGCGCCGAAGGCGAGCGACCCGACGAGCGGAAGCCCACCGGCGATGTCGACCAGGGCGGCGAGGAGACCCAGGGCGACGGCCACGACAGCGGCGCCCGCGACGGCGGCCAGCAAGCGGCGCGTCCCGCCCGATCGCGGTCCCACCGAGCAGCTCGGCCTGGCCGCCCTCCTCCTCAGTGCGGGTGTGCCTGCGGACGAGGACCAGGAAGAGCAGCGCGACGAAGACCGCGTAGAGCACGGTCATCTTCGTCATCGCGAGCTCGCCGAGGCTGTGCACGTCGACGATCGGGCCGTAGAGCGCCACCACGGCCGGGCTCGCGTTGATCGCCTCGGCGGCCGAGACGCGGTCGGCGACGCTCGGGTAGAGCGACGCGGTGGCCGCGGCGGAGGCGTAGCAGACCCCGATCAGGACGACCGTCCAGATGCCGACGAGGAGCCGGTCGCGGCGGAGCGCGGTCCGGGCGAGGCGCCCGGTCCCGACCCACGTGGCGGACATCAGCGTGGTCCGGGCACCGGGTCCCGTGACCCGCGGTAGGCGTCGAGGAAGAGCTCCTCGAGGGTGGGCGGCGTGCTGGTCAGGGTGCGTACACCGGCGCGCGTCAGCGCCTCGAGCACGGCGGCCAGCCCGTCGGGGTCGACGGTGCAGCTGACCGACTGACCGTCCACCGCCACGTCGTACGCGCCCGGAACGGCGGTCAGGTCGGGCACCTCGCCGGACACCTCGGCGCGGACGTGGCTGCGGCGCAGGTGGCGCAGGTCGTCCAGCGTGCCGGTCTCCACGCAGCGGCCTTCCCGGATGATCGTCACCCGGTCGGCCAACCGCTCGACCTCGCTGAGGATGTGGCTGGAGAGCAGCACCGTGGCCCCGGCGGCCTTGCGCTCCGCGACGCACTGGTTGAAGACCTCCTCCATCAACGGGTCGAGCCCGGAGGTCGGCTCGTCGAGGATCAACAGCTCGGCGTCGGTGGCGAACGCGGCCACCAGGGCGACCTTCTGCCGGTTGCCCTTGGAGTAGGCGCGCCCCCGCTTGGTCGGATCGAGCTCGAACCGCTCGAGGAGCTCCGCGCGACGGCTGGCGGCGGGGTCACCGTCGCGCATCCGGATCAGCAGGTCGACGGTCTCGCCGCCGGAGAGGTTGGGCCAGAGCGCGACGTCGCCCGGGACGTAGGCCAGCCGGCGGTGGATCTCCACGGCGTCGCTCCACGGGTCGAGCCCGAAGACGCTCGCGGTGCCCCCGTCGGTCCGCAGGAGCCCGAGCAGCGCCCGGAGCGTGGTGGACTTGCCGGCGCCGTTGGGACCGAGGAAGCCGTGCACCTCACCCGGCGACACCGTGAGGTCGAGACCGTCGAGGGCACGGAAGCGACCGAACCGCTTCACCAGCCCCTGGACCGAGACCACCGGACTCACTGCTTCGTCCATGCCTTCGACTGTAGCCACCTTTCAGTGATTTCTGAATCCTGTAACATTTGAGCATGGTCAGCGAGTCGCGCGCGTTCGTGGAGCGCATGGGCGCCGCGCTCACCCAGGCCGGGCTTCCCCGCGTCCCCTCGCTGGTCTTCTCGGCGCTGCTCGTCGACGACGACGGGCGGATGACCTCGGCGGAGCTGTCCACCGCGCTCGACGTGAGCCCGGCCTCGGTCTCCGGTGCCGTCCGCTACCTCAGCCAGGTCGGGATGGTTCGACGAGAGCGGGAGCGCGGGTCCCGGCGTGACGTCTACGTGGTCGACGACGACGCCTGGCACGGGGCGATGATGCGGCGCGACCAGCTGTACGCGCCGATGCTTGCGGCCCTGACGGCCGGGATCGCCACGCGTGGCAGAGGACTCCCCCGTCCACGACCGGCTCCTGCTGACCCGCGAGTTCCTGAGCTTCGTCGACGAGGAGATGGCCGGCCTCGCCGAGAAGTGGGAGGCCCGGCGCGCCGAGATCACCGGGCCGGGGCGGAACGTACGGTCATGACATGACGCGCCACCTCCCCCGGACGGGTCGCTCCGCCCTCGCCGCCACGGGCCTGGTCTCCCGAGCCCGCGACCGACCCGACGCCGACCTGCTGGGTCGGCCCGCCGGTCCCCCCTCGGGCCGTGCCGTCCTGACGGAGCTCGGTTCGGCGCTGGCCGCGGTCAGGATCGCCGGCGCCCTCCCCCGCCTCCTTGCCGCACCTCGCGGCGACGGCCACACGGTGGTGGACATCCCGGGCTGGAAGGCCCCGGAGGTCTCCGGGGCACCCCTGCGCGCCTACCTGGGCTTTCTCGGCTACGACGCGCGTGGGTGGGGCTTCGGGACCAACACGGGCGACCCACGCCGGGACGTCGAACGACTCGCGCGTCGCGTCCTCGATCTCGCCGACGAGAACGGAACGAGTGTCTCGCTGGTCGGCTGGAGCCTCGGTGGCGTGATCGCCCGCGAGGTGGCCCGGCAGCACCCCGAGGCCGTGCGCCGGGTGATCACCTACGGCACCCCGGTCGTGGGAGGCCCCAGGTTCACCGCGGTCGCGCGTGCCTACGACGCCGGGGCGAGCACGGCCGCGGAGGCCGTCGCCGAGAGACTCGATGCCGAGTCACCGATCCAGGTGCCACTCACCGTCCTCTACACGCGGCGCGACGGGATCGTCTCGTGGCAGGCGTGCATCGACCGAGCCTCGCCGTACGCCGAGCACGTCGAGGTCGCCTCCACCCACATCGGGATGGGAGTCGACCCCGACGTGTGGGGTGTCGTCGCCGGCCGCCTCGCCCTGACCTCGGGCGAGAGAGCGGCCGGGTAGCAGGTCAGTCCTGCTTGCGGTCCTGCTCCTTGGCGTCCGCGAGCTCGCTCAGTCGCTCGGCGTCCGCACGGGACTCGTCGGCGGCCTTCTTGGTCTCACGTGCGTCGTCGAGCTCCGACTTCGCCTTGCGCTGCGCGGCCTTCCTCTTGGCTGCTGCTGCGGAGTCGACGTTGCTCTTGCGCTGCTCGGCCGTGGCCGTGGCGGTGGCGGCCTTCTTGTCCGCCGCCGCCTTGCGGGCGTTGGCCGCCTTCGTGGCCTTGGCCTTGGCTGCCTTCTTGCCACGGGCCTCGGCGGCGTCCGCCTCGGCGAGGCCCTCGGCGGCACGCTCCTGGGCGGCCTTGCGCTTCTGGGTTGCCTGACGGCGACCGGCCGCGGCCTGCTTCTTGGCCTCCTCGCGGCGTGCCTCGGCTTCCTGCTCGAGCTGGGCGGCCTCGGCCAGGGTCTCGGAGCGCTCCAGGCGCTCGGTGCCCCGCTGGGAGATGCTGCGGTCGCGCAGCACGGCGCCGGCGACCCTGTCAGCGGAGCCGAGGACGTGGTCGAGCGCCAGTCGGGAGGTGGCGTCGTCAGCCGCCCTTCGGGCAAGCCTGTTGTCGATCATCACCAGGGGAAGGCGTGAGATCTCGTAGGGAAGTGCGATCAGGGTGCGGATCATGGTGGTCCTCATTTCTCGGTCTGGGCGCGCAGCTGCGCGGCCTGCTGGTCGGCGGTGGCTGCCTCGCGCTCGAGGCGGAGCTTCTCGGCGGAGGCCGCCTGTTCGGTGGAGGTCGCGTCGGCCTCGAGTGCCTCGGCATCGTCCAGGCGTGACTCGGCGAGCTCCTCGGCCTGGCGCTCGGCAGCCCTCTGGCCCTCGGCCTTCTGCTGCTCCGCGTCACGGGCGGCGTCTGCGTGCTCGCTCGCGCGCTGGCGCTCGGCCGCGGACTCCTGCCGCTCAGCGGTGGCCTTTGCCGCCTTCTGCTGCTCGGCAGCCTCCCGGCTGGTCTCGCGCAGGTCCTGGGCGGCCTCCTCGCGCTTGGCGTCGGCGATCGCCTCCTCGGCGAGCGCTTCCTTGCGGTGGCTCGCCTCCGCCTGCTGGAGCTGTCCCTCCTCCACGAGGTCGTCCTTGCCGCTGACGGCGCCGACTACCTCCTTGGCCTTGCCTGCGATGTTGCCCAACAGACCCTCGCGGGCCTCTGCTGCCTTGTCGTGGCCTGCTTCGTCGTTGCTCATGACTGACCGGTGCCCCTCCCCGGTCGGTCCAGACGGATCGTCGGTGTGACCTGCGACGCAGGGCCCCGCCGCAGACCGGGCCCGTCCGGTTGGCAGGCTGGTGCTCATGGACGCACCTCCGGAGCCCGAATGGCACACCACTCCCCTCGATGCCGCGCTCGTCCGGGGTGCCCTCGACCTGGAGAGCACCGAACAGGGTGTGCTGCCGCACCGGCTCCCGCGATGGGCTCGGGCGCAGATCCCCGACGACCAGCTCGCGATGGCCGAGGCCCAGCCCTCTGGCGTACGCCTGGCCTTCCGCACGACGGCGAGCACCATCGAGCTGGACGTGCTGCCCACGAAGATGGCCTACCAGGGTGCGCCCCCTCGTCCCGACGGCGTCTACGACCTGCTCGTGGACGGCCGCCTCGCCGCCCGGGCCACGGCCGCGGGCGGCAACGTGCGCACCATGGACATGGCGACCGGGTCCACGGTCACGACACCGGGTCCCGTCGCCACCGTCGTCTTCTCGGGGTTGGAAGCGGGCGCGAAGGACGTCGAGATCTGGCTGCCGCACAACGAGATCACCGAGCTGGTCGCCCTGCGCTCCGACGCACCGGCTGAGGCCGCCGCTCCCTCACGCGACCGTCCGACCTGGTTGCACCACGGCAGCTCGATCAGCCACGGCTCGAACGCCGAGAGCCCGAGCACGACCTGGCCCGCCCTGGCGGCGTCGCTCGGTGGCGTGGAGCTGGTCAACCTGGGGTTCGGCGGGAGTGCCCTGCTCGACCCCTTCACGGCACGGGCCATGCGCGACACCCCCGCGGACGTGATCAGCGTGAAGATCGGGATCAACCTCGTGAACACCGACCTGATGAGGGTGCGCGCCTTCGGCCCCGCTGTGCACGGTTTCCTCGACACCATCCGAGAAGGACACCCCACCACGCCGCTGCTGGTGGTCTCGTCCCTGCTCTGCCCGATCCACGAGCACACTCCCGGTCCCGCCGCGCCGGACCTGAGCAAGCTCAGCGCCGGAGAGCTGAGCTTCACGGCGACGGGCGATCCCGCTGACCCCACCCGGCTGACCCTCACGAACATCCGTGCGGAGCTCTCGCGCATCGTCGCCGCTGCGCGCCGGCAGCGACCCCCATCTCTCCTACCTCGACGGTCGGGAGCTGTACGGCGAGGCCGACGTCGCCGAGCTGCCGCTGCCTGACCAGCTCCACCCCGACGCTGCGACCCACCGCCGCATCGGTGAGCGATTCGCTGCGCTTGCCTTCGGTGACCGCGGACCGCTCTCGGTCAGGGAGTAGGCGACGGCGTGGGCGAGGCCTGGATCTTCTTCAGGTCGCTCGGGGAGTAGCAGACCTTGGTCAGCGACTGGAAGGGCTTGGCGTAGCCGTCGCCGATCCCCCGGATGGTCGAGACGTAGGTCTTGCCCGTCTTCAGCTGCTCTGCCCGCTTGTCGCTGTCGATGCCGCCGCTCAGACCCGCGACCTTGGCGGCGAAGTCACCGAATGCCTGTGCCGCGGCGGTGAGCTCGGTCGCGCACGCCTGCGGCAGGTTCTGCTTCTCCGACAACGTGGTGAGCTGTGCCTGGACGCCAGTCAGCGACGTCTTGAGCGGGTCGAGCAACGCGTGCCAGCAGGCGCGCCAGACGGGGTACCCCTTGCTGCTCGCCTTGTTGCAGGCGGCGATGTTCTTCTTGTCCACCGCGGTGTTCCCCGCCTCGATGGCCACGGTCGTCGCCTTGTTGACGGCGTCGGTGTCGGCCTTCACGAAGTAGGCCACCTCGGGAGCCGACGACTTCTCGGAGGCCTTGGGCTCCGCCTTCGCGCCGGACTCGCCGCCACAGCCGGCCAGCAGCACGGTCGCGAGCAGCGTGCTCAGTGCCAAGCGCATCATGGGCCAACACTGGACACGTGGTCGGGTGGCGTCAATGGCCCGTACTAGTCACCGGCCACTGCCCCTCAGGCCAGCAACGCCTCGATCTGGGGAAACTGCCGCTGCAGGGCCCGGATGTACGGCGCGACGGCCGGGTGGCGGAACTTGCCGGCCAGGGCACCTTCTCCTCGGGCCGCCTGGGCGAGCGCCCACTCGGCTCGGGAGATCACCGAGTAGACCGCTGTCACCTGGGCGGCCAGCCGGATCGACTCGACGTCGACGTCCTCCCCCACCCCGGCGACGAACGCCTCGAGCAGCACGTCGAACTCCTCGCGACTCGACAGCGCGAAGTAACCGAGGTCGCTCCCGACCGGTCCGACACCGAAGCACTGCCAGTCGACCGCGACGACGTCGTCACCGCGGCTCCCCAGGAAGTTGGCCGGCACCGCGTCCCCGTGCACCCGACCAAGGGGGCCCTCGGCACATCGTTCGAGCCAGTGCTGGCGACGCTGCCAGAGCCGGTCGGTCACGTCCGCGAGGGGCGTGCGCGCCAGCGTCCGCCAACCGCCCCGCTCCTCGGCCATGGCGAGGCGGTCGTGGAGCAGCCGTCGGGCGGCCCACGGCGGATCGTCGTACGCCGCCCCGGCGAACCGCCCAAGCGCGCGGGCCACGAACAGCCCGGTCGGCGGCTCGCCCACCGTCTCCTCGGTCCAGACGGTCAGGCCCTCGTCGTCCTCCTCGACCGGTCCGAACGGGGCCGGCACCACTCCAGGTCCGTCGACAACATGGGGCGCCGACGCCACCTCGGCCTCACGCCGCCAGTAGCCGGCGTGCCCGGGATCGAGCAGGTGCGGCTGGTCCTCGGGGGCAGCGAGCCGCTTGACGACCCATCGCCTGGAGTCGGTCTCGACCAGCCAGATCCCGAGCGTCGCCGGGACCACCCGCACCGGGCAACGGGGCCCAGGAGGGGTTCGGCTCCCACATGCCCGCTCCTCATCACCCGTCGGTGATGGTCATCCTGACAGAGCAGGCGGTCGAGTCACTCCGTGGCGAGCGCGACCTCGGTCGACTTCACGAGTGCGATGACCTTGCTGCCCTCGGCCAGTCCCAGGTCCTCGACGGCCTCGCGCGTGATCGACGAGGTGATCTCCGGTCCGCCGTCGAAGCTTGATCTTGACCGACGGCCATCGCCTCGCCGGAGGTGACCGAGGTGACCGTGCCCGGGGAGCTGGTTGCGGGTGGAGAGCTTCATCTGAGTGCCTTTCGCAGAGGTCTGGAGACGCGACTCTAGGTCGCCCCGAACGACCTCGCACATCGCTCCGCAGGTGCGTCCGAGGGGGTCCGGAGGGGGCGCGCACGCGGCGCCGATCGCACCCGCGGTTAGCCACGAGGGCCCCCGGGGTACGAGACTCGTGGAAAGGCCGAGCAGGCGCGCCGTCTCGAAGCGAGGACCAGCATGACTCCACCGACCGAGCTGAAGCGGGGCCTCAAGCAGCGGCACCTGACCATGATCGCGATCGGCGGCGTCATCGGCGCCGGGCTGTTCGTCGGCTCTGGCGTGGTGATCAACCAGACCGGGCCGGCCGCCTTTCTCAGCTACGCCATCACCGGGGTGCTGATCATCCTGGTGATGCGGATGCTCGGCGAGATGGCGACCGCCAACCCCTCGACGGGATCCTTCGCCGACTACTCGCGGCGCGCCCTCGGTGGCTGGGCGGGCTTCTCGGTCGCGTGGCTCTACTGGTACTTCTGGGTGATCGTCGTCGGTTTCGAGGCCGTCGCCGGCGCCAAGATCCTCACCTTCTGGATCGACGCGCCACTGTGGGTGCTCTCGCTCGTGCTGATGGTGCTGATGACCGCGACCAACCTGGTCTCGGTCGGCTCCTACGGCGAGTTCGAGTACTGGTTCGCCGGCATCAAGGTGTTCGCGATCATCGCCTTCCTGGTCCTCGGAACGCTCTACGTGCTCGGCCTGTGGCCCAACCAGAGCTTCGACATCAGCAACCTGACCAGCCACGGCGGTTTCCTGCCCAACGGGGTCAGCGCGATCTTCTCCAGCATCGTGGTGGTGGTGTTCTCGATGGTGGGCGCCGAGATCGCCACGGTCGCGGCAGCCGAGTCTCACGACCCCGAGAAGGCGATCGCCCGGGCCACCCAGTCCGTGATCTTCCGCGTCGCCACGTTCTTCGTCGGGTCGATGATCCTGCTGGTCATCATCGTTCCGTGGAACGACAACGCGCTCGGCGCCTCGCCGTACGTCGCCGCGTTCAAGGAGATGGGCATCCCGTACGCCGACCAGATCATGAACGCCGTCGTGCTGACGGCCGTCCTGTCGTGCCTCAACTCCGGTCTCTACACGGCTTCGCGGATGCTGTTCGTGCTCGCTGCACGGCGGGAGGCCCCGATGCGGCTGATCACGGTGAACAGCCGCGGCGTGCCGGTCTGGGCGATCCTGTCCTCGACCGTGGTCGGCTTCCTGAGCGTGATCGCGGCGTACGTCTCCCCCGACACGGTCTTCCTGTTCCTGCTGAACTCGTCGGGCGCGGTGATCCTGTTCGTCTACCTGCTCATCGCGGCCTCCCAGTTCGTGCTGCGGCGTCGTACGCCGGACGCGGACCTCAAGGTCAAGATGTGGTTCTTCCCGGTCCTCACCATCGCCGCCGGTGTCGGCATCGTCGCCGTGCTCCTGCAGATGGGCTTCAAGAGCGACACCCGGTCGCAGCTGCTGCTCAGCCTGCTGTCGTGGGCGGTCGTGATCGGCCTCTACTACGTGACGCGCTGGCAAGGCGGATCCGTGTCCGCCGAGCAGCTCGAGGACACCAGCGGCGACCGAGAGCCGGCCCGCAAGATCGTGGTGCTGGCCAACCAGACGATGGCGGAGAACGAGCTGCACGACGCCCTCGAGCAGATCGAGGGCAGCGAGCAGGCGAGCTACTTCGTGGTGGTGCCTGCCAACCCCGTCGACACCGGGCAGGCGGACCGCGAGGGGGCTGCCTTCGTGTGGCAGGCCACGACCGAGGCCGCCCAGCAGCGCCTGGACCAGACCCTGGAGGAGCTGCGTTCACGCGGGCTCTCGGTCGAGGGCGAGCTCGGCGACTACCGCCCGCTCGTGGCTCTGGACAAGGCCA
Organism: uncultured Actinomycetota bacterium; assembly: GCA_963797525.1. Lineage (GTDB taxonomy): Bacteria > Actinomycetota > Actinomycetes > Propionibacteriales > Nocardioidaceae > Marmoricola. The sequence goes on from CAWCPT010000001.1 coordinate 370,044, forward strand.
TCAACGAGTTCGGTCCGGACCACGTGGTGATCGCCACCCAGCCCGAGGAGCGGTCCACCTGGCTCCGGCACGGGGTCGTCGCCGACGCCCGCGAACGCTACGAGGACGTGCGCATCCAGCACGTCGTGGTGCACGCTCCCGTGGCGCCCTAGTGACCGAGCAGCTCCGGTGACGTCGGCCCGGTTGCTGGCGACCCGGGTCCCGAAGAAGCCCGACGCCGTGGTGCTCGTCCTGCACGGTGGAGCCTCACGTCAGGACAGCCCGATGGTCAGCCCTGCCCAGCTGTCGGTCCTGCGGATGGTGCCCATCGCCAGGCGTGTCGCCCGAGCCGGACGGGGGCGGCTCGCCGTCTTCCGCGTGCTGAACTCCTCCCGCGGCTGGGACACCGCGCACACGCCGGTCGACGACGTGCGGTGGGCGCTGGGCGAGGTGGCCGACCGGCTGGGCTCGGAGCTGCCCACCGGCCTCGTCGGTCACTCACTCGGCGGCCGGGCCGCCTTGTTGGCGGGTGGCGAGCCCCCGGTGCGCAGCGTGGTGGCGCTGAACCCGTGGGTCTACCCGAGCGACCGGGCCGACCTCGCCGGTCGTCGTGTGCTCGTCGTGCACGGCACCGAGGATCGGATCGCCGACCCCGAACGGTCGTTCGCGGTCGCGCAGGCCCTGTGCAGCACCGCGGACTCCCTCGGCTATCTGCGCGTCGACGGCGCGAAGCACGCCATGCTGCGCCGCGGTCGCGTCTTCGAACGCGCTGCAGCGGACTTCTGCTCAGCGACCCTCCTGGGGCGCTCCGTCGGCGGCGCGGTCGGCGAGCTCCTCGGCGGCGAGGCCGTGGTCACCGCCTGATCGCCCTGCCGGTGGTTGAGGGGCGAGCGCCGAGCCCCGGTGGTTGAGGAGCGAGCCAGGCGAGCGTCTCGAAACCACTCTCGGGCGGCCCGGAAATGAATCTTCCTGCCGGCTCACAGGTTGAGCAAAACCGCAGGTCAGAGGCCCTTTCCTGTCAGTGCTCGGTGCTTGAATTCACCCATGAGCAGCCAGCCGGTCGACCGCCTCCACCCGGTGGCCGACTTCGCCCGAAGGCTCAGCGAAAGGCTCGACGCAGTCGCCACTTTGCCGCTGTGGTCGATGCCCCCCGGCCCAGCAGCGCACCACCTTGGTCACTCTGGCGAAGGCCCAGGCGCAGCTCGACGCGCTGAAGCTGCGGCTGCTGGCCGAGGCCGACCGCTGCGACGCCACCATCGAGGCCGGTGCCGGCACGGCCGCTGACTGGATCGCTGTCGAGACCCGGCAAGTACGCCGCGACGCGAGGTCCGACCTCAAGCTCGCCACCGCGCTGGAACAGCACGACATCGTGGTCAATGGGATGGCTCAAGGACGGGTCAACATTGCGCAGGCCCGCGCGATCGTGGCCTCGCTCGACCGGTTGCCCAGCACGGGTGAGTTCGCCGTCAGCACCGAACAACGTCAGGAGGCAGAGTCGCATCTCGTCGCGCAGGCGGAGCGCCACGACGCGAAAGCGCTACGGATCCTGGGTCTGCGGATCTTCGAAGTCATCGCCCCCGACCTCGCCGAGCAGTGCGAGGGCCGAGCCCTCGAAGCCGAGGAAGCCCTGGCGCTGCGGCGTACGACGTTGACGATGCGCGAGGACGACGAGGGCACCTGCCACGGACGGTTCCGGATCCCCGCACTGCATGGGCAGATGCTGACCAAGATGATCCTCGCGCTCTGCTCTCCGACCCGCACGGCCGCGGAAACACGTCGGGGATAGACCCGGACCTGCCGACCCCCGTCCGCCACGGGATCGCCTTGACGCAACTGCTCGAGACCTACCCGGCCAAGGCGTTGCCGAGGGCCGGTGGCTGCTCGGCCACCGTGGTGGTCACGATGACCCTCGAACAGCTGCTCGCCGGCCTCGACCAGGCAGGCGTGTGCACCCAGGACACCGGCGGCCACGTCTCCGCCGGCCAAGCCCGGAGACTGGCCTGCACGGCCGGGATCATCCCCGTCGTCCTCGGCGGAAGCAGTCAGGTCCTCGACGTCGGCCGCCGACGCCGACTGCACACCGAACCCATGCGCATCGCCATGGGAGTGCGCGACCGCGGCTGCACCGCCCAAGGCTGCGAAACCCCGCCGGGCCTGTGCCACGCCCACCACGACACACCCTGGTCCCACGGCGGAACCACCAACGTCGACACGGGCCGGCTCCTCTGCCCCCACCACCACCGCCGCATCCACGACCCGAAGTACGAAACCCGCAGCATGCCCGGCGGCAAGGTCAGCTTCCACCGGCGCACGTAGGCCGGTGTGTGGGCGAGCGTCACCGGTTCCTGAGGACTTTCGACCTTGGACGTGGGGATCGACACGCCGTAGCGTCTGTGGGGTAGGAACCTCAGGTTGGGAGGTCGTACCCATGAGGAAATCCTGGGAGCTTCTGGTAGCGGGACCACCGGAGGCGGATCGATCGGTCCTGCTCCTCCCTGGCGGAGCCAACGCGGCTCGCTCGTTCAACCTCGTGATGGCTGACCCGGGTCTCTCGGGAGTGCGTTTGGTGGCCACGACGCTGCCGGGCATGGCCGGCGCGCCCGTGTCCGAAGACGCGTCCATCCGCGCCATGTCCCGTCGGGCAGGGGAACTGGCCACGGAGCAGGGCTGCAAGGTGATCGTGGGCTTCTCCCACGGTGCGACAGTGGCCCTCGACATGGTGTTGTCGGGGCACTTCCAGGGCCCGGTGGTGCTGCTCGGCATCAGCTTGACGACCGAAGACGAGGCGGCGTTCTTTCGGGGGGTCGTACGGGCGTCGCAGAAGGTCGGCAGCTGGCCGATGGGCGCACTGCTCCGACTCATGCCACTGATGGCCAGAACTGCCAGGACAACTGACTTGCACAAAAGGGAGTTGATCGAGGACTTCAAGCAGAACAGAGCCAGCGATTCGGTGATGGTGTGCGGCGAGTACCTCGACTACATCGCCGAGGACCGGGACTTTGCCGCCGAGCTGGCCGCGTCTGGCACACCGGTGTGGGTGGTCCACGCCGAGAAGGGGGACGGAGGCCTCACCGACGCAGAGCGAGCCACCCTCGATGCGGCTCCCAACGTGAACCTGGTGACGATTCCCGGCTCCGTGTTCCTTCTCCCGGACGAGGCACCGCAGGAGACCGCCGCAGCGATCGCCAGCGCTCTGACGGAGGTGTCCTGACCGGACCCGTTGATTTCGAGCGACGTCGACAGGCAGCGCCAGGAGACATGCACGGGCGGCGGGACCCGGGCTGCCTCGAGTGAAACCGTGACCAGGGTGGAAGCACAGGGTGCTGCACAAGGTCACCGCAGGGACTTGGCGTCCCTTCGGCTCGGATGGGCCCAAGGCAGGGGCGACGACGACCGCTGTCAGCAGGGAAATGGCGTCGTCGCAGACGGCGGCCTGCACAGCAAGACTTCCTTCCCCGTTCTCTCATCGGTCTCGGGGTAGTACGAGGTTGCTCGCTTCTCTGCGGTGGTCCGAAAGCGCGGGTTCGCCCCGGTGACGGTCCGGTGCTGAATATCACCGCCCGCGACGGTGTAGGTGAATCCGACTTGCCATGTGCAGTCACATGTCTGTGTGACGGCGAGGATGTCCACGAGTTCTTGCTCACCCGGCGCGATCGTGAGGGTGACCGGAGGGATCGTTTTGCCGTTCTTGTCGACCCATAGTGCCAGCTCTTTGTCCAGATCGAGCTTCAGGAATCGAGCTTGCGCCCCTCCGCAGCAGGCGCTGTCAGGGGTGTAGCCGAGCATGGGACGCTTTCGATCCAAGACTCTTACGTTCCAGCGATGAATGGTCACGGTCTTGCCCGACGAGCCGTTGATCAGCAAGCGAATGAGGCTGTTGGACGCATCCACCGCTCCCAATTTGTACGGCTTTGTGTGGTCGGAAAGCTCACCATCATCCGGGATTTCTGAGGGGTTCATGGGCCATACCTGTCGCCACGAGTGCTCTCCGGCAAGCGGAGAGTCGAACTCCCAGTCGTGAAGAACTTTGACGCTGATCGAGTCTTCACCGGCCGCGGTCTTGACACCCTGCCACCACCCTGGCCCGAAGTAGGCGATCGCCCAGCCCACCAGTGCAGGCACGAGTACCGCCGCCACTCGACCGAGCCATTTCTTGCCCGGCTTTGAGCCAGCCTGGTCGCCAGGCGTGGTTGCCCGCTGCCTCGAGAGGACGGGCTCGCTCGTGGCGTGACCGGCAGATCCTGCAGACACGGAAGAGTCGAGCGGGAGCGGCTTGGTAACGCGCGGGGCGAACTGATCGCTCCATCGGGACCCGTCCCAATACCGGTACTGGGACTTGTCACCCGGGGCGACGTACCAGCCTGCCGAAGGGAGCGGAGTCTTGGGCGTAGGTCCCATGGAAATCCTCCTGCGCATCTCGTCAGATGAGGGAGCGCCGCACTGCCTGGATACAACACATTCTCCGTTCATGCTTGGGGCATTGCCAGAGCAGACTGCGATGGCTGAGCGATGTGCCAAGGAGCCGTCACCGGTTCTCCGCTGACCTTCAGAGGTTGACGTTGAGACTCGAGTCCCTCGGACCGGAGCGACCGAGATGCCAGGCTCCGTGCGGTTCGCACAGTGGCGCTGATCATGAAGCGTGGTCGTGGCCGGCGAGGGGAGCATCCGCACCTGGGCATCCAGGAAACTGAGGACCGACCACTCACAAGCCCGAAGGCGACAGGACGCACCGGCTTGTGAAGTCAGTCGTGTCGGGTCTGGAGCCACCTGCGTCACGACCGCAGCATGGGTCGACATCGGCGTCCCCGGATCTCAACCCGACCCGGCCACTCCGGGAAGCGCTCAGCCGACCCAGTCGGGCCGCAGGGGGAAGTGCGCGTCGCCGTTCGCGTCGGGCTTCACCGCGAGCACCTGGTGCAGCTGGAGCTCGTTGCGCTCGAATCCTCGTCGGGACCCGGCGAGGTAGATCCCCCACACCTTCGCCGTGCCGATGCCGACCTCGCGCACGCACTCGTCCCAGTGCTGCACGAGGTTCGCCGACCACGCCTTGAGCGTGAGCGCGTAGTGCTCCCGGAGGTTCTCCTCATGACGCACCTCCAGGCCGACGTCTTGCATGGTGGTGATGATCCGGCCCGATCCCGTCAGCTCGCCGTCGGGGAAGATGTAGCGATCGATGAAGAGGCCGGTGTCCGTGGCGCGGTTGACCGGCCGGGTGATGCAGTGGTTGAGAAGCCGGCCCCCGGGCAGGAGCTTGTCGCTGAGGAAGGTGAAGTAGGACGGGTAGTTGCCGACGCCGATGTGCTCGGTGAGCCCGATGGAGCTGATCGCGTCGAAGCCGGTGTCTGCCACGTCGCGGTAGTCGCCGAAACGCACCTCGGCCACGTCATCGATGCCGTCGCGCTTGATGGCGTCCTGCGCCCAGGCCGCCTGCTCGCGTGACAGGGTCACTCCGACGACCTCGACGCCGTAGTGCGTCGCGGCGTGCCGCACCATGCCGCCCCAGCCGGAGCCGACGTCGAGGAGTCGCATCCCCGGCTTCAGCCCGAGCTTGCGGCAGACCAGGTCGTACTTCGCGAACTGAGCCTGCTCCAGCGCCGTGTCGGCCTCGGCGAACGCTGCGCACGTGTAGGTCATGGACGGGCCGAGGACCAGCTCGTAGAACCGGTTGGACACGTCGTAGTGATGGTGGATCGCCTCCGCGTCGCGGCCCTTGGAGTGCCGTAGCCCCTCGAGCGCCCGGCGCCATCGGGGCAGGGCTTCCTCCGGTGGCGGGGACGGCGGCTTGAGGGAGCTCCAGCCGAGTCCATGCACGATCTTGAGCATCTCGACCGGCGCCGGTAGGCGGATACCCGCCTCGTGCTGCATCTTCACCAAGATCTCGTAGGGGTCGCCGAACGGCACGCCCGACATGGTGATGTCCCCGGAGACGTAGGCGCGGGCGACTCCGAGGTCGCCCGGTGCCGTGAGCAGGTAGGACAGGCCGCGCCGGTTCTCCAGGTGCACGTGGATCGGAGAGGCCTCGGAACCCGCTGAGCTTCCGTCGTACGCCGTGAAGTGGAACGGCACACCGTCGGGCATCAGCCGGGTGATGGCATCACCGACGCTGATGCGCGCGACCGGATCGTCGGCCCGGTCAAGAGGGCTCCTCATCGGCTGTCGACCGCCTTCGCGTCGGGGCTCGTGGGCAAGTGGCCTCGCGGGTTCAGCAGGTCGGCGATCTGGGCGTGCGTAGCGCACCAGACGTCGTCGTGACGGCGGATGTGCTCGAACAGCTCGCGCAGGACGAGCAGCCGTGAGCGGTGGCCGATGATGTGCGGATGCAGGGTCAGCTGGAACAACCCGCCGTCGGCACGCGCCGCGTCGAACTCGTCGATCCAGATCTGCAGCGCCGAACGCGGCGGCATGTAGGGCCGCAGGCTCGCGTAGCGGTCCATCATGAAGTACGGCGCGTCGTCGCGGATCCACTCGACGGGGATCTCCACGACACCGGTGTCCACCCCCTCCGCCAGCAGCAGGTAGGGCTCGTCGTCAGCCATGAGCGAGGAGTCGTAGGCAAAGCCCAGCTCACGGATGACGGCCAGCGTGTGCTCGGAGAAGTCCCAGCTCGGCGTACGGATGCCTGTCGGTCGTGAGCCCGACAGCTGCTCGAGCGTGTCCAGGGCGCGACCGGTCAGGTCGAGCTCGTCGGCGTGGCTGAGCAGGGTGTTGCGCTCGTGGATCCAGCCGTGGACCGCCACCTCGTGGCCGTCTGCGACGTAGGACTCGACCTCACCGGGATGCAGCAGCCCCGACACCGCCGGCACGAAGAACGAGGCGGGCATCTGCTGCTCGCGGAGCAGTCGCAGGATCCGGGGCACGGCCGTCCGCGCGCCGTACTCGCCCTGCGCCAACCGGCCCGGACTTGTCTCCCCGTCGCGCAACGGGATCGTCTCGTGGTCGGAGTCGAAGGAGATCGCCACGGCTACGCGGGCTCCGTCCGGCCAGGCCTCGGGTGTCAGCGAGGCCCCGGCACGGACCCGGTCCACGTGGCCGCGCCAGGTCGGCTCGTCCCACTGCCAGGCTTCCGGAGGTGTCGTGGTCATGGAGCCGAGAGACTCACGAGTCCGCCCAGCAAGCCGAGCCACCCAGCGACCATGAACAACATGTCCGTCCACCTCATGGCACGAGGCTAATCCACGCTGATCGAGTCTCGCTGCGGCGCTCCATCGTGGGCTACGGGTGCTGGCTCCTCGGAGCCACCGGCAGCCGGACCGTGACGCAGAGTCCCCCACCCGGTCGAGCGCTGAGGGTGAGGGTGCCGTCGTGTGCTCGGACGATGCGATCGACGATGGACAGGCCCAGGCCCACGCCCGCGTGGTCGGTGCGCGTGCGGTCCGTGCCGCGGCGAAACGGTTCGACCAGCGTGGCGACGAGCTCTGGGGAGAGCTCCTCGCCGGTGTTCTCGACCGTGAGCGTCACGCTCCCAGGTTGGGCACCGGTGGTGACCCACACGCGGCCCTGGTCAGGAAGGTTGTGGACGATCGCGTTGTGCACGAGGTTCGTCGTCATCGGCAGCAGCAGCGCGTGCGAACCGACCGTCGTTGCTATCTCGCCCGTGGTCTCGATGCTGCTGCCGCGCCCCTCAGCGAGCGGGAGGAGCGTTTCGGTGACCTCTTCTGCGAGGAGGGACAGGTCGACGACATCTCGGGCGAAGGGGCCTTGGTCGGCGCGGCTGAGCAGGAGCAGCGCCTCGGTGAGGTCGATGGCCCGGGCGTTGATCGTCTGGAGGCGGTCGACGAGCTCGGCCGGGTCACGGCTCGGGTCCTTGCGTGCGACGTCGAGGAGTGTCTGCGTCACGGCCAACGGCGTACGCAGCTCGTGAGAGGCGTTGGCGGCGAACCGCTGCTGCTCGGCAACCTGTCCCTCGAGCCGAGCCAGCATGCTGTCGAAGGCGTCGGCGAGCTCGCGGAACTCGTCGTCACGGCCCTCGAGCTCGATCCGGTGAGCGAGCGATCCGCTCGTGGCTCGGCGTGCGGCATTCGTGATGCGCGTCAGGGGGGCGAGCATCCGTCCGGCGAGGAACCAGCCGCCGACCAGGCCGAAGACGAGCAGGAACGCGAGCGCCTGGATCGCCCTGGGAGCGAACGCGTCCTGGAGGTCGGAGCGAGTCGGGCTGGAGGGGCCGGGCCCGAAGGTCGCGTGGTCGGGCACGTATCGCAGGAGGAACACCCACACCGTGGCGAGCAGCAGGGCGCCGGCGATCATCAGGAAGCCGGCATAGCTGAGGGTGAGCCTGAGACGGACGCTCATCCCGGGAGCTCTAGCCACGGTCGCCGCCATCGCCACCGGGGTCTGGCTGGGTGTCGATGCGATAGCCGACGCCGGCCACGGTCGCGATCAGCCACGGCTCGCCGAGTCGTTTGCGCAACGCGGAGACGGTGATGCGTACGGCGTTGGTGAACGGATCCGCGTTCTCGTCCCATGCTCGCTCGAGGAGCTCCTCAGCGCTGACGACGCCACCTTCGGCAGCGACCAGGACCTCGAGCACCGCGAACTGCTTGCGGGTGAGGGCGACGTAGCGGCCGTCCCGGTAGACCTCGCGGCGGAACGGATCCAGCCGCAGGCCGGCGATCTCGCGCACGGGTGGCCGGTTGTGGGCACGACGCCGGTCGAGTGCCCGGATCCGGAGCACCAGCTCACGCAGGTGGAACGGCTTGGTGAGGTAGTCGTCGGCGCCGAGCTCGAACCCGGATGCCTTGTCATCGAGACGGTCGGCCGCGGTCAGCATCAGGATCGGCGTACCGGCGCCGGAGGCGACGATGTGTTGGGCGATCTCGTCGCCGGACGGCCCGGGAACGTCTCGATCGAGCACGGCGATGTCGTAGCCGTTCACGCTCAACAGCTCCAGCGCCATGTCGCCGTCGGCCGCGAGATCGGCCGCGATCGCCTCCAGCCGAAGGCCGTCGCGGATGGCCTCGGCCAGGAGCGGTTCGTCCTCGACGACCAGTACGCGCATGCTCCGATGGTAGGGAGCCGTCACTATCGTCGCCGTATCGAAAACCGCATACGCGCCGGCAACGTCGTCCTTTCTTGACTGGTGGCATGTCCCACAACCAGCCCGTGCACGCGGCCGTACGCCGCCCCGGATCAACCGTCCTCGCCGTCCTGATCGCCGCCCTGGTCGCCGTCGGGGCGATCGTGGTGGTCCTCGGCCAGCGCTCGTCCACCGGTTCCTCGTCGGAGGCCGGGCACCCCCAGGCCATGACGCGACCAGGAGCACACCACTCCGCGGCGTCGCCGCCTCGTCGACAGGGCGAGCGCCTTTCGGCGAATGTCCCCGGCGAGCCGCCCGTTGGACTGCGGAGCCGCGAACTCGGCGTCGCTGACGGTGAGGTGGCCGACGGGACCACGGTGTTCGCTGACGTCGCGGCAGTGACGAAGCTCGACCCCACGCTCCTCACTGCTCTTCGGAGCGCCGCGTCCGATGCAGCTGCCGTGGGGGTCGAGCTGGACGTCAACAGCGGATGGCGCTCCTACGGCTACCAGGCAGAGCTCTTCGACGAGGCCGTCGCGAGCCACGGTTCGCGGACGCAGGCAGAGCGATGGGTCGCCCGCCCCGGAACCTCCGTGCACGAAGCCGGGGACGCGGTCGACATCGGCCCCTCCTCGGCAACGACGTGGCTGGCCGGCCACGGTGCCGCCTTCGGGTTGTGCCAGGTGTACGCCAACGAGCCATGGCACTACGAGCTGCGTCCCGACGCCGACGACCAGGGCTGCCCGGCGACGTACGCCGACCCCACGCACGACCCTCGGATGCGGCCGTGAGCGACTCGACTCCACCACCGCTGCCCGCCCCCGGACAGGGCGTGATCATCAATGGACCGAGTCCTCACGACTGGATGTCCACCTACGAGACCGTCGCGTTCATCACCGTGGCCGCCTTGCCGTTCGCAGCCCTGATGACCTGGGCGCTGGCACGCAGGAGGCGTCGGGCCGGCAGCCCGACACCCTGGGCCTGGCGCTCGTCACTCGCCGAGGTCGGCTTCCTCTACGGGACCTTGCCGTGGCTGTGGCTCACGTTGCTGCCTGCGAGCAGCGGCCGCCCGGCCCACGGCACGGTGAGCCTGGTGCCCCTGCGAGACCTGGCGACGATGCCGAGCTACCAGATCGTCGGCAATCTGCTCGTCCTCGTTGCGCTCGGCTTCTTCGCTCCCCTGCGCTTGACGGCCCTGGCGTCGCTCTCGCGGGTCCTCGCTGTCGCAGCAGCCTGCTCGGTCCTGATCGAGACCTCGCAGTACGCCCTCCAGCTGGACCGGGTGTCCTCGGTCGACGACGTCATCCTCAACACCGTCGGCGCCGGCGTGGCGGCCTGCGCGTCCCGACGGTGGTGGGTCACACGCACCCCCCTGGCGGGCCGAGAGGGCGGCGAGGGGGCCGACTACGCAGCGAGTCGACCGCTGATCGACCTTCGGCATGGGCAGTAGCGTTCAGCTCGGAGGTCCCGCATGGTCACGATCAGCACGCTCCACCCCCTTGCCGTTGCCGTGGTCGACGCCATCCACGTCGGCGGGATCGAGGAGCTCCAACAGCTCCTCGCCGCCAATCCAGGCCTTGCCGAGGTACGTCTGGGCGACGACGACCCCGCGGGCATGAGCAGGTCCTTGCTCCACGTCGCCACCGACTGGCCAGGCCACTTCCCCCACGTCGGCGGGACCATCGCGGCCCTGGTCGAAGCAGGCGCTGACGTCGATGCCAGATTTCGCGGCCCGCACGAGGAGACTCCGCTGCACTGGGCTGCGAGCTCCGACGACGTCGACGCAGTTCAGGCTCTCCTGGCTGCCGGCGCCGACATCGACGCAGACGGCGGTGTCATCGCGGGTGGCACACCGCTCGGGGATGCGACTGCGTTCGCACAGTGGAACGCCGCTCGCACCCTCGTGGCGCACGGAGCCCGTGCCGGACTCTTCGACCTCGCGGCACTCGGGATGATCGAGGAGGTGCTCACCGCGATCGACGAGCCGAACCCAGCAGACGCCGACGAGATCAACCATGCCTTCTGGTCGTCCTGTCACGGCAACCAGCTCGCCACCGCACGAGCCCTGGCTGCGCGAGGCGCCGAGATCGACTGGCTACCCGGCTGGGAGAACGCCACGCCCCTCGACATCGCCGCCCGAGCAGGAGCGCACGACGTCATCCGCTGGCTGCACAGCCAACGTGCCCGCAGCTGCGAGCAGCTCAGCGAAGACCTGAACTGAACCTGCACGCAACTCGTCACTGAGCTGGTGCCGAACCTCAGCCGAAACCGCTGCCGCCTTCGCCGCCACCCATGGGCATCATCGATGAGGCTCTGCGTTTCTTGTGGCAGCGCAGGCAGATCTGGTCGTTCGGATCGTCATGACCGGCCTGGCGAACGTACGCGTGCCAGCCGATGCGGCACTTCCACGGCTTGCCCATGGCTTCGAGTCTGCGCCTCTCGCTCACGTCGGGCGCAGAAGGACTCCGGCGGTGTAGACCACACGTCACAGACCCGGACGCGTCTGACCGTGCACCTGGGTGCGCCTCACTCGAGAGGGTTCGCGCGCAGGAACCGCACCTCCTCGATGTCGAGGCGAGCCTGCACCTGGCGCAGCACGATGTCGTCGATCCGCTGCTCGTCGCGCAGCCCGAGGAGCGCCTCGCGCCGCCGGCCGATGAGTGCCAGGGACAGGCTCGTGTACTGGTCGTCGTGCTGGACCATGGGGTCACCTTCCGCACCCCCGGCCGCCAGCAGCTTGCGCTGCTTGTCCAGCTCGTGCCGCACTCGCTCGACCACCATCTCGCCGCTGCCGAGCTCGGTGGCCGTGGTGTCGAGAGCCTCGATGGCTGCGTCGAGGGTGTACTCGTCGGCGAATTGGAGCTCTTCCGCGACCGAGTTGTCGACCGGCAAGCGCGCGTAGCGCACGACGGAGGGAAGCAACAGGGCCTGAAGGAGCGTCAGCAGGATCACACCGCAGGTGATCAGCACGATCAGGTCCCGGTCGGGGAACGGGGCCCCGGAGTCCAGCTTGTGCGGGACCGCGAGGACCGCGGCGAGCGAGACGGCGCCGCGGAAACCAGCCACCGCGCTCACGGTGCGTTGGCGCGCCGGGACACGGCGCAACCGTTGCGCCGGACGTCGATCGAGGAGCCGGATGACGTACGGCGTGGTGTAGAGCCACATCCACCTCACGCCGATCACCACGGCAGTGACGACGAGGATGTCGACGAGCGCCCGCGACGTGGAAGCGCTGTCCAGTGCGCGGTAGGCAGCATGTGCCGAGACTCCGACCAGCACGAACAGGGCGCTGCTGAGGACCGTGGTGGACAGGGACCAGAACGGGAGGACGATCTGCCGAGTGACCGCACCGGTGATCCGTGGCGTCACCTGGCTCATGAACAACCCGCAGACCACGACCGCCAGGACACCGGAGGCGTGCACGGCGTCAGCCAGCAGGAAGGCTGCGAACGGGGTCACCAGCATCGCGATGCTCTCGAGCATGGGGTCATCCATCCGCAGGCGTACCTGCCAGCTGACCAACCCGATCAGCGCGCCGGCGAGCACACCTCCGCCGTACGCGAGCACCAGCAGCCAGGTCACGTGCCAGCCGGTGAGGTGCTCCTCGCCGACCGTCACGCCCACGGCCAACCCGTAGAGGACCAGGGCGGTGCCGTCGTTGATCAGGCTCTCGGCACGCAGCACGGTCACGGTACGGCGCGGCAGGTCGCGGGCCAGGACGCCGACGGCCGTTGCGTCGGTGGGCGCCAGGGCAGCACCGAGGACCCACGCCGGCCCCCATGCGAGTCCGAGCCCGTGCGCGGCGGCGGCGACCGCGGCAGCGGTGGCGACGACGAGCGCGGTGCTGCTCAGGACCACGACCCGCAGGTTGTTGCGGATCTCGCGGAGCGAGGTCGTCAGGCTCTCCCAGTAGAGCAGTGCGGGCAGGAAGACCAGGAGCACGACCTCCGGCGGCAGCTGGGCCTCCTGCAGGTGCGGCACGAAGCCGATGAAGACCCCCACGAGCACGAGCAGGATGGCCGGCGCGATCGGGTAGCGACGCGCGAGCGCGCCGCATGCGACCAGGGCGACCCCGAGCACGACAACCATTTCGAGTCCCAGCACGGGTTCATCTTGACCGGCCTGATGCCCGTCGACCACCTCGAACCGGCACGTGGGACCGACTCAGTGCCGTGCGGCGTGCTCGACGTCGTGGCGGGTGTGCTCGTTGGCGGGCGCGACGTAGACGTGCAGCACGACGCGCAGGTCGTGGTTGAAGACGGTCCGCACGAAGCGTGATCCCGTGCCCAGGGTGCCCCGCTCGCCCAGCAGGTACACGACCTGCTCCGTCTCCAACGAGCTGCGCACCGGTGACACGGTCAGGACCACCGCACCGGTCTTGTCCAGGAAGGCGTCGACCACCTCGGCACCGATGGGGAGCGAGACAAGCTGTGCCGGCAGGTGCTCGCCGTCGAAGGGGATGTCGTACGTCTCCACGTGAGCAGTCATGGCCCCACCTTGCCGCGCCTCGGGCGCGGGGTCGAGACCCTGGAGTGCACGCCGTCACCCTGGCTGCGTCAGGTCAGAGATCGTCGCGAACCTGCGGCGTCCTCAGGGTGCGAACGATCAGGAAGACCCCCAACGCACCGATGACCAGGCCGATCACCGCCCAGATCGAGTGGCCGCTCATGCCGGAGCCGCCGATCACGTCGAGGCCCTGCAGGATCCAGAGGAGGCCCAGCAAGGCGAGTACGGCGCCGACGACCAGCGTCACGATGCGGCTCATGTCAACCAACGTACCCCGCTGGGTCACGGGCTACGTTTGACGCATGCGCCGTTGGTTGGCTGGCCGTTCAGGAAGGGCCTCGGGGGTCGCGGACATCGCGTCGGCCGAACAGGGTCGACCCGACCACGGACGGCCCGTGGGACGACGCGTGGCACTCGGGCTCATCGGGCTGGGGGCGCTCGGGATCGTCACCGGGACCCGGGCGCAGAGCGCGGTCACGTCGTTCCTGGCGCCCGTCCAGCTCCACGACCCGACCGGGCTGACCGGGTTGCTGCCCGTCGGCGACACGTTCCGCTACTACTCCGTGACCGGCGGCGCGCCGACCCGCGACGCCACGACGTACCGCCTCTCGATCAGCGGGCTGGTCGACCACGCGAGCACCCTGACGTTGGCCGACCTCCGGGCGATGCCGCAGACCGAGCTGGTGCGCGACTTCCAGTGCGTGACGGGATGGCGGGTCCCGCAGGTGCACTGGAGCGGGGTGCGGTTGTCGACGATCCTCGAACGGGCCGGCGTGCAGGCCTCCGGTCGGGCGCTGCGACTGAGGTCCTTCGACGGCACCTACACCGACAGCCTGACCCTCGACCAGGCGCGGCTGCCGGATGTCATCGTGGCCCTGAAGATGCTCGGTGAGGACGTCACCCACGACCACGGTGGACCGGTGCGTCTCTACGTCGCACCGATGTACGGCTACAAGAGCGTGAAGTGGCTCTCCGGGATCGAGGTGACCGACGCCGTGATCCCGGGCTACTGGGAGCACCGCGGGTACGACGTCGACGGCTTCGTCGGAAAGTCCAACGGGCGAGGCATCGATGAGCGCACCTGAGACCGAACTCCCTGTGGAGGCAGGACGGGTCGTCGACCGCTTCAGCGGCGCATCCCGATGGGTGCACTGGCTCAGCGCGATCTTCACCCTGACCTGCATCGTGACCGCGGCGATCCTCTACAACGGCTCGCTCGCGGTCATCGTCGGTCACCGCTTCCTGGTCGAGCAGATCCACGTCTGGTCCGGGTTCGCCCTCCCCGTGCCACTGGTCGTCGGGATCCTGAGCCGGGCCTACCGCGATGACGTCCGTCGGCTCAACGGCTTCACGTCCCGCGACTGGCTCTGGCTGCGATCCCGTGCCCGCCGCGACGGCACGATCGAGGTCGGCAAGTTCAACGCCGGCCAGAAGGTCAACGCTTCGCTGTCCGCCGGATCCATCGGCGTCCTGCTGATCTCCGGCGTGGTCATGTACTTCACCGACCTCGCCCCGTTGGCGTGGCGCAGCGGGGCGACCTTCGTGCACGACTGGTTCGCGCTCGCCTTCGGGCTGCTCGTCGTCGGCCACATCGCGATGGCGACCAAGGATCCGTACGCCATGACCGGGATGCGAACCGGCCGGGTGCCGCTGCGGTGGGCACGCCGGGAGCACGCAGCGTGGGCCCGCGAGGTGGCCGGCGAGCCGCCCTCCACCACCGAGGACCCCTCCTGACGCCGACCGGCGCCGGAAAGGCCACCGCGACCGCGTCGAACATTGCTACCCTTCTAGCGGCCGCGCAGGAGAACGAGGAGGTGGTACCCGTGAACACATCGACGTGGGTGCTCCCCCTTGGGGCCACAGCAGGGCGATAGGTCGTCCGGGAGCGCCGTTCAACGAGCACTCCCGAAAGGCACGACCATGCACTTCAGTTCCGAACAACGCCTCGATGACGGCGTCCTCGAACGCGGATTCACCCTCGGTGACATCCCCGGCATCCTCTGGACCCCGCCCACCTCCGCACCAGCGTCGCTGATCCTGCTCGGCCACCCCGGCGGCCTGCGCACGATGTACCCCCGCCTGGTGGGCCGAGCCCAGCGCTCCGCAGCCAGTGGTTTCGCCTCGGCCACCATCGAGCTCCCCGGGAGCGGCGACCGTCCCCGCTCGGCTGACGCCGAACGGGCCCGTGCTGATCTGCGCCGGGCGTTGATGGCCGGAGAGCCGGTCGACGAGATCGTCGATCGGCTGGTCCTCCCCCTGGTCGAGCAAGCGGTCCCGGAGTGGCAGGCCACCCTGGACTCACTCCTCTCACTGCCAGAGATCCGCGGCCCGGTCGGCTACTCGGGCGGAGTGATCGCCATCGGCATCCGGCTCGCGCTGGTCGAACCGCGCATCGCGGCCGCGGGTCTCTTCGCCGGGAGCTTCATCCCCCGCGTCACGTTCGACGAAGCCCGTCAGGTGACGATTCCGCTGCACGTCCTGCTCCAGTGGGACGACGAGGGCAACGACCGGCAGTCGGCACTGGACCTGTTCGACGCCTTCGGCGCTCAGGAGAAGACGCTGCACGCCAACATGGGCGGGCACACCGGCGTCCCGCAGTTCGCGGGAGACGACGCGGCCAGGTTCTTCGCCCGGCACCTCGGTGAGTCGTCGGCCGGCCCCGGGGCGGTATGACGTGCGGACGCCTACCCCGACGGCGAACGCGGAGTCACGGTGTTCCCGCCCCACTCCTCGGGTGCGACGTCGCTCAACGTCTGGTTGAGCACCCACTGGTGCCCGAACGGGTCATCGATGGCGGCCTGTCGCTCGCCGTACTCCCAGTCGTGGGGCGGATCGACGACTCGCGCGTTGCGCGCCACCGCAGTCTCGATCACGCTGGCGAGGTCGGCGACCTTCAGCATCACCTGGTGCGAGCGTTCCGCCTCCGGTGTTCGCCGTCCCGGACGAACCTCCGCCACGACCAGCTCGGCCGGCGGCCCGTCCGGCAGACCGAGCTGCGAACGGTGCCCCTCGCCGATCCGGACGTGCTCGACGAAACCGAAGACCTCGACATACCACGCGACAGCCGATCGGACGTCGGCCACGGTGAGGACCGGGGTCACTCGAGCGTGGGGAGCCGACCGGTTCGTGAGCACCCGGTCACAGTAGATCGCGATGGTCACCCCGGCATAGTCTCCGTCGTGGAGCCTTCCTGCCCGCCTCAGCCCCGGATCCGTTGGTGAATCTCCGTGAAGTCGTCGGTGCCGAAGCGCTCGCGAAGGTCATACAGCCCGTAGGCGGCCTGTCCGTTGGTCAGCGCGTTGCACGTGTCGTTGTCGTCGCCCTTGCGCTTGGCGACCGCGCCGGAGAATGCCGTCTCGTCTGGAGCGCTGAGCCAGTAGGAGGTCATGACGCCCTCGCACTGGATCCCCGGGGCGACGTAGCCGTGGTCGTTCTCCGGTGTGGAGAGTGCGTATTGCATCCCGTGGTGCACGATCTCGGCGACTTGGAGAAGTCGTCGGTTCTGTGCCGCCACGGCAATGGCGGCGAGGTCGCCGGTGAACTCGAGGAGCTCGTTGTCCAGATAGGCACCACCGGGGATGACGTCACAGGCGGCCCAGCCAGTTGACTTGAACCCGCTGCGCCCGAGCAGACTCTCCTCGGGAAACGGGACGTCCCAGAGGAAGACCCAGGAGGCAAGCATTTTCGCCGCCTTCACGGCCGCGTCGAGGTAACGCGTCTCACCCGTCGCCTCGTGCGTCTTCCACAGGGATCGCATCAGGAACATCACGCCGACCGAGTCTGTCTTGACCGACTTGACGTGGGTGGTGTCGTTCAGTCCACCCGCGTAGAGGACCGGCTCGACATAGGTGTCGATGATGAAGTCCGCTGCCCGCCGTGCAGCCGCGAGGAAGCGCTCGTCGCCGGTGATCCGGTGCAGTGCAACCAGCACCGGACACGGGAAGATGGTGCCGGTCTTGAGCTCCGCGTAGCCACCTCCGAACCACGCCGCCGGCGACGACAGCCCCTCCCCTTCCGGCGTGTACGCCCGAAACCAGGAGCCGTCGTCCGCCTGGCTCGCCAGCAGGAACTCGCCGAACCGCTCCGCTGCCCTCAACCAGGAGTCGTGCCCCCGCGGAGTGAGCTCGTAGGCCAGCAGCATCGGGTGGATCGACTCGCAGATGGTGCGCAGGTAGTTGCCCTCCACCTCACGCAGCTGCGCGGCGATCGGCGTGAGCGCCTCCGCGATCTGACGACCCACGAAGCGGCGTGCGTCCTCCTCGCCGGTGGAGTACTGGAACGGCATCAAGATGCCGGTGAACCAGTGTGTGAACCGGTCGTTGATCGGGTCGTAGATCCCGTGCGAGTACCCGTTCGCGAGCTGGCAGTGGTCGACGAAGAAGTCGATCACGGCGGCGGCGCGGTCGACGTACAGCGGCACCCGCTTCTCCAGGCCCCACACGGTCTGCACGAACGCCAGCAGCGTCTGGTCACCGGAGAAACCGAACTCGATCAAGGAGCCGAGCGTCTCACCCGTGCGCGGTGAGAAGTGCACGAGGTAGCCAGCAGGTTGCTTCGGGTTCTCCGCACGGTCCCAGGTGCGGTAGTAGAGCTGGGTCAGCAGCTGACGGTGCTCCAGCGCGTCCGCGGGAGAGACGCCGGGCTGTGGTCGCTTGGTGTCCAGCTGGTCGAATCGCAGGTCCACGAGCGCCCAGATGGCGTCGGTGAGGTCTTCGGTGTGCGACAACCTGAGCTCGTAGTCCACCACAGGAAGAGCACCTGCGCGGTTCGGCGCGAACGCCGCCCACCCCGTCCCGCCGGTGTCGAGACTGAACGTCGTCTCCTCCGCGAACGGGAAGCTGGCCCGCAGAACCACCTGGCCGTCTTCGACCGGAGCCGTTCCCAGGGAGCCGATGTCGGTCTCCTGGACGAAGTACCGCATCGTCAGCTGCTCGCTGTCGATCGCGGTGTCGAAGGTCGGCCGTCCGACCCGGGACAGCGTGAACGTGGCGCCGGTGTCCGGGTACCGCGCGAGGACCGCGAGCAGGCCGTTCTTGTCGTCCCGGACGTCCTGGGCGTAGGTACCGAGGTAGTCCTCACGCCCGTCGCCGTCGACGTCGTTGCGGTTGTAGAGGGCTCCGGGGATGAAGTACTGCCAGCCGTCCTCCACCGCACCGACGACCTGGGTCTGGGCCTCGATGCCCACGCGGACGCCCGCGGACTCCCCTGGCTCGTCGATGTGTACCTCACGGGAGATGCGCACGAAGCCGTCGCCACTGCTCACGGTGTCCAGCACCACCAGACGAGTGCCGTCGAGCAACCGCACACGAGCACGAGCGACGAGGTCGTCGTCCTCCTGCACGATGGTGTCGTACCCGTGGTCCTCGGGAGGATGACCGAGCGCCTGGATGCTGATGGGCCGTCGCAGGCAGATCTCAGCCACCGCGACGCGGAAGCGGATGGTCCGATCGTCGCTCGGCTCCACCAGGACGGACCTGCTTGCCGTCAAAGCCACTGTCCCTCCTGATGACCGACGAGAGGGTCGCCGAGACCCACGCCGCTCGCCGGCGACCCGCCCATCATCACGGGGTGGACCCGAGTCCTCAAGGAGTCCGGTTGACCCGACCGCCAGCATTCGCCTCAGGTCTGGGCGTTCAGGTAGGTGAGGACGGCCAGCACACGCCGGTGTCCCGGGGTGGTGGGTTCGATCCCGAGCTTGGTCAGGAGACTGGCGATGTGGGTCTCGACGGTGCGCCCGGACAGGGACAGTCGTCGTGCGATGCCGGCGTTCGTGTGGCCTTGAGCCATCAGGGAGAGTACGTCGCGTTCGCGCGCGGTCAGGGCGTGCAACGGCTGCTGCGTGCTGTTGATGCTGATCAACCGGCCGACGACCTCGGGGTCGAGGGCGGAACCTCCGGAGGCGATGCGGTCGAGGGCGTCGAGGAAGTCGTCGACGTCGAGCACGCGGTCCTTGAGCAGGTAGCCGAAGGCTCCGGTGCTGACGAGGTGGACCGAGTGCGTGGTCTCGATGTGCTGGGAGAGCAGCAGGATTCCCAGCTCGGGGTAGGTGGCACGCAGGGCGGCAGCAGCGCGCGCACCGTCGTCGGTGTGGTCGGGGGGCATCCTGACGTCGACGATGGCGAGGTCGGGGTGGTGGTCACGCACGGCCTCCATCAGGGTGACGGCATCCGGGACCCGGGCCACGATGTCGTGATCGGCGTCGGCGAGCAGGCTGGCGAGGCCCTCACGGAACAGGGTGGAGTCCTCGGCGATCACGATGCGCACGGGAGCACCGCTTCGATGACGGTGCCCGCGCCTCGTCTGCTCTGGATCGAGAGCCGCCCGCCATGGGCGCCGACGCGGTCGGCCAGGCCGGCGAGCCCGGATCCAGGACGGGGGGCCGCGCGTCCGTTGCCGTCGTCGGCGACGCGCACGTGCAGCTGACCGCCCACGGTGACCACGTCGAGGGTGATGAACGCAGCCTCCGCGTGCTTGACCGCGTTGGTGATCGCCTCGGCCGCGACGTAGTAGGCGGTGGTCTCGACACCCTCGTCGAGGTCGGCGGCACTGACGCGCAGGGCGATCGGCAGCTGGGTGGTGCTGACCAGGTGGGACAGCGCGGGGGCGAGTCCGTCGTCGAGACAGCTGGGCCGGATGCCGTGGGCCAGCTGCCTGAGCTCGCTCACGGCGGTCCCGAGCTCGGCGACCGCTTCGTCCAGCACGGCCGCGACGTCGACCCCGCGGTCCAGGCGGCGCTGGGCCAGTCGTAGGGCCATGCCCAACGAGATCAGGCGTTGCTGGGCTCCGTCGTGCAGGTCACGTTCGAGGCGGCTGCGTTCTTCGTAGCCGACCCGGAGAAGGCGTGCCCGACTGGCCTCGGCCTCGCAAAGCGCCTGCCGGAGCTCGACGCGCAGACCGACCAGCTCGACCAGAGGGCGCGGCCCGGGCGGCGATGGCGCGCACGAGGTCACCAGCGATCGGAGCGTGCGTCGACAGGACGCCGATGCGCTGGGCTCCGATGGTGATGTCGACCTGTGGTTCGGAGAGCTCGAGAGCGACGCCGTCAGCGTCGACGAGGGTCCCGTTGGAAGGGAGGCAGTAGCCGATCAGGAGCGTGGGGTCCGCCAGGACGTCACGCAGACGTTGCTGCAGGTGCTCTGGTCCGGCCTGGCCTTCCAGGGTCTGGCGATGCAGCTCGGCGATGGTCTGGAACACCGCGTGCCGGGTCGGGTAGAGGCGGGCGTCGACGTAGCCCTGCAGCCGTTTCCCCAGGGGTGCGAGCAACATGGCGGCGCCGGCGGTCACGGCGATGGCGACGGCGGGGCTGTGCCTGGTCAGCACGACGCCCGTCACGACGTTGGCCACCGTGTAGACCGTCAGGAGCCCGGCCACGACGAGGGACCGGGTGACGGTTGCCACCAGGGCCCGGTCCGGGTCGAACAGGTCGGGCCGTCGTACGGCGACGGCGATCAGGGTCGGGAGGGCGAGGTAGGCGAGACCCAGGCCGATCGCCAGGACTGCATCGGCATTGCCGACCAGTGCGTAGCTGATCCAGGTGCCCAGGACCGTGAGCGGGAGCAGGCTGGCCCCCAGGCGGAGCCACCTGTAGGGGCGACGATGCCCGGGTCCGGCGGCCCGGTAGCGGCGAGCCAGGTCGACGAGGAGCAGGATCAACGAGATGGGCAGCAGCGGCAGGGTGACGGCGCTCAGCGTGGTTGCCAGGGCACCCGGCATCGTCCCGAAGACGTGGGGCACCGACTCGTCCGGCGGCAGGAACGGACCGGGCGCCGTCGCTGCGGTCACGATGAAGACGGCGGCGTCGACGAGGATCACGGCGCACAGCCATCGGCTCGACGACGAGGCGAGTCGTCCCGACGGGAAGTAGAGCAACGGCAGGGCCAGGACGACGTACGCCAGCATCCAGGCACCTTGGCTGGCGACGGTCACGTAGTCGGCGCCGGGAGGCTCAGCGGCCACGTCCTGCGCCAGCACCAGGGTGAGGACCAGGGCGGCCAGCAGTCCAGGCAGCACCAGCAGGAACCCGAGGACCCGGGTGTCGCGGCTCTCGGCCACGAGCAGTCCCGCCGTGGCGGGCACGCCCCCCAGCACCGCTGCCGCCACCAGGACGAGCAGGTGGACCGGCGTGGGGTCCTGTGCCGCCAGCCACACCGCCGCGCACAGAACTGCGCCGGTGATGCACGCAGCAGTCCAGGCCAACCCACGGTGCCAGGTCACCTTCGCAGCCTACGGCTGGACGTGCTCGCCCCACCTCCGTGCAGGCACCCAGATCAACCCCCGGGGCCGCGCGTGCCTGAAGTCGGGTGCCAGCCACGAAGCCACGGAGGTCGTCGAGCGGAAGAGTCGGGAGTCACCACAGACCCGGCACCCCGAGGAGCAGATCATGAACGTCCACGACCCCGAGCCGCGCACCGAACGGACGCGACGCGTCAGCCAGGGACTTGCCCTGATGCTGGCGCCGTGGGCGTTCGTGATCGCCAACACCGGCGACGTCCTGACCACCGAGCACGGGTGGGACGACACGACCCCACGCGGCGCCCTGCTGATCTCCGCCGCCCACCCGCTGGCGGACAAGTGGTTCACCTTCGTCGCCATGATCGGCTGCCTTCTCCTCGTGCCGGCGGTCCTGGGGGCGATGAGCCTGGTGCGGGTGAAGGCCGCCCGCCTGGGCCTCCTCGGAGGTGTCCTCATGATCGGTGGGTACATCTGCTACTTCGCGATGCTCTTCCAGGGGTACGCGACCATCGCCCTGGCAGAGCACGGCGCAGCCAACGCGGACAGCGTCGCCGTCCAGGACCTGATGATGAACCAGGGCTTCTTCATCGTGGTCGCGCTCACCTTCGTGGTCGGCAACCTGATCGGCACCTTCCTGCTCGGGCTCGCGCTGTTCCGGTCCCGGGTGGTGCCCCGGTGGGCGGCCGTGTTCGTGCTGGTCTGGCCGGTGGCACACATCCTCGGCGGCCCGTGGGGAGAAGTCCTCGGAGCCGCGGTCGAGGCCGTGGGACTCGCTGTGGTCGGGCTGGCCGTGCTCCACCGGACATCGTGGCTCGACACCCGGCCCGTCGTGACGCTGTCGGAGGCCGCCGACCCCGCCCTCGGCTGAGCGGTCGGGCTCATCGAGCCAGGGCGCGGTTCTCCTCGGCGCGACGCTGCAGCACCGTCCGTTCGCCGTCGTTGCGGGTGCGCCGCGAGGCCTCGTCAAAGGCTTCTGCGGCGTCGGCGTGGAGGCCGGCACGCTCGAGCAGGTCCCCCTGGACGCTCGGAATGAGTGGCGACTCGCCGAGGGCCGCCGGGTCGACCCCTTCGAGGATGGCCAGTCCGGCGCCCGCGTCGAAGGCCCGTCCGTGCGCGACGGCACGGTTGACCTCGACGATCGATCCCGGCGCTGCCTCGGCCAGGACGTCGTACAGCAGGGCGATCCGGCGCCAGTCGGTGTCCTGGGCACGCGCGGCTCGCGCGTGCTGCCCCGCGATCGCGGCCTGCAGGTAGTAGCGGCCGACCGGGTGGCCACGTGCGGCCAGCACGTCCGCCCGCTGCAACGCTGACTGGCCACGCTCGATCATCGCCAGGTCCCACCGCGACCGGTCCTGCGCCTCGAGCAGCACCGGCTCTCCGCCGGCGTCGATCCGGGCCGGCATCCGCGACCCCTGGAGCTCCAGCAGTGCCAGGAGACCGAGCACCTCGGGCTCGTCGGGCGCCAGGTCGGCGAGCAACCGGGCGAGCCGCAGGCTCTCGTCGGCCAGCTCCGGACGCATCCAGTCCTCGCCGGCGGTCGCGGAGTACCCCTCGTTGAAGACGAGGTAGATCACGGCCATCACGTCGTCCAGCCGGCGTTCCCGGTCCTCACCGGCCGGCAGCTCGAACTCGGCACGCGCCTCGGTCAGCGTCCTCTTCGCCCGCGAGATCCGTTGTCTCATCGTCGACTCGGTCGTCAGGAACCCGCGCGCGATCTCGGCCGTGGTCAGGCCGCCGACGAGTCGCAACGTCAGCGCGGCGCGCGACTCCGGCGTCAGCGACGGATGGCAGCACAGGAACACCAGCCGGAGGACGTCGTCCTCGATGTGGTCGATCTGCGCGTCGAGGTCGGGCATGCCGTCCTCCTCACGCAGGTCGTGCCCGAGCAGCTCGGTCTTCTGCCGCAGGGTCTCCTCACGACGGAAGTGGTCGATGGCCCGTCGTTTGGCAGCAGTCATCAACCAGGCGCCCGGGTTCCCGGGGACGCCCGTGGTGGGCCACTGCTCCAGCGCGGAGACGAGCGCATCGTGGGCCAGGTCTTCTGCCAGGCCGACGTCGCGCGTCATCCGCGTCATCGCGCCCACCAGGCGCGCGGACTCCGCACGCCAGGTGGCGGTGACCGTCTCCACCGTGGGGTCGGCGGTGATGGGCTCGGCAGGCACCCGGCCAGCCTAGGACCCAACCCGCCGCCGCCAGCGGAACGGAGTCGAGGCCTCAGTCGTCAGCAGGCTCCGGCGGTCCGTCCGAGATCTGCCGCAGCGTGGAGATCACCTCGACCTCGGGCCAGTGCTTCGCGTGCAGCTCGGCGAACGTCTCCGAGTCGGCGATCGCGTCCTCGAGCGTGTCGTACTGGAGGATCGACCAGCCGCCCACGACCTCCTTGCCCTCGGCGTACGGGCCGTCGACGCGGGTGATCTCGCCCTTGCGGACCACGAAGCTGACGGCGTCGTCGATGCCGTACAGCCCCCCGCCGTCGAGGAACACGCCGGACGCGACCCGCTCCCCGATGTGCTCGTCCATCGCCTCGAACAGGGCCTTCGGCGGCGTGCCTACGCCCTCCTCCATCTGAACGAAACCCATGAATCGCGGCATCAGCTTCTCCTTGTCCTCAGGCCCCGCTGGTCGGTGGCCTCACTCGTACGTCGAACGGGCCGACGGGTCTGCGACATCGTCGGGAAGGAAAGTTTCACACCGAATCCGGGACGCGGGCCAGAGCAAATGCTCCAGCTGACGACAAGATGGATCCCGTGAAGCCTCGCGTGCTGGTCGCCGCCCTGCCACGGCTCCTGCTGGCGGTGGTCGCCGGAGCGATCTGCGGCGTGGCAGCCGCGCTCGCAGGCGCACCGGACCACGGCGTGCTCAGCGGGATCGCCGTCTCCGGGACGGTCTTCGTGGTGCTGGGTTGGTGGGTGCTGTGGCCGATGGACGCGGCCACCACGCGCGCCAGCGTCAAGCACGAGGACTTCGATCCCCGCCTGGACGAGCTGGTCGTCATGGGCGCTGCCTTGCTGGGCCTCGGTGGCATCGTCGGCCTGCTCCTCGCGGGCGGCACCTCGGCCGGAAGAGCGCCCGCGGCCGTGGCCGTCATCGGTGTCTTCATGTCCTGGGCGGCGTTGCACCTGATGTACGCCGCGCGCTACGCGTTCCACTACTACGCGGACGGGGAGGAGGGCGGGATCGACTTCAACGCGGAGGGCTACCGACCCGCGTTCCGGGACTTCTTCTACTTCAGCTACAACCTCGGCATGACCTACCAGGTCTCCGACACCGCCGTGACGGCCAGCAAGATCCGCTCGGTCGCCCTGCGGCACTGCCTGCTGTCCTACGTGTTCGGAGTGGCCGTGCTGGCCACCGTCATCAACCTCGTCGTGGGGGTCGTCACCCGCTAGGTCGGCCGCCACGGGTGGTCTGCCGGAGATGCGGCCTGACCTCCTCGCTGAACACCTCGAGCTGATGGATGGGGTCCTGGACCGGCCACAGCAGGATCCGGTGCGCGCCCGCCGCGGCGTACGCGTCGAGGAGCTCCACGCAGTGCTCCGGAGTTCCGATCGGGAGCTGGGCCAGCAGCTCGTCGGGAGCACGTCCGAGCAGCGGCGCCAAGGTCTCCGTCACCAACCGGACGGCCTGAGCGTGCTCGTGGGTGACGAACATCCAGGTGGTGGCGATCGCGTCAGGACAGGTGCTCGGGTCCCTTCCCTCGGCCAGCAAGTGGGCGTCGAGCCGCGACCGTGCTTGGGCGAAGTGCGCGGGCGTCGTGTTGTACGCCGAAGCCAGCCATCCGTCCGCGACCCCGGCCATCCTCCGGAGTCGGAGGTCCGACCCCCAGCTTCCGAACCACACCTGAGGTGGGGTGGAGGGCAGCGGATCCAGCCGGAGCCCGCCGACCTGGTAGAACTGCCCGTCCTCGGGTGCCTCGCCGCGCACGAGCGCCCGGACCAGGCGCAGGCACTCGTCGAAACGCGACCAGCGCTCCGTGAACGGCATTCCCACGACCTCGTAGTCCGCCGCCGAAGAGCCCGGGCCGAGCCCGGCGACGACCGCGCCCTCCGAGAGCACGGCCAGCGAGGCGATCGCCTTGGCCAGCACGACCGGATGTCTGACCGCGGGCAGCGCGACGCTGGTCGCCAGCGCCATGTCCCCTGCCGACCCCACGACGCTGGCCAGGGTCGTCAGCCCGTCCAACCACGGGCGCTTCCACACGAGGTGGTCGTTGGCGGACACCATGGCGAAGTCCAGCTCGGCGGCTGCGGCGGTGTAGGCGCGCAGGTCACCCCCGCCGAGGAGGCCCTCCCCGAGGTCGGCCAGCGGGAGGTGCACACCGAAGTCCATGCCTCCCTCCTACCACCTCACGCCGTTCCGGGGTGGCCACGTGCATGCTGCAGTGCCACGCTTGGTCGATGGTGCGTGTGATCGGAACTGGCTTCGGCCGGACCGGGACGCTCTCGACCAAGGCCGCCCTGGAGCGGCTGACCGGTGGGCGGTGCTACCACATGTACGAGGCACTGGCCCATCTCGACCACCTGCCTGCCTGGTTGCGGGCCCACGAGGGTGACCCGGACGGACTCGCTGCCGTGCTCGATGGCTACACCGCCATCGTGGACTGGCCGGGCTGCGGTCTGTGGCGTGAGCTGTGCGCCCTCTTCCCCGAGGCGATGGTGCTCGTGACCACACGTCCGGTCGAGCGGTGGTGGAACTCCTACCGCGAGACCATCCACCAGCTGATGCTCCGGCCGGTGATGAGCCGCGAGGACCACGGACCGGACCTCGCACTGATGAGCCTGTTCGGGGACCGGTTGACCAAACGAAGCTTTCCCGCCGACTACGCGGCGCTCACCCGGGACGACTTCGTTGCTGCCTACGAGCGCCACAACGCCGAGGTGCGCGCCGAGGTCGCATCCGATCGACTGCTCGCCTACGACGTCACCGGGGGGTGGGAACCGCTGTGCGCGATGCTCGGCGTCCCCGTGCCACCGGAGCCCTTCCCGATGCGCAACGACACCGCAGAGTTCCGAGCACTCTTCGGTCTCGACTCAGACCCGGCTCCCCGGGACCAGCCGTTCACGCGCGACGAGCTCGAGGGACACTTCGGTGACGCGCTGCCAGACGCCACCAGCGGTTGACCACGACCAGGCCCGGCCGTTGCCCGGCCCGTCGGTGTGTCGGCATCGAAACGCTCGCCTGGACATCTCACAGAATGGACAAAACCGCAGGTCAGAGGCCCTTTTCTGTCAGTGGTCGGTGGTTGGACCAAGGCATGAGCAGCCAGCCGGTCGACCGCCTCCACCCGTGGTCGCCCTCGCCCAGCGCCTGCGTGAGCGGCTCGACTCCGTGGCGAAGGTCCCGGTCTGGTCGATGAGGCCGGAGGAGCAGCGCGAGGCGCTGACCACCCTTGCCCAGGCGAAGGCGCAGCTGCACGCCCTCGAGCTCCGGGTGCTCGCCGAGGCCGACCGCGAGACCCGCGCCGACCTCCGCCTCGCCCAGGCGCTGGAGCGGCACGACGTGCTCTTCGCGGCGATGAGCGCCGGTCGGGTGAACACAGACCAGGCCCGAGCGATCGTGTGGCCCTCGACCGGCTGCCCACGACAGGCGATCACGCACTGAGCCGCGATCAGCTCCAGTCAGCGGAGACCCACCTGGTCGCCTTCCATCGGCGGACGTAGGCCGTCGGGCTGCTGAGCGCTCGGCGAGGGCATGGACGGCGGAGCGCTGGGGCGTGCATTGCGGTTCCCAGTGTCGGGTCGACGGGAGTAGAAAGTGAAGATGGCCCAGGGCTCGATCCACGACCCGACGCGCAGCGCGCTGATCGTGGCGACGTCCCTGTACGACGACTCGTCGCTACGCGCGCTGCGTGGTGCCTCGGCGGATGCGGACGCGCTGGCGCGAGTGCTGAGTGATCCTGGGATCGGCGCCTTCGACGTCCGCACGGTGCTCGATCAGCCCGCCCACGTGGTGGCTGAGGCGGTGGAGGAGTTCTTCGCTGGCCGGTCAGCAGAGGACCTACTCCTCTTCCACTTCTCAGGGCACGGGATCAAGAACCAAGACGGCGAGCTGCACTTCGCCGCCTCGAACACGAAGATCACGCGCCTCGGATCGACAGCGGTCGCCGCGCAGTTCGTCAACCGTCAGATGAACGCGTGTCGGTCGCGACGCATCGTCCTCCTGCTGGACTGCTGCTACGCGGGAGCATTCGACCGCGGCATGGTGGCCCGGGCAGGTCGGGACCTGGACATCAAGGAGCGGTTTGGTGGTCGGGGGCGCGCCGTCATCACGGCGTCGGGGGCACTGGAGTACGCCTTCGAGGGCACGACGCTGGCAGATGACCAGGGTGCGCAGCCCTCGATCTTCACCAGTGCGATGGTACGAGGACTCGCCACCGGTGAGGCGGATCGCAATCAGGACGGTTGGGTCGGCCTGGATGAGCTCTACGACTACATCTACGACACCGTGCACGAGGCAACGCCGGACCAGACCCCCGCCAAGTGGACCTTCGGCCTGGAAGGCGACCTCCACCTGGCCCGACGCGGGCAGCCCGTGACGGTGCCGTCACCGCTCCCCGCGGAGCTCCAGCAGTCCCTGGAGAGCCCGTTGGTCGGCGTGCGAGCCGGCTGCGTACAGGACCTGGCACGACTGGTGAAGGGCCACCACGCGGGGCTCGCGCTAGGCGCACGGCTCGCACTGGAACGCTTGGCTGAGGACGACAGTCGGCAGGTGGCCGCTGCTGCAGCCGCCGCGGTGGCAGACGTTGGCGCCGAGGCGGAATCCGACCGCGAGCAGATCCAGAAGCCGGCGGGTGCGACCCCAGCCGGGTCTGCAGGCCGACCCCGAGCCATCACGGAAGCGACCGACGACTCTCCCTTCAGTCGCAGGCCCGACGCCGTGGCCACCTCCCACCGCACAACCCCTCGACCCAGGCGACGGATCCGCTTCACCCTGGGGGCAGTGATGATGCTTCTGGTGACCGGGGGTCTGGTGGGGTGGTCCCTGTGGCGGGAGGACTCAGTAGACACGATCCCAGCCGGTATGGGAGGCGTCTGGAGCGGCGACATCGTCGTTTACGGCTCGAACTACGGGCTTACCCTCCGGCTCACCGCCGGCTCGGGGTCGGGCCGACAGGTGACCGATCCGTCGAGCTGCAGGTTGATCGGGACCTTCTCCCAGGTCAGCGGCACGCGTTCACGAGTCAAGATGACGTTCCGCCCAGAAGGCGACTCGGCCGACTGCCTCTCTGGCCGGGGGACGATCATGCTCGCGACCAAGGACAGCAACACGCTTCTGGCTGAGTTTCACCCGAAGGGCGGCGGCGAGGGTTTCTGGGATGCGCAGCTCGCCCGACAGGGCGGCTGACCTCACACCCCCACATGGAAGGCGGTCAGCCAGAACCTGTTGCGTTGACGGATCGCACCGTCGCCGTACGTGACTCGACGAAGCCCCCGAGACCGGGCTCGGATGCTGCGTCGAGTCAGCCTCGCCGGCCGAGTCTCACCCAGCGCCGGGCCTCGTCGGAGCTCACCGCGATCAGGATGAGGACGGTGATCGCTGTGTTCATCAGCACCACGAGCTTGATCTCGGCATCGGCACTGAGGGCGAGCAGCTGCGTGACTGCCTCCACGGTGCACACGAGCATGATGGCGGTCCGCGCCCAGGCATGGTGAGCGAGCATGTACACCCACAGGCCGACGACGAACAGCGCACCGCCGCTCATCACAGTCAGCTCCAGGGGCGACGCGTGGGCCGGGGGGCCGTACCCCCGGAAGGTCGCCACGAGGACAGCGGTCAGCGTCATCACGGCCTTGGCCACGCTCATCACCCCCGCGGCGAGGAGGCTCGGCGGCGGCACCCGGTGCGACACCGCGCGCGACAACGCATCGGGCGCGGGCGGCACCTGGTCCGGCTCCGATGCCTGGAGGCTGGTCAGGTCCAGGATCGGCAGGCTTCCGTCGGTGCGCACGACGTCGCCTCCGCCGTTGCGGGTGGTGAAGGCGCTGGAGTACTCCTTGATGACACGCAGAGAGGCTTCGGGCTCGACGTACCGGACCGTGTTGATGACGTAGTCGCGCTCGATGTCGATGTCGGCGTCCACGCGGTGCGTCACCTGGAGGGTGAACAGGGAGATGCCCACTGCCTTGTCATACGTCGCAGCTGCCAGCCACCCCACCCGGAACCCGCCGGGTAGCGCCCAGCCGTCGGGGACGGGCCAGAAGCGCACGTGGTGGCGTTGGGAGGCGTTGCCGTCCACCTCCTGCTGGTAGGCGAAAGCCTGTCGCTGCCCGAAGAGGAACAGCGAGGAGACCGGAGCCTCGGGGTAGGGGCGGCGAAGCACCGACGAGAGCACGATCCCCCACGAGGAGCGGATCGTGAGCTCCTCCGCGCGGACCCATCCGGCTCGGGTCATGGCGGCATGGATGCCCGCCTCGCTGCCGTCGATGGCCAGGTTGATCGGATCTGCGAGCATGCCGACCTCGGTGAGCGATCGCCCGATGAAGTAGTCGGGCACGTAGATCTTGGAGAGCACCTCCTGCAGGCGAGGCAGCCCCACGTAGGCGAGCAACACCCAGAAGAGAAAGACCGAGCCGATCGCGAACCAGCCGTCGAAGCCAACGGTCACCACGATCCATCCCAGCCACATCACCAGCGCCGTGCCGGTCACGAAGAAGGCGCCGTCGAGAATCTCCTGGACCGGCCAGAGCGGAGTGCCGGAGACGGAGTCCGGAGCCAGCTCGAACCTCGGAGGCGACGTAGGAGGAGGGGTGTCCACGAGCGCACCGCGACGCCAGTCATCTGCTGGGTCGACCCCCATGCGCACCAACCACTTTCTCGCAATGACGTTCCCAGGCCACCGAAGCCCCCCGGGTGAGTGTCTCAGAGACGGCACTCGCCGCTGCTCTCCGAGGTCTTCGTGCTGACCACGGACCGCGCTCGGCCCACTACTCTCAGCCCATGCCAGGTCATGGAGAACCCGACGACGGATGGGTGACCGAGAGGCTGCAGGTGGGCGGAACGTCGGTCTACTGCCGGCGCAGCACCGACCAGGCTGGTGTCCCTCTCGTCCACATCCACGGGTTTGCCATCTCCGGGGCATACCTGATGCCGACCGCGCGCGCCCTGGCCGCACGCGGGGTCAACGTGGTTCCGGACCTGCCCGGTTACGGGCGCAGCGAGCGCCGCGACCGCGTCCTGGACATCCCCGCCTTGGCCGAGACGACGCTGGCGATCCTCGACCGCCTCGACATCGGCGAGGCCGTCCTGGTCGGGAACTCGATGGGCTGCGCCATCAGCATGGAGGTGGCACACGAGGCGCCCGAGCGGATCCACGGCCTCGTCCTGGTCTCCCCGGCTGGAGGCGCGCACAACCAGCCGATGAGCCGCGCCCTCGGCCAGCTGGCGAAGGACGTGTTCCGTGAGAGCTCGAAGATGCTGCCCGTCGCTCTGCCGGACTACGTGAAGTTCGGGCCACTGAACGGCCTGCGCCTGTTCCGCGAGCTGACCAGCTTCCCGTCGCTGGAACGCCTGCTTCGAACCCCGGTCCCGACCCTTGCCGTCCTGGGGGTCCGCGACCCGCTCATGCCGTCACCAGCCCGCGTGCGCGAAGTCGCCCGACTCGCTCCGGAGCACCTGACGGTCGCGATCGTGGACAAGGCAGCCCATGCGGTGAACTTCAGTCACCCCGTGGAGCTGGCCGGCGTGATCGGGGCGTGGCTGGACCATGCAGCAGACGACCGCACACGCATCCCAGACGGAGTGCGCGTGGTCGCGAACACGTAGCACAGCCGCTCCTGCGGCGCCGGTGCCCGTCGACCCGTCACCCCACGTTGACGACGGTCACGACCACACAGCCCGCGTCCACGACCGCCTGGTTCAGCACCCCGCGACGGGGGTCAGGCACAGCCAGGAACGGGGGTACGACGGTCAGCCGGGTCAGGCGCGGATCGACGAGCACCGCCTCGACCGCGACGTGGTCTCCCCCGGTCACCACGACATCGACGCGCTCGAGGATCCGCGCGGCGTGCTCGGCTGCGGCCTCGAAGGCAGCGCGAGCCTGGTTGTCACGTCGACGCGCGAAGCGTTGCTGGCTCTGCCCGCCGGCCTTGGTCTTGCCCTGCACGTGACGCTGGCCGACCTTCGACTCCACGACCTCGGACCCGCGCAGGCGGGCGACTGCGAACCCGCCCTTGCGGACCAGCAGCACTCCCCAGGTCGCGGGCGCAGCGCAGTCCGGGAGAAACGCTGCGACGTCGGCCGGGCCGTCGTACACACGAGCGAAGGGCAGCGATGCTGCGAAGGAGGAGCCGTCATCAGCAGTTCCGGTCAGCGCGCCGGAGTCGACGCCGAGGGAGAACGAGCCGTGGCGAGCGCCGAAGTTCTCGACCCAGCGCGCTAACCGCGCCGCAGGGACGAGGACGTCGCTCACCTCAGGACCAGGACACCTTGGCCGTGCGCCGCCAGAAGTCGTAACCCTCGCCGGTGATCTCGTCCGTGCGGTTCCACAGGGCGAGGTAGAGCGCCTCGGCCGGGCCCTCGATCACCAGGTCGGCGTGCCCGCGGCCGTCCTGGTGGACGACAGCCGGCTCGGTGCTGACCTCGACGTGCCACGAACGGTCGACGTCGGTCGGGCGGATGGCGAGGCGGATCGGCGAGTCGCTCCGGAGCCCGGAGCGCTTGCGGGTGTGGAAACCCCGCAGCAGCTCGTCGATGCCGTCGAGCGAGACCTCGCGGGTCACCTCGGTGTCCACCGCACGAGGCATCCGGCCCAACGCCGCAGACTGCGCGTCGATCGAGTGGATCGTGGTCTCGTGACACTGGCGCCGGGCCCAGAAGTGGCGCGGGTCGGGTGCGTTCTTCAGGAACACCGGCGCCTCGAGGTCCTCCGGCGCCTCCTGGAGCGCCTTGATCAGGCGCAGCCCACCGTCGCGCAGCCAGAGCACCGGGTCGTCGGCCGCCAGCCCCTCCGCCCTCAGCGCCTCGGAGTCGACCTCGACGCCGTTGACGTTGGCGGTGGACCACCGGTGCACCATGCCCTGGTGGGCGATCAGCTCGCGAACGTTCCACTCCGGCGCGGTGGGGACGGCCGCGTCCATGCCGGCCTTGCGCGCGAACGAGACGAACCCGGCCAGGGCGGTGCGGATGCCCTCGACACACTCCGAGAAGTCCAGGTCGATGTCGACGGCCAGCTCCGCGTCCTGCTCCAGACGGGCGGCCCGTCGCTTGAACAGGTGACGGCGGCCCGAGGACCCTCGGCGTTCGCTGGCGTCAGACATCGATTCTCCTTCGCGGCGCCGTGCCTCGAACGTGCCGGCCCCGCAGGGGATCCTCTCAGACGTTGAAGCCGAGTGCGCGCAGCTGCTCGCGCCCGTCGGGGGTGATCTTGTCGGGACCCCACGGCGGCATCCAGACCCAGTTGATCGTGACGTCACCGACGAGGCCCTCGAGGGCCGAGTTGGTCTGGTCCTCGATCACGTCGGTCAGCGGACAGGCAGCCGAGGTCAGGGTCATGTCGAGGACGGCGTTGGAGTGCGCGTCGATGTGCACGTCGTAGACCAGGCCGAGGTCGACGACGTTGATGCCGAGCTCGGGGTCGACGACGTCCTTCATCGCCTCGACGACGTCGTCGCGCGACGCGGTGGCGGTGCCTACGCTGCCCGCCCCGGCAGAGGCCTCCGGCACCTCGGGCAGGTCGCTGTGGTCCGTGGACTGGCTCTCGGTCATGACTTCTCCTTGGCGACGATCTGTGCGGTGGCGTCCTTGAACGCCATCCAGGAAAGTAGAGCGCACTTGATGCGTGCGGGGAACTGCGCGACGCCCGCGAAGGCGATGCCGTCCTCGAGGACCTCTTCGTCCGGCTCGATCTTGCCGCGTCCCTGCATCAGCTCCAGGAACGCCTCGTGGGCCTCGAACGCCTTGCCCACCGGCTGGCCGATGACCAGGTCGGTCATCACCGAGGCGGCGGCCTGGCTGATCGAGCAGCCCTCGGCGTCGTAGGACACGTCGGTGACGGTCTCGCCGTCGAGGTGCACGCGCAGCGTGATCTCGTCACCGCACGTCGGGTTGACGTGGTGCACCTCGGCCTCGAACGGGTCGCGCAGGCCCGCGTTGTGGGGGCTCCGGTAGTGGTCCAGGATGATCTCCTGGTAGAGGCTGTCGAGATCCATGGTCACCCCACCTTGAAGTAGTTCTTGGTGTAGTTGATTCCCTCGATCAATGCGTCGATCTCCGCCGGCGTCGTGTAGAGGTACGACGAGGCGCGGGTCGAGCTCTGCACGCCGTACCGCTTGTGGGCCGGCTTGGCGCAGTGATGACCGGCGCGTACGGCGATCCCGCGGGCGTCGAGGGTCTGGGCCACGTCGTGCGGGTGCACCCCGGCGATCTCGAAGGAGACCGCTCCCCCGCGCTGGGCCGGGTCGAGCGGGCCGAGGACGCTGACCCCGTCGAGGCCGGCGAGCCCCTCGAGCAGGTAGCCGGTGACGGCCTGCTCGTGACGGTGCACGTTGTCCAGCCCGATCTCGGTCAGGTAGTCCACGGCTGCACCGAGACCGACCGCCTCGACGATCGGCGGGGTGCCCGCCTCGAAGCGGTGCGGGATCCCGGCGTACGTCGAGCGCTCCATCGTGACCGTCTCGATCATCTCGCCACCACCCATGAACGGCGGCAGCTGGGAGAGCAGCTCGCCCCTGCCCCAGAGCACACCGATACCGGTCGGGCCGGTGACCTTGTGGCCCGTGAACGCCAGGAAGTCGGCGTCGACCGCCTGCACGTCGACGGGCAGCTGGGGCGCGGCCTGGGAGGCGTCCACGACCACGACGGCACCGACCTCGTGGGCGCGACGGGCGATCTCCGCGACCGGGTTGATCGTGCCGAGCATGTTGGACACCCAGGTCAGCGAGACGACCTTGGTGCGCTCGGTGATCAGCTCGTCGATGTTCGACAGGTCCAGGTGACCGTCGTCGGTGAGCCCGAACCAGCGCAGCTCGGCGCCCTTGCGCTCCGTCAGCAGCTGCCACGGGACGATGTTGGAGTGGTGCTCCATCTCGGTGATCACCACGCGGTCGCCTTCACCGATCGCGAGCGGACCCGTGGCCCAGGCGAGCGTGTTGGCGACCAGGTTCAGAGCCTCGGAGGCGTTCTTCGTGAACACCACCTCGTCGCGCGACGGGGCGTTCAGGAACCGCGCGACCTTGTCACGGGCGTTCTCGAAGGCCGCCGAGGACTCCGCGCCGAGCTGGTGCATCGCCCGCGCCACGTTGGCGTTGTGGTGCTCGAGGTGGTCGACCATCGCGTCGATGACGCACTGCGGCTTCTGAGAGGTGTTGGCGCTGTCGAGGTAGACCAGCGGCAGGTCGCCGCTGAGCCGACGCTCGAGGATCGGGAAGTCCTTGCGGATGACTTCCAGGCCCGGCAGCAAGCCGTTCAGCTCGGTCATGGTCAGACCGCGCTCTTCGCGTACTTGTCGTAGCCCTCGGCCTCGAGCTGGTCGGCGAGCTCGGGGCCGCCCTCCTCGACCATCCGGCCGTCGACGAAGACGTGCACGAAGTCGGGGGTGATGTAGCGCAGGATCCGCGTGTAGTGCGTGATCAGCAGGACGCCCTTGTCGCCGTTCTCCTTGAAGCGGTTGACGCCCTCGGAGACGATCTTCAGCGCGTCGATGTCGAGGCCGGAGTCGGTCTCGTCGAGCACCGCGACCTTGGGGTCGAGCAGCTCGAGCTGGACGATCTCGTGGCGCTTCTTCTCACCACCGGAGAAGCCTTCGTTGACCGAGCGCTGCGAGAAGGTCGGGTCCATCTTGACCGCCTCCATGGCGGTGTTGACGTCCTTGACCCACGTGCGCAGCTTGGGGGCCTCGCCGTCGATCGCGGTCTTCGCCGTGCGCAGGAAGTTCGCGACCGAGACGCCCGGCACCTCGACGGGGTACTGCATCGCGAGGAACAGCCCGGCGCGGGCGCGCTCGTCGACGCTCATCGCGAGGACGTCGACGCCGTCGAGGGTCACCGAGCCCTGCGTGACGGTGTACTTGGGGTGCCCGGCGATGGAGTAGGCCAGCGTCGACTTGCCCGAGCCGTTGGGGCCCATGATCGCGTGGGTCTCGCCGTCCCTGATGACCAGGTCGACGCCCTTGAGGATCTCCTTCATCCCGTCGGTGCCGCCGTCCTCGTCGGACGCGTTCACCGAGACGTGCAGGTCCTTGATCTCCAGCGTTGCCATGTCAGTTGTCTCCTAGGTCGATCAGTACGTCGTCCCCGCTGATCTGCGTGGGGAAGACCGGAACAGGTTCAGTGGCCGGCAGGCCGGTGGGCTTGCCGGTGCGCAGGTCGAAGCGCGAGCCGTGCAGCCAGCACTCGATGGTGCAGTCGTCGACGTCGCCCTCGGACAGCGCGACGGCCGCGTGACTGCACTCGTCCTCGATGGCGAAGACCTCGTCGTCGTGGCGTACGACGGCCACGTCGAGGCCGTCGACCTCGACCCGCAGCGGGGTGCTGTCGGTCAGCTCGCTCAGGGCGCAGGCGCGCTGGAAGCTCATCCGAACTGCGCCTTCGAGACGTTCTTCTCCAGCTCCGCCTCCACGGTGAGCACGAGCTGCTCCTCCAGCTCGGGCACCCCGATCTTGCGGATCAGGTCGTTGAAGAAGCCGTGCACCACCAGGCGGCGCGCCTCGGCCTCCTCGATCCCCCGCGAGCGGAGGTAGAAGAGCTGGTTGTCGTCGAAACGGCCGGTGGCCGAGGCGTGCCCGGCTCCCTCGATCTCACCCGTCTCGATCTCCAGGTTGGGCACGGAGTCGGCCTGGCAACCGTCGGTGAGGATCAGGTTGCGGTTCTCCTCGAAGGTCTCGATGCCCTCGGCCTGCTTGCGGATCAACACGTTGCCGATCCACACGGCATGGGCGCCCTCACCCTGCAGCGCGCCCTTGTAGACGACGTTGCTGCGGGTGTGCGGCTGGTTGTGGTCGACGAAGAGGCGGTGCTCGATGTGCTGGCCAGCGTCGGCGAAGTACATCCCGAGCATCTCGACCGAGCCACCCGGGCCGGCGTACTCCGCGGTGGTGTCGTGGCGCACCACGTCACCGCCGATGGACACGGCCACGTGGCGCAGGGTGGCGTCGCGGCCGACCTTGGCGTGCTGGGTGGAGTGGTGCACGGCGTCGTCGTCCCAGTCCTGCACGGTGACGACCGTGAGCTCAGCGGCGTCGCCGACGATGATCTCGACGTTCTCGACCAGCGTCGCGGTGCCCTGGAAGCGCAGCACGACCGTGGATCGGGAGAACGCGCCCGCGCGCACGACGAGGTGCCCGGCGGACGCGACCTCGTTGCCGGTGCCGGTGAGCGTGACCGTGGTCGCGTTCTGACCGACGTGCTCCTTGGGGACGTCGACGAGGAACACCGAGTCGGCTGCCGCCCACGCGCGGGCGCTCACCCGGTCGGGCGGCACGATGCCGGAGGTGCCCCGTGCCTCGTGGTCGGGCGCGACCGACTCGGCGGTGACGCCGTCCTCCGCGCTCACCTCGACCTCGAAGGAGTGCCCGTCCAGCGGCACGTCCTGGTGGATCCCGCGCAGCCGCTTGAGCGGCGTGAACCGCCAGACCTCCTCGCGCCCGGTGGGCACGACATGGTCGGCGACGTCGAACGAGCCGACGGGGTGCAGGTGACTGAGCACCTGGTCCCGTGGTTGTTCGAGCGCGTCTCGCACGCTGTCCGTTGCAACAGTCACAGATTCAGTACTTTCTGGGTCTCGGGGGAAGGAGGACGCTCGGCGTCAGCCGACAGCGCCTTCCATCTGCAGCTCGATCAGCCGGTTGAGCTCGAGGGCGTACTCCATCGGCAGCTCCTTGGCGATCGGCTCGACGAAGCCGCGCACGATCATCGCCATCGCCTCGTCCTGCTCCATGCCTCGCGACATCAGGTAGAACAGCTGGTCGTCGGAGACCTTGGAGACGCTGGCCTCGTGGCCCATCGAGACGTCGTCCTCACGGATGTCGACGTAGGGATAGGTGTCGGAGCGACTGATCTGGTCGACCAGGAGCGCGTCGCACAGCACGTTGCTCTTCGAGCCGTGCGCACCCTCGTTGATCTGGATCAGTCCGCGGTACGACGTGCGTCCGCCGCCACGGGCCACGGACTTGGACAGGATCGAGCTCGAGGTGTTGGGCGCCGCGTGCACCATCTTGGCACCGGCGTCCTGGTGCTGGCCCTCGCCCGCGAAGGCGATCGACAGGGTCTCGCCCTTGGCGTGCTCGCCCATCAGGTAGACGGCGGGGTACTTCATCGTCACCTTGGAGCCGATGTTGCCGTCGACCCACTCCATCGTCGCGCCGGCCTCGCAGGTCGCACGCTTCGTGACGAGGTTGTAGACGTTGTTCGACCAGTTCTGGATGGTCGTGTAGCGGCAGCGGCCGCCCTTCTTGACGATGATCTCCACCACGGCGGAGTGCAGCGAGTCGGAGCTGTAGATCGGCGCGGTGCAGCCCTCGACGTAGTGCACGTAGGCACCCTCGTCGACGATGATCAGGGTGCGCTCGAACTGGCCCATGTTCTCGGTGTTGATCCGGAAGTAGGCCTGCAGCGGGATCTCCACGTGGACGCCCTTGGGCACGTAGATGAACGAGCCGCCCGACCACACCGCGGAGTTGAGCGCGGAGAACTTGTTGTCACCCACCGGGATGACGGTGTTGAAGTACTCCTCGAACAGCTCCGGGTGCTCCTTGAGGGCGGTGTCGGTGTCCAGGAAGATGACGCCCTGGGCCTCGAGCTCCTCGTTGATCTTGTGGTAGACGACCTCGGACTCGTACTGCGCCGCGACGCCGGAGACCAGGCGGGCCTTCTCGGCCTCGGGGATGCCGAGCTTGTCGTAGGTGTTCTTGATGTCCGCCGGCAGGTCGTCCCAGGTCTGGGCCTGCTTCTCGGTGGAGCGCACGAAGTACTTGATGTTGTCGAAGTCGATGCCGTCGAGGTCCGAGCCCCACTTGGGCATCGGCTTGCGGCCGAAGAGCTTGAGGCCCTTCAGGCGCAGGTCGAGCATCCACTGCGGCTCGCTCTTGAGCGAAGAGATGTTGCGGACCACGTCCTCGTTGAGACCGCGCGTGGCGTTGGCGCCCACGTCGTTCTTGTCGGACCAGCCGAACTCGTAGCGGCCGATGCCCTTGAGTGACGGGTTCAGTTCTTCGATCGAAGTCATCGAGTGACCCTCTCCTTCGGAGTGGTGGTGGAGCCTGTCGAAACCATGTCGGGGATGCAGGTGGTGCAGACACCGTCGCCGTGGGCGATGGTGGCGAGACGCTGGACGTGCCGGCCGAGCATCCGGCTGATCGCGGCCGTCTCGGCCTCGCACAGCTCGGGGAACTCGTGGGCGACGTGGGAGACCGGGCAGTGCTGCTGGCAGAGCTGCTCCCCCACCGGGCTGTCGCGCACCGCTGCGGCGTACCCCTCGGCGGTGAAGACCTGGGCCAGGGCCTCGGTCGGCGCCAGCTCGGGCCTGGTGTCCAGCAGAGCGTGGAACCGCTGCTCGATCCTGGCGGCACGCCGGTCGGCGAACTGGCGGACCGCCTGCTCCCCGCCGGTCTCTGCCAGGAAGCGGATCGCCTGGACCGCGAGGTCGTCGTAGGCCTGGTCGAGCCGGTCGCGACCGGCCTCGGTCAGCGCGAACACCTTCGCCGGTCGACCGCGTCCGCGGACCGCGCTGATGCGGGGAACGCGGGCCTCGAGGGTGCCCTCGTCGATGAGCTGGTCGAGGTGGCGGCGTACGGCGGCGGGCGTCAGCTCGAGCCGTTCGGCGAGCGCCACCGCCGTCGAGGGCCCGTTGACCAGGACCGACCGCACGACGCGCTCGCGCGTCGGCTGGTCATGCCCGGTGACGGACTCCACGATTTCCACAACAACAGTGTGCCCTTATTGGTGGAACGCATTCAAATAAGGTCTACCTAACCTGCTCCTGGCGGATGCGGGGGGCACGGGACCAGGTTGTCGCACCCTCGTCGTAGGTTCGTCGCATGGACACCTCAGAACTCCTGACCGACCACTTCGGCCGCATCCGCGAGCTCTTCGTCTCCGTCGCCGACGGCCTGTCCGCCGAGGCCGCCCACCGCAGACCGGAGGGGCAGGGAAACTCGATCGCCTGGCTGCTCTGGCACGCCGCCCGGATCCAGGACGACCACCTCGCCGGCCTCACCGAGGGGAAGCAGGCGTGGCAGGACGGGTGGGCAGACCGGTTCGACCTGCCTTTCGACACCGCGGACACCGGCTACGGCCACTCCGAGGACGAGGTGGGCGCCCTGCGCATCGAGGACCTCCAGCAGCTCGTGGACTACCAGGAGGCAGTGCACCTGCTCTCGCTCGAGTACGTCGCGACCCTCGACGCCGGCGAGCTGGACCGCGTGGTCGACGAGCACTGGGACCCGCCGGTCACGGCAGGCGTGCGACTCGTCAGCGTGATCGGCGACGCCCTTCAGCACCTCGGGCAGGCTGCCTACGTCAAGGGCCTGCCCCAGTCCGCCGGTTGAGCCTGTCGAAACTAGACTCTGCCGGGTGCCCGCCTCCCCCACGTCCGCGTCCCCGGGACCGGCCGTGGCCGTCTCCGGGCTGGTGATGCGCTACGGGGACAAGACCGCCGTCGACGGTCTCGACCTCACGGTCGAACGGCAGACCATCACGGCCGTGCTGGGGCCCAACGGCGCCGGCAAGACCACCACGTTGGAGACCTGCGAGGGCTACCGCAGGGCCCAGGCGGGCTCCGTCTCGGTGCTCGGGCTGGACCCGCAGCGCCAACGACGCGAGCTGCTCCCCCGTATCGGGGTGATGCTGCAGAACGGCGGAGCCTGGTCGGGCGTCCGCGCCATGGAGATGCTCGGACACATCGCGCGGCTGCACGCCCATCCGCTCGACGTCGACGAGCTCGGCGAGCGCCTCGGTCTCGGCGACTGCGGCCGGACCCCCTACCGGCGGCTGTCCGGCGGCCAGCAGCAGCGGCTCAAGCTCGCGATGGCCGTGGTCGGCCGGCCCGAGCTGGTCTTCGTCGACGAGCCCACCGCCGGGATGGACCCTGCCGCGCGACGTACGACCTGGGCGTTGCTCGAGGAGATGCGTGACGACGGCGTCACGGTCGTGCTGACCACCCACCACATGGACGAGGCGGAGCGGCTGGCCGACCAGATCCACATCATCGACCGGGGCCGCGTGATCACCTCCGGCTCCCCGGTCGAGCTGACCCGTGGTGGCAGCTCCACGATCCGGCTCGTGGTGACCAAGCCGTTCCCCGAGGGCGCGCCCGACTCGCTGCAGGACGCGCTCGGCCACCGGCTCGAGGTGACCACCGTCAGCGACGTGAGCCTGCTGATCACCGGGCCCGCCGACAGCACGACCCTGGCGACCGTCTCCGCGTGGTGCGAGCGGCAGGGAGTCCTGCCGGAGTCGCTGCACCTCGGCCAGCGCAACCTCGAGGACACCTTCCTCGAGCTCACCGGCAGGGAGCTCGCGCCGTGAGCACGCTCGACCGCCAGGACTTCACCCCGCGTCCGGGCTCCGCACCGCTTCGTCGGCAGGTGCTCGCCCAGGCGTCGATGGAGTCGCGCCTGATGCTGCGCAACGGCGAGCAGCTGCTGCTCGCCGTCGTGATCCCGGTGATCGTGCTGATCGGCGGGGTCGAGGGTGCCCGGCACCTCGACCTGAGCCTCTCCCGCCGGCCGATCGACGTCTTCGCCCCCGGGGTGCTGGCGCTCGCGGTGATGTCGACCGCCTTCACGTCCCTGGCCATCTCCACCGGCTTCGAGCGTCGTTACGGCGTGATCAAGCGACTCGGCTCGTCCCCGCTGCCCCGATCCGGCCTGCTGCTCGGCAAGGTCGGTGCGCTGCTCATCGTCGAGGCGATGCAGGTGGTCGTGATCTCGCTGGTGGCGCTCGCCCTCGGCTGGGACCCCGACCCGGGCTACCTCGCGGCGTTCCTGGCGATCGTCGCCGGGACGGCTGCCTTCGCGGCGCTCGGGCTCTTCGTCGCGGGCGTGCTGAGGGCCGAGGCGACCCTGGCCGCGGCCAACCTGATCTACCTGCTCCTGCTGGCGGGCGGGGCAGTCGTGCTGCCGCCCTCGGCGTACGGCGCCTACGGGCACGTCACCGACCTGCTCCCGTCCGGCGCTCTCGGCAACGCCCTGCGTACCGCGTTCTGGTCCGGCGACATCGCCTGGAGTGCCCTGCTGGTGCTGCTGGTGTGGGCCGCCGTCGGCGCAGCCCTGACCGCGAGGACGTTCAAGTGGGAGTGACGTCCGTGTCCCGGTTCGGCGACCGCGCCTGGTTGGTGCGGCTCGGCTGGGCGACCCTGCTCGCCAACGTCGGCATCGTGCTGACCGGTGGCGCCGTGCGACTGACGGGCTCCGGTCTCGGCTGCCCGACCTGGCCCCGCTGCACCGACCGATCCTTCACGCCCCACGGCGCCCTGAACCTGCACTCCGCCATCGAGTTCGGCAACCGGACCCTGACCTTCGTGCTCACGGTGATCGCCGTCGCCACCTTCGTCAGCGCCTGGCAGTCGGGCCGGCGCGAGCTGAGGAGGCTGGCCCTGCTCCTCGCCCTCAGCGTCCCGGCCCAGGCAGTGCTCGGAGGCGTCACGGTGCTGACCGACCTGAACCCCTGGGTGGTGTCGTTCCACCTGCTCTTCTCGATGGGCATCATCAGCCTCGCCGTGCTCTACCTCTGGCGGATCGACGAGCCCTCGGTGTCGACGTCCTACCAACCGCCCAGGCTGACCGCACTCGCCTGGACGACGTACGCCGCGGGGTGGGTCGTGCTGGCCCTCGGCACCATCGTGACCGGCTCGGGTCCGCACGCAGGGGACGTCAAGGCCCCGCGCAACGGGCTCGACCCCCTGCAGATCTCCCAGGCCCACGCCGACGCGGTGTTCCTGTTCGTCGGGCTGAGCCTCGGTCTGGCCATCGCGCTGCGCGTCACCGGCTCGCCGGCGGCGCGGGTGGCCGCCCTGCTCGTGGTCGTGGAGCTCGCGCAGGGGCTGATCGGATTCGTGCAGTACTTCACCGACCTGCCGATCGCGCTCGTCGAGCTCCACCTGCTCGGCGCCGCGCTGATCGCGACGGTGATGACGTGGACGCTGCTGGAGGTCCGCGAAGGGGCTCAGCGGCGGTCGAGCATCACCACGGGGATGACCCGGGACGTCTTGTCCTCGT
This sequence comes from uncultured Actinomycetota bacterium, assembly GCA_963797525.1. Taxonomy (GTDB): domain Bacteria; phylum Actinomycetota; class Actinomycetes; order Propionibacteriales; family Nocardioidaceae; genus Marmoricola. Next base: position 412,922 of record CAWCPT010000001.1, read on the forward strand.
AGTCCGCGAACCCCGGGTAGCGGGACTTCTGCGTCTCCCAGATGGGCTCCCGCTCCTTCTCGTCCAGGACGCGAGCCGTCACCTCGACGGTCTCCGTGCCCACCTCGACGCTTGCTTCGGGGTTCGCGCGGAGGTTGTGCAACCAGTCCGGGTTGGTGTCGGCACCGGCCTTGGAGGCGAAGACGGCGAAGCTCTCCCCGGCGGCCTGGTACATCATCGGGTTCACGCGCTCCTGCCCGCTCTTCGCCCCGGTGGTGTGCAGGAGCAGCAGCGGGGCACCCTCGAAGTTGCCACCGACGCGCCCCTCGTTGGCGCGGAACTCCGCGATGATCTTGTCGTTCCAGTCGCTCATGCGGGCCAACCTATCTTCGCGACGCTCGCCGACGAGGTACAACGGAAGCCTCAGGAAGGAGACCCGTTGCCCAGCGACTTCACCGAAGAGACCGCGACCGAAGCGGTGGTCGGCAGCTTCGCGCACACCGAGGACCCCCGACTGCGCGAGATCCTCGAGTCACTCACGCGGCACCTGCACGGGTTCGTCCGCGACGTCGAGCCCACGCAGGCCGAGTGGGAGCAGGCCATCGGATTCCTGACCGCGGTCGGCGCGATGTGCGATGACCGGCGCCAGGAGTTCATCCTGCTCTCGGACGTGATGGGGGTCTCGATGCTCGTCGACGCCATCAACAACCGGACCCCGGCCGGGGCCACGGAGTCGACCGTGCTCGGGCCCTTCCACGTCGTGACCTCCCCGCGGCGGGAGCTCGGCGCCGACATCGCGGACGTGAGCCACGGCGAGCGCGTGCTGGTCCGCGGGCGGGTCCTCGACCTCGACGGGGCGCCGGTCCCCGGCGCACAGGTCGACATCTGGCACGCCGACGCGGAGGGCTTCTACGACGTGCAGAAGGACGACACCCCCGACCAGGACCTCCGCGGACTGTTCACCACCGACGCCGAGGGGCGGTTCTGGTTCCGGACGGTGCTGCCCAGCCACTACCCGATCCCGGACGACGGACCGGTCGGCGACCTGTTGCGGCGTACGTCGCGCCACCCCTACCGTCCCGCGCACATCCACCTGATCGCGGAGGCCGAGGGCCACCGTCCGGTCACCACCCACCTGTTCGTCGAGGGCAGTCCCTACCTCGAGGACGACACGGTCTTCGGGGTGAAGCAGAGCCTGGTCCGGCCGGTGTCGGTCGAGGGCGACGACCAGGTCATCGACTTCGACGTCACGCTCGCGTGAGTTTGCGCCCCGCGGCGTGTCCCCTGTGGTGGAATACCTCGGGTTGAGCCAGCAACGACGAGGAGGGCCGATGCACGCGACCGCACGCCGCCTCGGCGGTCCCGGGATCCTCGTCGCCGCCCTTCTGGTCCTCCTGGCCGGGTGCGGCAGCTCGGGGGAGCCGGCACCACTCCAGGCGATGCCGCCCGAGGCGCCCGCGAACCTGTGCGCGACGTTGCCGGCCGCCACCCGGGCCGGCTTGACCGGCAGCTCCAGCACCGACGTCGAGGGGACCCCGACCGCGGCCTGCTCGCTGCGGTCACCCGGATCTGCCCGCCCGGAGGTCACCGCGCTCGTCACCTGGCTGAAGTCGGACAACGACGACTACGCCAAGCAGGTCTTCGAGAGCCAGTGCCGCGCGATCGACCGGACGGAGTTCCGTGTCCAGCCCGGGTTCCAGCCGCGCGGCGCGGACCAGGCGTGTGCCGGCAACGGCACCGCGCCCGGGTCCGACACGGCCACGATGACGGCCCGCAAGGACCGTGAGGTGGTAGTGGTGCGCGTCACCTCCCGGCCGGCCGGAAAGACGACCGCGACGGCACGCTCGCAGGCCATGCTCGAGGGCGTCCTGACGACGCTGCACGACGACTCCTGAGCGTCCCGGCGCGATGAGCGGTGCAACCCCGATCCCCTGGCACCGACCGATGTCGGGGCGGGACCCAGGCGAGGAGCACCGCGCCTCGACCCCGCTGGAGCTGTTCTTCGACCTGTGCTTCGTGGTGGCGGTCGCTGCCGCGGCGGCGACCCTGCACCACGATCTCGCGCACGGCCACCTGTCCGGACTGGTCGGCTACGCGATGGTCTTCTTCGCGATCTGGTGGGCCTGGGTGAACTACTCCTGGTTCGCGAGCGCCTACGACACCGACGACGTGACCTTCCGGCTGCTCACCTTCGTGGTGATGACGGGCGTGCTGGTCCTGGCCGCCGGAACGCCGCAGGCGGCCGGGGAGGACCACGACTTCGTGCTCATCGTGGTCGGCTACCTGATCATGCGGGTCGCGATGCTCCCGCTCTGGCTGCGCGTCGCGCGGGAGCACCCGGAGGCCCGGGGCACGGCGTTGAGGTACGCCGCGGCGATCATCGTGATCCAGGCCCTGTGGGTGCTCCGACTGGTCTTCCTCGACCATTGGACCGCGGCCTGGATGAGCTTCCTCGTCCTCGTCCTTCTCGAGACAGCCACGCCATTCTGGGCCGAGCACCGCTGGCAGACCCCGTGGCACCGGCACCACATCGCAGAGCGCTACGAGCTCTTCACCATCATCGTCCTCGGCGAGGTCATCCTTGCCACCACCCAGGCCATCGCCGGCACCCTCGACGGCCACGGCGTCCAGGCCCAGCTGTTCCTGCTGATCGTCGGCGCCCTGTTCCTCGTGTTCTCGATGTGGTGGGTCTACTTCAAGCGCCCGATGGTCGACTCCCTGCGACGTGAGACCTCCTTCGTCTTCGGGTACGTGCACTCCTTCGCGTTCGCCTCGGCGGCGGCGGTCGGCGCCTGCCTGGCGGTGCTCGTCGACGTGGTCGAGCACGAGGCCCACCTCGGGACCCGCACCGCTGTCCTGCTCCTAGCCACGGCCGTCAGCATCTACCTGCTCGTGATCGCCGGGCTGCACAGCCTGGGCGACCGCTCGTTGCGGACCGCGCTCCCGGTCGTGCTCGTGGTGGTCGCGATCTGGGTGGTCGGGCTGCTGGGGCTGGAGCCGGGCACCAGCGTGCTGCTCATCGGGCTGGCGGTCGCGCTCAGCCTGGCCGACCACGTACGGCGCACGAACCGTCTCGCCCGCGTCAGCGCGTGATCAGCGGGTCCAGCGCGACAGCGACGAAGAGCAGCGAGAGATACATGTTGGACCAGTGGAACAGCCGCATCGGGCGCACCACGGACAGCTCGTCGCTGGTGCGGGCGCGGCGCCACATCAGGTGGGCCTCGACCAGGAACCCGGCACCGAGGACGACGGCGACGACCGGGTAGAGCCAGTGCGTGTCGGCCACCGGCCACAGCAGCAACGAGGTCGCGACCATCACCCACGAGTAGGCGACGATCTGGCGGGAGACGCCCTCCGCGTCCTTGACCACGGGAAGCATCGGAACCTCGACGCGCGCGTAGTCCTCGCGGTAGCGCATCGCCAGCGCCCAGGTGTGCGGAGGCGTCCAGAAGAAGACCACCAGGAACAGCACCACGGGCGGCCACGCGAGCTCGCCGGTCACGGCGGTCCAGCCGATCAGGGTCGGGAAGCAGCCCGCGAGCCCGCCCCAGACGATGTTCTGGGTGGTACGCCGCTTGAGGACCATCGTGTAGCCGAAGAGGTAGAACGCGCTCGCAGCCAGGGCCAACCCGGCCGAGAGCCAGTTGACGTAGAAGCCCAGCACGAGGGTCGAGAGCACCATCAGCGAGAGCCCGAAGACCAGCGCGGCCCGGGGCGTGACGATGTGCCGGGGCAGGGCACGGCGCCGGGTGCGACGCATCTGCTCGTCGATGTCGCGGTCGTAGACGCAGTTCAGCGCGTTGGCGCTGCCTGCCGATAGCGTGCCGCCGACCACCGTCGCGACGACCAGCCACAGCGGTGGGACGCCTCGTTGGGCGAAGAACATCACGGGGACCGTGGTGAGCAGGAGCAGCTCGATGACCCGGGGCTTGGTCAGCCCGACGTAGGCGCCGACGACGTCGCGCAGGGTCGCCTCACCCGAGGTGCGTCCGGTGAGGGACACCTCGGACTCGAGGGCTGTCACGCAAGGCCTCGCCTTCAGGGCCCCGGGAGCCGGGGGCGGATCGTCGGAGTGGGCGGGTTGTCGGAGTGGATCGGGGTACAGACGCGGGTGAGTCTATCGCCGGGGGTCCCCGGGCAACGAACCAGACGGACGTGACCTGCGCCCGGTCTGCGGACTAGGCTCGAAGTCGTAGCGAGAAGCCGATGAGAGGACACCACCGACGTGCCCACCACCCCGTCCCATTCCCAGGCAAGCCTCGACTGGAACGAGCTCGACGACAAGGCGGTCGACACCGTGCGCGTGTTGGCCATGGACGCCGTCCAGAAGGTGGGCAACGGCCACCCGGGCACGGCGATGAGCCTGGCGCCGGCGGCGTACCTCCTCTTCCAGAAGGTGATGCGGCACAACCCCGCCGATCCGCACTGGCCGGGGCGCGACCGCTTCGTGCTCTCTGCGGGTCACTCCAGCCTCACCCTCTACATCCAGCTCTACCTCGGCGGCTGGGGCCTCGAGCTCGAGGACCTGAAGTCGCTGCGCACCTGGGGCAGCAAGACCCCCGGCCACCCGGAGTACGGCCACACCGCCGGGGTCGAGACGACCACCGGCCCCCTGGGCCAGGGCATCGGCAACGCGGTCGGGATGGCGATGGCTGCCCGTCGCGAGCACGGCCTGCTGGACCCCAACGTCGGCCCGGGCGAGTCGCTCTTCGACCACAACATCTACGCGATCGCCAGCGACGGCGACATCGAGGAAGGGGTCAGCTCGGAGGCCTCCTCCATCGCCGGCACGCAGCAGCTCGGCAACCTGACCCTGATCTACGACGAGAACAAGATCTCCATCGAGGACGACACCGACATCGCCCTGTCCGAGGACGTGGCCAAGCGCTACGAGGCCTACGGCTGGCACGTGCAGGTCGTCGACTGGACGAAGGGCGCCTCCTACAAGGAGGACGTGCCCGAGCTCTACAAGGCGATCCAGGCGGCGGAGCGGGTGACGGACCAGCCCAGCCTGATCGTGCTGCGCACGATCATCGCGTGGCCGGCGCCTGACGCCCAGAACACCGGCGAGGCCCACGGCTCCGCCCTCGGTGCCGACGAGGTGGCCGCGACCAAGCGGGTCATGGGCTTCGACCCCGACCTGACCTTCGAGGTCGGCGAGGACGTCATCGAGCACACCCGCAAGGCGGTCGAGCGCGGCAAGGAGGCGCAGGCAGCCTGGGACGAGGAGTTCACCGCCTGGGCCCGCAAGCCCTCCGCCGACGTGGCTCTGTTCGAGCGGATGCAGACCCGCACCCTGCCCGACGGCTGGGACAAGGACCTGCCGAGCTGGAAGGCCGATCCCAAGGGCGTGGCCACCCGCAAGGCGTCCGGCGCGGTCATCAACGCGATCGCCGGCCGGATGCCCGAGCTCTGGGGCGGCTCGGCCGACCTCGCGGGCTCCAACAACACCACGATCGAGGGCGCGCCCTCGTTCATCCCGAAGATCCGGTCCACGAAGAACTGGAAGGGTGACCCCTTCGCCGGCCGCGTGCTGCACTTCGGCATCCGCGAGCACGGCATGGGCGCGATCCTCAACGGCATCGCGGTCCACGGCGGCACCCGCGTGTTCGGCGGCGACGTTCCTGACCTTCTCCGACTACATGCGTCCGTCGGTGCGGCTCGCCTCGCTGATGCAGCTGCCGGTCACCTACGTGTGGACGCACGACTCCATCGGTCTCGGGGAGGACGGGCCCACCCACCAGCCGGTCGAGCACCTCGCCGCCCTGCGGGCGATCCCGGGCCTCGACGTGGTGCGTCCCGGCGACGCCAACGAGACCGCGGCCTGCTGGAAGGCGATCCTGGAGAAGACGGACGGACCGGCCGGGCTGATCCTCACCCGGCAGAACATCCCGGTCTACCCGCGCGGCGAGGACGGCTTCACCGACACCAGCAACGTGCACCGCGGTGCCTACGTCCTGGCCGACGTCGACGGTGGCCTGCCCGACGTCGTCCTCATCGGCACCGGCTCCGAGGTCCAGCTGGCCGTCCAGGCCCGCGACCTCCTGGCCGAGAAGGGCATCCGTGCCCGCGTGGTCTCGATGCCGTGCCGGGAATGGTTCGACGCGCAGGAGTCTTCCTACAGGGAGACCGTGATTCCTCCGACCGTGAAGGCACGTGTCTCGGTCGAGGCCGGCATCGCCCAGGGATGGCGCGAGATCGTCGGCGACCACGGGCGGATCGTCTCGCTCGAGCACTACGGCGCGTCCGCCGACTACGAACGGATCTACCGCGAGTTCGGCATCACCGCCGAGGCCGTGGCAGCAGCCGCAGAGGACAGCATCAACGTGGCGACCGGCTAGCAGAGACCGGTCCCGCCCCAAGCACTCGAACCAACCAGGAGGAAGAACATGTCCGACCACCTGCAGGAGCTGTCGGAGGCGGGAGTCTCCATCTGGCTCGACGACCTCTCGCGCGAACGTCTGGAGACGGGCAACCTCGCGGACCTGATCAAGAACGACAGCGTCGTCGGCGTCACCACCAACCCGTCGATCTTCGCTGCGGCGCTCGCCGACGGTGAGCGGTACGACGACCAGGTGCGCCAGCTCGCGTCCGAGGGCGCCGACGTCGACAAGACGGTCTTCGCGCTGACCACGACCGACGTACGCAACGCCTGCGACGTGCTCAAGCCGGTCTACGACGCCACCAACGGGGTCGACGGCCGCGTCTCGATCGAGGTCGCGCCCGACCTCGCCCACGACCAGGACGCGACCCTCGCCTCCGCGCAAGGAGCTGTGGGCCGAGGTCGACCGGGACAACCTGTTCATCAAGATCCCGGCGACCACCGAGGGCGCTCCCGCGATCACCGACACCCTCGGTGAGGGCATCAGCGTCAACGTCACGCTGATCTTCGGTCTCGACCGCTACGACGGCGTGATGGACGCCTACCTCACCGGCCTCGAGAAGGCCCTGGAGAACGGCAAGGACCTCTCCGAGATCCACTCGGTGGCGTCCTTCTTCGTCTCCCGGGTCGACAGCGAGATCGACAACCGGCTGAACAAGACCGGCGCGTCCGACGAGCTGCTCGGCAAGGCGGGGGTGGCCAACGCCCGGCTCGCCTACGAGGCCTACGAGAAGTTCTTCAGCGGCGAGCGCTGGGAGACGCTCGCCGGAGGCCGGCGCCAACCGGCAGCGGCCGCTGTGGGCCTCGACCGGCGTCAAGAACCCGGACTACAGCGACACGATGTACGTCACCGACCTCGCCGTCGAGAACACCGTCAACACGATGCCCGAGAAGACCCTCCAGGCTGTCAAGGACCACGGGGAGATCAAGGGCGACCAGGTGCGGCCGAACTACGACCACGCCCACCAGGTGATGAAGGACCTCGCCGACGCCGGCATCGACTACGACGACGTCATCAAGACCCTCGAGGAGGAAGGCGTCGAGAAGTTCGTGACGTCGTGGAACGAGCTCCTCGAGACCGTGGAGAAGAACCTCCAGGCGGCGCGGCAGTGACCGAGGCTCCCCGCGACGCCACGGCCACCGAGTCATGGTCCCGGCTCCAGGAGCTCGCTGACAAGTTCCAGCCCGATCTCCGAGGCTGGTTCGCCGACGATCCCCAGCGGGTCGACCGTCTCACCTTCGACGGCCGGCGATCTGCACGTAGACCTGTCCAAGACCCTGGTCCACGGAGACGTCCTCGAGGCGCTGCTCGACCTCGCCGCGGAGGTGGGCCTCAAGGAGCGTCGCGACGCGATGTTCGCCGGGGAGCACGTCAACCCCACCGAGGATCGGGCCGTGCTGCACACAGCGCTCAGGCGCCCGACGCGGGACCGCCTCGAGGTCGACGGTACGGACGTGGTGCCTGAGGTCCACGACGTGCTGCGGCGGGTCTACGAGTTCGCCGAGAAGGTCCGCGACGGTCGCTGGACCGGCGCCACCGGCGAACGGATCCGTACCGTGGTCAACATCGGGATCGGCGGCTCGGACCTCGGTCCGGTGATGGCCTACGAAGCGCTGGCGCCCTACCGCCAGGACGGTCTCGAGTGCCGCTTCATCAGCAACATCGACCCGACTGACGCGGCCACCACGCTGGCAGGGCTGGATCCTGCCAGCACTCTGTTCATCGTCTCCAGCAAGACCTTCGGCACCCTCGAGACGCTCACCAACGCCCGGTTGTGCCGGGCCTGGCTGCTCGACGGCCTCACCGGTGCCGATGACAAGGAAGCCGTCGCGAAGCACTTCGTCGCCGTCTCCACGGCGCTCGACAAGGTCGCCGACTTCGGCATCGACCCCGACAACGCCTTCGGCTTCTGGGACTGGGTCGGCGGCCGCTACTCAGTCGACTCCGCGATCGGCACCTCACTCGTGGTCGCCATCGGACCAGAGCGGTTCGCCGAGTTCCTACGCGGCTTCCACACGATGGACGAGCACTTTCGCACTACCGCGCTGGGGCGCAACGTGCCGGCGATCATGGGGATGCTCAACGTCTGGTACACCAACTTCCTCGGTGCACAGACCCACGCCGTGCTCCCCTACGCCCAGTTGCTCCACCGCTTCCCGGCGTACCTCCAGCAGCTCACGATGGAGTCCAACGGCAAGGGGGTGCGCTGGGACGGCAGCGACGTCACCACCGACACCGGCGAGGTGTTCTGGGGCGAGCCCGGCACCAACGGCCAGCACGCCTTCTACCAGCTGATCCACCAAGGCACCCGCCTGATCCCCGCGGACTTCATCGCCTTCGCCAATCCCTCCTATCCACTGGCAGACGGGCAGAGCAAGACGTCCACGAGCTGTTCCTCGCCAACTTCCTCGCCCAGACGCGTGCGCTGGCCTTCGGAAAGACCGCCGACGAGGTGCGGGCAGAAGGCACCCCCGAGGAGACCGTCCAGGCGCGTGTCTTCACTGGCAACAGGCCGACGGCCTCGATCATGGCTCCCACTCTCACACCCTCGGTGCTCGGCCAACTGGTCGCGCTCTACGAGCACATCACCTTCACCCAAGGTGTGGTGTGGGGCATCGACAGCTTCGACCAGTGGGGCGTCGAGCTCGGCAAGCAGCTGGCCCAGCAGGTGGGCCCGGCCATCGACGGTGACGCCGAGGCGCTGGCCGACCAGGACTCCTCCACCCGCTCCTTGATCGCCTACTACCGGGAGCACCGTCAGTGACCACCACCGGCAACCAGCGCGAGGAGTGGACCAACCCCCTTCGCGACCCCGACGACCGACGCCTGCCCAGGATCGCGGGACCATGCGGCCTCGTGCTGTTCGGCGTCACCGGCGACCTCGCCCGCAAGAAGGTGATGCCGGCGATCTACGACCTGGCCAACCGCGGGCTGCTCCCGCCCGGCTTCAGCCTGGTCGGATACGCACGCCGTGACTGGGCCGACGAGGACTTCGCCCAGATCGTGCACGACTCGGTCCGCGAGCACGCCCGCACCGAGTTCCGCGAGGAGGTGTGGAAGCAGCTCTCCGAGGGCTTCAGGTTCGTGCAGGGCGACTTCGGTGACGACATCGCCTTCGGCACCCTGCGGCGCACCATCGAGGAGCTCGACGAGGTTCGCGGCACCGGCGGCAACCACGCGTTCTACCTGTCGATCCCGCCGAAGTTCTTCGGCGACGTGATCGACCAGCTCGAGGAGCACGGTCTGGCCCACGGCGGCCGACGGCTCGTGGCGGCGCGTCGTGGTGGAGAAGCCGTTCGGCCACGACCTCGAGTCCGCGCGCGAGCTCAACGGCGTGCTCAACCGGGTGTTCTCGCCGGAGTCGGTCTTCCGGATCGACCACTACCTCGGCAAGGAGACGGTCCAGAACATCCTCGCCATGCGGTTCGCGAACAACCTGTTCGAGCCGATCTGGAACGCCAACTACGTCGACCACGTGCAGATCACGATGGCCGAGGACATCGGCATCGGCGGTCGCGCCGGCTACTACGACGGCATCGGCGCCGCACGCGACGTGATCCAGAACCACCTGATGCAGCTGATGGCGCTGGTGGCGATGGAGGAGCCGATCTCCTTCGACGCGGAGAGCCTGCGGATCGAGAAGCAGAAGGTGCTCTCCTCCGTCGTACTCCCCCGTCGGCTGGACCTGAACACCGCGCGCGGGCAGTACGCCGCGGGCTGGGCCGGTGGCGAGAAGGTCAACGGCTACCTCGACGAGGACGACATCGCGAAGTCCTCGACGACCGAGACCTACGCCGCCATCCGGGTCGACGTCGAGACCCGCCGCTGGGCCGGGGTGCCGTTCTACCTGCGCACCGGCAAGCGGCTCGGCCGCCGCGTCACCGAGGTCGCGGTGGTCTTCAAGCGTGCACCGCACCTCCCGTTCGCGGCGACCGCGACCGAGGACCTGACCCACAACGCCATCGTGTTCCGGATCCAGCCCGACGAGGGCGCCACGATCCGGTTCGGCTCCAAGGTGCCCGGCAGCGCGATGGAGATCCGCGACGTGAACATGGACTTCGCCTACGGCGGCTCGTTCACGGAGTCCAGCCCCGAGGCCTACGAGCGACTGATCCTCGACGTGCTGCTCGGCGACCCGCCGCTGTTCCCGCAGCACCAGGAGGTCGAGCTGTCCTGGAAGATCCTCGACCCGGTGCTGGAGCACTGGGCGAAGCAGGACGCTAAGGGCCGGAGCAAGATCGACCAGTACGAGTCCGGCAACTGGGGTCCGAAGTCGGCCGACGAGATGTTGGCCCGCGACGGTCGGGTCTGGAGGCGTCCATGAGCAACCGACAGCTGACCGAGCTGACCGACACCAACTCGGCCGGGATCGCCTCGGAGTTCCTGAAGGCCCGCAAGCGCGCCGGGTCCCCCGCGATGGGCATGGTGATGACCCTGATCGTCGTCGTCGACGAGGACAAGTCGCACGAAGCCATGGAGTGCGCCCGGGCCGCGTCGCAGGAACACCCGGCCCGCGTGCTCGGCGTGATCCTCGACGACGCACGCGGCCAGGGCGTCGTGAACGCCCAGGTCGGCACCGGCGACGGGTGGAGCGGTGAGACCGCGTTGATCCGGCTCAAGGGCGAAGTGGTGAAGCACCCCGAGTCGGTGGTGCTGCCGCTCCTGCTCCCGGACTCTCCGGTCGCCGTCTGGTGGCCCGCCGACGCTCCCGACGACCCCGCCGGCGACCCACTCGGCAGCCTGGCCCAGCGCCGGATCACCGACGCCGCCGGGGTGAAGCGTGGCAAGACCAAGGCCCTGGCCCGCCAGTGCGGCGCCTACTCCCCCGGCAACACCGACCTCGCCTGGACCCGGATCACCCCGTGGCGGGCGCTGCTGGCCGCGGCGCTGGACCAGCACCCGGAGAAGGTGACGTCGGCGTCCGTGACCGCGGAGCGGATCAGCCCGAGCGCCGACCTCCTCGTCGCGTGGCTCACCGACCGGCTCAAGGTGAAGGTCGAGCGCCACGGCTCGAAGGGACCCGGGATCACCGAGGTCGTGATGACCACCAAGTCGGGCGACATCAGCATCAGCCGGGCCGACGGCAAGCTGGCTTCGTTCAACTCACCCGGCCAGCCGGACCGGCCGGTCGCCCTCAAGCGGCGCTCGGTCCCGGAGCTGCTGGCCGAGGAGCTGCGGCGCCTCGACGAGGACGACACCTACGCAGCCACCGCCAAGCGACTCGTGAAGCTGGGTCTGTGATGGTCGAGATCAACGTCTCTCCCGACGCCGACGCCCTCGCGCGCACGGTCGCCGAGCAGCTCGTGCAGCGACTGGCCGCGATCCAGGCCAGCGGCAAGGTGCCGTCGGTGGCGCTCACCGGGGGCACCATCGCCGACGCGATCTACCAGGCGGTCGCCAAGCTCGCCCTCGAGCGACGTGGACTGGATGCGCGTGGACTTCTGGTGGGGCGACGAGCGCTACGTCCCGGCCGACTCGAGCGACCGCAACGACCGGGCGGTCGAACGCGACCTGCTCGACGGGATCGGGGTGGATCCCGCGCGGGTGCACGCGATGCCGGCGAGTGACGACGTGCCCGTCGACGTGGCGGCTGCCGCCGCGGCGTACGGGCGCGAGGTGCGGGAGCACGGCGGCGGGTCCTTCGACCTCGTTCTCCTCGGGATGGGCCCCGACGGCCACGTCGCCTCCCTCTTCCCCGGCTTCCCGCAGCTGGAGGTCGCCGACGAGATCGCGGTGCCCGTGACCGACTCGCCCAAGCCACCCCCCGAGCGCGTCTCCCTCACCTTCGCGGCGCTCAACCGGACCGACGAGGCGTGGTTCCTCGTCTCCGGCAAGGGCAAGGCCGACGCCGTCGCCAGCGCCCTCGCAGAGACCGGCTCCGTCCAGGACACCCCCGCCCGCGGCATCACCGTCGCGAACACCACCTGGTTCCTCGACGCCGACGCCGCAGGTTCCCTCTAGTCCCGCCGACCGGGCAATCTGTGCACGCTGCAGCACGCCGACCGGGCACTGCGTGTACGCCGCAGCACGCCGACCGGGCACTGGGTGTACGCCGCAGCACGCCGACCGGGCATTTCCTGGCCGTTCTACAGACGGTGACGTGGCGTCCACAGGCTGATGGTCCGTCGCGCCTCGGCGTGGCCGGCCTGCAGTCGCGGGACGGGATCCGCATCGCGCGCATAGACGTCGTCCTTCGTGAAGGGGTCGATCGACCATGCGCGGTTGTCCTGGATCCACGCGAGTCGATGTTCGTCGTACTCGACGTCGGCCGCCTGGGTGTGGAACTCCTGGCCGTTGTACTCGGCCGAGTAGCGCACGTCGGGATCGGCGAGGTCGAGGCGGAAGATCGGGATGCCGTCGTCGTCGTGGATCCAGAACTGCAGCTCGGGCCGCCCCAGCCCAGCGTCGTACCAGTGCAGCCGGAGAGCCGACTCACCCGGCGATTCGGCGCGCCCATCGCCGAGCGGCGCCAGGTAGCGAAGCTGGATCACACCTCGGAACCCGCGAAACCTGCCGATCTCGGCGACCAGCAGCTCGTGGGGTACGCCGAGGCGCAGGAACCCGTCGATGGCCGCGAGCGCATCGAACCTCCACAACAATCGGCCGAGGTCGAGCGCCGTCCGCAGCGCCGTGGTCACCCGCACTCCGTGGATCACGGTGATGTCGCTCGCGATCAGTCCTCGTCGCCGGCCGTCGGTCTCCGGCCTACGCACTCGGGTGTCGTCGACGTGCACCACGTCGAGCGGCGGAGCGACCGTCAGTGCCGAACGCGGCAGGATGTCGACGTGGTGCAGCCAGGCCGCCGTGCGATCCGCGACGACGGCGGTCGGCGGGATGACGAGGCTCAGGGCCGAGGCACGCATCTGGGTGTCGTCCGGCGCCTGCGCTGCGGCGTACACACCGGTGAGCACCTGGCGAACCAACCCGCGACGCGTCAGCTCCTCGAACCTCCGGCGTGACACCCCCAGGAATGCTGCCTTCGCGCGGGTGAACGGAGCATCGAGCGGAAGGGGGCATCCGGTGCCGAGGAAGGTGCCGCGGTCGTCCAGCCACGAGTTCTGCATCCGCAGAGGATCGTCGATCCACGCGAAAGGCGGCTGCGGTTGTCCACAGGCGCCTGCGAGGACGGGCCGGCGTACCCAGAACGCCCGCTCGACCCGCTGACGCGTGCACGGATTGCCCGCTCGCCGAGCTACAGCGTGCAGAGATTGCCCGGTCGGGGGCTAGAAGACGACGTCGCCGCTCTTGCGCCGGGCGCGGAGGGTGGCGATGGCCTCGTTGAGGATGTCCTTGGCCTCGGCGTCGGAGCGGCGCTCCTTCACGTAGGCGAGGTGCGTCTTGTAGGGCTCGATCTTCGGCGCGGGCGGCGGGTTGTCGCTGTCCACGCTGGCCGGGAGTCCGCAGCGCGGGCAGTCCCAGGTGTCGGGGACGGCCGCCTCGACCGCGAACGCGATCAGGGTGCGGTGCTCGTGCGAGCAGAAGTAGGTGACGTTCTGACGAGGTGCGGCCTCGCCGCGCTCGGCCTCGCCCATGGGGCCGGCTCCGACGCGGCTGCCCCGGATGGCGTTTCCTCCGCCTGCCACGGTGGTCTCCTTCGAGATTGTTCTGGTTCGTGGGGGAATCAGTTGCCGGTGTTGAGCAGGAGCCCGAGACCGACGCAGCACGCGAACCACACCAGGCCGATGCCGACCGTGATGCGGTCCAGGTTGCGCTCGGCCACGGACGATCCGCCCAGGCCACTCGAGACGCCACCACCGAACATGTCGGAGAGCCCGCCGCCGCGCCCCTTGTGGAGGAGCACCAGCAGGATCATCAGCAAGCTCGTGATGACGAGCAGGACCTCGAAGACGATAACCACGGGGTGGAGCCTAACTGATGAGGCGCGCGGGGAAAGGACTGGTCATCACAGAACAGGCATGTCGTAGAAGCGGCAGATCCCGCCGAACTCGTCCGCCTGCAGGCTCGCGCCGCCGACGAGGCAGCCGTCGACGTCGGGCTGCTGCATGATCGCCCCGACGTTGGCCGCCTTCACCGAACCCCCGTAGAGGATGCGTACGGCGGCAGCCGTCTCGGCTCCGTGCTCCTCGCCGAGTCGTGCACGGATCGCCCCGCACACCTCCTGGGCGTCGTCCGGAGTCGCCACCTCGCCCGTGCCGATCGCCCAGACCGGCTCGTAGGCGATCACCAGCGCGCCCACCTGCTCGGCGCTGAGGCCTGCGAGCGAGTTGTCGATCTGCTTGATGGTGTGCTCGATGTGCTGGTCCTCCTTGCGGACCTCGTGCTTCTCCCCCACGCACACGATCGGGGTCAGGCCGGCAGCGATCGCCTTGATCGCCTTGGCGTTGACCGCGCTGTCCGACTCGTCGTGGTACTGCCGGCGTTCGGAGTGCCCGACCACGACGTAGGTGCAACCCAGCTTGGTGAGCATCGCGGCCGAGATCTCGCCGGTGAAGGCGCCGTCGTCGTGCGGGGAGATGTCCTGGGCGCCGTACTTGATCTGCAGCCGGTCACCGTCGACCAGCGTCTGCACGCTGCGGATGTCCGTGAACGGCGGCACCACGACGACCTCGACCTTGCCGAAGTCGTGCTTCTTGTCCGACAGAGTCCAGGCGAGCTTCTGCACCAGGACGACTGCCTCCTGGTGGTTCAGGTTCATCTTCCAGTTGCCCGCCATCAGAGGCGTGCGGGTGGGCTTGGGCATGTTCCTGCTTTCAGTCGAGTACGTCGAGGCCGGGGAGCTCCT
Source organism: uncultured Actinomycetota bacterium (assembly GCA_963797525.1). Lineage (GTDB taxonomy): Bacteria > Actinomycetota > Actinomycetes > Propionibacteriales > Nocardioidaceae > Marmoricola. Next base: position 428,027 of record CAWCPT010000001.1, read on the forward strand.
TGCCCTCGAGGTACTCGAGGCTGGCCCCCCCACCGGTGGAGATGTGCCCGAAGGCGCTCTCCTCGAAGCCGAGCTGGCGTACGGCGGCCGCGGAGTCGCCGCCGCCCACCACGGAGAGGCCGTCGACCTCGGTCAGCGCCTGGGCGACCGCCCGGGTGCCTGCGGCGAACGAGTCGAACTCGAAGACACCCATCGGGCCGTTCCAGAAGACGGTGCGGGCTCTGCGGATCGCCTCGGCGAACGCCGCACCCGAGTCGGGTCCGATGTCGAGGCCGATCTGGTCGGCCGGCATCGCGTCCGCGGCCACGACCGTCGCCGGTGCGTCGGCCTTGAACTCCGGGGCCACCACGATGTCGGTCGGCAGCAGGATCTCGACCCCGCTGTCGGCGGAGCGCTGGAGGTACTCCTTGCAGGTCTCGACCTGGTCCTCCTCGAGGAGGCTCTGGCCCACCTCGTGGCCCTGCGCAGCGAGGAAGGTGAACACCATCCCGCCGCCGATCAGCAACGTGTCGGCCTTGCCGAGCAGGTTGTCGATCACAGCCAGCTTGTCGCTCACCTTGGACCCGCCGAGCACCACGACGTAGGGGTGCTCGGGCTCCTCGGTCAGCTTGCGCAGCACGTCGATCTCGGCACGGACGAGACCGCCCATCGCGTGCGGCAGGCGCTGCGCCAGCTCGTACACGCTGGCCTGCTTGCGGTGCACGACGCCGAAGCCGTCGCTGACGAACGCGTCGCCTAGCTCGGCCAGCTGGTCGGCGAACGCCGCGCGCTCGCCCTCGACCTTGCTGGTCTCGCCGGGGTTGAAGCGGACGTTCTCCAGGACGAGGACATCACCCTCGCCCATCGAGCCCACGGCCGCCTTCGCCGACTCCCCCACCGTGTCGGACGCGAAGGCGACCTCGGTGCCGAGCAGCTCGCCGAGACGCTTGGCCACCGGCTCCAGCGTGTACGCCGGGTCAGGTGCCCCCTTGGGTCGACCGAGGTGGGCCATCACGACGACCTTCGCCCCGGCCTCCGAGAGCGCCTGGATCGTCGGCACGCTGGCCCTGATCCGGCCCTCGTCGGTGATCCTGCTCTGTCCATCTTCACCGGCGTCGAGGGGGACGTTCAGGTCCGAGCGGACCAGGACCCTCTTGCCGGCGACGTCTCCCAGGTTGGCGTAGTCCGCCACGTCAGAGAGTCGCGCCGATGTGCGTGATCAGGTCGGCGAGGCGGTTGGAGTAGCCCCACTCGTTGTCGTACCAGCCGACCACCTTGACCTGGTTGCCGATCACCTTGGTGAGCGGAGCGTCGAAGATGCACGACGCGGGGTCGGTGACGATGTCGGTCGACACCAGCGGGTCGGTCGAGTAACGCAGGAACCGGCCGTCGGCTGCCTTCTCGACCGCGGCGTTGACCTCCTCGACGGAGGTCTCGCGGCCGGCCTCGAAGGTGAGGTCGGTGGCGGAGCCGGTGGGCACCGGGACGCGGATCGCGTAGCCGTCGAGCTTGCCCTTCAGCTCGGGCAGCACCAGGCCGATCGCCTTGGCCGCACCCGTCGAGGTGGGCACCAGGTTGATCGCGGCCGCACGGGCGCGACGCGGGTCCTTGTGGATGTTGTCCTGGAGGTTCTGGTCGGCCGTGTAGGCGTGGATCGTGGTCATCAGGCCCTTGACGATGCCGAACTCGTCGTTGAGCGCCTTCGCCATCGGCGCCAGGCAGTTGGTCGTGCACGAGGCGTTCGAGATGACGTGGTGGTTCGCGGGGTCGTAGTCCTCGTGGTTGACGCCCATCACGACGGTGAAGTCGTCGTTGGTCGCCGGAGCGGAGATGATGACCTTCTTGGCACCACCGTCGATGTGCGCCTTCGCCTTGGTGGCGTCGGTGAAGAAGCCGGTCGACTCGACCACCACGTCGGCGCCGATCTCGCCCCACTTGAGGGACGCCGGGTCGCGCTCTGCGAAGGCGGCGATCTTCTGGTCGCCGACCAGGATCTCGGTGTCCGTCGAGGACACGTCGGCGTCGAGTCGGCCGAGGATCGAGTCGAACTTGAGCAGGTGCGCGAGCGAGGTGTTGTCGGTGAGGTCGTTGACCCCCACGATCTCGATGTCGGCACCCGATGCGCGCACGGCGCGGAAGAAGTTGCGGCCGATGCGGCCGAAGCCGTTGATACCTACGCGGACAGTCACAGCGGTTTCTCCTGGTCAGCGAAAGAGGTCTGAACGACAGACCCTATCGCGGGATTGGATCGTTCAAGAGTGCTGCCCGGTCTACGCGCGAGTAACCCCGGCGTCGGCCGATCAGGCTTCCTCGGCCAGCATCTCGGGCGTCAGCGAGGACTCCGTGTCGGGGATGCCGAGCTCCTCGGCCTTCTTGTCGGCCATCGCCAGCAGACGCCGGATGCGTCCCGCGATCGCGTCCTTGGTGAGCACCGGCTCGCTCAGCTGGCCGAGCTCCTCCAAGGAGGCCTGCTTGTGCTCGAGCCGCAGCCGGCCCGCCTGGCGCAGGTGGTCGGGGATGTCGTCGCCGAGGATCTCCAGGGCACGGTCGACGCGTGCACCGGCGGCGACGGCCGCACGGGCCGAACGGCGCAGGTTGGCGTCGTCGAAGTTGGCCAGCCGGTTGGCGGTCGCCCGGACCTCGCGCCGCATCCGGCGCTCCTCCCAGGCGAGCAGCGACTCGTGGGCGCCGAGACGGGTCAGCAGCTGGCCGATCGCGTCACCGTCACGGATCACGACCCGGTCGACCCCCCGGACCTCACGGGCCTTGGCCGAGATGCCCAGTCGCCGGGCGGACCCGACCAGGGCCAGCGCGGCCTCCGGCCCGGGGCACGTGACCTCGAGCGAGCTGGAACGGCCGGGCTCGGTCAGCGAGCCGTGGGCCAGGAAGGCGCCCCGCCAGGCGGCGACGGCGTCGCAGCCGGAGCCGTTGACCACGACGGGAGGCAGTCCGCGGACGGGCCGGTTGCGCTGGTCGATCAGGCCGGTCTGCCGGGCCAGTGACTCACCGTCGCGGGAGACGCGGACGATGTAGCGCGACCCGCGACGGATGCCGCTGCTCTTGAGCAGCACGATCTCGGGCTGGTGGCCGAAGACCTCGGTGATGTCCTTGCGCATCCGCCGCGCCGCGGCACCGGTGTCCAGCTCGGCCTCGACGACGATGCCGCCGTTGACGAGGTGGAGGGCGTCCGCGAAGCGGAGCATCGAGGACACCTCGGCTTTGCGGCAACAGGTCTTCGTGACATTCGTACTGGCCAGCTCTGCCTTCACCTGTGCCGTCATCGCCATGCCGCCCACCCTAGTTGGCTGCGAACAAACGCGCATACGCGGAACCGAGTTTTTGAGGATCGTGGACACCCGGTTTGCGTGAAGCGATGTCCGCCACCTCCAGCTGCGCACCGGCGGCCTCGGCCGCGACGGCCAGCCGGTCACCGTCGTGGAGCGCGCTGGGGTCGACCAGGACGGCGTGCACCCGGAGCTCGGGAGCGTGCCGCAGCAGCACCTCGAGATGGTCGGCCAGGTCGTAGCCCCGGGTCTCGTCGGTGTGCGGTTCGAGGTTCATCGAGACGACGACCTTGCCCGGCGTACGGCACAGGGCGTCGCGGAGCTCGGGCAGGAGCAGGTGCGGGATCACGCTGGAGTACCAGGAGCCGGGCCCGAGCACGACCCAGTCGGCCTCCTCGACGGCCTCCACCGCCTGCGGGCAGGCACGGGCGTCCGCGGGGACGAGGTCGACGGAGAGCACCTCGCCGGTCGTCGTGGCGACCGAGACCTGGCCGTGCACCGTGGACACGGCGTCGGGGTCGGCCCCGGCGCCGCGCACCTCGGCGGTGATGTCCAGCGGCGTCGTGGCCATCGGCAGCACCCGGCCGCGGGCCCCGAGCAGGCCAGCCACCCACTCCAGCCCGTCGACGTGGTCGTGCAGCAGCTCCCAGAGCGTCACGATGAGGAGGTTGCCCATCGAGTGGCCGTCCATCTCGCCGTCGGACTCGAACCGGTGCTGCAGCACCTCGGCCCAGGTCTGGCCCCAGCGGTCGTCGCCGCACAGGGCTGCCAGGGCCATCCGCAGGTCACCGGGCGGGAGCACGCCGAACTCCTCGCGCAGCCGCCCGGACGAGCCGCCGTTGTCGGCGATGGTCACCACCGCCGTGAGGTCGGGGGTCAACCGGCGCAATGCCGTCAGGGACGCGGCGAGGCCGTGGCCGCCACCGAGGGCGACGACGGAGGGCTCGGTCGACCAGCGCATCGGCTACTCCCGACCCAGGTCGCGGTGGGTGGCCTCCGCCTCGAAGCCCAGGGCCCGGAGCCGGGCGGCGATCTCCTCGGACATCGCGACGCTGCGGTGCTTGCCGCCGGTGCAGCCGATGGCCACGGTCATGAAGCGCTTGCCCTCGCGGAGGTAGCCCGTGCCGACCGTCTCGATCACCGGCACGTAGCGCTCGAGGAACTCCTGGGCGTCCGCTCGGTCCTTGACGTACGTCGCCACCTCGGCGTCCTGCCCGGTCCGGTGACGCAGCTCGGGGACCCAGAACGGGTTCGGCAGGAACCGCATGTCGGCGAGCAGGTCGGCGTCGACGGGCACGCCGTACTTGAAGCCGAAGCTGACCACGGTGATGCGCAGCTGCACGGTGTCCGGCGTGCCGAAGGCGTGAGCGACCTTGTGCTTGAGCTGGTGGACGTTGAGCGGCGTGGTGTCGATGACCAGGTCCGCGTCTCCGCGCAGCGACGCCATCACGACCCGCTCCCGGGCGATGCCCTCCAGCAGTCGGCCACCACCCTGGAGCGGGTGCGGCCGGCGGGCGGCCTCCTGGCGGCGGACCAGGATGCCGTCGTCGGCGTCGAGGTAGAGCAGGGTCGTACGCCGGGTCGGGAACGACTTGGCCAGCTGCTCGCGCAGCGACTCGAAGAAGATGCCGGCCCGCACGTCGACGACCGCCGCGACGGGCTGGTCGATCCCCTGCTTCTCGTCGACCAGGCGGACCACGTCGCTGACCAGCTCAGGGGGCAGGTTGTCGACCACGAAGTAGCCGAGGTCCTCGAGCTCCTTGGCCGCAGTGCTGCGACCCGCACCGGTCATCCCGGTCACCACGACGAGCTCACCCAGGCGGTCCATCAGCTCTCCTCGATCTCGCCGGTCGCCGTGTTGACGGAGGCCGTCCTCGGCGACGCGGCGACCGCCTCCGAGATCGCCGTCGCGGTCCGGGTGCCGATGCCGGGCACCTCGGCGATCTGCTCGATGGTGGCAGCCCGGAGCTTCTTCAGGGAGCCGAAGTGCTTGATCAGGGTCTTGCGGCGCACCTCACCGAGCCCAGGCACCTCGTCGAGCAGGCTCTCCACCATCGTCCTGGACCGCCGTGACCGGTGGTGGGTGATGGCGAAGCGGTGCGCCTCGTCGCGGATGCGCTGGAGGAGGTAGAGGCCCTCGCTGGAGCGCGGCAGGATCACCGGGTCGGGCTGGCCGGGAACCCACACCTCCTCGAGCCGCTTCGCCAGGCCGCAGAGCGGGATGTCGTCGATGCCGAGCTCGTCCAGCGCCCGCTGGGCGGCGGCGACCTGCGGCGGGCCGCCGTCGACGACCACGAGTCCGGGCGTGTAGGCGAACTTGCGGGGCCTCCCGGTCTCCGGGTCGACCAGCATCGGCCCGGACGCGGGATCGACCTCGCCACCGCTCAGGTCCGGGGACTCCATCCGCTCGTCGATCAGCCGACGGAAACGGCGCGAGATCACCTCGTGCATCGAGGCGACGTCGTTCTGCCCGTCGACGCCCCGGATGACGAACCGGCGGTACTCGCTCTTCCGGGCCAGGCCGTCCTCGAAGACCACCATCGAGGCGACCACCTCGGTGCCCTGGAGGTTGGAGACGTCGTAGCACTCGATCCGGAGCGGAGCCGTGGGCAGCTCGAGGGCTTCCTGGATCTCCTCCAGCGCCTGGCTGCGCACGGTGAGGTCGCTGGCCCGCTTGGTCTTGTGCAGGGCGAGCGACTGGGCGGCGTTCTTGGCGACGGTCTCCTGGAGGGTGCGCTTGTCACCCCGCTGCGGGACCCGGATCGCCACCTTGGTCCCCCGGGTCTCGCCCAGCAGCTGCTCGAAGGTGTCGGCGTCCTCGGGCATCGCAGGCACCAGGATCTCCCGCGGGATCCCGTCGGCCTCCTCGCCGGCGTAGAGCTGCAGCAGGAACTCGCTCACCAGGCCCGCCGTGTCGATGTCCTCCACGCGGTCGGCCACCCAGCCGCGCTGGCCCTTGATGCGACCGGCCCGCACGTGGAAGATCTGCACGGCGACCTCGAGCGGGTCCTCGGCCAACGCGATCACGTCGGCGTCGGTGCCGTCGCCGAAGACGACCGCCTGCTTCTCGAGCGCCTTGTTCAGGGCGCCGAGGTCGTCGCGCAGGCGGGCAGCGCGCTCGTAGTCCTGGGCCTCGGACGCGGCGTACATCTCGCGCTGGATGCGCTTGACGAAGCTGTCGGTCCGGCCACCCATGAAGTCGGCGAAGTCCTCGGCGATCTGCCGGTGCTCGTCGGCGTCCACCCGTCCGACGCAGGGTGCCGAGCACTTCTCGATGTAACCAAGCAGGCAAGGACGGCCGATCTGGGAGGAGCGCTTGAACACCCCGTTGCTGCAGGAGCGCATCGGGAACACGCGCAGCAGGAGGTCGACGGTCTCGCGGATGGCCCACGCGTGACCGTAGGGGCCGTAGTACTTCACGCCCTTCCGCTTCGCGCCGCGCCCGACCATCACCCGCGGGAACTCCTCGTTCATCGTGATCGCGAGCCACGGGTAGGACTTGTCGTCGCGGTACTTCACGTTGAAGCGCGGGTCGAACTCCTTGATCCAGGAGTACTCCAGCTGCAGCGCCTCGACCTCGGTGCGCACGACGGTCCACTCCACCGAAGCAGCCGTCGTCACCATCGTGGCGGTCCGCGAGTGCAGGTTGGCGACGTCCTGGAAGTACGACGAGAGCCGGGGACGCAGGCTCTTCGCCTTGCCGACGTAGACCACGCGCCCGTCCTTGTCACGGAAGCGGTAGACGCCTGGCTGCGTAGGGATCGACCCCGGCTTCGGACGGTACGTCGAGGGGTCGGCCACGGTGCAACCCTACGCATCGGCTGTGACAGCTAGGCTCCGTGGCTGATGGACCTCGAGTCGGACCTGGAGAGCTTCTCGCTGGCCAGCTTTTCGCTGGCCGGCCGCACCGCCGTGGTGACCGGCGGGAACACCGGGCTGGGGCAGGCGTTCACCGTCGCGCTGGCCGCTGCCGGAGCCGACGTGTTCGTCCCGACGGTGCTCGACGACGGGGGTGAGACCCGCGAGCTGGTCGAGAAGCGCGGCGCCCGGATGCACCAGATGGTGGTCGACCTGGTCGAGCCCGGAGCACCCCGACGTGTCGTGGCCGAGTGCCGCGACACGTTCGGCAGCGTCGACGTCCTGGTCAACTCCGCGGGCATCCTGCGCCTCGCCCCGGTCGAGGACTTCGGCCGAACGGAGTGGGACGCGATGGTCGACCTCAACCTCACGGCCGCCTTCGAGCTGGCCCACGAGGCACGCGGTGCTGATGAAGGAGCAGGGTGGCGGCAAGATCATCAACATCGCGTCGCTGTACTCGTTCCTGGGCGGTCAGGGCTCCCCGGCGTACGCCGCCACGAAGCACGGGATCGTCGGCTTCACCAAGGCCTACGCCGACGAGCTCGGCCAGCACGGCATCCAGGTCAACGCGATCGCGCCCGGCTACTTCGCCACCTCGATCACCGCGCGACCCGTTCCGACCCGGTGGCGAACCAGCGCGTGCTCGACCACATCCCGGCCGGCCGGTGGGGCAGCACGAGCGACCTGATGGGCGCGTCGTGTTCCTGCCAGCCGCGCCTCCGACTACGTCAACGGGCACGTCCTCACGGTCGACGGCGGCTACCTCGTGCGCTGAAGGAGCACCGACTGCAGCACCAGCACCGACCGCATCGCAGCCGACCTGCGCGGTCTCGTCGGCGACGACCGCGTGGAGACCGACCCCGCGCTGCTGCGCGAGGCCAGCGTCGACCGGTTCAAGAAGTACCAGAGCGTGCACGGCATCTTCGACGGCCCGTTCCCCGCCGCCATCGTGTTCGCCGGGCTCGGTGGACGACGTCGTCGCCGATCCTGACGTATCGCCGACGACGCACGGCCTCAACGTCGTCCCGCGGACCGGCCGCACCGCCACCGAGGGCGGGCTCGAGACCGCGGTCGCGGACACGATCGTGCTCGACGGCTCGCGGATGGACCGGGTCCTGGAGATCGACCCGGTGAACATGATGGCCACGGCCCAGTGCGGCGTACCGCTGCAGGTGCTCGAGGACACCTTGCGCGAGCAGGGCCTGACCACCGGTCACTCGCCGCAGTCCAAGCCGCTCGCCCAGATGGGCGGGCTGGTGGCGACCCGCTCGATCGGCCAGCTGTCGACGCTGTACGGCGGGATCGAGGACCTGGTCGTCGGCCTCGAGGCGGTCTTCCCGGACGGCACCGTCTCGCCGGATCAAGAACGTCCCGCGTCGGGCCGCCGGCCCGGACATCCGACACGTGGTGATCGGCAACGAGGGTGCGCTGTGCTTCATCACCGAGGTCACCGTGAAGCTGTTCCGCTTCCAGCCCGAGCACAACGTGTTCCAGGGTTATCTGCGTCGACGACCTCGAGACGGGCGTCGGCGATCCTGCGCGAGGTCATGGTCGGAGGGCTACCGCCCCTCGGTCGCGCGGGTCTACTCACCCGACGACGCCGCCCAGCACTTCTCCGACTTCGCCGGCGGCAGGTGCGTGGTCGTCCTCGTGGCCGAGGGCCCGCGCCGGATCACCGAGGCCACCAGCGCCGGGATCGAGGAGATCGCTGGGCGCGCACGAGCACGACCAGCGTCGATCCGCGTCTGATCGAGCAGTGGTTCGACGGACTCAACTGGGGCCAGGACAAGATCGACGCGGAGCAGCGAGTCGATGCTCCGGACCAGCCACCTCGGCTACACCACCGAGGTCTCCGCCGAGCTGGTCGGCGATCGGCGACCTGTACCGCTCGGTCATACGCCGGATCACCGACGACTACCCGTACGCCGACGACCTGACCCTGCTGGGCGCGCACTCCTCGCACAGCTACCAGACCGGCACCAACCTCTACTTCGTCTACGACTACGACATCGACTGCGCGCCGCGCGAGGAGATCGAGAAGTACCACAAGCCGCTCAACGCGATCATCGTCGAGGAGGCGCTGCGGGTCGGCGGCTCGATGGTGCACCACCACGGCATCGGCAAGTACCGCACGGCGTGGACCGAGGAGGAGCACGGCTCGGCGTACCCCATCCTCGCGGGCCTCAAGCAGGCCTTCGACCCGCGCGGCACCATGAACGCCGGCACGATCTTCCCGCTCCGGTGAGCGACCTCCTGGTCGGGATCGACCTCGGCAGCCAGAGCGCCAAGGTCGTCGTGTACGACGCGCGCGGCACCGTCGTCTGCGAGGGGCGGGAGCCGCTCGCCGCGACCCTCTCCCCGCACCCGGCGTCGTGGAGCACCCCGGCGACGACCTGTGGCAGGCGCTCTGCGTCGCGAGCCGGAGGGCGATGGACGACCTCGGCGAGGCCCGCGCGTCGATCGTCGGCGATCGGGCTCTGCGGCATCCGGTTCTGCCGGGCGCTGCTGCGGGCCGACGGAAGCCTCGCCGCGCCGGTGCAGAGCTGGATGGACGAGCGGGTCGCCCGGCCCTACGAGCACCGCGACGAGGAGGTGGCCTGGGTGACTGCCTCGTCCGGCTACCTGACCCACCGGCTGACCGGTCGGCTGCGGGACAGCTCGGCCGCCTACCAGGGCCAGTGGCCGATCGACACTGCGACGCTGGCAGTGGCTCGGAGGACGACCGCCTCGCGGCGTTCGGGATCCGGCCCGACCAGCTCGCGGAGCTGGTGCAGCCGGGCGAGCTCCTGGGCCCGGTGACCGGGGCGGCCGATTCCGCGACGGGACTTCCGGACGGCGTGCCCGTGTTCGCGACCGCCAACGACAAGGCGGTCGAGGCGCTCGGCTGCGGCCTGCGCGAGCCCGGCGACGTGCTCGTCTCGCTGGGCACCTACATCGCGGCCATGACCCTGGGGTCGAGCGAGGCGGCGGGGTCGTCGTACTGGACGAACTTCTCCTCGGTGCCGGGCGAGTACCTCCACGAGAGCGTGGGCATCCGGCGCGGCATGTGGACGGTGTCCTGGGTGCGGGACCTCGTCGGGATGACCGAGGAGGAGCTCAACCAGGCGGCGAGCAGGGTGCCGGTCGGCTCGGACGGCCTGCTCACCGTGCTCGACTGGCTGGCTCCGACCGACGCGCCCTGGCGCCGCGGCGCCTTCGTCGGGCTCGACGCCCGGCACGACGCGGCCCACCTGCACCGGTCGGTGCTCGAAGGCATCGCGATGACGATGCAGCGGCACTCGGCGGCCATGACCACCGAGCTGGGACTCGAGGTGGGGCGGCTGGTGGTGTCCGGGGGTGGCGCCCGTTCTGAGCTGATGCTGCAGATCCTGGCCGACGCGTTCGACCGACCGGTCACGCGCACCCGTGCGGCCAGTGCTGCCTCGCTGGGAGCGGCGGTCTGCGCCGCCGTCGGTGTCGGGGCGCACACGTCCTTCGGTGCGGCAACGAGTGCGATGGTGCACACCGACGTGGTCGTCGAGCCGACGGTCGAGGGTGCCCGCCGCTACGCGGAGCTGTCCTCGGCGCATGCCGCTCTGGTCGAGTCCATCGACCCGGTGCTGCGGCGTACGCACGACCTCTCACTCGGCTGACGTCGACCGCGTGGGGGCTTGCGTAGCTCCGCGCCATGGGTCTAGACCTGACCTTGAGGCTCGGGAGGCCAGATGTCGCAGCGGGTGCAGCGCAGCACGAGGCGTGTGGTTCGGCGCACGGCTGCCATCGCCGCAGCCGTCTGCGCCCTCGCCCTGGTCTCCAGCTGCGGCGGCAACGAGGGCAAGACCGGTGTCTCGCTGATCATCAAGACCCAGACCAACCCCTACTTCGTGTCGATGAAGAAGGCCGCACAGGCCGAGGCCAAGAGGACCGACACCCACCTCTCGGTCGCAGCCGGCAACGCCGACGGCGACACCCAGTCCCAGATCAACGCCATCGACACCGCCATCGCCCGTGGCGACAAAGGCATCCTGATCACCTCCAACGGCCCGGCCGTCAACGCGGCGCTGCGCCAGGCCAAGGAGTACGGCCTGTTCGTGATCGCCCTGGACACCCCGCTGGACCCCGTGGACACCGCCGACGTCACCTACGCGACGAACAACTTCCAGGCCGGCAAGCTGATCGGTGAGTACGCCGCGAAGCGGCTGGCCGGCAAGAAGGCCGTGATCGCGATGCTCGACCTCTACGACGACCAGGTGGTCTCCGTCGACATCGACCGCGACCACGGCTTCCTCACCGGCATGGGCATCGACCCGGGCAGCAAGACGCTGAACGCCAAGGAGAAGCGCTCCGGGACCTACAAGGGCGGCAAGGGTGGCAGCTACGAGATCGCCTGCCACCAGGCGACCCAGGGCGCCGTGGACGGTGGCCGCAAGGCGATGGAGCAGTGCCTGTCCCGCAACCCCGACATCAATGTCGTCTACACGATCAACGAGCCGGCGGGCGAGGGCGCCCACGCAGCGCTCAAGGCGGACAACCACGACGACAAGGCGTTCATCGTCTCGATCGACGGCAGCTGCCAGGGCATGGAGGACGTCGAGAACGGCATCTTCGCGGCGGACGCGACGCAGTACCCGGGCAAGATGGCGAAGCTCGGGGTCGACGCGGTGGCCAAGATCGGCGAGGGCGAGAAGGCACCGTCACTGCCCGAGGGCAAGGACTACCTCGACACCGGCACCAACCTCGTGACCGCGAAGCCCCTCGACGGGATCAAGAGCCAGACGGTCGACGAGGGCCGGGAGCGCTGTTGGGGCACGACCGGCTGATGGGGACGGCGGAACCGACCATGTCGACACGAGGGCTGGACGACCAGAGGAGCACACCGTGAGCAACGACTCAGCGACTGCCGAGACCCCGGCCTCGGCGGAGGAGCTCGTCCCCACCCGGCACACACCTGCCCAGCGGGTCCAGCACATCCTGCACGGCAACCCGGCACTGAGCCCACTCATCGTGCTGGTGGTCGCCGTGATCGTCTTCGGCATCTTCGCGGACAACTTCCTGCGGCCCCAGGCGCTCTCGCTCCTGGTGCAGCAGGTGGCCGTCGTGGGGGCGCTCGCCGTCGGTCAGACCGTGATCATCCTGACGGCGGGCATCGACCTGTCGATCGGGATGGCGATGGTGCTCTCGTCGCTGGTGATGGTGAAGCTGAACAGCGACCAGGGGGTCCCCGGGCTGATCGCGCTGCTGATCGGGATCGGCGTGGGACTGCTGACCGGGCTCCTCAACGGTGTCCTCGTGACCCGGCTCAACCTGCCGCCGTTCATCGTCACGCTCGGCACGTTCTCGATCTTCACCGCCGTCTCCCTGCTGTACGCCGGTGGGCAGACCATCGCGCTCGACCCGGATGCGCTCCTGGTGTGGACCGGCAAGACGATCAGCATCGGCAGCGTCAGCATCACCTGGGGTGTGATCCTGATGCTGCTGCTCTACCTGGTCGTCGGGTTCGCGCTGCGCAACACGGCCTGGGGACGACATCTGTACGCCACCGGCGACGACCGCGAGGCCTCGCAGCTCGCCGGCATCAACACCAACCGGGTGCTGCTCAGCGCCTACGTCGTGGCTGGCGCCACGGTCGGCATCGCCGCCTGGATCGTCTGCGGCCGTGTCGGCGGCGCGGACCCCAACGCGGGCCTGAACTACAACCTGCAGAGCATCACCGCGGTCGTCATCGGCGGCACCAGCCTCTTCGGTGGTCGTGGCCTCGTGATCGGCAGCCTGATCGGTGCCCTCATCGTCCAGGTCTTCAACAGCGGGCTCGCGCTCGCCGGCGTCGACCCCAACTACCAGGTGCTCGCCACCGGAATCCTGGTCATCCTCGCGGTGTCCGTCGACCAGTGGATCAGGAGGGTCAAGGCATGACGACCGAGAGCGCAACCGAGGAACGCACTGCTCCCGACTACAGCGGTGAGCCCATCCTCGAGGCCGAGGGGATGGTCAAGCTGTTCGGCCGGGTGGTGGGCCTGCGCGGGGTGGACCTGCGGCTCTACCCCGGTGAGGTGCTCGCCGTGATCGGCGACAACGGCGCCGGCAAGTCCACGCTGATCAAGTGCCTGTCCGGCGCCATGATCCCCGACCGCGGCTCGATCAAGGTCGAGGGCACGCAGATGAGCTTCAAGTCGACCCAGGAGGCGCGCGAGGCCGGCATCGAGACCGTCTACCAGACCCTGGCGGTGGCGCCTGCCCTCGACATCGCGAGCAACCTCTACCTCGCCCGTGAGATCCGTCGACCGGGGTTCGCGGGCTCGGTGCTGCGGATGCTCGACACCAAGGCGATGCGCGACCACGCCTCGGAGCACATCAAGAGCCTGGGCATCTCCACGCTGCAGAACATCAACCAGTCGGTCGAGACGCTGTCCGGTGGTCAGCGCCAGATCGTCGCGGTTGCGCGCACCGGTGCGTTCGGCAGCAAGATCGCCATCCTCGACGAGCCGACGGCCGCGCTCGGCGTACGCGAGACGGCGCAGGTGCTCCGCCTGGTCCGCGACCTGCGTGACCAGGGGCTCGGCGTCATCCTGATCAGCCACAACATGCCCAACGTCTTCGAGACGGCGGACCGCATCCACGTCCAGCGACTCGGCGGACGAGCGGCCGTGATCAGCCCCGAGACGCACTCGATGCAGGACGCCGTGGCGATCATGACCGGCGCGATGACCGTGCCCGACGAGGAGCAGAGCCTGCGATGAGCGTGGACGTCAGCACGATCGTCGTCGGCTACCTGCCGACCCCCGAGGGCACGGCTGCGTTCGAGTACGCCAAGGACTGGGCGGAGGCCAGCGGAGCGACGCTGCTGCTGGTCAACACCGGGCGAAAGGGCGACTACTCGCACCCGAGCTTCGCGACCCAGCAGGACCTGGACGCGATCTCGGCCGAGCTCGACGACATCGGGGTGGAGCACGAGGTGGTCCAGCCGACGGACGGGAGGCCGACCGCCGAGGTGATCCTGGAGACGGCGGCATCGCGCTCGGCGGACGTCATCGTCATCGGCCTCCGACGGCGCTCACCGGTCGGCAAGCTGATCAGCGGCAGCACCGCCCAGCAGATCCTGCTGGACGCCGAGTGCCCGGTGCTGACGGTGAAGGGTGCCGCACCAGCCAGCTGACGGGGTCAGCTGACGGTGATGTCCTCGCCGCTGACGGTGACCTTGAGCTCGTTGAGGGGCTTGGTGGCCGGGCCCTGCTTCACCGAGCCGTCGGTGATCGAGAACTTGCTGTGGTGGCAGTTGCACTCGATCTCCTTGTCCGCCTCGTTGAGCTGCTTGATCGGGCAGCTCTGATGCGTGCAGATCGTGCTGAAGGCCTTGAAGTCGCCCGACGTCGGCTGGGAGACCATCACCTTCTCAGCGGTGTAGATCTTCGCACCGCCCACGGGCACGTCCGTGGTCTTGCCGATCGGTCCGCTCGACGTGGTGCCCCCGAGCCTCCGGAGCCGTCGCTTCCGGCTGCGGAGTCTTCGGCGCCGCACGCCACGAGCAGCGGGACGCCGACGCCGAGCCCGACGAAGCCGCCGATCACTGCCCTACGCGAGGCGTCTCCCGAGCCGTTCTGGGTGTCCTTGGCCATCTGGTTCCTCCCGGGATCGGTCACTGGTCTGGGACCCTTGGTTGTCGGTTCAACCTACGTGCGGGAGCCTGACCGCCGCTGCTGTCCATTGGTCTTACGACCACTGTGCGAGGCCTGTGCAGCGCGTCCGCCCGGAGCCAGCAACGGCTTGAGGAACTGGCCGGTGAAGCTCTCCTCCCGGTCGGCCACCTCCTCGGGAGTGCCGACGGCCACGACGGTACCGCCGCGGTTGCCGCCGGCGGGACCCATGTCGATGATCCAGTCGGCAGTCTTGATGACGTCGAGGTTGTGCTCGATGACGAGCACGGTGTTGCCCTTGTCGACCAGGCTGGAGAGGACGCCGAGCAGCTTGCGGATGTCCTCGAAGTGCAGGCCGGTCGTCGGCTCGTCGAGCACGTAGACAGTGCGACCGGTCGACCTCTTCTGCAGCTCGCTGGCGAGCTTGACCCGCTGCGCCTCGCCGCCGGACAGCGTGGTGGCGGGCTGGCCGAGCCGGACGTACCCGAGACCCACCTCCACCAGCGTGGTCAGGTGGCGCGCGATCGCAGGGATCGCGGCGAAGAACTCGGACGCCTCCTCGATGGAGAGCTGGAGCACCTCAGCGATCGTCTTGCCCTTGTAGTGCACCTCGAGGGTCTCGCGGTTGTAGCGGGCCCCGTGGCAGACCTCGCACGGCACGTAGACGTCGGGCAGGAAGTTCATCTCGATCTTGATCGTGCCGTCGCCGGAGCACGCCTCGCAGCGCCCACCCTTGACGTTGAAGGAGAACCGCCCCTGCAGGTAGCCGCGCATCTTCGCCTCGGGCGTGGACGCGAAGAGCTTGCGCACGTGGTCGAAGACGCCCGTGTAGGTCGCCGGGTTGGACCGGGGCGTGCGGCCGATCGGCGACTGGTCGACGTGGATCACCTTGTCGACGTCGTCGACACCGGTGATCTTCTGGTGTCGGCCCGGCACGGTGCGGGCGTTGTAGATCTGCTTGGCCAGCGAGGTGTAGAGGATGTCGTTGACCAGGGTCGACTTCCCCGAGCCGGAGACACCGGTCACCGCGACGAAGGTGCCGAGCGGGAAGCTGACGTCGATGTTCTTGAGGTTGTTCTCGCGAGCTCCGTGGACGGTGAGCTCGCGACCGGGCGTCGGCGGGCGGCGTACGGCGGGGACGGGGATCGACTTGCGACCGGAGAGGTAGAGACCGGTCTCCGAGTCACGGTGCTTGAGCAGCTGCTTGACCGTGCCGGAGTGCACCACCTGGCCGCCGTGCTCCCCCGCCCCGGGACCGATGTCGACGACCCAGTCGGCCTGCATGATCGTGTCCTCGTCGTGCTCGACCACGATCAGCGTGTTGCCGAGGTCCTTGAGACGGACGAGGGTCTCGATCAACCGGTGGTTGTCCCGCTGGTGCAGGCCGATGCTGGGCTCGTCGAGGACGTAGAGCACGCCCACGAGACCGGCACCGATCTGGGTGGCGAGCCGGATCCGCTGAGCCTCGCCGCCGGACAGCGTCGCCGACGGCCGGTCGAGGGAGAGGTAGTCGAGCCCGACGTCGAGCAGGAACCGCAGCCGCTCCTGGATCTCCTTGAGCACGCGCTCGGCGATCTGGCGCTCCCGTGAGGAGAGCTCGAGGTCGGCGAGGAACTCCGCCGCCTCGTTGATCGGCAACCGGCAGACCTCGGCGATGTTCTTGCCGCCGGAGTCACGGTCACCCAGGGTGACCGCGACGGAGACCGGCTTGAGGCGGGTGCCGTGGCAGGTCGGGCAGGCCACCTCGCGCATGAAGCCCTCGAAGCGCTCGCGACTGGTGTCGCTCTCCGCCTCGCGGTGACGCCGCTCGATGTAGGGGCGGACACCCTCGAAGTTGGTGTAGTAGGAGCGCTCGCGGCCGTAGCGGTTGGTGTGCCGCACGTGCACCTTGGTCGGGTGCCCCTCGAGGATGGCCTTCCTCCCCTTGGCGGGCAGGTCCTCCCACGGGGTGTTCAGGTCGAAGCCGAGCTCGTCACCGAGCGCTCCGAGCAGCCGGGTGAAGTAGTCGCTGACGTGGGCACCGGACCAGGGCCCGATCACGCCCTCGCCGAGGGTCGCCTGCGGGTCCTGGATGACCAGCTCGGGATCGACCTCCATCCGGGTGCCGAGGCCGTGGCAGGCCGGGCAGGCGCCGAACGGGGAGTTGAACGAGAACGAGCGCGGCTCGAGGTCGTCGGTCTCGATGTCGTGGTCGTTGGGGCACGACATCTTCTCGGAGAACTTCATCTCGCTGGCGGGGTCCTTGGCGCCAGACTTCAACAGCGGGGCGTCGACCATGTCGAACACGACGAGTCCCGACGCCAGGTTGAGGGCGGTCTCGACCGAGTCGGTCAGCCGGCGCTTGGAGCTGGGCTTGGCGGCCAGCCGGTCGACGACCACCTCGATGGTGTGCTTCTTCTGCTTCTCCAGCTTGGGCGGGTCGGCGAGCTGGATCGTCTCGCCGTTGACGCGGGCGCGGCTGAAGCCCTGGGACTGCAGGCTGCGGAAGAGCTCGATGTACTCGCCCTTGCGCCCGCGGATGACCGGCGCCAGCACCTGGAAGCGGGTGCCCTCCTCGAGCTGGAGCACCCGGTCGACGATCTGCTGCGGCGTCTGCCGCTCGATCGGCGCGCCGCAGACGGGGCAGTGCGGGCGACCCGCACGGGCGTAGAGCAGGCGGAGGTAGTCGTAGACCTCGGTGATCGTGCCGACGGTGGACCGGGGGTTCTTCGACGTGGACTTCTGGTCGATCGAGACCGCCGGGCTGAGCCCCTCGATGAAGTCGACGTCGGGCTTGTCCATCTGCCCGAGGAACTGGCGCGCGTAGGCCGAGAGCGACTCCACGTAGCGGCGCTGGCCCTCGGCGAAGATCGTGTCGAACGCGAGGCTCGACTTGCCGGAGCCGGAGAGTCCCGTGAAGACGATCAGGGAGTCGCGGGGCAGGTCGAGGGAGACGTCCTTGAGGTTGTGCTCGCGCGCGCCCCGGATGACGAGCTGATCAGCCACGAATGAGACCCCTGCACTCTTGTTGTCGGTTGACTTGGCGTCGTCGGTCGGCTCGAAAGATGTTCGAACAAGTGTTCGTCATGATATCGGATGCGGCAAGTCGCCACGCGGACGGTCGGCAGGCGGAACGAGCCGCCCGCGCCTAGGCTGTGCCACCGTGTCCCTCCACCTCCGCGTCGATCGAGCCGCCCTGCCCGCCGTGGCCGTCAGTGCCGTCCCGGCGGTCGTCGCTGCCCTCATGGGCCGTCGTCGGGTCAGCCGTGGTCACTGCTCGCCCTTCCCGTCGGCGTCACCGCATTCTTCCGCGATCCCGACCGTACGCCCGACCACCGACAGGTCGACCGGGACCTCGTCCTGGCTCCCGCCGACGGCAAGGTGATGTACGTCGGGCCGGGCCAGGTCGGGGTCGCTCCGCCCGGCAGCTGGCAGCAGGTCAGCATCTTCCTCTCCCTCTTCGACGTGCACATCAACCGGACGCCGTACTCCGGCAGGGTCGAGGAGGTCACCTACCGTCCCGGCAAGTGGCACGCGGCCTACCGGTTCGAGAGCGCGACCGAGAACGAGCGCAGCGAGATCAGCCTGGTCGACGACGTCGACGGCGACGAGCGGCGCGTCGTGTTCCGCCAGATCGTCGGCCTGGTCGCACGCCGGGTGGTGACCCGTGTCGTCCGCGGGCGACGTGCTGCGCACCGGCCAGCGGATGGGCCTGATGAAGTTCGGTTCGCGGATGGACGTCTTCGTGCCCCCGGAGGTCGACCTGGTGGCGGTCGCCGGTGACCGCACGGTCGCGGGCGAGAGCGTGATCGCGCGATGGCCGGCCCTGACCAGGGAGTCTCCGCTGAGCCCGGCCACCGAGAAGTCCGGCCGCCGGCTGCTCGACCGGTGGCGGCTCAGGTCTCCCTCCGGTGCCGCGGTCGTCTCATTGCGGCAGCTGAACACCCGTGAGCGGCTGCGGGTCACCTCACCGAGCATGCTCACCACCGGCAACATGGCGTGCGGCTTCTCCGCGGTCCTGCTGGCGTTCGGCGACCACTTCACCTGGGCCGCGGCCATGCTGGCCGGCTCGATCGTGCTCGACATCGCCGACGGCGCGGTGGCCCGGCTGGTCGGGGCGACGTCGCCGTTCGGCGTCCAGCTGGACTCGTTGTCCGACCTGGTGTCCTTCGGGCTGGCCCCGGCCGTGCTCGTGCACACCTGGGCGCTGCCCGAGAACCCGGTCCTCGCCTGGCTCTCGGCGTTCCTGTGGCTCGCCTGCGCGGCCTTCCGTCTCGCCCGGTTCAACGTGACGGTCGACCCTCTGGCGGACAAGAAGTACTTCGTCGGGCTGCCGAGCCCCGGCGCGACCCTGGTCGTGATCGCGACGATCGTGGCCCTCGGCACGCCCGAGCACGGTCCCGGGGATGCTCGTGCCGGTCGCGGTCAGCGTCGTACCCGCCTTGCTGATGGTCACCACGGTCCGTTTCCGGTCCTTCCGCGGGCTGCTCTCCCCCAGGACCAGCCAGGCGAGGGCGACGACGACCTTCCTCGCGCTCGCGCTCGTCGTCGGACTGGTGCTCGACGCCGCTGCGACCGGTCTCGTGGTCGCCTGCGCCTACCTGCTCACCGCTCCGCTCGGCGTGCTCACCGCCCCGCTGCGCGCGCGGGTCTTCGGACCCCAGGCGGTGGCTCCCCCGCGGCACCGGATGCAGTCGGTGTTCCTGCCGATCGTCGAGGACGCACCCGACGACGAGTGCTGAGCGCGGCGGGCTGGCTTCTGCCCTCCCCTGGGGTTTGGATGGAGCCCATGAGCTCATCGGGACTCCACGATTCGTCGCAGGCCTTCAACCTCACCGTCGACTCCCTCACCACGGAGGACCTCGCCGAGCCGTCGTTGCTGCCCGGCTGGACCCGGGCGCACGTGGTGGCCCACGTGGCGCTGAACGGCGAGTCGCTCGCGGCGTGCATCGAGGGGCTGGTGCATCGGCGGCCGGTGCCGATGTACGGCTCCGACGAGCAGCGCGACGCCGACATCGAGGGGCTGGCGCAGTCGCAGGCGGCCGAGATCCGCGACCGGGCGCTGGCTGCGACCACGCTCTTCGCCGAGGCGCTGGAGCTGCTGGAGGACGAGCACCTCACGGAGTCGATCGACCGGCTCCCCGGCGGGCCGCAGTGGCCGGTGGCGACGATCGTGCCGACGAGACGGCGCGAGGTGGAGATCCACCACGTCGACCTGGGCGCGTCGTACACCCGGGCCGACTGGCCGGCCGACTTCCTGCGCGAGCTGCTCTTCGCCATCACCGTGGACCATGCCGACGTCCGGACCGTTCCTGGTGCGGGCGACCGACCTCGGCCAGGACTGGGCCGTCGGCCGCGGCGAAGGACCGACCGTGACGGGCACGGCCGCTGACCTCGGCTGGTGGCTGACCGGGCGGGGCGACGGCGAGGGTCTCGCCACGGACGCGGACGGACTGCCTAGGCTGGGCCCATGGCGCAGAGCATCGGCGACAGCAGCCCCTACTCAGGAGACGTGAGCCCGGGCGGTCCGCCCGACACGCGCGAGCTGGCCGGACTGGTGGTGACCAAGCTGGCCGTCGACCCCGAGATGTCCAACAACTGCTACCTGCTGCGCTGTCGCGCGACCGACGAGCAGGTGCTCGATCGACGCGGCCGCCGACGCACCCCGTCTGCTCGAGCTGATCGGCTCCTCCGGCATCACCCGGGTGATCACCACCCACCAGCACTGGGACCACCACCGGGCGCTGGCCGACGTCGTCGCCGCCACCGGGGCGCTCGTGGTCGCCGGCTCCGACGACGCCGCTGCGATCACCGAGCAGACCGGCGTCCCGGTCGACGACGCCGTCGAGCACGGCGACACCGTCGAGTTCGGCCGCATCCGCCTCGAGGTGATCCACCTCGTCGGCCACACGCCCGGCTCGATCGCGCTGCTGTACGACGACCCCGAGGGCACCCCGCACCTCTGGACGGGCGACAGCCTCTTCCCGGGCGGCGTCGGCAACACCTTCGGCGACGCGGACGCCTTCGCGACCCTGGTCGACCAGGTCAGCACCAAGGTCTTCGACCGCCTCCCCGACGAGACCTGGTTCTACCCCGGCCACGGCAACGACTCGGTGCTCGGCAACGAGCGGCCGCACCTGGCGGAGTGGCGCGAGCGGGGTTGGTGACCCGACGAGTCGCCGGGGACTCTCGACCCCCTCCGCGCTGCGCTCGCCGACAGGGCAGACCCGCACGCCTCCCCCGCATGCAGCTCAGTCCGGTCGGCTCCTGCAACGTCTGCGCTTCGCTCAGCCGTTGTAGGTGATCTTCAGCTTCTCGCTGGCCGGCAGCGACTGGCAGACCAGCCGGATGCCGTCGGCGAGGTCGTCGGCGTCGAGGACCTCGTTGTGCTTGAGCGTGACCTCGCCCTCGAGGACGACGCAGGCGCAGGCGCTGCAGTTGCCCTCGCGGCAGGAGAACGGCGCGTCGACGCCCTTCTCCTCGAGGAACTCCAGCAGCACCTTGTCGCCCTGCCAGTCGTCGAAGCTGTAGTGCTCACCGTCGAGCTCGACCTCGACCGCGATCGGGCCCTCGACGGGCTTCTCGTCGTCGTCCTCGTGGTCGTCGGCATCGGCCAGCGTCTTCGCGGCGGCCTGCATCTCCGCGACGTCGCCGAAGGGGTTGCCTCCGAGCGAGACGAACTTCTCCTGGTGGCGGCGGTCGCGCGGGAAGCCGAGCTCCTTGAGCGAGTCGACCGCGGCCTTCATGAACGGCGCCGGGCCGCAGACGAAGGCCGTGTAGCTGGAGAAGTACGTCGCGAATGCGAGCAGCTGCGCCTGCGTGGGGAGGCCCTGCACCGACTCGAGCCAGTGCACGACGACCAGCCGGTCGGCGTACTCCTCGGAGAGCGACGGCGAGCTCGGCGCCGAAGATCACCGACTGCTCGTCGCGGTTGGCGTAGAAGAGGACGACCTTGCCGTGGCCCTTCTCCAGCGCCGTGCGGGTGATCGACATGACCGGCGTGATGCCGGACCCGCCCGCGAAGAGGAGGAGGTCGGAGTCGAGGTCGCGCGGAGTGAAGATCCCGCTCGGCGGCAGCACCCGCATGGTGTCGCCCTCGCGCAGGTTGTCGAAGATCCAGTTGGAGGCGTAGCCGTCGACGGTGCGCTTGACGGTGATCTGGTGCCGGCCGGAGTGCGGCGCCGACGAGAGCGAGTAGCACCGCGCTGCCAGGCCCGTCTGGTCGCTCGGGACGGCGACCGTCAGGAACTGCCCCGGCGTGTAGCCGAACCTCTCCTGCAGCTCGTCGGGGACCTCGAAGACGATCGAGTGCGCGTCGGCGGTCTCCTCGATGACGTCGAGCACCCGCAGCTCGTAGGACTCAGTAGCCATCCAGGGCCCCGATCTCGATCTCGCCCTCGGCCACCGCCCGCTCGATCGACGACCGCAGCCGCGAGCAGGTCTGGTAGACGTGGCGCCCACCGGGTTCCGAGGCCAGCTTGTTGAACTCCGCACACTGCTCGAGGGAGCCGGCGTGCCACTGGATCGAGGTGTGGTGCTCGCTGTTCTTCTTCACGCCCACCGTGGCCAGGCAGTCGAGGCACGCGACCTCGGTCAGGCGCGCCTGGGTGTAGAGACGCTGGTCCTCCAGCGTCTCCTCGCTGGTCGGGGAGAAGGACGCCATCAGACCCCGCCGGCGGCGGTCGGAGCGCCGACCTCTGCGGACTCCTCCGCCGTCGCGTCCTCGGACGCCCTCTTCGCGAGGTTCTCGGCCACCTCGGCGTGCCAGTACTCGTTGGCCTTGGTCGTGTCGACCTCGAACTCGAAGCGCTCGCTCATCTCCGGCGTGACGTCGGCCCGGTCGACGTAGAACTGCTCGTACCAACGGCGCAGCTGGTAGACCGGACCGTCCTCCTCGCACAGCAGCGGGTTCTGGACGGGCGCCTTGTTCAGCCAGATGTGGACGTCCTGCATGAAGCCCTCACCGAACATCTCGGTGTACCTCGTGCCGATGTAGTCGGTGGTCTTCTCGTCCACGCCTTCGGGCTTGAGCACCTTCAGGCCGTACTGCAGCACGAACGAGTTCGGACCGGTCGGGATGTGGCAGTTGATCAGGACGACGTCGGTGATGAAGCCCTTGTAGTCGTTCTTGAGCCAGTTGATCATGAACGACGGCCCGTAGTAGGTGGCCTCGGACTTGAGCACGAGGTCCTCGTCGCCGTAGCCCTTGCCCATCATGTCGGGCCGGCCGGTCGACTCCATGAACTGCGTGGCCATGTGGCCCTCGAAGACGTTGCGGAAGCTCGTCGGGAAGGCGAAGTGGATGTAGAAGAAATGGGCCATGTCCACGACGTTGTCCACGATCTCGCGACAGTGGGCCGACGGGACGTCGAGGACGTTCCAGCTCCAGTCGGTGTAGACGTCGGGGTCCATGATGTTCTCGAGCTCCGGCGGCAGGACGTCGTGGTCGGCGGGGCTGCCCTCGACGTCGTGCCAGACCATCAGCAGGCCGTTGCGCTCCGCGGTCTCGTACTTCTGCGTCCGCGCGCGCAGCGGGATCCGCCGTGCGTAGGGGATCGCCTTGCACTTGCCGTCGCCGCCCCAGCGCCAGTCGTGGAACGGGCACGCGATCTCGTCTCCCTTGACGGTGCCCTGGGTGAGGTCGCCGCCCATGTGGCGGCAGTAGCCGTCGAGGACGTTGAGCGTGCCGTCGCCCGACGCCCAGACGACCAGCTTGCCGCCGAACCCCTGCACGGCGTGCGGCTGCCCGTCGCGGAACTGGGCGGCCGGACCGAGACAGTGCCATCCCCGGGCAAACCGCTCAGGCGCCGTTCCGCGGTCGAGGGAACGTGCCTCGCCGCCGACCGAGGGGCCGGCTGAGGTGCTCGTGGTGCTCATTTGTTCCTCCGTCGGGGTGGTCGGAAACAAGAACAGGTTATAGTTTTACGCGGGAGAAAGACAGTCCAACGCCCATTCAGGAGCCCCATGCACATCGCATTGTCGCCCGAGCAGGAGAAGCTCCGCAGCGAGTTGAGGGAGTACTTCGAGGCACTCGTCACGCCCGAGCGCCGCGCCGCGCTCGGCGGCTCCACCAGCGACTTCGAGGGGGGCGAGTTCGGCGACGCCGCGATCTACAAGGACGTGATCCGCGAGATCGGCCACGACGGCTGGCTCGGCATCGGCTGGCCCGAGGAGTACGGCGGCCAGAACCGCTCGATGATGGACCAGCTGATCTTCACCGACGAGGCGGCCATCGCCGGCGTGCCGATCCCCTACCTGACCCTGAACACCGTCGGCCCGACGATCATGCGCTTCGGCACCGACGAGCAGAAGGCCGAGATCCTGCCCAAGATCCTCAAGGGCGAGATGCACTTCTCGATCGGCTACTCCGAGCCCGACTCCGGCACCGACCTGGCCAGCCTCAAGACGCGGGCCCGGCTCGAGGCCAACTCCGATGGGCAGAGTGAGTGGGTGATCAACGGCCAGAAGATGTGGACCTCGCTGATCCAGTACGCCGACTACGTCTGGCTGGCCTGCCGCACCGACCCGGACCTGCCCCGCCACAAGGGCCTCTCGATGATCCTGGTGCCCGCCGACAGCGATGGGTTCTCCTACACACCGGTGCACACCGTGGCCGGGGTCAGCACCAGCGCGACCTACTACGAGGACGTGCGGGTCCCGGAGGACAACCTGGTCGGCGAGCTGAACGGCGGCTGGTCCCTGATGACCAACCAGCTCAACCACGAGCGGGTCGCGCTCACCTCGGCGGCGCCGGTGACGCACTCGATCAAGCTGGTCACCGAGTGGGCACAGGAGACGCGCAACCCCGACGGCTCACGGGTCGCCGACTCCGAGTGGGTGCAGGTGCACCTCGGCCGCGCGCACGCCCGCGCCGACATGCTCAAGCTGCTCAACTGGCAGCTCGCCTCTGCCACCAAGGACCTCTCCCCCGCCGACGCCTCGGCCACCAAGGTCTACGGCTCCGAGATGGCCACCGAGGTCTACCGCTCGCTGATGGAGGTCGTCGGACCCGAGTCGGTGCTGGGCGCCGGCTCGGACGGAGCGGTCCTGCGCGGTCGGCTCGAGCGCTTCTACCGCTCGTCGCTGGTGATGACGTTCGGCGGCGGCACCAACGAGATCCAGCGCGACATCATCGGGTACGTCGGTCTCGGCCTCCCCGCAGCGAAGCGATAAGGAACCGACATGGACTTCGAACCCACCCCCGAGTCGACCGACGCCGGCGAGCTCGCGGCCAGCATCCTGGCGGACCACTGCACCCCCGAGCGGCTCAAGACCGCCGACAACGGGCGGTTCGACCGCGACCTGTGGAAGCAGCTCGGGGCTTCGGGGCTGCTCGCCCTGACCGTGCCCGAGGACCACGACGGCAGCGGACTCGGCCTGCTCGAGCTGTGCACCGTGCTCGTCGAGGCCGGCCGCAAGGTCGCCCCGGTCCCGCTGGGCAGCCACGCCGTCACGGCTCTGGCACTCGCGCAGTTCGGGTCTGCGGAGCAGAAGGACGCCTGGCTCGCAGCGCGGCCACGGGCGAGGCGATCCTGACGACGGCGCTCGTGGAGGAGCGCTCCCACGCCCCCCTCGAGCCGACCACCCGCGCGGAGCACGAGGGCGACGGCTGGAGGCTGACGGGCGGCAAGGTGGTGGTGCCGGCCGGAACGGTGGCCGACCTGTTCGTCGTACCTGCCTCGACGGCCGAAGGGCCCACCGTCTTCCTGGTGCGACCCGACGACGACGGCGTCACGGTCACGGCGCAGCAGGTCACTGGCGGCGAGACGGCTGCCGGGCTCGCCCTCGACGGGGTGCTCCTCGGCGCCGACCGGGTGCTCGGCGAGGCGGGCGGGGGCCGCCTCGTGGCCGAGTGGCTCCTCCAGCGGCTGACGGTGGCGCTGTGCGCCGAGCAGCTCGGCACCCTCGAGGGCGCGCTGTCGCTGACGGCCGACTACGCCAAGAGCCGCGAGCAGTTCGGTCGTCCGATCGGCACCTTCCAGGCCGTCTCGCAGCGGCTGGCCGACGGCTACATCGACGTGCTCGGCACGCGACTGACGATGTGGCAGGCAGCCTGGCGGCTGACCGAGGATCTCTCCGCCGCCCAGGAGGTGGCGGTCGCGAAGCTGTGGGCGGCCGATGCCGGGCACCGCGTCGCGCACACGACCGTGCACGTGCACGGAGGCGTCGGCATCGACCTCGACGGGGAGGCGCACCGCTACTTCACCGCCGCCAAGCGGCACGAGCTCACCCTCGGCGGCACGACCGACCAGGCACGCGCCATCGGGCGGCAGCTGGTCTCGTGACGGTCCGCGAGGCGCTGCTGGCGCACGCTGGCGAGAGCCGGCCGGCGCTGCTGGTCGAGGACGACACCTGGACCTGGAGGGAGTACGTCGCGGAGTCGACGCGGCGCGCCAACGCCCTCGCCGGGCTGCTCGACCCCGGTCGCCCACCACACGTGGGGGTGCTGATGGACAACACCCCCGAGCTGGTCTTCACCCTCGGCGCTGCGGGCCTCGGCGGACTCGTCGCCGTGGGGCTGAACACCACCCGTCGCGGCGAGGCCCTGCTCGCCGACATCCGCAAGGCCGACTGCCAGGTCGTGCTGGTGGACCCCCGGCTGGCTCCGCTGCTCGAAGGCCTCGACCTGGGCGACGTCCAGGTTCTCGTCACGGACGAGGATGCCTGGACCTCGGCGGTCGCCTCGGCCTCGGACTCACCGCCCGACGCAGCTCCCGAGGCCCACTCGCTGTTCATGTTGATCTTCACCTCCGGCACGAGCGGTGACCCCAAGGCGGTGCGGATCACGCACGAGAAGATCACGGTCCCCGGGGCCTACCTGACCGAGCGGCTCGAGCTCTCCGGGGACGACGTCTTCTACCTCTCGATGCCGCTGTTCCACTCCAACGCGGTGATGGCGGGCTGGGCTCCGGCGCTCCACTGCGGCGCCACGATGGCGCTCTGCGAGAAGTTCTCGGCGAGCCGCCTGCTCGAGGACGTCCGCCGCTACGGCGCGACGTACCTCAACTACGTCGGCAAGCCGCTCTCCTACGTGATGGCCACGCCCGAGCAACCCGACGACCACGACAACCCGCTGCGCCTCGCCTTCGGCAACGAGGCCGGTGACCGCGACATCGCCGGCTTCGCGCGACGGTTCGACTGCACGGTCGTCGACGGGTTCGGCTCCACCGAGAACGCCGTGGTGATCTCCCGGATCCCGGGCACCCCGCCCGGCGCGCTGGGCGTCCCGCTCGACGGCATCCTGGTGCTCGACCCCGAGACCGGGGAGGAGTGCCCGCGCGCCGAGTTCGACGAGGACGGTCGCGTCACCAACCCCGACGAGGCCACCGGCGAGCTCGTCAACACGACGGGCACCGGTCAGTTCGCCGGCTACTACAACGACGAGGCGGCGACCGCGGAGCGGATGCGCGACGGGATGTACTGGAGCGGCGACCTCGCCTACCGCGACCAGGAGGGTTTCGTCTTCTACGCCGGCCGGACGGCCGACTGGCTGCGCGTCGACGGGGAGAACCTCGCGGCTGCGCCGGTCGAGCGGATCCTGGTCCGCCACCCGGCCGTCTCGGAGGCAGCGGTGTACGCCGTGCCCGACGAGTCCTCGGGCGACCAGCTCGTGGCCGCGCTCGTGCTCGCCGGCGACCTGGACCCGCTCGCCTGGGAGGCGTTCCTGGGCCGCCAGCCCGACCTCGGCCCGAAGCAGTGGCCGCGCTACGTGCGGATCCTGGACACGCTGCCCCGCACCGCGACGAACAAGGTGCTCAAGCGGGAGCTGAGGTCGGCCGCCCTCGACGACGGCGGCACTCTCTGGACCCGCGACGAGCGAGGGACCGCCTACTACTGTTAATTCATCGCCTGATGATTTAGCATGGCTCATGGTCAGAGCAGCCCTCTTCACCGTCGCCTTCTACTTCCTGGCGCCCGGCACCAACGCCGGACTCGTGCCCTGGCTGATCACCGGCTGGGAGCGACCCGATGCCAGCGTCGGCGTCCCCGACGTGCTCGGCGTGATCCTCGTCGTCTGCGGGTTGATCGCGGTCACCGCCTGCTTCGTGCGCTTCGTGACCGAGGGTGTCGGCACCCCCGCTCCCGTTGCCCCGACCGAGACCCTGGTGGTCGGCGGGCTCTACCGTTTCGTGCGCAACCCGATGTACCTCGCGGTCGCGTCGATGATCGGCGGCCAGGCGCTGTGGTTCCACAGCGCGGGCACGGGGATCTGGATGCTGGTCTTCATGGCCGCGGTGTGGATCTTCGTGCGTGGCTACGAGGAGCCCTCGTTGACGGAGCAGTTCGGCGAGTCCTACGTGGACTACCGCGAGGCGGTCCCCGGCTGGTGGCCCCGGCTCACGCCGTACTCCCCCGCCGGGTGAGCCGGGCGAACCCCTAGGCTCGCCCCATGCCGCTCTACTCCTTCGAAGGTGTCAGCCCGACGATCGCCGACGACGCGTTCATCGCCCCGACCGCGACGCTGGTCGGTGACGTGCACGTCGAGGCCGGCGCCTCGGTCTGGTACGGCGCGGTGCTGCGGGCCGACTTCTCACCCATCTTCGTCCGGGCCGGCGCCAACATCCAGGACGGGTCGGTGCTCCACTCCGGGATCGACGAGCCCTGCGAGATCGGCGCCGGTGCCACCATCGCCCACCTGTGCCTGGTGCACAGCGCGACCATCGGCGAGGAGGCGTTGATCGGCAACCACGCCACCGTCCTCGACGGCGCCAAGATCGGCCGGCGCACGCTCGTGGCCGCCGGATCGATGGTGCTCGGCGGCACCGAGATCCCCGACGAGGTGCTCGTCACCGGGGCACCCGCCAAGGTCAAGGGACCGATCGCCGGCACCAACGCCGCGCTCTGGGTCGAGGCCAACCCGCAGGTCTACCGCGACCTCGCCCAGCGCCACCGCGCCGGCGTCGTGGAAGCCTGAGGAACGGTTCGGCTCAGAAGAGCTTCTCCAGCCCGTTGGTCAGCTTGACGTTGTAGAAGCCGGAGTTCGCGTCGGTGTACCAGACCGAGTCGTGCCCGGCGTCCCACGCGGGCTGCGACATCGCGTAGGCGCCCTGCGAGGCCGTGACCAACGGGTTCTCCCCCGGTGCGACCGGCTTGTTGAAGTAGCCGACCTCCTTGGGGTGCTTCACGTCTCGGATGTCGATGACCCGGAGCCCGGAGAGGATCATCGAGCAGGCGACCAGGTTGGGGTTGGTCCGTGTGGGCGTCGAGCAGTAGTGGGCGGCGTACCCCTGCACCGGGCTCAGTGCCCCCGGGTCGGTGATCTCGGCGCCGGTGCGCACGTCGGGCTGGTGCACGGCCAGACGGATGTTCGAGACGACGGTCGGGTGCTTCGGGTCCTGCACGTCGATGATCCTTGCTGCCCCGACCGGTGAGCTGACCCCGCCGGGCGCACCCTCGACCGTGACGTTGGCGAACTCGTCGAACTCCAGCACGTAGTGGCGACCGTTGCGCGTGAAGGGCTCGTTGGCCTGCGGGATGGAGTGCTCGGGCCAGTTGATCGTCGAGAGCACCGGCACCTGGGGGTTCGGCTTGCGGTCCTGGACCTGGCTGACGTCGAGGACGCGCAGGCCACCGGCGAAGACGCTGCCGCTGGAGCTGGAGTTGCCGATGTTGGCGACGTACATCGTGCGGCCGTCGTCGCTGAGCCGGACGCCGTGGTAGTTCACGCCCTGCTGCGACCAGATCACCTTGGGCTTCGTCGGATCGCTGATGTCCATCGCCTGCAGCGTGTTGCCGGCGGCTCCGCTGAGGTAGAAGGTGCGTCCGTCCGGGGCGAACCCGCTCTCGTGCCCCGTGCCGCCGGTGGGCGCGCTGGACAGCAGCTTCGGGTGCCGGCAGTCGGTCTTCACGTCGTAGAGGTCGAGCACCGTCGGGTACGTCGCCGCGTTGCCCAGCTCGGCCGCGAGGATGCCGCGCTTCTGGTTGACCAGCAGCGACTCGTGCGGGCTCAGCATCGCCGGCGACGTGAGCTCCGCTGTCTTCACCGGCTTGGCCGGGTTGCTCATGTCGAGCACCACCACGCCGAGGCCCTTGGCGGCCTGCATCAGGGTGTCCTTCGGGAAGAAGAGCGTGGAGTCGTAGAACGCGCACACCCGGCCGGTCGAGTCGACGTACCGCTCGACCTTGAAGCCACCCGTCGCGCCCTGGTGCGCCACCTGCGTCGTGTTGCAGCGGTAGCCCTGCTTGTATCGGCCGGACACGTAGTCGGCGGTGGGGACCCGCCCGTCGATGCTGGTCTCCTTGAGCGCGCCGGGTCCGCACGTCGGCTTGGCGAGTGCCGAGGGGAACGAGGAGGACGAGGCCGACGGCCACAGGCCGAGCACGGCTCCGGTGCAGGCCAGGACGCCCGCGACGAGCAGCAGCCGGATCACCCCGGACCTTCGGACGGCGCGCTGGGCGGCTGGATTGCTCATCTGGCTCCCTGGTCGGATCGACACTCTGGTGATCCAACGAGCGGGTGTGACAGGCGTTACCCCGTCGTTCAGCCCTTGAACTTGTCGAGGCGGGCGACGGCCTCGTCGTACTCCGAGACCAGGTCCGCGATCACGGCGGCCACCGGACGCACCTCGTTCATGCTGCCGACGATCTGCCCGACCGGCATCGAGATCACGTCAGGATCGCCGTGCTGGTTCATCCTGCTGTGCGCCTCGGCGACCAACAGGTTCTGCAGCGGCATCGGCAACGGCTCGGGCGCACCTTCCTCGGTCCAGGCCTCGGTCCACTTCGTCTTGAGGAGGCGGGCCGGCTTGCCGGTGTAGACGCGGGTGCGGGTGGTGTCCGAGCTCTTCGCGCGCAGGAAGGCCTCGGTCATCCCCTTGTTGGTGTTCAGGTTGGCGTACTCCTCCGTGGTCAGCCACAGCGAGCCCGTCCACACGCCCTGGGCACCGAGCGCGAGCGAGGCCGCGATCTGGCGGCCCGAGCCGATGCCGCCGGCACCCAGCACGGGGACGTCCGGTCCGACGGCGTCGACGACCTCGGGGGTGAGCACCATGCTCGCGATCTCACCGGTGTGACCGCCGGCCTCGTGCCCCTGGGCCACGATGACGTCGACGCCGTTCTGGACGTGCGACAGCGCGTGCTTGGCCGCACCGGCGAGCGCCGCGACCAGGACGCCCTTCGCGTGCGCCTGCTCGATCACGTCGACCGGCGGGGAGCCGAGCGCGTTGGCGATCAGCACCGGCCGGTGGTTCAGGGCCACGTCGACGTGGGACCGGGCCACGGAGTGCAGCCAGCCCAGCACGCCCTCGCTGTCCTCGCCCTCCGGGAGCGGAGGTACGCCGAGCTGCTGCAGCGTCCGCTGCACGAAGCTGATGTGCTCCTCGGGGATCATCGCCTTGAGGTCGATCGACTTGCCCTCGGTGGGGATCTTCATCGGCATCACGACGTCGACGCCGTAGGGCTTGCCGTCGGTGTTCTCGTCGAGCCAGGTCAGCGCCTGGTCGAGCTCGTCGGCGTCGTTGAACCGGACGGCGCCGAGCACGCCCAGACCGCCGGCGCGCGAGACCGCGGCGGCCACGTGCTCGGAGGGGGTGAAGGCGAAGATCGGGTACTCGATCCCGAACCGGTCGCAGAGGGGGGTGCGCATCAGCCCGTCACGCTCCTGTCGGCGAGCTGGCGACCTTGGCGGCGAACGAGGCCAGGGCCAGCTCCTTCGCCTTGGGGTACTGCGCCTTGCCGGTCGCGTTGCGCGGGATCTGGTCGACCAGGGTCATCGCACGCGGCAGCTTGTAGCCGGAGAGGGACGCGCGCAGGAAGCTGCGCAGCTCCTCGAGGTCGACCTGGGCGGCCTCGCGCGGCTGGATCACCGCGGTCACCGATTGGCCGAACTTCTCGTCGGGGACGCCGACCACCAGGACGTCGTACACCCCGGGGTGGCCCTTGATCGCCATCTCCACCTCTTCGGGGTAGACCTTCTCCCCGCCGGTGTTGATGCAGTTGGAGCCTCGACCGAGCAGGGTCACCTTGCCGTCGGGCTCGATCCGCGCGTAGTCGCCGGGCACCGAGTAGCGCTCGCCGTCGATCACGAGGAAGGTCTTGGCCGACTTCTCCGGGTCCTTGTAGTAGCCGATCGGCACCGACCCGCCGCGGCCGAGCCGGCCGATCGCGCCGACGTTGGTGGCGACGTCGAGCACGTGGTTGTCGTCGTCGATCACCACGCTGTGCGGACCGAGCCCGACGACCGGACCGTCGGTGCTGATGTGGTCCTTGTCCTGGAGGCCCATCCCCTGGAAGCCGGTCTCCGAGGCGCCGACCGAGTCGGTGAACACCGTGTTCGGGAAGGCCGCCATCCAGCGCTCCTTCACCGAGGCGCTGAAGATCGCGGCGCTGCTGGAGACCGCGAACAGGCTGGACGCGTCGTACGGCGTGCCGGTGGCGGCCTTGCGCTCGAACTCCTCGATGAGCGGGCGCGCCATCGCGTCGCCGGTCATGAAGATGAGCTGCACGCCGTTGCTCTCGATGATCTCCCAGGTGCGCTGGGCGTCGAACTTCGGCTCGACGATCGTCAGGTGGCCGGCGAACAGGTGCATCAGCAGCCCCGCCTGGGCGCCTCCGTGCATCAGCGGGCTCAGCGGGAAGGTGACCATCCGCGGGTCGGTGGCCTGCTTGGACTGGTCGTACTCCTCGAGAGGCTCGCCGGTGTAGAAGTCGATGCCGCCGCCCAGCACCCGCCAGAAGTCCTCGTGGCGCCACATCACGCCCTTGGGGAAGCCGGTGGTGCCGCCGGTGTAGATGATGTGCAGGTCGTCGTCGCTGCGCTCGTCGAAGTCGCGCTCGGCGCTCTGGCCCTCCACGGCGTCGGCCAGCAGCACGCCGCCGTAGCCGGAGACGTCGGCGTCGTTGTCCGGGTCGGTGACGTCCGGGATGGCGACGAAGGTCTTCAGCCGCTCGTGCTTCGGCGCGCAGGCCGCGACCAGGGGCGCATAGGTGCGCTCGTGGATCAGCGCGACCACGTCGGCGTTGTCGAACAGGTAGTTCAGCTCGCCCTCGACGTAGCGGTAGTTCACGTTGATGTTGACGGCGCGGATCTTCACGATCGCGATCACGGCGACGACGTGCTCGATGCTGTTCTTGGCGTAGATCGCGACGTGGTCGCCCGCTCCGACGCCCCTGGACTGCAGGTAGTGGGCGAGCTTGTTGGACTCGGCCTCGAGCTCCGCGTAGGTCACCACCCGGTCCCCGACCTTGAGTGCGGGCTTGTCCGGTGCCGCGTCCACGGCATGCTCGAAGAGGTCAGCGATGTTCAGGGCCATGACCGCAAGACTAGAACACGTTCTTGTTTCTGACTAGCATCGCCCCCATGACTGAAACGCCCGCAGAACCGCACGCGACCGTGGAGCTCCAGGGGCACACCCTGGTGGTCACGATGAACCGTCCGGAGGCTCGCAACGCCCTCTCCGGCGAGATGCTCCGGATCATGGAGCAGGCCTGGGAGCGGGCCAACTCGGACCCTGAGGTGCGGGTGGTGATCCTCACCGGAGCGGGTGGCTACTTCTGCGCGGGCGCCGACCTGAAGGCGATGTCCGCCAGCTCGCCGTCGGACAGCTTCGAGTCCGGCGCGTTCGATCCCTCGGTGATCCGCTCGCTGCTCAAGGGCTACCGCGTGGAGAAGCCGCTGATCGCCGCCGTGGAGGGCCCGGCGATCGCCGGAGGCACCGAGATCCTCCAGGCCACCGACATCCGGGTTGCCGGCGAGTCGGCGCGGTTCGGGGTCTCCGAGCCGAAGTGGGGGCTCTACCCGCTGGGTGGCTCCGCGGTCCGACTCCCCCGCCAGCTCCCCTACACGGTGGCGGCCGAGCTGCTGCTGACCGGCCGGCACATCAAGGCTCCCGAGGCGAAGGAGATCGGGTTGATCGGCCACGTCGTACCTGACGGGGAGGCGCTCGCGAAGGCGCACGAGATCGCCGACCTGATCGCCGCCAACGGCCCGCTCGCGGTGCAAGCGGTGCTGAGGACGATCCGCAGCTCGGAGGGCAAGCACGAGGACGAGTGCTGGAAGGACGACGCGAAGGTCGGCGCCGCGGTGTTCGCCTCCAACGACGCGAAGGAGGGGCCGCGCGCCTTCTCCGAGAAGCGGAAGCCGGAGTTCACCGGCACCTGAGCGCTAGCGTTCCCGGGTGAGCACGATCCGACTGGTCCCGATGGGACTCGAGCACCTGGCCGCCATCCGCGAGATCATGCGCGACCCCGAGGTGCTGCGATTCACCCGGACGCCCGACCCGATGCCCGACGCGTGGATGGCCACCTGGTTCGCGAAGTTCAGCGAGGACGACCGGGCCGGCTTCGCCATCCTGGAGGACGACGAGGTCGTCGGGTACGCCGTGGCCTTCTCGATGAGCCACGAGGACCTGGAGGTCGAGCTGGGCTACGCCCTGGGTCCGGGGGCGCGCGGGCGTGGGGTGGCGACCGAAGCCCTGAGACTGCTCACCCGGTGGGCCTTCGACGAGGGCATGGTGCGCGTCGTCGCGGGTATCTCCGTCGACAACCCCGCGTCGTCACGGGTGGTGGAGAAGGTCGGCTACTCCTTCGAGGGAGTGCTGCGGTCGGTGCATCACGTCGACGGCAAGCGGACGGACCTGCAGAGCTGGTCGATCCTGCCCGGGGAGCTGCCCGACGACCCGACGCCGGCGTCATAGGGTTGTCGTCATGCCAGAGCCGACCATGTGGGAGCGCTTCCCCCATGACCCCCGCCTCGAGACGAACAAGCCCCTCCGCGCGTCCGACCGCGACCGCGACGTCGTCACCGACGTCCTGGCGACGGCGTACTCCGAGGGTCGGCTCACCCGTGAGGAGCTCGACGAGCGCAGCGACCGGGCCGCCGGAGCCAAGACGCTGGGCGAGCTGCCGGGCATCGTCGACGACCTGGTCGCCACTTCGTCCACTGCGATCGTGCCCCGTGACCGCCGGGCGGAGGCCGAGCGCCGCTACCGCGACCAGCGTCGCCAGGCGTTGTTCCAGTTCCTGACGCCCACCCTGATCTGCTGGGTCATCTGGCTCTCGGTGCTCATCGGGAGCCACGGCACGCCTTTCCCGTGGCCCGCGTTCGTGATGATCGGCACCGGGATGCGCTACGTCGGACTCGCCACGAACCGCGAGGACACGATCGCCGGGATCGAGAGAGACCTCGAGAAGAAGGAGCGCAAGAAGCTCGAGGCGGAGCGCCGCAAGGAGCTCGGTGGTCCCGAGCGGGAAGGGTGACGACCACGTCGTAGCGGGACTACGGTGCGATCAGGAGGCCCACCATGGACGTACGCGACCTCGTCACTCAGCACTACTCGACCGACAATCTCGCCCAGACGATCCTGGACGCGCTCGCCGGCGCGGGGGTGGACGGCGACAGCCTGGGACCTGCTGACCTGTTCCCGGTAGACCAGCTGCACGCGGGCGGCCCACCCGCCACCACGCACGCCCTCGACCGGCTCGGCGTGGGTCCCGGCGTACGCCTGCTCGACGTCGGCTCCGGCATCGGCGGCACCTCGCGGATGGCGGCGATGTCAGGCGCCGAGGTGACCGGGATCGACCTCAGCCCGGAGTTCGTCGACACGGCCACGACGCTCACCGACCGCGTCGGGCTCGGCGACCGGGTCTCGTTCCTGACCACGCCCGGCGAGAGCCTCCCGCTGGACGACGGCGCCTTCACCGCGGCCGTGATGATCCACGTCGGCATGAACATCCCCGACAAGCAAGCGGTCTTCGCCGAGGTCCACCGAGTCCTCGAGCCCGGCAGCCTGTTCGCCCTCTACGAGCAGATGCGGACGAACCCCGGCGACCTCCCCTACCCCCTGCCCTGGGCCGAGGACGAGCGCTCGTCCTTCGTGGAGTCCGTCGACGACTACACCCGCCACCTCGAGGCCGCCGGCTTCACCATCGACCAGGTCGAGGACCGCACCACCTCGACCCTGGGCCCGCCGCCCGCAGGCCCGGTCAGCAACGCGGTGGTGTTCGGCCAGGCGTTCATGGAGCGGATCGGCAACAACATCGCGGCGACGAAGGCGGGCTTGCTGGGGGCTGTGCTGGTGGTCGCGCGGGCGTGAGGAGCGTCTGGCTGGGTCGGCCAGGGGCCACCGACCCGGAAGGGCTTTCGGGGAGCTCAGCGATGGATCCGGCGGGCCTTCCTCGTGGCGAGTGCGCAGCGCACCAGGAAACCGGGTGTCGGTGGGATCCAGCCGGCCTGGAGCGCCATTCCCTGGTCGTCGCGGACCGCCCAGTGCTCGACCACCAGACCGTCGAGGATCCGCTGGAAGTGCGCCTGCCGGACGCTGAACGTCTTGCCCGTCGGCGCGAACGCGCGCTCCACCTTCGCGTCCTCCGTCCACACGACGAAGTTGCCGGTGTGCCGGCCGGACATCGTGCCGAACGTGACGACGAGGTCGTCCTCGGCGTTGCTGCGCTCGGTCGTCCAGACGAGGTCGGAGAATCCAGCACGCAGCCACTCGCCGGTCGCGTGGAACGCCCCGGGTCCGCTGGTACGGGTGTTCGGCGGCTCGGTGACCGCCTCGCGGTTGGTCGCCTCGGGGTGGACCACCGTGCGGAGATCAGCGAGCGTGCCCCCCAGGGTGGCCTGGATGGCAGCCTCGGCCACCATCACGGTCTCGTCGCGAGTCATCGTGCTGGACATGTTCGCGCCTTTCGATACAGTTGACTGGAATTTATGTACAGTAGACTGTATCGAACTCTCTGGCAAGCCCACTTCTGGATGGAGACGCAGTGCCGTACGACAACCGCCAGCGCCGAGACGCCGCCCGCTCCACCCGGGCGAGCATCATCGAGGCGGCCAAGGCCTCGTTCATCGACCGTGGCTTCGGCGGAACGACGATTCGCCAGGTGGCGGAGGACGCAGGGGTCTCGCAGGAGACGATCTACAAGACGTTCGGCGGGAAGGCAGCGCTGCTCAAGTCGGTCTACGACGTGTCGCTCGCCGGCGATGACGAGGACATCCCGTTGGCCGGTCGGCCCGAGGCCATCGCCGTACGCGACGCCGAGAGCCCTGCCGCCGCGGCGACCGCCTATGCCGAGCTGGCACAGCTCATCTCGAACAGGATCGACCCGCTGCTGCGGGTGCTCCTCGGGGCGCGCGACACCGACAAGGCCCTGGCCGAGTTCGCGAGGACGACCGAGAAGGAGCGTCATGTCGGCAGCTCCTTCTACGTCCGGCAGTGGGAAGGAAATGGCTGGCTCCGTGACGACATCACGGTCGAGCACGCGATCGACACCGTCTGGGCCCTCAACTCACCACAGCCCCGCTGGCTGCTGCTCGATCACGGCTGGAGCGACGAGCAGTACACGCCGTGGCTCGCCGAGCTGATCCGCACCGCAATCTTCATCGACCGCGAGCACGACTGAACGTCCGGGGCGGGTTCGCTCGACGGCGATGAGTTCCGGCCTCTTCCCTGGTCTTCAGACACACATCCACCTTCCTCTGACCCTTGGAGGAGCTCTGAAGCTCTTGCTGACGTCGGGCGGCGTCACGAACCCGAGCATCCACTCGGCACTCGTGCAGCTGCTCCCCAAGCCGATCACCGAGTGCCGTGCCCTCTGCGTACCGACGGCACAGTGGGGGCACCCGATGTGCGGTCCGGCATCGGTCCGAGGCTTCGTGGCCGCCGACCCCCTGTGGCAGCACCTGTCCGGTCTGGGCTGGGCGTCGCTCGGTGTCCTCGAGCTCACCGCACTGCCCACGATCGCCGCAGAGCGGTGGGTCCCGTGGCTCCGGGAGGCCGACGTGCTCCTGGTCGACGGCGGCGACGCGACGTACCTGTGCCACTGGATGCACGAGTCCGGGCTGGCCGACCTGCTGCCTTCGCTGCCCGACACCGTCTGGGTCGGAGTGAGTGCCGGAAGCATGGTGATGACACCCCGGATCGGGGCGTACTTCGTCGAGTGGCCGTCCGCGCAGGACGACCGGACCCTGGGGGTCGTCGACTTCTCGATCTTCCCGCACCTGGAGGCCTTCCCCGGGAATCGTCTGGCTGACGCAGAGCGGTGGGCGGCCGAGCTCGGCGGCCCGGCGTACGCCATCGACGAGCAGACGGCGATCAAGGTCGTCGACGGCTCCGTCGAGGTGATCTCCGAAGGACGGTGGACGAAGCTCGGCCCATGGCCGACGGATTCGTGACATCGCGCAACGGGCTGGCCACCACTCACCGGGGGACGCCATGATGTTTGCCACGAACGGCCGGGCCGTGGCTGTGGGCTGACATGGGAGGAGCGCCTCGATGGTGACGTTCGCCGGGGTCGACCACTTTTCGCTCACGGTCACCGACCTGGACGTGAGCCAGCGCTTCTACATCGAGGTGCTCGACTTCGTGCCGGTGCTGGACGTCGGCTATGGCCGGATCCTGATGCATCCCGGGACCGGGTTCACGCTGTCGCTGATGAAGCACGACGGGGCCCGCGGGGGTCTCTTCACCGAGCTGACCACCGGCCTCGATCACCTCGGCCTCACTGCCCAGTCACGCTCGGAGCTGGAGGACTGGGAGCGTCGCTTCGACGAGCACGGCGTGACCTACACGCCGATCCGCGACATGGAGTTCGGGTACCACCTCAACTTCCGGGACCCCGACAACATCGCGCTGGAGCTCTCGGCCGCCAACGAGCACCTGATCGCGGCCAAGGAGGCGCTCGCGAGCGGCCAGACCAGCCAGGCCGACATCGATGCGTTCATCGAGGACCACGACCTCGACCTGCCCCAGCCCGGTGAGGGCTGAACCGCGCCTTCTGCGGCCGGCACGACATGAGGAGCCGCCGTGTTGTCTGACACCCTGCTGGTGAAGGTGATCGAGTGGGGTGCCGCAGTTGTGGGCGCCGCCAACACCAAGGCGCAGCAACGGAGCGCGAACGTGCTGGGTCATGCCGCGTTTCTGGCGGCCGGAGTCCGGTATCTCGATCGCCGGTTCGTCGCGCTCTTCGTACCGCTCACGATGTATGACGCGGCGAGTTGGCCGATCGAGGCTCGACGCGTGCGGTGCGACGAGATGCTCGAGTTCATCACTTCGCCGGGAGTGATTCCGCGACTGGCCACATCGGTGCAATGGCTCGAGGCCACCGTCCTCGACGATCCCCAGGAGCGTGAGCTCGTCACCTTGCTGTGCGACATCGTGAAGGTCGGTGTGTGGAACTACCGAGACGCGGACGTCTCGGAGCCGCCCGGATCCGACTATCTGGAGGACGGGTCTTGGCTCGACAGCGTGCTGGGCAAGGCGCCACCTGTGCAGCGGGGCTTTCGGAGTCGTGAATCAATCGACCCCGACGACTACGCGTTGCCAGCAGTTCGCGACCTGATCACCCTCCTGCGAACGCCGGAACCGTCACCCCAGGAGGTTTCAGAAGCGGCGGCACGTTGCCTCGTCCGGACCTATGTCCTTCCGCCAGGTCCTCGAGGACCTGATGGGAGATCGGACGAGGCGATCGAGCGGGTGGTCCCCTTGCCGACGTTCAGCCCCCTGCGCGATTTCGCTGACAGTGCGGAGGGTGTCTTCAGCTCGCTGCTCGCCACGGTGCAGGCCTCCTTCCCTGCCATCCCGGCACCTACCTGGATGTGGGAGCTGTAGCCCCTGGCCCCCGGGGCATCTGCGTCTTTGCGCCACGTCAGGTCCGATCAGCGCGCCGGCCATCCGATGGCGCATCGTCGTCGCCCCTCGGTGTCGAATTCGGCCCGGCTCATTCGTGGAACTGGTGAGAGGAGCTACGAGGCGACCATCCCGAAGTCGCCCGGGTTCCCGAGGAGATGACTGAGATGTTCACCATCGAGGAAGACAGCGGCACCTACAGCGGATCCCTCCGTCGGCACAACGGGTACTACGCCGGGGACTTCACCGGCCAACCGATGTGCTCGGCCAGCGAGCTCTCGGCGCTGGCGAAGGTCGGGCCGCCGACCTTCCCGGTCGAGTCCGGGAATGCCGACTGACGCATGGTCGCTGCTTGCGGCGCCCACGAGAGACGGCCATCCGGAACCGATGGACACCACTGCCCGTCTACACCTCGCCTGGCCGACGGCTCGGGGTCTCCGCCGCTCCCTCCCCTCAACCACCGGCGTGGGGCCGCTCGCTGCTCGACCAACGGGGCCCACCGCAGGCAACGCTCAGCCGACGCGGCGACCCTCGCCCCAGTACTCCGCCCGCAACGCCTTCTTGTCGGGCTTGCCCAGGCCGGTGAGCGGAAGGGCGTCGGTGGCGATGATCTGCTTCGGGGCCTGGACGGCGCCCTTGCGCTGCTTGACCGACTCCTTGATCTCGGCGACGACGTCGTCGGTGAGCTCCGCTCCCTCACGGAGTACGACGATCGCGGTGACGGCCTCGCCCCAGCGTTCGTCAGGTACGCCGATCACGCCGACCTGCGCAATGGCCGGGTGCTCCGCGACGACGTCCTCGACCTCGCGCGGGAACACGTTGAAGCCGCCGGTGACGATCATGTCCTTGGTGCGGTCGACGATGAACCAGAAGCCGTCCTCGTCCTCGCGGGCGATGTCGCCGGTGTGCATCCAGCCGTCGCGGAAGGTCTCGGCCGTCTCGTCGGGGAGGTTCCAGTAGCCGCCGGCCAGCAGCGGGCCGGACACGCAGATCTCCCCGGGTTCCCCCACCGGCACCGGCTTGCCGTCCTCGTCGAGCAACGCCGTCCGGAGGAACGCCGACGGCCGCCCGCAGGACGCGAGCCGGGCCTTGTCGTGGTCGCCCTTGCTGAGATAGCTGATCACCATCGGCGCCTCCGACTGCCCGTAGTACTGGGCGAAGATCGGCCCGAACCGCTCGATCGCCTCGGCCAGGCGCACCGGGTTGATCGCCGACGCGCCGTAGTAGACGGTCTCCAGCGACGAGAGATCGCGGGTCTTCGAGTCGGGGTGGTCCATCAGGGCGTAGAGCATCGAGGGCACCAGCATCGTCGCGGTGATCTTCTGCTCCTCGATCGTCCGCAGCACCTCG
This sequence comes from uncultured Actinomycetota bacterium, assembly GCA_963797525.1. Classification (GTDB taxonomy): domain Bacteria; phylum Actinomycetota; class Actinomycetes; order Propionibacteriales; family Nocardioidaceae; genus Marmoricola. Next base: position 468,653 of record CAWCPT010000001.1, read on the forward strand.
GCCGGGTCGAAGCGCGGCAGCACGTAGAGCGACCCGCCCTTGATCACGGTCGGCGCGAAGAACGCCGCGCCGGCGTGCGAGAGCGGCGTACACATCAAGAAGCGCGGCGAGTCGGGCCACTCCCACTCCGAGAGCTGGATCTGAGTCATCGTGGACATCGCCTGGGCGGTGCCGATGACGCCCTTGGGCTTGCCGGTCGTGCCGCCGGTGTAGGTGATCGAGACGATGTGGTCAGGCGGGAGCACGACCGCCTCGAGCGGTTGCGGCGCGAACGTCGCGGCGGCGGCCGCGAGGTCCTTGCCCACGTGCGCGAGCTCGTCGGGCACCGGCCCGATCGTGAGCACCTGGGTCAGCCCGGGCACCTTCTCGAGCAGGCCGAGGGCTCGTTCGACGAACATCGGGACCGGGTCGATGATCAGGGTCGTGATGCCTGCGTCGTTCAGCACGTAGGCGTGGTCGTCGAGCGAGCCGAGCGGGTGCAGCGACGTACGCCGATAGCCCTGCGTCTGTCCCGCGCCGAGGATGAACAGCACCTCCGGCCGGTTCAACGCGAGCAACGCGGCGTGCACCCCCTGGCCGGCGTCGAGCGACTCGAAGGCCCGCACGTACTGGCTGATCCGCTCGGCCACCTGGCCACCGGTCAACGTCGTGTCGCCGAGGAACATGACCGGCTTGTCCCGGTGCCGCTTCAGGGCGGCCACCATCGTGTGCCCGTTGTGCGTCCCGGTGCGCAGGGTGCTGTCGTCGCTCATGGTCGCGAGACTAGAACGTGTTCCAGAAATGATCAATCACGTACGTCGCGGCGTCAGCTCGCGAGGCGTTTCAACCGGCCCCGAGCCGTCTTGTCCTCTGCCAGTGGCACCAGCTCGGTCGCCTTGCCCAGGCCGTGCGGCGGCATGTTGCCGTAGATGGACTCGTACTCCCCCTCCCGGACCAGGAACGTCTCGTGCCAGATCCCCGTGCGCGGGGACCTGCCGAGCCGTTTCCAGTACTTGCGCCACACCTCGAGATGCGGGTCGTCGGTGTCGGCGGCGAAGCGTTCGAGGTGCTCGAAGCTGCGCCAGTACTGGATCGTGGTCAGCCCGTGCTGCTCGTAGCCGAGGAGCCCCTTCTCGGGATTCTCGGTGAGGTACTTGAGCATGTGCGGCATCCCGCGCCGACCGCCGAGATCGATCAGGCTTCGAATCGGATTCTTCAGCTCGAGGCGGGCTCCGATGATGAACACCACGAAGTCACCCTCGATCCGGGCCGTCCAACGGCCCTGTCTCACGTCGGCCATCCGCTCATCCTGCGCTCGCTCCGGAGCCCGGGCAACCCGGCAAGGGGCTAGGGATCCAGCTCGTCCGTCGGCTCGTCGAGGAACCTGACGACCTCCTCGATGAACACGGGCCAGGCTTCCTCGCTCGCGGTGAGAAGGTGGTTGCGGCTGTCGAGCGGGACCAGTCGGCTCGTGGGGATCAGTGAGGCCATCTCGCTCGCGCAGGTGAGCGGCACCCTCACGTCCCCGCGCGCGTGCAGGATCAACGTCGGGCAGTGCACCCGTTGAGCCTCCTCGACCACGTCGATGGTCGCGAACGTCTCGAGGAACCGCACGGCGTTGGTGGGCGACGTCGTACGGCGCTGCAGGTCGTCGAAGGCGTCCCACTCCTCGCGTGTGCCGTCCGGCATGAACTGCGTGGCGAACACCTGTCGAAACGCCGGGTCGTCGCGAGACCACCCCACGCCGGCGAGCTCGATGTCGAGCGACGCGGCACGCCGCTGCTCGTCGGTGGTCGCGCGGGCCAGCCGTCCCTGGGCGTAGGCGCCGACCAGCACGAGTCGTGAGACGCGTTCGGGGTGGCGCGCGGCGTACGCAATGGCGACCGCCCCGCCCTGGGAGATGCCCAGCAGCGGGAACCGATCGAGCTGCAGCGCGTCCACGACCAGCTCGAGGTCCTGGACCCACTCCTCGAAGCCGAAGGCCGGGACCTCCCAGTCGGAGAGCCCGCAGCCACGCTCGTCGTACCTCACGAGCTTGCGCCGTCCGGTGAGCCCGTTCAACCAGTGTCTCCACACGGGACTCTCGACGTCGTAGCCCAGGTGCGTCATCCAGTTCGCGGCCTTGACCAGTGGCGTGCCTTCGCCGATCGTCGCGAACGCGATGCTGACGCCGTCCGCGGAACGGCAGAACCGGATCTGCTGGTCGAACGCTCCCCCGGCGGCCCGCGACTCGTCGTGCTCCGGGTCGAGGAGCTCGCCCAGCTCGGCGATGAACTGGTAACCGCGCCCGCGCACGGTCCTGATCATGCGCTGGGACCCGCCGTCGTCACCGATGGCCCGACGCGCAGTCTTGACCCGGCTGATCAGCGCGGACGGGCCGATGAACCGGCTTCCCCACACCACGTCGAGCAGCTCGGCCTGGGGCACGACCCTGTCCGCATTGCGCAGCAAGTGCGTCAACACCTCGAGGACCTGCGGTTCACAGTGCACCGGTGCTCCGTCGCGACGCAGCTCGTACCGCTCCGGATCCAGCGTGCACCGCCCGAAGACGAACACACCTCAGGGTAGCCATGCGCATGCCCACGCGCACCGGTGGAAACCGGTGCGCGTGAGCCGTGCGGGACTCAGGGCAGGAGGGCAGCCCCCGAGTTCATCATCTGCACGCCTGCCTCGGCGTCCCCGTCGAACTGCGTCACGGGGCTGTTGTCCCCGAGGCAGCCGTCGTCATCCTTCGGGTCTGCGAACCAGAAGCCGACCGAGTTCAGCTCCTGGCGGCTCTGGGTCTCGTTGTTGAAGGCGAAGGCCTCCTCGACGATCAGCTTGAAGGTGTTCGAGGCCTGCCCGTAGCGGTTCGTGGAGATGTCGCCGATGTACTCCACCGCGCCGAACGGAGCGCCGGCCTTCTCGATCAGGAAGACCGTGAAGTCGGTGTTCGGGCGCAGCCCGCTCGCGCGGATCTTGAAGGTGTCCAGACCGATCTGGTCGGTCGTCAGCTTCACCTTGACGTTCGCCTTGGCGTGCGGGAAGCACGCCGCGAGAGCCGCGTTGGAGGGTGCGAGCTTGAGGTGCGTGGACGGGGCACCTGCTGTCGCCTGGGCAGCCGCGGAGCGACTGCTGGAGTGCGCGGACGCGCCGGCGACGGTTCCGCCGGCCAGGAGCGCCGAAGCGGCCAGGACCCCGAGAACGGGGAGGAGGGTGCGGTTCATGATCGTGTTCCTCTGCTGGAGTTGGGTGTGGGCAGCACCCCCGGTTTCCAGGAGTGCTCGAGCAGAGTGACCCGGCGTACGTGGATGCCGCATGGAGCGGAGATGGAGGCCAGCGAGAGGTGTGGTCCCGCCGCGTATGGCGCGGCGCAGGCGGATGTGGTCCGCTGAGACCTCGATGTCGAGGAGAGATGAAGCCATGGAGAACGCACCCATCACGACGGCCAGCGTCCAGGCCGTGCAAGGCAAGCTGCAGGCGCTGTTCGACGATCTGCCCGATCACGAGAAGCCGGTGATGGAGGCACTCCTGGCGCACGCTGCCGAGGGCGGCCGGCAGTCCGTCGAGAGCTCGGGTGGCCAGGAGACGTCCATCATCATCGTCGGCGGGCGCCCGGAGCGGACGCACATCCCGATCAATCCCGGGGTGCTCGTCGACCTGAACCCGCAGCCGATTCCACCAGGCATCTCGGACCGCCGCGACGACGTCGAGTGATCAGTCCTGGGG
>CAWCPT010000002.1:0-523681 GCA_963797525.1 uncultured Actinomycetota bacterium
ACCGCAACCCGCGGCACGGGGTCTGAGGCGGCTCAGCGCACCACGACGGGGTGGTCGACCACGGCGTCGAAGAAGTAGCCGCCGTCGTTGAACCGGGCCACGTCGGGCTGGGTCCGGCCGTGGACGTCGGTGGCGCGTGCTCGCAGCACGTGGTCGCCGGACTCACCGCCCGGCCACTCGAAGGACCAGCGGCTCCAGGCCTGACCGTGCTCGCGGAGCCTGGCTGCCCGCCAGCGTCCACCGTCGACGCTGATCTCGACCTTGCGGATCCGGCCGGCCCCGCTCCACGAGCGGCCGTGCAGGACCCGGCCACTGCGCCGGGGCAGGACCTCGCCCTCGGCGAGCTCCCAGGCACTGCGGACCGGGTTGACCGTCAGGGGTGGGCTGTCCGCGGGCCAGTCGCCGCCGGTCATCCGGTACCACTTGGTGTTCCACGGCGAGGTCAGCGGCGTGCGTGCGACCTCGAGCGAACCCAGCCACTTGATGCTGGCGATGCCGACCCAGCCCGGGACCACGAGGCGCAGCGGGAACCCGTGGTCCGGCAGCAGCCTCCTGCCGTTCGCGCCCCAGGCGAGCAACGCGTCGTCCAGCGCCTTGCCGATGGGTAGGGGCCGGCGCACCTGTCCGTAGTCGGTTCCCTTGTCGACGTAGCTCGGGTCCAGACCCGCGGCCATCACGTCGACCGCGTCCCGCGAGAGACCCAGGCGGCGCAGCACGTCCGCGAGCCGCACGCCTTCCCACGTGACGGCGCCGACGGAGCCGAGCTTCCACTGCGTCCCGGCAGCGGGCGTGCCCTGCTGGGTGCCGTAGAAGCTCCGTCCGTTCCCGGTGCACTCGTGCGCTGTCGTCGTGTGCGTCACCGGCAACCGGCGGAGGTCGCGCAGGCTCAGCTCGACGGCCTGCGACCGGTCGCGCTCGTGGCGCAGGCCGTCACCGAAGATCGAGAGCCGGTAGGTGTCCGGGTCGATCGTGGGCGTCCTCGTGTGGTTGCGGACGAACAGCCTCGGCTGAGGGGTCAGGTAGCGGCGCGGGTCCACCGAGTCCCACTTCATCTCGGCGTTCGTGCCGTAGGTGACGAAGTAGCGCTCGGGAAGCGGCTTGAGGATCGGCCCGTCGGTCGCGGGCTCGGCCGCGCGGGCGGCGTACGACGTGGCCGGGAGGACCGCCGTCGCCCCCGCACCCACCGCTGCCGCCTTGAGCATCGTGCGACGGGACAGCCGGGTCTCGGCAAGGCTCTCGGGCGGACACTCGCGGGACGTGCTCGTCGGACTCGGGTTCATGCTGAGCGAGCATACCCGAGTAATTCGCTGGACTTTGTCGCCCTAGCGGGTGTCGCTACTTCGGGGGCATCCTGATGCCGCCGTCGACACGGACGGTCTCGGCGTTCATGTAGGAGTTGGTCACGCACTCCACGACCATGCTCGCCAGCTCGTCGGGGATGCCGAGGCGCTTGGGGAAGAGCACGCTCTCGCCGAGCTTGGCCTTGAACGCGTCCGCAGCCTCGCCCTCGCCGTAGATCGGGGTGTCGATCAGGCCGGGCGCCACCGTGTTCAGGCGGATCCCGACGGCGGCGAGGTCACGCGCCACCGGGAGGGTCATCCCGACCACGCCGCCCTTGGAGGCGGAGTACGCCGCCTGGCCGATCTGCCCGTCGAAGGCGGCGGCGCTGGCCAGGTTGACGATCGCGCCACGCTCGCCGCTCTCCAGCGGCTCGGTGCGGGCGATCGCCGTACCGACGAGGCGGACGCAGTCGAAGGTGCCGATCAGGTTGATCGCGATCACCTTGGAGAACGCCTCGAGGTCGGCTGCAGACTCGTAGGTCCCGTCGCGGCCGACGGTGCGCTGGGCCCAGCCGATGCCGGCGGAGTTGACCAGCACCCGCACCGGACCGAGCTCCTCGGCCTGCTCGATGGCGGCCTTGATCTGCTCGGTCTTCGTCACGTCGACGGGCGCGAAGACGCCGCCGATCTCGTTCGCGAGGGCCTCGCCCTTCTCGGCGTTCAGGTCGGCGACGACCACCTTGGCGCCCTTGGCGGCGAGCTGGCGGGCGACCGCGGCACCGATGCCGGAGGCACCCCCGGTGACGATGGCACTGGCTGCGTTGATGTCCATGCGCGAGATCCTAGAGGCGGGCGAGGGGTGGGGGTCGACGAGGTCCTTCCGATCCGGATAGTCCGAGACGTTTGCGTTCACAAAACGGGCAGAGAACAACGGAAACGTCTCGGACTATCCGAGATTCCGGACGATCAGAGGCTGGTGACGCCCTCGGCGGTGAGCACGGCCGGTCCGGTCATCAGGATCCGGTCGTCGGGGGTCCAGACGACCCGCAGGGTGCCGCCGGGGAGGTCGACGGTGTACGGCGTGCCGCGCTCGGCGCCGTCGGCCACCGCAGCCGCCACGGCGACGGCGCACGCACCCGTGCCGCACGACCGGGTCTCCCCCGAGCCGCGCTCGTGCACCCGCATGGCGACGTGCTGCTCGCCGCGGCGTACGACGAACTCGACGTTGACCCCGTCGGGGAACACCTCCTCGTCGTGCCCTGGTGCTTCGAGCAGGGAGCCGACCTCGTCGAGGTCGTCGACGAACGCGACCGCGTGGGGGTTGCCCATGCTGACGCGGGTGGCCTTCAGCTCCCGCTCCCCCACCCGCACTGTGGTCTCGGCGAACACCTCGGGCGTGCCCATGTCGACGGTGATCTGGTCGGCGTCGAAGGTCAGCGTCTTGATGCCGCCGCGGGTCGCGATCGGCAGCGGGTCGCGGGGGTCGACGTCGGCGTGGGTGACCAGGAAGTGGCCGAGCACGCGGATGCCGTTGCCGCACATCTCGCTCAGCGAGCCGTCGGAGTTGCGGTAGTCCATGAACCAGGTGGCCGACCCGCGCGCCTTGACCGCGGCCGGGTCCTCGGTCGCGTCGACCCGCACCACGCGGATGACACCGTCGCCGCCGATGCCGGCTCGGCGGTCGCACAGCCGGGCCACCTGCTCGGCGCTCAGCTCGTGCCGGCCGTTGGCGTCGGGGACCAGCACGAAGTCGTTCTCCGTGCCGTGTCCCTTGACGAAGCTGTACTCACTCACGCGAGGGATCCTGTCACGCTCGGGCCGGACCTGGACCTCCGGCGCGGGGGCAGGAGGCTCCTCGGCAGGTGGTGGCGCGCTCAGCAGCCTGCGGGACCTGCACAGCCGGGGGTGGCGGCTGCACGACGGCGGGCTCCGCCTTCTCGAGCCCGATGAGTCGTCGCGCCCAGTCTCCGATCGCCACGTGGTCAGGCCACCGGACCGCGGTAGAGGCCCTCGGCGTACGACGGCCCGTAGTACTCGTCGAGCTCCTCGATCGTCGAGTCCGGGCGCTCGAGCCGCTGGGCGAGCACGGCGCGCCGCGGCACCCGCGACTCCGGCTCCCACGACTCGGGGTCCCAGAGCCGGGAGCGCAGGAACGCCTTCTGGCAGTGGTGGAACACCTCGTCGACCTCGACCACCAGGGCCAGCACGGGCCGGTGCCCCTTGACCACCATCTCGTCGAAGAACGGCGCGTCCGAGACCAGCCGGGCGCGCCCGTTGATCCGCAGCGTGTCGCCCCGGCCCGGGATCAGGAAGACCAGTCCGACGCCCGGGTTCTGAAGCACGTTGCGGTAGCCGTCGGCTCGCCGGTTGCCCGGCCGCTCGGCGAGCGCGATCGTGCGCTCGTCGATCACGTGCACCAGCTGGCCTGCCGGGTCACCCTTCGGCGAGGCGTCGCACTCCCCCTCCGCGGAGGTGGTCGCCAGCACGCAGAACGGCGAGGCCCGCAGCCAGTCGACGTCGACGTCGCTCAGCTCGGCGCGGACCTTGTCGCGGACGGCGGGCGTCGGCTCACCCAGCAGGGCGGTGAGGGTGTCGAGGTCCGAGACCTCGGTCCACGTGGCGCGATCGTTCATGGCGCGACCGTACGCCGCGTCGCGGCGCCGCCCGCCGGGACCTCCGGGTGGAAGCCGAGGTAGAGGCTCCACGGCTCGCCCTCCGGGTCGCTCGGCAGCTCGGCGACCTCCTGGAGGAGGTCCTGGAACCGCGCCATCAGCCGCTCGCGGTCGTCCTCCTTCAGCCGGAAGCCCAGCCGGGCGCTGTCCAGCAGGCCCGGCGGCAGTGCGTTGACCTCCTCCAGGAAGGTCCGGAGCAGCAGGTCCTGGCCACCCGCCTGGAGATCGGCGTCGCCGGTGTCGAGGTACCAGGTCTTGCCCGAGGCGAGATAGGGACGCTCCCGCGACCCGCGTGGGCCGCGGCGTACGGGCTGCTCGATCAGGAACCCGGTGTCCACGAGCGTGCGCACGTGGTGCAGCACCGAGGCGGGGTTGAGCCCGAGGCCCTCGGCGATCTCCTTGTTGGTGCGCGGCTCGTGCAGCGTGGCCCGCAGGATCCGCAGGCGCAGCGGCGAGGCGATCGCCTTGGCCTCGGCCTCGTCCGCCGTTCGCCGGGCCCACACCTGGCGGGTCGAGCCCACCGGGAGCGGGCCGTGGGGCGGCGGCACGAGGTCGTCCGGGGCGGCCGCTGCGGTGTCCATGACGCCACGATAGCCGTTCCACGCTCACTGATTGATTAATCCCAATCAGTGAGTCAGGATGCCGTCATGACTCTCGGGCAGGGACGTGCGGTGCGGGGCGGGCTGTTGCGCCACCACGACTTCCGCCAGCTGTTCGTCGGCGACACGATCAGCCAGCTCGGCACCCAGCTGGGACTGCTGGCACTGCCGGTCCTCGCGGTGACGGTGCTCGAGGCCGACGCGCTCCAGATGGGCCTCCTGACGGCCTGCGAGTACGCCGCGTTCCTGGTCATCGGGCTGCCTGCCGGGGCCTGGGTCGACCGTTGGCACAAGCAGCACGTCCTGATCGGGGGCGACCTGGTGCGCGCCGCCGCCCTGGCCTCGCTGCCGGTGGCGTGGGCGATGGGCGCACTGACGCTCGGGCAGATGTTCGTGGTGGCCGTGGTGGTCGGCTCGTGCACGGTCTTCTTCGACGTGGCCTACCAGAGCTACCTGCCCGAGATCGTCGAGCCCGAGCACATCGGCGAGGGCAACGCCAAGCTGCAGGCGTCGCAGTCCGTCGCGATGATCGGAGGTCCGGCCATCGCCGGTGGCCTGATCAAGCTGATCGGCGCGCCGCTGACCATCGGGCTCGATGCATTGAGCTTCCTGTGGTCGGCGTTCTTCGTGCACCGGATCAGCCACGAGGAGGTGCCGCCGGCACGACACGACCGGCGCCGGCTCGTCACCGAGATCCGCGAGGGACTGTCCTTCGTCCTCACCAACTCGCTGCTGTGGCGGATCACCGTGTGCACCGGCGCCAACAACCTGTTCAACTCGATGGCCGGCGCCCTGCTGGTCCTCTACAGCCTGCGCGACCTCGGGCTCGGCGAGGGGCAGATCGGCCTCGCCCTGGGCATCGGTGCCTGCGGCGGCCTCCTCGGTGCACTCCTGACCCCGCGCATCAACGACTACGTCGGCGAGGGTCGCACCATCCCGCTCTCCAGCCTCTTGTGGATCCCGGGCGCTGCGCTGCTGCCGCTGGCCGGCACGGTCGTCCCGCCGATGGTCGGACTCACCCTGTCCAGCCTGCTGCTCAGCTTCGCCGTGGTCGTCTACAACGTCACGCAGGTCAGCTTCCGTCAGCGGTTGTGCCCGCGCCCCCTGCTCGGGCGGATGAACGCCTCCATCCGCTTCCTCGTGTGGGGCACGATGCCGATCGGCGCCTTCCTGGGCGGTGTCCTGGGACAGCAGCTCGGCGTGCGCCCCGTGCTGTGGATCGCCGTCGTCGGGGCCACGCTGGCCGCGCTGCCCGTCGTGTTGTCCCCGCTGATGTCCATGCGCGACCTGCCCCAGGAGCTCGACCGGCTCAGCTGATCAGCTGCCACGCCTTCTCGACGCGCTCCGGGTCGTCGTGGGCGAGCCAGGCGACCCGCGGGTCCTTGCGGAACCAGCTGTCCTGCCGACGGGCGAACCGCCGGGTGCCACTGATCGTGCGCTCCTTCGCCTCGGCCTCGCTCAGCTCACCGTCGAGGAACGCGAGCACCTGCTGGTAGCCGAGTGCGCGGTTCGCCGTACGTCCCTCGCGGAGGCCGTGCCCGACGAGGGCCCGGACCTCGTCGACGAAGCCCTCGGACCACATCTGCTCGACGCGTCGCTCGATCCTCTGGTCGAGGGTGTCGCGATCGATGTCCACGCCGAGCTGGACCGCTCCCTCGTAGTGGTAGCGCTGCTCCGGCAGCGACGCGGAGAACGGTCGGCCGGTGATCTCGACGACCTCCAGGGCACGTACGACGCGGCGGCCGTTGCTCGACAGCACCTGCCCGGCGGCTACCGGGTCCACCTCGGCGAGCCGCGCGTGCAGCGCGTGCGGACCGATCTCCGCGAGCTCGGCCTCGAGACGGGTACGCACCTCCGGGTCGGTGCCCGGGAACTCGAACTCGTCGAGGATGGCACGTGTGTAGAGCGCGGAGCCGCCCACCAGCACGGGGACCACCTCGCGCCGGTGGCAGGCGGCGATCACCCGTCGCGCCCACTGCTGGAACTCCGCGACCGTCGCCGGCTCGATCACGTCGAGCACGTCGAGCAGGTGGTGGGTGAGGCCGCGCCGCTCGGCGACCGGCAGCTTCGCCGTACCGATGTCCATGCCGCGGTAGACCTGCATCGAGTCCGTGTTCACGATCTCGCCGCCCAGCCGCTCGGCGAGGTCGAGCGCGAGCGCGCTCTTGCCCGATGCGGTGGCGCCGACGACGGCCACGACCCGGGGACTCCGACGGCTGGACACGGCCGCTAGTTTGGCAAAGACGCCGGCGGGTACGCCGACCGGCAGACATCCCGACGCACGAGGAGCGACCCAGTGGGCTTCCTGGACGATGCGAAGAAGAAACTCACCGACGCCGTGGACAAGCACGGCGACAAGATCAGCGACGGCCTCGACAAGGCCGCGGACCAGCTCGACAAGAAGACCGGTGGCAAGTACACCGACAAGATCGACTCGGGGGTGCGCCAGGCCAAGAACAGCCTCGAGGACCTCGACGGCAAGAAGGACGACCTGCCGAAGTCGTCGACCGGCGACCCGGCTCCGGTCCCGACCGACCCCTCCCCCGTGCCGCCCGAGCCGGGTGCCGACCCCGACGAGGAGATCGCCACCGGCGGCCGCCCCGTCCCGTCCGGGGGTGAGCGCGGTGAGTGAGCCCCCCGGCGAGAAGCCCGAGGCGGAGACCGACGCACCGCCCGACGACGGTCCCGGTGGACCGGCCGACATGATCCACCCGGACAAGGACGACAAGCCGCCCGCCACCCCCGACCAGCCGCGCTCGGCCCAGGTCGAGGAGGAGTCGGTCCCCGACGAGATCGAGCAGCCCGAGGAGGTCGACGAGGAGGAGAAGCACGTCGACGCGAGCACCGAGGAACCTGCCTGACGGTCCGCTCAACGCCACACGAGGTGATGGCGCCTGGTCCGCCGACGCGTGGGGGCGCGTGTCCATCCGGGCGTCTTCGTCGATCACACCGGATCGCTCACCTGGCGACAACGAGCCTGGGCGGCAGTCCTGGTGGCGCAACCGTCGGCCCTGTTCGGTGCATCTGCCCTGCGTGCGCTCCACCGACCCGAGCGGGCCCATCTCCGCGACGTCGAGCGGGCACATCGACTTCCCGCCGCCATGCGACAGGTGCGTGACTCCAGCCGCGGACCGATCTGTCGCGACGTGGTCGACGGCAGCCAAGCTCGCCGATCTGATGAACCCGCGAGGCTGGATGGGACAGATGCGAAGGTGTCCCAGCTGTGAACGCGGCGATTCGCAGTCACCAGCTGACTGGGAATCGCCGCTGTCAGCGTGAGCAGCCGTCCTGCGCCGGGAGCGGGGCCGGGACGCCGATCGTCGGGAGGCCGAGCGAGACGCCGGGGGCCGGAGTGGCGGTGCGGGCCTGCCAGGCGTCACCGGCTCGGGTACGACGGACCGACTGCACCGGCCCGTCGGCGACGAGGTGGTGCGGGGCGCCGTACGTGATGACGCACTCGACCATGTCGCCGGGCCGTACGTCGACCGGCGATCCGTCGGGGAGCACGGGCGTGAAGTGCACGAGGCGGTTGTCGCGCGCGCGGCCGGAGAGCCGGTGGGTCGCCGCGTCCTTGCGGCCCTCCCCCTCGGCGACCATCAGCTCGACGGTGCGCCCCTCGAGGGCGCGGTTCTCGGCCCAGGCGACCTCGTCGGCCACCGCGACGAGTCGCTCGTAGCGCTCCTGCACGACGGCCTTGGGGAGCTGGTCGGGCAGCACGGCGGCGGGGGTGCCGGGGCGCTTGGAGTACTGGAAGGTGAACGCCCCGGAGAAGCGCGCGGCTCGCACCACGTCGAGGGTGGCCGCGAAGTCCGCCTCGGTCTCACCCGGGAAGCCGACGATGATGTCGGTGGTGATCGCGGCATCGGGCATGGCCGCGCGGACGCGCTCGATGATGCCGAGGAACTTCGACTGGCGGTAGGAGCGGCGCATCGCCTTGAGCACGCGGTCCGACCCGGACTGCAGCGGCATGTGCAGCGAGGGCATCACGTTCGGCGTCTCGGCCATCGCCTCGATGACGTCGTCGGTGAACTCAGCGGGGTGCGGCGAGGTGAACCGCACCCGCTCGAGGCCCACGATCTCGCCGCAGGCGCGGAGCAGCTTGGAGAAGGCCTGGCGGTCGCCGAACTCGACGCCGTAGGCGTTCACGTTCTGGCCGAGCAGGGTCACCTCGGTGACCCCTTCGGCGACGAGCGCCTCGATCTCGGCCAGGATCTCGCCGGGTCGACGGTCCTTCTCCTTGCCGCGCAGCGCCGGCACGATGCAGAACGTGCAGGTGTTGTTGCAGCCGACCGAGATCGACACCCAGGCGGCGTACGCCGACTCGCGGCGCGTCGGGAGCGTGGAGGGGAAAACCTCGAGCGACTCGAGGATCTCGACCTGCGCCTCCTCCTGCACCCGCGCGCGCTCGAGCAGGACCGGCAGCGAGCCGATGTTGTGGGTGCCGAACACCACGTCGACCCAGGGCGCCTTCTCGGTGATCACCGAACGGTCCTTCTGGGCCAGGCAGCCGCCCACCGCGATCTGCATCCCGGGCCGGGTCTTCTTCACCGAGGCCAGCTGGCCGAGGTTGCCGTAGAGCTTGTTGTCAGCGTTCTCCCGGACCGCGCAGGTGTTGAACACGACCACGTCGGCCGGAGAGTCGCCGGGCGCAGCGACATACCCCGCGTCCTCCAGCAGGCCGGTGAGGCGCTCGGAGTCGTGGACGTTCATCTGGCACCCGTGGGTGCGGACCTCGTAGGTGCGGGTCGCGGGGGCGTGCGGGGAGGAGGCGGCGGTAGTCATGGCCGCACCAGCGTACGTGGACGGCCACCGCTCATCGAGACGCGTGCGCGGCGGTCGCCCGCCCGAGGACCCGATCGCCGACCAGCCACGCCACGGCCGGTACGGCGACCAGCAGGGCGAGCGCGAGGGGGAACAGCCACGCCACCCGGATCGAGGGGTCGGCCAGGGCCGTGAGGCCGAGCACGGCACAGGACGACATCAGGACACCTTCGCCGCGTCTCGACAACGGAAGGCACGCGAGCAGGGGCAGCGCCCAGAGGAAGTACCAGTAGTGCAGGGCGGGGCTGAGCAGGGCCGCGGCGAGCGCCACGATCCCGGCCCCACCGAGTGCCGCGGCATGGTCCGGGATCCGTCGACGCAGCAGCACCCAGAGGGCGACCAGGACGAGCACCACGAGTCCGAGGTGCTTGACGGTCTGCACGGGGTGGGTCTGCATCACCAGGTCGTGGCCGCGGGGTCCCCACGCGAGGAGTGCGTGCCTGATCCCCTCTCCGAGCAAGGCCGTGGGTGCCAGGCGTGCCCGTTCGTCGGCGGTCCTCGTGAGCCCGGAGACCCAGCCGAGGCCGAACCCCGAGCACAGACTCGTCGCCAGCAGCACACTCACGGCAACCAGGCCGACGGCCGCGCTGCGACGCAGGCGGCGGGCCAGCCCGGCGGCGGGGACCAGCGAGATCAGCACCACGCCGATCGCGACCACCCCGCCGGGCAGCTTCACCGCGGCGGCGAGACCGGCGATCACCGCGCCCCACCACCAGTGGCGGGGCCGGGTGACAGCCAGGGCCATGGCCATCAGACCGACCAGGAGCAGGTCGTTGTGCAGACCACCGATGCCGTGCGCCACGACGACCGGACTGGCGATGGCGAGTGCGGAGGCGCGCGCCGGGTCGCGACCCGATCGGCGGGCCAGGATCGGCACGGCTGCGGCGAGGAGCACCAGTCCGACGTACTCCAGCAGGCGGTTGGCGAAGAGCAACATCCACGGGTCGGCGGTGGCCCTGGAGAACAGCGCGCCCCAGAGGAGGGGAAGCGGACCGTAGGGCGAGGTCGTGGACCTCCACACCGGGTCGACCCCGGAGCTCAGCGAGAGCGGAAGGATCGAGGGGGTGAAGGCGTACGGCGAGAATCCGTGACCGGCGAGGTAGCCGGTGGCCACGTAGCTCCACCCGTCGTTGCTGAACAGGGGTGGCGCGACGGCCAGCGGGAGCGTCCAGAGCGCGGTCGTCCACCGCACCCGGCCTACGCCGGCCGGGTCTCCGCTCACCCCACGAACGAGGCTCCACCAGGACCAGGTGAGCAGCACCAGCCCGACGAAGACGACGACGAGCCCGAGCGCCAGGTGGTCGCTGCCCTCACGCAGCGGATCGGTCAGCACCCGGCTGCGGGCCGGTGTCCGCGCGTAGAGGAACCCACCTGCCAGCAACAGCAGCGAGCCGACCAGCCCGCGCACGACGATCCACCGCACCAGACCATGCTGGCCGATGGCACCCTGACCGCCGCCTGACCGCCGCCTGACCGCCTCGGGGGCCGGACGCTCAGCCCTTCTTCGGCGTCACCCAGAGCCGGATGACGCCTTCGATCACCACGGTGCCGTCGGTGCGCACGCCCTTGACGCGCACGGGGACGTCAGGGTCGGTGCCGGTCCACTGCCCCGGGTCGGTCTCGGCGATGCAGGTGATGTCGGTCGTCGCCTTCGCGGTGTAGCTGACCTCCATCCCCTTCGGGATCCAGCGCTTGTCACTGGGGATGCTCGCCTCGGCCAGCACGCCCATCGCCGCCTCGAGACCGTTGCACAGCGCGATCGCGTGCACGGTGCCGATGTGGTTCTTCACCCCGCGGCGCTTGGGGATGACGACCTCCGCGTGGTTGGGCTCGATCACGGTGAACCGCGGCCGGATGGTCCAGAAGTACGGCGCCACCTGGCTGAAGGCGAAGGAGAACAGCCGGTCCCCCACGAGCGGGATGGCGTGGGACTTGGTGTACAGGTCGACGACTCGGCTCATGGGCGTGACCCTAGAGCGCGACGGCGGAGGACGGGCGGCCCTGTGGGCAGCCTCACCCGTCGAGCCGTTCGATCAGCTTCTGCGCGTCCCACGGGGCGTGCCCCTTCATGTCGTTGTCGAAGTAGACGAACGCGTCCCGGCCGTCGGAGGTCCACCCGTGGATCTGCTCGGCCCAGCGATCCAGGGCGGCATCGGTGTAGCCGCTGGCGTAGAGCTCCTGGTCACCGTGCAGCCGCACGTAGACCACGGGACCGATGGCCTGCTCGAACCGCGGCCACTTCTCGGCCGAGTCGGCGACGACGAGGGCGATGTCGGACTCCTCGAGCTGGGCCAGGGCTGCGTCGCCGGCGAAGGCGTGGTGGCGCGGCTCGAGAGCGTGCCGCAGTGGTCGGTCAGCCACCTCGCCCGACCAGAGCCGGTCGCCGGCGAGGCGGTCGTCGTGACGCAGCGCGAGGCGGGCCGCCTCGGTGGTGGTCCGCGGCAGCAGTTCGAAGAACTCGGCGAGCACGTCGTGGTCGTAGTCGAACGTCGCCGGGAGCTGCCACAGGATCGGCCCGAGGGCGTCACCGAGGGCCAGCACGCCTGAGGCGAAGAAGTTGGCCAACGGGGCCTCCACGTCGCGCAGGCGCTTGAGGTGGGTGATGAACCGGCCACCCTTCACGGCGAAGACGAAGTCGTCGGGGACCTCCTTGCGCCACTTGGCCCAGCTCGAGGGGCGCTGCAACGAGTAGAAGGAGCCGTTGATCTCGATCGAGCCCAGCTGCGAGGCGGCGTACTCCAGCTCGCGCCGCTGCGGCAGACCCTTCGGGTAGAAGTCGCCACGCCAGGGCGGGTAGGTCCACCCCGAGATGCCCACCCGTGTCCGCCTCACGTGGCACAGGCTAGGACGGGCGTGCCGGGACGTCGACGTGAGAGGGTTCCGGCCATGCGCGTGATCCGGGCCTCGCTGCTGCTCGTGCTGCTGGTCCTGCTCGGCGGGTTGTTGCCCCAGGGCTCCGCAAGCGCCGGGCCGAGCGTCGCCGTAGACGACGCGGAGTCGCCCGGCAAGCTCGTCCTGCTGCTCGACTCCTCCGGCTCGATGAAGGAAGCCGCCCCGGGCGGGACGACCAAGATCGAGGCCGCGAAGCGGGCCCTCGACGAGGTCACCGAGAAGCTGCCGGACGACGCCGAGGTCGGCGTGCGGGTGTTCGGTGCGACGGTAGAGGACCGCTCGAAGGCAGGGGCTTGCGTCGACACCCAGCGCGTCGTGCCGGTGGGACCGCTCGATCGGTCAGCCATCGACGCCGCCGTGGAGAAGTACGAACCGTTCGGGGAGACCCCTATCGGGAACGCGCTGAAGGGAGCGGCTCGCGACCTCGGCCCCGAGCGTGCCGGGCAACAGCGCACGATCGTCCTGCTCTCCGACGGAGAGCCCACCTGCGCACCGGATCCGTGCGTCGTGGCGCGGCAGCTGCGCCGGCAGGGGATCGACCTGCGGATCAACGTGGTCGGTCTCGACGTCCAGGGAAAGGCTCGCAGCGCGCTGCAGTGCATCGCCCGGGCGGGTGGTGGCCGCTACTTCGACGCGACCGACGCAGACGACCTCTCCGACTCGATGGTCCAGGTGAGCGTGCGCCCATTGCGCCGGTTCAGCGTCTCGGGAGAGCCGGTGACCGGGGGCACCTCGACGGCGGATCCCGCCGAGATCGAGCCCGGTGACTACGTGGACACGTCAGTGCCGAACGACCAACCCCGCTTCTACCTCGTGGACGTGCCGAAGAACGGGGGGGTGAGTGCGTCGGTGCTGATGCGACCAGGAAGCAGCGAGCGCCTCGTCGACACCCTGGGGGTGCGCCTGATGACGCTCGACGGGCAGGAGTGCGCCCAGGACCTGGCCCAGGGAGCCAACGTGCTCGGCCTGCGGTCCATCCTGGGGTCGGCGGCGCTGTTCTACCCGGTCGGCGGAAGGAACGTCTCCGAACCGTGCCAGGAGGCCGAGCAGCTCCTCGTGCAGGTGAGCTTCGACGGCCCGCCCACCCGCTACGAGCTCAAGCTGCGGGGGTATCCCGCAATCACGGACGAGGCCTCCCTGCCCGCGCCGGTGGACATCAAGGCACGCGACACCTGGCAACGTCCGGCTCGCCTCTCCGGTCTCGGGACGCCGATCGTCGGTGGCGCCAGCTTCGAGAGTGCCCCTGAGCTCGACCCCGGCACGACGTACGCGGACACGCTGCGCCCGCGGGAGCAGCTGATCTACAAGGTGGAGGTGCCGTGGGGGCAGAGCCCGCGGATGACTGCTCGCCTGGAGACCGACCCGACCGCTGCGGAGGCGCAGAGCATCTTCGGCGTCCAGGCCGAGGCGCGGGCCTTCAACGCGTTGGGGGCGTTGTTGGCTCCCACGAGCAACCCGGACACCGGCGCCACTCCCTCGGGCCGGTACAACGGCGACAAACCGGTGACGATCACCGAGGCCTACCCTCCGGTGCGGCTGCGCAACCTGGTGCCGTTCGACTCCGAGATCACCGAGAACGCGATCGCAGGCGACTACTACTTCACGATCGAGATGGGCGGCGGCAGCGACCGAGCCGAGGAACGGTTCGCAGCGCCGGTGCGGATCGCGGTCGAGCTGGACGGGGAGCGGTCGGGCGAACCCAGCTTCGCGGACGACGTCAGCGGTGCGTCCCCGAGCCCGAACGCGAAGGCGAAGGCGGCCGAGAAGACCGACGGCGAGCGGGGCGAGTCCAGCTCCACCGGCTTCGCGATGTCCACTGGGGCGGTCGTGCTGCTCGCACTCGGCGCACTCCTGGTCGTCGCTACGATCGCGGCTGCGGGCTTCGCCGTGGGCCGTCGCCGACGCTGACCGCTCAGGCCCGCAGCACCGTGCGCACGTCGATGCTGCAGCCGACGACGGTGTCGGCACCGCCGTGCCAGTTGGGCTCGTCGAACCACACTCCCTGGGTGGCGCCCAGCTTCTCCAGCACCCGCAGCGAGCGGGTGTTGCGGTGGTCCGGGGCGGCGAACAGCTCGGTCGCCCCGTCGTACGCCGGGACGACGAGGTCGCGCAGGAACACCCAGAGCAGGCTGGTGCCCAGACCCCGGTCGACCCGGCTCGCCTCGCCGATGACGTAGTCGAAGCCGATCGCGTCGGGGCGGGTGCAGAGCAGGGCGTACTCCGGGTGGTCGGCGATCCGGTAGTCCTGGCAGAACCCGACCGAGCGCCCGTTGACCTCCCAGATCCAGTACCGCACCGGGTCCTCGCCCCGCAGGCCCGGACCGTAGTAACCGGCCACGTGCTCGAGGTCGCGGTTGCCGTCCCACCACTTCGCGACGTGCGGGGTGTTCACCCAGCGCACCACGTCGGGGTAGTCGCCCTCCGTCATCGGCCGCAGGGCGAAGGTGTGCTCGTCGTCGACCTGGAACAGCAGGGGGTCGCCCGACAGGTCCACGGCGAGGACCGGTCGGTGGCGACTGCCCGCGTCGGCCGCCACCCGGTCCGCGGCCTCGGCCCACGACTCGGTGTCGCCGACCAGCGACCGGGTGAGTTCGAAGCGCACCGGCCCAGTCTGACTGCTTGGATGCTGCTGTGGACACCGAGATCGACCCAGCAGAGATCGAGCAGGCCTTCGCGGACTACCAGGCGGCGGTCACCGGCATCGTCGCGTCCGGCGACTGGTCGAGCTTCGCCGACCTGTTCACGCCGGACGCGACCTACGAGGAGCACGCTTTCGGCACCTTCGCCGGACGGGAGGCGATCCGGTCGTGGGTGGTCAGGACGATGACGTCGTTCCCGGGGAACACGATGACCAGCTTCCCGATGGCCTGGCACGTGGTCGACGCCCCTACCCGCCGGGTGATCTGCGAGGTGCGCAACCTGATGCCCGACCCTGGGGACGGTTCGGTGCACGAGGAGAGCAACCTGACGATCCTCACCTACGCCGGCGACGGGCTCTGGTCGCGCGAGGAGGACGTCTACAACCCGATGCGGTTCGCCACGATGACGGCCCGGTGGGCGAAGGTCGCACGGGAGCACGGACGGCTCTCGGAAGAGGGACGAGCCTTCCTCAGAAGTTTTCGCTAGACCTGTCAGCTCCTCCTTGACCACGGAGAACGCGACCGAGCTGGAGTGACCCTTGCGGGCCAGCATCCCGACGAGGCGACGGACGGCCTTGTCGTGGTCGAGGTTGCGCACGGAGCGGAGCTTGCTGCGCACCAGCGCCCGGGCGGCGTCGACCTCGTCGTCGGGGTCCACCTCGTCCATGGTCTCCCGGACGAGCTCGTCGTCGATCCCCTTGCGGCGCAGCTCCTGCGCCAGGGCACGACGCGCGAGGCCTTTGCCGGACTGACGCTGCGCCACCCACTCGCGGGCGAAGGCGGCGTCATCGACCAGGCCGACCTCCTCGAACCGGTCGAGGAGGCGGCTGGCGATGTCGTCGGGGACGTTGCGCGCGCTGAGCTTGGCGGCCAGCTCGGAGCGGGTCCGGGCACGACCGGTCAGCTGGTCGAGCAGGATCTTGCGGGCCACCGACTCCGGGTCGGCCTCGGGGCCCGCATCGAGGTCCTTGCTCGGCTCCGTGGGCCAGCGTGACCTAGAAGTCGATGCCATCAGGATCGATGCCACCGTCGGCCTTGAAGCCGCCCGCGCCGGCGCCGGCGTCCGCCTCGGCCGGGGCGTCGACGGACGGCGTGATGCCGAGCTGCTCCAGGATGCGCTTCTCGATCTCGTTGGCGAGGTCGGGGTTGTCGCGCAGGAAGGTGCGGGCGTTCTCCTTGCCCTGGCCCAGCTGGTCGCCCTCGTAGGTGTACCAAGCGCCGGCCTTGCGGACGAGACCCGCCTCGACACCCACGTCGATCAGGCCACCCTCGCGGCTGATGCCCAGGCCGTACATGATGTCGAACTCCGCCTGCTTGAACGGCGGGGCGACCTTGTTCTTGACCACCTTGACGCGGGTGCGGTTGCCGACCATCTCGGTGCCGTCCTTGAGCGTCTCGATGCGGCGCACGTCGAGGCGGACCGAGGAGTAGAACTTCAGCGCGCGACCACCGGTCGTGGTCTCGGGCGAGCCGAACATCACGCCGATCTTCTCGCGGAGCTGGTTGATGAAGATCGCGGTCGTCTTGGAGTTGCTCAGCGCACCGGTCATCTTGCGCAGCGCCTGGCTCATCAGTCGCGCCTGCAGGCCGACGTGGCTGTCGCCCATCTCGCCCTCGATCTCGGCGCGGGGCACGAGCGCGGCCACCGAGTCGATGACGATCAGGTCGAGGGCGCCTGAGCGGATCAGCATGTCGGCGATCTCGAGCGCCTGCTCACCCGAGTCGGGCTGGGAGACCAGCAGGGCGTCGGTGTCGACGCCGAGCCGCTGGGCGTACTCCGGGTCGAGGGCGTGCTCGGCGTCGATGAACGCCACGATGCCGCCGCCCGCCTGGGCGTTGGCCACGGCGTGCAGCGCGACGGTCGTCTTGCCGGAGGACTCCGGACCGTAGATCTCCACCACGCGGCCGCGCGGCAGGCCGCCGAGGCCGAGGGCGATGTCGAGGGAGATCGCGCCGGTGGGGATCACCTCGAGAGGCGCGCGGATCTCGTCACCGAGGCGCATCACCGAGCCCTTGCCGAACTGCTTGTCGATGTTGGCCAGCGCTGCGTCGAGCGCCTTCTCGCGGTTGTTGTCGGCTGCCGCCATGATCTCGTCCCTCACGTCTCGTGCGCCCGTGGCGCTTGTCTGGCCCCTGCTGTCCGGCCTGGTCTGCCTTGGTGCCCTGCCAGACGTTAGGAGCCGCCACCGACAACCACCCTGCGTGGTCTCCAGCCTGTGGAGAACCTGGTGTCGACCCCTGCCTGTGCGCACGACGGTAGTACGAACAGGTGTTCGACCCCAAGTGCGACACGCGCGGACGCGGAAGCGAGAAACGGGCTACTTGGTGATCCGGGTCAGCGGCCCCGGGGTGTACGGCGAGCTGGCCGCCAGGTAGTTCGCGAAGGCGTCGATGTCGAGCCCGCCGAAGTACCTCGAGGTGCCCCCCGTGAACGCCTTGAACCCGTCCCCGCCATCGGCGAGGAAGTTGTTCGTCACCACCCGGTAGGAGCCGGTCAGGCTGATCGGCTCGCCGTTGATCCGCACGCTGCCGGGAACAGCGCCCGAGGCGCCGAGCTGGTAGCTGAAGCCCTTGGAGACCTGCAGGATCTTGTTGTTGGCCGCCGGAGCGTTCGGCGTGGTGACCTGCTGGGCGAGCACGTCGTAGATCTGCTGACCGGTCAGGGTCAGCGAGACGAGGTAGTTGTTGAACGGCTGGACCGTGAACGCCTCCTCGTAGGTGACCTGTCCCGGCGCATCCACCTTGGGTGCCGGCTGGGGTGCGTAGTTCAGGTCAGCACGGATGCCGCCCGGGTTCATGAACGCGACCACGGGCTTCTGACCGCCGGTGACGACCGAGGGATCGGCAAGCTGAGCATCCGCGATCAGGTCCCCGAGTGCACTCTCGCCCGCGGCGTTCGGCGCCTTGGTCACGTCCGCGGTGATGCTGCCCAGCACCTTGTCGGCGATGGGTGCGACCAGCTTCAGGTACTCCGTGACGAGCGCGGTCTGGGCCGCGTCCTTCGGGACGTCGCGGCTGACCTGCAGGTTGCTGCCCCGGACAGAGCTGCGCACGATGTCGTTCGTGCGGCGGCTGTAGAGCAGGTCGGTCTCGGTGAACAGCCTCCCGAACGACGAGGCCGAGGTCAGCAAGCGGGAGTGGCCGCGCTGGTCCGGCACGTCGCAGACGTAGGGCTGGTGCGTGTGGCCGGAGACCACCATGTCGATCGCCGGGTCGAGGTTCTTCGCGATCGGCAGGATCGGGGAGGAGGGGTCGAGCTCACCACCCTTGGCGCACGTGTAGTCGTAGCTCGGCGGCACCTCGAAGGGCTTCCCGGTGGGGTCGGTGCCGAACTTCTCGGTGACGGGCGTCCCGCCCTGGTGGATCAGCACGACGATCGCGTTGACACCCTTGCGCCGCAGGACGGGGACCAGGGCGTTGGCGGTCTGCACCTCGTCGCCGAACTCGAGACCGGCGACGCCACTCGCCGTGACGATCCCGGGGGTGTCCTTCAGGGTCATCCCGATGAAGCCGATCTTCGCGCCGTGCACCTTCTTGATCGCGTACGGCGGCAGGATCGTCTCGTTCGTCCCGGCGTACTTCACGTTGGCGGCGAGGTAGTCGAACTTCGCCCCCCGGAACGTGTGGGCCGCACACGAGTTCTGGTTGTTCTGCCCCGCACCGTCGTCGATGCAGCCACCGAACGCCATCCGCTGGAGCTCTTTGTAGCCCTCGTCGAACTCGTGGTTGCCCACGGCCGTGACGTCGAGACCCAGCTTGTTCATCGACTCGATGGTGGGCTCGTCGTGGAAGGCCGCCGAGAGCAGCGGAGAGGCGCCGATGATGTCGCCGGCAGCGACGGTCAGGCTGTTGCGATGTCCCTTGCGCGCCTGCTTCAGGTGGGTGGCGAGGTACTCGACACCGCCCGCGTCGGCGGTGACGTCCTTGGGCTTGCCGGTCGCCGGGTCGATCTCGTGCCCGGTCACGTTGCGCCCCGACGAGCCGCTCGGCGGAGCGAGGTTGCCGTGGAAGTCGTTGAACGACAGGAGCTGGATCGGCACCAGCGAGCTGTGGTGCTTCGGCTTCGGGTGCTTCGGGCCGGCAGCGTCGGCGCTGACGACGGTCGTGCCGAGGGTGGCGAGAGCGCAGGCCCCCGCGGCGAGGACGCCGAGCAGGCGTCGCTGGGTGGTGCGCATGGGAACTCCCGTTTCATCCTCCGAGTCGGACTCCAGGAACGCTAGTGGGCACGCCCATCCAGCGGCACCCCTGTGACGTCACGGTTGGGTGACGACGGGGGTGAGTCCTCAGCGCTCGTGGGCCGGCAGCTCGAGCTCGGCCCACACCGCGCGCCAGACGACCTTCGGCGGCTCACCCGCCGCCAGCGCCTCCTCGACCGTGCGCCCGTCGAGGTCGCGCAGCACGTGCTGCTCCGCCCACGAGCGCGCGTACCGCGGCCCGAGCGCCTGGTCCATCCGGACCCAGAACTCGCTGTGCCTCACGCGCCGGGCTTCGTGGTCGGGGCCCGGTCCGGGGTGATGCTGACGTCCCAGAGGTGATGGACCACGTCGTGGAGGTGGTAGCGCCCGATGGACTCGACCGTGAACCTCGACCCGTTGCTCCGCCGCCCGGTGCGCTGCCACTGCTCGCCCTCGACGCCGGCGTAGACGGCAGCCACCTCGGCGGCTCGCTCGACGAGCTCGATCCCGACGTCGGCCGGGTCCTGGAGGTCGTAGGCCTGCTCGACCGCCGTGGCGTCCTGGTCCCAGTTCGCGAAGGTCGGGTCGTCCTCCTCCAGCATCAGGCGCACGCGTTCGGCGAACAGGGCGTGCACGTCACGGACGTGGCAGGCGTACTCGATCGGGGACCACACGTGCTGGGCGGGACGTACGGCGAAGTCGGCGTCGGCCAGCACGTCGTACCAGCCGCGGGTGTTCTCGTGGATCTCGTCGGCGAGCTGCTCGCGGGAGACCGAGGCGGGGTCCCAACCGCAGTCCGGGCACGGCTGGTCGACGACCCAGGTCCAGTCCTTGGTGTCCGGTTCGATGTTCACCCGGCGATTGTGCACTCCCGACGGGCACGGCGCACCGCCAGACCCCCATCCGGACCGCGGTCAGGCGTCGCCGCCCGCGTCGTGCTTCTTCGGGGCACGGAGCGCCGCCACGACCGTCGCCACCAGCACCAGGGCGGCGAAGACGAACCAGCCCAGCACGTAGTTGCGTGGCAGGAGCGTGAGGTTGTCCGGGCGGGCCCCGAAGCCGCCGAGCACCGGGATCGCCGTCACGGTGACCGTGCCGAGCACGACCAGCCCCATGGTCACCGCGGTGCGCATCCGGGCCGGCACGACGCGGGTGCCCAGGAGCACCACCACGACCGTGAGCGGGGCGAGGAAGCCGTCGTGCACGATCACCCCGCCGGCCAGGAACAGCACCGCGTTGACGATGTCGTCGAAGTCGAGCTGCAGGAAGCGCAGCGCGCCGAAGGCAGCCATCAGCACGCCGACACCACCGATCAGCAGGCGCGTCCTCATGTCAGCACCTCCAGCCTGGTGACCCACTTGGTCTGGAAGACGCCCGGACGGTTCGGCGCGATCAGCCGGCACGGAAAGCCGTGGTCGATCGTCAGGTCACCGCCGTTGAGCTGCAGGGCGAGCAGCGTCCGCGAGTCGCGGGCGAACGAGGCAGGGATCTGGGTGACACCGAAGGCGCCCTTGGTCTGCAGCGAGGTCACCTTGATGTTGGCGTCCTCCGGCGCGTCGACCAGGTCCAGGAGCTCGGAGAACCGGACACCGCTCCAGGACGCCGAGGCGCTCCAGCCCTCGACGCAGGCGATCGGCAACGACTCGGTGCGCTGGGTCATCGACTCCAGCTGGCTGCGGCTCAGGGCCACCTCCTTGTCGCCGTGCACGAGCGTGACCTCGAAGTCGCCGGCGCGCGCGGTCTCGGTGACTCCGGCAGCGACGGCCGACCGGTTGATCGGCACGCCCTGGGGTCCCTCGCCGTCGCGGACCGCGAACACCGAGATCTTGCGCAGCCAGGGCACGGTGTTGCCGGCGGCAGCCAGCACGGCGACACCCGAGGCGAGCAGGGCGGTCCGGAGGATGGTGCGCCGGCTGGGTCCGCCGTACGACGGGTCCGGCTCGAGCTCGGGGTGGGAGTCCGAGCCGTGCTCGCCGCCGATCTCCTCGCGTGGCTCGAACTCGCGACCGGTGCGAGCTCCCACCTCGGGCTCGGGCAGGGGCCCGGCCCACGCACGGCGGATGATCGGCAGCTTGACCGCGATGTGCACGACCAGGGAGCCGATCGCGATCCACGCGACGGCGTAGTGGGTGGAGCGGAACGAGAACGAGAACGGGTACCAGTGGGCCTGGTTGGCCAGGCCCATCGCCAGCTGGAAGATCGAGGACGCCACCAGGACGGCGATCGAGCCCTTCTCGGCCAGGTCCAGCATCAGCAGCTTGCGATCCTTGCGGGATCGCCGCGAACAGCTTGGGGTAGACGCTCCAGAGCTTGACCAGCAGCAGCGGGATGGCAGCGATCCCCGAGAGGATGTGCACGCCCTGGGTGATCCGGTAGCCCCAGACGGGATGGGTCGGCGGGAAGAACGGTGCGTCGTAGAGGTAGTACCAGTGGCTGATCAGGCCGGTCGCGAAGCACAGGCCGAAGGCGATGCCGAGGTAGGTGCCGATCCGTGCGGTGAGAGCCTCGTGTCGAGCCGGTGAGGTGAACGAGGCCTCGGTGGGAACGGGAGGGCGTCTCATCTCTCCAGCACGGCGAACCAGCGGCCGCGGTGCTCCCCCACACGTAGGGGACGCAGGCGCGCGGTGGCTGCGAGCCACTCGATGGCCTCGGGCCCGACCTGGGCCCACGGGAAGACTCGCGAGGTGGTGTCGGCGGTGACCAGCTGCGCGTCGTGCAGCTGCAGGCCGGTGCCGGGACAGGCCAGGTCGACGACGACGCGACCACCCGCGGCGAGCAGCTCGGCGGAGCGACGTAGCAGTGCGCCGGGCTCGCCGCCGATGCCGATGTTGCCGTCAGCGAGGAGGACGGTGTCCCAGAGCCCCTCGCCCGGCATCGGGTCGAACACGTTGCGGTGCATCGCGGCGACGCCGCGTGCCCGCGCCTGCTCCACCGCCTCGGGCACCACGTCGACGGCCAGCACCGGGTGTCCCAGCTCGGCCAGCTGGGCGCTCATCCGCCCCGGTCCGCAGCCGACGTCCAGGGTCACGCCCTCGCAGTGGCCGAGCAGCACCCGGTCGGAGTGGCTCGCAGGACGCAGCCAGTCGTGCACCGGCAGGGTGCGCTCGTCCGGGTAGACGCCGCGGACGCTCGTCGGGTCACCGCGCAGCGCGTCGGAGAAGACCTTCGTGAAGCTGCCGATGGCCGCTTCCTCGAGTGGTTCGTCGACAGACTCGACCGTGCTCATCGCCACGCCCTCGCAAATCTGGTCTCGGGAGCGTCGCCGGCGACCGCGTCGGCGTCGACCACCTCGTCGATGTCGCGCAGCACCCCGATCTCACGCAGCTGGGCTCCTGCGCTCACGAGTGCCTGCCTGGTCAGCTCGCCGGTCTCGGCCGTGGACATCGGCACGGTGCCGAGGTGGTCGAGCAGGTGCGGGCCACCGACGCCGAGGAGCCACCAGCCGCCGTCGTACGCCGGGCCGAGCACCGCGTCGTCGGAGCCGGTCAGCATCGCCTCGACCTCGAGGAGAGCGCGGACGTCGATCTGCGGGGTGTCCATCCCGACCTGCACCACCGGCGCTCCGCTGGACGCAGCCACGTCGTGGTGGGCGTTCACCAGCCGCTCGGCGAAGTCGCCGCCACGCTGGGGGTGGATCGTCCAGCCGTCGACCGCGGCGCCGAGCTGCGCGGCGAGCGCTCCCTGAGCCAGGTCTCCCTCGAGGGCGAGGTGGCAGCGCGGGACGCCGTACGCCGCGGCGCAGACCTCGATCGTGTCGAGCAGGGCAGCAGCCGCGAGCTCGGCGGCGCGGTCCATCCCGACCACGGCACCGAGGCGGGTCTTGGCGCTGCCGGGGACGGGCGCCTTGGCGACGACCAGCGCGACCGGCGGCCTCACGAGAGCACCCGGGCGAAGTCGCGGGCGGTGCGGATCGTGCCCACGACGGAGCCGGAGACCTTGGACTTCGTGCCGGCGGCGCGGGGGTGGTAGCTGATGTCGCGCTCGACGAACCGCCAGTGCGCCGCGCCTGCGCGTTGCAGCAGCTCGACCGGGTAGCCGAAGCGACGGTCCTGCACGCCCAGGGCGAGCAGCTCCTCGCGGCGGGCCACCCGCATCGGCGCGATGTCGTGCAACGGCAACCCGATCTGACGCCGCAGCCACCAGAGCACCATCGCGTTGCCGACACGCGCGTGCCACGGCCAGACCCCCCGGGAGACCGGTCGCCGACGACCGACCGCGAGGTCGGCGCGCCCGCTCCGCACCTCCTCGAGGAGGGGAACGAGCTCCGCAGGATCCATCGATCCGTCACCGTCCATGACAGCCACGTACCCCGCCGTCGCGGCTTCCAGCCCTGCGTGCACCGCTGCGCCGTAGCCGGGTCGGTCCTCCGTGACGACGGTGGCACCGAGTCCGCGCGCCACGGCGGCGGTGTCGTCGCGCGAGCCGTTGTCCACCACGATCGGGTGGAAGCCGGCCGGGACCAGGGCCAGGAGGGCAGGCAGAGCAGGTGCCTCGTCGCGACATGGGATCACCACATCGCACCTGTCGTCGCCGTTCACCATGTCCCTCACCGTAGGTGGTCCGTATCCCGGTCGGATGCCGAATTACTTCGGGCTTCCTGTGACTCCTACCCTTGGGCCCCATGACCCTGAGAGCCCGTTTCCCCGCGGGCCCCTCCACTGGGTTGTTCGTAGCCGTCGGCCTCGCCGGATTGGCGATGGCACTGCCGGCCCTCACCGGCTGGGACGTGCACGTCCGCTACTTCCCGCCGCTGCACGCCGAGTGGGACCCGCGTTCCGGACCGGGCACGCTGGCGGCCGTGCTGGTCGGGCTCCTCGCCGCCTGGTGGGCCGTGCCGCTGGCCCAGCGGCTGGGCTGGTGGCAGCTGCTCGTCTCGGCGTACGTCGGCGGGGTGGCGTGGCTGTTCAGCCTCGCCTTCGTGGACGGCCGCGACGGGGTCGGGGTGATCCTCCAGGACCAGTACGAGTACCTCCGCGTCGCCCGCACGATCAGGAACTTCCCGGCAGCCCTGTCGGAGTTCATCGCCCGGATCCCCTACGACAACCTGCCGGACGACATCCCGAACGCCAACTGGCCGGTGCACATCGCGGGCCACCCGCCCGGCGCGCTGGGCTTCTTCGTCCTCCTCGCCCGGATCGGGCTCGGTGACGGGTTCGCCGCCGGGGTCGTGGTCACCCTGATCGCCGCCACCACCGCCCTGGCCGTGATGGTGACCCTGCGCCTGCTCGGTGCCGAGCAGATGGCCCGGCGTGCGGCACCCTTCCTGGTCTTCGGGCCGGCGGCGATCTGGCAGGCGGTGAGCGCAGACGCCATGTTCGCCGCCGTGGCCGCGTGGGGCATCGCGGCCCTGGCTGCCTCGGCGGTCGCGACGAGGAGGTGGCGTCTCGCCGGGTGGGGTCTGCTCTCCGGGCTGCTGCTGGGCTACTCCGTGATGCTGTCCTACGGCCTGCCGCTGATGGGACTGCTCGCGATCGCGGTGCTGGTGGTCGCCCGGAGCTGGTGGCCACTCCCGTGGGCGGTGGTGGCTGCGCTGGCGGTGGTGCTCGCGTTCGCGGCGTACGGCTTCAGCTGGTGGGAGGCGCTCCCGGTCCTGCGCGAGCGCTACTGGGCCGGGGTCGCGAGCAACCGTCCGCCGGAGTACTGGAACTGGGGAAACCTCGCCGCGCTCGCGTTCAGCGCCGGTCCGCTCGCGTTCGCCGGGATCGGCGCGCTGGTGAGCCGACGCACGCCGGAGACCCCTGCTCCTGAGCAGGTGCGGGTGATCCGGTGGCTCACGGGAGCCACCGTGCTGATGGTGCTCGCGGCCGACCTGTCCCAGATGAGCCGGGCCGAGGTCGAGCGCATCTGGCTGCCGTTCGTGCCCTGGCTGCTGATCTCCTGCGCCCTGCTCCCCGACCGCTGGCGACGGGTGGGCGTGGTCGCCCAGATCGTCCTCGCCCTCGTCGTGCAGCACCTGCTCCTCACCGGCTGGTGAGTCGCCTCACTGGCGCAGGGGTGCCGTGGCGAACTCGGTGATGCCCTGGTCGGGGGCGATCGCGGCGGTGAAGTCGAGGTCGGTGGTGGCCAGCTCGGGCGAGGCGACGACGTGGCGGACGTCGCCGGGCCGGTAGTCGCCGGTCACCTCGGGCGCGGGTCCTCCCGAGGCCTCGGCGAGGATCTCCGCGACCCGACGGATCGGGACCGGGGTCCCCGAGCAGACGTTGTACGTCGCCCACGACTCGGCCGGGCGGCCGACCACGGCGTCGAGCGCGAGCACGTTGGCGCGGGCGACGTCGTGCACGTGCACGAAGTCGCGCATCTGGCCGCCGTCCTCGAAGACGCGCGGTGGCTGACCGTGCTCGAGCGAGGAGCGGAAGATCGCAGCGACCCCGGAGTACGGCGTGTCGCGAGGCATGCCGGGGCCGTAGACGTTGTGGTACCTCAGCCCGATCGCCCGGGCGCCGGCCTGCCGCACCCAGGACGACGTGTAGTGCTCCTGGGCCAGCTTGCTGGCGGCGTAGCTGCTGCGCGGGTCGAGCAGCGCGTCCTCCGGGACCAGCTGCCAGGCCAGCGGCCGGTCGCACACCGGGCAGTGGTTCTCGAAGTCGCCGGAGTCAAGGGCTGCCCGGCTGCGCGCCGTGGTCGGCTGCTCGCCGTGCTCCTCGCAGGAGTAGCGACCCTCGCCGTAGACCACCATCGAGCTCGCCAGGACGAGGGCGTCGACCTGCCGCTCGTGCATGGCGGCCAGGAGGGCTGCGGTGCCGAGGTCGTTGTGGGCGGCGTACAGCGGCAGGTCGGAGACCGTGACCCCGGCGCCGACCATGGCCGCCTGGTGGCACACGGCGTCGACGCCCTCGAGCAGGTCGGCCCACTCCCCCGCATCTCGTACGTCGAGCCGGTGCACGCCCTCGGGAACGGCCACGTCGGCCGGATGTGCCTGCGGGATCAGGGCGTCCACCCGCACGACCTCGTCACCTCGTGCGGTCAGCTGCTCGTCGATCGCGGCGCCGATGAACCCGGACGAGCCGGTGAGCAGGATCCTCACGGCTGGTCCCTCATGATCGGGGGCCCGGGAGGTCGAAGGGCAGGGTGACGTCGGCCAGCCAGTCGGCACAGCCGCAGTCGGTCGTCTCCGGCAGACCGGTCACCACCTGGCCGAGGAGCTCCTTGAGCCGGCCGATGTGCTTCTCGAAGAGCGCGAACACCTGCGCCTGGTCGACGGAGTCCTCCTTGCTGACGCCCGCGTCGAGGTCGGTGACCAGCGCGATGGTCGCGTAGCAGAGGCCCAGCTCGCGAGCCAGGACGGCCTCCGGGTGACCGGTCATGTTGACCACGGTCCAGCCTGCTGCGGCGTAGCTCTGGGACTCGGCCCGGGTGGAGAAGCGCGGCCCCTCGATCACCACCATCGTGCCGCCGTCGACGACTTCCTCGCCGGCCGCGTCGACCATCGCGGCCCGCAGGTCGGGGCAGTAGGGGTCGGCGAAGGGCGCGTGGGCGGCGCCGGTGTCGATGAAGGTCTGCACCCGGCTGGTGGTGCGGTCGACCAGCTGGTCGGGGACGACCAGGGTCGCCGGCTGCGTCTCCGGCTGCAGGCCACCGACCGCGCACGGCGCGAGGATCTGCCGCACGCCGAGACTGGCCAGCGCCCAGATGTTGGCGCGGTAGTTGATCCGGTGGGGTGGGAACTCGTGACCCGTGCCGTGGCGCGGGAGGAAGGCGACAGGACGGCCGCCGACGTCGCCGATCGCGATCGGCGCGGAGGGGTCGCCGTGCGGGGTGGGCACCTCCACGGTGGTCGGGTCGTCGAGGAACTCGTAGAAGCCGCTGCCACCGATCACGGCCACGCGCGGGTGCCGGTCGGCTGGGAGATCTGCCATGGACGGCAGTCTGCCAGCGGGTCACCTCAGGCCCGGTCCGTGGCCTCGGCGTAGCGACGGAGCCGGTGCAGCTGGTGCCGGATCATCACCAGGTCGCCGGCCCCGAGCACCGCCTGCCACAGACGCCCCGCGCCACGCGGCGAGGGCAGGGCGATGCAGGCCACGATCCGCGAGCGGGTGTGCACTCCGGGCACCACCTGGTAGCTCATCGCGAGGTCCCCGAACATCCGCCGGGCGGCGCCCGCCGTGACGGCGGTGATGTGTCGACCCGGTCTCGAAGTCGACGATGGGGCCGATCCCGTACTTCTGGCCGAGCCGCAGGTCGTCGGCACCAGGCGTGAGCGTGCTGGGGCTGCGTCGGCCGAGGTTGTCGACGAGGTCGAAGCTGTACGGCGCGACCGTCGACCTGGCACAGCCACCGGTAGACGACGTCGGGGTCGGCTTCGACGTCCATCGCGCGCACGAGGTGCCTGCCGCCGGGGCGTTGGGCATCGGCAGGGTGGTCCGCCGCCCGCTCCTCGGCGGTGACGTTCCAGTACTGGATGCGGTCGATCACGTGAGCAGCAACCGGTCGAGCCGCCTGCCCACCACGACCAGCCCGGCCAGGCCCATCGCCACCAGGTAGACCACCGAGACCGCAGCCCCCCAGCTGAGCGCCCCGGTCGTGAGCTCACGGACCAGCACGACCCCGCGGTAGAGCGGGGTGAGCTCGACCACCCACTGCAGCCACGTCGGGAACGCGGTGATCGGGAAGAAGGTCGCGGAGAACAGGAACAGCGGCAGCGTGCCGAGCGTGACGTAGTCGAAGTCCTGCCAGGAGCGCATGTACGTCGTCAGCGCCATGCAGGCGCCGCCGAACGCGAACGCGATCAGCAGGGCGGCGGGAGCAGCCAGCACTGCCCACCACGAGTGCACCAGGCCCATCGCCACCATCACGAGCAGGAACACGACCGAGTAGATGCCGCCTCGCAGCAGCGACCAGGACAGCTCGCCGCGCGCGACGTCGGTCGTGGTGAGCGGGGTCGCGAGCATCTGGTCGAAGAGCTTGTTGTACTTCAGCTTGAAGAAGAAGTTGAACGTCGAGTCGAGCACGGCTCCGTTCATCGCCGACGCCGCGAGCATGCCCGGCGCGACGAACTCGGCGTACGGGATGGTCTGGCCGTTGAACTCGAAGCCGGTGACCAGCTGGCCGACACCGACGCCGATCGAGAACAGGTAGAAGACCGGCTCCAGGAAGCCGCTGACGAAGATCCACCAGGCGCCGCGGTAGGCGATGTAGTTGCGCAGCAGCAGCAGGCCGGTGGACTGGCCGACCGTGAGCTGGGCGCCGAGCTGCTGCCCGATGGCGCGGTTGAGGACGCTCATGCCTCCACCAACCGCTTCGTCAGCCGACGGACCGCCAGCCACCAGCCGACCGCGGCGAACAGGACGAGGTAGACGACGTGCACGATCGCCAGGGACACGTCGAGGTTGCCGAGCAGGAGCATCCGGGTGAGGTCGACTCCGTGCCACAGAGGCGTCACCCGGGCGAGCGCCTCCATCACCGGGTTGAGGTTGCTGATCGGGAAGAAGGCGCCGGAGAACAGGAACATCGGGATCATCCCGAGGCGGAACACCAGCGCGAAGGCGCTCTCGTCCTTCATGGAGGCGGTCAGCGCGAACAGCGGCGTCGCGAACGCGAGGCCGATCAGCAGCTGCACGAAGAACGACGCCACCACCCCGGCCACCGACGCGAACAGGCCGAACGGCGCCATCACGAGCAGGAAGACGACGCTGATCGTGGCCACGCGGAAGAGCACGAAGCCCAGCTGGGCGAAGACGATGTCACCGACGGTGAGCGGGGTGGCGAGCATCGAGTAGTAGGTCTTCTGCCACTTGATCATCCCCATCACGGGGTAGGTGACCTCGCCGAAGACCGTGGTCATCGACTGCGCCGCCAGCATCCCGGGGACCACGAAGGCGAGGTAGCTGGTCGCGCCCTCGAGCTGGTCGGGGTCGCCCTTGATGAAGCCGCCGAGCAGCACACCCATCGCCAGGACGTAGAGCAGCGGCACCAGGAACGAGCTGATCACGCTGCCCTTCCAGGTGCGGCGGTAGACCGTCGCCCAGTAGTCGACCAACCGGCCGGCACCGTCGAACGGCCCGCTCCGAAGAGGTACGCCGGAGGGGGAACCCTGCGAGCCGACCTCGGACATCAGTCGACCAGCGTCCGGCCGGTCAGCCGCAGGAACACGTCCTCGAGCGAGGACCGGCGCACCAGCGACATCACCGGGTCGAGACCGCGTTCGTGCACCTTCGCGATCGCCTCCTCGCCGTCCTGCGTGTAGAGCAGGATCCGGTCGGGGAGCACCTCGATCCGCTCGCCGAGGTCCTCGATCTTCGGCGCGATCGCCTCGTGCTCGCCGATGCCGAAACGGAGCTCGGCGACCTCGCGGGTGGAGTGCGCCCGGATCAGCTCGATGGGCGACCCCTCGGCGACGATCAGGCCCTTGTCCATGATCACGAGGCGGTTGGTGAGCTGTTCGGCCTCGTCCATGTAGTGAGTGGTGATCACCAGCGTCACGCCCTGCTGCTTGAGCCGGAACAGCCGGTCCCACACGACGTGCCTCGCCTGCGGGTCCAGGCCGGTGGTCGGTTCGTCGAGGAGGAGCACGTCGGGCCGGTTGATCAGCGACCGCGCGATGGTCAGCCGTCGCTTCATCCCGCCCGAGAGGTCGTCGACCTTGGCGTTCGCCTTCTCGGTGAGCTGCACGAACTCGAGGAGCTCGTCGCACCGCTCCCGCACGACCGAGCGGGGCAGCCCGAAGTAACGGCCGTAGATGTAGAGGTTGTCGCGGACGTTGAGCTCGGTGTCGAGCGTGTCCTCCTGGGGACAGACGCCGATCCGGCCGCGGATGGCCGGCCCGTCGACCGCAGGGTCCATCCCGAGGATGCGCAGCTCGCCCGAGGTCACCGGGGAGACGGCCGCGATCATCCGCATCGTCGAGGACTTGCCGGCGCCGTTGGGGCCGAGGAAGCCGAACGACTCGCCGCGGCGTACGTCGATGTCGATGCCCTTGACGGCCTCGAAGGCTCTGCTGCCTTTGGAGGGGAAGGACTTGCGCAGGCCGGTGGCCCGGATCATCGACTCCGAGGCGGCTGCGGTCATGTGACCCGACCCTAGTCCGAGGGGCCGACACCTCTCACCCGGTTATCCGGTCGACCCACCCAGGTGCGCCAGTGCCTCCTCGACGTCCGTGACGTCGGCGTACTTCGCGTCCAGGTCCGCCAGGTTGTTGCGGTGCAGCTCCTCGGTCCGGTCGGCACAGGCGTCGGCCACCACGATGGGCCGGAAGCCCTCGGTGAGGGCGTCGGTCGCCGTGGCACGCACACAGCCCGACGTGGACACCCCGGTGACCACGACCGTGTCGACCTCGAGGTCGCGCAGCAGGCCGGCGAGCCCGGTGCCGGCGAACCCCGAGGCGAACTGCTTCTCCACGACCGGCTCCCCCGCCAGCGGCAGCAGGCTCAGCTCGCCCCAGTCACCGGCCGCGCCGTCTGCGAAGGCCTCGAGCGCGGGCACCTTGCGCACGAACCAGCCACCGTCGGCGAGGTCTGCGGCGTAGCGCACGGAGGTCCACAGGACCGGGCGACCAGCGTCCCTGGCCACCTGCAGCAACCGCGTGTTGGCGTCCAGTGCCCCTGTCACGTCCGGCAGGGCGAACGGTCCGTCCGGCTCGGTGTAGGCGCGGCACAGGTCCACCACCAGCAGCGCCGGGGCGCTCCCCCAGCCGACCCGGCCGGAGAAGGAGTCGCCGTGAGGGCCGGTCAGGACGTCCACACCGGCCGCTTCGGGGCCGGGAGCCCGGTCTCCTCCTCGCACCGCTCGAGGAGCTCGTCGATCGACGGACCCATGTCGAAGACGGGCAGCTCGTCGGGTCGGTCGGCCCGCATCTGCTCGCGCAGGGACGAGGTGCCGTCGCCGTCCACGGCGTTCTCCTCGGTCACCTTGACGCCATAACGAGCGGCACCCTCGACAGTGACCAGGCCGCGCCTGACCTCCAGCGCCACCAGCTCGGGGTCGCGCTCGAGCGGGTCGCCCCAGCCGCCACCGCCCCAGGTCACGAAGTGCAGCACGTCGCCGGCCGAGACCGGGACGTCGTGGCACTTCGACGGCAGCACGTCGCGAGTGCCGTCGGCGCGGTCCACCCACTTGGTGCCGCGGGCTCCCGGATGACCACCGTTCACGCCCCACGGGTAGGTCAGCCAGCGGTCGTCGTGGATCGCGATCATCCCCGGCTCCTCGAAGTAGTAGGCCACGTCGACGCCGTTGCCACCGCGGTGCAGGCCGGCACCCCCGGTGTCCGCGACGGTCTCCCACTTCTCGATCCGCAGCGGGTAGTAGGACTCGAGGTACTCGCACGGGATGTTCACGAAGCTCGGCCACAGCGAGTGGCCGTCGGGACCGTCGCCCAGGGGTCGGCCGGGAATCCCGCCGAACCCGATCGAGTAGAGCTGGAACCACTCCCCTGCGCGGTCTCCCTCTGAGTAGTGCCCGGAGTACATGAAGTGCGGGCTGGAGGAGAACCCTGCGGCGTTCAGCAGGGCCGGGTTGGTCTGGCCGAGGAGCCCGCCGAAGAGGTCGAAGACCCGACCGATGCCGTGGTTGCGGCCGGACAGGGCCGCCGGGTGCTTGGGCTTCCAGTAGGACCCGTCCGGGATGGTCACGTCCACGAGCGGGTAGAACCCGTCGTTCCACAGGATCTGCGGGTCCGCGACGGTGATCATGTAGATCCCGAAGAACATCCGGGTCAGGTTCTCGTTGATGTAGTAGTTGATCGGCCCCACGGCCTGCGGGCTGGAGCCGGTGAAGTCGAGGTGCACCTTGTCGCCGGTGCGCGTCAACGAGAGCTTGAGCTCGTAGGGCCCGTTGCCGACACCGTCGTCACAGATGTAGTCGGTGAACGAGAGCGTCCGGCCCTCCTCGAAGACCATCCCGAGCAGTGCCTTCATCGCCACGTAGTTGCGCTCCAGCAGGGCGTCCAGCGCCGAGAGGTACGTCGCGGTGCCGAAGCGCTCGCACATCTCGACGACCCGGCGGCTCGCCGTGCGGCAGGCGGCGACGAGCCCGTTGAGGTCGGCCCGGTTCC
The DNA here is from genome assembly GCA_963797525.1 of uncultured Actinomycetota bacterium. Taxonomy (GTDB): domain Bacteria; phylum Actinomycetota; class Actinomycetes; order Propionibacteriales; family Nocardioidaceae; genus Marmoricola. The sequence goes on from CAWCPT010000002.1 coordinate 32,064, forward strand.
AGTCGGGGACCCGGACCTGGTTGAGCACGATCCGCAGCGCGTCCTCGTTGAGCACGCCCTGCTTGTAGAGCTTGAAGGGCGGGATCACCACGCCCTCCTCGTAGATCGTGGTCGCGTCCGTGGGCATCGAGGACGGCGTCTTGCCACCGACGTCGGACATGTGCCCGAACATCGAGGCCCAGCCCACGACACGGCCCTCGTGGAAGATCGGGATGACGATCAGCCAGTCGTTGGCGTGGCTGATGGCGGCTCCGCACGCGTAGGGGTCCGAGGTGAGCAGCACGTCGCCCTCCTCGATGGTCCCGTCGAAGCCGTCGAGGAAGTCCGGGATGGACAGGCCGAACTGGCCCACGACCATCTTCCCCTCGGGATCGGCGATGAGCGGGAACTCGTCGTGCTGCTCGCGGATCCCCGGGGAGAGCGCGGTGCGGAAGAGCACCTCGTCCATCTCGTAGCGGGCGTTGCGCAGGGAGTTCTCGATGAGGTCGAGGGTGACCGGGTCGACGTCGGTCTTCTCGACGGTGCCCTCAGCGGTCTCGATGATCTGTGCCATGGCTCAGCCCTCCGTGCTCGTGGACGATGCGGGGTTGATCAGCAGGCTCCCGGAGGAGTGCACGGTTGCCTCGTGGGCCGGCAGGACGAGGGTGGTCGAGTCCATCTCGGTGATCACGGCCGGACCGGTGACCACGTCGCCGGCACGCAGCGTGCCGCGGTCGTAGACGTTGGCCTCGACCATGCCGCCGGACACGTAGATCTCGTGGCTCGAGACCGGTTCGGGTGGACCCGCGCTGTCCTCCAGCGGGACGGCCGCGACCTCGGGCTTGGGGCCGGTCACGGTCGCCCGTGCGTTGACCAGCTCGTGGTCGACGGACAGCAGGAAGCTGAAGAGCCGCTCGTGCTCGGTGTCGAACCCGTCGGAGAGACGGGTCAGCGCCGAGTCCGGGTCGTCCAGCCAGTCAGGGTCGACCTCGATCGGGATCTCGAAGCCCTGCCCGTGGTAGCGCACGTCCACCTGGTAGCTCACCGTCTGCTCGGAAGCGTCGAGGCCCTGAGCGGTGAGGCTGACCGCGGCGTCCTCGGCGAGCTCGCCGAGCAGGGTGGCCAGCTCGGCCCCGGAAAGGTCGGCGAAGCGGCGCAGGACCGTGCGCGCCGACTCGTCACGCAGGCTGGTGGTCGCGTCGCCGAGGGCGCACAGCACCCCGGGAGAGGGCGGCACGATCACCGGCCACGCACCGGTGAGCACGCCCAGCGCGTTGGCGTGCAGCGGCCCGGCACCGCCGAACGCGACCAGGGCGAAGTCGCGCGGGTCGAAGCCCTGCTGCACCGAGACCAGCCGCAACCCGCCGAGCATGTTCTCGTTGACGATGTCGACGATGCCTGCGGCCGCTGCCTCCGGTGAGTCGAGGCCCATGCCGTCGGCGATCGTCGCCACGGCGGTCCGGGAGGCGTCGACGTCGAGGGAGATCTCACCGCCCGCGAGGTCCGAGGGCAGGTAGCCGAGGACGACGTTGGCGTCGGTCACGGTCGGCTCCTCACCACCCTTCCCGTACGCCGCCGGGCCGGGGTCGGCGCCCGCGGACTGGGGACCGACCCGCAGCGCTCGGGTCAGCTCGGGGACGTGCGCGATCGAGCCACCACCCGCACCCACCGTGCGTACGTCGACGCTGGACGCACGCACGGTCAGGTCACCGACCTTGGTCTCGCGGCCGATGCGTGGCGACAGGTCCTGCACGAGAGCGATGTCCGTGGAGGTGCCACCCATGTCGAAGGTGATCAGGTCGCGGTAGCCGCACTGCTCGGCGGTCCACACCGCACCGGTCACCCCGCCGGCGGGGCCGGAGAGCAGCATCGTCACCGGCGAGGTGGTGGCCGTCTCGGCGGCCGACAGGCCACCGTCGCTGCGCAGGATCGCGAGCTCGCCGGTGATGCCGCCCTCGTGCAGCTGCTCGCTCAGCGTGGAGATGTAGCGCTTGACCTGGGGCTGCACGTAGCCGTTGGCGACCGTGGTCACGGTGCGCTCGTACTCGCGCATCTCGGGCAGCACGTCCGAGGACAGGGACACCGGCACGTCGGGCAGCACCTCGGCGGCGATCTCGGCGATGCGTCGCTCGTGGGCGGGGTCGGCGAAGGAGTTGATCAGCGAGACCGCGAGCGCCTCGACCCCGGAGAGCTTCGCCAGCTGGGCGCGGACGTCGTCCTCGTCGAGCTCGCGGATCACCGTCCCGTCGCTGCCGACCCGCTGGTCGACCTCGACCGTGTTCTCGAGCGCCGCGAGCGGCTCGGGCTTGGGCCAGATGATCCAGCCGGCCAGGCCGCCGGGCACGAACGACCGGGCGATCTGGAGCACCTGCCGGAAGCCCTTGGTGGTCACCAGCCCGACTCGAGCGCCCTTGCCCTCGAGGATCGCGTTGGTCGCGACGGTGGTGCCGTGCAGCACCTGCGCCACCTCGGCGAGCGAGATCTCCGCCGCGTCGCAGACCTGGTTGATCCCGTTGAGCACGCCGACGGACTGGTCCGACGGCGTCGAGGCGGTCTTGGCCCGCCAGGTCTCACCGGTGGACTCCTCGACGAGCAGGACGTCGGTGAACGTGCCCCCCACGTCCACTCCGAGCCGATAGGTCATCAGGTCTCCTCTTGTTCGGTCGTGCCTGCTGGGTCGAAGGCGGGTGTCGCCCGCACCATCACGGCGCGGGCGTTGTGGATGTGGGCGGTCATCACGGCCTGGGCCCAGGTGGGGTCACCGGCCCGGACTGCGTCGACGATCTCGACGTGGTGGGCCAGGCTGCGTCGCATGGACGCCTCGTCGTAGGTGTGGAAGTTGCGCAGCTGCAACGGCGTCTGCACCGCGGCGGCGAGCGCGTTCGCCAGCGCGGCATGATCGGCCAGCTGCACGAGCCGGCCGTGGAAGGCGCGGTTGAGCGGCACCAGCGCGTCCAGGTCCTGCGACCTCCCGGGGAGACCCACGTCGAGCATTCTCCGGGCGAGGTCGTCGAGCTCCTCGACGTCGGCGCCCGAGGCGGCCCCGACGGCCAGCGCGGTCAATCGGGGCTCCAGTGCCGAGCGCAGCTCGAAGATGCCTTCGATCTCTGCGCGGGTCCAGGTGGCCACGCGGGCGCCGCGGTTGGGCGAGAGCTCCACGAGTCCCTCGGCGCCGAGCCGGGTGAGTGCCTCACGGACCGGGGTCCTGCTGACGCCCAGGCGATCGGCCAGCTCGACCTCGCCGAGTCGGGCCCCGGCGACGAGCCGGCCGTCGAGGATCATCTCCCGCACGCTGGCGACCACCCGCTCGCTGGACGTGGTGGCCATCCGGTTCCTCCGCTCGACAGCTCCGTGGTGGGCCGATCGCTTGATTGTGTGCAATCTATGGTCGGGCTTCTGGCTTTCACAAGAGGGTTCGGCGTACATTCCGCAGAACTGCATACATCGGCAGGCGATCGGCGAGAAGCGTGGGAGGCCCGTGATGGGAGACCTGTTGAGCGGCCCGGTGGGAGCCCGAGCCAGGCTGCGGGCCCTGCTCGCCGAGCCGACCCCGCTCATCGCACCCGGTGCGTACGACGCCCTGTCGGCGCGGCTGGTCGAGCAGGCGGGCTTCGACGCCGTCTACATGACGGGCTTCGGCACCAGCGCCTCCCAGCTCGGCCGCCCCGACGTGGGCCTGCTCTCCGGCAGCGAGATGGTCGACCAGGTCCGTCGGCTCGTCGACGCCGTCGAGCGCCCGGTCATCGCGGACGCCGACACCGGCTACGGCAACGCGATCAACGTGATCCGAACCGTTCGCGCCTACGAGCAGGCCGGGGTCGCCGCGCTGCACCTCGAGGACCAGGTGATGCCCAAGAAGTGCGGCCACATGAGCGGGAAGGTGGTGATCCCGCGCGACGAGATGGTCGGCAAGATCCGGGCCGCAGTCGAGGCACGGCGCGACCCCGACCTGGTGCTGATCGCCCGCACCGACGCCGCCGCCGTGCACGGTCTCGACGACGCCATCGACCGCGCGCGGGCGTTCGCCGACGCCGGCGCCGACGTGCTGTTCGTCGAGGCGCCGACCAGTGAGGCCGACATCAGCCGCGTCGCCGAGGAGCTCGGCGACGTCGCACCGCTGGTGTTCAACTGGGCCGAGGGCGGCCGCACCCCGCCGATCTCCTTCGAGCGGATCAGCGAGCTCGGCTTCTCCCTGGTGATCTACCCGATCGCGACGCTGCTGGCCGCCACCTCGGCGGTGCGCGCGGTGCTGCAGACCATCCGAACGGACAGGACGCCCATCGCAGCGATGGACGCCCTGCCCACGTTCGACGAGTTCACGGACCTGATCGGCCTGCCGGAGGTCCGTGAGCTCGAGACCCGCTTCGGTGAGTGAGTCGCTTCGGGTCTGCTTCTCTCAGGGGCGAGCCTCGTAGACCAGGTTGAACGGCGTCTCCGCGACCCGGCGGAAGCGGGTGAACCCCGCCTCGGTGACGACCTGCTGGATCGCGGACTCGCCGGCCTGGGCGCCCAGTGCGTAGCCCCCGGTCTGGGACAACGCGTTCGGCACGCACAGGAACGTGGAGAAGTTGTAGTAGACGCGGCCGACCGGGTTGAGGTTCGACTCGACCGTGTCGCCGGCGGCCGGCTCCACGATCATCCAGGTCCCGTCGTTGGCCAGGCTCCCCCGGATGCGTCGAGCCGCCCCCACCGGGTCACCCATGTCGTGCAGGCAGTCGAAGGTGGTGACCAGGTCGAGGTCGCTCACCTCGATCGACTGCGCCCCGGTGACCTCGAACGAGACGCGGTCCGCGAGGCCCTTCTCGGTGGCCCGCTCACGAGCAGCCTCGATCGATCCGCGGTGGTAGTCCGAGCCCGTGAACCGGCTGTTCGGGAACGCGTCCGCCATCAGCAGCGTCGAGGCACCGTGCCCACAACCGAGGTCGGCCACCCTCGCGCCGTGCTCCAGCTTCTGCTGGACACCCTCGAGCGCCGGGATCCAGTCCGGCAGGAGGGACATCAGGTAGCCGGGCCGGAAGAACCGCTCGCACCCGGTGAACACCTCGCTGTCGTGCTGGTGCCAGCCGTAGCCGGTCCCCGAGACGAACGCCTCCTCGATCTCCGGACGCGCCTTGAGCGCCCCGAGGGCGAGCTCGAAGGCTCCCGGCAGGAAGACCGGGCCGTCCGGGTCGGTCAGGGCGAACGCCTTCTCCGGCGTCATCGAGTACGTCGAGGTCGCTGCGTCGTACTCCACGTAGCCGCCGGCCGCCTGGCCGCGCAGCCACTCCTCGACGTAGCGCTCGTCGGTGCTCGTGGCGCCGGCGAGGCCGGCCGCGTCGGTGGGGTGCTGGGCGAGAGCGCGGTAGAGCCCGAGCTTCTCGCCGATGAGCACGTTGCCCGCGGAGATGGTCGCGCCGAGGTCACCGACGACCTGTCCGACGAAGGACATCAGCACGTCCATGTCGATGGCGGGTGGCTCTGCCTGGGTGGTCTGCTGGTCGTCGATCTGGTCGGTGGACATCTCGGGTCTCCCTCGTTCGGCACATCCGGGTGGATGCTGGTGGAAGGAACCCTCGTCAGAGGTGTTGCAGCCGCGTTGCAGGACCGATGCAACGGCTCAGTGCAATCGCGCTGCAACTCGTGGGACGAGAGTGGTCGCACGGCCAGCGACGCGGGAGGAACAGATGCGGGCACGGGAACCCGACGAGCAGGGGTACGTCGAGCGCGACGGCGTGCGCGTCGCCTACGAGTCCTTCGGCGACGGTGACATCACCATCCTGTTCACGCCCGTCGACGTGATCGTGCACAGCCGGGTGTGGAAGGCGCAGGTGCCCTTCCTGGCGCGCCACTTCCGGGTGGTCACGATCGACCCACGCGGCAACGGGCGGTCCGACCGGCCGAGCGACACCGCGGCGTACGGCGACCTGGAGTACGTCGGCGACACGTTCGCGGTGATGGACCATCTCGGCATCGACCGCGCCGTCATGGTCGGGATCTGCTACTCCGCGTGGCAGGCGCTGGTCTGCGCGGCGCTGCGCCCGGACCGGTTGCTCGGTGTGGTGGCGATCGCGCCGTCGGTCCTCGACGGCACGCCTCCGCTCGAGCCGAAGCGTGAGGCCGCTGCGCTGTTCGACGAGAAGCTGCCGAGCAACGAGGGGTGGCTCAAGTACAACCGCCACTACTGGCTGGAGGACTGGCCCGACTTCGTGGAGTTCTTCTTCGGGGAGCTCTGCAGCACGCCGCACTCCAGCAAGCTGCTCGAGGACGCCGTCGGGTGGGCGCTGGAGGGCGGCGGCGCACAGCAGCTGGCCGCCCAGGACGCCCCCGAGTACGCCTCCACCGTCGAGGAGGCGGAGCAGGTGCTGCGCTCGGTCGAGTGCCCGGTGCTGGTCATCCACGGCACCGACGACCGCTGCCAGCCGGTGGGGCGGTTCGACACCGTCGTACGCCACACCGGCGCGGAGCGGCTGGTGATCGAGGGCGGGAGCCACCTGCCGATGGGCCGCGACCCGGTGGCGGTCAACCGGGCCATCAAGGACTTCACCGACCGGGTCACCGGCGCTCCTCCAGTGCCGCCGCCCGCGCCGCGCAGCACCCGGCCCAGTCCTCGCGTGCTCTACCTGAGCTCGCCGATCGGGCTCGGCCACGTCCGCCGCGACCTGGCCGATCGTGGACGCCCTGCGCGAGCAGCGACCGGGTGTCGACGTGCAGTGGCTCACCCAGTCGCCGGTGATGGAGTTCCTCGAGCAACGCGGAGAGACGGTGCATCCCGCCTCCGAGCACCTGGTCAGCGAGTCGACGCACTTCGAGTCGGAGTCCGGGGAGCACGACCTGCACGCGTTCCAGGCGATCCGGCGGATGGACGAGGTGCTCGTCAACAACTTCATGGTCTTCGACGACCTGGTCGCCCGCGAGGGCTTCGACCTCTGGGTCGGCGACGAGGCCTGGGACCTGGACCACTTCCTGCACGAGAACCCCGGGCTGAAGCGGGCGCCGTTCGTCTGGATGACCGACTTCGTCGGGTGGGTGCCGATGGAGGACGGCGGCGAGCGCGAGGCCGTGCTGGCGGCCGACCTGAACGCCGAGATGCTCGAGCACGTGGCGCGGTTCCCGTCGTTGCGCGACCGATCGGTCTTCGTCGGCGATCCGGCCGACGTCGTGGACCTGCCTCTCGGACCTGACCTCCCGAACATCCGGGAGTGGACGAGGGAGCACTTCGAGTTCGCCGGCTACGTGATGGGCGAGCAGCCGGCCGCGGCGGACCGCGCGGCCCTGCGGCAGCGGCTCGGGTACGCCGAGAGCGACGTGGTCTGCGTGGTCAGCGTCGGCGGGTCCGGTGTCGGCAGCCACCTCCTGCGCCGGGTCGCTGCGTCGTACGACGAGGCTCGGCGGCGGATCCCCGGGTTCCGGATGATCCTGGTCTCGGGTCCCCGCATCGACCCCGCGTCGCTGGGTGCACCTCCGGGCGTGGAGGTCCACGGCTTCCTGCCCGACCTCGACCTGCACCATGCCGCCTGCGACATCGCGGTCGTGCAGGGCGGTCTGAGCACCACGATGGAGCTGACTGCCAGCGGGCGCCCGTTCCTCTACTTCCCGTTGGGCCATCACTTCGAGCAGCAGGTGCACGTGCGTCACCGGCTCGACCGGCACGGCGCGGGTCGCGCCATGGACTACCGCGACGCCGATCCTGCGCGGATCGCCCAGGCGCTCGTGGAGGAGCTCGGCCGCCCGGTCTCCTACCTGCCCGTGCCCACGGACGGCGCGGCCCGGGCAGCTCAGCTGGTGGCCGAGCTGCTCTGAGCCAGCTCCTGCTCGACCTGCTCGCGGATCGCGCCCCAGGTGACCCGGACGGCCTGTCGCAACGGCTCGAGCATGCGTGCGGCGACTGCATGGTCACCCCGGAGTCGGGCTGATCGCGCGAGCAGCAGGTAGCAGTCGGCGCCGTTCACCCACGCCTGGCCGGGAGGACACTCGATCGCCGCGAGCAGGGCACTCGCCTCGGCGTACGCCGTGTCGCCGGCGCTGCCCTCCACGACCAGGGCCAACGGAGCCAGGCATCGCAGCCGCCACGCCTCCGGTGCCGCTGGTCCGGCAGCATCGAGCCCGCGAGCAGCGAGCTCGGCTGCTTCGTCCGTGTCCCCCAGCTCGACCAGCGTGCTGGACAACAGACCGGCAGCGGTGGCGTACCACCACGGGTGCTCGACCGGGGACGTCGCAGCGACCCCCCGGCGACCGTGGGACAGCGCGGCGTCCAGGTCACCGGAGAGTCGCTCGAACCAGCCGAGATGCGCATGGAAGTAGCCGGCGTACGCCGTGAAGCCCGAGCGGGCGTTGATCTCGAGCGCCTCGCGCACCAAGGACCGGGCGGTGTCCCAGTCCCGGTCCGAGGCGGCCACGAACGCCGACTCGAAGACGGCCCACTGGAGCAGCCACCGCGACTCGCGCTCGCGCAGCGGTGGAGCCAGCTCCGCCACGACGTCGCGCAGCCGGTCGACGTCGCCGAGATAGCTGAGCACGTTCTTGAGCCCGTCCAGGGCGAGCTGCACGGCTTCCGGTGACGCGGATGCCCGTGACCTGGCCAGGCTCAGCTCGGCGCGGGACAGCGTCGTCGCCAGCCGGAGGCGACTGGACCCGATGATCGTCAGGCGGCCGTTGAAGTCCGCCTCGGCGACCCGGTCGCCGAGGCCCGTGGCCAGACGCAGGCCCGCCTCGAGATCTCGCTCGATGTCGACCATCGGCAGCCGCAGGCCGATCGGGGGATCGCCGCCACGTGCCCTCAGGGCGGCCATCTCCAGGCGGCGGTCGCCCGACTCGTGGGCCAGTGCCAGTGCCTCGTCGATGTCGGCCAGCGCGGGCGCGTAGGCAGTCGAGGCCTCGTGGGCCAGCGCGCGAGCCAGCAGCACCCGCCCGCGCAGCGACGGATCTCCGGCGACGGTCACCGCCCGGTCGTAGAGCACGATCGCGTCCTCGACCGCCGAGCGGTCCATCGCCGACCGGCCCGCGAGCAGCCAGCCGTGGGCGGCACGCTCGAGCTCGCCGGCGGCGTACGCGTGCACGGCCATCGACTCCGGCTGGTCGCTGAGCAGGTCGGCCGCCCTGCGGTGGTGGGCCGCGGACAGCGCCGGTGGGAGCGAGACGGCGACGCACTCCTGGGTGAGGTCGTTGGCGAACTCGTAGGAGGCGCCGTCGCGATGGAACAGCCCCACCAGCACCAGCTCCTCGCACAGGCGCACGGCTGAGACCTCGGGGATCTCGACGAGATCGGCGAGCAGCCGGGGTTCCAGCCGGCCGTGCAGCACCGAGGCCCCCTGGACGAGCTGCCGGGCCGGCGCGTCCAGGCGTGCGACGCGTGCCAGCACCGCCGCGGCCAGGGACTCAGGAACGCCGGCCTCGCCGGTGGCCAGCGCTCGCAGGTACTCCACGACGCTCAGCGAGTGTCCGGCCGTCCGGCCCATCACCTCGTCCGCGTGCGCGGCGAGACCGGCGGCGGAGGCGAGCGTCCCGACCGCGGCCGGAGTCAGGGCTGCGAGGGTCAGCCGCGTCGCCCGGTCGGAGAGCCGGGAGACGGTCGCCTCGTCCTCGGCACGGACGGCACCCACGAGCAGCACCCTCTCCGCCGAGAGCCGACCGGCCAGGAACCCGAGCAGGTCGACGGTCGCGGCACCGCCGTCCTGGAGGTCGTCGACGGCCAGGAGCAGCGGCCGCTTCCGCGCGAGCCGCCGGAGCACCGCGGTGACGGCGTCGTAGGCGCGCCTGCGTTCGATCGCGGCCGTGGCCGGCGCGGGGACACTCACCTCCACGATCTCGGCCAGCTCGGGGACCAGCAGCACCCACGGGGCGGTGTGCTCGCGGAGGAGGGACCGGAGCTCGGCGTCCGAGGAGCCGAGCAGAACCGGGCGCAGGGCGTCGACGTACGGCTGGAGGAACAGCGAACGCTCGGCCGGGTGGCACCGTCCGCGGAGCACGAGCCCACCGCTCGACTCGGCCAGGTCGCTCGTCGCGTCGAGCAGCCGGGTCTTGCCGATGCCGCCCACGCCGTCGACGAGGACCAACCGGCCCTCACCGCCACCCGCTGCGGCCCAGGCGCCGTCCATCGTGGCGAGCTCGGAGTCCCGCCCGACCAGCGAGGTGGTGCGTCTGACGGTCGATGCACCAGCGTGCTCGGTGGTCGGCGCCTGCTGCCGCAGGATCGCCAGGTGCAGCTCGGCGGTGGGGGCCGCGGGATCGATGCCGAGGTCGTCGCGGAGGCGACGGGCCAGGTCGTCGTACGCCGTCAACGCGGCCGCCACGGCGCCGTCCGCGACCAGGGCGCGCATCAGGTCCCGGGCCGCGCGTTCGTCGTAGGGATCCGCGGTCGCCGCCTCCGTGGCGACGGCCGTTGCTTCGCCGGGGTCCGCCGTCGTCATCGACTGCGCCAGGACGTGCCTGGCCGAGCGACGCAGCTCGTCCACCTCGGCGCGGACCTGCGCCACCCAGTCGCTGTCGGGCTCGTCAGGGAGCGCGGGCGTGCTGCCCAGCAGCTCGAGCGCCCGCCGGGACGAGGCTGCCGCCAAGCCCGACTCTCCCGCCGCCAGGCGACCGCCGGCCTCCTTGACCAAGGAGGCGGCCTCGTCGAGGTCGACGGCGCACGAACCCGGCACGAGCCCGTAGGCCGCGCGGTTGCCGGAGATCACCTCGGCCCCGAGCAGACGGCGGGTGCGGCTCACGAGGGTCGCCACGTTGGCGCCCGGGTCGGCAGGTGCGTCCGAGGGCCACAGCACCTCGACGATGCGGTCGACCGGCACCAGGCCCCCACGCTCCGCGGTCAGCAGGGCGAGCAGGGTGCGGGCCTTGCGGCTGCCCAGCGCTCGCCCGCTCAGGGTCCCGGCGGCCGTCTCCACGGTGAGCGCGGAGCACAGCCGGATCCGAGTCGTTGCCGTCATCGCGCTCCTCCCCCGCCGTGCAGCCAGTATCGTCGCGGTCCGCTGCGGTCACCAGAGCCGCGGGAGCACGACCCCAGGCTGTCGGTGGCGTCGGGCAGGATGAACCGGTGCACCAGTTCAGTCCGGCCACACAGGCGTGGTTCGCCGCCGCCTTCGCGGAGCCGACGCCTGCGCAGACCGGGGCGTGGGACGCGATCGCGGCCGGTCGGCACGCCTTGGTGGTCGCTCCCACCGGGTCCGGCAAGACCCTGTCGGCGTTCCTGTGGTCGATCGACAGGCTGGCGACGGAGCCGGTGCCGGAGAAGAAGCTGCGCTGCCGGGTCCTCTACGTCTCGCCGCTGAAGGCCCTCGCCGTCGACGTCGAGCGCAACCTGCGTGCGCCCCTGGTCGGCATCCGGCAGACCGCGGAGCGTCTCGGCACCGAGGTGCCGGAGATCCGGGTCGGCCTGCGCTCGGGCGACACCACCCCGCAGGAGCGGCGACGGATCCAGACGACGCCGCCCGACATCCTGATCACCACCCCCGAGTCGCTGTTCCTGATGCTCACCTCGCAGGCCCGCGAGGCGCTGCGCGGCGTGGAGACGGTGATCGTCGACGAGGTGCACGCCGTCGCCGGCACCAAGCGCGGCGCCCACCTCGCCGTCTCGCTCGAGCGCCTCGACGAGCTGCTCGACAAGCCGGCGCAGCGGATCGGGCTCTCGGCGACGGTCCGTCCGGTCGACGAGGTGGCCCGCTTCCTGGGCGGCTCCGCACCGGTCGAGGTGGTCGCGCCGGCCTCACAGAAGGAGTGGGACCTCAAGGTCGTGGTCCCGGTCGAGGACATGACCGAGCTCGGCGAGGAGGGAGAGGACGGGCCCAGAGCCGGCTCGCTGTGGCCGCACGTCGAGGAGCGGGTGCTCGACCTGATCGAGCAGCACACCTCGACCATCGTCTTCGCCAACTCCCGTCGCCTCGCGGAGCGGCTCACCGCCCGGCTCAACGAGCTCGCAGCGGAGAGACTCTCGGTGGTCGAGGAGCGAGCGCCGGGGGGCGTCTCGAAACCACCACCCACGCGCACCCCCGCCGACACGATGGCCCAGTCCGGGCAGAGCGAGGGCGCGGCACCCCTGGTCGCCCGCGCCCACCATGGTTCGGTCTCCAAGGAGCAGCGAGCCGTGATCGAGGACGACCTCAAGCGCGGTCGCCTCCCCTGCGTCGTGGCGACCAGCAGCCTCGAGCTCGGCATCGACATGGGCGCGGTCGACCTGGTGGTCCAGATCGAGTCGCCGCCGTCGGTGGCGAGTGCGCTGCAGCGGGTGGGCCGGGCCGGCCACCAGGTGGGTGAGGTCTCGCGCGGCGTGCTGTTCCCCAAGCACCGCGGCGACCTCGTCCCCTCGGCCGTCGCGGTCGAGCGCATGCGCTCCGGCGGGATCGAGGCGCTGCACGTGCCGACCAGCCCGCTCGACGTGCTCGCCCAGCAGATCGTCGCCGCCACCTCGATGGACACCTGGGACGCCGACGAGCTGTTCGACGTCGTACGCCGCGCCGCGTCGTTCGTCCGCCTGCCCAGGAGCGCCTACGACGCCACGCTCGACCTGCTCTCCGGCCGCTACCCCAGCGATGAGTTCGCCGAGCTGCGGCCCCGCCTGGTGTGGGACCGCGTCTCCGGAGAGCTGACCGGGCGACCCGGCGCCCAGAGGCTGGCCGTCACGAGCGGCGGCACCATCCCCGACCGCGGGCTGTTCGGCGTCTTCCTGGTGGGAGAGAAGGCATCCAGGGTCGGCGAGCTCGACGAGGAGATGGTCTACGAGTCCCGGGTCGGCGACGTGTTCACGCTCGGCACCACCAGCTGGCGCATCGAGGACATCACCCACGACCGCGTGCTCGTCGCCCCTGCGCCGGGTCAACCCGGACGACTGCCCTTCTGGACCGGCGACAGCCTCGGCCGCCCCGCCGAGCTGGGCGAGGCGATCGGCCAGTTCACCCGCGAGATCTCCGCGATGCCGCGCGAGCAGGCGATCGAGCGGGCGACGGCAGCCGGGCTCGACGAGTGGGCCGCCGACAACCTGGTCTCCCTGGTGGAGGAGCAGCGCGAGGCCACCAACGCGATCCCCCACGACCAGCAGCTCGTCGTCGAGCGGTTCCGTGACGAGCTCGGCGACTGGCGACTGGTGGTGCACTCCCCGTTCGGCACCCCGGTGCACTCCCCGTGGGCACTCGCGATCAACGCCCGGCTGCGCGAGCGCTACGGGATGGACGCGCAGGCGATGGCCACCGACGACGGCATCGTGCTCCGCATCCCCGAGACCGACCAGGACCCGCCGGGCGCCGAGCTGATCGCCTTCGAGCCCGACGAGCTCGAGCAGATCGTGACCACCGAGGTGGGCGGGTCGGCGCTGTTCGCGTCCCGCTTCCGCGAGTGCGCGGCGCGTGCCCTGCTGCTGCCGCGCCGCGACCCCGGTCGCCGGGCGCCGCTGTGGCAGCAGCGCCAGCGCTCGGCGCAGCTGCTCGAGGTGGCGGCGCGCTACCCGTCGTTCCCGATCATCCTGGAGACCGTCCGCGAGGTGCTCCAGGACGTCTACGACCTGCCGGCGCTGGTCGCGCTGCACCGCCGGATCTCCGAGCGGCGGCTGCGACTGGTCGACGTGCACACCCAGCGCCCGTCCCCGTTCGCGCAGTCCCTTCTCTTCGGCTACGTCGCGGCGTTCATGTACGAGGGCGACTCCCCCATCGCCGAGCGCCGGGCCGCCGCCCTCACCCTCGACCAGGGACTGCTGGCCGAGCTGCTCGGTCGGGCCGAGCTCCGCGAGCTGCTCGACCCCGAGGTGCTGGCCGAGGTCGAGGCCGAGCTGCAGCGTCTCGCCGAGGACCGGCGGGTGCGGGACAGCGAGGGCATCGCCGACCTGCTGCGCCTGCTCGGGCCCCTCTCGAGCGAGGAGATCCGGGCGCGCTGCACCACACCCACGCAGGTCGACGACTGGCTCTCGCTGCTGCTCGAGGCACGCCGGGTCGTGCCCGTGCTGATGTCCGGGACCGAGCGCTTCGCCGTCGTCGAGGACGTCGCCCGGCTGCGCGACGGCCTGGGCGTCCCGGTGCCGCCGGGTGTGCCGGCCACGTTCACCGAGCCGGTGGACGATCCACTCGGCGACCTGGTCGGCCGCTACGCCCGCACCCACGGTCCCTTCGTCGTCGCCGAGGTCGCGGAGCGGCTCGGCCTCGGCGTGGCCGTGGTGCACCAGACGCTCGCCCGGCTCTCCGGCCAGGGTCGGGTGCTCGAGGGCGAGTTCCGGCCGTCCGGGGCGGGTGCCGAGTGGTGCGACGCCGAGGTGCTCCGCTCGCTCCGGCGACGGTCGCTCGCCCGGCTGCGCCACGAGGTCGAGCCGGTCGAGCCGGTCGCGCTGGCACGCTTCCTCCCCGACTGGCAGCACGTCGCGTCTGCGGGATCGGGCCAACGAGGACGCGGTCTCCGCGGGATCGACGGCGTCGTCACGGTGGTCGAGCAGCTCGCCGGATGCGCCGTACCTGCGAGTGCGCTGGAGTCACTCGTGCTGCCGTCCCGGGTCCGCGACTACGAGTCCTCGATGCTCGACGAGCTGACCACCACCGGTGAGGTGATCTGGGCCGGCCACGGTGGGCTGCCCGGTTCGGACGGCTGGGTCTCGCTGCACCTCGCCGACACCGCACCGCTGACGTTGCCGGACCACGGCGAGCTCGACCTCTCCGCCCTGCACGAGTCGGTGCTCGAGGCCCTCGCCGGCGGAGGAGCGTTCTTCTTCCGTCAGCTGGCCACCGCCGTCTCCACCTCCGACGACAAGGCCCTGTCCGCGGCCCTGTGGGACCTCGCCTGGTCGGGCCGCGTCGGCAACGACACCCTCGCCCCACTCCGAGCCCTGACCCGCGGCGGCCGCAGCGCCCACCGGGTCAAGCGGCCACCGCCGCGCGTCCGGGGATCGCGGCCGCGACTCACGGGTCAGGCGCTGCGCGCCGCTCCTCCCGACGTCGCCGGTCGCTGGTTCCTGCTTCCCGAGCACGAGACCGACCCCACCAAGCGCGCCCACGCCACCGCCGAGTCGATGCTCGAGCGGCACGGACTGGTCACCCGTGGCGCCGTGGTCAGCGAGCGCACCCCCGGCGGCTTCGCGGCAACCTACAAGGTGCTCTCGGCCTTCGAGGACTCCGGGCGCTGCCGACGCGGCTACTTCGTCGAGGGTCTCGGCGCCGCCCAGTTCGGTACGGCGGGGGCGATCGACCGGCTGCGCACCCACGCGCGCGACTCCGACCGCCCGGAGAAGACGACCGCGCTGGCGCTCGCCGCGACCGACCCCGCCAACCCGTTCGGTGCCGCACTGCCCTGGCCGCCGCAGGAGTCGGGTCACCGACCGGGACGCAAGGCCGGCGCCATCGTGGCGTTGGTCGACGGCACCCTCACCCTCTACGTCGAGCGCGGCGGCAAGACGCTGCTGACCTTCACCGACGACGAGGAGCTGCTCGCCGGCGGGATCGAGGCGCTCGGCCGCGTCGTACGCGAAGGAGCGCTGGGGCGGCTGACGGTCGAGAAGGCCGACGGCGCCAGCATCCTCGGCCAGGACTCCGAGGTGCTCCGACGCGCCATGGAGTCCGCCGGCTTCGTGGCGACCCCACGCGGACTGAGACTCCGTGGCTGACCGTCATGCCTAGAGGCATCTCGACCGGCCCCATGCCCTGCTGCGCGCTGCACCACGGGCACCTGGACTGCGTTGTCGTCAGTCGCCGTGGCTCCGCCACGGCTCCCTCCTCCGCCTTGCCCGGCACTCCGTGGACACAGCGCTCGCAACGGGCAGGGACCGATCGACATGCCTGAGGGCGACACCGTCTTCCAGGCGGCACGACGGCTCGACAAGGCGCTCACCGGACAGGTGCTGACCAGGAGCGACTTCCGGATCCCGTCACTGGCGACCAGCGACATCTCCGGCTCGACCGTGACCGGCACCGTCTCCCGCGGCAAGCACCTCCTCACCCGCGTCGACAACGGCCTCACCCTGCGCACCCACCTGAAGATGGAGGGCACCTGGCAGGTCGACCGCGTCGGCATGCGGTGGCGACGGCCCGCCCACACCGCGCGGGTCGTGCTGCGGACCGCGACGCACGAGGCCGTCGGCTTCCAGGTGGTCCTCGACCTGGTGCACACGAACCAGGAGACGGACCTGGTCGGCCACCTCGGCCCCGACCTCCTCGGTCCGGACTGGGACGCCGAGGTCGCCCTCGCCCGCCTTCGGTCGGACCCGACGGCACCCATCGGGGACGCCCTGCTCGAGCAGCGCAACCTCGCCGGCATCGGCAACGTGTTCAAGTCGGAGATCTGCTTCCTGGGGCGGGTCGACCCGCTCACGCCCGTCGGCTCCGTCCCCGACCTCCCGGCCATGGTCGCGAAGGCCAAGCAGCTCCTCGAGGTGAACAAGCTGCGCCCCACCCGGATCACCACCGCCGACACCCGCCGCGGCTACCAGCTCTGGGTCTACGGCCGCCGCGGGCCGTGCCTGCGGTGCGGCACCTCCGTCCGCAAGGCCGACCAGGGCCCCCGGGGACAGGAGCGACCGACGTACTGGTGCCCGAGCTGCCAACCGCTCGGCGGCTGACGACCGAGCCGTCACCGGTCGGGTCTGCTGCCACGGTCAGGACCGCCCCGATAGGTTTCCCCGCGTGACCTCAGCCGTGCAGGCCCCGCGCACCCAGCGAGCCCAGCCCCGCTACCTGCTCGAGGTCGTCGTCTTCTGCGTCGGGATGGCCAGCCTCGGCGCCGAGATCGCCGCCGCGCGGCTGCTGGCCCCGTGGTTCGGAGCCAGCACGATCGTCTGGGCCAACACGATCGCCACGGTGCTGGTGGCGCTCTCGATCGGCTACGCCATCGGTGGCCGGCTGGCCGACCGCAACCCGACCATGCAAGGCCTGTCGCGCTGCGTGATCTGGGCGGCCGCGCTGCTGGCGCTGGTGCCGTTCGTGAGCGGTCCGTTCCTGCGGCTCTCGGTCACCGCCTTCGACGAGCTCTCGGGCGGGTTGTTCGTCGGCTCGTTGCTGGGTGTCGGCGTGCTGATCGCCGTGCCGGTGCTGCTGCTCGGCATGGTCTCGCCGTACGCCGTGCGGCTGAAGGTCGAGCAGGTCTCCGACGCCGGCCGGGTGGCCGGGCGGCTCTACGCGATCGGCACGATCGGGTCACTGACAGGGACGTTCCTCGCGTCGCTGCTGCTGATCCCGGTGGTCGGCACGCACCGCACGTTCCTGATCTTCGCGCTCGTCCTGGCGCTGGTGGCACTCCCCGGGCTGGGCCGCCGGTGGGTGTTCGGCGCGATCGTCGCGGTGGTGATCATCGTGCTGATCGTGATCCCGGTAGGCACCACGAAGGCGGCGACGAGCAGCGGCAAGGTGATCTGGGAGCGGGAGACGGAGTACCAGTACGCCCGGGTGATCGAACGACCCGACGGCGAGCGGCTGCTCGAGCTCAACGAGGGCCAGGCGGTGCACTCGGTCTACCGCCAGGGAAAGTGGCTCACCGGCGGCTACTGGGACGAGATGCTGGTGCTCCCCTTCGCAGCGGACCACGCCCCGAAGCGGGTCGCGATCCTCGGCAGCGCGGCCGGTACGACGGCCCGCGCGATGGCGCACTACTTCCCCGACATCAAGATCGACGCCGTCGAGATCGACCCCGACGTGACGGCGGTCGGTCGTCAGCTCTTCGACCTGCGGGGGCGCAACATCACCACCCATGCCGCCGACGCGCGTCCCTGGCTGCAGGCGCAGGACACGAAGTACGACGCGATCCTGGTCGACGCCTACCGACAGCCCTACATCCCGTTCTACCTGGCCACGCGCGAGTTCTTCGACGAGGTCAAGGACCACCTCGCTCCCGGTGGCGTGCTCGCGATGAACGTCGGCCACCCCGAGCAGTCCCAGCAGCTCGAGAAGGTCCTCAGCGCCACCCTGCGCGCCTCGTTCGGCAGCGACCGGGTCTCTCGCGACCCGGTCGACGCCACCAACACGATGCTGCTGGGCACCACCTCGAAGGGTGATCCGGCCACGCAGCTGCGGGACGCCGACGTCCCCGGTGAGGTGCGCACGGTGAGCGACGCGACGGCCGACCGACTCCGCACCGGGCTGTCCGGCGGGACGGTCTACACCGACGACCGTGCACCCGTCGAGTGGCTGGTGGACGCCTCTCTGGCCGAGGTTGCGCGGTAGGGCAACAATGACCACGTGGAGCCCGACGAACTGCCGGACGTCGAGGACCTGTGGTGGTCCTGGGTCGTCCTGGCCGCACTGCACCGAGCAGCCGGTGACACCTCGTGCCGGCTCGACTCCCGCAGTCTCGTGCTCTCGTTGGACAACCCCGACGACTCCTGGCTGCGGATGCGTCGTACGCACCGCTCCCGGGCCGTGCTGTGGGGTCGCTCCGCCCTCGCCCCGCCCTCCCCGCCCGACGCTCGTCGGGGAGCACCCGACTGGGCGTTGTCCGATGCCACCGAGGAGCGCACCCCGACGTTCCTGGCCTGGTACGCCCACGGCGAGTGGGACACCAACACCTCCTGCCCCGACGAGGGCGCCCTCCACCTCCTGCGCCCGCTGCTCACCGTCGATCCGCGGGTGGTGGAGCTCGGCCGACACGGGAAGCTGACGCCGGACGCGCTCAAGGCCTACGCCAACGGCGACCACCTCCAGGAGGCGACCGAGCTGGTCAAGCAGGCCGGTGCGGACGCTCCGCCGACGTCCCTCGGCTCCGTGCGCTCCCGCCTCCGCGACCAGGTCCACGACCAGATGCGCGACGCCGTCGAGAGGGACCGGATGCTGTTGCAGCGACCGCCCTCGCTGGTGCAGTGGTCGCGCGTCAACGGACCGGCCGTCCCGTTCCGCTACGCCGTGCGGGCCCGGCGCGGCCAGCTGGCGCCGGCGCGCACCAACACCCCGATCCCGGAGCCCGCGGCGCGCACGCTGACCAACGTGCTGCAGACCCTGCACCGCGACGAGGGCAACGAGGACTCCGGCGCGTGGCTGTTCGCGAGGGTCAGCTCCGACGGGGTGCTGGTGAGCTTCGACCGGGCGTTCGACAGCTGGCCGTCCTGGTTCCAGATCCGCCATCCCCACGAGGGCCCCAGTCTCGAGGACCTCGCCTGGGAGATGGACCAACGCACCCCGCGCTTGGCGACCCGCCTGGGCGAGCCTGCTGCCCACTGCCTAGCCCACGGTCTGCGGCGGACCCTCAGAGCAGGCGACGGTCGTTGGCCCAGCGGGTCAGCTCGTGGCGCGAGGAGAGCTGCAGCTTGCGCAGCACCGACGACATGTGGGTCTCCACCGTCTTGATCGAGATGAACAGCTCCGCCCCGACCTCGCGGTAGGAGTAGCCACGCGCGATCAGGCGCATCACCTCGCGCTCCCGCTCGGTCAGCCGGTCGAGGTCCTCGTCGACCGCGGCGACCTCGATGGTGCCGGCGAACGCGTCCAGCACGAAGCCCGCCAGCCGCGGAGAGAACACGGCGTCCCCCGACGCCACCCGATCGATCGCGGCGACGAGCTCCGGGCCGGTGATCGTCTTGGTGACGTAGCCGCGCGCTCCGGCCCGGATCGTGCCGATCACGTCCTCCGCGGCGTCCGAGACCGACAGCGCCAGGAAGCGGGTGCTCACGGCCTTGCCCGTCGTACGCCGCATCACCTCGGCGCCGCCGCCACCGGGAAGGTGCACGTCGAGGAGCACCACCTCCGGCTGGTGCTTGACCACGGCGGCCACCGCCTGGTCGACGTCGGCGGCCTCGGCGACCACGTCCACGGAGCTGCCGAGCTCCGCGCGGACCCCGGTGCGGAACATGGCGTGGTCGTCGACGATCACGACGGTGTGCAGGCTCATGAGGTGTGCTCTCCAGTTCGGTTGGGAAGGGACAGCCGGACCTCGGTGCCCTCGCCGGGTGTGCTTCGCACCGACGCGCTGCCGCCGTGGCGCTCCATGCGCCCGACGATGCTGCTCCGGATGCCCTGCCGGTCGTCGGCGACCAGGTCGGGGGCGAAGCCCGCGCCACGGTCGCGGACGAAGATCTCGACCCCGGTGCGGGTGGCCTCCGCGTAGACGTCGACGCTGCCCGCACCCGAGTGCTTGGCCGCGTTCGTCATCGCCTCACGTGCAGCAAGCACCAGGGGGCGGTCCTCGTCGGTCACCGGGGCGTCACCCACGCAGACCACCTCGACCGGGACGCCGTGCGCGTCCTCGACCTCGGCGGCCACCGCACGCAGGGCGGCCGCGAGCGTGTCGGGGCCCTCGCCGTGGCTGTCGAAGAGCCAGGACCGCAGGTCGCGCTCCTGCGCTCGGGCGAGCCGCGAGACCGTCGCCGGGTCGTTGGCCGAACGCTGGATCAGGGCCAGCGTCTGCAGGACCGAGTCGTGGAGGTGTGCAGCGACGTCGGCCCGCTCCTCCGAGCGCACCCTGGCCTCGCGCTCCTCGCTGAGGTCCGAGGACAACCGGAGCAGCCACGGACCCACCATGAACCCGAGGCCGACGATGCCGAACGCTGCCGCCAGGCCCACGTTGAGCGCCACCGTGAGGCTGCCGGAACGCAGCGAGAACAGGGTGATCGCGGCGATGAGCAGCATCAGGCCGGCACCGATACGCAGGTAGGCGCGCCAGCCACCGCCACCCACGACCGCACGGATCGGGCCCATCCGGCGGGAGGGGTCGCTCCACCGGTCGCGCTGGGCCTCGTCGGCCTGCCACCACAGCAGGGCGACACCGCCGCCGCCGAGCAGGAGAGGACCGACCGCGAGCGTCTGGCCGGTGGCCATGATGACGGCGAGCAGGACGCCGAGAGCGATGGCGCCCACCGCGACCAGCGGTCCGTAGTCCGCGAGCCGACGCTGCTGCCGGGCGGGACGCTTGCCCTGGCGGGTGGCGGCCTCCAGGCCCGGGGACAGGGTCGGGGTGTGCCGCTGGGCGGGCAGGAACAGCCACAGGCCGGCGTACAGCACGGCTCCGAAGCCGCCGAAGGCGACCAGGACCAGGAAACCCATCCGGACCCACAGCACCGGGAGCCCCAGGTGCTGGGCCAGTCCCGAGGCCACCCCGCCGAGCCAGCGGTCCTCGGTGCCGCGGTAGGCGCGCCGCGGCTCGGCCAGCGCGGCCGGCGTGCGGCCGACGGCAGCCGTCGCGGGGGCGGGGGTGTGCTTCATGACCCCCTCATCGTGACACCGCGAACCCCGGGGACACATCAGGTACGGACCCTGACCCTGGGGCCCCGGCAAATCAGGGGCGTCCCCGATACCGTCTGAGCGCGGTCGCGGACACGATGGATGACATGACCGAGCAGAGTGGCCGACCCACGGCCGACCCGACCGACACCAGCACCCGCCAGCAGACGGGTCCCCGTGTCAGCGGCGACCAGATGCGTGACGTCGACCGGCTGCGCCGCAGCAGCACCGACCGCTACATCGCCGGTGTCGCCGGCGGCCTGGGTCGCCACTTCGACATCGACCCCACGGTGATCCGGGTGGTGCTCGCCGTGCTGACCTTCTTCGGCGGTGCCGGCCTGCTCGTGTACGTCGCGGTCTGGTTGTTCGTGCCCGAGGACGGCCACGACCAGGCGCCGATCGAGGTCACCACCGACGTCCGCCGGATCGTGCTGATCGTGGCCGGCGTGGTCGCCCTGTGCATCGTCTTCGGGACGCCCTTCTTCGGCAACGGCTGGGGCTTCGGCTTCCCGGTGCCGCTGCTCATCATCGGCCTGATCGCGTTCGCCCTCTACGCCACGCGCGATCGTCGCCGCCAGTCGGCCAACCGACCCCCACCCCCGTGGGGTACGCCGCCCGCCGCGGCGTACACCGCCCCCCTGGAAGGAAGCACCATGTCCGACACCCTGGTCGGCCCGCCCGCCCCCACCACCTACGGAGCTCCTGGCCAGGCGCCACCCGCCTGGATGCCACCGCCGTCGCCGGGGTACACGCCTCCCCCGCGCCCCCGGCGCACCGGTCTGGTGCTGTTCTGGCCGACGCTCGCGCTGGTCGCGATCGCCCTGGGAACCCTCGGCATCTTCGACGTCAACGGCTCGGTGCAGCCCTCCGCCTACGTCGCCCTCGCGCTCGCCGTGATCGCCGTGATGCTGCTGATCGGGGCCTTCGTGGGACGCCCCGGCGGACTGATCGCCCTCGGCATCTTCGCCACCCTCGGCCTGGGCATCACCAGTGCCGTGGAGGCCTCGACCGACTGGCAGACCGGCGGCGAGACCCTGACGGCACGGCCGACCAGCGCCCTCGCGGTGCAGGACGTCTACACGGTGCCGAACGGACAGGTGACCCTGGACCTCAGTGGCGTGCGCAACGCCGCGTCGCTGGACGGTCGCGAGATCGACGTCCACCTGAACGCCGGCGAGATCGACGTGACGCTGCCCCCCGGGACCAACGCAGAGGTCGACGCCAGCATGCGCTTCGCCGGTGACATCAGCGTCGACGGGTCGCACCGCGGCGGGTTCGACCAGTCCCTGAACCGGACGGTCACCGGGTCCGCCGACCCGAACGCCCCGACCATCACCCTCCACCTCGACGCACGCGTCGGCCAGATCACGGTCGACCGGCCCTGACCCACCTCTCTCGAAGGAGAACCACCATGTCCGACCCCAGCTACGCCCCTCCCCCCGCCGACCACCGGCTGAAGATCACCCACCTCGTCTTCGGCCTGCTGTTCCTCGGTGCCGCCGGCACCTGGGCGCTCGGCGCCAGCGGCGCGATCAGCGGCGAGCACCTGGCCGTCCTCGCGCCCGCCCTGCTGATCGGCGCCGGCGTGATCGGCCTGGCCGCCAGCCTGGCGAGCGGTCGCAACCGGCGCCACACCCCGGCGCCGTACGTCGAGTCCCCCGTCGAGACCCGGCACGACGACACCACGCTCGCCCGCACCACCGACGCGGAGCCCGAGCTCGACGTCTACACCGACACCGACACCGACACCGACACCGAGCCCACCCAACCCGTCACCCGCCCCACCACTGGTCCCACCACGGGGCCCCAGGACGACCACACCGAGGAGACCCGATGACCGAGCAGCAGACCACCGAGCACCCCCAGCAGTTCCCCGGCGCACCGCAGCAGGCGCCCTACCCGCCCTACCGACGGCTCACCCGCACCTCGTGGGACGCGCCCGTCAGCGGCGTGTGCGGCGGCATCGCCCGCTACCTCAACGTGGACGCGACGCTCGTCCGGGTCCTGGCCACGATCGCGATCGTGTTCACCTTCCCCGCCGGCCTGATCGCGTACGCCGTGGCCTGGGCCGTGATGCCCAAGGAGTGACCCTGACGGGCACCCAGTCCTCACTGGGTCAGGCCGGGTGGTCCTTGCTCCCCGAGAGGGAGCGGGTGATCACCTGGTTGGCCGCCCGCTGGAAGCCGACGACGACCGCCTCGAGAGTGAGCTGCCGCAACCGCGACATCGTCTTCTCGAAGGCGGCCTTGTCGGCTTCGGTGTGCTCCTGGACGCGGAAGGGGGCCAGCACCCTCGTCCGCAGGATGTGGGTCAGCTCGTCGGCCAGGGACTCCATGTGCCGGTCGATGGCGGCGCCGGCCTCCTCCATCGAGTCGACCGGGATGTCGAGCTCGATCAGCTTCAGCGACGACGTCGAGCGAGGGCAGCGGCTCGTAGCGGTCGCCGTCCACGGCGATCGCCGAGATCTTGACGAGCCGCTCGATCTCGTCGTCCGCGAGCTTGCGCCGGGCCCGGGCCTCGAGCTGGCGGCGGGTCATCGACTCGCGCTTGCCGTTGCCCCACGAGGTGAGCATCGCCCGCTGCAGCGCGAGGTCCTCGACGCTGGCGTCCACGGGGACCCGGCCGAGGTACTTCTCGATCGCCGACAGCGTGAAGCCGTGGTCCTGGAGGGCCCGGATCAGCTCGAGCCGCGCGCGGTGCGCCTGGGTGTAGTAGGCCATCCGGCCGCGGCGGGACGGCGGCGGGAGCAGGCCGAGGCCGGCGTAGTAGCGGGTGGTGCGGACGGTCATCCCGGTCGCGGACGCGAGCTCGTCGACGGTGTAGAGCTCCTCGTCCGGGTCGGGCTCTCGCTCTGCGGTCACCGATCCCACCTCTCCTGTGCCAGCCACGACTGTAACAGTGGAACTGGCACATCGTTCTTGCCACGTCCGGGGGCGCGCCGAGCCGTCCTTGCAGGGTGACAGGTTTGCTGTAACAGTTAGAGTGTCAACGTCTGCCGACTGACCGAAGGGACGCTCATGCCTGACCTGATGACCTCCGAGCACGAGGACTTCCGGAAGACCGCCCGGACCTTCTACGAGCGCGAGGTGGTCCCCCACCACGACCAGTGGGAGCAGGACGGCATCGTGCCGCGCGAGCTCTGGCTCAAGGCGGGCGAGGCCGGCCTGCTGTGCTTCGACGTCGCCGAGGAGTACGGCGGCGCCGGGGTCGACGACTTCCGCTACAACGTGATCCTCTCCGAGGAGCAGACCCGCGCCAACGCCAGCGGGCCCGGCTTCTCGGTGCACACGGACATCATCGTCCCCTACCTCTCCAGCCTGGGCACCGACGAGCAGAAGCAGCGCTGGCTCCCCGGCACGGTCAGCGGCGAGACCATCACCGCGATCGCGATGACCGAGCCGGGCGCGGGCAGCGACCTCCAGGGCGTCCGCACCACCGCCGTCGACAAGGGCGACCACTACCTGCTCAACGGCTCCAAGACGTTCATCTCCAACGGCATCAACGCCGACCTGGTGATCGTGGTCGCGCGCACCGACCCCGAGGCCGGCCACAAGGGCATCAGCCTGCTCGTCGTCGAGCGCGGCATGGAGGGCTTCGAGCGCGGGCGCAACCTGGACAAGATCGGGCTGCACGCCCAGGACACCGCCGAGCTCTCGTTCACCGACGTCGCCGTGCCCAAGGAGAACCTCCTCGGCGAGGAGGGCGAGGGCTTCATCTACCTGATGATGAACCTCCCCCAGGAGCGCCTGATCATCGCGGCGCAGGCGCTCGCGGCGGCCGAGGCGATCGTCGAGATGTGCATCGACTACGCCAAGACCCGTGAGGCGTTCGGCAAGCCGATCGGCAAGTTCCAGCACAACCGCTTCCTGATCGCCGAGATGGCGACCGAGGTCCGGGTGACGCGCGCCTTCCTCGACGAGTGCCTGCGCAAGCACCTCGACGGCAACCTGACCGCGGTCGACGCCTCGATGGCCAAGTGGTGGGCGACCGAGCTGCAGAACAAGCTGGTCAACCAGGGCGTCCAGCTGCACGGCGGCTACGGCTACATGATGGAGTTCCCGATCGCGAAGGCCTACCTCGACAGCCGGATCTCCACGATCTACGGCGGCACGACCGAGATCCAGAAGGAGATCATCGGCCGCTCGCTCGGTCTCTGATCACGAAGGAGACGACCATGGACTTCGACCTTCCCGAGAGCGCCGTCGCCGTCCGCGACGGAGTCGCGGCCGTCGCCGCGAAGTACGACCACGCCTACTGGTCGCGCTGCGAGGACGAGAAGCGCTACCCCACCGAGCTCTACCGCGACCTCGCCGACGGCGGCTGGCTCGGGCTCAGCGTGCCGGAGCAGTACGGCGGCGGCGGCCAGGGCCTGCTCGAGACCGCCATCGCCTGCGAGGCGCTGTGCGCGTCCGGGGGCACGGCCGGCGCCTTCATCTACGTGCTCAACCCCGGCTTCGGTGCGACCACGCTGGCGCGGCACGGCACCGAGGAGCAGAAGCAGCAGATCCTGCCCGGCCTCGCGTCCGGGGAGGTCCAGTTCAGCTTCGGCCTCACCGAGCCCGACGCCGGCTCCAACGCGATCGAGATCAGCACCAGCGCCCGTCGCGACGGTGGACGACTTCCTGGTCAAGGGCCAGAAGGTCTGGATCTCCAACGTCGAGCGGGCCGACTGGATGGTCGCGGTCACCCGCACCGTCCCTGCCGCCGAGGCCTCGCCGCGCACGGCCGGGTTCACGCTGCTGCTCGTCGACGTCAAGGAGGCCCTGGCGGCGGGCACCCTGAGCTACACCCCGATCCCGAAGATGGGGTCCAACATCCTCTACTCCAGCCAGGTCTTCCTCGACGACGTCCGCGTCCCGGCACACCGGGTGCTGGGCGAGGTCGACGAAGGCTTCCGGGTGCTCTGGGACGTGCTCAACCCCGAGCGGATCATCGCCGCCGCGGGTGGGGTCGGCTCGGCGGACGCCGCACTCGACGTCGCCGCGTCGTACGCCCGGGAGCGCGAGGTCTTCGGCCGGCCGATCGGCGCCAACCAGTCGATCCAGTTCCCGCTGGCCCAGATCAAGGCCAAGACCGAGCTGGCCCGGCTGATGACCTACAAGGCCGCCTGGCTCTTCGACCAGGGACGGCCGTGCGGCAGCGAGGCGAACGTCGCCAAGCTGACCGCGTCGCAGGCCTCGTGGGAGGCGGCCGACCAGGCCTTCCAGACCCTCGGCGGCATGGCCTACTCCAAGGAGTACCCGGTCGAGCGGCTGTTCCGGGACGCCCGGATCGGCAAGAACATCCCCGTCTCCGAGCAGATGGTCCTGGCGCACATCGGCACCTCGATGCTGGGCCTCCCCAAGAGCTACTGATCCACCTACGGTGTGGTGCAGGAGCGAGCGACGCGAGAAGGAGACTGCACGATGACCGACGTACTCACCGCACGCGAGGAGATCGAGGGCCTCATCAAGGGTCGGAGCATCGCGCACGCGTTCGCCGACACCGTGGCCGAGCAGGGCGACAACCCCGCGTTCTCCGACAAGATCGGCATCGAGGGTCCGGGTTGGCGGACGCTGTCCTGGCGGGAGCTGCGCGAGCAGGGTCTCGACCTCGCGGCCGCCTTCGTCGAGCTGGGCGTGCAGCCCGGTGACCGCATCGCGATCATGGCCTCCAACCGGATCGAGCACGTGCTCGCCGACATCGGCGCGATGCACGCCGGCGCCACGCCGATGTCGATCTACAACACCTTGTCCTCGAGCCAGGTCGCCTACGTGGCCGAGCACTCCGAGCCGCGCGTCGTGGTCCTCGAGACCGCCGACCACGTCGAGCGCTGGAGCGAGGCGCTGGCGACCGGGAGGATCAGCCACCTCGTCGTGATCGATCCGGCGGCGACCCCGGACCCGGCGACCGGGGACGCTCTGTCCTGGGACGACCTGATGGCCCTCGGCCGGTCGGCCCGCGAGCAGCGCGGCGCCGAGGTCGACGAGAGGTGGCAGGGCATCGATCCGGACCATCCCGCCACGATCCTCTACACGTCCGGCACGACCGGCCCGCCCAAGGGCGTGGTGATCAGCCACCGCAGCGTCCTGTTCGAGGTGGAGAGCGGCAACCGCACCGCCGGGCTCGAGGCCCACGAGGACGAGGAGAACATCACCGTCTCCTACCTCCCCTTCGCCCACATCGCCGAGCGGGTGCTCGGCATCTACATCCCCCAGGTCGGCGGCGGGCACGTGCACCTCGTCGGCGACCCTGCGCAGCTGGTCGGCGCCCTGGGCGAGGTGCGGCCGACCCGCTTCTTCGGCGTGCCCCGGGTCTGGGAGAAGATCCAGACCGGCATCGGCGGCCTGCTCGCGATGGAGACCGACGAGGCGAAGAAGCAGGCGGTCGCCGACGCGATGGCCGTCGGCCTGGAGTACGTCGAGTCGCTCCAGTTCGGGCACGAGACCAGCCCCGAGCTGCAGGAGAGGTACGACGCCGTCGCGGCCGCCGTACTCACCCCGATGAAGTCGCTGCTGGGCCTCGACCGGGTGACCTGGGCGGGCAGCGCCTCGGCCCCGATGCCGCTCGAGACCGCCCGGTTCTTCGCCGGTCTCGGGATGGCGATCTACGACATCTACGGGATGACCGAGACCACCGGCTCGGTCACGGCGTGCGGACCGGGCAGCTTCCGCCTCGGCACCGTGGGACGCGCGCAGCCCGGCATCGAGATGGCGATCGCCGAGGACGGCGAGATCCTCACCCGCAGCCCGGTGAACACCAGCGGCTACCACCACAACGCCGAGGCGAGCGCGGCCCTGATCGACGGCGACGGCTGGGTGCACACCGGCGACATCGGCGAGATCGACGAGGACGGCTTCTTGAAGGTCGTGGACCGCAAGAAGGAGATGATCATCACCTCCTCCGGCAAGAACATCGCGCCCTCCAACATCGAGAACCTCCTCAAGGAGAGCCCGCTCGTCGGCCATGCCCTGGCCTACGGCGAGGGCAAGCCGTACGTCGTGGCGATCCTGACCCTGGACCCGGACGTCGCGCCGGTGGTCGCCGGCAAGCTCGGCCTCGAGTACGCCGACCTGGCCGACCTCGCCCAGCGACCGGAGATCCTCGGCGTCGTGGGTCAGGCCGTCGACCAGGCCAACGAGCGGCTGTCCCGTCCCGAGCAGGTCAAGAAGTGGAAGCTGCTGCCCGTCGAGTGGACCGCCGAGTCCGCCGAGCTGACCCCGACGCTGAAGCTCAAGCGCCGCGTCGTGCACAGCAACTACGCCGAGGCCCTCGAGGAGCTCTACTCGTCCTGAATCCACCCTTTCGGGTGGGGTGCGAGGCTCGAGCGGGCGCTATGGTGGGAGGACGCGCCACCCAACGGGTGGTGGGTGTCTAGTTGAAGCCACCGACCGGACGCCTGAGTGCTGAAGCCAAAGGGCGCTCGCGGCCAGCTGTTCTCCTTCAGGGAGACGCACCTCAGGTCGGTGAGCCATGACCACGTTTGCCCAACCCCCGAAACGACTCGAATCCCGCTCCACGGTGCGCCCACAGCGCAGCGCAGCCTCCCAGGACCGCACGGCACGCACGCGCGAGCTGTTCACCCTGGCCCTGGCCACGGACTCCCCCGCGGAGGCACAGAGCCTGCGCGACACCGTGATCTCGCTCCATCTCGACCTCGCCCATGCCGAGGCCGGGCGCTACCGCTCGCGCGGCGTACCCCTCGACGACCTGCGTCAGGTGGCCGCCCTGGCGCTGACCAAGGCCACCCTCGGCTACGACGTGACGACGGGACACGACTTCCTGTCCTACGCGGTCCCGACCATTCGCGGCGAGCTGCGCAAGCACTTCCGTGACCACGGCTGGATGATCCGGCCGCCGCGCCGGATCCAGGAGCTGCAGGCCCGGATCAGCGTCGCCGAGAGCGAGCTGTCCAACAAGCTGGGCCGGTCGCCGCAGCCCGGCGAGATCGCCGAGCACCTCGACGAGCCGGTCGAGTCCGTGATCGAGGCCCTCGCCAGCGACGGCTGCTTCGTGCCGGCCTCGCTGGACCACCCGACGGGGGTCGACGGCGCGACCACGCTGGGCGACCTGCTGCCCTTCGACGACGCGGAGCACCGGGCCAGCGAGGCGCGGCTCGTGCTCCGTCCGGTGCTGCGCGAGCTGAGCGAGCGCGACCGGCTGATCCTGAACATGCGCTTCTACGAGGGCCTCACCCAGCGCGAGATCGCCCAGCCGGATCGGGGTCACCCAGATGCAGGTGTCCCGGTTGCTGACCCGGATCCTGGCCCAGCTGCGCCAGGGTGTCGGGGAGCTCGGGCCCGGCTCTCAGGAAGCCGTCGGCTGACCGGTCGGCCGACTGCTCGTCGAGAGGCTGACAGCTAGGCGAGGAGCGCCGCCGCAGCCCGGTTGGCCCGGACCTCCACGGCGGTCTCGGGGAAGTCGGTCAGCACGCCGTCCACACCGAGGTCGAACAGGCGCGTCACCTCGGCGGCAGCGTCACCGTGAGTTCTCGGGCGCCCGGCGCTGCGCAGCTCCGCGGGCAGGTGCCGGTTCTCGTTGCGCAGGGTCCAGACGAGGACGTCCAGCCCGACGTCGAACGCCTTCGCGACGGCTTCGCCGGGGCGACCGGATGCCGTTCCTGCCACTGGGGGCGAGCGCGTGCTGCTTGTGCAGGCCGACGGTGGACGCGTAGGCACCGATGCGCTGCAGCCGACCTCGCCGCACCGACTCGTTCCTGTCGAGCAGGCGCACGAGCGGTACGTCGCTCTCGCGCCGCAGCCGCCTCAGTACCCGGCTGTCGAAGGACATCACGCTGGCCGGCGCCAGGGGTGAGGTGAGTCCGTGCGCGCGCAGGAGGTCGACCAGCGGCTCGTGCACCGGCAGGCCCAGACGCTCGAACAGCGCCGTGTGCTTGAGCTCGATGTGCACCCCGAGGCGCCGCCCTGCCCGAGCCGACTCGGACTCGCGGAGCTGGAGCAGCTCCTCCAGGGTGACGACGCCGAAGTGGCCGTCGTACCTCGCGCTGCCGGGGCGCTTGCGGGGCCAGCGTTCCCGGGTCCGGAGCTCCCGGACCTCGCGGAGGTCGAAGTCCTGGACGAACCAGCCGTGCTCCGGCTTGCCGTCCACGACGAGCCGCCGACGTCGCTCCGCGAACTCCGGGCGTGAGGCCACGTCGGTCGTCCGCGCGAGGTTCAGGTCGTGGCGACAGACCAGGACACCGTCGCGGGTGCTCACCACGTCCGGCTCGACCGAGTCGGCACCCATCCGCCAGGCCAGCCGGTAGGCGGACGCCGTGTGCTCGGGCCGGTGCCCGCTCGCGCCGCGGTGGCCGATCACCAGTGGTCCGCTCATGGGGCCACCGTGCGTGGCGCGGACGTCGGGGAGGTGTCCGGCCGGTGAAGAGCCGCCGAACGCAGCATCTACGGTTGGTCGCCATGCAGATGTTCGGCACCCTGGCCCTGGAGCCTGCCCTCGACCATCCCGACCTCCTCGGCACACCGGTGCGAGAAGCGCTCTCGTCCTGGCAGCACGCCGCCGAGGTGCTCGTCGCGTCGATCGACCCCGAGCTGGCCGACACCGCCGCGATGACCGAGGCCTACGAGGTGTCCCTGGAGGCGAGCGCCAACTGCGTGGTGGTGATGGGCAAGCGGGCGGGCGAGGAACGCGTGGCCGCCTGCGTCGTACGCGCCGACACCCGGGCCGACGTCAACAACGTGGTCCGGCGCCACCTCGACGTCCGCAAGGCCTCCTTCCTCGCCCACGACCGCGCCGTGGAGGAGACCGGCATGGAGTACGGCGGCATCACCCCCGTGGGCGTTCCGGCCACCTGGCCGATCCTCGTGGACGCGCGGGTGGCGGAGATCGAGCTGGCCATCATCGGCAGCGGCATCCGCGGATCGAAGCTGTTCCTGCCCGGTCGCCTCCTCGGTGAGCTCCCCGGCGCCGAGGTCGTCACCGACTTGGCCCGGTAAGCCCCACTTGTCCACCGCGGGTGGTTGTCTGCGTCATCTGGTTGTCACCGGCCGGGTCTAGCCTGCTGTTCCTGGGAAGGTGCAGCGATGAGTTCCGGTCGTTCTCGGGGTCTTCCTCAGGGATAAACCCGATGGCGCCACAGGGTGCCCGCCTGATGGAGTGACCTCATGCATCGTCAAATCGCCGGCAAGCTCACCGGACGAGTGACCAAGTGGTTCGTGCTCGCGTTCTGGATCATCGCCGTGGCCGCGATGGTGACCCCTGCCAGCAAGCTGACCGACCAGCTGAACAACGAGACCTCCTCGTGGCTGCCCGGCAGCGCCGAGTCCACCAAGGCGCTCGACAAGCTCAAGCCGTTCCAGGACCCCAACGCGATCCCGACCGTCGTCGTCTACGAGAAGAAGTCCGGGCTCGGCCCGGAAGATCTCGCGGCGATGAAGCAGCAGGCCACTGACTTCCAGGGACTGAAGGGCGTCGAGGGCAAGGTCGTCGGCCCGATCCCCGTCCGAGGACGGGCAAGCCGCCCAGACCCTGGTGACGTTCAACCTCGGCAAGAACGGCTGGAACGACATGCCGGGGATCAAGGACGACATCACCGCCATCGCGAAGATCGACGGCGGCAGTGCCTACGTGGCCGGCAGCGGCGGCCAGGCCGCCGACTCCGCAGAGGCCTTCGCCGGGCTGGACGGTCGGCTGCTCGGCATCACCCTGCTCGTCGTCATCGTCATCCTGCTGATCGTCTACCGCAGCCCGATCCTGTGGATCCTCCCCATCTTCTCGGCGGTGATCGCGCTCTTCGTGGCCCAGGGCGTCGTCTACTTCCTCGCCAAGTACGCCGACCTCACCGTCAACGGCCAGAGCCAGGGCATCCTCACCGTCCTCGTCCTCGGCGCCGGAACCGACTACGCACTGCTCCTCGTCGCGAGATACAGGGAAGAGCTCCGCCGCCACGAGGACCGGCACGAGGCGATGGCCTTCGCCCTGCACCGGGCCGCACCGGCCATCATCGCCAGCGCGTCCACCGTCGTCCTCGGCATGCTGTGCCTGTTGCTGGCGGAGATGAACTCCACCGCCGGGCTCGGACCGGTCGCCGCCATCGGCGTCGCCGTCGCGATGCTCGTGATGGTCACCCTGCTCCCTGCTCTGCTGGTGATCTTCGGGCGATGGTTCTTCTGGCCGTTCCGCCCCGCATTCGAATCCCGGGAGCCGACCACGACCGGCTTCTGGTCCCGCGTCGGGACGCGCATCTCCCACCGCCCGCGCCGCGTGTGGATCACGACCTGCGTGCTGCTCGCCGCTGCCGCGTTCGGGATCCTCTCGTTGGGCTACAACGGCCTGACGACCGAGGACTCCTACACCAAGGAGTTCGACTCGGTCGTCGGTCAGACGTGTGTTGAACCGGCACGACCTCGCAGACGCCTCCAACCCCGCCATGGTCGTGGCCAACGCGGACCAGGCCGCCGCGGTGAAGCAGGCGATGACCGGCATCAAGGGCGTCCAGGACATCTCGCAACCGGTCGTCCAGGGTGGTGTCGCGTTCATCCAGGCCCCCCTGGACGACGACGCCACCACCGACGCCGCCTTCGCGACGGTCGAGCGGTTGCGCACCGCCGTGCACCAGGTTGATGGGGCGGATGCCCTGGTCGGCGGCACCTCCGCGATCTTCCTCGACGTGGAGAACGCGTCCCACCGCGACAACAAGGTGGTCCTGCCTGCGGTCCTGCTCGTGGTGCTGCTGATCCTGGTCCTTCTGCTGCGCGCGCTGTTCTCGCCGCTGTTGCTCATCGGCACCGTGATCCTGTCCTTCGGGGCGGCGCTGGGGCTCAGTGCGTTGCTGTTCACCTACGTGTTCGGCTTCGAGGGTGCCGATGCAGGACTTCCACTCTTCGTGTTCGTCTTCCTGGTGGCGCTCGGGATCGACTACAACATCTTCCTGATGACACGCGTCAGGGAGGAGACCGTGAATCACGGCACCCGAAAGGGCTCGCTGATCGCCCTGTCCGCGACCGGTGGCGTGATCACCTCCGCGGGCGCCGTCCTGGCGGCGACCTTCCTGGTGCTGGCGACCATGCCGCTGGTTGCGTTCGTGGAGATCGGTGTCACCGTGGCCCTCGGCGTCCTGCTCGACACGATGGTGGTGCGGCCGGTCTTGGTGACGGCGCTCAACCTCGACATCGGGCAGCAACATCTGGTGGCCCAGCAAGCTCGACCGTGGCGAGAACTCCGTGGTCCCGTCGGAGGAGACCGACGACCCGCAGCACCGGGCCAACGTCCCGGTGGACGCCTGAGCATGCCTGAGGCGGAGGTCACGTCGGCCTGAGGTGGCGCCCGAACCGTGACACCAATACTGTCATCGTCATGAAGCTCTCCACCATGCTGATGTACGACGGCAACCCGCGCACGGCCGCCGACCAGATCGTCGGCCTCGAGCAGGCGGGCCTGGACACGGTCTGGGTGGCCGAGGCCTACGGCTTCGACTCGCCGACCCTGATGGGCTACCTCGCCGCGGTGACCGAGACCGTCGAGATCGGCGCGGCCATCCTCAACGTGTTCTCGCGCACGCCCACCCTCCTCGCCCAGACCGCCGCCGGGCTCGACAACGTCTCCGGCGGCCGCGCGATCCTGGGCCTCGGCGCGTCCGGTCCCCAGGTGATCGAGGGCTGGCACGGGATGCCCTACAGCAAACCGCTGGGCCGCACCAAGGAGGCCATCGAGATCATCCGCGCCGCCCTGCGCCGCGAGGTCATCGAGCACGACGGGAAGAGCTTCCAGCTCCCGCTCCCCCAGGGCGAGGGCACCGGGCTCGGCAAGCCGCTGAAGATGCTCACCAAGCCCGAGCGCAGCGCGGTCCCGATCTACATCGCCGCCCTCGGACCCAAGTCGGTCGAGGGTGCGGCCGAGTACGCCGACGGCTGGCTGCCGTTCATGTACAGCCCCGAGGGTGCTCCCCAGGTGTGGGGCGACGCGCTGGCCGCCGGCACCGCCAAGCGCAGCGACGACCTGGCCCCGCTCGAGATCTCCGCCGGGGGCATGGTCGCCATCGGCGAGGACGTCAAGGGCCTGCTCGACTTCGCCCGGCCGATGGCCGCCCTCTACATCGGGGGGATGGGCGCACGGGGCAAGAACTTCTACAACGACCTCGCCTGCCAGTACGGCTACGAGGCGGAGGCCAAGGAGATCCAGGACCTCTACCTCGACGGCAAGAAGAAGGAGGCCGAGGCGGCCGTGCCGCTCGAGCTCCTGGAGCGGGCCAACCTCGTCGGTCCCGAGTCCTGGGTCAAGGAGCGGATCGACGCCTTCCGCGAGGCCGGCGTCACCAACCTGCAGATCGTCCCCGCGAGCGACGACCCTGCAGCGCTGGTGCGTCAGCTCAAGGAACTGGTCAGCTGACCCCTTGAGCCGAGCCGGCTTCGACCTGCAGGCCCATCGCGGCGGTGCTGCGCTGGCGCCCGAGAACACCCTCGCGGCCTTCGGGACGGCCCTCGACCTGGGCGTCAGCACGCTCGAGTGCGACGTACACATCAGCGCCGACGGCGTTCCCGTGCTGTGCCACGAGCGCACGTATGCCGGCCGCCTCGTCCCGCTGCTGACGTACGCCGAGCTGGCCGGTCTGCACCCCGCCGGCCTGGAACCGATCGCCACGCTGGCCGAGCTCTGCGCCCTGTGCGACGCGCGCGGGGCCGACGAGGTGGGGCTCAACATCGAGACCAAGTTCGACGTCCTGCACCCGGACGAGAACGCGCCCCGCGAGCGCTTCGTCGAGTCCGTGCTCGAGGTGCTGCACGGAACCGCCGTCGGTGAGCGGTCCTCGATCCAGAGCTTCGACTGGGCGGTGCTGCGGCTGGTCAGGACCGCGGACCCCGGGCTCTCCCTGAACGCGCTCACCAACACCGACTACCTCGAGGTCGACGAGCCCGGCGCCTCGCCGTGGCTGGCCGGGATCGACATCGACGACTTCGCGGACAGCGTCCCGGCCGCTGTGAGTGCGCTGGGCTTCGACGCCATCTCCCCGAGCCACAGCATCCTGACCCCGGCCATGGTCGCCGAGGCCCATGCGGCCGGCCTGCGCGTCCTGCCCTACACGGTCGACAACGAGCCGACGATGCGGCACCTGCTCGACATGGAGGTCGACGGCCTGATCACCAACCGGCCCGACCTGATGCGCGAGGTGCTCGCGTCCCGCGGCCTACCTCTCCCCCGTCGCTACCCGGCTCACGGATAGCCTGACCTGGATGACTGAGCAGCCCACGCCCCAGCAGACCCGCCGGGCGATTGCCCGCGCCGAGCGGGGCGTGACCCTCGACGTCGCCGAGGCGACCGTGCTCCTGTCCGCCCGGGGCGAGGACCTCGCACGCCTCTGTACCGTGGCGGCCCGGGTCCGTGACGCGGGGCTGACCGCCGCCGGGCGCCCGGGGGTCGTGACCTACTCCCCCAAGGTGTTCATCCCGGTCACCAAGCTCTGCCGCGACCGGTGCCACTACTGCACCTTCGTGGAGAGCCCCGGCCAGCTGAGCCGGGCCGGGCACGCGATGTTCCTCTCCCCCGACGAGATCGTCGAGATTGCCCGCCAGGGAGCCGAGCTCGGCTGCACCGAGGCGCTGTTCACGCTCGGGGACCGGCCGGAGGATCGCTGGCCCGAGGCACGAGCGTGGTTGGACGCGGAGGGCTACGACTCGACGTTGGCGTACGTGCGCGCGATGGCGATCCGGGTGCTCGAGGAGACCGGCCTGCTGCCGCACCTGAACCCCGGCGTCATGTCGTGGGAGGAGATGAACCGGCTCAAGCCGGTCTCGCCCTCCATGGGGATGATGCTCGAGACCACCTCGCGACGACTCTTCGAGACCAGGGGCGAGGCCCACTTCGGCTCCCCCGACAAGGACCCTGCGGTGCGGGTGCGCGTCCTCGAGGACGCCGGCAGGCTGTCGATCCCGTTCACCACCGGCCTGCTGATCGGCATCGGCGAGGACCTCACCGAGCGGGCTGAGTCGATCTTCGAGCTGCGCCGTGTGGCTCGCCAGTACGGCCACGTCCAGGAAGTCATCATCCAGAACTTCCGCGCCAAGCCGGACACCGCGATGCGGCACACCGACGACCTCGGTCTCGAGGAGTACGTCGCCGCGATCGCCGTCTCGCGCATCGTGCTCGGCCCGAAGGTGCGGGTGCAGGCGCCACCCAACCTGGTCGACCTCGATGAATGCACGGCCCTGCTCGGCGCCGGTGTCGACGACTGGGGCGGCGTCTCGCCGCTGACCCCCGACCACGTGAACCCCGAACGTCCCTGGCCCTCGCTGGAGCGGCTGTGCGCGATCACCGAGACGGCCGGCTTCGAGCTCCGCGCACGGCTCACCGCCCACCCGGAGTACGTCCTGGCCGGCGAGGCCTGGATCGACCCCCGCGTCTCTGCCCACGTCGCCGCCCTGTCGAGCGACGACGGCCTCGTGCGCGAGCACGTGAAGCCGACCGGGCTCCCCTGGCAGGAGCCCGACGGCGGCTTCGCCCACGCCGGACAGGGCACGGGCCGCACCGACCTGCACACCGCCGTCGACACCGAGGGCCGCACCGAGGACCGCCGCTCCGACTTCGACAACGTCTACGGCGACTGGGACGCCCTCAAAGAGGGGATAGTCCGTGACGTTTCCGGTGATTCCACGGCCGAATTGCAACGGAAACGTCTCGGACTATCCGGTAAGGCGGCACTCAGCGCTGCCGAGAAGGACCCGGGCAACCTGAGCGACGAGCACGCGCTGACCCTGATGACCGCCGATGGCGAGCTGCTCGACCAGGTGATCCGGCTGGCCGACGACCTGCGTCGGGAGACCGTCGGCGACGACGTGACCTACGTGGTGAACCGGAACATCAACTTCACCAACGTCTGCTACGTCGGCTGCCGGTTCTGCGCGTTCGCCCAGCGCCGCACCGACGCCGACGCCTACTCGCTCTCCCTGGACCAGGTGGCCGACCGTGCCGAGGAGGCGTGGAACCTCGGGGCGACCGAGGTGTGCATGCAGGGCGGGATCGACCCCGAGCTGCCCGGCACGGCGTACTTCGACCTGGCTGCGGCCGTGAAGACGCGCGTCCCGCAGATGCACGTGCACGCCTTCTCCCCGATGGAGATCGTCAACGGGTCGTCGCGGACCGGCCTGTCCTTCGAGGACTTCCTGATCAAGGCGCGAGAGTCCGGGCTGGACACCATCCCGGGCACGGCCGCGGAGATCCTGGACGACGAGGTCCGCTGGGTGCTGACCAAGGGCAAGCTGCCGACGAAGACCTGGATCGAGATCGTCTCGACCGCGCACCGCGTGGGCGTCCGGTCGAGCTCGACGATGATGTACGGCCACGTGGACAACCCGCGCCACTGGGTGCAGCACCTGCGCGTTCTCTCCCGGATCCAGGACGACACAGGGGGGTTCACGGAGTTCGTGCCGCTGCCGTTCGTGCACAACTCGTCGCCGATCTACCTCGCCGGTGTCGCACGGCCGGGCCCCACACTGCGCGACAACCTCGCGGTGCACGCGATGGCCCGGATCCTGCTGCACGGCCGGATCCCGAACATCCAGACCTCGTGGGTCAAGCTCGGCGTCGAGGGCACCCAGGCGATGCTGAACGCCGGCGCCAACGACGTCGGCGGCACCCTGATGGAGGAGACGATCTCGCGCATGGCCGGCTCCGAGCACGGGTCCGCGAAGACGGTTGCGGAGCTGGTCGAGATCGGCCAGGGCATCGACCGGCCCGTCGTGCAGCGGACCACGACGTACGGCGCCGTCGAGGTCTGAACCGGCCGACAACCTTGACTTAGTTCAAGTGTCGTATAAATTAAGGGCATGCCTCTCGTCCTGGGCGTGGACTCCTCCACGCAGTCGACCAAGGCGGTGCTGGTGGACGCCGACGACGGCACCGTCGTCGACCAGCGCACCGCCGCGCACCCCCCGGGCACCTCGGTCGACCCGCGCGCCTGGATCGAGGCGCTCGACGCAGCGGCCGGACCGCTGCTGTCCCGCGCCGAGGCGGTGGCCGTGGGCGGGCAGCAGCACGGCTCGGTGGTGCTCGACGAGGCCGGTGAACCCGTCCGCGACGCCCTGCTGTGGAACGACCTGCGCAGCGCCGGCGCTGCCGCGGACCTGGTCGCCGAGCTGGGCGGTCCCGACGCCTGCGCCGAGCTGACCGGCAGCGTGCTGATCGCGTCGTACACCGTCGACCAAGCTGCGGTGGCTGCGCGACCACGAGCCCGAGGCGGCCAAGCGGGCCCACCGGGTGCTGCTGCCGCACGACTACCTCACCTGGCACCTCGGCGGCCGCGGCCCGGAGCCGACCACCGACCGGGGCGACGCGTCCGGCACCGGCTACTTCTCGACGCGCGACGACGACTGGCTGCCCGACGTGCTCGAGCGTGCGCTGGGCCGCCTCATCGAGCTGCCCCGCGTCGCCGAGCCCGCCGAGGTGGTGGGACACCACGACGAGGCCGCGATCGGTCCCGGCACCGGCGACAACATGGCCGCCGCCCTCGGGCTCGTCCTGGGCGAGGGTGACGTGGCGGTCTCGATCGGCACCTCCGGCGTGGCCTCGATGGTGACCTCGGAGCCGATCGCCGACGGCACCGGCGCGATCTCCGGCTTCGCCGACGCGACCGGGCGCTTCCTCCCCCTGGCCTGCACGATCAACGCCGCCCGCATCCTGGAGCTCGGCGCCCGGCTGCTCGGCGTGGACCACGACGGTCTCGCTGCCCTGGCCGAGGAGTCCGAGCCCGGTGCCCACGGGCTCACCCTGCTCCCCTACCTCGACGGCGAACGCACCCCGAGCCGTCCTGACGCTGCCGGCACGCTGCACGGCCTGACCACCGCCACCACGCGTGCGGACCTCGCCCGCGCGCACGTCGAAGGGCTGCTGTTCAGCCTGGCTGACGCCGTCGACGCGCTGGCCGAGGTCTCGGGCCGGGCGCCCGACCGGTTGCTGCTGATCGGAGGGGCCGCACGCAACCCGGCCGTGCTCGCTCTCGCACCCCTGGTCTTCGACCGCACCGGTCGTGCTCCCCGAGCCCGCCGAGTACGTCGCGCTGGGCGCCGCGCGACAGGCCGCGTGGGTGCTCTCCGGCGCTGCGACCCCACCCGTCTGGCCCGTGGCCACGACCGACCTCCCTACCGGACAGACCGTCCGCGACCTGCGCGACGACTACGCGCTCCTGCGCGACCGCACCACCAGCTGGACACCTAGAGCACCACGAGAGAGGCACTGAGATGAGTGAGTTCAAGCCAGTCCCCGAGGACAAGTTCTCCTTCGGGCTGTGGACCGTGCAGTACCCGGGCCGCGACCCGTTCGGCGAACCGACCCGACCGCCGATGGACCCGGTACGCGCTGTCGAGAAGCTCGCCGAGATCGGTGCCTACGGGATCAACTTCCACGACGACGACGTGGTGCCCTTCGGCACCGACGACGCGGAGCGAGACCGGATCATCGACGGCCTGAAGAAGGCCCTGGCCGACACCGGCCTGGTGGTGACCACCGCGACCACCAACCTGTTCACCCACCCGGTGTTCAAGGACGGCGGCTTCACCTCCAACAACCGCGACGTACGGCGCTACGCCCTGAAGAAGGTCATGCGCAACATCGACCTGGCCGCCGAGCTCGGCGCCAAGATCTACGTCGCCTGGGGTGGTCGTGACGGGGCCGAGTCCGGTGGCGCGAAGAACGTGATGGACGCGCTCGACCGCAACCGCGAGGCCTACAACCTGCTCGGCGAGTTCGTCACCGAGCGCGGCTACGACATCCGGTTCGCGATCGAGCCCAAGCCCAACGAGCCACGCGGCGACATCCTGCTGCCGACCGTCGGCCACGCGATGGCCTTCATCTCCACCCTCGACCGTCCCGAGCTCGTCGGGGTCAACCCGGAGATCGGGCACGAGGAGATGGCCGGCCTCAACGCGGCCGCCGGCTACGCGCAGGCACTGTGGCAGGGCAAGCTCTTCCACATCGACCTCAACGGTCAGCACGGGCCGAAGTACGACCAGGACCTGCGGTTCGGTGCCGGCAACGTCCGCGGCGCGTTCTGGGTGGTCGACACCCTCCTCGCCGGCGGGTACGACGGCCCGGTGCACTTCGACTTCAAGACCCCGCGCACCGAGGACGACAAGGGCGTGTGGATCGCCGCCGAGGCGTGCATGACGAACTACCTGATCCTGCGCGAGAAGGCCCTCGCCTTCCGGGCCGACCCCGAGGTGCAGAGCGCGCTCGCCGACGCCCAGCTCCCCCAGCTCGCCACGCCCACCGTGGCCGAGGGCGAGGCGTGGGCCGACATCGAGGCGGCCGAGGTCCCCGACGTGGACGCCATCGGTGCCCACGGCATGGCCTTCGAGCGCCTCGACCAGCTGGCGCTCGAGCACCTCTACGGGGTGCGCTCCTGAGCCTCGCCCGCGAACCGGGTCCGGCGGCCACCGACGAGGTGCGCCGCCGGAACACGGCCGTCGTCCTGCGGTTGTTGCGCGACGAGGGCGCGCTGAGCCGGACCGATCTCGCCCGCCGGTCCGGACTGGCCAAGGCCACGGTCGGCACGATCGTCGGCAAGCTGCAGACCGCGGGTGCCGTCGCCGAAGGCACCTCGTCCTCCACGGGGCGGGGCCGCCCCAGCACACCGCTGGTGCTCGACGGCTCCGGGATGGCGGGCCTCGGCCTCGAGGTCAACGTCGACTACATGGCCGTCACCGTCCTCGACCTGGCGGGGCGTGAGCTGTCCTTCGCCGAGCACCCGGTGCCTGCCGGGGGCTCGCGGCTGGACGACGTGCTCGCGCTGGTCCGCGACGAGGCGGCCCGGCTGTCCACCCGAGGTGTCGAGCTGCTGGGGGTCACCGTGGCCGTCCCGGGCTGATCGACCGCGCTCGAGGACGGGTGGTCAACGCGCCCAACCTGGGCTGGAGTGACGTCGATCTCGCCGACGCGATGCGTCGGGTGCTGCGTCACCTCGTCCCCGTCGCGGTGGACAACGACGCGAACTGTGCGGCCCGGGCGGAGAGCGTGCACGGCGTCGCGGCGGGCGTCGACGACTTCGTCTACCTGACCGGCACGGTCGGGCTCGGCGCGGGCATCATGTGCGCGGGACAGGTCCTCCGCGGGTCTCGCGGCCTCGCCGGTGAGGTCGGTCACCTGCGCGTGGGCGACGACCGGTACCTGTGTGCCTGCGGCCGCAGCGGCTGCTGGGAGGCGATGGTGGGGCTGCGTGCGCTGGCCCAGGCGACCGGCGTCGACGTCGTACCCGGCGAAGACCCCGTGGCGTACGCCGAACGCCTGGCCGCCGATCCGGCCACGCGGCCGGGCCTGCTCGAGGTCGCCCACTCACTGGGCCGCGGTGTGGCTCAGCTCGCCGTGACCCTGGACCCGCGGATGGTGGTGCTGGGCGGGGCGTTCGTGCCCCTGGCCGACACGCTGGTGCCCGCTGTGGAAGCCGCCCTGGCCGAGGGTTTCACGGGCCGGGGCGCCAAGGTGGCCCTGAGCACCCTTGGCCTGCACGCGGCGTCGGTGGGCGCCGCGGTCGACGCCCTCGACGACGTCTACGCCGGCCGGCGGTCCCTGCCGGCCTGAGGCTCATTCACCCTGCACGCGGCCTCGGTGGGCGCCGCGGTCGACGCCGCTCGACGACGTCTACGCCGGCCGGCGGTCCCTGCCGGCCTGAGGCTCCTTCACCCTGCACGCGGCCTCGGTGGGCGCCGTGGTCGACGCCCTCGACGACGCCTACGCCGGTCGACGGGCCCTGACTGCCTGAGGGTCAGGCACCCCGCACGGCAGCCATCGCCCCGTCGGCCTTGGCCAGCACCGTCGCCGGGTCCAGGAACAGGTCGGCGAAGGCGAGCTCGGCCGCGCCGAGGATGACCGAGTCGCCGGAGAGCCACGGCAGCACGATCTGCGCCTGCTCGGCCGGAGCCTCGAGCGCCCAGTCCTCCAGGGAGGCGAGCACGTCCTCACGGACCAGCGGGAAGACCCAGCGCAGCACCCCACCCAGGATGATCATCTCGGGGTTGAACATGTTCACGAGCCCACCGAGCCCCAGGCCCAGGGACTGGCCCACCCGGCGCAGCTCAGCAGGAACCTCTCGTCCGGGCTGGAGGTACTCCGAGAGCCGGTGCATCTCCGACTCCGGGCAGCCGACCGCCTCGGCCACCGCGTGCGAGCCGATCTCGACCTCCCAGCACCCGACGTTGCCGCAGCGGCAGACCTTGCCACGCGGGTTGAACGGCTGGTGCCCGATCTCGCCCGCGTACCCGCTGGCGCCCATCATCGGCGCGCCCTCCACGATCACCCCGCCACCGACACCGACGTCGCAGGAGAGGTAGATCAGGTTGGACTTGTAGCGACCCGCGCCGCGGGTGTGCTCGGCCAGCGCACCGAGCTCGGCGTCGTTGCCCAGTCGGACCCGCACGTCGTGACCGATCTTGCCGGCCACCAGGTGGCTCAGGGGGACGTCCTTCCACCCGAGGTTGGGTGCGAACCGCACCAGCCCCACCCGGTCGGTGACCACACCCGGGACGGCGATCCCGATCCCGACGAGGCTGGTCCCCTCGGCCGCCGTCTTGAGGATCGACCGCATCATCTCCACGAGGGTGTCGAGCAGGTGGTCGGGGTCCCGTTCGACGGGGGTGACCGTGGACATCCGGTCCAGGAGCACGCCCCCGAGGCCCACCCGAGCGACGTCCAGGGTGTCGACCCCGAGCTCGGCCGCGAGCACGAAGACCGACTCGGCCGAGGGGTTCACGTCGATGGACGGGCGACCCGCTCCCGTTCGCGGCGCGGCGCCGGCCTCGGGCGTGGACTGCGTGACCGCGGCGAGCTCCTCGAGCTCGCGCACGAGGTCGGCGATCGTCGAGCGGTTCAGTGCCATCCGCTCGGTCAGCTGGGCGCGGGAGACCCCACCCGA
This sequence comes from uncultured Actinomycetota bacterium, assembly GCA_963797525.1. Classification (GTDB taxonomy): domain Bacteria; phylum Actinomycetota; class Actinomycetes; order Propionibacteriales; family Nocardioidaceae; genus Marmoricola. The sequence goes on from CAWCPT010000002.1 coordinate 74,949, forward strand.
ACGGTGCACGTGTCCCAGCAACGTCCCGAGGTTGTGGCGACGTACCGCTTCCTGGTTGGTGCCGGTGCCACCCCGGCGCCGGGGCGGCATGTCACGTTCCCGTGGCAGACCGGCGGCGGCGCGAGATCGCGTCGACGGAGGCGGCGAGGAGAAGGACGCTTCCGGTGATGATGTAGTTGATGTACGCCGACTGGTTGAGCAGCCCCAGGCCGTTGTCGATGGTGGCGATCACCAGACCACCGATGACGGCGTCCCGGATCAGGCCCTTGCCGCCGAAGAGGCTGGTGCCACCGATGACCGCAGCGCCGACCGCGTAGAGCAACGTGTTGCCGCCACCGGATCCGGGCGACACCTTGCCGGTGTACGACGCGCTGATGATGCCGCTGATGGCAGCCATCGACGAGCAGATGATGAAGGCGCTCACCTTGAGCCGGTCCACGCTGATGCCGGCTCGGCGGGCGGCCTCGGTGTTGCCGCCCACGGCGTACATGTGCCGCCCGTAAGGGGTGCGCCCGAAGATGAAGGTCCAGAAGATGAGCAAGGCCCCCACGACGAAGACCGCGTACGGGATGCCCTCGATGATGAATGACGGAACCCGGCTGCGGTTCTGGCTGAGCAATGCCGTCATCCCCAGGAGGATGATGCACAGCGCCACGAACTTGAAGATGAGCAGCGAGGTCGGTGGTCGATGCAGGTTCTTGGCAGCCAGACGCGACTGGCGCCAGAAGATCAGGGCGCCGTAGATCGCGAGCAGACCGATCACCACGATCCAACCGGTGACCACTCCCATCGACTTGATGGTGATGCCACGGAGCACCTCGTCGCGCACGGGAACAGTGCCACCGAGACCGATCAGCTTCAGGGTGACGCCCTGGAGGCCGAGGAAGAACGCCAGGGTGACCACGAACGACGGGATCCCGACCTTCGCGACGAGGAGTCCGAGCACGAAGCCGGTGATCGCGCCGACCACCAGCCCGACGAGGACGGCCACGGGCCACGGCTGGTCGTGCCGGGTCAGCATCACGGCCGAGAACCCGGCCGCCATGCCACCGGTCACGCCGGCGGACAGGTCGATCTCGCCGAGCAGCAGCACCGGCACCAGGCCCATCGCGAGCACGGAGATGGCCGAGGCCTGCACGAGCAGGTTGGCGATGTTCAGGTTGCTGGTGAAGGTGTCCGGGCGCAGGACCGAGAAGACGATGAACAGCACGACGAGACCGAGCACGGCCGGCAGGGCGCCCATGTCACCGCCGCGCAGGCGGTCGATGTAGGCCTGGAACGACTGGCCCAGCGAGGCGCTGGCCTGGTCGTTGGCGAAGTCCGCGGCCGCGAGGCTGGTGGACGAGTCCTGCGGGGTCGACTCCGCGGCGGGAGTCTGGGGGGGCGTGGTCACTGCTCGCTCCTCAGGCCGACTGGTTGGCGGTGGCGGCGGAGATCCCGATGTTGCCGGACCGGCCCGCGGTGATGAGTTCCACGATCTGGCTGTGGTTGGTGTCGCTCGCCTTGATGTCGGCGGCGACGCGCCCGAGGAACAGGGCGGTGATCCGGTCGGAGACCTCCATGACGTCGACCATGTTGTGGGAGATCAGCACCACCCCGAGGCCGTTGTCGGCGAGGCGCCGGACGAGGTCGAGCACCTGTCGGGTCTGGGCGACACCGAGGGCAGCCGTCGGCTCGTCGAGGAGCACGACGCGCGAGTTCCACAGCACCGCCTTGGCGATGGCGACCGTCTGACGCTGGCCACCGGAGAGCGAGGCGACGCTCTGCCGCACCGACTTCACGGTGCGCACCGACAACGAGGCAAGCGTGGTGCGCGCGCGGTCCTCCATGCTGAGCTCGTCCAGGACGATCCCGTTGGTGACGGTCTCGCGCCCGAGGAACATGTTCTGGACGATGTCCAGGTTGTCGCACAGGGCGAGGTCCTGGTAGACGACCTCGAGCCCGAGGGCGCCGGCGTCCTTGGGGCCGTTGATGCTGACCGGCTTCCCGTCGAAGAGGAACTCCCCCGAGTCGGCACGGTAGATGCCGGCGATGGTCTTCACCAGCGTGGACTTGCCGGCGCCGTTGTCACCGACCAGCGCCGTGACCTGGCCCGGGTAGACCTTGAAGTCGACGTCGTGCAGCACCTGGACGGCGCCGAAGCTCTTGTTGACTCCACGCAGCTCGAGCAGTGGTTGGTCGGACATGTGCGCCTCCGAGGGGTGGGACCGGAACGGTCAGCGGTGGGACGAGACGGGGGGTGGATCCGAGAGGGACGACGGGCCCGGCTCCCGGTGAGGGGAACCGGACCCGTCGTCGTGCTGTCTCAGCCAGCTGGGATCAGGAGATCCCGGCAGCCGCACACTGCTTCTCGTAGCCCTTGCAGACGTCCGCCGCGGTGGCGCCACCGTCGTCGATGACCTCCTTGACGTTGTCCTTGGTCACCGAGACCGGGTCGAGCAGCACGGACGGGACGTCACGGTTGCCCTCGGTGTCCTTCGAGGTGCCGTTGGTCTCGCCCTTCTCGCCCTTGGTCAGGCCGATGGCGAGGTCGGAGAGCGCACCCGCTTCCTTCGTCGCGGACTTGTAGACCGTCATGCACTGCGTGCCGGCGAGGACGTTCTGCAGCCCTGCCGTGGTCGCGTCCTGACCGGTGACGGGGACCTTCCCGGCCACCTTGTTCTTGTCCAGGATGGCGATCGCCGAGCCGCCGAGACCGTCGTTGGCCGCGAGCACCCCGTCGATCTTGCCCTTCTGCTGGGTGTACATCTGCTCGAAGATCGTGCCGGCCTTCACGTTGTCCCATCCGGGGACGGCCTGCTCAGCGACCTTCGTGTAGTTCTTGTTCGCGTCGAGCACCTTGTGCGCACCCTTGGAGAACGACGTGGCGTTGGAGTCGTCGGGAGAACCGTCGAGGAAGACGATGTTCGCCTTCTTGTCCTTGCCCAGGCAGTTCTGGAGCCCCTCACCCTGGAGCTCGCCGACCTTCTCGTTGTTGTACGAGACGTAGTAGGCAGCGGAGCCACCGAGCGTCAACCGGTCGTAGTCGATGGTGGCAATGCCCTGGTTCTTGGCCTTCTCCTCGATCGCCGCACCCGAGGCATTGTCGAGGTTCACGATGGCCAGGACGGTGACGCCGCTGGTGATCATCGAGTCCGCGATCTGGGCCATCTTGTCGGCGTCGCCCTGCGCGTTCTGGATGTCGTACTTGACGCCCGCGTCCTTGAAAGCCTTCTCCAGCGCCGGACGGTCCGCGGACTCCCAGCGCACGGAGGACTCCGTGTCGGGGAGGATGACGCCGATCTTGGCCTCGGCCGCCTTGTCGCCTCCGCCGCTGCCGCTGCTCTTGTCATCGCTGCCGCATGCGGTGAGGGCGAGAGAGAGGCCCAGTGCACCTGCGACGAGTAGTACAGGCATCCGCTTCACGCAGATCGCCTCCTTCTTTTTCGGGGGCACCGCCCGAACGGACCGCTAGCAGCACGGTGAGTCAGGGAGGTAAATAGTTGGCTGCCCCAACGTAACGGCCGTCACAGGCCCTGACTAGTAGGCCCAGACAACAAATTGATAACTGGTCTAGACAGGGGTGGGATACGCCCGATTTCGTCGCGCGACACGTCCCTTTCGCGGCCTTTACCGGAGCCGGACGGGCACCTCGTTCACGCCGTACACGATGCTGAGCGCGCGGTAGTCGAGGTCCTCCGCCGGGACCGCCAGCTGCATCTCCGGGAACCGGTGCGCCAATGCGGGGAACGCCAGCTTGAGCTCCATCCGGGCCAGCTCGGCCCCGATGCAGCGGTGGAACCCGTAGCCGAACGCGAGGTGCGAGCTGGACGCGTGCGCCAGGTCGACCCCGTCGCCGCGACCGACCCGCGGGTCACGGTTGGCGGTCGGCAACGAGCAGACCACCACCGATCCCTTCCGGATCAGCCTGCCGGCGACCACCACGTCCTCCTTGGCGAACCGCGGGAACGCCACCTGGACCACGGAGAGCAGCCGCAGCAGCTCGTCGACGATCGCGCCGACCTGGTCGGGCTGTGACACCAGCCGGTCCCACAGGTCGCGGTCCTCGAGGAGCACGGCACTGCCGAGCGCGATCATCGAGGCGCTGGTCTCGAGGCCGCCGGTGAACACGCCGTCGGCGAGGCCGCCGAGCTCGAAGTCGCTGATCTCGTCACCGTGCTCCCGGATCAGCTGGCCGATCAGCCCGGGTCCGGGGTTGCTGCGCTGACGGGTCGCCTCGGCGAGCAGGAACTCTCGCGAGCCGCCGATGGCGCCGATCGTGCCCGGGCCGCCCTGGGTGACGTCGAACCGGGCGGTGGCGAGCTTGCTGAAGGTCTCGCGCTTCTCGTCGGGGAGGCCGAGCACGTCACAGATCACCAGGAACGGGATCGGGAAGGCGAAGGTGGGCACCAGGTCCACGGTCTCCGACTGCTCCCCCGCAGCGGCGATCTCGGCGATCTGTCGGTCGACGATCGCCTGGATGTTGGGGCGGAGCCGCTCGAGCCGGCGCATCGTGAACTCGGGCGTGAGCAGGCGCCGCAGCCTGGTGTGGTCGGGCGGGTCGGTGAAGCCGAGGCCGCCGATGTCACCGTCGGTCGTCGAGCCGCTCTTGCCCATGTAGGGGCGGATGTCGGTGGAGTAGGACGTGGTGTCGCTGAGCACCTCGCGGCACTCCGCGTCGCCGGTGACCAGCCAGAGCTCCAGACCCAGGAGCGACGCCATCTGCTGGACCGGGTCGTCGTCACGGGTCGCCTGCAGCCGCGCGCTCGGGGCCATCACGTCACGGCGCAACGGCCAGGACACGGCGTCGGGCACCTTGTCGAGCCGGGAGAGGTCGATTCCTCCGGCACGCGCGATCAGCCGCTGGCGAACTGCCCTCTTGACCGAGGTGACGAGGCTCATCGCACCCCCTCTGCTAGACATGCCGACCCGAGGATTCTACGAAGTCCCTCACCACATTGGTATCAGGGACACCCCCGAAGGCGGGCAGGGGTCAGCTCACTCCCACTCGATCGTCCCCGGGGGCTTGCTGGTGATGTCCAGAGTGACCCGGTTGATCTCGCGCACCTCGTTGGTGATCCGGGTCGAGATGGCCTCCAGGACGTCGTACGGAAGGCGCGCCCAGTCGGCTGTCATCGCGTCCTCGGAGGTCACCGGACGCAGCACGACCGGGTGGCCGTAGGTGCGTCCGTCCCCTTGTACGCCGACCGAGCGGACGTCGGCGAGCAGCACGATCGGGAACTGCCAGATGTCGCGGTCGAGTCCTGCCTTGGTCAGCTCCTCGCGCGCGATCGCGTCGGCCTCCCGCAGGATGTCGAGACGCTCACGGGTGACCTCGCCGATGATCCGGATGCCGAGGCCCGGACCCGGGAACGGGTGCCGCCAGACGATCTCCGCGGGGAGGCCCAGCTGCTCGCCGACGAGGCGGACCTCGTCCTTGAACAGCGTGCGCAGGGGCTCGACCAGCGCGAACTCGAGGTCGTCGGGCAGGCCGCCGACGTTGTGGTGCGACTTGATGTTGGAGGCGCCTGCTCCCCCGCCTGACTCCACGACGTCGGGATAGAGCGTGCCCTGGACCAGGAAGGCGACCTTGGCACCGTCCTCCCCCGCGGCACTCTGCTCGATCTCCTGGGAGAGCACGTGGGCCTCGGCGGCCTCGAAGACGCGGATGAACTCACGGCCGATGATCTTGCGCTTCTGCTCTGGGTCGCTCACCCCGGCGAGGGCGTCCAGGAAGCGCTTCTCGGCGTCGACGACGTGCAGGTCGACGCCCGTCGCCGCCACGAAGTCACGCTCGACCTGCTCGGCCTCACCCTTGCGGAGCAGCCCGTGGTCGACGAAGACGCAGGTGAGCCGGTCCCCGATCGCCCGCTGTACGACGGCCGCGGCGACCGCCGAGTCGACGCCGCCGCTGAGGCCGCAGATCGCGCGGCCGGAGTCGCCGATCTGCTCGCGGATGCGCTCGATCTGCTCCTCGACGATGTTGACCATCGTCCAGGTGGGCCGGCACCCGGCGATCCGGAGGAGGAAGTGCTCGAGCACCTGCTGGCCGTGCTCGGTGTGCATCACCTCGGGGTGCCACTGCACGCCCGCGAGGCGACGCGACGTGTCCTCGAACGCGGCGACCGGGGTGGCCGCGGTCTGGGCGAGGACGTCGAAGCCCTCGGGGGCCTGCCGGACGGAGTCCCCGTGGGACATCCAGACGCGGTGGTTCTCCGGGAGCTCGGCGAGGAGGGTGCCCGGGGCGGTCACCAGGACCGGCGTACGACCGAACTCGGAGACGCCGGTGTGGGCCACCTCGCCACCGAGCACCTGGGCCATCGCCTGGAAGCCGTAGCACATCCCGAAGACCGGGACCTCGGCCTCGAACAGCGCGGGGTCGACCGCGGGGGCGCCGGGCGCATAGACCGAGGACGGACCGCCGGAGAGGATGATCGCGGCCGGCTTCCGGGCGAGCATCTCCGACACCGGCATGTCGTGCGGCACGATCTCGGAGTAGACCTTCGCCTCGCGCACCCGGCGAGCGATGAGCTGGGCGTACTGGGCTCCGAAATCGACGACGAGAACGAGGTCGTGGTCGCTCAAGATGGGCCTTTCGGAGCGGATTTGCGGCGTCCCCTGAGTCTGCCAGAGTTTTTTTTGGGATTTTCCCCGGGTGCGCATAACCCGGTTTCTGAGGCCTCGTTGAGGCTGACAGATCCGGTGGCATTGCTCCCTCCCAGGCCGGATCTCGAACCGGTTCGCGCAAGCGGACTGAGCAGGGCCCGACCACCCTCCCTCCCCGGTCGGGCCCTTGCTCGTTCCGGACGAAGTCCAGGAACGAGCAACGGCCGACCGGGCCGTTTGTGCCCAAGGAGGAGCGCAGCGGGGGAATGGGCAGAAACTGCCCGGTCGGCGACCACAGGAAGCCGCGAGGAGAAAAGCAGGCCCCGTCTGTCCCGACTACAGCGGACCGCGAGCCGGTGCGGGGACACGGAAACGCCGAGCACGCAGCGCCGTACCGACAAACCGGACCGGCGTTATCGCCCCATCCCTGACGTTCCAGGGCGAAGCATTGCCCGACAACGTCAGGTTTCCCCGGCTACCCGGGGAAACCTGCACCCCTCAGCTCACACTCACGATGGGAAGCCGCAGCGCCCCCGGAGCAAACTCAGGAACGACGGGCGAGCGAGGAGCGACCGGCGCCACCGTCTCGTACGCCTCCCCGATCGCTGGGCGCGCGTCCGGCTCGCCCTTGTTCGGCCAGAGGGCCATCGCGCGCTCGGCCTGGGCGGTGATCGTCAGCGACGGGTTCACGCCGAGGTTGGCCGAGATCGCCGCACCGTCGGCGACGTGCAGGCCGGGGTGCCCGTAGACCCGCTGGTAGGGGTCCACGACGCCGTTCTCCGGAGACGTGCCGATCGCGCAGCCGCCGATGAAGTGCGCCGTCATCGGCATGTTGAACGGCTCCCCGATCGAGCCGCCGGCCGTGCCGCCCATGATGGCCGCCATCTTGCGGACCACCTTGTTGGCGATCGGGATCCAGGTGGGGTTGGGCTGCCCGTGGCCCTGGCGTGACGTGACCCGCCACTTCTTGGTGCCGGGGATCCGCGTGGGGTACGTCGTGATGGAGTTGTCGAGGGTCTGCATCACCAGCGCGATCACGGTGCGCTCGGACCAGTGCTTCACGTCGTACAGGTTGGCGACGTTCTTGCGTTCGTTCCACATCTCCTTGAGCCAGGTCTGCCAACGCGGGCCGGGTCCGTCGCCGTCCGTGAGCACCGTCTGCATCAGGGCCATCAGGTTGCTGCCCTTGCCGTAGCGCACCGGCTCGACGTGCGTGTCCGCGTCGGGGTGGAACGAGGACGTGATCGCCACGCCGTAGCTGTAGTCGACCTTCGTGTCCGGCGCGATCGCGCCCAGGATCGACTCGGAGTTGGTGCGCGAGAGGAAGCCCAGGCGGTCCGAGAGGCCGGGCAGGTGTCCGTCGGCCTTCATCTTGTGCAGGAGCTTCTGGGTGCCGATCGCGGCTGCGGCGAAGACAACCTGCTCGGCCGAGATGGTCCGCGTCGACGCAGGGGTCGCCCGCTTGGCCTTGGTGAACTTCAGGTCGACGTCGTAACCGCCGTCGGCACCGGGCGAGACCCGGGTGACGGTGGTCAGCGGGAGCACCTTCGCCCCACGCTGCTCGGCGAGGTAGAGGTAGTTCTTCACCAGGGTGTTCTTGGCGTTGTACTTGCATCCGACCATGCAGTCGCCGCACGCGACGCAGGTGTTGCGGTCAGGTCCGGCTCCGCCGAAGAACGGGTCGGCCACCTTCTCGCCCCGGGGCGTCTCGGGCTCGCCGAAGAAGACGCCGACCGGCGTCGGGTGGAAGGTGTCCCCCACGCCGAGCTCGTTGGCGACCTTCTCCATCACGTCGTCGGACGGCGTACGCAGCGGGTTCTCGACCACGCCCAGCATCCGCTTCGCCTGGTCGTAGTACGGCGCCAGCTCGGTCTTCCAGTCCGTGATGTCGCGCCACTGGGGGTCCTTGTAGAAGGCGTCGAGCGGCTCGTAGAGCGTGTTGGCGTAGACGAGCGAACCGCCGCCGACACCGGCACCCGCCATGATCAGCGAGTCACGGACGGCCTCGATGCGCTGGATGCCGTACATCCCGAACGCGGGGTTGAACAGGAACCGCTTCAGGTCCATCGAGGTCTTGGCGTAGTCACCGTCCTCGAACCGCGCCCCTGCCTCGATCACGGCGACGCGGTAGCCCTTCTCGACCAGGCGCAGCGCGCTGACCGAGCCGCCGAATCCCGACCCGACGATCACCACGTCGTAGTCGAAGGAGGATGTCGGGCGGTGCCCGTTGGTCGTGTTCGCCATCACGCGCGCCCCAGCTTCTTCATCACGCGCAGGTTGGCGGTCATCACCTTGGCGTAGGTCTCGTCGGACATCCCCAGCACGGGTGCGAACCGGAGCAGCTTCTGCACCGCGACCGACTGGGTCTCGGTGTAGCGGCGGATGCCCTCGACGCCCTGACGGCGGCCCATGCCGGACTCGCGCATGCCGCCCATCGGGGCGTCGACACTGGCGAAGGTCGCGGCGAACGCCTCGTTGATGTTCACCGTCCCGCACTTGATCTGCCGGGCGAGGTGCCGGGCGCGCTTGGTGTCCCGGCTGTAGACGGAGGCGTTCAAGCCGTACTCCCCCGCGTTGGCGCGCGAGATCGCGTCGGCCTCGTCGTGGAAGCGGTAGAGCGAGATCACCGGCCCGAAGGTCTCGTGGCCGAAGCAGGTCATCTCGGGGGTCACCCCCTCGAGGATGGTCGGCTCGTAGAAGTAGGGGCCGAGGTCGGGGCGGGCCTTGCCGCCGGTGAGCAGCGTGGCCCCCTTGGCGAGGGCGTCCTCCACGTGGGCGGTGACGGTGTCGAGCTGCTCCTGGCTGATCAGGGAGCCCATGTCGGCGCCCCACTCGATCCCGGGACGCAGGGACATCGCCCGCGTGCGCTCCACGAACTTGGCCCGGAACCGGTCGTAGACCTGGTCCGCGACGAACATCCGCTCCATCGAGACGCACAGCTGGCCCGCGTTGGAGAAGCTCGCCCGGACGGCACCCTCGGCCGCTCGGTCGAGGTCGGCGTCGCGCAGCACGATCAACGGGTTCTTGCCCCCGAGCTCGAGGGAGCACCCGATCAGCTTCTCCGCGCACTGGGTGGCGATCTTCTTGCCGGTCGCCGTCGACCCGGTGAAGCAGATGTAGTCGGAGCGCTCGATGATCGGCGTACCGAGCTCGCGGCCCGGGCCGGCGACGACGTTCCACAGGCCCTCCGGGAAGCCGGCCTCCTCGAGGAGCTGGGCACCGAGCAGGGCCGAGAGCATCGTCTGGGCATCCGGCTTGGTGACCACCGCGTTGCCGGCGAGCAGCGCCGGAAGCCCGTCGCAGAGGGCCATCGTGAACGGGTAGTTCCACGGCGCGATGATGCCGACCACGCCCTTGGGCACGTGGTTGACCTCGACCCGGGTCAGCCCGGGCACCACCCCGAGCTTGCGCTCGGTGTCGAGGTGGTCGTGCGCCGTACGTGCGTAGTAGCGCGCGGTCAGCGCGATGTGCAGGGGCTCGTCGAAGGCGTGCTTGCGTGCCTTGCCGGACTCCCAGCAGATCAGGTCGATGATCTCGTCCTGGCGGTCGAGCACGAGGTCGTGCAGCCGCAGCAGCAGCGCCGAGCGGTGCTCCAGCGAGGTCTGCGCCCACGCCTGCTGGGCCCGGCGCGCCCGCGCGAACGCCTCCTTGACGTCGGCCTCGCTCGACTGCGGGATCATCGCCACCGGCTGGCCCGTGATCGGGGTGTACGCCGGCACCGCCTGCCCGGTCGTCGAGACCACCCGACTGGTCAGGGACCGGACGTACGCCGGGTCGATGGCGTAGGAGGCGGTCGGATCGTGCTCGGGGTCGGCGGGACCGACCTGCTCGCTGGACCGGGAGGGCTCGGGGGTCATGGGGGGAGCCTAGACTCGCGGTAACTTGACACAATGCGGCACGCCATGTAAAAAGACATCGGTCTCGTTCCGTGGCCCGGCGTAGCGTCACGGTTGTAGCTCGTCCGGGTCTGCCGGGGGCGCCGCGCCCGCGTCCTCGTCTCGCTCCGCCCACTCCAGGAGTCGGCCGATGTCGAAGACTGCGTCGTCGATGCTGGCGTGCAGGTCACCGATCTCGGCGTAGCGTGGCGGCATCGGTGGCGATGGTGAAGTCGCCGGGCTCGACAGTCGTCGATTTCGTCCCAGCCGCACCGGGGCCTGACGGTGCCTCGGCGTTGCCCCGTACCGAGTAGGCGGCCGCGATGGTGTGGTCGCGGGCGTTCTGGTTGTAGTCGACGAAGAGCTGGGCCGCGTCCCGGTCCTTGCGCCACCACGCCGTCGTCACGTCGTCGCACCTGCGCTCGACCTCACGGGCGAAGGCGAGCGCAGCCCGGCGCACGTCCGTGAAGCCGTGGTCGGGCCGGATGCGCACATAGACGTGCATCCCGGAGCCGCCACTCGTCTTCGGGAACCCAACCGCGCCCAGCTCGTCCAGAACCTCGTGGGTCACGTGGGCGACGCGCTGCACGGTCCCCAGGTGCACTCGGGTCCGGGGTCGAGGTCGATACGCCACTCATCGGGCTTCTCGGTGTCGGCACGACGGCTGTTCCACGGGTGGAACTCGACAGTGCTCATCTGCACCGCCCAGATCACCTGGGCGAGCTCGGTGACGCACAGCTCGTCGGCGGTGCGGTTCCAGCGCGGGAAGTGGACCCGCACGGTCTCCATCCATGGTGGCGCGCCCTTGGGTAGCCGCTTCTGGTGCACCTTCTCCCCGGTCACCCCGGTGGGGAAGCGGTGCAGCATGCACGGCCGCTCCCGCAATGCGTTGCACGATGCCGTCCCCGATCGGACAGGTAGTAGTCGACGAGGTCGTGCTTGGTCTCCCCGCGTGCCGGGAAGTAGATGCGGTCAGGGTTGGAGACCCTGACGACCTTGTCGTCGACCTCGATCTCGATCGACGGAGCGCATGGGCCGTCTCAGTCGATGCCGTGCTCGCTGACGAACTCGAGTATTGGTCGGCGAGCTCGGGCCGACAGATGACCAGGTCAGGCAGGAGAACGTCGTCCTGGTTGTAGACGAGCGCGCTGCCGTCCACACGACTGGTGAACAGGCCCGCTGCCGGTGCCACGACGACTGGCGCGGCAGAGTCCCATTCGTACTGGCCGCCGGCATGAACGTAGGCGTCGGCTGACGTTGCGGATCACCGACATCGCCTTCGCGCCCGCGGAGCCCATGGGCACCAGCTCGGCCCCCATGGCCTCGACCATCGCCGTGACGAAAGCCGGCGGCCGGCTGCGTGAGACCACGAGCCGTGGCCGGCCCGCCGACGACGGGGGCACGAGCGGGGCTGCCCGGTGTCGAAGGTACGGCCGAGGCCGGGAGTGCCACCGCGCCAGCCACCAGCTCGCCCGCCCTCGCTCCCACAACGCCACGTGCACCGCCCAGTCGTCGCGCGGCGGCTCGGAGAACTCTCGCGTGCCGTCGAGCGGGTCGACGATCCAGACCCGGTCGGCCCTGAGGCGGACCTTGTCGTCCTGGCCCTCCTCGCTGAGCACGACATCGCGCGGCCGCAGCTCGCCGAGAAGCCGCATCAGGAGCTCGTGCGCCGCCAGGTCCCCGGCGTCCTTGAGCTCTGGACCGACGAGGCCCTGCGCTCGTACCTCCAGGAGGAGCTCCCCGGCCCTCGTTGCGGTCCAGGAGGCCACCTCGTGATCGGTCGCACCTGGAAGGAGGTTTCGCCGGCTGGGTTGGGCTGCGAAGTCGTTCACGCACCATGCTGCCATGTCTGGACCAGTGCGGGATCAAAGACCGCTCGAAGCGGGTTTATGTGGGCTCGTCGCCTACCATGGTGGCCGATAACCCGGGGGGTTCCATGCGTCGAACGACCACTCTTGCCGTGGGCAGCATCCTGCTGTCCTTCGCTCTCACCGGCTGCGGCGGCTCATCTGATGATGCGTCCAAGAGCAGCAGCAGCGCCAACAAGACGGACGACTCCTCCGGGAGCGGTTCGAGCGGAAAATCCAGTAGCGACACCGCGACTGGCAAGGCTACGGCCACCCCCAAGCCTCCGGACTCGAACTCCTACGACGACAGCTCAGGCACCAAGGCCAGGCTCCCGAGCCAGCAGACAAAGGTCCTCAACGCCTTGCCAGGCTCCGCACGCGGGGGCTGCGTGACTGTCGGCAAGGAGGCCACGGTTCGCTCCGGGGCCGTGGCCATGGGCGACTTCAAGGTGGCCAGGAGCAACTTCAAGAAGACCAACGGTGCCTACGACGCCCAGGAACTCAACTTCTTCGTGATCCCGAAGGCTCGCAAGCTGACGCGCGCCAAGGTCACCTTCACCCCGGTGTCAGGCAAAGGAAAGACGGTCACCGTGGCAACGCGCCAGCACGAGGACGCCGCTCAGTGGCAGTACTACCCGATCCACGTCAGCATCACGTCTCCGGGCACCTATCGCCTCAACGTGACCTCAGGCAACCAGCACGGCTGCTTCATGCTGAAGTTGGAGACCTGAGCGGCTAGGTCACTTGACGCCGAAGACGCCGCTCCGGGAGAGCTCCTGGTACGCCTTGAGGGATGCCGGTGAGGTGTCCACGCGCACGTCCCCCTCGGGCACAGCGCGGTCGAAATAGACCATGGCCTTCAGCGCCGGATAGTTGCCGAGCTTCTTCAGGACGCTGCGGAACAGCCAGGGCTTCCACCAGGGGTCGCCCGGTTTCTCACTGAGCCCCCATTCGGCCATCATGATCGGCTTTCCCGGGTGCTGGGTGACGCTCCACTCGTAGGCGCCGGGCCAGGCGTTGCCCCAGTGCACGTTCATCATCCTGTCGAAACCACCGGTCTGACCGTTGAGGACCTCGGTCTGGTAGGAGTCGAAGGCGACCCAGTCGACGTAGGAGTCTCCGGGCCACAGCTGGTCGTACCAGGGACGGACGCCGTAGCTCTGGGCGCCCATGTACTGCATCACTGTGACCGCGTTGTCCACTCCATTGGCGCGCAACCGGTCCACCACGTGGCGATACATCGCTGCGTAGTCGCCGGCTGTGTATCCAGAGCCCGGAGTCGGGTCGACCTCATCCTCCGGCTCGTGGTGTATCGAGAGAAAGAACCGCTCGTGAAAGTTGGCGCGAAGGTACTGGGCCTCGCGGTCTATGACTGCGTCACCGAGACCACTGGCGACCTGAGCCCAGGTCAGGTCGTTCTCCGGCTTCCAGTTCATCAGCAGCAGCCTCGAGGCCCCGGGCTGCCTGGCCAGGCGCATCTCCCAGCCTGTGGGGAACAGTTCGGTCCCCTCGTGGTAGAAGGACACGATTCGCTGACGAACCCCGACCAGTTGCTCGTAAGAACGGAACGCGGACTCAGGCGTCTGCCCGTCGACCGGTGCCACCAGGGCGCCCTGAAGGATGGCGCAGCTCGGCACGAGCTTTTCGTCGACAGTGCACGACTGTTTCGCAGACGCGGCCGGGTCGCCGGGTTGAGGACCGAAGATCAGGCCGGTGCTGAACACACGTGCCGCGTAGTCATCGTCGGACGTGAGGCCTGCTTCGGCTGCTGTTGCAGACTCGGCTGCTTCGGTCTTCAAGGCGACCGTTGGGAGTGACCTTGCGGGGGAAGCGGCGGCGAGGAGGGCAATGATCGCGACCATCACAAGGGTGCGGTGGTACAGACGGCGTCGACTACCACCTGCTGCCATGACTCCTCCGTACGGACGTGCCGCGCCGTTTCTCGATGTCGATCATGCCGATCACCAAGGCGCGCCGACGAGGTGACGACGCGCCCTGGCGAGTTGAACGGTCGACCGCTGATCAGGAGCCGGAGTTGAGTGCCACCGTCCACATGATCGCCTTGTCGCTAGCGGTGTCGGTCGTAGCCGTGAGACCACCGTAGGTCCCCGCCCCAACCGGGCTTCCGGAGTCGGCGTAGAGCACGCTGTACCGGCCGGAGGTTCCCGAGTCGTAGGTGTCACTCCGCTTGGTCACGGATCCTGGCGCCGTCCAGTTAGCCACCGCGGTCGACTTGTCGGTCCAGAAGGAGGCGACCACATCGCCGGTCGAGGCACTCACGGTCGGCGTCGTATGCGTCGTACCACCGGCGTCACCGACGCGCGCGAACGCACTCACCGGGTTGGCCGAGGACACCCCACGGTAGACCCCCAGGGTCAGCGAGGCCTTGGCCGCGGCTGACGTGGTCACAGTGATGTTGGAACCCGTGTCGGCACCGGTGACCCTCTTGACCCACATCGTGGAGAAGATGGAGACGTTGTTCAGGGTGGAGACCTGGGTCCACCCAGCGCCCGGTGAGGACCAGGTGCCGCTAGCGGTGAGGACGAGAACCATCGTGTCGTCGACATTGGTAGCCGCGGGTACGGTCACCGACTTTGAGGTCTGCGCGCCCGCTGCCGACCGTGCGGTCCCCACGTAGCTGACCGACTGACCCGCCGCCACCGTCACCGGCTTGGTGATCGAGTTCGTCGCTCCACCGTTGTCGGTCACCGTCAGCTTGACGTTGTAGGTGCCCGCAGACGCATAGGTCTTCGAGGGAGTCGCCGTCGACCCTGTCGTGTTGTCGCCGAAGTCCCAGGCGTACGTCGCGATCTGGCCGTCCGGATCAGCCGAGGTTCCCGTCGAAGCCGCAGACCAGACCCGAGCAACCCGACGTGAAAGCAGCGGTCGGGGCTGGCGTTCCCCGCACTCGAGGGCTTGAGCGCCAGGGTCCACATGATGGCCTTGTCGCTCGCGGTGTCGGTCGTGGCCACCAGCCCGCCATAGGCGCCGGCCGCGACCGGTCCGTTTGAGTCGGCGACCAGGACGCTCATCCGACCCGAGGTGCCGGTGTCGTAAGCGGCGTCGCGCTTGCTACACCGAGCCCGGTGCGGTCCAGGTGGAGACCGCTGCGGACTTGTCGGTCCAGAAGCTCACCACAGTGTCACCAGCGGTGGCGTTCACGTCGGCGTCGCATGGCTGAACCCACCACTGTCGCCCGAACGGGCGAAGCCGTCGACCGGACTCGTCGTCGAGACCCCGTCGTAGACCGCCAGGCTCAAGATGGCCTTGGCCGCGCTCGAATTGGTCACCGCCACGGAGGAACCGAGGTCCGAGGCTGTGGCAGTCTTGACCCACATCGTCGAGACGATGGAGACGTTTGTGAGCGTGGACACCTGGGTCCATCCTGCGCCCGGTGAGCTCCACGCCCTGACCTGTCGGCGTGGTGAGCACGGCCACCATCGTGTCGCCAACGGTCGTGCCGTTAGGCACAGTGGCCGACTTGGTGCTCGACGCACCCGCTGCCGAGTGCGAGGCACCGACGAAGGTGATCTGGCGTCCCACCGAGGTGATCGAGACGGACTTGGACACGGAGTTCGTTGCGCCCTTGTTGTCGGTCACGGTCAGCTTGATGGTGTACGTACCGGTCTGGGCGTAGGTGTGCGAGAGGCTCACACCAGTGCCCGTGCCGCCGTCGCCAAAGTCCCACTCGTACTTCGAGATTGTGCCGTCGTCGTCGGTCGAGGTCGATCCGTCGACGGCGCACCCGCCGTTGGTGCAAGTGTCGGTGAAGGCGGCCGCCGGCGCGTTGTTTGCGGCAGGCGAGGCGATGAAGAACATCGACCTGTTGGTCCAGTCGACACCGCCGGTCGTCGGGCCGTTGACCAGGGTCGAACTCCCGGTGACAGGCTCCGTTGTCGAAGGTCACCTTGTAGAGGCTGCCGTTTGTCTTGCTGACGTAGTAGAGGTTGTTCGCCGGAGATGAACATGCCGCCGGCTTGCTGAAGTCGACGCTGCTCGGTCGCGGTCGAACTGCGTGTCTGTCGACGATTCCGCTGTCGGGTGAGAACCAGGCCCAGTGCAGGCGCGGAGTCACCGTACATCGTGAAGTAGAGCTTGCCGCCGCTGTAGAACATGCCCGTCACGTTGGCCAGCTGGCTGTAGAGCTGGGGGATGTTCCCGTCGAAGGTCGTGCCGTTGCCCGACGCCACGTTGGCCCAGGCCGGGTCGTGGTACGGGTTGACCGCGGTCGGCGAGCCGATGTGGTGCCGTCGATCGGTGCGCTGTAGAGGTGCCGTCGGTCGAGCCGTAGAACAGCTTGTTGCCGACGGTGAAGGCGCCGCGCGTGTGTCCCCACGGGATGCTCGTTCCCGACACCGGCTGCGGAGCCGTGGCCGTGGTGCCGTCGAACCCGATCGAGGTCAGCGTGTCCGTCGGCGGCGGCGGAGCCGGGACGTCCTTGTTGATGATCTCGATTCCGTTGATGAGCGGGTTCTCGACGACGTGCGTGAGAGGATGTCGATGTTGCCGGTGCGGGACGGTGACGTTGAAGGACTTCATCATGCCCGGTCTGGTCACCGACGTCCGCCACGATGTCGTAGTCGTCGAGGACGGTGTTGCCGTCGATGGCGACGTCGAACTTCCGCTGGCCGGCAGAGCCCGTGCAGCTGCAGCGGTTGGCGAAGTAGAGACGGACCGCTACGTGGGTGCCGGCATGCGACAGGGAAGGCCCAGTTCATGTGGCGGGCTGTCGGTAGGGCTCCACAGCTCGTGAGTCGAAGATCGCCGACGGGCGTGCCTGCAGGCACGCTCGAGTCCACGGCCGGGACGCGGGAGTAGTCAGCTGTGTTGCTCTGCTGGTTGCGGTATGGACTCGGGTTGGAGCCGCTGTCCTCGGCCCAGGCGGGGCCACCGTCGGTCGAGTCGATGGCTGGGCCACCGGCATCGACGCGGTAGAGGACGTTGGTCGGCCCGTTGGATGCGTAGTTGCCCAGGTAGACAGTGCCGGGCAGCTTGCCCGTGGTCGTGGAGGCGAGCTTGGTGCCACCGGCGTAGGGGAAGAAGGCGATCTTCTTGCGGAGGTACTGGAAGTTGCCGATGTAGTCCTGGTCGTAGCCCATCCACAGACCCTTGTCGCGTGGCGAGGAGGGCGTAGACAGCCTTGCCGAGCGGGCTTGTGGCCGGGGTTCCACTTCAGGGGACGACCACTGGAGGGGTCGAGCGCGGCCAAGCCGGGCCGCGGGACCGCGCCCGGGAGTGCCTGGTCGGAGCCGAGGGGGTTGTTGTTCCACCGGTTGTGGCCGCCGATGTAGATGGCGTTGTCGGTGATCGTGACGCCCCAGACGGTGTCGCCACCGGTCTCGTCGACCCAAGTGGGCTGGATGTCGGTGCCGGTGGCGTCCGTCTCGAAGCGCGCGGTGGCGTCACACAACGTGCCCGCTACGCCACCACCGGTGGCGTTGACGGCGAAGTACGAGCCGTCCGGGGAGAAGCTGACTCCACGGGTGTAGCCGTCGAACGCCCAGTTGAAGCAGTACGGCGAGTAGCGGTTGGTCGCCCAGTCGGCGTCCACCGCGCTCGGGAGGCGTTAGGTCGATCATCACCAACTGGTCGCGCAGAAGGCCGTCGGCGTTCTTGAAGTTACCGGTCACGGCCAAGTGCTTGCCGTCGGGCGAGGCATCGAGGGCCCACGGGCCCGTGAAGCCCTGGGCGCCGTCGCCGGTGTCGTTGTGGTGGCCGGTCAGCTGCACGTTCATGTACGAGTCGAGTGTTCCGGTGGTGGCGTTCACGGACGCCAGGCCCTGCCGGAGGAGGTTGTTGGCCGTGGTGAAGAATCCGCCGACGATCAGGCGGTTTCCGACCTTGACCATGTCGCGGATACCGCCGTAGTTGAACACGGGAACCACGAAGGTGCCGACTGTTGCGCTCGTCCCTGTGTCCACGAGAGAGAGGTACTTCTGAGCCGCTCCGTTGACCGTTGTGAACGGTGCCGCCAACGTAGACCGTGTGGTCGTTCGGGCCGGGCATCACCGAGAAGACCTGACCCCCGCCGAGCGAGGGGTTGAACGAGCTGATTGCACCGGTCGAGGCGTTGAACGCCGCCAGACCGCTGCGTGACTGCCCACCCACAGAGGTGAAGTTGCCGCCGATGACCATCAGGTTGCCGACCTGCGCGGCGCTCCACACTTCGCCGTCATCCACGTTCGGCGTGATGGCCGACGGAGTCGAGGCGGGCATCGCGTCCGCGGTCGGTGCTGGCACTGAAGCCGGGTGAGCAGAGGCCGGAGAGGCCGGCATCAGCACCAGGGAGACGCTCAAGACGAGCAGTCCTGTAAGCAGGATCGAGATCGAGCGTCGGAGCAGGTTGACAGACACTTTGGAAACCCCCGTGGAGAACAAAAGAAATGCGCTGGCAAAGCATCACATGGGGCATAACACCGACCTAGCGCCTGCCAGATTTGTCGGGATTGTCCGATTGGGTTGTCTAGTCCGGAGCGGCCTTTGTCTCACGCTAGGTAGACGTGGCAACCCTACTCGCCGCGGGTGGAAAGGGGCTGCGCACGAAAAGCGCTGCAGCGGGGCGGAACGCCCCGCTGCCCCGGTCTTTCAGGCTCAGTTGGCCGACCTCAGCGCGAGGGTCCACATGATCGCCTTGTCACTGGCGCTGTCCGTCGTGGCCGTGAGGCCGCCGTAGGGTCCGGGCCCGACCGGAGAGGTGGAGTCCGCGAACAGGACGCTGTAGCGGGCCGCCGCGCCGGTGTCATAGGTGTCGCTGCGCTTGGTCACAGACAGCGGAGGCGTCCAACTCGCCACGGCCGAGGACTTGTCGGTCCAGAAGGAAGCAACCAAATCACCGCTCGAGGCCGTGACCGTCGGTGTCGTGTGCGACGTGCCACCGGCGTCACCGACCACGGCAAACGCACTGACGGGGGCCGTTGCGGATGCTCCGCGGTAAACCGCGAGGGTCAGGGATGCCTTCGAGGCGACCGAGCTCGTGGTTGTGATCGTCGACCCGGTGTCCGCGCCCGTGACTGTCTTGACCCACAACGTGGAGTAGATCGAGACGTTGGTCAGCGTCGAGACCTGGGTCCATCCGGCGCCCGGCGAGCCCCAGGTGGTGCCACTGCCCGTGAAGACCAGGACCATGGTGTCCCCGATCTTGGTTGCGGCAGGGACGACCACCGATTTCGCGGTCGTGGTGCCGGCAGCTGAGCGAGAGGTCCCGACGTAGGTGATCGGCGCAGGCGCACTCACTGTGACCTGCTTGGTCAACGTGTGCGTTGCAGCCCCCGTTGTCCGTGACGGTCAGCGTGACGGTGTAAGTGCCGGCCGCGGCATAGCTGTGCGCAGGCGTCGTGCCGGCCCCGGGATCGGTGCAGTCACCGAAGTCCCAGACGTAGGAGGTGACGTGCCGTCGGAGTCGGCCGAGGCGGACGCGTCGAAGCCGCAGCTGAGGTTGTGCAGTTGGAGCTGAAGCCGCGGACGGCTTGACGTTGCCGACGCTGCGGGCTGAGGGCGAGGGCCCACATGATGGCCTTGTCGCTAGTGCCGTCCGTCACCGCGGTGAGCCCGCTGTAACGACCGCCCGAGACCGGGCCGCCGGAGTCGGCGAGCAGGACGCTCATCCGCCCCGAGGTGCCCGTGCCGTACGCAGAGTCGCGTTTGACCACGCCCGCGGGCTCGGTCCAATGCGAAACCCCGGCCGACTTGTCGGTCCAGAACGAGACGACTGTGTCACCCGCGGTCGCATTCAGGCCGGGGACGTGTGGCTGAAGCCACCAGCGTCACCGGAGCGGGCGAAGGCGACACCGGGTTGACCGTCGAGACACCGCTGTAGACCGCGAGGCTCAGGATGATCTTGGACGCGGCGCGTTGGTGATCTCACGGTAGACCGACGTCGGCCGCCGTAGCGGTCTTGACCCACATCGTCGAGACGATCGAGACGTTCGTGATGGTGGAGACCTGGGTCCAGCCTGCCCCCGGGGAGGTCCACTCTGACCGGTCGGCGCCGTCTCGACAGCGACCAGGGTGTCCCCGCGGCCGTTCCGGACGGGACGTTGATCGGTCTTCGAGTGCTGGAGGTCGCGTCGGAGTGCGCGGCGCCGACGAACTGGATCTGCTGGGCGAGCGAGGTCACCGTCACGTCGTGGGTGATCGAGTCGGTCGCTCCCCGGTCGTCGGTGACCGTGAGCTTCACGGTGTAGGTGCCTGTCGAGCGCGTAGCTGTGCGACGTGGTCACGCCCGTCCCGCCCTGCCGTCGCCGAAGTCCCAGGTATAGGAGGCGATCGAACCGTCAGGGTCCGCCGAGGCCGTGGCGTCGACGGCACAGCCGCCGGCGGTGCATGAGGTCCCGAAGGCTGCGGTCGGTGGCTTGTTCGCCGGCGGAGCCGGCCAGGAAGAACATGGACTTGTTGGTCCAGTCGACGCCGCCCGTGCGGGGCCCGTTGATGCGCGTCGGCGCGCCGGTGACGGCGCCGTCCTCGAAGCCGACCGGTAGAGGCTCCCGTCGCCGGTCCTGGACGAAGTACAGGGTGTCGCCGGAGACGAACATGCCGTCCGCGTCCTGAAGTTCACGCTGCTGGCGACGGTGTACTGCGTCTGGTCGACGATCCCGCTGTCAGGCGAGAACCACGAGCAGTGCAGGGTCGAGTCGCCGGCCAGGGTGAAGTAGAGCTTGCCGTCGGCGTAGAACATGCCGGTGACGTTGGCGAACTGGCTGTAGAAGGTCGGGTAGGCGCCGTCGAAGGTGTTGCCGTTGCCGGTGTCGCACGCCGACCCACGCGGGGTCTTTGTAGGGGTCAACCTTGGTCGGCGCGCCGATCGCGGAGCCGTTGACCGGGGCGCTGTAGAGGAAGCCGTCGGACGAGCCATAGAACAGCTTCTTGCCCACGACGAAGGCGCCCGCGCGTCGATCCCCAGGGGATGCTGGTGCCGGATACCGGCTGCGGAGCCGTCGCCGTGGAGCCGTCGAAAGCGACCGAGCTCAGGTTGTCGGCGGCGCCGTGGGGGCGCGGCACGTCGCTGTTGAGGATCTCGATGCCGTTGATCAGCGGCGTTCCTGTTCGGCGTGCCAGCTGATCCTGACGGTGCCGCTGTAGGTGCCGCTGCTCGGCACGGTCGCGTCGAAGGACTTCATGGTGCCAGTCTGGTTGCCCGGCGTCGGCGACGACGTCGTAGTTGCTCAGCACGGTGGCCCGTTGAGCTGACGTTGAAGGTGCGCTGGCCCGTCTTGGTGACGAGGTGCACCGGTTGGCGAAGTACAACCGCACGGTGACCTTGGTGCCCTGTGGGCACCGGGAAGTCGTACGTCGGCGACGGCACGAGCGTCGAGCTGCACGCGCTCGCTGTCGAAGACCGCTCGGGGGGCGTTGGCCGGGACGGCCGACGGTCACGTTGCCGACCGGGTCGTGTAGGCTGCCGGTCGTGCTGGGCTGTTGTTGACGTAGGGGCTGGGGTTGGCTGTGGTGTCCTCGCACCCACGTCGGACCGCCGTCGTTCGGGGCGATCGCCGGCCCACCAGCGTCTACGCGGTAGAGCACGTTGGTCGGGCCGTTCGAGGAGGCGTGCCGCGGTAGACAGTGCCCGGGAGCTTGCCCGACCGACGTCGAGGCGAGCGTCGGCCCTCCGGCGTACGGGAAGAACGCGATCTTCTTGCGGAGGTACTGGTAGTTGCCGATGTAGTCCTGGTCGTAGCCCATCCACAGACCCTTGGACGTAGCCATCAGGGCGTAGACGGCCTTGCCCAGCGGGCGGTGACCGGGGTTCCACGAGTATGGGCGGCCGCTGACCGGGTCGAGGGCGGCCATGCCCGGGACGCGCCACGGCGCCGGCCTTGGCCTGGTCGATGCCCAAGGGATTGTTGCTCCAGCGGTTGTGACCGCCGACGTAGACGGCGTTGGAGGTCACGGTGACGCCCCACTCGGTGTCGCCGCCAGTCTCGTCGACCCAGGTCGGCTGGATGTCCGTGCCTGTCGAGGCGGACTCGAAGCGGGTCACAGCGTCGCAAAGCGTTCCGGGGACGCCACCACCGGTCGAATTGACCACGAAGTAGGAGCTGTCGGGGGAGAACGAGACGCCGCGGGTGTAGCCGTCGAAGGCCCAGTTGTAGCAGTACGGGCGAGTATCGGTTCGTCGCCCAGCTGGGGTCGACCACCGCGCTGTCGGCGTTCAGGTCGATGACCGCCAACTGGTCGCGGAGCAAGGCCGTCGGCGCTCTTGAAGTTGCCGGTCACGACGAGCTTGCTGCCGTCGGGGGAGGAGTCGATCGCCCACGGGCCGATATAGCCCTGAGCGCCACTGCCCGTGTCGTTGTGGTGTCCGGCGAGCTGCACGTTGAGGTAGGAGTCGAGAGCGCCGGTGGTGGCGTTCATCGATGCAAGGCCCTGGCGGGTCTGGTCGTCGGCCATGGAGAAGAATCCGCCGGCAAACAGGCGGTTGCCGACCTTGGTGATGTCCCGGATGCCGCCGAAGTCGAACGTCGGCGCTGTGAAGCCGCTGACCGCCTGGCCGGTCGTGGTGTCCAGAAGTGCGAGGTACTTCTGCCCGCCACCGTTGACGGAGGTGAAGTCGCCGGCCGCGTAGACGGTGTTCGGCGTGGGGCCGGTGAACAGCGAGTAGATCTGGCCCCCGGCGATGGCGGGGGCGAAGGAGGTGAGGGCTCCTGTCGTCGAGTTGAACGCGGCCAGGCCGCCGCGGGCCTGTCCGCCGACGCTGGTGAAGTTGCCGCCGATGACCATCAGGTCGCCGACCTCCGCGACACCCCACACCTCGCCGTCGTCGACGTTCGGTGTGATCGCGGACGGAGCTGCGCTGGGCAGCTGGTCAGCGCTCGGGGGCGCCGATGATCGGGTGGCCGCCACGGCCGGGGCGGCTGGCAGGGCGATCCACGCGACCGACATCGTGAGCAGCAGCACCAGTACGAGACTTAGCCTTGTTCGGAGCAGACGGACAGTCACGATGTTCCCCCCGGTGGTGCGCTAGATTTGGCGTCGCCACTGTGACACGCAGCAAAATCGGACAGGTCGTACACCGACCGATTTAGGCAGATAAGTCCTTTTGACTTGTCTAGACATGCAACGAGGGGAATCTGTGTCAGGGTCCGGTGCAACAGGCCTACGTCGTTACCGCCATCTGGTGCCCAAGCCACTGCAGCCTGCGGTACGTCGCGCTTACCTCCAGATCGGACCGGCGACGTCCGCCCTGCGGATGGAGCCGTCGTTCCTCGTGATCGGCGGGCAGCGCTGCGGGACCACGACGATCTTCAAGTCGCTCTCGGAGCACCCTCAGGTGATGCGGCCGCCGGTGGAGAAGGGGACCGACTACTACACGCTGCACTACACGCGCGGGCCTAGGTGGTACCGCGGCCACTTCGCCACCGAAGGCGGCGGGCAGGCTGCGCTCGGCCCGCGGTGGGGACGCCGTGGCCTTCGAAGCATGCACGTACTACATGTTCCACCCCTTCGCCATCGAGCGAATCGCCAAGGACTATCCGGAGATCAAGCTGGTGGCGATGCTTCGTGATCCGGTGGAGCGTGCTTTCTCGGCTTACAAGCACGAGTTCGCTCGAGGTTTCGAGACCGAGCCCAGCTTCGCCGGCGCACTCGATCTCGAGGATGCGCGCCTCGAGGGCGAGATCGAGCTGATGCGGCCGACCCGTCGACTACGAGTCACTGCCGCATCGCCACCACGCCTACCGCCGGCGTGGCCAGTACGCCGAGCAGCTCGAACGCGTGTTCGCCCACTTCCCCCGCGAGCAGGTCTACGTGATGGAGAGCGAGGCGTTCTTCGTGGACCCACAGGCCGAGTTCGCGCAGCTCGCAGGAATTCCTCGGCCTCACGCAGTGGACCCCGCCGAGCATCGAGCAGCACAACTCACGGCCGAGCCAGCCGATGCCGGCCGAGGTGCGGGCGCGGCTCGAGGAGCACTACCGCAGCCACGACGACCGGCTCGCCGGCCTGCTGGGCCGTCAGCCGCGCTGGCGCGCGTAGCCCTGCACGAACTCTCCCCCGTCGGGGCCCTTGGCGCGTTCGGTTCGGTCAGGAGACGAAGGAACGAGGTCATCACGACCAGGCCGAGGAGCCCGAAGAGGATGCCGGCGACGACGTCTGTGATCCAGTGCTCGAGGTTGTAGGTGCGAGCGTAGGCCTGGATCGACATCAGGATCGCGAGCAACGACCAGCCCGCGATCCAGGCCTGTCGGCTCTGCCTCCTCGTCACGTAGATCGTGCAGAAGATGATCAGGCCGTAGATGATGGTGACCCTTGCACAACCGCCCGATGGCCAGGTGCCGAGCGTCGTGGGCGGGTGACCCCGGTCCACCATTGCCTGCAGGATGAATTGCACGTACTTCTCGAGGGCGTAGGCACTCGCGAAGACGACGGGCGGTGCCCACCATCGCAGACCCTTGATCGCCCACACAACGGCGAACACCACCGCCGCCACGGCATCGATGCCCTGGGTGATCCGAGGCTTGCCGATGTTGGTGAGCTTCAACCAGATGTCGGACCAGTAGTCGAGCTGCCGATCCTGGAACCAGTAGAAGAGCGGCTTGTCGATCTGGTCCTCGAGGGCGTGCGCCAGCAGTCCGAGGGGCCAGAGGATCGCGATGATCAGCCCGGCTCCCGCGAAGTAGACGAGCGCCGCAAGCGTAAAGCTCCCCAGCCGAGAGGAGGACACCTCGACCGAGTCGTCGACGCGACCGCTGAAGTTGATCCACCACCGAGCGGGCTTGTAGTTCCTCGCACGCACAGTGAGTGCGATGCCCACGATGATCACCAGCGCGAACCACACGACAAAGACGACCAGCGAGCCGTTCATGTTCTTCCACCGTTTTCTTCGAGTTCCCTGGGCTGCTCACCGCGGTGACACGGAGCCACGCAAGGGCGCGGGACATAGCCTAGGGGTTGCCGAAGGGGGTCGAATGGTTTTCCGTGCGCGTACCGCGGGTTGGGACATTGCCACCCCGCCTGCGGAACCGCTGCTGAGCCGCGCCGCGACCCGGTTCCGCACCGCGAGGACTCAACCCGAGTTCCCCCTGGCCCTGCTGTTCGTCGGATATCCGCTCTGGTGGGTCCTCGGTGTGGTCCAGCTGGTGCTGATCGTGGTGACAGTGATGATGGCTCGCAGCCTGGTGCGCAATCGCCCTCTTCGGGTGCCGGCGGGCTTTGGCTGGTGGGCCTTGTTCCTGGTGTGGGCAGCAGCCGGTGGCGCCGTCGTCCAGGTTTATGCGCCGGGCTCACTCGCCGGCGAGAACGCCAACCGGCTCTTCACGTGGGCGGTCCGGTACCTGTGGTACGTCGAGGCCACGGTCGTCCTCCTCTACGTCGCTGATACGCGCAAGAGACTCAGCACGATGCGTGTCACCCGGATCCTGGCGGCCATGTTCGTCACCGTCGTACTCGGCGGGGTGGCGGGGGTCCTGCTGCCCACGCTCAACGTCCACTCAGTCATCGAGCTCGGGTTGCCGCAGGGCTTGCGCGCCAACGCCTTCGTACACTCCCAAGTGCACGCCTACCTCGCCGAGCGGCAGGTATACCTCGGTGACGTGCAGTACCGGCCGAGTGGCCCCTTCCCGTTCGCGAATGAGTGGGGAGTCAACTTCGCCTGCTTCTTGCCGTTCTTCTTGTTCGCCTGGTTCGGCAAGGACGCAGGGTGGCGCGAGTACGTCGGTCCCGGCGTGCTGGCCGTGGGACTGCTGCCCGTCATCTACTCCCTGAACCGAGGTCTCTGGGCGATCCTGATCCTGAACGCCGTGCTGTTCGTGGTCACCATGATCTGGAGGGGCCGTGCCCGCGGACTGCTCGTCCCCCTTGCCGTCGGACTGCCTATCGTCCTGCTTCTCGCCCTCGGTCCGCTTGGGCAGGCAGTGACCTCGCGGTTCGAGGGCCACAACAGCAACCTGGGACGGTCGACCCTGAGCTTCGCCGCCGTGGAGGGCATGGCGCGCAGCTCGCCCGTGTTCGGTCTGGGCACGACGCGTCCCTACGAAGGGACCTTCTACTCGATCGCGGGTGGTAGCACCACCGACTGCCCGTCCTGCACTCCCCCGGCGCTGGGCACCCAGGGGCTCCTGTGGCTGCTCCTGTTCGGCCACGGGTTGTTGGGGGCCTTCTTCAGCCTTGCGTTCTTCATCTCCACGTGGTGGCGAAACAGGCGCAGCCGGGCCCAGGTCGCGCTGCCTGCCCAGGCGGCGCTGCTCAGCTTCATCCTCACAGCAGCGATCTACGACTGGAGCACCACCACGACATTCGCGGTGATGATCGGGGCGGGGCTGGTGGCCGCCGAAGCAGGGACCAGCACCCTCAGGCGGCTCAGCTCTCTGTGGCCCGGTACTCGACGCGTCATCGTCTGGTGCCTCATCGGTGCGCTGTGCGGTGCGCTCTGGCAGTTCAGGCACGGTACGACCTATGACGCGCAGGCCGGCGTCTGGCTCCCCCAGCGGGGCAGCATCCAGCTGGACCGGGTGCCCACCAGTGAGATGACGCTCGACTCGGAGTCCCGTTTCCTGTTCAGCCGCGATGTCGAGAAGGCGATCGGCCACGACCGGGCCGTGGATCGGCGGGCTGGGCGCGGTCACCTCTCCGTCTCAGCCGTGCCGAACACCCGGATCCTGCTCATCAGGTATTCCTCCACCGACCCAGAACGAGCGCACAGGGTTGTCGAAGACGCTGCGGAGGCTCTGCTGACCGCTCGGGAGGAGCGGCTGACCGAGCAACGCGACTTGAACTTGGCTGCGCTCGAACGTGAGCTCGCGGAGGTCAGCGACTCCCTCGGGACTCTTGCTGCGGTGGGCGGGGGGCAACCCACCACAGTGGGTCAGGCGATCACCCAGGGAAAGCTTCGCGATCGTCGCCTGGACCTGCTCCGGGAGACGGCCGACCTTCAGCAACAGGTCCAGACCCAGACGACGCCCGTCCGGGCTGGCAAGGTGACGGACGTCGTAGTGACGCCTCGTCCGCAGCAGTGGAACGTTGCGGTGCTCTCCGGGCTCCTGCTAGGCCTGCTTGTCGCGGTCGTGCTTGATCGGATCTCGCGCAGGAGGGCTCGCGCGCGTGGCGGAGACCTCCGCCCAGATCATTACGCCGGGCTGCCGGCCGTCGAGTGGAGAGACGACCCCGAACGCGTGCGCGCGGCCCTCTCGGAGCAGCTCGGAGGAGCCGGTATCGTGTTCCATGCTGCGGACCCGCGAGACGTCATCGCGTGCACGGTGGCACTTGAGCTCGCGCACAGTCAGACGGGACGACACGCAAAGGACGCAGGGGCTTTCGACGTGGCGGTTCTCGTGGGATCAATGGAACTCACTACTGCAGCCGTGGCCCAGGAGCGAGAGCGCCTGGGCCGTCAGGGCCTTCGTGTGGTGGCCTTCGTCACCGTGGCGGGCCAGCCAAATGGCACACCGGAACCCGCCCTTCCGGCACGATAGGACCAGTTGCATACTCGGACAGGAAATCTTATCGGAGACGGAGACCTCCTCGGGGTCGCTCAGCGAGCTCGTGAGGCGAGCGATCAGACGCTATGCCGTGCTGATCGGGGTCGTCGCGGTGCTGTTCGGCGCGTTCGGATTCGCCAGAGGACTGCTGTCACCTTCGTTCACTGCCACCTCCGAGATCTTGATCAAGCCGATCGTCGGGAACGCCCTGTCCCCGGACTATCTGACGAACTCCCAGGAGGTCACGGTCGGCCTCGAGACCGAGTCACACCTGATCGATGACCCGCGCGTCACCTCCCAGCTGGACCGGGACCTGCAGCGAGACCTCAACTCGGGAGCAGCGACCATGTTCGGCTCGGTCGTCCTGAACAGCCAGTTGCTGCGGATCGACTTCACCGCGCCGCGTCGCGAGGAGGCCCAACGTGGTGCCGCGCAGGCTGCGGATGCGTTCCTGGGGTTCCGAGAGAGCCAGGCCAAGAGCGTGCAGGCGGGTCAGACGGCGTCACTGCAGAAGCAGATCGCTGCCCTGAACAAAGAACTGGACGCCGCGACCCGAAAGGCCGGCATCGGACAAGGTTCACCAGCGGCTGACGCGGCGGTGCAGCAGCTCGTGAGCCGCCTGACGAGCCTGCAGAATGCCTTGGCGACCGCTGAATCACTCCAGACCAATCCTGGCGCGGTGGTGAGCACTTCCCGCCCCCCCCAAGGGGCCTCGTTTGCCTCCCATCTCGTCCCGACAGTCGCCGGACTCATTTTCGGTTTCCTGTTGGGTGTCGGGCTGGCGTTGTGGCTCACCCGGCGGTCCGAGCGGAAGCGCCCGCGCATGGGCGCGATAGCCGGTATCCCACTGTGGGCAAGGCTCGGTTCGACCGAGACGACGCGCGAGTCAGTCCTCACCTCACGCCGCGCCGACCCGAAGCTACGCGAGGCCTACTCACGCTTCCGGACGGCCGTGGTCAGCTCCACAGACGGTCCGACGCGCATCGCCCTCGCGCGGGTGGGATCAGTCGATGGCCTAGCCCTCGTCGCGTTCAACCTCGCGGAGTCGCTTGCCCAAGCGGGCTTGCATGTCGCCCTCGTCGACGCCGAGGTGGACCAACCCCAACTGGGCAGCCTGATCGGGCACCCCGAGGGGCCCGGGCTGTGGAGCACCTGCAAGGCGCCGAGACCCGGCTGAGCGTCTTCACTCTGGGCGGGCTGGACGTAGTGACCTCCGGTTCGTTGACCAGGCACGCCCGACGGTTCTACTCGGACGAGCGCCTCCGAGGCGTGTTCGAACAGCTGCACGACACGTACGACATGGTGGTCGTGGTCGCCCCGTCCCTGCCCAGTCAACTGGGTATCTCTGTTGCTTCGAATACGGACGGCGTTGTTCTGGTCGTCCCCGAGGGGGACGAGCACAGTGACGACATCCTCGACATGGTCGCGACCGCGCACGCGGAAGGACTGTCGGTACAGGGCCTCGTGACGGTCGACGAACCACGACGCGGGCACCGACGAACGGCCTCCAGTCATGCGGACGGGACGCCCGGGGAAGTCGAGACGGATGCGGGCGACGTACGGCAACTCCCCGAGCCACACGGTTCCGACCAGATCGGTGCTGGGTCGGGCGGCTCCCGTGGCGCTGGGTCGCTCGCACCCTAGGCCTCTGTGCTGATGCCGAAGCCAGAGACGCAGTCTGTTCCCGATACAGACGAACACCTCCGACGCATGCTCGAGCTCCTCTGGCCCGCGCCGCTGCAGGTGGGCTCCTCCTGGAAGGCCGCTTCCCCAGATGACCGCCAGCTCATCGTGCTTCCGAATGCTCAGCATCCCAAGCTGGTCCTGCCCCGGAGGCCACTGGCTGCGACGGCCGCAGCGATCAGGAACTACAACACGTTCGTGACCGGGCACGCCTTGACTGCCCTGCGTGGCATAGCGGTGGCGACCAGGCTCGGTGTCCTGGATGTCGTACCCGGCATACGGATCTCGATCGCGGGGCAGGGAGAAGGCATCGACGACCATCTCCGGCGAACGCTTGAGCGCGATCTGGCGGTTGCGCTGTACGTGGGACCCAAACGCGCCGTCCAGAAGCCGGTGATCCAGCTGATCAGCCTCGCCGGAGAGACGTTCGGCTTCGCCAAGTTGGGGATCAACCCGCTGACCGAGGCGCTGGTCGGACACGAGTACCGCGCGCTCGCGCGTCTGCACGATGCGCGGCTCACCACGCTGGAAGTCCCTGCCGTACTTCACCTCGGTAAATGGCAGGGACACACGTTGCTCGTGCAGGCCGCAATTCCCGCCAGCCGCGACGTCACGGAGATCAAACGCCTGCTGCCGGCCGCCACCCGGGAACTTGCCGGGGTCGACGGCATCACCGAGCAGTCATGGCTCGCGAGCACCTATCGAGCCAGGCTCGCCGAGCGATCCGCCGCGCTAGCCACGGTGCCCCACGCCGATCTTCTCGAATTGGTGCTGCGGGCTGTAGACGGCCGTCTTGCGGGGACCAACGTGTTGTTCGGTTCCTGGCATGGCGACTGGGCACCGTGGAACGTCACCTCTCGCAACGGCCGACTCGTCGCCTGGGACTGGGAAACCTTCGAGAACGACGTGCCGTACGGGCTCGACGCCGCACACAACGACATCACGGCGCGTGCGATCATCGGGGGCTTGGCCCCTGATGCTGCGTACGCCGATCTCCTTCTTCGATCGATGGGTCGTTGACGGCGGCGATCGTCGGACTCGAGGCCGCGCCGGTCGTGGTCACGCTTTACCTTCTCGAGATCGTGGCGCGCTACCTCGAGCACGACGAGGTCGGCGCCGGGGGCACAGAGATGAGCCGCCTGGCGGGATGGGTGCCGGACGCCCTGCGCTGGTGCCTGAAAGAGCTCGACAGGACAAGCCCGTGATGGAGCGGTCCCCTGCAACAGCCTCGCAGGGTCTCGACCGTGAGAAGACCCTAGGCTCGGCCGGCCGGGGTTCGCTGCTGAACCTGGTCGGTGCCGTGGCAGCGACCTTCTCAACGTTCGGCCTCACGTTGCTGGTCGCCCGAGGTGCCAGCCCGATCGACGCCGGTGTCTTCTTCAGCACGACTTCTGTATTCGTGTTGGCAGTGGCCGTCGGCCAACTCGGCACTGACACAGGCTTGGTGTACTTCATCTCGCGCTCTCGGGTCTTCCGTCAACCCAAGGCGATGGCCACGTACTTCAGTGCCGCGCTGGTGCCCGTGATGGTCCTTGCCTGCTTGATGGGGATCGGCATGATCGCCTTCGCGCGCCCTCTGGCATCGGTCGTGAACCCGGACCACGAGCTGTTCGCCGCGGAGGCGCTTCGGGCGCTCGGACTGCTGATTCCACTGGC
This sequence comes from uncultured Actinomycetota bacterium, assembly GCA_963797525.1. Classification (GTDB taxonomy): domain Bacteria; phylum Actinomycetota; class Actinomycetes; order Propionibacteriales; family Nocardioidaceae; genus Marmoricola. The sequence goes on from CAWCPT010000002.1 coordinate 106,003, forward strand.
GGCCTTGGAGAACGTCGCCTTGTCCGCCACGCGCGGACTCGGGACCATGCGTCCCTACAGCCTGCTCGAGCAGGTACTGCAACCGTCCTGCAGCTCCTTCTCGCCGCCGCGATCTTCGCGCTCGGAACCCCGGTCAATCTCGCCTGGTCCTGGTCGGTCCCCTACCTGCTGGTGGCGGTCCCTGCCCTGATCTGGTGGCGACGGCTGCGCGAGCGAGCCGTGATCGCAGACCCCATACCGGCACTCGGAACCGAGATCCTGACCCCCAGTCGCCGCGAGTTCTGGGGATTCACAGCGCCGCGATCATTCGCCAGCGTCGCCCAGGTCGCCATGCAGAGGCTCGACATCATCCTGGTGGCGGCGATTGCCGGCGCAGCCGCCGCTGCGGTCTACACGGCGGCCACGCGGTTCGTGGTCGTCGGTCAGCTAGCACGCAACGCGGTCTCGCTTCGCGGTGCAGCCGCACCTTGCCGCGGTGGCTGCCTCTCACGACCGTGCCGCGACCCGCTCGCTTCTGCATACCTCCACCGGGTGGTTGATGGCGGTCACCTGGCCGTTCTTCGTGGCCCTACTCCTCATCGGTGAGCCATTGCTCCGTGTCTTCGGTGAGGGGTACACCGCGGGAGCCGACACGCTCGCGGTCCTATGTGGTGCCATGCTGCTCGCCACCCTGTGTGGCGACGTCGACGTGCTCCTGATCATGTCTGGAAGAACGTTGTGGAGCATGGCCAACATGTGCGTGTCCCTTGCGGTCAACGTCGGGCTCGACCTGATCCTGATCCCGGAGTACGGGATCCTCGGCGCGGCGATCGGCTGGGCAACTGCCATCGTCCTCAAGAACGTGCTGGCGCTCATCCAGATCGCCCTGCTGTTCCGACTGTCTCCTGCGGGACGCGAAGCCGCGATCGTGGCAGGCGCAGTTCTTGGCGGCATCGGAGTACCGCTCGGCCTCGCGCGTCTCGTCGGCGGCGAACCCTGGGCCGTGCTGGCCGGACTGATCGCCGCAGTACTCCTGTACGGCGCCGTCATGTGGCGCCTGCGCTACGACTTGGGTCTGAACTTCCTGCTCAGACGCGTGAGCCCCCGGTCGGCCAGCTCGCTGTGATGCCCAGGCAGGTTGTCCAACCTGGTGATGGGTGTGCCTTGCCGATGGCGGTGTGGGGCCGGTGGTGGTTGTACTCGTGGATCCATGCTGGCAGAGCTGCTCTGCGGGCTGATTCGGAGTTGTAGAACTTCTTGAAGGCCCAGCCCTCGGCCATGGTCCGGTGGAAGCGTTCGATCTTGCCGTTGGTCTGGGGTCGGTAGGGCCTGGTCTTCTTCGGCGTGATGCCGAGCTCGGCGCAGGTGTCGCGCCAGAGGTGGACTGTGTAGGCGCTGCCGTTGTCGGAGAGCACCCGTTCGACGATGACGCCGCGGTCGGCGAACCAGGCGACGGCGTTGCGCAGCACTGCGGCCGCGGTGGCGGCGGTCTCGTCGTCGTGGATCTCGGCGTAGGCGACCCGGGAGTGGTCATCGATCACGGTGTGCACGAAGCGGTGCCCGATCCGGGTGGTGCGCTGGTGTTGGTGCGGCCGGTGCGGTCGCGGCCGTGGCCTGCGGTTGCGGTCGCCTTGCTGCTTGCCCAGATAGCGCCAGCCGCCACCGTCGGGGACGTTGCCGAGCTTCTTGACGTCGACGTGGATCAGGTCGCCGGGCTGAGCATGTTCGTAGCGGCGGATCGGTTCGCCGGTGGCTCGGTCGATGTGGGTGAGCCGGTTGAGCCGGCAGCGGACCAGGACCGCGTGGACCGTCGAGGCCGGCATGCCGAGCCGGTCACCGATCTGGACCGGACCGAGCCGCTGCTTCCAACGCAGGTGCACGATCTTGCGGACCACCGGTGCCGGGGTCCGGTCGGCTGGCGGTGCGGGCGCGAGGACCGATCCGCCATCCCGGCGGCGCCCTCCGCCCGGTAGCGGGCCGCCCACTTCGCTGCGGTCCTCCAGGACACGTCATAGCGCTCGGCAGCCCGGGCCGGCGGCCAGCCGTGATCAACGATCAGACGAGCCAGCCGAAGCCGGGCACGAGGAGTCAGAGCAGCGTTGGCATGGGTAGCGTGAGACATGAAGACCTCCTGGTCGTGGAGCGGTTCCTAGGTAGCTCCACTCCACATCGGGAGGTCTTCACCCGTCTACGGACTCAGATCGTCTCGTCGCACGATCTCGACCAACGTCTCTGGGCATCACAGCTAGCCGTCGTCAGATGCCGTGACCTCGCTTGTTCAGTTCGCGGATGACGGTGGTCCAGCGCACCAGTCGACTGATCACCAGAAGACTGATGTAGGCACGGGGCTCACGCCAGTTGGCGCTGAGAGAGCGCCGGACCCATCCCAGGGCTTGCTTTCGCTCACCGAGTGCGGCGCAGCCGAAAGCGAGCTTGCCGTAGGCGTGACCCGCGGCGACCCTGTCCTCGGCGATCTCGTGATGGTGCTCGAGCAACCACAGCTGAGACTCGTTGCGGACCGCCCACTTCTGGGCGAAGTGAGAGCCCGAGCTCCACGTGATGCGCACGAGTGGCTCATCGACATGCACGATCGGCATTCTGCGCGAAGCACGGAGCAGGATGTCCCAATCCTCGTTCATGCCTTGGGGAAGTGCTTCCTCGATGAGGCCCAGTCCGTCCAGCAGAGCTGCTCTCAGAATAAGGAACGAGGACGAATGAAGCATCGCCATCCGCGATCGGACCAGGTCAGCGTGCGTGATCGAGTCCTTGCCTGCAAGTCGCACCCGGCGCTCGTCGCCGTATTCGATGACCATGGCGGTGCTCACAAACTCCGCACCGGGATGCCCACGCAGTGCCTCGACCTGACGACGGAGCTCTGGACCTCCCAGGCGTCGTCGTCGTCACACGACGCGATGTAAGCGCCACTAGCCACGAGAATGCCGCTGTTGCGCGCACCCGCGAGACCTGTCTTGCGCGCATTGGTGATCACGCTGACCTGTCGGCCTTCACCGGCCCTCGCCAGACCCTGGTCGGGCTCCGCCTGGTCGAAGACCACGACAACGTCCAGTTCGCCGGGATAGTCCTGGGCCAGGATGGAGTTCAGTGCGCGACGCATCAGCACTGGCCGATCATGCGTCGGCAAGACGGCCGTCACTTTGGGCCAGCCCTCTGTCATGACGTCCCCCGTAGACGTTGTCGGATTGCTTGGGCGACCTTAGAGGATGAGGCTCGGCGACGTCCCAGCAACCCCTCCGGTCCCGTGAACGACCCTCGCTCCCCGGGCTAGGTGCCTGTACCCCGTAGCATCCTCAGCCTCGACAAGGGAGAATGCATGGCGCACGACGACGGTGGCGGGTCGACCCTGTTGGTGGCCGCGACAGGGGGGCATCTCGCCGAGTTGTTTGCGCTGCGAGACCGGTTGGACCCGGCGCCGACGGAAGTGGAGTGGGCCACGTTCGACAACGGCCAGTCCCGGTCCCTGCTGGCAGGCGAGGTTGTGCACTACATTCCACGTGTCGACCCGAAGGACGTCGCCGGGGTGGTGCGGAACCTGAGCGTTGCTCGGGACCTGTTCGCGCGGCGAAGACTGTCCCGTGTCATCTCGACCGGTGCAGGTGTGGCCGTGCCCTACTTTCTGATGGCACGGCGGCGCCGTCTCGAATGTCACTACATCGAGAGCGCAGCCCGCATCGATGGCCCGAGCCTGACCGGCAAGGTGCTCTCGGGTGTCCCGGGCGTGCATCTCTACGGACAACACGCATGGGGGATGCAGCGATGGGTCAACCGCGGATCCGTCTTCGACGCATTCGCCAGCTCACCGCAACCGGAGTCGTCGCCAGTGGACAAGGTGGTCGTGACCTTCGGCACCCAGCGCGGTTATGACTTCAGAAGGGCCGTTGAGCGACTCGTCGCGGTGCTTCCCGAAGTGTGCACTGCATCGGCCGAGATCCTGTGGCAGACAGGCTCCACCGACACCACAGGGCTCGGAGTGTCGGCTGTCGACACCGTGCCTTATCACCAACTCGACGCTGCGATCGGCGAGGCGGATCTGGTCATCAGTCATGCTGGTGTGGGTTCTGCGCTTCAGGCGTTGTCGAAAAGCAAGATCCCAGTGCTTCTCCCTCGCCGTCGCGCCCACCGGGAACACACGGACGACCACCAACGCCAGCTCGCCGTCGTCCTCGGGCAACGCCGACTGAGCGTGTCTGCCGAGGTCGACAAGTTGACACCCGCAGATCTGCTTGCGGCTCGCGCCCAACGGGCAAACTCCGTCCCCGGTGCGCCCTTCGCCCTACAGTCCGAGGGCTAGGGCCTGAGGCATCAGGAGTTGAAACGCTGCTGCGTCTTCTCGAGTCCTTCGCGGATCAGCGACTCGACGGCGTCCGCGGCGGTGTCGACCTGGAGCGGGAGCTCCTTGCGCTCCGCGCGCTGTAGTCCGAGAGCACGAAGTCGGCCGGGCTCTGCCGCCCGGGAGGACGGCCGATCCCGGCGCGCACGCGGTAGAAGTCGCCCGATGCCCAGCGAGGAGCGCATCGACTTCAGGCCGTTGTGGCCGTTGTCGCCGCCGCCGAGCTTGGTGCGCAGCGTGTCGAAGCCGATGTCGAGCTCGTCGTGGATCGCGATGATCCGCTCGGGCGGCACCTTGTAGAAGGTGGCGAGCGCCTTGACCGGTCCGCCGACCTCGTTCATGTAGCACCGTGCCCGGGCCAGCACGACCCGCGGCGCCTCGGTGCCCGGCGCCCCCAGGCGACCCTCGACCACGTCGGCGCGGCCCGGACTTGTGCGAGCGCCAGCTGCCGCCGATCCGCCGGGCCAGCTCCTCGACGACGAGGTAGCCGACGTTGTGCCGGGTGCCGGCGTACGTCGGGCCGGGGTTGCCCAGCCCGACGACCAGCCAGACGTCGGCGTCGCTCACCGGGGTGGTGGGAGTCAGCTCTCGTCGCTGTCCGAAGCGGAGTCGCCCTCGGACTCGCCCTCGGCGGCGTCGCCCTCACCCTCGGCGGCCTCGGCAGCCTCCTCGTCGGACTCGTCGCGCTCGATGCCGGCCTCGGCCTCGGCCTCCTCCAGCTCGGCCTCGACCTCCTCGGCGGTGGGCGCGTGGACCACGTTGACGACCAGTGCGTCGTCGTCGGTGAGCAGCAGCGAGCCCTCGGGCAGCGCGAGGTCCTTGGCGAGCACGTGGAAGCCGACCTCGGCGTCCTCGACGGAGACCTCGATGTACTCGGGGATGTTGGTGGCCTCGGCCTCGACGGTGACGGTGTTCAGCTCGGTCACGGTCATCGCGTCGGCCTTGGACTCGCCGACGCACGTGGACCGGGATCTCGACGGTGACCTTCTCGCCCTTCTTCACCTCGACGAAGTCGATGTGCTCGAGGAAGCCCTTGATCGGGTCGGCCTGGACCTGCTTGGTCAGCGCGATGTAGGTCTTGCCCTCGAGGTCGATGTAGAGCAGCGCGTTGGAGCCGCCGTGCTTGAGCGCCATCATCGTGTCGTGGCCCGGCAGGGTCAGGTGGACGGGCTCGTTGCCGTGGCCGTAGATGACCGCGGGCACCTTGTCGTCGCGGCGGATGCGGCGGGCCGCACCCTTGCCGAACTGGGTGCGGGTCTCGGCGCTGATCTTCAGGTCGTCGGCCATGCTCGGTGTGCTCCTCGAGAGCGTCGTGCGTGCGTGTCAGTGGTCGTGGTTGCCAGGGCCGGAGACAGCACATGCACCGCAGGCCTACGAGGCGCGGTGCATGGTGATCACGAACCGGCCACGTCGATCACGGAGCGATGGGCTCCCTCGCCGAGGCAACTGCACGATCCTAACGGAGTTGCTGGCCCGCAGGGAAATCGCCTTCGGCTCACGGTTGCTTGTAGTTGGGACAAGCGGGGCCGCTTCCCGGCTCACGGTCTCCTGCGGGTGCCGACAGGGCAGAGCCGCCCTCCCCCGCTGCGCTCCTCCGGTGCGTTCTGCCCGGTCGACCGTCAGCCCTGCGGGCTAGGCGTGGCCGTCGAACATGGTGGTGACGCGAGCCGTCCTCGAAGACCTCCTTGATCGCCCGCGAGATGAGCGGGGCGATGGAGAGGCAGGTGAGCTTGTCGAACTCGCTTCTCCGGCGCGAGCGGCAGGGTGTTGGTGACGACCACCTCGACCGCCGGGGAGTTCTTGAGGCGGTCGACGGCCGGGTCGGAGAGGATCGCGTGGGTCGCGGCGATGATCACGCCGGCGGCGCCGTCGTCCATCAGCGCCTCGGCGGCCTTCACGATCGTGCCGCCGGTGTCGATGATGTCGTCGGTCAGGACGCACATCCGGCCCTCGACCTGGCCGACCACCCGGTTGGCGACGGTCTCGTTGGGCCGGTCGATGCTGCGGGTCTTGTGGATGAACGCCAGCGGTACGCCGCCGAGGCGGGCCGACCAGCGCTCGGCGACCTTGATCCGGCCGGCGTCGGGCGAGACCACGGCGAGCGGCTGGTCGCCGTACTTCGTCGCCGATGTAGTCGGCCAGGATCGGCAGCGCCATCAGGTGGTCGACCGGGCCGTCGAAGAAGCCCTGGAGCTGGTCGGCGTGCAGGTCGACGGTGATGATCCGGTCGGCGCCCGCGGTCTTGAACAGGTCGGCGACGAGCCGGGCCGAGATCGGCTCGCGACCGCGGTGCTTCTTGTCCTGGCGGCTGTAGCCCCAGAACGGCATCACCACGGTGATCCGCTTGGCCGAGGCCCGCTTGAGGGCGTCGACCATGATCAGGTGCTCCATGATCCACTCGTTGACCGGAGCGGTGTGGCTCTGGATCACGAAGGCGTCGCAGCCGCGCACGGACTCCTCGTAGCGGACGTAGATCTCGGAGTTGGCGAACTCGTAGGCCGAGGTCGGGCACCAGGCCGGTGCCGAGCTGCTCGGCCACTTCCTCCGCGAGCTCGGGGTGGGCCCGGCCGCTGAAGACCATCAGGTTCTTCTCGGTGGTCTTCTTCAGTCCGCTCACGCTGTGCAGGCTCCTCGGTCGTGCGGGTCCGGCGCCGGTGCTCGCCTCGATTGTCACCCACGTCTCCGGGTCCGGACGAACATCGGGTCCGCGCGGCGTCGCTCCGGCTGCCTCGGCGGCGTCGGCCCTGCGGCGTGCCCGCGCGCTTCCGGACCGCCCAGCCCTCGATCGTGCGCTGCTGGCCCGGCGCTCACCGCGAGCGCACCGGGCGGTACGTCTCCCGGACCACGCTGCCGGCGCCGGTGGCGGCACCGTCGCCGATGTGCACGGGGGCGACGAAGGTGTTGTTGCTGGCCGTGCGTGGCGTGCCGCCCGACCACGGTGCGGTGCTTGGCGACCCCGTCGTAGTTGGCGAAGATCGTGCCCGCGCCGATGTTGGTGCCCTCGCCGATCTCGGCGTCGCCGACGTAGGACAGGTGCGGCACCTTGGCGCCGTCGCCGATCTGGGCGTTCTTGGTCTCGACGAACGCGCCGATCTTGCCGCCGGCACCGAGCTCGGTCCCGGGACGCAGGTAGGAGAACGGCCCGACGTTGGCCCCCGCGCCGATCACGGCCAGCTCGCCGTGCGTGCGTACGACGCGCGCGCCTGCGCCGACCTCGACGTCCTTGAGCGTGCGAGTCCGGCCCGATCGACGGCGTCCTCCGCGACGACGGTCGCGCCGAGGAGCTGCACCCCCGGCAGGATCGTCACGTCCGGGGCCGAGCCGCACGTCGACGTCGATCCAGGTCGTGGCGGGGTCGATGATCGTGACGCCGTCGCGCATCCAGCGCGTCAGGATGCGCCGGTTCTTCTCCTTCGCCAGGGCGGCCAGCTGCACGCGGTCGTTGGCGCCCTCGGTCTGCAGCACGTCGTCGATCGGGAAGGCGCCCGACCGGCCAGGCCGTCCTCGCGCGCGAGCGCGACGGTGTCGGTGAGGTAGTACTCGCCGTTGGCGTTGTCGTTGGTCAGCCGCGGCAGCGCCGCGTCGAGGAACGTCGGCGTCGAAGGCGAGGATGCCGCTGTTGATCTCGCTGACCGCCGCCTCCTCGGGGGTGGCGTCCTTCTGCTCGACGATCGCCGGTCGACGGAGCCGGCCTCGTCGCGGAGCACGCGGCCGTAGCCGAACGGGTCCGCCACGACGCCGGAGAGGATGCTCACGCCGCGCCCCGCGCTCGACGTGGTCCTCGGCGAAGGCGCGCAGGCTCTCACCCTCGAGGAGCGGGGTGTCGCCGTACGCCACCAGGACCGTGCCGACGCGGTCCGCCGGGTCGAGCGCCTCCCACGCGACGCGTACGGCGTGGCCGGTGCCGTCCTGGGTCTCCTGCACCGCGAGCACGGCTCCGGGGAGGAGCTCCTCGATGTGCGGACCGACCTGCTCGCGCTGGTTGCCGACGACGGCGACGACCCGGTGCGGCTCGACGGCGGCGACCGCGCTGAGCACGTGGCCGATCATGCTGCGCCCCGCGATGGGGTGCAGCACCTTCATGGTCTTGGACTTCATCCGGGTGCCGCCGCCGGCAGCGAGGACGATGACGGTGATGGTGCTCTGCGTGCTCACGCTCCCCGGGTAGGAGTCGAACCTACGTCGCTAGTCCTGATTCAAAGTCAGGCGGGCCCTGCCGGCAGACCAACCGGGGATGGTGCAAAGAGGTTACTGGCCCCAGGCGGGGGCAACCTCTCAGGCCCGGGTCGGTTTCCCAGGTGAAGAACCCAAACCGACTCTTCACACAGGGTGCAACCTGTGTGAGGAGGCAGGACGAGTTCCCAACCTGGGAAACCGGACCCCCCGGCTCACGCCCCGCGCGGGTCGTCGGAGAAGTCGTGCTCCCCGAAGTCGATGCTGCGCTCGACGTTGGCGAGGGCGGAGACGGTGGCGGTGCCGAGGCGGCCCTTGCGGTCGAACACCGTGGCTACGCCGACGGCGATGCCGTCCGAGCTGACCCGGTCGACGGCGGCGAGGCCGACCTCGCGGCTCACGGGCAGGCGGGCGAGCATCAGGGTGATGTCCGCGTTGATGTGCTGGACACCGCTGCTGCCCCAGTTGCTGACCATGCTGGTCGCGTCGGCGATGCTGGCGGCCGAGACGAACGGCGACGGCTCCTCGTCCGGCACGACGGGTACGCCGGTCTGCCAGGTCATCTTCCGCTCGGCGTTCTGGTGGTCGCCGAACGAGGTCGTCCAGCCGATCCTCTCACTGCTGAACAACGGCACCCGCGGCTCCTCGGAGACCGGCGCGATCTCGAGCGGGGGCGGCTGCAGGTCGGTGTCGGGCTCCCACACCGCACCGGGCGCCTGCTCGCTCGGCTTGAGGAACAGCCCGCTCGCCCGCGCCACGGGTTCGCCGTCCTGCTCGAGCACGGTGTCCACCAGGCAGAGCCGACGCCCCTCACGCACGACTCTCGTGGACGTGCGACAGGGCTGCTGCCTGGCCGGGCGGAACAGGTCCAGCGAGTAGCGGGCCGGGCGCAGGTCGTCGCGACCGAGCTCGGCGAGGGCCTTCTCGAGCGACCGCGACATGGCTCCGCTGAGCGCGACGCCATGGATCTGGTCGTCGCCCCAGAGGCTGAGGGCGAAGTCCGTGGGCACGAGGGCGTCCCCGTCGGCGGTGAAGAACGAGAACGTCATGGGTGGATTGTGGCGGATGGTCCGGCGTACCCGACACGGAACCCCGGCACACGCCGCACGTATCGCGAACATCGGCATCCGGCTCGTCCATCATGGGCATCAGCGATGGGAGCGCCCGATGGAAACCGTCGAACTGCGCGTGCACGGGGTGCACGGCACCTCCCCCGGCGCCATGCTCGGAGTGAGCGACGGCGAGGTGGGGCAGGTCGCCGGCGACAGCCTGACCGGGCTCTACCGGGTCAAGGACGGGGAGCTGCCCTACCGGAGCCTCGAGGGCACCGGCGTGAGCGTGGAGGCCTACTCCTGGGGGGCGCTGACCTCCGGCGTCCAGGGCTTCTTCGGGTGGGTACGCCGCGTGCTCTGGCTCCTGCTGCTGCCCTTCGCCCTGATCAACCTCGCCTACTGGGCCCGCCTCCAGCTCGGTCGTGACACCGGCCAGGCCCGCTGGGGCGCGCGGGCCGTCCGGGTGTCCGGACTGCTGCTGACCGTCTTCCTGGTGCTGGCTCCGTGCGTGGTCGCGATCGACCTCGTGGCGTGGCAGTGCTACCGCTACGGCGTCCCGGGCTGCAGCCGTCTCCCCGACCAGCTGAACTTCCTGGCCGCACTCGATCCGGGCCAGCGGATCGCGTTCGCGACCGTCGTACCGATGGCGGCCATCGCGCTGCTGTGGTGGCTGTCGAAGGCGTCACTGGCGCGCTACGAGAGCGTGGTCGACCCGCTCGACAAGCCACCCGCGCTGCCCTCGGACCAGATCCTGCTGCACCCCAAGCTCTGGAACGGCACCGCGCGCACGCTGCGGCTGCAGCGCTACCACCTCACGGCGGGGATCGCGACCGTGATCGCGTTCACCGGAGTGCACCTGCTGCGGGTCGACCACGTCGGCCTGCAGAACGGCTGGGCGCTGCTCCTGTGGGCGACGTCCGCACTCTCCCTGGTGCTGCTGCTGGTCAGCGTCCTGGCAGTCACGATCACCCACACCGACGACGTCGAGCCGGTCGCCGCCTCGCGGCGGCGCCTGCCCGGCCCCGAGGTCGACACCGCGGTCTTCGCGGCCGCGGTCCTGGTCTACGTCGTGCACCTGGTCGCCCTGGCCATGAGCCACCGGATCCCGGGACCCACCAGCGAGGACTACGACTACACCGCCCGCAACATCTGGCTGATCGCCGTCTTCGTCGGCCTCACGGTGCTGCACCTGAGCGTCTTCGCCGGTGGCCGGATGAAGGCCGGCTGGGCGGTGCTGATCGTCGTCGGGACGCTCGTGTTCGTCGCCCTGATCGTGACGCTCAACCTGATGGGCCAGTACGACGCGGACGACGCGTGGCAGATCGTCCTCGCCGTCGGCGTGGCCGTGCTGTTCTGGCTGGCGCTCGCGTTCTGGCAGTACACCCGCTCCCCCGCGGAGAACGACGACAAGGCCTGGCGGGGCGCCGGCGCCTCGGTGCTGATGGCCACGGCCGCCTGGATCGCGCTGCTGTTCACCACCAGCATCGTGATCGCGTCCGCCAGCTGGCTCAACGGCCCGACGCACGGGGTGGGAGAGCTGGTCAGCCAGGTGGAGGGGCGCAAGGTCGCGCCGACCACCCTCGGGCTCGGCAACTCCCAGAGCACCAAGGAGTTCCGCGCCACCGGCGACGTCACCCTGCGAGGCGCGCGGATCACCGTCGACTCCCTCGGCGCCCGGGTCACCTCGGGGACGATCGAGATGAAGGGCCTCTCGCTCTCGGTCGCACCCGCACGCGCCCGCCAGGACGACTTCACCGAAGGGCGCGGCCGCACCCTGATCCCTCGGAAGTCCTTCCTGGTCGTGCCCACGCGGACGCTGATCCTCGCCGACAGCTGCCTGCAACGTGGGCGCGCACGGTGCACCGCCGAGGACAACCAGTTCCACTCGGCGGGCGTGCTGACGCTCCCGGAGACCGCTGCGGGACTCCCGGTGGTGCTGACGGTCGGCAAGGGCGTCGCGCTGGACCCGAGCGACGCCCCGGAGGTCCCGCTCGCCGTGCCGCAGGTGCTCATCTGGATGCCGATCGGCCAGCTGGTCTGGCTCCTCCTCGTGGTGATCGCGGTCCTGGGCGCCCTGGTGCTCTTCGGCCGGAAGGTGGTGCCGTCGCTGGGCACGCTCTTCGAGCCGGGTCACACGCCGGACGACCAGGTCCCCGAGCGCGACCGGCCGCGTTGCCTCCAGGCACGCCGCGGAGCCGCGCTCGCCCACCGCGCGGAGACCGTCCTCGACATCGTCGGGGCGATCACCTCACCGGTCGCGCTCGCCCTCGTCGTCGCCTCGATGTCGGGCCTGCCGCCGTGGGAGCTGCCGCACGCCGGCTGGACCCGCAGCGTCGCCACCGCCTGCATGTGGCTCGTGGTCGGCATGTCGGCGGGGCTGATCCTGCTCGGCTCGCAGATCCGCCGCTCGGAGAAGACCCGCAAGGCAGTCGGCGTGATCTGGGACCTGACCACGTTCTGGCCACGCGCCGCGCACCCGCTGGCGCCCCCCTGCTACGCCGAGCGCGTGGTGCCCGAGCTGCACATCCGCACCCGGTGGGTGCTGGACAGCCCGGACAGGGACGACGCCGACCTGTTGACCAACCAGGTGATCGTCTCCGGACACAGCCAGGGCTCGCTGATCGTGCTGGCCATGGTCAGCCGGCTGAACCCGGTGCACCTCGAGCGGGTCCGGATGATCACCTACGGGAGCCAGGTCCGCGCGCTCTACGGGCGCGTCTTCCCGCGCGTCTTCGGGCCGGCGGCCATCGGCTACGAGCCGACGAAGGGGCAGCCCTCGCTCAAGGACGCCTTCCCCGACGTGCCCCGCGCCCCGGGTGTGACACCGGGACCGCCCGTGCCGCCCGTCGACACGTTCCGCGACCGGCTGGAGGGAGCCGGGGGCGAGTGGGTGAACCTGTTCCGACGTACGGACCCGCTCGGCTGGCGGGTGTTCTCCGACATCGACAGCGACCGGGACCTGCCCGTGCCCGAGGTTCCGCGTCGCGGGGTGGGTGACCCGGGGCCGGTGGTGATGGGACACAGCGGCTACCAGCACACGATGGTCTACCGCCGGCAGCTGAGCGCCTGGACCTCGGAGCCGCTCGTCCCGGACCCACCCGGCACGAAGGACCTGACCACGCTGCCGCCGCTCTAGCCCGTCTGGTCCGCCCGCCGCGCCGTGCGACCACGAACACGCGCCGGAACGGCAGCACGACCACGCCGTCCCGCTCGGGGTAGGCCTCGCGCAGGCGGCGCTTGAACTCCTCCTCGAAGTCCGGCCGCAGGTCGTCCGGGAGGGCCTGCAGGGTGGGCCGCGCGCCGGTGCCGCTGACCCAGTCGAAGACGGGGTCCGGGCCCGTCGAGGACGTGCAGGTACGTCGTCTCCCAGGCGTCGACCTCGCAGCCGAGGTCGGTCAGCACGCGCGAGGTACGTCGCGGCGTCGTGGGCGTCCGGGGTCGGCGACGCCCGCCGTGTGCGCGGCGTACGGCGCCTCCGCGGCCAGCTCGCGCCGGATCGTGTGGCTCGGCTCCTCGAAGTTGCCCGGGACCTGGAACGCGAACCAGCCACCGGGCGCCACCGTCTCGACCAGGCCGCGCAGCAGGTCGAGGTGCCCGGGCACCCACTGGAGCGCGGCGTTGGAGACCAGCACGTCGATCCCCGGCGGTCGCGCCGGCGGACCCGCCAGTCGCGGATGTCGCCGACGACGAACTCGACGTCGTCGCTGTCCGGCGCCGCCGCCACCATCTCGGCGCTCGAGTCGATCCCGACGATGCTCGCGTCCGGCCACCGCTGGGCCAGCAGCATCGTCAGGTTGCCGGCGCCGCAGCCCAGGTCGACGACGGACGTCGGTGCCGCGGCGCCGATCCTCGCGACCAGGTCGACGAACGGTCGGCCGCGCTCGTCGGCGAAGGTGAGGTAGTGGTCGGGGTCCCAGGTGTGGGTCGGGTCCGGCATGGCGCCCAACATTATCTCGATGTCAAGAATCTTGCCGGTTAGACTCCCGCCCATGGAACGCGACGGCGGCGACGAGGTCGACGAGATCGTCGAGGCCTGGCACCGCGAGCGCGCCGACCTCGACCTCGCGCCCGTGGAGGTGTTCAGCCGGATCGGCCGGCTCGCCCGGTTGCTCGACAAGGCCCGCCGCGAGGCGTTCACCGCCCACCGGATCGAGACATGGGAGTTCGACGTGCTCTCGGCGCTGCGCCGCGCCGGCAAGCCCTACCAGCTCACGCCGGGTGCGCTGCTGCGCCAGACGATGGTCACCAGCGGGACGATGACCAACCGGGTCGACCGGCTCGCCGACCGCGGGTTCGTCGAGCGCTCCCCCGACCCGAGCGACCGCCGCGGCGTGCTGGTGCGCCTGACCGGAGCCGGCAAGCGCACCGTGGACGGCGCCTTCGAGACCCTCCTGGCCGGCGAGCGCGAGCTGCTGGCCGACCTGTCCGACGAGCGACCGGACCCAGCTCGCCACCCTGCTCAAGCGGCTGATGGTGCCGCTCAGCTGAGCGGCTCACTCGAGCAGTGCAGCTGCCTCGAGCCACTCCTCCTCGAGCTCTGCCGCGCTCGTCGGCGAGCCGGTGCATCTCCTCGGAGAGCTCCTTGAGCCGGCCGGCGTCGCCGTTCGTGCCCATCTCGTCGGTGACCGCCACCTCGCGCGACGGTGATCCGGGCGAGCTGCTTGTCGATGCGGGCCACGTCCTTGCGGGCCTGGCGCTCGTCGGCGCCGCCCACCTTGGCCTTGGCCGTTGGCCGCGCGCCGTCGGAGGCCTGCTCGACGCCCGCTCGGGACCTGCAGCTCGACCTTCGGCTCTCGAGGTACTCGTCCACCCCTCTGGGGAGCATCGCGATCTGGCCGTCGCCCATCAGGGCCCAGACGGAGTCGGTGACGCGCTCGAGGAAGTAGCGGTCGTGGGAGACCACGATCAGGGTGCCGGGCCAGCCGTCGAGGAAGTCCTCGACGACGTTGAGGGTCTCGATGTCGAGGTCGTTGGTGGGCTCGTCGAGGAGCAGCACGTTGGGCTCGGACAGGAGCAGCTTGAGCAGCTGGAAGCGGCGGCGCTCACCACCGGAGAGGTCGCCGAGGCGCGCGGTGAGCTTGTCGCCGGTGAAGCCGAACCGCTCCAGCATCGAGCTCGCCGAGACGTCCTTGCCGGTGCTCAGCCGGGTGACCCGGCGGATGTCCTCGATGCTCGGCAGCACCCGCGCGTCGGGGTCCTCGACGGGTACGTGCTGGGTGAGGTGCTCGAGGGCGATCGTCCGGCCGCGCTTGACCCGGCCCGCGTCCGGCTCGAGGGCGCCGGACACCAGGGCGAGCACCGAGCTCTTGCCGGCGCCGTTGACCCCGACGATGCCGACCCGGTCGCCGGGGCCGAGCCGCCAGGTGGCGTCGCGCAGCAGCTGCTTGCTCGCCGCGGGTGAGGTCGACGTGCTCGAGGTCGACGACGTCCTTGCCCAGGCGCTGGGTGGCGAACGTCTGCAGCGCGAGCCGGTCGCGCGGCGGCGGGCACGTCGTCGATCAGGGCGTTGGCCGCGTCGATGCGGAACTTCGGCTTCGAGGTGCGCGCCGGCGGGCCGCGACGCAGCCAGGCGAGCTCCTTGCGCATCAGGTTCTGCCGGCGCTGCTCGGAGGCCGAGGCCTGTCGCGTGCCGCTCTGCCTTGGCGAGCACGAAGGCGGCGTACCCGCCCTCGTAGGAGTCGACGACCCCGGCCCCGTCGAGGCCGGGGTGGACCTCCCAGGTCCGCTCGCAGACGGCGTCGAGGAACCACCGGTCGTGGGTGACCACCACCAGCGCGGACGTACGACGGACGAGGTGGTCCGCCAGCCAGGCCACCGCCTCGACGTCGAGGTGGTTGGTCGGCTCGTCGAGGATCAGCAGGTCGTCGTCGTTCAGCAGCAACCGGGCCAGCGAGCAGCGGCGCCGCTCCCCGCCGGAGAGTCCGTGCACCACCCGGTCCAGGGCGACGCCGGCCAGCAGCACCTCGACGACCTCGCGCGTCCGGGAGTCCGCGGCCCACTCGTGCTCCTCGCGGCCGTCGAGGACCACCTCGCGCACGGTGTGCTCGTCGTCGAGCAGGTCACGCTGGTCGAGGTAGCCGATGTGCAGGCCGCGGTTGCGGGAGATCCGGCCGGTGTCCGGGGTCTCGCGCCCGGCCATCAGGTTGAGCAGGGTGGTCTTGCCGTCGCCGTTGCGGCCGACGATCCCGATCCGCTCGCCCTCACCGACGCCGAGGCTGACCTCGTCGAGCAGGATCCGGACGCCGTAGGACTTCGAGACCTTCTCGAGGCTCAGCAGGTTGGCAAGGGGAGGCACCTAGACATACTCCACGACGTGCGCACCGGCGACGGGACCGGTGGCCACGTGGACGACCGGGAGCCCCGCCTCGAGCAGCGCGGCTCGGGTCTCCAGCGCCTCGTCCTGGGTCGCCGCGAGCGCGACGACGGTCGGGCCGGAGCCGGACAGCATCACCGTGCCGCCACTCTGCGCAGCGCACCAGCTCGAGCCGGGCGGAGAGCTCGGGGCGCAGGCTCAGGGCCGGCTCCTGGAGGTCGTTGCGCATGCCGGCGGCCAGCGCGTCGACGTCGCCCGCGCTCAGGGCCCTCAGCACATCGAGCGGGTCTCCCGCGCTCGCACCGAGGGGGACGTCCGGGAACAGGGTGTCGAACTCGCGGTAGACCGCGGGGGTGGAGAGCCCCTCGTCGCTGGTGGCCACCACCCACCAGTAGGAGCCGTTGTCGGTCACGGGCTCGACGACCTCGCCGTGGCCGGTGCCGTGCGCGGTGCCGCCGATGAGCGCGAACGGCACGTCGCTGCCGAGCTGCCCCGCGATCGCGAGCAGGTCCTCGTCGCTGGTGCGCAGGTCCCAGAGCCGGTCCAGCGCGACCAGGGTCGCCGCCGCGTCGGCACTGCCGCCCGCCAGTCCCCCGGCGACGGGGATGCCCTTGGTGATCTCGACGTGCGCGGCCGTGTCGACCCCGTGGTGCTCGACCAGCAGCCGGCCCGCACGGAGCGCGATGTTCGTCTCGTCGAGAGGTACGCCGGAGCAGTCCATCTCGCCGATCGGGGTGACGCTGACGCTCCACCCACCGGCATCGCTGACCCGTACGTCGTCGTAGAGGCTGATCGCCTGGTAGACGGTGTTCAGCGGGTGGAACCCGTCCTCCTGCGGCCGACCGACGATCAGCACCAGGTTGACCTTCGCCGGAGCCCGGACCGTGACGCTCATGTCGCCGCCTCCTGCACCGCGTCGAGGGACTCCGCGATCCGGACGAACTCGGGCAGGCGCAGCTGTTCACCACGCGCCATCGGGTCGATCCCCGCTGCGAGCAGGGCACGCTCCGACCGCTCCGCCGACCCGGCGAGCTCGCGCAGGGAGGGCCGTAGAGCCTTGCGTCGCTGGGCGAAGGCCGCGTCGACCACCGCGAACACCTGCTCCCGCGTGGCGGTGGTGCTCGGTGGCTCCCGGCGCGTCCAGGCGACCAGCCCGGAGTCCACGTTGGGAGCCGGCCAGAAGACGTTGCGCCCGATCGCGCCTGCCCGGCGCACGTCGGCGTACCAGGCAGCCTTGACCGAGGGGATGCCGTAGACCTTCGAGCCCGGTCCGGCAGCCAGTCGGTCTGCGACCTCGGACTGCACCATCACCAGGCCACGCTCGAGCGAGGGCAGCAAGGCGAGCAGGTGCAGCAGCACCGGCACCGAGACGTTGTAGGGCAGGTTGGCGACCAGGGCCGTGGGCGGCGGGCCGGGCACCGACTCGATCCGCATGGCGTCGGCGAGCACCACCTCGAAGCGGTCGGCCTGGTCGGGCGCCCGGTCGGCCACGGTTGCGGGAAGCGCGCCGGCCAGCACGGGGTCGACCTCGATCGCCACCACGCGGGACGCCACCTCGAGCAGCGCCAGGGTCAGCGACCCCAGGCCCGGTCCGACCTCGAGCACGACGTCCGAGGACCCGATCCCGGAGTCGCGCACGATCCGGCGCACCGTGTTGGCGTCGATCACGAAGTTCTGGCCACGCTGCTTGGTCGGTCGCAGGTCGAGTGCGGCCGCCAGTGAACGCACTTCTGCCGGACCGAGAAGTCTCGGTCCGGCAGAAGATGGGTGGCTCACGGGTCGAGCCTAGGGCGTGGCGTCAGGAACCGCAGACCGGCCAGGCGCCGTAGCCGCCACGGTCGGCGGCCACCTTCTCGGCGATGGCGATCTGCTCCTCACGGCTGTGCTGGTCGGCCGTGCCGGTGCCGCCGTAGGCCTGCCAGGTCTGCCGGTCGAACTGGAGCCCGCCGTAGTAGCCGTTGCCGGTGTTCGTTGCCCAGTTGCCGCCGGACTCGCAGGCGGCGATCTTGTCCCAGATACCGGTGCCGACGGTCGGGGCCTCGACCTTCTTGGTGCCGACCTTGACGATGGTGGCGGTCGGCTGGCTGACCACGTCGGACTTCACCACGGTGCGCTTGACGACCTCGCCGTTGCGGAAGCGGACCTGGTAGGTCACGTCGCGGGCGCCGTCGGTGCCCTCGCGGACGGTCTTGGTGTCGCCTTCCATCATCGAGTCGTCCTTCTGCTCCTTGACCGGGGCAGGGATCGCCTCGCGGGGGACGCGCTTGGTGCGCTCGCCGATCTTGGTCACCACGATCCTGGTGCGGTCGGTCAGCTCGGCCCCGCGGGAGGGACGCACGATGTCGTTGCCGTCGACGCCGGCGTCGACCTTCTCCAGGAGGTCACCGACCGTGGCGGCCGGGACGTTGTGCCGCTCCGCCTTCTGGTCGGCGACCTTGAGGGTGACCAGCTTGGGCGTGGTCACCGCGAGGGCCATGCCGGACCGGTCGATGGTGGCTCCACGGCTCACGGAGAGGGCCGCTCCGCCGAAACGGGTGCCGAGCTGCTCGAGCGCGGAGGAGACCTTCGTGGCGGTCGTCCAGACGGTCTTCTTGTCGCCGTCGACGCTCAGCGCGAGCGGGCGGCCGAGTCGTACGGCGACCCGGGAGCCGTCCTCGACCGGGCTGTCGACGCTCGGCACGACGGAGTCGTGGGCGTCGGGCTTGATGCCCTTGCTCGCGAGCACGTCACCCACGTTGTCGCCGAAGGTGCGGACCGAGCTCTCCTTGCCGTCGACCGAGACGGTGACGGTCTTGCTCATCGAGGCGTAGGCCGCCCCGGAGCCGAGCAGGGCCAGGGCGATCGCCCCGACGAGTCCGACGAGAAGCTTGCGGTTGTGGCTGAGGTGCGTGAGTCGAGCGCGCACGGTTCTCCGATGTTCGCAGGTTCCGAGCCACGGGCGGCGGCGCCGGCCGTGGCGAACCATCATCAGGTCCGCGTTCTTGCTTCACGGGGCACTCACCAGGTCACGTTCGAACATCCCGTTCCCGGCCAACAGCCATCGACCATAGGTAAGTAGCTGGCAGTTAGCAAACCTGCTAGCAACACGCCGAGGGCGACACGCCGAGCACCCGGCGCGACCTCAGGCGAGCCTCGTGAACGCGGTCACGCGCCCGGTGTGTCCTGTTTCACACCCCAGGAGCCGCCGAAAGCGGCCTCGGTGTTGGCCTCGATGGCCGCGCAGAGCTCGGTCAGGTCCTGCTTGCACGTGTCTGCCATCGCACGCACCGTCAGCGGCACGAGATACGACGCGTTGGTCCTGCCGCGGTGCGGCACCGGGGTCAGGAACGGCGCGTCGGTCTCGACCAGGATCCTGTCCAGCGGGGTCGCGCGCAGCGCCGCGCGCAGGGGCTCGGCGTTCTTGAAGGTCACCGTGCCCGCGAAGGAGAGGTAGGCCCCACGGTCCAGGCACGCGCGGGCGAAGTCGGCGTCCCCGGAGAAGCAGTGCATCACCCAGCGCGCGGGGGCGCCGACGTCGTCGACGACCCGCAGGACGTCCTCGTGGGCGTCGCGGTCGTGGATCACCAGGGTCTTGTCCAGCTCCTTGGCCAGCACGACGTGGGCCCGGAAGGAGGCGTGCTGCGCCTCTCGACCCTCCTCGCCGGTCCGGAAGTAGTCGAGCCCGGTCTCGCCGACCGCTCGCACCCGGTCGCTGCTCCGCGCCAGCCGCTCGATCTCGGACAGCGCCGCCTCGAGCTCGCCCCGGGCGGCGAGGCGAGGCGCCTCGTTGGGGTGCAGGGCCACCCCGGCCACGATCTCGCCGTGCTCCTCCGCGGTCTCCACCGCCCACCGGGCGCCGGGCAGGTCGCAGCCGATCTGCACGATCCGGGGCACGCCGACCGCGGCCGCCAGGGAGAGCGCCTCGCCGACAGCGATTCCGGTGTCGTCGTCCCCCCGCTCGATGTCGAGGTGGCAGTGGTTGTCCACCACCGGGTGCGGAAGCGGCTCCGGCAGGTCGGGGCGGCTCATGAGCGGTGCACGGCGTCGTAGACGACCCGCTTGGGGACGCCGGACCTGCGCGCGACGTCGACGATGGCCTGCTTGCGCGAGATCCCCGTCGCCTCGAGATGGCCCACCAGCTCGAGCAGGGTGGCCGGGTCGGTGACGGCCTCGGGCTCGGGTGCTCCCGAGACCACCAGGGTGACCTCTCCCCGGACGCCGGCCTCGGCCCACTCGACGAGCTCGGCAAGCGGGCCGCGGCGTACCTCCTCGTGGGTCTTGGTGAGCTCACGGCACACGGCTCCGGGACGGTCGTCGCCGAAGACCTCGGCCATCGACGCGAGCGTGGCATGGGTGCGGTGGGGCGCCTCGAAGAACACCAGGGTCCGCGACTCCTCGGCCAGCGTGGCCAGACGGCGCAGCCGCTCCCCCGCCTTGCGGGGCAGGAACCCCTCGAAGCAGAACCGGTCGACCGGGAGCCCGGAGACCGCCAGCGCCGTGAGGACGGCCGAGGGACCGGGGACGCTGGTGACCGTCACGCCACGCTCGATCGCCGCAGCCACGAGCCGGTAGCCCGGATCGCTCACGCTCGGCATGCCCGCATCGGTCACGAGCACCACCCGCTGGCCCGCCTCGAGCGAGTCCAGCAGCCCCTCGGTGCGCAGGTGCTCGTTGCCCTCGAAGTAGGAGACCACGCGTCCCGGGACGTCGACCCCGAGGTCCGAGACGAGGCGGCGGAAGCGGCGGGTGTCCTCGGCCGCGACCACGTCCGCGGCACCGAGCTCGCGAACCAGCCGGGGAGACGCGTCCTCGACCCGGCCGATCGGCGTCGCCGCGAGCACGAGTACGCCGGCCGCTGCTGTCATGGAACCGATCATGACAGTCGCGGGTGCTCAGTAGTCTCTGCCGGTGTGAGCACCAGCGTGAAGAGCCCGGCCCCCAGGCACGGGACCGGCCGTGCGGCCGTCGGGCTCTCGCGCACCGCCTCGGGCGACGAGGTGCCCGACGCGACCACCCGCGCCGGGCTCCGCGCCCGGGACCACGACCCGGTGATCGCGTGGGTGGGGACCATGGCGATCACCCTGCTCGCGGCGTTCCTCCGGCTCTGGCACCTCGGCACGCCGAGGGCGTTCGAGTTCGACGAGACCTACTACGCCAAGGACGCGTGGTCGCTGCTCCACCACGGCTACTCCCAGACCTACGTCGAGAAGGCCAACGAGCAGATCCTGGCCGGCCACGTGGACGGGCTCTGGACGGGCGTGCCGAACATGGTGGTGCACCCCGAGGTCGGGAAGTGGATCATCGCCCTCGGCGAGAGTGTCTTCGGGATGACGCCGTTCGGCTGGCGGGTCGCCTCGGCCGTCGTCGGGTCGCTGATGGTGATGGTGATGATCCGGCTCGCCAGGCGGGTCACCCGGTCGACGCTGCTCGGCCTGGTGGCCGGTCTGCTGATGTGCTTCGACGGCATCCAGATCGTGCTGTCGCGACTGGCGCTCCTCGACATCTTCCTGGCGTTCTTCGTGCTCTGCGCGGTGAGCTGCATGGTGGCGGACCGCGACTGGGTGCGTTCCCGGCTGGCCGCGAGCCTCCCGGCAGGAGGACGACTGGCGCCGGGCACCTGGGGCCCGCTGCTCCTCTGGCGCCCCTGGCGGCTCGCGACGGGCGTCTTCTGGGGTCTGGCCATCGGCACCAAGTGGTCCGCCCTGTTCCCGCTGGCCGTCTTCGGGCTGCTGATGTGGGCCTGGGACGCCGGGGCGCGCCGCTCCTTCGGGGTGCGTCGGGCCTGGCTGAAGTCCGCCGTCGTCGACGCACTGCCGGCCGTGGGGTACGTCGTGCTGCTGCCGTTCGTGATCTACCTGCTGAGCTGGACGGGGTGGCTGCTGCACGCCCACACGTACGAGCAGACGCTCTCCAACACCCAGTACGGCCCCTACTGGGGCAACTACATCCGCACGGACGCGCACGGGTTCTTCCCCGAGCTCTGGCAGTCGCTGCGCTCGCTGTGGCACTACCACCAGGACGTCTACGGGTTCCACACCGGTTTCCTGAACAACAGCACGCATCCCTACCAGTCCGACCCGTGGGGCTGGATGCTGCTCAACCGGCCCGTCGGGGTGGACGCGCAGCTCGGCATCCAGCCTGGCGACCAGGGCTGCGCCGCGGCTGCGGGCACCACCTGCCTGCGCCAGGTGCTCCTGCTGGGCAACCCGGTGGTGTGGTGGTTCTCCGCCGTGGCCGCCGTGTGGGCACCCATGGCCTGGATCGCCCGACGTGACTGGCGCTACGGACTCGTGACGATCGGGATCGCGGCCACCTGGCTGCCCTGGTTCCGCTACGACGACCGGCCGATCTTCAGCTACTACGGGGTCGTGATCCTGCCGTTCCTGATCCTGGGCGCGACCATGCTGCTCGGGGAGATGCTCGGTCGCGCAGACGCCTCAGCCACCCGCCGGGCGGTCGGTGCTGCCGCCGCCGGCGCCGTGGTCGTGCTCGCCATGGTGGCGTTCGCCTGGTTCTGGCCGATCTGGACCGACCAGCTGCTCACCCAGCGGGAGTGGGTGCAGCGGATGTGGTTCCGGCGCTGGATCTAGTGGCTCGGCACCCCTCGCGTGTCGTCGAGCCGTGCTCAGACGGTGGCGCGGGGACGAGCGGGAGTAGGGCGGACCGGGCTCGGGCCGACCCTCCGGGCGGGGGGCATTGTCCGGTGCGCGCGCCGCTCGGCGATCGTCATCCGCAGCACGGAGTAGGCGACGATGAACATGCCGAGAAGACCCATGAACAGTACGGACGCCGGTGCGACTGACAGCATGACGACCTCCTGACTGTGTGTAGTGGCTCACAGACAAAGTTACCTTAAGAACAACAAAACGGACATACCCTACGGAAAATTTATTTTCCACCCCTGTCTAGCCCGGCCGCGAACGCCGTACCCACACCGATCAGCAGCATGCCCAGGGACCCCCACGGCGAGAAGATGTGGTCGAGGTGCACCAGCACCGCGCCGGCCACCAGGGCCAGGACGGGAAGCGCGCGGACAGCGCTGCGCGCGAACGCGTCACCGGCCACCACCACCGTCGTCATGATCAGCGCCCACGAACCGATCTCGCCGAGCGGCGAGCCGATGTGGAACAGGTAGCGGACCTCGTCGGGACGCGGCACTCCCGCGCCGAGGCTCCACGTCACGTAGCCCGCGGCGATCCCGTTGACGACGTCCAGGGCGCTGTAGAAGGTCGCGTAGACGTAGGCCGCGATCACCACCACCCAGGCGACCGGGTCCCTCCGGCCCCGGAACAGGGCCATCAGAGCCACCCCGACGAGGGGGAACACGACGAGCCCGGCGACGTGCAGCGTCCACCACCGGTAGGACGTCGCGGCCGTGAGGTGGTGCGGGTGGAACAGGCCGGCGAGCGCGAGGACGACGCCGGGCAGCGCCAGTGCCGCGGGTGGCACGCGCAGGGACGTTCCTGTGGTCGCCACGGTCGCAGCGTAGGCGCGATGAACGGTCGTTTCGGGGAATTCCCGGCGAACTCCACCGTGTCACTCGATGCCCTGCAGTGGCGTCCCAGTCGCGCACCAGTGGGCTCCCAGTGGGTCGTCGCACGCTGGGCGCGCCCATCGACTACCCCGAGGACCCACCCATGTCACGTCTCCTGCACCGTCTCGGCCACTCCACCGCGGCCCACCCGTGGCGCACGATCTCCGCCTGGCTGGTGGTCGCGGTCGCCTTCGTCGGCCTCGCCGCTGCGTTCGGCGGCACCCCGCACGACGACTGGGACATCCCGGGGGCCCAGGCCCAGCGCGGCATCGAACAGCTCCGCGAGCACACCCCCGGCGCCGGCAACGCCAGCGCCCGGGTCGTCGTGCACGACCGGAAAGACGCTCCCGTCGGGTCCGTCACGATCGCCTCGCTGACCCACCGGCTGGAGGCGATGGACCACGTCGTCGCCGTGACCCCGCCGCGGACGAGCGTCGACCGGGACACGGCACTGCTCACCGTGCAGTACGACGTGCCCGTCACCGACGACGACCTGATGGGCAACCTCGCGCCGCTGGAGAAGGCGGTCGCCCCCACCCGGGATCACCTCCAGGTGGAGCTCGGGGGCGAGCTTCCCGACACCGCCGCGGCACCGATGAAGGGGCAGGGCGAGCTGATCGGCATCGTGGTCGCGCTGGTCATCCTGGTGCTGGCCTTCGGCTCCGTGATCGGCGCCGGGCTGCCGATCGCGGTCGCCCTGCTCGGCCTCGGCGTCGGCTCGGCCGGGGTCACGCTGCTCGCCGCCACGACCGACGTCAGCACCTCGGCACCCACGGTGGCCACGATGGTCGGCCTGGGGGTGGGGATCGACTACGCCCTGCTGCTGGTCACCCGCCACGTCGAGTTCCTGCGGCTCGGCCTGGACGAGCGCGAGGCAGCCGGTCGGGCGGTCGCCACAGCAGGGCGGTCCGTGGTCTTCGCGGCGGCCACCGTGCTGATCTCGCTGCTCGGTCTCAAGCTCGCCGGTCTGCCGACGTACGACTCCTTCGGCTATGCCACCGCGATCGCGGTGCTGGCCGTCGCGACGGCAGCGCTCACGCTCGTCCCAGCCCTGTGCGGCCTGGCCGGTCGCCGGTTGCTGCCGCGCCGAGTGCGGCGGGGTCGCGAGCGCACCGGGGTCCCGCTGATGTCCAGGTGGGCCACCCGCGTCGCCCGCCGTCCCCTGGCCTGGGCGCTCGTGGCGGTCGTGGTGCTGCTGACCCTTGCGGCCCCCGCGCTGGCCATGCGGACCTGGCCGCAGGACTCCTCCGCCCAGTCGAGCGAGCTGACCACCCGCAAGGCCTACGACCTCGTCGCCGAGGAGTACGGTCCCGGCGCCAACGGGCCGGTCGTGTTCGTGGCACCTGCCGACCGGGTCTCGGACGCGGCGGCCACCGCCCTCGCCGCGAGGATCGCCTCGCGCGACGACGTGTCCACGGTCTCGCCCGTGGTGACCACGGCCGACGGCGACCTGCGGGTCTTCGAGGCGGAGCCGACGTTCGGCCCGACCGACGCCCGCACGCCTGACCTGGTCGCCGACCTGCGCCGCGAGGTGCCGCCGGGGGTCGAGGTCACCGGGAACACTCCCCTGTTCTCCGACATCGCCACCATGCTGACGACCCGGTTGTGGCTCGTCGTCGGGTTCGTCGTCGGGGTCTCGGTCCTCCTGCTCGGCCTGGTCTTCCGGTCGGTCGTCGTCCCGGTCAAGGCGGCGCTGATGAACCTGCTCTCCATCGGGGCGGCGTACGGCGTCGTCACGGCGGTCTTCCAGTGGGGCTGGGGGGCCGGCCTGCTCGGCCTCGACCACGCGATGCCGGTCTCGAGCTGGGTCCCGATCCTGATGTTCGCGGTGCTGTTCGGCCTGTCGATGGACTACGAGGTCTTCCTGCTCTCCCGGATCCGTGAGGACTGGCTGGACACCGGGGACGCGCACGGCAGCGTCGTCCGCGGCCTCTCGTCGACCGGCCGGGTGATCTCGGCAGCCGCCGCGATCATGGTCGCCGTCTTCCTGGGCTTCGCCAGCGAGGTCGACGTCGTGATCAAGCAGCTCGGGGTCGGGATGGCTGTCGCCATCGCCCTGGACGCGACCCTGGTCCGGATGGTCCTCGTGCCCGCCACGATGACGATGCTCGGCCGCTGGAACTGGTGGATGCCCGCCTGGCTCGACCGTGCCGTGCCGGTCATCTCCGTCGAGACCCCGCACTCCCCCCACGACGACGACCGCACCCCGGTCGGCGTGTGAACCAACCCACCCACACAGCACTGATCGAGAAGGAGCACCACCATGAGCACGCACACCCCCACCGACTGGCCGACCCAGCTCTTCCTGCCGGGACAGACAGCAGCGCCGGAGGGACCGGTGGACATGCAGATGATGTACGTCCTGCACCACGCGTTCCGACGCGACCTGGACCGCTTCGTCGCGGCAGCCCGCACCACCCCGGCCACCGATCGGGCCACCTGGCACCTGCTGTCGGGGCGCTGGCAGGTCTTCACCGAGCAGCTCCACCACCACCACGAGGGTGAGGACCGGGCCATCTGGCCGTGGATGCGCGAGCACGGCAGCGCCGAGGACGTGGCCACCCTGGACGCGATGGAGGCAGAGCACGCCGAGATCGACCCCCTCCTGTCCGCCTGTGCCGCCGGTTTCGACCGGCTGGACGCCCACGACGACGAGGACGCGCGCGCTGCTCTGGCCGTTCGCCTCGTCGCCACTCGCGACCACCTGGCCAGGCACCTCGCCCACGAGGAGAGCGACGCCATCACGATCCTGCAGCGCGTGATGGCGCCCGAGGAGTGGCGCCGGATCGACGAGGAGCTGATGGCAGACATGTCCCTCTCGTTCGTCCTGACGGTCGTTCCCTGGGCTGCCGACGGCCTGCCCCGCGAGGTCCTCGACCACGTCTTCGCCGAGACCGGCCTGCCCTTCAAGATCGTCTGGTTGCTCACCCGGCGGCGGTGGGCAACGCGCGAGGCGCGGACCTTCCGCTACGCCTGAGCCCGGGTCGTGCGTGGTTTCGAGAGGCTCCCCAGGGCCGTTTCGAAACCATGTCGCTCAGAAGGCGTACGCCGCCCGCAGGTCGTCGAACCAGGCCGTCACGAGTGGGATCTCCCACTCCTCGCACAACCGGACGGCATCGTCGGCGTGCCGGGTGGCGAGGTCGAGCTCACCGGTCGCGCGGGCTGCGAGGGCGAGGAACGCGTCGACCGGGCCGAGCGCCGTACCGGACCCGGCGCAGGCAGAGCGTCCGCGCATCGGACTCAGCTGGGCATACGCACGGGACGCGAGATCCGGTCGCTCGAGGTGCAACGACAGCTCCGCGGTCATCGACCAGGTCATCGGGGCGAACCAGTCGTCGCGGTCCAGGTCGATCTCGTGACGGTCCAGCTCGTCCCGGGCGTCGTCCAGCCGGCCGAGGCGACAGAGCAGGGCGACCACGACTGACTGGACCGGGAGGACGCTCGTGCGCAGCAGCTCCCGCATCACCTCGACGAGGGCGGCGTCATCCTGTCCCTGCCACATCATCTTCATGGCCACGGCGCCGTTGAGGGCGTCGGAGAACTGCTCGATCGCCGTGCGCTCGCCGAGGCGCAGCATGTTCGCGATCAGGCGATCCACCGCCTCGAAGTCGCCGCGCACCGAGCACCACGCGGCCTCGAAGGCATCGAGGACGATCTGCGAGTAGTAGACCCGGTGCTGCTCGGCGTGACCCCGGGCTGCTTCCAGGAGCGCCCCGACCTCGGCCATCCGGCCGAGCTCACCGACCGCGACGACGTGGAGCGTCAACGCTGACGAGAGCGCCATCTGGTCCCCCAGCTCGCGCGCCAGCGCGGTGGCCTCCACCGCCAGGTCCAGGCGGTGCTCGGTGTTCGAGCCACGCCAGGTCGCCGTGAAGGCGCTGAGCAGTGCCCACAGCAGGAGCGCCGGATCGCCGACCCGGCGGGCCATCGCGACGCCTTCGTCGGCCAGGGCCTCCCGCTCGAGCGGGGTCGAGCCGTAGTAGATCTCGCCGGCCAGGCTCAGCATCACCCGGCAGCGCTGGTCACTGTCGCCGGACGGCAGCCGGTCGAGCGCCTCGCGCAGCGCTCCGACGATGATCTCGTCGACGGTGCCGTGCGCGGCGGCCTGCCACAAGGCGTTGGTCAGTGCCAGGGTCGAGGCGGCGACCACTCGGTCGAGGTCGTCGAGATCCGCGAGCGATGCCGATCGCCTGGTGGATGATCGGTCGCAGGTCGACCCAGTCGGCGGTCAGCTGGAGCGCGGCGGCGTACTCCATCAGCAGGGTGTAGCGGTCGGCCGGCGTCGCGGCGGCGTCCTCGCGATCGCCGTCACTCCGGCCCGGAGGAGGGTCGCCGCCTCGTCGTAGGCGAACACGCGACGGGCGGCTGCCGCCGCCGTCCTGGTCGCACGCCAGGCGTCGGCAGCGTGCTGCGGCCCGGCGGCGAGCCAGTGTCGTGCGACCTCGCTCTCGCGTCCCGGCGCGGCGGCCAGGACCTCGGCCGTGCGCGCGTGCATCCGGCCGCGGCGACTGCGCGGGAGGGCGGCGTACGCAGTGTCGCGGACCAGCGCGTGCGCGAACCGGAAGCTGTCGACGCCGTCCTCGCGCACCAGCCCCGCGGCGAGCGCGGGCTCGAGGTCGTCGAGCAGCTCGTCCTCGTCCACGCCGATCACCGCCGCCAACGTCGGCACGTCGAACTGGCGGCCGACCACGCACGCGAACCGCAGCCCTGCCGGTGGTCTCGGGGAGCACCGCCGATCCGGCGGGCCAGCACGTCGTGCACTGCCGCGGGCGGGTTCTCCTCGGCGAGCAGCGCGCCGAGGTCGCCGCCCTCGCTGGGCGAGCCGGGCGTACTCCACGAGGAAGAACGGGTTGCCGTCCGTGCGCGGAACGCAGCGCGTCGGCCTCCGCGCTGCTCGGGGTGCGTCGCCGCGACGGACGGTGACGATCTCGCCGGCCTCCTCGGCGCGAGAGCCCGGTCAGCTCCAGCCGCAGGGCGTGCCGACGCGCGAGCATCTCGGCCGACCTCCGCGAGCAGGCCCGTCGGCGGCGGCTGGTGGCGCCAGGTCGCCACCACCATCAGCCGACCCGTCTCCGCCGACTCCGCGAGGAGCCGCAGGACGCGCAGCGTGGAGGTGTCGGCCCAGTGCAGGTCGTCGAGGACGACGAGCAGGCGGTGCTCACGGCCGACGCGTCGAGGACCGTTGCGCGCGATCTCCTCCCACGCCCGGAACTGCGACGAGCGGTCGGCCAGAGTCCTCCTCGCCGAACGACGGCAGCTCGTGGCCGAGGCCTCGCAGCACACTCGCCCAGGGATACAGCGGGGGTGCGCCCTCGTCCTGCGAGCAGCGCCCGGCCACCACGGTCACGCCCATGCCCCGGGCTGCCACGGCGAGCTCGGCGCAGAGCCGGCTCTTGCCGATGCCCGGGTCACCGGTGACGACGGCGAAGGCAGGTCGGTCGCCGGCCCGGTCGAGCAGTCCGACCATGGCCGCCAGCTGGTCGTCTCGACCGACAAGCGGCCAGCCCGACTCGGTGACCAGGACCGCGGCAGGAGCCAGCGGCTCGGCTGGTTCGGCGTGCACCCTCGTCGTGGGCACAGCCAGGGGCTCGCTCCACTGCAACGCGGGATCCTGCTGCAGCACCGCGGCCTGCAGGGTCCGCAGCTCGGCGCCGGGCTCGAGGCCGAGCTCCTCGGCGAGCAGCTCACGCACCTGACGCAGCACCTCGAGCGCGTCGGCCTGGCGGCCTGCGCGGGTCAGGGCGACGGCACGCAGGCCCCACAGGCGTTCGCGCAGCGGGTACGTCGCGGTCAGCACCTCGAGCTCGCCGGCGACCATGGCGTGCCGCCCCATCCCGAGCGCCGCCACGGCGCGGTCCTCGAGCGCGATCACCCGCAGCTCCTCCAGACGGGCGCGCTCGGCCTGCGCGGCAGGAGCGTCCTCGAGCTCGGCGTAGGGCACCCCGCGCCAGAGGGACAACGCAGCGTCGAGGTCGGCGAGGTCGGCCGCCAGGTCCGCCGAGGCGGGTGCGGTGGCGATCCCGCCGGCCCCGAGGCGCTGGTGGACCGAGCCGACGAGCGCCTCGAAGCGGAGCCGCGTCCAGCGCGTCCTCACCGAGCGCGAGCGCGTAGCCGGACCCCTCGGTCACGAGCACCTGCGAGGGCGTCCGCGGGGCGACGGTCGGGCTCGAGCGCCCTGCGCAGGCGGGCGACGTACCCCTGGAGCGTGACGGTCACCGCCGCCGGTGGCGCATCACCCCAGAGCAGGTCGACCAGGGTGTCGGGAGGGACCGGGCGCCCGCCGTGCAGGGCGAGCGCGGCGACGAGGGCTCGCTGCTTGCGGGGGCCGAGGTCGACCGGTGCCCCGTCGAGACGGACCTCGGCGGCTCCCAGGATTCCGACGCGCACCAGCGCAGGATATGTGCTGGCGCGCGTCGGGTCCCGAAGGTCGAGCAGACCCGGGTGGGGTCAGTTCTTCTTGGCGAGGTCGGCGATCGTCTTCAGGTTGTACTTGTCCGCCGTCGCCTTGGTCACCACGACCGCGTCGCTGTCCTGGGCCTCTGCCATGTCGAGCGCGGTCAGGGTCGGCGGCAGCGCCTTCCCCAGGGCGGCGTACACGTCGTCAGGGCTGGTCGCCGTGTTGCCCTCGTCGATGAAGGCCAGGATCGAACCGGTGTACTCGGGGAACAGGTCGATCGATCCGAGCTTGAGAGCCGGCCAGTACTTCGCCCGGGCACCGATGTTGAGCTTCTTCTCGACCGTCGCACCCTGGGCCTGCAGAGCCTGGGCGTAGATCTCGGCCAGGATGACGTTCTCGGGGAAGTTCGCCGAGCCCACCTTCAGCGAGACACCCTTGGCGGCGCTGCCGGTGGCGTCGAGGCCGTTGTCGGCGAGGAAGCCCTTGGCGACGGCGGCCGGGTCCTCCTTGTCGTTGTTGACCTTGCCGAGCAGCTCCCCGAGGGCCTCGGTGGTCAGCTTGGCCTGGACCGCGTTGATCACCTGCTTCACACCAGGGGTGCCCTTGCTTCTTGGTGATCAGCGGCACGACGTTCTGGGCCGCGAAGTTGCTCTTCGGGTCCTTCAGGATGACGAAGTCGTTCGCCGCGATGGCCGGGTCCGTCGTGAACAGGTCGGCAGCGTCGACCTGGCCTCGCTTGAGGGCGTTGATGGTGACCGGGCCACCGACGTCGGTCACGGTGTACTTGCCGAACTCGACACCGTAGTTCTTCTTCAGGCCGGGGATGCCGTCGGGACGCGTCTTGAACTCCGGCGGACCGCCGAAGATCATCTTGGAGGCGACAGTGCCGCCGTCGCCCGAGGACGACGAGTCGTCACTCGACCCGCAGCCGCTGAGCCCCAGCGCGAGCGCGGTCGCGACCGACGCGAGGGCAATGAGCTTGGTCTTCATGTTCTCTCCTGGTTTTCTTCGGGGGGCTTGCAGGGTCGCGAGGTGGTCAGGTGGCTTCGGCGGCCAGCTCCTCGGTGAGCACGCCGGTCCGGGCGTCGGCGCGGTCCCGCCGCGTGCGTCCGGTGATGCCGGGCGAGACCACGAAGTGCTGCACGATCGCGATCAGCAGGTCGGAGACGAGCGCGAGGGCCGCGACGAGCAGGCCGCCGCTGATCATCTGCGGGTAGTCCTGCTGGGCGAGACCGTCGTAGATGAAGCGACCGAGGCCGCCGAGCGTGACGTAGGAGGCGATCGTGGCGGTGGCGATCACCTGGAGCGTGGCCGAGCGAAAGCCCGAGAAGACGAGGGGCAGTGCGTTGGGCAGCTCGACGCGCCAGAGGACCTGGGGTCCGGTCATCCCCATCCCGTACGCCGCGTCCCGGGCGGCCAGGTCGACGTTCTGCACCCCGGCGTAGGTGTTGGACAGGATCGGCGGGATCGCGAGCAGCACGAGCACGATCTCGGTCGGGATCAGGTAGCCGGCGTTGGTGCGGCCGTAGAAGTTCGGCGCGATGATCACGACGAGCAGCACGAGCAGGCCGACGGTGGGCAGCGCGCGGGCAGCGTTGGTCCCGCTGACCAGCCAGGCCGCCTTGCCGGTGTGACCGATCCACAGGCCGACAGGGAGCGCGATCACCAGCGGCGATGGCGAGGGCGATCAGGCAGAAGAAGACGTGTGCCCCGAGCTGGGCCCAGATGCCGGTGTCGAAGGTGGTGCTCTGCCAGTGGCTCGGGTCGGTGAGCCAGCCGAAGACGTCGCCGATCATGACTTCACCGCCCGTCGCCACGGGGTCATCCACCGGCTGACCAGCACCACTGCCACGTCGAGGACCAGGGCGAGCAGCACGCACAGCAGGATGCCGAGCACGATCGGTGGGTAGTAGGGCTGGCTGACGGACAGCTTGAAGCCCTGGTCGAAGAGCAGCCCGAGGTTGGACATGCCGATGGTGCCGGCGACCGCGACGATGCTCACGTTGGCGACGATGGCCACCCGGAGGCCGGCGGTGATCACCGGGACCGCGATCGGGAGCTCGACGCGGAAGAACCGGCCCCACGGCTTGTAGCCGAGCGCCGTCGCCGCCTGCACCGTGTCGCTGGGTACGGCGCCCAGGCCGTCGGCCACCACCCGCACCATCAGCGCGGTGGAGTAGACGCTCAGGGCGATCGGCACCTGCAAGGGGCTCAACGGGTCCAGGCCGAGCAAGGGCGGCACCAGGACGAACAACGCGATCGAGGGGATCGTGTAGAGCAGGCCGCTGATCGACATGAGCGGGCGCGTAGGTCCAGCTCTTCCGGCTCGCGAGCCAGCCGATCGGGAGCGCCAGCAGCAGTCCCACGGCCACGGGCACCACGGAGAGCCACGCGTGGTCCCACAACCAGCCGAGCACCTCGCTGCGGTGGTCGAGGAAGTAGCCCCAGAAGTGCAGCGGTGAGGAGCTGGCGCTGTCGAGGGGCAGGAAGGTCATGGCGTCCTCACCTGGCTCTGGGCCCCTCCCTGGGCCTCGATCAGGTCCAGCACCTCGCGGGCCGTCACGCTGCCCGAGCAGCCGGCCGGCCTCGTCGACGACCACGCCGCGACCCGACGGCGAGGACAGACAGGAGTCGAGCGCCGCGCGCAGGGTGCCACCCTGGGTGGCCAGCGTGCCGCCGCGCAGCAGGTGGCTCTCCTCGACCGTGCCACTCCCCGCCCGGACCCAGCCCTGGGGCAGGCGGTCGGCGTCGACGACCAGGACGAGGCCCTCGTCGCCGATCCGGTCGGCGTCGGGTCGCCGACCAGCACGGTCGGCTCCTCGCGGGTCGGCAGCGAGTCGACCTGCGCGAAGCCGAGCGCCCGATAGCCGCGGTCACGTCCGACGAAGCCGGCGACGAACGCGTCGACCGGGCGCGAGAGCAGCTCGCGCGGGGTGGCCAGCTGGGCCAGGGTGCCGCCCACCCGGAGCACGGCGACCTGGTCTCCGAGCTTGATGGCCTCGTCGATGTCGTGGGTGACGAAGACGATCGTCTTGCCGAGCTCGTCCTGGAGCCGGAGGAACTCGGCCTGGAGCTGGTCGCGGACGACCGGGTCGACGGCCGAGAACGGCTCGTCCATCAGCATCACGGGCGGGTCGGCGGCCAGCGCACGGGCCACGCCGACGCGCTGCTGCTGGCCTCCGGAGAGCTGGGCCGGGTAGCGGCGGGCGAAGGCAGGGTCGAGCCCGACGCGCTCGAGCAGCTCCATCGCCCGCGCCCGGGCCTGCTTCTTGTCCGTGCCGAGCAGGTAGGGGACGGTGGCGACGTTGTCGACGATCGTGCGGTGGGGGAACAGTCCGGCGTGCTGGATGACGTAGCCGATCTGCCGACGCAGCTCGTGGGCAGGCATGCTCGCGGTGTCGGTGTCGTCGAGCCAGATGGTGCCCGACGTCGGCTCGATCATCCGGTTGATCATCCGCAGCGACGTGGTCTTGCCACAGCCCGAGGGACCGACCAGCACGGTGATCTGTCCCGAAGGTGCCTCCAGGTCGAGCTGGTCGACGGCCACGGTGCCGTCGGGGTACTGCTTGGAGGCGTGGTCGAACCGGATCATGACGTGGTCTCCTGACCGGTCAAGGGGTCGGGCAGTGCATCGGTCAGGGGTTCATGGGCGAAGCCGAGCTGCTCACTCAGACCCGCGGCCTCGTCGGCGACGATCCGGCCGTAGTGGTGCATCGTGTCCCGGTCGATCCGGTAGGTCGGCCCGAGCACGCTCAACGCCCCCGCGATCCCTCCGGGTAGCGGACCGGCGCGACGATCGCGGTCACGTCCGGCTCGAGACGGTCATGTGCTGCGACGTACCCCTCTGGCGGCACTTCACCGCTCAGGACGAGGCCGACGGCCAGACCCTCCATCGGCACCGCCCGGCCGACCCAGCTGCTGTGCCGGACCGCGTGGGTGCCCTCGACCTGGGCGACGTAGACGGCCGTGTCGCCGACGCCGCGCACCGAGAAGTACGCCGACTCCCTGGTCTTCGCGCCGATCCGCTCGAGCGCCGGCTGGGTGAGACGCACCAGCTCGTTGCGCCCGATGGCGGTCGCGCCGAGCTGGATCATCCGCGGCCCGGCACGGAAGCTGCCCTCGTCGTCGCGGCTGACGAACCCGACGGACTCCAGGGTCCGGAGGAGGCGGAGGGCCGTGCTGGCCGGGAGCGCGGTCTCGCGGGCGCACTCGGTCAGCGTCACCTCTTCGCGGGTGCACACCTCGGACAGCAGGGCCAGGGCGCGCTCGACGGTGCGGGTGGAGCTGACCCGGCTCGAGGCGACGAGGGTCTTGCGGGCGGTCACTGCCGACCTGGGCGGCCATCGAACGCCCTCCCTCGGTCGGGTCCGACACTGCCACTGTGCAGCAGCTGATTTCCGCTGGCTGAGACTATTGCACCATCGTGCGACAGTCAGGAAGGCTTCTCGCGTCGTGGTCCGTGTGTCGTCGGTGAAGGGGTCCGGATTGCCCAGTCTCGACGGCAGTCGCCTGACCCTCGACGAGATCGTGGCCGTGTCCCGGGGTCGCGAAGCGGTCGGCGTGGAGCCCGGCGCGCGCGAGCGCGTGGCTGCCTCGCACCGCTTCGCCGACTCGGTCGCGGAGCAGCGCCCGATCTACGGTCGTTCGACCGGCGTGGGGGCCAACCGCGACCTCGTCCTGCCCGATCCGGAGTCGCAGGCGTTGCGCCTGCTGCGGTCGCACGCGACCAGCTCGGGCGAACGCCGCTCTCCGAGCGGGTCCGGGCGATGCTCGTCGTGCGCCTCAACCAGCTGCTCGCCGACGGCAACGGCATCGACCCGCTCGTGGTCGACGCGCTGGCGGCGATGATCAGCACCGACGCCCTCCCTCCTGTGCGCGAGGGTGGCAGCGTCGGCACGGCCGACCTGGCCGCACTGTCGACCACCGCGCTGGTGCTGTGCGGCGAGCGGACCAGCGAACCTCCGGTCGACCTCACCGTGGAGTTCGGGCCCGGCGACGCGCTGACGTTCATGTCCAGCAATGCCGCGGTCCTCGCGGACGCGGCGTTGGCCGTCTCCGACCTCGACCGCCTCGCGCGCAGTGCTGTGGTGCTCGCCGCGATGGGGTTCGCCGCGGTGCACGGCAACCCGGAGGCGTTCAGCCCGGCCGTCGAGGTGGCGACGCCCTTCCCGGGGTCGCAGTGGGTGTCCCGGACCATGCGCGAGCTGATCGACCCGACGACACCGGCCCGCATCCAGGACCCCTTCGGCCTGCGCACGTTCCCCCAGGTGCACGGGGCCCTGATGGACCGTGTGGGGTTCGCCGAGCAGGTCGTCGTGAGCATGGCCAATGCCCCCTCGGAGAACCCGATCGTCTCGGCCGCGCTGGGGGTCGCGCACCACGGCGCCTTCCACGCGACGTACCTCGTGCAGGCGCTGGACGCGCTCGTCCTCGCCGTGGCGCAGTCGGCCCAGCTCAGCCTCGCCCGGCTGACGATGCTGGCCGAGCCGGCGTACACCGGGCTGCACCCGTTCCTCGGTGACGGCACTCCTGCGGCGTCGGGTGTGATGATCGTGGAGTACAGCGCCGCGTCGGCCCTCGCGGAGCTCCGCGCCCTGGCAACCCCGGCCGGGATCCAGGTCGTCAACCTCTCCCGCGGCGTCGAGGAGGACGCCTCCTTCGCGACCCTGGCCGCGCGCCAGGCCCTCGAGGCGGTCTTCCGTTACCGCGCCGTGCTCGCCGCGGAGCTGGTGGCGTCGCTGCGCTGCCTGCGGATGCAGGGGGTCGGCCACCCGCCCTGCACGATGCCATGGACTACCTGGACGCCAGGGACGGCGGTATCCCGGACATGCACGACCGGGACCTGACCGACGACCTGATCCTCGGCGAGGAGCTCGTGGACGGCCTGCTCGAGCACGTCGCCGCGGTGCAGCGCCCGCCTCGGAACTGACCCTCACTCACCCGACACGGGTGAGGTGCAATCTCACCTGTCGGGATGGGCTGTGCTAGGGATCCCGGGCACCACCACCAGTTGGCCGCGGTCTCGGGGCAGGTGAGGTGCGCCGTGCACGGGCGCCCCGCTGCCCCCTGGAGGGCGTGGGGAGAGGTGCATGGCGTCAACACGGGGCGGCCGCCGGGCGGTCGTGGCGAGGTTGACGGCTGCCCTCGTCGCGCTCCCGCTGCTGCTCATCGGCCCGACCGCGGGGCCGGCGGACGCCGTCGCCGGCGAAGGCGTGCTCACGCTGACCAAGCAGGTGGCCGGGCAGGCCGACACCCCGACGTACGGCGCGGGGGCGACGTTGAGCTACACGATCCGGATCGGCTGCTCCAACCTCGACGGCCCCGGGTGCGGCGACGCCCAGATCACCGATGCGCTCCCCGCGCCGATCACCCTCGACCCGGCGGCGTCCCCGCAGGTACAGGTCGCGGGTGTCGGCTCGTCCTTCACCGTCGCCATCGCCGACGGCTCCCCGACGATCTCGTTCACCAGACCGCTGGGCGGTGGCGACGTCGGCCTGCAGGGTGGTGACGAGGCGGTCGTGACCCTGCGCGTGCGGGTGCCACCGGACACCTCCACCGCCGACAACGGGACCGTCGTGAACACGGCCCGGGCCACCCAGAGCAACGGTGACTCCCGGGCGGCATCGACCCCGGTGAACATCGCCGTGCAGCAGAACCTGGTCTCCACGGTCTCCAAGGACGTGGACGCCCCGAACGGGACTCCCGTGACCGCCGTCCCCGGCGAACCCGTGAACTGGACGATCGGTGGCAGCAACGCCTCCAACGGACCGGTCGACACCCTCGTGATCCAGGACCCAGCGGACGGTGCGCCCGACCCCTTCCAGTACCTCGCCCTCACCGACATCTCCACCTTCACCCCGCCCACCGGCGCCGACCGAGTCCAGGTGGACTGGCGCGACGAGGGCGGCACCTGGCACACGGGGACGGAGACGACGATCCCGGGAGACGTCGTCAACCTGCTCCCCACGGACCTGACCCAGGTGCACGGCCTACGGTTCACGTTCTCGTCCTCGACCGGTTCGATCCCCGCGACCACGGCGTCCGGCGGTGCGGTGATCGCCTACGACACCGTCACCCGGGACAACGTCGCGACGCTCCCGGCGAACACCACCGTCACGGTGACCAACCGCGCGTCCAGCCTGGTGACCTCGAACGGCGCCAGCAGTCCGGTGGTGCAGGCCACCTCCACGGTGCCGATCCGTCGCGAGCCACCGAGCGTGGCGCTGCAGAAGGCGTTCACCAACGCGACCCTGACCGCGGGCCAGTCCACGACGGCGACCCTGACCGCGACGAACGGGCCGGTGCCGGTGACCTCGATGGTGATCGCCGAACCTGACGGCAGCGGCGACCTGGCTGCCCAGGGGCTCACCTTCACCGGGTTCACCCCCGCGCTCGAATGGCCCCAGGGCGCGACCTCCGCCTCGATCCAGTATGTCTACGCCGACGGCTTCAGCGAGGCCGCCAAGAACACCACGACGACCGATTCCCTCCCTGGTCCCACGGCAGGTCACCGCGTGTCCGGCTTCACGGTGACGTTCACCGGCTCGATGCCCGCCAGGACCGTGGCGACGGTGCCGTTCACCGTCACCGCGGACCGCGTGGACGGCCCGCTGAACGTCACCGCGACCAACACCGCCAGCGCCCAGGTCTCCAGGAGCGACGGACAGACCAGCGACGTGGTGAGGGACTCCGACGACCTGACGCGCCGTCCACTGCGCGTGTCCACCACCGTCAGCAAGAACATCGCTCGTGACTGGCAGTACGCCGTGGCCGGCGCCTCGACCCTGGTCAGCTTCCCCGCGGCCGTGGACAACCAGGGGCCGAACGCCTCCACCGTGGGGTCGGAGTACCTCCAGATCACCGATCCGCCGGACCCGACTGCCAGCCCGACGGACTTCTGGGACCACTACGACCTGGCCTCCATCGCCCCCACCGACATCCCGGCCGACGCGCGCCTCACGGTGAGCTACTGGGACGGGACCCAGTGGACAAACCTTCCCGGGGCCACGGGGGTCGCCGGCCCCGTCAGCGGTTTCAGCTACAGCGTCCCGAGCGCCCTGAAGCCCACCATCCAGGGGGTCCGGTTCACCTTCACCCCCAAGACAGCCGGAAGCGTGTTGGCTCCGGGATTCCAGGTCCTGCCCTACATGCGTGTGGCCCTGCGGAGCACGCTGCGCAGCGATCCGGGCACCAGCGCCCTGCCGACGACGGCCACCGACATCTCCAACTCCGTGGAGAGCGAGGTGCACAACCCGCTCGCGGTCGTCCCCACGAACACCGACCAGGGAGCGGACACCGTCCAGCTGCGGCCCGTGCCTCCCGGCGGCCCGGGCACGATCGACAAGGGCTGGCTGCTGCCCAACGGCACCCCGTCGCGTGACCAGGCCGACGTGGTCGCCCTCACCGACGACCAGCGGACCGCGCGCATCGGCTGGAGCACCCAGGACATCCCGATGAGCGGCGTCGTCATCGCCGACCCTGCCGTTCCTGTCGGCGGCGCACCCGGCCCGGTCGACACCACGGTCTACGACGCCTTCGACCTCGTCCGCATCGCCCCCATCAACGACCCGTTGATGACCTTCGACGCGATCAGCAAGGTCGAGCTCTACAACGGGACGTCCTGGGTCGACATCACCCTGCAGGCGTGCGTCGGCATCTCTGCCTGTGACGGGAAGTTTCCGGGCTACACCCTGACCGACGCCCAACGGGCCAGCACCCAGGGCATGCGCCTCACCTTCATCGAGAGCCCGACCCGCGCCAGCCGGATCAACAGCCCGGACGACCCGGCGGTCGGGAGCGGGGTGGCCGCTTCCGACGACAACGGCCGACCCATCGACCAGGTCTTCCAGCTGCGCCAACAGCTGCGGTCGGACCCGACCCAGGCGGTCCTCGGCGTCGACAAGGGACCGACGTACAACACCGGTGCACGCGGAGTCGTGCGGAACTCGGCGAGCCTGGCCGGAACCAGCGGTGACACGGTCTACCGCGGTGCCGCCGCCGCCGACATCAGCATCCTGGACCGCGAGGTCGACGTGTCGCTGACCAAGCAGTTCGACCAGAACGTGCTCGGCGTGCCACAGGCCGGCACCGAGCAGTCGCTGTACCCGCTGGTGACTGCCTCCCTCACCGCGACCAACCAGAGCGCGCCCAAGCTGCGGATCCTGCAGATCGCCGACCCCGTCGGGGCCTCGGCCACCTTCGAGACCCTCAACCTCTTCGCGATCGACTCCATCACCGTCCCGGCCGGAGCGACGGCCACCACGGTCTACCTGACCATCGGCGGGACCGAGACGCCGTACCCGCTGACGACGGCGCTCGCCCTGACGCCGGACCAGCTCTCGGGGGTGACCGCGGTGAGGGTGGTGCACCAGGGGCTGATCGACACCGAGGCCTCGAGCACGGTGCGTCTCGTCTACCAGCTCCGGTCGACCCACCGCTCCGACGGAAGCCCGGTCTCGGCCGGGGAGCAGGTGACCAACATCGCCCGCGCCACCGCCACCAACCCCGGCAGCACGGCATCGACCGACGCCAGCGACGACGTCAACATCGTGCAGCCGTCGTACGGCGTGACCGCGACCAAGTCGATCACCCCGGCCAGCCGCACCGAGACCGCGTCCCGCTCGGGCTACACGGTGGCGCTGACCGGCCAGCCGAGCGGGACAGTCCGCACCAAGCTGATGACGATCACCGACACCCGGCCCACCTTCTGGAACTCCTTCGACCTGACCAGCTTCCCGACCCAGACCCAGACACCTCCGGTCAACGAGGTGCGGCTCGATGCCCTCACCGGCGTGACCTACACGCTCCAGGGTGACGACCTCGTGGCCCGCTGCAACGGCAGCGCCGACCTGACTGCGTGCTGGCACGAGGGCACCTGGACCCGCACCACCCTCGGCATCTGGACGCCCCAGCTTCCGGCGGGCGTCACCGCGGCGCAGGTGCGCGGCCTCCGGCTCTCGGCCCGGAAGGCCGACGGGACGCAGTGGGAGCGACCCGCCAACCCCACCGTCGGCCTGAGCTTCTCGGCCACCCGCCGCGTGAACCTGCTCTACTCCCCCGACGGCACCAACGTCACCCCCGTGCCCTCGACCCGACCCGATCTCGACCCCGCACCCGGCGAGACCGCCAGGGGCACCACCACGGACGACGTGCAGGTGCACGTCGACGGGGCCTGGCTCGACCAGGACGACCCCTGGGTCGCGGACTCCTCCGCCCAGGCGCAGACCGTGCTCACGCACCTGCCCAACCGGATCTCGGTGTCGAAGTCGCCGGGCAACGGCGCCAACCCACCCCCGGAGTTCGACCCGGACACGCCGATCCCCTACGCGCTGACCTTCCAGAACACGGGCTCCTGGCCGATGACCGGTCTGAGGCTCACTGACCAGATCGCCGCCAACGCCAAGGGGTCGCTCCTGGTCTGGCCCGACGACGAGAACGGCACACCCACGCCGTCATACTCGTTCGCGCTGACCGGTGGCAACGGCGCCACCAAGCCGACCACGGGCTTCTCCGTCGTGCTCGACACCCAGACCGGGCTGCTGACCGTGCGGGTGCCCACGGGCTTCGTCTTCCAGCCCGGGGACAAGCTGGTGGTCAGGACGAACCTGGTCTTCCAGCAGGCGCTCGACCCGGGGACCGCCGTCGTCAACGAGGTCACGGCCTCCTCCGACCGGATCTTCGACACCTGCACGCACACCTACAACAACCGGCCCAACGGGTCGATCAGCAACGTGGACCAGT
Organism: uncultured Actinomycetota bacterium; assembly: GCA_963797525.1. Lineage (GTDB taxonomy): Bacteria > Actinomycetota > Actinomycetes > Propionibacteriales > Nocardioidaceae > Marmoricola. Next base: position 146,518 of record CAWCPT010000002.1, read on the forward strand.
GCTCGGCACCGACCACCGTCGAGCCGAGCGCGCTGAGCCCGATCCGCGCGACCAAGTCGGTACGCGGCGTCGGTGCCGGCGTCCCGGGCGCCAGCCCGGGCGACCCGAACTACGACGACCTGGGTGTCATCCAGCAGGGGTTCGGAGGCACCGCCTCCTCGTGTGAGTCCCCCAATGCGTCGAACGGCTTCTACCGCTACCCGTGCGTCCCGATCACCCGAGCCGGCGGCGTGGAGCGGTGGCAGCTGAGCCTGAGCAACCAGGGCAACATCCCGGTCGGTGTCCTCGCCGGCATCGACGTGCTGCCCGCGCCCGGCGACAAGGGCGTGACCATCAACGCCGCCCGCGACTCCCGGTGGGCAGCGACCCTGATCGGCAACTTCCGCAACGACGCGGGCACGGTCGACCCCGAACGCAAGGACCTGCGGATCTACTACTCGACGACGGTGCCGAGCGTGGCCTGCAACGCCGCCGACATCAAGGACGAGCTGCTCCGCGGCGGACTGCCCACGACCGACCCGTGCTACGCCGACGTGAACAGCAGGAACTGGATCCAGGTCACCGGTGCGACCACACCTGCTCAGCTGGCGTCGGCGCGCGCCCTGAAGGCGACCGTCAACTACGCCGAGGCCGACGACGGGATCGGCCTGAACCCCGGAAGCACGATCAACGTCAGCTTCGACACCACCACGGCGCCGTACGCCGCCGTGGCCGAGCAGCCCAACCTGGACCCGATCGCCTGGAACTCGTTCGCCGCGGGAGCACGCGGCACCTTCGACGGGGTCGACCAGGTCACCAGCATCGTCGAACCGCGCAAGGTCGGCGTCGCCCTCTCCTCGGGCCGGTTCGACCTGCTCAAGACGGTCACGCAGCCGGACGGCGCGAACTTCCCCCTGCCAGCCACCTACCCGTTCAAGATGCGGTGTTCCTCGGTCGGCAAGGACATCCCGCTGGTGGACACCGCCGGCAAGGACGTCAGCGTCGTCCAGCTGACCCGCGACCAGGTGCTGCACGTCAACGGGGGCAACCCGGCCAGCGCCTGGGGACGCGTGAACATCCCCCGGTACGCCACCTGCACCCTGACCGAGCTGGGCTCCCAGGGCAGCACCGTCACCTTCGACCCGGAGGGCGGGACGCCCGGCACCTCGGGCACGGTCACCGCCCTGCGCGACTACTCGATCAGGAACGACATCGCGAACCCGGCGTACCCCTCGCCGATCGACCTCGAGCAGATCACCGCGACGAACACCTACCGGCCTGCGGGGTTCACGGTCTCGAAGGCGGTCGTCCAGGGAGGCGCCCAGGACGAGGACGGCAACCCGGTGACCGTGGACGACACGTTCAGCTTCACCGCCGGCTGCACGTTCAACGGCGTCAACGTCGTGCCCACCGCCGACCGGACGTTCACCTTGCACGGCGGTGCGTCGAAGACCTTCGACGGACTCCCCGCGGGTGCGAGCTGCACGGTCACCGAGACCTCGAGCGGCTCGTCGTCGTCGACCTCGCACGTCCTGGTGCAGGGTGCCACCCAGGGGCCGCCGGTGGCCGGCAAGGTCGTGACGTTCGCGCTCGCCGCCGACGACGCCGGGCAGCACGTGAACGCCGTCGGGTTCACCAACACCTACACCGTCGGCTCGGTCAACATCACCAAGAACGTGGCACCGGCCGGAGCTCCCTGGGGAGATCGCAACTTCACGCTGCGCCTGGTCTGCACCCTCGCGAACGCCTCCCCGACCCCGGTGTACGACGCCACCCGCACCGTGACCCGGACGGACAACGTCTGGCGCGTGGACAACCTGCCGACGGGTGCCTCGTGCACCGTCACCGAGCCGCAGACCGGTGGCGCGAACAGCACCACGATCACGCCCAACAACGGGACGTTCACGGTCGGCAACGGGTCGGTCGTCCAGGTCACCGCCACCAACACGTTCACCCTCGGCGCGATCAAGGTGACCAAGCGCGTCACCGGGGACACCGCCGAGCTGCCCGCGGCCCTGACCGGGACCTACACCGTGTCGCTCTCGTGCATCCGACTGGTCAACGGACTCCCCCTGCCGGTGGTGCCCATCCCGGGAGGCGCGGAGCGCGTGCTCAACGGCAACGGCGCCACCACGACGTACTCCGGCCTGCCGACGGGCGCCACCTGTCAGGTGACCGAGACAGGGAGTGACCCACAGGCGCAGTCCACGACGGTGGCTCCGACCTCGGTGACCGTCGGCGGGAGCGAGGCCACGCCGGTCGCTGTGACGGTGACGAACAACTTCAAGCTGGGTTCCCTGCGCGTCACCAAGAGTGTTCTCGGCGACGGCGGCCCGCTCTACGGACAGGGCCCCTACGAGGTGTCGCTCGCGTGCACCGTCGACCGGGGCGGGACGGCCACCCCGATCGCCATCCCCGGCGGCGCCGTGCGCACCCTTGCGCCCGGCTCGCTCACGACGACCTACACCCAGCTCCCGGTGGGGGCCGAGTGCACGATCACCGAGACCGACGTGGGCGGCGCGAACTCGACCGCGATCAGCGTCCGGACCAGCGGCGGCACCGCCGTCGTGACGCCGGGCACCTCCGCTGACGTCGTGATCCGCGACGACACGGCGAGTGCGGGGACGGGCACGCCGGCGGTCGTCGCGACGGTGCAGAACACCTTCGAGGTCGGCGCGGTGCAGGTCACCAAGGAGATCGAAGGAGAGGGAGCTGCCTTCGTCAACGGCCCGTTCACGATGAGGATCGCGTGCACGCGCGAGGTCTCGGGGAGCACGGTGCCGGTCACGATTCCCGGCGGTCCGACGCGCACCCTCACCCGTGCAGCTCCCCGAGCGCAGTGGACCCCGCTGCCCGCCGGGGCGGTGTGCGTGGTCACGGAGACCGACGACGCGGGGGCCGGCTCCCACACCGTCCTCCCCGACACCGTGACGGTCGGTGGTCTCACCGAGCAGGTCACCGCGGCGAACACGTTCGAGCCGGCGGGGTTCACCGTCTCCAAGAGAGTCGACGACGGCGGTGCGGTCGACCAGGACGGCACCCCGATCGAACGGCGGGAGACCTACTCGTTCACCACGTCCTGCACCCTGGCGGACAACCCGCTCACCCTGCCCGCCGACTATCGCGCCTTCAGCCTCGACCGCGACGAGGAGAAGGAGCTCTCCGGCCTGCCGGTGGGCGCTGAGTGCACCGTGACGGAGACGGACAACGGGACGGCCGGATCCACCACGCACGTGGTGACCGAGAACGGCACCGAGGGCGGCTCGGAGGACGGCTCCACCACCCAGCTCACCCTGGGCGCGGACGACGACGGAGGGCACGTCAACTCCGTGGTGTTCACCAACCACTACACCGTCGGCTCGGTCCTGATCACCAAGCAGGCCATCGGTCCCGGCGACGCCTGGGCCAACCACGAGTTCCGGATCCTGCTGACCTGCAACCTCGAGGACGCCAGCCCCGGTGTGGTGTACGACGACGAGCGGTTCCTCGACGTCGCCAACCAGACCTGGCAGGTGGACAACCTGCCCACCGGTGCCGTGTGCACCTTCTCCGAGGATCCCGACAACGACGGAGGCGCCAACTTCACGATCCTGGATCCCGACAGCGGACAGGTCACGGTGGGCGCCGGGAACACCGTCGAGGCGCACGTCTTCAACCTGTTCGGTCTGGGCGCGATCCAGGTGACCAAGCAGGTCGAGGGTGACACCGACGAGCTCCCCGCGGCCCTCACCGGCAGCTACACGGTCTCGCTGGCCTGCACCCGGCGGATCAACGGCACGGACTACGACATCGACGTCCCCGGCGGGGCCGAGCGCACGCTCGAGGGTGACGGGGGCACCGCGACGTACCTCGGGCTGCCCACCGGCGCCACCTGCCGGGTCACGGAGACCGGGAGCGACCCGCAGAGCCAGGAGACCTCGGTCGAACCGGTCTCCGTCACGGTCAACGCCATCGAGGCCGACCCCGTGCAGGTGCAGGTGACCAACACCTTCCACCTCGGCTCGGTGCTGGTCACCAAGCACGTCGACGGCCCGGGCGCGGACCTCTACGGGCAGGGCCCCTTCGAGGTCTCGCTCGCGTGCACCAGCGAGGACACCGGAACCAAACGCGACATCGCGATCCCGGGCGGCGCCGTGCGTACGTTGAGCAGCGAGAACGACCTGACCACCCGCTACGACCAGCTCCCCGTCGGCGCCGCGTGCGCGCTCACCGAGACGGGCGCCGGTGGTGCTACGTCCAGCACGGTCGCCGTGACGACCGACGGCGGGTCGCCCGTGACGACGCAGGGCAACCGCACCGACCTCGTGGTCGTGGACGACACCGCCAGCTCGGGCGACGGCTCGGCGCCCGGGGTGAGTGCGGAGATCACCAACCGCTTCGGTCTCGGCGAGGTGCGCGTGACCAAGCGGCTGACCGGGATCGGCGCCGACTACGTCGACGGGCCGTTCACGGTGCGGATCGAGTGCACCCGTGAGGTCGACGGCCGGACGGTCCCTGTGGCCGTCCCGGGAGGAGCCGACCGCACTCTCTCGCGCGACGCGGGACTCAGCGACCTGTGGAGCGACCTGCCGACCGGGGCGTCGTGCGTGGTGAGCGAGCCCAAGGACGGCGGAGCGGCCTCGACGAGGATCAGCCCGGCGCGGATCCAGGTCAAGGACGGGGCCAGCAGCACCGTGCGGGTGGTGAACAGCTTCGACGGCAGTGTGCTGCCGCCCGCCTACTCCGGGGCGGTCTCCGCCGACACCGTGTCGGGCCTGTCGGGTGACGGACTCGGTGGGACGGGCAGCCCGGTGCGTCCGTGGATGATCGCCCTGGGCCTGATGTGCCTGGTCGTCGGCGGCGTGCTGACGGTGAGGTCGCGCCGCCCCCGACCGTGACCGGCCGGGGTGGGAGCCAGATCACACCGCGCTGATTGTGCACTTTCAGGGACAGAGTGCAAGAATGCACTACGTGAGCGAAAGTGCAATCTCTCGGACCGGACGACGTCAGGAGACGTCGTTCCGGATCTCGCGGTGCGCCCAGCAGCTCACCGAGGAGCACGGTCTCGACGGCTTCACGATGGAGGAGCTCGCCGAGGCCGCGGGGGTCTCCCGTCGCACGCTGTTCAACTACTTCCCGGGCAAGGTCGACGCCGTGCTCGGCGAGGCGCCGCACGTCTCCGACGAGGCCCTCGCGGAGTTCCGCTCCCGGGGCGCCGGCAGCAACCTCGTCAACGACCTGCGCGAGCTCGCCACCGAGCTGCTGGACACCAAGCAGCTCCATCGTGAGGACATCGAACGGACTCGCCGCCTCCTGCTCACCACCCCTCGGTTGCTCGCGGCGGCCCACGACCGCTTCCTCACCGTGACCGGCGAGATCGTCGAGGAGATCCGCTCCCGTGAGGGCGCCTCCTTCGACGCCCATCGGGCGCAGATCGCCGTTCGGCTGCTCGCGGCCCTGTTCGACGCCGCCCTCGACAGCTTCCTGGTCAACCCGGACGAACGACCGCTCGCCGACGCGTACGACGACGTACTGCGTGCCGCACGTCAGCTGCTGGCCTGACCCAGCCGCTCCACCTGCCTGCGCCGAACGGCGCACATCCTCTCCAGGAGAAACCACATGGCAACGCTGCTCTACCGCCTCGGCAAGACCGCCTACCGGCGCTGGCCTTTCTTCGTCGCCGCCTGGCTGGTGGCGATGATCGGTGTCGCCACCGTGGCGGGCACCCTGTCCAAGCCGATGAGCGACGCCTTCTCGATCCCGGGCATCCCCTCGGAGCGCGCCGCCGCTCTCCAGTCCGAGCTGTTCCCCGGGTCCGCGGACGCCTTCGACCAGGCCTCGGTCAAGGTCGTCGTCGCCGCGCCCAAGGGCGAGCAGCTGGCGGACAGGCAGAACAAGGCGGCCGTCGACTCCCTCGTCAAGGAGCTCTCGGCACTGCCGCAGATGCCCGACGGCAATGACCCGGCCAGCCCCGCACCGGCCGACCCGGTCGACGCCGCGTCTGCCCAGCAGATGCAGATGACCAAGGCAGCGCAGCAGGCCGGCGCTGACACCAGCCGCCGCCAAGGCCAACGCCCAGGCCCTCTCGCCGCTCTCCCAGGACGGTCGCGTCGGCACGATCAGCTGGAACTTCGACGTGAAGACCGTGGCGGACGTCAAGCCGGCGACCATCGAGCAGCTCAAGGACACGATGGCCGACGCGCGCGCCGACGGACTCACCGTCGAGGCCAACGGCTCGGGCACCACGGCCCAGCCGGAGCTCGGCGGCAAGTCCGAGCTGATCGGCATCGCCGTGGCGATCCTCGTCCTGATCCTCACCTTCGGCTCGCTCGTCGCCGCCGGGCCTGCCCGTGCTCACCGCTCTGTTCGGCGTCGGCCTCGGCATCACCGGCATCACCGCGATGACCGCGTTCATGGACATCGGGTCCACGACACCGACGCTCGCGACGATGATCGGGCTCGCGGTAGGGATCGACTACGCGTTGTTCATCCTGGCGCGCTACCGCAGCGAGCTCGACCACACCGACGACCGCGAGGAGGCGGCCGGCATCGCCGTCGGGACCGCCGGCTCGGCCGTGGTCTTCGCGGGTCTCACCGTGCTGATCGCCTTGTCCGCCCTCTCCGTGGTCGGGATCCCGTTCCTCACCACGATGGGCATCGCCGCCGCGGCGACGGTCTTCATCGCGGTGCTGGTGGCGCTGACGCTGCTGCCGGCGATCCTCGGCCTGATGAAGTCCAAGGCCTTCGGCGGCCGCGTCCGTCGCACCCACCCCAAGCGCGACGCCGACGGCAAGCTCCTCAACAACGGGGTGCGCTGGGCACGCTTCATCGGCCGCAAGCCGGCCGCCGTGGTGATCCTCGTCGTGGTGGTCCTCGGCTCCCTCGCGATCCCGCTGAAGGACCTGCACCTCGCGTTCCCCAGCGACAGCACCGCCTCCTCGCAGACCACGCAGCGCAAGGCCTCCGACCTGATCGCCGACTCGTTCGGCCCGGGTCGCGACGCTCCGCTGCTCGTCGTCGTGGACGGTCGCGGGATCGCTGACGCCGACGCCCGTCAGAAGGCGTACGGCGAGGTCGCAGGCTGGGCCGCCGACCAGCAGGGCGTCGCCAACGCGCAGGTCGTCGTGCAGAACAAGGACGGCACAGGCGCCCAGGTGCTCGTGACGCCGAAGTACTCCGCCGACGACACCCGCACCGAGACCTGCTGACGGACCTGCGTGCGGGTCAGAGCGGCATCGAGGACAAGACCGGGACCCAGACCGGTGTCACCGGCCTGACGGCGATCACCACCGACGTGTCCGAGCGGCTCAGCCACGCGCTGCCGATCTACCTCGGAGTCGTGATCGGGCTCGCGTTCCTGCTGCTGATGCTGGTGTTCCGCTCGATCCTGGTCCCGCTGACGGCGACGTTCGGCTTCCTGCTCTCCGTGCTGGCGACCCTCGGTGCCACCGTCGCGGTCTTCCAGGAGGGTGCGTTCGGCCTGATGGAGGGCCAACCGATCGTGAGCTTCATGCCGATCTTCCTGATCGGGCTCGTCTTCGGGCTGGCGATGGACTACCAGGTCTTCCTGGTCACCCGGATGCGGGAGGCGCACGTGCACGGGTCGACGACGCGCGAGTCGGTCGTCGACGGGTTCCGCAACAGCGCCCGCGTCGTGGCGGCTGCGGCGGTCATCATGATCTCGGTGTTCGGGGCGTTCATCCTGATCGACGAGCCGATCATCAAGTCGATGGGCTTCGCCCTCGCGATCGCCGTCTTCCTGGACGCGTTCGTGATCCGGATGGCCCTGATCCCGGCGCTGATGTACCTCATCGGCGAGAAGGCCTGGTGGCTTCCCCGCTGGCTCGACCGGCTGCTGCCCAACGTGGACGTCGAGGGCGAGCAGCTCGAGCGCCCGCACCTGCAGGTCGACCGCGGCCGCGCCACCGCGCGGACGACGACGAGCTGGTCAGCGTCTGAGGTCGAGCGAGTCCCGGTTCTCGATCTCGAGGACCGGGATCTGCCTCGTCCGCGGGCAGCTCGAACCCGAGCACCTGGGCGTAGAACGAGAGCTCTGCCTGCAGCGAGTCCTTGATGTTCTCCGCCTGGCGGAAGCCGTGCTGCTCCCCGGCGTACAGGCGGTAGGCGACGGGCAGCCCCTTCTCGCGCAGGGAGGCGACGACCGCCTCGGACTGCGCGGGCGGCACCACCTGGTCCTCGGCGCCCTGGAGCACGACGAGCGGCGCGGACAGCGACTCCAGGTGCGTCAGCGGCGAGCGCTCGCGGTAGACGTCGCGGCCCTCGGGGTAGGGCGCGATCAGCCCGTCGAGGTAGCGCGACTCGAACTTGTGGGTCTCCAGCGCGAGCGCCTCCACGTCGGCCACCCCGAAGTAGTCGGCGCCGCCGGCGAAGACGTCCGACGATCGCCAGCGCCATCAGCACGGTCAGGCCGCTGGCCGACCCGCCGCGGATCACCGCGCGCTGCGGGTCGACCCAGCCCTGCTCGCCCAGCCAGCGCGCGACGGAGATGCAGTCGCCGACGTCGAGCAGGCCCCACTCGCCCTGCAGCCGGTCGCGGTAGGCCCGGCCGTAGCCGGTCGAGCCGCCGTAGTCGACGTCCACCACGGCGAACCCGCGGGTCGTCCAGAACTGCATGGCCAGCGAGAGCGTGCTCACCGCGTTGGAGGTCGGTCCGCCGTGACCGATCACGATCAGCGGCGGCAGCTCGCCCGTCGAGCGGCGGCGCGGTCGGGTTGGTCGGCCGGTAGAAGTTCGCGTACGTCGGCCGGCCGTCACCTCCGGGGAACTCGATGTGCTCGGGCTCGGAGAACCACTCGGTGGCCGATGCCGAGGTCACGGACGGCGCTGAGCGTCTCGACCGGGCCGGGCTCGCGGGACGACGGAGCGATCGCGAAGCGACGGACAGCCGGCTCCTCGACGGGGGAGGAGCCGACCAGCGCCACGCGTGCTCGCCGGACGCCGCCAGCGTCGGGACCTCGGTGACGCCGATCTCGAGAGGCGTGACGCCTGCCGTCGCGCCGAGCAGGCGCAGGGAGTCGCGCCCCTCGTGCCGGACCGCGAGCACGACGCGCCCGTCCTCGAGGAACGCGTAGCGGGACTGGCCGAAGACCCACTTCGGCGCCCCGACCTCGCCCGGCTCGCCGAACACCAGCTCCACGCCGGTCTCCGGGCGTCCAGCGGTAGAGCGACCACCAGTCGTCCCGGTCCGAGCAGAACCACAGCGAGCCGTCGGGAGCCCAGCGCGGCTGGCAGATCCCCTCGCGGGCGCTCGTCCACGCCACCGGCCACGGTGAGGACGCCCATCGCGTTCTGCACCTTGAGCGTCGAGGAGTCCCACGGCATCGCCGGGTGGTCCCACTCCAGCCAGGCGAGCGAGTCACCGTCGGGCGACCAGCGCGGGTCGGAGACGAAGTCCGGCCCCGAGACCACCACGTCCTGCCCGCCGTCGGAGTCGAGCACGACGACCTCGTTGACGACGTCGACCGCGTCCGCCGCCCACCGGGTGCGTCTCGCGTACGACGGCCAGCCGGCCGTCGAGCGGGTGCACGTCGCCGTTGGCCCAGCGCACCGAGCCACCCTCGGGCGACTCGGGGGTGAGCGCGACCGGCTCTGCCACCGGGCTCGATCCGGCGCAGGCGCTGGTCGGACCACTCGACGTACCAGACGACGCCGCCGCGCACCCACCACGCGCCGCCGCCGTACTCATGGACCTGGGTGCGCGCGTTGCTGCCCTCGGGCAGCACGTCGGTCGGCGTACCGCCGGGCTCGAGGCGCACGACCTGGGTGCGGCCGCCGTCCGCGGGGCGCATCTCCGACCAGTAGACGGCGTCGCCGTCGAGGGCCACGCCGCTCAGGGTGCGTGCGGCCTGGATGACGAGGTCGGCGGTGACCGGTGTCGGCCAGGACCCGGAGGGCAGCTGCGCGCTCATCGGACCAGCAGGCTCTCGAGGTTGTCGAACGCCTGGCGCGCGTAGCCCTGCCACATCCTCCGGAAGGCCGGCATCGCCGCCGATCCGAGTCGACCGGCGGGGTGCACCGTCCACGACCAGGTGATCCGGACGCCGGTCCCCGCGGGCTCGAAGGCCCACTCCCCCTCCAACGACCTGATCAACGGCTTCATCGGTCCGGTCACGTCGCTGATCGCGTAGCCGAAGCGTGCGGGTCGGGTGACCTCGGTCAGCGTCTCGCGCATCGTGCCGCCGTCGGCGAGCGAGATCGTCCGGGTCTGTCCTACCGCGCCCCACACGCCGGCCTGGTCGCGCACGGCCTTGATCGGCGGCACCGCGAGGTAGCGCCGGTCGAAGAGCAGCGGCAGGTCGTAGGGGAGCACCTCGTCGAAGGCGCGCTCCACCTCGGCGGGGAAGGTGCGGCTGTGGCTGAGCTTGACGTCCTGGGTCATGACTCGACCCTAGCCACGCTGCGCATCGTCGGGGCGCTCGGTGGGTACCCTCCAGAGGTGTCTACTTCCCCGCACGAGCCCGGTCCGTCGGCCTCGACCGACCCCACCCCGACGACGAACGACCCCTCGACCCCACCGACCACGAGCACCGGCACCTCCGCGAAGCCGAAGGACCCGCTCCGTGGGTCCCGCACCAGCGGCGTCTGGATCGTCATGGTGCTGCTCGTCGTCCTGCTGGTGCTGCTGGCGATCTTCGTCCTGCAGAACACCCAGAAGGTGGAGATCTCCTTCCTCGGCTGGAGCGGCAACGCTCCCCTGGCCGCAGCACTGCTGATCGCCACCGCGGCCGGGCTCGTCCTCGCCGTCGCCGCCGGGACGCTGCGCATCCTGCAGCTCCGCCGCCGGGTCAAGCGGGACCGCAAGGCGTAGTCCACCTCGAGGGTTGAGGAGCGAGCTCAGCGAGCGTCTCGAAGGGCTCGAGACCACTCGGCCAACCGGCGAAAAGTCGTGTCCAGCATCCGGCCGAACCGTCCGTTCCGGCGGGGTTCTTGTCGGTGGTCGCTGGCTGACTTTCCTCATGCAGGCAAGGGAAACGACCACTCTCGAGGAGCTCGACACTCCCCGTGACGTGCTCGCCTTCGCCCGCATCCGCCGGGCCGACGCGACGGGCGGACCGGGCTGAGGCCGACATCCTCGTCGCAGCGGTCACGTGGGCCGAGCAGCACCCCGTCGAGTCCATCGCACTGGCCGCGACCTGGACCACGGCCGGGTTCGGCGGCGGCACCGAGACCGGCATCCCGCTCGCCGGACCTGGAGCACCCTTGGTCGCGGAGTTCTGCATCCCCGAGCTCGCCGCCACCCTCGGCATCTCCACCGACTCCGGGCGCACCCTCATCTGTGCCGCCCTCGAGCTCAGGTACCGCCTCCCCCGCCACTGGACACGCATCCTCGACGGTGACCTGCCGGTATGGAGGGCCCGCCGGATCGCCGAAGCCACCATGACCCTCACGCGAGAAGCCGCTTCCTTCGTCGACGCCCACGTCGCCGCGTTCGCGCACAAGATCGGACCCGCCGCGACCGAGCGCCTCGTCGCCGAAGCCGTCGCCCGCTTCATGCCGGCACAAGCCGCCCAGGACGCCGATCGTGCCGCCGAGGGCCGCCGAGGGCCGCCACCTCACCATCACCCACGACCACGTCTCCTTCAACGGCACCACCCGGATCGAGGGCGAGCTCGACCTCGCCGACGCCCGACCTCGACCTCGACGCCGCGCTGACCCGCGGAGCCGAATCCCTGAAGGCTGCCGGCTCGGATGCCTCCCTCGACGTCCGCCGCGCGATGGCCGCCGGCGAGCTCGCCCGCCGCCAGCTCGCCCTCGACCTCACCGCCGACGACGATGGCGACAGCGACCAGGTCTCAACGTGCTCGACCAAGACCAAGCCGCGGCAGGTCGTGCTGTACGTGCACCTCTCCGAAGCAGCCATCACCGGCACCAGCGTTGACGGGACCGGCCTGGAGCTCGCCCGGGTCGAGAACCGGCGTCAGGTCGTCACCGCCGACCAGGTCCGCGGCTGGTGCGCCAACCCCGACACCCACGTGGTCGTCAAGCCCGTCATCGACCTCGCCGAGCACATCGCCACCACCGCCTACGAGATCCCCGACAGGCTGGCCGAGCAGACCGACCTACGCGACCACACCTGCGTCTTCCCCTGGTGCACCCGCCCAGCCAGACGATGCGACCACGACCACCTGATCCCGCACGACCCCGACAAACCCGAGGCCGGGCCGACGTGCTCGAGCAACATCGCCGCCCTCTGCCGCCGACATCACCGGCTCAAGACCCACACCACCTGGTCCTACACGATGCTCGAACCAGGCACCTACCTGTGGCGAAGCCCCCACGGCTACCAGTACCTCCGCGATCACGAAGGCACCCTCGACGTCAGCACCGGCCCGTCCACGCGCTAGTTCCTGCTACGCAGGTGTGACTGGTTTCGAGACAGTCGCTCCTCGACCACCGAGGACCGCCTCAACGGATCGGGGCGCCCGAGATCGCGCGCGCGATGACGAGGCGCTGGATCTCCGAGGTGCCCTCGAAGATCGTGTAGATCTTGGCGTCGCGGGCCATCCGCTCGACCGGGTACTCGCGTGTGTAGCCGTTGCCGCCGAGGATCTGCATCGCCTTCTCGGTCACGCTGACAGCCGTCTCCCCGGCGTACAGCTTCGACATCGACCCCTCGGCGGCCTCGAAGCGCTTGCCCTGGCTGGCCATCCACGCTGCCCGCCACACGAGCAGGCGCGAGGCGTCGATGGCGACCTTCATGTCCGCCAGCGCGAACGCGATCGCCTGGTTCTCGATGATCGCCTTGCCGAACTGCTCACGGGTCTTGGCGTAGTCCAGCGCCACCTCGTACGCCGCCCGGGCGATGCCGATCGCCTGCGCGCCCACTGCGGGGCGGGTGCGCTCGAAGGTGGCCATCGAGGCGTTCGAGCCTCCGGACCGCGCACCGTCGCGCGCCTTGGCGAGCCGGGCGTCGAGCTTCTCCTTGCCGCCGAGCAGGCAGCTGCCGGGGATCCGGACGTGGTCGAGCACCACCTCGGCGGTGTGCGAGGCGCGGATGCCGTGCTTGTGGAACTTCTGCCCTTGACTCAGTCCCTTGGTGCCCGGAGGGATCACGAAGCTGGCCTGGCCGCGGGTGCGCAGGTCGGGGTCGACGACGGCGGTCACGACATGGATGTCGGCGAGTCCGCCGTTGGTCGCCCAGGTCTTGGTGCCGTTGACGACCCACTCGTCCTTCGCCTCGTCGTACGTCGCCCGCGTGCGCATCGCGCCCACGTCGCTGCCGGCGTCGGGCTCCGACGAGCAGAACGCGCCGAGCTTGAGGTCGCCCGGCGAGCCGAACATCTGCGGCACCCACTCCCCCACCTGCTCGGGGGTGCCGTTGGAGCTGACGCCCGCGGCGGCCAGCGCCGTGCCCACGATCGACAAGCCGATCCCGGCATCACCCCAGAACAGCTCCTCCATCGTGATCGGGATGCCCAGTCCGGTCTCGTCGAAGCTCTGCGTGGCGAAGAAGTCCACCGAGTAGATGCCGACCTTCGCGGCCTCCTCGAGCACCGGCCACGGGAACTCCTCGCGCTCGTCCCACTCGGAGGCTGCCGGGCGGATCACGTCCGCGGCGAAGGCGTGCAGCCAGTCACGGAGGTCGAGGTGGTCCTGGCCGAGGTCGAAGGAAGGCGTCGTCACCTCGGCGACCCTAGCGGCCCTCGCTGGGGTGTGCGGGTGCTACGCAGAACCCGGTGCTCAGTGCTCCCGGCGACGCGCGATCCGGTTGCCGACCAGGACGATCGCCCCCGCGCCGACCAGCAGCAGCGCGCCGAGGACGAACCCACCGCCGACGTCGCTACCTGTGTCCGGCAACGAGCTCGACGTGCTCGCCGGGCCGGCGCCGGATGATCCTGCGGACGTGCCCGCGGACGGCGTGGCGGACGGCGATGCGCTCGGTGACGGTGACGGCGACGGGGTCGGCGCCGCGGCCACCGGCGTCACCGCGAAGTCGATGCCGCCGCGGATCTCCCCTTCGTCGGTGATCGTCGTCATCTGCTGCGCCGGCCCGTCGGGCACGAAGCCGGCCGGGGGCGTCAGGTCGATGTCGTAGTCGCCGGCGTCCAGGCCGTCGACGAAGAACCGGCCGTCCGAGTCGGTGGTGATCACTTCCGGACCGCCCGGGCCGTCGACCGTGACCTCGGCATCCGGAACCGGTGCGTCGTCGTTCGTCGAGTCGGTGACCATCCCACTGATGGCTCCGGGTCGGCTCAGGGCGAAGTCCTGCCCGGTCACGTCGTCAGCATCGACGTCGACGCCGTCGATCGGTGGCACGGCGCTGAATCCTGGCGGGGGCTCCACCGAGATGTCGTAGGTGCCCGCAGGTACGCGCTCGAACGTGTAGCTGCCGTCAGCCGCGGTGACCGTGGTCAGGACCGGACCGGTGGCCGGAGTCAGGGTGACGGTGACCCCGCCGAGCCCGGAGCCGCCACCGGTCACCGTCCCGGACACGTCGGGGTTGGCGGTCAGCGTGAAGTCCTGTCCGATGATCGGGGTGGTGTCGACGTCGAACGGGGCACGCTGGTCCGTGCCGGTGTAGCCGTCGGGCACATCGATCGTCACGAAGTAGCCGTCGTCCACGGCGTTGTCGTCGAAGAGGTAGCTGCCGTCAGCAGCGGTGGTGGTGGTCTTCGTGCCGCCACCGGGAGCGTGCAATGTCACCGGGACGCCGGCCAGCGGCTGCCCGTCCGCCCGCACGGTGCCGGACACCGGCTGCGGGATGATCTGCCGCACCGAGAAGTTGGCCGTGGCGTCGGCGGTCGCGGTGCTCACGGTCCGGGTGACCCCGCCGACCGCCGCGCAGGCCGCTGGGGGCTCGATGCGCACGGTGTAGCCGGGCTGGGTCGCGTTCTGGCCGAAGCTGTAGGTGCCGTCCGATGCCGGCGTCGTGGTCGCGAGCGACGCGCCGTACGGGTCCACCAGCCGCACCGTCACGCCGGTCACCGCGCACGCACCGGTCGTCGAGACGTCCTGGACGGTGCCGCTGACGGTGCGTCCGAGTGCGGCGAGGTAGGTCGAGTAGATCGGGAACCCGGAGCGACGGGTGTAGCTGACGGTCAGGCTGCTCAGCGGGACCGTCGGCTCGAACCAGCCGGTCGGACCCACCGTGTCGGCGGCCGTCGGGTTGCCGACCAGCGTCTGCGTCGTGGCGTTCCAGGTCGGCACGTCACCGATGCTCGTCGAGCACGCCGACGGACGGGTGGCTCCGGGGAACTCGCAGAAGTTGAAGCCGCCCCGGAAGCCCAGGTCGGCGGCGGAGACCTCCGCACCAGAGGCGTCCTTCGCGGTCACCCGGACCTGGTCGGCGTCGATGTCGGCGAAGGCGACCATCCATCCCGTGGGCGGGGTCGGGTGGTCGAAGGTGTACGTCGTCACCGACGGGCTGGTGGCGTTGTCCGCCTTGGGGCGGAGCGAGAGGTAGGGCAGGTTGCGGCTGGACCCGTACACCTGCCCGACCGGCGTGTCCTCGGTCAACCAGGTCGAGGCTCCTGACTGCACCCCGACGCTCCCGGAGCGTGAGTCCGTGGTCACCGTCGCCCGGGGAAACCCCTGCACGGGCACCTGCGCCGCCGTCGTGTAGTTGTTCGACGTCCCGACCAGCGGGTCCCAGTCGGCGTAGCTCCGCGTGGTCGCTGCGTTCGCCGGAAGGACGAGGCAGGCGACCAGCAGCAGCAGCCCGCCCAGGGCCGCGCGCGTCCACACCCTCATCCGATTCCCCTCCGAGTCGGCTCGCCCCCGGAGGGAACTGCTCACACTTTAGGACGATCTCGGCGATATCCACCAGAACGTCACGGCACCAGCACGACCCGCCGGGCAAAACGCGCGCCCATCAGCACGGGGTCGTCGTGGTGGTGCCGCTTGGCGCACCAGAGCGGGCCGCGGTCCATGAAGCGTCGTCGTCGCGATGAGGACTCCCCTGTCCTCTGAATAGGGACCTCAGTCCGTGATCGTGCGCGAGGCCCTAGTGTGGGTCCGGTCGTGCAGTTCGGCATTCCTGCGGAGAGGCCATGCATGCCCGAAGGTGATCCCGCTGAGCCCCTCACGGTCGTGCTGGTCGACGACGCGGAGGATGTCCGCTTCCTGACCAAGCTGGCGCTGGAGCGCACGGGTGCCTTCACGGTGGTCGCCGAAGGTGCCGACGGCGCCGAAGGTGTCACGGCGATCGAGCGTCACCGTCCCGACGTGATGCTGCTCGACGTCGCGATGCCCGTCATGGACGGACTGGAGATGCTGCCCATCGCGCGGCAGCTGTGCCCCGACTCCACGATCGTCATGTACTCGGGTCACCCCGCTGGTCGACTGGCCGCTCAATCCCTCGACCTCGGCGCAGACGGCTACCTCGAGAAGGGCGCCTCCACACGGACGATGACCACACAACTCCAGGAGATCATCCAGACGTCGCGGACCACCTGAGGCTCACACGTCGGTCGAGTCCAAGCAGTCGAGTCCAAGCACTCGGCGACACATGAGCCATGCGTGCCCGTGACACTGCCCGCCCCTACGGCTCCGGGTCGCCCCGGAGTAGAGAACTGCCACAGGCGGGATCCACGCATCGGAACCGATGGTGCACTTCCTCCGGATGCCGGAACCGGATCACGGTCTCTTCATGCTGCGATGTGCGTCCACCGCACACTCGACATGCGGGCTGGTCGTGCTCCATGGTCTGGTCGCCTTTTTCGAATGGCACTTCGAGACCCCGACTCTCCGTGTTCGCGGCGGAGCAGCCTGAGTCTGGTATCCGAGACGTTTCGGAAACCTCCTTTCGGCTCTGAGGGCGACGCCGTGGGTGCCGTTCGGGCAGTTGGATCACGACTCGTCCGGACCGGGTGAGTCGCGCGGCAGGCGCAACCACAACGGCCGCGCGGCACATCCTCCGGGGGTGGTGTGGGCGATGAGGTCGCGGAGACGCAGCGTCGTCCATGAGCGGTTGCCCGCACTGGTTCCACTCTGGGCCGCCGGCGTCCAGCGGCCGGACGACCCAGTGGAACAGGTAGCGAAGCGGCAGCGTGAGGTCCGCGGCCTGCTGGTCGAGGTGACTTCGATGGGTGGGACTGGCCCGGGTGAACGACTTCGGGCGTCGGGGGTGCGCGGGAGGAGACGAACGCCGCATGGCAGGGACGGAACCCTGCCTTCCCACGTTGAAGGTGCAGGGAAGACGGGACCATCGTGTGGTGGAGCTGAGGGGATTCGAACCCCTGACCTTCTCATTGCGAACGAGACGCGCTACCAACTGCGCCACAGCCCCATCGCGCCCTCGAGCGCGAAGGAAAAGTTACCACCGGGCGGGCGCTGAGCCCGAATCGGGTCAGGCGCCGGCGACCCGACGCTGCTCGGCAGCGTGGCTCTCGGCCAGCGCGGCCGACTCCGGCGGCCTCGCGGGCCAGGGCGCTGTCGCTCTCGTCGTGCCCGGAGCTGTTGATGCCGGTCAGCTCGATGGTGCGCACCGTGCGACGGGCGCGCGCCTTGTTCACGTACGTCGGCAGCGTCATCGGCAGCGGGTCCCAGAGCGATCCGTCGTCGGCGAGGACGGCCTCGGCCTGCTGGCGCTGCTCGGCGTCGGGGTCCTCAGCGAGGAGGTCGACGAGGTCTTGGGAGGCGGTGGTGGTCTCGGGACGGGCCTGGCTGCGCTCCTGGACCACGGCGTGCTCGACGACCCGCTCGGCCGACGGGGAGGGGACCGTCCGGCGGGCGCGCTGCATCCGGCGCACCGACAGGCGGGCGACGACCAGGAACGCGACGACCAGGCCGGTGGGGATGGCCACCGACCACCACGGCACGATCGCGAAACCGGCGAGGCCGGCGACGACGGCGGTGGCCAGGACCAGCACCGAGAGCACCCGACGGCGGTTGCGGGCGGCGCGGCGGGCGGACGCGCGGGTGGGGACCGCGGGGCGGGCTGAGCCGGGGTCACCACGGCTTCGACCGACGGGGGTGGGTTGCGATGCGCTCGACGGACGGGGTCTTCGACGTCCTCGTCCACGGTCTCGACCGTCACCGACGTCCGGTGCCGGGAGAGGATCCGGACCCGCTCGGAGTGGCCCTCGACCAGTCGGTCGCTCGCCATCTCGTCGTGGTGCTTGAGTGCCTTGGGGATCAGGTAGACGGCCCACGCGACGGCGAGCACCACGAAGATGATTGCTGAGAGGTCCACGGCGTTGACGATACGAGCGTCGGGAGGCCTCGAACCGTTGCCACGCGGGTGTGTCGGCAGTTCACTCGTGTGACTGGAGTGAATCGAGCTGTCGAGGGTTTCACCAGTCCCAGAGGGACTTCCTCGCGCGGTGATGGCGAACAGCCGGTGGTCTCGCCAGTCACCGTCGATGTGCAGGAACCGCGGTGCGTAGCCCACCTCCTTGATGCCGAGCTTCTCCACGACCCGGAGCGAGGAGGTGTTCTCGGGCCGGATCGCCACCTCGATCCGGTGCAGTCCGACCGGCCCGAAGCAGTGGTCGATCGCCATCGCCACGGCGCGGGTGGTGATGCCGCGGCCGGCGTACGACTCGTCGATCCAGTAGCCGATCGAGGCGAACTGCGCGGAGCCGCGCACGATGTTGCTGACGGTCAGCTGCCCGACGAAGCGGCCCTGGTACTCGATGACGAACGGCAGCTGTCGACCCGCCCTGGCCTCGCGACGCATCTGGCGCACCATGGCGGCGAAGCTGCGCGGCTGGGCCTGCGACTTGGACGGAGCCGTGGCGTCCCAGCGAGCCAGCCACAACGCGTTGGCCTGGCGCACGCGGCGCCACACGTGCCGGTCGTTCTGGGTGATGGGCCGCAGCCGCACCCCGCCGGAGACGAGGTCGATCGGCCAGCCGGCGCTCAGTGGTCGCTCCCCACGATCTGCTCCACGGCGTGCTGCAGCAGGGGTACGACGACCGCGAGGCCGTCCTTGACCCCTCCCCGCGAGCCCGGGAGGTTGACCACGAGTGACTGTCCGATCGTCCCGGCGACCCCGCGCGACAGGGCGGCGGTGGGCACACCCTTGCCGACGCCGTGCGCCCGGATCGCCTCGGCGATGCCGGGGACCTCGCGGTCCAGCAGCGACCGGGTGACCTCCGGCGTGAGGTCGGTCGGCGTCAGGCCGGTGCCACCGGTCGTGATCACCGCGCGGGCGCCGCCGGCGACCGCCGTGGAGATCGCCTCCCCCACCGCCTCCCCATCGGGTACGACGACCGGCTCGCCGACCTCCCAGCCCTCGGAGCGCAACGCCTCGACGATCAGCGGACCGGTCGTGTCGTCGTAGACCCCGGCCGCGGCGCGGTTGGACGCGACCACGACCGCGGCCCGCAACCGCTCATCGGGGTCCACGCGGCGTTGTGGCGCACGCGAGCGCAGCGAGCCGGGTCAAGAACGTCGTGGGGTGGTTCATCGGCGGTACGTCCCGCTCTTGCCGCCGGTCTTCTCCTCGACCCGCACGTCGGTGATCACGGCGGTCTTGTCGACGGCCTTGACCATGTCGATCACCGTCAGCGCTGCGACGGAGACCGCGGTCAGCGCCTCCATCTCCACACCCGTGCGGTCGGTGGTGCGGACGGAGGCGGTGATGGCCACGCCGTCGTCCTCGACCTCGAGGTCGACCGTCACGCCGGAGATCGCCAGCGGGTGGCAGAGGGGGACGAGGTCCGGGGTCCGCTTGGCGGCCATGATGCCGGCGACCCGTGCGAC
The DNA here is from genome assembly GCA_963797525.1 of uncultured Actinomycetota bacterium. Classification (GTDB taxonomy): domain Bacteria; phylum Actinomycetota; class Actinomycetes; order Propionibacteriales; family Nocardioidaceae; genus Marmoricola. Next base: position 166,144 of record CAWCPT010000002.1, read on the forward strand.
TCCGAGGGCGTCACCCTTGGGCACTCCCTCGCCGCGCAGCAGCTCGACCACGGCAGTCCGAGACGAGCACCTTGCCGCTGGCGGTCGCCGAACGGGCGGTGACGTCCTTGCTCGAGACGTCGACCATGCGCGCGGCGCCGGTCTCGTCGAGGTGCGTGAACTGGTCGCTCACCGGATCTCCCTCACGACCGGTCCAGCAGCAGCACGGGGACCTGCTCGCCCTGCTCGACCCGGGTCACGCCCTCGGCGAGCACGATCAGGGCGTCCGCCTGCGCGAGCCCGGCGATCAGGTGCGAGCCCGCGCCACCGACCGGCGTCGCGCGGACGCCGCCGGCATCGAGCTCGACCCGCGCACGGAGCAGCTGCTGGCGGCCACGCATCGAGCGCACCGACTCGGTCACGGTCGCCGTGGTCAGCCGTCGGCCGGCCGGCTTCGCGGCCGGTGAGCTTGTGCAACGCGGGGACGACGAACATCTCGAAGGAGACGTACGCCGAGACCGGGTTGCCCGGCAAGCGTGAAGATCGGGGTCGCGTCCTCGCCGACGACGCCGAAACCCTGGGGCTTCCCGGGCTGCATCGCCACCTCGAGGAACTCGACGGTGCCCAGCTTGCTGAGCACCTCCTTGACCACGTCGTGGGTGCCCTTGCTGACCCCGCCGCTGGTCACCACGAGGTCGGCCCGCACGAGCTGGTCGCTGAGCGCCTCGGTGAACGCGTCCGGCTCGTCGGAGCTCGCCGGCACCCGGTAGGCGATGCCGCCGTGGGCGCGGACGGCGGCCGCGAGCAGGTAGCTGTTGGCGTCGTAGATGCTGTCGCGCCCGAGCGGTCGGCCGGGCTCCACCAGCTCGGCACCCGTCGACATCACCACCACGCGCGGGCGCGGCGACGTGGGCACGCGGCCCAGTCCCAGGGCAGCGAGCAGGCCGACCTGTCTGGTGCCGATCACCTCGCCCCGCTGCATCAGCAGGTCGCCCTTCTGGACCTCCTCACCGGCGAACCGGATGTGCTGCCCCTCCTCGGGGGCCTGCCGGACGAGCACCTCGCGACCGGACTCCTCGGTCCACTCGAACGGCACCACGGCAGTGCTGCCCGCCGGGACCGGGGCGCCGGTCATGATCCGGACGGCGGTGCCGGGGGTCAGCGAGAAGATCGTGGTCTGCCCGGCGGCGATCTCGCCCACGACCGGCAGGTGCACCGGCCGGTCGGCGGTTGCGTCGGCGACGTCGCGGAACGCCACGGCGTACCCGTCCATGCCGGAGTTGTCGAAACCCGGGAGCGAGACCTCGGCGTGCACGTCGTCGGCGACGGGCAGCCCGATCGCGTCCATCAGCGGATGGTCGAACGGCTGCATCGGCTCGATCCGGGCGAGCACGCGCTCGAGGTACTCCTCGACCGGCAGCGGCGAGCGGGGCGGGTCGGCAGGCATGCTCACGACCCTATTCCGACGTGGTGCCCTCTCCGAGCACCGTGCCCGCCTCGACGCGACCGTGCTTGCCCTCGAGCCTGGCGGAGCCCTTGACCTGGACCCCCTTGCCGAAGCTCCAGTCGCCGGAGACGACCAGCGACTCGGCCTCCTTCAGCGAGGGCACCCCGGCCGGGAAGCGCTTGTCGAACTCCTCGACCACCTTGTAGACCTCGTCGAGGTCGACGAACGGCAGCTGCTCGGCGACCTGGTCGAGCACGAAGTCGGTGCCGAGGTCGTAGGCGTCCGAGCGCAGCACCAGCAGGTCGTTGGTCGTCTTGACCGGCACGAAGCGCTCCCGACCGACCTCGATGGTCTTCGAGTCCGCGAAGACCTCGATGGCGGCGCCCATGGCCGTCTCGATCTGGATCACCTCGGGGCTGGAGGAGTCGCTGGGGTCGACGTGCTTGACGTTGCGGATCAGCGGCAGGCCCAGGATGCCGTCGCGACGCTTGATCTCGTCCCTCATCCGGACCAGGTCGAACCAGAGGTTGTTCGTGGAGGTGAACTTGTGGCGCTCGAGGTCGCCGAGCGCCTCCTTGTCCGCGGCGCTGGTCTGGGCGGTCTCGCGCAGCACGATGCGGCCGTCCTCCTTGCGGCGGGCGAAGTGGCCACCCTTGCGGTCGGCGGGAGTACGCCGGACGGCCTCGATCGCGAACGGCGCACCGGACTGGGCGAACCAGCCGGCGACCCGCGCGTCCGGGACCGCGCCGAGGTTGTCGGAGTTGGAGACGAAGGCCTGCGTGTAGCCGGCGTCGATGAGCTTGTCGAGCAGACCGGTGCCCATCAGCGCGGTGTAGAGGTCACCGTGGCCCGGGCGGACACCACTCGAGCGAGGGATCGCGGGGCCAGCCGATGGGCCGCAGGTCCTTGACCCCGAGCTTGGGCTCCTTGTTCTGCAGGAACTCGATCGGCAGACCTGCCACCTCGAGGTCGTCGTAGCGGGCCAGCGCGGCGCGGGTGTCGGCCGAGGTGCGGAAGCTGTTCATGAAGATGAGCGGCAGGGTGGCGCCGTACTCCCGGCGCACGTGCAGCACCTGCCGGGCGATCACGTCGAGGAAGGAGAGCCCCCGGCGCACGCAGAGCAGCGACTTGGCCCGCGCCATGCCCATCGAGGTCCCGAGTCCACCGTTGAGCTTGATCACCACGGTGTTGCCGATGGCCGCCGACGGCGGTCTCGTCGTCGACCTCGACGTCGTCGATCGACTCCATGTCGAGCGGGTCGATCGTGTTCTCGGCGATCAGTCCGGTCTCGCCGCGCTCGATCAGCCGGTAGTAGTGCGCGAAGACGTCGATCGCCACCGGATCCACGCCGGCGGCCTGCATTTTCTCGCGCGCCTGCCGCAGTCCCTTCGAGTTCATGCTTCGATCGTAGGCTTGCCGTGTGCAGGAGTTCATGGGGGTCGCGAAACTGGCCCTGCGCGACCAGCTGCTCGCTGCCCGACGACACCTGCCCCTCGCCGTCATCGGCGAGCGCGCCCGGCTGCTCGCCGGGCACCTGCTCGAGGCCCCCGAGATCCGCCGTGCGGCCACCGTGGCCACCTACGTCTCCGTCTCGAGCGAGCCCGGCACCGGCCCGCTGCTCGAGGCCCTGCGCGGCGCCGGCAAGCGGGTGATCCTGCCCGTCCTGCAAGCGGACAACGACCTCGACTGGGCGGCGTACGACGGCCCGCAGCACCTGCGCTCGGCGGGACGGGGACTGCTCGAGCCCGACGGACCACTGCTCGGGGCCGACGCGGTGGCCACGGCCGATGCGGTGCTCGTGCCGGGCCTGGCCGTGGGGCGTGACGGGATGCGACTGGGTCGTGGGGGCGGGTCCTACGACCGGGTGCTGGGGCGGATCCCGGTCGGGACGTTCGTGTGCGTGCTGCTCAACTCCGAGGAGGTCCTCGACTCGGTGCCCCGCGAGGACCACGACCGCCCCGTCAGCGCCGTGGCCACCGAGAACGGCATCCTCCGCTCCTTCGGCGGCTGAGCGTGCTGGTCGGCGGTCGGACTAGTGGCCCGGCTCCAGCACCAGCCGGTCCTCCCCCGCCTTCTGGACGGCCTCCCGCCCGAAGGCCCACGGCAGGGTCTCTCCCTGGACCCAGAGCGGGGTCTGGTCACGGTAGTGCGACGAGGCGACGTGGCCGGAGGCGCCGGTCAGGTTGATCCAGCGCGAGCGGTCGAGGTCGTCGAGGTCGACCACCATCCGCATCGAGGGTGCCGAGGTCACGTGGTAGCCCGAGGTGGCGTCCCAGTTGGTCGCGTCGACGATGGCGTTGCCGCCGCCGACCTCGAACGGACCCCGGTTGAATATCGTCTCGATCAGGCCCACGCCACTCTTGCCGAGCGACTGGTTCTCGAGGTCGAGGTGGTGCAGCCGACCCCAGGTCCACCGCTTGCGGGCTGACCGAGATCTTGCGGGTCAGCTCGTCGCGCGCCGCCCGCATCGCGCGCGCGAGGATGGTGTCGCGGTCCTCGACGACGTTGTCCGTGCGGGCGTCGTCCCACCACTGGTCGTTCGGCTTGCGCAGCAGGTTCGACACCACGGCGACCCAGCGTTCGCCACCGTCCGGCCACAGCGACTCCGGGAGCTGGTCGTGGAAGGTCAGCCGGAGCACGTTGCGCCAGACCACGTTGAAGTACGCCGCGGCCGCCGAGTCGGCCGGCTGGTCGAAGTTCCAGTCGACCAGCAGCCGTTGACCGTCCGCGTAGTACTCCGACGTCATCAGCTGTCGCATCAGGTAGGGCACCAGCATGGGGGCGATCGGCGATGCGGGTGTTCAGCTGCATGTCGGTCAGGTCACGCACGTCGAGTCGTGAGTCGTCCCGGATCCGGCTCGTCAGCAGCTGCCGGATCCGCTGGCTGCGGTAGCCGTGGTCCCAGTCGTCGGTCAGGTGGTAGGGGTAGCCCGGACCGGTGACGGCCTGGTTGGCGGTGACGATGAAGCCCTCGGCCGGGTCGTAGGCGGTCGGCAACCGGTCGAACGGCACGTAGCGGCCGCTCCAGTCGTTCTGCGGGAGCCACCCGGCGGCCGGGTAGTCGCCACGTGCGACCGTCCCGGCGGATCGGGATCGCTCCCGGCGCCTGGTAGCCGATGTTGCCGTCGGTGTCGGCGTACACGAGGTTCTGGCTGGGTACGGCGAAGCTCCGGGCAGCCTCGCGGAACTCCAGCCAGCTCGACGCCTGGTCGAGCGCGAAGATCGCGTCCGCGGTCGGCCGTGGTGTCAGCGCTGTCCAGGCCAGCGCGACGCCGTACCCGTTCTCGCGTGGCGGGGCGTCTGCCGGGACGTCCGCGTTGGCGCCCACGCTGGAGAGCTCGGCCGAGACGTCGGAGAGCAGCGGGCCGTGCCGCGTCGAGCGCACCGTGATCAGCCGTGACGACTCACCGGCGATCCGGATCACCTCGTCGCGCTCGGTCAGCGGCACCTGCTTGCCGTCGTAGAGATACGTCTTGCCGGTCACCTTCTCCAGGTAGAGGTCGGTGACGTCGGGGTCCAGGTTCGTCATCCCCCAGGCGATGTCGCGGTTGTGCCCGATCACCACCCCTGGCACCCCGGAGAAGGTGAAGCCACTGACGTCGAAGGGGCAGTCTGCGTCGACCGAGCGGCAGTGCAGACCCATCTGGTACCAGATGCCGGGGATCGAGGCGTCGAGGTGCGGGTCGTTGGCGAGGAGCGGCTTGCCCGAGACGGTGTGCTCGCCCGAGACCACCCAGCTGTTGGAGCCGATGCCGCTGCCGCGTCCCATCAGGTCGGGGATCGCGTCCACGCCGCGACGTACCGCCTCGAGCGCCAGCACGGCGCCCTGGCCCCAGGGGGCCCGGAAGCGTGCACCCGCTCCAGCGGGCCGGGGCGTGTTCACGATGGGCTTGTTGCGTGCGTAGGGATAGCGCGGGTAGAGCTCCGCCACCTGCTCCGGCGAGCGGCTGACCGAGAGGCGGGCGCGCGCCACCTCGTCGTCCATGTTGCCGCGCAGGTCCCAGGCCATCGCCTTGAGCCAGGCCAGCGAGTCGACCGGGGTCCACTTCTCCGGCTCGTAGTCGAGACCGGTCAGCCCGAGCACGGTGTACTCCACCGACAGGTCGGTCGGCGAACGGCCCTTGAGGTAGGCGTTGACTCCGTCGCTGTAGGCGTCGAGGTAGCTCTTGGTCTCCGGGCTGAGCAGGTCGAGCTCCCGCTCGGCGACTCGGCGCCACCCCATCGTGCGGATGTACATGTCCGTCTCGACGGTGCTCGTGCCGAAGAGCTCGCTGAGCCGCCCGGCGGTGACGTGCCGCCGGAAGTCCATCTCGAAGAACCGGTCCTGTGCCTGCACGAAGCCCTGGGCGTAGAACAGGTCGGTGCTGTTGTCGGCGTACAGCTGGGGGATGCCGTGGGCGTCGCGGACGACGTCCACGGAGCTCGACAGGCCAGGCAGATGGAGGGTGCCGTCGAGTCTGCGGCAACGGCCGCCGCGCCACCACCACTCCGGCCACGAGGCAGGCCACGAGGACCAGGACGAGCAGCACCACGCCGTACGTCGTCCGGCGCGCCCAGCCCGGCCAGTCCCGGAAGGGGGTCCGGTCGTCCCGCCCGTCGTCCCGCCCGTCGTCCTGCGCGTCGTCCGACGCGGCCGGAGGGGGTTGCGGAGAGCTCACGACTGGCATTGTGCCGTAGCATTGGCAGTCGAAAGCGTCGAGTGCCAACGCCTCGCCCGTGTGACTCCCCGGAGGCCCCCAACCGTGCCCACCTATCAGTACTCCTGCACCGAGTGCGGACACTTCTTCGAGATCGTGCAGAGCTTCTCCGAGGACTCCCTGACCGTCTGCCCCGAGTGCGAGGGCCGGCTCCGCAAGGTGTTCAACGCGGTGGGCGTCGTGTTCAAGGGCTCGGGCTTCTACCGCAACGACAGCCGCGCGGCGCAGTCCAGCAGCGACGCACCCGCGAAGTCCTCGTCCTCGAACGGCTCCTCGGACGGGTCGGGCGGCGACTCGGGTGGGGCTTCGAAGAGCGACACCAAGAGCACGGGGTCGAGCAGCTCCTCGGACGGCAAGTCGAGCGGCTCGTCGGAGGCCAAGACCGCCTGACGCAGGCGGCCCGCGAGTGGCCTGTGGATCGTCGCGGCGAGGAGCCGCGGTTCGGCCTAGGTTCGGGCGCCATGAACCCACTGCGTCCCCTCCGTCGGTTCCACCGGCGCGTCCTGCTCCACCGTCGTCCGCTCGCCGCGGTGTCCGCGGCGGGTGCCGTGCTCGTGGCACTGCAGGTCACCTCGCCCCCACCGCCGCGAACGGTCCGGGTGTGGACGGCCAGCCGCGACCTGACCAGCGGCACCGTGCTCGGGTCCGGGGACCTGGCCGGCACGGACTTCACGCCCGCCAGCGTGCCGGTGGACGCGGTCACGAACCCTCGCGACGTCCTGGGACGCACCCTCGCCGCGCCCATGTCGCGCGGCGAGCCGATCACCCGGCTGCGCACGCTCTCGCGCGGGCTGCTGCGCGGCTACCCCGGCACGACCGCGGTCCCGCTGCGCGTCACCGACGCCGACGTCGTCGACCTGCTGCGCGTGGGAGACCGGGTCAGCTTCGTGGTCGCGGACCCGGACGGACGCAGGTCGCCGGAGCCGCTCGTCGACGACGTGCCGGTCGTGGCCGTCCCGCGCAGGGCTGAGAGCGGCTTGAGCAGCTCCACCCCCGGACGCCTCGTCGTCGCCGCGGTGCCGTCCTCGTCGGCGAGCGTCGTCGCGGCCCGGGCGGCGACCTCGATTCTCATCCCCGTCTGGAACCGCTAGCCTCGTGAACCCTGGATCCCGGACAGGAAGACATCTGTGATGACTGGCTTCAAGAACTTCGTACTCCGCGGCAACCTGGTCGAGCTGGCCGTCGCGTTCGTCATGGGCACTGCGTTCGCCCTCGTGGTCACCGCCACGGTCAACCTGATCCTCGGGATCATCGGCAAGATCGGCGGCAAGCCGAACTTCAACGACATCCAGCCGGGTGGCCTGCCGGTCGGTGCCTGGATCACGGCCGTGGTGTCGTTCCTGATCCTCGCGACGGTCGTCTACTTCCTGATCGTCAAGCCCTACACGGTGGCCAAGGACAAGTTCTTCCCCGCCGAGGAGACCGGCGTCCCCGCCGACGTCGCCCTGCTCGAGGAGATCCGCGACCTGCTCGCCGAGCGCCGCGGCCCCACGGTCTAGCGGGGCCGCCGGTCGCCCCGGCGAGTCACCCGGTCCGACCGACGGGGTCCGCGCTGGCCGGCAACCACGTGTCGGTGGACCTGGTCGAAGCCAGGCCTTACCCGTGGTGCGGCGGCACCTGGCGCTTGAGCCAGTCGTCGCCCGCGTCGGCAGAGTCGCTCGTCGACTCGTCCGCGTCGTCACGGGTCTGGTCGGGCAGCACGTCGCCGAAGATCTGCTCGAGGCGCCGACGACGGGCCTCGCGCTCGGCAGGGCTCAGCTGGTCGCCGGGCATCGGTTCATCGCGGCGTCGAGCCAGCTCGACTCGAACTTGGGGCGGGTCGCGCGCCAGCCCGTCTGGGCGGCGAAGTGGTCCGAGCTGACGCGGAGCGACCGGGCCAGCGGCTCCAGCCTCGGGCCGATGGCCCAGCGGGCGACGGGGCCGAGGAAGGCTCGCGACTCGACGCGGGCCGCGTCGGCGTACCCCTGCACGAGCTCGTGGCGCTGGGCGGGCTCGGCCCCCACGTTGTAGACACCGCTCGGGGCGTGCAACGACGCGAGCACCGCCCCACCGAGGTCGTCGGTGTGGATCAGGTGTGCCCAGTCGGAGGGGTGCCCGATGCCGATGCGGCGTCCACGCTCGGTGGCGCGCAGCCAGTAGCGGGTCTGTGGGTCGTCACCGACGATCGTGCCGAAGCGCAGCACGACCCCCACCCGGGACCCGCACGCGTAGTCCTGGATCTGGGTCTCGCCCACCGCGACCGGCTCAGTGGTGGGCGTGATGTCCACCGGGCTCAGCTCGGTCACCCAGTCGTCTCCCTGGTCGGCGTAGACGAAGCTCACGCTCTCCTGCACGACCCGCCGTACGCCGGCGCGGCGGGCGGCCTCGACGACGTTCGCGACTCCACGCGTGCGGAGCCGATCGTGCCGCCGCCAGGCTCCCGGCACGAGCGCCCAGCGACCGACGGGCACCTTGGTGGCGAGGTTGACCACGGCTTCGGCGCCCTCGTAGGCGGCACTGAGGCCGTCGAGGTCGAGGACGTCGCCGGCGATCGCCTCGGCGCCCAGGCTGCGGACGATCTCGGCGGCCTGCGGGGAGCGGGTGACCACGAGGACCTCGTGTCCCGCTTCACGGAGAGCGGGTACCGCCGCGCGGCCGATGACCCCGCTGCCACCTGTCAGGACAGTCCTCACGACCGCCATACTCCGATAACGAACCCATAACAGCAAGTCGGACCCGCCGGGCGCCGTCGGTGGCTCAGGCGCACAGACCGGCCTCCTGAGCGGCCTCCTTGCGCTTGGCCTCTGCCTGCTGCGCGTCCTTGGTCGGAGTCGGTGTCGGGCTGGCCGAGCCGGCCTCGCTCGGCGTCGCCGACGGGGTCGGGGTCTCCCCCGGCTTGCGCCCCGGGGTGACCGCCTCGGCCCCGAACTTGCCGAGCGGTCGGTCGAAGCGGATCTTGCGCCAGACCTGGCTCGACTCGGGAGCCAGCTGCAGGCGGTTCGGATCCGCTGCGTAGGGCTCGTTGGGGATGGTGATGAACTGGATGTTGTCCAGCCCGATGTTCTTCAGCGACGAACCGAGCGAGGCCAGCTCCTTGAGCGAGGCGAACCCCGTGTCCGTGGTCAGGGACTGGGTCGCGGCGTCCAGGAAGCGGTAGAGCCGCACGGGGTTGGCGAGCGTCCCCTTCGAGACCACCTTCTCGATCATCGCGGCGATGAACGCCTGCTGGCGCTTCATCCGGCCGATGTCGCCGGTGGGCGCGCCGATGCCGTGCCGCACCCGGACGTAGTCCAGGGCCTGGTTGCCGTTGACCTTGTAGGTACCGGCGGGGAGGTGGATGTGGCCGACGTCGTCGTTGACCTCCTCCGGCACGCACACCTTGACCCCGTTGACGGCGTTCACCATCTCCTTGAACCCGGCGAAGTTGATCACCACGAAGTGGTCGATGCGCACGTCGGAGATCTTCTCGACGGTCTTGATGGTGCAGGCCGGCCCACCCACGGCGTACGCCGCGTTGAACTGGGTGAGCGCACCCGGGATCGTCTTCTTCCCGTTCTTGGTCCTGCAGTCCGGGCGCTCGACCATTGCGTCCCGGGGGATGCTGACGCCGTAGGCACGCTTACGGTCGGCCGAGAGGTGCAGCAGGATCGCGGTGTCGGAGAGCCCGGGGGTGTCTCCGCCGATGTTGGTGCCGTCGCGGTTGTCCGAACCCATCACCAGGATGTTGAGTGGTTCCTTGGGGCCCTGGACCTTCACGGTTTCGGGACGGTCCTTGCCGAGAGCGTCGTTGATCGAGATGTCGTTGATGTTGCCTTCGAGCTTCTTGTAGGCCACCACGAGGCCCGAGGCGAGGAGCACGGCGAGCACGCTGACGACGATCACGACCCGCTTGATGATCTTCCTGCGTCGGGAGGGCTCGTCCTTGTGGCGCGCCTCCTCGGCGCGCGGTTCTTCCTCGGACAAGTTGACCCTCGATCTCCCACGTGACCCCCCATTGTGACCATGTGACCGTGGGGCGCCAAAATCATGGCACGTGAGCCCTGACACGGCAGCGGATTCGCACCGCCCCAGAAGATGGGCCACGATGTACGTCGACCAGCCGCCCGCGGCCCGGTCGCGCCCCAGTAGCTCAGTGGATAGAGCAGCCGCCTCCTAAGCGAAAGGTCGCCAGTTCGACTCTGGCCTGGGGCACCACGCACTCCGTTTCGCCGTGCCGGGCGCGGTGGTCAGGCTGGGGCACACGTGCGTGCTTTGCTGGCTCGGTGAGCTCCAGGGACCTCGACAGCGAGTTCGCTCGGCGTCGGGTCGCCCACGGGGAGAATCGCTTCCCGCCCGCATGTGCCGTGGTCGTGGCCCTGGTGGTCTACGCCCTGCTCCCGGAATCGACCCTCTTCACCAGTCGGCTGGTCATCCCCGTGGTGGAGGCCCTGCTCCTCGGTGCGCTCATCGTGACCAATCCCCGGCGGATCACCCGCGAGACGCGGTTCTCGCGGGTGGCCTCCATCGGGCTGGCAGGCCTGGTCATCGTGACGAACCTCGTGTCGTTGGGCCTGCTGATCGCGGCACTCTCCGACCAGGGGGCCAGCGGAGGGAACCTGCTGCTGGCCGCGATGCAGGTGTGGATCACCAACGTGATCGGCTTCGCGCTGCTGTTCTGGGAGATCGACCGTGGCGGGCCCGTGGCTCGGCACCGGCTGAGGCGTGACGAGATGCCTGATGCGGACTGGCGCTTCTCCCAGGACGAGAACGACGACGCAGTGGAGGAGGTGAGCCGGACCTCGAGCGCGTCCTCCGGCTGGGTGCCGACCTTCATCGACTACCTGTACCTGTCGGTGACGAACTCCAGTGCGTTCAGCCCGACCGACACCATGCCCCTCACCAGCCGGGCCAAGACGCTGATGGCCATCGAGGCGTCGGCAGCCCTGCTCACCTCCCTGCTGGTGGTCGCCCGCGCCGTGGGTGCTCTCGGGGGTGGCGGCTGAGCCTCGCCGTGACGAACCGCGCCCGACCTCGTTCTGACTTGCTGAGACCCCGGTCCGACCGGGACCGGAGACAGCAGCGGAGGTCAGGGTGTTCAGGAGCCAGCACGAGGACGATCCCCATCAGGCACTGCGAGACGTGCCCGGGCTGACCAACGAGGACGTCGCCGTCGTCTGGGCCAGGGGCACCGTCGTCACGGTGCCGGCCGGCTGGTCGATGATCCACGAGCACGAGCCGCCCGACAACGCCTACCTGATCCTGGAAGGCCGCACCCGCGTCACCCTGGACCGGGAGAAGGTCGCGGACCTCGGCCCGGGCGACTTCGTCGGCGAGATCGCGCCCATCGCGCACCGGCTGCGGACGGCGACCGTGACCGCCGTCGAGCCTCTCGTGACGCTCGACTTCCCCGCGACCGTGTTCGCCCAGCTGCGGCGCGAGGTGCCTCGCTTCGACGAGGCCGTGACCGCCGTGGCCACCCGGCGAGTCGAGGAGATCGACCGGGCGCGGTGACGAACGGTCCAGTGGACCACTCCAGCATGTGACCCGCCTTGTCGCCGGCGACGAGTGAGGTTTACCTTACGTAGGTAAGCCTTACATCACTCCGGAGCGACGATGACCTCATTCCCGTTGGGCAACTACCTGATCGGGCTGCGTGAAGGCCTCGAGGCGAGCCTCGTCGTCGTCATCCTGATCGCCTACCTCGTCAAGACCGGTCGGCGCGAGCTCCTCCCCCGCATCTGGGCCGGAGTGCTGATCGCGGTGATCATCTCCTTCGCCTTCGGCGCGCTGCTCACCTTCGGACCGCGCAACCTGACCTTCGAGGCCAAGGAGGCGCTCGGCGGGACGCTGTCGATCATCGCGGTCGGCTTCGTCACCTGGATGGTGTTCTGGATGGCCCGCCACGCGCGCGGTCTCTCCGGCGAGCTCAAGGGCAAGCTGGACACCGCCGCTGACGCCGGCGGCATCAGCCTCGCCGTCGTCGCCCTCTTCGCGGTGGGACGTGAGGGGCTCGAGACCGCGCTGTTCCTGTGGTCGGCGACCCAGGCCACCACCAATGCGGGCGAGTCGACCCTGGTCCCGTTCCTCGGCGCGATGCTCGGCATCCTCACGGCGGTCGCCATGGGCTTCGCCTTCTACAAGGGCGTCCTGAAGATCAACCTCGCCAAGTTCTTCAAGTACACCGGGATGATCCTGATCATCGTCGCCGCGGGAGTGCTCGCCTACGGCGTCCACGACCTCCAGGAGGCCGGCATCCTGCCCGGCCTGAACAACCTCGCCTTCGACGTCAGCGACCAGATCCCGCCGGCCTCCGTCCTCGGCACGCTGCTCAAGGGCACGCTCAACTTCTCCCCCGCCACCACGGTCCTGGAAGCCGTCGTCTGGGTGGCCTACGTCGTGCCGACGATGACCCTCTTCCTGCTCCGCACCCGGCAGCCCAAGCAGCCGGCCACTCGCGAGTCGGCAGCCCAGCCGGCCGCCATGAACTGACCGAAAGGGCCCCACCCCGTGACCCGACTGATCACCGCAGCCTGCGCTGTGGCCGTGCTGACGGCGACCTCCGCCTGCAGCATGACCGAGTCCAACGAGACCAAGAGCAGCAAGGGCGCCGGCACGATCACGGTCGACTCGACCGCCGACTCGTGCAAGCTCACCGCGACGAAGGCCCCCTCGGGCAACGTGGCCTTCAAGGTGAAGAACTCCGGCGACCAGGTCACCGAGTTCTACCTCTACGGCGAGGACGGCATGCGCATCGTCGGCGAGATCGAGAACGTGGGCCCCGGGCTCACCCGCAACCTGGTCGTCCGGGCCGAGCCGGGCAAGTACGTCACCGCGTGCAAGCCGGGGATGAAGGGCCAGGGCATCCGGGACGCCTTCACGATCAGCGACTCCGGCAAGGACACCAGCATCAAGGGTGTCGACCAGGCGGACATCACGGCTGCCACCACGGCGTACGCCGCCTACGTCAGGGACCAGTCGCAGGAGCTGGTCGACCAGACCACCGCGTTCGTCGACGCCTACAAGGCCGGCGACGCCGAGAAGGCCAAGGGGCTCTTCCCGGAGGCCCGCGGCCACTGGGAGCGGATCGAGACCGTCGCCGAGTCCTTCGGTGACCTCGACCCGAAGATGGACCTGCGCGAGGCGGACCTCGAGCCCGGTCAGGAGTGGACCGGCTGGCACCGGATCGAGAAGGACCTGTGGCCGCCGGCCAGCGGCTACCAGGCGATGACCCAGGCCGAGCGGGCGAAGTACGCCGATGACCTGCTGGCCAACACCAAGGTCCTCGACAAGCGGGTGCAGAACGTGAAGTACACCGTGGACCAGATCGCCAACGGCTCCAAGGGCCTGCTCGACGAGGTGGCCAGTGGCAAGATCACCGGCGAGGAGGACATCTGGTCGCACACCGACCTGTGGGACTTCCAGGCCAACGTCGACGGAGCCCGCGTGGGCTACGAAGGACTGAAGCCGCTGCTCGAGGTCAAGGACCCCGAGCTGTCCAAGCAGATCGAGACCGCCTTCACCAACCTGCAGACCGAGCTCGACAAGTACAAGGACGGCGACGGCTTCGTCTTCTACGACACCGTCACCGAGGAGCAGCGCAAGCAGCTCTCCGACGCGACCAACGCCCTCGCCGAGCCGCTCTCCAAGATGACCGGAGCCATCACCCTGTGAGACCTGCTCCACCTGACGAAGACCCGCAGCACGGATCGCTCTCGCGCCGGCGACTCCTCGGTGTCGCCGGCGCCAGCGCGCTCGCGGTCGGGGCGGCCGGAGTGGGCGGTTACGCCTACGGCCGCGACGACCCGGACGGCTCGGCGGGCGGGATCGACCAGCCGGTGTACCCCTTCCAGGGACGCCACCAGGCCGGGATCACCACGCCGGCCCAGGACCGGCTGCACTTCGCCGCGTTCGACGTCACCACGACGTCCCGGGAGGCGCTGATGTCGCTCCTCCGGGAGTGGACGGCGGCGGCCCGCGAGATGACGAAGGGGGTGCCGATCGGCAAGGGCCTCCCCACGCCGTACGACGCGCCGCCGACCGACACGGGTGAGGCCCTGGGCCTGAGCGCGTCGGGGCTGACGCTCACCTTCGGTTTCGGGCCCACGCTGTTCGAGAAGGACGGCAAGGACCGGTTCGGTCTCAGGGACAAGCAGCCTGCGCTGCTCGAGGAGCTGCCGCACTTCCCCGCCGACAACCTCGACCCCCAGCGCAGCAACGGCGACCTCTGCGTCCAGGCCTGCGCCCACGACCCCCAGGTCGCCGTGCACGCCATCCGCAACCTCTCGCGGATCGCGTTCGGCACCGCCGCCATCCGGTGGGCGCAGCTCGGCTTCGGCCGCACCTCCTCGACCTCCACCCAGCAGGCCACTCCCCGCAACCTGCTCGGCTTCAAGGACGGCACCGCCAACCTCAAGGCCGAGGACCCGGACAACGTCGAGGAGTTCGTCTGGGTCGCGGAGGGCGACGACACCGGTGCCGACTGGCTGGCCGACGGCTCCTACCTGGTGGCCCGGCGGATCAACATGCACATCGAGCCCTGGGACCGCACCAGCCTGCGCGAGCAGGAGACGCTGATCGGTCGCGACCGGGCGCACGGGGCCCCGCTGTCCGGCGGCACCGAGTTCACCGAGCTCGACCTCGACATGCAGGGGCGCGACGGTCCGCTGATCGCCGTGGACGCGCACGTCCGCCTGGCCCACCCGTCGCAGAACAAGGGCGTGAAGCTGCTGCGCCGCGGCTACAACTTCACCGACGGCAGCAACGCCCTCGGTCGGCTGGACGCCGGGCTCTTCTTCATCGCCTTCGTGCGCAACCCGGAGGAGCAGTACGTCCCGATGCAGACGAAGCTCTCCGGCCAGGACGCCCTGATGGAGTACCTCCAGCACACCGGGTCGGGCCTGTTCGCCGTTCCTCCGGGCGTGCGATCGAGGAACGGCTGGATCGGCCAGGGCCTGTTCACCTGACGCCCCGACCTCGACGGGTCTGGGCAGCCGGGGCTCAGACCACCTCGAACCGGATGCCGGCGGCCTGGAGCCGCACCAGCAGGTTCTCCGCCATCGCGGAGGCCGTGGTGACCTGGCCGGAGGTCTGCGGGTTGTCGTCGAGCGCGAGGCACAGTGCCGACTCGGCGAGCATCTTCGCGGTGTCGGTGTAGCCCGGGTCGCCGCCGGAGACCCGGGTGTGCACGGTCATGCCGGCGCTCTCGCCGATGAAGTCGACGGTGAACCACGCCTTCTCGCGGCGCTCCACCGAGGGCCCCTCCCCCTGCTTGACCCGACTCTTCAAGAAGTTGCGCACCGGCGGGATCTGGGCGGAGACCGCCAGCGCGCTGACGGTCGCGACGGCGCCGGCGGTGTAGCGCAGCGTCTTCAGGCCGGCGTAGTGGCTGTAGCGGAAGTCCGGGCCGTACGACGCCAGGGCAGCCCCCGACCGGGCGACGACGAAGGGGTCGATCGTCGGCAGGGGCAGCAGCCAGTAGCCGAGGTCGGGGTCGCGGTGCGGCTTGCCGGAGACGGCCCGGGACGTGCGCCCCTCGGGACGGGGCTCCTTCTTGCGGCGGGCCACCATCGCGGCGCGCATCTGCTTGGCACGGCTCATGGCGGTGATCGCGGAGTGGAAGGTGCCGCCGGAGAAGGTCGCGTTGGAGCGCACCACCCCGCGCAGCGCGATCGGTTCGCTGGACCCGAGCTCCTGCACGGTGAACCAGGCACCGAGGTCGTGCGGGATGGAGTCGAAGCCGCAGGCGTGCACGATCCGTGCTCCGTTGGCGACCGCGGTCTCGTGGTGCTCGAGGTACATCTGGTCCACGAACTCCGGTTCACCGGTCAGGTCGACGTAGTCGGTGCCGGCCTCGGCGCAGGCGGCGACCAGGGGCTCGCCGTACAGCAGGTAGGGACCGACCGTGGTGATCACGACGCGCGTGGAGGCGGCGACCTCCTTGAGGGAAGCGTCGTCGGTGGTGTCGGCGTGCAGCAACGGCAGGTCGGCGAGTGCGGGGTCGATCTTCGCCAGCTTCGAGCGGACCGCCTCCAGCTTGGCCTGGTTGCGCCCGGCCAGCGCCCAGCGCAGTCCCGCGGGGGCGTGCTCGGCCAGGTAGGCGGCCGTGAGCTCGCCGGTGAAGCCGGTGGCTCCGAAGACGACGACGTCGTGGTCGCGGGTGTTCTCAGCTGGCACGGGCTGCTCCTGGGTCGGATCGGGTGGGCACCATCCTCGCTCATCACGGGACGGGGGAACCGAGCGGTCTCGCAGTGCGTCAGAGCTGCATGGAGACCACGTCGAAGGCAGCTCTGGCCGGCACCCTGTCCACGCTCGGCATCGGCGGCCTGGCCGTGGCCGGGGTGCTCCTGACCTCGTCGGCGGCCAACCCGGCGGATCCCGTGGCGCGGCCGGCGAGTGCCACCGCCCTGCGCCCGTTCCAGGACTGCGACGGACTGCGCTCCTGGTACGTCGACCACGCGCTCGACCAGGTCGGCCCCTACGGCTGGGGTGGTCGCCGGTGGCCGCTGATGCGCTCCGAGGCGGTGCCGCAGTCCGGACAGCTGGCCTCCGGCACCGACTCGGCCCGGGGAGCGGCCAACGGTGCCACCGGCACCAACACCCAGGAGGCCGGGGTCGACGAGCCCGACGTCGCGAAGACCGACGGTCGGCTGGTCGTGCGGCTGCTGGATGGTCGGCGCGTCGTCGTCACGGACGTGAGCGGCTCCGAGCCGCGCCAGGTCTCGGAGTGGCGGGTGCCCGGCACGCGGCAGGCGGACGGGCTGCTGCTCGTGGACGACCACGTCCTGGTGACCGGACAGGACGCGACGCCGGTCGAGGGCGGCGTCCTCGACGACACCTCCGGACGGCTGCTCCCGCCGCCGGGTGGCGGAGGGACGGACCTCTACGACCTCGACCTCTCCGACCCGTCGCGCCCCACGCTCGATGGGCACACCTCCTGGTCGGGAAACCGGCTGTCGCTGCGGCAGTACGGCGACACGGTGCGCCTGGTCACCTCGACCGGCGTACCTGCTCTTCCGTTCGTGCAGCCCCAGCCGGGGCGGCGCACCGAGGCCGAGGCGACGGCCCGCAACCGCGAGATCGTGCGCGAGTCGACCATCCAGGACTGGCTCCCCGGGCTCACGACCGGCTCGACCTCCCGGCCCGTCGTCGACTGTGCCGACGTCTACCACCCGACGACTCCCGACGGGACCAGCACGGTCGCCGTGAGCACCTTCCGGCCCGGTGCCGTCGAGGACGCCACCGCGGTGGCCGTCACCGGCGCCGGCAGCGAGGTGTACTCCTCCTCCGACCGTCTCTACGTGGCGTCGACCTCCTGGGGTGGGAAGGGCGGGACCGATCCCCGCTGGGGAGGTGATCGCCCGATGACCGTCGCGCGCACGCACCTGCACGCCTTCGCGCTCGAGGGCGACCGCACCCGCTACGTCGCGTCCGGCGTCGTCGACGGCACGGTGCGCGACCGCTGGTCCATGGACGAGCACGACGGACACCTCCGGGTGGCGGTGTCCTGGCCGGGGCTGGCCGGCGGCGCCCAGCACAACGGGATCGTCGTCCTCGACGAGCAGGACGGGCAGCTCGAGCAGGTCGGATCGGTGCGCGGCCTGGGGGTCGACGAGCAGATCCAGTCCGTCCGGTGGTTCGACGACCTGGCCGTCCTCGTCACCTTCCGGCAGACGGACCCGCTCTACACCGTCGACCTGAGCGACCCCACCCGTCCGCGCACGCTCGGCGAGCTGAAGATCCCGGGCTTCTCGGCGTACCTGCACCCGGTCGGCGACGACCAGCTCCTGGGGCTCGGTGTGGACGCCTCCAGCCAGGGTCGGAGCCTCGGTGCCCAGGCAGCGGTCTTCGACCTCGGCGACCCGACGCATGCTCGGCCGGTGGGCAAGGTGACGTTCGGGACGGACACTGCGCTGGGCGCGGCGGAGGATCCGCACGCGTTCACCTGGCTTCCGGGCGAACGTGCGGCGATCACGACCGTCCAGCGGTGGGACGGCACGACCGACGCCGTCACCCCGGTGCTGCTGCGGCTCTCCCCCACGGGCGAGCTGTCCAGCCACGCCCTGCCCTCCCCCGGCGGCCGGCAGCAACGTGCCCTCCCCCTCACGGGCGGGCGGGTGGCGCTGGTGGGCGACACGGTCCAGCTCGTCACCGTGAGCTAGGCGGTCAGGGCAGGAGGGCGAGCTCGCGCACCACGTCGTCGCAGCCGGCGAGGGTCCCCACCACCTCAGCGATCCGCACCGTGTCCGCCTCCCCCACCAGACGCCGCGACTTGGCGAGGATGTCGGCCTCACCGAACGGGAGGTGGTCGACGTCCCCGACCGGGTTCGGTACGCCGAGGGCGATGGTCGTGCCGTCTCGCAGGTGCACCACCACCTCGGCTGCTCTCCGTCGGGGCAACAGCTCGTCGAGGGCGGGAGACAGCTGCACGGTCACCCGACCACGAAGTTCGCGAGCACGCGCGAAGAGCTCACCACCGGGGTCCATGGCGTCGGGGTCCACGGCATCGGAGACCAGTGCCATCGAGGCCACGAACGGGAGCGAGAACATTGCGCCGAGCCGGCTGTCGGGCTCGGTGTCGATGAGCGGCTCGGCCAGCCGATGGGTGCGCACGACCAGCTCGGTGACGTCGTCGGCCGTCCAGCCGGCTCCGCGACGGATGGCCTGCACCGCGTCGACCACCGCGTGGGTGTAGGAGCAGGAAGAGTGCTGCTTGGTGTAGCCCTCGAGAAACAGCCAGTGGGATCCCAGCCCGTCGGTGAGGATCGCCGGGTCGAGCGCACCGACGATGGCGCCGAGCGAGTGTTGAGCTGCTCCGTCGTTGGTGACCAGTCCCGCCAACGACAGTCGAGCCGCCTCGAGCCCGGCGCTGTTGGCCCCGGCCATCCACAGGTTGCGGGCGAAGCCGCCCGCAAGGACCACCTGCCACGGCGTCACGTGGAGGAGCGAGGTGACGGCGTCGACGGCGGCAGCCACCTGGCCCTGGCCTGCACCCAGGACGAGAGCCGCCGCCGTCGCAGCGCCGGTGGCGCCCCAGTGTCCGTGCGGGTGCCACCGGGGATCCGGTTGCTCGGCCCGGCCGAAGCGTGCCGCGACCTCGTAGCCCGCGACGACGGCGGCCAGGAAGGTGGCCCCGTCCACCGGCCTTCCCGCCACCCGCGCGGCGGTGATCGCGGCGAACACGACGTGTGCTGCCGGGTGACCTGCGGCGTACTTGTTCCCTTCGTCGAGCTCGAGGCAGCACGCCGCCACGGCGTCGAGCAGCAGGCACGTTCGGGCGTGGTCGACAGGGCGGAGCCGATGGTCCGGGTCCCGCCGCCGGGGCCGGGTGCCGTGCGGGCGAGCGACTGCAGCTCCGGGGTCCGTGCGCCACGCAGCGTGACGGCCAGCAGGTCGAGCAGCACGAGGCGGCAGCGCCCCGCCAGGGCGGTGGCAAGCGGTCGTCACGCAGGGACACGGCCATCGCCGCCAGCGCTGTCGGTGGCGGCGATGCTGTTCCGCCTGACGGAACACACATGACTCCTCCATCGCTCAGAGCCTAGGCCCGACTCGAGATCGCAGTCGCAACGGCGACCGACGTCGAGGAACCACCGCTGGCAGCGCGATTTTCGGCCGGCGCAGGGGGTTCACACCACCTCGGACCGCGGTCTACAGTGACAGGGTGCAGCGTTCCTCCAAGCGAAACAGTGACCCCGAACACTGGGATGGGTGCCCCCGGTGGACCGCTCGAGGGCCTCCGCGTGCTCGACGTCTCCACGATCCTCGCCGGCCCCCTGTGCTGCCAGATCCTCGGTGACTTCGGCGCCGACGTGATCAAGGTCGAGCACCCCACGGGCGACAACATGCGCGGGCACGGTCGGAGCAAGGACGGGGTCCCGCTCTGGTGGAAGGAGGTCAGCCGCAACAAGCGGACCGTCTCCCTGGACCTGAAGGCGCCGGAGGGTGCCGACGTGCTGCGGCGACTGGCTGCCACGGCCGACGTACTGGTCGAGAATTTCCGCCCGGGCACGCTGGAGCGGTGGGGGCTCGGACCCGACGTGCTGCACGAGCTCAACCCCGGCCTTGGTCCTGGTCCGCCTGACCGGGTTCGGGCAGACCGGGCCCTATGCCCTCCGGCCGGGCTTCGGCACCCTCGCAGAGGCGATGAGCGGTTTCGCCGCCGCCACCGGCGAGGCCGACGGGCCGCCCACGCTCCCTGCCTTCGGCCTGGCCGACAGCATCTGCGGCATCGCGGCGTCCTCGGCGACGCTGATGGCGCTGCGCCACCGCGACGCCACCGGGCGGGGTCAGGTCGTCGACCTCAGCATCCTGGAGCCGATCATGGCTGCCGTCGGGCCCGGGCCCGACCATCTACCAGCAGCTCCAGCACGTGGAGCCGCGTCACGGGAACCGCTCCACCAACAACGCGCCCCGCAACATCTACCCCACGGCCGACGGCTCCTGGGTCGCCGTGTCCACCAGCGCGCAGCGGATCGCCGAGCGGGTCCTGGAGCTGGTCGGGCACCCCGAGGTGATCGCCGAGCCCTGGTTCGCGACCGGCGGCGGTCGCGCCGAGCACGTCGACCTGCTCGACGCCTACGTCGGCGACTGGATCGCCGAGCGTTCCCGCGCCGACGTGCTGGCCGCGTTCGAGGAGGCCGGCGCCGCGGTGGCTCCGGTCTACGACGCCGCCGACCTCACCCGGGACCCGCACGTGCGCGAGACGGAGATGCTGGTCGAGGTCCCCGACGACGACCTGGGGCCGCTGCTCCAGCACAACGTGATGTGGCGGATGAGTGAGTCCCCGGGCCGGATCAGGTTCACCGGCCGCGGCACTGGGCCAGGACACCGATGCCGTGCTCGAGCGAGCTCGGCTACACCGTGGAGGAGATCAAGGCGTTGAGGCAGAGCGAGAGCGTCCGATGAGCGACCAGCTGCTGGCGGCCGTGGGTGCCGGGGTCGACGTCGTCGACCTCGGGCGCCAGCTGCGCGTCGGCATGCCCCAGTCGCCCAACCACCCGCAGTTCTGGCACACGCTGCCGCGCCGGCACGGCGACATGACCCGCGACGACGGCGCCAGTGCTGCCAACGACATGATCACGATGGGCACCCATGTCGGCACCCACATCGACGCCTTGGCGCACGTCTCCCAGGACGGGCGTCCTGCACGGCGGGCAGGACGCCGCCGCGGCAGGCGTCGGTGGCAAGTACGTCGAGCTCGGCGTGCACACCATCGAGCCGATGATCCGCCGCGGCGTACTCCTCGACGTCGCGGGAGCGCGGGACAGCGTCCAGCTGGAAGGTGGCTACGAGATCACCGTCGCGGACCTCGAGGACGCCGAGCTCAGCGACAGGGTTCGCCGGTCCGCGCGGGCGACGTCGTGCTGATCCGCACCGGCTGGGGGCAGGCTCTTCGAGGAAGGTGCCGCCGTACACCGGCGCCGAGAGCGGAGTACCCGGGGTGTCCGAGGACGGGGCGCGCTGGCTCGCCGGCCGCGGCGTCCATGCCGCCGGGGCCGACACCATCGCCTTCGAGCGCCTGGCCCCCGGCGGCGGCCACTCGCTGCTGCCGGCGCACCGGGTGCTCCTGGTCGAGCACGGCATCTACATCATCGAGGCGCTCGACCTCGAGGAGCTGGCCGACCGCCGGGTGCCACGAGTTCACCTTCGTCCTGGTGCCCCTGAACATCTTCGGCGCGACCGGCTCCCCGGTGCGGCCACTCGCGGTGACCTCGGCGTGAGCGGACGGACGCTGGCCCAGCAGCTGGGCGACTTCGCGACGGGCGAGAGCCGTCCTCGACCTGCCCACCGAGGTGTCCGACAGCGTCGGCATGCGCGTGCTGGACACGCTCGGCATCGCCGTCGGCGCCAGCACCCTCGACACCAGCGCGGCCGCGCGGTCCTGGGCCACCGAGAGCGGCGGCCACCCGCACGCCACCGCCATCGGGGTGCCCGACCGGCTGCCGGCGGCGCTGGCCGCCTTCGTCAACGGCGTCAACGCTCACTCGCTCGACTACGACGACACCCACCTGCCCTCGGTCCTCCACCCGAGCGCCAGCGTGGTGCCCGCCGCCCTCGCCGCAGCCGAGCAGGCCGGCGCCGACGGTGCAGCCCTGGTGCGCGCCGTTGCTGTGGGGCTCGAGGTCTGCGTCCGTCTGGGGATGGCGGGCTACGACCCCGCGTCCCGCAACTCGATCTTCTTCGAGCACGGCCAGCACGCGACCTCGATCTGCGGCGCGATGGGCGCCGCGGTGTCCGCCTCGCTGCTGCGAGGTGCCGACGCCCGCGAGGTGACCGACGTCCTGGGCGTGGCCGCGTCCATGGCCGCCGGAGTCATCGAGGCCAACCGGACCGGGGGAACGGTCAAGCGGATGCACTGCGGCTGGGCGGCGCACGCAGGCGTGGCCGCTGCAGGGCTGGTCGCACACGGGGTCACCGGCCCGCCGACGATCCTCGAGGGGCGGTTCGGCTTCTTCCAGGCCTGGTTGCACGCCGACGGCAACGCCGACGAGGTCGTCGGGGGGCTCGGGGAGGCCTGGTCGGTCCCGGGGATCTTCTTCAAGCCCTATCCGGCCAACCACTTCACGCATGCCGCGGTCGATGCGGCTGCCGCACTGCGCGAGCAGGGCATCGGGCCCGACGACATCGAGCGGCTCGTCCTCGGCGTACCCGCGCCCAACCTGCGCACCATCGGGGAGCCGATCGAGGTCAAGCGCGCACCGGAGACCGGCTACATGGCCCAGTTCAGCGGGCCGTACGCCGTCACTGTGGGCCTGCTCGGTGGTTCGGGCCTCGGCGCCTCGCTCGCGGACTACACCGACGCCCTGGCGACCGATCCCCGACGTCGGGACCTGATGCAGAAGATCGACGTGGTCGTCGACGACCGGTGCACCGAGATCTTCCCGCACCAGTTCCCGGCGGTCCTGACCGCGCACCTGCACGACGGCCGGACGGTCGTCGAGGAGGTGCTCACGACCCGCGGCGGGCCCGAGCGGCCGCTGTCGTTCGAGGAGATCTCCGCCAAGTTCCACGACAACGTCGAGCCGGTGCTCCCCCGTGCGGACGCGGACGCGCTCGCAGCGGCCTGCCGCGCCTTGCCCGACCTCGACACGCTCGTCCCGCTGACGCGTCCTCTTGCCGAGGTCGCGCGGCACCCACTCCGACCCGAGAGCACCACCCCGAAGGAAGGTTCAGCCTGATGCCCGAGACCACGGACTTCGACCTGCTCGTCACCAACGCCCTCGTCGTGAGCGCCGGAGCGGAGCAGCCACGTCGCGTCGACGTCGGCGTCCGCGAGGGGCAGTTCGCCGCCATCGAGGAGTCGATCGACCCGGCGCGTGCGACCGAGGTGCTGGATGCCGGCGGCAAGCCGATGTTCCCGGGCGTCGTGGACGTCCACCAGCACTGGGGGATCTACAACGAGCTGGGCGAGGACGCCGACTCCGAGAGCCGCGCGGCTGCCCAGGGCGGCGTCACGTCCGGGATCACCTACATCCGCACCGGCGCCTACTACATGAACCGCACCGGCCCCTACCGCGAGGTCTTCCCCGACGTGCTGAAGGCCGTCGAGGGACGCGCCTTCGTCGACTACGCCTTCCACGTGGCGCCGATCCTGGCCGAGCACATCGACGAGATCCCGATGATGATCGAGGAGTTCGGCGTCCCGTCGTTCAAGGTGTTCATGTTCTACGGCGCCCACGGACTGCACGGCAGGTCCAGTGAGCAGGGCTCGTTCCTGATGATCCCGGAGGACCAGTCCTACGACATCGCGCACTTCGAGTTCGTCATGCGCGGCCTGCAGAAGGCCCGGGAGGACGAGCGGTTCGCCAAGGACCGTGACCACATCTCCCTGTCGCTGCACTGCGAGACCGCCGAGATCATGCGCGCCTACACCAAGCTCGTCGAGGAGGAGGGCACCCTCACCGGCCTCGAGGCCTACAGCGCTGCGCGGCCGCCCCACTCCGAGGGGCTCGCGATCACGATCGCCTCCTACCTCGCCCACGAGACCGAGCTGCCGAACATCAACCTGCTGCACCTCAGCTCACGCAAGGCGATCGAGGCGGCGATGATGATGGCGTCGACGTTCCCGCACATCGACTTCCGTCGCGAGGTGACCGTCGGCCACCTGCTGGCCGACTGTCACACCGCGAACCTGGGGGGCAAGGTCAACCCACCGTTGCGTCCCCGCGAAGACGTGGAGGCGTTGTGGGAGCACGTGCTCGCCGGCGACTTCTCCTGGGTCACCTCCGACCACGCGTGCTGCAAGGACGAGGCCAAGTTCGGGGAGCCGCGTGAGGACGTCTTCCTCGCCAAGTCGGGGTTCGGCGGCACCGAGTACCTCCTCGCCGGCCTGATCAGCGAGGGCCGCAAGCGCGGTCTGTCCTACCCGCGGATCGCGGAGCTGGTCTCGCGCAACCCCGCCGACCGGTTCGGGCTGGCACGCAAGGGCGACATCGCCGTCGGGCTGGACGCCGACTTCTGCCTGGTCGACGACGACGTGGAGTACGTCGTGCGGGCCGAGGACTCGCAGTCCGCTCAGGAGTACACCCCGTTCGAGGGCTTCGACCTCACGGCCAGGGTGACCGACACCTACCTGCGCGGAGAGCCCATCTGGCGCGGTGACGGTGTCGTCGGTTCGCCCCGCGGTGAGTTCGTGCGGCGCTCGGGCAGCTGAGCTCTCCCGCGTCAGGCCCGCGAGAGCGTCTCGTGGGCCTCGCGCACGACGGCAGCGTCCACGAGACGACCGTCCTCGTCGAGCGTGATCCCGCCGCCTGCGGCCTCCGCGAGGGCGACCAGCCGGCGTGCCCGCTCGACCGTCTCGGCGTCGGGCGCCAGGACCTCGTTGATCACCCTCGCCTGCGCAGGGTGCACGGCGGTGCGGGAGCGGAAGCCCAGGTCGGCCAGGTGCTGCGTGCTGGTGGCGAACGCGTCGAGGTCGCGGAAGTCGGTCGACGTGGGCGCCACCGGGGCGTCCAGGTCGGCCGCCGCGGCGTGCCGGACGATCTCGAGCCGGATGGCGTCCACGGCCGCTTCCGTCCCGGCAGTACGACGCACCCGGAGGTCCGCGAGCAGGTCGACCTCACCCACACCGAAGCTGCGCACCCTGCGGTGCCGTGCCAGCTCGGGCAGGGACACCAGCGTCGACGCGGACTCGACGAGTGCCACCACACCGAGCGGGCTGGCCACACCGCGGGTCGCCTCGAGCCGCGTGAGCTCCACGTCGACCTCCGCCAGCACCTCGCTCGTCGCCTTCGCCACGAACAGCCCCGTCACGGCCGGCTGCACCACGGCCTCGAGGTCCGCGACCACGAACTCGGCGCTGACCCGCACCCACACCTCGGCGCCCACGGCGGGCGCCGACTCCAGCCAGCGCCGCACCTCGGCGCGGGCATCCTCCTTCGCCGTCAGGGGCACCGCGTCCTCGAGGTCGAGCACGATGGCGTCGGCCTCGCCCCGGTGGGCCTTGTCGAAGAGGTCGATCCGCGACCCCGGGACGTAGAGGAACGAACGCGGCAACGGTGGTCGCGCGATCATCGAGCACCCCCGGGCTGGAGCAGCTGGCTGATCGTCCGTGCGGCGGAGACCACCTGGCCGGCGTGGGTGGTGTGCCGGTCGTCCACGTCGGCGGAGTAGCGCGACGCCGGTCCCGAGGAGCTGACCGAGCCGAGCACATGACCTCCGGCGTCGAAGAACGGTGCCGCGATCGAGGCGGCTCCGGTGCCGCGCTCGTTGATGGAGGTCGCGTAGCCGATCTCGCGCACCGTCGCGAGTGCGGCCCGGAACTCGTCCCCGTCGACGTCGGGCTGCACCATCAGCAGGTCCCGGACCGCGTCGTCGATGAAGTCGGGCGGCAGGTGGGCCAGGATCGACCGGCTCGAGGCGCCGGAGTGCAGGGCGTACTGCGGTCCGATCTCGACGACCATCTTCACCTCCTGCGGACTCTCGAACTGATCGAGGTAGATGCGGCGGTGCCCCACGAGGACCGACAGCGTGGCCGTCTCGCGGGTCTGGTCGCGCAGCCGCTGCAGGACCGGTGCCGCGACCCGGCGTACGTCGAGCTGGCCCCAGGCCTTGGTACCGAGGCCGATGGCCGCCGGCCCCAGGGCGTACGCCGCGTCCCCGGGCACGGCCTGGACCAGGGAACGCGAGGTGAGCGACTGGAGGATGCGGTGCACGACCGCCTTGCTGAGGCCGACCTCACGGGCGAGCTGGGTGACGCCGAGTGGCCGGTCGGAGCGGGAGAACGCCAGCAGGACGTCGGCGACCCGGTTCGCGGACTCGGTGCCCGTCATCACGTCGCCCACCTCCGCACTGTGTCGAACGGATTTCATCGGGACCGCCTCTCTGTTAACTGTTCCGCTGAGCGGACTCCAGATCTAGCACAAATCTACGGGCAACCCCTATAGATCACGCCTGATTCATGCCATACTCGCGAATATCCGAGTTCAGAGCCGCCTCGCTCAGTACGCCTAGCGGAACAGACGACCAACTCCCTGTTCCTCCTAGTGGAACACGGCGAGGGCGGGATGGAAGGTAGGACAGCCCATGAAGAAGCTTGCGAGCGTGGCCCTCGCCCTGACGGCCGCCGGAGCCCTGGCGGCCTGCGGGTCCGGATCGGGGTCCTCGGACTCCGGACCGATCACGATCGGCTCGATCCACCCCACCAGCGGGGACCTGGCCGGCGTCGGGTCGTTGATGGACGACGGCGCCAAGATGGCGGTGGACGACATCAACAAGGCGGGCGGCATCAAGGCCCTCGACGGCCGCAAGCTCAAGCTGTCCTCGGGTGACAGCCAGGGCAAGGCCGAGGTCGGCCAGAGCGAGGCCCAGCGGATGATCGACGACGGCGCTGTCGCCCTCGTCGGCACCTACCAGAGCGACGTCACCCAGAACGTCGCCTCCGTCGCCGAACGTGGCCGCGTCCCACTCGTCATCGACGTGGCCGTGGACGACAAGATCCTCGACCAGGGCTACAAGTACACCTTCCGCGTGCAGCCCAACGCGACCAGCATGGGCACCTCGGGTGCCGAGTCGCTCGCCAAGATCGGCAAGGACGCGGGCGACCCGATCACCCGCGTCGCCTACCTGCACATCGAGGGCGCCTTCGGCGACAGCGTCTTCAAGGCGTTCAAGGCCAAGGCAGCGGAGCAGGGGATCACCGACGTCAAGGAGATCACCTACCCGCCGACCAACTTCTCGGACGCCACCACGCAGGTGAAGGAGGCCGCGGCGTACAAGCCCGACGTCATCGTGGCCACCGGGTACTTCCCCGACGGGGTCCTCATCGCCAAGGCCGTGAACGAGCTCAAGCCCGACATCAAGGGTCTCTACGGGATCGCCAACGGCGCCTTCGACGACGGGTCGTTCCCGAGCGCAGCGGGGCCTGCCGCCCAGGGCGTCCTCAGCGCGAACTACCACTACGACGCGAAGAGCTCCAAGGTCCAGGACATCCGCAAGCGCTTCGAGCAGAAGTACGGCAAGCCGATGGAGACGGCCTCGGTGCTCTCCTACCAGGCTGTCGAGGTGGTCGCGGCCGGGCTCGAGAAGGCCAAGGACACCGACCCGGAGAAGGTGCGTGAAGGCATCTCGGGGGTCAAGATCGACGAGCCCCTCCTGGCCTTCGACGGCCCGATCACCTTCGACAAGACCGGCCAGAACGAGAACGCCACGGTGATCGTGATGCAGAACCTGAAGAACACCGTGTCGCAGGTCTACCCGGAGAAGTTCGCGCAGACGAAGATCCAGTTCCCTGCCACGGCGGCCCAGTGACCCAGGCAGACGTCGTCGCACCGTTGCGCCGGACCCGCTTCACCCCGGGTCCTGGCGTGATGGTCGCGGCGCTGGTCGTGCTGCTGCTGGCGGGCGTCTACTTCCTGGGCGGCAAGGACCACGGCCTGGTCACCCAGGCCGTGGTGACCGGACTCCTGCTCGGCGGTGTCTACGCCCTGGTGTCGATCGGGCTGACCCTGATCTTCGGGGTGCTCGGCATCGTCAACTTCGCCCAGGGAGCGATGCTCACCCTCGCGATGTACCTCGTCTACGTCCTCTCCGCCAGCGCCGGGCTGCCGGTGTACGTCTCCACGTTGCTCGCGGTGCCCATCATGTTCCTGCTGGGCATGGCCGTGCAGCACCTCCTGCTGACCAAGCTCACCGTCAGCGGCAGCCACGAGGGCCCCCTGCTGGTGACCCTGGGGCTGTCCCTGCTGATCGGCAACGGCCTGCTGATGGCCTTCGGTGGCCGGCCCAAGACGGTGGGCACCCCGTTCGCCGGATCGGTCCAGGTGCTCGGCGCGGTCGTCTCGTACTCACGCCTGTTGGCGTTCCTCGGTGCCGTCGTCGTCGCGCTGGCCCTGACGCTCGTGCTGCGGCGTACGTCGCTCGGGCTCTCCATCCGCGCCGTGGCCGCCAACTCCCGGGGAGCCCAGCTCGTGGGCGTCAACGTCAACCGCATCTACGCGCTGACCTTCGGGATCGGGTCGGGCTGCGTGGCCGTCGCCGGCGGCCTGATCACGCCCTTCACCAGCCTGACCCCCTCGGTCGGCGAGCAGTTCACCATCCTGGCCTTCGTCATCGTCGTCCTCGGCGGTCTCGGCAGCGTCGTCGGGGCGACGGTCGGCGGGCTGGTCGTCGGGCTGGTGCAGACGGTCGGCGCGCTCTACCTGCCGGGCACCGGCTCGCTCATCCTCGTCTTCGGTGTCTTCGTCCTGGTCCTGTTCCTCCGCCCCGAGGGCCTCTACGGAGGACGCTCATGACCACGACCACACCCGTCACGACGCACCAGGAGGTCAGCGCCGACGACCCCCGCCTCAAGGACGGCTGGCTGGTCCGGCAGCTGGTCGCGCTCGCCGTCGGACTGGCGGTGCTCGCCGTGCTTCCATTGTTGATCAGCGACCGCATCGAGACGGTCGCCGTGCGCACGTTGATCTTCGCCATCATGGCTGTCGGCTGGAACCTGATGAGCGGCTACGGCGGCATGTTCAGCTTCGGGCACGCAGCGTTCTTCGGCATCGGCGCCTACACCGGACGCCTACCTGCTCGATCGAGCACGGTGTCTCGCCGTGGATCTCGATGGTCGGTGGCGGCCGTGCTCGCTGCGGTCGTCGGCATGCTGATCGCCTACCTCTGCCTGCGCTACCGGCTGGCCGGCGCGTACTTCGCGCTCGCGACCTTCGCCTTCGCCCAGATGTTCCTGCTGCTCGTGCAGAACCTCGGCGCCCTCAACAAGACCGAGGGCTTCAACATCGCCATCCTGCCCTCGGACTCGTGGGCCAAGATGCAGTTCCAGCAGGGCAGTCCCAACTACTTCTGGATCCCCTTGGGCATCCTGGCGGTCGCGGTGCTGGTCACCATCCTGTTCTCCCGCTCGCGCTCGGGCCAGTTCGTGCAGGCGGCACGGGACGACGAGACGGCAGCGGCCTCGCTGGGGATCAGCGCGATGCGCCACCGGCTCCTCACCGTCGCGCTCAGCTGCGGCATCACCGCGATGGCCGGCGTCTACTACACGCAGTACTACCTCTTCGTGGGCCCGAACCAGGCCTTCGGCTCCCAGGTGTCGATCGAGGCGATCGTCCCGGCGGTCATCGGCGGGATCGGCACCGTCTGGGGCCCGGTCATCGGCGCGGCGATCATCGGTCCGCTCTCCGAGGTCAGCGCCAGCCTGCTGCGCAACCCGCCCCCGTTCCTGTCGACTTCCTGCAGGGCACGGCCGGGCTCGACGTCACGCTGTACGCCGTGATCCTGATCGTCGATCGTGCTGTTCCTGCCCAAGGGAGTCTTCGGCTCGATCAGGGACCGGTGGCGCCGGTGAGCATTCTCGAGATCGACGACCTCAGCAAGGCGTTCGCCGGCCTGCACGCGGTGCAGGACGTGACGGTGCGGCTCGAGGAGCACGAGTTCCTCGGCGTGATCGGACCCAACGGCGCGGGGAAGACCACGCTGTTCTCGATGCTGGCCGGGGAGCAGGCGCCCACCGCCGGCCGGATCGTCTTCGACGGGCAGCGACATGACCGGGTGGCCGGCCCACCGCGTGGCCGACGCGGGACTGGTGCGGACCTTCCAGCTGATGCGGCCGTTCGGGTCGATGACCGTCCTGGAGAACGTGACGATCGCCGCCCTCCAGCGCCACCGCTCGCGCAGTGCGGCCCGACGACACGCGCTCGAGGTGCTCGACCGCGTCCAGCTCGGCGACAAGTACGCCGTCGAGTCCGGCTCGCTTGTCGACCGCCGGCCTCAAGCGCCTCGAGCTGGCCCGGGCCCTGGCGCTCCAGCCGCGCGTGATCCTGCTCGACGAGGTGCTGGCCGGGCTCGTCCCCGCGGAGCGCGCACCCATGATCGACCTGTTGCGCGAACCTGCACGCAGACGGCCTCACGGTGATCTTCGTCGAGCACATCATGGCCGCGGTGATGGCTCTCTCCGAGCGCCTGGTGGTGATGCACGAGGGCCGCGTGCTCGTCGAGGGGCCTCCTCGGCGAGGTCGTCCAGGACGCCCGTGTCGTCGAGGCCTACCTCGGAGAGGAGCCCGCCTGATGCTCGCCGTACGCAACCTGCACGCCGGCTATGGCCGGATGGAGATCCTGCACGGCCTCGACCTGCACGTCGACGCCCAGGAGATCGTCTCCCTGATCGGCGCCAACGGCGCCGGCAAGACCACCACCTTGCGCGCTCTCGCCGGCGTGGTCACCCCGACGGAGGGCAGCGTCGAGCTCGAGGGCACTCCCCTGCAGGCGTTGCGTCCCGACCAGATCGTGCGACACGGCGTGGTGCACGTCGCCCAGGACCGTGAGCTCTTCGGACCGTTGCAGGTCTCCGAGAACCTCGAGATGGGTGCCTACACCCAGCCACGCTCGCTCGACCCGGGAGTCGCTGGACCGTGTCTTCGACCTGTTCCCGATCCTGGCCGACCGCCGGACCCAGAAGGCCGAGACCATGTCGGGCGGGCAGCAGCAGATGTTGGCGATCGGCCGAGCCCTGATGGCACGCCCCCGACTGCTGACCCTGGACGAGCCGTCTGTCGGCCTCGCTCCCAACCTCGCCCAGCAGGTGCTCGAGGCGATCACCCGCATCCGGGAGACCGGCGTCACGGTCCTGATCGTCGAGCAGAACGCCGCGCAGGCCCTCGCGATCTCGGACCGCGCCTACGTCATCGAGAGCGGGTCGATCGTCCTGGAAGGAACCGGCGCCGAGCTCGCCGACGACGACCGCGTCCGGTCTGCCTACCTGGGGATCTGACTGATGGAGTTCCTGGTGCACATCGAGATCGACTGGCCGGCCGACAAGCCGGACCAGGAGCGCGAGGCGATCTTCGCCGCGGAGCTCGCCCACGGCCAGGAGCTCGCTCGCGCCGGCGGGCTCCGGCGGCTGTGGCGGATCCCAGGACGCTGGGCCAACTGGAGCCTCTACGACGTGACCGACGCGACAGCGCTGCACGAGGCGTTGACGCTCGCTGCCGCTCTATCCCTGGATGGACATCGCAGGTGCACGCCCTCGCCGCCCACCCCAACGACCCGCGAGCCCTCGGCATCCGGCCGGGTGACCCGACTCCCTCCGAGGAGGATGCCTGATGCGACTGCTCGCCTGGACACCCATCGCCGTCGGCCCCGAGGAGCTGGGCCGCCGTCAGGCGCGGTACGACCGGCTGGCTCCGCCGCAGGTTGAGGTCGTGCTGCGCGACCTGGCTGCTGCAGCGCCGTCGGCACCGAGTGCCCTCGAGACCCAGGCCGACGTGCGCACCTCCGAGGAGGCCTCCTCCGGCGCCTACCGGACGAGCGACCCGGACGGCTTCGACGCGTTCCTGCCCGACTGCGTGCTCGACCCCTGCATCGACTCCCCCGGCCTGGCGAGGCCCGTCCTCGGGCTCTCCCGCATCTCGTCGTCGTTCCTCGGCGGCCAGGGCGCGACGGTCGGACGCGCTCGCGCGCAACCAGGCGATCGCCGACGAGCTCGACCGGCGCCTCGCGTCGTACGGCGTGGCCCGCGAACCGACCGTGGTGATGCACCTCGGCGTCGAGGACATCACCGACGACGAGATCTGGCGCCAGGCCGTCACGGCGTACGCCTGGAAGCTGGACTGCGACTTCGCGCTGAACGCCTGCTCGGCCGTCGACCTGGGCGAGCCCGTCGCCGCGACCGTGGTCGTCGACCCGACGGCCCTCGCACTGCGCCTGCTCGGGCATCCGCGCCCAGCTCGGGGGATCCGCAGCGTGAGCGACGACGGGCCCGACCTGGTCGTCGCCGGTGCCGGCGGTGGCCTGGCCGGCGCTCTCCGGGCGGCCGAGCTCGGGCTGGACGTGCTCGTGGTCGAGGTCAACGAGCACTTCGCTCAGGGCAACAACACCGCCATGTCGACCGCGATGGTCCCCGGAGCGGGGTCGCGCTGGCAGCGCGAGGCCGGGATCGACGACGGCCCCGAGCGGTTCGTCGCGGACATCATGGCGAAGACGTCACGGTGAGGCCGACGACGTCCTCGCGCAGGCCCTGGCCGAGGTCAGCGCGCCGTCTGGTCGAGTGGCTGGCGGACAGCGTCGGTCTCCCCCTGTCCCTGGTCACCGACTTCGACTACCCCGGCCACAGCCGCCAGCGCTGCCACACGGTCCCGGGCCGCTCCGGCCGCGCCATGCTCCAGGACCTGGTCAGGGCCGCGCGGCGGCACCCGCGCATCGAGCTGATGGTGCCGGCCAGGCTGGTCGACATCCTGGTCGAGGACGGCCGGGTGCGTGGCGTCGTCGTGCAGTCGGGGTCGCAGCGGGAGGAGATCCCCACCGCCGCGCTCCTGCTCGCCACCAACGGGTACGGCGCCGACCCCGAGCTCGTCGCGGCTGCACATCCCCGAGATCGCGGGAGCCGTCTACCACGGCAGCGAGGCCTCGACGGGGCGACGCCCTGCGCCTCGGCCAGGCGCTCGGCGCGCGCACCGCCTACCTGGACGCCTACCAGGGGCACGCCGCCCTCGCGATGCCCGCAGCGACCCTCGCCGGGTGGGCCACCGTGATGCACGGAGCCGTGCTGGTCGACCGCCAGGGCCGACGCTTCGGCGACGAGACGCGCGGCTACTCGGAGTACGCCAGCGAGGTCATCAGGCACGCGGACGGCGAGGCATGGATCGTGCTCGACCAGCGCATCGACGGGCTGTGCCGTCCGTTCCAGGACTACCTCGACACCCGGGACTCGGGAGCGGTGCACTGGGCCGACGACGTGACCGGCCTGGCCGCAACGGGTGGGCATCGAACCCGCGGGCCTCCAGCAGACCCTGGAGAGCACCGCGCGCATCGCCGCGCGGCGACCAGGCGGACCGCGTTCGGTCGCAGCAGCTGGGAGGCGCCGCTGGAGCCGCCGTACGCCGCGATCGCGGTGCGTCCCGCGCTCTTCCACACCCAGGGCGGGCTGGTCGTCGACCGGTCCGCGCGCGTGCTGCACGAGGCGGGCGGGCCGATCCCCGGTCTCTACGCCTCCGGGGGCGCAGCGGCGGGCATCTCGGGACACGGCGCCGGCGGGTACCTGGCCGGCAACGGGCTGCTTGCCGGCCCTCGGACTGGCCTACCTCGCGGCCGAGTCCGTGGCTGCGGACGCTGGTCGAGAGCCGGGCTCGGTGCCACCCACCCCGTAAACTCGGGGCCATGTGCCGAAACATCCGCACCCTCCACAACTTCGAGCCGCCCGCCACCAAGGACGAGGTCTACGCCGCTGCGTTGCAGTACGTCCGCAAGGTGAGCGGGACCAGCAAGCCGTCGCAGGCCAACCAGGCGGCGTTCGACGAGGCCGTCGCCGAGGTGACGGCTGCGACCCGCCACCTCCTCGAGCACCTGACCACCAACGCACCCCCGAAGAACCGCGAGGAAGAGGCCGCCAAGGCCCGCGCCAGGGCCGAGGTCCGCTACGCCCGTGGCTGATCCCGACGTGCCGGCCGACCTGCTCGGGCCCAGGACCGTCGTGCTCACCGGTGCCGGCCTGAGCACCGACTCCGGCATCCCGGACTACCGCGGTCCCGGCGCCCCGGTGCGCCGCCCGATGACCTTCCAGGAGTTCGTGGCGACCGAGGACAGCCAGCGGCGCTACTGGGCTCGAGCCCACGTCGGGTGGTCGCGGATGGGCACCGCCGAGCCCAACGACGGGCACCGCGCGCTGGCCCGGCTCGAGGCCCAGGGCCAGGTGTCCTTCCTGATCACCCAGAACGTCGACGGGCTCCACGAGCGTGCCGGCCACCAGCACCTGGTCGCGCTGCACGGCCGGATCAGCGACGTCGTCTGCCTCGACTGCTCGGCGACGACGAGCCGAGGCGCGATGCAACGAGCGCTGTCGGAGGCCAACCCCGGCTGGCTCGAGGAGCACTCCCTGGCCCTGGCGAGGCCGGACGGCGACGTCGAGCTCGAGCGGACCACCCGGTTCGTCGTACCCACCTGCCAGGAGTGCGGTGGTCGGCTCAAGCCGGACGTCGTCTTCTTCGGGGAGAACGTCCCCAAGGACCGGGTCGCGCGCTGCTACGCCGAGGTCGACCGGGCCGACTCGCTGCTCGTGTCGGGTTCCTCGCTGACGGTCATGTCGGGCCTGCGGTTCGTGCGGTACGCCGCCAAGGCCGGCCTGCCCGTCGTGATCGTCAACCGGGGCGTCACCCGGGGCGACGACCTCGCCACGGTCAAGATCGAGGACGGGTGCAGCGAGTGGCTGACCCGCTGGTCGGACGCGTGCGTCGAGAGGGGCGCAGCGGAGTCGGTGACCCTCAGGCCTGCGTGACGAAGATGTGCTCAGCGGCCTCGGGGACGATCTCGGCGGTCTCGCCGGAGCTGCCGAGCAGGACGCCCTCGTCGGTCGCGATGGCGGCGATGACGGCACCGGGGATCGCTCCCGCGCGACGCAGTGCACCCATCAGCGTCTCGTCCTTCTGCATCTCCTCGCTGATCCGGCGCACCCGCACCCGTCGTGACTCGGTGCCGACGGCTCCGCTCAGCGCCTCGACACCGTCGCGGAACACCTCGTCGGCGCCACTCTCACCGAGCTCGGACAGGCCGGGGATCGGGTTGCCGTAGGGCGACTCGGTGGGGTGGTCGAGGAGCTCGAGCAGTCGACGCTCCACGGTCTCGCTCATCACGTGCTCCCAGCGACACGCCTCCTCGTGCACCAGCTCCCAGTCCAGGCCGATCACGTCGGTGAGCAGGCGCTCCGCGAGACGGTGCTTGCGCATCACCCGGGTGGCGAGGCTGTTGCCCTCGTCGGTCAGCTGGAGGTGGCGGTCGCCCTCGACGGTCACCAGCCCGTCGCGCTCCATCCGGGCGACCGTCTGGCTCACGGTCGGGCCGCTCTGGTGCAACCGCTCCGCGATCCGGGCGCGGAGCGGGGTGATGCCCTCCTCCACGAGCTCGTAGATCGTGCGGAGGTACATCTCGGTGGTGTCGATCAGGTCGCTCACCCAGCCATTGTTCCCTATCGACCCTCGTCGCTGCAGGGTGCGCACCGCGATGGACTCCTCAGCGTGCCCGGCGGCGCTACTCCAGGGCGGAGTTGTAGCGCGCCAGCACGGTGACGAAGGCCCGGAGGTCCTCGTCGCTCCACTCGGTCAGCCGGTCGATGACCTCGCTGCGGCGGGTCGCCGCGATGGTCGCCAGTCGACGGGAGCCCTCCTCGGTGATCGACAGGGTGGCGGCGCGTCGGTCCTCGGGGTCGGGGGCCCGCTCGATCAGGCCGAGCTCGAGCAGCGACTGGACCTGGCGGCTGACGGCGCCCTTGTCGACCGAGAACAGGCCGACCAGGTCACTCGCCCGGCGTGGACCCGACTCGTTGAGCGCCATCAGCATCGAGTAGGCCACCGGGGACAGGTCCGGGTGAACCATCCGGGCCCGTTCGGCGATCAGTCGACGAATGCGGCGTACGAGCACACCCATCTCGTGCTCCAGCGCGCGCATCGTCTCGTCGTCGACCACAGGCACAGCCTACAAAGCAGCGACCCGCAGGCGTGGCTCCGGATGAGGAGCCGCTCCGGGGGACGTGATCCCGGATCGCCTGCGGGTCGGGTGACTGCTTCGAAATTCGCCAGCGCGCTCTCACGAACTGGCCGGTGCGCTGCTAGCGGGCAGCCACCTCACGCGTCCCTGAAGAAATCATTCCTCGGACCACCTCCTTTCCCGTGTCCGACCACCGTAGGTCGCCGGCCGTGGGGACTCAACGACTTTTTACCAACGTCGTGTTTGTCGAACGCGCTGTGTCGGTTCGGGACAGTCGGGTAAGACAGGGGCATGAGCGAACAGCAGCCTGACGCCTCGGCCACCGATTCCGACAGCTCGACCGACACCGAGAGCTCGTCGAGCGAGAGCACCCATGACTCCACGGAGTCCCTGGACTCGGGCGCGCCCGGTGACATCGGCGACGACCAGCTGCCCCCGGACCTCCAGCCGACCGAGGAGAACCCGCTCGCCCGGCACCCCGACCAGACCGGCGACGACGACGACCAGATCGGCACCGATCGCGAGGAGGCCCCCGAGACCGCCCCGCTGACGGCCGACCAGGCCGACTACGGCGGCGCTGGGAGCGGTGACTCGAGCAGCTCCAGCGGCTCCGGGAACGACTCCGGCGGGAGCACCACCGACGACGGCCGCGTCAAGGCCGAGGAGGACGACGGTTCCTCGTCGCTCGACAACGGTGGCGGCGGCGCCGGCTGAGCAGGCTCAGCCGGTGATCGCTGCCGCGAACTGCGCGTTGTAGAGCCGCGCGTAGGCGCCTTCGGCGACGAGCAGCTCGTCGTGGGTGCCCTGCTCGACGATCGCACCGTCCTCCATCACCAGGATCAGGTCGGCGTCCCGGATCGTGGAGAGCCGGTGCGCGATCACGAACGACGTCCGGTCGGTCCGAAGCGCCGCCATCGCCTGCTGCACCAGCAGCTCGGTGCGGGTGTCGACCGAGGAGGTGGCCTCGTCGAGGATCAGCAGGGCGGGGTCGGTCAGGAACGCTCGCGCGATCGTGACCAGCTGCCGCTCGCCGGCCGACAGGTTCGAGCCCTCCTCGTCGATGACGGTGTCGTAGCCGTCCGGCAGCGAGTGCACGAACCGGTCGACGAAGGTCGCCTGGGCCGCCTCGAGGACCTGCGCCTCGGTCGCGTCGGGCCGTCCGTAGGCGATGTTGTCGCGGATCGTGCCCTCGAAGAGCCAGGTGTCCTGCAGCACCATTCCGATCTGCCCGCGCAGCGCGGCCCGGGGGATGCTCACGATGTCGACACCGTCGAGGG
Source organism: uncultured Actinomycetota bacterium (assembly GCA_963797525.1). Taxonomy (GTDB): domain Bacteria; phylum Actinomycetota; class Actinomycetes; order Propionibacteriales; family Nocardioidaceae; genus Marmoricola. The sequence continues at coordinate 203,409 of CAWCPT010000002.1, forward strand.
TGATCCGCCCGGAGTCCACGTCGTAGAACCGCATCACGAGGTTCACCAGCGTCGTCTTCCCGGCCCCGGTGGGCCCGACGATCGCCACCGTCTGGCCCGGACGCGCCACGAGTGACAGGTCCTCGATCAGCCGGACGGCCGGGTCGTAGGAGAACGCGACGTGCTCGAACGCGACCTCACCGCGCCGGCGCTCGAGCCCGACGGGCGCGCCGTCCTCGTCGACGGGCTCCTCGTCGGCGTCGAGCAGCTCGAAGACCCGCTCGGCCGAGGCGACACCGGACTGCAGCAGGTTCATCATCGAGGCCACCGTGGTGAGCGGCTGGGTGAACTGGCGGGTGTACTGCACGAACGCCTGCACGTCGCCCAGCGACAGCGAGCCCGATGCCACGCGGAGGCCGCCGACGACAGCGATCACGACGTAGTTGAGGTTCCCGATGAACATCATCGCCGGCATGATCAGCCCGGAGACGAACTGCGCACCGAAGCTGACCTTGAACAGCTCGTCGTTCTCCTCGGCGAAGGTCTGCTCGACCTCCTGCTGGCGACCGAAGACCTTGACGAGCGCGTGCCCGGAGTAGGCCTCCTCGATCTGCGCGTTGAGCTGTCCGGTGCGCCGCCACTGGGCGACGAACTGGCCCTGCGACCGCTTCATGATCGCCCGGGTCACCAGCAGGGACGCGGGGACGGACACGAGGGCCACCAGCGCCAGCATCGGCGAGATCCAGAACATCATCGCGAGCACGGCGACGACCGTCAGCAGCGAGGTCATCAGCTGGCTCATCGTCTGCTGGAGCGTCTGGCTGACGTTGTCGATGTCGTTGGTCACCCGGCTGAGCAGCTCGCCGCGCGGGGAGCGGTCGAAGTAGTTCAGCGGAAGCCTGTTGACCTTGTCCTCGACGTCCTGGCGCAGTCGGTAGACGGTGTTCTGGACGACCCGGTTGAGCACCATGCCCTGGGCCCACGCGAGCACCGACGCCGCGGCGTACACCGCGAGCGCGAGCATCAGCACGTCGCCGACGGCGGCGAAGTCGACGCCCTGGCCCGGGACGATGTGGTCCATCCCGGCCAGCAGGTCGGCCATCTTGCCCTCGCCCTGCTGCCGCAGGCGTTCGACGGCCTGGGCCTGCGTCGCGCCCGCGGGGATGCTGCGGCTGAACAGCCCCGAGAAGACCAGGTCGGTGGCATGCCCCAGGATGCGGGGGCCGACCGACATCAGCCCGACGCTCACCACACCCAGGACGACCACGGCCACGGCCTTGACCCGGTCGGGATGCATCGTGCCGATCAGGCGCTTGGCCGAGGGGACGAAGGTCATCGCCTTCTGGCCGACCATGCCGCCGCCCATCGGGCCGCGGCCGGGGCCACCCTGCGGTGCCTCGATGCGCTCGGTGGCCTGGAAGCCGGCCTGCTTGTCCTTCGGAGCGGCCTCGGTGGGCGCCTCGACCCGGGTCTGGATCTCCTCGCTCATGCCGCCTCCTCCGCCGTCATCTGGGAGGTCACGATCTCCTGGTAGGTCGGGCAGCCCTCGAGGAGCTCGTGGTGCGTCCCGCGACCCACGACCCGACCGTCCTCGAGCACCAGGATCAGGTCGGCGTCGATGATCGTGGTGACCCGTTGGGCCACGATCAGCGTGGTCGCGTCGGTCGTGGTCGGCCGCAACGCGGCGCGCAGCCGGGCGTCGGTGGCCAGGTCGAGCGCCGAGAACGAGTCGTCGAAGAGGTAGATCCCGGGCTTGCGGATCAGCGCCCGGGCGATCGCGAGGCGCTGGCGCTGGCCACCGGAGAAGTTGGTGCCTCCCTGCACGACCGGTGCGTCGAGCCCCTCGGCGAGGGCCTCCACGAAGTCGCGGGCCTGGGCGACCTCGAGTGCCTCCCAGATCTCGGCGTCGGTCGCCTCCGGCTTGCCGTGCAGGAGGTTGCTGCGCACCGTCCCGGAGAACAGGTAGGCCCGCTGCGGGACGAGCCCGATCTGGGACCAGAGCGCATCCGGCTCGAGTCGTCGTACGTCGATCCCGCCGACCAGCACCTCCCCGTCGGTCGCGTCGAAGAGCCGCGGGATGATGTTGACCAGCGTCGACTTGCCTGCCCCGGTCGACCCGATCACCGCCACCGTCTGCCCGGGGCGCGCGGACAGGGAGACGTCCGAGAGCACCGGGGACTCGGCCCCCGGGTAGGAGAAGGTCACGTCCTCGAGGTCCAGCCAGCCCCGGCGGCTCGGGTCCGGGAGCACCGGGTCCGACGGCGTGGGCACCGAGGTGTGCGTGTCCAGGACCTCCGCGATCCGGTCGCCGCACACCGAGGCCCGCGGCACCATCATCAGCATGAAGGTCGCCATCATCACCGACATCAGGATCTGCATCAGGTAGGAGAGGAACGCGGTGAGCGCCCCGATCTGCATCTCGCCGTTGTCGACACGGTGCCCGCCGAACCAGATCACGCCGACGCTGGAGACGTTCACGACCAGCATCACCAGCGGGAACATCGTCGCCATCCACCGGCCCGCACGGACGGCGACGTCGGTCAGGTCGTCGTTCGCCCGACCGAAGCGCTTCGCCTCGTAGGGCTCGCGGACGAACGCGCGCACCACCCGGATGCCGGTGATCTGCTCGCGCAGGACCCGGTTGACCTCATCGATGCGGACCTGCATCTTGCGGAAGTTGGGCACCATCCGGCTGACCACGAAGCCGACGCTGACGAACAGCGCGGGCACCACGACGGCGAGGATCCAGCCGAGCCCGAAGTCCTCGCGCAGGGCCATGATCACGCCGCCGACCATCATGATCGGCGCGGAGACGGCGATGGTGCAGGCCATCAGCACCAACATCTGCACCTGGGTGACATCGTTGGTGGTGCGGGTGATCAACGACGGAGCGCCGAAGTCCTGCACCTCACGTGCGGAGAAGCTGCCGACCCTGTGGAACAGGGCAGCGCGCACGTCGCGGCCCAGGCTCATCGAGGTACGCGCGCCGAACCAGACAGCGCCGACCGAGCAGACGACCTGGAGCAGGGTGACCGCCAACATCACGGCACCGGTGTGCACGATGTAGGCGGTGTCACCGGTGGCCACGCCGCGGTCGATGATGTCGGCGTTCAGGCTGGGCAGGTAGAGCATCGCCACGACGCCGATGAACTGCAGCACGACGACGGCACCCAGCAGGGTGCGGTAGGGCGCGAGCCTCTCGCGCAGGAGTCGGTAGAGCATGGTCAGTCCTCCCTCCGCCGGACGCCGTTCAGCACGAGGTCGGCGATCTGCGTGGGTGTCAGGCTGGGCCCGAGTCCCAGCTCGAACCGCCCCGCACCGAAGATCAGGCTGCGCAGGGCCGCGGCGGCCACGTCGGGCGGCACGGCGAGCTCGTCGCGGTGGCCCTCGAAGAGACGGGTGAGCCGCGCGTTGAGCTCGGCCTGGGCCTTCACCACGAACGCCGGGGGTCCCGGCGGCCGCTCGGCGTGCTGCGTGTGGTCGTGCTCGGCCATCAGGTGCCGGCGCGTCGCCATCATCACCGACATGGTCAGGTTCATCCGCTCCTGGACTCGCTCGGCGGCCACGACGACCTTCTCGCTCAGCGTGGGCAGCCCCGCGATCGCTGCCTCGAACTCGCGCTCCCCCTCGGCGGGGTTGATCGCCTCCTCGGCGGCGGCCAGCATCAGGCTCCGCTTGTCCGGGAAGACCCTGAAGATGGTGCCCTCGGCGATCCCCGCGGCCTCGGCGATCTCACGGGTGCTGACCTCACCACCGCGCTCGAGGATCAGCGGCACCAGCACCGAGACGATCGCCTTGCGGCGGTCGTCGGGCTGCATCGCGGTGGCACGGGGAGACACCAGACCAGCCTAAATGAGTGAGCGCTCACTCACAACCGTTTTTCATGCGAGCAGAGATCAGCGGTACACCCGCACCCAGTCCACGACGTACTCCTGCGGCCAGGTGGTCGACGCCGGGACCTCCCCGCCGAGGTCCCCGCCGACGGCGAGGTTGAGCAGCAGGAAGAACGGCTTGTCGAAGGGCCAGCTCCCCTTCTTCTCCACCTCGTCCCGGTCGATGCGGCCGTAGTCCTGACCGTCCACCGACAGGGTCACCGAGTCCTCCTGCCAGTCGGCGGCGAAGGTGTGGAAGCCCGAGGTCAGGTCCGGCACCCGGGTGTGGCGGGTGAGGTACCAGTGGCCGTCGTCGTCGGTCGGGCCGTGCAGGGTGCCGGAGACCTCACCCGGCTCGTTGCCGACGTGCTCCATCACGTCGATCTCCCCCGACCTCGGCCAGCCGATGTCCGGGAAGTCGTCGCCGAGCATCCAGAACGCCGGCCACGTCCCGCCACCGGTCGGCAGCTGGGCGCGCACCTCGACCCGCCCATAGGTGGTGGCGTACTTCGTGCTCGTCGTGATCCGGGCTGAGGTGTAGCTGGTGGCGGAGCCGTCCGCACACCCGTTCGCACGGATCGCCCGGATCACCAGGTGACCGGCACCGTCCGTCGAGGCGTTCTCGGGCGCATCGGTGTAGCACTGCAGCTCGTGGTTGCCCCAGCCGTGCCCACCGGTGTCGTGCACCCAGTGCGCCGGGTCGGGCGGGGCGCCGGCGGCACCGTCGAACTCGTCGGACCACACCAGCTTCCGGTGGGGCTGGTCCGCCGGTACGCCGCCGCAGCCGGTCACGAGTCCCCCGGCGAGCAGGAGCACGAGGCAGAGAAGGAGGAGCACACGACCTCTCGCCGAACCACTCAGGGCGCCAGTCGCGACGTACGCCATCCGGACACGCCCTCCCGGCGATAGACCAGCCGGTCGTGCATCCGTCCCTTGCGGCCCTGCCAGAACTCGACGACCTCGGGCAGCACACGGAACCCGCCCCAGAAGGGGGGCAGCGACACCTCCCCTTCCGCACCGAAGCGTCCCTCGACGTCGGCGTAGTGGGCGTCGAGCTCGGCTCGCGACGCCACCTCCCGGGACTGCGGCGAGGCCCACGCCCCGAGCTGGGAGCCACGCGGACGCGAGGCGAAGTAGGCCTGGCTCTCCTCGTCCGAGACGCGCTCGACCGTCCCCTCGACACGCACCTGGCGCTGCAGGTCGTGCCACGGGAACAGCAGCGCGGCGACCGGAGTGGCGCTCAGGTCGGCACCCTTGCGGGACTCGTAGTTGGTGTAGAAGACGAATCCACGCTCGTCGACGCCCTTGAGCAGCACCATCCGCGACGACGGACGGCCCTCGCCGGAGACCGTGGAGACCACCATGGCGTTGGGCTCGTGGAGCCCCGCGTCGATGGTGTCCTGCATCCAGTTCCGGAACATCGAGACCGGATCGGGCTCCAGGTCCGGGGTGTCCAGACCGGCGTCGCCGTACTCACGGCGCAGGGCGGCCAGGTCGGTCGACTCCTCGGAGTCCGCGGAAGCACTCATGGTCCCAACCTAGATGGGGCGACCAGCAGGGTCCTGCCCATGGGTGCGTACGCCGGTGTATCCGGATCGAGACGAAGCGTGCACAATGCCACCCATGACTGAGGTACACCACGGACTCGAGGGCGTCGTCGCGTTCGAGACACAGATCGCCGAGCCCGACAAGGAAGGGTCCGCGCTGCGCTACCGCGGCGTCGACATCGAGGAGATCGTCGGCAGGATCCCGTTCGAGAAGGTCTGGGGGCTGCTGATCGACGGCAGCTACGACCCGGGCCTCCCACCGGCCGAGCCGGTCAACCTCCCGATCCATACCGGCGACGTGCGCGCCGACGTGCAGGCGGGCGTGGCCATGCTCGCGCCGATGCTCGGCATGAAGCAGACCTACGACATCTCCGACGAGGAAGCCCGCACCGACCTGAGCCGGGTCGCGGTGATGGTGCTGTCGTACGCCGCCCAGTCCGCGCGCGGACTCGGCCTGCCGATCGTCCCGCAGCGGGAGGTCGACCAGGGTGACACCCTCGCGGAGAAGTTCATGATCCGCTGGAAGGGCGAGGCCGACCCCAGCCACGTCAAGGCGATCGACGCCTACTGGAGCTCGGCCGCCGAGCACGGCATGAACGCCTCCACCTTCACCGCTCGTGTGATCACCTCCACCGGTGCCGACGTGGCCGCGGCGTTCTCCGGCGCCATCGGCGCGATGAGCGGCCCGCTGCACGGCGGTGCACCGTCCCGTGTCCTCGGCATGATCGAGGACGTCGAGAAGAGCGGTGACGCCGAGGGTTACGTCAAGAAGCTCCTCGACGACGGCGAGCGGCTGATGGGCTTCGGCCACCGGGTCTACCGCGCCGAGGACCCGCGCGCCCGGGTGCTGCGTCGTACGGCCAAGGAGCTGGGCGCCCCTCGCTACGAGGTCGCGCAGGAGCTCGAGAAGGCCGCGCTGGCCGAGCTCAAGGAGCGCCGGCCCGACCGCGTCCTCGAGACCAACGTGGAGTTCTGGGCCGCGATCGTCCTCGACTACGCCGAGGTGCCGGCCAACATGTTCACCTCGATGTTCACCTGTGCCCGCACCGGTGGCTGGTCCGCTCACATCCTCGAGCAGAAGACCACGGGCCGCCTGATCCGCCCCTCGGCCATCTACACCGGCCCCGGCGAGCGCGCCGCGAGTGACATCAAGGGCTGGAACGACGCCTGGGGCGCCACGGACGCCTCGGAGGAGCCCGTCGCCTGAGGGACATCGTGGCTGGACGACCCGGAGAGGCCACTCGGTGATGGCTGGGCCAGGAGGGTTCAGTCGTCTACTCCACAACCGGGATCGAGCGTCTCGACGGAGGTGATGACGTTGCCACCTCCGTCGCGCCAGCCGCCAGTGCCCTCGTCGTTGCCTGCGCCACCGTCGAGGCGGTCGGAACCACGGTCGCCCGCCAGGTAGTCGTCCCCCGTCCCGCCGTACAGCTTGTTGGGCAGGGAGTCCATCAGGCCGCCAGGACCGCGGCGCACGTCGCGGTCACATCCGGACCCGGCGTAGAGCGAGTCGTCACCGGGGCCACCTTCGAGGTGGTCCATTCCACCGAGGCCCTCCAGGTAGTCGTCACCGGCTGCCCCGTAGATCAGGTCGTTGCCGGGGCCTCCGCTCGCGGCGTCGTTGCCGGGTCCGGAGTAGACGATGTCGGCACCTCCGCGACCACTGATGGAGTCAGGGCCTCCGTCGGCGTAGATCCGGTCGTTGCCGTCACCCCCGCCGAGCTCGTCCCGCCCCTCACCGGCATGGACGATCATGTCCCCCTCGCCGGCCTGGACCTGGTCATCGCCCGGGGTGCCGTAGACGACGTTGTGACCCCCACCCATCGACACGCAATGGATGTTGCCCAGGCGGACCTGATCGCCGTGCTGATCAGACCTGACGGCCGTGCCCGCGACCAGGTCGACGCGCATGTCGGAGGTCGTCGGATCGAACTGGACGCAGGTTCTCAGTGCTGCTTCGTGCTCAGGGCTGTTGTTCTCGACCCGGTCATTTCCTGTCTCGAGGTTGACGACGTCGACGCCCCAGCCTGTTGACACCAGCTGGTCGTCGCCGGCGCCCAGCTCGGCGCGGAGCACTTGGTGAGTCACGGTGAGGCTGTCATCGCCGGTCCCAGTGGCAACCCGGAAAGCGGTGCCAACGGTGAGGTCGTCGCTCCCGGCCCCGCTGTAGATGCGGATCTGGCTCATGTAGTGCCACGGCCCCTTGGGCGATGCGGGAGTGCCCACGTCGTCGATCCGGTCGTCGCCCGGCCCTGAGCAGAGGACGTCGCTGTCACGGAGCCCGGAGATGTGGTCGTCGCCCTCGAGGGCGAGGATGACGTCGTGCCCCGGAGTTCCGCGGATGGTGTCGTCGCCCGGAGTTCCGAGCCGCGTGGGCGTCAGGTTGAAGCACTTTCCGTCCACGTCCGACGGTGTCTGTCGCGCGGCGCTCGGCTCGAGCGCGGGTGGTAGCGGCTCCGGGGTGTCACCCGAGCCGGGCTCGGGGGCCACGGAGGTTGCACGTGCCCGGGGACTCTCCTTCGCCTTGCTGTCCTCGCACGCGCAGAGTGCTGCGAGAGACAACAGGGATGCGACCAGTGCGGGCACCGCTCGTGATCGTGCTCGAGGCGCGGTTGCGCGACGTCCTCGGCGCATCACCAGCTCACGCACGCGACCTCCACGGTCCTCGGTGACCGTGCGTGTGACGCAGGCACCGTTCATCGAGGCTACGCCCCGGCTCGACCAGGGGCCACGCGCTGACGTGGGCAGCGGGCGCGCTCGGTTCGCCGATGTCCAGGACGTGCAGATCCGCATCCGGCGGGAGCCGCCGCGCGAGACCGCGTCAGCCGAACACCACGTCGTCGGCCTTGACCACCCCGGTCGTGCGCCCGGGAGCCGAGGTGAAGCCCCAGTAGAGGTTGGTGAAGGTGATCACGTCGGCGGGCGGGATGTTCCCCCACTCGGTCATGTCCTGCGTGGTGTGGGCGTCGGACACGAGAGTCACGTCGTAGCCGCGCGCCAGACCGCCGTGCAGGGTCGCGCGGATGCAGGCGTCCGTCTGTGCGCCCGTGACGACCAGGTGGCCGATGGCTCTCTCGTCGAGCACCTCCTCGAGGCGGGTGTCCTCGAATGAGTCGCCGTAGGACTTGTGCACCAGCGGCTCGTCCTCGTGGCGGACCAGCTCGTCGACGTACTGCCACTGGTCGCTGTCGCGGGGCATCCCCTCGTCGTGGTGCGCGACCCACACCACCGGAACGCCTTCGGCGCGTGCCTTGTCCACCAGGGAGGCGATGTTGGTGACGACGGCGTCGCGGTTCTGCGCACCGTCGGTGACGTCCTTCTGCACGTCGATGACGAGCAGGCCGGCATGGGGTCGATCCGTGAATGTGCTCATGTGACTCCTCGCGCGTTCTGATGCTCTCCGGTCGGGCTCGGGCCGTCCTGGCCCACGGCCACCGTAGGACCGACGACCGACAGGTCGCTCCCCCGGTGCAGGACCCAGGGCGGAGAGTCGCGGTCGGGACCTAGAACAGGTCGGCGACCTCGGGTTCACGAGCGGGCTCCTCGGCCCCCCGGCACAGGGCGATGGCTTCCTCCAGCAGCCCGCGCAGTCGCAGGTCACGGTCGGAGGCACCAGCTTTGGCGATGCCCGCTGCGGCGCACCGGATCATCGTGGGCGCGCAGTGCTCGGCGAACGCTCGTGCGCTGATGCTCGGACGTATCCGTAGCTCCCCGACCCAGGCGACCGCGCCGGGAACGAGGTCGAGCGCGGCCCGGGCCTCACGCTCGGTCGCAGCCAGGGCGGGTCCCGCTTCGGCACAGAGCCGTTCGGCACCCAGGAGACCGGCAGCGAGCACGCGCTGCGTGTCCTGGGGTACGTCGAGGATCGGCGTGGCGGCCACCCTCACCGGCAGCGTGATCCAGGTCTGCTCGTCGCCCTGCACTCCCACCACCGACGGGATCAGCGCCACGAGCTGCTGGCGCGCTTCGTCGCCCACGCTGTCGTTGACCTGCCGTGCCAGCTGCGCCAGCAACGGGTTGGTGCAGGACGGATGGTCGCTCCATCGTTCACCCGCCAGGAACGAGGCGAACTCCATGAAGCAGGCACCCCGCTTGGGCGATCGGTGCTTGCCGCGCGACAGGACCGGTACGCCGGCCGGGACACTCGAGGACTTCATCAGAACCTCCTCCATCGAGGATGCGACCGTCGGCGACCAGGATCAATAGCCAGAGGCTTGCCAATCCGCGAACTCCCCCAGCTTCTCGTCAGGTCCGCCGGTGGAAGCTGACCTTGCCGCCGGGCATGCTGCGGGTCTCGTACGTCGGGTCGTGGATGCGGCGGTGGTGGTGCGGGCAGAGCAGCCTGCTGGTCTCGAGGTTGGTGTGGCCGCCGTGGGACCACTCCTTGTCGTGGTGGGCGTGGCACAGGCCGGAAGGGGTTTCGCAGCCCTGGGCGGTGCAGGCGCGGTCGCGGACGGCCATCGCGATCCGCATGGGTTCGGTGTGCAGTCGGCGTCGGCGACCGACGTCGAGGACCTGGCTCTTGCCGCCGAGGACGACCGGGACGATCCCGGCGGTGGTCGACCGGCTGGCTGCTCATGTCTGAACTCAAGCACCGACCACTGACAGAAAAGGGGCTCTGACCTGGGATCATGCCCATCTTGCGGGACCGTCTGCCAAGAGCTTCTCGACTCCTCGAGCGGCCAGTGATCCCCGTCAGGGAACGGATGGCTGCAACCGGCGGGCGACGGCCGGGGTGAAGGTCTTCCATTGCTTGCGGTCAATCGACACCTCGGTGGCACCAGGCCTTCCTCGGGCGAACATCCCGCCCACCACGCGGGCCTCTGCCTCCGCGGGCTCGGCCTTCTGGAAGATGTGACCGCCGTCGTGGGAGATGCGGTACCCAGCCCGGCTGTCGCCGGCGACGATCGTCCCATCGGGACGTATCGAGAAGGTCGGGAGCCCCGAGTACACCCCGGCTCCGTGGACCACACGGTCCCAGGTCTCACCAGAGTCATTGCTCACGTACAGCTCCCGCCTGCCGGCGACGATCAGGGTGGCACCCTTCGCGACGACCGTGCGGGCTCCGATGGCGGGTCCGATGTCGCGACTGCTCCACGACTCCCCGGGGAGCGCCCACCGAACGACCGTTCGGCCGCGCGGGGTGCGGCCGACGGCCCACGCGCGTCCACGGCCGTCTACTGCGGTCACCGTTCCGTCCGGGGAGGCCGCGCCCGAGAACATCTCTGCGGTGCTCGGGCGGTAGACGCCCAGCTCCGGCAGCACGACGTCACCGGCTGCCGCCGGGCGACGTCCCGCATCGCGGATCCGGCGGAGCTGCCCGTGGTCGTCACTGAAACGGAGTCCGTTGCTCGTGGAGACCACAAACCCGTCTCCGGCGGGGGCCGCCAACCAGCCGTCCTCGCCATCGGCGACGATCTCGTCGTCCTGGTCGTAGAGACGCCAGGCAGTCTGCATGTCCCCTTGGCCGCCTGAGCCCTCGTACGTCACCATCACGAACCCGTCCTTCGTGACCGCGACCCCGCTCTCCTTCATGCCGGCGATGCGAGCCGGCACATCGGTCGGGGCCAACGGTTCGAGCTGATCCGCGGGAACCGGCGGTGCCGGGTGCGAAGCACCACCGGGCCCGAAGGCCTGGGTCCAGGTCGAGCCGTCATCATCGGAGAACCACGCGAACTCCGTCAGGCGACGATCCTGCGCACCCTCCGCCAGGCCGTAGAGGCGTTCGCCGGCGGCGACGACGGTGTCCAACGGCCCCGCTTCCAGCGCCTCGAACGCCGTGTTCGACGGATCCGTGCCCCGCCAGAGCTGTCCGTTGGTCATCCCCAGCACGAGGCGGCCGTCGGACAGCATCGCGGGCGACACCGGGCTCTGAACATCCGGAGGGACGCCGGTGACACGTCGCCAGGACCGGCCCGCATCGCCGGTCACCTGGGCCGCCATGAAGTCGAACCAGACCATGGCCGAGTCCTCACCGCCCGCAAGCAGCACGGTGGGCTGCTCGCGGAAGGGCGGCGAGTCCCAGTGCTCGGCCCCGTCCGTCACGCGGACCGCGTTGGACGTCGTCACCGACCAGACACGCCCATGGGGATCGATGCCGAGGGAGTCGTGGAGCCGGTAGAGCGTGTGCGCAGTCGGCGAGTAGGCGCATCCGTCGTCCGCTATCGCGTAGTCGTCCTCCTCGTCGGTGAGGTCAGAGCACGGGCCCAGGTAGATGTCGCCCTGAGCTGGCTCGCGGCCTGCTACCTCGCTCCGGACTGCGAGTGGAGCACCCGGCACGGAGAGATCCTGCGACCGATGCTGTGGATCCGGGCCGTCGATCCCCACGAAGCCCGTGCCGAACCCGAACAGGGTCGGACACAGGCCCCCGCGTTTCCCGAACCAACCGATCACCGTGGCATCCGGCATCACCTGGCGGAAGTAGCATCCGCGCCCTCGGACTTCGTAGGCCAGCAACAGCGAGCCGTTCCCGGCACCGGCCCAGCTCGTCAGGTCGGCATGCTCGAGCAGTGCGGCTGCAGCGGCAGGCTCACCGGTGACCGCAGGTGCCCTCGGAGTGGCTGAGGCCCTGACGGAGGCGGTGGTCGACGTCGTGTTGTCGTCGCCCACCGTGCAACCTCCAGCCGCAGCCAGCGCTGCAAGCATGGCCACGACGACGGCCGGGTTGCGCCCCATGGCTCAGGATGACACCGAGCCCTGTGCGGGTCCAGCCGCATCGTGCGCCAGCGTCGACGCCGACGTCACAGGACTCATGACCACCCGCAACGGGTCACGACCACCCTCCCCCGGCCGTCGTACGCTGCCGAGAACCCGCGTCGATCGGAGGCCCGATGGCCCAGCTCCCCATGAACGAGAACCTCCCGTTCGACGAGGCGACGGCTCCACCGCGGGTGTCGACCGGCGACCTGCCGATGCACGCAGAGATCCGGCAGCTGGTCACCGAGGCCTACGAGCTCTACCGCGGCGAGGACAGCGGCGCCGTCGCGGACTACATCCCCGTGCTGGCGCAGGCATCGCCGGACCTGTTCGGCATCGCTGTGGTCGGACCCTGGGGGCGGTCGTTCGAGATCGGCGACGTCGAGGTGCCGTTCTCGATCCAGAGCGTCTCGAAGCCGTTCGTGTTCGCCCTGGTCTGCGACACCCTGGGCTACGAAGCCGCGCGGATGCGCCTGGGCGTCAACAGCACCGGGTTCCCGTTCAACTCGCTGATGGCCGTGGAGCTCAACGCAGAGCGGACGATGAACCCGCTCGTCAACGCCGGCGCGATCGCAGCCACCAGCCTCGCCCCCGGCACCACCCTGGAGGAGAAGTGGGAGTCGATCCGGGAGCGGCTCTCGATGTTCGCGGGACGCGAGCTGAGCATCAACGCGGAGGTCTACGCGTCCGAGACGGCCACGAACAGGCGCAACCACGGCATCGCGCACCTCCTCAACAGCTACGAGCGGCTCTACTTCGACCCTGACGAGGCGACCGACATCTACACGCGGCAGTGCTCCCTGGACGTGACCGCGCACGACCTCGCCGTGATGGCAGCCACGCTGGCGAACGGCGGCGTCAACCCGGCCACCGGGGAGACGGTCATCGGTCCTGGCGTGTGCCGCAGGGTGCTGGCCGTGATGGCCAGCGCCGGACTCTACGAGCTCTCGGGCGACTGGCTCTACCAGATCGGGGTCCCGGGCAAGAGCGGCGTCAGCGGCGGCATCGTGACGGTCGCCCCCGGGAAGGGCGGGTTGGCGACGTACTCGCCACCCCTGGACGTGGCCGGCAACAGCATCCGTGGCCAGCTGGCCACCAAGTATCTCGCCGAGGCTCTCGGGCTCAACCTGTTCGCCTCGGTCCCCGCGGCCGGCTCCGCGCCCCAGTTCTGACAGAGCCTGCCGTCGGACGCGTCCGGGAGACCGCGACCCGGAGCCGGTAACGTCTCGATCCGTGAGCCCAACCCACCCCACGTACGAGCAGCTCGTCGGTCTTCCCGCCTACACCGTCCAGCCGGTCCCGGTGCCGTTCGAGGACGCCAACGGCCACCTCAACGTCCGGCACTACACCGGCATCGCCAGCGAGGGGCTCGACGAGTCCCTGGTCGAGGTGGGGATCCCGCAGAACTGGCCGGCCAGGGGTCACGCCTGCTTCTCGGCCGAGCAGCACCTCACCTACCTGGCCGAGCTGCTCACCGGCGCCCAGATCTCCTCGCGGGTGCGGCTGCTCGGCCGGTCGGAGCGGGCGGCGCACGCGCTGGTGTACCTCCTGGACGACTCGAACCAGCGGCTGAGCTTCGTGATGGAGGAGATCCTCCTGCACATCGACATGGAGACCCGCCGTACGGCTCCGTGGCCCGAAGACGTCGCGGCAGGCCTCGACCGGCAGATCGCCGCCCAGGCCGATCTGCCGTGGGAGCCCGACCTGTCGGGCTCGCTGAAGCTGCGCTGACGTCCGGCGGCTCCCTCAGGCAGGCTGGATGTTCTGGTTGAACCGGAAGAGGTTGCCCGGGTCGTACTCCCGCTTCAGCCCCGCCAATCGGTCGTAGTTCCCCTTGTAGTTGGACTGGACCCGACCCTGGTCGTCGTCGGCCATGAAGTTGACGTAGCCGCCCTCCTCCGAGAGTGGTGCCGTCGCGTCGTAGTAGTCGCGGACCCAACCGATGTTCTGGTCGTTCTCCGCGGGGTCCGGCCACATGCCCGCGATGACGGTGGCGAAGTTGGCGTCGCGGTAGGCGAAGGCCGTGGCGTCCGACTGCACCTGGTGGACCGCGCCGTTGATCGGGTAGATGTGCACCGTCGAGTTCACGACCGGCAGCTTCGGTCCGTGGACCAGGTGCGCGTCGATCGCCTCGTCGGTCAGCTCTCCGACGAAGTTGGCCTTCCAGTAGTGCTGGAGCCCGGGCGGGACCAGCGCGTCGAACGCCGAGTTGAGGGCCGGGTAGGGCATCGGTCCGACCATCTCGGCGACCGGTGTCGCGACGTCCCGGAGGCTCGACAGGACCTCTGCGCCCTGGTCGAGCGGACCCGCCCAGCAGCTGACCACTGCACAGAAGGGTTCGCCGTGCCGCTCCTCGGGGATGAACGGCAGCGGTGGCGCGATCTGGAAGGCGGGAAACGCTCCGAACTGTTCGGGCGCGTCGACGATGAACTCACGGAACCACTCCAGGACCGCCCGCGCGTCCTCGAGCTCGAAGAACATCGGCCCGCCGTAGATCTGGTCCACCGGGTGCATCCGGAACTCCATGGACGTGACGACCCCGAAGTTGCCGCCACCACCCCGGATCGCCCAGTAGAGGTCGGCGTCCTCCTTCTCGCTCGCCTGGTGGAAGGTGCCGTCGCCGGTGACCACGTCGGCCGAGAGCAGGTTGTCGCAGGACAGCCCGAACCCGCGTGCGAGGTAGCCGATCCCGCCGCCCAGGGTGAGCCCCCCGACCCCTGTGGTCGAGATGATGCCGCCGGTCGTGGCCAGTCCGAACGGGTGCGCTGCTGCGTCCAGGTCACCCCAGGTCGCACCCCCCTCCGCACGCGCTGCCTGCGTCGACGGGTCGACGCGGACTCCCCGACGGGAGGACAGGTCGATCACCACGGCGTCGTCGGCCGTGCCGAACCCGGGAACGCTGTGGGAGCCGCCCCGGACGGCGACCGGCAGGTCGTTGTCGCCGGCGCACCGGACCGCGGTCATCACGTCCGTGGTGTTCGCAGGTCGTACGACGACCGCGGGACGGCGGTCGATCATCGCGTTGTACACGCGTCTGGCGTCGTCGTAGTGGTCGTCGCTCGGGGCGATCACCTCACCCCTGACGTCCTCGCGCAGTTGGTCGATGCGGGCCTTGTCCATCGTTCCTCCTGGGTTCGTCACGGTGGTCCACGACGGTGCCACCCGAGGAACGCGGCGCGTTGGCGCCGAGGGGACTAGAGCCTCATCAATCTAGTCTTCGGCCACGGTCAGCACCATGCTCGCCAGACGATTTCCAGGGTCACTGTCCGGGCGAAAGCCGCGTAGCCCGACAACCCGGGTGCGGCTAGAGCTGGCGGCGTACGGGCAGCTCGTCCGCGCGCGTCCAGGAAGTGCCCAACCGTCGGCCGGTCAGCCCGCTCCAGGCCAGCCGGACGTACAGCGGCCGCTGCCCTGCCGCCCAGGGTCGCGGGTCCCAGGTCCGCTTGATCTCGGCCAGCACCTCGGCGTCCTCGACGCGCTCGGCCCGTCCCACGGCGACCACGCTCCAGCCCCGCTGGTCGCCGTAGTCGACGTGGTCGACCTCGAACGCCATCGGCACGTCCCAGTCGGTCGTCGCGACCACGCCGTACGCGGAGGTGCGGAAGATCACCGCCTCGCCGACGACGCTGTAGTTGACCGGGAAGATCTGGGCACCGGTCGGCGTGCACACGGCGACCCGACCGAAGACGCCGCCCGACAGCAGACCGCGGCACTCCGAGTAGGTCATCTCCATGGGCTCGTTCATCTCGTTCTCCCGTCCCGACGGCCTCGCGAGCCCCTGGTGGACCCATGTCACCAGCCAACCCCGACGTGTCCGTCCGCGGCAGGGTCGAAGGTCCCGGGATGCCCCGCGAAACGACACGCACATCCTCCGCGGCGTGCCTCGGGATCCTCAGGCGCGCCGCGTCGTGCGGGAGAGGTAGGCCGCGCCGCGCGGTGAGACCTCGTAGCCGACCTGGAAGCTCCGGGTGAGGCCGAGGTTCTTCAGCTTCCTCACGTCGATCTTGAACGGGTCCCGCTCGCGGCCCAGCTCTGCCGCCAGGTCCGGGGCACGTGTCTGCGGACGCCGACGGATCAGGTCGAGCGTCGTCATCGTCCAGGGGCCGTGCGAGCTGGCCCGGTCAAGCCGTTCGAGGCGTGCGTCGATCGCTCGCACCTCGTCGTCGGTCAGGTCGGCGGACTCCCGGAGCGCGATCCGCGGGTCCTCCCCCACCCAGGCGAGCCCGACCCGGTAGGTGGGCAGCGACGTGTCCGGCTTCAGTCGCTTGCGGACGTCGACGGCGTCTCGCAAGCCGGCCAGGACGGCGTCGGCATCGGTGATCCCGTCCGGGTCCACCACCTCGACGCCGGTCACCCGCAGCACGCCGGCCGACGTACGGAGCTCGGAGCCCACGCGGACGTCCGGCCGCTCCCAGCGGCGGAAGGCCAGTGACACGGAGCCGTCACGCACGCCCTGGGCGACTGTCGGAGGAACTAGCACCTGGCAAGTCTGGCGCACTGTCGGTGGGTCGTGGTTGTCTGGCGACGACCGGGCGCATCGGGGCGCCCGACAGGGAGGATGCACAGCCATGTCAGGACTCGGCCTGTTCCGGCGTACGTCGATCGTCGTCGCCACCGCACTCGCTCTCCCCCTCGGCGCCGCGATGGCCGCGCCGGCGGGACCGGGGTCTCCGGGGATCGGCGATCCCTACTATCCCGACTACGGCAACGGCGGCTACGACGTCGACCACTACGCCATCGACGTCGGCTACACGCCCGCCACCGACCGACTCGTCGGCACCACCAGGATCACTGCGCACGCCACGCAGTCGTTGACCAGCTTCGACCTCGACTTCGTGCTGCCCGTCTCGTCGGTGAAGGTCAACGGCCAGCGCGCGGCAGTCCGCACGACCGACCACGAGCTGATCGTGACGCCGCGCAAGAAGGTGAAGGACGGCGCGAAGCTCAACGTCGTCGTCCGCTACGCGGGCGTCCCCTCGACCATCGCCGACGGCTCGATCAAGCCTTGGATCAAGACCGCCGACGGCGCAGCCGCGGTCGGCGAGCCGGAGATCGCCGCCTGGTGGTACCCCGGCAACGACCACCCTCGCGACAAGGCGACCTACGACGTCAAGGTCACCGTCGCCAAGGACCTCGAGGCCCTGGGCAACGGCAAGCTCGTCTCCAGCAGGGTCTCCGGCAGCAAGCGGACCTGGCACTGGCGCGAGGCCAAGCCGATGGCGCCCTATCTCGCGTTCTTCGTGGTCGGCCAGTTCGACATCACGAAGAGCACCACCAAGGCCGGCCTCCCGGTGATCAACGCGGTCGCCTCCAACGGCGGCTCCGAGGGTGAGTACGCCGCGGCAGACCTCGCGCGCACGGCCGAGGTCGTCGACTTCGAGTCCCGCCAGTGGGGCCCCTACCCGTTCGACGCCCTCGGCGGGGTCGCTCCGGCCGCGGACTTCGGCTTCGCGCTGGAGAACCAGACGCGACCGGTCTACACGCGCGGGTTCTGGGACGAGGGCCCGAACATCTACGTGATCGTGCACGAGCTCGCCCACCAGTGGTACGGCGACTCCGTCTCGGTGCACAACTGGAAGGACATCTGGCTCAACGAGGGCTTCGCCTCGTTCACCGAGTGGCTCTGGTCGGAGAAGCACGGCGAGGAGACCGGCAAGGAGCTGTTCCAGCTCTACTACGACTTCTACGCCGCCAACGAAGCCTTCTGGAAGGTCAAGATCGGCGACCCGGGCGCCGGCAACGAGTTCAACGGCGCGGTCTACGACCGAGGGGCGATGACGCTCCAGGCGCTGCGGACGCGGATCGGCAACCCGGCGTTCTTCACGACGATGCGCAACTGGGCGGCGCAGCGCAAGTACGGCAACGGCAGCGTGCAGCAGTTCATCCGGCTCGCCGAGAGGGTGTCCGGCAAGGACCTGGGCTCGTTCTTCGACGCGTGGCTGTTCACGCCGTCGATCCCGGCGGCCACCCGGGCGAACGGCTTCCCGAAGGACTTCGGTGGGGCTGGCGCATCGACGCTGGCCAGGAAACAGGGTTCCTCGTTCGCCAAGATCCAGCACACGCATGCGCTGCTGCAGGCGCAGCAGGCTGACTGAGAGCAGGGCCACACCGCGCCGTTTTGCATCGACGTGGGCGATCTGGGCACGGTGGAGGAATGACTTCCACCGTTGACGCCCTCGTCACCTCCGGCCCCGGCAAGCCCTTCGAACGCAGCACCGTCGTGCGCCGCGACCCGCGTCCGCACGACGTGGTGATCGACATCCACTACGCCGGGATCTGCCATTCCGACATCCACCAGGGACGCGAGGAGTGGGGTGAGGCCAACTTCCCGATGGTCCCCGGCCACGAGATCGCGGGCGTCGTCCGTGAGGTCGGCTCCGAGGTGTCGTCGTACGCCGTCGGCGACCGCGTCGGGGTCGGCTGCTTCGTCGACTCCTGCCGCGAGTGCGAGAACTGCCAGGCAGGCGAGGAGCAGTACTGCCTCAAGGGTGAGGTGCCGACGTACAACGGCAACCAGTACGACGGCGAGCCCACCTTCGGCGGCTACAGCCGCTCGGTCGTCGTGGACGAGAACTACGTGCTCGGCATCCCCGAGGGCATCGAGCTCGACGTCGCCGCTCCCCTGCTGTGCGCCGGCATCACGCTCTTCTCCCCGCTCAGGCACTGGGGCGCGGGGCCGGGCAAGAAGGTCGCCATCGTCGGCATGGGCGGCCTCGGCCACATGGGCGTCAAGATCGCCCACGCCCTCGGCGCCGAGGTGACCGTGCTCAGCCAGACGCTCTCCAAGGAGGAGGACGGCAAGCGGCTGGGCGCGGACCACTACCACGCCACCAGCGACAAGCAGACCTTCAAGGACCTGCGCGGCAGCTTCGACCTGATCGTGAACACCGTGGCCGCGAACCTGCCGGTCGACCGCTACCTCTCGCTGCTGCGGCTGGACGGCACGCATGGTCAACGTGGGCATCCCCGACGACGCCGACAGCTTCCACGCGTTCTCGCTGGCCGGGATGCGCCGCAGCATGGCGGGCTCCAAGATCGGCGGCATCCGCGAGACCCAGGAGATGCTCGACTTCTGCGCCGAGCACGGCATCGGCGCCGAGATCGAGACGATCTCTGTCGACCAGGTCGACGAGGCCTGGGACCGGGTCGTCGACGAGCGACGTGCGCTACCGGTTCGTGATCGACATCGACACCTTCGACCGCTGAGCCGGATAGTCCCAAGCAGACGGACCCTCCCGAGACCGGTTCGGGGGTCCGAATGCAGGGGACTCCCGGCGTCAGGACCAGATCGGGCCCACCGGCGGGTAGATCTTGGTCAGCGCCTGGCGGATGGGCTCAGCCGGGGCGTCGCGTCCGGCCCCGGGTTGAGCTCGTAGCTGGTGTCCAGCAGCATCCGCCGGCCCCAGGCGATCACCGGCTCCAGGTCGGGATCGGCGGCGTCGGCGGCCAGCTCGGTATCCAGTCCTGGCGGCCGTAGACCAGGTCGCCGCCGATCATCACCAGCTCGACGTCGGCCGGGGTGGACGGGCAGACCGACTCGTAGGCGTCGGTGTCCTGGCGCGGCCATCACGACCACGTCGGCAGCGCGGCCGACCGCGAGGCTGCCGAGCTCGTCCCCCAGCCCGGCGACGTCGGCGGCTCCGGAGGTGACCATCGTGACCAGCTGCTTGGCGGTGAGCGGGTCGGCCCTGGTTGAGCCAGCTCCTGCCGGGCGACCTTCATCTCCGCGAGCAGGCTCAAGGACCCCGACGGGAGCCAGTCGGCGCCCAGCGCCATCGGCAGACCCACGTCGAGCGCGTCGGCGAGCGCGCGTGGTCTCGCCGTACAGCCGGAGGTTGGACTGCGGCGACCACACCAGCCGCGACGCCGGCGTCCTTGGCCTGCCCGAGCTGGTCGCGGGTCAGTGCCGTGCCGTGGATGATCACGGTCGCCGCGGTCGAGCGCGCCGAGCTTCACGAGGCAGGTCGAACTCCTTCTGCGAGCGCTCGTTGTCGCGCATGCCCTCGGCGAGGTGGAGGTAGTACGCCGTCACCTCGCCCGTGTCGATCGCGTCGAGGACCTTCTTCATCTCGGGTCCGCCGCGCGAGGTCAGGCTGGAGGGCAGGTCGATCGCGGCGCGGGCCTTGTGCTCGCCGAAGACCATCCCGTCGACGTTGCGCACCATCGACTCGCGCGAGCCCTGGGTCTGTCGGCTGGCGCCCTGGATCGCGGTCACGCCGCCGACGAGGGCGCGGATCTCGGCGTACCGCAGCTGGGTGCCCTTCGGCAGCTTCGGGATCATCAGGTTCTGCGGATCGCGGACCAGG
This sequence comes from uncultured Actinomycetota bacterium, assembly GCA_963797525.1. Lineage (GTDB taxonomy): Bacteria > Actinomycetota > Actinomycetes > Propionibacteriales > Nocardioidaceae > Marmoricola. The sequence continues at coordinate 223,809 of CAWCPT010000002.1, forward strand.
TCCTGGTAGGGCTTGCTGCCCCGCCAGGAGTAGCGGTTGACGTAGCTCTTCGGCGGCTCCCACGGCGCGAACACGTTGAACTCCGGGTGGCCGTGCAGGTCGAGCATCCCGGGCAGGATGACCCCGTCGGTCTGCAGCGCGACCGTGTTCGCGGGCTTCCGGGTGCTGATCGCCGTGACCTCACCGCCCACGACGGTCACCCAGCCCTTGCGGGCACCCTGCGGCGTGATCACCTCGCCGCCGAGCGCGACCGCCTCACCCGGCAGGGTCCGGGCCTCCCGTGTCGACCGCTCGGCGGTCCTGGTCCCCTCGAGCGAGTCGGGCATCCCCTCGAGGTATGCCTCGGTGAACGGATCGGTGGCCTTGCCTGTGCTGCGCGCCATGACTCTCCCTTCCGGGTCCTGTCCTACTCGCTCCGGCACGCATCGGACAAGGCCTCGACAGCAGGAGGGCGCCGAGGGCAGGGTGGATACGATCTCGGAGGAGGCGGCATGGTCAGCTTCGACAAGGGCCCTCCGGCAGCGCTCGCGAACCATTTCGCGCAGCTGCCCGACATCCCGACGGACTTCCAGAAGTTCTTCTGGAACGACTGGGGCCCGGTCTTCTACCGGGGCCGGCTCACCGGGAAGGCGAGGCTCCTGGGGATCGCCTCCGACCCGGGTCCGACCGAGCGCGTGGTCGGACGCACGCTCGTGGGGGACGCGGGCCAGCGGGTGCAGGGTTTTCTCGACAAGCTCGGCCTGACGCGCAGCTACACCCTCGTCAACGCGTTCCCGGTCGCGGTGCACCCGACGCAGGTCTTCCCCGCCAAGCCGGTGCTCTCCGACAAGGACCAGCTGAAGTGGCGCAACCGGTTCTACGACCTGGTCACCGGCCCGGAGCTCCAGGCGATCGTGGCCTTCGGCGGGAACGCCGTCGACGTCGTCGACCTCTGGCAGGGCAAGCCGGACGTGCCGGTCTTCGAGGTCCCGCACCCCTCCAACCCGGACAACAAGCTGTTGCTGGAGAAGTGGCGTACGGCGATCCCGGACCTGCGCGCGCTCGTCACCCCCGACGAGGACGGGTCGGCCACCGGACCCAACTACGGCACCACGTTCAAGGAGACGGACTACCAGCGGATCCCGGCCGAGGACCTGCCGTTCGGGCTGCCACCCTGGGTCGGTGACGACGCGTGGGGCCGGAAGGCCAAGCCACGCCACAACAACTCCGTGAAGCGCGACAGCAAGGACCTCGACCACACCCTGATCTGGCAGGCTCCGAGCCCGGAGGACCTCGCCTAGAGCAGGCTGCGCGCGAAGCAGCGCGAGATCGAGCGAGTCCGGTAGAAGCCGAAGCCGGGGATCGGGACGTAGCCCGAGGACGTGTACAGCGCGATCGCCTCGGGTTGCCGGATCCCGGTCTCGAGGACCATCGCCTCCGCACCGGACTCGCGTGCGGTGGCCTCGAGGTGGGCCAGCATCGCCCGGGCCAGTCCTCGGCGCGGGCCCGGGGAGCGACGTACATCCGCTTGACCTCGGCGGTCAGCCGCGTGCCGTCGAACTCGACGTCGGTGCGCCGCCGCCAGGCGCCGGTGACGACTGGTGGCCCGTCGAGGTAGCCGACGAAGAAGGCGCCGAGCGGAGCGTCGAAGTACGTCGGGTCGATCGGCGTCTCGTCGCGCCCGCCGTAGCGCACGACGTACTCCTCCTGGACCTCCTCGACGAGCAGGGCCGCGTCGGGATGGGTGATCGGCAGCCGCTCGATCCGCCATCCGGACAGCCCTGACATGGCTGACACAATAGGGAGCGTGACCGATCTCGTGATCCCCGACCACCTCAAGCCGGCCGACGGGCGCTTCGGCGCCGGGCCCTCCAAGATCCCCGCGGGGGCGCTCGACGCGCTGGCCGCCACCGGCACCTCCCTGATGGGCACCTCCCACCGCCAGGCGCCGGTGCGCAACCTCGTCGGCCGCGTCCGGGAGGGGCTGGCGACGCTGTTCGACCTGCCCGAGGGCTACGAGGTGGTGCTCGGCAACGGCGGCGCGACGGCGTTCTGGGACATCGCGACGTTCGGGCTGATCCGCGAGAAGAGCCAGCACCTGAGCTTCGGGGAGTTCTCCTCGAAGTTCGCCAAGGCGGCCGCCGAGGCGCCGTTCCTCGCCGACCCGACCGTGCTCAAGAGCGAGCCCGGCTCGCTCCCGACGCCGCAGGCCGAGGAGGGTGTCGACGCCTACGCGTGGGCGCACAACGAGACCTCGACCGCCGTGATGGCCCCGGTGGAGCGGCCCGCCGGCTCCGACCCGGGCTCGCTGGTCCTGATCGACGCGACCTCCGGCGCCGGCGGCCTGCCCGTCGACCTGAGCCAGGTCGACGCCTACTACTTCGCGCCGCAGAAGTCCTTCGCCTCCGACGGTGGGCTGTGGATCGCGCTGATGTCCCCGGCCGCGCTCGAGCGCGCGGCGTCGATCTCCGCGAGCGGCCGCTGGATCCCGGCGTTCTTCGACCTGCCCACGGCGATCGACAACTCCGCCAAGAACCAGACCTACAACACCCCCTCGGTGGCCACCCTCTTCCTGATGGCCGAGCAGCTCGACTGGATGAACGGCCAGGGCGGTCTCCAGGCGATGGTCAAGCGCACGACCGCCTCCTCGGACGCGCTCTACGGCTGGGCCGAGCGGACGTCGTACACCACGCCGTACGTCGCCGAGCCCGCGCACCGCTCCCTGGTCATCGGCACCATCGACTTCGACGAGGCGATCTCCGCCGACGCCGTCGCCGCGACCCTGCGCGCCAACGGCATCGTCGACACCGAGCCCTACCGCAAGCTCGGCCGCAACCAGCTCCGGATCGCGATGTACCCCGCCGTCGACCCCGCCGACGTCGAGGCGCTCACCGCGTGCATCGACTTCGTGGTGGGCGAGCTCTGAGTGCTGCCCTTGCGCCACAGGTTTCACTAGGTCCCTGGTGAAACCGTCACTTCCCCCGCGTTGCAACGGTGGGGAAGTGCGAGTTTCACTAGGGACCTAGTGAAACCGCGTCCCGGATCAGCGCGTACGACGCCGCGTCGAACGCCACGATCCGGGCCTCCTCGACGTGGGTGTCGGCGGACCTCAGCGTCTCGACGGCGGCGTCGACGGCGTCCTGCTTGGGCCAGCCGTAGACGCCGGCCGAGACCAGGGGGAACGCGAGCTGCGCGCGCCCAGCTCGTCGGCCACCGCGAGCGCGTTGGCGTAGCAGGACGTCAGCAGGGAGCGGTCGCGCTCGCCCGCGCGGTAGTTGGGTCCGACCACGTGGATCACCCAGCGTGCCTGCATCTCGCCGGCGGTCGTCCAGCCGGCCTGGCCGGTGGCCAGCCCGTCGGGGAAGCGCCGGACGCAGTCCTCGAGCACCGCCGGACCGCCTGCCCGGTGGATGGCGCCGTCGACGCCACCTCCGCCGCGCATGGACCGGTTGGCCGCGTTGACGACGGCGTCGACGCCCTGCGCGGTGATGTCGCCCTGCACGACGCTGAGCTCCATCGCACCAGTCTCAGTCAGACCGGCGCCGCAGGCCAATACCGATCCCGATCGCCCCGAGCACGATCACCCCCGGGATGGACCAGAGCAACCAGCTCCGCTGGAACGGCCCGCTCGTCGAGGCGGGCTCCGCATCGGGACGTGCGTCGTTCGGCGATGCGGACGCCGAGGGGCTCGGCGTCGGCGAGGCAGTCGGACTGGGTGACGCCCTGGGAGACGCGGGCGGCGGGCTCACGCAGCCGCACCAGGGCCGACGGGAGCGCCACCTCGCGCACGACCGAGTGCAGACCCTCGCTGCTCAGCCGGATCCGGTCGCCGGGGCCGACGGAGATCCCCTCGCCCTGCCGCTGCGCGGGCAGCGTGAAGTCGCCGACGCGACGCAGCGAGGGGAAGGTGTAGACGCCGGCGCTGTCGTAGCCCCGCACGAGCAGGTGCCGTCCGTCGCGCATCAGAGCGGCGTCGGTGGCGAACTCGCTGACCCGACCGACGGGCTGGAGCCGGTTGGGCCGGGTGCGGCTCAGCCGCATCGGCGCGCGGTAGACGGCTCCGCCGAAGAACGCCTTCGTGACGACGTACAGCCGCCCCTGCCGGTCGGCGAAGAGCGACTCCGCGTCGTGGCCGCGGCGCTTCGGGTAGACCAGGCGGTACGCCGGGGCGCGGACCGTGCGCTTCCCGGCCCCCAGGCTGACCCGGTAGACGGTGGCGAACTTCCGGCTCGCGCGGTTGTCGCCGATGTCGCCCACCCAGACCCGGACCGCCTGCGGGCGCGAGCGCCTCGACGTCGACCATGTTGGCCCGGAAGTCGGTGACCCCGAGCGTCCGGCCGCTCGTGCGCGATCCACCACGAAGACTGCGGGCCGTGCCCGGAGTCGTTGGTGGTGACCATCATCGAGCCGAGGTCGACCAGCCCGCTGGACTCGGCGATCCGCGGGTCGCGGAAGCGGAACAGCGGACCGGTGTCGGCCGCAGCCGACGGCACCGTGCCGAGCGCAGCCAGCAGGGCCGCGCAGGCAGAGATCGACTCGCCAGCTTCACGCGGATCCCCCCAAGATGTGCGACTAGTTCAGCAGCTCCGCGAGCTGCGGGTGCAGGTGCCAGGTGGACACCAGAGCGTCGTACTCGTCGCGGGCCCGCCTGGACGGGGCGGACCCGGTGCGCACCGCGCGCAACAGCGTGTTGCGCGGAGTGTGCACGCTGTCGACGAACTCGACCACCTCTACTCGATAGCCGACCTGTCGCAGGATCGCTGCCCGCAGTGCGTCGGTCAAGGTGTCGGCGAGATCGTTCTCGCAGAATGCCGTCCCGGGTGAGACTGGCATAGCCCAGCGGTGGGTCGACCTGGCGCAGCTGGGCCGAGACGTCGTGGTGGCAGCAGGGCGCCGCGAGCACCAGCTCGGCCTCCCAGCCGACCGCCCGCGCGAGGGCGTCGTCGGTGGCGGTGTCGCACGCGTGCAGGGCGAGCACGACGTCCGGGTGCTCGTCGAGCCGTGACGTCACGGATGCCGGCCGCGACGAAGCTCATCTCGTCGGCGACTCCGAGCAGCTCGGCGACCTCGGTGTTGTGCCGTCGCGACTGCTCCTTGACGTCGACGCCGACCAGCCGCACCGGCATCCGCTCGCTCAGCCAGGCGTGCGCGGCGAAGGTGAGGTAGGCGTTGCCGCAGCCGAGGTCGACGACCCGCAGCGGCGCCTCCGGAGTCGGCGTGCGCAGCCTGCCGCTGCTGGTGGCGTCCTCGATGGCGCGGCCGAGAGGGCCCGCACGAACTCCTCGACCTGGCGGTACTTCGCCTGGCGCGAGGGCTTGATCCGGCCCTGCTCGTCGGAGATGCCGAGCGCCCGGAGCACGGGGTGGTCCTCCGGCAGCAGCCGGTCCTTGGCCTGGTCGTGCGTGCGCTGCGGCGTCGCGTGCTCGGGCGGGCCGGTGTGCAGCAGCGCCCCACCCTTCTTGGTGACGCGCAGCTGGTGGGTGGCGGTGGTGGTGTCGACGTGCCAGTTGGCGAACGGCATCGCGAGCAGCTCGTCGAGGACCGCACGCGGGTCCTCGTGGTTGCTGGTGTGCGCCTGGGTGTCGTCGTACGCCGTGACCTGCAGGCGCCGACCGGCCTTGAGGTCGACGTACCTCAGCTCGACGCGGCGCCACCGCGGCGCCCCGTGGCCACGACGCCGGCCGGACGCGAGCGCGCGCACGAGGTGCTCGTCGTCGAGCACGGCGTCGCGCAGGGCAGCGAGCGCGTCAGGGAGTGGGACGGACATCGGGCTACTTGGTCAGCGCCGCGATCACGACGATCAGGATGAGCCCGCCGAGCGCGACGGGGATGACCAGTCGGCGATAGCGGGGGTTCATGCCAGTGAGCCTACGGGCTCCTCGTCGGGCGTCTCCTGGACCACCACGCGACGCTCGAGCAGGGTCCTGCCGCGCGTGAAGACCGCCGCCGCACCGAGCACGCCGAGGATGGTCAGGCCACCGCCGGCGATCAGGGTCCAGCGCGCCCCGAACTGCTCGCCGAGCCAGCCGATGAACGGCGACCCGATCGGCGTACCGCCCATGAACACCATCAGGTAGAGCGCCATCACCCGACCGCGCAGGGCCGGCGCTGTCGCGAGCTGCATCGTGGTGTTGGCGGCGGTGATCATCGTCAGCGCGGTGAAGCCGAGGAGCGGGACGATCGACTGCGTAGGCGGCGTAGGACGGCATCAAGCCCGCAGCGATCTCCACGACCCCGAAGGCCAGGGCAGCGCCGACGACGAGCCGCAGCCGGATCCGCGTGCGCCGGGCTGCCATCAGCGCGCCGGTCAGCGAGCCGATGGCCATGATCGAGCCGAGCAGGCCGTACTCCGTGGCGCCCTTGTGGAAGACCTGGGTCGCCATCAGCGCCGAGGTCATCTGGAAGTTCAGACCGAAGGTGCCGGCGAAGCCCACGACGCACAGGATCAGCATCAGGTCCGGTCGTCCGCGCAGGTAGCGGATCGCATCGCGGATCTGACCCTTGTGCCGCGGCTCGCGCTCGGTGGTGTGCAGGTCGGCAGGGACCATGGCGCGCAGGGCGAGCAGCACCGCGCCGTAGCTGAAGCCGTTGAGCACGATCACCCAGCCGGTCGCCTCGACGCCTCCCCCGAACAGCCCGATCAGCAGCCCGGCGATCGCCGGGCCAGCGAGGCGGGCGGCGTTGAAGGACGCGGAGTTGAGGCCGACCGCGTTGCTCAGGTCGTCAGGTCCGACCATCTCGCTGACGAAGCTCTGCCGGGCCGGCGCGTCGAACGCGGAGCCCACGCCGAAGACGAGGGCCAGGACGAAGACGTGCCAGACCTGGACGGCGCCGGTGACGGCGAGCAGGCCGAGGACCAGGGCGGTCACGGCCATCACGCTCTGGGTGATCTTGAGCAGCCGCAGCTTCGGCATCCGGTCGGCGACGAGGCCGGCGTACGGCGAGAGCAGCAGCGCGGGCAGGAACTGCAGACCCGTGGTGATGCCGAGCGCGACGCCGTCGTTGTGGGCGAGCAGCACCACCAGCCAGTCCTGGGCGACTCGCTGCATCCAGGTGCCGGTGTTGGACACGACACCGCCCGTGGCGTACAGGCGGTAGTTGTGGTTGCGCAGGGAACGGAAGGTGGGGCTCAAGAAGAAGTGGCCAATCTCTGGATCAGGGGGGCGGCCTCCCGCAGGAGGGCGCGTTCGTCGGGGGTGAGCTCGCGCAGGCGCTGGGCCAGCCAGGCGTCGCGGCGTCGACGGTCGGCGAGGAGGATCTCGCGACCCTTCTCGGTGATGTCGACCAGGACCTGCCGGCCGTCGCTCTCGTGGGGCCGCCGGACGGCGTACCCCTCGTCGACGAGGCAGTTCACGGTGCGGGTCATCGAGGGCGGCTGGACCCGCTCCGTCCGGGCGAGCGCACCGATGGTGCACTCACCCTCGCGGAACAGGATGCCCAACGCACTCAGCGCCGGGACGCTCAGCGAGTTGTCCGGCTCGCGCTCGCTGCGTAAGCGACGCGAGAACCGCATGACCGACAGCCGCAGCTCGCTGGCGAGCCCGGTGTCGGTGCGCGAAGCGCTCTCGATGGTCGGAGTCATGATAGTTAGCGTAACTCATTACCCATGCTAACTATTCCTCCATCGAGGCGGGGTCAGGTGAGCAGGGCGGTGATCGGGTGGATCGCGAAGTAGAGCAGGAACATCGCGCTGATCCCCCAGAGCAACGGGTGGATCCGGCCGACCTTGCCGAGGACCACCTTGATCAGCACGTAGGCGAGGAAGCCCGCGCCGATGCCGACGGTGATCGAGTAGGTGAACGGCATCAGCACGATCGTCAGGAACGCCGGGATGGCGATCTCGAGGTCGTCCCAGTCGATGCCCTGGACCTGCTGCATCATCAGGAAGCCGACGAGCACGAGGGCGGGTACGGCGGCCTCGCTCGGGATGATCGCGACCAGCGGCGACAGGAAGATCGCGAACAGGAACAGCACGCCGGTGACCACGGAGGCGAGGCCGGTGCGCGCGCCTTCACCGACACCGGCGGCCGACTCGATGTAGGAGGTGTTCGACGAGACACCACCGGCACCACCCGCGGCCGCGGCGACCGAGTCGACGATCAGGATCCGCTGCGTGTTCGGGGGGACGCCCTCCTCGTCGAGCAGGCCGGCCTCCGCGCCGATGGCCGTCATCGTGCCCATCGTGTCGAAGAAGTCGGCCAGCATCAGCGTGAAGACCAGCAGGATCGCGGCTACCGCACCCACCGAGGCGAACGAGCCGAACAGGTTGAACTCGCCGAGCGTGCCGAAGTCGGGGGTGTCGAAGATCTTGGACGGCAGCTTGGGCACGGTCAGGCCCCAGCCGGTCGGGTTCTTGGCGCTGCCGGCGCCGAACGAGCCGATGGCCTCGAAGATGATCGCGATCACCGTGGTGACCAGGATCGAGATCAGGATCGCTCCCTTGACCCGGAGCACCCACAGGGCGATCACCAGGGCCAGGCCGATCACGAAGACCAGGACCGGCCAGCCCTGCAGCTGCCCGGAGGGGCCGAGCTGCACGGGCACCGTGGTGTTGGCGGCGTCGGGGATGCGTCGCACGAAGCCGGCGTCGACGAAGCCGATCAGGGCGATGAACAGGCCGATGCCCACCGAGATCGCGATCTTCAGCTGCGCCGGCACCGCGTGGAAGACGGCCTCCCGGAAGCCGGTGAGCACCAGCACCAGGATCACCAGGCCCTCGAGGACGACCAGGCCCATCGCGTCGGCCCAGGTCATCTCGGAGGCGATCGTGAAGGCGACGAATGCGTTCAGGCCGAGCCCGGTCGCCAGGGCCAGCGGGAAGTTGGCGACCACGCCCATCAGGATCGTCATCAGACCGGCCACGAGCGCCGTACCGGCGGCGATCATCGGCCAGGTTGGGTGATGACCCACCTCCGAGGAACTGGCCGTCGGCGTCCTTCGCGAAGCCGAGGATCAGCGGGTTGAGCACGATGATGTAGGCCATCGTGAAGAAGGTGACGACACCACCGCGGACCTCACGTCCGACGGTCGAGCCACGTTCGGTGATCTTGAAGAACTTGTCCACGCGCGGAATCCAACCAGACTGCCGGAGCGGCGAGGTTACGGGGACGTCAATTCGGTCAGGTTAGATTTGGCGCATGCAACCCGCCGACGAGCAGCCGATGGTCCACGAGATCGGCAACCGGACCTACATCGTCGCCGACGTCGATCCGCTCGACCTCGACGGCGTGCGCACGATGCAGGTCGGTACGGCGATCTGGGCGATCGCGTTCGTGCTGCTGCTCCCCTTCTACGGGCGGCTCGAGGACGACGGTCACCTCTGGTGGCTCTGGACCTGCGTGGCCGGCTTCGGGCTCGGGCTGGTCGGCTGGGACCACACCCGGCGTCGCAGGAAGGCGCGGAAGGCGCAGGAGTGACCCGCTCGGTCTACTACACCGCCACCACGCTCGACGGCTTCATCGCCGACGAGCACGACTCGCTGGCCTGGCTCTTCGAGCAGCAGATCGACCAGGGCGGCCCGGGTGGCTACGAGGGGTTCATCACGGGCGTCGGGGCGCTGGTGATGGGCTCGACGACGTACTCCTGGGTCCGCGACCACATGCGCACGACCGGCGAGCCCTGGGCCTACGACGTGCCGTGCTGGGTCTTCACCCACCGCGACCTCGGCACGCCCGAGGAGGACGTCCGCTTCGTCCAGGGCACCGTCGCCGAGCACCGGGAGGCCATCACGGTCTCGTCCGGCGACGGAGACGTCTGGGTGGTCGGCGGCGGCGACCTCGCCGGTCAGTTCGCGGACATCGGGTTCCTGGACCAGGTCGTCGTGTCGATCGCGCCGGTCACCCTGGGTGCCGGCCGACCGCTCTTCCCGCGGCGCCACGACCTGTAGCTGGTCGAGCACGCCCGCAACGGCGACTTCCTGATGGCGACGTACGACGTGGTCGGGCCGCGCACGGACCAGCGCTAGAACGTCTCGAGGTCGTCGCGGCTGATCGTGTCGAAGACGTGGTCAGCGAGCGGCGGCGGCAGCTGCTTCTTGCGGAGCTGGGCCTCCGAGTGGGCGCCGCAGCCGTGGTCGAAGGCGACCACCCTGCCGTCGTCGTTGGCGAACTCGTTGGCGCAGACCCCGAACTGGGTGGCGAGCGGGCCGGCGAGGCGCACCAGGAAGCCGCAGCCGTAGCAGCGACCCGGGGCCGACTGGGCCAGCGGCACGTCGGGGCCCTGGTCGCCGTCGTACCAGCGCTGCGCGGCGAGCTCGCGGCCCTCCAGCGAGAGCACGCGTGACCGGCCGAGGCCGAGCTCGTCGACGACCGGCTTCTCCCACTCGTCGGGGACCTCGCCGACGAGGTAGGTGGGGACGAGCCGAGGGTCGTCCTCGTCGGTCGGCAGCAGGTCGCCGGGAGAGAGGTCGCCCGGCTGGATCCGGTCGCGCCAGGGCACCCACACCGGAGCCGTGATCGCGCCGTCGCCGGGGAGCATCACGATCTCGTCGATCGTCACGCTCTCCGAACCGGCCGCCTGCGCGGTGGTCACCTGCCAGACCCACCCGGGGTAGCCGGACTGGGTGCAGGCGAAGGTGTAGGTGACGACACCCTCGCTCTCGGGCACCGCCGAGAGGTGCTCGCCGACCACGTCGGCGCCCACCTGCTCCACGAGGGCAGCACGAGCGACCCCGACAGGGTCGAGGGCGACCGGATCAGCTGTGGTCATCACGGTGCCGATTGTCGCTCATCGGCATGGGCCGTGTCTGCCCGGCCCACCGTCTTGGCAGGATGTGGACATGGAGGACGAGGCGACGCGAGCCGGCGCCGACCAGTCTCCCGGTCAGACAGCAGGCCAGACTCCCGGCGAGAGCGCAGGACAGGCTCCCGGTCCAGGACCCGAGCAGCCCGCTGAGTCCGGGCGAGGCAGGCGCGCAGCCGGAGCGACCGGACGCGGCATCAAGCGCGCGGGGACCGCGACGGGCTCGGCCGCGACGTACACCCTGCGCCAGGCGCGCCGCGCCTCCCGCGCCCAGGGTGCGGGCGACTCCGGCCTCTACCGGCTGATCGAGCTGCACGCCTTCAACGCGGCCGGCGACGCGGCGGTGGCGATCTCGCTCGCGGGCACCCTGTTCTTCGCCCAGCCCGGCGAGGCGCGTGGGCAGGTGGCGCTCTTCCTCGGGATCACGATGCTGCCGTTCGCGATCGTCGCTCCTCTGCTCGGCCCCTTCCTGGACCGGTTCAGCCACGGCCGGCGCTGGGCGATCGGGTCCACGATGGCCCTGCGCGCGTTCCTGTGCTGGCTGATGGCCGACGCGGTCGCGACCCAGTCGCTTGCGATGTTCCCGACGGCGCTCGGGGTGCTCGTCTGCTCCAAGGCGTACGGCGTGGCTCGCGCCGCGACCGTCCCCCGGCTCCAGCCGCCCGGACTGACCCTGGTCAAGGCGAACAGCCGGATCTCGCTCGCCGGCATCGTCGGTGCCGTGATCTCCGCACCCCTGGCGGCCCTGGCGGGGACGTTCGGGTCGCAGTGGGTGCTGCGCTACGCGTTCGTCGTCTTCGCCGGCGCCACGATCCTCTCGGTGCTGCTCCCGGCCAAGGCAGACGCCACGGCCGGCGAGCTCCCAGTCACTCTGTCCGGCGACCGGAAGAAGTTCCGGGTGCCGCCCGACGTGGTGTTCGCGCTGCGGTGCAACGCCGGGCTGCGGATGCTCTCGGGGTTCCTGACGATGTTCATGGCGTTCCTGCTCCGACAGCACCCGTTGCCGGGCTGGGAGAGCCGGACGACGATCCTGATGGGGCTGGTGATCGGAGCGGCCGGACTCGGCAACGCCATCGGCATCGGCCTCGGCTCCGTGCTCAGGAAGATCACTCCGTCGGTCACCGTGGTGGTGGCGCTGCTGGCCGACGCGACCGCAGCCGTGGTGGCGGCGGTCTTCTACGGGCTGATCCCGGCGATCGCCCTCGGCCTGACGGCCGGGATCGCCCAGGCGATGGGCAAGATCTCGCTCGACGCGACCATCCAGCGCGACGTGCCCGAGCGCAACCGGACCTCCGCGTTCGCCCGCTCGGAGACGCTGCTCCAGCTCTCCTGGGTGATCGGCGGTGGCATCGGCATCGCCCTGCCGCTGATCCCCAAGCTCGGGCTCGGCGTCCTGGCCGGCCTGATGGTGCTCTGGACGGTCTTCGTGCTCGTCCGTCGTCCCGGCGTGGACCAGAAGGCCGGCCCCGCGCCTGCCTAGCTCGCCGAGCGGGCAGTCCTGGTACGCCGTAGAGGGGCGAGCGGGCACTGCGTGTACGCCGCCAGGCGCCGAGCGGGCACTCGGCGTACATCACGCGTGCCGAGATTGCCCGGTCAGCGCCGTACGGCGTGCACGAGACTGCCCGGTCAGCGCCGTACGGCGTACCGAGACTGCCCGGTCAGCGGGCTAGAGGTCGAGCTCGTCGGCGAGGCCGCGGAGCAGCTTGGCCGTGGGCTTGGCGGTCTTGGCCTCGGGGTGGCGGCCGGCGCGGTAGCCGAGCTCGACACCCTCGAGGAGCCGGATCAGGTCCTCGACGATGCCGACCATCTCCTCGGGCTTCTTGCGCTGGGCGGCGCGCCGGTTCTGCGAGACCGACGGCGGGGCGTCGAGCACCTCGACCTGGTGGGCCTGGTCGCCCTTGCGGCCGGAGAGGATGCCGAACTCGACCCTCGTGCCGGCCTTCAGCGTGGTGACTCCCTGGGGCAGCGACGAGGAGCGGACATAGACGTCGTCCCCGTCCTCGCGGGAGAGGAAGCCGAAGCCCTTCTCCGCGTCGTACCACTTGACCTTTCCGGTGGGCACCGCACTGGCCTTTCTCTCGGTTCAGCTGATCATCTGGGAAGCGTGGAAAGCGTACGCGGTGACTCGACTTGCCGCGAACGGGTTCGCGGAGCAGCTCGCGGGCCGGCTCAACGGTGCCGGTCGGGATCCTCGAGCAGCTCGTTCATCGAGCCCGAGCGGAACCCGAGCGGGTCGACCTCGGCCGACTCGAACCCGGCGTCGAGCACGGCACCGAGGTGGTCCCCGGCTGCCGGGATCAGGGCCCGGTCGACCTCGACCCGGGCCTGCTCACCCAGGTCGCGGACCCTGAGGTTGCCGACCCGGTGACCCGCATCGGTCAGGGCCTCCCGGAGCCCGGCCTCGGCGCGCTCGACCCGCGCCAGCCGGGCCGGGGTGATCTCGATGCCGTAGGCGACCCGCGAGCTCAGGCACGCGGCCGCCGGCTTGTCCCAGGTCGGCAGGCCCCAGTCGCGGGACAGCGCGCGGATCTGGTTCTTGGTGAGCCCCACCTCGCGGAGCGGGGTCACCGCTCCCCTCTCCGTGGCGGCCACGATCCCGGGCCGGAAGCCGGCGCGGGCGTCGTCGGCGTTGGTCCCCGTCGCCACGGCGGCGTAGCCGTGCTCCGCGGCGAGCGGCCCGAGCACGTCGAGCAGCTCGGCCTTGCAGAACGCGCAGCGGTCGCCGTCGTTGGCGCGGTAGCCCTCGCGCTCCATCTCCGCCGTGCGGGGCGTGAGCACGTCGACCCCCAGCGAGCGGGCGAAGTCGAGGGCCGGACCGCGCTCGGAGGCGGGCAGCGAGTCGGAGTACGCCGTGGCGGCCGCGACGTTCTCCCGCCCGAGGGCGCGCACCGCCGCGGCGAGCAGGAACGCGCTGTCCGCACCGCCGCTGAACGCCACCATCAGACGTCCGAGAGGACGCAGGGCCTCCTGGAGGGCGACGCGCCGGGTCTCGAGCAGGTGTGCGTCGAGCCAGGCCGGGAACTCGGTGAGGTCGGCGAGCACCACGTCGGTGCCGGCCCGCTCGAGCTCTTCGCGGGTGCAGCCGCCGGTGAGCACGGAGACGGAGGTGATCCCTGCCGATCGCGCACCCTCGACGTCGTGGACGTGGTCGCCGACGTAGACGTCCGCGTCGTGGCGCCGCAGGACGTCACCCTTGCCGGCGCCCCAGACCCGTCCCTCGACGACGTCGACGTCGAGGCCGAGGTGATCGACGTGCAGCTGGGCGTTGGGCGTGTGCTTGCCCGTGACCAGCACGATGCGCCCGTGCTGACGGCGTACGGCGGCCAACGCCTCGACCGCGCCGGGGAACGCCGGCACCGGCGCCACAGCGTGCTCGGGATAGATCTCGCGGAACCGGTCGGCGGCCGGGGCGATGTCCTCGGCCGGCAGGTGCGGCTCCAGCAGGAGCTCGAGCGGAGGCCCGAGCTTGGTGGTCATCTCCTCGATCGGGAACGCGACGCCGAGCTCGCCGCCGAGCACCTCGAGCGTCGCGGCAAACCCCACGACGGTGTCGATCAGCGTCATGTCGAGATCGAACCCGACCACCAGCTGCTCACTCACGCGGCCCAGCGTACGTGCGCCGTGGGACTACCAGACGGGAGCGCCCACGCGGAGCGCCTCCGCCAGGGTCGGGGCGAGCGGCAGCCGCGGGATGAGCGTTGCCTGGAACGCGTGGTAGGTGTCCGGTTTCCCCTCCCAGGTGGTGCTGCTCGGCCTGTTGTCCGGGGTCAGCTCGTGGCGCCACGAGCCGTGCTCGGTGTCGCGGAAGCAGGCGTCGATGTGCTCCCACCAGACCTGGTACCAGCCGTCGTACGACGCGTCGCCGGTCGCCTGGTGCAGCGCGGCCGCGAGCGCGGTCGCCTCGGCGGCGACCCAGTGCAGCCGCTCGCGCACGACGGGATGGCCCGACCAGTCGACCGTGTAGACGAAGCCGTCCGTCCCGTCGACCGCCCAGCCCTCCAGGACCGCAGCCCCGAACAGGGACTCCGCGTCAGGCAGCAGCCAGTCAGGGGCGTCCTCGCCCAGGGACGCCCGCAGGTGCAGGGCGAGCCGCGCCCACTCGATCCAGTGGCCGATGGTCGCGCCGTAGGGGCGGAACGGGTGCGCCGGAGCGTCGATGTTGTAGTCGAGCAGCGGGGTCCAGGAGCTGTCGAAGTGCTCGGGGATCCGCCACTGGTTGCTCGCCGCGAAGTCGTGCACCACCCGGGTCAGGATCCGTTGCGCCTTGGCGCGCAGCGAGGGGTCGTCGAGCACGTCGGCGGCGGCCAGAAGTGCCTCGACCGAGTGCATGTTGGCGTTCACGCCGCGGTAGTCGTCGAGCGTCGACCAGCTCGCGTCCCACTGCTCGACGACCATCCCGTAGGCGTCGTCCCAGAAGTGGCCGAGCATCACCTCGAGGGCCTCGTCGAGAAGCTCACGCCCACCGGGTCGGCCGGCTGCCGTCGCGCTGGCTCCGGCGAGCACCACGAACGCGTGCTCGTAGGCGGTCTTGTCCGTGGTCACGGGGCCGTCGGGCCCGATCTGCGCGAACCAGCCACCGTTGACGTCGTCGCGGAACAGGCCCCGGAGCGCGGAGATCCCGTGGTCGACCAGTCCGGCGCAGTCCGGCCTGCCCAGCAGGTGTCCCAGTGCGTAGACGTGCGTCATCCGGCAGGTGATCCACAGCTCGAGCGGTCGCCCCGTCTCGGGCACCCCGTCGTCGTCGAGCCAGCCGAACCCGCCGCCCGGCTCACGCGAGGCCCGACCGAAGTCGAGCAGCCGGTCACCCTCCGCCTCGAGCCAGGCCCCGTGCTCGGGGTTGCCGAGCCAGGTCATCCGACATCGCCGTAGGTCTGGCCCACCTCGTACGTCGCGACGCCGAGCGTCGAGTCGCTCTGCCCGTAGTAGGCGAACCAGGTGTCGCGGAAGTGCACGAGGCCCTCGACGAAGGTCACGTTGGAGACCAGCCCGTGCTGGTCCTCGAAGGTGGACGGCTCCAGCCACGGGTAGTTCATCTGCGCCATGATCTCAGTCGGCCTGGCAGGGTCGATGAGCAGCTGGCCGCAGGTGTAGCGCACGGTGCCGTCGTCGAACCTCACGGCAGCATTGTGCAACAGCAGGATCAGCCCGTTGTCGGTGAAGACCGGCTGCGGTCCGACCTCGACCAGGAAGTCGCCGAACGTCCCCGGAGCGGTCGGCAGCATCAGCGGCTGGTCCTGCGGGCCCGGCTCCCAGTGGATGAGGTCGTCGGACCAGGCGTGGTAGATCGACCCCTCGCCGAAGTACATCAGCCAGCGGCCGTCGATCTTCCGGTCGACGATGGCGCCGGCCTTGCTCCAGGGCGTCGGCACGTCGTCCGCGTTGGGCTCGAAGGTGTTGAAGTCGGGGAACAGCGGGCCGTGCTTCTCCCAGCTGAACAGGTCCTTCGAGGTGGCCAGGCAGAGCTGGGCATGGGTGCCGTCGTAGGCGGAGTAGGTGAGGTAGTAGGTGCCGTCGATCTCGGTGACCCTCGGGTCCTCGCAGCCGTGCCGCTCGTAGTCCTCGCTCGGGGAGAGCACCGGCTCCGGGTGCCGCTCGAAGTGGATGCCGTCGTCGCTGGTCGCGAGCCCGACGTGGCTGACGATGTCCTCCGCGTGAGCCCGGTAGAGCAGCACCACCTGGTCGTCCTTCACGACGGCGGCCGGGTTGTAGACGCTGGAGGACTCCCACCCGTCGCCCTGGGGTCGCAGGATCGGGTTCTCGCCGTACGGCGTGAACGGGCCGAGCGGGAACTGGGCGTGGGACATGGTGACTCCTTCGTCGTGGAGGTGGGACCGGGTCGTCTCGCCGACACGAGGCGGCGCCAGGCGGTCGAGCAGGATCATCGGCGGGCGAGCACGAAGCCACCGGGTGGCACCTCGACGCCGACCGTCGAGCCGGGGTCGGTGTGGTGGGCGCGGAGGCGACCGAGGCCGTCGTACGCCCACACGTCGGCGCGGCCCGCGCCAGGGACGGCCACCTCGGCGTGCTGTGCACGAGTGGACGCGTTGCGCAGCAGCGCCGTTCCGTGCCCGTCGCCACCGAGCACCAGCCGGGTCACGAGCGGCTGCACGACCACGGCGTCGAGCCGGGTGGTGTCGCCGCCGGTGGCCGTCGTGCTGACCGTCACCGGCGAGCTGCCCGCGGGCACGGTGGTGCCCAGCGTGCGCGGGAGCAACGCCCCCGGCGCAGGCGACGCGCCCTGGGGACCTACCGCTCCGGCGCGCACCGACCCGAGAACAGTGCCGCCGGAGCGGAAGCGGGTGACCGCGGAGCTGCCGTGCTGCATTTCCACGACCGGCATCACGAGCGCCGCGGGATGGTCACCGAGGTCGAAGGACGCGGTGCTGCCGTCGGGCAGGCTCGCGAATCCGGTGCCCCCGAACTGGGACTCCCCTGTCCAGAGGTCGGTGAGCTTCACGGCACTGGCTCCACCGGCGAGCGTCGCGTCCTCGGCCTGCACGGTCTGCACCCCCTCGGTCTCGGTGATCGAGGCGGTGCGAGCGATCCGCGCAGCGCTCGGGTGCGCGTCGAGGGCCAGCATCGTGAGGAGCCCGTGGATCGTCGACTCGGCACCGGAGTTGTGGTTCACCGTGCCGTCCGGGGCGACTCCGTCGAAGGTGACACCCGTGGCGGGGTCGTACGTCGGCACCCCGGCGGCGTTCGCGCCGAAGAACCACGCGGCCGTGAAGCCGGCCAGCCGGTCCCCGCCCGCGGTGTGGCCCGCGATCAGCGACTGCACGCGCGAGTCCACCCCGTAGGCGATCTGGTTGGCGTCGAGCCGGGTCGGTAGCCGGCCGTTGTCGGGCCCGCCGGAGGTGAGCATCCACGGGTCGAAGGTGAAGGAGTCCCCGTCCGCGACCCGACCCAGCGAGCTGTCGCCGAGGGCGTCCGACGCCAGGGCCAGCGCCGCCGGCATCTGCGAGGACCAGGCGTGCCAGTCCGAGCGGGACAGCGCCCACGGCAGCACGCCTCCGAACGGCCAGCGCCGCGCGTCGCCCCCGGCCAGGTCGGCGATCCCGACGCTCAGCTGACGCAGCACGCGTCGGGCCTCGGTGGTCCCTCCGGCCCGGACGTAGGACGCGAGCCCGAGCACGGCTTCGGCCGAGGCATCGGCACCGTCGTTGACCAACCAGCGCGGAGTGCGGCGCCCGTCGATGTTCATGTAGTGGCCGTACTCGTCGAGCACCTGACGGTCGAGCGCGGCGATGCCGAGGTCGAGCCGCTGCTTGACGAACCGTGCGAACGCCGGGTCGGCGTGGCGGAAGGCCGGGTAGGCCTCGCCGAGCGCCCAGATGGTCCGGGAGAGCCAGTACGACGCGTCGCTGTCCGACGGGTCCGGCTCCTCGGCCGGCTTCGCGCTCCGGTTCAGGGTGCCGTCGGGCTGCATCCAGAGCACCACGTTGCCGGCGTACTTCCCCGACGTGGTCTGCAGGTAGGTGAGGCCACGGAGCATCTCGTACGCCGCCGAGCGGCTCGAGCGGTGACCGGTCTGCTTCCAGTCGCGCAGGTAGACGACAGCCGCTCGAGCCATGTCGTCGGCGTTGAAGGCTCCCTGCGTGTAGGTGTCGCTCGCGGCGTCGTGGTCCCCGCCGCCGATGCGCCGGTAGCTGCCGTCGTCGTTCCGGTCGGCGTAGGTCCAGAGGGTGCCGATCTCCGGTTCCTGCGCGAGCCGGTACGTCGTGTGCCGGGCCTGCTCGGGCGGCGAGACCCGGTCACCCAGGAAGTCGAGGTGGTCGAGGTTGGTCAGCCGCTGCGGTGCCGCGGCGTCCGCTCGGGACGGCCCGAACGAAGGAGCGACGGCGAAAAGCAGCGCCGCGACCAGCGCGAGCACCAACCCGCTGACGAGTGGCGATCGAGCGCCACGGAAGAACGTTCTCGGTGTCGGCATGTCTACCCCTTCACTCCACTGCTCAGCTCCGTGGCGGTGAACCGCTTCTGGAAGATCACGAACAACGCCACAGCCGGGGCTGCGAGGACGACCGCACCGGCGAGGATCGCGCCGGACGGGTTCGCCGCACGGCCGGCGATGTTGCTGATGTAGTTGGCCAGCGTCACCGCGAGCGGCTGCAGGCTCTGGTCCTTGGTGACCAGGAAAGGCCACAGGAACTCGTTCCACGGCCCGATGAACGTGAGCAGGGCAGCGGTCAGGATGGCCGGTCTGACGAGCGGGAGCGCGATGGACCACAGGATCCGGAACTCGCCGGCGCCGTCGAGGGCGGCAGCCGAGAACAGGTCCTTGGGCAGGCCGAGGAAGAACTGCCGGAACACGAACACGGCCGTGGAGTTGATCAGGAACGGCAGGATCATCCCCATGTAGGAGTCGGCCAGCCCGTAGCTGCGCACGATCATCACGTAGATCGGGATGATCAGGAGCTGGAAGGGCACGATCTGCACCAGCAGCATCGCCGCGAAGAGCGTGCCGCGGCCGCGGAAGTGGAGCCGGGCCAACGCGTAGCCCGCGAGCACGCCGAAGACCACCGTCCCGAGCATCACGCCGCCGGTGAAGATCACCGAGTTGAGCAGCGACTGCGCCAGGTTGACCCGGTCGTTGATCTGCACGTAGTTGTCGAAGGTGAGCCCACCGCTGGGCAAGGCCCCCCTGATCGAGGTGTCGGGCTTGGACTGCAGTGAGCCGATCACCATGTAGTAGAAGGGGAACAGGAACACCAGGGCGCCGAGGACCAGCGCGGCCATGCTCCAGGGTCGACGTTGCTTCATCAGTCCTCACGCTCCAGGAATCGTCGGTTGACCAGCGAGATGGCGAGCACGGCCAGCACGAGGATCACGCCGATCGCCGAGGCGGTGTCGGGGTTCCCCTGCTCGATCCCCTTCTGGTACATCACGAACACCGGCGACGCCGAGGCGCCGTCCGGCCCACCGCCGTTGGTCAGCAGGTAGGGCTCGGTGAACAGGTTGGCGCCGGTGATCGTCGCGAGGATGACGACCAGGGTCGTCGCGGACCGCACGCCCGGGACGGTCACGTGCCAGAACGACTCCACCCGGTTGGCACCGTCGACCGCGGCCGCACTGTAGAGGTCCTTGGAGACTCCCTGCAGCGCCGCGAGGTAGAGCACGATGAAGAAGCCGAGCTGCTTCCAGGTCACGAACAGCGCGATCACCGGCATCGCCAGCTTGGAGTTGACCAGCCACGACGGTGAGGGTGCGAGCGGCCCGAGGATCTGGTTGACCATCCCGCCCTTGGCGAACAAGAAGAGCCAGACCGCCACCAGGGCGACGCTCGCCGTCACGTAGGGCACGTAGTAGGAGACCCGCAGGAAGGTGCGGGCCCGCGTCACGCTGTTCAGCGCGGCGGCGAGGACCAGTGCCAGCACCACGGTCAGCGGCACGTTGATGACCAGGAAGATCCCCACGTTCAGGAACGAGCGCTGCACGTCCGGGTCGCTGAGCACCGTCTTGTAGTTGTCGAGCCCGACGAAGGGACGGTCGACCTGAGCACCCGGCGCCGCGAAGAAGTAGTCGTGGAAGCTGATCCAGACCGCGAGGCACAGCGGGTAGGCGAACACCATCACCAGGAACACGGCGTACGGCGCCGCGAAGATCGTCCCGAGTGGTTGGCGGCCGAATACCCGCCGTACCGCGGTGTTCACTTCTCGCCGGCGAGATCGGTGGCCTTGTCCGCGGCCTTCTTGATCGACTCGTCGACCGTGGTCTTGGCGAAGATCACCGCGGAGGAGTAGTTGTCGCGGATCTCCTGCCAGATCGACACCGAGTTGGGCACGTTGGGCACCTCGACCGTGCGCGAGGCCTGGTCCGCGAAGGTCTTGTACTGCGGGTTCTTGGAGAAGTAGTCCGCGTAGGTCGTCGCGAGGTCGCTGCGGATCGGCATCTGGCCGGTCGTCTCCAGCAGCTTCTGGTCCTGCTCCTTGCTGGTGGCGAACTTCAGCACGTTCCAGGCGGTCTTCTGGTTCTTGCACGCGGAGTAGAGACCGATGTTCTTGGCGTCGGTGAAGGTGTGCACCTTGCTGGCGTCCATGCCCGACTTGGTCGGGACGGGGACCACACCCCAGTTGACCTTGCCCTTGTAGACCGCGATCGCCCAGGGACCGACGACGGCCATCGCGGACTTCTTGTCGGCGAACGAGTCACCCTCGACCTTCTCCTGCGGCGAGTAGCCGTTCTTGTACATCTCCGCCCAGAAGTTCCAGACGTCCTTGCCTGCGGTGTCGCCGAAGGTGGCCTTGCCGTCCTCGATCGTCTGCTTCCCGCCCGACTCCGCCGCGTAGAGCGGGTAGAAGTCGAACCAGGACTGGAAGAACTCGCTCGTCGGCGCCGGGGCGATCGCGGAAGGAGCAGCCTTGCTGTCCACGATCTTCTTGCTGGCGGCGAGGAACTCGTCGTACGTCTTCAGGGAGGGCTTGTTCGGGTCGAGGCCGGCCTTCTTGAACAGGTCCTTGTTGTAGAAGATCATCACGGGGTTCTGCTTCCAGGGGATCTGGTAGTACTTCCCGTCCGGCGACTGGTACTGCTCGGCGGAGTCGCCCGAGCGCTGCTCGATGTAGTCCTTCGCGCCCTTGAAGCTGTCGAGAGCCACGAGGCCACCCTGCTTCTGGAACGCGGGTACGGCGGCCGGGCTGGTGTTGAACACCAGGCACGGCGCGTTGCCTGCGGTGATCGCGGCACCGATCACTTCTTCGGAGGTCTTGCCGGCCGGGATCTCCTGGGCGGTGATCTTCTGGTCGGAGTGGTCGGCGTTCCACTCCTTCACCATCGCCTTGCCCCAGGCGATCTCCTCGGGGTTGTTCGACAACCAGACCTTGATCGGGCCCGACGAGCTCTGCGCTTCTCCCGAGCCGGAGCTGCTCCCGCACGCGGCCGTGAGGCCGAGTGCGGCGAGGGTTGAGAGGGTGATGAGTGTGCGTTTCATGGTGCTCCTGTCAGCGAGGTGATGATCCGGTGGAGGAGCGCACGACGAGTCGTGCCTCCGGGAGGTCTGCGGGGGTCAGCTCGGCGCCGTCGATCAGCTGAAGGAGCCGGGTGGCCGCGGCGCGACCCCAGGCGACGACGTCGGTGTGCACGCTGGTCAGCGCGGGCTGGAGGTGTGCCGAGATCTCGGTGTCGTCGAAGCCCGTGACCGAGAGGTCGTGCGGCACCGAGACGCCACGGGAGAGGGCGAAGGACAGTCCGGCCATCGCCATCAGGTCGTTGGCGAAGACGACGGCGGTCGGCGGCTCGGCGAGGTCGAGCAGGGCGCTCATGGCCCGGGCGCCGGACTCGGCGGAGAAGTCCGCCTCCACGCAGACTCCCTCCGGGAGTCCGGCGTCGCTCAGCGCCTGCCTCCAGGCGTCACGTCGCGAGCGGCCGTGCACCATCTGGGTCGGGCCGGAGACGTGGGCGATCCGGGTGTGCCCGAGATCGACGAGGTGTCGGACGGCCGCCCGGATGCCGGGTGCGTCGTCGACCCCGAGCGCCGACTGGAGCGCGCTGGGCTGCTCGCCCAGGTGGGGGCCGATCATCACGGCCGGGAGCTCGAGCTCCTCGAGCAGTGCGGGTCGTCGGTCGTCGACCTCGAGGTCGGTGACGAACACGCCGTCGACGCGCGCCTCCTGCACCAGCCGCCGGTAGGCCGCCAGGTCGTCAGGCTCGACGACCTGCAGCAGCAGCGCGTGGCCCCGGGTGGAGAGCACCGTCTCGAGACCGGCGATGAAGGAGGGGAAGAACGCGTCGGCCCGCAGGATCTCCGGCGGGCGGGCGATGACCAGACCGACGGCGAGCGCCTTGGAGACCGACAGCGCCCGGGCTCGCGGGCTGGGCGCCCAGCCGAGCGACTCCGCCGCCTCGAGGATCCGGGTCCGCGTCTGCGGCGAGATCCCCGGCCTGCCGTTGAGGGCGAACGAGACGGCGCCCTTCGACACGCCCGCAGCGGTCGCCACGTCGTTGATCGTCGGCCGGCCCATGTGCCTGACTAAACCGGTTTAGTTGCGGTGTGTCAAGGGTCACAACCGACCTGCAGGTTTCCCCGGCCGGCCGGGGAAACCTGACGTTGTCGGGCAATACTTCGCCCGAGAACGTCAGGGATTGCCCGTCAACCCCATCCGATTTGTCGCTCTGCACCGCCCCGCCCCCGAGATGGCTGGGCCGGGCAGCGACTCCGGGGTCAGGCGGGCTGGTTCGCCGATCGGTCGCCGCCGGCGGGCTCCTCCTCGGCCGTGAGCGGCTTGGCGATGTTCTCCAGCGACTCGCCCTCGGCCTTGACCCCGAGGAAGGCCTCGACGAGGCCACCCGCCACCATCAGCGCTGCCCCGATGAAGTAGCCCAGGGCGATCGCGGTGATGTCCTTGTCCGCGGAGGCGTTGTCGATCAGCTTGCCGAACAGGAGCGGTCCGCTGATGCCGCCGACGGCCGTGCCGATGGCGTAGAAGAACGCGATGCAGAGGGCGCGGGTCTCCATCGGGAACACCTCGCTCGCCGTCAGGTACGCCGCACTGGCGCCGGCCGAGGCGAAGAAGAAGATCACCGACCCGAAGATGGTCAGGCTGACGGCATCGAGGTCACCGAGCACCACACCCGCGACCGCCAGCAGGACGCCGGAGACGATGTAGGTGCCGCTGATCATCTTCACCCGGCCGACCTTGTCGAAGAGCGGACTCAGCACGAGCGCGCCGACGAAGTTGCTGGCGGCGAAGACGGCGAGGTACCAGCCCGTCTGCTTGACGCCGAAGAACGTGGTGAGAGTGTCGCCGTAGGTGAAGAAGAACGCGTTGTAGAGGAACGCCTGACCCACGAACAGCGAGAAGCACAGGATCGTGCGCCGCGGGTAGAGCGTGAACACCGTCTTCGCGATCTCGAGGATGCCGATCGTGCGTCGCTGCCGGATGGTGATCGTCTCGCTCACCGGGGGCAGCTCCTTCCCGGTCTCCTCGACGACCGTCTCCTCGATGTCGCGGACGATCCGCTCCCCCTCGTCCTCACGACCGTGGATGAACAGCCAGCGAGGGCTCTCCGGCACGTTGCGGCGTACGAGCAGGATGCCGACGGCGAGGACCGCGCCGATCCCGAAGGCCAGGCGCCAGCCCAGCGCGGGGTCCACGATGCTGGGGTCCAGCAACGGGATGGTGAGCAGCGACCCCGCCGCCGCACCGACCCAGAACGACCCGTTGATGGCGACGTCGATCCGCCCGCGGAACTGAGCCGGGATCAGCTCGTCGATCGCGGAGTTGATCGCGGCGTACTCCCCGCCGATGCCGGTGCCGGTGAAGAAGCGCGCGACGAGGTACCACGTGGGGTTCATCGAGAAGGCCGTCAGCACGGTGGCGACGGTGTAGACGCCCAGCGTGATCAGGAACAGCTTCTTCCTGCCGAAGCGGTCGGTGAGCTGACCGAAGAACAGCGCCCCGACGCAGGCACCCGCGACGTAGACGGCTCCGGCGAGGCCGATCTGGTAGCTGCTCATCCCGAGGCCGGTGCTCGCCGGCTT
The DNA here is from genome assembly GCA_963797525.1 of uncultured Actinomycetota bacterium. GTDB lineage: Bacteria > Actinomycetota > Actinomycetes > Propionibacteriales > Nocardioidaceae > Marmoricola. The sequence goes on from CAWCPT010000002.1 coordinate 248,002, forward strand.
CAGCGCCTCGCTCATCGAGCCGACGATCGTGACCTCGAGCCCGTCGAGGATCCACACCGTTCCGAGCCCGATCACCACCAGCCAGTGCCACCTCGCCCACGGCAACCTGTCCATCCGGGCCGGGATGTCCGTGGTGATCCGTCCGGTCTCGACTGCCTCTGCCATGTGCCCTCCCTGAGTGATCCCCCGAGATGGAGTACCCCTGGCGGCGCGGGCAGAAACAGGGCGTGTCCCGACACTCGCCGTACGCCGTAGGACGCCGAGCGGGCACTCGCCGTACGCCCTAGGACACCGAGCGGGCATTGACTGCACGGGATGGGGTCCTCGCCCGTGCACAGATTGCCCGCTCGGCGCGCTGCGGCGAGCACGCAGTGCCCGGTCGGCGTGCTCTCGCGCACCTCAGGTCGACGTGGGTCAGGGCGGGGCAGGGCAGGTCAGGTCAGGCGCGCGCGGACCACGTCGTCGAGCACGCCCAGCGGCAACGACCCCGAGTCGAGCACGGCGGAGTGGAACTTCTTGACGTCGAAGGCGATCCCCTGCCGCTGCTCGGCCTCGGCGCGCATCCGCTGGATCTCGACGCGACCGACCATGTAGGAGCAGGCCTGGCCCGGCGAGACGATGTAGCGGTCGATCTCGGGCCGGCACATCGTCTCCTTCAGCGGCGAGTTGGCCACCATGAAGTCGATCGCCTGCTGGCGGCTCCAGCCCAGGGCGTGCAGGCCGGTGTCGACGACGAGCCGGCACGCTCGCATCGAGTCCGCGGCGTACATCCCCATCCGGTCGACGGCACCGGTGTAGAGGCCCATCTCGTCGGAGAGGCGCTCGGTGTAGAGCCCCCAGCCCTCGGCGTACGCCGCGTTGTGGAGGTGCTTGCGGAACTCCGGCACGTCGGTGAGCTCGCTCGCGATCGCGAGCTGGAGGTGGTGGCCGGGGATGCCCTCGTGGAAGGCCATCGACTCCAGCTCGAAGGTGCCCCACGACGAGGGGTCGTCGACGTTGACGAAGAAGGTGCCGCCGCGGCTGCCGTCGGTGGCTGGCGGGAAGTAGAACGCCTTCGCCCCGGACATCGTGCTCTTCACGCCGCACGGTGCCTGCGGCAGCGTCTCGAACCAGGCGGGCATCGCGTCCCACGCCCGCTGCAGGGCGACCTCGGAAGCCTCGATCAGCTCCTCGCCGCGCTCGAAGTGCAGCTTGGGATCGGTGCGCATGGCCGCGAAGATCTCGTCGAGGTCGTCGGTGCCGACCACCTCGGGCCCGAGCGCGCGGTACTCGTCGGCGAGCTTCTCGATCTGCGCCAGCCCCAGGTCGTGGATCTCACGGGCCGACTTGGTCGTCGTGGTGAAGTAGCGCAGCGTCGCGTCGTACGCCGCCTCGCCGTCGGGCAGCCAGCTCAGGCCGCACCGGTCCTCCGGGCGGGCGAGCGGGAGCACCTCGTCGCGCAGCACGTCGCGGTACGCCGCCAGGCCAGGTCGTACGCCGGTCGCGACGGCATCCCGCAGCCGGGCCTTCCACGCGTCGACGTCCATCCCCGAGGGCGGCGGCCCGGTGGTGAGCAGGGCGTCGTCGGCCACCGGGCTGGCCAGCACCCGGTCGATCTGCTCGACCGTCATCTCCACCGCGAACGCGGCGGGGAGCCTGCCACCGGCCACGCCCTCGCGCTGTCGCTCGGCCAGCTCTGCGAAGTAGCGACCCAGCCCCCGGTACTTCCCGACGAGCGCCTCGGCCACGTCGGCGTCCGGCAGCGCCAGCATCGGCGCGATGATCGCCATCGACACCTGCTCGCCGAAGATCGGGTCGGCCGCCAGCTCCGCCAGGCGCGCCTCGGCGAGGTCGCCACGGGTGCGGGCATCGAACTCGAGCACGGCCACGGTGACTCGCTGCTGCGCGGACAGACCCGCGCGGTCGATCCCGGCAGCTCGGCGCCCGAACTCCCTCAAGGCAGCGATGTCGGCGTCCTGGGCCTCCCGCGTGGCCGACTCGAACTCACCCGCGCGCGCGTAGTCGCCGATCAGGTGCGCCTCGGTCGGGTTCACGGCGAGGTGGTGCGCCCAGTAGTCCTCCGCCAGGGAGTCGACGGCGACCTCGTCGGCGTTGCTCACTGGTGTCCCTTCGGATCGAGGCCGAGCTGCGCGGCGGTCTCCTCACGCATCTGGACCTTGCGGATCTTGCCGGTGACGGTCATCGGGAACTCGTCGACGAGCAGCACGTGGCGGGGGATCTTGTAGTGCGCGAGCTTGCCGGTCGCGAACGCACGGACGCCGTCGGCGTCCAGCGGCTCGGCGCCGGCACGCAGCTTGATCCAGGCGGCGAGCTCCTCGCCGTACCGCTCGTCGGGCACGCCGATCACCTGCACGTCCTCGATGTCCGGATGCGTGTAGAGGAACTCCTCGATCTCGCGCGGGTAGATGTTCTCGCCACCGCGGATCACCATGTCCTTGATCCGGCCGACGATGTTGCAGTAGCCGTCCTCGCGCATCTCGGCCAGGTCGCCGGTGTGCATCCACCCGTCGGCGTCGATCGCCTCGTCGGTCTTCTCGGGGTCGTCCCAGTAGCCCAGCATCACCGAGTAGCCGCGGGTGCAGAACTCACCCGTCTCGCCTCGCTCGACGGTCTCCCCCGTCGCCGGGTCGACGATCTTGATCTCGACGTGCGGGTGCACCCGCCCGATCGTGGCCGTACGACGGTCCAGGTCGTCGTCCGTCCGGGTCTGGCAGGACACCGGCGAGGTCTCCGTCATCCCGTAGGCGATCGACACCTCGGCCATGTGCATGTCGTTGACGCAGCGCTTCATCACCTCGACCGGGCAGATCGAGCCGGCCATCACGCCGGTGCGCAGGCCGGACAGGTCGTGGTCGGCGAACGACGGGTCGTTCTGCATGGCGATGAACATCGTCGGCACGCCGTACACCCCGGTGCAGCGCTCCTCGACGACCGCGCGCAGCGTCACGGCGGGGTCGAAACCCGGTGCCGGGATCACCATGGTGGCGCCGTGGGTGGTGCAGCCGAGGTTGCCCATGACCATCCCGAAGCAGTGGTAGAAGGGCACCGGGATGCACAGCCGGTCCTCGTGCGTGAAGTTGATCAGCTCGGTGGTGAAGAAGCCGTTGTTCAAGATGTTGCGGTGGCTGAGCGTTGCGCCCTTGGGGTAGCCGGTGGTGCCGCTCGTGTACTGGATGTTGATCGCGTCGCCGGCCTCGAGCGTCGACATCCGCTGCGCAACCGCATCGTCAGGGAGGTCGGCGCCCTCCGCGACCAGCGCGTCCCAGTCGTCGGTGCCGATGTAGACGACGCGCTCGAGGCCCGCGTTCTTCCCGGCGGTCTCCTCGACCATCGCGCGGTAGTCGCTCGTCTTGAAGTCTGTTGCGCTGATCAGCAGACGCAGGCCCGACTGGTTCACCGCGTAGGAGAACTCGTGGGTCCGGTAGGCGGGGTTGACGTTGACCAGGATCGCGCCGACCTTGGCGGTGGCGTACTGCGCGATCGTCCACTCTGCGCAGTTGGGCGCCCACACCCCGACCCGGTCGCCCTTGGCGATCCCGGCGCCGATGAGGCCGCGTGCGAACGCGTTCACGTCGCGGTCCAGCTCTGCGTAGGTCCACCGGCGCCCGCTGGCGAACTCGACCAGCGCCTCGTTGTCCCCGTGCGCCGCCACGGTGCGCTCGAAGTTCGCCCCGATGGTCTCCTCGATCAGGGCCGGACTGGTCTCACCCGCTGCGTAGGCCTCCATGTCGGCACCCTAGTCAGAGACCCCCGACGACGACAGGGGCGGCGTGGAGCCGACTCAGCTCTGCATGCTCGAGCCGAGCACACTGATGGCCAGGGCGAGCGCCAGGACTCCCACGACCACGATCGCGATCACCCGCACCGTCTTCTGCGACATGGCTGCCGGCCTCCCGTCAGCGTCCCGGACCGGTGTCCGGGACGGGCGCGTCGGCGAGCTCGAAGTGGGGGTTCTCGATGAGTCCGAGGGTCGCCCCGGCCGGCTCGAGCACGGTCGCGACCTTGATCCCGCCACCGACCTCCGACACCTCGTCACCGGGCGCGGCCCCCGCTGCCGTCAGGGTGGCCACGGCAGCGGCGACGTCGGGCACGCCCCAGTAGGTCACCGGCCCGCGGGCCGTGTCGCCGCTCGGGTCGAGCGCGAGCTCGTAGCCGGCGACGTTGTAGCCGACGTAGAACGGCTCGTCGAAGTAGGGCTCGATGCCCAGCACCTCGGTGAACCACCGCTTGCTGGCGGCGAGGTCCGGGGCTGGATAGATCACGGTGCGCAGTCCGAGGAACATGCCGACCAGTCTGCACCCGGCTCCTGACAACGCTGCCGGCGTCAGCCCATGCCACCGTCGACGGGCAGCACCGCACCGGTGACGAAGCGGGCGTCGGGCGAGCTGAGGTAGCGGATCGCGGCCGCGATCTCGGCGGGACTGATCGTCCCCGACATCATCATCATCAGCCGGTCGGCGACGCGGGTGTCGAGGTCGTCGGTGAGCTTCTCGAAGACCTCCGAGACGATCGGGGTGTCGACGGTGCCGGGGCAGATCGCGTTCACGCGGATGCCCTCGGGGGAGAGCTCCAGAGCCAGGGCGCGGGTGAGCATCGTGAGTCCGCCCTTCGCCGCGGAGTACGCCGTCGTGTAGGGCTGCGGCACCCGGCCGGCCACCGACGAGACGTTGACGATGTTTCCCCTGCACGCACGGATGTGCGGGAGCGCCGCCTGCATCAGCATGAACGGGCCCTTGAGGTCGATCGCGTGCACCCGGTCCCACTCGGCGTCGGTGATCGTCTCGAACCGGCCGAACTGCACGACCCCGGCGACGTTGGCCAGCACGTCGATGCGGCCGTGCTCGGCGCAGGTCGCGATCGCGGCATCGACCGAGTCGCGGTCACCCACGTTGCACTCGACGTAGGTCACCCCGTCGGGGACGGTCGGGTGGATGTCGAGGCCGTAGACGAGGTCGCCCGCCTTCGCGAACATCGCCGCGGTGGCGTGGCCGATCCCGGAGGCGGCTCCGGTGACGACGATGACGCGTGGGTCGGGGGTGCTCACGGGGTGCCTCCGGGGACGATGGTCGGATCGAGGGTGAGGTGCTGGTCGAGAAGTCCGGAACGGCCGATGCCGAAGCGGCGCTCGGTGAAGTGCCAGCCGCCGTCGTTCTCCGCGAACGTGTCGGCATAGGTGCCGGTCAGGATCGGTTGCAGGGTCACGGCCGCCGTCGCCTGGAAGACGAGGTAGGCGGAGGTCGCGCGCACCGAACCGTCCGCCTCGGGCTCGTCGAAGACGGTGTTGGCGACGACGTGCTGGGTCCCGGGGGTGCCGTCCTCGTGCAGCCGCACCAGCCCGGCGTACAGCGCAGAGACCTCGTCCGCACCACTCGCGACCGGGGTGCCGTCCTCGGTGCACAGCACCGCCTGAGACATCAGCGCACCCACACCGGCGAAGTCACCGGCGTCGATCAACCGGCAGTAGGTGCCGAGCAGACCCCTGATCCGGTCGCCGTCGGTGAGGTGCACGAGCCGGACGCTACCAGCGAACTAGAACAGGTTCTAGATCGCGTCGGATCTCCCCGCTCAGGTCAGGCTCGGCGGAAGACCTGCAGCTGAACCCCGTTGGCGTAGGCGCGGTGCTCGATCAGCTCGAGCTTCTGCTTGTCCTCCGCGTCGGTGGGGAACAGCCGGTCGCCACTGCCCAGGACGACCGGGAAGACCATCAGGTTCCACTGGTCGACCAGACCCGCCTTGTGCAGGCCGCGGGCGAGCGTCCCGCTGCCGGCGACCTGGATCGGGCCGCCCTCGCCCGCACGCAGGGCCGCGACGTCGTCGAAGCCGATCACGGTGGTGTTGTTCCAGGCCGGGTCCGTCAGCGTCGAGGAGACGACGTACTTGGGCATCGAGTTGAACTTGTCGGCGAACTCGCCGTCGCGCTCGGGCCAGGCGCCGGCGAAGCCCTCGTAGGTACGTCGGCCGAGCAGCAGCGCCTCGACCTCGCGGGCCTCCTGGAGCTTGAAGTCGTACATCGTCGGGTCCTGCTCGACGTCGAAGGTCCAGCCGGTGTGCTGGTAGCCCTCCTCGCCGCCGGGGGCCTGGATGACCCCGTCGAGGGAGATGAACTCGGTGACGATCACGGTGCGCATGGTGTGTCCTCTCGGATGGTGTGGCGGTGACACCTTGTCGACGAACGGGACCAGCCGGATACGACACCCCGCGCCGAGAATCTTTCCCTCATGCGCTCGAGGTCGCCACCCCGAGCCGCTGGAAGTACGCCGCGACGGCCTCGTCGTCCCAGTGCCGGGACTCCCGCAGCCCGGCGGTGAGCATCGCGAGGTACGCCGAGGACGGCTGGCTGTGCTCGACGTGGTCGATGCCGTGCGGAGCCGTGAACAGCAGCATCGGCGCCTCGTCGAGCCGGCCCACCTCGACGAGGGTCTCGTAGTGCCCCGGCCCGACGTGGTGACGACCGCCGTCGATGCCGCCCAGGACCACCTCGGTCAGCGGGTCACCCTGCTGCGGGACGCGGTACATCTCCTGCGCCGCGATGTCGGCGAGCTGCTCGGCGGTGATCAGGTAGGCCCGCCCGGCACTCGGGCCACCCTCGGCGTCGTGGTCGTAGAAGGCCACGCCCCCACCCCACTGGGGTGACTCGCCGGCGAAGTAGACAGCGCCGGGCAGGTCGACGGGCACGCTCCTCCGCGGGGGTGTGGGGTCGTGCGCGCCCGGGTTGGCACGGGTCCCGCCCGGCGGAACGCCGCCGGCGAGGTAGGCCGTGAGGCGAGCCTCGGACATGTTGGAGCCGTAGCTGACGTACCAGACCTCACCGTGGTCCGGCAGCGGACGGGCATCGGGTTCGGGCGACATCGCCACGAGGTTACCCACGCCCGGCCGGCCGCGGACCGGGAGTCCGATCAGCTGGCCACGTGTTCCGGGCCGCAGTCCCTAGGCGGCGGTCCAGCCGCCGTCCATCAGGTAGGAGCTGCCGTTGATCGACTCGGTGCCGGGGCCGCACAGGAAGGCGACGAGACCGGCCACCTCGTCCGGCTCGACGAGCCGCTTGACCGGCGTCCGGGCGAGCAGGACCTCGTCGAGGACCTCGTCCTCGCCGATGCCGTGGCTGGTCGCCTGGTCGGCGATCTGACCCTCCACGAGCGGGGTGCGGACGTAGCCGGGGCAGACGGTGTTGCTGGTGACGCCCTTGTCAGCCGCTTCGAGGGCGATCACCTTGGACAGCCCCTCGAGGCCGTGCTTGGCGCTGACGTAGGCGGACTTGTACGGCGAGGCCCGGTGGCCGTGCACCGAGGAGACGTGCACGATCCGGCCCCAGCCGTCGGCGTACATCCCGGGCAGGACGGCGCGGGTCAGCAGGAACGGAGCCTGCAGCATCACCCGGTGGATCTGGGCGAACCGCTCGGGGTCGAACTCCTCGATCGGCGCCACGTGCTGGATGCCGGCGTTGTTGACGAGCACGTCGATCCCGCGGCCTCCCAGGTGGAGCGAGTCGATCGAGGCGGGGTCGGAGAGGTCCGCGACGAGGTGCTCCCCGCCCACCTCGGCCGCGGCCTGCCGGACGCCGGGCTCGTCGCGGTCGAGGAGCAGCACCGCGGCGCCCTCCGCAGCGAGTCGGGCGGCCACGGCTCGGCCGATGCCGCTCGCCGCGCCGGTGACCAGGGCAGTGCGACCCGAGAGGAGAGTGCTCATGTCGCAGGACGCTACTCCGTGCCCGTTCCCCGCACCGGCGCCCTGTCAATGACTCGTCTTGGTCATTACCCCACGCCGAACGCCGACCTAGCGTGAAGCGGTCCACATCTGGGGGAACCATGACCACGTCGCCGCGTCGACGCCGACTCTCGGCCCTGCTCCTGCTCCTGCTCCTGGCACCGGCAACCGCACTCACCATGCAGCACCCCGCCGTGGCCGCAGACGCCCCACCTCCGCCCGGGGTCGCACGCGACGGCAACCAGCTGCACGTGCAAGGCAAGCCGTCCCGGACCGGTCACACGGTGAAGCTGCGGGGACCCCTGCACGTCGTACCGGACGAGACCGGTGGTGGTGCCGACCGGTTCACGGTGACGGTCGGCGACGCGACGATCCCGGTCGCTCTCCCCGGAGTCGACGCGACACAGATCCGCCCCGGCGACACGTTCAGCGGTTCCGTCGCGTCACCAGCGGGTGCCACGCCGGACGACCTGGCACGGCGAGCCCCCGCTGCGGTGGTGTCGGCGACCATCACCGCCCAGGCGGTGACGGCTCCTCCGGCACGACGCCTGTTCCTGGCGGTGATGACGAACCGGGGGTCGGTCCCCGCTGACTCGGAGATCCTGGCCGATGCCCAGTCAGTGGTCGGCTACTGGCTGGAGCAGTCCGACGGTGCGATCGCGTCGTTCACCCGCAGCGCGACCGTGAAGCACTACGCCACGGACTACCCCTCGCCCGCGAACGGCTGTGGGCTGACCTCCGGCAACGCGGACCACTCCGCCATCCGTGCGGAGGCCAGGAGCCAGTTCACCGGGCTGGGCGCCTCCGACACCGTCGTGGTGGTGGTCCCCGAGTCGTGCCCGACGAACGGGACCGTCGGTCTCTCGACGGGCGGGGTCACCTTCAACGCCGCCGGAGCCAGCCTGCTCGCGACGATGACCCACGAGGAGGGCCACGAGCTGGGGCTCTTCCACGCCAACGTCGGCAGCTGCACGACCACGTGCAGCGGCCAGGAGTACGGCGACCGGATGAGCGTGATGGGGTCCGGCCTCAGTGGTGCCGTCAACCAGCTGACGGCGCTCAACTCCGCGTTCCGCTCCTGGCTGGGCTGGGTCAAGCCGGGCGAGCAGTCCGTCCTGTCGCTGCCCGGGTCGCAGACGTCGATCACCCAGGACTACACGCTGCTGCCACGGGCAGCGGGCTCCGGGCTGCGGTCGATCCAGGTGCCCGACCCGGACGCCGCTGGCACCTACTTCATCGAGTACCGGCGGCTCCAGGGACGGGACGCGGGCTCGGCCCTCGACGGCCCCGCGTGGTGCTGTGCCACCTATCACCCGGGCATCAGCATGCTCTACCAGCCCACGGGCCAGAACCTCTCCTGGATGCATCCGACCGGACCGTCCGGCAACTACGCGCTCGGGGTCGACGACGGCACCTACACGAGCCCCTCCGGCGGCCTCGTGCTGGACGTCCTTCAGGACAACGGGGCCGCCGGCGTCGTCGTGCGGGTCACCGTGACGAGTGCGAAGCCGGCCTTCACGACGGCACCGAAGCCCGTCCTTGGTGGGCTCGCCATCCCCGACTACCAGGTGACGGTGAGTCCGGGCACCTGGTCACCGACGTACGACTCGCTCAGCTACCAGTGGAGCTTCAACGGCGTGCCGATCGCCGGCAGCCAGGGCGAGCAGTCGACGTACCGGCCGGACGAGAACGACCTGGGCAAGCAGCTCACGGTGACCGTGGGCGCCAGCAAGGGCGGCTACCGCAGGACCCTGACGACCTCCGACCCGGTCACCGTGGCCTGGATGGCTCCACGCACGCCCGTGATCCCCGACGCTGCGACTCCACGGGTCGGCGACATGCTGACGGTCGAACCGGGGAACTGGGGTTTCGAGACCACGCTGGCCTACCAGTGGTACGCCGGGTCGACACCGGTCGGGAACGACACGGTGCTGTTCCTCACCGACGAGATGGTCGGCAAGCCGATCCGGGTGACCGTGACCGGGACCGCCCACGGCCAGAGCATCTCGCGCACGTCGGCCGACACCCCGGTGGTGACGGCGCCGCCGCTCGTCTCCGCAGCTCCCACGATCACCGGCACCCCCGTGGTCAGCAGGGCTCTGACCGCGGCGACCGGTGTCTGGACGTCCGGCACGTCCTTCGCCTACCGCTGGCTGGCCGACGGGGTCGCCGTCACGGGAGCGACGGCCGAGAAGTTCGTGCCCAGCGCCGCCGAGACCGGCAAGACGATTCAGGTGGAGGTCGCGGGCACGAAGACCGGTCACGCCCGCACCGTGCGCACCTCGGCAGCGACGAGCGCCGTGACCTACGCACCCTGGGTGCCCGTCCAGCCTGTCCTCTCGGGAACAGCGCGCTACCCCAACACGCTGAGCACCGCCGTCCCCTTCTGGGGGAGCGAGGGCAGCTACGCCTACCAGTGGCTGAACAACGGCGTCCCGATCAGCGGCGCGACCGCGAGCCGATTCACGCCCACGGCAGCGATGGTCGGTCGCCTCGTCAGCGTGCGCGTCACGGGCACCGCTCCGGACACCGCCCCGTCGCAGCTGACCTCCAAGGCCGCGCGCATCGCCCGGGGCGTACTGCGTGCGCCCACTCCTTCGATCAGCGGCACCAAGAAGGTCGGTCGGACGCTCACGGCAGTGCCGCACCCCTGGACCTCGGGCACCAGCCTGCGCTACCAGTGGTACGCAGGCAGCGCCGCGATCAGCCGGGCGACCCTGCGCACCTACAAGCTGCCCAGCTCCGCGAAGGGCAAGCAGATCCGGGTCCGGGTGACCGGCAGGAAGACGGGCTACACCACGGTCGCGAAGTACTCCGCGCGCACCGCGAGGGTCAGCTGACGGAGCAGCGGAGCGCCGCCCAGACGCTGGCCGCATAGAATTGGCCGGATGCCTGCCCTGAGCCAGGTCGAGGGGTCCGCCTCGACACCGCGCACCCTCGCCGAACAGCTCCGTGGCTGGTCGGACGAACAGCTGTCCGCACTGCTCGAGGCACGACCCGATCTCGCGACCCCGGCTCCGCACGACTCCTCCCAGCTGGCTGCCCGGGTCGTGGTCAAGGCGTCGGTGCTCCGGGCCCTCGACGGGCTCCACGCCCTCGAGCTGGCGGTGCTGCAGGCCCTCGTCCAGGAGACCGACCCCCTCGAGGTCCCGGCGACGGACACCTCCGTGCGCGGCGTGCTGGCTCGCCTCGACACGCTCGGCCTCGTCTGGGGATCGCCTCCGCGCCCGGTCATCGTGGTGCGCGACGTGCTCCGGATCCCGGACGGACCCGCTCGCGCCACGGTGCCCGGGCTGCTCGACGGGCTCGACCCGCGCGCCCGGGCGATCCTCGACCACCTGCTCGAGACCGGGGCCGACGGGCGGTGGAACGGCGCGGCAGGGCCGACCGCCGACCTGGTGGCCAGCGGCCTGCTCGCCCGTCTGGACGAGCGCCACGTCACCCTGCCGTGGAGCGTGCGGCTCTCCCTGTGGACGGTGTCCGGTCGGCCGCTCGACCAGCCGCCGACCCTGGCCACCTCGGAGCGCGGGCAGTCACTGGTCGACCGTGCCGGAGCCGGCGCCGCCTTCGAGCTCGTACGCCGCACCGAGCTGCTCCTCGACCGGTGGGGAACCCATCCGCCCGCAGCGCTCAAGGCCGGTGGGCTCGCCGTACGCGACCTGCGGGCCACGGCGACCCTGCTCCACGTCGAGCAGGGCGTCGCGGCGCTGGTCATCGAGACTGCTGCCGCGGCCGGGCTGCTCGACCAGGGGATGACCGACGACACCGACGCCGCGTGGCTGCCCACCGACGCGTACGACGCCTGGCAGCTCGCCTCGACGGCGGAGCGCTGGGCCCTGCTGGCGCGGTCCTGGCTGGACAACCCCCGCCTCGTCTCCGCCGTCGGTGGTCGCATCGGGGACAAGCCCGTCAACGCCCTCTCCCCCGACCTGCCGCGCAGCTGGCTGGCCGCACTGCGCGGCGACGTGCTGGGCGAGCTCGAGGGACTCGCTGACGGGGAGACGCTGTCCGCGGGCACCGGGTTGGCGAGCCTCGTCGACCGGATCCGTTGGCGGCGGCCGCGCCGACTCCGCTCGCGGCTCGACCAGGTCGGCCCCCTCCTCGCCGAGGCCGCGCTGCTGGGCATCACCGGGCTGGACGGCCTCACCTCCTTCGGACGGTTGCTGGCGGCAGGCAAGGACGCCGACGGCGCTCTGGACGCCCTGCTGCCCAGCCCCGTCGACCACGTGCTGCTCCAGGCGGACCTGACCGCCGTCGCCCCCGGACCGCTCGAGCAGGAGCTCGCCCGCAAGCTCTCGCTGGTGGCCGACGTGGAGTCCCGCGGTGGCGCGACCGTCTACCGCTTCGCTGCCTCGTCGATCAGGCGTGCGTTCGACGCCGGCTGGTCGGCCGGCGAGGTGCACGACTTCGTGGCCTCGACCTCGCGCACCCCGGTCCCGCAGTCGCTGACCTACCTGGTCGACGACGTCTCTCGCCGGTTCGGCACCCTGCGCGCGGGGCACGCGGAGGCGTTCCTCCGCAGCGACGACGAGACCGCCCTGACCGAGCTGCTGCACGCCCCCGGGGCCGACGCCCTGCGGCTGAGGCGGATCGCGCCGACCGTGGTGATCTCCGACGTCCCGCTCGGCACGCTGCTCCCGCGCATCCGCGAGCTCGGCCTGGCGCCGGTCGTGGAGGCGGTCGACGGGACCGTGCGGGTCGCCCGTCCCGACGTCTTCCGGGCTCGGTCACCGCGCCGGCGTACTCCCCAGGGAGCTCGCGCCACCGCCCGCACAGCGGCCGTGGTCTCCGCGATCCGCGTCGGCGACCGTGCCGCCGCCTCGCGACCGGCACGAGGCCGCAGCGCCTCCACCCCCGGTGACGTGATCGCGATGCTGCGTCAGGCGGCCGAGGCCCGGGAGTCGCTCGTGATCGGCTACGTCGGGAACGACGGCACCGTTGCCGAGCGCACAGTCGTGCCCCAGCGGGTCGAGGGCGGCCAGGTGATGGCGTACGACGAGCGCAGCGACTCCACCCGGACCTTCGCCATCCACCGCATCACTGCCGTGACGCGACCGGCCTGACCTGTTTGCATGGACGCATGATCCGCGACCTGACCGACGAGGAAGCCCGCCGCGCCCTGGTGCTGAAGTGGGGGACGGTCGAACCGGGAGTGCTGCCGGCGTGGGTCGCCGAGATGGACTACGCGCTCGCACCGGTGGTCCGCGACGCCCTGCTCGAGGCGATCGACGTCGGTGTCACCGGCTATCCCGAGATCGACGGTCGGGCCCGGCTCGGTGAGGCGTACGCCGACTTCGCCCGGCGCCACTGGGGCTGGGACGTCGATCCGGCTCTCGTCCGGCCGGTGTCCGACGTGACCGCCGGCATCCGGGTGGCGCTCGAGGTGCTCAGCGAGCAGGCGCCGGTCGTGCAGCCGGTGCCGTCCTACCCCCCGCAGCTCTGGGTCATCGGCATCACCGGCCGCAAGCGCGTGGACCTGGTCCTCGACCCGGACCAGACCGAGGCGACGATCGACCTCGACCGGCTCGACGAGCTGTTCACCGACGGTGCCCGGACCCTGGTGCTGACCCAGCCGCACAACCCGTGGGGCAGGGTCTTCACGAAGGCCGAGCTCGAAGGTGTCCGCGACGTCGTGGTGAAGCACGGAGCCCGGGTGATCAGCGACGAGATCCACGCCCCGCTGACGCTTCCAGGGGCCACGCACGTGCCCTACCTGAGCCTCGAGGGCACGGCCGACCACGCGGTCGCGGTGGTCGCCGCGTCGAAGGCGTTCAACACCGCCGGCCTGCGGTGTGCGCAGATCGTCGCCGCCGACAGCGAGACGATGCGGCGGATCCGCGACGTGCCCGACCCGCTCAACGACAGCTGGTCGCCGCTCGGGGAGGTGGCCGCCGTCGCGGCGTACGAGCACGGTGACGCCTGGCTGGCCGCGCTCGTACGACGCCTCGCCGACCAGCGCGAGCTCCTGGCCGAGCTGCTCGCCACCCACCTGCCGGAGGTGCGGATGCGCCCGCTGGAGGCGACGTACCTCGCCTGGCTGGACGTCCGGGCCTACGGCCATGCCGACCCTGCGGCGGTCGCCCTGGAACGCGGACGGGTCAAGCTGGCTCCCGGGCAGGACTACCACCCCGGACTCGAGGGCCACGTGCGCCTGAACATCGCGACGAGCCCGGAGCGGCTCGAGGAGATCGTCGTCCGGCTCGCCTCGGCCTGGACGGGCTGAGCGGTGCAGACGATCGGCCTGATCGGCGGGATGAGCTGGGAGTCAACCGCGATCTACTACCGCCTCGCGAACGAGATCGTCCGCGACCGGCTCGGCGGACTGCACTCGGCCCGGATCCTGATGACGTCCGTCGACTTCGCGGAGATCGAGCAGCTGCAGGTCGCCGGAGACTGGGACCGCGCAGGAGAGCTGCTGGCCGCCGAGGCCACCCGTCTCGAGGAGGCCGGCGCCGACTTCCTGGTGCTGTGCACCAACACGATGCACAAGGTGGCCGCCGCGATCGAGCACGACGTGGGGATCCCGCTGCTCCATCTCGGTGACGTGACGGCAGCCGCCGTGCTCGCCGAGGGGCTGGACACCGTCGGTCTCCTCGGCACCGGGTTCACGATGTCGCAGGACTTCTACCGCGGGCGGCTGGAGTCCCACGGGCTGCGGGTGCTCGTGCCGTCGGAGGACGACCGGGAGCTCGTCCACCGCGTCATCTACGACGAGCTCTGCCTGGGGGTCGTCCGCGACCAGTCGCGTCGGGCCTACCTCGAGGTGGTCGACCGGCTCGTCGCCGACGGTGCCCGCGGCGTCATCCTGGGGTGCACCGAGATCGAGCTGCTGATCGGCCCGCACGACCTGGCCGTGCCGTCGTTCCCGACCACCCGCCTGCATGTCGAGGCGGCCGTTGACCGAGCACTGGACGGAGGGGCGCGCGAACGGACATACCCGACTTAGCCTGAGTCATGTCCTTCACCAGCTGGGTCGACGTGCGCGCAGGTGCTGACGCGCGGCCTCCAGAGACCTGGAGGAGGGCGATTTCCTCGTCCTGGGCGAGTCGGACCTCGCTCCGGCCCCACGCCGCGGCCTGTTCGGCCGGCGCTCCAGCCCCGGCGCCACCCGCTACGTCCAGGTCCTGCGCATCACCGACTTCCTCTCCGCGGAGTGCGTCGGCGCCACCTCGCTGGGTGGCACCTGGGCGATGAGCGACCACACGATCACCCAGCTGCGCGAGCTCGGCTGGCTGACCGCCGAGGAGACCCGGACGCAGTACGGCACCCTCACCCCGAACTTCGAGGTGTACGTCGACCTCACCGGCACCGCCGCCCTCGCCTACCTCCTCGTCGCCAGCCTGCAGCTCCTGGACGTGCAGCCCGTGCACCTCGAGCTGGTCACCAGCTCCGGCGACGCCCGCTCCACCGCCGGCTGACACACCGCCAGTACCCCCGCTGGTTGAGGAGCGAGCGCAAGCGAGCGTCTCGAAACCTCGTACGCCGTCATGCAACCCCTCCCACCGCCGGTTGAGCCCGTCGAAGCAACCCCCTCCCCCGCCGGTTGAGCCCGTCGAAACCACTCCGGCTCGTCGATCAGGGATTTTCGAAGGGGGTGGTCGACGTCGGCGTCGGTCCGGGGCGTTCCCGGGCCCCTTGTCCAGCTCCCTGTCACCTCTCTCGACCGTTGTGGTGGCGGCCCTTGTGGCTCGGATCCCGGGTCGGCCGCGGTCACCGGTGGTTGAGGAGCGAGCGCCAGCGAGCGTCTCGAACCACTGCTCAGAAGTTACCCACAGATCTTCATTACCTCTTGATTCGAACATCTATACGGTCGACAATTTGACTCATGACCAGCACCCTCCTAGACGCTCGACCCGGCACCGGTGTCGCCCCTGTCGCGGAGCTGCACGGGGTGATCGACCAGCTGCACCAGGCGCCGGTTCCCTCGACCGGGCATGACCAGCGGGTATCGGAGGTCGACCGAGCCATCCACCGGCTCACCGCCTACAAGCTCAAGGTCCTCGCCGCCGCCGACCGGGCCCGCGTCGCGACCGAGTCCGGGTTCACCGACACCAGCGCCTGGGCTGCCCGCCAGACCCACACATCCCGAGCCAGCGCTGCCAGCGACGTCGCGTTGGCCACCGGGCTCGACACCGGTCACGACGCCACCGCGGCTGCCCTCGACGAGGGGCTGCTCTCACCCGCGCACGCAGCGGTGATCGTCCGAGCGACCGAGCAACTTCCTGAAGGGTGCAGCGAGATCCAGCGTGGGGAGGTGGAAGCAGCACTGGTCGAGAAAGCACGACGCTTCGACCCTGACCAGCTCCGCCGCGTCGCCCGTCGAGCGATCGAGACCATCGAACCCGACCAGGCCGTCGTCGACGCCCACGAGAACGACCTCGTTGCAGGCGAGGAAGAGATCGCCCGATCGAAGGCGTCGCTGAGCCTGCACGACAACGGTGATGGCACCACCACCGGACACTTCACCGTCCCCACCACCGGAGCTGCGTTCCTGCGCAAGGTCGTCGAGTCGATGACCGCACCGCGGCGGATGCGCGGGTTTCGACAGGCTCAACCGACGGTGGGGCCGCGTTCGACTGGAAGCACCGCCGCGGGCTCGCGTTCGCCCAGCTCCTCGAGCACCTCCCTACCGACCACCTGCACACCAAGACCGCCGCCACCGTCGTGGTCACCATCGAGCACACCGTCCTGACCGGGGCGCTGAAGACCGCACGCCTCGACACCGGCGAGACCATCTCCGCCGGCGAAGCCCGACGCCTCGCCTGCGGAGCCGGGATCCTGCCCGCCGTCCTCGACGGTCACTCCGTGGCCCTCGACCTCGCCCGGGAGAGCCGGCTCTTCTCCGAAGCACAACGGATCGCCGTCGGACTCACCCACGACACCTGCGCAGCCGACGGCTGCGAACGTCCCTATGCCTGGTGCGAGCTCCACCACCGACAACCCTGGTCACACGGCGGAAACACCGACCTCAAGGACGCCATCCCCCTGTGCCACTGGCACCACCAACGCATCCACGACCACAACTACACCCACGCCCGGATGCCCGACGGCAGCCTCTGCTTCACCCGGCGGTGCTGACCGATGGTGCAGCCTCCGACCCATCCACGGAAGTCCTCGCGACGAACCCCTTGCACTCGTCGGGGTGTCGCGGGCAGTTTCCCGGACCCCGTCCACGGCATCCCGGCGAACTAGCAGTCCGTAGTGTTGACCCGACATGAATGATCACCCCACGAAGCCGCTCGCTGCGCTCACGCCTCCGCAGGGACCCCGATGAATGACGGACCCCTGATCGTCCAGTCGGACAAGACGCTGCTGCTCGAGGTCGACCACGAGCAGGCTGACGCCTGCCGCAAGGCGATCGCACCCTTCGCCGAGCTCGAGCGCAGCCCCGAGCACATCCACACCTACCGGCTGACGCCGCTGGGACTGTGGAACGCACGCGCCGCCGGCCACGACGCGGAGCAGGTGGTCAACGTGCTGCTGACCTTCAGCCGCTACGCCGTGCCGCACGCGCTGCTGGTCGACGTCGCCGAGACGATGGCGCGCTACGGCCGGCTGCGGCTCGACAAGGACCCGGCCCACGGGCTGACGCTGAGCAGCAACGACAAGGCGGTCTTCGAGGAGGTCATCCGGGCGAAGAAGGTCGCCGGGATGATCGGTGAGCGACTGGGAGACACCTCGGTCGTCGTGCACCCCAGCCAGCGCGGCAACCTCAAGCAGGCCCTGCTCAAGCTCGGCTGGCCGGCGGAGGACTTCGCCGGCTACGTCGACGGCGAGGCGCACGCGATCAAGCTCGACGAGAGCCGACTGGACCCTCCGCGCCTACCAGCAGGAGGCGGCTGACTCGTTCTGGCACGGCGGTTCAGGGGTCGTCGTGCTCCCCTGTGGCGCGGGCAAGACCCTCGTCGGTGCCGCGGCGATGGCGCGCGCCCAGGCGACCACGCTGATCCTGGTCACCAACACGGTGAGCGCGCGCCAGTGGAAGTCCGAGCTCGTGCGACGCACCAGCCTCACCGAGGACGAGATCGGCGAGTACAGCGGCGCGAAGAAGGAGATCAAGCCGGTCACCATCGCGACGTACCAGGTGCTCACCATGCGACGGAAGGGCGTCTACCCCCACCTCGAGCTGCTCGACGCCAAGGACTGGGGCCTGATCGTCTACGACGAGGTGCACCTGCTGCCGGCGCCGATCTTCCGGATGACCGCCGACCTCCAGGCGCGTCGGCGGATCGGCCTGACCGCGACCCTCGTGCGCGAGGACGGCCGCGAGGGCGACGTGTTCAGCCTGATCGGCCCCAAGCGGTACGACGCCCCCTGGAAGGACATCGAGAGCCAGGGCTGGATCGCCCCGGCCGACTGTGTCGAGGTGCGGGTCACGCTGCCGGAGGGCGAGCGGCTCGCCTACGCCACCGCCGAGCCCGAGGAGCGCTACCGGTTGGCCAGCTGCACGCACGCCAAGGTGCTCGTCGCCGAGCAGCTCGTCGAGCAGCACCGCGGGCGAGCCGACCCTCGTCATCGGCCAGTACCTCGACCAGCTCGACGAGCTCGCCGAGCACCTCGGTGCACCCGTGATCAAGGGCGACACCACGGTCAAGGAGCGCGAGCGTCTCTACGAGGCGTTCCGGACGGGCGAGGTGGAGCTGCTGGTCGTCTCCAAGGTGGCGAACTTCTCGGTCGACCTCCCGGGCGCTGCCGTCGCCATCCAGGTGAGCGGGTCGTTCGGCTCCCGGCAGGAGGAGGCGCAGCGGCTCGGGCGACTGCTCCGGCCCAAGGAGAAGGGTCCCGACGGCACCCAGAAGCCCGCGCGGTTCTACACGATCGTCAGCCGGGACACCGTCGACGCGGACTTCGCCCAGAACCGGCAGCGGTTCCTCGCCGAGCAGGGCTACGCCTACCGCATCGTGGATGCGACTGATCTGTGACCACATCGGCCTCGTAGGCTCGTCGGCGTGACCAAGCAAGAAGTCCTCCTCCTCGAGAACATCCACCCGACCGCGACCGAGATCTTCGAGCGCAACGGGTTCATCGTGCACACGCGCGCGGGATCTCTCGGCGAGGACGAGCTGATCGAGGCCCTCCAGGGCATGACCATGGTCGGCATCCGCTCGAACACGAAGGTCACCGAGAAGGTCCTCGAGCACACCGACCTCCAGGCGATCGGCGCCTTCTGCATCGGCACCAACCAGATCGACCTCGCGGCTGCGGCCTCTCGCGGGATCGCGGCCTTCAACGCGCCGTACTCCAACACGCGGAGCGTGGTCGAGCTCGTCATCGGGGAGATCATCGCGCTGGCACGGCGACTGCCCGAGAAGACGCAGCGGATGCACGACGGCGTCTGGGACAAGTCCGCGCAGGGCAGCCACGAGGTGCGCGGTCGCACCCTCGGCATCGTCGGCTACGGCAACATCGGCACCCAGCTCTCCAACCTGGCCGAGTCGATGGGTCTGCGGGTGATCTTCTTCGACACAGCCGACCGGCTCGCCCACGGCAACGCCCGCCGGGTCAGCACCCTCGACCAGCTCCTCGAGGAGTCGGACGTCGTCACGCTGCACGTCGACGGCCGGCCGGGCAACGCAGGACTCTTCGGAGCCGCTCAGTTCGCGAAGATGAAGCCGCGCTCGATGTTCATCAACGCCTCCCGCGGGATGGTCGTCGACGACGTCGCCCTCCGGGAGAACATCCTGTCCGGCCACATCGCCGGTGCCGCGCTCGACGTCTTCCCAGTCGAGCCCAAGGCGCAGGGCGACCCGTTCGAGTCAGCGCTGCGCGGGCTGCCCAACGTGATCCTGACCCCCCACGTCGGCGGCTCCACCCAGGAGGCGCAGGAGGAGATCGGGTACTTCGTCTCCGGCAAGCTCTCCGCCTACGCCAACGGTGGCGGCACGGCCCTCTCGGTGAACCTGCCCGAGGTGGCCGCTCCCGCGCTCGAGACCGGGTCCCGCATCGCGCTGCTCCACCACAACGTCCCGGGCGTGCTGGCCTCGGTCAACCAGGTGCTGGCGGACCACGAGTCCAACGTGACGGCGCAGTACCTCGCCACTCGGGGCGAGCAGGGCTACGTGGTCACCGACGTGGCGGCCGCCCTGCCCGACGGCGCGCTGGACGGCCTGCTCGCGGCCGAGTCCACCATCTGGCTGCACACCTACTGACCACTGCAGCACTCCTGACGGATGCAGCGCTACTGGGTGATCCCCCGCTGCGCGGCCCGCAGGTCGCGACGCAGCAGCGGTGACATCCGGTCGACCGGGCTGCCGCTCTCGGCGCGTGCCTGCGCCCTGCCGATCTGCAGTGGGACCGGGGGCTGCAGCCTCGGGCACGACCGGTCGGCGCGGTTGCCGCTGCGCCGCGCGGGCACGACTCCGCTCCTCAGGTAGGCCGCCACGGCGTTGTCGACGCACGGCACCCCCGACAGAGAGCTCGCGTGGGTGGTGCCGCCGACCCCGGCGACCAGGGACGACGAGGGGAACAGCCGCCGGGTGGTCAGCGCACCGGAGTACGGCGTGGCGGCATCACGGGTCTCGTTGACCAGCAGGATCTTCGCCGACACCGCGCGGCCGGACGCCACCAGCTTGTGGTGGCGAGGCGCGCGCCAGGTCAGGCAGGGGGCGTTGTACCAGGTGTTGCCCCAGGTCGCGAAGGGCGCGCGTCGGTGCACCGCCCAGGTGTCCGAGCGGGTGCGTGCCCAGCCGGGCCAGGCGGTGTCGGTGCACTGCACGGCGTTGTAGACCGCGAACCCGTTGTCGTCGTTCGGCTGGCCGTCGCGGTAGCGCTGGACGAGGGTGGCGCCCTGGTGGCGGCGCACGAGGTCGGCGTACGCGTAGCCCAGCGTGTCCCAGTCGTAGACGTAGTACGCCGCGTCCAGCATCGCGTCGTGGAGCTCGTCCGGCCCGAGCCTCCCCCCGACGAGAGGTTTGCGATCCAGCAGGGTGAGCTGACGGAAGTATCCGCTCCGGATGGCTCGCCAGCTCGTGCCCAGGTGGAAGTCGCGCGAGTGCTTGGCCAGGTAGAGCCAGAACTGGTTGATCGAGGCCTCGAAGCCGCGGTCCTGGTCGAAGTTGGCGGCGTACCAGACCCGCTGCGGGTTCACGACCCCGTCGAGCACGAACCGGCCCACCCGGGACGGGTAGCGGGTGGCGTACAGCTCACCCAGGTAGGTGCCGTAGGAGTAGCCGTAGAACCCCAGCTTCTCGGCACCGAGTGCCCGGCGCACCAGCTCCATGTCGCGCACCGTGTCCAGCGTGGTCAGGTGCGGCAGCAGCGCTCGCTTGCCGGCCGTGCTCGCGCAGGCCGACGCGTAGTTGCGTGCGCGGGCCAACCAGGAGCGGTAGATCCACGTCGCCCGCGGCACGTAGGACGGTCGGTCGTAGCCGAAGTAGCGCCGGCTGCAGTGCAGGGAGGGGGTGCTCGCCCCGACGCCGCGGGGGTCCATGCCGATCCAGTCGAACCGCTCCCCCACTCCCCCCGGCACGTAGTCGCTCATCGCCGGCAGCGACAACCCCGAACCGCCGGGGCCACCGGGGTTGGTGAGCATCACGCCCTGGTACGGCGAGGCGGTGTGCAGCTTGCGGGTCAGCGCGAGGGTGATCTGCGCACCGGACGGCTTGGCGTGGTCGAGCGGGACCCGCAGCCGCCCGCACTGCAGCCCGAGGTAGTCCAGCTCCGGGTCGGCACACTTCTTCCAGGTCACCCCGGGCGAAGCGGCAGGCGGGGCAACAGCCTCCGGCCCCGCCGCGCTCGAGGCACCCGGCACGGCCAGCAGGGCCAGGACCACGAGGAGAGCGGCGCCCATGACACCCAGACGCTGCACGATGGCTCCTCCCCTGCTCGGAGGTCAGTCCACCGACGCCTGAGCAGCATCTCCCACGCCACAGACAGCGTCCACCTCTGCGTCCGCGGCTTGGGAGTCAGTCGACGGGGATGCCGAGCGCCCGGGAGAGTGCGTCGTCCAGCAGCATCCGCCACGAGCGCACGCGGTCGACGTCGACCGAGGCACGGGTCCAGGAACCGTTCTGGCGGGCGACCGACCCGATCGCGAACCGGCGTACACCTGCGCGGACCAGCCAGGGCACCAGGTCGGGCGTGAGCCCGCCCCCCACGAGCAGCATCCGGGCGACCTGCGGGCTGCGTCCCGCCCGGGAGATCAGCTCCTCGGAGCCGTGCGCGAGGCCGCGCGTCGAGCCGCCGGAGATCACCGACTCCAGGCCGGGCAGGTCGATCGCGTCGCGCCAGGCGTGATCGGCGTCCAGGGCGGCGTCGAAGCCGTGGAAGAGCCACGGCACCCCACCCAGCTCGGCGTTCATCTCCGTGCACGCCTCACGGTCGACCTCCAGGTCGCGGTCCATGAAGCCGTAGGCCAGTCCCTGGGCGCCGAGCTCGATGAAGTCACCGCCCAGGTCGACGAGCCGGGCGAAGTCGTCGTCACGGGTGCGCAGCACGGCGTACACCGGGAGGTCCGTCTCGCGCACCACCGCGGAGACGAGCGGAAGGTCGGGCGAGAAGTGCCCGTCCTCCGGGTCCACGCCGAGCAACAACCGGTCCGCACCGCCCTCGGCGGCCGCCTCGGCGTCGCGTGGATGGAGTACGACGACGTCGAGGTGCGCGCTCTGCGCGGACGGGTCCGCTTGCCCTGGGGTCACAATGGTCATCGTGGCACCCGAAGACGTCGTGATGAGGGCACGCGCCCTGGTGTTGCACGACCTGCAGGCCACCGGCGCCGCCGACCCGACCACGGTCTCGGCGCTCGAGTCGGCCCTGGCCGACCGGGGCTGGTGGCTCGAGCAGTGGTCCGAGGGACGCGACTTCGTCGTGGGACTCGTCGCCCAGGACGTGCAGGACTCGCTGCTGGAGTCCAACGGCCGCTGGCCGCTGTGCCGCGCCTGCGACCACCTGGAACCGCACGCCCTCTACATCCACCCCGACCTCGGCGGCCCCGACCCCACCTGGGTCTGCGAGCACGCGGGCATCGCCGTCGCCCCCGTCGGCGAGCTCTGAAGGCACAGCAGCGCCCGCCAGAGTCAGCGCAGGTGCTCGGGCCTCAAGACCGGGACCCAGAGGGTGTAGCGGTCGGCGCGGTAGACGCTGCGGGTGACCTCGACGACGTTCTCTCGGCAGAACGCGCGACGGGAGATGTGCAGGACCGGGGAGCCCGGCTCGAGCTCGAGGAGCTCGGCCTCCTCCTCCGTGGCGATCCCGGCGAGGACCGAGTCCTCGCCCCAGGTGGGCATCAGGTCGCGCATGGCGAACCAGAAGTAGAGGCTGGTGGGCAGCGCCTCGTCGAGGAAGTTGGGGAACAGCTCCAGGGAGAGGTAGACGTGCTGGATCGCCATCGGGACGCCGTCGGCGAGACGGAGCCGCTGCCAGTGGGCGATCGGGCCGCCCTCCTCGATCTCCAGCGCGCGGGCGACGCCGGGGCCGGCGCTCTCGCGGCGGGCGAGGAGGGTCTTGGACTCGGGCTTCTTGCCGCGCCGCTCCATCTCCTCGGTGTACGCCGAGAGCCGCATCTGCATGTCGATCAGCGGCTTGGTGACGAACGTCCCTCGACCGGCCACCCGCTCGAGCAGGCCCTGCGCCACCAACGCGTCGATGGCGTGCCGCACGGTCATCCGCGCGACGCCGAACTGCTCGGCGAGGTCGCGCTCGGACGGAGCAGGGGTGCCGGGCTCGGCACTGACGATCACGGATCGGACGTACTCCCGGACCAGCACGTGCTTGCGGCCGCGCCGACCGCCACCTCGCGGTGCGTGATCGTCCACCCGTGGACTCCTTTGCCGGTTGTAGCCAGAAACCTAGCCAACCCTGGGCCAGATGTGGACCGAAGTGTCCAACATATTGCCCCACCGCGCCCGATTCCGGGAGCACACGACCCTTCGCGTCACTCGGTCCCGATGGCGCGGAGCACGTCGAGCCTGGCCGCACGGCGGGCCGGGAACACGGCCGCGAGCACTCCTGCGACGGCCGCCAGGAGCAGGAAGCCGGCGAGCCAGAGCCACGGGACGGCGAGCTCAGTGAGTCCCTGGTCCTTGAGCGCGGACACCACCGTCGTGCCGAACAGGACCCCCATCACGGTGCCCAGGACGCCACCGAGCACGGCGACCACGACCGACTCCAGCCGGATCATCGTGCGCAGCTGCCGACGGGTGACGCCGACCGCCCGCAGCAGCCCGACCTCGCGGGTCCGCTCGATGACCGAGAGGCTCAGCGTGTTGATCACGCCGAGGATCGCGATGACCACCGCCAACCCGAGGAGTCCGTAGAGGAAGTAGACGAACTGGTTCACCTGCCCCTTCTGCTCCGCCGCGTAGCCCTCGGGGTCCTTGACGGTCACCGTCGGCAGGTCCTTGATCACGCCCTCGATCTCCTTGCGGACGCTGCCGGTGCTGGCGGAGGGGTCCTTGGTCACGAACACCATCGCGTCCAGGGGCGTGAGCCCGCCCTTCTCCAGGACGTCGGGGGTCACGACGTAGTCACCCGGCACGGCAGCCGTGCTGGGGAACAGCGCGACCACCTTGAGCTTGGCGTCGCCCGCCTGGAACTTCATCGTGACGTCGTCACCGAGCTCGTATCCCCGACGCTTCGCCGCCGACTCGGTGATCGCCACCGTGCCCGGAGCCGAGGTCCGCGAAGGAGCCCTCGACCGCAGGAACCGAGAAGGCGATCCCGAAGGCCTTGGGGTCGATCCCGATCGTCCACGCACTGCCACCCCCTTTGAGCTTCGGGTAGGCGCTGCGCAGCTCCGTGACGCCCGCGACGCCGTCGAGTCGGCGTACCTTCTCCGCGACGTCGGTCGAGAACGGCTGTCCGACGACGTTGGACACGATGAACTGCGAGGTCAGTGCCTTGCCGATGGCCGCATCCGTGCTCGCCGATGCCGAGGCTCCGAAGATCGACACCATCGACATCAGCGCGAGACCGATCATCAGCGCGCTCGCCGTGGCGCCGGTGCGGCGCGGGTTGCGCAGGGCGTTCTGGGTGGCCAGCCTCCCGACCGTGCCGAACGTGCGGGAGAAGACCGCCCCGAACAGGTGCAGCACCGGTTGACCGAGGAAGGCGCTCATCAGGGCGACGCCGACGAAGATCAGGAGGATTCCGCCGCCGAGTCCGATCAGCCCCCAGTTCCCGTCGCCTGCCAGCCCTGCCGCCATCGAGCCGGCACCCAGCAGGACCAGGACCGTGCCGATCAGCACCCGCCTGCGCACGGTCGACTCGGGCATGGCCACGTCGTCGCGCAGCGCTGCGATCGGCGGGATCCGCGAGGCGCGCCGGGCCGGCAGGATGGCCGCGACCGCCGTCACTCCGACGCCGATCACGTAGGACCACACGACCGCGGGCCAGGTCATCGGGAACGCCGCGCGGCTGAGGTCCAGCCCGAACTGTCCGAACAGCCAGCGCAGGCCCAGAGCGAGCAGGTAGCCGAGGCCCAGACCGACCGTGGACCCGACCAGCCCCACCGCTACGGCCTCGAACAGCACGGACCGGTTCACCTGCCGGCGTGAGGCGCCCATCGCCCGCAGCAGGGCGAGCTCGCGACTGCGCTGGGCGACCAGGATCGAGAAGGTGTTGATGATCAGGAAGATCCCGACGAACAGGGCGATCGCGGCGAAGACCAGCAGGAAGGTCTGCAGGAAGCCGAGGATCTTGTCGAGGTTCGCCTTGTTGTCCTTCACGTAGGCGTCCCCGGTGCGGGCGATCACGCCCTTCGGCAGCACCTGCTGGGCCGCCTTCGCGAGCTCCTTCTGGCTGACCCCAGTGGCCGCGTTGAGGGAGACGGTGGTGAACACGTCGCGGCCGCCGAAGAACCGCTGCTGCATGAAGGACGTGTCGAAGATGGTGAGGGTGGCGCCGTTCAGGCCGCCCGACCCGAACTCGACCAGCCCGGTGAGCGTGGTCTTCATGACGGGTGGCCGGCCCGGCGTGGCCAGCTCGACCGTGTCGCCGACCTCGAAGTCACCCTTCTCGGCCGTGTCCACGTCGAGCGCGATCTGGTCCGGCCCGGTGGGGTAGGCAGCCGCGGACGACGCTGAGGATCGGCTTGCCCGGTGAGCGACTCGGCGTCGGTGGGGTTCATGGCCAGGCCCGGCGGGCCGTTGCCGCCGATCACCTTGCCGTCCTTGCCGATCACGAAGACCGTCTGCAAGCGTGTTCTGCGGGTGGGCCGACCCGACCTCCGGCAACGCCTCGAGGTCCGAGACGACGCTGGCCGGGAAGGTGCGGTTGTCCTGGCCGGAGTCGAAGTCGTTGGCGCCCTTGTAGGCGACCTCCACGTCGGCGGTGCTGCCCTCGATGATGTCGTCGAACGCGCCTCCCATCGCGTTGGTGAAGATCAGCGATCCCGCCACGAAGGCGACGCCGAGCACGATCGCGAACGCAGACAGCAGCAGGCGCAGCTTGCGGGCGAACAGGTTGCGCCAGGTCACGCGCCACACGTCAGCCGCCTGCGCCCGGCGGCGCGAGCTCGCGCGACGCGAGCTCCGGTCATCCTGGTCAGCACCTGCTCGCGGTCGGGACGACGGAGCTCGTCGACGATGCGGCCGTCGGCGAGGAACACCACCCGGTCGGTGTACGCCGCCGCCACCGGGTCATGGGTCACCATCACGATGGTCTGGCCGCGGTCGTCCACGCTCGACCGCAGGAGCGAGAGCACCTCGGCGCCGGACCGGGAGTCGAGGTTGCCGGTGGGCTCGTCGGCGAAGACGATGTGCGGGCGGCTCATCAGGGCCCGAGCCACCGCGACGCGCTGCTGCTGGCCGCCGGAGAGCTGGTTGGGCCGGTGGTCGAGCCGGTCACCGAGCTTGACCGTCGCGATGACGGAGTCGTACCACTCCGGGTCGGGCTTGCGGCCGGCGATCGACAACGGCAGCAGGATGTTCTCGCCGGCCGTCAGCGTCGGCACCAGGTTGAAGGACTGGAAGACGAACCCGATCCGCTCGCGACGCAGGACCGTCAGCTTCTTGTCCGAGAGGTTGCCGATCTCGGTGTCACCGACGTACACCTGCCCCGAGGTGGGCACGTCGAGAGCGGCGCAGCAGTGCATCAGTGTCGACTTGCCGGACCCCGAGGGTCCCATCACGGCGGTGAACTCGCCCGCCGCGATGTCCAGGGAGACTCCGTCGAGGGCACGGACCTCGGCGTCACCCGACCCGTAGACCTTCGTCAGGTCGACGACCCGCGCCGCCACGATGGACCCATCGGCCGCCTCAGCGACATCGTCCTGCACCGTCGTCATGGCACCAGACTTCCATCACCGTGGTGATGACGCATCAGGGTTGATCCCCGGTCCGCCTCAGGGCTCTCACCGAGGCGGACCGGGAGTCGGGGTGGGCTCAGCTCCTGCGCAGGAGCCTGCGCAGGACGAGCAGCACGAGCAGGACGCCGAGGGCCTGCTTCCAGTAGGCCTTCGCCAGGACCGGTAGCACGGTGGCGCCGAGGTCGAGGGCGTCGTCGTTCCCTGCCGGGGCAGCGCTCGGAGGCGCCGTGGGAGCGGCAGCCCGCGGGATGTCCCTCACGTTGTCCGTCGCCGGGGCGGCCGCGGCCGCCGGGTCGGGATCGAGCTCGGCCTTGCGCATGTTGTGCATCCGCTTGTCCGGCGCGTCGGGGCCCGACGTGTCCGGTCCAGCACTCCCGCCCACCTTCTGCTCGAGGCACTGGGTGAACTGGCCGAGGAGCTTGTCGCTGACGTCCTGCATCACCCCGCGACCGAACTGCGCGGGCTTGCCGGTGATGTTCAGGTCGGTGAGGACCTCGACCTTCGTCGACGAACCCTCCGCGACCATCGTGGCGGTGACGTGGGCACCGGCCGTGCCGTTGCCGCGCTTGTCCTTGCCCTTGGCATCGATCACCATCCGGTGTGCGGACTCGTCCTTCTCCACGAACGTCCCGGTGCCGTTGTAGACGAGCGCGATCGGGCCCAGCTTGACCTTGCAGCTGCCGGTGAAGGTGTCGTCCTCGACCGAGCTCACCGTGGCCCCTGGGAAGCACGCCGCCACCGACTCGATGTCGTTGAACGCCGTCCAGGTCTCGTCGATGGTCGCGGGCACGGTGAACTCGTGCCTGAGCTCCATGGCCATGCTCAGCCTCCTGCAGCGGCGAGGACCGCGCGGCGGGTCAGCACGGTTGCCAGGTGCCTACGGTAGTCCGCGTCGCCGTTGAGGTCCGAGGGCGGGTTGGTGCCCTCGCCGACCTGGTCGCAGGCAGCGCGTACGCCGTCCTCGGTCGCCGGCTGACCGACCAGGGCCTCCTCGGTGACCGTGGCCCGCAGGGCGGTGTTGCCCATGTTGACCAGGCCGATCCGCGCGCCGCTGATCGTCCCGCCGTCGACCTTGACCGCGGCGGCCACGGAGACGATCGGCCACTGGTGGGCGACCCGCACGAACTTCTCGTAGTGCGACCCCCAGCCGTCCAGCTTGGGCACCCGGATCGCCGTGAGCAGCTCGTCCTCGCCCACCACGGTCTCGAAGAGGTCGACGAAGAAGTCGGACGCCGCCACCGTGCGCTCGCCGCCCTGGCCGGAGATGACCAGCTCGGCGTCGAGCGCCAGGATCGGGGCCCCGCAGTCGCCCGCCGGGTCGGCGTGCACGAGCGCCCCGCCGAGAGTGCCGCGGTGCCTGATCTGCGGGTCGGCGACCTCGGTGATCGCCTTGTGCAGCAGGCCGAGTCCTGTCTGGACCGAGGGGTCCGCGAGGATCTGGTAGTAGGGCACCATCGAGCCGATCAGGACGCTGTCCCCCTCGTCGACGATGCTCTTCAGCGAGTCGATGCCCCCGATGTCCACCAGCAGGTCGGGTGCGTTGAGCCGCATCCGGAGGACCGGCAGCAGTGACTGCCCACCGGCGATCACCTTGGCGTCGTCGCTCTCGGCGAGTGCCGAGAGCGCCTCCTCCACCGAGCTGGGTGCGAGGTAGTCGAACTTGGCGGGAATCACTGGCCTGCTCCGTCCGTGCGGTCGGTCTGGCCCTCGTGGCCGGTGTCCGGGTCGAAGTGCGCTGCCGCACCTCCGGTCGTCGGGTCGGCTCCGCCGGCATCACCGGCATGGATCGCCCGCCAGACCCGCTCGGGCGTGCACGGCATCTGGATGTCGCTCACCCCGAACGAGCGGACCGCGTCGACGACCGCGTTGACGACCGCCGGCGTCGAGGCGATGGTGCCTGCCTCGCCCACGCCCTTGGTGCCGAGCGTGTTGGTCAGCGCCGGCGTCGTGTTGTGGTCGACGTCGAAGCTGATCGTGTCCGCGGCCGTGGGCACCAGGTAGTCGACGAACGACGCCGAGACGAGGGTGCCGGACTCGTCGTGGACGGCCTCCTCCCAGAGCGCCTGGGCGATGCCCTGCACGAGACCACCGTGGACCTGGCCCGCCACGATCAGCGGGTTGATCACGTTGCCGATGTCGTCGACGCAGGTGTACTTGCGCATCTTGACCTGGCCGGTCTCGGTGTCCACCTCGACGGCGCACAGGTGCGTGCCGTGGGGGTAGTTGAAGTTCACCGGGTCGAAGGTCGCATCCGCGTCGATCCCGGGCTCCACACCGTCGGGCAGGTCGTGGGCCGCGAAGGAGGCCAGCGCCACCTCGGTGATGCCCACCCCCTGGTCGGTCCCGCGTACGCCGAGCCGGCCGGCCTTGAACTCGATGTCCTCGACGTTGGCCTCGAGCATGTGGGCCGCGATCGGCTTGGCCTTCTCGATCACCTTGTCGGCCGCGCGCACCAGCGCCTCACCACCGACGACGAGCGAGCGCGAGCCGTAGGTGTCCAGGCCCTTGTGCGCGATCGCGGTGTCGCCGTGGAGCACCTCGATGTCCTCGTAGGGGATGCCGAGCCGGTCGGCCACGATCTGGCTGAACGCGGTCTCGTGCCCCTGCCCGTGGGCGCTGGCCCCGGTCAGCACCTCGACCTTGCCGGTCGGCAGCATCCGCACGCTCGCGTGCTCCCAGCCACCGGCGCCGTAGTCCAGGCTGCCGAGCACGCGGCTCGGGGCCAGGCCGCACATCTCGGTGAACGTCGAGACGCCGATGCCGAGCTGGACGGGGTCACCGGACTCGCGCCGCCGCTTCTGCTCGGCCCGGAGCTCGTCGTACCCGAAGTTGTCCCGGGCCATCTGGGTGGCGACCTCGTAGTTGCCGGAGTCGTACTCCAGGCCGGCCACCGTGGTGAACGGGAACTCCTCGTGCTTGATCCAGTTCTTCGACCGGAAGTCCAGCGGATCGACCCCGACCTCGTTGGCGAGCTCGTCCATCAGCCGCTCGATGGCGTACGTCGCCTCCGGTCGGCCGGCACCGCGATAGGCGTCGGTCCAGGTCTTGTTGGTGAGCACGGTCTGGCAGTTGAACTGGTAGGCCGGGAACTTGTAGATGGCGTTGAACATGAACGCACCCAGCACGGGCACGCCACCACCGACGAGGCTGACGTAGGAACCGAGGTCGGCGAGCAGCTCGACCTTGAGCCCGGTGACGGTGCCGTCCTTCTCCGCCGCGAGAGTCAGCTTCTGCCACTGGTCACGGCCGTGGTGCGCCGCCATCAGGGACTCGGAGCGGGTCTCGGTGTACTTCAGCGGCTTGCCGAGGCGGCGAGCCAGCACCATGGTGATGAACTCCTCCGGCGTGGTCTGCAGCTTGCCGCCGAAGCCACCGCCGACGTCCGGCGCGATCACCCGGATCTTGGACTCCGGGATGCCGAGCACGGCCGCGAGCAGGAACCGCAGGATGTGCGGGATCTGGGTCGCGGACCACATGGTGACCTGCTCACCCGTGGGGTCGACGACCGTCGAGCGCGGCTCCATGAAGGCCGGGATCAGCCGCTGCTGGCGGTACTCCCGCTCGAGCACGATGCCGTCCGCGCGCGCCTTCTCGATGGCCTGGTCGACGTTGCCGCCGGTGCCGGCCTGCTCGGAGTCGAAGACCCAGAGCGCGGACTTGTTGGTGCCGAGGTCGGGGTGCGCGAGCGCCCCCCCGTTCTCCGGAGTTGCCTCGGCCGCCTCCTTGAGGTCGAGGGCGGCGGGCAGCTCCTCGTAGTCGACGTCGACGAGCTCGGCGGCGTCACGCGCCTCGGCGGCGGACCGCGCCACCACCACGGCGACGATCTCACCGGCGAACGAGACCCGGTCGACGGCGACCGGCGGGTGCGCCGGGGTCACCTGCTCCGGGGTGATCGGCCAGGCGTTGGGCAGCGAGCCCTGCTCCTCGGCGACGTCCTTGCCGGTGATCACGGTCACGACGTTCGGGGCGCCCTTGGCCTCCTCGACGTTGATCGCGGTGATCTTCGCGTGGGCGAACGGGCTGCGCACCATCGCCATGTGCAGCATCCCGGGAAGGGTGATGTTGTCGGTCCAGCGGGTGCGGCCGGTGATCAGCCGCTGGTCCTCCTTGCGGCGGCGGTCGCGGCCGATCTCGAGGGCGGCGGGGGCGTCCTGGGTGGCAGTCATCTCAGACCTCCACCGGGTCGGTCTCGGCGATCTCGGCGGGCGCCCCGTCCTGGGCGTCGCTCGAGGCACCTCCGGCGGCCGCCGTCTGCACGGCCCGCACGATGTTGTGGTAGCCGGTGCAGCGGCACAGGTTGCCCTCGAGCCCGACGCGGATCTCTTCCTCGCTCGGGTCCGGGTTGTCGTTGAGCAGGTCGACGGACTGCATGATCATGCCCGGCGTACAGAAGCCGCACTGGAGGGCGTGGCACTCGTGGAACGCGGCCTGCACCTTGTGCAGCTCGCCGCCCTCGGCGAGTCCCTCGATGGTGGTGACCTCACGCCCGGCGGCCTGCACGGCGAGGACGTTGCAGGACTTCACGCTGCGCCCGTCGAGGTGCACGGTGCACGCGCCGCAGTTGCTGGTGTCGCAACCGATGACGGTGCCGGTCTTCCCGAGCTTCTCGCGGAGGTACTGCACCAGCAGCATCCGCGGTTCGACGTCGTCGGAGACGGTGGCCCCGTCGACGGTGAGTTCGATCCTGGTCATGCGCGCACTCCTAGGTGGCAGGTGAGTGTGACTCGCCTCACGCTAGGCCGGATCGGTTGGACAAAGGTTGGCCGCTCTCCGGTGGTCGAGGAGCGAGCGCAGCGAGCGTCTCGAAACCGCTCATCGGGTTTCGAGACGCTCGTTCCCCGCACCTCAACCAGCGGAGGGGAACACGCAGAACTCGTTGCCTTCCGGGTCGGCGAGCACGGTCCAGCGGGGCTGTTCGTCCAGCACGGTCGCACCCCGCCCGACCAGGTCGGCGACGTCGCCGTAGACGTCCCAGTGCATCCGGTTCTTGACGGTCTTGGGCTCCGGGACGGGGTCGAGGATGATCGACTCGAGGGGCATCCCGGGGACGTCCGAGACGAACCAGTACGCCTTGCCCTCGTTGCGCGGCTCCACCCCGAACACGGACGCCCACCAGCGGGCCTGCGCCTCCGGGTCACGGCTGTCGACGGTCAGCTCGTAGCCGAGGTATGCCGGCAGCTCGCCGTCGCGGACGAAGGCACACAGCTCGTTGCCCTCGGGGTCGAGCAGGACCGTCCAGGGGTCGCCGCCGTAGCCGGGCGCCCTGGTCGCCCCCAGCGCGAGCAGGGTGTCGACCGAGGCCGTGTGGAGGTCGAGGTGGACCCGGTTCTTGACGGTCTTCTCCTCCGGCACCGGGCACAGGGAGATGCCCATGCCCTCGTCGTCACCGACGACGTTCCCCGGGTCGCCCCGAGTCGTGCCCTCGACGTAGGTGCACCCGGTCGCGGCCGCCCAGAACCGGCCGAGGTCGGGTCCACCCCGGGCGGTGTCCAGGCACAGCTCCTTGAACCTCGTCACACTCGTTCTCCCGTCGCGTGTCGTCATGGGTCGCTTCGGTAGCCTGACGCGCATGTCCCAGCAGACTCCCGACTCCAGCCTGCCCGACACGACCGACGGTCCGCAGACCGCCTGGGGGCACGGGCTGGCGACCGTCGCCGACGACGGGACCGTGCTGGACACCTGGTTCCCCGCGCCCGCCCTGGGTGAGCCCAGCGGCGAGCCCGCACCGGAGGCACTGACCGCCCTCGCGCGGACGTTCCCGGAGCGCCGCGTGCACACCGAGGTGGTCACGGTCGCGATCGACCTGGCCGAGGCGCCCCAGGACGCCAGCGACGCCTACCTGCGCCTGCACCTGCTCAGCCACCGCCTGGTGCGACCGCACGGAGCCAACCTCGACGGCATCTTCGGCAAGCTCGCCAACGTCGTGTGGACCAGCGCCGGTCCCTGCGCGGTCGAGCGGGTTCGAGGAGGTCCGGATCGCGCTCCGTGCCGACGGACCGGTGCAGGTCTTCGGGGTCGACAAGTTCCCGCGGATGACCGACTACGTGCTGCCGACCGGCGTCCGCATCGCCGACGCCGACCGCGTCCGTCTCGGCGCTCACCTCGCCGAGGGCACCACGGTGATGCACGAGGGCTTCTGCAACTACAACGCCGGCACGCTCGGATCCTCGATGGTCGAGGGCCGGATCAGCGCCGGCGTCGTGGT
The DNA here is from genome assembly GCA_963797525.1 of uncultured Actinomycetota bacterium. Taxonomy (GTDB): domain Bacteria; phylum Actinomycetota; class Actinomycetes; order Propionibacteriales; family Nocardioidaceae; genus Marmoricola. The sequence goes on from CAWCPT010000002.1 coordinate 281,154, forward strand.
CGGCGACGGCTCCGACATCGGCGGCGGCGCCTCGATCATGGGCACCCTCTCCGGTGGCGGGAAGGCGGTCATCTCGATCGGCGAGCGCTGCCTGCTCGGGGCCAACTCCGGCATCGGCATCTCCCTGGGCGACGACTGCGTCGTCGAGGCCGGCTGCTACGTCACCGCCGGCACCAAGGTGACGATCAAGGACATCGACTCCAAGCCCAAGGTGATCAAGGCCGCCGAGCTCTCGGGAGCGAGCAACGTGCTGTTCCGCCGCAACTCGGTGACCGGCGCGGTCGAGGCCACCGCCTGGGCCGGCGAGGGCATCGCCCTCAACGCGGCCCTGCACAGCAACTGACCGCCGTCCCATGCGATTCCGGAGCCTGGTCTTCCTCGTCGTCCTCGTCGTCGTGGTCGGCGTGGGCATCGCCTTCTGGCGCGGGTCCGGCCCGTTGCCCGACCCCGAGGGCTGCACCGCCCAGCTCGGCGCCCAGCGCGTCGACCTGTCCACGGAGCAGGCGGAGAACGCCACCCTGATCGCCGCGATCGGGGTCAGCCGCGGTCTGCCGGCCCGGGCGGTCTCGATCGCCCTCGCCACGGCGTACCAGGAGAGCAAGATCCGCAACCTGACCCACGGCGACCGCGACTCGCTGGGCCTCTTCCAGCAGCGCCCCTCCCAGGGCTGGGGCACCACGACGCAGGTGCGCGACCCCTACTACGCGATCAACGCCTTCTACGACGCCCTGGCGAAGATCCCGAACTACAAGGCGATGCGGATCACCGAGGCCGCCCAGCGCGTGCAGCGCTCCGGCTACCCCGAGGCCTACGAGGACCACGCCCCGGACGCGCGGGCGCTGGCGTCGGTGCTCACCGGCTACAGCCCGGGCGGCCTGTTCACCTGCGTCGTGCACGAGCCCACCCAGCCCGGCACCGCCGCCCGGGTGACGCGCCAGCTCCAGCGCGCGTACGGCGACCTCGACGTCACCCGCACCGGCTCCCGCCAGGACGTGGTCGTGACCGTCGCCCGGGACCAGGCCGGCCGCCGCCTCGGCTGGTCGGTCGCCCAGTTCCTCGTCGGCGCACGGCGTCAGCCTCCGCCAGCAGTCGGTCACCCACGACGGGCTCACCTGGAAGACCGGCCGCGCCTCCGAGGACGGCTGGCAGAGCGGCGGAGAACGCAGCGGCGCGTCACCAAGGTCCGCATCTCCATGGGCGTGAACCCCGCCCGGTCGGCGGCCCGCCGGAGCCTCGGTGCCGTCCGCCGCCTCGCGCCGCAGGCGGAGGCCTCGGAGCGGACGGCATCGCAGCCGGAGGCCCCTAAGGCGGGAGGCGGCCGCGGCGACCCGCTCGTCGGTGGCGGTGAAGGCGACGCGGACGTGGTCGGCGCCGGCCCGGCCGTAGAACCGGCCGGGCGCGACCAGGATGCCGCGGTCGGCGAGCCAGGCGACCGTGCTCCAGCAGGGCTCGTCGCGGGTGGCCCAGAGGTAGAGGGACGGCCTCGGAGTGGTCGATGCGGAAGCCGGCCGACTCGAAGGCTGTCCTTCAGCGTCGTGCGGCGGGCGGCGTAGCGGGCGTGCTGCTCGAGGACGTGCTCGTCGTCGTCGAGCGCGGCGATCATCGCGTGCTGCTGCGGGCCGGGCATGATCAGGCCGAGGTTCTTGCGGACGGCCAGCAGCTCGCCGACCACGGCCGGGTCGCCGGCGACGAACGCGCAGCGGTAGCCGGCCAGGTTGGAGCGCTTCGAGAGCGAGTGCACGGTGAGGATGCCCTCGAGCGAGCCGCCGTTGATGTCGGGGTGGAGCACCGAGACCGGCTCGGCCTCCCAGGCGCACTCGAGGTAGCACTCGTCGGAGACCAGCAGGGCTCCGCGCTCGCGGCACCAGTCGACGACCTTGCGCAGGTGGTCCGGCGGCAGCACCCGGCCGGTCGGGTTGGAGGGCGAGTTCACCCAGACGAGGGCCGGGTTGCGCGGGCCGACCGCGGTGAGCGAGTCGGTGGCCACGATGTCGGCGCCGGCCAGCGCGGCTCCGACCTCGTAGGTCGGGTAGGCCAGGGCGGGTCCGACGACGAGGTCGCCGGGGCCGAGACCGAGCTGGGTCGGCAGCCCCGCGATCAGCTCCTTGGAGCCGATCGTCGGGAGCACCCCGTCGAGCCCGAGGCCGGTGACGCCGAAGCGGCGGGCGAGCCAGTCCACGCACGCCTGGCGGGTCTCGCGGCAGGCCGATGGTGAGCGGGTAGCCGGGTGAGTCAGCCGCCGCGGCCAGCGCCTGCTGGACGATCTCCGGCGTCGGGTCGACCGGGTGTGCCGATCGAGAGGTCGACGATCCCCTCGGGGTGACGGCGCGCCTGCTCGGCGTACGGCGTCAGGTGGTCCCAGGGGAAGTCCGGGAGCCGGGAGGAGACCGGGGAGATCAATCTTGCGGCTGGGGCGGGAGCGCGGCGATCAGCGGGTGGTCCTTGTCGATCTCACCCATCTTGGCCGCACCACCGGGCGAGCCGAGGTCGTCGAAGAAGTGGACGTTGGCGTCGTAGTACTCCTTCCACTCCTCGGGGGTGTCGTCCTCGTAGTAGATGGCCTCCACCGGGCAGACCGGCTCGCACGCACCGCAGTCGACGCACTCGTCGGGGTGGATGTAGAGCATCCGCTTGCCCTCGTAGATGCAGTCGACCGGGCACTCGTCGACGCACGCACGGTCCTTCAGGTCGACGCAGGGCTGGGCGATGACGTAGGTCACCTGGATCCTCCTCGAGGGAACAGTTCGGTGGCGGGACGATGCTCAAGCCTAGTATCCCACCGTGCCCGCCGATGAGACGCCCGGACCCCCACATGGACAGCGCGGCGAGAACGGTCGCGGGGCGGCCTCCTCGCTGGGCCCGCACGTGGTGGGTCAGCGGATCGTCGTACGCCGGATCCTGCGCGGCGAGACCGGACCGACCGGGGGGCCGGCGATGACCGACGTCCTCGGGGTCTGCGTGTCCTGGGCCGACGGCCGCTGCGTCGTACGCCGGGAGGAGGGCGACCTGGTCGAGCTGGCCACCGCGGACATCGTGTCGGGCAAGCCGGTCCCGCCCCGACCCTCGGTGCACCGGCGCCTGGGCGCGGCCGATGCCGACCGGCTGGCCCTGCCGGGCTGGCAGCCGGTGGAGTCCGAACCCCTCGGGGAGTGGGTGCTGCGGGCCTCGGGCGGCTTCTCCTCGCGAGGCAACTCCGTGCTCGCCCTGGGCGACCCCGGCCTGCCCCTGGAGGAGGCGGCGGACCGGGTCCGTCAGTGGTACCGCTCCCGCTCGCAGGCGCCGCGCGCCCACGTGCACCCCGGCGGCCCGGAGTCGGAGGTGTTCGCCCGCGCCGGCTGGACGTCCTACGACGAGACCTTGCTGATGCTCGCCTCGGTCGCGCGGGTGCTGCGTCGGCTCCCGCCGGCCCGGCAGGACGTCGCACCGGTGCACGGGCCGACGGTCGACGCAGCGTGGCTGGCCACCGACCAGCGCGCGGCTCGCTTCGGAGCGGCGGCGCGAACGGTGATGGAGAGCGGCGAGGTCTCCTTCGTCACGATCCGGGACGACCGCGGAGCCGTGCTCGCGCGTGGGCGCGGGGCGTTCCACGGGGACTGGATCGGCGTCTCGGCGTTGTGGACCCGCCCGGACCTGCGGGGGTCGGGGCTGGGCAGTGCGGTGCTGCGATCAGTGCTGGACTGGGGTGCCGAACGCGGGGCGACGACGAGCTACCTGCAGGTGGTCGCCGCCAACACCGCCGCCCAGGAGCTTTACGAGTCCAACGGCTACGACGTGCACCATCGATACGGTTACCTTGTCGCGGACCTCGCGTCGTGAGCGGGACATGCTGACCTCCGTTGGTCGACCAATGTGAAGCACATTAGTCGACTTTCACGCTGCTTCCCGGACGTCGCCCGGCCGGCGGACACGGCGTGTCGCGAGCACCTCAGGGCAGGCAGGACGGCCGGTAGGTGGGGCTCGCCGGCCCTCGACGACCGAGCGCGTTCAGGGCCAGCCGAATCGCCGGACCGTCCATCGGGATGTAGAGGTGGTCCGAGACGTCGAGCGGGCACCTGCTCTGCAGCCTGATGTTCGTGGTGTTCGGACCGCTCAGGTAGCCCGACGTGTACGGCAGCACCACCTCGTCGTAGCGGGTGACCACGTTGGTGTAGCTCACCGGTCCCGGCGTCTCGTCCCCCGCGTTGAGGTGACGCAGGAAGGCCGACCCGGTCTTCTGCTGCACGCACGAGGGACACAGATAGCTCAGGCCCGGGGTCAGGGTCAGCGGGTTGGCGGTGCCGTGGTTGGACGGCGAGAGGCCGACGAGGTCGTCGACCTTGCCCGCGCCGCCGAGGAACTTGATGTAGTAGCGCGGCATCATCCCGCCCTGGGAGTGGCCGACCATGGACACCTTGGCGGCTCCGGTGGCCGACAGCACCCGGTTGACGAACGTCTTGAGCTGCGCGGCGGACTGCTCGATCGGACCGGTCGCGCGGTTGCCGTAGTCGAGGGCGAAGACGCAGTAGCCCGCGCGCTTCAGGCTCGAGGAGAGGCGGCCGAGCAGGCTCATCGAGTCGCCGAACGTCCCGTGCACGATCACCACGGGTGAGGGATGGGCGTGGGTCGGCGTGCACGACCAGTCGTTGACGCTCGCGATCGAGCGGGTGGACGGTGCCGCCTGGGCGGGTGCGGAGACCGAGGCGCCGACCACCCCCAGCGTGAGGACGGCTGCTGTCAGGATCCTGGTGAGTGCCCGAGCGCCCATGTCTCTCCTCCAGTTGCCCTGCTTCTAGTGACGCCGCTTCCTCGGCTTCGGCTTGGGTTCCGGGGCCGGCTTGGGAGGAGCCCCGCAGCGCACCGTGTCGGCGGCGATGTAGTCGGTGTGGAACTTCTCCCTGTGGTGCACCTTGCCAGAACCGACCGGCCTGAAGGTGCGGATCACGTCGACACTGAAGCCCGGGGTGCCGGAGAACTCCTCGCAGTCGGCGGTCTGGAGGTAGCGCAGCTGCGGTGCCCGGGCGTTGGTGCGCGGGCCGGTGGTGCTGGTGATCTTCCATCGCTTGGTGGAGAACATCGAGACAGTGGCCGCGCCCTGGCTGCTCGGGGTGGACTTGCGGACGCGTGCCTTGATCAGCACGCCGTAGGGAGTGGTGTTCTTGAACTTCAGATCGACCGACGGCCACGCCACGGTGGCTTCGCGACCCTCCGGGTAGCGGTCGATGTAGACGGAGTGCGGCTTGTGCTCGACGTCCTCGAGACCGGCGAAGAACATCGCGTTGAAGGTGGTGGTCGCGATCTGGGAGACCCCGCCGCCGAGGTCCTTGGTGAACACGCCGTCGGAGACGACGTACCCCTCGGTGAAACCGTTCTCGCGGGTGCGTTCGCCGACGACGTCGTTGAGGCTGAACGTCTCCCCCGGCCGCAGCAGGGTGCCGTCGACCAGCGCGGCGGCTCGGGGCAGGTTGACGTTGCGGTAGTCGGCGTAGGGGAAGTTGGTGGTGAACGTGCTCACCCGTTCGGTCACCTTCAGGGCCTTCGCATCCGCGGTGGTGAACGAGGGCTGGGTGGCCTTGCCCTTCATCTCCAGGCGCCGCTGCGCGCCCTTCTGCACGGCGGCGTGCGCGAAGCCGTCCTCCACCTGCGCCGGATCGATCTCGACGCCGACCCGGGCCGGTACGACCACCGACTTGCCCCGTCGTACGACGATCCGCGCGTCCTGGGGCTCCCGTCCGACCGTGCGCATCACCGGGTCCAGCGCTTCCAGCAACAGCTCACCGTCCACGCGCGGGACCAGCTCGCCGTCCTTCGCCGTCAGGGACAGTCCCTTGCCGAACAGCGCGGGAGGTGCCACCACCCGTTGCCCGGCGAGGACCAGGGTGACTGGGCCAGACATCGCGGGCCCTGCGAACTCCTTCATCGCCGTGCGCACGGCCATCGTTCGAGACCTCGGGCTGGCGCGTCTCGGTCGGCACCTTCTGGGACCCGCCGTGCAGGAAGCGCCTCGCGAGCATCTCCTGTGCCGGTCCGCGAGCGACCACCGTGCCCGGCCGGCCCAGCACGGCGACGGCCTTCCCCTCGCGGAAGACGACCGTCCCCTCCACCGGACGGCGTCCGATGCCGCTGCCGAGCTCGTCCAGGGTCGCCTGCATCCGGGACTGGTCGACCGCGACCTCCGCACGATGGTCGCCGCCGCCGGTGACCAGCGCCCAGATCCGTCCGGGACCCAGTCGTGAGCCGCCGTTGGCCTCCTCGACGGAGGCTGCGTAGTCGACGGAGAGCCCAGCCTCGGCGGGTGCGATGCTCCGCGACCGGCCGTCGCCGTAGCTGACCACGATCGGTGCCGCGCTGCGGTCGGCGAGGGCGGAGCGCAGCCGCGACTCGGCCTGTGCCGGCGACAGCCCGGCGATCTCGACGCCTTCGACGGCCGCGCTGCGCGGAGCCCGGTCGCCGGACCAGAGGTAGAGCGCGGTCCAGGCGACGGCCACGAGGAGGACCAGCCCCAGGATCGTGAACCCGGCGACCTTGGCGCCGAGCTTGTCCGTCACCCGAGCCTCAGCCGAGTCCGGCGAACAGGTCGTTCTCGAGGCCGTCGGGACCGACCGGGCCCGGCGCGCCCTTGGCGATCCGGTAGAACTCGGTGCCCCAGATCTCGTTGCCCTTGTTGTTGGAGAGCGCGAAGAACGGGCCGTCGACCGCGATCTGGGTGCGGTGGGCCCGCAGCGCCTCCATCTTGGCCGCCGAGTAGTCGTCGGCCACCACGGCGGCGGTCAACGCATCGTCCTCGGCCATGAACGCCGGCAGGTTGTCCGGGTCCATCCCCTCGAACGTGGTGGTGTCGCCGGCGTCGCGCAGGTCGCGCAGCCCCTGCCGGACCTTGGCCGCCGACATCGCCCCCCAGTAGATCTTGGCGATGTCGTGCGCCGCGCCCAGGTCGGGTCGGTAGGAGGGCACCGCCGCGAGCGAGGCGGCGTACGTCGCGACCCGGTGGGCCTGGATGTGGTCGGGGTGGCCGTAGCCACCGAACTCGTCGTAGGTGACGAGCACCTGGGGCCTGACCTCGCGGATCACCTCGACGAGGAGGGCGGCCGCCTCGGTCAGGTCGGCGTTCCAGAAGGCGTTCTCGTGGACGTCGTCGGCCGCCACGGCGTGCCCGTCGGCGTGCCACTGCATGCCGGAGTCGCGGTAGCGCCCGAACCCACCGAGGTAGCGGTGGTCGCTGACCCCGAGGGCCTTCATCGCGTTGGTGAGCTCGATCTTGCGCTGGTCGGCGAGGGTGTCGTCCTGGTCGGACGCCATGTGCTCCATCTCGGGCACCAGGATCTCGCCCATCTCACCGCCGGTGCAGGTGACGAGCGTGACGCCGACCCCCTCGGCGACGTAGCGCGCCATCGTCGCTCCCTGCCCGATGCTCTCGTCGTCGGGATGCGCGTGCACGAGGAGCAGGTGCTTGTCCATGGGCGTGATCCTAGTGATCCCCACCCACATCCCACTCACCGCTCGCGCTTGATCCTCCGTGGGGCGTCCGGGAGCACGAGGGGCGTGGTCGGTGGCGGCGGCCCGTCGGGCTCCAGCCAGCCGTCGTACTGCTCGACGAGCAGCTCCAGCATCACCACCGGCGCGTCGCTGAGCACCACCCAGGGGTGGCCCTCGTCGTCGTCCTCACCTGCGAAGCGTTGCCGCTCGCACGTGGCCTCGAAGCCGTCCCGCACCAACCGGGCCGAGGCGGCCCGGGCGTGGTCCTCGTCGAAGAAGACGCCCCGGGTCATGACAGGTCCAGCAGGGCACGGACGGCCGGCAGGAACGGTACGTCGGCCTCGGCCCAGGTCACGCCGTCGAGCTGGTCGGCTCGCAGCCAGCGCACCGCGTCGTGCTCGGCGGGAACCGGGTCGCCCTCGACGAGGCTGGCGGTGGCGATGCGGAGGGACCAGGACGGCTGGATCACCGACTCGCCCTCGAGCCAGCCGGTGACCTCGATCCCGCAGCCGAGCTCCTCGGAGATCTCCCGCACCGCGGTCGTGGACGGGTCCTCCCCCGGCTCGACCTTGCCACCGGGGAACTCCCAGAGCCCGGCGAGGTGCGAGGGGTTGGCCCGACGAGCGGCCAGCACCCGGCCGGCGCCGAGCAACGCCACCCCCACCACCTCACGCATGGGGGTGAACCTATCCCGTGGGCCTGCCCTAGGTTGGCGGGGTGAGTCGGGACGAGTTGGCAGGCATCCACCTGCGTCGTACCGACGAGAACTCCGCGGACATCGACGTCGCCCAGCAGCAGCTCGGCCGCCGCGTCGGCCTCGCTGGCGTGCTCGAGAACCTGAACCGGCAGGCGGTGCGCGTTCCCATCCCCGGCCGTGCCGTCGAGTGGGGCTTCCGCTGGAACGACGCGGACGTCGCCACGGAGCGGTGGTGGCCCCAGGGCATCACCACGTCTGCCGACGCCAGCGATGCCGAGGACATCGACGGCCGACGGCTGCTGATGACCAGCTGGTACTCCAAGGTGGTCGCGGGCATCAACCACGGCAGCCGGATCAGCGTCGTCGACATCGACAGCCTGGAGTACCGGCACGTGCTGCTCGTCGTGCCCGAGCGCACGGAGGCGGGGACCATCGAGCTGCGCCCGTTGCTGGTGCACGCCGGCGGCCTGGTCTGGTGCGGCCCCTACCTGCACGTGGCCGGCACCCGACGTGGCCTGTTCAGCTGTCTGGTGGACGACATCATCAGGGTGAACGACCTCGAGCAGGCCTTCGGCTACCGCTACGTGCTGCCCGTTCGGTTCGCGTACGACGCCGACGCCAGCGACGGGGTGGAGAAGATGCGCTACTCCTTCCTCTCCCTCGACCGCGGCTCACAGCCGATGCACCTCGTCGCGGGTGAGTACGGCCTCGGCGACATGACGCGACGGCTGGTCCGCTTCCCGCTGGACCCGGGGACCCACCACCTCGCCTGCGACGAGGACGGCACGTCCCGGCCCGTGTCGCTCGACGAGCGCGGTCTCGGCCACATGCAGGGCGCCTGCGTCGTCGGGGACACCTACTACGTGACCTCGAGCCGGGGCCGCTACCGCCTCGGTCAGGTGCACGTCGGGCAGCCGGGGTCCTTCCGGTCGTTCCAGCGAGCCATGCCGGTGGGGCCCGAGGACATCTCCTACTGGCCGGGGACCGACCTGCTCTGGTCGCTCAGCGAGTATCCGGGCCGGCGCTTCGTGTTCTCGATGAGGCGCTCGCAGTTCGACTGAGCGTCAGGGTGCGGGGCTCGAGGCGGGAGTCTGGGCCGGAGTCTGGGCCGGAGTCTGGCCCGGGGTCTGAACGTCCGGGTCGACGGGGATGACGCACAGGGCGTCGGGGTCGGTCGGATCCACGACGACCTCACCGGCCGGCGTGCCCGCGGGCGGGTCGACCGGGGTGGCGGGGGGTGTCGCCGGAGGCGCAGGCGTCGTCGGGTCGTCGTCGGTGGGGACCGTGCACGTCGGCAGCGGTTCGGCAGGCGTCGTCGGTTTCGGGCTCGTGGTCGGGGTCGTCGGGGTCGTCGGCTTCGGCGTCGGGGTCGGGCTCGGGGACGTCGGCGTCGGTGTGGCGCCCGGTGCCGGGGCAGGTGCGGTCGAGGGCGTCGGCCGGAGCCGCGGGCGAGGTCGGCGTCGGCTTCGCGGCCGGCGTGGAGCGCTTCGTCTGGGGACGAGCCACGTGCCGGGGAGTGCCGGCCCCGACCGAGAGGTCCGCGGGAGCCGCGGTCTGGGTGGTCGGCAGCGCCCAAGCGCCGTAGACCGTCGACTCGCTCACCCCGTTGAGGTCCACGTCGTCGAGGACCGCCTTCCAGGCCAGCACGAGCTTCAGGTAGCTCGTGGAGTGGTTGTAGGCGAGCACGCCCTGGCGCAGTCCCGAAGCCGTGGCCAGGTCTCGGCCACCCGCGCACAGGTAGACCATGGCAGCTCCAGCGGCGTCGAAGATGTTCTGCGGGTCGCGGACGCCGTCGGCGTCCATGTCGACACCGGCCACGCGCCAGCTGGACGGGATGAACTGGAACGGCCCGAGGGCCCGGTCCCACTTCTTGTCGCCGTCCCACTGGCCGCCGTCCGTGTCGGGCACGGCCCGCACGTCACCCTTGCCGTTCAGCACGGGACCGATGATCGCCGGGGTGACCCGGTTCTTCGCGTCCACCGCGTGTCCGGCGAGGTTGCCCGACTCGACCTGGCCGATGGCCGCGAGGAGCGGCAGCGTCAGGTGGCAGCCGGGGGGTGCGACGGCGATCGCGAGCGTGTAGGCGGCGAGGACGTCGCTCGGCAGGCTCTTGCCCGCGGTGTCGCCGACCGGTGCCGCGGCGTTGCCCACGCCGCCGACGTAGGAGCCCGTGGCCGGCGCCACGGAGACCGGGCTCTCCGGCTCGGGGGTCGTCACCGTTGCCGGGGCAGTCGGCGAGTCGGCCAGCGCGGCCGGTTGCGGCAGGAGGTGCAGCGACTGCTGACCGGGAAGGACCATCAAGGCAGCCAGCAGCACGATCGTGCGCGTGGTCCTGCCCGTAATGCCTCGCATGTGTGATCCCCCGTTGACGGTGCCAAAGGAAAGCATCGTGGGTCAAGTGTGTGTTGCCAGGTCCCCGAGTACCAAGTCTTTGCGCCAAACACCGGGTGCAGCGCGGGTGACGACTAGACCGCACCCGAGGTGCGCTGGCGCGGGAGCAACGCGAGCTGGCGGGACTGCGCTACGAGACGACCGGTCGAGTCCCACACCTCGCAGTCCTCCTCGAACTGACCGGCCGAGACGTTCCTGGTGGCGTGCCGCACCCGCGCCCAGCCGGGAGCGGGTCGGGCTCGCACGTGTGCGGTGAGCTCCAGTGTCGGCGCCCAGCCCGGCTGGCCGAGGTCGAAGCTCGCCGGGGGCAGGGCGTCGACCACGAGCAGCAGCGCGATCGGGTCGAGCGGGCGCTCGTCGGCGAGGCGGAACCAGCCCTGGATCACGCCGGCGCCGCTCGGCTTGCCGACCGCCCACCCGGCGTACGCGGGGTCCAGGCGGGTGCCGAAGCGCTCCAGCAGCGGCGCCGCCCGCCTCGCCTCCTCGGTGCCGAGCTGCGCCGGGACACAGTCCTCGACCGGTGGCAGCTCGGGTGGCGGGATCTGGCGCTGGACGTCGGCGGGCAGCGCGTCGAGGTCGCCGTACGTCGCGAGCGCGGTGATCCGCTCGACCGACGAGCCGTCCTGCTCCTGCACGAGGCTGACGGCCACGGTCGAGCGCCGACCGCCGGTGCGCAGGCGACGCACCTGCACCCGAGCGGGCCCGGGGCGGGTGGGGCTGAGGAAGTAGGCGCTCAGGCTGACCGGGTCCGGCGTCCCGAGCTCGGCCAGCTCGGCACGGACGGCGTTGCCGAGCACGGCGAGGGCGTAGCCACCGTTCACTCCGCCACCGACCACCCAGCCTGGATCCAGCACGACGTCGAAGGCGCCGGATCCAGCGGGGGCGACGGCGATGCCGCGGTCGAGCTCGAAGTCCATGACCGTGAGACTAGGGCGCGCGCTGGTCAGGCGTAGCCGGCGGGCGTGCCCCAGGTCGCGCTGCGCGACGTGCGGTCCTCGACGACCGGGCAGTGGGTACCCACGAAGTTGGTCGGCATGCAGAGGTTGCAGTGGATGCAGAGCGACGGGGTGCTCGCGTCGGCCGCGATCCGCTTCACGAGGTCGGGTTCGCGCAGCAGCGCCCGACCCATGGCGACGAACTCGAACCCCGCCCCCATGGCGCGGTCCATCGCCGCCCGGTCGGTGATGCCACCGAGCAGGATCATCGGTACGTCGACGGCGGCGCGGACCTTCTCGGCGTCCTCCATCAGGTAGTTGTCGCGGTAGGGGTACTCGCGGATGAACCTCGCGCCGCCGAAGCGCATCAGGGTGCGGATCGGCTGGGGCATGACCGCCACGAACTCCTCGACCGGTGCGCCTCCCTTGAACAGGAACATCGGGTTCAGCAACGAGCTGCCGGCCGTCATCTCGAACGCGTCGACGGTGCCGTCCGCCTCGATCCACCGAGCGGTCTGGATCGCCTCCTCGAGGCTGATCCCACCGCGCACTCCGTCGGACATGTTCAGCTTGGCGAGGATCGCGATGCGGTCCCCCACCGCGTCCCGGACCGCTCGCATGATGCTGCGGGCGAACTTCGCCCGGTTGGCGAGGGAGCCGCCGTACTCGTCCTTGCGGTGGTTGATCTTCGGGCTGAGGAAGGCACTGGCCAGGTAGCTGTGGCCGAGGTGCACCTCGACGGCGTCGAAGCCGGTCTCGACCGCCCGGGTGGCCGCCGTTGCGTGAGCCCGGGTGATCCGCTCGAGGTCGCTCACCTTCGCCTTGCGGGACACTCCCCCGGACATGTTCGGGAAGCGGGTGCTCGGCGAGAGCGCCGGGCGCTTGTTGCCGCGCGGGTCCGCGACGGGACCCGCGTGACCGATCTGCGCCGAGATCGCGGCTCCCTCGTCGTGCACCGCGGCGGTGAGGGTGCGCAGTCCCGGCATCGCCTCGTCGGTCCACTGGATCTGGTCGGGGGCCGTCCGCCCCTCGGGCGCGACCGCGCAGTAGGCCACGGTGGTCATGCCGACGCCACCGGCGGCGTACGCACGGTGGAACTCGACGAGGTCGGTGGTGACCCGGCTGCGGTGGGCGAGCCCCTCGTACGTCGCCGACTTGATGATCCGGTTGCGCAGGGTGATCGGACCGATCCGCCCGGGCGAGAAGACGTCAGGATTTTCTGCAACGCGTTCCACTTCGCAAGGCTAACGCGAGCGCGGAATCGGTTGCCCACGCGCGGATGTATCACCGGATCAGTCGAAGCCTCCTTGAGGGAGACATCGGAGGTTTGTCGCGCTTCGTGATGTGGGTAACAGAACAGACAGGGGGTTGTCGCACGTGCACTCGGGAACCGGTACGAACCTGGACCAGGTCATGGCCATCCTGTCGCGCCCGGATGACGACGACCTCGCGGAGCTGGTCGAGCTGGTCGCGGAGATCTGCGACGCGGAAGCAGCCGGCATCACGATTCTGCGGGACAACGCGTTCCACGTGCGGGTGACGCACGGCATCGCTCCGTTCACCTGCGCCGCCCGCGACACCTTCTGTCTCCACACGATGGACGTCGACGGCGTCGTCTGCGTGGAGGACGCCCGCACCGACCCCCGGTTCGAGAACATCGGCTGGGTCGACGGCACCCTCGCCAAGGCCCGGTTCTACGCCTCCGCCCCGCTCTACGCACCGACGGGCGAGATGGTCGGCCGCCTCTGCGTCATCGACCCGGAGGTGCGCGGGCTCACGCCCCTCCAGCACCGCTCGCTCGAGGCGATCGCGCTGAGCGTCACCCAGCTGATCGAGCTGCGCCTGCTGCGTTCGAGCCGCTCCGCGCCGCCCGTGCCCGAGGTCGGGCAGGCCACGGCGACGGTCGTCTCGCAGCTGGCGGCCGAGCTCAGCCACGACATGAAGGTCCCGCTCACGGCGATCATCGCGAGCGTGGAGATGCTCGAGGAGGAGCTCGGCGAGGATCCGGGGCGTGCCGTCGACGCCCTGCTCAACCGGACCACGCGCGCGGCTGACCGGATGGCGCGGATGCTGGACCAGAACATGGACTTCGGCGTCGTCGGCACGGCGGCCGCACCCGTCGACGTCGACCTCGATGCCGTGGCCCGTCAGCTGCTCCTCGACTCCGCCACCCTGCTCGAGGCCGAGAAGGCCGTGGTCGAGCTGGGCGACCTGCCCGTCGTACGCGCGAACCCCGACGACATGTACTCCGTGCTGCAGAACCTGCTCACCAACGCGGTGAAGTTCTCGCAGCAGGACAGCCCGGCCCGGGTCCACGTCTCCTCCCGCCGGGTGCCTTCGGGGTGGCGCATCTCGGTGCGGGACAACGGCATCGGGATCCCCGAGGACCGTCGGGTCGACGTCTTCTCGTTGTTCAGCCGCGTGGGCGAGCAGGTCGAGGGCCATGGGATCGGCCTGGCCACCGTCTCCCGCATCGTCGGCGCCCTGGGCGGTGAGGTCGGGGCGAACCCTGCGCCGGGCGGCGGCACCGAGATCTGGTTCGAGCTGCCCGGAACGAGCACCACCCCGAGCGAGTGACCGGCGGGGTCGCTCGCCCGGGGTGGGCGTTGCTACTGGTGCTGCTTCGGGTCAGTCGCCCGGGGTGGTGCTGACCTCGATCTTCGCGATGCCGACCAGCAGGCCGGCCTTCACGGCGTCGGTCTTGAACGTCTTGTTCAGGAGCGGCGCGGCGACCGGGGAGATCTCCACCTTGGTGCCCTCGAGCGTGGCAGTGCCGTCACCGGACTGCAGCGGCTTCAGGGTGCGGCCGTCCAGCTTGAAGACGTAGGCGCTGGGGGCGGCGAGCTTGCCGTTCACGGACACGTCACCGTAGACGCGCGAGACGCCCGGGTCGACGTTCAGGTTGTTGATCTCGACCTTGGTGCCACCGGCGGTCAACGACAGGCCGGAACCCTCGTGCTGGATCTGGCCGATGACGTACGGCGAGACCTCGCCCGGCTTGAAGACGGTCACGTTTCCGCCGGAGATCGGGAAGATCAGCGCGCCGTCCTGGAGCTTGGCGGTGCCGGTGACGCCCGGGGTCAGCTTCAGGCTGGTGAGCGCGTCGACGAAGCCCTGGTCCAGCGTGACCGAGGTGGTGTTGCCGGTCAGCGAGTCGATCGAGGCGACGGGCTTGGGGGCGGCCTTGGTCTCCGACGAGGACGAGGAGGCCGAGGAGGAGCTGTCGTCGCTGCTGCCGCATGCGGCAACGGAGAGGCTGGCGGTGGCGATGAGGGCGACGGCTGCGAAGCCCCGGCGGGTCTTGGTGGAGAGCATGGTGCTCATGTGAAGTCACTTCCTGAACTTTGATGACGTTCGGTCGCCAGTAGTTCGGGACGGTGCCTGTGCCGGATGGGTTCTGTCCGGTTTTATTCTGCGACGGCTGTGCTCGAGGGACGTCCGGTCAGTAGGCGGGGAACCCGCACGAGGGTCGTTTTCCCGCCAGCAGACGGGGCCATTCGAAGCTCGCGACCGCTGGAGTCAGTGGCTTGCCCAGCAACGAGTAGGGCCAGGACCCGGACTCGCTGACGGTCCACAGGCGCCGGTCGCGTGCAGCGAACTGGATGCCCTCCGCCCCGGGGATGAACGCCTTCCGGCGACCGAACGGCGTGACCAGCTCACCGCACGACAGGTTGGACCGGGTCAGGTAGAGGCGCCCCTGGGAGTCGAGGGTCGCCCCCTGCGTGTAGCGCGGGATCCGCGTGTGGGCCACGGCTCCGATCTGGCTGCGACCGGAGCGGCGTACGGCGAGGTCGAGGACACCTGGGCGGATCAGGGACTTGATGTCGTACCAGTAGATCCGCGCGACCCCGCCGATCTGGAACGGCACCACCCCGATCCGGGTCTTCGTCGCCACGATCGCGGACCCGCGCACGGGCGCCTTGATCCGCCAGGCGCGCCTGGCGTTCAGCACGGAGCCCTTCTTGGCCGGGTTCACCAGCCAGAGCTTGCTCTTCTCCACCACCCACAGCCAGGGCCCGCGCTGCAGGATCCCGCCGCCGTGGCGGCAGTAGGTGCGCGGCCGGTTGCCGACGCGCCCGTAGATGGCGCCGTGGTACTGCAACCTCCGGCCCGTGACCAGGTCGACGCGGACCAGCTGGCAGGGCCGTTTCCCGAAACCCTTGCGGTAGCGGAACCCGCTGAGCCAGGCGGTGTTGCCGGTGATCGCGAGGCCCTGCGGCACGAGGTACCGCCTCGGGTCGGGCAGCCAGATCCCGTGGCACAGCGAGGCGTGGTTCGGGAACGTGGACAGCTTCTTGCGCGAGTACGTCGGCTTGGCTCCACGCACGTCTCGACGCTTGAGCCCTTCACACTGCTTGGCGGACCTCGCGGCCACCACCTCGACGCGGGTGGCCGACTCGCTGCGGTGCGCGGCGACGCAGCCCCCGCCGGCGACCAGCAGGAGCACGATCGGGACCATCCGCAGGCCGTGCTTCACCATTGGATCCACGCTAGCGGGGCGAGCGGTCGCTCCCCGGCACCTCGCGACCCGGGGCGTGCCGTGCGGGACGTCAGCGGTCGCCGGCGAGCAGGGGTTCGAGGGTCAGGTCGGGGTGGTCGCGCTCCACGACCGAGATCCGCCACTTGTCCGGAGCCAGCACCAGCAGGGAGCCGTCGTTGCGAGCCATCACCTCGATGCCACGGATCGCGTCGAGCTCCTCGGCGGACGCGGAATCGGTACGGCGGGCCTGGGTGTAGCCGAGGGTCTCGAGCCGGATCGGCGCTCCGAACTCGCTCTCCATCCGCGCGACGGCGACCTCGAACTGCATCGGACCGACGGCGGCGAGCACCGGGGACTGCTGCCCGCGCAGGTCCGACCGGAGCACCTGGACGACGCCCTCGCTGTCCAGCTGGTCGATGCCGCGACGGAACTGCTTGAACCGGCCGCTGTCCTTGGCGGTCGCCACCGCGAAGTGCTCGGGTGCGAACGTGGCGATGGGCGGGAAGCTCACCGGCTCGTCGACGTAGATCGTGTCCCCGATCTTCAGGGCCAGCGCGTTGACGAGCCCGATGATGTCGCCCGGGTAGGCGGTGTCGAGCACTGCGCGCTCCCGGCCGAAGATCGCCTGGGCGTACTTGGTCGCGAACGGACGCCCCGTCTGCGCGTGGGTGGCGACCATGCCGCGCTCGAAGACACCCGAGCAGACCCGCGCGAAGGCGACGCGGTCGCGGTGGTTGGTGTCCATCCCGGCCTGGACCTTGAACACGAAGGCGCTGAACGGCGCGGCCACGTCACGGACCTCGGCCGGCCGTCCGTCGGCGTCCTCCTTGCCGTGGTGGAAGGCAGCGGCGGGCGGAGCGAGCTCGACCAGGGTGTCGAGCAGCGCCGCGACCCCGAAGTTGGAGATCGCCGAGGCGAACAGCACGGGAGTCGTGAACCCACCGAGGAACAGGTCCTGGTCGTGGTCGGCGCCGTCGGCGGAGAGCAGCTCGGCCTCCTCGACGGCCTCGGTCCAGGCCTCGCCCTCACGGGTCTCGGCTGCCGCGGCCGCCATTCGCTCCTCGGGCGCACGGGTGGCCCCGCCCGCCGTACGCGTGTAGGCGACGTAGTCGCCCGAGCGACGGTCGAGCACGCCGCGGAAGTCGCCGGCGATGCCGACCGGCCAGGTCAGCGGTGTCGGCACCAGCTTGATCTCGTCCTGGATCTCCTCCATCAGCGTGAGCGCGTCGAGCCCGGGGCGGTCCCACTTGTTGATGACGGTGATCACGGGGAGGCCGCGCGCCTTGCAGACCCGGAACAGCTTGAGGGTCTGGGGCTCGAGCCCCTTGGCAGCGTCGATGAGCATCACCGCCGCGTCGACCGCGGAGAGGACGCGGTAGGTGTCCTCGGAGAAGTCAGAGTGGCCGGGGGTGTCGACGAGGTTGATCACGTGGTCGTCGTACGCGAACTGCAGCGCGGCCGACGTGATCGAGATGCCACGAGCCTGCTCCATCTCCATCCAGTCCGAGACGGTCTTCCGGCGTCCGGCCTTGCCGTGCACCGCCCCGGCCTCGGTGATCACCTGCGCGTGCAGGGCGAGCGCCTCGGTCAGCGTCGACTTGCCGGCGTCAGGGTGGCTGATCACCGCGAAGGTGCGTCGCCGTGCCGCCTCGCGGGTCACCTCGTCGGTGCCCCGGGCGTGGTCGATCTCGGTCTGGTCGGTCGTGGGGGTCACGGGATCCTGAATCGTTGCGCGTGGGACCGGCGGTGGCGCCGGCGACGTCCCAGTCTACGAGAGGCGAACCCTAGGGGCACCTCGCGTACAGCGCTCGGGTCTTGAACAGGGCCGGTGACTGGTAGCCGGTCGGGTCGGTGAAGCGGCAGCCGTAGGTCGGGGACGCCACGGTGGCGGGAGACAGGACGTCGTCGCCCTCCGGCCGGGCCACGTGACGGTGCCCGTGTCCCCGGTCGCGCGACTCCACCCAGGTGGTGAGGTCGTCCCAGGCCCGGCCGACCTCATCGGGGGTGAACTCGCAGTGCCCCGCCTCGCGGATGGCCCGCTGCACCAGTAGACCGGCCTGGCCGTTGCGGTCGACCTCGCGCCGGTAGATCTGCTCCATCGAGAACGGCACGAACAGGTCTCCGAGTCCATGCAGGGTCAGGGTGGGGACGCGAGGGCGGCCCTTGATCTTCGGGATCTGGGTCAGCTGGTTCGTCCGGCGGGCGAACTGGTCCCGTGCGGTCACGCGCAGCACGGACGCGTTCACGTCGACAGGGGCATCGGGCTGGTAGCTCGTCCCGACGTTCTGCGCCACCCGGCCGGCGTTCTGCGACAACGGCCCGCCGTTGTCCGGCGTGCCCAGGGTGAACAGGAAGTCCTTCCAGATCGCGAAGGCCTGCGTGGCGCCAGGTCGCTCGCCACCACTGAGGTTCGTCGTGATCGCGCGCAGCTGCTTGCCGCGGACGTTGGTCGTGTCGTTCGCCGGGGTGAGCCCGACCAGACCGAGGTTCTGCTGGATCTGCGGGACCTTGGCCGTCAGGTAGTCAGCCGGGAACGGATAGGCCGGCACGTTCGCCAGGTCCTGGGCGACCAGGTTGTAGCCCAGGAAGAAGTCGAACAGCCGCTGGTCACCGAGCACGCCGCACATGGGCAGGGCTCCGTCGAAGAAGTGCGGGTACTGCTCCAGCGAGCGGCCGATGACGTGCCCGCCCATGGAGACACCGGCGACGTAGACCCGCTTGGCCCGCTTGCCGATCAGCCGTGCGGCGTACTGCGCGAGGCCGTGGGTGGTGGTGACCCCGGTGGCGACGTCGTAGTCGTTCTGCGCGTAGCTGGACGCGGCCCACGCATAACCCTGGTCGAGGAGCTTCTGGCGCAGCCCGAACGAGGGCGGGTCGACCGTGAGCACCTTCCCGGTGCCGCGGTAGCCGTGGGCCCACATGACGAGCTCGCCGTTCCAGCGTGGCGGCACCTCGACGTCGTAGGCAGCGTGCTGGTGGACGCCCTGCAGGACGCGGGCCGGGCGACCCTGGACCACGAGTGGTGCGAGCGGAGGGTTCGAGATCGTGTAGCCCGGGAGCGGTTCGCTCCCTGGGACGGGGCGCGCGGTGCGGGCCTCGGCGGGCGTCGTGCTGATCACGCCGCTGAGCACCAGTGCGAGAGCCGCGGTCACGGCCACTCCCCAGGTACGACGCGTCGTTCGCGCGCGCGGCTGCAGACGCAGGTTCATAGGCCCTCCCGAGAACATGTGACGGGCGTCACGTCGACCACCCTAGGTGGCCGCGGTCCCGGGCGACAGGGCCCTCGAGCTCAGCGCGAAGGCTCAGCCGCGCAGTGTCGTACCGCAGCGTGGGCAGTGCGACGTGTGGCAGCAGTCCAGGGCCTGGCCGCAGTCACAGGTGCGGTCCACGTCCACCATCGCCCTCTTCTCCAGCAGCATGGTCGCCATCTCGCACCCTCCCCTCATCCGTCCGTGTGCCAGTGGTTCGTCACCGACTGGCGTTCCGCTTGCCCTCCAGCGAGGGTTCTGTGGATGAAGAGGATTCTTCCGCCCACCACGTACAAAACGCCGTCACCACGCCGGGACGGCTGCTCGACGCCTAGAGCTGGATGTCCTCGGGCAACGGGAGCCGACTGACTCCTCCGAGACGGCGATGGAAGCGGACGTGCTCGGCGTACGACTCGAGCGCCTGCCACAGCGCCACGTGTGCCGCCCACGGCAGCGGCTCGTCACCGTTGCGCCAGGTGTCGCCGAAGCCGATCCAGACCGGCGCCCAGTCGGCAGCGAGGTCCCACTCCCCGCGGTGCTTCATCAGCAGCTCACGGCGGACCTGGAACGCCTGCCTCGGACCGTCCTCGCAGATCGGTGCCGTCCGGATCGGCCAGACCCGCAGGTCCTGCGCCATCAACGCCAGCTCCAGGTCCTCGAGCACGCGCGGATCGACCAGGACGGTCGCCACGTTCTCGTGGGGCACGCGCTTCATCCCGGCACGCTAACCCGAGGCACCCACGGTCGTCAGCACTTGCGGCTCGCCTGGCTCGAGGGCTTTGCGCCAGGAAGGTGCACGCCGTGCGTCACACGTTGAAGCGGAACTCCACCACGTCGCCGTCGGACATCACGTAGTCCTTGCCCTCCATGCGCACCTTGCCGGCGGACTTGGCGGCATGCATCGAGCCCGTCGCGACCAGGTCGTCGAAGGAGACGATCTCGGCCTTGATGAAGCCCTTCTGGAAGTCCGTGTGGATCACGCCGGCGGCCTCCGGAGCGGTCGCACCCTTGGGCACGGTCCACGCGCGCGACTCCTTGGGTCCGGCGGTCAGGTAGGTCTGCAGGCCGAGGGTGTCGAACCCGACCCGGGCGAGCACGTCGAGACCGGGCTCGTCGACCCCCATCTCGTGGAGCATCTCGCGGGCCTCGTCGTCGTCGCCGAGCTCGACCAGCTCGGCCTCGAACTTCGCGTCGAGGAAGATCGCCTCGGCCGGCGCGACGAGGGCGCGCATCTTGTCCTTGAGGGCTTCGTCGCCGAGCTCGTCGGCGTCGCAGTTGAAGACGTAGATGTAGGGCTTGGCGGTGAGCAGGGACAGCTCGCGGACCAGGGGCAGGTCGATCTTCGTGTTCAGGATCGGGGTGCCGGCCTCGAGCGCGTCCTTCGCCTCCTGAGCGGCGGCGAGGTTGGCGGCCCGCGCCTTGTCGCCGCGGGTCTCCTTCTCCAGCCGCGGGATCGCCTTCTCGACGGTCTGCAGGTCGGCCAGGATCATCTCGGTCTGGATCGTGGAGATGTCGGACTCGGGATTCACCTCGCCGTCGACGTGGGTGACGTCCTCGTCACGGAAGACCCGGGTGACCTGGCAGATCGCCGCGGCCTCCCGGATGTGCGAGAGGAACTTGTTGCCGAGCCCCTCTCCCTCGGAGGCGCCCTTGACGATGCCGGCGATGTCGACGAACTCGACGGTGGCGGGCAGGATCTTGGCCGAGCTGAAGATCTCGCGCGAGCTTGCCCAACCGGTCGTCGGGGACGGCGACGACGCCGACGTTGGGCTCGATCGTGGCGAACGGGTAGTTGGCCGCGAGCACGTTGTTCTTGGTCAGCGCGTTGAAGAGGGTCGACTTGCCCGCGTTGGGGAGACCGACGATTCCGATGGTGAGTGCCACGGGCGGCGAGTCTACGGGCGCGCGGGACGCTCGCACGAATCGAGAGGCAGGCCTGGATCGGGCTCGCTGCGCAGGAGGCGCAGCAGCTCCTCGTAGGGCCCGACGAGGGTCGCGACGTCGCCGGTCGCGAAGGCGGTCTCCCGCCGCGGCAGGCTGACCACGCCCCCCTCGGCCCGGGCGAGGCAGACCACGCGCAGCCGCGCCGACAGGTCCCGCATCTCGCGGCCGGCCAACGCGTCGTCCACCCGCAGGCGAGCAACGAGCATCGGCAGCCCACCGACGTACAAGGTCTTCAGGACGTCGAGGCCCAGCGCCGCCCCGACGAACCAGGGCGCGGCCAGCGATGCGGGCGAGCGCACGTTCCGGAAGTCGAAGCTGCCGGAGACGGTGCCGGCCAGGCGACGGTCGAAGATCCGCAGCACGACCGGTACGTCGTGCCAGCGCTCCCCCAGCAGGTCACGCACCGCCAGCCCGGTCTCGATGTTGGCGAGGTCGTCGCTCGTCATCACCGCGACCGCCCGAGCCTCGGCGAGCTCGACGGCCGACCAGGTCTCGGGCAGGGTCGCGTCGGCGATCAGCACGGGCACCTGCTGCGCGCGCAGCTGGGCGAGGAAACGGTTCTGGTCGTCGGCCTCGACCACCACCACGTCGACGTCCCGCGCTCGCAGGCCCTCGACGACGGCGAGTCCCACCGCGCCCAGGCCGACGACGACCACGTGCCCGCTCAGGCCGGTCACCCGCCGGCGCCCCAGCGACGAGGCGATGGTGCGGCTGATCAGCAGGTTGGTCAGCAGCGCGAAGAACACCGTCGCGAGGGTCGCCCCGACCACCATCAGGAAGATCGCCCACCCCCGCAGCCAGGGCTCCTGCGAGCGGAAGTAGAAGTCGCCGAAGCCGACGGTGCCGATCGTCTCGACGGTGAAGTAGAGCGCGTCCAGCACGGACATCCCGGTGCCGTCAGGCTCGCGGTAGCCCAGGGTCAGCACGGTCACGGAGACCGCCGCGAGGGTGACCAGCGCGAGGACGGCGCGCTTGATCCGCCGGTCGAGGCCCCGCAACGTGAACAGCACCAGGTTGGCCGGCCGCTTCCTGGTCTCCTTGAAGGCGCGGGCACCCACGAACGCCACGTCCGTACGGCGACCCGGTTGCTCGACCAGCCCAGCGCTGCGCACGTCATCGACGCGGCCGACCAGCACGACCGTGTCCTCCGCAGAGGCCAGCACGTCCCGGCCGGGTGACACCTGGGCCTCGCGACCACTGCCGGAGCGGTCTCCTGGGGCGAGCACCAGGGGTGCGAGGTCGCCGTACAGGTCCCTCAGGCTGGCCTCCCGCCCGGCGAGGGTCTCGACCACGAGGAAGTCCTGGCCCTCCAGCAGCAACGGGTGGACGACCTCCGTGAGGCAGGCGTCGACCACGCTGGGGGCCGCGAGCCCCGCAGCGTCGAGGACGACCACGCCGACGTCCGTCAGTGCTCGCCCGACGGAGGCGTTGCGCATCTGGACGACGACCCGTCGTCCGGGGCGCAGCTCTCGTGCCAGCAGGGCGATGGCCAGGGTGCGGAGGTCGTCGCTCTCCGTGACCACGACCGCTTCCGCCCCGTCGAGACCCGCCAGGCGGAGCGTGTCGGCCTGGCGAGCGTCGGCCGCGAGCCACTCCACGCCCAGGTCGGCGAGCACCGTCGGGAGCTCTGGGTCCGGGAGGTCGTCGACCACGATCACCGGGATGCCGGCGAGATGCAGCTGCTCGACCATCCGCAGCCCGTCGTCGTGCAGGCCGCAGACGATGACGTGCCCGACGCGCTCGCTCCAGTCCGCGGCGCTCGGGGTGTCGGACATGGGAGAAGGGTGCCGCCCGTTCGTGTCGGTGGTGTTAAGCGGCCCGCGGTTGTGCCCGGGTGTGGCGCGCGCCACAGTGGGGTAATGAACAGCTGAACATCCGCGACCCCGACGAGGTCGCCGTGCCTGCTCCTCAGTCCGCCCGGCACGCCCACGCACGATGACGCACGCCCCGGAGGCGCTCGTGACCAACCTGGCCGACAACCTGACCAAGACCGCCGAGGAGCACCCCGACCGTCCGGCGGTGAAGCTCGACGACTTCGTGCTGAGCTACCGCGACCTCGCCGGACGGCGCAAGCCGGGTCGCGGCGATGCTGAAGGCCAAGGGGATCGGCCCGGGCGACCGCGTGGGCATGGTGCTGCCGAACGTGCCGCCCTTCCCGGTGATCTTCTACGGCGCGATCTCGATCGGCGCCGTCGTCATCCCGATGAACCCGCTGCTCAAGGGCCGCGAGGTGAAGTACTACCTCGAGGACTCCGGCGCCTCGATCGTGCTTCGCCTGGAAGGACATGGCCGAGGAGGCCGGCAAGGGCGCCGAGGCGGTCGGCATCGAGTGCGTCGAGGTCGGCCCCGACTTCGCCGAGGTGCTGGCCGGAGCACGAGCCCGACACCGAGGTGGTCAGCCGCGAGGACGACGACCTCGTCGTGCTCCTCTACACGTCGGGCACCACCGGCCAGCCCAAGGGCGCCGAGCTGACCCACCACAACATGATCACCAACGCGGCGACCAGCGCCGAGACGCTCGTGGAGCTCACCGAGGAGGACGTGGTGATGGGCTGCCTGCCCCTCTTCCACGTCTTCGGCCTGACCTGCGGCCTGAACGCCTCCGTGCTCAAGGGCTCCTGCCTGACCCTGATCCCCCGCTTCGACGCCGCCAAGGCGCTCGAGGTCGTCGCGCGTGACGAGGTCACCGTCTTCGAGGGCGTCCCGACGATGTACGCCGGGATGCTGAACGCCGACGGAGCGGACGAGGCCGACATGTCGAGCCTGCGCACCTGCATCTCCGGCGGGTCCGCGATGCCGGTCGAGGTGATGAAGAACTTCGAGAAGACCTTCGACTGCATCGTGCTCGAGGGCTACGGGCTCTCCGAGACCTCACCGGTCGCCTCCTTCAACCAGCCCGGCCAGGAGCGCAAGCCCGGCTCGATCGGCACCCCCGTGCGCGGCGTGGAGATGAAGCTCGTCGACGACGACCGCAAGGACGTCGAGCAGGGCGAGGTCGGCGAGATCGCCATCAAGGGCGAGAACATCATGCGGGGCTACTGGGGTCGCGAGGAGGCCACGACGGAGGCGATCCAGGACGGCTGGTTCCTGTCCGGCGACATGGCCAAGGTGGACGAGGACGGCTACTTCTTCATCGTCGACCGCAAGAAGGACCTGATCATCCGCGGTGGCTACAACGTCTACCCGCGCGAGGTCGAGGAGGCTCTCTACGAGCACGAGGCCGTCGCCGAGGTCGCCGTGATCGGCATCAAGGACGACCACCTCGGCGAGGAGGTCGGCGCCGCCGTCGCCCTCAAGGAGGGCCAGAAGGTCGACGGGGAGGAGCTCCAGGCCTTCGCGAAGGAGCGCCTGGCGGCGTACAAGTACCCCCGCGCGGTCTGGATCGTCGACGAGCTCCCCAAGGGGCCCACCGGCAAGATCCTGCGCCGCGAGGTCAGCGCACCCGACTCAGAGGAGGACGGCCGATGAGCGCCGCGACCAAGGCCGAGGCCCCGGAGACCGAGCGCGAGAGCGACGAGTCGGCCGAGCAGTCCTCCCGCGAGCTGGCCACGCCGCTCGACATGCTGCTCTACGACGCGAGCCGTGGCCCGTTGCGCCGGTTCGTGCCCGGCATGTCCGGCATCCGCTTCACCGCCGGCCTGGCCCGCCGTCCCCAGCGGGTCGTACGCCGCGGCGCCGGCCTGATCGCCGAGCTCGCCAAGGTCGGCGTCGGGCGCTCCGAGCTCGCGCCGCACGAGAAGGACCGCCGCTTCACCGAGGAGGCGTGGGCGCGCAACCCGCTGTTCCGGCGCACCCTGCAGAGCTACCTCGCGCTCGGCGAGGCCGCGCGCGGACTGGTCTCCGACGCCGAGCTCGAGTGGGGCGACGACCAGCGGATGAGCTTCATCGTCGACAACCTCGTCGAGGCCTCCGCGCCGAGCAACAACCCCTTCCTCAACCCCAAGGTGCTCAAGCGCACGCTCGACACCGGTGGCGGCAACCTGCTCGAGGGCGGCCGGCGACTGGTCCGCGACTTCGCCACCCCGCCGCGGGTGCCCTCGATGGTCGAGGCCGACGCGTTCGAGGTCGGTGAGGACATCGCGGTCACGCCCGGGGAGGTGGTGCTGCGCACCGACGTCTTCGAGCTGATCCAGTACACCCCGCAGACCCCCAAGGTCCACGAGGTGCCGCTGCTGATCGTCCCGCCGACGATCAACAAGTACTACGTCGTCGACCTCGCCGCGGACCGCTCGATGATCGAGCACCTCGTCCGCGGCGGCCAGCAGGTCTACTGCATCTCCTGGCGCAACCCCGACGCCCGGCACGCCGCCTGGGACCTCGACACCTACGGGCAGGCGATCCTCGACGCGATGGCAGCCTGCGAGTCGATCTCTCGGCAGGACAAGACCTCCGTGCTGGGCATCTGCTCCGGCGGGATGATCTCCTCGATGCTGATGGCGCACCTTGCCGACATCGGCGAGCTCGACCGGGTCGCGTCCTTCAGCCTCATGGTCACGGTGCTCGACCAGGAGCGGGCCGGCGTCACCAGCGCGCTGCTGTCCCACAAGTCGGCGGCGGCCTCGACCCGCGCCTCTCAGGAGAAGGGCTACCTCGACGGGCGCTCGCTCGCGGAGATCTTCGCCTGGCTGCGCCCCAACGACCTGATCTGGAACTACTGGGTCAACAACTACCTGATGGGCCACGCCCCGAAGGCCTTCGACATCCTCTACTGGAACGCTGACCCGGTGCGGATGTCCGCGGGCATGCACCGCGACTTCATGGACCTCGCGATCCGCAACGCGCTCGTCGAGCCCGGTGAGGCGGACATGCTCGGCACCAAGGTCGACCTCTCCAAGATCGACCGGGACACCTACGTCGTCGCGGGGATCGCCGACCACCTGTGCAAGTGGGAGTCCTGCTACCAGACGACCCAGCTCTTCGGCGGCGAGACGAAGTTCGTGCTCTCGACGAGCGGGCACATCGCGGCGATGGTCAACCCGCCCGGCAACCCGAAGGCCAGCTTCCAGACCGCGTCGGAGAACCCTCCGGAGGCCGCCGACTGGCTGGCCGGCGCGTCGAAGGTCAAGGGCAGCTGGTGGGACGACTACGTCGAGTGGCTGGCCGCCCACGCCGGTGAGGAGCGCAACCGCCCGCGCAAGCTCGGCAACGCCACGTACGAGCCACTGTGCGACGCTCCCGGCACCTACGTCCATGACCGGTGATCGGCCAGCCGTCGTGACCGCGGAGCAGGCGGCGCCCGATCGGGTCCGCAACGTCACGGTGCGCGGGATCACCGCACGGGTCTCGGTGCGCCCCGGCGTCGGCCGCTTCGTCAACGAGCCGCCACTGCTCCTGTGCAACGGCATCGGGGTCAGCCTCGAGGCGCTCCAGCCGTTCGTCGACCAGCTCGACCCGGAGCGCGGGATCGTCCGGTTCGACGTGCCCGGCGTCGGCGGCAGCCAGCTGCCACCGTTCCCCTACCCGATCGCGGGGCTGGCCTCCTGGGTCGCGGCCCTGATGACCAGGCTCGGTCACCGCCAGTTCGACGTCTTCGGTCTCTCGTGGGGCGGCGGGCTGGCCCAGCAGCTCGCCGTACAGTCCCGCAGGCGGGTACGACGGGTGGTGCTGGTCGCCACCGGCACCGGCGTGCTGATGGTCCCGGCGCACCCGCGGGTGCTGCGGATCATGTCGACGCCTCGTCGGCACCGCGATCCCGCGTACGCCGCGAAGGTGGCTCCCGACGATCTACGGCGGCTCGATGCGCAGCGACCCGGTCGAAGGGCGCCGCCCTGCTCCACGCCGCGACGCGGTCGGGGCCCAAGCGCGGCTACTACTACCAGCTGGCCGCGATGACCGGGCTGGAGCAGCCTGCCGTTCCTGAGGCTGATCCGGCAGCCCACCTTGGTGATGGGCGGTGACGACGACCCGATCATCCCGGTCGCCAACCCGCGGATGCAGGCCGCGACTGATCCCGGCCGCGCGGCTGCACGTCTACCACGGCGGCCACCTCGGCATCCTCACCGAGGCCGACGAGCTGGCCCCGGTCATCGACGCCTTCCTGAACGAGCACAGCCTGGACGAGGAGACCGCATGACCGAGCTCGAGGACCTGGGGCTCGAGGACTCCCCCTTCTCCGACTTCCTCGGCTTCGAGCTGCTGCTCGAGGAGCAGGACCGCGAGCTGCTCAGCAACGTGCGCGCGTTCATGACGCGCGAGGTCGAGCCGGTCATCAACGACTACTGGACGCGCGCGGAGTTCCCGCACGACCTCGTGCCCGGCATCGCCGACCTCGGCATCGCCGGCCTGGCCTTCGACGGCCCCGGCTGCCCGGCGCGTGGAGCCCTGGTCGACGGCATGGTCGCGATGGAGCTCGGCCGGGTCGACCCGTCGATCGCGACGTTCATGGGCGTGCACGGCGGCCTGGCGATGGGCTCGATCAAGCTGTGCGGGTCCGACGAGCAGCGCGAGCGCTGGCTCCCGCCGATGGCCCGGATGGAGCTGATCGGCGCCTTCGGGCTGACCGAGCCCGAGCACGGCTCCGACATCTCCGCAGGGGCTGGCCACGACCGCCCGGCGCGACGGCGACGACTGGATCCTCGAACGGCGAGAAGAAGTGGATCGGCAACGCCGCCTTCGCGGACCTCGTCGTGATCTGGGCCCGCGACGAGGACGACGAGCAGGTCAAGGGCTTCGTCGTCGAGAAGGGCACCGAGGGGATGACCTTCGACAAGCAGGAGGACAAGATCGCCCTGCGCGTCGTGCAGAACGCGGAGATCCACCTCGCCGACGTACGCGTTCCCGAGGCCAACCGGCTGCAGAACGCCGAGAGCTTCCGCTCGACCGCCAACGTGCTCCGGGTGACGCGGATGAGCGTCGCCTGGCAGGCCACCGGCTGCGCGCGCGGCGCCTTCGAGCACGCCCTGCGCTACACCAAGCGCGCCAGCAGTTCGGCCGCTCGATCGCGTCGTTCCAGATGGTGCAGGACCTGCTGGTGAAGATGCTCAGCAACGTGACCTCCTCGACCGCGATGAACGTGCGTGCCTCCCAGCTCCAGGACGCCGGGCTGCTGAAGGACGAGCACGCGTCGCTGTGCAAGGCGCACGCCACGGTGCGGCATGCGCGAGCGCGGTCGGCTGGGCGCGCGAGGTGCTCGGCGGCAACGGCATCCTGCTCGAGCACCACGTCGGCCGCTTCGTCGCCGACGCGGAGGCGATCTACTCCTACGAGGGCACCCGCGAGGTGAACACCCTCATCGTCGGCCGCGCGATCACCGGCGAGAGCGCCTTCGCCTGACTGTCAGCCTGAGGACGCAACGGTCAGGGTTGTCGGGCGATCCCTGAGCGTCTCAGGCGGTGCAGTGCGCCGAGACCGCCGGATCCCGGCTGACCGGGGAAGCCTGCGCCTGCGCGCCGCCACGGGACCCTCGGCGCCGACGCGCCACCCGGCGGGGCAGGGTGCGCGCCCGGGCTCAGCGTCGGGATCAGCGCGACCAGGGCGGTGAGCAGACCAGCCGGCACTGCTCTCCCCGCCGAGCCGGCCGAGCAGAGGCCGGCGCAGCAGCGGAGCGAGCGGCAGCACCGACATCGAGACGAACTGCGAGCGACGACTGGACCCGGCCCTGCAGCTCGTCCGGCGTCACCGCGATCCGGTAGGCGCCGATGCCGGCGTTGCCCGCCGGGTTGAGGAACACGCCGATGCCGAGCGCGGCGGCCACGACGGCCGGGTTGTTGACACAGCGCCATCGGCACGACCAGCGGCACGAAGCTCCACGCGACCGCGATGGTCAGGCGGCCGGTGGCGAAGCGGTCGATCAGCCGTCGGCGCCAGCGATCGCGCCGAGGATGCCGCAGATGCCGGCGGCGGTCTCGACCAGGCCGATCTGGTACGGCGGGAAGCCCGCCCTGCGATCAGCCGCAGCACGCGGTGAAGAAGAGCGCGTTCACCGCCAGGTTGGCCAGCGCCGACCAGACCAGTCAGCACCCGCAGAACGGGCTGCGCCGGATGAACGCGAAGCCCTCGGCGAGGTCCTGGCGCGGACGTGCGCCGGGCGCCGGCCGCTCGCGTCGGGGGCGGAGAGGTCGGTCGCGGATCCGGCCGAGCAGGACCCACGAGACGGCGTAGGAGACGGCGTCGACGGCGAACGGCAGCCAGCGGGTGACGGCGTACAGCGCGCCACCGACGGGGCCGCCGACCAGCGAGGCGACGTGCTGGCGGGCCTGGTTCTGCGAGAGCGCCGTGGGCAGGTCGTCGGCGGCACGACGGAGCGCACGGCCGAGCATCTCGGCCGGGCCGAAGACGCCCGCGCCGCACGCCGGTGAGCAGGGCGACGACGAGCAGGTGCGGCAGCGTGAGCGCGCCGGCCAGCGCCGGCGACGGCCAGCGACGGCGTAGAGCAGCAGCCCGGCGCCGCTCGCCGCCGCATCAGCCGGCGGCGGTCGATCCGGTCGGCCAGCACCCCGGCCGGGAGCAGGGCGCCCGCCAGGCCGAGCAGGTGGGCCGCCTCGGCGAGCGCGGCCACGAGCGCCGAGCCGGTGAGCGTGGAAGGCGAGCAGCGGGAAGACGAACATGCTCATCCGGCTGCCGAGCTCGCTGATCGTCTGGCCCACCCAGAGCACGGTGAAGTCGTGGTTGCGGGCGAGGTCCGGTAGTCCGGTCATATCCGCACCATATATTGCGCAACTATTAGTTGCGCAATGGTCCGTGCGGAATTTGGTAGGCTGCCGGCATGCGCGAGACGCCGAGGCCCGCCAGGCGGTCGCACGACCCCCAGGTGCTGCGCGCGATCGCCCACCCGGTGCGCAACCGGATCCTCGACGAGCTCGGCGCGACCGGTCCGATGCGCGCCGCCGACATCGCCCGGGAGCTCGGCATCCCGGCCAACCAGGCGAGCTTCCACCTCCGCCAGCTGGCCAAGTACGGCCTGGTCGAGGAGGCGCCCGAGGAGGCCCGCGACGGGCGCGACCGGGTCTGGCAGGCCGCCCACGAGGCCGGGTTCAACATCAACACCTCCGAGCTCGCGCTGGCCCCGGGCGGCAAGGCGGCCGTCAGGTCTTCCGGCGGAGTGGGCCAACGCCGCCCACGACGCGGTCAACCGCGCGGACGCCTCCGAGAGCGACCCCGAGACGCTCATGATGGTCAGTGACAGCGCGCTGCGTCTCACCACGCGCGGATGCCGACGAGCTTCGCCAAGGAGCTGACCGACCTGGTCGAGACGTGGCGGCGACGCGGCCGCGATGCCGGCGCCGACGCCCGGACCTACCAGGTGCTGCAGATCCTCCAGCCGGCGCCGACGCCCGAGGTCTCAGAGCCGCATCAGGCCGGTGACGTCGAGGACCAGCTCGCCCTCGTCGTCGGAGGCGGCGAGGTCGACGGTCGCCGTGATCCGCCAGTCGTGGTCGCCCTCCGGGTCGCCGATGATCTGCTGCACCTCCCAGGTGCGCTCGCGCCTTCTCGACCAGCAGCATCTGCGGGCCGCGCGCGTCGGGGCCGGTGTCGATGCGTGTCGTGCTCGGCGAAGTAGGCCTCCAGCGCCTCGCGCCAGTCCTCTCCGGTCATGCTCGAGCCGGCCTCGGCCTCGAGCTCGCCGAGCTGCTCCCAGCGGTCAGCGCGGCGAGCTCCACCCGGCGGAACATCGCGTTGCGCACCAGCACGGTGAACGCGCGCTCGTTGGCGGTGATCCGCTCGGGCGTCGGCGGCAGCGACGTCCGGCGCCGGCGATCGCGAGCGAGCCGGTCGGGGTCGCTGAGCCCCTCCCACTCGTCGAGCAGGCTCGAGTCGGTCTGGCGTACGACCGCGCCGAGCCACTCGATGAGGTCCTCGAGCTCGTCGGTGCGCACGCTGCTCGGGCACGGTCTGCCGCAGCGCGCGGTAGGCGTCGCCGAGGTAGCGCAGCACCAGGCCCTCGGAGCGGGTCAGGCCGTAGAACGCGACGTACTCCGCGAAGGTCATCGCGCGCTCGTACATGTCGCGCACCACCGACTTGGGCGACAGCGCGTCCTCGCCGACCCACGGGTGCCGCTGCGCGGTAGAGCTCGTAGGTGTGCTCGAGCAGCTCCTGCAGCGGCTTGGGCCAGGTGACCTCCTCGAGCAGCTCCATCCGCTCGTCGTACTCGATGCCGTCGGCCTTCATCTCGCCGATCGCCTCGCCGCGCGCGCGGTGCTCCTGCGCGCCGAGCACCGGGCGCGGGTCCTCGAGGGTGGCCTCGACGACCGAGACCACGTCGAGGGCGTACGTCGGAGCCTCGGGGTCGAGCGTGTCGAAGACGGCCAGCGCGTACGCCGACAGCGGCTGGTTGAGCGCGAAGTCGAGCTGGAGCCCCTCGACGAGCCGCACCCGCCGGCCGTCCTCGCTCGCGCGGGTCGACCAGCTCGACCACGCCGGCGGCGAGCAGCGCGCGGTGCTGGGCGGCGGCCAGGCGCATCAGCCGGCGCCGGGAGCGCGGGTCCTCGTGGTTGTCGCGCAGCAGCCGCCGCATCGCCGCGGCCGGGTCGCCGGGCCGGGCGATCACGTTGAGCAGCATCGCGTGGCTGACCCGCATCCGGGAGACCAGCGGCTCGGGCTCGGCGGCGACGAGCCGCTCGAAGGTCTCCTCGGTCCAGGTGACCTGGCCCTCGGGCGCCTTCTTGCGCTGCACCCGCTTGAGCTTCTTCGGGTCGTCGCCGGCCTTCTTGACCAGCCGGGCGTTCTCCACGACGTGCTCGGGCGCCTGCACGACGACGGTGCCGGCGGTGTCGAAGCCGGCGCGGCCGGCCCGGCCGGCGATCTGGTGGAACTCGCGCGCCTTGAGCAGCCGCTGCCGGCGCCCGTCGTACTTGGAGAGGCCGGTGAACACCACCGTGCGGATCGGCACGTTGATGCCGACGCCGAGGGTGTCGGTGCCGCAGATGACCTTGAGCAGGCCGGCCTGGGCGAGCTGCTCGACGAGGCGGCGGTACTTCGGCAGCATCCCCGCGTGGTGCACGCCGATGCCGTGCTTCACCAGCCGGGACAGGGTCTTGCCGAAGCCGGGGCTGAACCGGAAGCCGCCGATCAGCTCGGCGATCCGGTCCTTCTCCTCGCGGGTGCAGACGTTGATGCTGGTCAGCGCCTGCGCGCGCTCGAGCGCGGCGGCCTGGGTGAAGTGCACGACGTAGACCGGCGCCTGGTGGGTGGTGAGCAGCTCCTCGAGGGTCTCGTGCATCGGGGTCAGCGCCCACTCGTAGGTGAGCGGCACCGGCCGGGTCGCGCTGGTGACGACCGCCGGTCTCCCGGCCCGTACGCCGGGTCAGGTCGTCCACGAACCGGGTGACGTCGCCGAGCGTCGCCGACATCAGCAGGAACTGCGCGTGCGGCAGCTCGAGCAGCGGCACCTGCCAGGCCCAGCCGCGGTCGGGCTCGGCGTAGAAGTGGAACTCGTCCATCACCACCTGGCCGACGTCGGCCTCGGCACCCTCGCGCAGCGCGATGTTGGCCAGCACCTCGGCGGTGCAGCAGACGATCGGCGCCTGGGCGTTGACCGCGGCGTCGCCGGTCAGCATGCCGACGTTCTCGGCGCCGAAGACGTCGATCAGCGCGAAGAACTTCTCCGAGACCAGCGCCTTGATCGGCGCGGTGTAGAACGTGCGCCGCCCCTGGGCCAGCGCCGCGAAGTGCGCGCCGGTGGCGACCAGGCTCTTCCCGGTGCCGGTCGGCGTGGAGAGGATCACGTTGGCGCCGCTGACCAGCTCGATCAGCGCCTCCTCCTGCGCCGGGTAGAGCGTCAGCCCCTGCTCGCCGACCCAGGTCTCGAAGACGTCGAACAGCGCGTCGGGGTCGGGTCGCCGGTGGGCGGGGAGGCGGTCGAGGAGTGGCATCGCCCGGTCATCGTCCCCGACGCCCGGCCCGGGAGCCCGATCAGCCGCCGGACTCAGGACTCGTGCTGCCAGTCGTCCGTCGTCTGCGTCGGGCTTGCGCGCCCGGAAGGTGAACGCGTAGTCCACGCTGATCGTGATCGCGCCGAAGCCGACCGCCTGCAGCCGGGTGAGGAGCGACGCGGGATCGATCGGGTTGTAGACGTCGCCGATGTGGAAGTCGTGCAGGTCGGTGCTCGGCAGGCTGTCCGAGGCGATCATCGTCCCGCCCGGCCGTCAGGACCCGCAGCGCCTCGGCGAACACCTGGTTCTGGAGCGCCTGCGTGGGCACGTGGTGCAGCATCGTGAAGCACCCGACGGAGTCGAACGACCCGTCCTCGAACGGCAGGTCGGTGGCGTCACCCTGGAGCACCTCGACGTTGGTGTCGGCGAACCGTTGCGCAGCGTGGCCACGGTGTCCGCCTCCAGCTCGATCGCGACCAGGTCCTCGACGCGGTGGCGCAGCCACTCGGCGCTGGCGCCCGGACCGGGACCGATCTCCAGCATCCGTGGCC
The DNA here is from genome assembly GCA_963797525.1 of uncultured Actinomycetota bacterium. Classification (GTDB taxonomy): domain Bacteria; phylum Actinomycetota; class Actinomycetes; order Propionibacteriales; family Nocardioidaceae; genus Marmoricola. The sequence goes on from CAWCPT010000002.1 coordinate 314,663, forward strand.
CGAGCTCGATCCCGTCGGCGAGCGCGGGCAGGACGTCGTTGTGCAAGTAGGCCGCCCACTCGGGGCTCGGGCAGAGCTTGGCGTGGTTCTCGTTCATCGGCACGACGGTGACGCTAACGCTTGGCGGCGTCCTCGACACAGAGCACGGCCCACGGCAGCGCCTCGAGCCGGCCCTCCGGGATCGGCTCGCCGCACACGTCGCAGCGGCCGTAGGTGCCGTCGTCGAGCTTCTCCATCGCTCGGACCACGTCGGCGCGGGTGACCTGGAGCTTGTCGTGCACGGCCACCTGGGCGAGCCGGTCGACCGCCATCGACGTACCTTCCCCGATCCGCTTGCCGAAGGAGATCGAGCCCTGGTCGACCGGCTTCTTCTCCATCGTCGCCATCTGCTCGTCGATCTCGGCGAGCTTGGCGTCCAGGGCGGGTCGGGGATCGTCCATCTCCCCAGCATGGCTCACCGACCCGAGAGCAGGGCTCCGCGGTGCCGCCACGACCACGTCAGGATGGTGACCGAGAAGATCGCCGGTGACGGCCACGATGCGCTGCCTCGACGACGCCCCCGGAGCCACTGGTGAAGATGCCGTTCTCCAGGTCGTAGAGCAGGTCCATGCAGAACAGGTAGGCGCCGGCGCTGCCGGCGCACAGCAACCAGAACAGCGCGCTCGGCCGACGCGTGGTCAGGGTCCACCACGCCAGGAGGCAGGCCACCCCGAGCCAGGCGTCGGCCAGCGGGAACGCGTTCTCGAACTCGTAGTAGGCGCGGGTGTTCTCGCTCGCGATCAGGCCGGCGGTCGGTGAACCACACCGACCAGTAGGCGACGTCGAGCACGATCGCACCCAGGAGCAGACCCTGCACGACCCGGCGCATGCCGCGATGCTAGCCATCGGCGCATGACGCCGGTGTCACTCCAGCGGGAGCTCGCCCGACCCAGAGCGGGGAGCTCTTCGACGAGAGCAGCTCGTGCCGCTCGTCCGGCGACAAGCGCCTCGACCTGCGCGGCGAGCTCCAGCGGGTAGCCGGCCAGCTCGCCCGCCTCGGGCACGGGCACGACGGAGTGCACGATCCGGTCGTCGTAGAGGTGCATCATCGTCACCGCCTGGTGCCCGTCCGACGCCGGAGAGGAAGCGGTCGACCGGCGCGGGGTCGGCGGTGTAGCAGGTGGCCGAGGCCACCGAGACGGGCACGCCGGCGAAGGTGGAGTACGACGAGAAGTGGAAGTGCCCGCCGATCACGCCGCGCACGTCGGTGCCCTCGATCACCTCGGCGAGCAGGTGCTGGTCGTGCAGCTCGATCAGTCTCGGCGGCCCGCATCATCGGCACCGGGATCGGCGGGTGGTGCAGCGCGAGCAGGGTGCCGTGCGGCGCCGGCGTCGCGCAGCACGTCGGCGCAGCCAGGCCAGCTGGTCGGCCGATGAGCTCGCCGTGGTGGTAGCCGGGGACGCTGGTGTCGAGCGCGATGATCCGCAGCCCGTCGACGTCGTGGACCCGGTCCTGGGTCGCCTCGTCGGCGACCTCCTCGCCGAACAGCTCGCGTGGCGTAGGGCTCGCGCTCGTCGTGGTTGCCCATCACCCAGACGACCTTGGCGCCGATCGCCGCCGCCGCCGGCTCGACGATCTCGCGCAGCCGGGCGTAGGCCTTGGGCTCCGCCACGGTCGGCGAGGTCGCCGGTGAACACGATCGCCTGCGGCGGCAGCTCGAGACGGGTCAGCCGCGCCAGCGCGCGCCGGAGGTTCTCGCTGGGTGTCGACCGCGCCGTACAGCGGCCGCTCGGCCAGCAGGTGCGGGTCGCTGACGTGGGCGACGACGTGTGTCGGGAGCGGGTGCTGACCCAGCGGGATCACGCGGACCAGCGTAGGAGCCCGGGGCTCGTCGCCGCAGGCACGCATAGTGCTCGCGCGGGTGCGCATCGCGACCTGGAACGTCAACTCCCTGCGGAGCCGCATCGACCGCGTCGAGGCGTTCCTGCAACGCCACGACATCGACGTGCTCGCCGTGCAGGAGACCAAGGCGCGCGAGGACCAGCTGCCGCTGATGGGGCTGACCGTGCTGGGCTACGACATCGCCGCGGTCGGCCACGACCAGTGGAACGGCGTCGCGGTGATCAGCCGGGTCGGCATCGAGGACGTCGAGGTCGGGCTTCCCCGGCATGCCGACCTGGGGCGAGCCCGCCGCGGCCGAGGCGCGCGCGATCGGGGCGACCTGTGGCGGCGTACGCATCTGGTCGCTGTACGTGCCCAACGGCCGCAAGGTCGACGACCCGCACTACGTCTACAAGCTCGACTGGCTGGCCCGGCTGCGCGAGGCGGCCGCGCGCGATGACCGGCGACGTCGCGCTCGTCGGCGACTGGAACATCGCGCCGCAGGACGAGGACGTCTTCGACATCGCCGCCGTTCGCGAAGAGCACCCACGTGACCCCGCCCGAGCGCGCGGCCTTCCAGGGCTTCCTCGAGGACGGGTACGTCGACGTCGTACGCCCCTACACGCCCGGGCCCGGACGTCTACACCTACTGGGACTACTACCGGCAGCGCTTCGAGCGCAACCGCGGCATGCGGATCGACTTCGTCCTCGGCAACCCGTCCTTCGCCGCGCCGGGTGACCGGCGCCTTCGTCGACCGCGACGAGCGCGCCGGCAAGGGTGCCAGCGACCACGCCCCGGTGATCGTCGACCTCGACTGACTCAGTCGGACAGACGCTTCCGCTCGACGCTGCCCGGGCTCGTCACGACCGTCATCGGAGGGACGTCCTTGGCCACGACCGCCCCCGCGCCGACGACCGAGCCGTGGCCGATCGTGCACCCCGGGCGTGATCGTCGCCGCGGCCCCGATCCAGACGTCCGACCTCGATCACGATCGGCGCGTGCGTGAGGAAGTCGTAGCGCTCCGCGAGCGCGACCGGGTGACCCGCGGTGGTGAGCGTGACGCCGGGCCCGATCATCGTGCGGTCGCCGATGCTGATGCCGCCGAGATCGAGGAAGTAGCAGCCCTGGTTGACGAAGACCTTCTCCCCGAGCTCGATCCCCAGCCCGTGGTCGCAGAAGAACGGCGGGTAGATCGTGGCCGTCTCCGGGAGGGCCGGCCCAGGATCTCGCCCAGGAGCGCCCTCCTCCCGTCCAGGTCGCCGAACGGGAGCAGGTTCAGTCGTGACGTGAGCTCCATGACGACCTGCACGCGCTCGGCGAACCTCCGCGACTCCGGGGTCCGTGCGGCAGCGGTCCTCCAGCATGGCCCGATGCTGGCACGCGGGCGGACGGAATCCCATGTGAGGAAGGGTTTTCGCCCCCTCTGTCCCTGCCGCACACAGACATGCCCCACACACGGGAACCTTCCTGTGTAACGAGGCAGAAAACCTTCCTCGCATCGGAAACCGCCCACAGGACCGACCGCAGGATCGGTACGCCGATCCCGCGGCGTGCGGGCGGTTGTCGGTGTCACCTGCCACGCTCGGCGGCATGGACATCGTGCTTCCCCTGATGACGCTGGTGATCGGACTGCTCGTGGGCGCGATCGCGGCGCTCATGTGGATCCGGCGGTCGGGTGACCCCGAGGTGCTGCGGGCGCTCTCGCAGCGTGGCGAGGACCAGGCCGTGCTCCGGGACGGGCTCGACCGGCTGCACGAGCGGCTGATGGACGTCGAGCAGCAGCGGGCGTCGTGGCAGGGACAGCTGCGCCAGCAGGTCGACGACATGCGGCACAGCACCGACCTGCTCCGGCGCGAGACCGGGGCGCTCTCGACAGCCCTGCGCAAGCCGCACGTGCGTGGGCAGTGGGGTGAGCTGCACCTGCGGCGCGCGGTGGAGCTGGCCGGCATGGTCGAGCACTGCGACTTCGACGAGCAGGTGCACCTCGCCGGCAACGAGGGCTACCAGCGACCCGACCTGGTGGTCCGGCTGGTCGGTGGGCGGTCGGTGGTCGTCGACGCCAAGGTCCCGCTCGACGCACACCTCGACGCGCTCGCGACGCACGACCCCGACGAGGCGGCGGCCCACCTCCGGCGCCACGTGCGCCAGGTCCGCGCCCACGTCGACGCACTCTCCGGCAAGGCCTACTGGCGGGCGCTGCCCGGCTCCCCCGAGTTCGTGGTGATGTTCGTGCCCGCCGAGTCGTTCCTGGCGGCGGCGCTGGAGACCGACCCGACCCTGCTGGCCTACGCCGCGTCGCGCGACGTCGTGCTCGCCACCCCGACCACCCTGATCGCCCTGCTCCGCACCGTCGCCCACGGCTGGACCACCGAGTCCCTCGCCGAGCGCACCCGGGAGATCCACGAGCTCGGCCGCGAGCTGCACACCCGGGTCGGCGTCATGGGTGCGCACCTCGACAAGGTCGGCCGCTCGCTCAAGGGTGCCGTCGAGGCCTTCAACAGCGCGGTGGGCTCGATCGAGAGCCGGGTCCTGGTGACGGCGCGCCAGTTCGAGGACATCGGCGTCACCCGTGAGTCGCTGGCCCCGGTGCAACCGGTGGAACAGATCCCTCGACCGCTGACGGCGGCCGAGCTGCTCGACGCGGTGGCCCAGGAGCGCCCCGAGCTGCCGCCAAGCACCACGGAGGACCCCGGCGAGTCGCCCGATCGAGCGCCTGAGGCGGCCTACCGTGACCGTGTGAGTGCACCCACGCTGTGGGAAGAGGGCCGGATGTCCGGCAGCCGCGTGACCAGGCTGTCGGTGCTGGCCGGACTGCTGTTGCTCGGGATCGACCTCTCGATCAACCGTCACCTCACCCTGGTCTTCGACATCGGCTTCGTGCTGATCTGTGTCGGCGCCGCACTGGCCGTCCGGCCGCGCGACTTCTTCCAGGTGGGCGTGCTGCCGCCCCTGCTCCTGCTCGGACTGGTCACGCTCGTCGCGGTCGTCCAGCGCGACTGGATCGCCGACGCCGGTGACGGACTCGTGCAGGCCGTCGTCTCCGGACTCGCACACCGCGCGACCGCGCTGCTGGCGGCGTACGTCCTGACGCTCGCGATCCTCGCCGTGCGGCAGCGGGTCAACGCTGCTCACTCGAAGCGGGAGGGATCTCCAGCACCCACGCGCTCGACCACCGCAGCACCGTCGGAGAAGTCGACCACCGTGGTGGGCTCCGACCCGCACTCCCCGGAGTCGATCACCGCGTCCAACCAGTGATCCAGCTCCTCCTTGATCTGCCAGCCGTCGGTCATCGGCTCGTCCTCGTCCGGCATCAGCAGCGTGCTGGAGAGCAGCGGCTCACCGAGCTCGGCGAGCAGCGCTGAGACGACCGGGTGGTCGGGGATGCGCACGCCGACGGTGCGCTTCTTCGGGTGCATCAGCCGCTTCGGCACCTCGCCGGTCGCGGGCAGGATGAACGTGTAGGGACCCGGTGTCGCGGACTTGATCGCGCGGAACGCCGCGTTGCTGAGGTGCACCAGCTGGCCGAGCTGTGCGAAGTCGTGGCACACCAGCGTGAAGTGGTGCTTGTCGTCGAGCCGGCGCAGCCTCTTGATGCGCTCCAGCCCGTCACGGTTCCCGAGCTGGACGCCCAGGGCGTAGCACGAGTCGGTGGGATAGGCGACGAGCCCGTCGTTGCGCAGCAGCTCGACGGCCTGGGATATGGCACGCGGCTGCGGGTCGACCGGATGCACGTCGAGGTAGCGCGCCATCGGGGCTACTCGCCCTTCTGGGCCGCTGCCGCCTTGCGCAGGTCCCGGCGCAGCTCGGGAGGCAACGCGAAGATCAGGGACTCCTCGGCGGTGTGCACCGCCTCGGCGTCCGGGTAGCCCCGCTCGGTGAGGAAGGAGAGCACGCCGGCCACCAGGTCGTCGGGCACCGAGGCGCCCGAGGTGACGCTGACGACGTTCACGCCCTCCAGCCAGGACTCGTCGATCTCACTCGCGTCGTCGACGCGGTACGCCGCGCGAGCGCCGGCCTCGAGGGCGACCTCGGCCAGGCGCACCGAGTTCGAGGAGTTGGCCGATCCGACGACGATCACGAGGTCGGCCTCCGGGCTGATCTCCTTGATGGCGAGCTGACGGTTCTGGGTGGCGTAGCAGATGTCGTCGCTCGGCGGGTCGAGCAGGTTCGGGAAGCGCTGCCGGATGGCGTCGACGGTGGCCATCGTCTCGTCGACCGAGAGCGTCGTCTGCGAGAGCCAGGCGACCTTCTCCGGGTCGCGCACGACGATCCCCGGCACGTCGTCGGGGCTCTGCACGAGCTGGATGTGCTCGGGAGCCTCGCCGGCGGTGCCCTCGACCTCCTCGTGCCCCTCGTGCCCGATCAGCAGGATGTCGTAGTCGTCGCCGGCGAAGCGCTTCGCCTCGTGGTGGACCTTGGTCACCAGCGGGCAGGTGGCGTCGATGGTCTTCAGGCTGCGCTCGGCCGCCTGCTCGTGGACCAGCGGCGAGACGCCGTGCGCGGAGAAGACGACCGTGGCGCCCTCGGGGACCTCGTCGAGCTCCTCGACGAAGACGGCACCTCGTGACTCCAGGTCGGCGACCACGTGCTTGTTGTGCACGATCTGCTTGCGCACGTAGACCGGGGAGCCGTAGAGGTCCAGGGCCTTCTCCACGGTGATGACAGCCCGGTCGACACCCGCGCAGTAGCCGCGGGGTGCGGCGAGGCGGACGGCGCGGTCCGCCTGCTCGGGCGTGAGGACGCTCGGCGTACCCAGTGAAGTCATGGGCTCAATCGTAGGTGGAGAGCACTAGGGTCCCCCACATGGCCATCGAGACCTCCCCGGAGCATCCGGCGCCCGTGCGCCAGATCACCCAGGCGATCGGCCAGTGGATCGACCGGCTCGGGCCCGTCTGGGTGGAGGGCCAGGTCACCCAGATCAGTCGTCGGGGCGGGATGAACACCGTCTTCCTCACCCTGCGCGACAAGCTCGCCGACATCTCCGTCCAGGTCACCTGCAACCGCGGCGTGGTCGACTCGCTGCCCACCCCGTTGGTCGAGGGGGCGCAGATCGTCTGCAACGCGAAGCCGTCGTTCTACCCCAACCGCGGCACCCTGTCGCTCAACGTCCGCGAGATCAGGCTGGTCGGCGAGGGCGAGCTGCTGGCCCGGCTCGAGCGCCGCCGACAGCTGCTGGCGGCCGAGGGCCTGTTCGCCGAGGAGCTCAAGCGCCGGCTGCCGTTCCTGCCCCGCGCGGTGGGCCTGGTGACGGCCCAGAACTCCGCCGCGGAGCGCGACGTCCTCGAGCACGCGCGCCGACGCTGGCCCGGCGTCCAGATCACGGTGAGGTACGCCGCGATGCAGGGCACGAACGCTGCCCGCGAGGTGATCGAGGCCCTCCAGTCGCTCGACCGCGACCCCGGGGTCGACGTGATCGTGGTCGCCCGCGGCGGCGGCTCGGTGGAGGACCTGCTGCCGTTCTCGGACGAGGGACTGGTCCGGGCCGTGCACGCGGCCACGACCCCAGTCGTGTCGGCGATCGGCCACGAGCCGGACTCCCCCATCCTCGACCTGGTCGCCGACGTGCGCGCCTCGACGCCCACGGACGCCGCCAAGCGGGTCGTGCCCGACGTCGCCGAGGAGGCGCAACGGGTGCTGCAGGCGCGCGAGCGTGGGCGGATGGCGATCCGCGGGCTGGTCGACCGCGAGCTCGCCCAGCTGGCCGCCCTGCGGTCACGACCCAGCCTCGCGGACCCGCGAAGCGGGCTGACCGAGCGGATGGTCGAGGTGGACGCCTTGCGGGAGCGTGCCCGTCGCTCGTTCGGGCACCGGCTGGACCGGGGCGCCGACGACCTCGTGCACCAGCTGGCCCGGATCCGGGCCCTCTCCCCCCTGGCCACGCTGCGCCGGGGCTACGCCGTACTCTCCGATGCCGACGGGCAGGCGCTGTCCAGCGTGGCCACCCTCGAGCCCGGTCAGGACATCCACATCCGGGTCGGCGACGGCCGCATCGGCGCCACCACCACCTCCGTCGACCGGATCGACCTGGTCAACGACCCCGACAGCGACGACGAGACCAGCGAGGACGACCAGTGACCGACGAGCTCAGCTACGAAGAGGCCCGCGACCAGCTGATCGAGGTGGTCCGCACGCTCGAGCAGGGCGGCACCAGCCTGGCGGAGTCGCTGGCCCTGTGGGAACGCGGCGAGGAGCTGGCCAAGGTCTGCCAGCGGTCGCTCGAAGGTGCCCGGGCACGGCTCGACGAGGCTCTCGGCGAGGAGTGAGCCCTCAGTCCTCGAGCGAGCCTGCCAGGGCGCGCACCTGGCTCTCCGGTGCCGACCCGACGACCAGGAGGCTCTCGGGGGTCCCGTCCGGGCCGTCGAGGCCCCGCACCACGGCGTAGTCGCCGCCGGCGTCGCGCCAGGTCTGCCACGTGACCCCGTCGATCCGGACGTCCTTGCCCCGGGTCGCGTCCGGGTCGACGTGCTCGTCGACGAGGTCCTGAGCCGAGTCGCGCGACTCCTCGACACCGACGTACTTGCGGCCGGCGGTCAGCAGACCGAGGTGCCAGGCAGGCTGCGTCCCGGTCTCGTACGACGCACTGGTGGCCTCCCAGCCCTTCGGGAGCGGGCTCGGCACGTAGACGGCGAGCTTCCCGTCGGACCGGCCGGCCTTCACCCAGGTCTGGTAGTCGACCTTGCGGACCGGGGTGGAGTCGTTGTCCCGGACGAACCCACGGAACCCGACGAAGGCGACGACGAAGAGGACGGTCACGATCATCGCGCCCACGAGCCCGCCCGAGGTGCGCTGGTAACGCGTGGCACCCGGTCTCGACTCGCTCATGGGAGCCATCCTGCCAACCGCCCGTGCGGTTACGATCACTGCCATGTCTGAAAGACACCTCCCCGACTCCCTCTCTGTTGCTCCCAGCTATCCCGACCGCAACCTCGCCCTCGAGCTGGTCCGGGTCACCGAGGCCGCTGCCATGGCCGCCGGTCGCTGGGTGGGCAAGGGCGACAAGAACGGCGCCGACGGCGTGGCCGTGAACGCGATGCGGGTGCTGATCTCGACGGTGGGCATGCAGGGCACGGTCGTGATCGGCGAGGGCGAGAAGGACCAGGCACCGATGCTGTTCAACGGCGAGGAGGTCGGTGACGGTGAAGGTCCCGCCTGCGACGTCGCGGTCGACCCGATCGACGGGACCACGCTGGCCGCCAAGGGGATGACCAACGCCATCTCCGTGCTCGCGGTCTCGCCGCGGGGCTCGATGTACGACCCCTCGGCCGTCTTCTACATGGAGAAGCTGATCACCGGGCCGGCCGCCGCGGACGTGGTGGACATCCGCTACCCCGTCGCGGAGAACGTCCACCAGGTCGCCAAGGCCAAGGGCATCAAGGCCGGGGACGTGACCGTGGTGGTCCTCGACCGACCGCGTCACGAGAGGATGGTCGAGGAGATCCGGGCGACCGGCGCGCGGATCAAGTTCATCACCGACGGTGACGTGGCCGGCGCGATCATGGCCGCCCGCGACGGCACCGGCATCGACCTGCTCCTCGGCATCGGCGGCACCCCCGAGGGGATCATCGCCGCCTGCGCGATGAAGTGCCTCGACGGCGTGATCCAGGGCCGGTTGTGGCCGACGAACGACGAGGAGAAGCAGCGCGCCCTCGACGCCGGACACGATCTGGACCGCGTCCTGCTGACCGACGACCTGGTCTCCGGCGACGACTGCTTCTTCGTCGCGACCGGCATCACCGACGGCGAGCTGATGGAGGGCGTGCGCTACCGGGCCGGTGGCGCCTCGACCCACTCCCTGGTGATGCGCTCACGCAGCGGCACCATCCGCTCCATCCGCTCCGAGCACAAGCTGAGCAAGCTGCGCGCCTACGCCGACGTCGACTTCGACCACTGAGCGGCGGGCCCACATGATCGTCGTCGCCGGAGAGTCCCTCATCGACGTGGTGGTCGACCGCGACGGCGACACCACGGAGACCGCAGGAGGCTCCCCGCTCAACGTGGCCGTCGGCCTCGGACGGCTGGACATCCGGGTGACCCTGATCAGCCAGACCGGGCACGACGAGCGGGGGGGCGTGGTCGTGCAGCACGTCACGGCCAGCGACGTCGAGATCGTGACCGCCCCGACGCACAGTGGCCGGACCTCGGTGGCCACGGCACACCTGGGCGAGGGCGGCGGCGCGTCGTACGACTTCGACCTCGAGTGGGACCTGCCCCGACAGGAGCTCCCGGTGTGCCACGCCCTGCACGTCGGCTCGCTCGGCACCGTGCTCGAGCCCGGCCGGGAGAGCGTGCTCGACCTCGTCGAGCAGGCGTGCTCCCGCGAGGTCTTCGTCAGCTACGACGCCAACCTGCGCGAGACCTTCATCGACGACCCGGACCGTGCCCGGCGCGACGTGCTCGCGCTCGCGCAGCGATGCACGCTGGTCAAGCTGAGCGACGAGGACGCCGAGGTGCTGGGCGACGACCCCGACGAGTTCGCCCGCACGCTCACGCGCGGCGAACGCACCCGGCTGGTGCTCCTGACCCGGGGGGCCGGTGGCGCCACCGCCTTCACCAGTGCCGACGAGGTGAGCGTGCAACCACGGCACGTCGAGATGGTCGACACGGTCGGCGCCGGCGACGCGTTCATGGCGGCCACGCTGGCTCAGCTCGACGACCTCGGCGCCTTCGGGCACCCGACGCACGGGCTGCCGCTGGGGCTCGACGAACTGCGTCGCCTGCTGCGAGGCGCGATGGAGGTCGCCGCGATCACCTGCGAGCGACGTGGAGCGAACCCACCTCGGCGCTCGGAGCTGCCTCCCGGCTGGCCCGCCTGACCTGCTGGTCACGCAGTGCCGTGAGGACGTGGTCCATCACGACGGGGTCCACGGCCATGCCGCAGTGGCTGGTGCGGACCTCGACCTGCTGGGCGTCCGGGTCGAGGCAGGCCCGCCAGTCGACGATGCCGTCCCGCTTGCTGTAGATCGCGGTGAAGGTGACGTCGTCGTGGAGCGGGAGGTGCGACTCCTCGAAGCTGAGCCGCGCACAGTCGCCACCGAAGCAGTCGGCGCTCATCATGCCGCCGAACCCCGCGCGGGTGAGCTTGCTGAGCAGCTGCGCGTCCCACGCGAGGACGCGATGCACTGCGCCGGGAGCGAGCACCGGGCTGCCCATGCTGACGATGCCCTCGACGAGGTCGGGGCGTCGGGCCGCGAGACCCCGGGCGAGCATCCCGCCGAGGCTGTGACCGACGATCGTCACCTTGCGCTCGCGCTTGGTCGCGATCGCCTCGAGTCGGCGCTCGATGCGGTCGGCGGCCTGGCGGGTGCAGCCGGCGTTGACGTGGATCTGCGCTCGGTAGGTGCGGAACCCCTGGTGGCGCAGGAAGGCGGACATCGCCTTGAGGGTGGCGTCGCCGGCCATGAACCCCGGCACCAGCAGCACCGGGTCGTGGGCGGGGATCTTGTGGCTCCCGGCATAGGGCAGCTGGGACCGCGACCGGCGGTCCGTCCTGGCCCGCCGGAACAGGCGGGCGGCCTCGACGACCGTGCTCGACTCGCGCGCGAGCGCGCGCACGCCACTGGGGCCGTCGAATCCTGGCGGCAGCAGGAACGAGCCGAGCGGTGAGTTCACGCTTGTGACGGTAGCGTTACTGACGAGTCAGACGCCGCATTTTGGAGATCTTTCAACAAACCGGGAAAAGGTGGTCACCCCATGTCCGTGCCCGTCTCCGAGGAGCTCTACGCACCGGTCGCGTCCGGTGTGGAGCTCTGCTACCAGACCTTCGGCAGCCCCGACGGCGACCCCCTCGTGCTCGTGATGGGGCTCGGCGGGCCGATGAACTGGTGGGACCCGGAGCTGTGCACGATGCTCGCCGAGGCCGGTTTCCAGGTGGTCCGGTTCGACAACCGCGACACCGGCCGGTCCTCCCGGCTCGAGGGTCGGGTCACGCGGAGACAGCTGGTCCGGTCGTTCCTCGGCAAGGGTGGCCGCCCGCCGTACACGCTGAGCGACATGGCCGACGACGCGTTCGGCCTGATGGACCACCTGGGCTGGGACAGCGCCCACATCGTCGGAGTCTCCATGGGCGGGATGATCGTGCAGACGATGGCGGTCGAGCACCCGAAGCGGGTCCGCTCGATGACCTCGATCATGTCCACGCTGGGCAAGCGCACGGTCGGTTGGCAGCACCCGTCGCTGCTGCCGCAGCTGATCGGGCCGCGCGCCGCCGGGCGTGAGGCGTACGTCGCCAGCTCGGCCAAGATGTGGCAGCTGATCGGATCGCCGGGCTACCCCAGCGAGGAGTCCAAGGTCCGCAAGCGGGCCGAGGAGACCTTCGACCGCGGGATCTCCGCCAGCGGGGTGATGCGGCAGATGGTGGCGATCCTGAACCAGTCCGACCGGTCCCGGCAGCTCGCGTCGCTGAAGATGCCGGTCGCCGTGGTCCACGGCAGCGCCGACAAGATGGTGCACGTCTCCGGCGGGCGGGCGACTGCTCGAGCGGTCCCCGGTGCCGAGCTGATCGTGATCGACGGGATGGGCCACGACCTGCCCTCGGAGCTGTTCTCGACGTTCACCGACGTGATCCGTCGTACGGCGGACCGCGCGGACGCCTCCCGCTCGCAGGACCAGTCGGCCTGAGCGGGTCGGTCCCTCAGTGACCGAGCATCCGGCGGCGCATCGACCCGCCGCCGGGCATCGGGCGACGCCTCACCGAGACGCCGGCCATCAGCGCGAAGCCGGTCACCCGGAGCACGGGTGAGTCCGGACCGATCTCCGGCTCCACCTTGTCGCTTCCCTGGCTGAAGTCGCCCATGATGCCGACGCCGTCGACGACCACACGCGTCTGCGCGTTGACGATGATGTCCACGCCCGACCAGATGGCGAAGACCCGGATCGTCGTCTCGGGACCGGAGAACCGCACCTGTCGCAGGTCGAGGTCGATGCCGGCCATCAGGGCCACGGCCTGGTGGGACTCGCCGATCTCCCAGACGCCCTTGCGGCTCGAGCCGCCCATGATGGCGATCGACGAGTCATAGCGCGTCGCGGGAAGGTCCGAGTACGCCGTCGGCTGCGGCCGTGTCGTCGGCGCCTGCTGCAGGCCGGGGAGGTCGGCCGTGATCGGCACCAGGTCGCCATAGGTCTTCGCAGCGAAGACGGCCGCGAGCCGCTCGTCGAGCTCCTCCATGTCGAGGCGGCCCTCGCCCGCGGCCTCGCGCAGCAGCTCGGAGACGCGGTGCCGGTCGTTGTCCGAGATCCGCAGCCTCGAGCGTTCGTCGCCGCCCTGGGCCCAGCCCTCGAGATCGCCCGCCATGGATTCACATTAGAGGGTGCGGGATACTCGCCTGTCGTGGCTACCGAACCGACCTTCGCCTACTCCGACCTGCTGCCGACCGGCCCCGACGAGACGCCCTACCGGCTCGTCACGACCGAGGGTGTCTCCACCTTCGAGGCGGACGGTCAGACCTTCCTCCGTGTCGCGCCCGAGGCGATCCAGCGACTCACGTCCGAGGCGATGCACGACATCGCGCACTATCTGCGCCCGGCGCACCTCGCCCAGCTGCGCCGGATCATCGACGACCCGGAGGCCTCCGGCAACGACCGCTTCGTGGCCACCGACCTGCTCAAGAACGTGAACATCTCCGCCGGAGGTGTGCTGCCGATGTGCCAGGACACCGGCACCGCGATCGTGATGGGCAAGAAGTCCGAGGGTGTGCTCACCGGGGCCGACGACGGCGAGGCGATCAGCCGCGGCGTGTACGACGCCTACACCAAGCTCAACCTGCGCTACTCCCAGCTGGCACCCCTGACCACGTGGGAGGAGAAGAACACCGGCACCAACCTGCCGGCGCAGATCGAGCTCTACTCGACGCCGTCCAAGGACGGGAAGCCCGAGTACACGTTCCTGTTCATGGCGAAGGGCGGTGGCTCGGCGAACAAGTCGTTCCTGTTCCAGGAGACCAAGGCCGTGCTCAACCCGACCAGGATGCGGTCCTTCCTGGACGAGAAGATCCGCTCGCTCGGGACGGCGGCCTGCCCGCCGTACCACCTCGCGATCGTGATCGGCGGCACCAGTGCGGAGTTCGCCCTGAAGACCGCGAAGTACGCCAGCGCGCACTACCTCGACAACCTGCCGACGTCGGGGTCGATGTCGGCCCACGGGTTCCGCGACCTCGAGCTCGAGGAGGAGGTCTTCGAGCTGACCCAGTCCTTCGGGATCGGCGCGCAGTTCGGCGGGAAGTACTTCTGCCACGACGTGCGCGTCGTACGACTCCCACGCCACGGCGCCAGCTGCCCGGTCGCGATCGCGGTCTCCTGCTCGGCCGACCGACAGGCGCTCGGCAAGATCACGGCCGAGGGCGTGTTCCTCGAGCAGCTCGAGGAGGACCCCGCGACGTACCTCCCCGAGACCGCGCTCGAGGAGGGCGATGTCGTCCGGATCGACCTGAACCGGCCGATGGACGACATCCTCGCCGAGCTCAGCGAGCACCCCGTCAAGACGCGGCTGTCCCTGACCGGACCGCTCGTCGTCGCCCGCGACATCGCGCACGCCAAGATCAAGGAGCGCCTGGACGCCGGCGAGGAGATGCCGACGTACCTCCGCGACCATGCGGTCTACTACGCCGGGCCGGCCAAGACCCCCGAGGGCTACGCGAGCGGCTCGTTCGGCCCGACGACCGCCGGCCGGATGGACTCCTACGTCGAGCAGTTCCAGGCCGCAGGTGGCTCGAAGGTGATGCTCGCGAAGGGCAACCGCTCGAAGGTGGTCACCCAGGCGTGCGAGGCGCACGGGGGCTTCTACCTCGGTTCGATCGGCGGCCCCGCGGCCCGTCTTGCGCAGGACTGCATCAAGTCCGTCGACGTGCTCGAGTACGCCGAGCTCGGCATGGAGGCGGTCTGGAAGATCGAGGTCGAGGACTTCCCGGCGTTCATCGTCGTGGACGACAAGGGCAACGACTTCTTCACCGACCCTTCCGGCGCCGTCACCGTACCGATCACCGGGATCCGGGTGCGCTCCCGGGAATGAAGGCACGGGCGGCTCGTCCCGGGTTAGGATCCTCCGGCTGAACCTCCTCACCACCGGCTCTCGGGTCGGCCGACTCTCGGGATCTCCATGCCTCGTCTGCTCTCCGCCCTGGCCGGCGCCCTCCTCACGACCACGCTCCTGGCTGCCGCCCCCGCCGATGCTGCTGGTCCCTACACCCCACCGGCCCTGTCCGGTCTCGACACGGGCACCCCGGGCCACGTCACCGGCACGATCAGCACGAGTGCGCCGTACGTGCTCGTCCAGCTCGGGAGGAGCGCGGGTGGCTACCTGGCCAACCCCGTCTACCTCACCACGGCCGCAGGCTCGGCAGGCTTCGACCTGGACGCGTGGGGCTACACGGGCGACGACCTCCAGCTCACCGCGGCCGGCTGCGCCCGCGCTGAGTTCGTCGACTGCGACCCTCCGGTGACCTTCGACCAGGTGTTCCAGCTCTCCGACGTGCAGCCGACGGTCACGTTCCCGACGGACACCACCGTCGGGCCCGGCGAGGGCTACGCCCTCAGCGTGAGCGACCCCCAGGGTGGCGGGCGGCTGTTCGCGATCTGGCAGAACCACGAGATCCCGATCAGCCGGACGGGGAGCACCACGCTGCCGACCTCGGCCTTCGTCGACGGAACCGGAGACCTGGAGATCTGGCGGTGCACCGACCACCCTCCGAACCAGGGCTTCATCTACCCGTGCGTGGAGACCGGGATCAGCCGGTCCCTCGCGGTCGACCGCACGGTCAGCTCGACCGGCACGGTCAGCCCGTCGACCATCGGTCCCGGCGCCTCCTCGGTGACGCTCAACACCAGCGTCTCCGACACCGGCACCTACGTGCTGCGCTGGGAGGTCCGCAACGCCGCGAGCTCCGTGGTCGCCTCCGGGCAGTCGTCCCCCACCGCGATCGGCCCCACGACGACCAAGGCCTTCACCCTCGGCGGGCTGCCGTCCCTGCCGTCGGGTAGCTACTCGGTCGTCGCCACGATGTCGCGCGCGTCGACCGCCGGCAACGACTTCGTGTCGACGGTGACGGGCTCGCCGTCCTTCCAGGTCGACACCGTGGCACCGACCGTCACCGGCGTCACGGCCGCGACCGACACCCTCTTCCCGGCGGTCGACGGCTACCGCGACACCACCACCGTGACGATCAGCGGCCAGGCCGAGCAGTGGCTCCCGGCCGCGGTGCAGGTGCGCAACGCGTTCGGGGACGCGGTGCGGACGCTGTCCGTCAGCGACTTCGCGCCCGGAGACGGCGTCGCCACGGCCACCTGGGACGGCACGGACGCATCCAGCACCCCCGTGCCCGCCGGCGTCTACACCCTGTACGCCCGCGCGACCGACGGGGTCGGCAACACCAGTGCGTGGCTCGAGGGGAGCACGCTCACGGTCGACTCCCGCAAGCTGACCACTCTCACCTGGAGCAAGTCGGTGAGCGCCACCGACAGCCTGGTCAAGAGCTCGGTCGGCCGGTGCTCGGTGCTGCGACGTCCGTCGGCGCACCTCTGGGCCGAGTCGATCGGCCTGCTCTCCGGCTACCGCTGCCGGAGCACGACCTCCGCCAACCTGCTGGTCAGCACCCAGCACTCGGTGACGCTCCCCGCGGTCGCGTCCCCCGGGGGCTACCGCACCTTCGCGGTCAGCACCTACGGCGGCGCGGCCAGGACCAAGCCGACCAGCACCGGTTCGATGCGTTACTACTCCAACACCAACGCCTCCGGCATCGTGCGCTCGATGAGCGCGAAGGTGGGCTACCACGCGGCCTCCCCGGTCGGCGCCGCGAGCCTGGTCCGCTCCGACCGCTCGGTCCGCTGGGGCACCTACACCAGCGCCTACCGGCAGTACGACGTGAAGCACTTCCTGGTCACGCTCACCTACACCGCCCTCAGGTGACGGAGTACGTCGAGGTCGCGCGCGCCGAGTCCGAGCGCGGCGAGCTGGTGCTGCGCCGTCGCGTCGAGGAGCGCTCCGCCGACGTCCTGGAGCTGCGGGTCAACGGAGTCTTCGTGATGGACACCCACGAGACCACCTCCGAGATGGAGCTCGCGGCCGTGGCGCTCGGGCCTCGTCGAGGACCCCCGGGACGTCGTCGTGGCGGGGCTCGGGCTCGGCTACACCACGCAGCGGGTCCTGGCCGACCCGCGCGTCGAGCAGGTGAAGGTGGTCGAGATCGAGGAGGCGCTCGTCGGCTGGATGCGGGACGGCACCATCCCCCACGGCCCCGGGCTCCTCGCCGACAAGCGCGTGCACATCGTCAACGCCGACATCGCGATGGCCATCGCCGAGGCGTCCTCCACCTACGACCTGGTCCTGCTGGACGTCGACAACGGACCCGGCTACCTGGTGCACGACAGCAACAGCGGCGTCTACGAGCAGGGGTTCCTGGCCAGCGCGCAGCGGATCCTCAACACCGGTGGCGCGCTGGTGGTCTGGTCGTCGGCCCCGGCGCCCGGCCTCGCGGCCACGATGGAGCAGGTGTTCGGCAACTGCACCGAGCACCGGTACGACGTGCACCTCCAGGAGCGCGAGGAGCAGTACCTGCTCTACCTCTCCCGTCGCGGCTGAGCCGACTCGGTAACGTCGGGACCATGAGTGCAGAGACAGGCAACGAGACCCGCACCGAGCACGACAGCATGGGCGACATCGAGGTCCCGCGCGACGCCCTGTGGCGCGCCCAGACCCAGCGTGCCGTCGAGAACTTCCCGATCAGCGGGACCACCCTGGAGCCGTCGCACGTCGTGGCCATCGCGCGTGTCAAGAAGGCAGCGGCGCGGATCAACGCCGAGCTCGGGATCATCACCGACGAGCGTGCCAAGGCGATCGCGGCGGGTGCCGACGAGATCATCGGGGGCCAGCACCACGACGCCTTCCCGATCGACGTCTTCCAGACCGGCTCGGGCACCAGCTCCAACATGAACATGAACGAGGTGCTCGCCTCGCTCTCCGCGAAGGCCGGCGTGGAGGTGCACCCGAACGACCACGTGAACGCCAGCCAGTCGAGCAACGACACCTTCCCGACCAGCATCCACGTCGCCGCCGTCGAGGCCACCACCAGCGACCTCGTGCCGGCACTCGACCACCTCGCGCAGGCCCTCGAGGCGAAGGCCGAGGAGTTCGAGGACGTCGTGAAGTCCGGACGGACGCACCTGATGGACGCCACCCCGGTGATGCTCGGCCAGGAGTTCGGCGGGTACGCCGCCATCGTGCGGCTGGGCATCGAGCGGCTCGAGTCGACGCTCCCCCGCGTGGCCGAGCTCCCCCTCGGCGGCACCGCGGTCGGCACTGGCATCAACACCCCCGACGGGTTCGCCGCGAAGGTGATCGCCGACCTCGCCGAAGAGACGGGACTGCCCTTCACCGAGGCCCGCAACCACTTCGAGGCGCAGGGCGGCCAGGACGCGCTCGTCGAGCTGTCCGGCCAGCTGCGCACCATCGCCGTCGGGCTCACCAAGATCTGCAACGACCTGCGCTGGATGTCGTCCGGACCCACGACAGGTCTCTCGGAGATCCACCTGCCCGACCTGCAGCCGGGGTCGAGCATCATGCCGGGCAAGGTGAACCCGGTGCTCCCCGAGGCGACGCTGATGGTGTGCGCCCAGGTCGTCGGCAACGACGCGACCGTCGGGGTGGCGGGGGCGAGCGGCAGCTTCGAGCTCAACGTGATGATGCCCGTGATGGCGCGCAACCTGCTCGAGTCCATCCGGCTGCTCGCGGCGGTGTCACCCCTCCTGGCCGACCGGTGCATCGCCGGCATCGAGGCGAACGAGGAGCGGATGCTCGCCTACGCGGAGTCCTCCCCGTCGGTGGTCACGCCGCTGAACAAGCACATCGGCTACGAGGAGGCCGCCAAGGTGGCCAAGACGGCGCTCAAGGAGGGCCGGACCATTCGTGAGCAGGTGCTCGAGATGGGCTACGTCGAGCGCGGCGACCTCACCGAGGAGGAGCTCGACGCGGCCCTCGACGTACGCACGATGACTGGACAGTGACCACGAGCCCGTGACGCGGCTACCGTGAGGCGGTGACCGCGAGCCTGCGCCGCACCGTCATCGTCTCGGTGGCGGCGCTCGGTGTCGCGTTCGTGCTGGTCTGGGCGGCCTCGTCCGGGCCCGTCGTGGTCGCCGCCGAGCACCACTCGCCGTCGGTCACCTCGCAGGACGAGGCCGACAGGACCCCGGAGTCCGACTCGCAGGACGGGTCGGACGAGGAGGCGTCCTCCTCCGACCACATCACCGGGGCCTCGTCCTGGGCCCAGGACCTGGTCGCGTTCGCGCTGGTCCTCGCCACCCTCGGGGTGCTCGGCCTGGCGCTGCGGCAGCTGCTGGTGCGACTCGGGCGGACCCTGCCCGACAAGCAGCTGGTCCTCGAGCTCGAACCACGTCCCGACGTCGAGGCCGGACGGGACGCGCTCGCCCGCAACCGGGACCGCTACGCGACCGCACTGGCCGGGACCGACGTGCGGGACGGGATCGTCGCGTGCTGGGTGCTGATGGAGGACGCCGCCGCCGAGGCTGGCGTCGCGCGCCGACCGTCGGAGACGGCGACGGAGCTCGTGGTCCGGTTCCTGCACGCGCTCGACGTGGACCCACGCCCCGTGGCCGAGCTGGCCGACCTCTACCACGAGGCCCGGTTCTCCTCCCACCCGATGGGCGCCGGAGGCAGGAGCCGGGCCCAGCAGGCACTCGCGTCCATCCATCGCGAGCTCGAGCAGGCAGGGGTCGGTCCGTGACCAGGGAGTCGCGCTTGTGGACCGGTCGCGCCCTCGTGGCCCTGCTGGTGGCGGCGGGAGCGAACCTGGCCCTCTACGAGATCGACGTCGAGCACGACGCCGCGCTGGTGGCGCTGCTGGCGGTCACGACGATCGCGGCCGGCGTGCTCGCTCTCGAGGCGCTGGACGCCACCAGCCGGCTGCCCTGGTCGGCCCAGCGTCGAGACGCACGTCCGGACCCGGGCGAGGACACCCGCACCGCGATGTACCGGCACGTGATCGAGGCCCACCTGTCCTCGCGGGAGGCGGACGACGCCGTCGTGTGGCACGTGGCCGACCTCGCCGCTCGACGGCTTCGCCAGGTGCACGGCTTCCGCTACGCCGACGACCCCGCGCGCGCGACCGAGCTGCTCGGCCCGGAGCTGGCCGAGTGGGTCTCGCACGACCGACGTCACCGCTACCACTCGGGGCCCGGCCGGAGGCTCACGGTGCAGCAGCTCGGTGTCGCGGTGACCAGGATCGAGGAGCTGTGAGCTCGCCGATGACGAGCGAGCGCACGCGTCTCGCGGGCGAGCAGGCCGGTGCCGTGCTCGACCGCGTGGGCTCGGTGGTGATCGGCAAGACGGAGGCACTGCGACTGGTGCTCGCCGGCATCCTCGCCGGTGGTCACGTGCTGCTCGAGGACTACCCGGGGCTCGGCAAGACGCTCGCCGCCCGGTCCTTCGCGCAGTCGTTGGGGATCGGCTTCACCCGGGCACAGTTCACCCCCGACCTGCTCCCGGCCGACCTGACCGGTTCGTTCATCTACAACCAGCGCACCGGCGACTTCGACTTCCGCGAGGGGCCGCTGTTCACGGGACTGCTGCTCGCCGACGAGATCAACCGCACCCCACCCAAGACCCAGGCGGCGCTGCTCGAGGCGATGCAGGAGCGCCAGGTGACGGTGGAGGGACGCACCTTCCCGCTCGCCGCCCCGTTCCACGTGCTCGCGACCGCCAACCCGGTCGAGTACGAGGGCACCTACCCGTTGCCAGAGGCCCAGCTGGACCGGTTCCTGCTGCGCGTGGGCTTCGGCTACCCCACCGCCGAGGAGGAGTACGACGTCCTGCGCACCCGGGTCGCCCGGCGCCGGGAGGAGGTCGTCCTCGACCCGGTCACCGACGCGGCCGGCCTGCTGGAGATGCAGGCCGCCGTCGAGGAGGTGGAGGTGGACCGGAGCGTCGCGGAGTACTGCGTCGCCCTGGTCACCGCCAGCCGCAGCCACCGCGACGTCCTGGTCGGCGCCTCCCCACGGGGGTCGCTCGCCCTGATGCTCAGCGCCCGCGCCCTGGCGGTGATCTCGGGACGCGACTTCGTGCTGCCGGAGGACGTGAAGACGGTGGCCGGCTCGGTGCTCGCCCACCGGATCACCGTCAAGCCGGAGCTGTGGATGACCGAGGCCACCGGTGCCAGCATCGTCGAGGGACTGCTGGCGACCGTCCCGACGCCGGCTGCCCAGGAGCCAAGCGAGGAGCCGGGCCCACAGCCCGGGCCGGGCACACCCTCGACGGGCAGGAAAGGACGATGGAACCGCCCCTGAGGGGTGGCTGGCGGCCGACCTCTCCGCTGATCAGGTCGATCGCGGCAGCGTCGGTGCTGGCGCTCGCCGCCCTGGTGCTGGGCAGACCCGACCTCCTCGTCCTGGCCACTCCGTTCGGGCTGATGGCTGCGCTCGGTCTCGCGCACGCGCCGCGAGGCCCACTCGTCGGTCGCGCCAGGGTGACCGACCGCTGGCTGCACGAGGGACAGAGCACGCGGCTGCAGATCGATGTCGAGGCGCCCCAGGTGCTCGAACAGGTGACGGCGACGCTCGCTCCCCCGGCGTACGTCGTCGCGCAGCCGCCCGCCGGGGCGCTCTCGCGGACCCCTCCTACGACGGGCGACTCGGTGAGAGTCGGGTTCGCGCTGAGCAGCCGCCGCTGGGGGGTGCGCCCGGCCGGGACCGTGGCGATCGCGGCGACCACCCCTTGGTCCGGTTACCGCTGGGGGCCGCAGCGACTCCCCGACGCGACCCTCGTGACGCTGCCGGACACGCCTCGCTTCACCTCGGTCGAGAGCCCGCACCCGGTGGGACTGATCGGGCAGAACCGCTCGCGCCGCAGCGGAGACGGCTCGGAGTTCTTCGGGATCCGGCCGTTCCAGCCCGGCGACCGGCTGCGCCGGGTCAACTGGCGCACCACGCTCCGCACCGGTGAGGTGCACGCGATCGGCACCAGCGCCCAGGAAGACAGCGCCGTGCTCCTCCTGGTCGACGCCGTGACCGATGTCGGGGCGAGCGGTGGCATCGACGGCGCCGCGAGCTCGCTCGACGTCACGGTCCGCGCCGCGAGCGCCCTGGCCGCGCATCACCTGCGCGTCGGGGACCGGGTGGCGCTGCGGGTCCTCGGTCGCACCGGGCAGGTGCTGGGCCCCGGGTCCGGTCTCCGGCACCAGCGCCGGCTGCAGGAGCTGCTCGCCCAGGTGCAGCCTGGCTGGCCGGAGCTGCTCGGCACGCGCCAGCTCCGACTGCGCACGGGTGCCGGGACGATCGTGGTGGTGCTGTCCCCGCTGCTGACCCCGGAGATCACCACGGTGATGGTGACCCTGGCGCGGCGCGGACTCAGCGTCGTCTGCGTGGACACCCTGGGCGAGGGGACCCTGCCGCAACCCGCTCGCGACCCGCACTCGGCCGCGCGACTGGCGTGGCGGATGCGGATGCTCGAGCGGCGGCTGCAGCTCACCGAGGTCACCCGCCGCGGCATCCCGGTCGTGGCCTGGCGCGGCCCGGGCACCCTGGACGAGGTGCTGCGAGGCCTGGCACGGCGCGCACGACTGCCGCGGACGCCGTCGCGATGAACGTCATCGAGGGCGAGCGTCGCATCTACCCCGATCTCGACCAGGTGCTCCTGCGCAGCATGGTGGTGCTGGGGGCGATCACCGCCCTGGTCGCAGCGCAGGCCGCGGGCGCCCGGCCCGCCGGCTGGTTGACGCTCAGCCTGCTGGTCGCGGCGTCGTACGCCGCCTTCAGGCCCGACTCCTCGGCGACGGTCCTGGTGCTCGGCGGCGCGGCGTACGTCTGGGCCAAGGCACCTGACTCGCTCTCCCCGCTCGTCCTGCTGATGGTCGCCGGCATGGTGCTCCTGCACGTCTCCGCGCTGGTGGCCGCCCAGGGCCCCGCCCGGATGCGCGTCGACCGCGCCCAGGTCCGACGCTGGCTCGTCCGCGCAGCGCTGGTCTGGCTCGGCGCGGCGCTGGTCTGGGCCGAGGTCGTGCTCCTCCAGGACCAGGCAGGCCATCGGCTGGTGTACGCCGCTGGGCTGGCCCTCCTCGCTGCCGTCGCGGTCGTCACGACCCGGCTGATCGCCCCGCGGAGGTCGATCGGCTGAGCCGTCAACCCCGCGCGGTGTGCTCGACGATCGCGGGGACGACGACGTCCCACAGCCCGTGGGGCGGCACCTCGTGGCCCATTCCCTCCAACGGCAGCAGCGTCGCCCCGCGGATCTCGGAGGCCAGCGCCTCACCGTGCGGGAACGGGAAGAGCGGGTCCTCGGTGCCGTGCAGCACCAGGGTCGGTGTGTCGATCTCGGCCATCGCGTGCGGTTCCTCGTCGCCACCACCGATCACGATCCAGTGGTTGGTCACGCTGGCCTGGAGATTGCGGGTGCGCTCGACGACGATGCGCGCGACAGCACGCACGCGGTCCTCGTCGAACCATCGGGCACCGGAGTACAGGCGCTGCACGTCGACCATCTTCGCGACGCTGGCGTCCACGTCCTCCCAGTCGACGTCTTCGGAGTCGTCCGGCTCGAAGGTCGATGCGAGGCGGTCCTCCGGAGGTGGCAGCGGCTCCGTGGACACTCGGTCGAAGGCCGCCGTCGTCGCGATCAGGGTCAGGCTGCGCACGCGCTCGGGGTGCTGGACGGCGATGTCCTGCGCGATCCCGGCGCCCATGGAGACGCCGACCAGGTGAGCACTCGGCACACCCAACGCGTCGAGGACACGCAGCGGATCGTTCGAGAGATCTGCCCCCGTGTACGACGGCTCCCCGACCGGCGAGCTCGTGGACTGACCGGTGTCGCGGTTGTCGAAGCGGATCACGAACCGTCCTGCGGCGACCAGGCGCTCGCAGAACTCCGGCTCCCACCAGTCCATCGACGACGTGGACCCGCCCATCAGCAAGATGGCGGGGTCGTTCGCGTCGCCGTACGTGTCGACGCAGAGCTCGGCGTCACCCACCGAGACGTTGGTGATCGCCATGGGTCCGTCCTCGCCGCTGGGGTCCGGCTCAGGGCCGGGTCAGTACCAGCCTGCACCCTGCTTGTAGGACCAGGCAGCACAGGCGGACCCGTAACGGCCCTTGATGTAGCCCAGGCCCCAGCGGATCTGGGTCTCGGGGTTGTCGGCCCAGTTGGGGCCGGCCGAGGACATCTTGGAGCCGGGCAGCGCCTGCGGGATGCCGTAGGCCGAGGAGCTGGGGTTGTCGGCGTGCACGTTCCAGCCGGACTCCTGGCTCCAGATGTTGTCCAGGCAGCCGAACTCCGAGGAGGACATCCCGAACTGCGGCATCAACGCCTTGGCGAGGGTCTTCGGGTCGGCCGCGGACAGGTCCTCCGTCCGGGTGCGTGCTGCACCCGAGGCGTTGGACAGCGCCCGTGCCTTGACCGCGTCCGTCGCCGGACGGCGGTCGTCCGTCGAGCGCGAGGCGCGCTCCTCGCGGTCGGAGAGCTCCGACTGGGTCAGGCCCTGGGTCGGTGTGCTGGCCGACAGGGCAGCGGCGGCACCGCTGTCCAGGGGCGTGGACTTCGCGACCAGTCCCGTCGAGACGGCGAGACCGGTGGCGGCCACGGCGACGCCCGCAAGGACGGCAGCCTTGCGCAGGCGATGACCGGGGTGGGCGCGCAGCGGTCGTGAGGGCGTGCTGCGGTGCTTGGCGACGTGCTTCTCAGACAAGGTGAACCCTAGCGTTGACGACACTGACGTCATTCACGCTCAACGTGCTGGGGGGAAGCGCGGAGCGATCGGGGAAGCACCCACCATCCATGAACAAACGGACAGTTGCAACTTGAACCACCCAGTAGGCAACCGTGACTTATGCCACCCCCGGGACAAATCCGCCACACGGGTCACACCGACCACATCGCCCCCTCGTCACCGCCCAGGGTGACGAGGAGGCGACGGCGGCTCACATCGTGACGTGCTCCAGCATCTCGGTGACCAGGGCGGCGATCGGGGAACGCTCGGACCTGGTCAGGGTCACGTGGGCGAACAGCGGGTGGCCCTTGAGCCGGTCGACGACGGCGACCACGCCGTCGTGCCGACCCACCCGCAGGTTGTCGCGCTGGGCCACGTCGTGGGTGAGCACGACCTTGGAGTTGGCGCCCATCCGCGAGAGCACGGTCAGCAGCACGTTGCGCTCCAGCGACTGGGCCTCGTCGACGATCACGAAGGCGTCGTGCAGCGAGCGACCCCGGATGTGGGTGAGCGGCAGCACCTCGAGCATGCCCCGGTCGAGCACCTCGTCGACGACGTCGGGCGTGGTGATCGCACCCAGGGTGTCGAAGACGGCCTGGCCCCAGGGCGACATCTTCTCCGACTCGCTGCCCGGCAGGTAGCCGAGCTCCTGGCCGCCCACGGCGAACAGGGGCCGGAAGACCACCACCTTCTTGTGCTGCCGGCGTTCGAGCACGGTCTCCAGGCCCGCGCACAGCGCCAGGGCGGACTTGCCGGTGCCGGCACGACCGCCCAGGGAGACGATGCCGATCTCGGGGTCCAGGAGGAGGTCGAGGGCGATCCGCTGCTCGGCGGACCGACCGTGGATCCCGAAGGCCTCGCGGTCGCCGCGGACGAGGTGCACCCGCTTGTCGGCCTTGACCCGGCCCAGTGCGCTGCCCCGCTCGGACATCAGCACGAGCCCGGTGTGGCACGGCAGCTCGCGGGCCTCGTCGAGGTCGATCACCTGGTCGTCGTACAGCTCGTCGAGGTCCTGCGCCGTCACCTCGAGCTCCTTCATGCCGGTCCAGCCGGCATCGGACTCGTGGATCTGCTCGCCGCGGTACTCGGCGGCGTCCAGCCCGACTGCCGACGCCTTGATCCGCAGCGGCAGGTCCTTGGAGATCAGCGTGACGGCGTGCCCCTCGTTGGCCAGGTTGTTGGCCACGGCGAGGATCCGGGTGTCGTTGTCCCCGAGGCGGAACCCGGAGGGCAGCGAGGCGGCGTCGGTGTGGTTCAGCTCCACGCGGATCGTGCCGCCGTGCTCACCCACGGGGACCGGCTCGTCCAGGCGGCCGTTCTCGACCCGCAGCTCGTCCAGCATCCGCAGCGCAGAGCGGGCGAAGTAGCCCAGCTCGGGGTGGTGCCGCTTGCCCTCGAGCTCGGTGATCACCACCACCGGAAGCACCACCTCGTGCTCCTCGAACCGTTTCAACGCCCCGGGGTCTGCCAGCAGGACCGAGGTGTCGAGGACGTAGGTCCGACGACCGGGGGTGACCACCGTCTGGTGGTCGGGCTTCGGTGCAGAGACGCGCTTCGCAGGTGCCACTTGTTCCCCTTGTGACCGGCACGCGCACTCTGCGCCCGGTCCGTTAGCTGGTGTGCTCGGACCGGGACTGACGGCGGAGGCCCGAGTGCGGACCTCCAGTTGTGTGGCAGTGGTGGTGAACCACTCGGTGCCCTCCCTGGTATCGCCCTGCAGGTGCAGTTCGACAACCTGAAAGTAATCCGCCCGGGTGAAGTGGTTGTCGGACACGCAGGAACGCAGGTGAACTCGAGAAACAGATGTTGCCGCCTCATATCCGTGCCCACTGATCCGCGGTCCGCAGTCGGCTCTCGGACGCTCGTGGTCGGCACAAGCGGGTTGTCGGCCATCGTCCTCGTCCGCTGAGGATGCCGACCGGGCAGAGCCGCCCTCCTCCGCTTCGCTCCCCCGGTGCGTTCGGCCCGGTCGGCGAACAGACGTTCGGTCTAGGTCCCGAACCTGCGCTCGCGCTCGCCGTACGCCCGCACCGCGCGGAGGAAGTCCACGCGGCGGAAGTCGGGCCAGTAGGCCTCGCAGAAGTAGAACTCGCTCTGGGCGCTCTGCCACAGCAGGAAGCCGCCGAGGCGCTGCTCGCCGCTGGTGCGGATCACCAGGTCGGGGTCGGGCTGGCCCTTGGTGTAGAGGTGCTCGGCGATGTGCTCGACGTCGATGAACTCGGCGAGCTCCTCGATCGTCGTACCGCGCCCGGCGTGCTCGTGGAGCAGGGACCGTACGGCGTCCGCGATCTCGCGCCGCCCGCCGTAGCCGACCGCGATGTTCACGAGCAGCCCGTCGACGTCACGGGTGGACTCGGCGGCCTGCTTGAGCCGCTCTGCCATCGGCGCGGGGAGCAGGTCCAGCGAGCCGACGGGGTGCAGGCGCCAACGCTGTTGCTCCGCGAGCGTCTCGACCGCCTCACCGATGATGCCGAGCAGGGGCTCGAGCTCCGCGGCCGGGCGGTTCAGGTTGTCGGTCGAGAGCAGCCACAGCGTGACCACCTCGACGCCGATCTCCTCGCACCAGCCGAGGAGCGGCTCGATGTTGGCGGCACCCGCGCGATGACCGTGCGAGGTGTCCGCCCCGACGGCCTTGGCCCAGCGCCGGTTGCCGTCGAGCATCACCCCGACGTGCTTGGGGATCCGCTCCTCCGGGAGGCGGCGGACGACGCGGGCTTCGTAGGCGGGATAGAGCACCCGTCGCAACCCTCGTTTCCAGTCCACCACGCGTGCGACTGTACCGCCGGAGCCCACTGTGATCCGGCACTCCTTCGTGCCGGTCGTTCACGTTCGCCCCGTATCTTGACCGACATGGCTCCCGACCAACCCCTGCCGAAGCGCGTCACGCCCGGGCGTGTCACCGAGCGCGTCTCGGAAGCAGTGCAGGAGAGGGGCCACGACGCCGCCGAGCACGTCCGCGAGCGGGTGCGCGAGGTCGGGGAAGAGGTCAAGCCCAAGCTGCGCGGGTGGTTGCACGCGAGCACCGTGCCCCTGGCGCTAGCGGCGGGGATCGTGCTGATCGTGCTGTCCCCGACCCTGGCGACCCGGGTGGGTTCAGCCGTGTTCGCGGGCTCGGCGCTGCTGCTGTTCACCGTCTCGGCGATCTACCACCGCGGCACCTGGTCACCGCGGACCCACGCGATGCTGCGCCGGTTCGACCACTCCAACATCTTCCTGCTGATCGCGGGCTCCTACACACCGTTCACGCTGATCCTCCTCGAGGGCAGCGCGCGCGTCTGGTTGCTCTCGATCGTCTGGACCGGCGCGATCCTCGGGGTGCTGTTCCGCGTCTTCTGGATCGATGCGCCCCGGTGGATCTACACGCCGATCTACATGGCGCTCGGGTGGGTCGCGATCTTCTACGCCCGTGACTTCTCCAGCGGTGGCACGGCCGTGATCACCCTGATCGCCGTCGGTGGCGCTCTCTACACGCTCGGCGGTCTCGTCTACGGCCTGAAGAAGCCCGACCCGTTCCCGACGTGGTTCGGGTTCCACGAGGTCTTCCACAGCCTGACGATCGCGGCGTTCGTGTGCCACTACGTGGCGGCCTCGATCGCGACGTACCAGCTGCGCTGACCTCGACGTCAGGTCGGTGGTCGAGCCTGTCGGAACACTAGAACGCGTTCTAGAATCCCGGCCATGACACGTGTGTGCATCATCGGCGCCGGCTGCTCGGGCATCACCACCGCCAAACGCCTGCGGGACCACGGCATCGACTACGACCAGTTCGAGCTCTCCGACGACGTGGGCGGCAACTGGTACTTCCAGAACCCCAACGGCCGCTCGGCGGTCTACGAGTCGCTGCACATCGACACCTCGAAAACGCGGCTGCAGTTCGAGGACTACCCGGTGCCCGAGGAGTGGCCGGACTTCCCCAGCCACCGGCTGATGCACGACTACTTCCGCGGCTACGTCGAGGAGTTCGGGCTGCGCGACGGGATCGAGTTCGGGACCGGGGTGGAACGCGCCGTACGACGCCCTGACAGCGGGTGGGACGTGAGTCTCTCCACCGGAGAGACGCGCACGTTCACCGACCTTGTCGTCGCCAACGGGCACCACTGGTCACCTCGCATCCCGGACTATCCCGGGAAGTTCGACGGGGTGCTGATGCACAGCCACGACTACCTCTCGCCGTTCGAGCCGGTGGAGATCCGCGGGAAGCGGGTGGTCGTGGTCGGCATGGGCAACTCAGCGATGGACATCGCCAGCGAGCTGGCCTCGCCCTGGATGGCCGAGACGCTCTACGTCTCCGCGCGGAGGGGGGTGTGGGTGCTGCCGAAGTACCGCAACGGACAGCCGGCCGACAAGGTGATGGCACCGCCGGACGTCCCCAAGGACGTCGCGCTCGCGGCGTCGCGCGAGCTCATTCGCAACCTCGTCGGGAAGATGAGCGACTACGGCCTGCCCGAGCCCGACCACGAGCCCCTCTCCGCGCACCCGTCGGTGAGCGCGGACTTCCTGACCAAGGCAGGGTCCGGCGACATCCACGTGCTGCCGGCGATCGAGCGGCTCGAGGGGTCCACCGTCCACCTGGTCGACGGCCGGGAGGTGGAGGCCGACGTGATCATCTGCGCCACCGGTTACGAGATGCGGTTCCCGTTCTTCGACGACGCGGAAGCCGAGCTGCACCCGGACGAGGACCACCGCTACCCGCTGTTCAAGCGGATGATCAAGCCGGGGGTCGACCACCTCTTCTTCGTGGGCCTGGCCCAGTCGTCGCCCACGATCGTCAACCTGGCCGAGCAGCAGAGCAAGCTCCTCGCGAGGCTGCTCACGGGCAGCTACGCCCTGCCGTCGGTGAGCGAGCAGGAACAGATCATGGTCGCCGACGAGCAGGCGCACCTGGAGCAGTACTACACCGCGCCGCGGCACACGATCCAGATCGACTTCGCCCGCTACACCGTGGACCTGCTCGAGGAGATCGCCGCAGGTGAGGCCCGCGCACGCGGGGCGGAGAGCCGGACGGGCTGATCAGCCGAAGGCCCGCATGACGTGCCCGTGCAGGTCGGGGTAGCGCATCAGGTGGGCCCCACCGTTGATGTCGAGGACCTCGCCGGTCACCCAGCGGGCGTCGGCAAGGTAGAGGGCGGCCTCCGCGATCTCGGCGGGGGTCCCGGCGCGGCCGAGCGGGGTGTTCGCCAGGTAGTCGTCCTCGATGCCGGGTATCTCCAGCGCCGGCGCCGTCAACGGCGTCGGGACCAGGCCTGGTGAGATCGCGTTGACGCGCACCCGGCGACCGGCCAGCTCGAGCGCCGTCACTTCCGTCAGCATCGCGAGCCCTGCCTTGGCCGAGCAGTACGCCGCCATCCCCGTCCCCGGCTGCCGGGCGTTGAGCGAGGTGAGCGAGATGATCGAGCCGCCGTCGTCGACCAGACGACCTGCGTGCTTGAGCACGATGAAGGCTCCGGTGAGGCACACGTCGACCACCCGCCGGAACTCGTCGACGGCGAGCTCGGTGACCAGGCCGAGAGTGCTGGACCCGGCACTGTTGACCACCAGGTCCAGCCTCCCCTCCCTCTCCCGGGTCTGTTCGAGAAAGCCGCTGACGGCCTCCTCCTTCGTCACGTCGACCGCTGGCGCGGTGGTCAGGTCGGCGACGTGGACGGCGTACCCCGCGGTGGTGAGGGCCTCGGCGATGGCCGCGCCGATGCCGGAGGCACCGCCGAAGACGGCGGCCACCCGGGGAGACTCGTGCTGCTGCTCGCTCATGTCAGGCCCGTCCCGCTACATCGCGAGGAACAGGATCTCCTCGCGGCTGTACTCACGTCCCGGGTGCTCGGCAGCGAGGTGCTCCTGGACCAGGACGACGAGCTCGTCCTCGGTCTCGCCGGCGATGGTCGTGTCGCAGGGACACGTCAGACGAAGTGACATGGCGTCACCGTAGACACTCCTCGCCATTTTTGACAGATGTTGAAAAAATTCGACATCCGTCAACTTCGTGTCTAGGGTCGTGCCGACGTCACCTCTGGAGGCCGCCTGCATGTCCGCACCCACCACCGCCGTCATCGGCGCAGGGATCAGCGGCCTGACGGCCGGCAAGATGCTCGACGACTACGGCGTGCCCTACACCTGCTTCGAACGGTCCGACCGGGTCGGCGGCAACTGGGCCTTCGACAACCCCAACGGGCACAGCAGCGCCTACCGGTCCCTGCACATCGACACCTCCAAGCACCAGCTGTCCTTCAAGGACTTCCCGATGCCCGAGGACTATCCCGACTTCCCGCACCACACGCAGATCAAGGACTACCTCGACGCCTACACGGACACCTTCGGCCTGCGCGAGCACATCGAGTTCCGCAACGGTGTCGAGCACGCGGAGCGGCTCGAGGGTGGTGGCTGGGAGATCACCGACCAGGCCGGCGACGTACGCCACTTCGACCTGCTCGCCGTCGCCAACGGCCACCACTGGGACCCGCGGACGGCGGTCTTCCCCGGCGAGTTCACCGGCGAGACGATCCACTCGCACGCCTACGTCGACCCGTGGAAGCCCCTGCACCTGATGGACAAGCGGATCCTGGTCGTCGGTCTCGGCAACAGTGCCGCCGACATCACCGTCGAGCTCTCCCAACGGGCGATGCGCAACCAGGTCACCCTGTCGACGCGGAGCAGCGCCTGGATCGTGCCGAAGCTGGTGGGCGGCAAGGCAGCGGACATGAACTACCGCACCATCCCCCAGCTTCCCCTGTCCTGGCAGCGCAAGGTCGCCCAGTGGGGTCAGCGGTTCACCTACTCCGACCCGACGCTCTACGGACTTCCTGCGCCCAACCACAAGTTCTTCGAGGCACACCCGACCCAGTCCGGCGAGCTCCCCTTGCGCCTGAAGTCCGGCGACGTGACACCGAAGGGCAACATCGCCCGTCTCGACGGCGCCACGGTGCACTTCGAGGACGGCACCTCCTCGGAGTTCGACGCGATCATCTACGCGACGGGCTACAACATCACCTTCCCGTTCTTCGACGAGAGCTTCATCAGCGCACCCGACAACCAGATCCGGCTCTTCAAGCGGATGTTCAAGCCCGGCATCGACGACCTCGTGTTCATGGGCTTCGCCCAGGCCACACCGACCCTGTTCCCCTTCGTGGAGGCGCAGGCGCGACTCCTCGGCGCGTACGCCGTGGGGCGCTACGCACCGCCCGACGTCGAGGAGATGGAGCGGGTGATCGACGCCGACCACGCGCTCTACCTCGGCCACATGCTCGATCGGCCACGGCACACCCACCAGCTCGACTACTTCGTCTACGAGCACGACCTGCGCACCCGCGAGATCCCGGCAGGCATGGCGCGCGCGAGCGCCAGGGTGCCGGCGTGAGCCGGGCCGTTTCGACGACGCGCGAACGGCGGCCGCCACAGAAGGGCGACCAGCGTCGCAGCGCCCTGCTCCAGTCGCTGGACCACCACCTGCAGGAGACCAGCCTCGACTCCATCAACATCGCGGACATCTCCCGACGTGCAGGCGTGACCCGCTCGGCGTTCTACTTCTACTTCGAGAACAAGGCCGCTGCCGTGGCCGCACTGATGGAGGAGCTCTACGACGAGGTGTTCGCGGTCTCCCGCCTGCTCACCTCCTCGGCCGGCACCCCGAGCACGCGGATCGAGACCATGATCGTGGGCCTGTTCGAGGCGATGGAACGACACAAGCGGCTCTTCGCCGCGATGCTCGAGGCGCGCGCGACCAGCGAGGCCGTCCGGGACATGTGGGAGGCAGACCGGCTCTCCTTCGTCACGCCGACCGCCGAGATGATCCAGGGTGAGCGCGACGCCGGGCGTGCACCCGACGGACCCGACCCAGTGGCCCTCGCGACCGTGCTCCTGGAGCTGAACGACCGCGCCCTCGAGCGCGTCGTACGTGGGAGCTCGCTGAGCCTCGACGACCAGATCTCCGCGGTCACGGCGATCTGGCTGCGGACGATCTACGGCACCATCGACCATGACGTGATGGGGGACGCATGAAGTACGACGAGGTCGGGTTCTCCTCGCAGGGGGTCGAGTGCGCGGGCTGGCACTTCACCGCCTCGAGCGACGCTCTCGAGACACCAGCCGGGCGACCCGTCGTGGTGATGGCGCACGGCCTGGCCGGCACCATGGACTCCGGACTCGCACCGTTCGCCGAGGCACTCGCCTCCGCCGGTCTCGACGTGCTGGCCTTCGACTACCGCGGATTCGGCGCCAGCCAGGGCAGCCCGCGCCAGACCGTGAGCATGACCGGCCAGCTCGAGGACTACGAGGCCGCGATGGCCGCCGCGGCACGGCTGCCCGGGGTGGACCCGCAGCGGCTCGTGCTGTGGGGCGTCTCGCTCTCCGGGGGACATGTCTTCGAGGCCGCGGCCGGGCGGGACGACGTCGCGGCGGTCGTCGCCCTGACCCCGCTGGTCGACGGGCTCGCCGCCGGGCGGCACGCACTCGCCAGCCACACCAAGACAGAGATCCTGCGCTCGACCATCGTCGGCGTCCGCAGCCGCACCGCGTCCGCCGTCGGCCGGTCGGCGGTGACGATGCCGGTCGTGGGACGGCCCGGCGAGCTGGCGGCGCTGACCCTCGATGGCTGCTACGACGACTACCTCGCGATCGCCGGACCCTCGTGGCGCAACGAGATCGACGCCTCGGTCGGGCTCGAGCTCGGCGGCCACCGGCCCGCGAAGCAGGCCAAGCGGCTGACCTGCCCGGTGTTCGTGCAGATCGCCGACTTCGACCGGAGCGCTCCCCCGCAGGCTGCGGCCAAGGCAGCCTTCGACGCCCGCGCCGAGGTGCGCCACTACCCCTGCGACCACTTCGACGTCTGGCCCGGCAAGCCGTGGTTCGAAGCGGCGGCGTCGCACCAGGTGGGGTTCCTGAGCCGCACGCTAGGGCCTGGCGAGGCTGGCTGATCATCGCCTGAGCAGGACGTCGAGAATCCGGTGGCTCCTCGAGGGTTCTGAGGTGAGGATGTCTGCGTGCTCCGACTCCACGCAGATGAGCTGCAGATCGACACGGCTCTCGTTCGAGCACTGGTCGATCGCGGCTTTCCTGAGTACGCCGACGAGAGCCTGCGGGCGACGGACGACTCTGGCTCCTCGAACGCGCTCTTCAGGCTCGGGGACGACAAGCTGGTGCGGCTGCCGCGACAACCGGGCGGCGGCACGAGCATCGACAAGGAAGCGTCGTGGCTGCCGCACGTGGCGGCCCAGGTCTCTGTCGACGTGCCTGCGGTGGTCGGTGTCGGCGAGCCGGACCTCGACTACCCGGAACGCTGGGCGATCACCACGTGGCTGGCTGGCACGCGCCCGTCAGCCGCACGCTCCCTCCCACGGGATGGCGGGACCGGGCGGCTGGCCGAAGGGCTCGTCGAGTTCCTGACCGAGCTGCGAGCCATGGAGGTCCCCGAGGGGGCCAGGGAGAACCGCGCACTGTCCTGGTACCGGGGACTGCCGCTCTGGAACCTCGACACCGACTTCCGGGAGGCGGCCGCCCAGAGCAGAGACCTCGGAGTCGGTCTCGACATCGACGAAGCCCTCCGCGTCTGGGACCGGGCCGTGGAGGCCTCCCGGACCGTCGAGCCGGTTCACACCTGGTACCACGGCGATCTCCTGGTCGAGAACCTGCTGCTGGACGACTCCGGTGACCTGGCGGCCGTGATCGACTTCGGCAGCCTGGCCCTGGGTGACCCGACCGTCGACCTCGTCGTCGCCTGGGAGGCCCTGGACG
This sequence comes from uncultured Actinomycetota bacterium, assembly GCA_963797525.1. Lineage (GTDB taxonomy): Bacteria > Actinomycetota > Actinomycetes > Propionibacteriales > Nocardioidaceae > Marmoricola. Next base: position 348,942 of record CAWCPT010000002.1, read on the forward strand.
ACGCGGGTCGGCACGTTCTCCGGCGAGGGCTCGACGTCGACGACGCCACGTGGACAACCTCCCGAGGCTGGGCCCTGCTCATCGCCATGATCACGTTCCCCTACTACGGAGCGTCCATGCCGGTGCGCTGCGCCGATCGACTCGGCATGGCGCAGGCAGCGATGCACGGCACCTGACGCAGCAGCGCCTCAGAAGCGCGTGCGAAAGGTGTCGACTCCCGGCCCGTCGAGGTCCTGAAGAGCGACGGGTCGACCGGCGATGGCCATGCCGATCGCCTCGCTGGGGCCGCGGACCTCGGCGCCCTCGCCGTACTGCCAGTCCAGGTCGGTGGCAACAAGGCGAAGACCGGCGACCCGGTCCGATGGCACGAGAGCCTTCGTGGCGCGGGTGGGTCGTGCGAGGAAGTCGAGCACGTGTCGCCAGGCCTCGGGTGCGGGGTTCACGTCGAGGCCGAGCGGACGGGCTGCGTCGCGCAGGTGGATGAAGGTGTCGGTCATCGGCCCACGAGCACCGATGACGGGTGGGTCCAGCCTGACCGAGGCGTGTGTGCGCAGGCTCTCCACGATCGCGGTGGTCGGCCGTGCGGCCGACGTGCGTGCGGTGGCATCGACCATGCGGTCCAGGGATCCCCGGTAGCGGATCAACGCGGCGACCAGGCCGAGCACGCCGATCTGGCTCTCCAGGGGCTCGACCAGGTGACCGGCGACCTCGCGCACGGTCCACCCGGCACAGAGGCTGGGGGTGCGCCACTGCTCGGGCGTCAGGCTGGCGAACATGTCGGCGGCGAGCAGCCGGTTCGCGGTGGCGATGGCGTAGGCGGCTTCGGTCTCCGAGTCGACCATGGTTTCCCTCCTCGCTCGAAGCAGATTGTCTCTCCTGGTCAGGCCCTCGTCGAGACCTGCGGGGTTGCGTTGACATTCTTCGTCAGCTATCTCGAAGAATGAACATAACCGCAGGTCAGACCGCCTTTTCTGTCAGTGCTCGATGCTTGAATTCAGTCATGAGCAGCCAGCCGGTCGACCGCCTCCACCCGGTGGTCGAGTTCGCTCACCGGCTGACCGAGAAGCTGGATGCGCTCGCCTCGACGCCCGTGTGGTCGATGAGCGCTGCGGACCAGCGCAAGGCACTGCTCGAGCTTCTCCCGGGGGCAGGCACAGCTGGACGCGCTGCGTCTGCGGCTGCTGGCCGAGGCCGAGCGTTCCGAGGCCACCACCGCGACCGGAGCCGGTAGCGCTGCCGACTGGGTCGCTGTCGAGACCCGTCAGGTGCGCCGCGACGCGAATTCCGACCTGAAGCTCGCCACCGCACTGGAGCAACACGACTTGTTGTCCACGGCCATGGCCCGAGGACGAGTCAGCGTCGATCAGGCTCGTGCGATCGTGACGGCGCTGGACCGGCTGCCTGTCACAGGTGAGTTCGCAGTCTCCGCCGAGCAAAGGGTGCAGGCCGAGGGCTACCTGGTCGCGCAGGCGGGGCATCACGACGCGAAGGCGCTGCGCGTCCTGGGGCTGCGGATCTTCGACGTGATCGCCCCCGACCTCGCCGAGCAGTTCGAGGGCCGCGCCCTCGAGGCCGAGGAAGCACTCGCCCTGCGGCGTACGACGTTGTCGATGCGCGAGGACGACCAGGGCACCTGCCACGGGCGGTTCCGGATCCCGGCCCTGCACGGGCAGATGCTGACCAAGATGATCCTGGCGATCAGCTCACCGGCTCGCTCGGTCGGCGGCGGTGACGACGGGGCCGGATCGGGAATCGATCCCGACCTGCCCACCCCGGTCCGTCACGGGCTCGCGCTGACGCAGCTGCTCGAGACCTACCCGGCGCAGGCGCTGCCCAAGGCCGGCGGCTGCTCGGCCACCGTCGTGGTCACGATGACCCTCGAACAACTCACCGCGGACCTCGACGAAGCAGGGGTCTGCACCCTGGACACCGGCGGCCGCATCACCGCCAGTCAAGCCCGACGGCTGGCCTGCACCGCGGGCATCGTCCCGGCCGTCCTCGGCGGCAAGAGCCAGGTCCTCGACGTCGGCCGACGCCGCCGCCTGCACACCGAACCCATGCGCATCGCCATGGGAGTCCGCGACCGCGGCTGCACCGCCCAGGGCTGCGAGACACCACCCGGCCTCTGCCACGCCCACCACGACACACCCTGGTCCGAAGGCGGCACCACCAACTTGGCGACGGGACGGCTCCTCTGCCCGCACCACCACCGCCGCATCCACGACCCGAAGTACGAGCCCCGCAGGATGCCCGGCGGCAAGGTCAGCTTCCACAGACGGACGTGACCGGAGGTCCGAGGGGTCTGGTGGTGACCAGGTTCGTCCCGCGGACCGATTGCTCGCGGTCGGTCTCGGTGAATCCGACCTTCGCCAGCACACGACGGGAGGCGGTGTTCCACTCCAAGACGGAGGACTACAGCCGCTCGTGCCCGGCCGATCTCGCCCAGTCCAGCATCGCCCACGACGCCTCGGTCGCGTAGCCCTGTCCCCATGACCGACACACGAGCTCGAACGCCAGCCCCGGCTGATGTGCCCGATGCTCACTTTCGATCAAGCCGCAGTAGCCGATCACGTGACCACCGGACTTTCCCTCGACCGCGAGCAACCCGACGGACGACGGCTGGCTGGTGCGGATCGTCTCCTCGAGGTCGGCGACCGTTGGGCGGTCGTCTGTGTCGATGCGGCGGTGCGGCGGCACTCGCCGATGGCGTTCGACCCACAGCTCCCGCTGGATGACAGCTTCGGCGACCCGCCCTGGCCTGACCAGCAGGTGGTTCGTTTCGAGAGTGACCACCATCAGGACGCGCGCCTACCGGTCACGCGCTATAGGTAGGCCCGCTCATCGGGTGAGTATGCGCTGCGATGAGGCCATGGGAACACCCATCGAAAGGCGCTCAGCAACGGCCGGCGGCACCAGCAGTCCTGGGCACAACCACACTTCCTCGCCCCGACCCACTCCGCCACCCTGGTGGCCAGCGCGAGGAGCAGGTAGGCACCGACGAGGGCTCCCAGGAGGCGCTTCGCTGCGTGCATGGTTCGCTCACTTCGTCGCGCGTCCAGGACGGACTCCGCCCATGATCGCACCGGCCCAGGTGTCCGCGTTTCCGGTCAGCCCCGCGTCGACAGCACCGCCGGAGCCCCCGCCACGACGTACGCCGTGCCGCGCTCCTCGCGCTCCCACAGCTCCTCGCCTGCTCCGGCCGTTGCGCCCTGCGCCACCAGCTCGCGCTTGAGCACCTTGTTGGTCGCGGTGCTCGGCAGCTCCCCGGCGATCCGCACGAAGCGCGGCCAGGCCTTGGGTGACAGGTCCTCCTGGGCGGCCAGGAACTCCTCCAGCTCGGCCGGGGTCAGCGTCGCTTCGTCGCGCAGCACGAACGCGGCCATCAGCTGGTCGCCGACCTGCTCGTCCGGGACGGCGTACACCGCGACCTGGTTGATCGCGTCCAGCCGGGTCAGGATCCGCTCGACCGGGGCCGCCGCGATGTTCTCGCCGTCGACGCGCATCCAGTCGGCCGTGCGGCCGGCGAGGTAGATCCAGCCGTCGGCGTCGCGGTAGGCCAGGTCGCCGGACCAGTACATGCCGTGCCGCATCCGCTCCTGGTTGGCCTGCTCGTCGTTGTAGTAGCCCTGGAAGTAGCCAGCACCCTGGGTGTTGACCAGCTCCCCCACGGCCTCGTCGGCGTTCGCCAGCGCGCCGTGCTCGTCGAAGACCGCGACGGCGCACTCGGTGACGGTCTCGGAGTCGTAGACCGCCACCCCCTCGAAACCCTTGCCGATGGAGCCCTGGGGCGTGCCCGCCTCCCGCGTGATGATCACGGCGAGCTCGGTCGAGCCGAAGCCGTCCATCACCGTGCAGTCGAACCGGCGGGTGAACTCGTCGATGTCCCGGTCGCCGGCCTCGTTGCCGAAGGCCACCCGCAGCGGGTTGTCGGCGTCGTCGGGCTGCTCGGGTGTCGCGAGGACGTAGGCGAGCGGCTTGCCGACGTAGTTCATGTACGTCGCCGCCGTAGTGCCGGACGTCGGCGAGGAAGCTCGACGCCGAGAACTTCGCCGGCACCATCGCAGCCCCGCTCGCCAGCGCGACCGCCCAGCCGGCGACGACGGCGTTGGAGTGGAACAGCGGCATCGACGAGGTAGCAGACGTCGCAGGCGTCATGCGCGAACCGCTCGACCAGGTTGAGCCCGGAGAAGAGCACCATCAGGTGGGCCACCTGCACGGCCTTCGGGTCACCGCTCGTGCCCGAGGTGAAGATCATCATGAAGGTGTCCATCGCCTCGACCTCGCGGTGCGGCACCAGCTCCCCTGCCCCGACGGCATGCTGGGCGAGCAGGTCTGCCCACTCCTGCGTCGAGGTGTCGAGCACCCGCACACCGGTGAGGTCCACGCCCTCGAGCAGGTGTCGGTGCTCGGCGTCGGTGACCAGGAGCTGGCACTCGGCGCGGCGTACGTCGGCAAGGAGGCCGGCGCCGCGACGGGTGGTGTTGATGCCGCACAGCACGTAGCCGCCGAGCCCGGCGGCGGCCATCGCGCGGAGCATGTCGGGGGTGTTGCCGAGCAGGGCGCCGACGTGGAGCGGACGATCGGGGTCCGCCAGGGCGATCAGCGCGGCCGCCTCGTCGGAGGCCTCCGCGACGTGCTCGCGCCAGGTCCACACGCGGTCGCCGTACTTCACGCCGGGGTGTCGTCCTCCGCACGCTCTCGGAGCAGCTGCTGCACGTTCTCGGCCACGGACTCTCCCTGTGGTGCTGTCGGCCTGGTGAGTTTTGACACGTGTCAAACTACGAGGGTACGTGGTAGAACTGCAACCTGTTCTAGGTCGGGAGGGACGCACAGGATGACGAGTCGGTACGCCGCGCTCTCCCGCGCGCGAGCTCGCCCGCCTCGTGCCCGAGCTGCTGCTCTCCGGCCAGCTGATCGACCGCTCGGGGATGGCCTGGTGCATCGCCGCCTGGGGCCGCGAGGAGATGGCCCAGGTCGCGATCGAGGAGTGGGCCGCGTCCTCGCCCGATCTACACGCGGCGGATGCAGCGCGCGCTCGGCTACGAGGGCACCGACGTGGTGACGATCTTCAAGGGGCTGCAGCTCGACATCGGCGCCCCACCGCAGTTCATGGACTTCCGCTACACCGTCCACGACCCGCTGGCACGGCGAGTTCCACCTCGACCACTGCGGCGCCCTGATGGACGTCGAGCCGATGGGGCCGTCGTACGTGACCTCGATGTGCCACGACATCGAGGACCCCACCTTCGACGCCACCGCGGTCGCCACCAACCCGAAGGCCCAGGTGCGTCCGATCCACCGGCCGCCGCGGTCCTCGGCCGACCAGCACCCGCACTGCGCGTGGACGGTGATCATCGACGAGTCCCACCCCGAGGTGAGCGCGACCGCCGCGTGCCGGGAGCTCCAGTCCACCCGCGCCGCGCTCTGGGAGCTGGACCCGATCACCGAGGGCGACGGCGCTGCCGACTACTCCGGCCCACTGCTCAGCGACCTCGACTTCGGCGCGTTCTCCCACTCGGCCCTGGTCCGCATCGCCGACGAGGTGGCGCTGCAGATGCACCTGCTCGACCTCGGATTCGTGCGGGCCCTGCGCCAGCGCGCCGAGGAGGACCAGGTGCGGGAGATCGCGACCAAGCAGCTCACCGGGATCGCCGGGATCAGCGCGGAGCGGATCCACCGCGCGCTTGCTCTTCCTGCCGGCACCGAGGGCGCGCTCCGGGTGCTCGAGCTGCACCCGCTGCTCAACCCGGCCGGCTACGTCGGCTGCGGACCTCGAAGCCGGGACCCTCCGCGTGAGCAGCAGCCCGGCCCACGAGGACGGGGGCTGGATCAGCCTGTGCGGGCCCGGGTCACTCCGTCCGTTGCAGGCGATCGTGCGCGCGGTCGATCCCAGGCTCGACGTCGAGCTCGAGGGGAGCGACACCGAGTGGGCCGCGCGGGTCGTGGAGCGCGACGAGCCGGCCCGGGAGTTCGACGAGGTCGCGGTGACCCGGATCAGCACGGGCGCGGAGTTCCGGTTCGAGCCCCGTCTCTCGCTGCCGATCACGCCCGTCTGAGGTGGCGAGGGCAGCGCGGATCAGGTAGAACACGTTCTAGGTTTCGAGTTTCGGCAGGGTCGACACGGAGGGGATCGATGACGTCGTTCGTCACGCGGTTCGACTTCCGGGCGCCGGGAGCCGACGCGAAGGCCCGCCGCGAGCTCTACGAGCGCGCACTGGAGCAGTCGGCGTACGTCGACCAGCACGGGCAGGACGCGCTGATGCTCTCCGAGCACCACGCCTCCGACGACGGTTACCTGCCGAGCCCGCTGATCGTGGCGGCCGCCGTGGCCGCCCGGACGAAGCGGATCCCGATCACCGTCTCGGCGCTGCTGGTGAACATGTACGAGCCGCTCAAGCTCGCCGAGGACATCTCCGTGCTCGACCACCTCAGCGGCGGGCGGGTCAGCTTCACCCTCGGGCTCGGCTACCGCCGCGAGGAGTACGACCTCTTCGACCGGCCCTGGGAGACCCGCGGCGCCGACATCGAGGAGAAGATCGAGCTGCTCCAGGCCCTGTGGGAAGGCAGCGAGGTCATGCACGACGGTCGTGCCCTGAAGATCACCCCGATGCCGCTGACCAGGCCGCACCCCTTCCTCTTCTACGGCGGCGGCTCGCCCGCGGCCGCTCGCCGGGCCGCCAGGCTCGGGCTCGGCTTCCAGCCGCAGTCGGCGGACAAGGGCCTGCGCGACCTCTACCTCGCCGAGTGCGAACGCCTCGGTCGCGAGCCCGGGTTCGTGATGCTGCCGCCACCCGGCCCGGTCAACGTCTTCTGCGCCGAGGACCCGGACCGCTTCTGGGGGACGTACGGCGAGTTCCTGCTCGCCGACGCGATGGCCTACCGCGCGTGGGCCAACGAGATGAACTCCGTCGTCCGGGACGACGCGACCACCGTCGAGGAGCTGCGCACCGGCGACCGCTACGCCGTGCTCGAGCCCGACGACCTGATCCAGAAGTGCCGTGATCGCGAGATCAGGATGGTCTCCAGCCATCCGCTCTGCGCCGGACTGCCGCCGGAGCCTTCCTGGGAGAGCCTCCGGCTGATCAACGAGTCGGTGCTGCCGGCCATGCGACCCCCCGCACCTGAAGCACAGACTCCGACCCCGTAGGAGAGATCCGATGCCCGACGCTGTCCCCCTCACCGACGTGACCGAGTGGTCCGACGAGGTCGACGTGCTCGTGCTCGGCGCCGGCATGGCCGGGGTCAGCGCGGCGATCGAGGCCGCCACCGCCGGTGCCCGCGTGCTCGTGATCGACCGCGGCGGACACCTCACCTGCACGAGTGCGATGGCCGGCGGCCACTTCTACCTCGGCGGCGGCACGGCCGTGCAGCAGGCGACCGGCTGGGACGACTCCCCCGCGGAGATGGCGAAGTACCTCGAACAGATGAGCCCTGACTGCGACCGCGAGAAGATCCGGCTCTACACCGAGGGCAGCGTCGAGCACTTCGACTGGCTCGAGTCGCTCGGCTTCGAGTTCGAGCGGTCCTTCTACCCGCACAAGGCAGTCGTCCAGCCCGGCACCGAGGGCGTGATGTTCACCGGCAACGAGAAGTGCTGGCCGTTCAAGGACCTCGCGAAACCCGCTCCGCGCGGGCACAAGCCACCGGTCGCGGGCGACCTCGGCGGCGCCTCGATGGTGGTCGACCTCGCGCTGAAGAGGCTCGAGGCGCTGGGCGTGGAGGTGCGCTACGACACCGGCGCCACGGCGCTCGTGGTCGACGGTGAGGGCGTGGCCGGCGCCACCTGGAAGAGGTACGAGGAGACCGGCGCGATCAGGGCGGGGGCCGTCGTGATCGCGGCGGGCGGGTTCGTGCTCAACCCCGAGATGGTCGAGACCTACGCCCCGCAGCTGGGCGCCCTGTTCCAGCGCGGGATGGCGCTCGGCAACACCTACGACGACGGGCTCGGCATCCGGCTCGGCGAGTCCACCGGTGGGGTCGCCGACCACATGGAGGGCGCCTTCTTCACCGGGCCGTTCTACCCCCCCGAGGAGATCCTGCGCGGCATCGTGGTCAACAAGCTCGGCCAGCGCTTCGTCGGCGAGGACGTCTACCACTCCCGGATGTCGGCGTTCGTCTTCGACCAGCCCGACCAGACGGCCTGGCTGATCCTCGACTCCGAGACGATGCGCGAGCCGGCGTACGGCTTCCAGCCGCTCGTCGACGGCTGGGAGACGATCGAGGAGATGGAGTCCGGCCTCGGCATACCGGCCGGCGCGCTCGTCGAGACGATGGCGGCGTACGACAAGCACGCAGCCGAGGGCGAGGACCCGACGTTCCACAAGGGCAACGACTACCTCGTGCCGCTCGACCACGGACCGTGGGGCGCCTACGACCTGACCCCGGGCGCCTGCTTCTACGCCGGGTTCAGCTGCGGTGGCCTGCGCGTCGACCCGGACGGTCGGCTGCTGCGCGAGGACGGCCGGGTGATCGAGGGCGGGTACGCCGCCGGCGCGTGCGCCTCGAACATCGCGGTCGACGGCCGCGGCTACTCCTCGGGCACGCAGCTCGGCGAGGCCTCCTTCTTCGGGCGACGGGCCGGCCGGCACGCCGCGGGACGAGCCTCATGACGACCGAGCTGCCCTCCGGCTGGGTGTTCGACGACACCAGCGCCGAGGAGGTCGAGCAGCAGCGGGCGGTCTACGAACCGTTCACGAACCGGCTGCGCGAGCTCGTCGACCTCGGCATCCGCAGCGAGGTCGACCTGGCCAGCGTCAGCGAGGCGCAGCTGCACCTCGAGGCGGCGATCGAGCTGCTCGGCCAGCAGACCATCGAGGGTGGGTACGGCATCCGCATCGGCGACGGCTTCGGCCGCAACTGGGGCAACGCGATCATGGGTCTGCGCAACGCGATCGCTCCCCCGTTGGCGATCGAGACCGACGGGGTCAGCCGGTCGTGGACCGACTTCGAGCTGGGCGCGCCGTACGAGGGGCCGCCCACGTTCGTGCACGGCGGCGTGCTCTCACTGGTCCTCGACCACGTCTTCGGCGCTGCGGCCGGCGCCGACCACACTCCCCACATGACCGGCACGCTCACCCTCCGCTACGAGCGCGCGACCCGGCTCGGCGTACCCCTGCGAGCGGAGGCGTGGATCGACCGCAGGGAGGGACGCAAAGCGTTCGTGGTCGGTTTCGTCGCCGACGACGAGGGCCACACCGTCGACGCCGAGGGCGTCTTCATCCAGCCGCGGACGTGGGGCGGATGAGCCGCATCCGCGTCGTGCAGTGGGCCACCGGCGGCGTGGGGCGGGCCTCGATCGAGGCAATCCTCAAGCATCCCGAGCTCGAGCTGGTCGGCTGCTGGGTGCACTCCGCCGAGAAGCACGGCCAGGACGTCGGCGAGATCGTCGGCACCGGTCCGATCGGTGTCACGGCGACGACGAACGCCGACGAGATCCTGGCGCTGGACGCCGACGCCGTCGTCTACGCACCGATCCTGCCGAACGGCAAGGAGGTCGCCGCGCTGCTGGCGTCGGGCAAGAACGTGGTGACTCCGGTGGGCTGGTTCTATCCCGAGCCCGGTCGCACCGACCGGATCGACGAGGCCTGCCGGGTGGGCGGCACGACGCTGCACGGCACCGGCATCAACCCCGGTGGTGCCACCGACCTGCACCCGATCCTGTTCTCCTCGCTGAGCTCGGCGGTCACCTGCGTCCGTGGCGAGGAGTTCACCGACATCCGCAGCTATGCGGCGCCCGAGGTGCTGCGCGGGTTCATGGGCTTCGGCGGGACGCCCGACGAGTCGATGCAGGGGCCGATGCTCCGGATGCTCTCCGGCGGGTTTCTCCAGTCGGTGCGGATGTGCCTGGACGCGCTCGGGTTCGCCGAGGCGGAGATCGTGCCGACGCAGGAGGTCGCGGTCGCCTCGGCCCGGATCGAGGAGACGCCGATCGGGCCGATCGAGCCCGGTCAGGTCGCGGCCCGCCGGTTCGCGTGGGAGGCGAAGGTCGGCGATCGGGTCGTCGTACGGGTCGCGGTGAACTGGCTGATGGGTGAGGAGCACCTCGACCCGCCGTGGACGTTGGGACCGGAAGGACAGCGCTACGAGGTCGAGGTGCAGGGCGACCCGGACACGTTCGCCGTGATCCACGGCTGGCACCCCACCTCGATCGAGGCCGGGCTGGTGCGCAACCCCGGCATCGTCGTCACGGCCGCGCACTGCGTGAACTCGATCCCGTACGTCGTGGCCGCCGAGCCCGGCATCAGGACCTACCTCGACCTGCCGCTGGTCGCCGGCCGTGCACATCCCGACCTGGCGAGGAAGGTGTCGTCGTGAGCGGGTCCTTCGACCTCGTCGTGGTCGGCTCCGGTGGTGGCGCCCTGACCGGCGCGGCACTCGCCGCGAAAGCCGGCCTGTCGGTCGTCGTGCTGGAGAAGACCGACCTGTGCGGCGGCACCTCGGCGTACTCCGGCGGCGCCTGCTGGCTTCCCGGCAGCGACGTCCAGCAGCGCGCCTCGATCCCCGACTCGACCGAGTCGGCGCGCGAGTACCTCGGCGCCGTGCTCCAGGGTGCCGACCCGGACAAGGTCGAGGCCTTCCTCGCGACCGCGCCCGCGCTGGTGGTGGCGCTGGAGGCGGACGACGACTTCGCGTTCGAGTGGCTGCCGTTCCCGGAGTACTACGCGGCGCCGGGCCGGGTCCCGTGGGGGCGCTCGATCCAGCCGACCTCGATCCTGCGCGCCGATCTGCCTTCCTCCGTGGAGGCACTCGTCCGCCCTCCGGTCGAGCGCGACCGCGTCGGCAAGGCCGGTCGGCGGACCCTGGCGGGCGGCCAGGCCCTGGTCGCCCGGCTGCTGACGATGCTGCTGCGTGACGGGGGCGTCGTACGCACGGGACACTGCGTCACCTCGCTGCTCACCGAGGGTGACCGCGTCGACGGTGTGGTCGCCGACACCGCCGACGGACCGGTCGAGATCACCGCGACCCGGGGCGTGCTGATCGCCTCGGGTGGCTTCGAGGGCGACGCGTCGCTGCGCGCCGCGCGTGGGGTGCCCGGTCGGGCCGAGTGGTCGATGGCACCTCGCGGCACCAACACCGGCGAGCCGATCGCCGCGGCCGAGGCGATCGGTGCGGCGACCGGACTGCTCGACGAGGGCTGGTTCTGTCCCGGCCTCTTGCAGGTCGACGGGCGTGGCTCCTTCACCCTCGGCTTCCGCGGCGGGCTGATGGTGGACGCGACCGGACAGCGCTACGCCAACGAGTGCCTGCCCTACGACCGGTTCGGCCACGAGATGGCGAAGGCTGCCGAGCGGGTGCCGTCGTGGTTCGTCTTCGACAGTCGCGAGGGCGGCAGGCTGCCGGCGATCTCGATGCCGGAAGGTGATCCGGCCGAGCACCTCGCCCACGGGACCTGGGTGCAGGCAGAGACCATCGAGGAGCTGGCCTCCGCGATGGGAGTCCCGACGGACGCGCTCGTCGGGACCGTCGAGCGGTTCAACGGCTTCGCTGCTGTTGGTTCCGACGACGACTTCGGCCGAGGCGACGACGAGTACGACACCTTCTTCGCCGGAGGTGGCGGCCCGGAGACGGTGCTCCTGCCGCTCGCGCAGGCGCCGTACTACGCGGCGACGTTCGTGCTCTCCGACCTCGGCACCAAGGGCGGACTCGTCACCGACGCGTCCGGGCGGGTGCTCCGCGAGGACGGCACCGCCATCGCCGGTCTCTACGCCAGCAGCAACTCGGCCGCCAACATGTCCGGCGCCGTCTACCCCGGCCCCGGCATCCCGCTCGGCACCGCGATGGTGTTCGCCTCGCGAGCCGTCGACGACCTCCTGGAGAGAGAAGGAAACGCATGAGGCACGGCATCGTCCTGTTCACGAGCGACCGCGGGAGCACGCCCGCCCAGGTGGCCGCCGCGGCCGAGGAGCACGGGTTCGACACGTTCTACGTGCCCGAGCACACGCACATCCCCGTGCGCCGCGACGCCGCTCACCCCGGCACCGGCGACGAGACGCTGCCCGACGACCGCTATGCGCGCACCCTCGACCCGTGGGTCTCGCTGGCGACCGCTGCGCAGGCGACCTCGCGGATCCGCCTGTCCACCGCGGTCGCGCTGCCCGTCGAGTCGGACCCGATCACACTGGCCAAGTCCATCGCCACGCTCGACCACCTCTCCGGCGGCCGGGTCACCATCGGCGCGGGCTTCGGCTGGAACACCGACGAGCTCACCGACCACCACGTGCCGGCCGGGAAGCGGCGTACGGTCCTGCGCGAGTACGTCGAGGCGATGCGTGCGCTCTGGACCCAGGACGAGGCTGCCTACGACGGCGAGTTCGTCTCCTTCGGCCCCTCGTGGGCCTACCCGAAGCCGGCCCAGTCGCACGTCCCGCTGGTGATCGGCGCCGGCGGCGGACCCAAGACGTTCGCGTGGATCGCGCGCACCGCCGACGGCTGGATGACCACCCCGATCGAGAGCGACATCGCCGGCAAGGCCGACGACCTGCGCGCCGCCTGGTCCGCCGCCGACCGGTCCGGCGAGCCGCAGATCCACGCCCTCGCCGTGTCCAAGCCCACCCCGGAGCTGCTCTCGACCTGGGAGGACGCCGGCGTCACCGACGCCATCTGGGGCCTCCCCGACAAGCCGCACGACGAGATCGTCGCCTTCCTCGGCCGGCACGCGGAGCGCCTCGGCATCTGAGAGATCCGCCAGGCCGGTGGTTGAGGAGCACAGTCACGCCCCGGTGGTTGAGGAGCGAGCGAAGCGAGCGTCTCGAAACCACTCGATCGCGGGCCTCGGTGGTTTCGAGACGGGCCTGGCGGCCCTCCTCAACCAGCGGTCGGTGCCTGGCGGCCCTGCTCAACCAGCGGTCGCGGTGAGCTGCTCGACCAGCTCCTCGACCGAGGTGACCGGGCGCTGGCAGACCAGGTGGCGGCAGACGTACGCCGCGGGGCGGCCGTCGACGAGGTCGCGGTCGGCCATCAGCGGGATCGTGCTGGTGCCCGGCTCGGCGGGGACGACCACCGATCCGAGGGGGGCGTGGTGGCGGGCCGCCTGCTCGAGGGCGTCCCGGTCGGCTCCTGGGGGGCCCACGACAGCCACCTCGACCGGGCCGTCGAGAGCGGTCTGGGCCGCAGCGAGGGACCAGCCGGCGAACCGCGGCGAGGAGTCGGCGATCCGCCGCGAGACGAGCAGCGCCCGCTCGGCCGCGTCGCGGTGGGGGCCGGAGCCGGTGAGGGCGGCGTACGAGAGCAGGGCGTGCACGACCGCCGAGTGGCCGCTCGGGTAGGCGTTGTCCGAGGGGTCGCGCGGGCGGGCCAGCAGCGCCTCGGCGTCGTCCGCGGTGTCGTGGAAGCCGCCGTCCTCGGCCGCGAAGCGCTCGAGCACGACGTCGAGCAGCTGCCCGGCTCGACCGACCCAGACTCCGTCCCCAGTGGCGCACGCGAGGGAGAGGAAACCGCTCGCCACCGCGCCGTGATCCTCGAGCACCCCCGCGTGCGAGCCGGCGACGCTGTCGCGGGAGACCCGGAGGAGCCGCCCACCACGCAGGTGTACGCCGGCCAGGAACTCGCCGCACCGCACCGCGGCCTCCACCAGCTCCGGTTCGCCGAGCAACGTGCCTGCCTCGACGAGACCGGTGATCGCCAGGCCGTTCCAGGCAGCGACCACCTTGTCGTCGCGGTCGGGCCGCACCCGCCCGCCCCGGGCCACCAGCAACCGAGATCGGACGGACTCCCACCGCGCGGGATCGTCCGGCTGCTCGAGCAGCTGCAGGGTCGAGCTGCCGTTCTCGAACGTGCCGCGTCCGGTGACCGTCAGCAGGGTGGCGGCCCAGGATCCGTCGTCGGGCCCGAGTACCTCGACGAGCTGCGCGGGGGTCCAGACGTAGAAGGTGCCCTCCGCCCCCTCCGAGTCGGCGTCCAGGGCCGAGGCGAAGGCGCCCTCGTCGGTCAGCAGCTCGGTCAGCAGGAAGCGCGCGATCCCGCGGGCCACCTCGCCTGCCTGCTCGTCCTCGAACCGGGAGGCCCAGTGGGCGTAGACCGACAACAGCTGCGCGTTGTCGTAGAGCATCTTCTCGAAGTGCGGCACCACCCAGGCCCGGTCGACGCCGTAGCGCGCGAACCCGCCGGCGAGCTGGTCGTGGATCCCGCCCGCCGCCATCGCGGCCAGGGTCTTCCCGGCCATCCGCATCGCGGCGTCACCGGAGGCCCCGTCCGGCACCCGGAGCAGGAACTCGAGCACCATCGACGGTGGGAACTTCGGCGCCGTGCCGAACCCGCCCCACTCCGCGTCGAAGTCGCTCTGCAGCGAGGTCACCGCCGCATCGAGCGCGGCCTGGTCGAATGCGACGCCACCCGAGAGCTCGACCGACCGGGTCAGTGCCTCCTTGATCCGGGTGGCGGACGCCGAGACCTCGTCGGCGCGGTTGGTCCACGCGTCGTCGATCGCCGTCAGCAGCTGGGTGAACGAAGGCTGCCCGTGCCGCGGCTGGTCGGGGAAGTAGGTGCCGGCGAAGAACGGGCTGCCGTCGTGGTCGAGCACGCACGTCATCGGCCAACCACCCTGCCCGGTCAGGGCGACGGTCGCCTGCATGTAGACCGCGTCGACGTCGGGCCGCTCCTCCCGGTCGACCTTGATGCTCACGTAGTGCTCGTTCAGGTAGGCCGCCGTCGCCTCGTCCTCGAACGACTCGTGCGCCATCACGTGGCACCAGTGGCAGGCGGCGTACCCGACGCTCAGCAGCACCGGCACGTTGCGCTTGCGGGCCTCCGCGAACGCCTCCGGGGACCACTCCCACCAGTCGACGGGGTTGTCCTTGTGCTGGAGCAGGTACGGCGACGTGGCGTTCGCCAGTCGGTTGGCCACAGGAAGGCTCCTTCGGTCACGTGCCCAGGGATCGCGGAGATGATTCGCGCTCGCCGCGATCGGTGCCACTCCGATGGTGCCCGATCGCCCCACGTCCGGACGAGGCGGGGACGAGGTGCCCGAGTCGAGAGGCTCCGCGCGCCCCGTGGACCGAAGTCAGGCACACGGCGGGTCCTTCGGCCCTGCTCCGGCCGGACCCGTGCGCGACACCGTGGAGGCCAACGGACCCAGGAGCTGAGCAGCCACGACCACGACCTGCCTCGCCTACGCGACCCACGAGGGTCAGACCGCGAGGATCGCCGAGTACATCGCCGACGTGATCCGAGCGAGTACGACGCAGTCATCATCGGTTCGTCCATCCACGTGGGACGCCATGACAAGCACGCCACGGCGTACGTGAAGCAGCACCCCGCCACACTCGAGCGCCCCCGTCCGCGTTGTTCTCCGTGAGCCTCGCCGCCCGCGGCGACGAGCACGAGGCGGAGGGGTACGTCGAACGGTTCGAGGAGGAGGCCGGCTGGCACCCCGCGAGGGTCGCCCTCTTCAGTGGCGCCCTGCTGTACACGGAGTACGGCTTCCTCACGCGAGCGGTGATGAAGAAGATCGCCGGCGAGAAGCCCGACTCGTTGGGCACCGACACCTCGCGCGACTACGTCCACACCGAGTGGGACGGGGTCAAGACGTTCGCCGAGGACTTCCTCTCAGACCTCGCCGGAACCGCGACGCCCGGCTGACCGGACACCCGGGACGCGGTGTCCCGAGACACCCCTCAGGTCGCGAACACGCTCCGCGCGAGCAGGTCACCCAACGCCCAGTCCTGGACAGCGACTCCGACGGACTTGAAGACCGTGCGCTCCTCGAGCGCCGGGCGCCGTGCGAGCGCCTCCGACAGCTCGACCAGGTCGTCGGCCCCGAGGACGCCGGCGGTGATCGCGTGGTCGATCTCGCCGGCCTCGGCCAGGGCGGCCTCGCGCTGGTCCACCACGACGGTGGCGGTGGCCAGGAGCTCGTCGGGGAGCTCGCGCATGGAGTGGCGGTAGGAGCCGATGGCGTTGACGTGCACGGCGCTCGGCAGGTTCTCGACCCGGAACAACGGCTCGGTCGCGGGAGTGGCGCAGCAGACGACGTCGGCTTCCCGCAGGGCGGCGTCGAGGTCGGTCGTCACGCTCACGTCCAGGTCCGCGATCTCGTGCGCGAGGTCGTCGCGCAGTGCCGCAGCGGCATCCGCCCGTCGGGCCACCAACGTGACGACCTCGATGGGGCGTACGGCGCACACGGCCCGCAGCTGGTCGGCCGCCTGGCCGCCGGCACCCACCACGACGAGGCGACGAGCCCCGGCGGGCGCCAGCACGTCGGTCGCCACCCCGACGACGGCGCCGGTGCGGATCGTGGTCACCGTGGCGGCGTCGGCGACGAGGACGTCCGTGCTGTCGGTGCTCACCCGGACGACGGCGCCGACGATGGCAGGCGTGCGCGTGAAGTCGGCACTGATCGACTTCACCACCGTCGACCTCGTCGGTCGATGGTGGACGGCCATGCTCAGCGCACTCCCGTCCCCCAGGACCGTCCGTTGCGGCAGCTCGAACTCGCCGGCTCCCAGGGCCACGAAAGCGTCGCGGACGGCGGCAATGGCCTCCGGCATCGAGAGGGCCGCACGCGTCCCCTCGGCGTCCAGCACGACGGTCGTCATGGGGCCCAACCTTCAGGTCTGGCGGGCGGTTGCGCAAGGTCGGGGGCAGCCCCCTAGCGTTGGCCGGGATGAGCACGCAGACGGCACCGGTGCGGGGCCGCGTGCGGAGCGCGCTCCCCTGGGGCTTCGTCGTCGCCCTGGTCCTCGTGTCGGTGAACCTCCGGGCTCCGTTCGTGGCCGTCGCCCCGATCGCCGACCGGCTCCGCGACGACCTCGGCGTCAGTGCCACCGCGGTCGGGGTGCTGACCAGCCTGCCGGTGCTGTGCTTCGGGCTGCTGGCGCCGGTGGCACTGCTCGTCATCCGTCGCACCGGTGCTGAGCTCGCGGTCGTCGCCTGTCTGGTGAGCGTGATCCTGGGGTCGCTGCTACGCAGCTCCGCGGCGTACGGCGCAGCAGTCGCGGGCACCCTGGTCATCGGCCTGGGCCTCACCGTCGGCAACGTCGTCGTGCCCGTGCTGATCCGGCGTGAGAGCTCGGCGCGACAGGCCGGCGTGATGACGGGCATCTACGTCTCGGCGATGAACGTCGGTTCGATGATCGTCTCGGTCGCGACCGTCCCGATCGCCGACGCCGGCGGCTGGCGTCTTGCCCTGGACGCCTGGGCGGGGCTGGCAGCTGCCGGACTGGTGGCGTGGCTGCTGTTCATGCGGCACGACCGTCGTCGGCGCGACGCCGTCCCGCCCTCGGAGACTCCGCCCGTCGCCCCTGAGGTGGCGGACTCGACCTCACCCTGGCGGACGCCGCTGGCCTGGCTGCTGGGCCTGGCGTTCGCGGGCCAGGCCGCGTCGTACTACGCGATCACCGCGTGGCTGCCGAACCTGCTCTCCGACGAGATCGGCCTCAGCGCGGGTTCGGCCGGCGCGGCTGCGTCGGTGTTCCAGGTCTCCGCGATCATCGGCGCCCTCGGCATCCCGCTGCTGGCCCTGCGTGTGCCGGGCTGGGCCGCGATCGGCCTCGTCGGGCTGCTGTGGATGTCGCTGCCGCTGGAGCTGCTGCTCTTCCCGGAGGCGTACCTCCTCGGCAGCGTCCTCGGCGGCATCGCCCAGGGCGGCGGGTTCGCGGCCCTGTTCACCGTGGTCGTGCAGGTCTCGCACAGCGACCGGGAGAGCGCGCGGCTGTCCGCGTTCGTGCAGGGCATCGGGTACGTCGTGGCCGCGACCGGGCCCGCCGTGCTCGGGCTGACCCACGACGCGACGAACGCGTGGACGGTCCCCGTGCTGATCGTGCTGGGCACGACGGCGTCGTTCTCCGTGCTCGGGGTGTGGGCCGGCGTCACCCAGGCCCGGCAGGCGCGCTCCGCCTAGAGGGATCGCGGCAGGGGCGAGCAGACAAAACGGGTGGGGCGGATGGGCTGTGCCTGTAGCGGATGGGCGAAGCATCACCCATCCGCTACAGGATTCCCCGGCCGCCCGGGGAAACCTGCACCCGGAGGCTCAGGAAGCGAGCCGCAGGTTCCGGCCGAGGATGGCGCGGACCTGCTGGGCGGCGGGGCTGTCCTCGTTCTCGATCACGGCGAGCAGGTCGTCGATCTCGGCGGGGGTGGTGTAGGCGGAGAGGTCATGCTCGAGGGCACGGCGCTCGTTTCGGGTCTGACGGCGCTCGCGCAGCTCGTCACGGACCGACGTCCAGAGCTGGAGCGAACGACGCGAGGTGGTGGTGGACTGGTTCGCGTTGGTGTTCATGGGTCAATTGTGGGCCTCATGGATGCATACGTCCAATGACTGTATGGTCGGGTCACCCATGCATTAGCGTCATGGACATGGAGACCGATGAGCTGCGCTGGTTCCAGCAGGTGGTGGACGGGATGACCGTGACCGAGGTGGCCCAGATCGACCGGGTCAGCCAGCCCGGGGTGTCCCGGGCGCTGGCCCGGCTGGAGCGTCAGGTGGGCACCCCGCTGCTCTACAAGAACGGCCGTGTGCTGCGCCCGACCCAGGCCGGCAACGTGTTCAAACGTCACGTCGACGCGGTGATCCACGCCCTCGACGACGGGATCGCGGCGGTCAACGAGGTGGTCGACCCGGAGACCGGGACGGTGGCGCTCGCGTTCCAGCTCTCTCTCGGCACCTGGCTCGTGCCCGGGATGATCAGCCGCTTCCGGCGCGAGCACCCCCGGGTGCGGTTCAGGCTCGAGGAGTCCGACGACGCCCTCGGCTCCTCGCTCGTGTCCGGCGGCAGGATCGACCTGGAGTTCACCGGCCGGCGACCCGCGCAACCCGGACGTGCACTGGGAGCCGCTCTTCGCCCAGCCACTCGTGCTCGCGGTCCCCGCCGAGCACCCGCTCGCCGATCGTGCGGAGGCGTCCCTCGCCGACGTGGCCGAGGACGACTTCGTGATGCTCCGCCAGACCTGGGACCTGCGCACGCTCACCGACCGCCTGTGCGCGGCGGCAGGCTTCACGCCCGCGGGTCGCCTTCGAGAGCGACGACCTCTCCGTCGCCCTCGGCCTCGTCAACGCCGGCCTCGGTGTCGCCGTGGTCCCCGCCGCCGAGCTCCAGAGCAGCGTCACCGCGAGCACGCGAGGAACCGCTGCTGCGGCTCACCGACCCGGGTGCCCACCGGGAGGTCGGGCTCGCCTGGTCGAACGAGCGGCGGCTTCTCCCCTCGGCCGAGATGTTCCGCCAGCACGTCCTCGAGGCCAGCCGCACCCAGCTCGGCGAGGTGACCCGTGCCCGGCGACCTGCAGAATGGATGCATGGCTGAGACACGAGCGTCCCGACGTACACCCTCAACGACGGCACCACCCTGCCCGCGATCGGCTTCGGCACCTACCCGCTCAAGGGCGACGACGGCATGGCCGCCGATCCAGAGCGCGCTCGAGGTCGGCTACCGGCTTGCTCGACACCGCGGTGAACTACGAGAACGAGACCGAGGTCGGCGAGGCGCTGCGGCGCTCCGGGCTCCCGCGCGACGAGGTGCAGGTGGCGAGCAAGCTGCCCGGCCGCCACCACGCGTACGACGACGCCATCGCCTCGGTGCACGGGTCCCTCGAGCGGCTCGGCCTCGACTACCTCGACCTGCACCTCGTGCACTGGCCCAACCCCAGCGTCGGGAAGTACGTCGAGGCCTGGCAGGCGCTCGTCGACCTGCAGGGAGCAGGGACTGGTCCGCTCGATCGGCGTCTCCAACTTCACCCAGGACCACCTCACCCGGATCATCGACGCCAGCGGCGTCACGCCCTCGGTGAACCAGGTCGAGCTGCACCCGCGCTTCACCCAGCAGTGGATGCGCCAGGTCAACGAGGGGCTCGGCATCCGCACCGAGGCCTGGAGCCCGATGGGCAAGCGGCAGGCGCCGCTCGAGGAGCCCGCGGTGACCAAGGCGGCCGAGCGGCTCGGCGTGACGCCCGGCCAGGTGATCCTCCGCTGGCACGTGCAGATCGGCTCGCTGCCGATCCCGAAGTCGAGCAGCGCCGAGCGCCAGCGGCAGAACCTCGACGTCTTCGGCTTCGAGCTCACCGAGGGCGAGGTCGCCGCGATCTCCGCCCTCGACCGACCCCGAGGGCCGGCTGTTCGGCGGCGACCCGGACACCCACGAGGAGATGTGACCCGTCCCTCGGGAGGGAGCGCGACTCAGGGCGGCCGGGCGGCAACGTGACCCGCAGGAACTGCGGGCGGTAGAGGAACGGGTCGTTCTGCACCTTGGTCGCGTCCGTGTTGTTCCGGCTGTAGGACACGATCACCGACGTGGGTCCTTGATCAGGTCCGGGTGGGCGAGCGGCATGTAGCGCAGCTCGCCGGTCGTGGGGTCCGAGGGCAGGGCGGCGACGGTCGTGCCGGAGTCCCACGGACCGGTCGGTGACGGGGCGGTCCACACGACGAGGTTCGTCCCGAGGACCTCGTTGCGCTTGCTGACGGCGTACCAGCGGTTGCCGCGGTGGAAGACGCTCAGCGTCTGCGAGACGCCGCCGTCCGAGCGGATGAGCTCCTTGGCCTTCGGGGCGCGAGCCCTGCCAGGTGCGTCCGTCCCAGTACTGCCACTGGTCGCTGCGCAGCAGGTCGTCGGGACGCGTGCGGGCCACGTGCAGCGCGTAGCCGAAGATGCCCTTCGCCTTCGGGCCGCGAGGTGCCGTAGAGGTAGACCCAGCCGCCGTCCACGCGGAGGCGGCCCCCCACATCGGCCGGGCGGTGTCGACCGGTCCGGGCCGATGTCCCGGTGGGCGAGCAGCTGGGGCGTCTTGCCGCGCTGCACCACGAAGACCGCCATCGACGGGCCGAGGGTCTCGAAGGCGAAGATCCCGTCGGGCGCGCTGGTCGCCCGCACCCGCTGGGTCGCCACCCCGACGAGGTCGTAGCCGTGCGCTGGACGCGGGCGATCGACATCGGCCAGTAGCCGACGTCGTCGTGCGCGGTCGGGGATCAGCGCTCCGCGGTCGGCGGGCAGCACCGACTCCGAGGCACTCGCCGGCCGAGGACCAGCATCGAGTTGCGGACGAACTTCTCCCGTCGAAGTCGGGCGCGCGCAGGGTGTCGCCGAAGACCCAGAGCCGTCGCCCGTCCTGCAGCCGCACGTCGGCGCCGACGTCGGCGCCCTGGAACGACGAGCCGGCGCGCACGGTCCGGACGTAGTCGTTGAGGCTCCTTCACGTCCTTGATCTTCGTCGTGGGAGCAGGCACGCAGGCGGTCTGCGACGCTCCGGGCACCGGATCCTTGGAGACCACGGCCTGCGCCGGCGGGTGCGAGCACCACGGCCGCCGAGACGGCCAGGGCGGTGGGTACCGCGACCGCGAGCGCCAGGAGCCGCCAGTGGCCGGAGCCTGCTCGTCGCTCCTGCCCCGACCGCGCGTCGCGCAGCGGTGCCACCGCCAGCACGAGGAGCGAGAGCACGAGCAGGCCACCCAGCAGCAGCGCGGGCCGGAGCACGTCGGAGCTCCCGAACCAGGACAGCGAGGTGGCCAGGTGCAGCGTGGCGCCGTGGGGTGTCCACGGCTCCGCCTGCCACCACGGCGACGGGAGCAGCCGCGGGTCACGGACGGAGAAGAGCGGTCCGGTGAGGAAGACCAGCACCGTCGCGGCGACAGCCACGCCCACCACGCCGAAGAGCACGTCCAGCGCAGCGGTGGCGGCGCCGACCGCCAACATCGCGGCGAACCCCAAGCCCCAGACGAGCCAGAACGATCCCGCCGGCGTCACGGCGGCGACCCCCGCGACCAGCAGGCTGAGCGCGGCGCACTCGCGACCAGCCGCAGCACCGAGCCCGCTCCCACCGGGCCGGGTCGCCGGCGCACGCGACCCAGCACGGCCCAGGCGAGGGCGACCAGGAAGCCGAGCACGATCCACAGGCCGCTGAGCAGGTAGACCGTCGACCGCGCGACCTCCGCGTGCCGGGAGGCGCCACGACGCGGGTCTCGTAACGGTCGGTCCATCGGGTCGCTGACCCGCTGGGCGACCTGCTTCATCAGCCGGGACATCTCCGGGTCGTTGATCGAGGAGACGTAGAGCACGTTCGTCGCCCCGGCATCCGGGTCCACGACCAGGCTGGCCACGGCGTGCCCGAGCGGACGGCGTCGCCCGGGTCGGCGTCGTCCGGCAACGCGGTGGCGCGCAAGGGATCGACCTGGCAGCTGGTTCAGGCGGTCGGCGACCGACTGCGCGATGATCCCGGGGCCCTGCACGGCGACGGGTACGTCGTGCGGCTGCGTGCTCCTGCGCCCGAGATGGGCGACCACGAGACCGACCTGGATCACCAGCAGGACCGCCAGCAGGATCCAGGTGCTGCGGTCGAGCCCGGCGGGGTCGAGGTCATCGGCACCGGCCGCGACGTGTGCTGCTCACGCGAGCACGCCGACGCCGCCGGGCGGTGACTCGACGGAGGCGATCCCCGCGACATCCGCCGGCTCTTGACCGCCGCCACGCTGGCAAGCCCGCGGCCGCGCCCCAGACGCACGAGCACCGTCACCACCGCGGTGAGCGAACCGACCTCGCCTCCCGATGCGAGCTGGCTCGCGCCGTTCGTGAACGCCGTCAGTGGCAGCATCCCGTTGAGGGTCCGGATCACCGAAGGTGCTGTCTCCAGGGGGATGACGTTGCCCAGTGCCGCGACCTGCACCAGCAGGAACAGCACGAAGATGGTGACGCCCGCGCCTCCGAGGGCGAGCCGCAACGCGTAGGCGAGGACCGAGAAGGTCACGGCTGCCAGCACGGAGAGAAGGACGAACCCCAGGGTCGAGGCGAGGTCGGCGTGGAAGACCCAGGTCGCGACCACCACCGCCGCCACCTGCACCAGGGCCAGGCCGATCACCGGGACCATCTGGGTGAGGGCGAGCCGGCGTGAGGAGACGGGGCGAGCGCGTTCCGTCGGGCCGTGGACACGTCGACTCCGAGCGCACCCACCAGCGCGGCGAGCCACAGCACCACGGCGACGATGGCCGCGAGCAGCCAGCCGTTCCCGTGCGAGGCGTGCTGCATCGAGTGGGTGAGCAGCACGGGCGTGCTGACGACGTCGGCCAGGGTGTCCTGCTGGGAGGTGGAGTAGGTCGGACTCTCCTCGGCCCCCTTCGTCAGCCCGCTGCTCAGCTGGTGGGCGCCGCTGTCGGTCGAGGCTGGCTCCGGAGCTGACCGACTTGCTGCCGGTGGCCAGCGAGTCCGCCGCGCGAGGAGGTCTTCTCGGTGCCGCCGACCAGCTGTCCTGCGGCGTCGTTGACGCCGACGGCTCCCTGGGACACGGCGCCGGCGCCGGAGAGCAGCTGAACCGTGCTCCGGCTCAGCTTGCCGCTGGCCGCGCTCAGCGACTGCGCACCGCGGGCCACCTTGGACTCGGCTGCGGCCAGCGAGTCGGCACCCGTCGCCAGGCCCTTGTTGGCGGAGGAGAGCCTGACCGCGGCCCGGTCGGTGAGCCCCGATCCCGCCGCGACGGCCAGCGTGTGGTCGCGAGCACGCCTGAGCTGGAGGCAGAACTCGACGGAGCCACCCGCGGCCGAGCACTGCGCGACGAGCCCGCTGACCTCGCCGGCCACCCGCCGCGAGCCGTCCGCGAGCCGGCCGGTCAGCCTCGGGAGAGCAGCCGACCCGCGAGCCACCTCGTCGGCGGCATCGGCGAAGTCGGCACCCTTCCTCGCCAGGGTGCGTGAGCTGCTCGCCAGGTCCCGGGCGCCGTTGTGCAGCTTCCGGGCGCCTCCCGAGACGCCCGAGACACCCTGCTCGAGCTGGGCGGAGCCGGACTGCAGCGACTCGGTCCCGGCGTGCAGCGAAGCCGTGCCGGACGCCACCTGTCCCAGGCTCGACGCGAGCGTGTCGGTGCCGTCGGTGAGCTGGTCCGCTCCGTCTGCCACCTGCGCGGTGCCGTCGGCGAGGCTGGCCGCGCTCGAGGCGGCCGACTGGTTCGACTTGGCGATCTGGTTGAAACCGCCGTACACGTTCTTGAGGTATCCCTGGGTGGTCTGGTTGCCCAACGAGTCGGCCGCCGCGGCCACGACCTGCGCGCTGATGTAGGGGACGGTCGTGCTGGCGGCCGCGTTGCTCACCAGCGTGACCTTCCCGCTCACCGGCTTGTCGGTCCCCGAGGACAGGATCGCCTGGGAGAAGTCGGAGGGGATCGTCAGCACCGCGTAGTAGTCACCCCGGCTCAAGCCCGCCTTGGCGTCGTCGCTGTCGGTCAGCGTCCAGTCGAGCTTGGTCGCCGACGGCTTGGGGTCGGTCAGCGACGCCGACAGGGCTCTCCCTGCCGCCATCGGCTGGGGGTCGGTCAGGATCGTGTCGTTGTTGACGATGGCCACCGGGATCTTCTCGAGCTTCTGCTGGCGGTCCGCGACCGACCAGCCGAGGACGGCCGCGGCTACCAGGGGCAGCAGCAGGCCGACGATCACCAGGCGCACCCACCGTCCACGATGATCGTGCCTCGGTGCCGTTGCATCCTCACTCATGGCTCCACCTCGACTCTGCTCATCCCGGTGTCCCCTGCCCGGAGCTCCCTGCCGGCCGATGAGACCGGCTGCCTCTGCCTCGACTCGACCTGCAGCAGGATCACCGTGACGCCTCGTCGCGCCAGCTCCGCAGCGAAGGCTTCGGCCACCGTCCTCCGGTCCGGGTCCTCCTCCGGCGAGAGGCCGGACAGAACCATCACGGTGACTCCGCCCGCGATCCCCAGCGCGGCATCCACGACAGCATGCTGGAGCGCGGTGCGGCCGTCCGGTCCGGCGGGGATGCTGGCGGTCAGGTCCTCGATCAGGCTGGAGGCCCGAGCCGCGAACGCTCGACGCCCGCGCCGCGAGAAGCTCGCGAGGTGTGCTCGCTCGCGCACCTGTTCCTCGACCGATCCGGGCGCTGGCGCCGTGCCCTGGGCCAGGTCGATGTGGGTGGCCGCGCGGTTGACCGCCTCGCGCTGCTCGGGCACCAGGTGCCCGCCCACGACCAGCTCACCGCTGAACGCGCGTCGCCGCCCCGCCAGGACCAGGCCCAGCGCCCGCTCGTCCAGCTCCTCGGGCACGACCATCCGGTTGACCCGCCCGGGAAGCGCCACGAGGTCGACAGGGGTGGTGCCCTCCACCAGGACGAGGTCCTTGGCCAGCAGGGTCGTCTCGCCGTTGCTCGTCTCCCAGCGGTCGAAGTCGATCTTGCGCTGGAGGGCGGCGCCCTCCACGTCGACGACCGGCAGGGCGCGCTCCAGGCCCGTGGGCAGCCACCACGCATGGCGCCCGAGCATCACCATCACGGCCGGCACGAGCGTCATCCGCACCAGGAAGGCGTCGACGAAGACACCGATGGCCAGGCCGAAGGCGATCTGCTGGATGGTGGCCGTCCCGCTCGGGATGAAGGCCACGAAGACGCTCACCATGATGAGCGCGGCGGCCGTGACTACCCGGGCGGAGGCCTGGAACCCCCGGGTGACCGCCTCGTGCGGCTCACCGGAGTGCACGAAGTCCTCGCGCATCGCCGAGACGAGGAACATCTCGTAGTCCATGGCGAGCCCGAACAGGACACCCATCACGAAGATCGGCAGGAAGCTCACGATCGGCCCCTCGGACAAGCCCGGCACCAGTGCGTCGAGCCAGCCGAGCTGGAAGACGGCCACCACCGCGCCCAGCGCTGCACCCACCGACAGCAGGTAGCCGAGCGTGGCCTTCAGCGGAACGGCGATGGAGCGGAACACGATCATCAGCAGGATCAGCGACAGCCCGATCACGATGATGCCGAACGGCAGCAGGGCGTCACCGAGTCGGGCGGACGCGTCGATGTTGATCGCCGCCGTGCCGGTCACGAGCATGTCGCTCACGGAGTACTTCTTCTCCAGGGCGGGTGCCTGCGCCCGGAGCTCCTGCACCAGGGCCACGGTCGAGGACGCGGTCTGGCCGGCCGGCGGGATCACCTGGATCAGCGCCGTGTCCGCCTCCTCGTTGGGCGTGGCCTGCGTGACGGCGACGACGCCCGGGAGCTTCTTGATCGCCGCCGCCAGGTCGTTCACGGTGCCCTTGGGATCGCTGCTCGTGATGATGTCGGCGGTCATCGACAGCGGAGCGTTGTAGCCCTCGCCGAAGGCCTGGGTGATCTTGTCGTAGGTCTGTCGCTGCACCGAGGAGGTCGGCGCGGTGCTGTTGTCGGGGATGGCCAGGCGCAGGCTGAGGGCCGGGACGGCAGCGAGCCCGAGGACGGCGACCACGGCCAGTGCTGTCACCACCGGGAAGCGGGTGGTCACCCTGACCCAGACGCTGGCGAACCCGGCGCGCGCCGGCTTCGGAGTCGTACGGCGCGTCCACCGCCGTGGGCGCCGGGGCTTCGGACGCAGCCGCTCGCCGAGCACCAGCGCGATCGCCGGCAGCAGGGTCAGCGCGATCACGACCGCGACGGCCACCGCTCCCGCTGCACCGAGGCCCATCACCGTCAGCACCGGGATCTTGGCCACCGAGAGCCCGGCCAGGGCGATGATCACGGTGGCCCCGGCGAACACGACCGCGCTGCCGGCCGTCGCGAGGGCCCGCGCCATCGACTCGGCCACGTCGAGACCTTCGGCGAGCTGCCGTCGATGTCGCGACAGGATGAACAGGGCGTAGTCGATGCCGACCGCGAGCCCGAGCATCTCCGCGAGGGTGGGGGCGGTGCTCGAGACCGTGACCAGGTTCGAGGTGATCACCACCGCGCTGAGGGTCACCCCCACCCCGATGAGCGAGGTGGTGATCGGCATCCCCGCAGCGAGCAGCGAGCCGAACGTCATCGCCAGGATCAGGAAGGAGACGAACAGGCCGAGGAGCTCGGGCAGGTGGCTGGGATCGGCGGTGCTCTTGTAGGCGTCCCCACCCACCGAGGTGGCCACCGCCGAGGACGCCGGCGGCTCGGCCGCCTTGAGAACCGCAGCGAGAGTCGCATCGGACGGCACCTTCGCACTGAAGCGCAGGTTGCCGAGCGTCGCGCGGGAGTCCTTGGAGATGGTCGGAGGGTCCGTCGTCAGCGGGTTGGTGAGCTTCACCCCGTGGACCTTGTCCACGGCGTCGACGATGCCGGCCACGGACTTCGAGCTCGCCGAGTCGGTGATGGTGCCCGACGGGACGGTGAACAGGATCTGCCCCGTGGCGCCGGTCTGGCCGAACCGCTCACCGACGACGTCCTGCCCCTGCTGCGACTGGGTGCCCGGGATCGAGAACGAGTCGTCGTAGTGGTCCCCCAGCAGGGCTGAGCAGCCCAGCAGGAAGGCGAAGAGCAGCCCCCAGATGCCGAGGACGAGACCACGACGGCGGGCGATGAAGCGGCCGAGGCGATACAGAGCGATGGACAAGGGGGCGCCCTTCGGAGGTCCGCGCGCCGAGTCCGCGGCTCGAACGGTGGGGATCTCGTGCGGCTCGGGCCAAAGTTCTGGCAATCATGTGACAGAACTTCGGGCTCTGGCAATGGTCGCGCAGAGCTGGACTAGGTGACTGCGTCCGGGCGCAGCAGGGCCTTGACTCCGATGACCAGGGTGCGTTGGGTGCCCTCCAGCGAGAGTCCGCGGTGCACGCGCAGCTGCTCCACGGACTCGAACTGGCACAGGAGCTCGAGGCAGGTGAGCACGGCCTCGGCCCGTGGCTCGGGGTGCGCGGCGAGCTCTGCGGCGAAGTGCTGGTGGGTCTGGTCGCTGAGCTGCTGCCGTCGCCGCTCCACCTGGCGGGCGATCGCCGGCGCCTCGGGGGCGAGGGACAGGGCCGCCCGGATGGTCGGCGCGCTCGTCTCGTAGAGCGACAGCCGGTGGGCCACGAACCGCTCGATCCGCTCCTCGATCGAGCCCTGGCCGACGCCGTCGAGTCGGTACGACGACTCGGCCACATCGATGCGCCGGGTGAGCGCGGCTCCCAGGAGCTGGCGGCTGTCCGGGAAGTAGCGGTACACCGACCTCGGCGAGACTCCGGAGCGCGCCGCCACCTCCTCGACCGTGGGGACGAGCTGGCCCTCCACGAACAGCTCGTGGACGGCGTCCAGCACGGCGTCGCTGTTGCGGTCTCGACGGGCGGTGCGGCCGTCGACCCGGGCCCGGTCCACTGTCTCCCCCTGACTCCCGATCCTCTCCATGATCCACCCAGAGTGACCGGGCGGAGGCGGGTTGGTCAGACCGGGTCCACGGACCGGACCCTCAGGGTCGACCCAGCGCCAGCTGCGCGGCTTGGAGGGACGCGGCCGACTCGTGGGCGTAGATCTCCTCGGGGACGTTCACCGTGCGGCCCAGGACGCCCGACATCCAGTCGGCGTCGCGCTCGGCGCCACCCTGGTCCTCGTCACGGCTCCCCCCGTCGGAGAGGTTCGAGGCGAAGATTCCTGCCGCCGAGCGCGGCAGGAAGTCCTCGTAGACGATCGGTTCGGGATGCAGCACCCCGGCACGCACCAGGGCCGCCTCGTCCCCTCCCTCGAGCGCGACGGACTGCTCCGGTGACCTGCGACCGGCGGTCACGTCCTCGTCGACCCGGTAGGTGAAGAACCCGAGGCCCTCCAGGCAGAGCTCGCGTTCCGTGCCGGGCAGGCCCTGCTGCCACACGTCGGGAGCCACGTCGGCGCGCGCCAGGTCGGGGTCCTCGGCAAGCCGACGATCGACCGCGGCCACCAGGTCGTCGAAGCGCTCGCGCCCTGCCGGGGTGAGCGCGATCCCACGGGCCTCGACCTCCCCGAACCGCACGCGCAAGGTCCCTTCCGAGACCTCACCGTCGGCCGCACGGAAGGTCCGCGGCTCGGCGAGCGCACGGAAGGAGGTCTGCCGGAGCAGCACGTCCGGGCCGTCCCACCTGGGCGGTCCCTGGATCTCGTCGATCATCTCGATCCCCCGCGCCTGCATCGAGACGTACAGGTCGTCGATGTCGAGCACCCGCGGCGTGAGGTGGTTGATGTGCGTCGACGTCACCCCGCCGATGTCGGCGGCGACTCCGGAGACGTGCTCGAGCTCGGTGTACCAGGCGCGGTCGACCGGCTCGGTGGACAACGCGAACGCCGCCACGGCCAGCTCCAGGTAGCGGTCCGCGTCGGCCGCCGGGAGCTCTCCGTGCTCGACGGCGACATCGGCCAGCGCGAGCAGCCCGGCCGGGAAGAGCTCACGGGCGTCCACGAAGCTGCGCAGCCGGGCCTCGAGCCCGGCGTCGAAGAAGCGTCGGTCCTCGGGCACGAGCATCGAGGTGAACACCCGGAACGGGTTCGTCGCGAGCTCGTCGCGATCGAGCGGACGGAAGGCGGTGGAGACGACGGGCACGGGGACCGGCGCCGCGTCACGCAGGTCGTAGAAGCCGCACGGGAACATGCCGAGCGCCCCGAAGACCCGGGCGACCTGCGCCAGCTCGCGCGGGGACCCCACCCGGATCGCACCGTGCCGCTCCGCAGTGACCCGCTCGATGCTGCCGAGTCGTTCGGCGTCGGCTCCCTCGCGTGCGAGCACCCGCTGGTTCACCTCGTGGGCGACCTCCACGAGCGTCGTGTAGGCAGGCACCTCGGTGCCGTAGAGGCTGGAGAGGCGCGCGGCGAACCGCGCGCGCAGCTCGGTGCTGGTCACGGTCCCCGGAGTCGCCATCAGACGCTGCCCTTCAGACGGTGAAGTCGACGCCCTGCGCGAGCGGGAGCTCGCCGGAGAAGTTCACTGTGTTCGTGGCGCGCCGCATGTAGGCGCGCCACGCGTCGGAGCCGGACTCGCGACCGCCGCCGGTCTCCTTCTCACCGCCGAAGGCGCCACCGATCTCGGCGCCCGACGTGCCGATGTTGACGTTGACGATGCCGCAGTCGGACCCCTCGGCGGAGACGAACCTCTCCGCCTCGGCCTGGTCGGAGGTGAACACGCTGGAGGACAGCCCCTGCGGGACCGCGTTGTTGAGCGCGATCGCCTCGTCGAAGTCCTCGTAGGGCAGCACGTAGAGGAGCGGTGCGAAGGTCTCCTGCTCGACGACCGGGGTCTGCTGGTCGATGCGCACGATCGAGGGCCGGGCGTAGAAGGCGTCCGGCGCTTCCTCCTCGAGCTCGCGTCCACCGCCGGCGACGAGCTTGCCGCCCTCGGACCCGGCCCGCTCGATGGCCTGCTGCATGGACTCGTACGCCGACCGGTGGATCATCGGTCCGACGAGGGTGCCCTCCGCCAGCGGGTTGCCGATCGGCAGCCGGTCGTACGCCGAGACCAGGCGGTCGGTGAGCTCGTCGACGATGCTGCTGTGCGCGATGACGCGACGCATCGTGGTGCACCGCTGGCCCGCCGTACCGGCCGCGGAGAACACGACGCCTCGCGTGGTCAGGTCGAGGTCCGCCGTCGGGCTGACGACTGCGGCGTTGTTGCCGCCGAGCTCGAGGAGCGAGCGACCGAACCGGTCGGCGACGCGGGGCCCGACGGCCCGTCCCATCCGGGTGGAGCCGGTCGCGCTGAGCAGGGCGACGCCCGCGTGGTCCACGAGCGCCTGCCCGACGTCGGCGCCGCCGATGAGCACCTGGCTGAGGTCGCGCGGCGCGCCGCAGTCCGCGATCGCCTGGGTCAGGATGGCGTGGCTGGCGAGGGCGGTCAGCGGTGCGAGCTCCGAGGGCTTCCAGATCACCGGGTCGCCGCAGACGAGGGCGATCGCGGTGTTCCAGGACCACACGGCGGCGGGGAAGTTGAAGGCGCTGATCACCCCGACGACGCCGAGCGGGTGCCACGTCTCCATCAGCCGGTGCCCAGGTCGCTCGGAGGGCATCGTCCGGCCGTAGAGCTGGCGTGAGAGCCCGACCGCGAAGTCGCAGATGTCGATCATCTCCTGGACCTCGCCACGCGCCTCGGAGGTGATCTTGCCGACCTCGAGGCTGATCAGGGTGGCCACGTCGTCCTTGTGCACGGCGAGCAGCTCGCCGAGCCGCTTGACCAGGGCACCGCGCACCGGGGCCGGCACCGCACGCCACTGGAGGAAGGCGGCGTGTGCCCGCTCGACCGCGTCGTCCACCGCCGAGCCGTCGACCCAGCCGATGTCGACGAGGCGCTCGCCGTTCACGGGCGACGCGTTCACGACGTCACCGCCGATGGCGTCAACGTCGACACCGCACCGCGCGGCCGTGTCGAGCGCGAGCTGCTGCAGGGTCGTGCTGCTGGGGATCTCGTGCCTCGTGCTGGTCATCGGTGACTCCTCGGTCCTCGTGGTGCGTCTAGACGATGTTGAGCTCGGGTCGCAGGCCGGCGCCGGCGAAGCGGGTCGCGGTCAGGGCGCTGACGTCGACGACGGGTCGGTGCCCCAGGTAGAGGTCGCGCATCACCTCGCCGATCGCCGGGCCCATCAGGAAGCCATGGCCGGAGAAGCCGGTGGCATAGAGGAAGCGTGACACCCCCTCGGCCTCGCCGACCAACGCGTTGTGGTCCGGGGTCATCTCGTAGAGCCCCGCCCATCCTGACGCGAGGCCCACGTCGGCGAGCGAGGGGGTACGCCGCGCGATCGCCTCGCCCAGGCCGGGCAGCCACTGCGTCGGACTCGGCGAGCTTGAACCCCGGGGTCTCGTCCGGGTCGGACATGCCGAGCAGCAGCCCGTCGCCCTCGCCGTGGAAGTAGAAGCGACGTGGAGAAGTCGATCGTGAACGGCGTGCGCGGGTCGAGCCCGGGCACGGCTCGGTGGTGAGGATCTGGCGCCGCAGGGGTGCGACCGGCAGGTCGACGCCGACCATGGCGCCGAGGTCCCTCGACCAGGCGCCCGCCGTGCAGATGACGGTGTCGGTCGCGATCGTGCCCCGTTCGGTGACGACCTCGGTGACGGCACCCCCGCTCGAGGTGATCGCGGTGACCGCGCAGTGGCGGACCAGTCGCGCACCCGCCCGCCGCGCCGCCGCGGCGTACCCGGCGACCACGCTCTCGGGAGTGCAGTGGCCGTCGCTCGGGGAGTACGCCGCAGCCAGCAACCCCTCCGTGTGGATCAGCGGAGAGAGCGCCTTGGCCTCGGCGACCTCGATCATCCGGCTCGGCACACCGATCTCGTTCTGCAGCGCGACGTTCTGCTCGAACGCCGCGACGTGCTCGGGGTCGTCGAGGAGGAACAGGTAGCCGACCTGGTGCAGGTCGATCTCCTGCCCGAAGGTGTCCGCGAACGTCTCGAAGGTCCGCAGGCTGCGCCAGCCGAGCTCGATGTTCACCGCGTCGGAGAACTGCGCGCGCACTCCCCCGGCGGCCTTGCAGGTGGAGCCGCAGCCGAGCTCTCCCTGCTCGACCAGCACGACGTCGGTCACCCCGGCACTGGCCAGGTGGTAGGCCGTGCTGAGTCCCATCACCCCGCCACCGATGACCACCACCGAGGCGCGAGACGGGAGCTGGGCAGCAGGCACCCACCCAGCCTCACCCGCGGGAACAGTTCAGGACAAGCGACGGAAACTACGGTCCACTCGATAGCATCACTGAACTGTCGGGTCTTCTCCGACCTGTAGGAGGCGACGTGCCACAGAGCCCGAGGCTGAACCTGACCCAGGTCAGCACCCTGCGCGAGCTCGTCCGCCGAGGAACCCTGGCCGCGGCCGCCCAGCACCTCGGCTACACGCCGGGAGCGGCCTCCCAGCACCTCGCCTCCCTCGAGTCGGCGCTCGGCGTCTCCCTGGTCGAGCGGTCGGGTCGACATCTCGTGCTCACCGACGCGGGGCGCGTGATGGCCGAGCACGCGGAGGAGCTGCTCAGCGCCGAGGCACGCGCCGTGAGCGCCACGAGGTCGGCGCACGAAGCCGTGGCCGGCCCGCTGGTGATCGGCACCTGGGGCAGCACCGCTGCCACGCTGCTGGCGCCGATCGTGCAGCGCATGTCGGCCGCCTTCCCCGAGGTGACCATCAGCTCCCGCGAGGTGGACCTGGACGCCACCTGGACCAGCGTCCGCTACGACGAGGTGGACGTGGCGTTCGGCCTGGACTACCCCGATGCACCGATGCCCCGCGACCCCTCCCTCCAGCTGGTCCGGCTCCAGCCCGAGAAGTTCGCTGTCGCTGTCGCCGCCGACCACCTGCGCACACCTGGTGACTTCGTGGAGGCCGAGGAGCTCACCGCCCTGGAGTGGATCCTGCCGCCGGAGAGCTCGCAGTACGGGCGGGCGATCCGCTCCGGGCTCCGGCGCCGCGGCGTCGAGCCGCGCGTGGTGCACGAGGTCACCGACACGGCCGCGTCACTCCAGCTCGCCGCTGCCGGACTCGGTGCCACGGTGATGACCGGGCTGATGCACCGGTTGAACACCAGCCTCGCGCTGAGCGCCATGCAGCTGCGCGATCCGCTGACCCGGCAGATCGTGCTGATCAGCCGCGGCGACGTCGCCCAGCGGCAACCGGTGCGGCACTTCGTCGACGAGGCCAGCAACCTGGTCGACGAGCTGCTCGCCGAGGTGGAGTGGTAGGCAGGAGCCATGGTGCGGTCGCTGATCATGTCGCGGAGAGATCTGGAGTTCCTGCTCTACGAGTGGCTCGACGTGGAGGACCTCCCCTCCCGGGCGAGGTACGCCGAGCACGGTCGCGAGACCTTCGACGCAGTCCTCGAGCTCTCCGAGCGGCTCGCCACCGACGTCTTCGCCCCGCTGAACCGGCTGGTGGACACCGACGAGCCCCGGATGGACCCCGACGGCAAGGTCGTGATGCCTGCCGAGGTGGCGAAGGCGCTGGCGACGTACACCGAGTCGGGGCTGCCGACCAGCGTGTTCGACGTCGAGCTCGGCGGGATGCAGCTCCCCTTCGTGGTGCATGCCGCCAGCTCGACCTGGTTCCAGGCCGCGTGCGTCGGCGCGTTCGCCTATCCGTTCCTCGCCGAGGGCAACGCCAGCCTGCTCGTCGCGCACGGCACCCCCGAGCAGGTGAGCACGTACGCCGCCCCGGTGATCGAGGGCCGCTGGTACGGCACGATGGCGCTCTCCGAGCCCCAGGCCGGATCCTCGCTCGGCGACATCACGACGCGCGCCGTGCGCCAGGACGACGGCAGCTACCGGCTCACCGGCACCAAGATGTGGATCAGCGGCGGCGACCACGAGCTCGTCGAGAACATCGTGCACCTGGTGCTGGCCCGCACGCCCGACGCGCCCGCGGGCTCGAAGGGGATCTCCCTGTTCATCGTGCCCAAGCACCTCGTCGCCGACGACGGGTCCCTCGGGGAGCGCAACGACGTGGTGCTCGCCGGGCTGAACCACAAGATGGGCTACCGCGGCACCACCAACACGTTGCTGAACTTCGGCGAAGGCGCGTTCACGCCCGGCGGGCAGGCCGGGGCGGTCGGCCATCTCGTCGGCGAGGAGGGCAAGGGCCTCAACGCCATGTTCCACATGATGAACGAGGCACGCGTCAGCGTCGGCGCCGGCGCGATGGCGCTCGGCTACACCGGCTACCTGCATGCCCTGCAGTACGCCGAGGAACGCACCCAGGGTCGTGCGCTCGCGGACAAGGACCCCTCGTCACCGCCGGTCCGCCTCGTCGACCACACCGACGTGCGCCGGATGCTGCTGGCTCAGAAGTCCTACGTGGAGGGCGCGCTGGCCCTGGTGCTCTACTGCGGCCGGCTCGTCGACGAGGTCGCGACCGCCGAGTCGGAGGAGGACCGGGCGACGGCCGACGTGCTTCTCGGGATGCTGACGCCGATCGCGAAGTCATGGCCGTCGCAGTGGTGCCTGGCGGCCAACGACCTGGCCATCCAGGTGCACGGCGGCTACGGCTACACGCGCGACTACGCCGTCGAGCAGTTCTACCGCGACAACCGGCTGAACCCGATCCACGAGGGCACCCACGGAATCCAGGCGCTCGACCTGCTCGGCCGCAAGGTGGTGCTGGACGGAGGTCGCGGTCTCGAGCTGCTCGCCTCGCGGATCCGCGCGACGACGGCCCGCGCGGCGGACGCCGGCGGCGAGGCCGCGACGTACGCCACCCAGCTGGACGGCCGCGTCGACGACCTCCTCCGGGTCACGGCCACGCTGTGGGGCACCGGTGATCCCGAGCAGGCGCTGGCCAACGCGACCGCCTACCTCGAGGCCGCCGGCCACCTGGTCGTCGCGTGGCTGTGGCTCGAGCAGCTGCTGGCCGCGGACGACTCGACCGGCTCGTTCTACGACGGCAAGCGGGCCGCTGCGCGCTACTTCTTCCACGTCGAGCTGCCGACGATCGGGCCCAAGCTCGACCTGCTCGAGTCTCTCGACCGGACCACGTTGGACCTCGATCCCGCGTCGCTCTAGCCGAGGTTCGGATAGAAGAACGAGTTCCCGCGCTTCTTGTTGCACCGCAGGCAGATCTGGTGGTTCGGATCGTCATGACCGGGTTGGCGAACATAGGCGTGCCACCCCAGGCGGCACTTCCACGGCTTGCCCATGGCCTCAAGTGTGCTCCGCTTGCTCGTGCCGGGCGCAGAGAGACTTGGATGGTGTAGACCGCGACAGGACTGTCCGCGGTCGGGATGACCATTCCGTCCTCCCGTGGAGGCAGTTCAAGGTCGCAGGCCCGTGGCCACGCCTGAGCCGCTGTTCCGGTGCCTTGCACTGCCTCCTCCTGCGGTCGCTCAGAGGTCAGCGGGATCACCTGCATCCGTCCGCAGAGCGTGTACCGGATCCCGGTAGATGAGTGCGTTAAGCCCTCCCCGGGACGGCCCTCGGCAAGGGACTAGCCGCGGATGCGCTCGTTGCCCGGGTCGTAGAGGGGCTTCAGCGAGACGGTCACCGGGTAGCGGTCACCCCCCACGTTCACCTCGTACGACGCACCGCGGACCCACTCGGCATCGACCACCGCACCGTGCGGTTCCCAGAGGTACGCCAGCCCCACGCAGGAGCCGAGCGTCTCGCCCCACGCAGCCGAGGTGACCTGGCCGGCCGGGACGCCGTCGCGCAGGACGAGCTCGCCCCCCCACAGCATCGGCTCGGGGTCGTCGACCTGGAAGGACACGAGCTTGCGTCGTGGTCCGGCCGCGCGGGACTTCTCGACGGCCGCCCGCCCGAGGAAGTCCACGTCGGTCTTGAGCTTGCAGGCGAACAGCAGCCCGGCCTCCACCGGGTCGTAGTCCGGGGTGAGCTCCTTGCCGAAGGCGCGGTAGCCCTTCTCCAGGCGCATCGACTCGATCGCGTAGTAGCCGCCGCGGTGGACGTCGAGGTCCGCGCCGGCTGCGAGCAGGTCCTCGTAGACGCCGACCGCGAACTCCGTCGGCACGTAGAGCTCCCAGCCGAGCTCGCCGACGTAGGTGATCCGGGTAGCGCGCACGGTGGCGTGGCCCAGCGAGATCGAGCGGCTGGTGCCGAAGGGGAAGTCGTCCAGGTCGTCCGGCGAGAGTCGCGACAGCAGCTCGCGCGAGCGTGGACCCATCACCCCGAACACGGCGAGGGACGAGGTCAGGTCGACCAGCGTCGCCGACGTACCTGTGGGCAGGTGACGCCGGATGTGGTCCTGGTCGCGCTCGGTGGTCGCGGCGCTGGAGACGATCAGGTACTCGTCGTCCGCCGTGCGCGTGACCGTCACGTCGGACTCGTAGGTCCCACGTGCGTTGAGCATTCCCGTGTAGACCGCTCGGCCGATCGGCACGTCGACGTCGGCGGTGCACAGCCACTGCAGGCCAGCAGCGGCGTCCGGCCCGCGGAGGAGGTACTTGGAGAACGAGGTCTGGTCGAAGACCGTGACACCGGACCGCGTGCTCGTCTGCTCGACGGCCGACCAGGGCAGCCAGTTCTGCGTGCCCCAGGAGTAGTCGATCGTCGGAGATTCCCCAGCAGGGGCGAAGAAGTTGGCCCGCTCCCAACCCATCCGGCTGCCGAAGTTGGCGTTCGCCTCGACCAGCAGGTGGTGCACCGGCGAGCGGCGGAACGGCCGCGCGGTGCGCATCTCGCGGTTCGGCCACGGGATCTCGTAGTGCAGGCCGAGGACCTCACCGACGCGGTCGCGCAGCCAGCGCACGTTGCCGTTGAACGGCGCGAAGCGGCGGATGTCCACACTTGTCAGGTCGCTGGTCGGCGCCCCCTCCACGATCCACTCCGCCAGCGCGCGGCCGGCGCCGCCCGCCGAGGCGATGCCGACGGAGTTGAAGCCCGCACCGACGAAGAAGTTCGCGACCTCGGGCGCCTCGCCCAGGATGAACTGGTTGTCCGGGGTGAACGACTCGGGACCGTTGTAGAACTTGCGGATCCCGGTGCGCTCGAGCACCGGTACGCGCAGGATCGCGTTGTCCATCAGGATCGAGAAGTGCTCCCAGTCCTCCTCGAGGAGCTGGAACTCGAACGGGTGGGGCAGCTCGTGCGGTGAGACCCACGGCTTCGCCTCGGGTTCGAACCCGCCGACGACCAGGCCGCCGACCTCCTCCTTGAAATAGGTGTAGCCGTCTGGGTCGCGCAGCACGGGCAGGTCGGGGTGCACGCCCTCGAACGGCTCGGTGACCACGTAGAAGTGCTCGGCCGAGTGCAGCGGCACGGTCACCCCGACCAGGGCGCCCACCGCCTTGGCCCACTGGCCGGCACAGTTGACGACGTACTCCGTCTCGATCTCGCCGGAGCCGCCCGCGCTGTCGTAGGCGACGCCGGTGACGCGGCCGCCGTCGGTGGCCACCCCCGTCACCCGGGTGTGCTCGAAGACGCGCGCTCCCCCGTTGCGGGCACCCTTGGCCAGCGCGTTGGTGAGGTCCGTCGGGTTGGCCTTGCCGTCGCCGGGAAGCCAGATCGCGCCCTCGAGGTCGTCGACCTGCATCACCGGGTAGCGGTCCAGCGCCTCCTCGGGCGTGAGCAGCACGCACTCCATCCCGAAGGCGTCGGCCGTCGCAGCCGTACGCCGCAGCTGCACCATCCGCTCGGGCGTCCGCGCGACCGTCACGCCGCCGCACTGCTTGTAGCCCGCCGACAGCCCGGTCTCCTCCTCGAGCGCGGCGTAGAGCTCCACGGAGTACTGCACCAGCCGGGTGCCGCTCTCGGAAGCCCGCAGCTGCCCGACGAGTCCGGCTGCGTGCCAGGTCGTGCCCGAGGACAGCTGCCCCTGCTCGAGGAGGACGACGTCCTCCCAGCCCAGCTTCGTGAGGTGGTAGGCGACGCTCGTGCCGATGACGCCGCCGCCGATGACCACCACGCGGGCGCGGTCAGGGGGTGCCGCCACCCTCAGCCACCGTCCCCGGTCGTCACGTCGTCGAGCAGCTGGGCGAACCCCGGCGCGCACATCTCCTCGACCGCACCCTCGAAGCGCTCCATCCCCCAGCCCCAGAAGTCGAAGTCGAGCGGGCTGACGGCCTGCTGGATGAAGCCCCAGAGGGCCCAGCCGTACTGCGAGACGATCGCCTGGAGGTGGGCGCGCGCGATCTTGTCGGGCCGGCGGCGGCCGTAGTACGCCGTCACCAGCTCGTCGAGCTGGTCGGTGCTCAGCTTGCACTCGGTCCAGGTGTTCCCGAGCTCGAAGCAGGGGTCGTTGTTGCCGGAGTACTCGTAGTCGATCAGCCACATCCGGTCGACGTCGTCGATGAAGTTCTCCGCGAGGAGGTCGTTGTTGCAGGGCACGGTGCCCTCGTCGCGCACGGCCAGGGCGACCCGGATGTCCTCGAACTGCTGCGCGTAGTCGTCGTACCCGTCCGCTGTCCGGTAGCCGTGGTCGCGACAGGTGGCGCGGTAGCGCGGCTGCCGCTCGAACATGTCGAACTCGTTCACGAAGCGTGGGCCGTCGTGGAGCTGCCGGATGCCCGCGGCGACCCGGGGCACGATCCCCTCGCGGGCGAAGTCGTCGTTGTGCAGGGTGACGCCCTCGACGTAGCCGATCACCAGCACGCCGAGGTCGGGGCGGTAGTCGATGACCGGGGCACCGACGCCCGCCTCCGCGGCGGCGCGGGTGTTCTCGTGCTCAGCGTCCCGGTCGATGTCCAGCGCCTGCGCGTTGTCGTCGCTGCAGCGGGCGACGAAGACGCCCTTCGGGGTGGTCACCTTGACGTTGCGGTTGGTCAGCCCGCCGGAGAGGACCTCCACCGTCCTGGGGCCCTCGAGCGCCGGGATCTGCGCGAGCCTGTCGTCGAGCTCGGTGTCGCTCAGCGAGAAGACCGACATCAGGCCAGCGCGTCGTGGATCGCCCGCACGTAGGCCTCGGAGCGGTCCGAGCCGATGATTCCGGGGGCCATCCGGTTCATCATGTAGCTGATGGTCGTACGCGAGTCGAGGTCGGTGAGGATCACCGACCCACCCCAGCCGCCCCAGTAGCAGCTCTTCCCCTGCGCGACGTACGGCAGTGTCTCGGTCTCGGGCAGTGCGTAGCCGATACCGAAGCGCAGGTTGACCCCGAGCACGAGGTCGGGCCCGTGGCTCTGCTCGTCGAAGATCAGGTCGATGGTGTCCTGCGAGAGCAGCCTCACCCCGTCGACGGTGCCGCCGAGCGAGAGCGCCGAGAGCATCCTCGCGACGGACCGGGCGTTGCCGTGGCCGTTGATCGCCCCCATGTCCGCGCGCCGCCAGCCGGGTGTGTTCGCGGCGTCTGCGGTGGCCGCTGGACCGGTGAACGTCTTGAACATCGGGCTCTCCGGGTCCAGGTCGGCCATGTCGATCGGCAGCGGCGGAGGAGGTACGACGGGGGCGATCCGGCCCCAGTCGGCCTCGACCGCACCGATCTGGAAGTCGGCTCCGAGCGGGCCGGCGATGTCCTCGGCCACGAACTGCTTGAGCGTCTTGCCGCTGGCCCGGCGGATCACTTCGCCGACGAGGTGACCCTGGTTCTGCGCGTGGTAGCCCGAGGCCGTGCCGGGCTCCCACCACGGCGCCTGGTCCGCGAGCCGCGTGGTCGAGGCATCCCAGTCGTACATGTCCTCGACCGCGAACGGCTGCTCCCAGCCGGAGACTCCCGACGTGTGGCTCATCAGGTGGCGCAGCTCGATCTGGTCCTTGCCGTTCGCACCGAACTCCGGCCAGTACGTCGCGACCCTCTCGTAGGGGTCGAGCAGGCCGCGGTCGACCAGCACCAGCGCCGCCAGGCTCGTGACGGTCTTGGTGGTCGACCACACGTTGACGATCGTGTCCTCGGCCCAGGGCGTCGTGCGCGCCTCGTCGCACCAGCCGCCCCAGATGTCGAGCAGGGTGGTGCCGTCGACGTCGACCACGATGCTCGCGCCGAGCTCGTCGGCGTCGAGCCGCTCGGCCAGGACGTCCTTGATCCCCTCGAGCTTCGCGTCGGCTGTTCCGTGGACCTCGGCCATGTCGTCTCCCTCTCGTCCACCGTCGGTTGCCCTTCTCGGGCACCCTGTCGTGAAGCCGGGCTCACCGCAAGGAGAAGCCGACCTACGCCTTGCGCGCCAGTGCCCGGAGCCGTAGCAGCCGGCCCTGCATCTCGCCGTACGACGTGGCCGACGGCACCGGGTCACCGGCACGGGCGGCGGTGGCCACCCCGACCGCTGCGTCGAGGGCAGCCCGGTACGGCGCGGAGCCGGTGCTGACGCGCCGTACGCCCAGCTCGCCGAGCTCCGCGAGTGACAGCTGCGGGACCAGCAGGGTGTTCAGGGGTACTCCGATCCGCGCCGCCAGCTCGCGGAGCACCTCCGGGTCCGTCGCGCCGGGCACGAAGACTCCGTCCGCCCCGGCGTCGACGTACGACTTCGCCCGTGCGAGCGTGGGCTCCAGCTCGGCCTCCTGACCCAGCCAGTAGGTGTCCACCCGCGCGTTGACGAAGAGGCCCGGTGCCCGACTCTTGATCGCGGCCACCTTTGCGGCGTGCAGGTCGGGAGAGACCAGACGCTCCGCGGTGCTGTCCTCGATGTTGATGCCGGCGACGTCGAGCGCGCCGACGTAGTCGGCAACCGCCCGCGGGTCGTCGTGGTAGCCGTCCTCGATGTCGAGGGAGACCGGCACGGGCAGCACCGACAGCGCCCGGGCCAAGGCCAGGTTGGCGTCCCTGGTCGTCCGGTCGCCGTCCGGCAGCCCCAGGCTGGACGCCACCCCGAAGCTGGTCGTGCCCACCGCCGGGAAACCCGCGTCCACGAAGGCCATCGCGGAGGCGGCGTCCCAGGCGTTGGGCAGCAGGAAGGGGGTCCCGGTCCGGTGGAGCGCGTGGAAGTCCGTGGAGGTCATCGGGTCTGGGCCCGGAAGTCGCGGAGCGGCAGCTCGATCCCGCACTCGTAGTAGCGCATGGCGAGCTGCGCGTGCTCCACGTCGACGGTGCCCTCCCCCACGGCCACGACGTCGTTGAGCCAGAGGCACGACGGCGCGGAGGTCTGGAAGGTCAGCACGTGCACGCCCGCTCCGTCCGTGAGCGACGACAGGCCGCTCAGGGCGAACAGCACCTCCCCACCCTCGGGCAGGTGGATCACCCCGCGCGCATCGGGCAGCGCGTGCCCGGAGCGGATCCGGGGGAAGTTCGACCACTGCGCCGACCCGGAGAGCCGGCCCACCAGGGTTCCGGTGCCCTGCCCGTAGATCCTCCCGTCGGCTCCCGCCGCAGGCTCCACCTCGTGGAGCAGGTCATAGCTCCAGCTCACGTCACACAGATGCTCCAGTCGCATGCCGCACTCCTCGACAGTCGTCCCACCCTCTATCCTGACGGCAGCACGTGGTTGCGCCTAGGGTTCCGTCGGCCGCCCGCCTCGAGCACCACACAACGAGGGTGAGCCGGGACTGGTCCAAGCGGCGCCAGGACGGTTCCGGCAGCCAGCCGTTGATCGCCCAGACCCAGGGGACAAAAGCCCGGAGGGGGTTCTGTCAGCCTGCCCCGCCGGTCGGGGCATCGGACCCCGGGAGTCGCTCGTGCAGATCGCCTCAGCCGTCACCGTCAGCTCCTCCGCCGTCGGTCCCGCCGTCGTCGGCGCCGTGCTGCTCGCCGCCGTGCTGCACGCGGTGTGGAACGCGGTGGCCCATGCCATCGACGACCAGCTGGTCGGGTTCGCCCTCATCGGCGTGGCGGTCACGGTCGGCGCAGCGGGGATCGTGCTCGTCTCTCCGCTCCCCTCGCGTGCGAGCTGGTGGTTCCTCGTCGGCTCGGTGGTGCTGCACGTGGCCTACAACCTGCTGCTGATGCGCTCCTACCGGCTCGGCGACTTCGGCCAGGTCTACCCGCTGGCCCGTGGCACGTCGCCGTGGCTGGTCGCGATCGCCGGGGTGGTCCTCGTCGGCGAGGAGCTGTCGTTCCTCCAGGCTGCTCGGCGTGGCGGTGATCTCCGCGGGGCTGTGCACCCTGGTCTTCGCCGGCGGCGTACCCACCCGCGCGGCGCGCCCCGCCATCGCTGCAGCCTTGCTGACGGGTGTCGTGATCGCGTCGTACACGACCCTCGACGGGTTGGGCGTCCGGAGCGCGGGCACGGTCGCCGGCTACACCGGCTGGTTGTTCCTGCTGCAGGGGCCGGTCCTCCCGCTGGCCGCGGTGGCAGTGCGGCGTCGACTGCTGTGGGGCCAGGTCCGGCCGCACCTCGTGGCCGGACTGACCGCGGGCGCCCTGTCGCTGGTCGCCTACGGACTCGTGCTCTGGGCGCAGACCCGCGGCGCGCTGGCCCCGATCGCTGCGCTGCGGGAGACGAGCGTCATCGTCGGCGCGGTGATCGGCACCGTGGTCTTCGGCGAGCGGTTCGGACGCTGGCGGATCGCCGCCACGGTCCTCGTGGTCGCGGGCGTCGTCCTGGTGACCCTGTGAGACCTGCGCTAGGCCGTACGCCGGGCGAGCAGCGTCGAGTCGTCGATGTCGACCGTGACGCCGTCGCGCACCGCCGAGCGGGGCCGCTGCTCGACCACGAGGACCTCGAAGTCGTCCGGGAGGCTGGGCACCAGCTCCTCGGCGAGGAACATCGCCCGGCGGTGGCTCGCGGACAGCTGGGTGAACACCTCGGAGGGGGCGTGACCCACGACGAGGAGATGACCTCCGGGCGCGACCGCCTCGGCCAGGCGGCGGGTCACCGCGACCATGCCGCCGTCCGGTGGGTGCAGGAAGTGCGTCGTGACGAGGTCGTAGGACCGACCGTCGGCGGCAAAGGTCCGTGCGTCCACCTGCCACCAGTCGATGCGTTCGGCGACCCCGGCGTCGACGGCATGCCCGGCAGCGCGGGCCAGCCCGTTGGCGGAGAAGTCGGCGCCGGTGACCTTCCAGCCCTGCTGCGCCAGCCAGATCACGTCGCCACCCTCGCCGCAGCCGACGTCGAGCGCCGTGCCCGGGGCCAGTCCGGACACCTCGGCGACCAGCTGGGCGTTGGGCTGGCCACTCCATATCTTCTCCTCACCGGAGTAGCGCTCCTCCCAGGCCGGCGGCTCGAACATCTCCATGGCCTGCTGCTCGGTGTGCTCGTGCCCGTGTCCACTCATCGAGGGCTTCCTTCCCGGCGTACGACTCGTTGCTGCTGATGTCCACAGCGTGCCGGGTCGTCACCCAGTTCGACAAACTCGTTTGCCAATTCGGCAACTAGGCGCGGGGCTCAGCTGCCGGGGAGCCGCGCTTCGACCGACCACCCGCCCACGCCGGTGGCCCCCGCGCTGAACTGGCCTCCGAGGGTCTGGATGCGCTCGCGCAGGCCGATCAACCCGCGACCGGTGCCCCCGAGGGGCGCCTCCACCTGCGCGGCACGGCCGTTCTCGACCAGCACCGAGAGCCCCCGCTCGGCGTCGTCGACGCTGATCACGATGCGCACGTCCGCGCCCGGGGCGTACCTGAGTGCGTTCGTCAGGCTCTCCTGCACGACCCGGAAGGCCAGGTGCGCGACCGGTTCGGCAACGTGCTCGCGGTCGCCCTCGAACCGACACGTGACGTTGAGCCCACTGCGGGCTGCGCGGGTGACCACCTCGTCCACGAGTGAGAGGTCGGGCCCGCCGACCCCGTCGCCGGCACTGCCACCGAGCAGCTCGACGAGCCGCTCGAGGTCCTTGCTGCCCTGCCGTGCCGACTCCGAGATGGCCGCGAACGCCTCCTTGGCGCGCTCGGGATCGGCGTCGACCAGGCGCTGTCCGGCGGCTGCCTGGATCACCATCACGCTGATCGCGTGGCCGACGATGTCGTGCAGCTCGCTGGCGATCCTGGCCCGCTCGTGCCGCAGTGCGATCTCGGCGAACAGCTCGCGCTCGTCCTCGAGC
The DNA here is from genome assembly GCA_963797525.1 of uncultured Actinomycetota bacterium. GTDB lineage: Bacteria > Actinomycetota > Actinomycetes > Propionibacteriales > Nocardioidaceae > Marmoricola. The sequence continues at coordinate 392,817 of CAWCPT010000002.1, forward strand.
TCCTGGGCGCGCACGGCCAGCTCGTCGGCGGTCTCCTGGCGCAGCCGCAGCACGGTGCCGGCGACGAAGGGCGGCACGGTGAACATCAGCGCAGCCACCCAGCTGCCGATCTCAGCGAGGTAGTAGAGCGGCACCAGGTAGGCCAGCCCGGACAGGGCCACCAGCCAGGCAGCCCGTCCCGACCAGCCGAGCGCGAGCACCGCGAAGCTCAGGGCGAACAACGCGATCCCGGTGTCGGGGAACCATCCACCACCGACGGCGAGAGCCGCCAGGTAGAGGCCGAGCGACACCACCGCCGCAGCACGCGGATGGCTGCGCCACCACATCAGTGCCAGCCCTCCGCCGAGGACCAGGATCAGGAACAGGTTGCCGCGCAACGTGGTCGGCCAGCCGTGCAGCACCGTCGGCAGCACCACCAGGAGAAGGACTCCGACGGCGATGGCGCTCCGCTCGAGCCGAGCCACGTGGTCGCCGCTATCCCGACACGGGCAGCTGAGCGACCGCGTTGGCGTGGCCCCGGCTCACCCTGACGTCCAGGGAGCCGCCCAGGAACTTGGCGCGTTCCCGGGCACGAGCCACCGCGGCCTTGAGGTCTGCGGACCGGTCCACGGGGCCGTTGACGCGGATCTCCAGGGCGTCGTCGTCGAAGCGCACGCCGACCTCGATGCGGGAGTCCGGCTGGTCTGCCAGCACGTCGACGAGGTGCTCGACGATGCGGTACGCCGAGAGCTCGACCGTCGCGGGCAGCGAACGCGGGTCGCCAGACACCGTCAGCCTGGAGTCGGCACTCGTGTGCCGGGCCAACAAGGCGTCGAGATGCGCCACCGTGGGCGCGGGCGCGAGGCTGACGTCGCCACCGCGCAGCAGGCCGACGATGTCGCGCATGCCGTCGAGGGTCGCGCGGCTGTCGCTCTCGATCGAGACGAACAACGCCTTGGCGTCGGCTGCGTCGAGGTCCTGGCCGGAGTCCGCAGCGGTGGTGAGCTGGCCGAGTCGCTCCTGGAGGAGCCCGTCGAGCTCGTGGGAGAGCCGGGCCCGGTCGTCGGCGAGCTCCAGCGAGACCCGCTCGTCACGCAGCTCACGGAGCTCGGCTGTGCGGGCCTTGAGCTCCGCACTCATCGCAGTGCGGTGGCGCACGGCGCGTCCCACCGCGAAGACGATCAGCAGGATCGGGAGGGCGAGCACGATCGGCTCGAAGCCGGTGGTCGCGTCGACCACGAGCACCGCACCCGTGAGCAGCGTGGCCAGGCCCAGGTTGATCCACGCCTTCCGACGCTCGAGGCCGACGGCTCCGAGGTAGGCCAGGACGAACGCGAGCGGCAGCCCGGCGCCACACCTGGTCACCCAGCCGAAGAGCAGGTCGTGCAACACCATCACCACCAGGGCGATCCCGGTGACCGCGATGACGCCGCGACGCCACCACAGGACCGGGATCGTGGCGAGGGCGAAGACCGGAACCATGGCCCACGAGTGGGACGTGAGCTCGTGGACCATGGTGCCGTCGGCGATGGCGGCGGCGGAGTGCGAGTCCTCGTAGAGCACGTCCTCGACCATCAGGACGACGCCCAGCAGGGTGAGGAGTCCAGCGAGGACCCAGTCGACACGACGGACCCCCCGGAAGACCCCGCTGTTGTCCTCACTCATCGCTCGACCCCTCAGGCGTGAACGTGCTCGGCGTCAAGGGTAGGCGTCGCAGCCTTCCCGGCACGAGACTCCACGAAGAGTCCGATGCCGTAGAACACGGCGGCGATCGGCACCGAGAGCGCGAGGGCGCCCAGGCCGCCGGTCGACGCGTCCTTGACCAGCGTGACGACCTGGAGTGCCAGGATCCCGACGAGGCCGATGAGCTGGTTCTGCCTGCTCCCGGCGAAGCGCGCCACGGCGTACGCCATCGCGATCGAGAGCGGCAGCGCGAAGCCACAGCGGGTGACCCACCCGAACATCGGGACGCTGGCGGCGATGACCACGAACGAGACGGCGATCGCGGCCAGGATGTTGCGTCGTCGCCAGAGGATCGGCAGTGCCGCGACCATGAAGACCGGGATCATCAGCCAGGACTGCGAGTCGAGCTTGTGGGCGAGGTCGGCGTCCGCCCCCGCGTTCACGTTCTCGTACCCGATGAGGGCGGCGAGCACGACCATGACGGCGGTCAGCACGTAGTCGAGGGGCCGGATGCCCTTGAGGATGTCCATCGCTTCTTCCTTTCGATCCGGCGTCTGGGTGACCCCGTTGGCACCACGCTGCCAAGGCGCCTTCGTAGTCCGCGTCGGCAGCGAGGACGATCCTCATCCCGCGCGTCATCCTCAAGGAGGACTCGCGTCGGCCCCGGGATCGGCACAATGAGCGGGTGATCAGGGTCCTCATCGCCGACGACCAGGAGCTCGTGCGCACCGGCTTCCGGGTGATCCTGGAGGCCGAGGGTGACATCGAGGTCGTCGCCGAGGCCGTGAACGGTCTCGAGGCAGTGCGTCAGGCGGCGCTGGTGGAGCCCGAGGTCGTGCTGATGGACATCCGGATGCCGGAGCTCGACGGGCTCGCCGCGACCGAGCAGATCCTGCGGCAGACCGACCCGCCCACGATCGTGGTGCTGACGACGTTCGACCAGAACGAGTACATCTACCGCGCGCTCCGGGCCGGCGCCGCCGGCTTCCTGCTGAAGGACGCGCCCTCGTCGCGCCTGATCGCCGCGGTCCGCGCGGCCGCCACCGGCGACTCGCTCATCGAGCCGTCCATCACCCAGCGCCTGGTCGAGCGGTTCGCCGAACCCGTGGCGACCGTCGGCATCCCACCCGAGCTCGAGCAGCTGACCGAACGCGAGCTCGACGTGCTGCGCCTGATCACCCGTGGCTTGTCCAACGCCGAGATCGCCGGAGAGATGGTGGTCGCCGAGTCGACCGTGAAGACGCACGTCGCCCGCATCCTCGCCAAGCTGGGAGTCCGCGACCGGGTCCAGGCCGTGGTGGTCGCCTACGAGACCGGCTTCGTCGGCCGAAGCGGTGCGTGACCGGTGCCGCGGCTCCACGCGCTCGAGCTGGTCGCCGATGCAGCGGGCGAGGCGGCGATCCGGGCCGACTGGCAGGCGCTGCACGACGCCGGCCTCCGCTCGATGCTCGACCACAACGGTGCCAGCAACACCCCGCACGTGACCGTGGTCGCGATGCCGACGGTCACGATCCAGGACGAGGAGCGCGCCGTGGCCCTGCTGGGCGGGCTGCTCCCGGTCGACGTGGTGACCTCCGGCGTGGCGGTCTTCGGTGGCTCCGTCGTGACGTTGGTGCGCACCGTGGACATGCCCGACGCGGTCACCCGCGCGGTCCTCGACCTGCGGGCCGCGACGTCCGGCCACCAGCACCCCGGCTGGCTGCCGCACCTCACCCTCGCCCGCCGCCTCCCCCGGTCCGACCTCCCGCGGGCGCTGGAGACGATCGGCCACACGTCGGTCACGGTCTCGCTCACCACCCTGCGCCGCTGGGACCCGGGGCTGGGCGAGGTGCGGACGCTGGGTGGTTGAGGAGCGAGGCCCGTTCCGGTGGTTGAGGAGCCAGCGAAGCGAGCGTCTCGAAACCACTCCCGGTCTCGTCGAAAAGATCTCCCGACCGTCTCGCGGAGTGAGAGAAACCGCAGGTCAGAGGCCCTTTTCTGTCAGTGGTCGGTGCTTGAATTCAGTCATGAGCAGCCAGCCGGTCGACCGCCTCCACCCGGTGGTCGAGTTCGCCCACCGACTGACCGAGCGGCTGGACGCGCTGGCCACGACACCGGTGTGGTCGATGAGCGCTGCGGACCAGCGCGACGCACTGCTCGAGCTCACCCGAGGCCAGGCACAGCTCGAGGCCCTCAAGCTGCGGCTCCTCGCCGAGGCCGACCGCTCCGAGGCCACCACCGAGAGCGGGGCCGGGTCGGCCGCTGACTGGGTCTCGGTCAAGACCCGGCAGGTGCGCCGCGACGCGAAGTCCGACCTGAAGCTCGCCACGGCACTCGAGCAGCACGACGTGTTGTCCGCGGCGATGGCTCAAGGACGGGTCAACATTGCGCAGGCCCGCGCGATCGTGGCCTCGCTCGACCGGTTGCCCAACACGGGTGAGTTCGCCGTCAGCGACGAACAACGTCACGGGGTCGAGCTTCATCTCGTCGCGCAGGCGGGGCATCACGACGCGAAAGCGTTGCGCATCCTGGGGCTGAGGATCTTCGAAGTCATCGCACCCGACCTCGCCGAGCAGTTCGAAGGCCGCGCCCTCGAAGCCGAAGAAGCACTCGCTCTACGGCGTACGACGTTGACGATGCGCGAGGACGACGAAGGCACCTGCCACGGACGCTTCCGGATCCCGGCCCTGCACGGTCAGATGCTCACCAAGATGATCCTGGCCCTCGCCTCACCGGTGAGGTCCGGCAGCGACACCACTTCCGGGATCGACCCTGACCTGCCCACCCCGGTGCGCCACGGGCTCGCCCTGACCCAGCTGCTCGAGACCTATCCGGCGCAGGCGCTGCCCAAGGCCGGCGGCTGCTCGGCCACCGTCGTGGTCACGATGACCCTCGAACAGCTCACCGCGGACCTCGACGAAGCAGGGGTCTGCACCCTGGACACCGGCGGCCGCCTCTCCGCCGGCCAAGCCCGACGGCTGGCCTGCACCGCGGGCATCGTCCCGGTCGTCCTCGGCGGCAAGAGTCAGGTCCTCGACGTCGGCCGACGCCGCCGCCTGCACACCGAACCCATGCGCATCGCCATGTCCTTCCGCGACCGCGGCTGCACCACCGAAGGATGCGAGACACCACCGGGGATGTGCCACGCCCACCACGAGACACCCTGGTCCGAAGGCGGATCCACCAACCTCGAGACCGGGCGGCTGCTCTGCCCGCACCACCACCGCCGCATCCACGACCCGAAGTACGAGACGCAACGGATGCCCGACGGCAAGGTCAGCTTCCACCGGCGGACATGACAGCGTCAGACCACACTGAAACCCGGCGGCAGCCCGCGGCGACCTGTCATCGCCAGGAGCAGCGCTGGGCCCTGGTCGCGCTGTGCCGCACTCATCGCCGCGAGTGCGCAGGCCTCCTCCACGGCCGACGCAGGAAGCTCGACGGGGATCCCGGTCGCAGCCGCGATGTCGAGCCCGTGGACGCACAGCTCGAACGTGCGGGTCGGGAGGTACGCCGCCGCCCGCATTCCGCCCACGATCGTGTGCACGACGAGGTCGGGGTCCGTCTCCTCGGCGACGCTCACCGCCTGGTCCACGAGGTGGCGGAAACGGGACGCGGGGTCCTCGCCGAGGTCGCGACCGGCTTGACGGCCGCGGTCGGTGACGGCGGCAGGGTCGAAGGTGCCGGCCGCGATGGCGGTGTAGTACGCCGGCGCAGAGGCAATCACCTCCTCGGGGACAGGTCGGGCGAGGTAGTCGATCACCGTGACCAACGACCTGCTGGTGTGCCCGACGAGGTCCCGCAAGGTCCAGTCCCCGAGTCCCGGGCCGTCCCACAGGTGGGCGGGGATCAGGGCGACCGACTCGCCGACGCAACGGGCGGCGGCCGAGAAGGTGTCCACGACGGTGCTCATGCCTGTCCCTCCTCCTGCTCCAGGAAGTCAGCGCCGGTGAGCCCGTCGGGGTGTCCTGCGGGCCACTGGACGAGCTCGATCCGGTAGCCGTCGGGGTCGGTCAGCCAGGTGGTCCAGAAGTCGTCGGACCCGTCGGGTGAGCTCGGTGGATCCCCCTCGATGTCGAGCGCGGCGAGACGGTCGACCGTTTCGTGCAGGGCGTCCACCTGGATGACGAGGTGGTTGAGGCCTCCCGACGCGACCGGCCCGGCACGCCCGGCACCGGGATCGTGGACCAGCTCGAGAGCCACGAAGGGGTCGTCCGGCAGCTTGAGCATCGTGAGCCTGCCGAACGGCGTGTCAGGCACCGTCCCGACGACGCCGTACCCGAGGTGCGCGTAGAACTCGAGGGACCGATCGAGGTCCTCCACCCGCAGCCCCACGTGCAGCGTCCTCATCCTCGTCCCTCGGACGTCTGCGTCGGCGACTCCACCACCGGGAAGACGAGGTGGGTGACGCGATCTCCTGGGACGCACTCGATCGGGTCGCCCAGGGGGACGTCGTCCGTCGACAGCTCGCCGAAGAAGGGTCTGCCTCCGCCCATCACCACGGGCACCAGGTCGACGGCCACCGCATCGAGCAGACCGAGCTCGAGGCACTGACGAGCGATCGTTCCTGCCGTCACCGCCACGGTGCGCTCCCCCGCGACCTCCTGTGCCTTCGCCACGGCGGCCTGCACTCCCTCGGTGACGAAGTGGAACGGAGCATCCGGGTGAGCCTCGACCCACTCCGTGGGGACCTGGTGCGTGACGACGACCACCGGCACCCCCATCGTGTGCATCCCGTCCCACCCTCCGGTGAAGTCGAACAGCGTCCGTCCGCACACCAGGGCACCGAGCCCGTCGAGCCACGTGCGCCAGTACTCCGCGCTCGGGGCGGTCATGTGGAAGGTGATCCGGTCGTCGACCGTGGGGAACGCGACCTCCCCGTTCTGCAGCCAGTCGAAGAGCCGACCGATCGTGTTGTCGTGCTTCGCGATGTAGCCGTCGATCGACATCGACGCGGAGGCGATGACCTGTCCCATGACGTGCTCCTTCAGTCCGAGTTCGATTCTCGCCCTACCGACCGGAGAGAGGCACGGAAGTCATCGGACCGGCACGAGCTCAGCGGCGGACCCGGTAGCGCAGGTGCAGGACCCGGTCACCCTGGATGACGGTGGCCGGATCCTCCAGCAGGTGCTGCGCGTCGACAGGGCCGAAGTACTTCTTGCCCGTGCCGAAGACCACCGGTACGACGTCCATGGCGACCTCGTCCACGAGACCGAGCGCCAGCGCCTGACCACCGACGTTCCCGGCACAGACGGCCACCACGCGATCCCCGGCTCGTTGCTTCGCCTCCTCCACCGCGGCGGCCACGTCCGTGAAGAACGGGACGTCGGCGTCGGGGTGCCACCCGTCCGGCTTGGGCCGGTGCGACACGACGAGAAGGTGCTCGCCGGCAGGAGGCTCGGCCTCCCACCCGTTGGTCAGGTCGAACAGGTGCCGCCCCTGGATCGTGGCGCCGATGCTGGCCCAGAACGAGCTGACGTAGTCCTGGGACGCCGGGCCGATCCTGAAGACCGCGCCGCGTTCCTCGGCCGCCTCGGTGACGATGGGCAGGTCGCCGTTGAAGTACCACTCGAAGAGCGGCCCCACGTCGTCGTGCTCATCGGCGATGAAGCCGTCCACGGACACCACTGCATGCATCACCACGTTCGCCATGACTGGACAGACCGGAGAGCGTCGGCGAACTCATCGCAGCCCACCGACGATGGCCGGTTCCTGACACGATGACCACGTGGACGTCATCCAGAGCCCGGTCGGCGAGCCCGTCGCCGAAGTCGTCGTCGATGCTGTTCGGGCGAGGGTCTACGCCGAGGGGTGGCAGTCGTGGACGCCCAGCACCACCTACGCCTTGGGCGACGTGCAGTGGGCTCCGGTGCAGCCGCAGACCTGGGTGTCCGGGTACGGCGGTTCGCGGCCGCGCCCCCCGCCTGCTCCGGGGACGTTCCAGGCGGACGGGCTGCTGATCGTGGACCCCGGCAACGGTCACGACATCATGACGATCGGGGCAAGAGCCGCCGACCAACCGATCCCCGTCATCCGGTGCACCACGGTCGACTCTGACCGGGTCATCGTGCACAGCGCTGGCGCCTGCTCGGTCATGAGGAGCCCGTCGGCGAGAGGAATCGAGGGGGCGAAGACCGACTTTGCGGAGGAGTTCGCCCGTGCCAGCGGTGTCACCGGACTGCGACCGGCGCCGACCCTCTGGTCGTCCTGGTACCACTACTTCACCGGGGTCACCGAGGCCGACATTGACGAGAACCTCGCAGCGATCCTCCAGCGGGAGGTGCCGGTCGACGTCGTGCAGCTCGATGACGGGTACCAGGCAGAGATCGGCGACTGGCTCGACCTCTCGGACAGGTTCAGCTCGCTGCCGCGCATGGTCGAGCGTATCCGCACGCGGGGCTTGCGCGCCGGGATCTGGATCGCACCCTTTCTGGTCGGTTCGCGGTCTCGACTTGCCGCCGAGCACCCCGACTGGCTCGTCCACGACAGCGACGACGTGCCGGTTCAGGCGTTGCACAACTGGGGACAGGACACGCACCCCCTCGACGTCACCCACCCCGCCGTGCACGAACACCTGGCCACGGTCTTCGGCTGGTTCACCGGGATCGGGATCGACTTCTTCAAGATCGACTTCGTGTATGCCGCCGCGCTGGCCGGCAGACGCCACGACGCACACCTGACGGACGAGGCGGCCTACCGCGACGGTCTCGACCTGGTTCGGGCATCGATCGGACCTGATGCCTACCTGCTCGGGTGCGGCGCCCCTCTGCTCCCCTCGGTCGGCAAGGTGGACGGCATGCGGGTCAGCGCCGACACGGCACCGCAGTGGGCACCCGAGCACGGCGACATGAGCCTCGCCGGCGGAGCCTCCGCGGAGCTGTCGGTGATCGCGCGCTCCTACCAGCACGGCCGATACTGGGTGAACGATCCCGACTGCCTCCTGCTCCGGCCAGGGGTCGAGCGTCGGGGGCGCCGGGCCGACCTCGTCACTCGTCACGGTGGGCTGCGTGGCTCCTCGGACCGGATCAGCGCACTCGACGACTGGGGTTTGGGCCGGACGCAGGAGCTGCTCGGTTCGGTGCCGACGCCGAAGCCGTTCGAGGTGGACCCACCTTCGACCTCGGACGCCTGACCGCAGGCCATGGCTCCTCGAGAACAGGCGTTCGCAGCGAGAGGTGGTCGCTCGGCGATCCCTCCGCGGGTCAGCCGATCCGTTCGGAGAGCGAGACGATGATGCCCTCGGGCCCGCGGACGTAGGCCATCAGCCAGACGTCCTCGTACTGTCCGATGCCGCCGACCAGTCCGTACCCCTCCTCAGCCAGGCCGTCGACCGTCGCACGCAGGTCCACGACCTCGAAGCAGACGTTGCGCAGGCCCAGCTCGTTCGCCATCGCGGAGGGCGATCCGGGTTCGTGGTCGGGCCTGACGAAGCGAGCGAGCTCGATCTTGGCTCCCCCGTCGGGCGACTCCAGCATCACGACCTCCGTGCGCGAGTCCGGGATGCCGCAGACCGTGTCCAGGAACTCGCCCTCCACGAACCCCCGGCCCTCGACCTCGAGACCCAGCCCGACGAAGAACGCCGTGGCCGAGTCCAGGTCGTCGACGGTGATGCCTACATGGTCGAAACGCTTGATCTGGGACATGCCTGTCATCTTCCTACGCTGTCTTGGTGAACTTCCGGTGGACGTAGCCGCCCTCGGGTCACGGACAGTCCGGGGACGCGCACACGTAGCGGAACGGCGGATCGGCGAGCAGCGCGGTGGCCTGGGCGTCCGGGGGCGAGGCTGGGTCCATCTCGAGCACGAGATCTTCCCCGCACCGCGGGCACCGTGGGATCGCGGAAGCAGTCAACTCGTCCCTCCTCGAGTCGGGATCGGCGTGGGTCGTGGCCCGACGCATCAGCGGTGCACCGAGCGACGGGCGCTGGTGGGGATCAGACCGAACATGGTGTGCCCTTTCGGTGGTGGATGGGTCGATCTCTCCACTCTCGAAGCCCCAGGGCTAGCCTGATACCCCCCTAGGTAGGTTAGTCTTCACCTGTGACCGAGGCCGAGAACGCGGGCGGACAGCGCCCCATCACGATCGCGCTGGTCGACGACTACGACGTCGTCGTGCTGGGCGTGGCCAAGATCATCGACCGCTACCGCGACCGCGTGATCGTGGCCGAGATCGACACCAACAAGCCCGTCGAGGACGCGGTCGACATCGTGCTCTACGACTGCTTCGCCCAACCGGAGTCCGACCACGAGCACATCCAGGTGCTCATGGAGAACCCGCACGCACGACGCGTGGTCGTGTACACGTGGAACTTCCACCCGGAGCTCGTCGAGAGCGCACGCAGGCAAGGCGTGCACGGGTACCTCTCCAAGGCCTTGCCCGCCCGCGAGCTCATCGCCGCGCTCGAGGCCGTGCATGCCGGCGAGGTGGTCTTCAGCGACGCCCCCGGCCGGTCCGGGGGCGTGAACGGGCTCGACTGGCCGGGCCGCAGCGAGGGCCTGAGCGAGCGCGAGTCGGAGATCCTCGCCCTGATCACCCAGGGGCTGAACAACGCCGACGTGGCCGCGCAGACCTTCCTGACTCCCAACACGGTCAAGTCCTACATCCGCACGCTCTACCGCAAGATCGAGGTCTCCAGCCGCACCCAGGCCGTGCTGTGGGGCATCGACCACGGCTTCGCCCCCGACCACCACCGGATCGACCACTGGCGCGGCGGGCCCTGACGCCCGTCGTTGCTCAGCGGACCGCCCGCTTGACGATCTTCTCGAACTTCTTGACGTCGGCGTCGGTCAGGTCGGTCACCGCGTAGGCGGTCGGCCACACCGTGCCGTCGTCGAGGTTCGCCGCGTCGTTGAAGCCGAGGGTGGCGTACCTCGCGCCGAACTTCTCCGCGGGCTGGAAGAAGCAGAGGACCTTGCCGTCGCGGGCGTACGCCGGCATGCCGTACCAGGTCTTGTGCTCGAGCTCAGGGGCGACCGAGGTGATGATCGAGTGGATCCGCTCGGCCAGCGTCCGGTCCGGGTCGGACATCTCGGCGATCTTGTCCAGGAGCGCCTGAGCCTCGTCGGCCTTCTTGTTGCCGCCGCGTCCGCTCGATCGGAGCTCTTCCGCGCGCTCCTTCATGGCAGCCCGCTCCTCGGCGGTGAACCCGGAGGTCGCCTTCGGCTTGCTCGTCTTCTTGGCTGGTGTCATGACGCCACGGTAGTCAGGTTCACCGGGCGTGCTCTTCTCGATTCCTGACCGATCCGTTCAGTCGGAGACGACGATCACGTGCAGGTGGCGAGGACCGTGCACGCCCTCGACCCGGTCGAGCTCGATGTCGCTGGTGGCCGACGGGCCGCTGATCCAGGTCTGCGGACGCTGGGGGTCGAGGAGGGCCACCGCCTCGGGTACGTCGGCCACGACCTGCTCCTGCCGGATCACGCAGATGTGGTGGTCGGGCACGAGCGTGATCGCGCGTCGTCCCTGGCCGGCGCCGTGGTCGAGGACGATCGTGCCGGTCTCGGCGATGCCGACCCTGGCCTCGGTGACGACGGCGTCGATCGCGTCGAGCTCGGCCGAGGTGAGACCGTGGTCGACGACCGCTCCGGGGACCTCGAAGCCCAGTCCCTGCGGCACCACGACGGAGTGCCCGGACACGGCCGAGGCCACGAGGCCGGCCAGGTCGTCCGGCGTGCACCGCTCGACCACGGCGCGGTAGTCGGCCACCCGGTCGACGAAGAGCTCGATCGAGACCGGCCTGGACGGCGCGAGCACCGGACGCTCCGGGGCGACGGCTCCGACGGTGGCGGACCGCACCCGCGCCAGGATCTCTTCCCGCGCGTCAACCACCGTCCGTGCCTCCGTCGGTGCGCTTCCACCAGGCGCGGAACGACTCCTGAGCGGGCACCGGGAGGTCGCGTGCCCCGGTCCAGCCGCCGCTGCCCGGCGGCCGGCTCTCGCGGCGCAGCACGCGGCCGGCGAGGCCCGAGAAGCGCTCGGCGAACCGCAGCCGGCCGGACGACGCGAAGGCCGCCCCGGTGGCCTTCATCGCGAGCGACTCCGGCTTCGGCACGCGGTCGTCGCGGTGGGCGTCGACCACCTTGGACCGCAGGTGCACCAGCACCTCGGGGATGTCGATGCGCACCGGGCAGACCTCGAAGCACGCGCCGCACAGGGACGACGCGTAGGGCAGCGAGTCGACCTGGGGGTCCTCCCCCACGCCCTTGAGCAGCGGGTTCAGGATCGCTCCGATCGGACCCGGGTAGACCGATCCGTAGGCGTGGCCACCGACGCGCTCGTAGACGGGGCAGACGTTGAGGCACGCCGAGCATCGGATGCAGCGCAGCGCCTGACGACCGACCTCGTCGGCGAGCGCCTTGGTGCGCCCGTTGTCGAGGAGCACGACGTGCACCTCCTGCGGTCCGTCACCGGGGGTGACCCCGGTCCACGTGGACGTGTACGGGTTCATTCGCTCGCCCGTCGAGGAGCGCGGAAGCAGCCGGAGGAAGACGTCGAGGTCCTGCCACGTGGGCAGCACCTTCTCGATGCCGACCACCGAGACCAGCACCTCGGGCAGGGTCAGGCACATCCGGCCGTTGCCCTCGGACTCCAGCACGACCAGCGTGCCGGTCTCCGCGACCGCGAAGTTGGCGCCCGAGACAGCGACCTTGGCGCGCAGGAACTTCTCGCGCAGGTGCAGTCGCGCGGCACCTGCCAGCTCGACCGGCGCATCGGTCAGGTCCGCCGGCGCGGGCTTGCCCGCAGCCGCCATCTTCTGCAGGAAGATCTCGCGGATCTCGGCGCGGTTGCGGTGGATGGCCGGCACCAGGATGTGGCTCGGCAGGTCGTCGCCCAGCTGCACGATCAGCTCGGCGAGGTCCGTCTCCCAGGCCGCGATGCCCTCGGTGGCCAGAGCCTCGTTGAGCTCGATCTCGGCCGTGGCCATCGACTTCACCTTGACCACCTCGTCGACCCCGTGCGCCTTCGCGACCGACGCCACGATCGCGCACGCCTCCGCAGCGTCCCGGGCCCAGTGCACCGTGGCACCGGCGGCGGTCAGCTTCTCCTCCAACCGGAGCAGATGGGTCTCGAGGTCGGCGAGCGCGACGTCCTTGATCGCTGCCCCGGCGACGCGCAGGTCCTCCCAGTCCTCCACCTCCGCGACCACCCGCGCCCGCTTGTCGCGGATCGTGGTGGTCGCGTGCGCCAGGTTGTGGCGCAGCTGGGTGTCCCCGAGCGCCTCGTGGGCCGCTTCCGGGAAGGGGGGCATCCCGACGAACGTGGCGGTCATGACGCCGACTCGGTGGACGCCAGGACCTCGGCGAGGTGCATCGGCCGGACGCCTGCCCGCTGCCGGGAGAGCAGTCCTCCGATGTGCATCAGGCACGAGCTGTCCCCGGTGACCAGCACCTCGGCGCCGGTCTCGCGCACGTGGCGCGCCTTGTCGGAGCCCATCGCCACCGAGGTGTCGGCGTTCTTCATCGCGAACGTGCCGCCGAAGCCACAGCACTCCGCGGCTGCCGGGAGCTCGCGCAGGGACAAGCCGCGCACCTCCTGCAGCAGCCGTGTCGGGCGGTCCCCCACCCCGAGCATCCGCAGGGAGTGGCACGTCGGGTGGTAGGTGACGGTGTGCGGGAAGTAGGCGCCGACGTCGGTCACCCCGAGCACGTCGACCAGGAACTCGCTGAGCTCGAAGACCTTCGGCGACAGCTCGGTCACCGCGCTCTGCAGGCCGGTGTCCCGCGACCGCTTGGCCACGATCGAGTGCTGGTGACGAGCACAGCCGGCGCAGGAGCCCGAGGGGGTCACGACGGCGTCGTACCCCTCGAAGGCACGCACGAAGGTGCGCACCGCCGGGATCGCCTCGTCGAGGTAGCCGGTGTTCACCATCGGCTGGCCGCAGCAGGTCTGCTGCTCCGGGAACTCCACGTCGACGCCGAGCCGCCGCAGCAGCGTGACCACCGCCTTGCCCGCCTCGGGGAACAGGGCGTCGTTGAGACAAGTGACCTGCAGGGCGACGCGCATCGTGCTCACCGGGCCGGGCCCGTGGTCGGTGGGTAGCGGCGCAGGCTCCGGGTACGACGCACCAGGTCGTCCGGCAGCCCGCAGGCATTCGCCGCGAGCTGGCAGAGCGGCTCTTCCTGCGAGCCACCTCCCACGACGTGCACGACCTCGAGACCCACACCAGCGATCGTAGACGCGCTGTCCACCGTGCGGCGGTAGGCCGAGGCCAGGCTGTCCAGCATCGGCCGGACCACCTCGGCCTGCGCCAGGTCATGCCCGTCCGCGAGCAGCGCCTGCCGGTCCTGTCGCCCCACTCGCGCACGCACTGCGAGAGCACGCACAGCCGCGACCACCACCGACCGAGTCTCTCGAGACCGGGGGGAACAGCCCCATGAAACTTCTCTCCAGATGTCTCACAGAGCGAGCAAAACCGCAGGTCAGAGGACCTCTTCTGTCAGCGCTCGGTGCGCTTGAATTCAACCATGAGCAGTCAGCCGGTCGACCACCTCCACCCGGTGGCCGACTTCGCCCAGCGACTCAGCGACCGGCTCGACTCCATCGCCAGGATCCCGGTCTGGTCGATGCCACCCGAGCAGCAACGCGACACGCTGATCACCCTGAACAAGACCCAGGCACAGCTCGACGCACTCAAGCTCCACCTTCTCGCCGAGTCCGACCGCGGGGGAGCCACCACCCGGACCGGAGCCAACACGGCCGCCGACTGGATTGCTGTCGAAACACGACAGGTCCGCCGCGAGCCCCGCTCCGACCTCCGCCTCGCCCAAGCCGTCGAGCACCACGAGGTGCTGTGCGCGGCCATGAGCGATGGACGCGTCAACGTCGCCCAAGCCCGGCGATCGTCGCGGCCATCGAAAGCTGCCGACCACCGGTGAGTTCGCGGTCGGCCCCGAGCAACGTCAGGCCGCCGAGGAGCACCTGGTGGCGCTCGCCGAGCAGCACGACGCCACAGCACTACGCATCCTTGGCGGCCGGATCTTCGAGGTGATCGCCCCCGACCTCGCCGAGAAGTTCGACGGCCAAGCGCTCGAGAAGGAAGAGGCCGAAGCGCTGCGACGGACCACGTTCACGATGTTCGAGGACGACGAAGGCACCTGCCACGGCCGCTTCCGGATCCCCGCCCGACATGGCCAGATGCTGCAGAAGATGATCCTCGCGATCAGCTCGCTCAGCCGTTCCGCCCGCGACAACGTTGCACTGTCGGCCACTGGGATCGACCCGGACCTGCCCACCCCTGTCCGCCACGGCATCGCCTTGACCCAGCTGATCGAGACTTACCCCGCCGACACGCTCCCCAAGACCGGAGGCTGCTCCGCGACCGTGGTCGTGACCATGACCCTCGACCAGCTGCTCGACGACCTGGATGCGGCCGGCGTGTGCACCCTGGACACCGGCGGCCGCGTCTCGGCTGGCGAAGCACGCCGCGTCGCCTGCACGGCAGGCGTCATCCCTCTCGTGCTGGGCGGGAAGAGCCAGGTCCTCGACGTCGGGCGCCGACGCAGGCTGCACAGCGAGCCGATGCGCCTGGCCATGGGCGTGCGCGACGGCGGCTGCACCACTGAAGGCTGCGAAAGCCCACCTGGTCTGTGCCACGCCCACCACGACACACCGTGGTCGCGAGGCGGCCGCACCAGCGTCGAAGACGGTCGCCTCCTCTGTCCCCACCACCACCGCCGGATCCACGATCCCCACTACGAGACCAGGCACCTCCCCGGCGGCAACGTCAGCTTCCACCGGCGGACGTAGGCCGACAGGGCGCAGCGGGGCACTGGCACATGCGATGCAAGCAACATGCGGTGGGATGACCCTCGGCCACGCACCCCCTCGGGCGGCTCTGCCCGGCTAGAGGATGTGGTGCGAGCGAGCGGTGGCGATCGCCTGGTGTCGGTTGCTGACGGCCAGCTTGCGGTAGATGCGTTCGAGGTGCTTGTTGACCGTCCTGGCGGAGATGCCCAGGAGCAGCGCCGTCGTCGCCGTCGTGTGTCCTGCGTGGATCAGGTCCAGGACCAGGAGCTCACGCTGGGTCAGTCCGCCGGTGGCCGAGCTCGCGGACCGCGGATGCCGACCCAGCAAGGCGTGGTGGCGAGCGATCACGCCGAGGACGGGTTGCAGGGCCGCGGCCGTGTGCCGGTCGGCCGGGGTGAAGTCGTGCAGGGAGCGGCCGAGTACCCAGACCCAGTGGGTCCGTGCACGCGAGCTCGCCGGAAGTGGCACGGCGAACTGGTAGTTGCGGCCCCAGTCGGGGCGCATCGCCGTACCCAGCTCTGAGTTCCACCACGCGCGCTCCGAGACGAGGTCGGTGACGGCGTACGGCCGGCTCGGCCGGTTGGTGACCAGGTGTCCGATGCCCGGGTGCAGGGTGGTGAGGAGGGCGGTCGGGGCGCGGCCGAAGGGGATCCGCTGCCAGACGTCGGCCGGGTCCAGGAAGAGCGGAAGAGAGAACCCGTCGGCGTCGTGCTCGTAGAAGCCTGCCGTGTCCGCGGCCATCGCCAGCCGCACCGCTTCCAGGACGCTGTCCATCAGCGTCTCATCGCCCGGCGCGACCGCGAGCGCGGCCACAGCGACCTCGGTGACAGCCGCCGTTGCCCGGTCCGTGACGCTCATGGGATCCCTCCCTACGCATGCTGCGTACAGACAGCGTCGTCGCGCAAACCTAGGTTTGGCAATCAACCCTCGGAGTCCGCTCTCGGATCCCCTCCCCCGTTGTCGGCGGCGACTTCATACATGACGACGCGAGGAGCCTGGGATGCCTGGCAAGAGAGTTGTCCGAACCGTCGCTGCGGCGGCCGCACTTCTCGCGACGCTCGGAGCCGCACCGGCGCATGCGAGGCCCTCGTCACCGACGCACCCGCGGCCCTGGTCCCCGAACGGGCAGATCGCGTTCGAGCGGTCGGGTCAGATTCCCGATGAATCGGTGGTCGCGGTCGTCAACCCCGACGGCAGCGGCCTGAGGACCGTGTCGCCACTCGCCCCGTTCGGCAGACCGCACTGGTCCCCTGACGGCACCCGCATCGCGTTCGTGCCGTCCGACGATTCCCCGGTGGTAGCGGACATCCTCGACGTCGACAAAGGCAAGCTCACGGTCTTGCCAAACTCCTATGGCATCAACCTGGGTTGCGCTGTGTGGTCACCTGACGGTGCTCGACTGGCCTGCTCCAGCAGCCACACCGAGGGCGCGCCCGACAGTGCTGGCATGTACACCGTCCGAGCCTCGGACGGTCGCGGGCTCCGCAGAGTGACCTCGGTCCCCGGAGGTGAGGACGAGCCAGGCAGCTACTCACCGAACGGTCAGCGGCTCGAGTTCGCTCGCTTCGTCGACGAGAGCCCGGTCGGCCTCTTCGTCGTCAAGCTGAACGGAACAGGGCTCAAGCAGATCACTCCTCCCGGCGCCTTGATCGATGGCGACAGGTACGGCGACTGGTCGCCCCGGGGGAACAACATCATCTTTGCCCAGCACGCGAACGCCGACGTCCGGAACTCGATCTGGGTCGTGCACGCAGACGGGCGCGGCCTGCACCAGATCCGCCTCGACAGCCCTGTTCGTTGCGGAGGCTCGTTCGCGGATCCGCTTTCCTACGGGTGCTTCGACCCCACCTGGTCACCGGACGGCAAGAAGATCGCCTTCATCGTCAACCAACCCGGCGGTGAGGGTGAGAGCGTCTACACCGCCAACGCCGACGGCACCCACGTGCGGCAACTCACCCACGACGAGTCCGAGTACACGGACTGGGGCACGCACCCGACGACCAAAGGCCGGTGACCCACCTCCAACTCGACGCCCGCTACCCCCGCGGCCTACCGTTGAGGGATGTCCACCATCGAGCTGACCGCCGAGAACTTCGAGTCGAGCGTGACGGACAACGAGGTGCTGTTCGTCGACTTCTGGGCGAGCTGGTGCGGCCCGTGCCGCCAGTTCGCGCCGACGTACGAAGCCGCCTCCGAGGCCAACCCGGACCTGACCTTCGGGTCGGTCAACACCGAGGAGCAGCAGCAGCTCGCCGGGGCTGCGCAGGTGACCTCGATCCCCACGCTGATGGCCTTCCGCGACGGGATCCTGGTCTTCTCCCAACCCGGTGCCCTGCCCCCTGCCGCGCTGGACGAGCTGATCACCGCCGTGCGCGGCCTCGACATGGACGACGTACGCCGCCAGATCGCCGCCGAGGATCAACCCGCCGAGGGCTGACCACCCCGCAGGTCCTGCGAGGCGAGCCAGGTCGCGAGCTCGTCGTGCAGCTCCTCGCCGGCGTCGTACTGGATCAGGTGACCGGCGCCCGGGACCAACCGGACCGTCGCGCCCGGGATCGCGTCCTGCAGCCGGGCCGCCCGGTCCGGAGGGATCCACGTGTCCTCACTGCCCCAGACGACGTGGACCGGCAGCTCGAGACCACCGAGCAGCGGCTCGAGCTCCTCGGTGTACCGCTCGTCGGCCTGCGCTATCTGGCGGTAGAAGGCAGCCTGCCCGACGTCGCCCAACCACGGTGAGACGAGCGTCTCCAGCTGACCGCCTGTGAGGCCGCGGTGGCTGGCGCCGCCGATGTAGGCCTCCAGCACGCCACGGTGGATCGCCGGCGGCAGCTGGGTGAACACGTCCGCGTGCTCGTGCACCAGCCGGAAGAACGGTGACCCCCACGGCCGCAGTGCCACCACGTCGACCAGCGCCAGGGAGGCGTACGACGCGCCGTGCAGCGTCAGTGCACGCAGGGCCACGGCCCCGCCGAAGTCATGGGCGACGACGTGTGGACGCCGCAGGTCCCACGCGTCGAGCAGGTCGGCGAAGAGCTCGCCCTGCACCCCGAGGTCGACCGCGTGCTCAGGAGACTTCGACGACTCCCCGTAGCCCGGCATGTCCCAGAGGTGCACGCGGTAGTCCGAGGCGAGCCGCGCCGCGATCGGGCGCCAGAGCGCGGCCGACCACGGCGTGCCGTGGCAGAGCACGACGTCCGGCCCGTCACCCAGGCGTTCCCAGGCCACGGTGCGTCCGCGCCAGTCGAGCTGTTCGTCCATCGGGTCATGGTGACATTCGACGAGCAGTCCCGAGCCTGGCTGCGCGCTAGTTTGTGCGCATGGACGCTGCCGCCTGGGACGAGAGGTACGCCGCGACGGACCTCGTCTGGTCGGCCGGCCCGAACCAGTTCGTCGAGCAGGGGCTGTCCTCCCTCCCGCCCGGCCGCGCGCTGGACCTCGCCTGCGGGGAGGGCCGCAACGCGCGCTGGCTCGCCGAGCGTGGCTGGCAGGTCACCGCGATCGACTGGTCGGCCGTCGCGGTCGAGAAGGGCCGCAAGGTCAACGCCGCGGTCGACTGGCAGGTCGGGGACGCCCTGACCGCGCCCCTGCCGCGCGATCTCGACCTGGTCGTGATCGCCTACTTCCAGGTGGTCGCGGCCGACCGGCGGGCCGCGGTCCGCCGGGCGTTCGAGGCACTGCGGGCCGGAGGCACCCTGTTCCTGGTGGCCCACGACTCCACCAACCTCACCGACGGGGTCGGCGGACCGCAGAGCCCGGACGTGCTCTACACCGCCGAGGACGTGCTGGCCGACCTGGACGGAGCAGGCTCGGAGGTGGTCCGGGCCGAGCGCGTCGCCCGCACCGTCGAGGCCGGCACCGCCTGGGACGCCCTGGTGCAGCTGGTCCGATCGTGACGCCCACCCAGCTGCGGGCGTTCGCCTGCGTGGTCCGTCACGGGTCGGTCAAGGCCGCGGCGACCGAGCTCGGCACCACCGAGTCCGGGGTGTCGATGAACCTCAAGCAGCTGCGCACCGAGCTCGACGACCCGCTCTTCAGCCGGACGCCGTCCGGGCTCGCCTTCACACCCGGCGGGCTGCGACTGGCGAGCCGGGCGATGGAGATCCTGGACCTGCAGAGCCGCACCGTGATCGAGGTCAGCGAGGCGGGCAACGGGCGCCGGATGCTGCGGCTGGCCTCCTCCGAGCTGTTCGCGGAGCACGCCGCACCCGGCCTGATCAGCCTGTTCACCAGCCGCGCCCGCGACCTCGACGTCGAGCTGAGCGTGCACCCGGTCTCCGACTTCCCCAGCCTGCTGGCGTCGCGCGCCGTGGACGTGACACTCGGGCCGGCGGTCAAGGCGGCCCCCGGGTCCGTCGTGCAGCAGCCGTTCCTGGCCTTCGACGTGCTGGTCGTGGCCGCTCCGGAGCACCCGGTCGCCGCCGGCACGGCGAGTGCGACCCAGCTCGCCCAGCAGACCTGGCACCTCGGCCCCGGGGCAGCCGACTCGGCGGGCGAGACCACCGAGGTGCTGCGACGCCTGGCCGTGCCGGAGAGTCGGCAGCGGATCTTCCAGAGCGACGCCGCCGCGCTCGCCGAGACCCGCCGTGGCGCCGGGCTCGCCCTCGCCGTCGGCTTCACGGTCAGGGACGACCTGCGGTCCGGCCGGCTCGTCCGCATCGACGCGCCCGAGCTGGCGACCCGCGGCGCCTGGGCCACCTGGACGCTGCGGGGCGACCATGCCCACTCGGCCGGTGCGGAGCTGATCCGGTTCGTCGCGACTCCGCGGGCGACCCAGGCGATGGTCCGCGGCGAGGGAGCAGACGTCGGCAGGTTCCGGCCCGCCGTGCACGTCACCTTGTGGAGCTGATGGCAGCGAAGACCTCGGGCAGTGCCGAGACGGTGTGCGCGGGCAGGAAGGCGTCGCAGTGGGGCAGGGCCGCGGCCATCGAGCCGACCAGGGGCTGGAAGCCGGGCGCCGCGGCGCGGGGGTTGAGCCACACCACCCGCCTGGCCCGGCGCGACAGGCGCGCCATCACGTCGCCCAGCTCCTCGGGCGGGTCGCTGTCCCAGCCGTCCGAGGCGATGATCAGCACGCCACCGCGAAGCCGTGATCCGTGGCGCGAGGCGAGCAGGTCCCGCAGCGAACGGGCAAGGTGGGTGCCGCCGTACCGGTCGACGACGCGCTCCTCGGCCAGGGCCAGCGCCGCCTCGGCGGACCGATGGACCAGCGCGGGCGTCAGCCGGGTGAGCGAGGTGGAGAACGCGAACGTCTCGGCGCGGCCGGTGCGGGCGAAGGCGCGCATCAGGTGCAGGTAGGCACCCGAGTAGGACTGCATCGAGGCACTCACGTCGGTCACCAGCGTGAGCGACCGCGGGCGCAGCACGCGACGCTGACGCCTGAGCTCCAGCGGCTCCCACGCCGTGCGCCGCGACGCCGCGATCGTCCGGCGCAGGGAGATGCCCTCGCCACGTCGACCGCCCCGCACCCTCCGGCTCCGCCGCACCGGCCAGCCGGGAGCCGCCCGTTCGAGCCACCGGCCGAGCGCCGCCAGCTGCAGGTCGTCGAACTCGTCGAACGGCGTGTCCACGTCGCCGCTCAGCGCACTCGGCAGCAGCTCGGGCAGGACCAGCGGCTCGGTGCTCGTCTCGTCCTCGGCGGTGGTGCGCGGGAGCAGCTGCCACGGAAGCCCGACCGGTTCCGCCTCCTGCGGAGTGGCGCCGGCACCGGGGACGGACGTCAGGGCGCCTGAGGGGATGGGCGGAAAGGCGGTCGGGCCGGACCTGCGCGCATGCGGGTCGGCCCCCAGGTCTGCCTCGCGGAAGACGGCGTCGA
Source organism: uncultured Actinomycetota bacterium (assembly GCA_963797525.1). Classification (GTDB taxonomy): domain Bacteria; phylum Actinomycetota; class Actinomycetes; order Propionibacteriales; family Nocardioidaceae; genus Marmoricola. The sequence goes on from CAWCPT010000002.1 coordinate 414,016, forward strand.
AGACCCGGTCGAAGGTGTCCAGGTCGGGCTGACGCCGCACCAGCGTCACCCGCATCGACCAGTAGAGGTCCTCGAGACGGGCCGGCTGGGCCTGGCCCAGTGCCTCGCACAGGTCCGCCATCGCCGTCGTGGGCACGCTGGCCCCGGCATGGCGCAGGCGCTCGCCGAACGACGCGGCCAGAGCAGCCCGGTCGACGCCCCGCAGCAGGGCGGGTGGGCGCTCAGCCGCCATCGGCGTGGAGCGCGGCGTCCAGGCCCGCGAGGACGGTCTCGCGGTCGTCGACCGTCTTCACCACGGTGCCCAGCGTGGCCTCGACGCTGTCGCGCATCAGCTCGGTCGCACCGAGGGCGGACAGTGCCGCCACCCAGTTGATCGCCTCGGCCAGTCCCGGTGGCTTGTCCAGCTCGAGGTCGCGCACGTGTCCGACGAACTGTGCCGCGGACGAGATCAGCCCCTCGTTGGCGGCGGGCACGGTGCGACGCAGGATGGCGCACACCCGCTCGGGCTCGGGGTACTCCAGCCAGTGGTAGAGGCACCGCCGCCGCAACGCGTCGTGGAGGTCGCGGCTGCGGTTGGAGGTCAGCACCACGATCGGCGGATGCACGGCCGTGAAGGTGCCGAGCTCGGGCACCGTCACCGACCCCTCGCCGAGCACCTCGAGCAGCAAGGCCTCGAACTCGTCGTCGGCACGGTCGATCTCGTCGACCAGCAGCACGGGCGGCGTCGGGCCGTCGTACCGCACGCAGCGGAGCACCGGCCGCTCGATGAGGTAGTCCTCGCTGAACAGGTCGGCCTCGGTGAGCTTCTCACCGCGCGACTCGGCCAGCCTGATCGCGAGCAGCTGCCGCTGGTAGTTCCAGTCGTAGAGCGCCTCGGCGGCGCTGAGGCCCTCGTAGCACTGCAGCCGCACGAGCGGTACGTCGAGCCCGCGGGCCAGCACCTGGGCGGCGGCGGTCTTGCCGACGCCGGGCTCGCCCTCGAGGAGCAGCGGCATCCCGAGCCTCAGTGCGAGGAAGACCGCGGTCGAGAGGCCGGCATCGGCCAGGTAGTCGTGCTCGTCGAACCTGGCGCGGACCTGCTCGGCGGAGGCGAGCGGCAGCGTGGTCACGGCTGCTCCGCGAGCATCGCCTCGTAGTCGGCCCACGTGTCGATGTCGCGGGGCACCGGCCCCGGGATGCGGACGCGGACGACGTCGGCGCCCGGGCCGCCGTCCACCAGCTTCCACACGGCCTTGTCCCCGTGCATGGCCTCGAGCGCACCGAACATCTCCCGATCGAACCACAACGGATGGCCCAGCCCGTCGTCGTACTCGCAGACGCCGACGGCGTGGCCGCGCGCACCTGCCTCGAGCTCCTGGACCGTCTCCACCCGCACCCGTGGCTGGTCACCGAGGAGCAGGACGAGGCCCTGCACGCCCTCGGGCAGCGCACCGACGGCCGACCTGACGGAAGTGGCGCACCCCTCGCCGAACTCCTGGTTCTCCACCACGTCGACACCGGCGAGGTCGACCTCGGAGCGGACCAGGTCGGCTGCTCCGCCCAGCACCACGACGACCGGCTCGCAGCCCGACTCCCGGGCCACCGACAGGCTGGCGTCCAGCACGGTCGCACCGTCGAGCGGCAGCACCTGCTTGGGCTGCCCGAGTCGCCGCGAGGCTCCCGCGGCGAGCACCACGGCGGCGACGGTCACGAAGCGTGGTCCGATGCGTGGTCGGCCAGGAAGCGGTCGCGGCAGCCCGGCATGCAGAACCAGTGGTCCTGGCCGTCCACGACAGCGTGCGCCGTGTCCGGGCCGACGGTGACCGCCATGCCGCACACGGGGTCGATCGCCTCGACAGGAGCGAGGAGGCGCTTGCCGCCCGGGGGTGCCGCGAGCCCCTCCACCCGGATCTGTCGCACGATCTCGGCCAGGATCGACAACGCGATCTCCGGGGCCGTCCGTGCGCCGATGTCGAGGCCCACGTGCAGGTGCACCCGCGCCCGTCGTCGTGCGGTGAGGTCGAGCTCGGCGAGCAGTGCCTCGCCTCGGGTCCTGCTGCACACCACGCCGACGAAGCCGACCTCGGCGTCGAGTGCTGCACGGATCGCAGCCGGTTCGTCGCCGCCGTGCGTCGAGATCACCACCGCGGTCGCGCCCTCGGGGAGACCGGACCGCTCCACCGCGAAGCCGAGCGCAGGTGCCAGGGACGCCACCGCCTCGGCGGTCGGGGACGACCCGGCGAGATGGAGCACGGGCGACGGCAGGAGTGGTTCGAGGTAGATCTCCAACGCCCCTCCTGACAGGCACGGATTGACCACGATGCTGGCACCCGGTGTCTGCGGGAAGGTGTCCTCGCCGTCCGGCAGGACCCGCAGCAGCACCCCCACCCCCGTGGAGAGTGCGTCCAGTGCCGCTGTCCGAACCGAGCCGGCGGCGCACTGCCCGCCCACGAAGCCCTCGACCGTGCCGTCGGCGAGGATGATCGCCCGGTCCCCGGGCCGTGCCGAGCTGGGCTCCTGGGCGCGCACGACCGTGGCCTGCACGAAGGGCACGCCGGACCGGGTCAGCTCCTCGACCCGCTCGGAGATCGTCGTGGTCATCCGCCTCCTCAGATCGGCGGGGTCGGGTGGCCCTGCATGGCGTCCCAGACCCGGGAGGGTGTCAGCGGCATGTCGGCGTGCCTGATCCCGTAGGGCTTGAGGGCGTCGATGACGGCGTTCACCACGGCCGGTGGCGATCCGACGGTGGCCGACTCCCCCACGCCCTTGGCTCCGATCGGGTGGTGCGGCGACGGGGTGACCGTGTGCCCGGTCTCCCAGTGCGGCACCTCGAGCGCCGTCGGGATCAGGTAGTCCATCAGCGACCCGGCGATGCAGTTGCCGTCCTCGTCGAAGGAGATCATCTCCATCAGCGCCATCCCGACCCCGTCGGTGAGGCCGCCGTGCACCTGGCCCTCGATGATCATCGGGTTGATCCGCGTGCCGCAGTCGTCGACCGCGATGAACCGCCGGACCTTCACCTCCGCGGTGCCCGGGTCGACGTCGACGACGCAGATGTAGGCACCGAACGGATAGGTCAGGTTGGACGGGTTGTAGCAGATCTGCGCCTCCAGGCCGCCCTCGATGCCCTCGGGCAGGTCGCCCGCGCCGTGGGCCCGCATCGCGATGTCCTGGATGGTGACCGACCGCCCTGGATCGCCCTTCACCTGGAAGGAGCCCTTCTGCCACTCCAGGTCCGCCACGGAGACCTCCAACATCCCCGAGGCGATGATCCGTGCCTTGTCACGGACCTTGCGGGCGACCAGGGCGGCCGCTGCGCCCGAGACGGGGGTGGACCGGCTGCCGTAGGTGCCCAGCCCGAACGGCGTCTGGTCGGTGTCGCCGTTGATCACCTGGATGTCGGCCGGCGGGATGCCGATCTCCTCCGCCACGATCTGCGCGAAGGTCGTCTCGTGCCCTTGGCCCTGGCTCATGCAGGAGACCCGGAGCACGGCCTTGCCGGTCGGGTGCACCCTCAACTCGCTGCCGTCGGCCATCCCGAGGCCGAGGATGTCCATGTCCTTGCGTGGACCGGCACCCACCGCCTCGGTGAAGAAGGCGACCCCGATGCCCATCAGCTCACCGTTGGCGCGCTTCTCCTCCTGCTCGCGCCGCAGCTCGTCGTACCCCGCCATCTCGAGCGCCACGTCGAGCGCGCGCTCGTAGTCTCCGGAGTCGTAGACCCACCCGGTCTTGCTCGTGTAGGGGAACTGCTCCGGCTGGATGAAGTTCTTCCGCCGGAGCTCGACCGGGATCCATCTGCAGGTCGTAGGCCAGGCAGTCGACGATCCGCTCGACCAGGTAGACCGCCTCGGTGATCCGGAACGAGCACGCGTAGGCCACGCCACCGGGCGCCTTGTTGGTGTAGACGGCCGTCATCGAGCAGTACGCCGCCTCGAGGTCGTAGCTGCCGGTGAAGACGCCGAAGAAGCCGGCGGGGTACTTGATCGGCGCAGCCGTGCCGTTGAACGCGCCGTGGTCGGCGAGCACGTGGGTGCGGATGGCCAGGATCTTGCCCTCCTTGGTGGCCGCGATCTCGCCGCGCATCACGTAGTCACGGGCGAACCCGGTGCTGACGAGGTTCTCGGTGCGGTCCTCCACCCACTTCACGGGCTTGCCGATCACGAGCGAGGCGACGATCGCGCAGACGTAGCCCGGGTAGATCGGCACCTTGTTGCCGAAGCCACCCCCGATGTCGGGTGCGATCACGCGGATCTTGTGCTCCGGGAGGCCGGACACGAGGGCGTAGACGGTGCGGTGCGCGTGCGGTGCCTGGCTCGTCGTCCACAGCGTCAGCTGGCCGCCGACCCGCTCGTAGTCGGCCACACAGCCGCACGTCTCCATCGGTGCCGGGTGCACGCGCGGGTAGACGATGTCCTCGGTCACCACGACGTCGGCCTTCTCGAAGACGGCGTCGGTCGCGGCCTTGTCGCCGGTCTCCCAGTCGAAGCAGTGGTTGTCGGCCTTGCCCTCGAGGTCGTCGCGGATCACGGGCGCATCGGGCGCGAGGGCCTGGCGTACGTCGACCACGGGATCGAGCACGTCGTACTCGACGTCGATCAGCTCGAGGGCGTCACGCGCCGAGTAGCGGTCCTCGGCCACCACGAACGCGACCTCCTGGCCCTGGAACCGCACCTTGTCGGTCGCGAGCACGGCCTGCACGTCGTTGGACAGCGTCGGCATCCAGGCCAGGCCCTTCTCGGCCAGGTCGGCACCGGTGATCACCGCCTTGACCTTGGGATGCGCCTGCGCCGCGCTGACGTCGATGCTGACGATCGTCGCGTGGGCCAGCGGTGAGCGCAGGATCGCGAGGTGCAGCATCCCCTTGAGCTGGATGTCGTCGACGTAGTTGCCCATGCCGCGGATGAACCGCGGGTCCTCCTTGCGCAGCATCCGGCCGTGGCCGACCGGTGTCCTGTCGTTGTCGACGGTCTCGAGGTCCTCGCGGTCGACGGCCTGCTCCTGGATCGGCTTCTCGATGCCGTGGTCGAGGGCAGTCATGACGCACTCCCCGCAGTCTCCTGGGCAGTCTCCTGGGCCAGCTCGGCCGCCGGCTCCTCGGTCTCGGTGACCGGCCCGTCCGGATGCTCGGCGGCCCACTGGATGGAGCGCACGATGGTCGTGTAGCCGGTGCACCGGCAGATCTGGCCCGAGATCGCCTCCCGGATGCGCTGCTCGTCGGGATGGGGTTCGCGATCGAGCAGCGCTCGGGCCGTCATCAACATCCCCGGGGTGCAGAACCCGCACTGCAGTCCGTGGCAGCGCATGAAGCCCTCCTGCACCGGGTCGAGCACACCGTCGGTCTCGAGCCCCTCGACGGTGCGGACCTCGCGGCCACCCGCCATCGCGGCGAGCACCGTGCAGGTCTTGACCGGTTCGCCGTCCATCCAGGCGACGCAGGTCCCGCAGTTGCTGGTGTCACACCCCCAGTGGGTGCCGGTGAGCCCGAGCTCGTCGCGCAGGAAGTGCACGAGGAGCATCCGGCCCTCGACCTCGCGGGTCACGCTCTCACCGTTGACCGTCATCGTGACCTGCATCAGCGGTTGCCTCCGTCGTGGTTGGCCTGGTCGCCGGCGAGCCCGGCCTCGATCCGCCCCACGGCGGTGCGCAGGGTGCGCCTGGTCAGCTCGTCGGCGAGATGTCGCTTGTAGTCGGCGGTGCCGCGGTTGTCCGTGGACGGGGAGCAGCTCGCCGACGCCAGCGCGCCCGCCTGCTCGTAGAGCTCCTCGCTGGGCCGCTGGCCGCGCATCAGCTCGGAGATCGCCGGGATGCCGGTCGTGTTGGGACCGACGGCCGCCAGCCCGACCCGGGCGTCGGTGATCACGCCGCCCTCCATCCAGACCGCAGCGCCGGCGGACGTGACCGCCCAGTCGCCGGCCCGCCGCTCGACCTTCGCGTAGGCGCTGGAGCCACCGGGGCGCACGGGCAGTCGCACCTCGGTGAGGATCTCGCCCTGCCCCACGGCGGTCTCGTAGGGCCCGCGGTGGAAGTCCTCCATCGGCACCACGCGCTCACCTGCAGAGCTGCGGATGACGCAGCTGGCGTCGAGCGTCGTGCAGACCGCCGTGAGGTCCTCCGACGGGTCGGCCTGGCACAGTGACCCGCCGATGGTGCCGCGGTTGCGCACGACCGGGTCGGCGATCACCTTCTCCGCGTCCGCGAAGATCGGGAACACGGCCGCCAGCTCGGCGGACTCGAGCAGCTCGCGATGTCGGGTCATCGCCCCGATGCGGACCTCGTCGACACCCACGCGCACGTAGCCGAGCTCGTCGTGCAGGTCGTTGATGTCGATGAGGTATTCGAGGTCGGTGAGCCGGAGCTTCATCATCGGGATCAGGCTGTGCCCACCGGCCACCAGCCTGGCTTCGTCGCCGAGCCGGTCCATCAGGCTGATCGCGTGGTCGATGCTCGTGGCGCGTTCGTAGTCGAAAGGTGCGGGTACCTGCACTGGAGCCTCCGTGTGAGGTGAGTCACACGACTATCTGTCGCCGGGGCAGGTCCCGTCAACGAGACCTAAGCGAATGCTTAACTCGGGTCAGGAGGCGTTGCGGCGGGGCCGGTCGTTCGTGTCGAAGACGCCGAGCTCGGCGTTGTCACGGGCCTTGCGCAGGTGCTTGGCCAGGCTGAACCCGAGCAGCGCGACGGCCACGGCGAGACCGACGAAGATCCAGAAGGCGACCCAGCCGGCCTTCACGTCGTTGTCGGCGGGGACCGGGTCGGCCCCGCCCACCAGGAACGGCGCGAGCAGGATCAAGGTGTTCATGAGGACAGTCTCTCAGGTGTCCAGGTCGTCGCGACCACGGATGCCGGCGAAGAGGTCGTCCTCCGGGAGCTCGGTCTCCACCTGGGAGGAGACCAGCTCGAACTCCTCGGTCGGCCACACCCGCTTCTGCAGCTCGAGAGGCGCCTTGAAGAAGAACCCGTCGGGATCGATCTGGGTCGCGTGGGCGATCAGGGCGCGATCGCGGACCTCGAAGTAGTCGCCGCAGGGCACCCGGGTGGTGATCCGGGCGTCGTGGGCCGGGTCCGGCTTCCACTCCTCGAGGCGATCGGTGAACGGCGACTCGATGCCCTCGGCGAGCATCGCCTCGTGCAGCGCGAGCGTGCGGGGGCGGTTGAAGCCGTGCTGGTAGTAGACCTTCAGCACCTGCCAGGGCTCTCCCGCCTCGGGAAGCTGCTCGGGGTCGGCCGCTGCCTCGAGCGCGGCCATCGAGATGTTGTGGCACATGATGTGGTCGGGGTGGGGGTAGCCACCGTTCTCGTCGTACGTCGTGAGGACGTGCGGCCGGAAGCTGCGGATCAGTCGGACGAGCGGCTCGGCCGCGACCTCCGGGTCGACCAGCCCGAAACAGCCCTCCGGCAGGGGCGGCTTGGGGTCGCCCTCGGGCCAGCCGGAGTCGACGAAGCCGAGCCAGTCCTGGCGTACTCCGAGGATCTCGCGCGCCGTCTCCATCTCCTGGCGGCGGATCGCGGTCATGTTCTCCAGCACGTCGGGGCGGTCCATCTTCGGGTTCAGGATCGACCCGCGTTCTCCACCCGTGCAGGTGACGACGTGGACGTCGACCCCCTCGGCGACGTACTTGGCCGTGGAGGCAGCGCCCTTGCTCGACTCGTCGTCGGGGTGGGCGTGCACGTGCATCAGGCGGAGCATGCCGCCAAGTCTAGGGATGGGGCCCGGTGGAAGAATCGACCAGGTGACCCAGCCCGTGACGCCTCCCTCGACTCCGGCCGAGGTCGCGATGGCCGACCGCTACGGCGGCACCAGCCCGGCCCGTCGCCGGGCCGTCATCCTGGTGTCGGGTCTGGTCGGGGTGGTGGCGCTCGCCTGGGTCGCCTGGGCGGCCTGGTTCCAGAGCACGCCTGAGGTGCAGTCCTCGCTGCAGTCCTTCGACATCGTCGATGACCACACTGCGACGGCGAAGGTGGTGGTCAAGCCGAGCGATGCAGGCGTCCGGGCCAGCTGCCTGCTCCGCGCGTCCGGGGCCGACCACTCGGTCGTCGGCGAGCTGAACTTCCGGGTCTCCGGGGTGAGCCGTGCGATCGTGCGCGAGGTGGAGGTGCGGACCGAGCGTGAGGCCACCACCGTGGAGCTCATCGGCTGCACCGCCCCGGGCCAGTCCCGCCCCCGCTGAGGCCGTCCACGATGAGAGCGGGCTCACGGACGATTCTTCCCTCGCGTGGCACGTTGGTAGAGTCGTTTACTTGCCCAACCGGCCCCCACGTTCCCCAGGAGTCCCACATGTCCGAGCCGACCACCAGCAACGTCATCTGGCTGACCCAGGCCAAGTACGACGAGCTGAAGGCCGAACTCGAGGAGCTGCGCGGCACCACGCGCGCGACCATGGTGAAGCGCGTCAGCGACGCCCGCGACGAGGGTGACCTCAAGGAGAACGCCGGCTACCACGCAGCCCGTGACGAGCTCGGCAAGATCGACGGCCGCATCCAGCAGCTCGTCGACATGCTCGAGAAGGCCGAGGTCGGGGAGACGCCCGCCGACGACGGCGTCGTCGAGCCCGGCATGAAGGTCACCGTGACGCTCGTCGGTCTCGACTTCACCGAGACGTTCCTCTTCGGTGCCCGCGAGATGGCCGGTGACGACATCAAGGTCTACTCCCCGCAGTCGCCGCTCGGCCAGGCGATCCAGGGCGCCAAGAAGGGCGAGACGGTCACCTACACCCTGCCCAACGGCAAGGAGCAGAAGGCCGAGATCACCGACGCAGTCCCCTACGTCGGCTGAGGGTCTCGTCTGACCCCTCGCTGCGCTCGCTGCTCGACCACCTCACTCGATCACCGCCCAGCCGTGCTCGCGCAGGCGGCTGAGCACGGTGTCGGCGTGCTCCCTGCTGCGCGTCTCCAGCTGGAGACGCACCTCGACCTCGCCGATGTGCAGGGTCGTGGACGTGCGCTCGTGTGCGACCTCGAGCACGTTGGCACCGGAGTCCGCGAGCTCGGCTAGCAGGCGAGCCAGCCCCCCGGGGCGGTCCGGGATCACGCAGCCGATGTTGAGGTAGCGCCCGCTCGAGGCCATGCCATGCCGGATCAGGTTGCCGAGCAGCAGCGGGTCGACGTTGCCCCCCGAGAGCACGGCCACCATCGGCGTCTCGAAGGCCGAGGGCCGGTCCATCACGGCCGCTACCGCGGCGGCACCGGACGGCTCCACGACCATCTTGGCCCGCTCCAGCAGGAGCACGAGCGCCTGCGACATCGACTCCTCCGAGACGGTGACCACCTCGTCGACGTACTGCTGGATGGCGGCGAAGGGCACGTCCCCGGGGCGCGCTACGGCGATGCCGTCGGCCATCGTCGTCATCCGCTCCAGGGCCACGGGGGCGCCCTGGCGCAGCGACTCCGGGAAGGCGGCCGCCTCCTCGGCCTGGACGCCGATCACCCGCACGTCGGGGCGCAGCGACTTGATCGCGATCGCGGCGCCGGCGATCAACCCACCGCCTCCCGTCGGGATGAGCACCGTCGTGGCGTCGGGTGCCTGGGCCAGGATCTCGAGCCCGACGGTCCCCTGGCCGGCGACGATGTCGGGGTGGTCGAAGGGGTGGATGAACACGGCTCCGGTGCGGTCCGAGAACTCCTGGGCGGCGACCAGCGCCTGCGTGAGGTACTCGCCGTGGAAGAGCACCTCGGCGCCGTAGCCGCGGGTGGCGTTGGCCTTCGGGATCGGCGCCCCCTCCGGCATGAAGACGGTCGCCTTGATGCCGAGCATCCGGGCCGCGAGCGCCACGCCCTGCGCATGGTTGCCGGCGCTCGCCGCCACCACCCCGCGTGCCCGCTCCTCGGCGTCGAGCCGGGACAGCCGCACGTAGGCGCCGCGGATCTTGAACGACCCCGTGCGCTGCAGGTTCTCGCACTTGAGGAGCACCGGGCCACCGACGATCGCCTGCAGCCACCGCGACTCCTCCATGGGCGTGGGGATCGCGGCCTCGCCGACCAGGTCGACGACGGCCTCGATGTCCGCGAGGGTGACCGTCATGGCCCCACCCTAAGGTCCGGAGAGCCGCCCAGATCCACCCGCAGAACCTGTTGCCCCGAGCAAGCATCGGGGCGAGAATCGGACGATCGTTCTCACCGGCCCGGCGGAGGTTCTTTCGGGGGGGCCTCCGCCTCGGTGAGACGGTCCTGTCCTGTCGCCGGGCCTGCGTCGTGCGCGTCGGCGACCTGCTCGCCCGAGACCGACGCGGGCAGCGGTGCCGCCTCGTCCTCACTGGCGTCGTCCGGATCCTCGCCCACCTCGGTGAAGTTCGCGAGGTGCTGCACGACCGCGTTCAGCGACGCCGCGAGCGGTACGGCGATCAGCGCCCCCGGGATCCCGGCCACGATCACGCCCAGCGCGATCGCGATGATCACCCCGAGCGGGTGCACCGAGACGAAGCGGCCCATCAGGAACGGCTGCAGGATGTGCGCCTCGATCTGCTGCACGAGGACCACGACGCCGAACATGATCAGGGCGGTGACCGGGCCCTGGGCGACCAGGGCGACCAGCACGGCGACCGTCCCGGAGACGAACGCACCGACCAGCGGGATGAACGCACCGAGGAACACCAGGACGCCGATCGCGCTCACGAACGGCACCTGCAGGACCGCGGCGCCGATCATGATGCCGATGGCATCCGTCGCAGCCACCATCACCGTGGCCCGGACGAACTGGGTCAGGGACCGCCAGGCGACCCGGCCCGAGGAGTCCGCGCGCGTGCGGGCGGCGCGGGGGAAGATCCGCACGATCCAGGTCCAGATCATCGCGCCGTCGGCCAGGAAGAAGTACGTCGCGAACAGCACGATGAACAGCCCCGCGACGAGGTGGCCGACGGCCGTGCCCACCTCGGTGGCCGTCGTGAAGGCCTCGCTGCTCATCTCGGAGAGCTTCTTCTGCGCCTGGTCGAGCCCGGTGCTGAGCTGGGAGTCGGTGATCTTCAGGGGCCCGTCGCGGAGCCAGTCCCTGATCTGGTTGATGCCGTTGACCACCTGGTCCGACAGGTCGCCCATCCCCGAGGAGACCTGGTTGCTGACGAAGGCCACCAGCGCGGCGATCCCGAGCACCCCGATGACCACGATCAGCAGGGACGCCACCTTCCGGGGCAGGCCCAGCCGCTGCATCCACGCGACCACGGGGCTCACCAGTGCGGCGAGCAGCAGCGCGATCACGACGGGCAGCACCACGACGAGGAACAGGTCGAGCAGGTAGAGGACGATCGCGCCCGCGGCGCAGATGACCACGAAGCGCCACGCCCACGCGGCCGCGAGGTCCATGCCGTAGGGCACCCGCGCCGGCGCGAGGTTCGACGGGCCACCGACGACCTGCGGCTCGGCCTCCATCGCCTTGCGGCTGGCGCGGACCTCGGCCCACTGGCTGGCGATGCGCTCCCGGAGCTCGACGTTCTCGCGGGCGGTCTGTTCCGTCGTGGACTCCTGACGGGCACGAGAACGCGCACGTCGCTCGCCGATCAGCTTCCGGGGGTCTCCTCGCACAGCGTCAGGCTACGTGCCAGGCCCGCTGCGGCCGCCGGCCGACGCTCGACGAGCAGACCGACGGCTGCCAGGACGTAGTCCCGGTCCACCACCACGGCGGCGTGCTCGGGCAGCTGCCAGCCGTGCGGGGAGGCGCCGACGAGACCCCCGACGATGCGACTGACGGCGGCCGGCGTCGCGTGGCGGAGGACGCCCCCGGAGCCCACGAGCAGACCCACCTCGCGCAGGTCCGTGCCGGAGCGCTCGACCCGCCGGCCGTCGGGTCCCACGACCACGCGCGAGCGACCGACGTGTCGCTGCATCGCCAGGGTCGCCGCGGTGGCGGCGATCTCCACGTCCTCGTCCCGCTCGGCGTCGTTCGTCGCCAGCATCGACGGATCGGCCGTGCGTCGTACGGCGGCCGCGCGGAGCTCGTCGGTGACCAGGCCGGCCGCGACGCCGGCCTCCCAGGTCGAGGTCGCGCTCCACCGCATGCCGAGGTCACCCTCCACGGTGCGGGTCAGCGGGGTGCTCGCCACCACCTCGCGCGAGAGCCCGGCGGCCTCCTCGGGGTCGAGCCGGACCGCCGAGTGCACGTCGGTGGTGGCCCCGCCGATGTCCAGGACCGCGACGTCCTGCGGCGCTGACTCGCGCGAGCACCTCGACCCCCGTGAGCACCAGGTCCGGCGTGGCGCCCCGCACCATCGCGGGGAAGTCCGCGCGGCTGCTCAGCTGCTTGCCCCCGATCACGTGCTCCAGGAAGACCGCCCGGATCGCCTGGCGGGCCGAGTCGGGCGCCAGCACCCCGATCCTCGGCACGACGTTCTCCGCGACGACCACCGGGAGACCGTCCAGCACGCTCGACGACCCGGGTCCGCGCCTCGCTGTTGCCGGCCACGACCACGGGGCCCGTCCAGCCGCTCGCAGCCAGCCGATCTGCGGCCGCGAGCACGCCGTCCTCGTCGCCTCCGTCCGTGCCACCGGTCAGCAGCACCACGTCAGGTCGGGTCGTGCGCGCCAGGTCGAGGTACGCCGTCTCGGCGGAGGCACGGCTCAGCACGGCCACCACCTTGCCGCCGCTGGAGAGCGCCACCCGTCGACCGGCCTCGCCGGTGACCAGCTCCTCGTTGCCGATCACGGCTACGCGCAGTCCGCCTCCCGCGGAGGAGCAGGCCAGCACCTCCGCCCCGCCGATCGGACGGGTGCGTGCCTGCGCAGCTCGGCCCGGCACGCCTCGAAACCGTCCAGCACGTCGCTCTCGATCGTGGTGGCGGTGGCTGGCGGTGCCGAGGAGCTGGCACCGGTCTCGCCGTCCACCAGCGCCGTCTTGGTGAACGTCGACCCGAAGTCGACGCAGAGGAACAGGTCCACCGGGCTATCCGGCGGTCTGGACGACCACGTAGACGAACGCGCAGAGGAGGCAGAGCAGCACCGCCAGGCTGACGAAGTGCGCGGCGTAGCCCGAGCCGATCGGTCGCTCCTCCCGCATCGCGGCCTCCACCTGGCGGAACCGCAGGTATCCGCCTACGCCGGCCAGGACGCCGGTGCCGAGCAGGGCGAGCGACAGGAGGAGGACCAGGACGCCGTCACCGAAGAAGTGCGCCACGGCGATCGCCGCTGCCATCAGCCCGATCGCCGAGCGCTGGTAGGCGAGCATCGTGCGCTCGTTGGCGAGGGTGAACCGCGCGTCGGGCTCGATCATCTCCTGCTGCTCCTCACGGGGCAGGGGTTCCTCAGCCCAGGGCCCGGTCCAGGTCGGCGACCAGGTCCTCGGCGGTCTCGATCCCGACGCTGAGCCGGATCAGGTCGCTCGGCACCTCGAGCTCGGTGCCGGCGACGCTGGCGTGGGTCATCCGGCCGGGGTGCTCGATCAGGGACTCCACTCCCCCGAGCGACTCACCGAGGGTGAACACCTCGGCCCTGGCACACACGTCGAGGGCGTGCTGCTCGCCTCCGTCGACCCGGAAGGAGACGATGCCGCCGTACCGCTTCATCTGCCGGCCGGCGATCTCGTGGCCGGGATGGTCCGGGAGGCCCGGGTAGAAGACCTGGTTCACCGCGGGGTGGGCGGTGAGGAACTCCACCACCTTCTCCGCGTTGTCGCAGTGCCGGTCCATCCGGACGCCGAGCGTCTTGAGCCCGCGCAGCACCAGCCAGGCGTCGAACGGGCCGGAGACGGCACCCATCGCGTTCTGGTGGTACTCGATGCGCTCGGCCAGCTCGAGGTCGCGTACGACGAGGGCCCCACCCACGACGTCGGAGTGGCCACCGGCGTACTTCGTCGTCGAGTGGACGACGACGTCCGCGCCCAGGGTCAGGGGCTGCTGGAGGTACGACGAGGCGAAGGTGTTGTCGACGACGAGCAACGCGCCGGCCTCGTGGGCCACGCCCGCGAGCGCCTCGATGTCGCCGATGTTCAGCAGCGGGTTGGTCGGCGTCTCGACCCAGACGACCCTGGTCCGCCCTGGCTCGATCGCTGCGCGGACGGCGTCGACGTCGCTCACCGGTGCGGTGCCGTTGGCCAGCCCCCAGCGCGTGAGCACCTTGTCGAAGAGCCGGTGCGTCCCGCCATAGGCGTCGTCAGGGATGACGACGTGGTCCCCGGGGTCGCAGACCGCGCGGAGCAGGGTGTCCTCGGCCGCCAGTCCGGAGGCGAAGGCGAAGCCCCGCTCTCCTTCTTCCAGCGCGGCGATGTTGCCCTCGAGCGCGGTGCGCGTCGGGTTGCCGGATCGGCTGTACTCGTAGCCGCCGCGCAGCCCGCCCACCCCGTCCTGCTTGTAGGTCGACGTCGCGTAGATCGGCGGGATCACCGAGCCGGTCATCGCGTCGGGCTCGTAGCCGGCGTGGATCGCGCGGGTCTCGAAGCCGGCCTTCTGGCGGTGTTCCTGGGTCACACCGCGAGGCTACTCGTCACCGCCCCACCACGACCAGGACCGGTGCGGTCCAGCCACGCGCGCTGGTACCGGGTTGCAGGTCGGGTGCTGGCGGGCACACTGGGGAAGAGCGGCGACACGACGGTTGTTGTGCCAGGTGATCCCACTGAAAGGTGACTGATGTTCTTCCAGCGCAGCAAGACCGACCTCCCGACGTCGACGAGGCCCTGCCCGGCCGCACCGAGAGCCCGTTCCACCTGTCCGAGCGGCACAAGGCGCTCGACGCCCCGCTGGTGACCGACGAGGTCCCCGAGGGCTACGAGGTCGCCGTCTTCGGGCTCGGCTGCTTCTGGGGCGCCGAGGAGATCTTCTGGCAGGTCCCGGGCGTCTGGTCGACCTCGGTCGGCTACGCCGGCGGCAGCACGCCGCACCCGTCCTACGAGGAGGTCTGCAGCGGGCGCACCGGCCACACCGAGGCCGTCCGCGTCGTCTACGACCCGAGCAAGGTCTCCTACTCCGACCTCGTCGCCACGTTCTACGAGGTGCACGACCCGACCCAGGGGATGCGTCAGGGCAACGACCGGGGCACGCAGTACCGCTCCGCCATCTACTGGTCGACGCCCGAGCAGGAGATGGTCGCGCAGCGCGTCACCGACCGCTACCAGGCCGAGCTCACCAAGCGGGGCTTCGACGCGATCACCACGGAGATCAAGCCGGCCAGCCGAGACGCCGTACTACTACGCCGAGGACCACCACCAGCAGTACCTGCTGAAGAACCCCTTCGGCTACCGCTGCCACGCCAAGACGGGAGTCGCGGTTCCCCGCGGGTGACCGGACTCACTCCTTTCTTGTTCTTTCCTCAGACGCAGGTCGGCCAGGGCGCGCGCAGGCGGGAAATCTGCGTCGCTGAGGCCCGAGGGCGGTCCTCAGGAACGAAGCGAGGCAGCGTCTCGCGCGCGGCCCTCGAATTTGCGCATACCTCGTCAGTCGGCACACTGGTGCGCATGAGCGACCAGACACCGCCCGCCGACCAGCCGACGCCGCCTCCGGCAGAGAGCGCTGGTGTGCCGGCTGGCGAGGCCGCTGCGCCGCCTCCGCCGCCGCCCGCCTCGGAGGCACCCCTGGGCGAGCCCGCGCCGCCGCCGCCTCCGCCGAAGAAGTCCCGCGTCGGACTGATCATCGGGATCATCGCCGGGGTGCTGGTGCTGGCCGTCGTGGCCGCACTGCTCGTGGTCTTCGTCTTCAACAAGGACGACAAGCACGCCATCGTCATCCCCGCCACGGCCGCGGACATGAAGCGCGACAAGGCCCGCGAGACCTCGCTGAAGACCCAGCTCGACCAGCTGGAGCAGCAGTTCAAGAAGCAGCTCAAGGGTGGTGTCTACGTGAAGTCCGGCATCTACGACCAGGCCGACACCAAGCGCGGACCCAAGGGCGAGATGCTCTTCCTCGGCGGCAAGGTGAAGAAGTCCGAGAACAACCCCACGAACTTCGTCGACAAGATCAAGAAGCAGGGCAAGGACAACGGCTACACCGTGACCAACGTGTCGCCCGGCAAGGGTGGCGGCAAGGCCGTGTGCGTCTCGCAGGCCAAGGGCACCCAGAAGGCCGCGATCTGCGGCTGGGCGACCCAGGACACCGTGGGCGAGCTGGTGCCGAACGTCTCCGGCTACGACCCCAAGTCGCTCTCGAAGATCATGCGCGACCTGCGTCCGGACGTGGAGAAGACCCAGTAGCTCGACGTGCTGACCCGCTGGGGTCGCGAGCTCGATCGTGACCGACCGCTCCCGGAGCATCCCCGTCCCCAGCTGGTCCGCACCGGCTGGGTGAGCCTGAACGGCCCGTGGCAGTACGCCTTCACCGCGACGGCCGAGCGCCCCGCGTCGTACGCCGGGGAGATCGTGGTCCCGTTCTCGCCGGAGGCGTCCCTGTCCGGGGTCGAGCGCCAGCTCCAGCCCGACGAGTGGCTCTGGTACCGGCGCAGCGTCACCGCACCCGCTCTCCCCCCGGGAGGGCGGGTGCTGCTGCACTTCGGCGCGGTCGACCAGTCCTGCACGGTCTGGGTCAACGGCATCGAGAGCGGCTCCCACACCGGCGGCTACCTGCCGTTCACGCTCGACGTCACCGACCAGCTGCGCGGACCCGGCGACCAGCTGGTCGAGGTCCGCGTCCGGGACCTGTCCGAGACGGGTGTGCACGCCCGCGGCAAGCAGCGGCTCGACCGCGGCACGATCTGGTACACCGCGCAGTCGGGCATCTGGCAGACGGTCTGGCTCGAGGCCGTCCCCGCGGCGTACGTCGAACGGCTGGTGGTGGTGCCGCACCTGGACATCGGTGCCCTCGAGGTGACGGTGGTGGCAGCCGGGGCACGCGCGACGGCGGCCGAGCGTGGTGGTCTCGACGGGCTCGACCAGGATCGGCCGGGCCACGACCGTGCACCCGGGGAGCCGGTGCTGGTCCCCCTCTCCGAGGTGCGGCCGTGGTCCCCGGACGACCCGCACCTCTACGACCTCGAGGTGAGCCTCGGCGAGGACCGGGTGACGTCCTTCGCCGGGCTGCGCTCGTTCGGGGTGGGCGCCGACGCGCAGGGGCGGCCGCGCTTCCTGCTCAACGGCGAGCCGGTCGTGCACGTCGGCGTCCTCGACCAGGGCTACTGGCCCGACGGACTGCTCACCCCACCGAGCGACGAGGCGATGGTGCACGACATCGAGTCGATGAAGGCGCTCGGCTTCACGATGCTGCGCAAGCACGCCAAGGTGGAGCCGCTGCGGTGGTACGCCCACTGCGACCGGCTCGGGATGCTGGTCTGGCAGGACGTGGTCAACGGCGGCGAGCCGCTACCGGCACCTGCGTGACCACGCGACCCGCCACCCGGCAGGCTGCGCATCCCCGACCGGCTGCACCGCCTCTACGGACGCCAGGACGCCGATGGCAGGGCGGAGTTCCGGCGCGAGGTCCGCGAGACGGTGGAGCTGCTGGCCAACGTGGTCTCGCTGGCCGTCTGGACGCCGTTCAACGAGGGCTGGGGGCAGTTCGACGCCAACTCGGTCGCCCGCGAGGTCGCCGCGCTCGACCCGACCCGGCAGGTCAACCACGTCAGCGGCTGGGTGGACCAGGGAGGCGGCGACGTCCGCAGCTTCCACTGCTACCTGCGCCCGTTCCGGATGCCGCGACGCTCCCGTGGTCGCCGTGGCCGGCGTGTCGTCGCGCTCTCGGAGTACGGCGGCTACAGCCTGCGCGTCGAGGGCCACGCCTGGAGCTCCCGCGAGTACGGCTACCGCCACCTCGAGGACTCCGACGAGTTCGACGAGGCCTTCAACATCGCTGCACGAGCCGCTCGTCGCAGCCGTGCACGAGCGGCCTCGGGGCCACGGTCTACACCCAGCTCAGCGACGTCGAGGACGAGGTCAACGGGCTGGTGACCTGGGACCGCGAGGTGCTCAAGCTCGACGCCGAAGTCGTACGACGGGTCACAGCGGCGCTGCGTTCCGCCATCATGGGGTGATGGTCGCCCGCCCGCCGTTCGCGCGCGCGGGCGTGCTGACCGTGGTCGGGGTGCTCGGGCTGGTCCTGCTGGTGCTGTCGGGCAGCTACGGCCCCCACCGCGACGAGCTCTACTTCGCCTCGGCTGGGCACCGGCTCGCCTGGGGCTACCCCGACCAGCCGTCGATGGTCGCCCTCCTCGCCCGGCTGTCCCAGGAGATCGCCCCGCACAACCTGGTGGTCCTGCGACTGCCCGCGCTGCTGGCCACCTGCGCGACGATCCTGCTGACCGCCGGCATCGCACGCCTGTTCGGTGGTGGCACGCCGCGCCCAGGTCCTCACGGCGGTCGTCACCGGCACCGGCGCCCTGACGATGTTCCTCGGACACCGGCTGACCACGCAGACCTTCGACATGACGGCGTGGGTGGCGATCCTGTTCCTCGCCGGTCTCGCGCTCGCCGACGACCGCCCGCGGCTGTGGGTGGCAGCGGGGGTGGTGGCCGGTGTCGGGCTGAACGCCAAGCACGACGTGGTCGTCTGCCTGCTCGGCCTCTTCGTCGGCATCCTGCTGACTCCCGCGGCGCGCCACCACCTCCGCAGCGTCTGGTGGTGGGTCGGCGGTCTGGTGGCGCTGGTGCTGTGGCTGCCCAACCTGCTCTGGCAGGCTACTCACGGCTGGCCGGTCTTCGAGCTGTCGGCCGACATCTCCGCGGAGTACGGCGGTCTCGGTGGTGCGCTCGAGTTCGTGCTCCTGAGCCTGCTCGTCTTCAGCCCGTTGATGTCGCTGGTCTGGCTCTGGGGTCTGCACGGCCTCCTGCGCCGCAGCGAGTGGCGGCTGCTGCGGCCGCTCGGCTGGGTCTTCGTGGTCACGTTCGTGTTCTTCCTGCTCACCGGGGGCAAGTCCTACTACCTCGCCGGCGCGATCCCGGCCCTGCTCGCCGCCGGGTGCGTGCTGCTCGTGGACCGGTTCCGCCACGTCGTGATCCTCGGCGCGGTGCTGGCCCTCTCCGCGATCGTGGCCTGGCCCGCGGGTCTGCCGCTCCTGCCGCCGACGACGTACGCCACCTCGTTCTACCCCTCCATCGAGGAGGACCAGCTCGAGACGATCGGCTGGCCCGAGCTCACCGACACCGTTCGCCGCGTCCTCGACGACCTCCCGGAAGGGGCGGTGGTCTTCACGGGCAACTACGGCGAGGCGGGTGCCCTGGAGTGGTACGACGTCGGCGCACCCGTCTACAGCGGCCACAACGCCTTCGGCGACTGGGGACCGCCGCCGGACGGTGCCGGGCCGGTCGTCGTCCTGGGCCACGACGACGTCGCGCCGAGCGAGGACTTCACGGGGTGCCGCAGGGCCGCGACCGTGCCGACCGTCGACGAGGCCGACAACGAGGAGGCCGGAGGCACCGTGTGGGTGTGTGCCGCACCGCGCCGACCCTGGTCACGGATCTGGGCGAAGCTGGTGCACCTGGACGCCTGACGGTGCGATGGGCCAGGTCACTGGGCGGGCGAGTCGACCCACTCCTGACCGATCACCTTCGGGGTCGCAGTGCCGGCCGTGAGCTCGGCGACGATCTCGTCGATCACCCCACGCGCCGCCGGAGGTACGGCGAACCGCAGCAGCGCCTCCCCGGTGTACTCGACACCGAGCACCCGCGCTCCCCGGGACCGCAGGTCGTGCTCGAGCCTGCCGACGGCGGCGATGTCGACCTCCACCTCGCACAGGTCCTGCAGCACCCGCTCGACGACGCCCACCTCGTCGAGCGCGAGCCGGGTGGCACCGCTGTAGGCCCGGGAGAGGCCGCCGGTGCCGAGCAGCGTGCCGCCGAACCATCGGGACACCACGGCGACGACGTCGGTCAGCTCCCGACCACGCAGCACCTCGAGCATCGGCGCCCCACCCGTGCCCGGCGGCTCCCCGGCGTCGTTGGCGTGCTCGATCGACCGCTCGGGGCCGACGATCCAGGCGACGCAGTGGTGCCGCGCGTCCCAGTGCTGCTTGCGGACCTGGTCGAGCACGCCGCGAGCGCCCTCCTCGTCCTCGACCCGCGCGAGGGTGCACCGGAAGCGGGACCCGCGGTCCTCGAGCTCGCCGACACCGTCCCGGCCGATCGTGCGGTAGGAGGTGAGAGGCATGGATCGAATTTACCGACCGTCGGGGGTTTGGCACGATCGGCGCATGCGCATCGTCTCGCTCCTCCCGTCGACGACGGAGATCCTGTTCGCGATCGGTGCCGGCGAGGACGTCGTCGGGGTGACCTTCGAGTGCGACCACCCCGTCGAGGCGCGTCGAACGCACCATCGTCTCGACGAGCGCCCTGCCCGAGGGGCTGGACGCCGCGGGCATCGACGCCCACGTGTCCGCGGCGATGCGGGCCGGTGAGGACCTCTACCACCTCGACGAGGGTGCCCTCTCCGGGCTCGACGCCGACCTCGTGGTCACCCAGGACCTGTGCGCCGTCTGCGCGGTGGACGTCTCGGTCGTCGACGACGCCCTGGCCCACCTGGGCTGCACGGCCGACGTGCTGACCATCGACCCGCACACGCTGGACGAGGTGCTCGGCTCGGTGCTCACCCTCGGCCGGGCAACCGGCCACGAAGCAGAGGCCGCGGCGCTGGTCGGGTCACTGCACGAGCGGCTCGACCAGGTGCGCACCGAGGTCGCCCGACCGGTCGGCAGCGCGATCGTCGGAGGCACCCCGGGTGCTGCTGCTCGAGTGGACCGACCCGCCGTTCGCACCCGGACACTGGGTGCCCGAGATGGTCAGCGTCGCCGGCGGCGTACCCACCGTCGGCGCCGCCGGCCAGAAGTCGGTCCGGGTGACCTGGGAGCAGGCCCTCGCCGAGCCCCCGGACGTGGTGGTCTGCGCGCCGTGCGGCTACGACCTCGACGGCGCCGCCGAGCTCGCCCAGGCGGTCATCGACTCGGGAGCGCTCCCGCCCGCGGTCCCGGTCTGGGCCGTGGACGCCAACGCGTCGTTCGCTCGCCCCGGGCCACGCCTCGTGGACGGTGTCGAGAGCCTCGCGGGCATCCTCGACCCTGCGCTCGGACCGCCGCCGGTCGAGTCGGCTCGGTTGCTGCGGGGGTGAGTGATGGGGCGGCCTTGGGAGAGCCACCCCACCACTCGCATCCGTTGAATGGAGTTGGAGGGACCCGCGAAGCGGGCTTTCCATTTGCCCGGACCCCTCCAGCCTAGGTGGCACCAGTCCACAATGCGAGACTAATGGAGTAATATTTCCGACAAAAGGGATTTATTCGCGCCCGACGAATCCCAACAGGTCCTGCCGGGTCAGTACGCCGATCGGCTTGCCGTCCTCCTGGACCAGCAGCGCGTCCGCCTCGCGCAACGCCTCCACGGCCTCCACCACCCCGGCACCGGCGCCCACGGTCGGCAGCGGGGCGTCCATGTGCTGCTCGACCGGGTCGACCAGGCGCGCGTTCCCGGTGAACAGCGCCTCCAGCAGGCGACGCTCCGAGACCGAGCCGGCGACCTCCGCGGCCATGATCGGCGGTTCCGCGCGCACCACGGGCATCTGCGAGACGCCGTACTCCTGGAGGATGTGCACGGCCTCGGCGATCGTCTCGTTGGGGTGGGTGTGCACCAGCGCGGGGATGTCGCCCTTCTTGGCACGCAGCACCTCGCCGATGCTCAGGCCCGCACCGGAGTCGGACAGGAAGCCGTACTGGGCCAGCCAGTCGTCGTCGAAGACCTTGGTGAGGTAACCGCGACCGCTGTCCGGCAGCAGCACGACGATGACGGCCTCAGGGTCGTCCAGCTCCTGGGCCAGCTGGATCGCCGCGTGCGCGGCCATGCCGGACGAACCACCGACCAGCAGCCCCTCCTCGCGGGCCAGCCTGCGCGACATCGAGAACGAGTCACCGTCGGAGACCTCGATGATCCGGTCGGCGATGTCGCGGTCGTAGGTCTCGGGCCAGAAGTCCTCACCCACGCCCTCGACCAGGTAGGGGCGGCCGCTGCCGCCCGAGTAGACCGACCCGGCCGGGTCGGCCCCGACCACCTGGACCACGTGCCCACCCCGCTCGGCAGAGCGCTCCTTGAGGTAGCGACCGACGCCACTGATCGTGCCGCCCGTGCCCATGCCGGTGACGAAGTGGGTGATCTTCCCCTCGGTCTGCTCCCAGATCTCGGGTCCGGTGGTCTCGTAGTGGGACAGCGGGTTGTTCACGTTGGCGTACTGGTTGGGCTTCCAGGCACCCTCGGTCTCCCGCATCAGCCGGTCGGAGGTGCTGTAGTAGCTGTCCGGGTGCTCGGGCGCCACGGCGGTCGGGCACACGACGACCTCCGCGCCGTACGCCTTGAGCACGTTGCGCTTGTCCTCGCTGACCTTGTCCGGGCACACGAAGATGCAGTGGTACCCGCGCTGCTGGGCGACCAGGGCCAGCCCCACGCCGGTGTTGCCCGACGTGGGCTCGACGATCGTCCCGCCCGGCTTGAGCTCTCCGCTCGCCTCCGCGGCGTCGACCATCCGGATCGCGATGCGGTCCTTCACCGAGCCGCCGGGGTTGAGGTACTCGACCTTGGCGAGCACCAGCGACCGCGTCTCGCCGACGGTCCGGTGCAGGCGCACGAGTGGGGTGTTGCCGATCAGCTCGAGGAGGGAGTTCGCGTACTTCATGAACATCAACCTACCGGCGCGCCTACCCTCGAATTGGCAAGGACCGACACACGCACCGCTAGTACCAATTTTCACTTCGGCCCCACCAGGCCCAGAAATTGGTGCATACTTCCCAAGATTCCTTACACCACCACGTTGGATCTTCCGGGGAGACACGCCGCGATGACTGTCGATCGACCGAAAACTCTGATCCGCGTCCTGGTCGGGGTGCTCAGCCTCGGAGTGCTGCTGACGCCGGCCCTGGTCTCCTCGGCGGGCACCGCGGCCACCTCGGACCCGAAGTACCGCAAGGTCGCCGCCCCCAACGTCTTCTACCCGATGCGCGGCACCAAGGCGGTCAAGGACCGGAAGAACTACAGCAGCCGCCACCGCGGCACGGACATCGCCGCGCCCTGCAACGCCGGCGTCTACGCGACTCACCCGGGCGTCGCCCAGGTGCGCACGAGCCCGGCCTGGAACGGCCGCTACGTCGTGCGCGTCGTGAGCAACTCCGGCGGCCTGGTCACCGGCTACGCCTACCTGAGCCGCGCCCTGGTCAAGGACGGCCAGATCATCCAGAGCGGACAGGCGATCGGGCTCAACGGCCGCAACCCGCGCAGCAACGCCTGCGACCTCTACTTCACCGTCTACCGCGGCGGGGTGGCCGCGAACCCGTCGCTGTGGCTCAACCACTACGTCGGCATCGCGCCGCCCGTGCCCTCGCTGTTCGGCACCCGAGGCTTCGACCTGGCCTCGTTCAACATGCTGGGTGCGAGCCACACCGTCCGCAGCGCCAAGTACTCGACCTACCCCTCACGGCTGATCCGGGCCCAGGCGATGCTGGACTCCCGCAGTCTCGACGTGGTCGGCACCCAGGAGTTCCAGGAGCGCCAGTTCGACTACTTCGTGGCCAAGGGCTACACGAAGCGCTGGGGCGCCTACTACTGGAATCCCCCCGGCAAGAAGCGGGACACCGAGAACCTGATCCTCTGGCGGCGCTCGACGATGGAGCTGGTCTCGGCGACCACCTTCGACATCCCCTACTTCTACGGCCAGATCCGCCACATCCCGGCCGTGCTGCTCCGGGAGAAGGCGACCGGCCGGACGGCGTACTTCCTGAACACGCACAACGCGTCCAACGTGCGCGGCAACGCTGCCCGCTACCGCGCGCAGGCGATCGCGATCGAGAAGGCGAAGATCATCGAGCTGCGCGCCACCGGGCGCCCGGTCTTCATCACCGGTGACTTCAACGACCGCCAGGCGGCCTTCTGCCCGCTCACGGCCAACAAGCTCGCGATCTCGCCGAACAGCATCCCGAGCATGTCCTGCGCCTATCCCAAGCAGTGGTCCATCGACTGGATCTTCGCCGCCGGGCAGGCACGGTTCTCGCAGTACACCAGGGACGCCTACCCGCAGAACGCCCGGATCAGCGACCACCCGATCGTCCAGACCAAGGTGCACCTGCAGGACTGACCTCTACCGCTCAGTAGAATCGCCCCATGGGTAGGGCAGCGGCAGCACGCAGACTGGCAGCCGCTGCCGCCTACGGCGGCGGGGGCCTTTCGCTGCTGGGTGCGTCCATCTACGGCGTGCTGCGGACCGAGGCCAAGGTGGCCCGGCGCGTGATCGGCAACGCCGACGGGCGTGTGCCCGACTCGACCGGCTGGTACGGCCGCGGCCGGCCCGGCCCGCCATCAAGATCGCGCTCCTCGGGGACTCCAGCGCCGCCGGGTACGGCGTGCGACAGCGTCGAGCAGACTCCGGGGGCCTGGCTCGGCTCGGGTGTGGCCGAGCGTGCGGGACGACGGGTGCACCTGCGCTCCTTCGCGGTCGTGGGGGCCCAGTCCAGCGACCTGGCGGCCCAGGTGACCGCCGCCCTTCCGGTCGACCCCGACGTGGCCGTGATCCTGATCGGGGCCAACGACGTCACCCACACCGTGCTGCCCTCGGCCTCGGTGCGCTCCCTGTCCGAGGCCGTACGCCGCCTGCAGGAGGCCGAGGTCTCCGTCGTGGTCGGCACCTGTCCGGACCTGGGCACGATCTCCCCGCTGCCCCCGCCGCTCCGTCAGGTGGCTCGCGCGTGGTCGCGGCGCCTGGCCGCCGCCCAGACCATCGCCGTCGTCGAGGCCGGCGGCCGCACCGTGTCCCTCAGCTCGATCCTGGGCCCGGAGTTCGCCGCAGCGCCGGCGCTGCTGTTCGGGCCCGACCGCTTCCACCCCTCGGCCGCCGGCTACGAGTCCCTGGCCCGCCTGCTCGTCCCCTCGGTGCTCGCGGCCCTCGGCATGGGCGAGGAGGGCGAGGAGACGCCACGGGTCGGACGCGGCGAGGCGGTGCTGCCGATCGGCTACGCCGCGGTCAAGGCCAGCCAGAACCCGGGCACCGAGATCGACGGCACCGAGGTCGGCGGCGCCAAGCGCGGTGTCGGTGGCCGCTGGGTCACGCTGATGCGCCGCCGGCTGCTGCCCACGGGCGAGGCGGAGTCCCCGGACGAGGTCGCCCACGAGGCCGAGGAGCACGAAGACGCCCCGGCCGATGATTCGGCCGAGGCGTCCGCGTCGTAGCTGTCCGGCTGCTGGCGCCAGTCGGTTCGGTCAGTTCCTGAAGATCGCCAGGAGGCGCAGGAGCTCGATGTAGATCCACACGATGGTGACGGTCAGGCCGAAGGCCGCCCGCCACGACTCGCTCTCCGGCAGGCCGGCCTCGATGCCGCGCTCGACGAAGTCGAAGTCGAGGATCAGCATCAGCACGCCGAGCCCGAGGCCGATGATGCTCGAGACGGCACCCATGGGGCCGAAGCCGTTGAAGCCGAAGCTCGCGCCGAAGAGGCTCAGCACGAAGTCGAGCAGGCTGACAGCCACGAAGCCCAGCAGGGCGCCGAGCACCCACTTGCGGAACTTCGTGCCGACCTTGATGTTGAAGAACTTGTAGGCCGCGAGGGTGCCGGCCACGGCCGCGAACGTGCCGATCACGGCGCCGATGACCAGGCCGCCCGGGCTCTCGCCCGGCTGGGTGAAGGCCGACTCGATGACCTTGCTGAACCCACCCACGAAGACGCCCTCGAAGGCGGCGTAGGCGAGCACCAGCGCGGGGCTGATCACCCTCTTGAAGGAGTTCACCATCGCGAGGACGAAGCCGCCGACCGCGCCGAGCATCGCGAGCAGGTAGATGCTGCCCATCGCGGACTCGCTGGTGACGTCCGGGGTGATGACCCAGGTGGCCGCCGCGAAGAGCACCACGATGCCGAGCGTGAGGCCGGTCTTCTGGACCACGGAGTCGATCGTCATCCGGCCCTGGTCGACCGGTGCGGTCACCTGGCCGGGGACACCGGTGCCCCACTGGGAGGGGTCGGCGTAGGTCTGGGTGCCGGGGTAGGCGGGAGTGTCCTGGGCGCCGCTGCGGCCGTTGAAACCGTCAGCCCGCCTGAAGACCGGGTTGCTGCTCTGCATGGCTTCCTCCTTGGAGGCCGTGCGAACCACCCACTCTGGGCGTTCGTGTGACGCCCCGGATCCTACCGAGGCGTCACTGGTTGAACGATCCTGGGTGAGCGCGTGTTCCCGGGCGGCCGGCAGAGCCGGAGAACCCGTGCGCGGGTGCCCCGGGTGGGAGTCGAACCCACACTTGGACGGCTTTTAAGGCCGCTTCCTCTGCCAGTTGGGACACCGGGGCTATCGCGCCGATCCTCCCAGAGCGGCGGCCCGGCCGAGAACCGCGTCGAGCATCGGCTCGGTGAGGCGGCCGGTGAAGGTGTTCTGCTGCGAGGGGTGGTAGCAGCCGAGCAGGGTGAGCCGCCCCGAGGAGTGGTCCAGGGGCACCTCCACCGCGTGGCCGAACCGGGGCCGTGGCCGCGGGACCGGGACCCCACCGGCGGACAACGCGCGCAGGGCTGCGTCCCAGCCGAAGCCGCCGAGGCAGACGACCGCACGCAGGCCGGGGAGCAGCAGCGAGACCTCCCGGTCGACCCAGGGGGCGCAGGTGTCGCGCTCCTCGGTCGTGGGCTTGTTGAGCGGCGGCGCGCAGCGGACGGCGGCCACGATCCGGGTGCCGAACAGCCTCAGCCCGTCGTCGAGGTGGGTGGACGTGGGCTGGTTGGCCAGCCCCACGCGGTGCAGCGACGCGAACAGCCAGTCGCCGGACCGGTCGCCGGTGAAGACCCGGCCGGTGCGGTTCGCACCATGGGCCGCCGGAGCGAGGCCGACGACCAGCACGCTGGGCGACGGGTCGCCCCAGCCGGGGATCGGTCGGCCCCAGTACGTCTCCCCCGCGTACGCCGCCCGCTTCTCGCGCGCGACCTGCTCACGCCAGGTGACCAGTCTCGGACAGGCGCGGCACTCGCAGATCCGCTCGTCGAGCTCCTCGAGGGTGGCCCGAGCGGCCAGCCGGGCGACGCCCCCGGCCGAACGGGCGACCGGGACGCTCAACGGCGACCGAACGGTCGGTCGCCGGGGTCACCGGACCCGGCAGCGGCCAGCCGGATGTCGCGCTGCACGTCGAGGTCCTTGTTGCGGCGGGCAGCCGCCTTCTCGATGCCGCGAGTGTCGCGGACCGGCAGCTGGAGCGACTCCTCGGCCGCGATCCCGATCTGCAGCTCGCGCCCACGTTCGAGCTCGGCGTCGAGCTCGGCCCCGAACAGCAACGCGATGTTGGTGATCCACAGCCACAGCAGGGCGACGATCGCACCGGCCAGGGAACCGTAGGTGGCGTTGTAGGAGGAGAAGTTGGCGACGTAGAAGGCGAACCCCACCGAGGCCAGCAGCCAGATCACGATGGCCACGAAGGCCCCGACGGAGATCAGCCGGAACCTGGTGAGCTTCACGTTGGGCGTCGCGTAGTAGAGCAGCGCCACCACGAGCATCACCACGAGGGCCAGCACCGGCCACTTCGCGTAGTCCCAGACCGTGACCAGGTCGTCACCCACGCCGATGGCCTTGCCGATCTCCTCGGCGACGGGCCCCGAGACGACCAGGATCACCAGCGCGACCGCGCACAGCGTGACGGAGATGACGGTGACGATGAGCTGCATCGGGCGCATCCGCCAGAACGGGCGCCCTTCCTCGACCTCGTAGATCTTGTTCATCGCCCGGCTGAAGGCGCCGACGTAGCCCGACGCCGACCACAACGCACCGAGCAGACCGAGGACCAGGGTGAGGCCGGCGCTCTGCTGGTTCGCCATGCCCTCGAGGATCTTCTGGACCTGTGCCTGCGTGTTGCTGTCGGTGATCAGCGGTCCGAGGATCTCCATGATCTTGTCCACCGACTCCTGCCCCTGCCCGACCACGCCCAGGAGCGAGAAGAGGGCGATCAGCCCGGGGAACAGGGCGAGCACGGAGTAGTAGGTGAGGGCGGCCGCGAGGTCGGTCCCGCCGTCGTCGGTGAACTCCCGGACGGTCCGCCGCAGCACGAAGAAGGCGGTGCGCTTCGGCACGTCCTCGTAGGCGCCCGGGTCGGGATTCGCTCCCGGGTCGCGGAAGGGATCCGGCTCGGAGCGCTCCGGCACGGTGCTCGACACCTCCTCCCGGGCCTCGGGGGCTTCCTTCTTCTTCCTGCCGAACATGGGGGCCTACCGATCTGACGGGTCGGGCGTGACCAGGGACCACGCGATCCCGTCGAGGATGTCGTGCTCGGAGACCAGCATCGAGGCGACCGTCGTGCGGCGCAGGATGCGGTCCAGGATCAGTCCGCCGGCACCGATCACGTCGGCGCGGCCGGGATGCATGTAGGGCAGCGCCTTGCGCTGCTCGACCAGCATCGTCAGCAGCGTGGTCACCGCGCCCTGGACGGCGTCGGGGCGGATCACGCTGTGGTGGATCAGGGCGTGGTCGTAGCTGGAGAGGTCGAGCACCGCGGCCGCCAGCGTGGTCACCGTGCCGGCCACGCCGACGACCGCTCCGGCCTGGGCCGGGTCGACGTCACAGGCGTCGAGCTCCGCGTCGATGTCCGCGACGGCGGCGAGGATCTGGTCCTTCGAGGGCGGGTCGTCGGCCAGGTGGCGCTCGTTGAGCCGCACCGAGCCGATGTCGAGGGACTGGGCCGCGACGATCGTGCCGTCGCTCCGCCCGAGGATGAGCTCCGTCGAGCCGCCGCCGATGTCGATCACCAGCAGCGGCTCCGGCAGCGGAGGGAGGTCGCGGGTGGCACCGGAGAAGCTCACCCGGGCCTCCTCGTCGCCGTCGATCACGTCGGGGGTGACGCCGACCCGCTCGCGGATCCCGTCGACGAACTCCTCGGAGTTCTCCGCGTCGCGCGTGGCCGAGGTCGCGCAGAACCTGATCTCGGCGACGTCGTGCTGCTGGACGATCTCCATGTACTCCTCGACCGCGGCGAAGGCCCGCTGCAGCGAGGCGTCGGCGATCCGGCCGGTGCGGTCGACGCCCTGGCCGAGCCGGACGATGCGCAGCTCGCGGACGAGCTCATCGCTGCTGCCGGCGTCGACGTCGAGGTCGGCGATCAGCAGGCGCAGCGAGTTGGTGCCGCAGTCGAAGGCGGCGACGCGGGTCATGGGGTCTCCTCGGTTTCGGCGCAGGGTCCGCTCCGCCACCAGTCACCGAGCCGCTCGAGCACCTCGTCGCCGAGCGGGTTCACGCCCTCTCCCTGGGCCAGCGACTGGCCGGCGAGGACGTGCAGGCACTTGACCCGGTCGGGCATGCCGCCCGCGGAGACGCCGGCGATCTCGGGGACCTCGCCGATCGCCGCACGCGCGGCGAGGTAGGCCTCGTGCGCCCTGCGGTAGGCCGCCGCGAGCTCCTCGTCGCTCTCGAGGCGGTCGGTCATCTCGCGCATCAGCCCCGACGCCTCGAGGGTCCCGATGCGCGAGGCCGCACGCGGGCAGGTCAGGTAGAAGGTCGTCGGGAACGGGGTGCCGTCCTCCAGCCGGGGCTCGGTCGCGACGACGTCCGGGTTGCCGCAGGGGCAACGGTGCCCGACAGCGTGGATCGACCGGGGCGGGCGACCGAGCTGCGCGGCGACCACGGCGGCGTCTCGCTCGGAGATGGTCACGGGGTGGGCGTGGGTGACGGCGTGGGCGGCGCGGTGATCCGGGTCGCCGGGGCCTGCTTCTTCTTCGGGTGGTCGGCGGCCTCGACCGAGCCGTAGACCTTGGCCCACCAGGCCTCGGGCACGCTGCGCGCCACGGAGCCGGGATCGGTCAGCGCGTCGCTGCGCTCCATCGGCTTCCCGTCGCGGTCGATCACCTGGTAGCTCGTCTCGCCGGGCATCACCCAGCCGAAGCGCTCTCGTGCCTGGGTCTCGACGTAGGCGTCGTCGGCCCAGCGACGCTTCTCGCGCTCGAGCCGGGAGATGTCGCGCTGGGAGGTGTCGATCTGGGCACGGAGGTCGGCGATGTGCGAGCGCTGCTGCAGGTAGGCCTTCATCGAGGAGGCGTAGGAGACCACCAGGACTGCCAGGACCAGCACCAGGATCGCCATCCGGCTGGTGAACTTCGGGCGCGCCGCTGCCGTCGCCGACGTACGCGCCCGGTCGCTGCCGCGCAGTCCCGGACGGATGTTGCCCGGTCGGGCGCCCTTGCGGGGCCCGCCCTGCGGCGTACGACGTGTGGCCATGGGTCAGCTGGTCCCGCTCAGCCCTGGTACCTCGGGAAGGCCCCGCGTCCCGCGTAGCGGGCAGCGTCGTCGAGCTCCTCCTCGATGCGCAGCAGCTGGTTGTACTTGGCCACGCGCTCCGAGCGAGCCGGGGCGCCGGTCTTGATCTGACCGCAGTTCGTCGCCACGGCGAGGTCGGCGATGGTGGTGTCCTCGGTCTCGCCCGACCGGTGGCTCATCATGCAGCGGTAGCCGCTGCGGTGCGCGAGGTCGACGGAGTCGAGGGTCTCGGTCAGCGAGCCGATCTGGTTGACCTTGACCAGCAGCGCGTTGGCCTGCCCGCCGGTGATGCCGCGCTGGAGACGCTCGACGTTGGTGACGAACAGGTCGTCGCCGACGATCTGGATCTTCTCGCCCAGCTGGTCGGTCATCGCCTTCCAGCCGTCCCAGTCGTCCTCGTCGAGCGGGTCCTCGATGGAGACGATCGGGTAGGAGGAGACGAGGTCGGCGTAGTAGTCGACCATCTGCTTGGCGGTCTTCTTCTTGCCCTCGAAGGCGTACTTCCCCTTCTCGCAGAACTCGCTGGCCGCGACGTCGAGCGCGAGCCCGAAGTCGGTGCCGAGCGTGAAGCCGGCCTGCTTGACCGCGTCCGCGATCAGGTCGAGCGCGGCGCGGTTGCTGGGCAGCTCGGGGGCGAACCCGCCCTCGTCGCCGACGCCGGTGGCCAGCCCCTTCTTCTTCAGCACGGCCTTGAGCGCGTGGTAGACCTCCGCGCCCTGCTGCAGGGCCTCGCTGAAGGACGCGGCGCCGATCGGCGCGATCATGAACTCCTGGATGTCGACGTTGGTGTCCGCGTGGGCACCACCGTTGAGGATGTTCATCATCGGCACGGGGAGCAGGTGGGCGTTGGGGCCGCCGACGTAGCGGAACAGCGGCAGCTCCGCGCTCACCGCGGCCGCCCGGGCGACGGCCAGCGAGACCCCGAGGATCGCGTTGGCGCCGAGGTCGGCCTTGTTGGGCGTGCCGTCGAGGTCGAGCATCGCCTGGTCGACGAGGCGCTGGTCGCTGGCGTCGAGGCCGACGATCTCGGGCTCGATCTGGTCCTGGACGGCGGCGACGGCCTTCAGGGTGCCCTTGCCGCCGTAGCGGTCGCCACCGTCGCGCAGCTCGACCGCCTCGAAGGCGCCGGTCGAGGCGCCCGAGGGGACGGCGGCCCGGCCGACCGAGTCGTCGTCGAGGAGCACCTCGACCTCGACCGTGGGGTTTCCTCGCGAGTCGAGGATCTCCCGGGCGATGACGGTGTCGATGGAAGCCAAGGCGGTTGCTCCTGGGTCGGGGGAATCGTGCCGGCTCATTCACCCTAACCGGGGCAGGCAGTGATCCCGCGGAGCACCCGCTAGGCCGCGTTGGGGAACACGACCGGGTCGGGACCCTGGATAGACCCCAGCGCCGCACAGGTCCGGGTGGCCACCTGGCAGCCGACCACCGAGTCAGGCTTCCCGGCCCGTCGGGAAACCCCGTAGAAGGTGGAGTCGCCCGCCCAGCCCGCCAGCGTGAAGTCGGCCGGGTAGCCCTTGAAGCCGGCCACGGAGGGCTCCGGTCGCGGGGTCGGGGCGCTGCTCGGAGACGGGGTGCTCGTGGGGTCGACGCGCTCACCCGTGCGGACGTCGTAGGCGTGCACCACGGTGCGCCCGGTCCCCTTGTCCGTGACGAGCAGCTGCTCGCCGTCGTCGCTGGGCGCGACGTGGGTGACGGCGGTCAGACCCGTTCCCCGGAGCCGTTGCAGGTCGGTGAACCAGAGCTCGTCACCGCTGAGCACGTAGAGGCCACCGGGCACCACGACGACCTGGTCCACGCTCGCCGGTGACAGGTCGACAGAACGCTTCCCGACGTGCAGGGTGTGGCCGTCGCCCCACACCACGTCGTGGCGAGAGACCGCTCCGTTGCCGACCGGGATCCGCTCGGGCGCCGGTGCGGCCTTCGGCGACGGGCTCGCCGTCACCGTCCGGGTGGGTCGGGCCATCTCGTCGTCCTGGCCGATCGTGCACCCCGCACACAGGCCCACGACCGCGGGCAGCAGAGCCACCAGGAGGGCTCGGCGCCACGGGGTCACGGGCTGATCCGGCGTACGGCGTCGCGCAGGGCCTGCTCGGGGTCGACGCCGGCACTCCTGGCCTCCATCACCAGGCCCAGCAGCCGGTCGCCGAGGTCGTCCGGGTCGGTGGCCGGCGAGGCGGCGCCCGATCGTTCCAGGCGGTCGAGGACCTTGGTCGCCCGCGTCAACGCCGGGAGTGCCAGCGGGATCCCGTCGAGCACGCCCGACCGCTCCTTCTCGGCGGCCTTGACCGCCTCCCAGTTCTCGTTGATCCGGTCCGGGTCGGTCTCCGTCACGTCACCGAAGACGTGCGGGTTGCGGCGCAGCATCTTCTGCCGGAGTCCCTCGGCGACGTCCTCGATGTCGAACTGCCCGGCCTGCGCCGCGATGGCGGCGTGCAGGTAGACCTGCAGCAGCACGTCGCCGAGCTCCTCGCACAGGTGGTCGGGATCACCACCCTCGTCGAGGGACTCGATCGCCTCGAGGGTCTCGTAGGTCTCCTCGAGCAGGTGCTTCGCGAGCGTGCGGTGGGTCTGCGCGGCCTTCCAGCCGCACTCGGCGCGCAGCCGCGCCATGATCTCGACCAGCTCGATCAGCGGGGACTCGTCGATCGACGGGGACCGGCCGGTCTCCGCGGACTCGTTCGTCAGTGAGTCCGCCACCGCATCAGCCGCACTTCTGGTTCGGGGGCAGCCCGCTGAGGAACGCCGGGGACGGCGTCTCCTTCTCGGAGTCGACGGCGAAGGTCGACCGCGCCTTCGAGACCGACGCACTGTCCCGGCTGGGGTAGCCGTCCTTGTCGGGCCCGTAGCGCGGATCGGTCGTGATGTCGGCCGTTCTTCAGCCACTTCTGGCGCACCTGCAGACCGGCCTCGAGGAGCTTGTCCGCGTTGCTGAACGTGGGCTTCTGGCCCGTCTCGGCGCTCCCGGCCTCGACGAGGATCGAACGGGTGTCCGCCCAGACGGTGAAGACCGAGGTCATCAGCTCCTTGGAGGCGGCCGGCAGATCCGTGAAGAGCGGCTGGACCCGACCGAAGAACGCCTCGGAGAGGAGCTGGTCGGGCTCGATGTCCTTGCTCTCGCCGAACTGCTTGGTCAGCTCGGTGTCCATCAGCAGGCTGAGCGACTCCCGGCTGACCTGCGCCGCGGTGACGGCCGGCGCGAGCTGCTTCTTGGTCAGCACGTCGCGCAGGTCGCACTGGGCCGCGGCGACCTCGCTCACCCGCGTGGTGGTGATCCGCGTGCCGTTGACGTCCGAGGCCGTGCCCGCAGGCAGGCCGCTGCCGCTGCACCCCGAGAGGAGGAGCAGGCTCAGTCCCACCGCCGGGACGCTCATCGCTCGCAGCTTCACGATCCGGTCTCCTCACTGGCGGGCTTCGCTCCGACGCCCGGTGCTGGCTCGATCACGCCGTCGATCACCTGGCGGGCCCAGTCGAGCAGCTCCTCGTCACGAGGCGGCTGCGCACCGAATCCGGCCGGTTGCGGTCGCGGCACCAGCATCGTACGCACGGGGGCCTTGTAGAGGCTTTTCGGGTGCAGCCGGTTCAGGCGTACGACGCGCGAGTCAGGCAGCTCGACGGGGTGGAAGCGGATGAACTTGCCCTGTGCCGTGACCTCCGAGATCCCTGCGGCCCGGGCCCGGGCGCGGAAGCTGGCCACCGAGAGCAGCCGTGCCACCGGAGCCGGCGGGGTGCCGTAACGGTCGAGGAGCTCCTCCTCGAGCAACCGGACGTCCTCGTCCGAACGCACCTCGGCCATCCGCTTGTAGATCTCCAGCCGCAGCCGCTCGCTCTGGATGTAGTCGTGCGGGAGGTGCGCGTCGATCGGCAGCTCGATCTTGACCTCGACCGGCGCCTCGAGGTCGCCCCCACCGTCCTGCCGGAACTCCGAGACCGCCTCGCCGACGAGCCGGACGTAGAGGTCGAAGCCGACGTCGGCGATGTGACCGGACTGCTCGCCGCCGAGCAGGTTGCCCGCACCGCGGATCTCGAGGTCCTTCATCGCGATCGCCATGCCGCCGCCGAGGTCGGAGTGCTGGGCCAGGGTGGCCAGCCGCTCGTGGGCGGTCTCGGTGAGCGGCTTGTCCGGCGGGTAGAGGAAGTAGGCGTAGGCCCGCTCACGGCTGCGCCCGACCCGGCCGCGCAGCTGGTGCAGCTGGGAGAGGCCGAGGGTGTCGGAGCGTTCGATGATCATCGTGTTGGCGTTGGACACGTCGAGGCCGGACTCGACGATCGTCGTGCAGACCAGGACGTCGAAGCGCTTCTCCCAGAAGTCGAGCATCACCTGCTCGAGCTGGTGCTCCCCCATCTGCCCGTGCGCCGTGGCGACCCGCGCCTCGGGCACGAGCTCCTTGATCCTGGCGGCGGCCTTCTCGATGGACTGCACCCGGTTGTGGATGTAGAAGACCTGGCCGTCGCGGAGCAGCTCGCGACGTACGGCCGCGGTGACCTGGCGGTCCTCGTAGGCGCCGACGTAGGTGAGCACCGGGTGCCGCTCCTCGGGCGGGGTCGCGATCGTGGACATCTCGCGGATGCCGGTGATCGCCATCTCGAGCGTGCGCGGGATCGGCGTCGCCGACATCGAGAGCACGTCCACGCTGGTGCGCAGCCGCTTCATCTGCTCCTTGTGCTCGACCCCGAAGCGCTGCTCCTCGTCGACGATGATCAGCCCGAGGTCCTTGATCCGGATGTCGGGGTTGAGCAGCCGGTGGGTGCCGATGACGATGTCGATGCTGCCGTCCTTGAGACCCTCGATGACCTCGCGGGCCTCCTTGTCGGTCTGGAACCGGCTCAGCGGCTTCAGCGTCACCGGGAAGCCGCTCATCCGCTCCGCGAAGGTGGCGAAGTGCTGGGTGACGAGCAGCGTGGTGGGCACCAGCACGGCGACCTGCTTGCCGTCCTGGATCGCCTTGAACGCGGCCCGGACGGCGATCTCGGTCTTGCCGTAGCCGACGTCGCCGCACACCAGCCGGTCCATGGGTACGACGCGGCGCATGTCCGCCTTGACCTCCTCGACCGTGCTCAGCTGGTCGGGGGTCTCGTGGAACGGGAAGGCGTCCTCGAGCTCGGTCTGCCACGGGGTGTCCGGGCCGAAGGCGTGGCCCTTGGTGGCCTGCCGGGCGGCGTACAGCTTGATCAGCTCGGCCGCGATCTGGCGCACCGCCTTGCGGGCGCGGCCCTTGCGCTTGGCCCAGTCGGAGCCACCGAGGCGGTCGAGGCTGGGCTGCTCGCCGCCGACGTAGCGGGTCACCTGGTCGAGCGCGTCGGCCGGGACGTAGAGCCGGTCGGCGGGGTGGCCGCGCTTGGACGAGCCGTACTCGAGGACGAGGTACTCGCGCACCGCGCCGTGCACCTCACGCTGCTTCATCTCCACGAAGCGGCCGACACCGTGCTGCTCGTGCACCACGAAGTCGCCGGCCTTGAGCTCGAGCGGGTCGATCTGCTTCTTGCGCCGCGCCGGCATCTTGCGCATGTCGCGCGTGGTGGCCTTCTGCCCGGCGATGTCCTCGCCGGTGAGGACGACCAGGCCGGGATCGTCGAGCGTCAGGCCGTGGTCGAGGCAGCCCTGGGTGACGAGCACGAGCGAGCCGTCGGCCGAGCTCGTCGAGACCTCGTCGACCAGGCGAGCGGCCACGTCGTGCTCGCCCAGCACCTCCACCATCCGCTGCGCGGGGCCGTGGCCCTGGTGGACGGTGACCACCTGCCGGCCGGCGGCCAGGTGGGCGCGGATGTCCGTGACCACCGCCTCGACGTCGCCGCGGTAGGCCTCGGCCGGCTGGGCCGCCACCTCGCGGGACGAAACGGTGGTCGAGGAGACGCGCGTCGAGCCTCGGAGTGTCTCGACACCACTCTCGTCCGAGTCGACGTCGAGGCCGAACGGGCTGATCCCCCACCACGCCTGGCCCTGCTCGAGCACCTCGGTGCGCACCTCGCCGATGCCGCGCAGGGACGCGGCGCCGAGGTCGATCGGCGCCGTGCCGCCGGACGCCGCGGCAGCCCAGCTGGCGCCGAGGAACTCCTCGCTGGTGGCGACCAGGTCGTGCGCGCGGGTGCGCACGCGCTCGGGGTCGAGGACGAGCACGTGGGTCTCGCGCGGCAGCAGCTCGACGAGCATCTCCATCTCGTCGACGAGCACCGGCGTCAGCGACTCCATCCCCTCGACGGCGATGCCCTGGGCGAGCTTGTCGGTGATCTCGCTCAGCTGCGGGTGGGCCAGGCCCAGCTCGGCCGCGCGCGACCTGACCTCGTCGGTGAGGAGCAGCTCGCGGCACGGCGGCGCCCAGAGGCGCTCGACCGGCTCGAGGGTGCGCTGGTCGGCGACCGCGAAGGTCCGGATCTCGTCGACCTCGTCGCCGAAGAACTCCACCCGGAGCGGGTGCTCCTCGGTCGGCGGGAAGACGTCGACGATGCCGCCGCGCACGGCGAACTCGCCGCGCTTCTCGACGAGGTCGACGCGGGAGTACGCCGCGCCGGCGAGCCGGCGTACGACGTCCTCGAGCTCGACCTCGTCGCCGGGGGCCAGCTCGACCGGCGCGAGGTCGGCGAGACCCTTCACCTGTGGCTGGAGCACCGAGCGCACCGGGGCGACCACGACCTTGAGCGGGCCGTTGTTCTCCTCGGTGCCCGGGTGCTTGAGCCGGCGCAGGACCGCGAGCCGACGTCCGACCGTGTCGCTGCGCGGGCTGAGCCGCTCGTGCGGCAGCGTCTCCCAGGCGGGGTAGAGCGCCACCGAGGCGGGGTCGATCAGGTCCTCGAGCTCCTCGGTCAGGTCCTCGGCCTCACGCACGGTCGCCGCGACCACGAGCACGGTGCGACCGGCGTCGACCAGGCCCTTGACGACGAACGGGCGCAGCGCCGCGGGACCGGTCAGGTCGAGGGTGCGCGCCCCCGCCTTCGCGTCGTCCATCGACGCCGCGAGCGCCGGCTCGCGCAGGACGAGATCGGCCAGGCCGGCGAGGCTCAACGGGTGCTCCTAGTGACGGGTGCAGGCACGCACAACGACCCCCAGCCATGCAGGCGAGGGGGTTGCTCCCGAGTCTACGAGGTGGGTCCGACAGCCGACCTCGCTGGCCGCCTCGACCTCGTCCTCGCTGCGCAGGATGCAGAACTCGTTGCCCTCGGGGTCGGCCAGCACCACCCAGCCGGTGCCGTCGTCGTTGCGCCGGTCGTCCACCTCGGTGGCGCCGAGGCCGAGCAGGCGGGCGAGCTCCTCGTCGCGGGTGCCGGCGCTGGGGCGCAGGTCGAGGTGGATCCGGTTCTTCACCTGCTTGTCGTCCGGCACCTCGATGAACAGCAGCGGGTGGCCGCCGTCGGGGCGCTGGATCCAGCACTCCACGTGGCCGGGCTCGTTCGGGTCGTCCGGCAGGTCGACGTACTCCAGCACCTGCTTCCACCACTCGGAGAGCTCGTAGGCGTCGTGGCAGTCGATCGTGGTGTGCGAGATGTACGAGGTCACGCGCCCAGCCTGTCAGCCGGCGCAAGAACCGACGAAGAATTTTTGCGAGGCCTTGTTGTTAATCGATTTACCTGTCAGATTTGGTATATCGATTAACAACGAGAAGGAGCTCGTCATGATCTACCTACCGATTCCCGCAGCAACCGAAGCCCGCTCGGCCCTGCCGAACGCCCCGGTCGTCCCCGACCGGGCTCCGCGTCGCCGGCTCCGGCTTCCCGTCGCGCGCCCGTTGCGGTGGCGACTGGCCACCCGCCGGCCCGCGCCGACACGGCTGATCGGGGCTCGCTCCTAGGATGAGGAGCGTGCCTGGCGTGACGATGAAGGACGTGGCCGCAGCCGTGGGAGTCTCGGTCGCGTCCGTCTCCAACGCCTACAACCGTCCCGAGAAGCTGTCCGAGGACGTGCGCGCGCGCATCCTGACCACCGGTGCCGAGCTCGGTTACCACGGACCGAGCGCGGCCGGTCGGGCCCTGCGGCACGGCCGCGCCGACGCGGTCGGGATCATCTACGCCGACCAGCTGTCCTACGCCTTCCGCGACCCGTACGCCATCACCTTGTTCGGCGCCGTGGCCGACGTGCTGGAGGAGAACGGCATCAGCATCAACCTGCTGCCGATCCCCAACGACAGCCCGGCCGACCCGGCCGGCGTGACCTACGCCGTGGTCGACGGGTTCCTGGCGATCTGCGCCGGCGACACCCACCCGGGCGTGATCGCGGCTCGACGGCGCGGATCCCCGTGGTGCTCACGGTGGCGTCCGAGGCGGGGGGTGACTTCGTCACCATCGACGAGCTGGCCGCCGGTCGCGCGCTCGGCGCCCACCTGGCCGAGCTCGGCCATCGTGACGTGGTCGTGGTGGTGGACCTCGAGGACGTCGACCCGGACGGCGAGTGGGTCGGTACGACGGGCGTCGCCGACCTGGTGCACAAGTACCGGCAGATCGGCTGGGCCGACTCCGCCGAACGGCTCCGCGGCCTCGCCGAGGGCCTGGGCGACGCCCAGGTGTCCTTCGTGTCCGCGGGGACCAACAGTGTCGCCTGCGCGGTGGCCAGCACCCGTCTCGTGCTGCGTGAGCGGCCCTCCGCGACCGCGATCGTCGCGGTCAGCGACCTGATGGCCCTGGCCGTGGTCGACGAGCTGACCCACGCCGGGCGCGACGTCCCCGGGGACGTCTCGGTCGCCGGCTTCGACGGCATCGAGGCCGCCCTGGCGGCCGAGCTGACCACGATCGGGCAACCGATCGCCGACAAGGGCCGCCGCGCCGTCCAGCTCCTCCTCGACACCGAGGCGCGCGAGCGCCAGGTGTTCCTGCCCTCCGAGCTGATCGTGGGCCGGACCACCGGACCCGCTCCGCGGGCCGAGCGCGCACCCGCGACGGGTCTGCCTCAGACCGCCCAGGGACCCTCGGGCGCCTGGACCCGGGCCTCGTCGGCCTCCTGGTCGGTGAGCTTCTCCTGGCTCTGCCGCTCGGCCTCGACCCGGCGCAGGTAGTGGTCGACCTCCTCGTCGAGCCGGGCCTGGTCCCAGCCGAGCTCGCCGGCCATCAGCTCGGCGGCCGGGCGGGCGGCGGCGGTGCCGCGGTCGAAGGTCTCGATCGAGATGCGGGTGCGCCGGGCACAGCACGTCGTCGAGGTGCCGGGCGCCCTCGTGGGTGACGGCGTAGACGACCTCGGCCGCGCAGGTAGTCCTCGGCGCCGGGCAGCGGCTCGGCCCAGCTCGGGCCGCTCGGCCGACCAGGCCGAGCACCTCGTCGATCAGGCCGCCGAACCGGCCGAGCAGGTGGTCGATCCGGGCGATGTCCAGCCCGCTGGACGCGGGCGAGCGCGACCCGCTGGTTGGTGCGCGCCTCGAAGCCGTCGGCGCCGAGCAGCGGCACCCGGTCGGTGATGCTCGACGCCGGCCGACCGCCGTCGTCCAGCGACGCGCGCCGCCGCGTCGACGGCGTCGCGCGCCATCACCCGGTAGGTGGTCAGCTTGCCGCCGGCGATCATCACCAGTCCCGGCACCGGGGTCGGCGACGGTGTGCTCGCGCGAGATCTTCGAGGTCGGCTCGGTGGCGCCCCGCAGCAGCGGCCGCAGCCCGGCGTACACGCCCTCGACGTCGTCGTGGTCGAGCGGCGTGCGCAGCAGCTTGTTGACGTGGCCGAGCACGTAGTCGATGTCGGCGCGCGAGGCGGCCGGGTGCGCGAGGTCGAGGTCCCACGGGGTGTCGGTGGTGCCGATGATCCAGTGGCGGCCCCACGGGATCACGAACAGCACCGACTTCTCGGTCTTGGTGATGAAGCCGCACTCGCTGCGGATCCGGTCGCGCGGGACGACGAGGTGGACGCCCTTGCTGGCCTCGACGTCGAGCGCGCCGCGGCCGCCGAGCATCTCCTGGATCTCGTTGGTCCACACGCCGCCGGCGTTGACGACGACCTTGGCGCGCACCTCGATCTCGCGGTCGTTCTCGAGGTCCTCGACGCGCGCGCCGACGACCCGGTCGCCCTCGCGCAGGAACGCCGATCACCTTGGTGCGCGAGGCGACGTGGGCGCCGTACGCCGCGGCCGTGCGCGCGATGTTCATCACCAGCCGGGCGTCGTCGACCTGGCAGTCGTAGTAGCGGATCGCGCCGGTGAGCGTCGTCGGTGCGCAGGTCGGGCGCGATCCGCGCCAGCTGCCCGCGGAACAGGTGCCGGTGCCGCGGGACGCCCATGCTCGTAGCTTGCCGGCCATCGCCAGCCCGTCGTACAGCAGCGAGGCCCGCGCCGACGTACGGCCGCTCCCAGGTGTGGTGCAGCGGGTAGAGGAACGGGCACCGGGCGCACCAGGTGCGGCGCGAGCCGGGTGAGCAGCAGGCCGCGCTCCTCGAGGGCCTCGCGCACCAGCGCCGAAGTCGAACATCTCCAGGTAGCGCAGGCCGCCGTGCACCAGCTTGGAGGAGCGCGACGGCGGTGCCGCTGGCGAAGTCGCGCTGCTCGACGAGCGCGGTCGACAGCCCCCGCGAGACGGCGTCGAGCGCCGTGCCGGCCCCGACCACGCCCGCCGCCGACGACCAGGACGTCGAGCTCGGCTCGCCCGCCATCGCGTCGAGCGCGGTCGGCGCGCGAGCCGGGTCCGAGGTCAGCGGTCGAGGCTCATGCCTCGAGTCTGCCAGCCCCTTGGTACGGGCCGCTCACGAGCCGCCGTCAGGAGACGACGACCTCGATCCGCTGGAACTCCTTGAGCTCGGTGTAGCCCGTGGTCGCCATCGCCCGGCGCAGGGCGCCGATCAGGTTCATCGTGCCGTCGGCGACGCGCGAGGGGCCGAAGAGGATCTCCTCGAGCGTGCCGACGGTCCGAACTCGACCCGCTGGCCGCGCGGGCAGCTCGGCGTGGTGCGCCTCGGCGCCCCAGTGGAAGCCGCGGCCCGGGGCGTCGGTGGCGCGCGCGAGCGGCGAGCCGATCATCACCGCGTCGGCGCCGCAGGCGACCGCCTTGGCGATGTCACCGCTGCGGCCGATCGAGCCGTCGGCGATGACGTGCACGTAGCGGCCGCCGGACTCGTCCATGTAGTCGCGGCGGGCGGCGGCGACGTCGGCGACCGCGCTGGCCATCGGGTACGGCGACACCGAGCACCGTGCGCGTCGTGTGCGCGGCGCCGCCGCCGAAGCCGACGAGCACGCCGGCCGCGCCGGTGCGCATCAGGTGCAGCGCGGCCTGGTAGGTCGCGCAACCGCCGACGATCACCGGGCACGTCGAGCTCGTAGATGAACTCCTTGAGGTTCAGCGGCTCGGCTTGGGCGCAGACGTGCTCGGCGCTCACCGTGGTGCCGCGGATGACGAACATGTCGACGCCGGCGTCGACGACGGTCTTGGCGAACTCCTTGGTGCGCTGGGGGCTCAGGCTGCCGGCCACGGTGACCCCGGCGTCGCGCACCTGCTGGATCCGCTCGGTGATCAGCTCGGCCTTGATCGGCTCGGCGTAGATCTCCTGCATCCGCGCGACGGCCTCCGGGCCGGTCAGGCCGGCGACCTCCTCGAGCAGGTCGCTCGGGTCGTCGTACCGCGTCCACAGGCCCTCGAGGTTGAGCACGCCGAGGCCACCGAGCCGGCCGAAGGCGATCGCCGTCTCCGGCGACATCACCGAGTCCATCGGCGCCGCGAGGATCGGCAGCTCGAAGCGGTAGGCGTCGATCTGCCAGGCCGTCGACGACCTCCTCGGGGTCGCGGGTGCGCCGGCTCGGCACGATCGCGATGTCGTCGAAGGAGTAGGCCCGGCGCCCGCGCTTGGCGCGCCCGATCTCGATCTCAGTCACCGGGGGAGTCTTTCACGCTGAGGACAGGACCGGGTCACCCGGGCGATGCTGCACGCCGGCGACGTCTGCATACATCCCGAGGCTGAGGTCGCCTCTCGCCCCAACGCCTTCAGCATCTGGGCTCGGCGTGCAGACCCTCCTGCGCGACATCGACCATCCGGCATCGTTCGATGCGCTCGACCACCGTCAGGACGACGTTGCCGATCTGCAGCCTGGCGCCGGCCCACGTCTCCTCGACGAACGGTTCGCTCGTGCGCACCACGATGTTCGGGCGGATCCGGCGGCGATCGCCGTCGACCTCCAGATGCTCACGACACCAGTCGAGGGAGGCTGTGCCGACGAGTGAGACCTGGCCGGCGTCCTGGTGCGGAGTCCCGCTCTCGGGCAGCACGTGCACCTCGTCGCCCATCTGCTCGCTGAGCGCCCGGTCGAGCCTCCGGGTCGCCCACCGGCCACACGCCGCGTGGGCCGGTGACCAGCACCTCGCCGTCCACGATCTGCGCGGCATGAGCGAAGATCGCGTCACGGCGCCGGAACCGCCGTGAGTCCTTGCCTGAGGCAAGCCGGCCGTCCGAGTCCGTGACGGCAAACAAACGGTCACCGACCAGGCCGCGAGCGTCGACGACTGCGGACTCGACCGACTCTCCCGCCATGGACTTCACCGGGTAGCGGCGGATCTCGACGACCTCGTTCACGAGGCCGCCAGGGACAGGTACATCACGTGCAGGTCGGCGTACGACGCGGTCGCGGAGTCACCGGGCAGGCGGAAGGCGGTGGGTACGGTGCCGATCGTCTCGAAGCCGAGCGAGTGCCACAGGGCGATCGCCGCGGTGTTGGTGGAGACGACGGCGTTGAACTGGATCGCCGCGAAGTCGTTGCGGGCCAGCCAGGACACGGCGTACTCACCCAGTGCCCGGCCGATCCCGCGGCCTCGGGCGGCGGCGGCGACCATGAACGACGCGGTCCCGACGTGTGCGCCCTGGGCCGGTCGGTTCGGGCCCATCTTGGCCGAGCCCAGCACCAGGTCACCATCGACCGCGACCACGTTGTGCAGACCCGTCCAGAGCTCGCGCGTCTCCTGCTCGGACTCCGGGACCGTCCATGGCGTAGGTCTCCCCGGCCATCGCGACCTCGACCACGAGGTCGTGCACCTGCTGCCAGTCCGCCTCGGTGAGCGGGCGGATGCGCACATCGTTCATGGGACATTGCCTCACAGATCGAAGAGCTGGGCGAGCACGGTGGCGACACCGTCCTCGTCGTTCGTCGGCGCCACGTGGTCGGCCACCTCCAGCACGCTGGGGTGGGCGTTGCCCATGGCGTACGGCGGTGCCGGCCCAGGTGAGCATGGCCAGGTCGTTCGGCATGTCCCCGAACGCGACCACGTCGACGGCCTCGACGCCGAGC
The DNA here is from genome assembly GCA_963797525.1 of uncultured Actinomycetota bacterium. GTDB lineage: Bacteria > Actinomycetota > Actinomycetes > Propionibacteriales > Nocardioidaceae > Marmoricola. The sequence goes on from CAWCPT010000002.1 coordinate 457,222, forward strand.
TCGGTGCTCACCCGAGCAAGCGTCGCGGCCTTGGTGATACCGGGGGCGCTGATCTCGACGAGACCCTCCATCGACCAGGACGGCGCCGCCAGGTCACCCAGCGCCTCGGTCACACTCTCGCGGAAGTCGTCGAAGGGCAGCACCGGGTGCCGGACCAGGACCTTGAGGGCGTCCTGGTCCCACACGTCCGCGAGTGGGCCGCGAGGCGTCTCCGCCGGCAGGTCCGTCGTCCCTGGAAGCCGTCCCCGAGTCGAAGGCCGTCGACCGTCTCGATCGCGAACACCGCGCCGGGAGCGGCCTGGTCGATGACCTCGACCAGCCGCAGTCCCTGCTCCCGAGTGATGCCCCTGACGTCACGGACCCGGCGGGAGGTGACGTCGTACACCACGGCGCCGTTGGCGACGATCGCCAGGCCGTGGGCGCCCACGGCGCTCCACAGCTCCTCCATCCAGCGCAGCGGCCGCCCGGTCACGAAGACGACCGGGACCCCGCGCCCGTCGAGGTCGAGCAGCACCTCGCGCGTCCGGGTGGACCGCTCCCGTCGGAGCGGACGATGGTGCCGTCGAGGTCGGTGGCGACCAGCCGCGGGCGCGTCAGCGCCACGAGTAGTTGGGTGCCTCGGCGGTGATCTGGACGTCGTGCGGGTGGCTCTCCTTGAGCCCCGCCGAGGTGATCCGCACGAAGCGGCCCTTCTCGCGGAGCTCGGGGATGGTGCGCGCGCCGACGTAGAACATCGACTGGTGCAGGCCGCCGATCAGCTGGTGGGCGACGGCGGACAGCGGTCCGCGGTAGGCCACCTGGCCCTCGATGCCCTCGGGCACGATCTTGTCGTCGCTCTCCACGTCGGCCTGGAAGTAGCGGTCCTTGGAGTAGGACTTCTTGCCCCGGCTGGACATCGCAGCCAGCGAGCCCATGCCGCGGTAGGACTTGTACTGCTTGCCGTTGACGAAGACCAGGTCGCCCGGGCTCTCCTCGCAGCCGGCGAGCAGCGAGCCGAACATCACCGACTCGGCGCCGGCGACGAGGGCCTTGGCGATGTCGCCGGAGTACTGCAGCCCGCCGTCGGCGATGAGCGGGCACGTCGGCCGGACCGCAGGCCAGCGACGCCTCGTAGACCGCCGTCACCTGGGGTACGCCGACCCCGGCGACGACGCGCGTCGTGCAGATCGAGCCCGGGCCCGACGCCGACCTTGACCGCGTCGACACCCGGCGTCGACCAGTGCCTGGGCACCGTCGCGCGTCGCGACGTTGCCGCCGACGACCTGGACGTGGCGGGTGGCCGGGTCTGCCTTGAGCCGGCGGATCATGTCGAGCAGCAGCCGGGCGTGACCGTGGGCGGTGTCGACGACGAGCACGTCGACGCCCGGCCTCGACCAGGGTGGTGGCCCGCTGCCAGGCCTCGCCGAAGTAGCCGACTGCGGCGCCGACGAGGAGCCGGCCGTCGGCGTCGTTGGAGGCGTTGGGGAACTGCTCGGACTTCACGAAGTCCTTGACCGTGATCAGCCCGGCGAGCCGGCCGCTCTCGTCGACGATCGGCAGCCGCTCGCGCTTGTGCTTGCGCAGCAGCGTGGTGGCGTCCTCGCGGCTGATCCCGACCGGCGCGGTGATCAGCGGCATCGGGGTCATCACCTCGTCGACCTTGGTGCTGGCCCACTCCGCGACCGGGGTGAACCGCAGGTCGCGGTTGGTGATGATGCCCAGCAGGCGGTCGTCGAGGTCGACGACGGGGAGGCCGGAGACGCGGTACTCGCCGCAGATCTTGTCGAGCTCCTCCAGCGTCGCGTCGGGCCCGATCGTCACCGGGTTGGAGATCATCCCGGTCTGGGTCCGCTTGACGAGGTCGACCTGGTAGGCCTGGTCCTCGATCGAGAGGTTGCGGTGCAGGATGCCGATGCCGCCCTGGCGGGCCATCGCGATCGCCATCCGCGACTCGGTGACCGTGTCCATCGCGCTGGAGATCAGCGGCGTGCGCAGGCTGATCTCGCGGGTCAGCCGGGTGCTGGTGTCGACCTCGCTGGGGATGACGTCGGTCTCGCCCGGGCAGCAGCAGGACGTCGTCGTAGGTGAGGCCCAGCGGGGCGAACTTCTCGGGGACTTCAGGACGGACATCGGATCCGGGGGCCTTCCGGTGCGGTGCGACGGGTCCCCGAGTCTAACTGCCGGTGGCGCTCGGATCTTCCCCCGGGACGGCGGTGCGTCCGCGGGCCGGCGTACGCCGGTGACCACGATCCGCGCCTGCAGCAAGCCGTCGCGTGACCTTGATCCGGGCGCGGAGGCCGGCACTGCACAGCATCGAGACGAAGCCCTCGTCGTCGGCGGGCGCGAGCAGCACGATCTCGTCTCGCCCCGCGGCCGCTGCCTGGGACGCGGCCCGGGTGAGCAGGCTGCTGCCGATGCCGAGGCGCCGCCAGGCCGGAGCGACCTCGACGGTCAGCTCCCGACCGGTCGGTCAGGGCGAACGCCGCGACGCCGACGACGTGTCCACCGATGCGGGCGACGACGCCGCTCGCGGTCTCGTCGTACTCGACCGGGGCGGTGCGGGTGGTCGACGGCGTGCTGCCGCCGAGCGACTCCGCCAGGCGTGCGCAGCGCCGCGGCGCGGGAGTGCTCGGTCGCGCTCCACTTCTCGGGATGCGGACCGAGCAGCTTCTCGAGCACCGTCGGCAGCGCGCCGGGTCGGCGACGACGTCGTGCGCCGCGGTGAGCCAGCGCGTCGGCTGGTCGATCAGGTCGTGAGTGGTGCAGGGTTCGACGCTCACCTCGTCCCCGCCTGCACCACTCACGAGCTCGGCGACCGCCCCCGCGGTCCAGTCCTCCGGCGCGCTGATCACCAGCTCGTCGGTGACCCGGCCGAGGTCAGGGAAGATCTGCAGCCCCAGGATGTTCAGGCCGGCCTCTCCACACCGGGTGGCGAGCAGCGCGAGAGCTCCCGGGCGTTCGGTCAGCGACGCACGCACTCGGAAGAACATGCGGCCACTGTGGCGGTGGCGTGTTGCGCGATGGATGCGCCCCTGTTTCGGGCATGTCAACAAACCGGCGAGTCAGCACGGTCGACGTGCTCCCGCGTGGTTCAGTGGAGCGGTGGACGCGGTCCGAGCCGCCTTCGACGCGGTCCCCCGGGCGGGGTTCCTGCCCCGCGCGGCACGCCGCCGGCGGGCTTCGACGGGCCGCTCCGATCGGTCACGGCCAGACGAACTCCCAACCTCGCACGGTCGCGGCGATGCTCGGCTGCTCGAGGTGCGGGCCGGGCGACCGCGTCCTCGACGTCGGCTCCGGCTCCGGCGTGGACGACCGCCCTGCTGGCCGAGCTCACCGGCCCGACGGGATCGGTGCGTCGGGGTCGAGCTGGTGCCGGAGCTGGTCCGGTGGGGCGCGGAGAACCTGCCGCGCACGGCGTACGCCTGGGCCTCGGTGCGCCAGGCGGACCGCGGACGTGCTCGGCTGCCCGGAGGGCGCGCCGTACGACCGGATCCTGGTGTCGGCGCGACGCCCCCTCGCTGCCCGCACGCCCTCGTCGACCAGCTCGCCGAGGACGGCCGGATCGTGGTGCCGGTCGCGCGGGACGATGACTCGCTCGGACGGGACGAGCCTGGAGACGGCACGGAGCTACCGGCGTCCCCGTGCACGGTGGCCTTCCCGGTTCGCTGCCCCACGCTGCGCCTGGTGAAGACATTCGGCTAACGACCGAGCTAGAACGATCCCGAGCAGCAGCACGAAGACCAGCCCGCTGACCGAGAGCACCGTCTCCATCAGCGACCAGGACTTGATCGTCTGGCCGACGGAGAGGCCGAAGTACTCCTTGACCAGCCAGAAGCCGGCGTCGTTGACGTGGGAGAAGAACACCGAGCCGGAGCCGATCGCGAGCACCACCAGCGAGGTCTCGGCCGTGGCCAGGCCCTGGACCAGGCCGAGCATCAGCGCCGAGGCGGTGATGGTGGCGACGGTGGCCGAGCCGGTGGCCAGGCGGATCAGGACGGCGATCACCCAGGCCAGCAGGATCACCGAGACGTTGGCGCCCTTGGCCCAGTCGGCCAGCAGGGTGCCGATGCCGGTGTCGACGAGGACCTGCTTGAAGCCGCCGCCGGCCGAGACGATCAGCAGGATGCCGGCGATCGGGCGGCAGCGAGGCTCGACGATCGACTTGCTGATCGCCCTCGCGGTCCATCCCCGAGCCCCGGCCGAAGGTGAACATGGCGACGAGGACGGCGATGAGCAGCGCGACGAGCGGGTTGCCGATCACGTCGAAGACCTGCTGGACCGGCTCGTCGGGGTTGTCGACGACGATGTCGACGATCGCCTTGGCCATCATCAGCACCACGGGCAGCAGCACGCGTGGCGAGGGTGATGCCGAAGCTCGGGCGGTTGCGCGTCGTCGGCTCGTCCTCGCGTGTCGCTCGAACAGGTCCGGCGGCGGTACGTCGACCCAGCGGCCGGCGAGCGCGGCCGAACAGCGGGCCGGCGACGATCACCGTCGGGATCGCCACGATGCACGCCGAACATCGAGCGTGCGTGCCGAGGTCGGCGTGCAGGGTGTGCGATCGCGAGCAGCGGACCGGGGTGCGGCGGGACCAGGCCGTGCATCGCGGAGAGGCCGGCCAGCGTCGGGATGCCGATGGCGATCACGGAGAGCTGGGCGCGGCGGGCGACGAGGTAGATCACCGGCATCAGCAGGACCAGGCCGATCTCGAAGAACATCGGCAGCCCGATCAGCGCGCCGACGCCGGCCATCGCCCACGGCAGCTCCGCCGGGGAGGCGTGCCGACGATCGTGTCGACGATCTGGTCGGCGCCGCCGGAGTCGGCCAGCAGCTTGGCGAACATCGCGCCGAGGGCGATCAGCGTGCCGACGCCCGCGGCCGTCGTACCGAACCCCGTGGTGAAGCTGGTGAGCACGTCGTTGATGTTCTCGCCGGCGACGATGCCGACCGTGAGGCCACCGAAGATCAGCGCCAGGAACGGGTGCACCTTGAAGAAGGTGATCAGCACGACGATCAGCGCGATCGCCAGCAGGGCGGCCGTCACCAGCTGCCAGCCGGGGGCGACCGGCTCGACCAGTGGCGCGGCGTCGGCGAGGGGGATGATGAAGGACATGCGGTACTCCTGTCAGGCGTGCTGGTGCTGGTCGACGTAGGTCTGGACGATGGTGTCGATGCTCTGGTCGACGTCGATGACGACGCCGGACTCGTCGGGGGCGAGCGGCTCGAGGGTGGCGAACTGCGAGGCCAGCAGGGAGGCCGGCATGAAGTGGCCGGGCCGGCTGGCCTGGCGCCGGGCGATCACCTCGCGGCTGCCGTGCAGGTGCACGAACTCGGTGGCCGGGGCGTGGTGGCGCAGCTGGTCGCGGTACTTGCGCTTGAGCGCCGAGCAGCTCATCACGCCGCCCGTCGCGGCGTGGTCGGCCAGCCACTCCCCGATCGACTCGAGCCAGGGGTGCCGGTCGTGGTCGTCGAGCGCGTCGCCCGGCGGTCATCTTGGCGATGTTGGCCGGCGGGTGGAAGTCGTCGGCGTCGGCGAACGGGACGCCGAGGCGCTGCGCGAGGGCCGCGCCCACGGTGGACTTGCCCGAGCCGGAGACGCCCATCGCCACGACGAGGGGCGCCGGCTTCGTCTCCTGCGCTGTGCTGCTCATGGGTCTCCCGGTGGCTGTGACGGTCGACACAGTGTGCCCGTCAAAGATAAGATCATTGCAAGACTTCTGACGAAATTGATCTGATCTTTTCCGGTTGACTGACAGGATGCGCCCATGAGCGAACCATCCCGTGACCCGCTCGCCGGGCGCGGCAGTCGGCGCCCTGCACGCGGGCGTCCTCGACGCCCTCGGCTCGCGACTGGTCTCGGGCGCGCTCGCCCTCCGGAGCGGTGCTCACCCTGGACGGCATCGCCCGGGAGTACGCCGTGTCGATGCCGGTCGCCCGCGAGGCGATCCGTGTCCTCGAGTCGATGGGGATGGTGTCCTCGCGCCGACGGGTCGGCGTCACCGTGCTCGCCGCGAGCGACCTGGAACGTCTTCGACCCGCGGCTGATCCGGTGGCGGCTCGACGGCGGTCAGGCGGGGACCGCACCGCCCAGCTGCTCTCGCTCAGCGAGCTGCGTCGCGGGTTCGAGCCGCTCGCCGCCTCCCTGGCCGCCGAGCGGGCCACCCCCGAGCAGTCGGCGCCCGGCTGACGGCGGCGGTCAGCGACATGGTCGTCCACGGCCGTTCCGGCGACCTCGAGGCCTACCTCGTCGCCGACGTGGCGTTCCACCGGACCCTGCTCGAGGCCAGCGGCAACGAGATGATGACCGCCCTCGGCGAGGTGGTCACCGAGGTGCTGGCCGGCCGCACCCACCACGGGATGATGCCGGTCGCGTCCCAACCCGGAGGCGATCGCCCTGCACGACGCCGTGAGCCCGCGCCGTACTCCTGGAGGACCCGGCTGCCGCCGAGGCCGCCATGCGTCGGATCATCGACGAGGCGGTCGACGCGATGCGCGAGGAGCACAGCGGCTGAGCCTCGGGCGGTTTCCCAGGTGAAGAACTGAAACTGCCTCTTCACACAGGTTGCTCCCTGTGTGAAGAGGCAGTTCGGGTTCTCAACCTGGGAAACCGGACCCCAGGATCAGGACTCAGTGGCCGTGGCCGTGCCCGTGGCCGGCGGCCTCGGGCTCTTCCTCTTCGGGCTTGTCCACGATCAGGGTCTCGGTGGTGAGCAGCATGCCGGCGATCGAGGTCGCGTTGACCAGGGCCGACTTGGTCACCTTGACCGGGTCGAGGACGCCCTGGGAGACCAGGTCGCCGTACTCGTCGGTGGCGGCGTTGTAGCCGTTGCCGACGCCGAGCTCGCGCACCTTGGAGATGACCACGTAGCCCTGGACGCCACCGTTCTCGGCGATCCAGCGGAGCGGCTCGTCGACGGCCTTGCGGACGACGCGTACGCCGACCGCCTCGTCGCCGGTCAGCCCGAGGTCACCCTCGAGAGCGGAGACCGCGTGCACGAGGGCCGAGCCGCCACCGGCGACGATGCCCTCCTCGATCGCGGCGCGCGTCGCGGAGACGGCGTCCTCGATGCGGTGCTTCTTCTCCTTGAGCTCGACCTCGGTGGCCGCGCCGACCTTGACGACGCAGACGCCGCCGGCCAGCTTCGCGAGACGCTCCTGGAGCTTCTCGGTGTCCCAGTCGGAGTCGCTGGCGTCGATCTCGGCCTTGATCTGGTTGACCCGGCCGTTGACCTCGTCGGGCTTGCCGCCACCCTCGACGATCGTGGTGTTGTCCTTGGTCACCACGACGCGGCGGGCGGTGCCGAGCACGTCGAGACCGACCTGGTCGAGCTTGAGCCCGACCTCGGGGGCGACGACCTGGCCACCGGTGAGGGTGGCGATGTCCTGCATCATCGCCTTGCGACGGTCACCGAAGGCCGGGGCCTTCACCGCGACGGCGTTGAAGGTGCCGCGGATCTTGTTGACCACCAGGGTCGAGAGGGCCTCGCCCTCGACGTCCTCGGCGAGGATGAACAGCGGCTTGCCGGCCTGGATGACCTTCTCCAGCAGCGGGAGCAGCTCCGCGATCGCGGAGATCTTCCCCTGGTGCAGCAGGATGTAGGGGTCGTCGAGGACGGCCTCCATCGACTCCTGGTCGGTGACGAAGTACGGCGAGAGGTAGCCCTTGTCGAACTGCATTCCCTCGGTGAACTCCAGCTCGGTGCCCATGGTGTTGGACTCCTCGACGGTGATCACACCGTCCTTGCCGACCTTGTCGAAGGCCTGCGCGAGCAGGTCGCCGATGACCGCGTCACGGCTGGAGACGGTGGCCACGGCGGCCATGTCGTTGCGGTCGTCCACGTCGCGGGCGGACTCGTCGAGCGCCTTGTTGACGGCGGTGGTCGCCTGGTCCATGCCGCGCTTGAGCGCCATCGGGTTCACCCCGGCGGCCACGGCGCGGAGGCCCTCGTGGACCATCGCCTGGGCGAGCACGGTCGCGGTCGTCGTGCCATCACCGGCGACGTCGTTGGTCTTGGTCGCGACCTCCTTGGTGAGCTGGGCACCGAGGTTCTCGAACGGGTCGTCCAGCTCGATCTCACGCGCGACGGTGACACCGTCGTTGGTGATCGTGGGGGCGCCCCACTTCTTGTCCAGCACGACGTAGCGGCCACGCGGGCCGAGCGTCACCTTGACAGCGTTGGCGAGCTTGTCCACGCCGCGCTCGAGGGAGCGTCGGGCGTTCTCGTCGAACTCCAGGATCTTGGGCATCCGGGGATGCTCCTTTCAGTGGTCAAACGGAGATAGTCCAGATCATTCGGCGCCTTGGAGCGTGCTCCCGAGCGGCCAAACGATCTGGACTATCCGTGAATGGTGAGATCAGGAAACGATGGCCAGCACGTCGCGCGCGGAGAGGATGAGGTACTCCTCGCCGGCGTACTTGACCTCGGTGCCGCCGTACTTGCTGTAGATGACCTTGTCGCCGACGGACACGTCGACCGGCACGCGGCCGTCGCCGTCCTCGTTGAACCGGCCGGGACCGACCGCGATGACCTCGCCCTCCTGGGGCTTCTCCTTCGCGGTGTCAGGGATGACGAGTCCAGAAGCCGTGGTCTGCTCGGCCTCCAGGGCCTTGACGACGATCCGGTCCTCGAGAGGCTTGATGTTGACCGACACGATGCCGACCTCCACTTTCCACACAATGGTTGGTATTCGAAGTTTGCTGCCTGTGAGATGTACGCCGTCGCGGGGGTCGCACGTCGACACAAGCGCTGGCACACTCACGGGGAGAGTGCCAGAACCGAAACTAGCACTCGCACCAGACGAGTGCCAGACCGGTCGGGTGAACGGCTCCCGCGAGAGGTCGGGCGAGGGGTCAGGCGAGCGCCTCGGCCAGTCGACGCCGGGCCAGCCGCTCGCCCTTGACGCACCCCGCCGTGGCGTTCGAGAGGATCGCCTGCTCGAGCACGGCCACGGCCTCCTCGGTGCGCCCCAGCGCCAGCAGCCCGCTGCCCACGAAGTAGGCCACCGAGCCCATCGACCAGACGGTCCCGTACGTCGCCATCTGGCCGACGTGCGGCCGGACCTGCTCCAGCGCCTGCTCGACCAGCTCGTCGGCAGCGTCGCAGAGCACCAGCGTCTCCACCGTGAGGCAGGCACCGAAGAGCGCGGTGTAGTCGGTGCCCAGCGGCTCGGGCGGACCCAGCACCTCCAGGGCACGTGGATGGTCGCCGGTCGTCGCGATCGCGTGGGCGACGCCTGCGCGGAAGCCGAGGTAGGGGTGACCCGTCCCGAGCTCCACCAGGTCGTCGGGCACCTGGGTCCCGCGGAGGGCCGCCAGCCGGGTGCAGCCGCGGATCTCTGCGTGCGACACGATGCTCGAGCGGCGGTGCACCTCGATGGCGACCTCGGCCAGGTGGTCGGCGTCGGGCGACACCGACTCGTCGGCGCGCAGCCAGCGCCAGAACGCGAGCGGGACGTCGAGACCGGTGCGACCGAGCTCCGCGGCGAGTGCGAACGCCTCGGCCATCGTCTGGTCGGCAGCTGCGCCGTCACCTCCCTGGTACTGCGCCGTGCCGAGCTGGAACAGCGCCGTGATGCGCAGCTCCGGTGACAGGCCCAGGGTCAGGTGCTCCCGGGCACACTCCGCGCGCTGCACGTGCATGCCCGGCCCCCACAGCGTCATCTCGCGCGCAGCGAGGCAGTCGCGCAGCACCTCGGCGTCACCGCTGCGCCGGGCCACCTCGAGCGACTCCCACAGCGGCGGGTCGCTCAGTTCGGGACGCCAGGCGACGTAGTGCTCGAGGCCGAGGTTGGCCAGCAGCCGGGCCCGGAGACCGAGGTCCTCGACATGGGCGAGGCACTCCTCGCAGCGTCGCGACCGCCACCGGGTCCTCGCTGCCGACCAGCCGCCAGTACCAGATGTTGGTGCTCCGGAAGCCGGTCGCCGCCTCAGCCATCCGGACGTGGTCGCCCTCGGCCCGGGCGAGCGCGACGGCCTGCTGCTGGCACTCCTGCATGCCGGCCATGTCGCCGAGGCGCATCAGCAGCCAGGCCTCGCTGAGCAGCAGCTGGTGGCGACGCCCGGTGGTGGCCGCCGCGCCGCGCTCGTCGAGCTCGATCGCCTGCTGCCACAGCTCGAGCGCCTCCTCGAACGCACCACGGCGCTCGGCCGACCTGGCGGCACCCGCGGTGTGCTCGACCGCCTGGTCGAGCAGCTCCGGCAGGTAGGCCGCCGCGCGCGCGAAGTGGTGGGCGACCTCGCTGACCAGCTCGTCCTGGCGGGGCAGCCGGTCCACGAGCGCGTGTGCCACCGCGGCGTGCCGACGGGCCCGCTGGCCGGCGGGGAGGTCGGCGTACAAGGTCTCGCGCGCAAGTGCGTGCACGAAACGTCCGGTCCCGGGCTGCACACCGTCGCGGACGACGCCGGCGGTCATCGCCTCGTCGAGGTCGTCGAGCACGGCTCGACCAGCAGCAGCGGCGATCAGTCCCGCATCGAAGTCGCGACCCAGGACGGCCGCGATCGAGAGCGTCTCGCGGACCGGGTCGTCCAGGCGCTGGAACCGCAGCCGCAGCACGTCGGCGATGCCGTCGGGAACCACCAACGCCTCGGCTGCCGCGGCGTTGAGCTCGCCCTGCGCGGCGAGCAGCCGGGCCATCTCGAGGGCGAAGAACGGGTTTCCGTCAGTGCGTCGCGACAGCACGGCGACCAGCTCGGGTCCGGCGTCCCCGATCACCGCTGCCACCAGTGCGCCCACCTCCTCGCTTCCCAGCGGGGACAGCGCCAGCCGTCGGGCACCCAACCGTGAGAAGCCGGCGAGGGCCTCGGTGAGGGCGGGTCTCGGGCTGGCCTCGGTGCGCACGGTCACCACGAACAGGACCGGCCGTTCACGCAGCGCCTCGGCGGCGTAGGCGAGCATCCGCAGCGACGAGACGTCGGACCAGTGCAGGTCCTCGAGCACCACGACGAGTGGGGTCGACACAGCGGCCAGGACGCGGGCGGAGGCGTCGTAGGTCCGGAGTGCGGCGGCATCCGCGTGGACGGCCTCGACGTCGCTGCCGCCGCCCAGCAGGGCCGAGACCTCCTTCGGGGCCTCGTCGCCGGCGAGCTCGCCCAGCACCGGCAACCAGGGCCAGTACGCCGGAGCCAGCTCGGCCTCGTGGCAGCGGCCCACGCAGACCTGGAGCCGCTGGGACCGCGCCCGTGACACCAGCTCCCGGACCAGGGCGCTCTTCCCGATCCCCGCCTCGCCGGTGAGCAGGAGCACTCCCCCTCGACCCCGGTCGGCCAGGTCGGCGAGCGATCCGTCCAGGACGGCCAGCTCGGCGGCGCGCCCGACCACGGCAGGCGCCGGTGTCGTGGTCGGAGCCTGCCGGGCGTCGCGCTGGGTCGGGACGGCGGCGGCGGCGAGGTGCCGCACCTGTCCGGAAGCGAGGTGCGGCGCCTGCGCGAGCAGGTCCTCCTCGAGCCGGCGCACCGAGGTCGAGGGGTCGACGCCGAGCTCGTCGACCAGCGACGTGCGCAGCGTCCGCAGGGTCTCGAGCGCCTCCGCCTGCCGGTCGCAGCGGTAGAGGGCCAGCGCCAGCAGGGACCACAACCGCTCTCGGAACGGGTGCTCACCCACGAGCGGCGCGAGCATCGCCTGTGCCTCGTCCGGACGGTCGAGGTGGAGCAGCGCGTCGGCCCGCGCCTCGAGGAGACGCAGCCGGTCCTCCTGGAGGCGGGTCGCCTCCGCTGCCAGCGACGGCACGTCGGCCAGGTCGGCGTACGGCTGACCCCGCCAGGCCGCCAGGGCCTCGTCCACGGCGCGCAGGGCGTCCTCGGGCGCCACCGAGCCGACGGTGTTCGCCGCCTCGCTGAAGGCGTGGGCGTCGAGGGCGACACCTTGCAGGTGGTAGCCGGACGGACCACGTTGGAGCAGGGGCACCCCGGACCGACCCGTCCGGTCGGGGTCCAGGACCCCGCGGAGCTTGCTCACGGCCACCTGCAGCGAACCCGTCGCCGACGACGGGGCCGCCTGTCCCCAGACCTCGTCGACGAGCCGTTCGGCACTGACCGGGTTGCCGGCGTTGCTGGCCAGGAGCGCCAGCACGGCTCGGTCGCGACGACCGCCGAGACGCTGCTCGGCACCGTCGACGCGGACGCGCAGAGGACCCAGGACGTCCACCCGAACCTCGACCACCACCGCCCCCTTCCAGGGCCGCAGGTTAGGCCGAGACCGCCTCGCGGTGCCGCCCTCACCGGCCTCGGCTCGTGCGGTGGTCCAGTCCACCGCACGAGCCGTTCGGGTCCTCAACCCTGGACCGGCCGGTTGCTCCGGATCGTGTGGTGCGGGTCCACCAGGGACTTCACCTGCGCCAGGCGGGTGCGCGTGGCGGGGTACCAGGCGCGGTCGAGGTCACCGTCGGACCCGAGGAAGTTCGGCACCGTGCGTCCGTTGGTGTGCCCCTCCGTGGCCACGTCCAGGCGGTCGAAGGTGGTCGCGATCGCGGCGGCGAGCTCGGGCACGGCCGGCACGCCCAGCGCGAACAGCAGGTAGGGCTGCTCCAGGGTGTCGCAGACGCCGTGCGCGTCGTCGTGGCGCCGGAAGGCCCCGCCGAGGTGCCGCACCTGCAGGACGGCCAGGGGCGAGCCGCTGTTCTCGCCGGCCACGCAGCTGAGCCGGTCGATCAGCTGGTCGCTCAGGTCGTCGAGCAGCACGGAGTGCTCCATCGACGGCATCGGGTCGACCGGCTCGTCGGCGATGCCACCCAGGTCTGCCATCCGGACCGGACCCATCAGGTCCATCACGATGCCGTCGACGGCACGCAGTGGCGCCAGCTGCTCCTCCGCTTCCTCCGCCGAGCCGAGGTGCGCGACTGCGACGGAGGCGAAGGCCTTGCCGCGGATCTCCTCGGGGATCTCGGGCATCGGCGGGAACTGGTAGGTGTGGTACCAGAGCGTGAGCTTGTCGGGGGCCGACGCGGTGACCTCGCGGAAGGCACGGAGCACCTCGGGCATCTTGTCGATCTCCCACAGCATCCGCCCGCCGTAGAGGTGGAAGCCAGGCAGCAGCCGGATCTCCATCGCGGTGACGATGCCGAAGTCGCCCCCGCCGCCGCGCAGGGCCCAGAACAGGTCCGGGTCGGTGGCGCTGGTGACGGTCCGCTGCTCGCCGTGGGCATCGACGACCTGCACCGACTCGACGGCGTTCGCCGCGAACCCGTAGGCACGACCGAACCAGCTCATCCCGCCGGTGAGGGTCATCCCGACGACGGTGGGGTCAGGGCTGCTGCCGGCCAGGAAGGTCAGGCCGGTCCCCTGGAGGGCAGCGAGCAGCTCACCGACCTTGACGCCGGCACCGACGGTGACGGTGCCCTTCGGGATGTCGATCTCGATGGCGTTCATGGCCCGGGTGCGCAGCAGGACGACTCGGTCCATCCGGTTGTCGGCGAGTGCGCGGCTGGCGCCGTGGCCCACCGGCTGGGCGGTCACCTGGTGACCGTGGCGGACAGCCCACTGCACGGTTCGGCGTACGTCGTCGACGTCGGTGACCTCGACGACGGCCAGCGGCTGCTGGGCGACGTGGACGGCCCAGGCCGACCTCGCGGCGTCCCAGCCGGGCTCGCCCGGGACGTGCACAGCGCCCATCACGCTGGCCCTCAGCTCGTGGATCTCGGGACGTTCCTGCCGTGGCACGACGACGTCGGACGGGGCGGTGCGGGAGATGTCGATGCTCATGGTGTTCCTCTCGAAGGGCGCCCTCGGTGGCGTGTTCCGAGACTCCGGCCGGGCGCTTACCGGAAACTTGCGCGCTTCTTACCGAGGCGTCCGCGGGCTGACAGATACGCGTGCGGAGCCGTGGCTGCGGTCACCACCGGAGCGTGCGCGAGGATGGCCGGGTGGACCTCGACGCCTTCCAGTGGCTGCTGACCGGCGAGGGCCAGCGTCTGCTCGCCGCGGCAACCGAGGCGTCGGACGACTCCCTGCAGGCACAGACCGCCCTTCGCCGTACGGCGTCGGCCGGGCACGTGGCCGCCGCCCTGACGCAGGTCGAGCTGCGGCGCCGGGGGGAGGCGAAGTTCGGGGACCTCGCCCAGAGGATGTACTTCACGCCGGAAGGGCTCGAGCAGGCCACCCGGATGCCGGTGGCCACCCATCGTTCTGCCCGGGCTCGCGCCGCGGGCACCGAGACCCTGGTCGACCTCGGCTGCGGCATCGGCGGAGACCTCGTCGCGTTCGCGAGAGCGGGGCTCACCTGCGCCGGGGTGGACGAGGATCCCGTCCGGGTCGCGGTGGCGGCCGCCAACCTCGACGCCCTCGGGCTCGGTGGTGCGGTGACGGTGGCCGACGCCACCACCGTCGACACCTCCCCCTTCGACCTGGCGTACGCCGACCCGGCGCGCCGTACGGCCGCGGGCAGGAGCTTCGACGTCGACGACTGGACACCGCCCTGGCCGTTCGTGGAGTCGCTGCTGCAGCGCGACTCGTGCGTGAAGCTCGCCCCGGGGATCCCGCACGAGCTGGTGCCCGACGGTGTCGAGGCCGAGTGGGTCAGCGACCACCGCGACGTGAAGGAGGCCGTCCTGTGGTCGGGCAGGTTGGCCACGTGCCGCAGGCGCGCGACGGTGCTCGGCGACGGGGGCCTGGCCACCCTGACCGACGAGGACGACCCCGGGGCCGCGACCGGGCCGGTGTCGCAGTACCTCTACGAGCCGGACGGAGCCGTGATCCGAGCAGGGCTGGTGACTGCGGTCGCCGACGGCGTGGGTGGCCATCTCGTCGACGAGCACATCGCCTACGTCACCTCGGACGCGTCGTTCCGCACCCCGTTCGCCCGCGGCTACCGCGTGCTGGAGCAGGTGCCCTTCCGGGAGAAGCCGCTGAAGGCCGCCCTGCGCGAGCGGGCGGTGGGAAGGCTGACGATCAAGAAGCGTGGTGTCTCGGTCGTGCCCGACGAGCTGAGGAAGCGGCTGTCGCTGCGCGGTGACGAGGAGGCGACGCTCGTGCTGACCCGGGTCGCCGGCAAGGGCACCGCACTGCTGGTCGAGCCGTTCTGATGACCGCGCGATGAGCGAGTTCCCCACCGACCGGGCCGCGCACCGGGACGACGACGCACCGCCGGCAGGCGACTCGGACCACACCCGCTGGATCGCCCTGCTCGTCTGCTGCAGCGCGCTGTTCATGACCCTGCTCGACGTCAGCATCACCAACGTCGCCCTCCCGTCGATCAGCGACTCGACGGGTGCCGGTCCCTCGCAGCTGCAGTGGATCGTGAGCGGCTACACCCTCACCTTCGGCCTGGTGCCCGTGCTCTCCGGGCGGCTCGGCGACGACCACGGCCGCAAGCGGATGTTCCAGATCGGTGTGGCCGGCTTCGCCCTGACCAGTGCGGTGTCCGGACTGGCGCCCACGGCCGAGCTGCTGATCGCGGCACGACTGCTCCAGGGGATCTCCGGTGGCCTGATCAACCCGCAGGTCTCCGGCCTGGTGCAGCAGATGTTCCGCGGGGAGGAGCGCGGTCGCGCCTTCGGGGCGTTGGGCACGACGGTCGGTCTGGGCACGGCGCTCGGCCCGCTCGCCGGCGGCGCGCTGATAGCGCTCGGCGGCCCGGACCTCGGCTGGCGGCTGGTCTTCTTCGTCAACGTCCCGGTGGGGATCGTGGTGATGCTGCTGGCCCGGCGGTACCTGCCGCAGACGCCGGCGACCGGCAAGCACCGGCTGGACGTTCTGGGCTCGCTCATCCTCGGCGCGGCGACGTTCTGCGTGCTGTTCGGCGCCGTCGAGTTCGAGACGATCGGCCGCTCCGTGCTCCTGCTCGCGGTCCCCACCGTGCTGCTGCTGTTCCTCTTCTACCGTCGCGAACGCCGGCTCACGAACGAGCTGAAGGACCCCCTCGTCGACCTGCGCCTGTTCCGGCGGCCGTCGTACACGTCGGGCGTGGTGCTGGCACTCCTCTACTTCCCCGCCCAGGCCGGACTCCCGCTGGTGATGACCCTCTACTTCCAGCGTGGCCTGGACTTCAGCGCCCTGCACGCGGCGCTCGGGGTGACCGCGTTCGCCGTGGGGAGCGCGGCCGCGGCCCAGACGGCCGGCCGGTTCGTCACCCGGCTGGGTCGACCGCTGATCGTCGCCGGGGCGTTGACGTTCGGGGCCGGGGCACTGGCGATGGCGCTCGTCGCGGGCACGACACCGACCGACCACGCCGTGCTGCAGCTCGCCGGGCCGCTGTTCGTGATGGGGCTCGGCGCCGGAGCGGTGATCACGCCCAACCAGACACTCACCCTGGCCGACGTCGACCCCGTCGTCGGCAGCACGGCAGGCGGGGTGCTGCAGACCGCTCAGCGGGTCGGGCTGGCCATCGGGCAGGCCGTGATCGGTGCCGTGTTCTTCTCCGCGGTCGCCGGACCGGGTGCCGCGTCGTACGCCGGCGCGCTCGTCGCCGCGATCGGCGTCACTCTCTGCTTCGTCGCAGCGGCCGCCATCGTCGGGACCTGGGAGATCATCCGCGCCCGACGGGCGGAGGACTCCGGCGATCGGACCGCCTAGCCGCGGGCCCTCGCGCGGAGTGCCACCCGGACGGCCAGCCAGCTCAGCAGCAGGCCGAGGACGATCCCCATCGCGTCGGCGGCGAGGTCGCGCACGTCACCGTCCCGGTCGATCGGCAGCACGGCCTGGAGGATCTCGGTGACCACGGCGTACGCCGCGAGCCCGAGGCCGAGCCGGACGGGAGGGATCCCGGCCCACCGGCCGGCCACCGCGAGCGCCACGAAGGTGAGCCCGTGGACGAGCTTGTCGTTGGGCGCCGAGGCGGACACGTCCTCGCCCGGGAGCAGGAACATCACCAGGCTGATGCCGAGGAGCCCGGCGAAGACCGAGCGGGCCAGCTGGGGTCTCACGCCAGGTTCGCGCGCTCGGCGCCGATCGTGGTGTCGGCACCGTGCCCGGTGTGCACCACGGTCTCGTCGGGCAGGTCGAACAGGCGTCGGCGGATCGACTGCTTGATCTCGTCCTCGTCGCTGAACGAGCGGCCCGTCGCCCCCGGCCCGCCCTCGAAGAGGGTGTCGCCCGTGAAGACGCAGCCGAGGTCGTGCACGTAGAGGCAGACGGCCCCCGGCGCGTGGCCCGGCGTGTGCAGCACCTTGAGCGCGGCCCCGCCGACCTTCACGGTCTGGCCGTCCTCGAGGTCGACGTCCCACAGGTAGTCGGTGTGGGTCAGCTCCCAGACCTCCTTGTCGGCCGGGTGCAGCAGGATCGGCGCGCTGACCCGCTCGCGCAGCGCGGGGGCGACGCGGACGTGGTCGTCGTGGGCGTGCGTGCAGATGATCGCCTTGACCTTGCGACCGGCCACCACGGCGAGGATGTCGTCGACGTCGTGCGGGGCGTCGATGACCACGCACTCGTCGTCGTCACCGACCACCCAGATGTTGTTGTCGACGTCGAAGGTCTCGCCGTCCAGGGAGAAGGTGCCACTGGAGACGGCATGGTCGATGCGGACGCGGCTCATGGGGCCGAGCCTACGGAGGTCGCCGACGATCAGTGGCGAGCGGCCCAGGCCTTCGCCTGCTGGCGGGCGTACTTCCGGTCCACGGCGTCGATGCTCGCGCGGCTGTGCAGGTCGACGCCCGCCCTGGCCGCGAGCTTCCGGACCCGCGGGGCGGTCAGGTCCGGCGCGACGAACCGCTCCGGCCGGATCGCCCGGTCGCGGGCGGCGTACCGCTTCTGCTTGGTGGTGAGGGTGGGCGCCGACGCCACCGCCGTGCGCAGCGTCGCCGCGGTGGCGGCCACGACCACTCCCGTGAGCGACGGGCTGACCAGCGGCGTGTAGCCGGCGGAGTGACCGGTGCGGTTCGGGTGGTAGGACTCGCCCACCGGGTTGGACAGCCCGTTCAGCCACTCGGGCGAGTCGCACACGGCATGCCCGACGAACCTGCTCGTCGGGTTGGCGAAGCCGAACCCGGCAGCGCTCGCGGCGGCGCTGAGCTTGCTGTTCAGCAGGTCTGCGGTCTGGTTGAGCCGGGTCTCCTCGCTCGGCGAGAACCAGGTGAGCAGGTTGCAGTCCTCCCCGTTGAAGATGCGGGGATAGCCGACGACGACCACCTTCGCCTTCGGCGCACCCGCCCGGATCGAGGCGTAGAGCGAGCCGAGCGAGGCCGGGATGGTGCCGTTGATGACCCGTTGGGCACCGTCGATCGCGCCGTTGCAGTTGCTCGCCCAGCTGGGGAGCGCGCACTGCGTGAGCACGTCGGTGAAGCCGGCGTCGTTGCCGCCGACCGAGATGGTCACGTAGCTCGTGCTCGTCGAGAGCGCGCTCAGCTGGGTGCTGCGCACGTCGGCGACCTTCGCCCCGGAGCACGCCCGGAGGTTGAGCGCATAGCCGCGGGCGCTCGAGATCAGGCTCGGGTAGGAGTAGACCGACCGCTGGCAGCTGGTCCCGTCGTTGAGGTAGGTGCGCGTGCCGGTCCCGCTGGAGTAGGAGTCGCCGAGCGCGACGTACGACGCCGGCGTCGCGGCATGCGCGGCGGGCAGGGCGAGCGCCGTGACTCCGAGGGTGAGGGCCGATCCGGCCAGGAAGAGCGGGCGGAGCAGCCGAGACACCATCAGGACTCCCGAGACGAGGTGGATGTGACCTGCGTCACGTTAGACCCATCCGGCCTACGCTGGCACCGTGCGCACGATCGGCAACATCCTCTGGTTCCTCCTGGCCGGCCTGTGGCTGGCCATCGGGTACGTCGTCGCCGGCGTCCTCGCCTGCATCCTGATCATCACCATCCCGTTCGGGATCGCGTCGTTCCGGCTCGCCGGCTTCGTGATCTGGCCCTTCGGCCGGACGGCGATCTGGCGTCGTGACGCCGGGGTGATGTCGGTGATCGGCAACATCATCTGGGTGGTCCTGTTCGGCTGGGAGATGGCCCTGGCCCACCTCGTCGCCGGAGCACTCCTGTTCATCACCATCATCGGCATCCCGTTCGGGGTGGCCAGCTGGAAGATGATCCCGCTCTCGCTGTTCCCGCTGGGCCGCGAGGTGGTCCCGATCGGCTCGGTGAGCCACGACCCCTACGGCATCCCGACGTAGTCCCGGGTCCTGCGCCGGGCCTCAGTCGAACAGCACCACCGAGCGCAGCACGTCGCCGTGGTGCATCTTCTCGAAGGCGGCCTCGACGTCGCCGATGCCGATCTCCTCGGACACGAAGGCGTCCAGGTCGAGCCGACCCTGCTGGTAGAGGTCGACGAGCATCGGGAAGTCGCGGCTCGGCAGGCAGTCGCCGTACCAGCTGGACTTCAGCGCACCACCACGGCCGAACACGTCGATGAGCGGGATCTCGGGGATCTTCATGTCCGGGGTCGGCACGCCGACGAGCACCACGGTGCCGGCGAGGTCTCGGGCGTAGAACGCCTGCTTCCAGGTCTCCGGACGGCCCACCGCGTCGATCACGACGTCGGCCCCGTTGCCGTCGGTGAGGGCCTGGATCGCCTCGACCGCGTCGTTCTCCTTGCTGTTCACCGTGTGCGTGGCACCCATCTTCGTGGCAGCCGCGAGCTTCTTGTCGTCGATGTCGACCGCGATGATCGTGCCCGCTCCGGCCAGCGCGGAGCCCGCGATCGCGGCCACGCCCACCCCGCCGCACCCGATCACGGCGACGCTCTTGCCGCGACCGACGTTGCCGGTGTTGATCGCCGCGCCGAGACCGGCCATCACCCCGCAGCCGAGCAGGCCGACTGCAGCCGGTCGCGCGTCCTCGGCCACCTTGGTGCACTGGCCGGCAGCGACCAGGGTCTTCTCGGCGAAGGCGCCGATGCCCAGGGCCGGGCTCAGCTCCGTGCCGTCTTCCAGCGTCATCTTCTGGGTCGCGTTGTGGGTGGCGAAGCAGTACCACGGCTCGCCGCGGTTGCAGGCGCGGCAGTCGCCGCACACCGCCCGCCAGTTGAGGACGACGAAGTCACCGGGCGCCACCTCCGTCACGTCGTCCCCGACCGCCTCGACTGTCCCGGCCGCCTCGTGCCCGAGCAGGAACGGGAACTCGTCGTTGATCCCGCCCTCGCGGTAGTGCAGGTCGGTGTGGCACACCCCGCACGCCTGGATCTTCACGAGGGCCTCGCCGGGCCCGGGGTCCGGGACGTTGATCGTCTCGATCGAGACCGGTTCGCCCTTCGCTCGCGCGACGACCGCCTTCACCTGCTGCATCTGTGCTCCTCCGTGCTCGGGTGAGGCCACCGTAACCACCAGGCCGGGTAGTCCAGAGCAATAGGCCGGTCAGGGAGCCCCGGTGACCGGCCTTTTGATCTGGACTACCCCGTCTTCCCGCTCAGCCAGCGCTCTCGAGCAGCTTGAGGAGAAGGGAGCGGAGCTGGGTGGCGCCGCGCTGGCCGAGGACGGCCACGATGTCCTCCTCGAGGCCGATGATCGTGGCCTCGCCCGCGGCGACGACGCGACGGCCCCGCGCGGTCAGGGTGATCAGCTTGGCGCGGCGGTCGGAGGGGTCCGGCCGCCTGGTCACGTAGCCGAGGTCCTCGAGCTCGTCCACGATGACGCCCATCGACTGCGGCGTCATGTTGGCCCCGGCGGCGAGCTTGGTCAGCCGCGATCCGCCCGGCTCGATCTGCGCGAACACGGCCGAGTACGACGGCTTCTGCGGGTGTCCGGCGCCGACGACACCATCGACGATCCGGAACCCGAGCAGGCTGTACGCCTGCCCCAGCAGGGCGATCGTGTTCGCCCGCCGGGGATCACCCTCTTGACCTTCTGGCATCCATTTCCTAAGTTTGACTTACTTTCAGTTTGCCTTATCAACTCTCGGGCCACGAGAGGACGCGCCGTGACAGAGCAGTCGACCGCAGTTCGGACCAGCACCGGTGACCGGCTCAGGACGTACGGCGCGGCCTGCGCCGCCTCGGGCGTCCTCGGCGCCCTGGTCGGGGTGGTCACGTTCGTGTGGCCGCACGACGTACCCGACGACCAGTGGAGCTACCCGTTCCCGATGGGCGTCTTCTGGGTGGTCAGCCTCGTGCTCGTGGTCACCCACCTGCTCTCGGCGGCGGGCTTCGTCGGCGTGCTCGAGGCCGATCCGCACCGAGGCCAGCGCGCGGCGGCCATCACCCTGTGGATCGCCGTCGTCGGCTTCGTGGTGCTCGGGGTCGCCGAGTTCCTCAGCGCGACCATCGGCCGCGACGACATCGACTCCTCGGCGGCCGGCTGGGTCGGCACCCTCTTCGGGGTCTCGTCCCTGATGACCGCGCTGGGCGGTCTCGTCGCGGGCGTGGTGATCGTGCGGAAGCGGGTCTGGACCGGGCTGGGCGCCTGGATGGTGCTCGCCTCGGGCGTGACGATGCTCGTGCTCGTGACCCCGGCCAACATCAGCGGCGACACCGTCCTGCGCACCGTCGCCCTGGTCGTCTGGAGCCTGACCTTCATCCCCCTGGGCCGGACCATCGCGCGGTCGGCGAACGCCCTGCCCGGGTAGTCCCCTGCAAACGGACCCCCCTGGACCCCGAACAGGGTCCGAATGCAGGGGACTATCCGGAACTCAGACCAGCACCACGTCCACCGGCATCGAGGAGTCGGCGGGGAGGTCGAGGGCGGACGGGGTGCGGCCGCGGGCGACCATCTCGCTGCCCAGGGCCGCCACCATGGCGCCGTTGTCGGTGCACAGGCCGGGGCGTGGGACGCGGACCCGGATGCCGCGGGCCGAGGCGCGTTCCTCGGCGAGCACGCGGAGCCGGGAGTTCGCGGCCACCCCGCCGCCGATCAGGATGTCCTCGATCCCCTCCGCCTCGGCGGCGTCGACCGCCTTGCGGGTGAGCACGTCGCAGACCGCCTCCTGGAACGACGCGGCCACGTCGGCCACGGGGACCGGTTCGCCGGAGAGCTCGCGAGCCTGCACCCACCGGGCCACGGCGGTCTTGAGGCCCGAGAAGGAGAAGTCGAACCGGTGCCGCTCGAGGTCGCGCCGCGAGCTCAGGCCGCGCGGGAAGTCGATCGCCACCGAGGACCCCGACGCTGCCGCCCGGTCGATGTAGGGGCCGCCGGGGAACGGCAGCCCGAGCAGGCGGGCCACCTTGTCGAAGGCCTCTCCCGCGGCGTCGTCGATGGTCGAGCCCAGCGGCTCCACCGACGAGGTGACGTCACCGACCCGGAGCAACGAGGAGTGCCCGCCCGAGACGAGCAGGGCCAGGCACGGGTCGGGCAGGGCGCCGTGCTCGAGCTGGTCGACGGCGACGTGCGCCGCGAGGTGGTTGACGCCGTACAACGGCTTCTCGAGCGCGAGCGCCAGGGACTTCGCCGCCGCCACGCCGACGAGGAGGGCACCGGCCAGGCCCGGCCCGGCCGTGACGGACACCGCGTCCACGTCCGCCAGCGCGATGCCGGCGGTCTCGCAGGCCCGCTCGAGCGTCGGCACCATCGCCTCGAGGTGGGCCCGCGACGCGACCTCGGGTACGACGCCACCGAAGCGCGCGTGCTCCTCGACCGAGGACGCCACCGCGTCGGCCAGCAGGGTGTGACCGCGCACGATGCCGACTCCGGTCTCGTCGCACGAGGTCTCGATCCCGAGCACCAACGGTCCGGCCGACGAGGGCAACGATGAGGTCACGGCGTCATTGTGCACCGGTCGCCGACCTTCCCCCCGCCTCGGTGCGGAGGTAGCGTCGCGCGGGTCTTCGTTCCAACCTCTCGGGAGTCCATCGATGCCACGTCGCCCTGTCCGCGCGATCACCGCCACCGCCTGTTCCGTCGCCCTCCTCACCGCAGGAGTGGTCGGCGCCGCGCCCGCCAGCGCCAGGAGCGAGGACCATCCGCGACTTGCTCCCCGCACCCACTTCGTGATGGCTGCCGACGGATCGAGCGGGTTGCGCGCGGACGGCGCCGGGATCCCCAACATCGACTCGGTGAAGAAGACCGTCCGCACCTACTACGGCGCGGGTGACGACGGGATCGCGAACAAGACCGACTCCCCCTACATCCGCGAGATGAGGCAGATCGTCCGCGCTCAGTGGCGCTACCTCGAGCGGGCGAAGCAGCAGGCCGAGCGACACCACGAACGGCCGGCCATCGTGTTCGACGCCGACGACACCACGCTGTGGACCTACGACATGGAGGACGCGGCGATGCACTTCAACTTCGACCTCGCCCTCCAGGACACCTTCGTGCAGGGCCAGAGGTTCCCCGCCACGCCGTCGATGGTCGGCTTCGTGAACCGCGCGGCCCGGATGGGCTTCACGATCTTCGGGATCACCGGTCGCACCGACACCCAGGAGGCGGCGACCGTCGCCAACCTGGGCAAGGTCGGCTACACGCCGTTCGACGCGGACAACTTCTACACCAAGTGGTCGGGCAGCAACCCGCAGCCGGCGCTACGTCACCTGCGCCGCCAAGTGCACCACCGTCGAGTACAAGGCCGGCACCCGCAGGCACATCGAGAAGGACCTCGGCTACGACATCGTGCTCAACGTCGGCGACCAGTGGTCCGACCTCCAGGGCGGGTACGCCGACCAGGTGCTCAAGCTGCCCAACCCGACGTACAACCTGCCGAGCCCCGACCTCGACGGCACGCCCGCCGACCGGGCCTTCTCGCCGCGCACGCCGGTTCACGATGAAGCCGGACGGCTCGAGCGGCGCCACCGCAGGGTGGCGAGGGCATCCCCAACATCGACATCGTGAAGACGACGATCCGCACCTACTACCAGGCCACCTGCCGGCATCGCCGACAAGGACGACTCTCCCTACATCTCCGAGATGGCCCGGATCACGCGCCGGCTGACCCGCAGCTCGTCCAGCGCCTGCCGCACGGCGGACCGCAAGGGGCAGGACCCGGTCGTGGTGCTCGACGCGGACGACACCACGTTGTGGACCTACGACATGGAGGACGCGGACATGCACTTCAACTTCGACCCGATCCTCCAGAACGACAAGTGGGTGCAGCCCCGAGCGGTTCCCGGCCACGCCCGTCGATGGTCGCGCTGACCAAGGCCGTCGACTCCGCCGGCTGCACGCTGGTCGGGCTCACCGGTCGCAACGACGACCAGAAGGCGGCCACCCTGGGCAACCTCGCGAAGGTCGGCTACACCGGGTTCACCGCGGAGAACTACTACACGAAGTGGACCGGGAAGACCGGCAGCACCCAGCCCGGCTACATCACCTGCGCTGCCGCGAAGTGCACGACGATCGAGTACAAGTCGCAGACGCGCCGGCACGTCGCCGCACAGGGGCACCGCATCGTCGCCAACCTCGGCGACCAGTTCAGCGACCTGATCGGTGGCTACGGTGAGCGTCAGGTGAAGCTGCCCAACCCGACGTACTACCTGCCCTGAGCCTCGGCAGGCTCGACCACGAAGGAGACCGATGGACCTGCTCGACGACGCCACCGCCATGAGCGACGACCTGGTCCGGCTGCGTCAGGAGCTCCACGCGCACCCGGAGGTCGGGCTGGACATCCCGTGGACCCAGGAGCGGGTCCTCCGGGAGCTCGACGACCTGGGCCTGGAGATCTCCACCGGCACCGGGACCACGTCCGTGACGGCAGTGCTGCGGGGCGGCGCCCGGGACGCGGCGAACCCTCGCACGGTGCTGCTGCGCGGCGACATGGACGCCCTGCCGGTGGCCGAGGAGACCGGGCTGGACTTCGCCTCGACCAACGGCGCCATGCACGCCTGCGGCCACGACCTGCACACGGTCGGGCTGATCGGTGGTGCGCGCCTGCTCGCGCAGCACCGCGACCACCTGCGCGGCGACGTCGTGCTGATGTTCCAGCCCGGCGAGGAGGGCTGGGACGGGGCCGGGGTGATGATCGAGGAGGGCATTCTCGACGCCGCGGGTCGGCGGGCGGACGCGGCGTACGGCATGCACGTGTTCTCGTCGATGTACCCGCACGCGCAGTTCACCAGCCGCGCCGGCACGATGATGTCGGCCTCGCACCACCTCGAGGTGGTCGTGCGCGGGCAGGGCGGCCACGGCTCGGCGCCGCACCGCGCGAAGGACCCGATCGCCGCGACCGCGGAGATGATCACCACGCTGCAGACGATGGTCACCCGACGCTTCGACATCTTCGACCCGGTGGTGCTGACGGTCGGGATCATCGAGGGCGGCACCCGGCGCAACATCATCCCGGACACCGCCCGCTTCGAAGCGACCGTGCGACGGTTCTCCGAGGCCAGCGCGACGCGGCTGCGCGAGGGCATCACCGACACGCTGCAGGGCGTGGCCCGCGCCCACGGCGTGGACGTCGAGATCGGCTACCACGACGAGTACCCGCTGACCATCAACACAGCGGCCGAGGTCGACTTCGGCGCCGGGGTGGTGCGCGAGGTGCTGGGCGAGGAACGCTACGAGGAGATGCCCGACCCGATCTCCGGCTCCGAGGACTTCTCCCGGGTGCTCGACGCCGTGCCGGGCGCGTTCATCGCGATCGGCGCCGTGCCGCCCGGGCTCGACCCGGACGACGCGCCGATGAACCACAGCCCGCGCGCCGACTTCGATCCCGCGGTGCTCCCGGACCTCGCGGCGGTGTACGCCGCCCTGGCAGTCCGCAAGCTCGAGTCACTCTCCGGCGACGGGGATCTCGATCTCTGAGGGGATCTCCGAACCGCCACACCCACGCACGAGCTGACGGCGCAGGACCACGGCCGTCGCGTCGTCCCGGTAGTAGCGGGGTCGACGGTCGATCTCGATGAAGCCCTGGCCGGCGTAGAACGCGAGCGCGCCCCGGTTGTCCTCGCGCACCTCGAGCAGCAGCCGGTCCGCCGTCGAACGGCGGGCGGCGTCCACGACCCCGGCGAGCAGGTGGGCGGCGACGCCCTGACGGCGGTGCTCCTCCGCGACCGCGATCCGCTGCAGCTCGGCGATGTCGCCTGCACTGGAGACGACGGCGTGCCCGACGACCTCGCCCTCCACCTCGGCCACGAGGTAGTTGACCGTGGGCACCTCGCCCTCGATCCCCGCCCGGATCAGGCCCTCGCTCCACGCGTCGGCCCCGAGGCACTCGTCCTCGAGCTGCGAGACCACCTCCACGTCGGTCGCACCCGCCGGGCGCACGTGCGTCATGCGCTGGTCCGGTCGAGGAGCTGGAGCAGGTCGTGGGCCGCGAGCTCCACCTCCTTGTGCCGCCACTCGGAGGCGCGGTAGACGCAGGCGATCAGGGCAGTGCGGTGGACGCGGGCGAAGTCGCCCTGGACGAAGGCGTAGCGGGCCTTGGTCTCGTCGTTGGCACCCTCGGTGAGCCCGAGGTGCCAGGCGGCGTACTGCTCCCAGGAGTGGTTCTCGAGGTAGGTGTTCTGCGCCTCGGCGTCCGGCTGGACGTCGCCCCAGTCCGAGTCGAGGACGTACTGTCGAGAACGGATCAGCTGCTCGGCGTGGGCGACGGCATCGGGGTTCACGGTGTAGCGGGGCACGCCACCATCTTGACGCATCCGTCCCGCCGCGTGAATTTCGGCGTCCAGACCCATCCGCCCCGGGCGAGGCTCCGAACTACTCCTGGATCGGTTGCGGTGTGACCGGCAGACAGATCTGAGAAAGTTTCCACGTGAACCGGATAAATCCAGACGCCTCAGACATCCCGGACGGGGTGACCAGGCTCCCGACCGCTGCGCAGGCCGGGAGCTCCGGCAGTCCTGCCGACCTGGCCGAGCTGCTGAAGCGGTCCGGACGGGGCGACGAGGCCGCGTTCGCAGAGCTGTACGACGCCACGTCGGCCCGCGCCTACGGCCTGGCCGTGCGGGTCGTCCGCAACCCGAGCCAGGCAGAAGAAGTCATGCAGGAAGCGTTCCTGGAGCTGTGGCGGACCGCCAGCCGGTTCGACTCGGCCAAGGGAAGCGCGGTCTCGTGGATCCTCACGCTGGTGCACCGCAAGTCGGTGGACCGGATCAGGTCCGCGGAGGCCAGCACCAGGCGCGACACGGTGTGGCACCACGGGAGCCAGGACGTGGAGCACGACTCGACCGCCGAGGCAGCACAGGCCTCGATGGAAGCACGAAGGGTCCGACAGGCGTTGGACTCGTTGACGGAGGTCCAGCGAGAAGCGCTGGAGCTGGCTTACTTCAAGGGATACACGCACACGGAGGTGGCAGCGATGCTCGACCTTCCGGTGGGTACAGCCAAGACAAGGATTCGAGACGGCCTGATCCGTCTCCGGGACACGATGGGGGTAGGACAGTGACCGACTCATTGCACGCGCTGTCCGGGGCTTATGTCGTCGACGCCCTCGACGACACCGAACGCGAGGCCTTCGAGCGACACCTGCCCGGCTGCCGCGACTGCCAGGCCGAGGTGGCCAGCCTGCGCGAAGCCACGTCGGTGATGGCCGACGCCGTGGCGCTGACGCCGCCCGAGTCCCTGCGCTCGTCGATCCTGGCCGACATCGCCCAGGTGCGACCGCTGCCTCCCGAGGTGGCCCCGACCACGTCGGCGACCTCGGCCGAACCCGCCACGGCGACCGCGGACGTGGTCCCCCTGCACCGAGGCCGGAAGCGGTTCGCCCGCGCGATGGCGGCTGCCGCGGCCATCCTGGTCGTCGGCGGAGGCACCGCCGTCGTCTGGCAGCAGCTGGACGACACCAGCCAGGGCCCCCAGCTGAGCGCGGCCGACCAGGTGCTCGCCGCCTCGGACGCCAAGCGCTACTCGATCGACTTCAACGACGGCTCGAGCGCCACCGTGGTCCGCTCCGACAACGAGGGCAAGGCCGTGCTGCTGACGCAGAAGATGGCGGCCCCGCCGTCGGGCAAGGCCTACGAGCTGTGGCTGCGCGACGAGACCGGCACGATGAAGCCGGCCGGGCTGATGACCACCGCCGGCGACCACAAGCTGCTGCTCAAGGGCGACGCCCAGAAGGCCACCGGAGTCGGGATCACCGTCGAGCCCAAGGAGGGCTCGCAGAGCCCGACCACCAAGCCGATCGCCATGTTCGAGCTGGGTAGGACCTCTGCATGACTCTGCAGACACCTGACCGCGTCGCCGTCGTCGGCAGCGGGGTGGCCGGACTGACGGCCGCCCACGTGCTGGCACGGCGCTCGCAGGTGACCCTCTACGAGGCCGACTCGCGGCTGGGCGGTCACGCGGACACCCACGTCGTGGAGACCGCCGACGGCCCGATCGCCGTCGACACCGGCTTCATCGTGCACAACGAGCGCACCTACCCGAACCTGCTCCGCCTCTTCGACGAGCTCGGTGTCGAGACCCAGGAGTCCGACATGTCGATGTCGGTGCGCTCGGACGACCACCGTCTGGAGTGGGCCGGCGCCCTCGGCTTCGCGGGGCTGTTCCCGACCTGGCGCAACGCGCTGCGCCCGTCGTACCTCCGGATGCTCACCGAGATCCCCCGGTTCCACCGACAGGCGCGGAAGCTGCTGGCCACCCCCGAGACGGACGATGACGCCGACCAGACGCTGGCCACGTTCCTCGACCGCGGCGGGTTCTCTCCGCTCTTCCGGACCCACTTCATGGAGTCGCTGGTCGCGTGCGTCTGGTCGTGCGACCCGGCGGTCGCGCTGGACTACCCGGCGCGCTACCTGTTCAGCTTCCTCCAGCACCACGGGATGCTGCAGATCTTCGGCTCGCCGCAGTGGCGCACCGTCACCGGCGGTTCGCGGGAGTACGTCGAGAAGGTGGCCGCCCGGCTCCCCGACGTGCGCACCGGCACCAAGGTGACCTCCGTGCTCGAGACACCCGACGGCGTGGAGGTGACCGACGGCAACGGCCGGGTCGACACCTACGACGCGATCGTGATCGCCACCCACCCCGGCCAGGCGCTCGCGATGCTGGCCGAGCCGACCGACGCCCAGAGCCAGGTGCTGGCAGCGATGCCCTACTCCCCCAACACCGCGCAGCTGCACACCGACGAGAGCGTGCTACCCCGCCACCACCGGGCTCGCGCGTCCTGGAACTACCTGCGCCGACCCTCGGACGTGGACCGCACGGTCACCGTCAGCTACGACATGACCCGCCTGATGCGGCTGCCCGTGCCGACGGACGGTCGCCGGTTCATCGTCACGCTCGGCGGCCAGGACCTCGTCGACCCCGCGAAGGTCATCGAGACCATGCAGTACGAGCACCCGATCTACACCCCCGAGTCCGTGGCGGCACAGCGGCGTCTGCCCGAGTGCGACACCGCCCGGATCGCCTTCGCCGGCGCCTGGCACGGCTGGGGCTTCCACGAGGACGGCGCCCGCTCCGGCGTGCAGGCAGCAGCGCGACTGGGGGTCGAGTGGGGCGCGGTCCAGCCGCTCCCGGTCGAGGCCACGACGTACACCACCACCATCAAGCACGTACGCCGCCGACCGATCCAGCGCACGTTCACGCACCGCTCGAGCACCTGGCTGGTCGACCTCGACCACCTGCCCGACCACGGCGTGCTCGGCACCTTCGAGGCGCGCGACCACCTGGGTGACGCCGACGCCACGATCAAGGCCAACGTCGAGCACTTCCTCGCCCTCAACGGCGTGCAGCCGGACGGTGGGCGCATCGTGATGGCCGCCAACTCGCGCGCACTCGGCCACTGCTTCAACCCGATCAGCGTCTTCTGGTGCCACCGCCGCAACGGCGAGCTCGCCGGTGTCGTGGTCGAGGTGCACAACACCTACGGCGACCGGCACGCCTACCTCGTCCACCCCGACGAGCAGGGCCGCGCCCGCACCGAGAAGCAGATGTACGTCTCGCCGTTCCACGGAACCGACGGCTACTACGAGATCGCCGTCCCGCGACCGGGCGACCGCCTGCACGTCGTGGTCACCCTGCACAGCGACGACGGCGCCGTCTTCACCGCCTCGCTCGACGGCGAGCGCACCCGCGTCTCGCCCCTCCGATCCGCCCCCGCCGCCCTGCGCGGCACCGTGCTCATCCACGCCCACGGGGTGTGGCTGTGGGCGCGCCGACTCGGGATCCGCAAGCGTCCCGACCACCCCACGACAGGAAGGCGTCTGAGATGACGACGACTCCCACCCGCCCGAGCAGCACCTGGGCCGAGCTCGACAACGTGCCCACCGGCTTCAAGGCCGACGTGTCCGCCCGGATCGCCCGCCAGCTCTTCCGCGCCGCCGTGCGCCGGCTCCCGGTGACGGTCCGCGAGGGCAGCGCCTCCACGAGGACGTGGGGCACCGGCGGACCCGAGATGCGGATCCAGCGCCCCGCCGAGTTCTACACGCGCCTGGGCCGGGACGGCCTGATCGGCTTCGGCGAGGCCTACCTCACCGGAGCCTGGGACGCCGAGGACCTCGGCGGCTTCCTCACCGTGCTCGCCGCCGACCTGCCGACCCTCATCCCCGCGCCGCTCCAGAAGCTGCGGGCCGCCTACGTGCGCCGTCCGCCGAAGGAGCAGAAGAACTCCACGGACAACACCCGCGACAACATCGCGCACCACTACGACCTGTCCAACGACCTGTTCAAGCTGTTCCTCGACGAGACGATGAGCTACTCCTCGGCGCTCTACGACACCTCCGTCATCGACCGAGGTGACCACCTGGAGGCTGCTCCCCCGGAGGGCCACCAGAGCGAGTCGCTGGCGGAGGCACAGGCCCGCAAGATCGAGCGGCTGCTCGACCAGACCGGTGTCGGCGAGGGCTCCCGCGTGCTCGAGATCGGCACCGGCTGGGGCGAGCTCGCGATCCGCGCTGCCCGCCGTGGCGCCACCGTGCACTCCGTCACGCTGTCGAGCGAGCAGCTCGAGCTCGCCGAGCAGCTCGTCGCCGAGGCCGGGTACGCCGACCGGGTCAGCATCGCGCTCAGCGACTACCGCGACGTGCAGGGCCAGTTCGACGCCGTCGTCTCGGTGGAGATGATCGAGGCCGTCGGGCACGAGTACTGGTCGACGTACTTCCAGACCATCGACCGCCTGCTCGCTCCCGGAGGCAAGGTGGGGATCCAGGCGATCACGATGCCGCACGACCGGATGCTCGCCACCCGGCGCACCTGGACGTGGATCAACAAGTACATCTTCCCCGGCGGCTTCCTGCCCTCGGTCACCGCGATCGACGAGATCACCCGCGCGGACACCACGTTGCGGATCTCCGAGCGACTCTCCTTCGGACAGCACTACGCGGAGACCCTCGAGCGCTGGGACCAGGCCTTCCGCGCAGCCGGCGACCAGGTCCGCGGACTCGGCTTCGACAGCACCTTCCAGCGGATGTGGCACTTCTACCTGGAGTACTCCCGCGCCGGCTTCGCGTCCGGCTACATCGACGTGCAGCAGCTCACCCTCGAGCGAGGTGGCCGCGGATGACCACGACCGAGTCCCGGACGGCCCAGGCCCCTCTTGCCGCCGCAGGGGTGGCGCAGCGGCTCGAGGTCGCGCTGCGACCCTTCGTCGGCGGAGACCTCCCGGTGCGGCTGCGTGCCTGGGACGGCTCCGAGGCAGGTCCCGTCGACGCGCCACTGGTCGAGCTCCGCTCGCGCGACGCCGTACGCCGACTGCTGTGGCACCCGGGCGAGCTCGGGGCCGCTCAGGCCTACGTCACCGGCGACATCGAGGTGCACCACGACCTCGACGCCGCCCTGACGCACGTGTGGGCCGTTGCTGCCGAGCGAGGCCTGACCGGCGTACGCCCGTCGCCGGGCGCCTTCGGCCGCGCGCTGCGCACGGCCCTCGACGTCGGCGCCGTGGGCCGCCCGCCGACGCTGCCTGCCTCGCAGGCACGCGTCCGTGGCCGGCTGCACAGCAAGCTCCGCGACCGCCGGGCGATCAGCCATCACTACGACCTGTCCAACGAGTTCTACTCGCTGATCCTCGAGCCCCAGATGGCCTACTCCTCGGCCTACTTCCGGTCGGAGGACCCGTCGTACACGCTCGAGGACGCGCAGCGCGACAAGCTGGACCTGGTCTGCACCAAGCTCGGCCTCGCGCCCGGCATGCGGTTCCTCGACATCGGCTGCGGCTGGGGCTCGCTTTCCCTGCACGCCGCCGAGCACTACGGCGCCCAGGTCACCGGCGTGACCATCGCGGCCGAGCAGAAGAAGTTCATCGACCAGCGGATCCACGAACGCGGCCTCTCGGACCGCGTCGAGATCCGGCTCCAGGACTACCGCGAGATCCCTGAGATCGCCGCGGGCCGTCACTTCGACGCCGTCGGCTCCCTCGAGATGGGTGAGCACGTCGGCGAGCAGAACTACGGCACCTACGCCCAGGTCCTGCACGACGCGGTCAAGCCCGGTGGCCGAGTGCTGATCCAGCAGATGTCCCGCGCGGGCGGCCGCAACGGCCATCCCGGCGGCGGTCCGTTCATCGAGTCGTTCATCGCACCCGACATGCACATGCGACCGGTCGGTGAGACCGTCGCGTTCCTCGAGCGTGGGGGGCTCGAGGTGCGCGACGTGCACGCGATGCGGGAGCACTACGTGCGCACGGTGTCGGGCTGGCTGGAGAACTTCGAGGCCAACCTGCCCCGGCTCACCGAGCTGGTCGGCGAGGAGGTCGTGCGTGTGTGGCGGCTCTACCTGGTCGGCGGCTCGATGGCGTTCCGCGACGGCCGCATGGGCGTCGACCAGGTCCTGATGGTCCGACCGGGTGCAGCGCATACGCTGGCGCCCGTGAGGACCACCTGATGAGAAGCGCGTGAACGTACTGACGCTCCTGGTCGCCAACGCGATCGCCGTCACCGTCCTGATGGGCGCGACCGCCCTCGTGGCCAAGCGCATGGGCCGCGTCGTCATCGTCGACATGATGTGGGGACTCGGCTTCGTCCTGGTCGCCCTGGTCAGCGCCGTCGTCGGTGACACCCCGGTGCGGTGGTTGCTGCTCGCGATGGTCGCCGTCTGGGGTTGCCGGCTCGGCTGGCACACGGGTCGTCGCCTGCTGGCGACCGGCGAGGAGGATCCGCGCTACGCCGCGCTGCTGAAGGACAAGCCGTTCTCCTACGCCGTCGTCCGGGTGTTCCTCACCCAGGGTGTCGCGATGTGGTTCGTCTCGCTGCCGGTGCAGGTGGCGGCAGCCAGCGACCAGGGTTGGTGGACCTGGTTGGTCGTCGTCGGCGTGGTCGTCTACCTGGTCGGCCTGGCCTTCGAGTCGATCGGCGACCGACAGCTCGCGGCGTACAAGAAGGATCCGGACCGGCCCAAGGTGATGGACCGCGGCCTGTGGCACTACACCCGCCACCCGAACTACTTCGGCGACTCGTGCGTGTGGTGGGGGATCTTCCTCGTCGGCGTCGGCGGCAGCCGCCTCGTCCTGACCACGGTGCTCTCCCCCGCCGTGATGACGTACTTCCTCGTCTTCGCCACCGGAGCCAAGCTGCTCGAGCGCACGATGATGAAGCGCGAGGGCTACCCGGAGTACGCCGAGCGCACCTCGATGTTCTTCCCGCTTCCTCCGAAGAAGCGCGCCGGAACCGGATAGTCCGAGACGTTTCCGTTGTTTCTGCACGGCGTTCGCAACGGGATCGTCTCGGACTATCCGGATCTCGCGCTCAGCTGACCGGCTTGGGCTTCCCGGGAGCGGTGGCGTCGGGGCGGCGGAGGTAGAGCGGGTCCGGCGCCAGGATCTCGAACCGCTCGCGGAGGACCACGTCGCACAGGACGGCGGCCGAGGGGTGCTCGGGGAGGGTGGGGTTCGGGAACGCATCCGGGTAGAGCACCGCACCCCTGCCCACCACCGGCTGCGACGTCGCGGCGTCGAGCGGCTTGACCACCTCGGGCCCCGAGACCCGCCGGCCTGCGGCGTACGACGCGAGGTAGACCTCCTTGCGCCGTGCGTCCGTGGCCACCAGGAAGGCGTCGAGCCCGGCGTCGAGCGCCTCGGCGGCGAGGACGTCCAGCGAGCACACGCCGTGGACCGGGATGCCGAGGGCGAGCGACAGGGTCCGCGCGGTCACCAGTCCGACCCGCAGGCCGGTGAACGGGCCGGGACCGACGCCGACGGCGATCCCGGTCAGCTGCGACGCGACCACGCCGGCAGAGTCCAGCACCGAGGAGATCCCGGGCGCCAGCATCTCCCCGTGCTTCATCGACTCCTCGGACTCGAAGGTCGCCACGACCGTGGCGCCGTCGTGCAGCGCCACGGTCACGTGCGGGGTGGCGGTGTCGAAGGCCAGCAGCATCAGAACATCAGCTCTCTCCACCGGGAGCCGACCGGGGTCAGCGTCAGGGTTCGTCGGTCGTCGTCGCCACGGGTCAGGGTGAGCTCGAGCCGGTCGATCGAGAGTGCCTCGGCCAGACCCTCCCCCCACTCCACCACGGTCACGGCGTCCTCGATCTCCGTGTCCAGGTCGAGGTCGTCGAGGTCGGCGGAGCTGCCCAGCCGGTAGGCGTCCACGTGCACCAGGGGCGGCCCGTCGTCGAGAGAGGGGTGGATGCGGGAGATCACGAACGTGGGTGACGTGACGTCCCCGCGCACGCCGAGACCCTCGCCGATCCCCTGGGTGAGCGTGGTCTTGCCGGCGCCGAGGTCTCCGGTGAGGATGACCAGGTCGCTGCGGCGGAGCACGGTGGCCAGCCACTTCCCGTAGGCCCGGGTGTCCTCGGCAGTCACGAGCACCCGCGTGATCGGCAGCATCTTGAGCATGTTCAGCCGGTTGCCGTTGCGGCCGGACTCGACGTACCCCTGCTTGCTCCAGAACGCGACCGTCTTCGGGAGCTCCACGCGGGCCTCGAGCTCGATGCCGCCGAAGTGGCGCGCGGTCGCGATCTGCTCGGCCCGGCTCGCCATCTTCGCGGCGACACCGAGCCCCCGCACACTGGCGAGCACGCCGACCCGGCGCAGGCCGAGCAGTCGCCCACGCGGCTCGAGGAGCAGGGCACCGACCGGCTGGCCCTCGTGCTCGACGAGCAGCCCACCGTGGGCGTCGAGCGCCTCGCGCACCGACTCGAGCGTCTCGTCGAGCGCGGTGGCCGGCGGGTCGAGGGCCGGGCGGTCGCCGAACGACTCGTGGATCACCGCCAGCACGTCGGCCGCCCGCGAGCCGTCGACGGTGTGCACCTCGGTCATGACGAGGCCGCCTCCACCAGGGCCTGCAGTGCCTCGTTGACCCGGGCGCGGGCCTCGAAGATCACCATGTGTCCGGCACCCTCGCACTCCACCAGCGTGGCGTTGGGCAGCTGGGCCGCCATCTTGCGGCTGTGCCCGATCGAGGTGACCTTGTCCTTGGTGCCGCAGACGATCGTCGTCGGTACGTCGTTGAGGACGAGCAGGTGCTCGAACTTGTCGAGCTCCGAGAGCGACGGGAAGAACTCCGCGAGCACGCCGAACGAGGTGCCGGCCAGCATCTCGTCGAGGAACTCCACCTCCGCGGCCGGGACGTCCTTGCTGCCGAACGCGAACTGGTCGGCCACCAGGAACCCGACGTTGGAGCCTGGTCGGCGTGCGGAGTCGACGAGCTCGGGCGCCTTCGCGAGCGCAGCGATGACGCGCGGCGCCACCGCTTGGCCGAGCCCGTCCGGGATCCATCTGCTCAGGGTGCGATGAGGACGCAGGCCGCCAGCGGTGGTCGCGATGAGCGCGACGCCGACGACCTTCTTCGCGAACAGCTTCGGGTGCCGCTCGGCGAAGGCGATGATCGACATCCCGCCCATGGAGTGACCGACCAGGATCACCTGGCCCTTGGGTGCGACCTGTCCGATCACGGTCGCCAGGTCGTCGCCCAGCTGGTCGATGGACGCGTGCTCGCGGTCGGACCGCTCGGAGCGACCGTGCGAACGCTGGTCGTAGAAGGCCATCCGGTACTTGCCGCGGAACGCCTCGCGCTGGAAGTGCCAGCAGTCCAGGTTGAGGGCGTACCCGTGCACGAAGACCAGGGTGATCTCGCCACGGGTGCGCCGCTTGCCCACGGCGTACGGCTGCAGCTCGTCGATCTCCGCGTGCAGGACGATGCCGTCGTCACAGGTGATCTCGACCGGTTCGGAGCGCAGCGTCCCGAGCCGGTCTGCCTCGGCCGCACCCGCGCGACGTGCCCGGACGACGCGTCGTTCGACGACCACGCCCGTGGCCACGGCGGCGACGGCCGCGGCACCCAGCCCGCCAGCGGCGTACGCGAGAGACCTGCGCGTGCCCATCAGTCCTCGTCCCCGACCCAGACCCGGGTCTGCCGGCCACCCATCCGGGTGACGATCTCGTAGTTGATCGTGCCGCACCAGCGTGCCCAGTCGGTCGCCGTCGGCTCGCCGTGAGACCCCGGTCCGAACAGCACCACCTCGTCGCCGGGCTGCGCCTCGGGGGCGGCGACGACGAACTGGTCCATGCAGATCCGGCCCAGCACCGGTGCCCGGACGCCGTCGACGAACACCTCGGCAGTCGACGAGGCGTGCCGTGGTACGCCGTCGCCGTACCCCATCGGGACCAGCGCCACCCGCATCGGCTCCGGCGCCACGAACGTGTGCCCGTAGGAGACGCCGTCGCCGGCCGCCAGCTCCTTGGTGAGTACGGCGACCCCGCGCACGGTCATTGCCGGGACCAGACCGAGCGCCTCCTCGGTGACCACGTCCGGCGCCGGGCTCAGGCCGTAGCTGGCGATGCCGAGACGGACGAGGTCGTGACGCGCCCGGGGGTGGAGCAGAGCCCCGGCAGAGTTGGCGAGGTGCCGCACCTCGGGGCGCAGGCCGGCGTCCTCGGAGAGGGCACAGGCCTCGTCGAACGCCTGCTGCTGCGCGCGCGTTGGCGGGGTGGTCGGGTTCGTCGGCGCAGGCGAAGTGGGACCACAGACCGGTGACGCGCGCCAGTCCCTCTTCCTCGGCCGCGTGGGCAGCCGGTGACCAGGGACAGCCACTCGGTCCGGGGAGCACCTCCGCGGGAGAGGCCGGTGTCGAACTTCAGCTGGAGCCGCGCGGGTCGACCGACCTCGCGGGCACCGCGGACGATGTCGTCGAGCTGCGCCACCGACGAGGCCGTCACGTCCACGTCGGCCTGCACCAGCGGCGCGAACTCGGCCCCCGGCGCAGCGAGCCAGCACAACAGCCGTCCCGAGTCACCCCCGTGTCGCAGCGCCAGCGCCTCGTCGCCGGTGGCCACGCCGAGCCACTCGGCCCCGGCCCGACGGGCCGCCCGCGCGACCGGCAGCATCCCGTGGCCGTAGGCGTCCGCCTTCACCACGACCATCAGCTGCGGTGCGTGGCCCTCCGTCGAGACCAGCTCGCGGAGCCGGGACACGTTGTGCCTGACCGCACCGAGGTCGATGACGATCTCGGCGTGCGGACTCGACGCGCTCGCTGGGGTGGCCATGACCTGCTCATCCTTTCATTCACGCGAGCAGGTTTCGCACGACCTCCGGCACCGCGTCGGCCACGTTGCTCGCGCTCAACGGCCCGCCACCGCTGGCCACCGCCGCGGCAGCGCCGTGCAGCCAGGACCCGGCCGAGGCCGCGTCGTACGGGTCCAGGCCGGCGGCGAGCAGCGATCCGATGATGCCGGCGAGCACGTCGCCGGCGCCCGCGACCGCCAGCCAGGGCACCCCGCTGCTGGTCACGCGCACGCGCCCGTCGGGGCACGCGACGATCGTGTGCCGTCCCTTGAGCAGCACCACGGCGTCGTACTCCTCCGCCGCCCGGCGGGCGAAGCCGAGCTGGTCGGCCTCGACCGCCTGCCGCTCGACGCCGAGCATCCGCGCAAGCTCGCCCGCGTGCGGGGTGAGCACGACGTCCCGCGTCCCGGGGCGGACGTGGATCAGCGCGTCGGCGTCGACCACGGTCGGCACCTCGTCGCCGAGGGCGTCGGCCAGCGCCTGCTCGGCGTCGGCGTCGCCACCCGACCCGACCACCCAGGCCTGCACCCGGCCCTCCGCGTTGA
The DNA here is from genome assembly GCA_963797525.1 of uncultured Actinomycetota bacterium. Classification (GTDB taxonomy): domain Bacteria; phylum Actinomycetota; class Actinomycetes; order Propionibacteriales; family Nocardioidaceae; genus Marmoricola. The sequence continues at coordinate 494,840 of CAWCPT010000002.1, forward strand.
CGATCTCCGGGTGCCGCGCCCGCACCGCGTCGGCGGCCGAGCCCACGTAGCGCACCATCCCGGCGAGCCCGGACACCGCGCCGGACGTGCACAGCACGGCGGCCCCGGGATAGGTCTGCGAGCCGGCCCGGACCCCGACGACGCCACGGGTGTACTTGTGGTCGAACGGGCCGGGGACCGGCAGCAACGCCGCCACGTCGACCGGCTGGAGCGCCTCGACCGGGGACTCGGGCAGGTCGAGCCCGATGTCGACGAGGTGCACCACCCCGCAGGCCTGGGCCGCGGGATCGACCAGGTGGGCGACCTTGTGGGTGCCGAAGGTGACGGTCAGGTCAGCACGCACGTGGGCGCCCTCGAGCCGCCCGGTGTCCACGTCCACCCCGGAGGGGACGTCCACCGCGACCACGGGCACCCCGGCGAGTTGCGCCAGCGCCGCCTCGGCCTCGGGCCGCAGGCCTGGGCGTCCGCCGATGCCGACGATCCCGTCCACGACGACGTCCGGCCGGGCGGCCTGCTCGACGGAGACGGTCCGGCCTCCGGCGTCGCGAAGGGCAGCGAGCCCGTCAGCGCGGACCTTCGGGGAGAGCAGCACCGCCTCGACGGCCGCCCCGCGCCGCGCGAGCAGCGCCCCGGCCCAGAGCGCGTCGCCCCCGTTGTCGCCCGCGCCGACGAGCAGGAGCACGCGCGCGGCGTACACCGAGCCGAGCAGGTCGGCGATCGCGATCGCCAGCCCCGAGGCCGCCCGCTGCATCAGCGCCCCCTCGGGCAGCCGTGCCATCAGCTCCGCCTCGGCCGCCCGCACCTGCTCGACCGTGTGTGCCCGCCTCATGCGCTCACGTTAACGGTCGCGCGGTTTCCCAGGTTAGGAAGGGAAACTGTCTCTTCACACGAGGAGCAACCTGGGTGAAGAGGCAGATTGGGTTCTCAACCTGGGAAACCGGCCCCCTCGAGGACGACGAAGGCCAGCGCGAACCCGCCGTCGTGGGACAGGGAGAGGTGGATGCGGTCGGTGCCGAGATCGGCAGCTCGGGCAGCCACGGTGGCGCTGAGCGCGAAGGAGGGCTGGCCGTCCGGGGAGACGACCACCTCGGCGTCCTGCCAGGACAGGCCGCCCGGCGCGCCCAGAGCCTTGGCCAGTGCCTCCTTGGCGGCGAACCGGGCAGCGAGGGACTCCGTCGGGAGCGCGGCCTCGCTCGGCGTGAACAGCCGACCGCGCAGGGTCGGGGTGCGCGCCAGGGACTCCTCGAAGCGCGCGACGTCGACGAGGTCCGTGCCGACGCCGATGATCACGCGCTACTCGACCGTGACCGACTTGGCCAGGTTGCGCGGCTGGTCGACGTCGTGGCCCATCGCGGTGGCCAGCTCGCAGGCGAACAGCTGCAGCGGGACGGTCGCGACGATCGGCTGCAGCAGCGTGGGTACGACGGGCAGCGTGATCGTCACGTCGGCGTACGGCGCGACCTCGGTGTCGCCCTCCTCGGCGAGGACGATCGTGTGCGCCCCTCGGGCGCGGATCTCCTGGATGGCGCTGATCATCTTGTCGTGCAGCTGGTCGCGTCCGCGCGGGGGCACCACGCAGAAGACCGGAAGCCCCTCCTCGATCAGCGCGATCGGGCCGTGCTTGAGCTCGCCGGCGGCGAACCCCTCCGCGTGGATGTAGGCGAGCTCCTTGAGCTTCAGCGCACCCTCGAGGGCGACCGGGAAGCCGGCGTGGCGTCCGAGGAAGAGCACCGATCGCGCCTGGGCGTTGTCCCGGGCCAGGGCGTAGATGGCCTCGGCGTCGTCGAGCACCCGCTGCACGTGTGCGGGCATCTTCTCCAGCTCCCGCACCACCCCGGCGATCTCGTCGCCGAACTTCGTGCCGCGCACCTGCGCGAGGTAGAGCGCGAGCATGTAGCAGGCGACCAGCTGGGTCAGGAAGCCCTTGGTCGAGGCCACCCCGATCTCCGGGCCGGCGTGGGTGTAGATCACCGCGTCGGACTCACGCGGGATCGTCGAGCCGTTGGTGTTGCAGATGGCGAGCACCTTGGCTCGCTGCTGGCGCGCGTAGCGGATCGCCATCAGCGTGTCGGCCGTCTCACCGGACTGGCTGATCGCCACGACCAGCGTGTTGCGGGTCAGGATCGGGTCGCGGTAGCGGAACTCGTGCGCGAGCTCGACCTCGCAGGGAATGCGGGTCCAGTGCTCGATGGCGTACTTCGCGACGAGGCCGGCGTAGCTGGCGGTGCCGCACCCGATCACCACGATCCGGTCGATGTCGCGGAGCTCGTCGTCGGTGATCCGCACCTCGTCGAGCTGCAGCAGGCCGGCGCCGTCGTGGCGGCCGAGCAGCGCGTCCCCGATGGCCCGCGGCTGCTCGAAGATCTCCTTGCGCATGAACCAGTCGAAGCCGTCCTTCTCGGCGGCGGAGAGGTCCCAGTCGACGTGGTACTGCCGGCCCTCGGCCGGCATCCCGCCGAAGTCGGTCACCTCGACGCCTTCAGCGGTGATGGTGACCACCTGGTCCTGGCCGAGCTCCAGCGCCTCGCGGGTGTGCTCGATGAACGCCGCGACGTCGGAGCCCAGGAAGTTCTCGCCCTCGCCGAGGCCCACGACCAGCGGCGAGTTGCGCCGTGCCGCGACCACCCGTGAGGGGTCCTGCCCGTCGATGGCCACCAGCGTGAAGGCACCCTCGAGGCGTCGGCAGACCTGCTGCATCGCCGAGGTGAGGTCACCGGTCTCCTCGACCGCTGCCTCCAGCAGGTGCGCCGAGATCTCGGTGTCGGTCTCGGAGAGGAAGTCGTGTCCGGCGCGCTCGAGCTCGTCGCGGAGCTGGGCGAAGTTCTCGATGATCCCGTTGTGCACGACGGCCACGCGACCGTTCTGGCCCAGGTGGGGGTGTGCGTTGGTGTCGTTGGGCGCGCCGTGGGTGGCCCACCGGGTGTGCCCGATGCCGGTGGTGGACGGCGGCAGCGGCTGCTCCTCGATCGCCTTCTCGAGGTTGGCCAGCTTGCCCGCGCGCTTGTCCGCGACCACCGTGGTGCCGTCGACGACCGCGATGCCGGCGGAGTCGTAGCCGCGGTACTCGAGACGGCGCAGGCCCTCGATGACCACGTCGCGTGCCTGCTTCTCGCCGACGTACCCCACGATTCCGCACATGGAGCACATCCTAGGTGGGCACCGCCCGGCGACCCCGCGAGGCGGCACTAGGCTCACCGCATGTCGAACGGCGCACATCCGGGCGAGAGCTCGCCGTACGTCGAGCTCGACCGGGACGCCTGGGCCGCGCTGGGCCGTTCCTTCATGCAGGGCTCGGCCGAGCAGCCGCTCACCCCCGACGAGATCGACCGGGTCAAGGGTCTCGGGGACCAGCTCGACCTGCGAGAGGTGCAGCAGGTCTACCTGCCGCTCTCCCGCCTGCTCAGCCTGTACGTCGAGGCGGCCGGCAAGCTCCACCGCAGCCAGGAGGAGTTCCTGCACCAGCGAGAGCTGCCGCGCACGCCGTTCGTGATCGGGCTCGCCGGGTCGGTGGCCGTCGGGCAAGTCCACCACCGCGCGCGTGCTCCAGCAGATGCTCGCGCACTGGCCGGAGCACCCGAGCGTCGCGCTGGTCACGACCGACGGCTTCCTGCACCCCAACGCCGAGCTGCGTCGACGAGGGCTGCTGCACCGCAAGGGGTTCCCGGAGTCCTACGACCGCAAGGCGCTGCTGAAGTTCGTGATCGACATCAAGTCCGGCAAGGACGAGGTCGAGGCGCCGACGTACTCCCACCTCGTCTACGACGTCGTCCCCGACGAGAAGGTCGTCATCGAGCACCCCGACATCGTCATCGTCGAGGGGCTCAACGTGCTCCAGTCGGCGGGGGTCCGCGCGGACGGGCGGATCGGCCTCGCGGTCAGCGACTTCTTCGACTTCTCGGTGTACGTCGACGCGGCGACCAGCGACATCCGACGGTGGTACACCGACCGGTTCCTCCGGCTGCGCGAGACGGCCTTCCGCGACCCGGCGTCGTACTTCGCCCGCTACGCCTCCCTCTCCCACGACGAGGCGATCGACGAGGCCAGCCGGATCTGGGACGAGATCAACGGACCCAACCTGAAGCAGAACGTCCAGCCGACGCGGTCGCGGGCGACCCTGGTGCTGCGCAAGGACCACGACCACTCGGTGCGCTGGGTCCGGCTGCGGAAGCTGTGAGCGTGCCCGAACCCATCCCGCCCAACCGCTGGGAGCGCCACCTCTCCGGGCCGGACTCGGACTACGCACGGGTCTTCGAAGGCCTGATCGGGCGCGGCGAGGACATCGACGGCGAGGCCCGGCTGGCCGACGTGCTGGCGCCCCGTGCGGCGCGGATCCTGGACGCCGGCGTCGGGCATCGGCCGCGTCGCCGCCGCCCTCGCGGCCCGAGGTCACCACGTCACCGCGGTGGAGAAGGACCCCGACCTGGTCGCGCGATCACACGTCCTGTTCCCCGAGATCGCGGTCGTGGAGGTCGACATCCTCGGGCTGTCCGCCGAGCTGCTCGAGCAGCACGGCCGACCAGCGGCGTACGACGTGATCGTGCTGGTCGGCAACGTGATGGTCTACCTCGCCGACGGCACGGAGGTGCGTGCGCTGCGCACGCTGGCCGGGCTGCTGGCGCCGGAGGGCCGGATCCTGGTCGGTTTCCATCCCCGTCGCGGACCCGCGCACAGCCGCGACTACCCCGTCGAGGAGTTCGACCAGCACGTCGCGGAAGCAGGGCTGGTCGTCGATCACGTCTTCGGCACCTACGACCTGAGGCCGCCAGCCGAGGACTACGTCGTGGCGATCCTCGCCGGCCGACCCGAGGTGGTCTGACCCTCCCGAAATGTCCCGTCGCGTCGAACCGCGCTGAGTTTTACGATGCCGTGCATGTCGACGATGAGCATGAACAAGGTGATCCACGGCGCCATCCGGCGCGACCTCGAGCGCTTCCTCGGCGCGCTGACCACGCTGCGGCCCGGCGACTCCGACCGGGCGCGCCAGCTCCACCGTGCCTGGGCCAACTTCGACGACGAGCTCACCCACCACCACGAGGGGGAGCACGAGATCGCCTGGCCGGCGCTCGAGCAGGTCGGCGTCCCGAAGGAGATGATCAGCCAGATGGACGCCGAGCACGAGGTGATGGCGGCGGCGCTGGCCGAGGCGCGCTCGGCCATGGCCTCCCTCGAGTCCAGCCCCGGCGAGGGCGAGACCCAGACCGCACTGGCCGCGATGCGGCACCTCCGGGACGTCACGGTGACCCACCTCGACCACGAGGAGCAGGAGATCGAGCCGGTCTACCTCGAGAACGTCGACAGTGCGCCGATCAAGGAGATGGGCAAGAAGTTCGCCCGCGCCCAGAACCCCGCTCGTGCCGGTCGCTTCTTCGCCTGGGTGACCGACGGGGCGACACCGCAGGAGAAGGACGCGGTCAGCGACGGCATCCCGAAGCCGGTGCTGGCCGTCCTCACCGGCGTGTTCGGCCGGGGCTACCGTAAGGAGATCGCACCGATCTGGACCACCTGAGGAGAGCACGTGACCCTGCGCAGCAGCCCGCCGTTCCGAGCCGACCACGTCGGGAGCCTGCTACGACCGGAGCCGTTGCTCGCCGCCAGGAAGGCTCACGCCGAGGGCACGATGAGCGACGAGGAGCTCGCGACCACCGAGGACGGCGCGATCGCGGACGTCGTACGGCTCCAGCAGGACGCGGGGCTCGACACGGTCACCGACGGCGAGTTCCGCCGTACCTCGTGGCACATGGACTTCATCTACCAGCTCGAGGGCGTACGCCGTACGGACGAGCAGCTCGAGGTGCACTTCCACAACGCCGACGGCGACCTGGACTTCACCTCCGCCGGCCTCGTGGTCGACGCGCCCGTCCGCGTTCGCGAGCCGATCTTCGGGCAGGCCTTCGACTACCTCCAGAGCGTGGCCCCCGAGGGGATGACCCCGAAGCTGACCATCCCGTCGCCGAGCATGGTCCACTACCGCGGCGGCACGGCGGCGATCGATCCCTCGGTCTACCCCGACGAGGACCAGTTCTGGGACGACCTCTCGGCGGCGTACGCCGAGCAGGTGCGGATGATCGCCGAGCGCGGCTGCCGCTACCTCCAGCTCGACGACACCAGCCTCGCCTACCTCAACGACCCGGAGCAGCGCGCCAACGTCGCCGCGCAGGGCCGCGACGCCGAGCACCAGCACGAGCGCTACATCCGGCAGATCAACGCAGCGATCAAGGGCCGACCCGAGGGCCTGTCGGTGACCACGCACATGTGCCGCGGCAACTACCGCTCGTCGTGGGCCGCCTCCGGCAGCTACGACTTCGTCGCCGAGGCACTGTTCAGCGAGCTCGACGTGGACGGCTTCTTCCTCGAGTACGACGACGAGCGCTCCGGTGGCTTCGAGCCGCTGCGGTTCGTGCCCGAGGGCAAGCAGGTCGTCCTCGGCCTGGTCACCACCAAGAGCCCGGTGCTGGAGAGCAAGGACGACCTCAAGCGCCGCATCGACGAGGCCGCGAAGTACGTGCCCCTCGAGCAGCTCTGCCTGTCCCCCCAGTGCGGCTTCTCCTCCACCGTCGAGGGCAACAACCTCACCCAGGACGAGGAGATCGCCAAGCTCCGCCTCGTCGTCGAGACCGCCCAGGAGGTCTGGGGCTAGCCCGCCGACCGGGCAGTCGCTGCACGCTCCAGCCCGCCGACCGGGCATTCTCGTCACGCTCTACGGCGCCGAGCGGGCAGTTTCGGTCCGGGTGAGGTCGTCGAGGGGAATGACCTCGACGGGGTTCACTCGTCCGTCTCGACGCACAGGCAGAACGGGTGGCCGGCCGGGTCGAGCAGCACGCGGACGTTCTCCTGCGGCTGGTGGTCGGCGAGCGTGGCGCCGAGCTCGACGGCCTCGGCCACGGCGGAGTCGAGGTGGCCGACCTGGAAGTCGAAGTGCATCATGGTGCGTTGCTGTCCCTCGACCGGAGGCCAGACGGGCGGCAGGTAGCCCTCCGCCGCCTGGAAGACGAGGTACGTCGCCTCGGTGACCGCGACGACCGAGGTGCCCGGCTCCTCGTGGACGACCGGACGGTCGAGCAGCTGTGAGTAGAACGCTGCCAGGGCGCCCGGGTCGGGAGCCTCCATCGCGGTGCCCCACCACATGCCTTCGATCCGAGAGCGCATGCCGGGAATCTACCGGGAGGCGAGCGGAGTCAGGCGACTTCCTTCCACGGGTCGTGCTCGGCCAGGATCCGGTCGACGCGGGCCTGGTCGATCCGCGACACGACGTACTGGCTCTCCTGCGCGTCCCGCACGCACTTGGCCAGCGTGAACGCCGAGGTCGTCAGGAACAGCGTCGCCAGCGCGAGAAAGGCCTTCGGCCACGGATCGGCCGGCAGGTAGAAGATGGCGACGAGGATGGTCAGCAGGGCAGTACCGAACGCGAGAGCCGACTGGGCGAAGAAGGCGTTCGTGTTCTTCGCTGCGGGTGTGGAGATTCCATGCCCTGAGTCTCGCGGGACCCGGACGATGACGCGGCATCCGCGCGGATACTCAGCTCGCGACGTCGGTGGTGCTCAGTCTGGACCTCAGGCTGAGTGCAAGCTGCTGGCCGACGACATCGGCGAGGCGGTCGGCGATGGCCTGGGCCTGGTCGGCGGTGGCGGCCTCGACCATCACCCGCACGAGCGGCTCGGTGCCGGAGGGGCGGAGCAGCACGCGGCCGGTGTCGCCGAGCTCGGCCTCCGCCTCGGCCACGGCGGCGGCGAGCACGAAGTCCTCGTCGGCGCGGGACTTGTCGACGTCCGGGACGTTGACCAGCACCTGCGGCAGCCGGGTCATCACCGCACGCCAGCTCGGCCAGCGACTTCGCCGGTCGCGGCCATCCGGTCGAGCACGTGCAGGGCGGTCAGGATGCCGTCGCCGGTGGTGGCGTGGCGGCTCATGATCACGTGGCCGGACTGCTCGCCGCCGAGGGTGAAGCCGGAGAGCTTCATCGCCTCGAGGACGTAGCGGTCCCCCACCTTGGTCTGTCGTACGCCGACCCCGTGCGGCCTTCATCGCCTGCACGAAGCCGAGGTTGCTCATCACGGTGGCCACGACCGTGTCGTCGTGCAGCTCGCCGGCGTCGCGCATCGCCAGCGCGAGGATCGCGAGGATCTGGTCGCCGTCGACGACCTCGACCCGCGGCGTCGACCGCGAGGCACCGGTCGGCGTCGCCGTCGAGCGCGAAGCCGACGTCGGCGCCGTGCTCGAGGACGGCGCGCTGGAGCACGTCGAGGTGCGTCGAGCCGCAGCCGTCGTTGATGTTCAGCCCGTCGGGCTCGGCGCAGATCGCGACGACCTCGGCGCCGGCGTCGCGCAGCGCGAGCGGCCCGGCGACGGAGGCGGCGCCGTGGGCGCAGTCGAGGACGACCTTGATGCCCTGCGAGCGGGTGGCGTGATCGTGGAGACCAGGTGCGCGGCGTACTGCTCGACCGCGGTCGGCGTGCGTGCGCACCCGGCCGACGTCGCCGCCGGTGGGCCGGTCCCAGGGCTCGCGCATCCGCTTCTCGATCGCCACCTCGATGGCGTCGTCGAGCTTCACGCCGCCGCGGGCGAGGAACTTGATGCCGTTGTCGGGCATCGCGTTGTGCGAGGCCGAGAGCATCACGCCGAGGTCGGCGCCGAGCTCGGCGGTCAGCCAGGCGACGCCAGGGGTCGGCAGCTCGCCGAGCAGGAGCACGTCGACCCCGGCCGAAGCGAGGCCGGCGACCACGGCCGCCTCCAGGAACTGCCCGGAGATCCGGGTGTCGCGGCCGACGACGGCCACCGGGCGGTGCCCGGCGAAGGTGCCGCGCTCGGCGAGGACGTGGGCAGCGGAAACGGAGAGGTCCAGGGCCAGCTCAGCGGTGAGATCACCGTTGGCCAGGCCCCGGACCCCGTCCGTGCCGAAGAGGCGAGCCACGAGCGGCTCGGTCAGCGCTTGCTGAACTGCGGCGCCTTGCGGGCCTTCTTCAGACCGGCCTTCTTGCGCTCGATGACGCGCGCGTCACGGGTCAGCAGCCCGGCCTTCTTCAGACCGGGGCGGTTGGCCTCTTCGTCGATCGAGTTGAGGCAGCGGGCCACGCCGAGGCGCAGCGCGCCGGCCTGACCGGTGATGCCGCCGCCGTGGATGCGGGCGATGACGTCGAAGCGACCCTCGAGCTGCGTGGTCGCGAACGGCTCGTTGACGACCTGCTGGTGCAGCTTGTTCGGGAAGTAGCTGTCGAGCTCGCGACCGTTGACGGTCCACTTGCCGGTGCCGGGGACGATGCGCACGCGGGCGACGGCCTCCTTGCGACGGCCGGTGGCCGCAGCGGGGGCGATGGTCGCCGGGCTGGGCGGGAGCGTCGGCGCTCGGGGCGCTCTCGGAGGAGTAGGCGACGCCCTGCTCGTTGACCTCGAAGGTCTCCTCGCCGGTGTGGTCTCGGTGTCTCGTCAGCCACGGTGTTCCTTTGCGTGTTCTCGGAGTGAGGAAGTCGTTACTGGGAGATCTGCTTGATCTCGAAGGGCTTGGCCTTCTGGGCGGTGTGCGGGTGCTCGGGACCGGCGTACACCTTGAGCTTCTTGAGCATCTGGCGACCGAGACGGTTCTTGGGGAGCATGCCCCAGACGGCGTTCTCGATGGCCTTGCGGGCGTCCTTCTCGAGCAGGTCACCCATCGGGGTGGCCGAGAGACCGCCCGGGTAGCCCGAGTGGCGGTAGGACATCTTCTTGGTCGCCTTGTCGCCGGAGAGCGACACCTTCGACGGCGTTGACGACGATGACGAAGTCACCGGTGTCGACGTGCGGGGCGAACATGGTCTTGTGCTTGCCGCGCAGCAGGTTCGCGACCTGGACGGCGAGGCGGCCCATCCGGACGTCGGTGGCGTCGATGACGTGCCACTCGCGCTGGATGTCGCCGGGCTTGGGGCTGTACGTGCGCAACGTTGTAGGCCTATCTACTCGTTCGTGTCCGCTCCGGGCTGATTCCCGGGCCGGTGGTGGTGCTGCGCCTTCTGACGAACACTGCCCGCGACCCGGTCTGGATCGACCGGCTGCGGGTCTGCGACACGGACCACAACGAAGGAGTCCGGACGCGGCAGGAGACGCGACCGCCCAAGATTACCGGCGCGTCGCCTCCAGCGTCAAAACGCCGACCGGGTGGTCGCCGTCACCCGCCCTGGGCATAGGTTGAGGATGCTGCGCACCGGGGATCCCCGGTCGCCACGCACCCGCGATCCGCACGTGACGAACACTGGGCCCATAGCCCGAAACCCCATGCAGAGCGAACGCAAGGAGCCGACGTGACCGACACCGGTGACCACACTCTCACCGTCCGGGACAACAGGACCGGCAAGGAATACGAGATCCCGATCAGCGACGGCACCATCAGGGCCGCCGATCTGGGACAGATCAAGACCGACGACGACCGCCCGGCCTCGCGACCTACGACCCCGGGTTCATCAACACCGCCTCGTGCAAGAGCTCGGTCACCTTCATCGACGGCGAGAAGGGGATCCTCGAGTACCGCGGCTACCCGATCGAGCAGCTCGCGGAGAAGTCGAACTTCCTCGAGGTCGCCTACCTGCTGATCCACGGCGAGCTGCCGACCAAGGAGCAGTACGACACGTGGGTGCACGAGATCACCCACCACACGTTCCTGCACGAGAACGTGAAGACCTTCATGCAGGGCTTCCGCTACGACGCCCACCCGATGGGCATGCTGATGGCCTCGGTCGGCGCGCTGTCGACGTTCTACCCGGAGTCCGGCAACATCCAGGACGCCGACAACCGGCACATGCAGATCGTCCGGATGATCGCCAAGATGCCGACGCTCGGCGCCTGGGCCTTCCGGCACGCGCAGGGCAAGCCCTACGTCTACCCCGACAACGAGCTCAGCTACACCGCCAACTTCCTCTCGATGCTGTTCAAGATGAGCGAGCAGAAGTTCGAGGCGGACGAGCGGCTGGTCAAGGCGCTCGACGTGCTCTTCATCCTGCACGCCGACCACGAGCAGAACTGCTCGACCAACGCGGTCCGCTCGGTCGGGTCCTCGCAGGTCGACCCCTACTCCGCGGTCGCCGCCGGCGTCGGCGCGCTCTACGGCCCGCTGCACGGCGGCGCCAACGAGGCGGTGCTGCGGATGCTGCGACGCATCGGCGGCAAGGAGAACATCCCCGACTTCATCAAGGGCGTGAAGGACGGCAACGAGAAGCTGATGGGCTTCGGCCACCGCGTCTACAAGAACTACGACCCGCGCGCCACGATCATCAAGAAGGCCTGCGACGACGTCTTCGAGGTGACCGGGGTCAACCCGCTCCTCGAGATCGCCCAGGAGCTGGAGAAGATCGCGCTGGAGGACGAGTACTTCGTCAAGCGCAAGCTCTACCCCAACGTCGACTTCTACTCCGGCCTGATCTACGAGGCCTTCCAGTTCCCGCCCGAGATGTTCACGGTGCTGTTCGCCATCGGCCGTACGCCGGGGTGGCTGGCGCAGTGGCTCGAGCTGGTCCAGGACAAGGACCAGAAGATCGCCCGGCCCAAGCAGATCTACACCGGCGACCGGCACCCTCGACTTCGTCGCCGGCCTCCGAGCGCTGGAAGTAATCCGCACCAGGTGGCGGCGGATCGAGCGAAGCGAGATCTCGGCCCGCTGACCGCAGCAGCGACGACGGCCTTCGTCTCGCTGCTCGCTGATGTACCTCGCCGCTCGCGGCGGCGTGGCTGGGTCCCGACGTCGGGCGGGGTGACGGCTTCTGCGAGGCCGCCCGGTCCGGCCTGGTCAAGCAGCCGGCCAACGCGCTGAGCAACCTCGGTTTCGTGGTCGCCGGGCTGGCCGTGGGCTGGCACGCCAGGTTGCCCGCGGGCCGGTTGGCCCGGCCCGGCCTCGCCACGACGTACGCCGTGGTGGTGGTCCTGCTCGGCCCCGGGAGCATGGCCATGCACGCGACCCAGAGCGAGCGCGGCGGCCGGCTCGACCAGCTGAGCATGTACCTCGTGGCCTGCTTCGCCCTGGCCTACGCCCTGATGCGAGCGACCCGGCGCAGCACCGGCTCCTTCCTCGCCGTCTTCGCCGGGCTGCTCGTCCTGTGCGAGGCCGTGGAGCAGTGGCACACCGACCTGCCGGTGGTCGACAACACCGGCAACCTCGTCTTCGGGATCATCCTGGTCGGCCGCGATCGGCATCGAGGTGTGGCTGCGCCGTCACGGCGACCGCTCCCTCGACGTCCGCTGGGTGCTCGGCGCCGTCGGCGCGATCGGCATCGCCTTCGTGATCTGGAACCTCTCGAAGAACGGCACAGCCTGTGCCATCCGCACTCCCTGCTCCAGGGGCACGCCGCCTGGCACCTGCTCTGCGCCGTGTCCGCCTGGTGCCTCTACCGCTACTGGGCGTCCGGGACCTCCACCGAACCTCGACCAGCACACATGGAGCGCCTCTCCGTGGAGAGATGAGGCCCGTCCGTCCGGCCGCAGAGCTCTCCCTTCAGCACGGTTCGAAGCGCACCTGGGTCATCGTGTTCGCCGGATGTCTGCTCCCGGAGGCTCAGCTCGAGTGCAGCTCCGCGGCCTCGCCGAACACCTGGCGCCAGCGTCCGCGCTCGCCGGCCTTGGTCAGCAGCTCGCGCAGGACGCGCGCGGCACCCTCCGCGTCACCCAGCTCGGTGGCGTGGTCGGTCACCTCGGTGCTCAGCACGCTGCCCGGCTCGTACATCGCCCAGATCGACGACCCGCTCCCCCGGTAGTCGGAGAGCTTCGAGGGGAGGTAGGGGTTGGGGTCGTAGTACGCCCGGGTCGCGAAGTCGGTGATCAGCAGCACGTCGAAGCGGGTCAGGATGTTGAGGTACTGCGCGTACCCCAGCAGCGGGTTGACCGTGATCACGTCCGAGAGACCGTGCTCCAGCGTCTCGAGCACCAGCGTCTCGGGCTCGTCGGTGAAGATGTGCAGCTGGACCCGCGCGCGGTCGGCCGCCGAGAGGCCACGCAGGGCGGACGTGAGGTCCTCCAGCCCGCGGTTGACGTAGAAGTTGCCGAAGTAGCCGATGTGCACCTTGGACGGCGGCAGCGCATACCTCGGCCGGGACACCTCGTAGAGGTGGGCCGGCGGCACCGGGTGGTGCGTCGCGCGGGAGACGGTGGCCGCACGTTCGGCGAGAGCCGGGTGGGCGCAGTAGCCCAGCATGAAGTCGAGCTGGTTGCGGTTGGTGAAGATGATCTCGTCGGCCCACGCATAGGCGATCAGCTCGGCCCACTCGAAGATCCGGTTGCCCTCCGGCACGTCGTACCCCGACGCCTTGAAGGCGCCCGCCAGTCTGCGGCGCAGCCAGTCGTCCTCCATCTGCTCCTCCCGCCAGCCGCCGTGCGCGTTGCGGAGGAGGGGGTCCGAGAACTCGGCGACCCAGTGCAGCTCGGGCGAGCGCAGCTTGACCAACGCCGCCGCGAAGTGCGAGTGGGCCGCGAGGGCGCGGCTGTACATCGACTCGTAGGTCCTGGAGTCAGCAGCCTCGAGCTCCGAGACCTGGGCGAGAGCGTCCTCGACGTACCCCCGGACCGAGCCCCAGTCGTTGAACCGGCGCACGCCGGGAAGCATCACGGACCGGTCGACGTACTCACGGGCGATCCGGGTGGCGCCTGGGTCCTGCTTGCGCAGGGTGCTGATGTCCTGCGAGACGACGTCGGTGATCCGACCCAGCTGGGTGAGGCGCTTCGCGGCGGTGATCGAGCTCGGGTCCAGGAAGGGCGGGTAGCCGAACAGGAGCGCCAGCTGCGTGGCGCGCCCCCGGTTGACCACGGCCCAGGGCATCCGCGGGATGCCTCGTCGACGGACGTCCTCGACGACGGTCTCGTGGAGGTCCGGGCGCTCGAGGAGCAGCTCCCTGAGAGGCTCGGCGGCCTGCTCGACCATCAGGTCGCACAGCTTGCGTGCCCGCGGCCCCGTCGGCCGAAGCCCACGCAGGTCCTCGACCACGCCGAGCGACGCCGCGATCACCGCCTCGGGCGAGGCTGCCCGCGGCTCGGGCACCGTGTAGTCGGCACCGTCGCCCTGGCCGGCCACGCGCAGCTCGAGCTCCTCCTCGGTCCAGAGGCTCAGCCAGTACGCCGCGTCGGCACCGTGGGTGAGCAGCTCGTCGAACCGGCCCCGCCGGGCCACCTGCGACTCCACCAGCTTGCCGGTGGCGCTGGACAACAGCCGCGCCGTGCCAGCGTCCCCCTGCGGACCCGGTGCTGTCCCCGCCCACGAGGTGCGCGCTCGGCACCACCCCCGGCTCGACCTGGCCCACCATCCACGTGAGCAGTCCGGGCGCCACGACGTCGTCCGGGTCGACGAACACGGAGTGGGTCCCGCGGGCTGCTGCGAGGCCGATCGTGCGGGCCTCGGAGAGGGAGGCCCGGGAGGCCGTGAGCAGCCGCACCCCGGCCGCGCTCGTCGTCTCCACGGCGAGCCCGCCGTGGGCGACCACGACCGTCTCGAACCGCGAGGGGTCCAGGGTCTGGTCGGCGAGCGCAGCCAGGCAGGCGGCGAGCCCCGCGCTGTCACGACCGGCGCAGACGATCACCGAGACCTGGGGCGGAGCACCGACGGACCCGTCAGTGGCTGCCACAATGAGGCGCTCTCGCTCCCCGAAGGCGTGTTGTGTCACGCAAGCCCTCCGACCAAGGAGAACCTATGACCGTGACCGGGTCCCCAGCGTCGGACGAGGCCGTCCTCGTCGGCTCCACGCGCGCCGAGGCAGCGGAGGTCTTCGGCACCCTGTGCGACCACGCCTTCCTCACTTCCTACGACGACTTCGACGAGGAGATCGACACCTCGCGCGTCCCCGCCGTCGGACTGGTCGCCGGGGAGGCGCTCGAAGAAGTCCTCACGCGCATCATGGTTCTACCAAACGGTCCCGGCGGCCAGCGACCCGCTGTGGTCATCGGCCTTTCCGCCGAGCTGCACCAGCTGGACTCGGTCGAGCGAGCCCTGGGCAGCCACCCCTCGATCGCCGTCGCCGAGGTCGTGTCGGACGACCAGCGGGTGCTGCTGTACGTCGAGCCGGCAGATCAGGTCTCCCCCGCCACGAGCGTCCCAGGTGACGGACGCTCTCGCGGTCCTGCGGCAGGGTTCGAGGCACGGCGGGTCCGCCGCGGCCAGGTCGCCGGGACGATGCAGTCGGTCCCGGGCCACTGACCAGCGGCCCGGGCACGACGCAGCCGCGGAGTCGCCGTGAGCGCCTGGTGCGGTTGGCCGGGGTCGCCCTGATCGCGGCGGCCGTCGTCGGCCTGGTCGGGGCGCTCGTGAGCGCGTGTGCTCGGCACGACCGCGCTCCTGGTGCTGGTGCTCGTCGCGGTCGTCGTCGGCGTGTCCGCCGTGGTGGCGGTGCAGTGGCGGCTGCTCACCGAGCTGCGCGGCGTACGTCGCGAGCAGGCGGAGCACCGCGAGGAGACGGACCGTCGTACGACCCGCCTCCTCGAGCTCGCTCGAGCGAGCAAGCGGGCCCAGGAGCAGCAGGCCGCGAGCTCGAAGGCCGCCGCGGAGGACATCGCCGCGACCGGCAACCGGGTGCTCGCGCTCGGCCGTCTCCTGGCCAGGCAGGGGGTCGCGGCCAGGCAGTCCCCGACTCCCTCCGCGCCGCCGTCGGACCCACCCGCCTGAGCGTCCAGCGGGATCGGTCAGCGCAGGTCGCGACGTGCGCGGATGCGCAGCGCGTCCTCGAGCAGCACCTTCGCCCGCGCGTCGAAGGAGTGACGCTCGGCCATGAGCTGCGCCTGCTTGCGGCGCTGCTCGTCGTCGCCGAAGACGGCGTCGGGGTCGGGGGCGTTGACCAGGTCCGCGAGCTCGCCGGGAGTGCGCGCGACCTGCACGCTGTCGCCGAAGACGGCCCGCAGGCCGGCGACGTCGTCGGTGATCACCCGGGCACCGGAGGCGACGGCGTCGAAGAGCCGGTTCGACAGGAACCCGAGCGCAGCCATGTCGGGCCAGTGGTCGTTCAGCACGAAGCCGGCCCCCCGGTAGGCAGCGCCGAGCTCCGCGTTGGGGATGTAGCGGCCGCGGACGAACTTCTCGTCGAGGAGCCCTTCCCAGGCGTTCCCGAACACGCTGAGCGGCAGGTCGGCCTCGGCGGCGGCCGCCACGAGCGGCCGTTGCTGCTTGCGGCTGTTGCCCACGAAGAGCAACCGATGACCGGTGTCGGGCACGGCCCGGTCGGGATGGAAGCTGCCGGTGTCGGTGGCCTGGAGGAGCGGCACGACCTCGCGGCCCCACTGCTGGGCGAGGTGCTTCGCGTGCGGGACGCTGGCGACGTACACGCGGTCGAAGCCCATCGGCTCGGACGGCGTCACCAGCTCCGGGTGGCTGATCATCCAGAGCAGGTTCACCCGGTCGAGCAGCGGGGTGTACGGCGCCAGCCCGCGCAGGAGCACGACCACCTCGTCGTGCCAGCCCGAACGCCGCTCGAACTCCCCGCGGTGGTCGATGACGACCTCCTGGCCGAGGGCACGCAGGGCACCGGCCAGCTGTCGTGCGAAGTGGGTGTCGCCCCACATCTCGGTGGTGGGCCCGAAGGGAGCCGGTGTTCTTGATCGCCCAGCGCAGCGAGGGCTGCCCCTCGCGCACCACCCGGATGTGGCTGAGCACCGGCTGCGGCGCGCACACGCGCTGATCCCGCGACACCGCGTTCTGGATCTCGTGGCCGATCACCTCGAAGCCCCGGTGGCCCCAGGCCGTCACGTCGTCCTCGGGGAGGCGCCCCGCCCAGCGGTCGAGCAGCACCTGGCGGTTGACCAGGGCCTGGGAGAACCGGCCGGGGCTGCGCGACTCGTGGTGGACCACCCGCGAGTCCGGCCGTACGACGAACCGCCCGGCACGTCTCTCGGCGAGGCGGAGGCAGATGTCGACGTCCTCCATCCCGTTGCGGAACACGGGGTCGAACCCGCGCAGGGCCACGACGTCGCTGTGACGCATGGCGAGCGCAGCACCGGTGAGCGCGTGCAGCCGCTCGTGCTCCAGCCCCGCGGCGTCCTCCGTCGGGAACCCCTGCAGCAGGACGTGCGGGATGCCGCCACCCCGGGGGAACACGACTCCGGCCGACTGCACCGACCCGGTGGGATAGAGCAGCAGCGACTGGGCCCCGAGGACGTCCGGGTCCTCGAGCGCGTCGAGCAGCGGGCCCAGCCACCCGGCCTGCACCTCGGTGTCGTTGTTCAGGAACACGACGGTGGCGCCGTTGGCCGCGGCCAGGCCCAGGTTGTTGCCGAGCGCGAAACCACGGTTCACCGGGCTCCGCACCAGCGTGACGTCGTCGTACCGCTCGGGCAGGGAGCTGAGGACGCCCGAGGTGACCACCGGACAGCCGTTGTCGACGACGACGACCTCGACCCGGACGCGTGCGTCCCGGTGCTCGACGACGCGCCTCACGGCCAGCTCGGTCATCTCCCAGTCGTGATGGGTGGGGACGAGCACGCTCACCACGTCGGTGCTCACGGCTCGCGAGGACAGAGCCGTCCAGTCGACCAGTCGGCCGTTGAGCACGACGTCGTCGGCGGCCGGGAGCCGGTCGTAGTCCACGAAGGGACGATCAGCCGCCGTGCGGACAGGTTGCAGCCGGTTCTTGTGCCCACTGGTGGTGACACCGACCTGCTCGAGGAAGGCACCGTCGTCGCGATCGGTGAGCCGGAGCATGAAGTCGAGCAGCTGACCGCCCCGAAGGGACTCGTCGAACCCGCCCAGCTCGTGCGCCACCTCGCGCTCGACCACGACGGTGCCTGGCTCGATCTCGGCTCCGGCCTCGAGCCGTGCGGCCGTGATCCGTCGCGCGTAGTGCGCGCGCTCGCCGTCCGGGCGCGGGTTCGCGGCGCAGTCGTGCAGCCACGACCGCCCCGATCTGGACAGCTCCTGCTGGACGCTGTGCAGCCTGTCGGGCGCCCATGTGTCGCCCTCCACCATCCAGGCCACGTCGCGCCCCGATGCCTCCGCCAGCCCGTGGTTCAGCGCGGCCCACCGGTTGCCGTGCGTCCCTTCCAGCAGGCGGATCCGCGGGTCCTGAGGCAGGTCCAGGGGGCCGAGGTCCGGTCCGGTGGCGAGGCGTGCGACCAACAGCTCCCAGTCGCCCGAGGTCTGGGCGAGCACGCTTTCGACGGAGCTGCCCACCAGCTCCGCGCTGCGCTCCGCGACCAGCAGGACAGACGTCGTTCGACCTCGTGAGCCCGCCGACGACGGCGCCGGCTGGCCCGAGCTCGGAGTCTGTGGTGTGCGTGACCAGCTCGGCAGAGCCGGGGCCTGCCGTTGCTGCCAGCGCCGTGCGTCGTCCCACAACCAGTCCACGAGCCCGCCCGGCTGGGCGTCCGGGTCCGGCCGGTACCAGTCGTTGGCCCGTGCACCGGCCAAGGCTCCCGAGTCCTGGTAGTGCCCCACCGGGCCGGCGGGATGCTCGAGGGCGTCGGGGTGATCGGCCAGGTAGCCACCGGTGTCGAACAGCGGGTGCGTCGGGATCTCGAAGCGGCGTCGGCGCAGGTAGACGACCAGCGGGTCCCGGACCTCGCCGATCGCCAGCTGGCTCGCGCACCACGCGGGCAGGAACAGCGGGTGCGGGGTCAGGCCCTCGCGCCGTCCGGTTTCCAGGTAGTGCTCCGCGGCTTCCCGACGGCTCATCGAGCGGCCCGCGCAGAACGAGTACCAGGCGTCGTCGAACAGCGTCGAGCCGACGAGAAGCTGCACGCGGTCTCCGCCTGAGGCAGCGCCTCCCGGGCTCCGAGGAGAGGAGCGTCCGCCGGCTCGCGCACGTACGGCGTCCCAGCGCCACTGGAGGGCACGGCTCACGCGCGCCAACGCCGACATGGAGCCCTCCCGGACCGGATCTCGTAGGTTGCTGCACGATAGCGGGTGAGCAGGGCGGTCGACGCCGGGCAAAGCGTCGTCGGGCGACTACAACTAGACGGTGCTGCGGTCGTGACCCTCCCAGTAGGGCTTGCGCAGGTCGCGCTTGAGGATCTTGCCGGTGGGGTTGCGCGGCAGCGCGTCGATGATGTCGACGGTCTTGGGGCACTTGTAGCTCGCGAGCTGCTCGCGACACCAGGCGATCAGCTCCTGCTCGGTCGCCTGGGTGTCGGGCTTGAGCGAGACCACGGCCTTGACCGTCTCGCCCCAGCGGTCGTCGGGCACCCCGATGATGGCGACCTCCATGACGGAGGGGTGCTCGGCGAGCACCCGCTCGATCTCGGGCGAGTAGATGTTCTCCCCACCCGAGATGATCATGTCCTTGAGCCGGTCCTCGACGTAGACGTAGCCGTCGGCGTCGACCTTGCCCATGTCGCCGGTCCGGAACCAGCCGTCCTCGGTGATCACCTCGGCGGTGGCCTCCGGCTTGTTGTGGTAGCCCTTCATCAGCTGCGGTGTCCGGAACCAGAGCTCGCCGTGCTCGCCGACGGGCAGCTCCTCCAGGCTGTCGGGCTCGACCACCTTGACCTCGGCGCCGGGGATGCACTTTCCGGCGCTCACCAGCCGCTCCGGGTGGGCCTCGTCGCGGTGCTCCGGGGGCATCAGGTGGGTGATCACCCCGCAGAGCTCGGTCAGCCCGTAGACCTGGATGAAGTCGGTCTCCGGCCAGGCCTTGATGGCGGCGCGCAGGAGGGGCAGCGGCATCGGAGCGGCGCCGTAGCAGTAGGTCTTCAGGCTGCCGAACAGCTTGATCGCGTCGTCACCCGACTGCAGCACCTGGGCGAGCACCGCCGGCACCAGGAACGTGCGGTTGGCGCCCTGCATGATCGCGCCGGCCAGGGAGGCCCCGTCGGGGTCGCGGGTCATCACGCTCGGCACGCCGTCGTGGATCCCGAAGAGGACGTACGACGAACCGCCGACGTGGAACAGCGGCATCGAGACCATGTTCTTGTCGCCCTCGTCGAATCCCCAACCCTCGTGGGCGTTCAGCGTGTGCGCGATCATGTTGGCCTGGGTCAGCGTCACGCCCTTGGGGCGACCCGTCGTGCCGGAGGAGTACATCACCAGGCAGACATCACCGGGCTCCACCTCGGGGTCGCGGCCGAGCGGCTCGGCGGCGGCGAGCAGCGCCTCGTAATCGTCCCCGGCACCGCCCTCCGGGGTCACCTCGATGATCTTCTCGACGTGGTCGAGGCGGTCGCGGATCTTGTCGATCACCGGCATCAGCTCAGAGCCGACGAGCAGCACCTTCGCGCCCGAGTCGTTGACCGCGTAGTCGATCTCGTCCCCGGCCAGCCGGAAGTTGATGATCGCGTTGGCGGCGCCCAGGCTCGCCGCGGCAAGGGTGAGCTCCACGCAGGCGGGATGGTTCTTGTCCAGGAACGACACCACGTCACCGCGGCCGATCCCCAGCGAGCGCAGCGCGCCGGCGAGGCGGCGTACACGGTCGTGCCACTGCGCCCAGGTCCAGGTGCGGCCGAGGTAGGTGAACGCCTCGGCGTCCGGGGACGCCTCCGCCCAGTGGGCGAGCCGGTCGTCGAGAAAGGTGGGGTCAACGAGGTCGGTCATCGCGGCTGTCTCCTGGGGCGGGTGTCGGCGGTGCGCAGAGCGTGACACACGCCACAGGGGCGTTCAACGATGGTTGCCCGGGGTCAATGGCTGGCATGGGCCCCCGCGGCGGCTAGGAGCCGGGCGTGGAGGTGTTCACCTGGCGGGCGAGGTACTGCTGGACGCCGACGCGGGCGATCGCGTCGAGCTGGCCCTCGAACCAGTCGGCGTGCTCCTCCTCGTCGCGGACCATCTCCTCGAAGACGGCAGCGGTGCCGTGGTCGCCGAGCTCGTGGCACTCCTTGGCGGCAGCGTTGAACTGGGCCACGGCGACCTTCTCGCTGTCGAGGGCCAGGGTCAGCATCTCCTCGGGGTCCTCGCCGACGGTGATCGCGCCCAGCTTCTGCACGTTGGGGTGACCGTCGAACATCAGGATCCGGTTGATCAGGGAGTCGGCGTCCTTCATCTCCTCGATGGAGAGGTCGTAGAAGACCTGGCCGAGGTTGCCCAGACCCCAGTTGTCGAGCATCCGGGCGTGCAGGAAGTAGGTGTTGGTGACCGTGAGCTCGAAGGTCAGCGCCTGGTTGAGCAGGTCCACCACACGTGAGTTAACTGGCTGCAACGTCGACCTCCGGCAGGTTGTCCGAGAACGGGGGCGCACTCGCTGTCACGAGTGCGTTCCCATGCTCACACACCAGCCGCTTGAGGGAAAACACGCACGAGCCGCAGTCCTGTCCGGCCCCCGTGGACCGGCACACGCCGGAGACCGAACGGGCACCGGCCCGCACGGCTTCGGCGACGGTCCGGTCGGAGACGACCCGACAGTGGCAGACGATCACGGCATTTCCCTCGACAA
Organism: uncultured Actinomycetota bacterium; assembly: GCA_963797525.1. Classification (GTDB taxonomy): domain Bacteria; phylum Actinomycetota; class Actinomycetes; order Propionibacteriales; family Nocardioidaceae; genus Marmoricola. The sequence goes on from CAWCPT010000002.1 coordinate 516,121, forward strand.
GGTCTCGTAGTGCTGATTAGCCTAACCTAAGTTATATGAGGCACACCTAAGGTTGCGCAATACCTCGTCCACGAGATTCGGGTCACCGACCGTCCCGCTAGGCGCCCTCGATGCGGCCCGCCTCGCCGGGACGCGGTCCGAACCCCATCACGATCGCGCTGGCCAGGACCACCAGGACCAGGCCCACGACCTGGAGCGGGTGCAACCGCTGGTCGAGCACGACCAGTCCTGCCAGGGCGGCTACCGCCGGCTCGAGCGAGAGCAGGATCCCGAACACCGACGTCGAGAGGCGCCGGAGCGCGAGCAGCTCCAACGAGTAGGGCAGCAACGAGGACAGCACCGCCAGGCCGAGGCCCTGGAGCAGGTGCTGCGGGGTCCACATGTCGTTGCCGGTCAACCCGACGGGCAGCACCACGAGCGTGGACACGGCGAGGGCGATGGCCAGTCCGTCCAGCTGGGCGAACTCCGCCCCGGTGCGACCGCTCAGCAGGATGTACGCCGCCCAGAACGCGCCGGCGGTCGCCGCGAGGAGCAGCCCGACCCAGCTCAGGTCGGACAACGGCTCGGTCAGCGCCTCGGAGATCAGCACCACGCCCGCACCGGCGGCGGCCACGGCGACGTAGTCGAGGAGCCTGCGGGACAGCACCGTGGTCAGGACGAGGGGGCCGAGGAACTCCACCGTCACCGCGACCCCGAGCGGCAGGTGTGCCAAGGAGGCGTAGAAGCTCCAGTTCATCAGCCCGAGGGCGACTCCGAACGCGACCACGGTCCGCCAGGCCCGCCGCGAGTGCCCGTGCAGTGCCGGCCGGACGAGGACGAGGAGGATCACCGCGGCGATCGCGATCCGCAGGAAGACCGCACCGCCCACCCCGATCTCCGGGATCAGCGAGGCGGCCAGGGCGCCGCCGAACTGCACCGAGACCACGCCACCGAGGACGAGGAGCGGCGCGGGCAGCAGCGGCGCGCGTCGAGACACGTGCGTCAGGCTATGAGCCCGGGTGCTCAGCGGGTACGACGGACCCGACCCTCGTCCCAGACCGGACCGTCGGACTCGTAGACCGAGCCGTCGGAGCCGTAGACCAGGTAGCGGTCGAAGTCGCGGGCGAACCAGCGGTCGTGGGTCACGGCGAGCACGGTGCCCTCGAAGCGCGAGAGGCCCTCCTCCAGTGCCTCGGCCGACTCGACGTCGAGGTTGTCGGTCGGCTCGTCGAGCAGCAGCAGCGTGGCACCCGACAGCTCCAGCAGCAGGATCTGGAAGCGCGCCTGCTGCCCTCCCGACAGCGACTCGAAGCGCTGGTCGGCGGCAGCAGCGAGCTCGTAGCGGTCCAGCGCCCGGGAGGCGGGCTCGCGCGGCATCCCGTCGCGATGCTCGTCGCCGCGATGCAGGATCTCCAGCAGCGTGCGTCCGACCAGCTCGGGATGGGAATGGGTCTGCACGAACCAGCCCGGGCGCACCCGGGCGCCCAGCTTGGCCCGGCCGGTGTGCCGCACAGGCGTCACCGGCGTCTCGTCGACCGGCCGGTGCTCGACGTCCGGGTCGCTGCCGCCGGCGGCGAGCAGGCGGAGGAAGTGCGACTTGCCGGAGCCGTTGGAGCCGAGCACGGCCACCCGCTCGCCGTACCAGACCTCGAGGTCGAACGGACGCATCAGGCCGGAGAGCTCGAGCTGCTCGCACACGACCGCGCGCTTGCCGGTGCGGCCACCGGTGAGCCGCATCGTCACCTGTTGCTCGCGTGGCTGCGCCGTCGGCGGGCCGGCCTCCTCGAACTTGCGCAGCCGGGTCTGGGCCGCCTTGTACTGCGAGGCCAGGCCGTCGTTGAACTCCGCCTTGATCTTGTAGCGCAGCACCAGCGCCTTCAGCTTGGCGTGCTCCTCGTCCCAGCGGCGCCGCTGCTCCTCGAAGCGGGCGAAGCGATCCCTCCGCGCCTCGTGGTACGACGCGAAACCGCCGGGATGCGTCCAGACCGTGTTCCCGGCGGTGCCGAGCTCGACGGTGACCACCCGCGTCGCCGTGTTGGCCAGCAGCTCACGGTCGTGGCTGATGAACAGGATCGTCTTCTGCGAGCCGCGGATCCTGCCCTCCAGCCAGACCTTCCCGGGCACGTCGAGGAAGTTGTCGGGCTCGTCGAGGAGGAGCACCTGGTCGGGACCCGCGAGGAGGTACTCCAGCACCAGCCGCTTCTGCTCGCCACCGCTGAGCGTCTCGAGGTCGCGGTACTTCGCCTTGTCGAAACCGATCCCCAGCGCCGAGGTGCAGCAGGTGTCCCAGACGACCTCGATCTCGTAGCCCCCCGCGTCGGCGAACTCGGAGAGCGCCGCGGCGTACGTCATCTGGGTGGCCTCGTCGTCGGCCTCCATCAGCGCCAGCTCGAGCCGGTCCACCTCGGCAGCAGCGGCCCGCACACGGGGCGGCGAGACGGACAGCAGCAGCTCCGCCACCGTCGTCGAGTCGCGACCGACCATCTGGCGCATCACCCCGAGCCCACCCGATCGGGTCACCGCACCCTCGTGCGGCACCAGCTCGCCCGTGACGATCCGCAGGAATGTCGTCTTGCCGGCGCCGTTGGCACCCACCAGCGCGACCTTGGCGCCCTCGCCCACCCGGAAGGAGACGTCGTCGAGCAGGACGCGCCCGTCCGGCAGCTCGTAGCGCACCCCGGCAACCTCCACGTGTCCCACGCGGCGATTGTCCCTGTCGAGCGCAGCCACGTCACCTCGATTGATGGCCGCGCCACTCCCCCACCAGAACTGTCACTTCCCCCGCGTTGCAACGGTGGGGAAGTGACGGTTTCACTAGGTACCTAGTGAAACCGCAGGCAACCGACGAAGGAGCAACGTGCGAGGTCTCAGCGGCAAGACGGCAGTGGTGACGGGTGCGAGCCGGGGCATCGGCCTCGGGATCGCGCAGCGCCTGGTCGAGGAGGGAGCGCGGGTGATCATCACCGCCCGGAAGCCGGAGGCCCTCGCCGAGGCGGTGGAGCAGCTCGGCGGGGCGGAGCACGCCCTTGCCGTCCCGGGGCGTGCCGACGACGCCGAGCACCAGGCCGAGGTCGTGGCGGCCGCGGTCGAGACGTTCGGCAGCCTCGACCTGCTGGTCAACAACACCGGCATCAACCCGGTCTACGGACCGTTGATGGAGGTCGACCTCGGCGCCGTCCGCAAGATCATCGACGTCAACAGCGTGGCGGCGCTGGCCTGGGTGCAGGCGGCCCACCGGGCCTGGCTCGGCGAGCACGGTGGCGCCGTCGTCAACGTCGCGTCCGTGGCCGGGCTGGGGCCCGCCCCCGGGATCGACGTGTACGGCGCCAGCAAGGCGATGCTGATCAGCCTGACCGAGTCGCTCGCCCTCGAGCTCGGACCGGACGTCCGCGTCAACGCGGTCGCGCCGGCCGTCGTGAAGACGAAGTTCGCGACCGCGCTCTACGAGGGACGCGAGGAGGAGGTCTCCGCGACGTACCCGCTCAAGCGGCTCGGCGTCCCCGAGGACGTCGGCAGCGCCGTCGCGTTCCTGCTCTCCGACGAGGCCTCCTGGATCACCGGGCAGACCCTCGTCCTCGACGGCGGCGTGACCCTGAAGGGCAGCGGGGGCTAGGGCCGCCCGGCCGGCAGGGACCCGGACGCACGTTGGCCCGGACCACCAGGGTCCGGGCCAACGTCTCGCTCAGGCGGGTCGGGTCAGTTCTGCTTGACGAACCCCGCCACGTCGTCACCGACGAACTTGTCGGACACGGACTTCGCACCGCCGGGGACGTCCGCGGCGCGGAAGATGTAGCTCGCGTCGCTCGGCGACTCACCGGTCTTGAACTTCAGGGGAACCGCCATGCCGTCGGTCTCCACGGTGCCCAGCTCGTCCTTGGCCTTCGAGACTCCCTCGGGCGTGAGGTCACCGTCCTTGCACGCCTTGTCCAGGATCTGCCGCATCACGTCGGCCGCGGCGGTGCCGAAGACGACGCCCAGCGTCGGGTCGCCGGGGTGGGCTGCCTGGTAGGACTTCAGGAGGTCCGGCAGCTTGTCGAACGGCGCCACCGGTGAGGCGACGTAGAGGTTCTGCTTCAGGGCCGGACCCGCGGGGCCCTTGAGGAGCGCCGGGGCGAAGACCGGGTTGTTGCCCGCGATCGGGACGTCCAGGCCCTGAGCGGCGGCGACACCGGCGACCGAGGCGGTCTGCCCTGGCGCCACGGTGAGCGCGATCGCCTTGACCCCCTCGGACTTGAGCTTGGAGACCTGGGCGGTCATGTCCGTGTCGGTCGGCTGGATCTGCTGCTCGACGACCTTCATGCCGTGCTGCTTGGCGAAGTACTTCGAGCCGTTCAGGCCGCCCGCGCCGTACTCACCCTCGAAGTAGATGTGACCGATCTTGTCGCCCTCCTTGATCTTCCCCTCCTTGAGGAGGTAGTCGAGGACGTTGATCATCTCCACCTCGTACGTCGCGCCGACGACCGCGATCTCCGGGCTCTCCGTGAGCGACTGCGCCCACGCTGCGGGGATGTTGACCATGTGGTCCTCGTCGAGCTTCGGCAGCAGACCCGTGTTGATCGGCGAGCCGATGGTCTGCTCGATCGCCAGGACCTTGTCGTGGATCGAGCTGTAGAGCTGGATGCCTCGCTGCGTGTCGTAGCCGTGGTCCTTCACGGTCTCGTCACGGTGTACTTGCCGCAGATCTTGTCGCCGCTGTTCTGGTTCTTCCAGTAGAGCGCCTGGGCGTTGGTGATGTCCTTGCCGAGCGCCGCGAAGACGCCGGTGAGGTCGGTCAGCGCTCCGAGCTGGATGGTGGTGCCGTCGACACCGCGCGCGACCTTCACCCCGTCCTGGGTGGTCTGCTTCGAGTCGGATCCCTTGGTGCCGCACCCCGATGCGGCCAGCACCATGGCGACCGAGACGAGCGCTACCGCTCCTCGCTTCGTGGGCTTCTTCATTCCTTGTCTCCTTCGGTTGACGAGTCGGCTTGTGCCGCCCTGGTGTGCTGGTCGAGATCGGCACGCTGGTTGTCTGCGGACGCAGCAGCTGGTGCACGGGCGGGCGCCGCAGGCGGTGCGCGAGGCCGACAAGTCCGCCGGGCTCGAAGCGCACGACGAGGACGATGGCGGCGCCGTACAGGAAGGCGGCCGCCTGGCTGGCCACGATCCCCGGCTCCCCTGGATTCACGATGAACGGCAACGAGCCGGCGTACTGCTGGAAGACCAGGGGCAGCGCGCTGACGAAGACGGCGCCCAGGATCGACCCGACCACCGATCCCAGGCCACCCAGGACGATCATCGCAAGGAACTGCACCGAGAGCGTGAGCCCGAACGAGTCCGGGGCGACGGAGCCGATCGAGAGGGCGTAGAGCACGCCCGCGAGGCCGGCGTACATGGAGGAGACCATGAACGCCTTGGCCTTGTAGTCGCGGACGTTGACCCCCATCACCGACGCCGCCACCTCGCTGTCCCGCAGGGTCTGCAGAGCGCGTCCCGGCCGCGAGCGGACGAGGTTCGAGGCGAACCAGCAGGCAGCGATGCACAGCACCAGCCCGAGGTACCAGAGTCGCTCGGCCTGTCCGAAGGGAACGCCGAGGACCTCGAAGTACGGCGAGTCGGTGCCGCCGAAGCTGAAGCCGAAGAGCGAGAAGTCCGGCACCAAGCGGCCGTTGAAGCCACCGGTCACGTGCGTCCAGGTGTTGAGCACGTGCTCGCCGATGAAGACCAGGCCGAGCGAGGCGATGCCGAGGTAGATCCCGCTCAGTCGGCCCGCGATGGGGCTGAAGGCGAGACCTGCGATCCCCGCGGCGACCACACCGAGCACCATGCCCACGAGCGGTGGCCACTCCAGTCCGCCGAGGGGTTGGCGGTGCCGCCCGGGGCGCCCGACACGAAGGTGTAGGTCACCGCCCCGACCGCGAGGAAGAAGGCGTGGGCGAGGGAGAGCTGGCCGGTGGTGCCGACCAGGAGGTTGAGCCCGAGCGCCCCGATGATGGCGCCGAAGACCGCGAACCGGTCCGCAGCCAGAACTCCTCGACGTACAGGGGCAGCAACAGCAGCAGCACCAGCCCGGCGCAGCAGGAGCACTCCCTTGACCACGGGTCCACGGGTCCACGCCGTGCGTGGCGCTGCCGCGTCGGGACTGCGTCGATCGTCGATGGTGGTGGTCTCAGACACGAGTCATCTCCCGCGTGCCGAAGAGTCCGGAGGGTCTCACCAGCAGCACGGCGACCATCACCACGTAGGGCACCACGTCACCGAACCCGCGCCCGAGGAAGGCGATCTGGTCCTGGTAGCCGGCGGCCATGGCCTCGGCGACACCGATCAGCAGGCCGCCCACCAGGGCTCCGCCCGTCGAGTCGAGCCCTCCGAGGATCGCTGCCGGCAGGGCGCTCAGGGCGACCGTGGCGACCGCCGGAGTCACGCCCGGTGTCGGGGCGCCGACGGCGAACAGGCCCGCGACCGCTGCCAGCGCCCCGGCGACCATCCAGGCGACCATGGAGACCCGGCCCATCCGGATGCCCATCAACGCCGCGGCCTCGCCGTCCTCGGCCGCGGCGCGCATGGAGATGCCCCAGCTGGAGTACTTGAAGGTCACGAAGAACGCCGAGATGAGCACGCCGGCCACGACGATGGCGAGGGCCCGGTTCTCGGTGATGCCGACACCCCCGAGCTTGAGGGCGTGCCTCCCCACGGATGGCCGAGGTTGAGGATGTCGGAGCCGATCGCCGGGTCAGCTCGGTGACGATGATCAGGTCGACGCCGATGGTGAGGATGGCGAGGCTGATGACCGGGGCGCCCCGCAGCGGTTGATCAGCGCCGCTCGACGACCAGCGCCGCGATCGCGGCGCCGCCGACACCCACCACGAGCGCTGCCCAGAAGCCGAGCGTGTCGTGGAAGCGGGCCATCAGGTAGGCGCCCAGCAGCACCAGCGAGCCCTGCATGAAGCTGGTGACCTCGCTGGCCTTGAAGATGATCACGAAGCCGAGCGCGATCAGCGCGTAGACGGCACCCAGCGACAGGCCGTTCAGCGCAGGGACAGGAACTGGGTCACGGTGGGTCTCCTCGTGGTGGTTCGGGTCCGCGGCGCCGGAGGGATCGGTGTCGTCCCCGGCTCCGAGGTAGGCGCGGATGACCTCGGGGTCTGCCTGGGTCTCCTCGGGGGTGCCGTCGGCGATGCGGCGGCCGAAGTCGAGAACGGTGACCCGGTCCGCGATGCTCATCACCATGCCCATGTCGTGCTCGACCAGGACGATGAGATGCCGAGCTCGTCGCGGATCTCGAGCACCGCTCGGCCATGCGTCGGTCTCCTCGGAGTTCATGCCGGCCACCGGCTCGTCGAGCAGGAGCAGCCGCGGCTCGGTGCACAGGGCGCGAGCCACCTCGACCCGCTTCTGGTCGCCGTAGGACAGGACGCCCACGGGCGGTCGAGCTTCTCGCCCAGCTCGAGGAACTCGGCGATCTCCCCGACGCGTGCGCGTGTGCCGGCGCTCTCCCGCGTCGCCTTCGGCAGCCGCAGGCCGGAGGCGACGAAGCCCGCGCGGGTCAGGGCATGACGTCCGAGCATCAGGTTCTCGCGGACCGTCTGGGTGTTCGACAGCGC
>CAWCPT010000003.1:0-542723 GCA_963797525.1 uncultured Actinomycetota bacterium
GGTGTCCGCCATGTCGGGAAGTCGCTGGCAGACGACACCTTCTCGAAGCTCGTACTGCCGTTCGGGTTGGCTGTCACCGAGGACGTTCGCCCCCGTGCGGTGACCACGGTCGAGACCTTTGCTGCCTGGCTTGAGTATGCACACGACCTTTTGCGGCCTAGCGAGGTCGATACGACCTCTGCGCACAACAAGGTGAAGCACGGCTTGGCAGTACGAGGTCGTTCGGACCTGAAGCTGTCGTTCAGCACAATCCCGCCTGATGCTGACGGCAACGTCGGGCTGTCGGCGTTCGCTGACGGCAACGTTGTCGACGTCTTCGACCGTCCCGTCTTGGAGTTCCTCGCGCGTCCACCTAAGAAGAACAAGGTTCGACAGGGCCTGGAGCTCACGCAGCTGAAGCTCGACTATCGCGTCATCCTGTCCGAGGCTGCGATGCTGGCGTTCATTCACGGCGCTCTGTTCAACGTTGCGGCGTGCCGGCACTTCGCAGGCCGCACCATGCCGAACGGTCTGTCGATTGCTCCGCACCCGGGACTGGTCAGTGAGGTTCCGAAGCCGTACTTCGCCGGTAACCAGGTCGGACTCAGGTACCCAATCACGACGGCCGAGGATGGTGGTCCGGCACGTCCCGCGGGGATTGCTCACCCGGACGGAATGTGGCAGACGCTCACGTTCACGGGCGAGAAAACAACCGGTCGCGTCGTGGACGACTCGGAGGCCCCGCCCGCTCCTGACGAGGACGACAACTAGACACTCGCCGTCAGGCAACCTGGGTCTTCTTCAGCAACTCTGCCCAGCCGCCGTGCTCGACCTCGGCAAGCATCGTGGTGGCGAGCATCATGAACTTGATGGCGTTGGCGTGCGTGTACTGCTCGGTCGTGACGGCGTGAGCGGCCGCGTGACGGTTCGGGATGGTGGGCACGGGGTCGCCCTTCTCAGTCCAGAACTCCTTCAGGACGCTCAACAGCGCGACCGATGTGGGCAGCATCCGGAACGTCCGCAGCGGAACCGACTCCCAGTCCTCACCAGTGTGCAGGAGTGGCTTCACCGTCCACTTGTAGCTCCAGTTGTTCTTCCCCGACGGCGTGAACAATGCGCGCAGCGCGGTGTCGATGATGGAGGCGGCGTGCGCCTGCGCCGATTCGTGGAAGCCGGCCTCGCAAGCGTTGAGCGCTCGTCCGAGCTGGGTGACGAGGAACGTCTGCTCCTCGAACTCGGCGAGCAGGGTGCGGCAGTCCGCGAGGACCGTAGCCTGATACTCGATGAGGCGCTCAGTCCTTGAGGCGTCGTCATCTGCCTCCAGGAGCAGGTACGTCAGGTCGGTGTTCGGCACCCACGCGAGCGGCAGCGCCTCTTCGCGGGCGAGCTCGATGAACGTCGCGAACTGCTCGATGCCACGGTCCGGGTCCCAGTTCGGCGGGTACCAGCCGGTCTTGAGCGCCTCCCAATCGACGTTCTTGAACAGCTTCTGGAAGTCGAACAGCTTGCCGGCGATGCGGTCGAACTCGGGGCCGTACATGTTCCGCAGCGCGGACTGGGGAATGTCGATACCCCGGAGGAAGTCCTTTGGGATGGCCGACTTCGCGATCTGCTCGATGAGCGGGTCCAGCTTCCTCCGGAAGGAATCCATGGGCAGCGAGGCAGCAATCTGGGCGCTGATGCGGGCGTTCAATAGGGCGGTCGGAGGCTCAATCTGCTTGATGATCGGCTCCCGGAGGCGCCGCGTGTCGATGTTGTACTGGTCGAGCATCCTGCGAGCGGCATCCGCGGCGGGCGACGCCATCTTCCGGCGGAGCTCCTCGATCGACCGGGTCAACTCCGGGCTCAACGGGATGTTGATGCGAGGCACGACGTTCCGGATGCTCTGTGCGAGCGCGTCGATCTGCTCCTTCACGTGCGGAGGAATGTCTTCCTCGGCGATGTCGCCGCGCAGCATCTCAAGAAGCGTCGGGTCGTCCGACGGCCCGGGGTTCGCCTCGTTTTCGGCACCGTCGTCATCTGGTTCAGCGAGCCCGTCATCGATGGTTTCGTCCTCGACGGTGTCGCCTTCAGGGGGCACAGGGACGGGGTGCGCCGGGTCGGCCGGCTCCTCGGGCGTGTCTGCGCTGGTCACCCTTCAACGGTATCGACGTAACCGCGGAATCACCGAAGGGGTTTCGGCCGCGACCGAGGGCCGTTAAAAAGTTGACCGCCGTCGAGCGCCGGCTGCATCGCCTTCATCATCTGCTTCGTCGGCTCCCGTGCGTGCTGCTAAACCTGACCCATGTACCAACGCTGGAACGGTCCCGGGAACAACAACGCGACCGTAACGACCGCAGCGACGAGCCTCTTTCGCCACCGGCGCGGCAACAACCCGAAGTAGTCCTCGGCATCGAACACGTCCACGTTCCCAGGTTGACGCCCGCCACCGACAGAAATGAGACACAAGACTCTGACTGAAGGTGCTTTCCTCGTGCATCCGCTGGCCGGTCCAGGCAGTCTTTGCCCCATCCGTGACTCGAGGAGCCGGGTGCCTTCTGACTCGACTACGTGAGAAACAGCGACCCCGGGTCGGCGGCCAGTGCGCTTTCGGCGAGGAATGCGCTCTCGTGGCGCGCTATGAGTGCGTCATACCACCGCCTGGCGGCGCGTTGAGGCGCAGTCAAATGCCCAGGAGCGGGTGGGCGAGGCCCGCCTGGGCCAATCTGGCCGACGCTGTCGGAGCCCCCACGATTCGTGGACGCGGTTCGATCTGGCGGACGGAACGGAGCTGGCGGCCCATACCGATGCAACGATGAGGGGGTGAGGCGCCTGGTGGTCTGCTTTGACGGAACGTGGAACGGGCGTCGCACGGGTTACGCAAGCAACGTCGAGCACGCGGCCTCCTGTCTCGCGAGGTCCGAGAGGGAAGGCGTCGAGCAAGTCGTTTGGTATCAGCCCGGCGTGGGGACCCACTACAGCGTCGACCGCGCTATGGGCGGCCTGTTCGGCTTCGGCATCTCATCGGCGATCCTGTCTGCCTACCGCTTCTTGTCCTTGAACTACGCCCCGGGCGACGAGGTCTCACTGCTGGGGTTCAGTCGCGGCGCCTACGCGGCACGTAGCCTCGCGAACCTCATCGCGAACCCAGGCTTGTTATGGCCTGAGCACCTGTTCAACGAGGTGGATCGGTTTTGGAAGGCGTATGGGACACGAAGCAAGAAGGTGATGAGCGCCAGCCACCCGACCGTCGACCTTGAGCCAGTGGTCCCACGTACGAGCGACCTGCCAGTGTGGAACGTGCCAGTGGTGTTCCTCGGCGCATTCGACACGGTGGGTTCTCTGGGCAAGCGGGGCTACGCGCCGGGCGACCACTGGCACGACATGACCCTTCACCCGTCGGTGCGGGTAGCGAGGCACGCTCTGGCGATTGACGAGCGCCGGCTGCGTTTCGCTCCGGTGCTTTGGAAAGACTCGCCGAGCGGCGACCCACAGGTCTTCGATGACCTGCTGTTGTATCCACCTCCAGATCCCTCGACGCTGCCAGATGTTGACGCGGCGTCGCGGATCAAACAAGTGTGGTTTCAGGGCTCACACGCAGATGTGGGGGGCGGGGCGACGCCGTGGATGGACTCGGACTCGCTTTCTACCGAGGCTCTGCTTTGGATGCTCCGGGAGGCCAAGCACTTCGCCGGCCTCGAGATAAACCATCATGCGCTGATGGTCTCGGTCGGGGGTATGGGCAACGAGACCGAGATAGGTACGGACTCCTCACGCTGGTGGTGGTCCCTGGCCGACCTAGGGCGGGTAACCCGACAGGCAGTGAGACCTGACCCGGACTTTGGCGGTCGTCTTCGCAGACTCGAACCGCGGGGCGCAGACGGCGTCCTAGTGGCCTCGACGGTGCTTGAGCGGCTCGACGAGAATCAGTCGCCGCCGCCCACGAACCTGGCTGACTTCCTGCACGCGGCCGCCGGTCGCGGCGGCGTCACGGCTGTAACTGAGCGGGTAAGGCGCACGCGGGGATTGTCGTGGCGCGCGGTCTCAGCAGACCCGACGCGCCTCTTCGACCGCGACGCCTGACCCTCACCATTGGTGCCGGACTACCGGCGGAACTGCTGCCGGTGTGGCGCATAGACACCTGCTCGCAGGCAGCCATCAACCGCTGCCCCAGCGACCGGCCCGCAGCGGGAGCAGCAGACGGGCACCGGGCCCTCGGACCAACGAGGCAACCCCGCCAGTTCAGCTCTATCGAGACGCAGGCACGTCTTTCCGCCGCCTTCGGGCTAACTAGATGACCGGCTCACCTTCCTGAGTTGCCGATGTGCGCGGCGGTGGCCGCATCCCGCCAGGGTTCACCCAGTAGGGGTGACTTCCCGGAGCCCGGCATCCGCCACTGTCGAGACATGACGCAGATCAAGGTGAACGCCGACAACTTCAAGCGTGCCGAGACCCACCGGATGATGGCGGGTCTGCAGCGCGATGCGGGTGGGGTGAACGCGTTCTCGCACAACCGCGAGCCCGCTGCGGTCGAGAAGCAAACCGTGATTCGGATGAACCGGGACACGCTCTACAGTTTCGCGGTCATCGACATCTCCGCTGGTGCGACCCTGACGGTGCCGGAGGCGGGGGAGCGCTACCTGTCGGTGATGATCGTCAACGAGGATCACTACATCAACCGGGTCTTCCACGATGCCGGTCGGTATGACCTGACCATCGAGGAGTTCGGCAGCCCGTACGTTGTCGTCGCTGCCCGCACCCTGGTCGATCCCACTAACCCCGACGATCTGGCCGCTGTGGCGGCTGTTCAGGACCAGTTCGGGTTGGAGGTCATGGCGGATCGCGCGTTTGAGATGCCTGACTACGACGGTGAGAGTCTCGACCGCACTCGGAACGCCTTGTTGGGCTTGGCCGCTGACTTGGGCTCGTTCTCAGCGATGTTCGGCCGTCACGAGGACGTCGATGCCGTGCACCACCTCATCGGCACCGCTGCTGGGTGGGGCGGCCTCCCGGACGCTGAAGCAAGCTACGTGGGGGTCTTTCCCAACCTGCCAGTTGGTGAGTACGAACTCACCATCGGTGAGGTGCCGGTCGACGGATTCTGGTCGATCTCGGTTTACAACGCCGAGGGGTTCTTCGAGCCCAACGAGCAAGGCTCCTACAGCGTCAACAACATCACCGCAGCTCGCAACGACGACGACAGCGTCACCGTCCGCTTCGGCGGGGAGGGCGACAACGCGCTGCCCATCACCGACGGCTGGAACTACATCGTCCGTCTCTACCGTCCGCGCCCCGAAATCCTGACCGGTGACTGGACCTTTCCCAAACTCGCGCAGTAGTAAGCGGCGCAGCACTACCGACCCCTGAGGCCGTTCACGGCCGTACGGATCTGCGGCGATCCCTCGCTGCAAGCCCGCGCCTTGTCGCCGCCTTGGGGCTAGCCCCGCGACCGTCCGCAACGTCCTGACATGCCGATGTCCGGGTGTGGTCGAAGGGGCGACGACTGCCCGACGCAGAGACCGCGGCGGTCACGGCGGAGATGATGGCGACCGCTCCAGTGGTCGTCTCGACCGCGGCCAGGGCTACGTGGTCGTGGGTTGCCAAAATGCCGGTGACGACGAGACCGGCTCCGACAAGGCCGGCGACACCGCTGGCAATGACGTGCCGCCCGGGGATGAGCGCGAGGCGCAGGCCGGCAAGGCCGAGCAGGATGACCGCGGCGGTGTCTCGGAAGCTGTTGCTACGCCCGGTCGCGGTGTGGGCGACGAGTTCCCACTGAGAGACCAACAGGACGGCCGCGCCCAGCAGAAGCATCCCTCCTGCGACGGGCGCCCACGCCAGGTCCGCCGGCTTGCGTGCCGCTGCGTGCAGTCGGTGTGTCATGTCGCTCAGGCGCACGGCTTCTTCTCGGGCGGCAGCGGTGCTGGCCTGCCTCCCGGGCTCAACCCCAATGTGGACCTCGCCCTGACGGACCGCGCGGACTGCGCGTGCGGGCGTGAGTCGGGTCGTGGCGTCTCGCATGATGCCTCCGGCCAAGCTGACGCCTGCGCCCATCACCAGGACCAAGGCACCACCACCCGCCACGGGCCACGACCCGAGGATGAGGCCCGCCCCGGCCAAGGCGACACCGACCAGGGCCAGGGCCAGGCCGCCCCAGACGGCACGCGGACGCACAAGCGTGCGGTGTGACCCCGACTGTCCGGCGCTGGTCGTCTCACTCATGTCTGGGCTCCCGCAGGTGGCCGGCTTGTACGCCGCGGCACCGGATCGTTCAGGTCGGCGGCGGCAAAGCAGAGAGCGGCGATGGCGCTGAAGTAGGCGAGGCATCGATGCTTGGGGGTCCACAGGGCCACGCCGGTCATCGACACCGCGTGCACAACGTCGACCCCTGCGTCGAGTGCCGGCACCCACCCACGGTGCAGGGCGGACCCGCCGACGGCTTGGATGAGGTAGCGGGCGCCCAGGACGCGCACGACGCGTCGTACGCCGTCGCTGTTCTCGCCCCTGCTGAGTCGCAAGACGTCATCGGGTCTGGCGAGGGCGAGAACGCCGATACTGAGGCGCGCGACGTCGACCGCACGCGGCTTGTTCACGCCGTCCGCCGGGCTGCTGCGGCGGCTGCTGCGGCGATACCCACGGTGAGCGAGAGGGCCCGTCTGTGCTGGGAGGCCCACTGTTGGGGGGAGTGAGCGTGGGCGCGGTCGTCGAAGGGGCCGTGTGCGCCGTAGTCGTGCCCGTCGGCGCCGTCTGCGGGGTCCCAGAGGTTGGTCGGGTGTTCGGCGGGTCGCTTCTGGTCGGTCTGCTGGGAGGACACTCCCGTGCGGGCCAGGTAGCGGTCCAGGAGCCCTCCCGCGACCCGGTTGCCGATGATGGTGCCGGCGGTGGCTGCTCCGACCCAGTAGGCGCGTCGTTCGGGGTGGTCGGCGGCGTGCAGGACGCCGCGGGCGGCGACCTCGGGCTGGTAGAAGGGCGGGACAGGTTGCGCTTTCATCGGGAGCTTGGACAGCACCCAGGTGAACTGGGGCGTGTTGACCCCGGGCATCGCGACCGAGGTTACTCGGACGTTGGAGTGGTCGTGGCGAAGCTCGGTGAGCACGGACTCGTGGAACCCCCACATGGCGTGCTTGGCGCCGCAGTAGGCCGACTGCAGCGGGATGCCGCGGTGGGCCAGGGCGGACCCGACCTGGACGATCACCCCGCGGTCGCGGGGCAACATCCGGGTCAGTGCGGTACGGGTGCCGTTGACGAAGCCGAGGTAGGAGACCTCGGTGACCCGGGTGAACTCTTCGGGTGAGATGTCGACGAAGCGGGCGAATACGGAGGTGAAGGCGTCGTTGACCCACACGTCGATGGGGCCGAGCTCGGCCTCGACCCTGTCGGCGGCTTCCTCGAGGGCGTGGTGGTCGGCGGTGTCGACGCTGATCGGCAGTGCGGTGCCGCCGGCGGCGCGGATCTCGCCGGCTGCGGCCTGGAGTCCGGTGGCGCCGCGGGCCAGGAGGGCGACGCGGTCGCCGCGAGCGGCGAACATGCGGGCGCTGGCGCGACCGATGCCGCCTGAGGCTCCGGTGATGACGACGACGCGGGGGGCGGTGCGGGTTGAGTCGGGCATGAGCTTCCTCTCGGTGGGACGGGTGGTTCGGTTCTGTCGGAGTGACGTTGGTGCTCAACGCTGGCGGGCGGTGAACCCGTCGCTGCGGACGCCGGTCTCGCCGAGACGTTGGGCGGTCTCCAGGAGCAGCGCGTGGACGAAGGCTTGCGGCAGGTTGCCGCGCAGTTGCCGTTGCACGACGTCGTACTCCTCGGTGAAGAGCCCTGGGGGGCCGAGTGAGCTGCGGTTGCGCTCGAACCAGCGTGTGGCGCCGAGGATGTCGCCGCGGTCGAGGCTGGCCAGGGCGAGGTGGAAGCCGCTGAGGACGAACGCCGCCTCGGCGTCGTGCATCAGCGGTGTCGTCCTGTTGTCGGAACCGGTAGACGTAGCCGTCGTCGGTGAGGTCGTTGACGACCGCGTCGGATGGTGGCGAGGTTGCGTGGGTCCTCGGCCGGGGTGGCGCCGCGGATGCCGGGTAGCAGGAGTGCGGCGTCGACGGCCGGGTCGTGGGGCGACCGTTGCCAACGGCCGTCGGAGTGCAGGCAGTCGGCGGCGACGGAGTCCACGAGCTGGTCGGCGCGTTGCTCCCACTCCGTCCCGGTCCGGCCGCCACGGCTGCGGGCGACGGCGCGGAGCCCGGCGGCGCACATCAGGCGGGAGTGGGCCCAGTGACGGTCCTCGAGTTCCCAGATGCCGGCGTCGGGGTCGTGGCGTCGTTTCTCGATCGCCTCGACCAGGACCTCGACCGCACGTTGGGCGTCGGTGTCCAGACGGCCGGCGCCCTCCGCTGCGGCGAGGAGCAGCAGCGACTCCCCGAGGGCGTCGAGCTGGAACTGCTGGTTGGCGTGGTTGCCGACCCGTACTGGTGCCCCGGGGTATCCGGGCAGCGCCACCGGTCGTTCGTCGGGGACGGGGTCGCCTTCGACGGTGTAGGCGGGGCGCAGCATGGCGCCGTCCTCAAGCACCCGGGCGGAGACGAAGGTGACGGCGGCGTCGAGGAGGTCGTGGCTGCCGACGGCTGCGGCGGCTTGGCCGGCGTAGCACTGGTCACGGATCCATGCGTAACGGTAGTCGTAGTTGCGTCCGGTCTGAGCTCGTTCGGGCAACGCGGTGGTCGCCGCCGCGACCATGGCGCCAGTGGAACCGGTGAGGCCACGGAGTACTGCGTGGGAGTGGCGGGAGTCCCCAGGTGCAGCGGAGTCGGAGAGGTCGGGCCGCGCGGCGGCCCAGGCGCGTTCGGTGTGGTCCCAGGCATGGTCCGGGTCAGGGAGTGGACCGGTCAGTCGGTGGCGGCTGATCTCCAGGACGAGGTCGTGGTGGTTGCCGGTGGGGACGTCCAGGGTGACGCGTAGGGTCCCGTCGACGAGGCGGGCGTGGGTGGGGGCCCCGGACCAGCGGAAGTGCAGGTCGCCGGTGTGTCCGGACCAGGTGCCGTCCGCGCTGCGGCTCACGATCATGGCGCGGGCGCCGAACTCGGCGCGACAGTCGAGCTCGACCTCGACGTGCGCGTCGCCCAGGGTGGCCTCGACGCGACGGAGCAGGACGACGCGTTCGGGGTCGCCGGGGAAGGCGAGCGCCTCGCGGCACTCGGTGACGGCGTCCTTTGCGACCCAGCGGCTGCGCCAGATCAAGGTGTCGGTGTCGTAGTGGCCGCCCCAGACGTAGCGAGGGTCCTGGGGGCTGATGACGTATCGACCGGCTCCGCCGAGCAGGCTGGAGAAGACGGCGTCGTCGTGCCATCGAGGTGCGCACAGGAACGCGATGTTGCCGTGGGGTCCGATGAGGGCGCCCCGTTCGCCGTCGGCGAGGAGTGCGTACTGACGCAGCGGGACGGGCAGGTGGGTCGGTCGGTTCATGGCGCGACGATCAGGGCTTGGGGGGCGGCTGCCTTCATCCGAGTGTTCAGCCAGGACAGCTGCCGTGAGGTCTCGGCCTGTCGAGGAGGTCGCGACGTCGAGGAGCTCGGAGTCGCGGAGTCCTTGGGCGCCTTGGGCGATGACGGTCCACGTCGTCTGAACGAGGGTTGCGAGGAGATGGAGGTCCTGGAGGTCGCGCAGGAGCCCGACGGCGCCCTCGCGCACCTGGGCCACACCTGAGGCGCGCAGTCGCTCGGGTTCGGTGAGGTCGTCCTCCCCGTAACGGTCGACGACAGGGGCCAGTGCTTCGCGGTGGTGGTCGCTCATCTGGGCCAGGAGGTGGCAGGTGTGGAAGACGTCGACCTCGCGTGCGTGCCCCTCGGCGACAGCACGGAAGGAGTCAGCGAGCGTCTTCTCGCTGTGGTCGGCCAGCCCGACGTAGGTGGACAGGTGTGGCATCAGGACCTCCTCTGGGGCGGGTCGAGGGCGTAGGTGGGGGACTGTTCGAGCACGTGTGAGGTGCTGGGCGGCCCCGTGGGCGGCGGTGGTGTCTCGTGCGCCGGCTGGCTCTCCCCGTCTTCTGCAGGTAGGGCGGGGGCCGAGGCCGTGGTGGTCGGCGCCGGGGATGGGCCGTCCCCGTCGCGGACCTTGGTGACCCTGCAGGCGGCGGTCTTGAAGTAGGGCTGCTTGGAGACCGGGTCCCACACGGTCATGGTGAGCTCGTTGGCCAGCCGGTGGTCGATCTCGGGTGCGAGGTCGTCGGGATCCCAGTGGCCGTAGTGGAAGGGCGCGAAGACCGCGCCTGGCATGACACGGCCGATCCGGGCGCGGACCTCGATGGCGCCGCGTGGGGACTCGACGCCGCACCCAGTCGCCCTCGCTGATGCCCAGTGGTTGCGGCGTCGGCCGGGTGAGAGCTCGACCCAGGCATCGGGTGCGGCCTGGTTCAACGCTCGGGAACGTCCGGTCTTGGTGCGGGTGTGGAACTGGTAGACGGTGCGACCGGTGGTGTAGCGCAGCGGGTAGTCCTCGCGAGGGTTCCTCGTGCGCCGGTGTCCAGTCGGCGCCTTTGAGGAACGCCCGTCCGGCTGGGTTCATGGCGCGGTGCTCGGTGCTCGGTGACGGTGCCGCCCGTGAGCAGGTCGTGGCCGTAGGTCTCGCAGTAGTCGGTGTCGGTCGGGAAGACGCCGTCGGCATAGAGCCGGTCGGTGCCGTCGGGGTGCTCCTCGTTGACCGGCCACGGGATGCCGGAGGGTCCGCGGAGCTTGTCGTAGCTCAGACCGGTGTAGTCGACGGGGCGGCCGCGGGTGGCCTCGCGCCAGGCGTCGAATGCCTCCTCGGAGGTGCGCCAGGTGATGAGCGGGTAGCCGTCCTTGTCGGTGAACCCCATCGCGTCGGCGTAGGCCAGGAAGATGTCGAGGTCGCTGCGCGCCTCTCCGGGCGGTTCGACCGCCTTCTCGGAGAGGTGGACGGTGCGGTTGACGTTGGTGAAGCACCCGGTCTTCTCACCCCACCCCGCAGCGGGCAGGACGACGTCGGCGAGCTCGGCGGTCTCGGTCAGGAACAGGTCCTGGACGACGGTGAAGCACTGCTCGCCGCTCAGGATCTTGCGGATGCGTGCCGACTCGGGCATCGAGACCGCCGGGTTGGTCGCCGAGATCCACAAGAAGCCGATGGACCCGGTCTCGGCGTAGGACATGATCTGCATCGCGTGCGTGGGCGGTGCCCAGTGCGGGCACCGTCATCGACATCGACGTTCCACAGGTCGGCGAGCTGCTGGACGTGTGCCGGGTTGTCCCAGTTGCGGAAACCCGGGCAGGTCGCCGTCGGCGCCGCACTCGCGGTTGTTCTGCGCGGTGGGTTGGCCGTTCATCTGCAGCACCCCGCTGCCGGGTCGTCCGATCTGGCCGCGCAGCAGGTGCAGGTTGTGCACCGCCACGGAGGCGGCGGTGGCCTGGTGGGACTGGTAGAACCCCTGGAGAACGGTGGAGAGCACCGCCTCGGACTCCCCGAAGATGCGAGCAGCGCGGCGTACGTCCTCGGCCTCCACACCGCAGATCTCGGCCACCCGCGTCGGGCGTGTAGGCGCAACGGTGGCGCGCAGCTCCTCGACGCCCAGCGTGTGCGCGGCCACCCATTCCTCGTCGATCCAACCGTGGGCGAACAGCTCGCGGGTCAGCCCGTTCATCAGCGCCAGGTTCGTGCCCACCCGCGGGGCGAGGTGCACGCCGCCGGTGCGTTCGGCCTCGAGCGCCACCATGGTCCGCCGGGGGTCCACGCACACGATGCGGGGCGGGTCCTCTCCGCGGGTGCGGTCCAGGATGCGAGCCCACAGCACCGTCTGGGTCTCGGGCATGTTGTGCCCGTACAGGAAGATCGCGTCGCAGTGCTCGATGTCGGTGTAGGACCCGGGCTGGCCGTCGGCGCCGAAGGACTCCTTGAACGCCGCGGCGCAGGTGGCGGTGCACAGGCGGGTGTTGCCGTCCATGTGCGGGGTGCCGAGCCCGGCTTTCCCGATCACCGCGAGCGTGTAGTACTCCTCCAGGAACAGCTGCCCGCTGGTGTAGAAGCCGTGCGAAAGCGGCCCCTTCTCCTCCAGCAGCCGCTTTGAGACCTCGACGATGCGGCCCATGGCGGTCTCCCAGTCGGTCTCGACCAGGCGTCCGCCCTCGCGGATCGAGCGGGCGAGTGAGCCGGTCAGGCGACGACGCCCACGGGGTGCTGCCGTAGAGGCCCTTGGGGCCGAGCCGGCCGTGGTTGACACTGTCGCCGGCCCGGCCACGGACTCCGACCATGCGGCCGTCCTTGACCGCGATGTCCGCCCCGCAGCCGTTGCTGCACAGCAGGCACGCCGACTGCACCCAGCGGTCGACCTCTGCCTCCTGGACGCCTTCGTCCAGGTACTGGTCGACGCGGGCGGGCCACGTGGTGCCCCGCCGGTGCGGTGTGCGCTCGCCCCAGATGTCGTTGATCCGGTCAACCATCGTCGTCATCTCCTCGTGCCGGCGTGGAACGTGCTTGCACTACTTGCTTACACGCAACTATGCTTATGCGCAAGGATTTCTTCTAGGCCGAGTGGCCTGCGTTGAGTCCGCTGCGGGAGACCTCGCAGCCTGGGACCAAGGGGAGTGGCGATGCCGATCTGGCTGCAAGCAGGATTGTGGGGAGTCCTCGCAGGCGGGGCGCTCGTCGTGGGCGCACTGATCGCCTGGTTCGTGAAGGTCCCGCGCTCTGTCGTGGCCAGCGTGATGGCGTTCGGGGCGGGTGTCTTGATCTCGGCGTTGGCCTTCGACCTCGTCGCCGAGGCCGAGTCGAAGGGCGGGCTAACGCCCACTCTCATCGGGCTTCCTGGGTGGCGCGGTCGTCTACGTCGTGGCCAACGTCGCCCTGTCCGGCAAAGGGCGCCCGGCACCGCAAGCGATCCGAGGACCAGCAGCCGTCCGAAGACGAGCAGTCAGGTAGCGGGACGGCCATCGCCATCGGGGCTCTGCTCGACGGTGTCCCGGAGTCCATCGTGCTCGGCCTCACGCTGCTGGCCGGCCAGGGCATCGGGGTCCCGGTGCTGGCCGCGGTGTTCATCTCCAACCTCCCCGAAGGACTCTCCAGCGCCGCCGGCATGAAGCGAGCGGGACGCCAGGCCACCTACGTGTTCGGAGTGTGGTGCGGCATCGCTTTGATCAGCGGCGCGGCAGGGGCGCTTGGCGTGCTGCTGCTCGATGGCGCGTCACCGGCAGTGGTAGCCGCCATCACCGCGGTGGCGGCGGGGGCCATCTTGGCGATGGTGGCCGACACCATGATCCCGGAGGCGTTCGAGCGCACCCACCTGTACGCGGGACTCGTTGCCACCGTCGGGTTTGCCTTGTCCTTCGCCCTGGAGCAAGTGGGTTGAGAGCACACCTGACATCGACGGCGCCGACGCCAGAGGACGATCCACTAGCGTTCGACTCACCAACGGACGGGAGACCAGCGACGTGGTAGCACCTCGGGACGTGACCGATGCCTTCGTCACCGCCAGCCGGGCGCTGGTCAGCCTCGCGGTGCGCACGATCGATGACGCACCCATCGACGTCACCCTTGCCCAGCACCGCGTCCTGGTGCTTCTCGCGGCGCGCGGCGACCTGCCTGTCGGTGACATCGCCGACGGTCTGGGAGTCAACCCCTCGAACGCGACCCGCATCTGCGACCGGCTGCAGCGGCTGGGTCTGATCTTCCGCGCCCGATCACCTCAGGACGGTCGCGTGGTCGTCGTGGGGCTCAGCGACGCAGGGCGCGGCCCTGGTCCGGGACGTCAACGCGAGACGCCGCGCCGAGGTCGCGAAGGTCCTCAGCCGCATGACGTCAGAGCAGACGGCCAGGGCGCTCGAGGCCTTGACGGTTTTCAATCACGCTGCCGGTGAGATCGAGGACCGAGACTGGGCGACGCCGCTGTGGTGAACACCGGGCACTAACTGGGTGTGTCCCATCTCTCCGGCCCACTCCCGGCGTGGAAGCCCAAGCGCACTCTCATGCCGCGACCCGGGCGTTCCGAACCTGAGTCTTTCCGCCGCCTTCGGGCTAGTGAGTAATCCAGTCCTCAACGTCCTGACATGCCTGCGGGTTCAGGCGGTCAACGCAACACCTCGGCTAGTGCTTCGGATGGTGACTTGAAGCCGAGGGTCTGTCGAGGGCGGTCGTTGAGCTCGGCGGCGATGGCGTCGAAGTCGGCTTGGGTGAGCTGACGGAAGTTCAGTCGGCGGGGCAGGTACTGGCGCAGCAGTCCGTTGGTGTTCTCGTTGCTGCCGCGCTGCCATGGTGACTTCGGGTCGCAGAAGTAGACCTCATGCCGGTCTCGGCGCTGAAGCGTCGATGTTGGGCCATCTCGTGGCCCAGGTCCCAGGTCAGCGACTTCGCGAGCTTGCCCGGCAGGTGGTGATCGCGCGGCCAGGGCGTCGGCGACAGCGTCGGCCTTGTGGTTGCCGTCGGGCAGCGCGACCAGCATCAGGTAGCGGGTGGAGCGTTCGACCAGGGTCGCGACCGGGCTCATGCCTTTGCCGAAGACCAGGTCGCCTTCCCAGTGCCCGGGCACCGCACGGTCGTCGGCCTCGGCGGGTCGTTCGGAGATGTGCAGGGTGTTCGGCCGGCCGCCGCGGCCGTCGGGAAGCCGCACTCCCTTGCGGGCGGCGCAGGACGCGTCCGGTCCGCAGATACGCGGTAGCTCCCTGCGCAGCGCACCCCGCGACTGCACGAACAACGTGCGGTAGATGCTCTCGTGCGACACCTGCATCTCCGGTCGGTCGGGTAGGTGCGCTTGAGCCAGCCGGTGATCTGTTGCGGAGACCAGCGTGGCAAGCTTCTCTCCACGATGTCACGCAGCTCTGCGTGAGCGGCAAGCTTGCACAACTTGGGCCGGGTCGCCCGATCCCAGCGCGTTGATCAGCGCGGCCGGCCCGGTAGCTCCGCCGGCCACCATGGGCCGTGACCTCACGGCTCACCGTCGACGGCGCTCGGCCAAGCCCAGCCGCGATCGCCCGGAGCGACAGACCAGCGGCCAGACCCCGCGAGATCTCCTCGCGCTCGTCGAACCGCAACCGCCCGACGCCCGCTTCCGCGGCTCCGGCCTGATGCCGCCGCAACGCATCAGATACGCCCGCACCGTCCCGGTCGACAACCCAACGCACGAGCCGCCGGCTTCGCCGCCTGACCAGTAGCAACCGCTCCCAGATCGCGTCGATCTCCGCTGCAGTCAACCTCGACTACCAAACGCGCCATCGCAACCTCCTCAAGTCAAGGAAGTGTTGCGCTGACCCATTGAGACCGCACCGAGATGCGGACGTTCGCCATTTCCCCCGCCTTGGCCTTCCCCCCTTCCCCAACCTCCCCCTCCGTCGCATAGTGGTCTCATGAACATCCTCGCCGCGGTGCTGGCCCGCCTCGGCCACCGATCCTCCGCCGCTCCCCCCGCGACTCGACCAGCTGCGCCCCCCACCGCCGCCGACCTCAACCGGCAGTGGCACAAGGACCGGGCCAAGGCCCGTGGAGGCGACCATCCCTGGAGCGCGGGCCAGCAGGACCAGGGCCAGCCCGGTAAGTCGTGGGGCGGCATCGGTGGTGGGGGCAGCGTCGGCGGCTAACGCCGCTGCATGGACAGGTGACTAGCGCGGGCCAGCCACCCAGTTCCCGCCGGTCCCGGCTTGGTGCACCGCGCCATCGCGCACTCATCTGCCGCGCTACGCGCGCTCGTGCCGATGAGCGGACGGGTCAGGTTGACGCTACGTGGGTCACGTAAGGTCGGCGCGCCTGCTTTGGTCGAGGACACGGTGCACCATCGGTTCGAAGAAGGTCAGCGGCTCAGACTCGTAATGGGGGTCGAAGGAGTTCTGGTCGTAGTTCTCGCAGAAGTCGACCATGGCCTTGTAGTAGGGGTGGTCGCGCCAACGATCGCGCTCGTGTGGGTTGAGCCCGATGAGGTGGAAGTAGTAGTAGCCCTGGAAGACTCCATGGTGCTTAACGATCCAGTAGTTCTTCTCGCTCACGTAGGGCTTGAGCACGGCTGCTGCGACCTCGGAGTGGTTGCCGGGGGCCAGATAGTCGCCGATGTCGTGCAGGAGCACGCACACAACCGTCTCTTCGTCCTCGCCGGCACGGTGGGCGCGGGTGGCGGCTTGCAGGCTGTGGTCGAGCCGGCTGATCTGGTAGCCGGCGGAGTCGTCCATGGTGCGTAGCCAGCCCAGGACGCGGTCTGGGTAGCCCTGCATCTCTTGGGCCTCGATGCGACTCGAGAAGTGCGTAGTCCTCAGCGGTCCCGTCCTTCATCTGGGTGAACGAGACGACCTCTCCCGGCCCGACGGTTGCCGGGTGGACCTTTGCGTCACCCACGGCGGGGTGCTTCGGTCGAAGGAACCGGGATGTGGGTGCCAGACAGCACACGTCTGCGGGCGATGAGGTCGTCGTACTCCATGTAGACATCTTGCAGGTGGCGAGCACCGCTGGTCGGATCGAATGACAGGCGGCCGTGCATTACCCGGTGGCCGTGCACGGTGAGCAGGTCGCCGCTCTGGGCCTTGAACGCCACCTTGTAGCCGTCGCCATCGATCATCCGCCCCAGTTTGCGGTACGCGGCGTAGAAGGCGCCGACCTCCTCGAACGAGGCGCTCAGGGGCTGGGCGAGCTGATTGGAGAACCGGAAAGTTCGCACGTTCCCGTAGGTGTCGAGCTGGATCATGGGCGCCGTGGCGTAGGTGTCCTCGTCGTGGCTGTAGAGCTGGTAGGTGACCGGCACCCGGCAGAGTGTCTCGAACGCCTCCGGGTCCTGACGCCACAGGTCGGCCACGACGGCCCACCCGTCGGTGACTGTGCTCTCGCCACCGACGGCCTCGTTCACCACGAAGTGGAGCAGCTGGATGCTGGGAGGCCAGTGGTAGCCGGGAGGTCGGTGTGGGGCTTGAGCTCCACAGGCGTGTGCGCGACGTTGTAGCCGGCGGGGTCGTGGCGCACGTTGTGGATCCGCTCGAACGCGGTGTGCCTCACGTAGCCGATCTTCTCGGCGAACCGCTCGACCTCACCATCCACCGGTGGGGCGTTGCGTACGACCGCGACTCCGTAGTCACGCACAGCGTCCAGGTAGGCGATCTGGCCTTCGGTCGTGCCCACCACGTCGTCGTGCTCGAACGAAGGGACAGACGCCAGCGTCGCGTCCCAGAGGACTGGCTCGGGTCGAGGCGAACGGCGCACCTCGTTCGAGTAGTCGTGCTCGAGCAGCCACGGCACCGCGAAGCTGGAGGCGTGACCGTCGTTCCACTCGACCTCCAGGAACGGCGTCCCTTCCCTAGCTTCACCTGCGCGACCACAGGGGCGATGTCGTCGCGGATCGTGGCGGTGAACAGCGCTCGTTCGCCGGACTGGGAGACCCTGCAGCTCGAACATCCGCAGTTGTCACGAAGCCAGACGTGATGGAAGCGGCCGACAGCGCCGTCGTAGTAAATCGCCACATGGCCGGGCTGGACGTCGACGCTGAGGCCCGCGTCAACCTGATCAGTGCGCGCACTCACGGTGGGGAGCATCAGACTCTTTCGTTGGCCTTCTCGTGGTCTGTCCAGTCTCCCTACCGCGTTAAGCCACAGGCAAACGACATTTTATTGCGCGATGGGGTGCAAAATGTGTGGCATTCGCTTTTTGGAGGTCCTCTTGCCTGACTCGATCCCGCCTCTGCTCGGTCTACATGCGTTCGAGGCGAGCGCCCGCCACCTGAGTTTTGCCGCCGCGGCGGTCGAACTGCACCTTTCACCGTCGGCCATCAGTCAGCGGGTGCGAGTACTGGAGAGACACCTGGGCTCCCCGCTTTTCGAGCGCCGACCTCGAAGCCTGCTACTCACCGAGGCAGGTCAGGCGTACCTGCCTGCGGTGCGCGACCTCTTCGAGGACCTGGCTGCCGCGACGAGCGGCCTGTTCGGGGACACGGACCGGACGACCCTCACGGTCCGGGTCCAGGCGTCATACTCCTCGACGTGGCTGGCGCCCCGGCTGCCAAGGTTCTGCACCGCCTTCCCGCACATCGACGTTCACATGGTCACGTCGATCTGGACAGACGCTCTTCCACCGAGCGAGATCGACCTCGACATCCGTCAGGGCAACGGGTCCTGGCCCGGGTTTCGCGCCACCAAGCTGCACGACGACCGCGCCGTCGCGGTGTACGGCCCCGGGTATCTCGAGCGGTACGGGCCCAGTGAGGCCGCGGCGCTGGCCACCCGGCCCCGGGTGCAGGTGCTCGGCTTCGACGACACTTGGCGCCGCTTCTTCACACCCGAAGCGCACAGCGCACGCGACCCACGCACTCCGCCGGGGCTCATCACCGTCGACACCTCGATCGCGGCGCTCGATGTCGTCGCGAACAGCGACCTCTGGGCCATCGTGCCGGAGCGGTTCGCGCGTCAAAGCGTCCGCTCGGGGCGCGTGTTCCCAGCAGGCGGCCCTACCGTCCCGATGCGGCAGGATCACTACCTGCTGCGGCGCGACAACCCCGAACCGATCACCGGCGCGAGCCTGGCCTTCGAACGATGGCTCCGCACAGAAGACGCCGAGGACTCAGCTCTCTAGTCGCCCCCTTCGGACCGGATGGGCCGTTGCCGCGATGCGCTCCGCTCCTGCCGATGCGCGGATTCCTCTTGGGCTGAGCAGCGATGCGCTACTTCGCACTCGCCATTCCCCGCTCGTCATGCTCGACGTCCGGCCAAGGCTCCCGCGCCCAGGCGAGCCCCTCATCGAGCGCTCGGCCGATCTCGTCTGCGGTGTCCCCTATCTCGGCCAGGTCGGCGGTGTATGACGTGATGTCGTGGCCACTCCCGCGCAAGTAGGCAGGCAGTTCGCTGCGCAGGAAGGAGGTCAACCAGACTCGTGGGTCGGCCGGCATTCCGGCTTCGAACGAACGGCCGCCTGGCTCGCCGTCGGCCATTTCGGGGTGCCAGTGCATCCGGTCGGCCTTGCCTGGTCCCGACTCGAGGAAGTCGCATCTGCACAGCGCCTGATCCAGCGTGAGGACGTCAGAGGCGTAGACCGACCCCCGGGGCCGCGCCTGTGCAGGCTTGATCTCAACGCGTACACCGCGCTCTCGTGCGTGAGGCTGGCCCGCCAGCACGGGGTCAAGGAAGTCGACCCGGCGCATCGTGACAGCAAGCCGGTCGAAGGCCCACAAACGCTCCATGCTCCATCGCTCCTGCATCGTCGAAGCCGGTCGGGCCACACTAGTTGAAGTCTCTTGACTTCATTCTCATGCTGCGATCCCGTCGCTCGGCACTCGCGTCGTTCCGCCGCGATCGGGTCACACCAACAGTCGATGCTGTCCGCGAACGCACGATACAAAGCCTCGACCGTTGCGAGCCTCGGGGTTCAGGCAGAGGCGACGAGCTCGTCCATGGTGACGGCGTGTCCGGCCGCGCACTCGATGCGGGCAGTTACCGGCGCGCCGCACCCGGCATGGGCGTAGAACGGCGAGGGCTGGTGCGGGAGGTGCTCGGCACCCCAAGCGGCCAGGGCGATGAGAGTCGGCACCAGGTCGGCGCCGGCGGCGGTGAGAACGTACTCGTAGCGCGTGCGCTGGCCGGGCTCGCGGTAGGGCTCCTTGGTCAACAGACCGGCGTCGACCAGCTCGCGCAGTCGCGAGGCGGCGACAGTCTCGGTCAGGCCCGCGCGACGGACGAAGTCATCGAAACGGGAGGTTCCGTAGGCGGCCTCCCTGAGCAGTAGCATCGCCGACCGGGTGCCGACCACCTTGAAGGTGCGCTCGATGGGACAGAAGTCGGGGCGGGCCATCCTGCCGGGGTTTGCGAGGCGGCCTTCGAGTTGCACGGACATGGATTCATTCTATCGGCTGACTTGGTGAATACATAGTCAGCACTTAGAGTGCTGACTGTGACTACCCCAAGCCAGAGCAGGACCCGACTGGTCGTCCTCGTCGCGGTCGGCGCCGCCTTCATGTCGAGCCTCGACCTGTTCGTGGTCAACGTGGCGTTCGACGACATCGGTGCAAGCCTCGGCGTCAACCGGGCCGGTGGGCCTACCGCAGGAGATCTCAGCTGGGTCCTGAACGCATACGCCGTCACCTTCGCCGCGCTGCTGGTGCCGTTCGGCAGGCTCGCCGATCGCTATGGGCGCAAGCACATCTTCGTGGGTGGCTTGCTGCTGTTCACGCTGGCGAGCGTGGCGTGTGCTCTTAGCGGCAGCGTGTGGGTGCTCGTCGTCTTCCGGGTCCTGCAGGCAGCAGGGGCCGCGGCGATGACCCCGACCAGCCTGAGCATCCTGCTCGCGGCTCTTCCGGCGGAGAGACGGATCGGCGGCGTGCGCCTCTGGGCGGCGACAGGCGCGATCGCCGCGGCGATCGGCCCGAGCGTCGGCGGGGTGCTGACCCAGTTCGGCTGGCAGTGGGTGTTCCTGATCAACCTGCCCGTGGGTGCGGCGCTCCTGGTGGTCGCGCTGCGCGAGGTGCACGAGGCACGACCCGACGACGAGTCAGGTGTGCCCGACCTGCTCGGAGCCGTGCTCTTCGCCGGTTCGGTCGGCCTGCTTGCACTCGGCCTGGTGAAGAGTCCGGAATGGGGCTGGACGAGCGAACGCACCGCTCTGGCGCTGGCGCTGTCCCTGATGCTGGGAGTCCTCTTCGCGCTGCGGTCGATGCGGCACCCCTCCCCGGTGATCCATCCCGAGCTGCTGCGAGTCACCACCTTCCGGTGGGCGATCGTCACGATGATGCTGTTCAACGTCTCCTTCGCGATCAACCTGTTGGTCGGCATCCTGTGGCTGCAGCAGATCTGGGGCTACTCGGCGCTGCAGACCGGCTTTGCCGTCGCGGTCGGCCCGGTTCTCGTCCCGGTGACGGCAGCTCTCAGCCACCGGTTCCTTTCAACCGCGCGGCCGGCCCGACTGATCACAGCCGGCTCCTTGGTGATGGCGCTCAGCTCGCTGTTCCTGGCGCTGCGCATGGGTCCGGAACCGGCGTACCTCACCACCTACCTGCCGGGTTGGCTGCTCGGCGGCGTCGGGGTCGGGCTGGCGCTGCCCAACCTGATGGCTGGTGCGACCCACGACCTCGCGCCGCACCAGGCGGCCACAGGAAGCGGCGTGGTCACGATGGCCCGCCAGATCGGCTTCGTCATCGGTGTGAGCATCCTGTTCGCAATCGTGGGCGACGGCATCGGCCTGGTCGCAATGGACGCGTTCACCACCTGCTTCCTCGTCGCCGCGGCAGTCCTAGTCGCTGCAGCGCTGACCGCCTTCGGGATGGCCGCCCGGGTCCGGCCTACGGCAGCGGCCCCCACGCTCGGCCCGGTTGCTGGGAGCATCCGGTGATGCATCACCACAAGCGGCCTGCCATCAGGAGCAGGTTGTATTCCGAAATGGCAGCAACGAGTCGGGTCGCTGTCGGTCGCGGTCACCCAGGGCCGCCGACTGCGTGAATGGCGCTCCTGACTTCTCGACGTCCTGCGATCATTGCGCTTAGAAAGTGCGTCTATCCGCCGCCTGTCGGCGCACCGACAGTCCGCACATATGGGCCCCGCTGGCCTCTCGATTGGTCACAGACCCACGGTGGCGCTACCGAATGGGGTGCGCCGGTTGTCCCTTCTCTAGCCGTCGACGACACGGCCGCGGGTGCGGTTGGCGTGGTCGACGTGAATGCGAGTCTGCTGCCGCTGAGAGTCTGGCGCTGCCAGCAGCCGTGTCCTGACAGCTATGGACCGATGTCTCGACGAGACGTCAGACTTGTCCTGGCTGGGAGCCTCGGAGTCGGGCGGTGATGGGTGAACGGCATGGAGATGAGCACGGCCGAGCGCACGGACCTGGCCGATTTTCTGGCGACTCTGACGCTCGAACAGTGGGAGGCGCCATCGCTGTGTGAACGCTGGCGCGTACGAGACGTCGTCGCTCATGTGATGAGCTTCGACGGCGTCACTCTGCTCGGCATGCTCGGCCGCGCTGTCCGAGGCCGGATCGTCCACATCAACCAGGTCGGCGTTGACGAACTTGCGTCACTCAGCACCGAACAACTCCTTGACAAGCTGCGCGCTCAGCTTCGGCCACAGGGGCTGGCCACCACCTTCGGGGGCCGGCTCGCCTTGCTCGACGTCACCATCCATCATCAAGACATTCGCCGCCCGCTGGGCGTACCACGCGAGATCCCGGCTGAACGGTTGCGCTGCGTCCTGGGCGACAGCGTACGCAGTCCCGAGCTGCCAGGGTGGCACCTCTCCCGCGGGGTCCGCCTGAGACCAACAGACCTGGACTGGAGTCACGGCTCGGGGCCGGAGATCACCGGCCCGGCAGAAGCGGTGCTGATGGCGGTCGCCGGTCGGCAGGGTGCCGTCGAGGAGCTGGCCGGTCCAGGGCAGCCGATCCTGGCCAACCGGCTCGCACGCTAACGCCACCGATGCATCATCGGTGCGTACGCAGAGCGTGCCGCAGGCGGATCGCCTACTGGGACGTCCGGTCATCGTTGCTGACCGCGCGATCCGCCGGCCGTTGGACCCGAGTCATATCGCCGCCTGTCGGCGCCAACGAACTTCTCTACATGCCGATGGCGGTCGTGTTGCACATGATTACGGCCCGCATCCCGATAGACAGTCGGAGTGCCCGTGGGATGCTAGGGAGAGCGGCCCGGGCGCAAGCATGAGTACAACGCAGGGCCGGGAGGCGATGTGATGGCCGGTACAGGCACTTCGGTCGCACTGATCGTCGCATGCGTCCTGTGTGTAACCGCGTGCGCATCGGACTCCGATAAAGCGGACACCAAGCCGCCCCGGTCAGGATCGACGACGTCTCACGCGCCCTCGTCCGGCACACCCCCGTCGAGCACACCGTCGCCGAGGATGGCGTCGGTGGTCACCGCGCCGAGCCCCTATTTTCGTGGGGATCCATCAGGCGATATGGCGAGCATTCATGGCGATCAAGAGATCGGCCTAGATGACGCGAGACCGGCGCTGCCTTCAAAGCAAATCGCTGACATCGTGCGCACCCGCCTAAACCTCACGAGCAGCGAGTTGCACATCAGAGTCCGCTACCGAGACCCTGACAGCAGTCTGGACAACGGATGGAGGTTCAGCCACGTCGTCTCCGTCCACACCAACGACGGGATCCGACGCAGCTTCGAGTACATCTTTGACAGAAGTGGGCGGCACGATGCCCACACGGTCTCCGGAAGGATTGAGTACAACCACCCCGGTAGGTGCCGCTTGGCTTGGTTTGGCGAGGATCTGCTCGAGATCAGCGTCCCGAGCCGATGTCTCGGGGATCCAGAATGGGTTCGCGTCGCAGTGCAGACTGCGGTCTGGGTCGATGACGGCCGTCGGGAAACGTTCGCCTGGGATGACAGTTTCGGGAACGGCCTGCGCGCGGTGGCGCCCGACGAGTACGAAGTTTTCTCACCCAGGGTGCGGGTCGTCGATTGACCACGTCCCACGCGTTGTGAGAGCCCAGGCCGAGGCGTGAATCGAATGTCCGCATCCGGCCGCGATGCGCGCGGACGCGGACCTGTGTCTTTTTGCCGCGTTCGGGCTAGCCAAAGGATCGTCGTGACTCCTGACATGCCGATGACAGCGCGTCACCAGTCCTGGCGGTAGCTGGGCACCAGGCGGCTTGGCTGTGGTCGTGCTGATCGGTCGAGGTGTGAGGCGGCCGTGCTTCACCTGAACCTTGGTTGCCAGTCAGGGCCGTCTCCGCGGGTGATGAACATCTTGTGTGTGCCGTTCGTTGACATCGACCACAAGCGGCCACCCGTTTCTGGGTGGGGGTTGAATGCGATCTTCATCCCGTTGGGCGACCATGCCGGATACTCGGCCGGACAGCTGCGGGGCACTCGCTGATCGGCTGTGCCGTCTGACCTCATCACATGCAAGGTGCGACAGCGGTTACCTTCGTGGACGAAGACGATGCGGCGGCCGTTGGACGACCAGTCCGGGCCGTTCTCCCAGATCTCTGGGGTAGAGGTCAGGTTCCGCAACCCCCTCCCTCCGGGACTGACGGTGTAGAGGTCTGGCGTTTCGGAGTCGTTGGCGACAGTGCCGGCAAAGACGATCTGTCTGCCGTCGGGTGACCACTTCGGGCCCGCGGGGTGGGCAAATGAGCCCGGAATGCGTCGTGAGCTCCCAGTGGCAAGCGAGTACACGACGAGCCGGGCACTCTCGAGCCCCCTGACGAACACGATCCGTCGACCGCCGGGCGCCCACGCAGGGCCGTAATCGAATGCCGGACCACCGGTCAATCGATGCTTGTGCCGGCCGTTGGCGCCCATCACCCAGATGTCTCCGTCTCTGCTGAACACAATCCGTTTGCCGAAGGGGGCCCACTGCGGGCCTGTGTTTTCACCTCTGAAAGTCAGTCGTCGGACTGCGGTGCCGTCCGAACGACTGGTGTAGATCTCGTTCCGTTGTTCATCGAGCCCCACACGGACGACTCGTGTGAAGACGAGTCGACCGTTGGTGACCCGCGCGTCTGATGCCGCGACATCCTTGCGAACAGTGGCGCTAACAGGGACCGGCGAGGCCGCCGTCACAGGCCCAACGACAACGACCAGGCTCGCCGCTAGCCACGGCGAGAACTTCTGCAGAAGGACGCGGCTACGCGTGGTCACCCTTTGACTATGCGCTTTCGAAACTGTCCTCGCCACCGGGGCACCCTCACCAGCGGGCGTGTTCCTGTCCTTCAGCCAAGTCTCGCGAGGGCAGTCTTCGTTTCGACGTTCCCGGTTCGTAGCCGTATCCAGCCACCGAGCCGACTGTGCTGACGGCACTCCGACAGGCAACGCCGTCACAGCGGCGATGCGCTCGTTGCAAGGTGCGTCCTTTCGCCGCCAGTCGGCGCCCCTCGGGCAACCGGATCTGCCGGCCATCAGCGAGCACGTTCGCGCGGTCCGCCTTGCGGGCGCCCGCGAGAGCCTTGGTGTGCATCCGGACCATCCGTGGGTTTGGGCACTACGCTGCCCGCGTCGCCGATCGCCTGGCCGCCGTCGCCCCAACAACTGAGCGAGGACGTCCTCAGTGGACGCCTACCTTTCGCCCGGCCGTGCTCTTGCGCTGGCATTGGCACTGGCTGCTGGCGGCGGGCACGATTGTCTCGCATCGTGCTCGCGAAAACGGTGTGGGGGAATGGGAGGTGGCGTGACTGCCGAGGGCGTGACGTCGAACGTCGCACCGCTGCCGCCACTCGCGTCGCGAGGGTTGGTCGTGGTGTGCGCCCTTCAAGCCGTGGTACTTCTTCTCGCCAGCGCCCGTTACGGCTACCACCGCGATGAGCTCTACTTCATCGCCTGCGGCCGACATCTGGCTTGGAGCTATCCGGACCAGGGCGTGCTCACGCCTTTGCTCGCGAGCTCCTTCGAGGCGCTGGGGCGCGGCTCCCTGGTTGTGTTCAGGTTTCCAGCGGTGGTCTCGGTGGTGGGCGCTGCCTGGTTGACGGGCCTGATGGCCCGCGAGCTCGGGGGGCGGACTCGGGCACAGCTCCTGGCGACGCTTGCCGTCGCGCTGAGCGCGGTCGGCTTGCTCGCCGGACACCTGCTCGCGACGGCGACGCTGGACTTCGCCGTGTGGGTGGCCATCACCTGGGTGGTGCTCCGCATCGCACGCACCGGACAGACCCGCCTGTGGGTGGCCACCGGCGTCCTCGTCGCGGTTGCACTGCTGAACAAGGACCTCGTGCTTGTGCTGGTGCTGTCCCTGACGGTCGGCCTGTTCACGGTGCCGGACGGGCACCGCCTGGTCTTCAACCGGTGGTACGCCGCGGGTGCGGTCATCGCCGTGGCCGCCTGGGTTCCTGGACTCGTGTGGCAGGCGCAGCATGGCTGGCCTCAGGTCACGCTGGCTCGGATGATCCGCGATGAGTACGGCACCCCGGACCAACGCATCGGCTTCCTCGTGCTGCAGATCTTCCTGTTCAGCCTGGGAGCCTCGGTTCTCTGGTTCCTCGGTGCGGTGCACGTGTGGCGCGACTCGCAGTGGCGCTTCGCCCGGGTTCTCGCTGTGTCCGCCCTGGTCACGCTGGTCGTCTTCGTGATCACGGCTGGCCAGGCCTACTACACCGTTGGCGTGTATCCAGCTCTCATCGCGGCGGGTGCCGTGGTCCTCGAGCGACGACCTCGGTTGTTCTGGGCGATGGCTGCCGGCGTGGCCATCACGTCGGCGGTCATTGTGCCTGCCTCCTTGCCGATCCTGACGCCACGCACCCTGGCCACATCGGGTTGGGCAGGCGGCGGCGAACAACAACTGGAGATGGTCGGCTGGCCTCGGGAGGTCAGCCTCGTCGCCTCGGCTTTCCGCAGCCTCCCCGCTGCCCAGCGACCGCACGCGGTCATCCTCACTGCCAACTATGGTGAGGCGGGTGCGATCGACCTCTACCGAGCCAGGTTCGGGCTGCCGAAGGCCTACAGCGGACTGAACGCCTTCGGGTTGTGGGGACCGCCACACGATTCGAACCGGCCCGTGGTCCTGGTGTGGGAGGACCCGCGGCCCCCGACCTACCTACGCAATTGTCGAGAGGTACGCCGCATCGGCGGACCCGTGCCCAACGAGGAACACGACTACGCCCGAATCTTCGTGTGCACCGGACCACACGGGACGTGGGCGTCGATCTGGCCGCACGTGACACACCTGTCGAACTGACCAGCGACACCTCACGGCCTCGACGGCGTCTATCAACTCGTCGATCCCACCAGAAACTCGCAGGTCCCGTTCATCGACGGCCTGCTCTTCCGTCGGTGAGGAGATCTTCGAGGCCGCGAGCGCCCTCGACGAGGCGCGTCATACCGCCGCGAGTTGTCGTGCCGTCGCGGGCCCAGTGAAAGCGCGCCGGGGTCCGTGGTGGGCTAACGCAGGGTGGTTCAGTCAGGGGCAATCGTGGGGCAGGATCTGCCTGTGACAGTCGTGAGGCGCGTCTGGCTCTGGCCGAACGGCGGCGCGTCCAGGCGTGGGGAGCCAGCGGGAACGCGACTGAGGGCGCTTTCGCTCGTAGCTCTCGACGGGTGACGGGTCAACTCGAGAGGTGAATGTTATGGGTTACAGCGAGACGGACTTTAGGGTCGATGGAGTGGACACCAATGGGATCGAGGTGTCGTTGGTCAGCCACGCTCGAAGTACCTCCACAGAGTCGTGGACGACCTTCTCCTGGCGGACGCGGCTCGCACCTGGAGGAAGTAACCGCCGCTTCTACATGCATCAAGGCGAACCGTGGACCATCAGTTCGCAGCTCGCCATTGCGATGCTCAGCGAGCTGGACGGTCAGCACCCCTTCGCCAGTGACCCAGGCACGACTGTCCGCCCCGAAGTTCTCTTCTCTTGCTCCATGACACCGGAGATGCGCTCCAAGTATTGGCTGGAGATACGCCTGCCCGAGGACCGCTGGAGTAGGGACGTCGAGTTCGTGGTGACGCAAGATCCGTTTCGACGCAACCACTGGCGCAAGATCGGCATCGTTGATCACTCGACGGGTCGGGCAACATTCCGATCCACAACTCGGGACGCGACTTACGGGCAGAAGAAGGCGATCCCCGACTGGAATGGCTGGTTCCTCGACAACTCCATGCTGGATGCGGGCGGTCGTGAGATGGGAGCCTTCCTCGATCTGCTGAGTCATGGGGGTCCGAGCTAGGAGAACCTGTCGTAGAGCGTCGCGAACAGTTGGCCGGCGGATCCTGTGCCCATCGACCGCATCACGCTTGAGCAAGTGTCCATCTTGATGGCAATGGCCTGGTGGTCAAGATGCTCCTGGACCACCCTTGCGTGGACCCGCGCTTGAGCAGCGAAACAGCGTGTGTGGCGCAGCGAGTGGAAGTGGATCATCGGGATCTGTGGGTGACCGACTTGGTGCGACGGAAGCGTGCGCGCTGCCGACGCCATGCATGGCCTGATACATCGCCGGATCAGCAGGACCTAGGCATACCGCCGCCTAACGGACGCGGCCACGGACTTCAAGGGGCAGTGCAGTGCGCCGCTCCCGCTGACAATGGCCTGCGCGGGAGGGGGTGCGTATTGGCCGAAAGCACGAGAGACAGATCGTTCGATCGGCCGAACGAACGCCAGCCCCGAGGCCGATCCGCCCGTCGTCGAAGTCAGCAATCGTGGAGTCACCGGTCATCCGACTGCAACGAAGGAGTAAGTGATGAGATCACTGCGCAATACCGCCACCGCGCAGGAGTCCCTGCACGCGCCCGTGAGCGCGGTAGCGGCAACGACGGAGCCCACCTCGACCCGAGCGCTCCGAACGTGGGTCGTGGGCGCAACCGCGATCGCGTCGGCAGCGTTGGTGGTGATCGACAACGTGGTGGTGGGCTGGGTCGGTTCGCCCAGTTATGGAGCCCCGCTCAAGGAGGTGCTCGCCTTCCATGCAGATCACCGGGCCGCGGTCGCGATCGCGGTCGGTCTGGAGGCGCTGAACCTGCCGCTGCTGCTCTTGTTCGTCACCGGTCTCCACGGGCTCGTCGGGCGGCGCGGGGGTGCGGGCGCGGACTGGTCGCGCCTCGCGGTGGCCGCGGGCGCGACTTTCTCGGCGGTGATGGCGTTCTACGCCGTTCTGTGGGACGGCGTCGTGCTGTCCGCCGGCGAGCTCACCGAGCCGAGTCCGGTGCTAGAGCTCGCCTGGCACATGCATGCAGCAGCGTTCGCGTGGTCGATGGTGGCGCTCGGCACCACATTCGTCGGCGCTGCGTTGGCGACGCATGCGAGCGGGCTGACACCGTCGTGGCAGCGTCTGCTCGGCATGGCCGGGGGAGGCCTGCTGATCGCCGCCGGGGCGGCCAACCTCGCGATCGCGGACGGCTCGGCGGTCCTGTTCGTGGGGTTGCCCGGTTTCACCGCTTGGCTCGTGTGGCTGACTGCGACCGGCGTACGGCTGGTGCGCTCGAAAGCTGACCGTCCAGACGACGCATCGACCTCAGAGGAGGAGCAATGATGGGAACCGACATCGAGGCAGCCGCGATTCGCCGCAGCGATTGGGGCGCTCGCCGGCCGTGCACCCGGGGGTGCGATCGCCGACGCCGCGCTCGGGCGCTCCGTCCGCGCTCCGAGGCGGTCGTCCTCGATATCCGCGCGACCTCGGTCGCCGCGGCGTGGCTGATGGTCAGGTTGCTTGTCTGAAGCGCTCGTTTGCCATTGCCGTAAGCGGATCGGCTTCCGGGACGTCAGTTCGTGCTTGCTGTGCGGAGATCTGCGGGTCGTCCGACCTGCGTCATACCGCCGCGGATGACCAAGACCTCAGCTTGCGTGCTGCTGAACGACGTTGAGCACGTTGCCATCGGGAGCGCGGACGAAGAAGCGAGTCACGCCCCATACCTCAGTTGTCAGGGGATGCACGATTTCGTACCCACGCTCCTGTGCTTGGCGGTAGGCGGCTTCAACGTCGTCGACCATGACCGAGACCACGGGGTCCACGGGCGCGGTGGCATCGCTGGTCATCACCTGGAGCGTCGCCCTGGATACCGGCGACGTGTGGCGGGCCACCCAGCCCAGGTTGAACTCCTCTTCGGCTAACCCGAGGTAGTCGCTGTAGAAGCTCCTGGAGGCGGGGAGGTCGGGTACGTGGAGGTCGGCGATGATCTGCCTGACGCGGATGCGCGACGGGTCGGCACGCCCAGCTTGGCCGGTTTCGCCTGAGGTCTGCTCCGGCGCGGCGCCCAGGAGGTGGATCCAGCGCGGATCCTGCTGGCCAGACCGGCGCTCGAGCTCGCACACCAGCGGTTGCGGGCGGCTCGCCATCCGGCGCAGGCACTCCTCGACCTGGCCCCGGTCAGCGAACCCGTGCAACCGCTCGGTGCGGGTGCGTAGCTCACCCGGCGCCTGCGCGCCGCGGAGCAGCAGCACCGTGAGCAGCGCCCGCTCGTCGGGCTCGAGGGCGAGATGCTCGTCGAGGATCTGGTGGTACTTCAGTGTCCGGCGCCCGGTGTCGGACCACACGATCCGCAGCAGCCCGCGCTCCTTGAGCGACTTTGCGGTGCGCTCGACGATCTGCTGGTCGAGGTCGGTGATGGGGTCGCGGCTGCTCGTCTGGTTGCACGCCGACACCAGTGCGTTCGCGGAGAGGGGATAGGTGGCGGGCACGGTCGTCTGCTTCTCCAGCAGGCTGCCGAGGATGCGCTGGTCAGTCGCATCGAGGACGGGGAGTTCTCTCACGCCACGACCTTAGGTCTGCCTTGGCACGATTCGCGGATCGAACAGCGTCTTTTCGCCTCCAATGCCCCTCAACCGATCGCTGACTGATCTGTTCCCGTCTGGCGATCCGCCCACGGCGACTTGGGTTGGTGCGCCGCAGGATCGCGTCAGTAGCCGAGACAGCGGCCCGCGGATGCCGCGTGAGGTCGTCTTGGAGTGCTTGACGGGACGGACACTTGGGCAGGGCAGGCAGGGCCGGTCAGGTGGTCAGACGGCCAGGACGCCGTGACCAGGATGAAAAGCATGTCCGTGTAGCACCTGGACGTCGGCGAGCTGACCGGGACCGTGGTACCGCACCTCATTGTCGGGCAGCCCCGGGAGAAGTTGGTCCTCGTGACCCGGGCCAGCCGGCTCAGGCGGCGACGTGCACGGACTCGGCCGCACGTGAGGCGAGCCAAGTCTGTTCGGCGCCGCACCAACACGTGTAGTGCGCCTCGAGCCCGCGGCTGGTCGACTCGTAGGCCGAGACCTGGCTGAGAAAGATGAGCTGCTCGCGACGGCAAGCGGTGCATTCGTTGAGGAACATCCCGACCTCCTTCATGGCGTTTCGTATCGGGGACGGTTCCATTCTGACGCCTCGGCTGACATAGGGGTAGCCTTACTTTGCTTGAGAAACCAAAGGAGATTCCTATGCTTTCGTTGCACCAGCTCCGGTGCTTCCTGGCGACCTACGAGCTCGGCTCGCTGACGGCAGCAGCGGACCAACTCGGCTACAGCCAGCCGTCGGTGTCGGAGCAGATCCGCAACCTCGAACGCAGTGTGGGGGGAATGCTGTTCACCCGGGTCGGCCGAGGCGTCGTGCCCACCGCTTCGGCCGAGGCGATGCGGCCGCACGCCGAGCGCACCGTCGTGGCCGCGGACGAGACGGCGCGGGCCGCGATGAGTGTCTCCGCGCTGGAGACCGGCACGATCCGGTTCGGCATGTTCGGCACCTCGCGCCTCTATGCGAGCGCCGATCTGGTTGCCGAGGTCCTGGCGCGGCATCCGAACGTCAGGGTCGAGCTGGTCGGGCAGAACTCGGTCGACGTCATGGAGGACCTGCGCCGCGGACGGATCGAGGCCGCAATGATCGCCGTCCCCCAGGTCAGCAGTGAGGGGATGGAGGTCATCCCGGTGGCCCGCGACGAGCTCGTCTACGTGAGCGCCGCGCCCGAGCGGCTCCGCGCGCCGGTGACCGCCGCGCAGCTTGCGCGAGCTTCGCTGGTGATGCCCGAGACCACCTGGCGGGCGGTCGATTCAACCCGCATAGTCCTGCGCCGGATGATGCACGAGACCGGGCTCAACCCCACCACCCGGGTCGAGGTAGAGGACGTCGAGACCGCGGTGGAGCTGGTCGGCCGCGGTGTGGCCGACACGGTCATCCCCAAGGGGGCCGCGGGGCAGCTGTTGCCCCGATTGGCGCCCGCTGCCGGGTGGGTGCCGCTCAGGCCCCAGCAGTACGACACGATCGCGGTGGTGCACCGGGTGAACGCGACCCTCTCACCGGCGGCGCGGCTGATGGTCGACCTGGCAACCGAACGGATCCAGGCCCTGACAGAGCCACTCCGTCCCCGCCCACGCGATCGCACCTCGACGCACAAACCTGCGCGGCCGAAGTAGTCTCACGGGCTCTGATGCGGCCAGAGCTGGACCGTGGTGTCTCACCAGGGTCCGAGAAGCCGCTAGCAACCTGAACTCACTCGCCCGGCGCCACCTGGAAGGCGCGGACCTCGATGCGGCCGCCGAGGGCCTTGGACGCGCGAGCGGCCCAGCTGACGGCGGTCTCCTCGTCGGCGACGTCGATCACCCAGAAGCCTCCGAGGAACTCGGGAGCCTCGACGAACGGGGCCTTGACAGTGCTCAGCGACTCACCGGTGTTGTCGACGGTGATCGCGCTCGAGGGCGGCGTCAGCCCCCCTGCGAAGACGAAGGCGCCGGTCGAGGTCAGCTCCTCGATGATGGCGCCGGTGGCAGCCAGGGCCGCCTCGAGCTCGGCCGGGTCCATGGTCTCCATGGTCGGCTCCTCGTCGGAATCGTGCGGGACGGACAACAAGTACTGGGTCATGCCAGGTAGGACCGTGAACGAGGCAGGAACTCATCGGCCTACGAAGCTGGCTCCGACAGGCTCAGCCGACGCTGCTCAGCGGTCTCGTCCGCACCTGGGTCCGACTGCTTGCACCCGGTGCTAGCGGGGCATCCGCCAGTCAGCGCGGGCACCGCGGGTGACGAACCGGCGATGTGTCCCATCGAAGGCGATCGAAAAGAGCAGCTCGTTGCCCTGGCGGTCGTAGTCCTGCACGAGGAGACCGCGGCCGTCCGCCGACCAGGTCGCCCAATCCGTCTGGCAGCGAACGGGTACGCGGCGAGGGTCGCTCCCGTCCGCCGACGAGATGAACACTGATCCCCCACACATGGCCGGCCTGTGGCTCGAGTACAGGAGGCGGCGGCTGTCGGGGGACCAAGCTGCGTTGGACTCGTCCAGGGTGGGGGTGTTGGTGAGCCGTCGCAGTCCGGTCCCGTCGGGACCGATGCGGTAGAGGTCTGCCATCGACAACAACCCGTGCGCGTCGGCCTCGGAAGCGACGAAGATGATTGACTTCCCGTCTCGAGACCAGTCCAGTGACGAGATGGATCGTTTGGGTGCACTCACTCCTTTCAGCTGGGTCAGTCTGTGGGTTCGCATGGAGAAGAAGTAGATGCCGTTGCGCCCGTCACTGGTTCTCTCGATCACCAGCGCCACCGTCTTGCCCGTAGGGCCCCAGTCCATGTCGTTGATGTAGTACCGGTGTCCTCCGGGGATGAGCAGGTGCTTGTGCCCACCCCGGGCGCCCATCACCATCAGGTCCGGGAAGTGGTCGTCGCTGAGTGGCGAGCGCAGGTAGAGAATCCTCTTCCCGAACGGTGCCCACCGCGGAGTATCGGCGTAGTAGGGCCCGGCTGTGAGACGGCGTTGTTTCGTCCCCAGCGCGTTGGTGCGGGCCAGTTGAAAAGGGTCGACGCCGGTGACCGTGAAGACGATGTCGAGGCCCGGACGTGGCGGTCGCCGGGCAGCTCCTGCTGAGCCCGGGAGACTCACGAGCGTCAGGGCAGCGGCCAAGGCTGTCAGCAGCACCGCACTGCTGCGAAGCCTCCGAGAAAAAGATCTTGACCCCATCATGGGTACCGGCCTTCCTCTCCTCGCAGGGTAGACCTGAATGGGCGAACGAGGTGCTGTCAGCCGACGGAACGTCACGACGCCCGTGCTCGATGCTCATGACTGAACCCGAGCGAGGCGCAGAAGTACATCAGGAGCCTCGGCTTCGGCGGCACCCGGCGCGCGATCGACAACGGGCCCCAGCGGGTGCGGATCAACCAGTCCGGGGCGGACAACTCGTTCGCCACCGACCATCCCAAGGACGAGATCCGCTTCGGCAAGGGCGGGGTGGACGACGCGGAGGACGCCGAGGTGATCCTGCACGAGTACGGCCACGCCATCCACTTCGCGCAGGGCTTCAGCTTCGACTCGGAAGAGGCCGGCGCCATCAGCGAGGGCTTCGGCGACTACTGGGCGGTGACCGTCTCCGACGTGGTCGCCAGGAGCCTCGGTGTCCCGGAGCTCGAGCCGCTGGCCTGTGTGGCCGACTGGGACGCCACGTCCTACACCAGCACGGTGCCGCACTGCCTGCGTCGTGTGGACACCGACCTGCACTACCCGGCGGACCTGAACGGCGAGGTGCACCACGACGGCCAGATCTGGTCGCGCGCCCTGTGGGACATCCGGCAGGCTCTCGGCCACGTCAAGGCCGACACGATCATCCTCCAGGGGTCCTTCGACTTCCCGGGCACGTCCATGCCCGACCTCGCGAACCGCACGGTGGCAGCCGCACGGCAGCTCTACGGCAGCACGACGGCCAGCGTGGTCAGAGGAGCCTTCGTCGACCGAGGGATCCTCTGACCGGCCGGCTCAGCTGACGGCGAGGGCTTCCTCGTCCGGGTGCTCCTCGGTGGTGCGGGAGTCGGTGAGGGTGAGCGCACCACCGCCGGCGACGAGACCGACGACGACCGCCAGCAGCGCGTAGGTGATCCGCTCGCCGTGGAAGAACGACGCGACCAGGTCGGCGCCCCAGGTGCCGGCGGGGAGCTGGGTGGTGACCAGCAGAGGCGATCATCGTGCCGACCACGGCGGTGCCGATGCTGGTGCCGACCTCCTGGGCGGTGTCGTTGAGCGCGGTGCCGATCGAGGTGCGGTTGCTCGGCATCGCGTCGACGAGGGCGACCGCGCAGATCGTCATGACGGTGCGCAGCCCGATCGTCATCAGCACCATGCAGACGGCGATCGCGGCGTACCCGTGGTCGATGCCCCAGGCCAGCCCGGCGAGGGAGCCGGCGAGGAAGCCGGCGCCGATCAGGCAGGCGATGCGGTGGCCGAACCGGCGGGCGAGCCACTCGGACAGCGGGGTCGCAGCGATCATCGTGATGATGATCGGCAGGTTGGCCAGGCCGGCCTGCATCGGGCTCCAGCCGTAGGCGTACTGGAAGTGCAGGATCAGCCCGAACATCACGCTGGCCATCGCGATGGACGTCCCGATCTGCGCGATGGAGGCGCCACGGACGGTGCCGTTCGAGAAGAGGTCGAGGTCCAGCATGGGCTCCGCGGTGCGCCGCTCGTGCCAGACGAACCCGGCCGCTGCCGCGACGGCGGCGATGATCGACGCGAGGGTGATCGTCGGAGAGCCAGCCGTGCTCGACGCCGCTGGTCAGCGACCAGCAGGCGAGGCCGATCGCACTGATGCTCAGTACGGCGCCGGGCAGGTCGAGCGCGTCGTCGGTCAGGTCCTCGGGACGGTCGGCCGCGATGCCGAGGCGGACGCCGATGCACGCGATCAGTGCGATCGGTGCGTTCACGACCAGCAGCCACTCCCAGCGCACGTGGGCCAGCGCCGTACCACCGAGGACCGGTCCCAGGACGAACCCGGACATGCCGACGACCATCATCACGGTGATGGCGCGCATGCGCAGGGTCTTGTCGTCGAAGAGGCGGAAGACCAGCGAGTTGGTGATCGGCGCCATCGCCGCGGCGGCGAGTCCGAGGGCGGCCCGCAGGGCGATCAGCTCGCCGGTCGTGGTGACCGACACGACGCACAGGCTGAGCAGCCCGAAGACGGCGAGGCCCACCAGCAGCACGCGTCGGCGCCCTAGCCGGTCGGCCATCGATCCGGCGGTGAGGAGCAGGCCGCCGAACGTCAGCGAGTAGGCCCCGGTGACCCACTGCAACGAGGTGGTCCCGCTGCCGAGGTCGCGACCGATCGTGGGCAGCGCGATCGACAGCAACGTGTTGTCGACCATCTCGACGAAGAAGGCCAGGCACAGGGCAGCCAGGGGGATCCACGCGGCGCGCAGGGACGGATAGGTGCGCGACGGGCTCGGGGTGATGAGGGTGCTGGTCATGAGGGCCTCCTGGCGTACGGCGCCGCCGTGTCGAACGACGCACCAGTGACGCTAGGAGGTGGCGCTTTCAGCCCGGTTTCACGATGGCTTCACCGGCCGAGCCGATGAAACC
The DNA here is from genome assembly GCA_963797525.1 of uncultured Actinomycetota bacterium. Taxonomy (GTDB): domain Bacteria; phylum Actinomycetota; class Actinomycetes; order Propionibacteriales; family Nocardioidaceae; genus Marmoricola. Next base: position 35,575 of record CAWCPT010000003.1, read on the forward strand.
GGACGGGTCGCCTGGTCCACACTGGCCAGGACGACCCCTTCACGAGGAGCAGCAATGGCGCAGATGGTCAGGGTCCACAACTTCGGCGTGTCCAGCGACGGGTACGCCGCCGGGGAAGGCCAGAGCCTCGAGCGACCCTTCGGACATGCCGACCCGATGGCCCTGATGAGCTGGGCCGGCGCCACTGCGAGCTGGCCCAACCGCACCGACCCGGGTGGCAGCCGGGGGCTGGACGACTACCTGGTCCGCGACTTCCACCGCAACATCGGCGCCGAGATCATGGGACGCAACAAGTTCGGGCCCCAGCGTGGCCCCTGGGCCGACGAGGAGTGGCAGGGCTGGTGGGGTGACGAACCCCCGTTCCACACGCCGGTCTTCGTGATGACCCACCACGAGCGGCCCTCCTTCACGCTCTCCGACACGACCTTCCACTTCGTGGGTGGCGAGCCCGCCTCCGTGCTGGAGCTCGCCCTGGACGCCGCCGACGGGAAGGACGTCCGGCTCGGCGGTGGCGCCGACACGGTGCGCCAGTTCCTGGACGCCGGTCTCGTCGACACGCTCCACGTGGCCGTCGCGCCGGTGGAGCTCGGTGCAGGGTCCCGGCTGTGGAGCTCTCCCGACGAGCTCCTCGACCGATACCACCGTGACGTGGTGCCTGGTGGGAACGGCGTCGTCCACCACCTGTTCTGGCGCGACTGAACCGACACCTGCCGGCCGGAGTCGGCCATACTGCGAGCGTGCCAGCGGAAGTGAACCCACGCCCAGGAGCCGGGTCGGTGCCCCCGGTCGGGGAGCGACGCTGGCCGATGGTGGTGGCGGCCCTGACCGCCGTCGGGCTGCACCAGCTGATGCCGGCGGACTTCCGGGTCTCGCCCCACTGGATGTATCCCGCGTTCATGGTGGTGTTCCTGGTCATCCTGGTCGTGGGCGACCCCGGGAGGATCGATCGCCAACGGCGGTGGCTGAGGGTGACGACCGGCCTGATGATCGGGCTGATCACCCTGGTGAACGCCTTCTCCGTGGGCCGTCTCGTGGACGGGATCCTGACCAAGGGGCACTCGTTCGACACCGCTGGGCAGCTGCTCATCATCGGGGGCGTCGTGTTCCTCACGAACGTGATCGCGTTCGCGCTCTGGTTCTGGGACCTCGACGGGGGCGGTCCGGCCGACAGGGCGGCGGGGAGCCTGCGCCACCCGAAGGCCTTCGTCTTTCCCGAGATGACGGTGCCGGAGCTGGTGCCGAACGGGTGGTATCCGCAGTTCGTCGACTACCTGGCCCTGTCCTTCAACACGGCCACCGCCTTCGGGCCGGCCGACGTGTCCGCCATCAGGCCGTGGGCCAAGCTGATGATGGTCGCCGAGGCGACGATCTCCCTCGCCCTGGCCACCCTCGTCGTGGCCCGAGCCGTGAACATCCTCTGAGGGCCGCGCGACCGCCTAGTTTCACCCCGTGGTGGCTTCGCACTTCGACTTCGTCCGGTGCCGTGGCGGCCGATCCGGCCGGGGTCCTCGACGACCCATTGCGCCAGCGCATCGAGCACTGGCCTTCGGCCCCGCACGGTGACGGCGTCGTACGACCGGCCGAGCTGTGGTCCATCGAGGTCACGCGCGTCGGCTGGCTGCGCAGCCGTTTCCTCGACGGGACGATCTCGACCTTCTCCGGTGCCGCCAGCCGGTGGAGGCGCACACTGGGGAGGTGGCGGCTCCGTCCGACGGGAGCTCGCCCGGACGAAGGCAGGTTGGATGAGCGACAACGAGCAGCTGCAGGAGCTGCACGACACCTACGTGTGGGAGGTCAACGCGGCCGTCGGCGAGGGACGCATCGACCTGGTCTGGGGACTCGCGGACGAGTACCTCGACAAGGCCCTGGGTTTGCTCACCGATGGCGAGCCGACCGGCTGTGGGTCACCGGACTGCGCGGTCTGCCAGCGGCCGCCCACCGCACTCCCCAGGCCTCGCCGTCGCAGGTGGCCCAGGCGTACGCGCCAGGCCACGGCGAGCTGAGCCCGTCGCTCGGTTCGGCGCGGCTCAGTTGATGATCTCGCCGCGCTCGTCCGCGAGCAGCGCCGTCAGCCGGTCGCGCCAGGCCTGCAGCGCCTCGGGGGTCAGCCGTGTCCAGTCGACGACCTCGCCGACGACCCGGAGCGGCTCCCTGCTGCGGTAGGACCGGGTGGGGTTGCCGGGGAACTTCTTGTCGGTCACGTTCGGGTCGTCCTCGAACTCTCCGGTGGGCTCCACGGCGTACACGCGTGGAGCACCGTTGCCCGCTGCGAGCTCCGCGGCGAGACCGGCACCGTCCGGGAGCGCGGTGAAGTAGATGTGGTTCATCACGATCTCGGGCCGGTAGTTCGACCGGTTGCCCGCCGTCAGGAGATCGCCCACCTCCAGGTCTGCCTTCGTTCCGTGGAAGAACGGACCCTCGTCCAGCGCGTCGTTCACCGCCCCAGCCTAGGTGGATTGCTTGGTGCCCCAAATGCGCTCCTCCAACGCCGTGTCGCCGGCGGACTGGAACTTGGCCACCTTGCCGTCACGGAAGGTCAGCACGTTGGCCTGATCGGAGGCCTGCCCGTCCGCGGTCACCCGGGCCAGCACGACGACGAGGTCGCCCTCGGCCACGATGTGCTCGGGCACGCTGGTGAAACCCTTGGAGCCGAGTGTCATCAAGAAGCTGGTGACCTCGTCCTTGCCGCGATAGATGCCGCCGATGGTGCTGTTTCCCGGGATGACCCACTCGATGTCGTCGGTGAGCACCTTCATGATCGACTCGAGGTCACCTGCTGCGAATGCGTCCCAGGCGGCCCGCGTCACCGCCTTGTTGCCGGCGGCCCCGTTCTCCGAAGTCGACATGACCTTCTCCTCTCTCCTCGGTGATTTTCCACGCTAGAACCGGCTTGCCGCTGCCGCAACGGCCGCCGTCGGGATGGTGTCCCGGTTGGATCCGATGCGCCCGAACCGTCCCGATCGCCGTCCGACTGACTACGTTCAGGACGTGCGGCACCGCGCCACACGAAGGAACAGGAGACACGACCTTGATCCTCATCACCGTCCGAACGAAGCTGAAGCCCGGCAACGCCGACGCCTACCTCGCGGCGAACCGGCCGTTCCTCGAGGCGACCCGCCTCGAGCCGGGGAACAAGTGGTACGAGCAGTTCCGCAGCGTCGACGACCCCGACACCATCCTCACCCTGGAGGCCTTCGACGACGCTGCGGCCGGTGAGGCGCACGTCAGCTCGGACCACTTCCAGCAGTACCTCGTCGCCGACGAGACGAAGCCGCTCGTGGCCGAGGTCCCCGACATCATCTATCTCGACGTCCCGGACCAGGAGGGCTGGGACAAGATGGCGGAGTTCTGAGGTCGAGCAGGCCCAGGCGGTCGTGCGGGCTGGCGGCGCCTCAGGTCAAGGAGTTCCTGCCTGGCTGAGCTCGGGGTGCGCGCGGGCGTGCACGGCGCCGGCGAGGACGACGAGCAGGACCAGCACGCCCTCGACGACCAGGCCGGCCCACAGGTGCCAGTGCAGCAGCGCTGCGCCTGCGGCAGCCCCCGCGACGATGACCAGCACGGCCGCCGCTCGGCGCGCCGTACCTCCACCCTGGCCGCTGCCCAGCACCGAGTCGGCGGCGAGACCGGTGATCGTCGAGGTGACCACCACGGTCGTGACGTCCTTGACCGCGATGAATCGTGCCGTGGCCGCCTGGGTCCCCATCGCCGCGCCGAGCAGGGCCGTCACGGTGAGCAGCACCGGGCGGGAGGGGTCCGGACCGGCGAGGACAGCGGCGAGGACCAGGACCAGCGCACCCACCAGCCCGAGCAACCCCGTGGTCCGCCCGGTCCACGCGTGTGCGGCGCCACGCAGCACCCGCCCACCGAGTGCGGCGCCGGCCATGAAGCCGCCGAGGGCCAGCAGCGGGCCGAGCACCGGCAGGCCGTCGCCGCCGACGAGCGCCATCCCGAGGATGACCACGTTGCCGGTCATGTTGCCCGTGAAGACGCGGTCGAGGCCGAGGTAGCCGACCGCGTCGATGACCCCGGTGCCGAACGTCAGCACCAGCATCAGCACCAGGTGCATCCGGTCCGGGTGGACCGCGCGCAAGCGTCGTCTCATGAGCCCGATTGTCGCGGTGACGAGGACCACCTCGAATATCGGGTCGACCAGTCTCGAAACGTGATTAGGCTGCTCGGGTGACCCAGGACGTCGATCTCGACCAGCAGGCGGGCGCCCCCGAGCCCTCGGACAGGCTCGACAAGAGAGTGCTGATGGTGGCGGGTGTCGTCGTCCTCGGCGCCATCATGTCGATCCTCGACATCACCGTCGTCTCGGTGGCCCTGAAGACCTTCCAGACCGTCTTCGACGCGACGGCGGCCCAGGTCGCCTGGACGATGACGGGCTACACGCTCGCCCTGGCCAGCGTGATCCCGCTGACCGGCTGGGCGGCCGACCGCTTCGGCACCAAGCGGCTCTACCTGCTGGCCGTCACGCTGTTCACGGCAGGGTCGGTGCTGTGCGCCACCGCGACGTCGCTGGAGATGCTGACGCTCTTCCGCGTCCTCCAGGGTCTTGGCGGCGGCATGCTGATGCCGCTGGGCATGACGATCCTGACCCGCGCGGCCGGCCCCGACCGAGTCGGCCGGGTGATGGCCGTGCTCGGCATCCCGATGCTGCTGGGCCCGATCTTCGGCCCGATCCTCGGCGGCTGGATGATCGACGCCCTCAGCTGGCACTGGATCTTCCTGATCAACCTGCCGATCGGAGCGGTGGCGTTCGTCTACGCCTTCGTGGTGCTCCCCAAGGACCACGTCGAGCCCTCCGAGTCCTTCGACTTCGTCGGCATGCTGCTGCTCTCACCCGGCCTGGCGGCGTTCCTGTACGGCGTCTCGTCGATCCCCGAGGCAGGCACGATCCTCGACACCGGGGTGCTCGGCTGGGCCGGCGTCGGCACCCTGCTGCTCATCGCCTTCGTCCCCTGGGCCCTGCGTCCGAAGAACGAGCACCCGCTGGTCGACCTGCGGCTGCTGGAGAACAGGAACTTCACCGTGGCGGTGATCGCGATGATGCTGTTCGCGATCTCGTTCTTCGGAGCGAGCCTGCTGTTCCCGCTCTACTTCCAGGAGGTCCGCGGAGAGTCGGCGCTCAAGGCCGGGCTCCTGCTCGCCCCGCAGGGCATCGGCGCGATGCTGACCATGCCGGCCGCCGGGTTCCTGTCCGACAAGATCGGGCCCGGCAAGGTCGTGCTCACCGGCATCACGGTGATCACCGTCGGGATGGCGATGTTCACCCAGATCGAGGCCACGACCGGCTACACCTACCTGATCGCCGCACTGTTCATCATGGGCCTGGGCATGGGCGCCACGATGATGCCGATCATGAGCGCGGCCCTGGGCACGCTCAAGGAGCACAACATCGCCCGAGGGTCCACGTTCCTCAACATCACCCAGCAGGTCGCGGCCTCCATCGGCACGGCGCTGTTCTCGGTGCTGCTGACCAACGGGCTCAAGGACAGCAAGAGCATCCAGCTGCTCGGTGCCGTCGATGCGCTCAAGGACCAGCCCCAGAAGCTGGCTGCCCTCCTGGCCAAGGCCGGTCTCTCACCCGACCCGCGGGACCTCGCAGCGCTCACCGCACGTGCCCTCGCCGACATGGCCGACGCGTTCAGCTTCGTGTTCGTGGTGGCCACGATCCTGGTCGCCTGCTGCCTGGTCCCCGCCTTCTTCCTGCCGCGGAGCAAGCCCAAGGAAACGGTCGACCCGACCGCGCTCGTCGGGCACTAGGCCTCGCCTGGGCTCGACCACCGTGTGGGTCAGGACTCGACGCCCAGCGCCAGTGGGAGCACGGCGGAGGCGCCGGCCTCGCGCAGCGCCCGGGCCGCGAGGGTCATCGTCCAGCCGGTGACGACGAGGTCGTCCAGGAGCAGCACCGGGCCCCCGTCGAGGGGCTCGTCGACGGTGAGGCTGAACCGCCGGCCCACCGCGGCGACCCGCTGTGCGGAGTTGGCCGCACCCCGGCCGGGCGGGATCTCGGGATCGACGATCTCCCAGCGAGCGACGAGCGGCAGCTTGAGGTAGCGCGCGATCCCCTCGGCGAAGTCGCGGGTCAGCTGGGGACGGCGCGCCGACTCGACGTACGCCACCCCGGTGGGCCGTGCGGGCCAGGCGGGGTGCCAGTCGCCGAGCACCTCGAGGACAGCGTCCACGAGCGACCGCGGCACCGGACCGTCCTCGGTCTCCGGCCTGAACAGCGTGCGCAGCAGCTGGCCGTGGCCGAGGTCGGTCAGCCGGCCCACGGCACGGCCCTCCTCAGCACCCTCGCTGATCTTGCCCTTGAGATCGACGCCGAGGTTGGCGAGCGCGGTCGGCCACATCTTGCGCGGTGCGAGCGTCACTCCCGGTCGGCGCAACCGTTCCTCGGCCTCCGCCACGGCAGCACCGGAGAGCTCGGTCGAGAGCCCGGCTCCGCCGCAGTTGTCGCAGCGGCCGCAGTCGACGGCACCCGGGTCGTCCAGCTGCTCGCGCAGGAAGCGCATCCGGCAGCCGTCGGTCGCGATGTAGGCGAGCATCGCGGCCTGCTCGTCGCGCCGCGCCGCCGCCACCCGGTCGTAGCGGTCCTGGTCGTAGACCCAGTCCTGTCCGGTGGCCGTCCAGCCGCCGCGCACCCGGTCGACCGCACCGTCGACGTCGAGCACCTTGAGCATCGTCTCGAGGCGGGTGCGGCTGAGGTCGACGTAGGTCTCCAGCGCTGCCGTCGACATCGGCTGCGCCGTTCTCCGCGAGCACCCGCAGCGCGGTCCGGACGTGCTGCTCGGGCGGGAACGCGAGCGAGGCGAAGTAGCGCCAGATGTCACGGTCCTCGTGCGCCGGGAGCAGCACCACCGCGGCATGGTCGGTGCCGCGACCGGCGCGCCCGACCTGCTGGTAGTAGGCGACCGGTGACGACGGTGCGCCGAGGTTGACCACGAACCCCAGGCGGGCGTCGAAGCCCATGCCGAGCGCGCTGGTCGCCACCAACGCCTTGAGCCGGCCGGAGAGCAGGTCCTGCTCGAGGGACAACCGCTCGGTGGCCTCGGTCTGCCCGGAGTACGCCGCGACGGCGTGGCCCTTCGAACGGAGGTGCTCGGCGACCTCCTGGGTCGCGGCGACCGTGAGGGTGTAGACGATCCCGGAGCCCTCGAAGTCGCCGAGGTGCTCGCCCAGCCAGGCCAGGCGCTGCTCGGGTCGCTCGAGCTGGAGCACGCTGAGCCGCAACGACTCACGGTCGAGCGAGCCGCGCAGCACGAGCACGTCGGTCCCGAGCTGCTCGGCGACGTCGGCGGTCACGCGGGCGTTGGCCGTCGCCGTGGTGGCGAGGACGGGGATGCCCGCGGGCAGCGTGGTGATCATCTGCCGGATGCGCCGGTAGTCGGGACGGAAGTCGTGCCCCCAGTCGGAGATGCAGTGCGCCTCGTCGATGACCAGCAACCCGGCGGTCTCGGTCAGCTGGGGGAGGACCTCGTCGCGGAAGGTCGGGTTGTTCAGGCGCTCCGGGCTGACCAGCAGCACGTCGATCTCACCTGCGTCGACCTGCGCGCGGATGGCTGACCAGTCCTCGAGGTTGGTCGAGTTGATCGTCGCGGCCCGGATGCCGTCGCGCGCGGCCGCCTCGATCTGGTTGCGCATCAGCGCGAGCAGCGGCGAGATGATCACCGTCGGCCCGGCGCCGAGCCCGCGCAACAGGGCCGTCGCGACGAAGTAGACCGCCGACTTGCCCCAGCCGGTCTTCTGGACGACCAGCACCCGGCTCTGCTCGACCACCAGCGCCTCGATCGCGGCCCACTGGTCGTCGTGGAGCCGGGCGTCCTCGCGACCCACCAACGCACGCAGGTGCTGCTCGGCCTCGTCGCGTGCGGTCGTGGTCGTGGTCATGGGTTCTGTCTACCAACCCGCGACGACATGTTCACCGGGACCTCTCCTGCTGGACACCTGGCTGCACCAACGTCACGGGGACACCACTCTTCGGGAAAGGCTCCACATGTCCAGGCTTCACCTGTCCAACAAGCGCACGAAGCGCACCGTCGTCGTCCTCGGCGCCGCCGCGCTCGCCCTCGCCCTCAGTGGCGTCGCGACCTCCACCGTCGGCGCGTCCGGCCAGCTGCCCCTGCTCAACCGCTCGGCCAAGGGCCAGGTCGACGAGCTCGGCGGCGCTGCCCGCGAGCGCGGCGACCAGAGCCAGCTGATCAAGGACTCGATCAAGGCCACCGGCGCCCGCAACGTGATCCTGTTCATCGGGGACGGCATGGGCGACTCCGAGATCACCGTGGCCCGCAACTACCTCGAAGGTGCTGGCGGCTTCTTCAAGGGCATCGACGCCCTCCCGCTGACCGGGCAGATGACGCACTACAGCGTCAACAAGGACACCGGGAAGCCGGACTACACCCCCGACTCGGCCGCCACGGGTACCGCGTGGGCCACCGGGGTGAAGACCTACGACAACGCGATCTCGGTCGACCGGCACGGCAAGGCCTTCCCGACACTGCTGGAGCAGGCCAAGCGCTCCGGGCTCGCGACGGGCGACGTCACCACCTCCGAGATCCAGGACGCCACCCCCGCGGTGGAGGTCAGCCACATCAGCCAGCGGTCCTGCTACGGACCGGTGGCCACCACGAAGACCTGCCCCGAGGCCGCCAAGGAGAACGGCGGTCGCGGCTCGATCTCCGAGCAGCTCCTCGACACCCGTCCGGACGTGACCCTCGGTGGCGGGTCCACGACCTTCGCGGAGACCGCCACCGCGGGCACGTGGAAGGGCAAGACGCTCGAGGAGCAGGCCAAGCTGCGCGGTTACCGCTACATCACTGACAAGAACGATCTCGGCTACATCCGCAACGCCGACCAGGACCAGCCCCTCCTCGGTCTGTTCTCGCCGGGCAACATGCCGGTGAAGTTCGCCCCGCAGCTCGCCACGGCCGGTGGAGCCAACGGGCCGGCGGCGACCTGCAAGCCCGAGCCCACGTTCAGCCAGGTGCCCGAGCTGAAGACGATGACGAGCAAGTCGATCGACCTTCTCTCGAGCAACAAGGCCGGCAAGAAGAGGGGCTTCTTCCTCCAGGTCGAGAGCGCCTCGATCGACAAGAAGGACCACGCGGCCGACGCCTGCGGCCAGATCGGTGAGACCGGCCAGCTCGACGAGGCCGTGACCGAGGCGCTGAAGTTCGCCAAGAAGGACGGTCACACCCTGGTCATCGTCACGGCCGATCACGCGCACACCAGCCAGATCGTGGACGGCAACACCCCCGGGCTGACCACCAAGCTGACCACCAAGGACGGGGCCGACATGATCGTCGCCTACGGGACCTCACCGGCCGGCGGCAGCCAGCAGCACACCGGGACCCAGCTCCGGGTGGCGGGCTACGGGCCCGGGGCGGCCAACCTGGTCGGGCTGATCGACCAGACCGACCTGCACTTCATCATCGGGAAGACGGTCAAGCGCTGACGACGGCACCAACCTGAACGCCGGCACTCCCCACGCGCGGACCTGCGTGGGGAGTGCCGTCGCGTTCGCGTCCTGTCAGGACGTCCGTCGACGGAGCCTCGCCCACACGGCCACGCCCAGCCCGCCGAGGAGGGCGGCGAAGCCAGCGGTGAGAGCCCACTCCGGTGGGCCGCCGGTGCCGGGGAGGTCGGAGCTCGTGTAGCCACTGGTGTCCGTCGGTGGCAACGTCTCGGATTCCGGCAGCACGGAGGCGGAAGGACTCGGGGACGGGGACTCCGTCGGCGTCGGACTCGGCGTCGCTGTCGGGGTGGGCGTCGGGGTGGGCGTCGGGGTGGGCGTCGGGGTCGGGGTCGGCGTGGGCGTCGGGGTCGGCGTGGGCGTCGGGGTGGGCGTGGGTGTCGGGCTCGGCCCGTCCGTGCAGCTCAGCTCGGCGTTGAACGGGAAGTCGTGCAGCTCACGGGGAGCGGTGCGGCCGGGGTTGGGGCCGTGGTTGAAGTTGGTCGCGATGACATTGCCCTCGATGTTCTGGGAGGGCAGCCAGGTGAGCGTCGCGTTCGGTGCGTACATCGTGCCCTCGACCGTCGCTCCTCCTTCGGTGACGACCACGCTGGACGCGGTCGGGAAGTTCCACAAGATGTATGGTGCCTGGCTGCCGCCGATGCCCGCGAGGTTGGGGAAGTTGCCGTTGAACGACGACCCCGTCACGTTGATCAACAGGGGAGTCGTCGAGGTCGGCGGGTCCCGGAAGGTCAGCACCGACAGGTCGTCCAGCTCCGCGGCCGAGAGCTCGAGCACGTTGGTCACTCCCGGCGTCAGGTCGAAGTAGGCCTGGCCCCCCGGGGTGATCGGGCCGAGCGGGTTGCCGTTGGCGTCCTCGAGGGCGACGGTCTCCGCGCAGCCGGCCAGCTGCGTGGTGATGCTGCGGTACTGGGCGAAGGCGGCCGAGATGTCGATCAGCGACGAGGGCACCGGGGTCTCGATGGACGCGGGACTCTGGGCGTGGGTGTCTCCCTCGATCCGCGGGGTCGACTCGTAGGTCGCTCCTGGCTGCACCACGCGGTAGGCGACGTCGGCCCCGTTGGAGTCGGTGTTGAACGCGTCGTAGGTGCTCGTGTTGGCGATCTTGGTGAAGCCGGAGTTCTGGACACGCAGGACGGCGTTGGAGCTGCCCCACGTGATGCCGCCGCCGACGTACAGGAACGTGGGGCGGCTGTCACCGGGGGCGGTGAAGGTGCTGTCGTTCGGGGGCGAACCAGCTGCGACGTTGTAGGTGTTGCCGACGCGCAGGTTGCCTCCCATCGCGATGGTGCCCTCGGACTCGTCGGCCTGGAGCGAGACGTTCTGCTCGACGAAGGCGAGGAAGCCGCTGTTCGCGGGATGGCCGTTGACCGGCACCCGCACCGGGTTGACCGACTGGACGGCTGCGCTCGACTGGGGCGCCGGGTCCAGCAGCACGAGGGTCGGTAGCGCGAGCAGGGCCGCCACCGGAAGCAGCAGCCACCCGTCGTCCCGTCGCACGTGCACCTCCCAGGATCGCGCTTCCGGTCACGGTAGGGCCGCCGACCCCGGGAGGGGAAGACCTGCCGGCCTACTCGCGTCGTACGACGACGGCCCCGGTGTTGGTCGCGACCGCGATCAGCCCGGGACTGACGGCGACCTGGTAGGGCCAGTAGGTGGTGTTGATGCCGTCGGTGGGCAGCGCGGCCGAGGTCATCGCGCCGGTGCTCAGGTCGAGGGTGCGCAGCGCCGTCGTGGTGCCGAGCAGGACGTGGTCGTCGTCGAGCAACGGCACGTTGTCGAGCTCGAATCCGTAGGGCAGGAACTGAGGACGCTTCGGCATGGTGCGCTGCCAGAGCAGGTCGCCGTTGGCGATGTCGTACGCCGACCAGCGGTCGCCGGCTCGCACCAGGATCCGGCCCGCCCGCAACGCCGCGTCGAAGTAGCCGCCCCGGGCCGGCACGGCGTACCAGGTCTGGTTGCCGCGCTCGTCCAGGGCGAGCAGGCGGGTCGACTTGGTCGTGCTGTTCCACTCCTGCACGAATGCTGTCCGGGACTCGGGGTCGGTCCCCAGCACGTGCACGTCGACACCGGCCGGTGCCTGCCGCTTCCAGATCGTGGAACCGTCACCGGCCCGCACCAGCACCAGGGCCGGACCGGCACGACGCCGGGACATCGACTTCGGGTCGAAGAGCTCGAACTGCGGACGCCCGCCCACCAGCAGGGTGTCGCCCCCCATGTCGCCGACGAAGTCGCCCGAGTCGGCGTCGATGGTCCGCTGCCACCCGAGCAGCCCGCTGCGGCCGTTGAGCCGCACCAGGTGTTCCTTCTCGCCCGTGCCCGCGGCGAGCACGGCCACCCCGTCGTCGTCGAGGATCTGGGTGGCGAAGGGGTCGCCCGCGTGCACGGGACCGGTCTCGAGCGCGGTGCACCACTTCCGTTCGCCGGTGTCGGCGTCGAGGGCCACCACCTCGGGGGACCGGTTGGCGGTCATCGTGGTCACCAGGTAGCGCTTCGCGCTCGCGTCGTACGCCGACCGCTTGGTGTCGACCTGGACGCTCCACCGCGGCTCCAGGGTCCGGTCGTCGAGCATCGTGAAGTCGGGGTTGTCCCGCGTGCGCACGCCGATGCCCTGGTCGTAGGAGGAGACCTGCGCCCACTGCTCGTAGTGGTAGCCGACGGCGCCGAGGACCTCGCCGATCGGGGGCGGGTCCGCGGCCAGTGTGCGGACGAGGGTGTCGCGGTCGTGGTCGGGCTGCTGCGCCTGCTCCTTCGCGTCGAGGAACGGCGAGCTCGACTTCCCGGCGGACAGGCTGGTGACCGTGGCGCCGCAGTCGTCGCGGTGCCACGCGAAGGCGTAGGCGCCGCCGGCGGCGAGCACCACCACGAGCACGACGAGCCCGATCACCCACGCTCGTCTGCTCACCCGGGCAGCCTAGAGCCGCACCCGATCTGCCACCTGGTCTTCAACATCCCGGTGGGGTCTGTCCGGGATGTGCCACGACTTGCTGCACGTCCCGGCCGGTCGTGGCGGCGGTCGTGCAACGCAGCGTGGCACAACCGCGATCGCAGGGTGTGGAGGTGCACGTTTCGCTTCCACAACGTCACCGCGGACGAGGGTTGTCCACAAGGTGGGCGCACACCGACGAACGGAGGCAGGGCAGCGACGTAGGACCGTTCCATGCCCAGACTCATCGACTACTCCACCCGGTTCGAGCTGATCCGCGAGGCCGTGGTGCGCATCGCAGCGAGGAGCGGCGGCTCCGCCGTCACCCTCTCGTCCGTTGCCACCGAGATGCGCATGTCCGCCTCGACCTTGCGGCGCACGCTGCGCTCGCCTGACGTGCTGCCGGAGATCGGGGTGGTGTGGCTGGCCCGACAGCGCCAACAGCGGCGCTTCCGCCGCGCCCTGCCCTTGCGCATCGAGCGTGGGTCCATCGGTCACGCGCTGTGGGTGCTGTGGGGGGAGCTGCCGAGAGATCAGGAGGAGGTCGACCAGGCGCGAGCGTGGACCGAGCTCACGGTGGTGGGGACGTCGGAGCGAGTGGCCAGGCTTCGCCGGGATCTCGACCTGGTGCTGGATGACGAAGTGGCGCAGATTCTGGACGTCCTCAGCATCCCCGCGGCCGATCGCGAGCTCGAAGGCGTGCGGCTGCGTGCCCTCCTCGACGGCCTGACCGCGGCCGCATGTCGAGGGACGGCCGACGCCGAGCAGATGCGCGCCAGCCTCGATGCGCATCTCCGCGAGCTCGTGGCTCGGGCCCACGACCCGGTCAGCCGCGTCGCTTCCGGATCTCCTCGTTGATCGCCGGGACGACCTCGTGCATGTCGCCGACCACGGCGTACGTCGCCTTGGTCATCATCGGCGCCTCCGCGTCGGTGTTGATCGCGAGGATCACCTTGGAGCTCGCGCAGCCGGCCCAGTGCTGGATGGCGCCGCTGATGCCGCACGGGATGTAGATCTCCGGCGCGATCCGGCTGCCCGTCTGGCCGACCTGCTCGTGGTGCGGTCGCCAGCCGAGCGAGGTCACCACGCGAGAGACGCCCAGCGTGCCGCCGAGGAGGTCGGCGAGCTCGATGACGTCCTCGAAGCCTTCGGGACCGCCGGCACCGCGCCCGGCGCCCACGACGATCCGGGCGGACTTCAGGTTGTCGGCCCCGTCCTGGACGCTCTGCCGCTCCACGGAGACCGCGCGCACGGCGAGATCCGCGTCGGTGAGCTCGAGTGGCAGCGGCGCCACGGTGCCCGCGCCCGGCTCGGCGGCGGGCGCTGCCTCGACTGCGTGTCCGGCGACGGTGAACACGGCCGGCCGGTGACCGAGCCGCACGTCCTCGAGCGCGGCGCCACCCACGACCTGGCGCGTGACCACGAAGGGGGACAGACCGTGGAACGCGACGACGTTGGCGGCCATCGGGACGCCGATCCGGCTGGCCACCCGGGCCATCACCTCGGCGCTCCGGTTGGTGCCGCCGGCCATCACCACCACGGCCTTCGCGGCCTCGCGGGCGGCGATCACCGCCTTCGCGGTGGCGGCTCCGGAGAACAGCTCGAGGTCGGCGCTGTCGGCGTGGTGCACGGTCCGGACGCCGTACGACGCCAGCACCGGGCCGACGTCGACGGGGGCCGGCCCGACCACGACCGCATCGACCGGGATGCCGCCGCCCTCGGCAGCGAGGCCACGGGCGAAGGTGACGGCCTCCAGCGAGACCTCGTCGACGCCCTCCGGACTCGTCTCGACGTAGACAACGATCATCGCGCCACTCCCAGCCTCTGGAACAGGTCGACCACCGCGACGGCGGCCTCGGTGCCCTCGCCGAGCAGCTCGGAGCTGGTCGAGTCGGCCTCCGGCACGCTGAGACCCACCCGCCCGCTGCCCACGGGTGGGGCGGAGAGCTCGCGGGTCTCGATCTCGATCTTCTTGGCCTTCATGCGGCCGGTGATGGTCGGGTAGCGCGGCTCGACGCCGCCCTCCATGATGCTGATGACCGCAGGCAGCGGCACGGCGTAGGTCTCGGTGCCGAGAGGACCCTCGCCGGTGCAGTGCGCGACCCCGTCACGCACCTCGATGGACTGCATGCCGGTGACCACCGGGCGTTCGAGCGCGTCTGCGAGCCGGATCGGCACCTGGTAGTCGCCGGAGTCGGCGGCGTCGTTGCCGAGGAGCACGAGGTCGTAGGTCACTGCGTCATCCCCGGGGCGAGCCGCGTGGTCCCCGACGACCTCGGCGATCGCCCGCGCGACGTCGACAGGTCCGAGGCTGACGGGGTCGGCCTCCACGAGGGTGGCGGCCGTGCAGCCGACGCCCAGCGCCGAGCGGAGCTGCTCGACCGCCTCGGCGGCGCCCACGGTGAGCACGCTCGCGGTACCGCCGCCGGCCGCGCTGACCTGCACAGCCAGCTCGACCGCGCACTGCTCGTGCTCGCTGGTCGTGAACCCGACGTGGCGCGCGTCGACCGACTGCTGGTCGTCGCTCAGCGACACCTCGCTGCCGACGTCCGGCACCCGCTTGATGCAGACGAGGACGTTCACCATCTCAGCGGATCCGCTCGTTGCCCGGGTCGAGGAGCGGCGTCGCGTCGACCGACCCGACGGTCACCGGGTAGAGCTCCTCCATGTAGGACACCGCGAGCTGGTTGCCGATCGTCGCCTGGTCGGCCGGCAGGTACGCGAGAAGGACGTGCTTGCCGAGCGAGGGTGCCGACCCGGCCGAGGTGACGTAGGGGTGGTGGCCGTGGCCGTCGGTGAGCAGCTCGCCGGCAGCCGACAGGATCGGCTCGCCCCCGAGCATGTAGCGCTTCACGCCGCTCGCCGAGGTGTGGTCGTCGACCGTGAGCGTGCACAGCACCGCGGCGGGCTCGCCCCCAGAATCGAGCAGGGCACGCTGGGCGAGGTAGGCCTCCTTGCCGACGAACTCGGCGGCCTTCACCTTGGGTCGCTGCATCCCTGCCTCGACGATGGTCCGCTCGGCGTCCAGCTCCGCTCCGAAGGCGCGGTAGCCCTTCTCGAGCCGGCCGGTGGCGCCGTAGACGCCGATGCCGACGGGGACCGCGCCGTGCTCCTTGCCTGCGAGCAGGACGGCGTCCCACAGCTGGGCGGCCTGCGCGAACGGCACGTAGAGCTCCCAGCCGAGCTCGCCGACGTAGGAGATGCGGGACGCGAGCACCGGGCTGTCCACGCCCTTGACGTCGATCTCGCGCGACGTCAGGAAGCCGAAGCCGCCGTCGCTCACGTCGTCGCCCGTCAGCGAGCTGAGGATGTCGCGTGCCTTCGGCCCCCAGAGGCCGACCGTGGAGACCTCCTCGGTGACGTCCGCCAGCGAGGCCCCGTCGACCAGGTGGTCGGTGAACCACTTCAGGTCGGCCCGACCGTGGGCGCCGCCGGTGACGACCCGGAAGTGGTCCTCGCCCAGCCGCATCACGGTCAGGTCGGAGAGGAAGCCGCCCTTCGCGTCGAGCACCGGGGTGTAGATCACCTTGCCGACGGCCACGTCGCACTGCGCGACGCAGGTCTGCTGCACCGAGGCGAGCGCGCCCTCGCCGGTGATGTCGAAGATGGAGAACGCGGTCAGGTCGATCACGCCGGCGTTCTCACGCATGGCGAGGTGCTCGGCGTTGATGATCGGGCTCCACCAGCGGGCGTCCCACTCGTGCTCGCGGGGCATCACGGCGTCGCCGTACTTCTCGAGCAGGTCGGCGTTGGACTCGTACCACCAGGGCCGCTCCCAGCCCACGGTCTCGTAGAACGTCGCACCGAGAGCCTTCTGCTGCTCCGCCATCGGCGACCAGCGCACGCCACGGTCCGACTCGTACTGCTCGGCCGGGTGGACGATCCCGTAGGTCTTGATGAAGGACTCGCTGGTGCGCGCACGGACGTGCTCGCGCTCGGTCTCGTGCGGGTAGAACCGCGAGATGTCGCTGTGGCTGATGTCGATCTCGGAGTGACCGTGGGTCATCCACTCCGCGACGGCGCGCCCGACGCCGGGACCCTCCTTGATCCACACGGCGGCCGCGACCCAGAGGCCCTTGACCTCGCTCTCGCCGAGGATCGGCGAGCCGTCGGCGGTCAGCGAGAGCAACCCGTTGATGGCGTAACGCATCTCGGCACCCTCGGCGCCGAGCAGCTCGGGCATCAGCTCGAGGGCCTGCTCGAGCTGCGGGTCGAAGTCGTCCTCGGTGAACGGCATCTCCGTGGGGGAGAGCTTCGCCTGGTCGATCGAGGGGATCTCCTCGGGCTCGTGCAGGATCGCCCGGTGCGCGTAGGAGCCGACCTCCATGTCGGCGCCGTGCTGGCGCTCGTAGCAGAGGGCGTCCATGTCGCGCACGATCGGGAAGGAGATCTCACCCTCGCGCTCGGCGAGCTGCGGGCACGGCCCGACCGAGATCATCTGGTGCACCGCCGGGGTGAGCGCGATGTTGACGCCGGCCATGTCGCCGATCTTCGGGCTCCAGACACCGCAGGCGATCACGACGTACTCCGCCTCGATGTCGCCCTGGTCGGTGACCACCTTGGTGATCCGTCCGTCCTCGACGCCGAGGTCCTCGACCTCGACGTTCGGCACCACCGTGAGCACGCCCTTGGCCAGGGCCTTCTCGCGCATGATCGTGCCGGCACGCAGCGAGTCGACGACGCCCACGCCGGGCGTCCAGAACGCGCCGATGATCTGGTCGGGGTCGAGGAACGGCACCTTCTCCTGGACGAACGCGGGGGAGACCAGCTCGGACTCGATCCCCCACGCCTTGGCGCTGGACATCCTGCGCCGCAGCTCCTCCATCCGCTCCTCGGTGCGGGCCACCTCGAAGCCGCCGGACTCGGTGAAGACGCCCATCTCCTTGTACTGCTTGACGGAGTCGAGGGTGAGGTCGGTGATCTCCCGCGAGTGGTCCACGGTGAAGATGAAGTTCGAGGCGTGACCGGTCGACCCACCCGGGTTCGGCAGCGGACCCTTGTCGAGCTGGACGATGTCGGTCCAGCCGAGCTCGGCGAGATGGTGGACGAGGCTGTTGCCGACGATGCCGGCTCCGATGACGACGACCTTGGCGGTGGCGGGAACAGTGGCCATGAGAACTCCTGCGGTTGCGTATCGCGCAACCTGATGCGTATAGAGAAACGATTGGGTCAAGCATCACCCCCGGTTTCAGGGGTGTCAAGCAGACGTGCCCGGGATCGCGAGGCGATCCCGGGCACGCATTCGACTGGTCCGCTCAGTTGAGCCAGGCGTCGACCTTGTCGGGGTTCTCCTTGATCCACTTCTCAGCGGCCGCCTTGGACGACATGCCGTCCTTGGCGATGTACTTGCCGACCGCGTTCTGGTCGTCGTTGGTCCACTTGAAGTTCTTGATCAGGTCCACCGCCGAGGAGCCGCCCTTGGCCCACTTGGTGGAGACGACCTTCTGCAGCGTCGTCTCCGGGTAGTCACAGGCGACCTTGGCCGGGACGTCCTGGCAGCCCTTCGTGTACGGCGGCAGCTTGACCGCCTTGAGGGGGTACTCGGCGAACAGCCACTGGGGCTCGTAGAAGTAGCCGATCAGCCACTCCTTGTTCTTCTCCGCCTTCTCGTAGGCCTGGATGCTGGCCGCCTCCGAGCCGGAGAACACCACCTTGAAGTTCAGCTTCAGGTTGCTGATGATCGCCTCGTCGAACTGGACGTACGACGGGTCGGCCCCCAGGAACTGGCCCTTGCCTCCGGACTCGGAGGTCTTGAACTTGTCGGCGTACTTGTTCAGGTTCTTGTAGTCCAGGATGTCCGGGTGCGCCTTGGCGAGCCACGGCGGCACGTACCAGTGGATGATGCCCACGTTGCCGGTCGGGCCGAAGGCCTCCGCGCTGCCGTCACCGGAGTCGGCGAAGTACTTCTTCTCCAGGTCGGGGTGACCCCAGTCCTCGAGCACGGCGTCCACGTCGCCGGTGCCGAAGCCCTGCCACGAGACGTCCTCCTTGAGGTCCTTGTAGTTGACCTTGCAGCCGAGCTTCTGCTCGGCGACGGTGCCGACGACGTAGGCGTCGGCCTCGTAGCCGACCCACGGGTTGACCGCGAGGTTGAGCTCGCCGCAGTCGCCCTTGCCAGCCGAGTTGGCCTCGTTCTTCTTCGTCTGGTCCTCGATGGAGCCGCCGCTGCCGCACGCCGATAGCGCGAGCACCAGGCACGCCGCCAACGCGGCCGCTCGACTGGTCTTCCTGACTGTCATCGTCATCCTTGTCTCCTGCTGATCACTACTCGGACACTTGCGCCCCGGCGGGGCCTGTCTGGTGTTGCTGGTGCTGCTCACCTGTTGCGTACGGGTCGGTACCACTGCCTCGGATCCGGCTCGACGGTGCTGGTGGCGTCGGAGGCCGCGTGCGCGATGCGGTCGACCATGATCCCGAGGAGCACGATCGTGAGCCCCGCAGCCGCACCCTTGCCCCACTCCTCGCTGCGCGAGAAGCCGAGCACGGTGTCGTAGCCCAGGGCGCCTGCACCCACCAGGCCGCCGATCACCACCATCGCCAGGACGTAGAGCAGGCCCTGGTTGGTCGCGAGCACCAGCGAGCCCTTGGACATCGGCAGCTGCACCTGGGTGATCTCCTGCCAGGCCGTGGTGCCGGTGGAGCGAGAGGCCTCGATCGTGGTCTCCGGCACGGCCTTGACGCCGTCGGCCACCAGCTTGATGGCGGCCGGGGCGGCGTAGACGACACCCGCGACGATGGCGGTGAACCGGGTCGGACCGAACAGGGCCAGGACCGGGATCAGGTAGACGAACGCGGGGATGGTCTGCCCGGCGTCGAGCAGCGGACGCAGCACCAGGTCGGCCCGGGCCCGTCGGGCCATCCAGACCCCCAGCACGACAGCCAGCGCCATCACCAGGAGGGTCGCCACCAGGGTCATGTTCAGGGTGATCATCGCGTCGTGCCACAGCCCGAGGATGCGGATCCCGGCCAGGCACAGGACTGTCGGGACGAGGGCCCTCATCCCGCCGAGGGCCAGGGCGATCAACGAGATGGCGACGGCCGCGACGTACCACGGGGAGTCGGCCAGGAGGGCCTGCAGCGGGTTGAGCAGCACGGCGGTGATGAAGTCCTTGAACGCGCCGGCGGGACCGTCGAGCAGGTTGATCACCCAGGTCACGAAGCTGTCCAGCGCCTCGGCGATGTCGTTGCCCAGCTGCGACTTGGGGAAGGTGGCGGCATCGGGGTACTGGCGGGAGACCCAGACCAGGACCAGGGCGATCACACCTGTCACCGCGAGCACCACCTGCCGCGGTCGTCCAACCAGGCCGTGTCCGCGGGCGGCCAGCTCGGCCCGCTCACTGGCAGCCGTGGTGGCCCGGTCGAGCATGATCGCGATCGCCACGATCAGCAAGCCGGGGACGATGGCTCCGCCGACGTCGTTGCGCACCAACGCCTGGAGGACCGGCTTGCCGAGCCCCGGCCCGTCGACGTACGACGCGATGATCGCCATCGACAGCGCGGCCATCGTGGTCTGGTTCAGGCCCACGATGATCGTCTTGCGCGACATCGGGATCTGCACCTTCACCAGCCGCTGCCACGACGTCTGACCGGCGGAGTCGGTGGCCTCGATCGTGGTCTTGGACACCGAGCTGATCCCGTAGCCGGCGATGCGGATCAGCGGCGGCAGCGCGTAGACCAGCGTGCAGACGATCGCGCCCGAGACGCCGATGCCGAAGAACAGCACCACCGGGATCAGGTAGACGAAGGTCGGCATCGTCTGCATCAGGTCGAGGAAGGCCGTGATCACCGTGCGCGCACGGGCGTTGGTGCCGACCAGGACGGCCAGAGGCATCCCGATGATCACCGCGAAGAACACCGACAGGAACGTGAGGAGCAGCAGGTCGACCGAGTCGGTCCAGAAGCCGAGGAGGCCGAATGCGACGAAGGTGCCCAGGCACCAGCAGGGCGATCCGGATGTTGGCGACGACGAGGGCCACCCAGGTGGCCACGGCGGTCACCCCGAGCCAGCCGATCTGCGGCACCGGACGCGGGTAGTCGGGGACGGAGACCATCCGCTGCAGCCAGTCGAACGCGTTGCGGAAGCCGTCGGCGATGGTCGTGGTGAACGCGATGACGGGGTTGCTGTCACGGCTGGAGAGCACCGTGTCGCGGAAGCCGGTGAGGTTGTCCTGCAGGTCGGTGTGCACCCGACCCGGCAGCTCGAGGGTGTTGGACCCCTTGGTCATCGACCACACGGCGACCCAGAGCACGACGGCTCCGAGGACGATCGTCCAGCGCGGGATGCCACGGGTGGGCTCCTCCGGGGCCTCGGCGGTCGGGTCGACCGGAGCCTTCCCCGAGGACTGGCCCGGCGACTGGGCTGTGGTGGTCATGACGCGATGACTTTCTCCTCGGCCACGGCCACCCGGAGGATGTCGTCGTCGTCGACGATCCCGACCAGCTCGCCGTCGTCGACCACCCGGAGCGGATGCTCCGAGGCGAGTGCGGCCCGGGCGGCATCGCGGATGATCGTGGTGGAGGGCATCGCCGGGCCCTCGGTCGAGTCGTCCGGCCTCGGGTCGCGCATCACCCACTTCAGCGTCAGCACGTGCGAGCGGGGGACGTCGGAGGTGAAGTCGGCGACGTAGGCGTCCGCCGGTGCGCCCACGACCTCGTCGGGAGTCCCGACCTGGACGACCTCGCCGTCGCGCAGGATCATGATCCGGTCGCCCAGCTTGAGCGCCTCGGCCAGGTCGTGGGTGATGAACACCATCGTCTTGCCGACCTCGTGGTGCAGCCGGATGACCTCGTTCTGCATGTCGCGACGGATGAGCGGGTCGAGCGCCGAGAACGGCTCGTCGAAGAGCAGGATCTCGGGGTCGCCGGCGAGCGCGCGGGCCAGCCCGACGCGCTGCTGCATCCCTCCGGAGAGCTGGTCGGGGTAGTTCTTCTCGTAGCCGCTGAGCCCGACGAGGTCGACCACCTCGCCCGCCTTGGCACGGCGCTCCTTCTTGCCCATCCCGCGAACCTCGAGCCCGTAGGCGACGTTGTCGATCACCTGTTTGTGGGGCAGCAGGCCGAAGTGCTGGAAGACCATCGACACGTGGTTGCGTCGCAGCTCCCGCAGCTGAGACTCGGAGGCGCCGGTCACGTCGTTGTCGCCGATGCGGACGGTGCCGGACGTCGGCTCGATCAGGCGGGTGAGGCAGCGCACCAACGTCGACTTGCCGGAGCCGGAGAGGCCCATCACCACGAAGACCTCGCCCGGCGCGACCTCGAAGGAGACGTCCTTGACGCCCGCGACGCAGCCGGTCTTGGCCTTCAGGTCGGCCCGCGAGAGGTCGGCGTCCGGGGTGCCGATGATCTTGTCCGCACCCGGCCCGAAGATCTTCCACAGGTTGTGCACCTCGAGCCCGGCGGCGCTCTTCTTCGTGACGGAGACCGTCGTGTCGTCGGCCCTGACTGGGTTGCGGTCATGACCGCACCTCCCCTGGTTGGTGGTTGCGGCTGTCGCCCGGTGGGTAGAGCGGTGAGTCGTCACGGTGGCGGTAGTAGGGCACCGGCTCGGGTGCGAGCGGGGTGTTGCCGAGGATCAGGTCGGCCGCCTTCTCGGCGACCATCATCACCGGCGCGTAGATGTTGCCGTTGGTGACGTAGGGGAAGACGCTGGCGTCGACGACACGGAGGCTCTCGAGCCCGTGCACCTTCATCGAGGCCGGGTCGGTCACCGACATCTCGTCGAGGCCCATCTTCGCCGTGCACGAGGGGTGCAGCGCGGTCTCGGCGTCCTCGCGGACCCAGTCGAGGATCTGCTCGTCGGTCTCGACCGAGGGCCCCGGGGAGAGCTCGCCCGCGTTGAAGGGAGCGAAGGCGGGCTGGTTGAGGATGTCGCGCGCGACCCGGACCGCCTCCACCCACTCGCGCTTGTCGTTGGGGGTGGAGAGGTAGTTGAACAGCATCTTCGGGTGCTGCTTGGGGTCGGTGCTCGCGATCCGGACCCAGCCCCGGGTGTCGGCGTACATCGGGCCGATGTGCACCTGGTAGCCGTGGCCCTCGGTCGGCGAGGACCCGTCGTACCTGATGGCGACGGGCAGGAAGTGGAACATCAGGTTCGGCCAGTCCACGTCGTCGTTGCTGCGCGCGAAGCCGCCGCCCTCGAAGTGGTTGGTGGCGCCGAGGCCGCTGCGGTGGAAGAGCCAGTTGTAGCCGATGCCGGGTCGGCGGTGCCACGCGAGACCGGGGGCGATCGAGACCGGCAGCTTGGAGGAGTACTGGATGTAGACCTCGAGGTGGTCCTGGAGGTTCTCACCGACGCCGTCGAGCCGTGGACCATGGGTACGCCGAGCGGTTGAGGTGGTCGGGGTTGCCGATGCCCGAGAGCTGCATCAGCTGGGGGGTGTTGATCGCGCCGCCGCAGAGGATCACCTCGCCGGCCTTGACCGAACGGTGCGCCCGACCGCCGCGCAGGTAGTCGACACCGGCGGCCCGCTTGCCGTGGAAGTTGACCTTGGTGACCATCGCGAGCGTCTCGACGCGGAGGTTGGGCCGGTCCATCACGGGGTGCAGGTAGGCCCGGGCCGCGGAGAGGCGACGGCCGTCGTGCACGTTGCGGTCGAAGCGGGCGAAGCCCTCCTGGCGGTAGCCGTTGACGTCGTCGGTCAGCGGGTAGCCGGCCTGCTGGGCCGCCTCGAAGAAGGCGCCGAACAGCGGGTTGGTCGCCGGGCCGCGCTCGAGGACGAGCGGCCCGCTGCCGCCGCGCCAGGTGTCGGCCTGACGGCGCCCGTCGACGAGCAGGGTCTCCATCCGCTTGAAGTAGGGCAGGCAGTGCAGGTAGTCCCAGTCCTCGAGTCCCTTGTCGCCGGCCCAGCGCTCGTAGTCCAGGGGGTTGCCGCGCTGGAAGATCATCCCGTTGATCGAGCTGGACCCGCCCAGCACCTTGCCGCGGGCGTGGTAGATCCGGCGGCCCTTCATCTCGGGCTCGGGCTCGGTCTCGTACTTCCAGTCGTAGAGCCGGCTGCCGATCGGGAACGGCAAGGCGGCGGGCATGTGGATGAACGGGTCCATCCGGAAGTCGGAGCGACCCGCCTCGAGCACCAGCACGCTCGTCGACGGGTCGGCAGAGATCCGGTTGGCCAGCGCACAGCCGGCCGATCCGCCCCCGACGATGACGTAGTCCCAGTGGTCCCGCTTGCGGCTCATGCGTCACCGCCGAACCAGGCGGACGGAGCGGGCGCGATGTTGTGCCAGACGTGCTTGGTCTCCTGGTACTCCTCGAGCCCCGCTGCTCCGAGCTCGCGACCGATGCCGGACTGCTTGTAGCCGCCCCACTCCGCCTGGGCGACGTAGGGGTGGTAGTCGTTGATCCACACCGTGCCCATCCGCAGGCGGGCCGCCATCCGCTGGCCCTTGCCGGCGTCCTGGGTCCAGACCGCGCCGGCCAACCCGTAGATCGAGTCGTTGGCGATCCGCACGGCGTCGTCCTCCCCGGAGAACTTCTCGACGGTGAGCACCGGCCCGAACGACTCGTCCTGCACCACGCTCATCCCGGTGTGCGCGTCGCCCAGGATCGTGGGGGCGTAGAAGAAGCCCTGAGCGAGGTCCCCCTCGGTGACCCGGTGGCCACCGAGCAGCACGGTCGCGCCCTCGGCGACCCCGGCCTCGACGTACGCCGTGACCTTGTCGAGGTGCCCCTGGGAGATCAGCGCGCCGGTCTCGGCCTTCTCGTCGAAGGGCCCGCCGAGCCGGATCTGGCCGGCCCGCTCGACCAGCTCCGCGACGAACTCGTCGTGGATCGAGTCCTCGACCAGCAACCGCGCTCCGGCGGAGCACACCTGGCCGGAGTGCAGGAAGACCGCCGTGAGCGCCATGTCGAGGGCGGTCTCCCGGTCGGCGTCCGCGAAGACGATGTTGGGGTTCTTGCCACCGAGCTCGAGGGCGACCTTCTTCACGGTGCCCGCAGCCGTCGCCATGATCCGCTTGCCGGTGCCGAGCCCGCCCGTGAAGGAGACCAGGTCCACGCGCGGGTCCTCGCTGAGCGGCGCACCGGCGTTGGGTCCGTCGCCGACGACCAGGTTGCCGACGCCCGGGGGCAGTCCTGCCTCGTCGAGCAGGCGCATCAGGTGGATGGCCGTGTGCGGCGAGAGCTCGCTCGGCTTGAGCACGAACGTGCAGCCGGCGGCGAGCGCCGGGGCGACCTTCCAGGACACCTGCAGCAACGGGTAGTTCCACGGCGTGATCAGGCCGCACACCCCGACCGGTTCGCGGACGACCCGGCTGACCACCGAGGGCATGCCCGTGTCGACCACGCGACCGCCCTCCGCGTCGGCCGCCCGGCCGAAGTGGCGGAAGACGCTGGTCACGTCGTCGATGTCGATCTCGCTCTCGACCAGCCGCTTGCCGGTGTCGAGCGACTCCATCCGGGCGAGCTCGTCCTTGTCGCGCTGGAGGAGGTCGGCCACGCGCAGCAGCAGGTCCCCACGGTCGCGGGCGCTCGTTCCGGGCCAGTCGCCCGCGTCGAAGGCGGCACGCGCCGCGGCGATCGCCGCCTCGGTGTCCGCCGTCGTGGACTCGTCGATCTCGGCCACGAGCTCACCGTCGGCCGGGCAGCGGATCTCCCGGCGCCCACCGTCCTGCGCGGGCACCCACTGTCCTGCGATGAAGTTCTCGGGCATTCGATTCCATCCTCGCCTGTTGCGCTATCTGCAACAACTAGGCGCTATGCGAAACACAATGGTGAGATACGAGGCCGCAGTCAAGACTCGTGAACACATCGAGACCTAGCGGTCTCGACCGGTGACCGCTTCGTCCGGCTACGGGGTTTTCGTGGTTCCCGGCGGCTCATCGGACCCCCCAGCCGAGCCGGTGCGAGAGCTCGTCGGCCGCCTCGACGAGCTGGGGGACCACGTCCTCGACCCGTTCGGTCGGGAGTCGGAAGGTCGGCCCGGAGATGCTCATCGAGCAGACGACGTCGCCGTGGGCGTTGCGGACGGGCGCCGCGATGGCGGTGAGCCCGACCTCGAGCTCGTCGACCGCGACCGCGTAGCCCTGCTCCCGGACGGCCTCCAGCTGCTTGCGCAGCTTGCCCTTGGTGGTGATGGTCAGCCCGGTGTACGCCGGGAGCCGGCCGAGCAGGTCACCGAGCTCGGCCGCGGGCAGCCAGGCCATCAGCACCTTGCCGTTGCTGGTCGCGTGGAGCGGGATGTGCTGCCCGACCCAGTTGTGCGGCTGCAGCGCCGAGGGGCCGGCGACCTGGTCGAGGTAGAGCGCGCTGTGGCCCGACAGGGTGGCCAGGTTGACCGTCTCGCCGGTGAGGGCGGCGAGCTGCTTGCAGAGCGGGCGCGCCTCCTGGACGACATCGAGCCGGGCACTCGTGGCGCCGGCGAGGCGCAGCAACCCCACCCCGAGGCGGTACTTGCCGCGTCCCTCGACCTGCTCGACGAGCCCGTGCTGCTCGAGCGTGGAGACCAGGCGGAACGCCGTACTCTTGTGCACCTCCAGCGCCTGGGCCACCTCGGTGACGCCAGACTCTCCGGAGCGGGCGAGGATCTCCAGGATCCGCAGCGCCCGGTCGACCGACTGGACGCCGTTGGAGGTCTCGGTGGCCGTGTTGCTCATGGCGCAACCGTAGACCGGCTGACGCAACCGTGCCAGAGGACAGAACGAGGCGAAGGGGACCGATGCAGGCGAGGTACGCAACCCGCTGCGGGGCATGTGCGCAGCGGATCGAGCCGGGGGCGGAGATCGTGCGCTCGGCGGACGGGTCGGCCTGGGTGCACGCGACCCACGACACCTCGGTGGTTCAGGAGCGAGCGCCAGCGAGCGTCTCGAAACCACCCGCAGGAACCACCGAGGTCTTCACCGACGGCGCCTGCCGCGGCAACCCCGGGCCGGGCGGCTGGGCCTGGGCGGTCCCGGACGGTCCCCAGGACTCGGGCCACGACCCGGCCACCACCAACCAGCGGATGGAGGTCCGGGCCGCCTTCGAGGCGATCCGGTCGCTGCCGGGCCCGCTGGTGGTGGTCAGCGACTCGACGTACGTCGTGAACTGCTTCAAGAACTCCTGGTGGACGGGCTGGCGGGCCCGCGGCTGGGTGAACTCGGCGAAGAAGCCGGTCGCCAACCGCGACCTGTGGGAGCCGCTGATCGACCTGGTCGAGGAGCGTGGCGACGTCACGTTCCGCTGGGTCAAGGGCCACTCGGGCGACGTGATGAACGACCTGGTGGACAAGCTCGCCGTCGAGGCGAGCCATCTCGCCGGTTGAGCGTTCGACCGCAATTCTTGCGTCGGGGTCTGGACAAGGGTCAGGAAGTTGGGGAAACCTGACGAAGTTCAGTACATCCTCCACTCGGGACGGGGAACCCCAGATGAAGAAGCTCGTTGCCGTGGTCGCCACGGCGATCCTGGCGGCCGGTCTGTCGCAGACTGCGCAGACCGCCACCGCCGCACCACCGGCGAAGGCGACGTCGGCCAAGGCCGCCGCCTACGCACCGCCGAAGATCAAGTGGGGGCCGTGCAGCAACGCGACTCTCGTGCGGTTCGGGGCGCAGTGCGGCACGCTCGTCGTGCCACGCGACTACGCCAAGCCGACCGGCGCCAAGATCGGTCTCGCGGTCTCGCGCGTCCTGCACACGACCTCGGACTACCAGGGCGTGATGATCACCAACCCCGGAGGTCCCGGTGGTTCCGGCCTGGTGTTGTCGATCTACCAGAACTTCGTGCCCAACGGCGGTGGCGACTCCTACGACTGGATCGGCTTCGACCCGCGCGGGGTCGGGTCGAGCACGCCCGCACTGAGCTGCAACGCCAACTTCTTCCACGGTGACCGGCCGCCGTACCGCCCCACGACGAGGGCGATCCACAAGCGCTGGGTCGATCGCTCGAAGGCCTACGCCCGGCAGTGCGCGCAGTCGCCGAACGCCGCGTTGTTCAAGCACGTCAAGACCACCGACACGGTCAAGGACATGGAGAGCCTGCGCAAGGCGCTCGGGCAGCAGCAGATCAACTACTACGGCTTCTCCTACGGCACCTACCTCGGGCAGGTCTACGCGACGCTGCACCCCAACCGGGTGCGCCGGTTCGTCTGGGACGGCACCGTGGACCCGCAGCGGGTCTTCTACAAGAGCAACCAGGACCAGGACCGGGCCTTCCAGAAGACCTTCGACATCTACTTCCGCTGGCTGGCGAAGTACCACGAGGTCTACAACGTCGGTAACACCTACGACCAGGTGCGCCGGAAGTTCCTGAACACCCAGGCCAAGCTGGACCGCAAGGCCGAGGGCGGGATCCTCGGCGGGGACGAGCTGATCGACGTGTTCACCTCGGCGGGCTACTACGTCTACGGCTGGGAGGACATCGCGCAGGCGTACTCGACCTACCTCAACGACGGCGACGCCAGCGCCCTGATCGCGATGTACCAGGACGCGAACGACACGACGCCCGGTGGCGACAACGGCTACGCGATGTACCTCGCTACCCAGTGCACCGACGCCCCGTGGCCGCACAGCCAGAAGAAGCTCGACCGCGACAACTGGCGGCTGGACCAGACCTACAACTACTTCACGTGGTCGAACGCCTGGTTCAACGGGCCGTGCGCCTACTGGAAGTACCCCGCCTCGAAGCCGGTCGACGTCGACGGCTCGAAGGTCACCTCCCCGATCCTGATGATCGGCGAGACCTTCGACGCGGCCACGCCGTTCAAGGGCAGCCTGGTCACCCGTCAGCTGTTCCCGACCGCCTCGCTGATCGAGGGCAAGGACGGCTCGACGCACGCCGGGTCCCTCTCCGGCGTGGCCTGCACCGACGACACCATCGCGGCGTACCTCGCCGACGGGACGGTGCCGGCACGGCAGAGCGGCAACCAGTCGGACAAGGTGTGCCCACCGGTGCCGCAGCCCGATCCGACGGCGGCGGCTGCGAAGCAGCGCTCGTTCGCCGGCCCGAGCGGGGTGCCTGCCGAGCTGCGCAAGGCCCTGGAGCTGGCGCAGAACCAGCGCTGAGGCAGCTCACCTGACCGGGCGAGCCCGGCGTGCTCGTGGATGATGAGTCCATGAGCACGCCGGCCGTCCGCGTCCCCGGTGACGTGCTCGTGCACCTGCGGCGGGCGCGCGACCACGTCGACCGGTCGTACGCCGATCCTCTGGACCTCGAGACGATCGCCGCGACCGCGGGGTTGAGCAAGTGGCACTTCCACCGACTGTTCAGCGCGACCTACGGGATCACGCCCGCGGCGTACCTCTCCCAGCGCCGCGTCGAGCGGGCCCAGGACCTGCTGCGGGCCACCAACCTGAGCGTCACCGAGGTGTGCCACGCGGTCGGCTTCTCCAGCCTCGGCTCGTTCAGCTCGCGCTTCCGCGACATCGTCGGGGAGAGCCCGCGCGAGTTCCAGCAGCGCTGGGGCGCCGACGCTCCCCGGATCCCGGGCTGCCTGGTGTTCATGTGGGGACTGGCCGAGCGCAAGCCCGCGGACCACGCCGGTTGAGCGACTCGATTCCCAGCAAGCCAGGAGAAGCGCCGGCCGATCAGCGGCTCTAGCGTCGACGCATGATCAACAACATTTCCCTGGCCACCGTCTTCGTCAAGGACGTCGACGCCTCGAAGCGCTTCTACGTCGACGTCCTCGGGTTCGACGAGGGCGAGGACATCACCCTGGGGGAGGGCTACCGGTGGTGCACCGTGATCCACCCCAACCAGCCCGAGCTCCAGGTGCACCTCGCGATCCCCGGCCCGCCCTTCTCCCCGGAGATGGTCGAGTCGATCAACCGCTCCCTCGACGAGGGCGGCATGAACGGCCTCGGTCTCGCGGTCGACGACTGCCGCAAGACCGCCGAGGACCTCAGGTCGAAGGGCGTGGAGTTCCTCCAGGACCCGGAGGAGCGCCCCTACGGCGTCGAGGCCCTGATCCGCGACAACTCCGGCAACTGGATGGTCCTCGTCGAGCACAAGGCGTACACCCACGCTGACTTCGAGACCCCGGCTGGTTGAGGCGCGAGCGTCTCGAAACCACGCGACCAGGGAGCCCTAGCGGAAGACGACCGTGCGGTTCCCGTCGAGAAGGACGCGCGACTCGGAGTGCCAGCGGACGGCGCGGGAGAGCACCTGGGCCTCCACGTCGCGCCCGGCGGCGGCGAGCTGCTCGGCGTGGTGGCCGTGGTCGACGCGGATCACGTCCTGCTCGATGATCGGGCCCTCGTCGAGGTCGGCCGTGACGTAGTGCGCCGTGGCGCCGATCAGCTTCACGCCGCGGTCGAAGGCCTGGTGGTAGGGGCGGGCGCCCTTGAAGCTCGGCAGGAACGAGTGGTGGATGTTGATCGCCTGGCCCGACAGCCTGCGGCACACGTCGTCGGAGAGCACCTGCATGTAGCGGGCGAGCACGACGAGGTCGATGCCGAGCTCCTCGTGCAGGCGCATCAGCTCGGCCTCGGCCTCGGGCTTGGTCTCCGGAGTGACCGGGATGTGCCGGAACTCGAGGCCGTAGGTGCGCACCAGTGCCTCGGCGTCGCGGTGGTTGGAGACCACGACCGGGATGTCGATCTGCAGGTTGCCGGTCGAGTGCCGGAACAGCAGGTCGTTGAGGCAGTGCAGCTGCTTGCTGACCATGATCAGGGTGCGGTACGGCGCTCGCGCGGCCCAGAGCTCGAAGGTCATCTCGAACCTCCGCGCCACCACGGAGAACTCCTCGCGCAGCGACTCGGCGGTGGCCGTGTGGTCGGCCATCGAGAAGTCGATGCGCATGAAGAAGCGCCCGTTGAGCGAGTCCCCGAACTGCTGGCTCTCGATGATGTTGCCCCCGTGCTCGACGAGGAAGCCGGAGACGGCGTGCACGATGCCTGGTTGGTCGGGACAGTCGAGAGCGATCACGAAGTCGCCGGACGGGTTGCCGGCGTTGACCGAGGTGCCAGCAGGCATCAGTCCCCGAGTTCCTTTCGCCGACGGACCACGAACTCTTCCATCTCCTGGCGGATCGCCTCGTCGAGGGGCGGCTGCTCGTACTCCTCGAGACGCTGCTGGTAGATCTTGGTCGCTCGGGCCGCAGCGTCGTTGCCGCCGTTGCGCGACCAGCGCTCGTAGTTCTCCGACGACGACAGCAGCGGCCGGTAGAAGCACGTCCGGAACCGCTCCATCGTGTGCATCGCGCCCAGGAAGTGACCACCGGAGCCGACCTCCTCGTGCGCGCCGAAGGCGAGCGACTCCTCGTCGATCTCCAGCGGCTTGAACTCCACCTGCATCATCTGCAGCAGCTCGATGTCGACGATGAACTTCTCGTAGCCCGCGACCAGGCCGCCCTCGAGCCAGCCGGCCGAGTGCATCACCCAGTTGGCGCCGGCGAGGAACGTCGGCATCAGCGTCATCAGGGCCTCGTAGCCGGCCTGCGCGTCGGGCACCTGCGAGGACGTCAAGGTCCCGCCGGAGCGGAACGGCAGCCCGAAGTGGCGCGCGATCTGGCCGGTGCACAGCAGGCCGATGCCGGACTCGGGGGTCCCGAAGGTCGGCGAGCCCGACTGCATGTCGATGTTGGACAGGAACGAGCCGAACACCACCGGGCAGCCCGGGCGGATCAGCTGGGCGAGGGCGATGCCGGTCAGCGCCTCGGCGATCTGCTGGACCAGCGCGGCCGGGATCGTCACGGGCGACATCGCGCCCATCAGGATGAACGGGGTGAGGACGACGGCCTGGTTGGCCTCGGCGTACTCGAAGAGCGAGTCGAGCATCCGGTCGTCCCAGCGCAGTGGCGAGTTGCAGTTGATCAGCGAGATCAGGGCCGGGGTCTGCTCGATGCTCGCGCGGCCGGCGTCGCGACCCGCGCTGCCACCGAGCAGGATCGAGGTGAGCTCGATCGTGTCGATCGCGTTGGGCCCGGAGACCACGTTGCCCATGAACACCTTGTCGGTCAGCGTCGCCAACGCGTAGGTCATGTCGAGGTGGCGGCTGTCCAGCGGGGTGTCGTTCGGCTCGCAGATCACGCCGCCGGCGGAGTCGAGGATCGGGAAGCTCTGCGCGAGCTTGGTGAAGTTGGTGAAGTCCGCCATGGTCGCGTCGCGGCGTACGTCGCCCTCGCGGACGAACGGCGGGCCGTAGACCGCGCCGAAGGCCATGCTGTCGCCGCCGATGTGCAGGCTGTTGGCGGGGTTGCGCGCCTGCAGGTCGAACTCGCGAGGCGCCTTGGCGACCTGCTCGAGGATCCACTCGGGATCGAACTTGACGTTGTTCTCCTCGACCTTCTGCCCCGCCGCGGCGAGGAGGTCGAGCGCGCGCTGGCTCATGAACTCCACCCCGAGCTCGGTGACCAGCCGGCGCCAGCCCTTGTCGAGGGTGGCCATCGCGTCCGCCGAGAGGATCTCGTAGCGGGGCATCTGGTTGCGGAACATCTCTGAACTCCTGAAGTGGATCGCTGGTGGTGCTTGACCGGGGCCTTGAGAGAAACCTAGCCTCACCATGTGGGCAATCAGTTCCACATCGTGGGAGTGTCTCTCCATGGACACCTTGGACCGGAGAGGGAAGGGCGGTCAAGAGTGACGAGCGGATCCACCATCGAGACCGACCGGACGGCTCCGGGAAACGGCTCGGCCAACGGCTCGGGGAACGGGCAGGGCGGCACCCAGGCCGTCGACCGCGCCGCGGCGCTGCTCACCCACGTCGTCGAGGCCGACGCCCCGGTCACCTTCGCCGAGCTGAGCGAGGCCTCGGGCCTGGCCCGCTCGACCACCTCGCGGCTGCTCGCGGCCCTGGAGCGCACCCGGCTGCTGGAGCGCTCGGGCACCGGGGAGTACGTCGGTGGCCCTCTGTTCGTGCTCTACGCCGCCCGGCACGACCGCAACAAGCAGCTCGCCCGGCTGGCGCTCCCGATGCTCGAGGCGATCGGGGAGATCACGGGCGAGACCGTGCACGTCGCGGTCGCCAACGGCGGCCGGGTGGAGCACATCGCCCAGGTCGACTCGACCTTCCTGCTCGGCGCCCGGGACTGGACCGACGTCGAGGTCCCCGCGCACTGCTCGGCCCTCGGCAAGGTGCTGCTCGCCTGGGACGTGCTCGACCGGCCCTCCGGCCGGCTCGAGACGCCCACCGGGCACAGCCTGGGCAGCCGCGGCGACCTCGACGTCGACCTGGCCCAGGTCCGCGCTCGCGGGTTCGCGATCACCCGCGACGAGCTCGAGGTCGGCCTCGCCGGCGTCGCCGCGCCGGTGTTCGCCCCGGTCATCGGTGGGGACCTCAACGCCGCCGGCACCGAGGTCGTCGCAACGGTCGGCGTCTCGGGACCCACCGCTCGGCTGGAGGACAGGCTCGACCAGGTCGGTCGGCTGCTGATCGAACAGACGGAGGCGCTCTCGGCGCTGCTCCGGCACGGAACTCACAACACAGGGCCCAGAAAGGGGCACGGCATGACACCGGACGAGATCCTCAAGGGCCTCTACGACGAGACGCTGGTCGGCAACGCCCCACGCGTCCTGGAGCTGACGCACATCGCGCTCGACCTGGACATGGAGCCGCAGAACCTGCTCTTCGACGCCCTGATCCCCTCGCTCGAGGAGGTCGGAGCCCGGTTCGAGCGCGGCGACTTCTTCGTCCCCGAGATGCTGATCGCGGGCCGGGCGATGGCCGGCTCGATGGAGGTGCTGCGCCCGCTGCTCGCGGAGACCGGCGTCGAGACCGTCGGCAAGTTCCTGATGGGCACGGTCAAGGGCGACGTCCACGACATCGGCAAGAACCTCGTCAACATCATGCTCGAGGGCGCCGGCTTCGAGGTGATCGACCTCGGTGTCCAGGTGGCGCCGGAGACGTTCGTGGCCAAGATCGAGGAGCACCAGCCCGACATCGTCGGCTTCTCAGCGTTCCTGACCACGACGATGCCGATGTTCAAGGCCAACATCAACGCACTCCAGAAGGCCGGCATGCGCGACAGCGTGATCGTGATGGTGGGCGGTGCCCCGGTGACGCAGGAGTACGCCGACGCGGTGGGTGCCGACGGCTACGCCGCCGACGCCTCCAGCTGCGTCAAGAAGGCCAAGGCGCTGCTCTTCGACAAGCGCTCCAAGGTCCCCGCCTGATGCCCGCCCCCTTGCACGAGACGAGGCTCAGGTCGGCCACCCGCGAGGTCGTCATCGGCCGGCAGCACCGGTTCTGCCTGATCGGCGAGCGGATCAACCCCACCGGCCGCCGCATCTTCCAGGACCAGATCAAGGCCGGCGACCTCTCGGCCGTCGAGCGCGACGTCAAGGCCCAGGTCGAGGGCGGCGCCGACGTGCTCGACGTCAACATGGGCGTGCCGCTGGTCGACGAGGCCGAGCTGCTCGCCAAGGTCGTGACGATGATCCAGGAGCTGACCGACCTCCCGCTGTGCATCGACAGCTCCGTCGTCGAGGCGCTCGAGGCCGGGCTCTCGGCGTACAAGGGGAGGGCGCTGGTCAACTCGATCACCGCCGAGGACGAGCGGATGGAGCAGATCCTCCCGCTGGTCAAGAAGTACGACGCCGCAGTGATCGCGCTGCCCAACGACGTCGACGAGATCCCGATGGAGGCCGAGAAGCGGCTCGTGCTCGTGGACAAGATCGTGCAGGTCGCGACCCAGGAGTACGGCATCGCGATCGAGGACATCGTGATCGACCCGCTCGCCATGCCGATCGGCGCCGACCAGCAGACCGGGCTGTCCACGCTGGAGACGATGCGCGGCATCCGCGACAAGCACGGGCTGAACATGACCTGCGGCTCGTCCAACGTCTCCTTCGGGATGCCCGGACGGCACGAGCTCAACGGCACCTTCCTGTCGATGGCGATGACCGCCGGGCTGACCAGCGCGATCATGGACACCCGCACCGAGGCCGTGGTCTCCGCGGTCAAGGCGACCGACCTGCTGATGGGTCACGACGAGTGGGGGATGGCATGGATCTCCCGCCACCGGGCGGCCCAGGCGGCCGCCGCGACGTGACCTCCTCCGACTCCAGCGGGGAGACTCGCCACCTCGCTCGAGGGGATCGCGCGCGAGGGGCTGATGGCGCCACCCGGCGCCCCGACCGAGCCGCACGACGGCACCGGCCGGGTGCAGCTCTCCTTCACCGTCACCGACGGGCAGGACCGGCAGGTCCGGGTCCCGCCCGGGGTCACGCGTCTTCGACTCCGCGTCCTGGAACGGGATCGCGATCGACTCCACCTGCGGTGGCCACGGCACCTGCCACAAGTGCAAGGTCAGGCTCGACGTGCAGACGCCGATCTCGCGGCACGACCGGCGCACGTTCTCCGAGAAGGACCTCTCGAGCGGCTGGCGGCTGGCCTGCCTGGCCACCGCGACGCAGGACCTCGCGGTCGAGGTGCCGCCACTGACCACCCGCCCCAAGGCGGCCACCGTCGGGGTGGGGCGCCAGGTGATCCTGCGGCCCGCCGTGCAGAAGCGCTACGTCGAGCTCGCCGACCCGTCGCTCTCCGACCAGCGCAGCGACCTGGTCAGGCTGACCGAGGCGATCGACGACCTCGAGCTGACCGTCGACCTGCCCGTGCTGCGCCGGCTGCCGAAGGTGCTGCGCGAGGCCGACTTCAAGGTGACGGCCGTGGTCGTCGACGAGGCGCTGATCGACGTCGAGCCCGGCGACACCAGCGGGCAGCGCTACGCCATCGCCTTCGACCTCGGGACCACCACCGTCGTGGCGACCCTGCTCGACCTCGACGACCGGGACGCCGGTCGCGGTCACCTCGCGGCTGAACAAGCAGCAGCCGTTCGGTGGCGACGTGATCACCCGGATCAGCGCGACGATGATGGATCCCGACGCCCTCGAGCGGTTGACGGCGCTGGCCGGCGAGACGCTCGACGAGCTGGCGCAGCAGGTGTGCGTCGAGGGCTCGGTCGATCCCACGCACGTCTACGAGGTCGCGATCGCCGGCAACGCGACGATGACCGCGCTCGCCCTCGGCATCGACCCGGAGCCGCTCGGGGTGGCGCCGTTCGTGATGAGCACGCCGCACCCACCCGTCGTACTCGCCTCCGACGTCGGCCTGCACCTCCACCCGCGTGCCCGCGCAGCGATGTTCCCGGCGCTCGGCGCCTACGTCGGCGGCGACATCGTCGCGGGCATGCTCGCGACCGGGATGGACCGCGACAAGCGCACCCGGCTGTTCATCGACGTCGGCACCAACTGCGAGATCGTGCTCAGCGACGGCGACACGATCGTCTCGACGGCGGCGCCCGCAGGGCCGGCCTTCGAGGGCGGCGCGATCCGGTGCGGCATGCGTGCCGCCGACGGCGCGATCGAGGTGATCAAGGTCGCGCGCGGACGACGTCGCGCTCCAGGTGATCGGCGACGTCGAGCCGAAGGGTCTGTGCGGGTCCGGGCTGGTCGACGCCGTGGCCGAGCTGGTGCGGGTCGGGCTGCTCGACGCGAGCGGCCGGTTCATCCCCGACGAGCAGGCGGCCGTGCTGGTGCCCGGGCTCGTCGACCGGTTGGCCAAGATCGGCGAGGAGCGGGTCTTCGTGCTCCACCGCCCCACGCCCGAGACCGACGTGGCCGAGTGCGTCTACCTCTCCCAGCGCGACGTGCGCGAGCTGCAGTTCGCCAAGGCCGCGATCGCCACCGGCTGGACGCTGCTGCTCGAGCAGCTCGGGCTGGAGCACGGCGACGTCCAGCAGGTGCTGCTGGCGGGCTCGTTCGGCTCCTACCTGTCCCCGGCCTCCGCGATCCGGATCGGCCTCGTGCCCAAGCTGCCGGTGCTGCGCATCGTCTCGGCTGGCAACGTCGCCGGTGAGGGAGCGAAGATGATCCTGTTGTCCCTGCGCGAACGCGTCGGCGCCACCACGCTGCTGGAGGAGGTGGAGTATGTCGAGCTCTCCGACCGCCCCGACTTCAACGACAAGTTCGTCGACCAGCTCGCGTTCCCGACCGGTGGGTGAGGAGCGAGCGCCAGCGAGCGTCTCGAAACCACGTGCACCGCGCTGATCGCCTGTGGCGCCATCGCCCAGCCCGCCGCCCGGATCGTGGCCGAGCGGGGCTGGCCGGTCGACGTACACCCGCTGCCGCCGCTGCTGCACAACCAGCCGCACCTGATCTCCGGCGAGGTCGAGCGGCTGGCCGGCGAGCTGCGCTGCGTCGTACGACGTGGTCGCGGTGGGGTACGCCGACTGCGGCACCTACGGCGCCCTCGACGAGGTCTGCGACCGGCTCGGCCTGCGGCGCATCGAGGGACTGCACTGCTACGACATGTTCGCCGGCGCCAGCCGGATCGAGGCGTTCTTCGCCGACCAGCCCGGCACCTACCTGCTCACCGACTTCCTGGTGAAGTCCTTCGCCCGCACGGTGGAGACCGAGCTCGGCCTGGACCGCTATCCGGAGCTGCGCGACGAGTACTTCCGCCACTACACCCGGGTCGTCTGGCTCGCCCAGGAGGAGACCCCCGAGCTGCGCGCAGCCGCCGAGGCCGCAGCGGCTCGCCTCGACCTCCCGCTGACCGTCGTACCCACCGGCAACGCGGGCCTCGAGAGCGCCCTGGCCGCCCTGCTCACCTGACCTCTGTTTCGCAGACGCGCGGACAGAAGTCTCGCCGAGCGCAGCCACGCACGCTCAAACGGCGTGCCCGCTCACGACTTGTGTCCGCGCGTCTGCGAGAACCGGGCGCGTACGCCGGGTCAGAGCCGGCCGAGCAGCTCCTGGCGCCACGCCTCGGTCTCGGCGATCTGGTTGAAGGTGAAGACGTGCAGGCCCTCGATCAGTGACTCGGGCTTCGCGGCGACGCCGGCGCACTCCTGGAGGAACTTCTCGCCGGTGAAGCCCCCGGGCGCCGCGAGCCTGGCGAAGGTGCGCTTGTTCTTGGCCAGGAAGCGGGTCGACTCGCCCGACGCCGATCTTGGTGGCCATCGCGAGCAGCTTGGTGCGGTCGATGGGGCCGGGCATGCCGAGGAGCAGCGGCGTCGTCACGCCCCGGCGGCGCATCCGCTCGACCCAGCTCTTGATCGCACCGGCGTCGAAGGTGAGGTTGCTGACGATGTGGGTGGCGTGCCGGCGCTTGTCCCACATCGCCTGCACCGTCAGGTCGTCATCGATCTTCGGGTGCGTCTCGGGGTAGCCAGCGATGCCGATCTGCTCGAACGGCTGCGCCAGCGTGTGCAGGTCCTCGAGCAGGCTGAAGGCGTCCGGGTAGTCGCCGACCGGGTCGACGTCACCGCCCGGGACGAACACGCGGGTGATGCCGGCCGTCGCGAGCCGTGCGCGGATCTCGACCAGCTCGGCCCGGTCGTGGATCATCCGCGCCGCGAGGTGCGGCACCGTGACGTAGCCGTGCCCGGCCAAGCGACTCGGCGAGCGACAGCGTCGCCTCGAGCCCCTTGGTGCCCGACGCCGTGACGGTCACCGCGACGTCGCGCGGCACCGAGGCGAGCACCTTGTCCTCGGTGGTGGCGGTCGGCAGCACCTCGTAGCGGGCGCTGGTCAGCAGCCGGTGGAGGGTCTGGTTCCGTGAGGCGGTCTTGTTGCGCATGATGGAACTCGTTTCGCGATACGCACCAGTGGTGCCTCAGGCTACGCCCGGGCCGCGGTGCGCCACAAGACGCCGAGCGGGCACTCTTGGCTCGCGTCAGCACGCCGACCGGGCAGTCCGCGCGCGCTGCAGGCGATCGACCGGGCAATCGGCGTACAGACGCCGTTCGCCCACGTCAGGACGCGTGCCGAAACTGCCCGCTCGGCGGACTACGACGTGCACGGACTGCCCGCTCGGCACGCTAGGGCGTGCACGGATTGCCCGCTCGGCGGACTACCAGATGCGGACGCGGTCCTCGGGGTCGAGCCAGAGGGCGTCGCCGGGCTTGACGTCGAAGGCGTCGTGGAACTCGGCGAGGTTGCGGGCGATGTTGGCGCGGAACTCCGGCGGGCTGTGCGGGTCGGTGGCCAGGAACTGCTGGGCGAGCTCCTTGCGGCGCTTGGTGCGCCACACGTAGGCCCAGTTGAGGAACAGCCGCTGGACGCCGGTCAGGTCGTCGCGGGTCGGCATCTCCTGGCCGTCGAGCGAGATCCGGTAGGCCTTCAGCGCGATGGTCAGACCGCCGAGGTCGCCGATGTTCTCGCCCACGGTGAGTGCGCCGTTGACGTGCTCGCCGGGGAGCTCGCGGGGCTCGAAGCCGTCGTACTGCTCGATCAGCGACTTCGACTTCACCTCGAAGGCGGCCTTGTCGTCGGCGGTCCACCAGTCGTTGAGGTTGCCGGTGCCGTCGTACTGCGCGCCCTGGTCGTCGAAGCCGTGGCCGATCTCGTGGCCGATCACCGCGCCGATGCCGCCGTAGTTCTCGGCCGGCTCGGCGTCGGCGTCGAAGAACGGCTTCTGCAGGATGCCGGCCGGGAAGCAGATCTCGTTGGTGCCGGGGTTGTAGTAGGCGTTCACCGTCTGCGGGAGCATGAACCACTCGTCGCGGTCGACCGGCGCCCCGATCTTGCGCAGCTCGCGGTCGGTCTCGTACGCCGTGGCGGCCAGCACGTTGCCGACCAGGTCGTCGGCGCTGATCGCGAGCTCGGAGTAGTCGCGGAACTTCTTCGGGTAGCCGATCTTCGGGACGAAGGTGTCCAGCTTCTCGAACGCCCGCTGCTTGGTCTCCTCGGTCATCCAGTCGAGGTCGGTGATCGAGCGGCGGTAGGCCTCGAGCAGGTTGGCGACCAGCTCGTCCATCATCTCCTTCGAGCGCGGCGGGAAGTGCCGGGCGACGTACTCCCGACCCGACGGCCTCGCCGAGGCAGCCCTCGACCAGGGAGACGCCGCGCTTCCACCGGGCGCGCAGCTCGGGGGTGCCGGAGAGGGTGCGGCCGTAGAAGTCGAAGTTGGCCTCGACGAACGCACCCGAGAGGTACGCCGCAGCCGTGCGGATCGCGCGCACCGACAAGAAGGCCTGCCAGTCCTCGATCGGGGTGTCGGCGAGGACCGTCTCGAGGTGCTCGAGGTAGGACGGCTGCCGGACCACCGTCTCGGCGATCGTGGCGTCCTCGCCGCCGAGGGCGGTGATCCACGTGTCGAAGTCGAAGCTCGGCAGCGGCGGCCCGGAGCTCGTCGATGGTCATCAGGTTGTAGGTCTTGATGACGTCGCGGGTCTCGGCGCGCTCCCAGTGACCCTTGGCGAGCCGGGTCTCCAGCTCCAGCACACGCGCGGCGGTGCCCTCCGGGTCCGGCCGCTCGGCCAGGGTGAGCATCCGGCCGAGGTAGGCGACGTACTTCTCGCGGATCTCCGCGAACTTCTCGTCGCGGTAGTAGCTCTCGTCGGGCAGCCCGATGCCGCCCTGGACCACGTTGACGACGTAGCGGTCGGAGTTGCGGGCGTCGGTGTCGACGTAGGACCCGAACAGGCCGCTGCCCCCGCGACGCTCGAACGAGCCGAGGAAGGCGGCGAGCCCGGCGAGGTCGGTGAGCGCGTCGATCTCCTCGAGCAGCGGGAGGATCGGGGTGTGCCCGAGCTGCTCGACGCGCTCCTCGTCCATGAAGCTGGCGAACAGGTCGCCGATCTTGCGGGCCTCGTCGGCGCTCTCGGCGGTGTCGCCCTCGAGCTTCCCGGAGGCTGCTGCCTCGATGATCTCGCGGACGTGCTCCTCCGCGGTGTCGGCGAGCATCACGAACGGCCCCCACGAGGAGCGGTCGTTGGGGATCTCCGCGGTGTCCAGCCAGGCGCCGTTGACGTGGCCGAAGAGGTCGTCCTGGATGCGGATGTCGGGGTTCATGCCCGCGCGGGCGTCGTCGAGGATCGTCACCCGGGCAAATCTACCTGCGGACGCACGCCCGCTCGCGACCCGGCAGGCATAGCATCTGACCTCATGACCCAGACTCGGTCGGGACCCGGCCCCGCACGCGTGTGCATCATCGGCGCCGGCTCGTCGGGGATCACGATGGCGCAGGTGCTCGACGCGCGCGGGGTGGCCTTCGACTGCTTCGAGTCGGGCAGCGAGATCGGCGGCAACTGGCGCTTCGGCAACGACAACGAGATGTCGTCGGCCTACGAGTCGCTGCACATCAACACCTCGCGCCAGATGATGGAGTACGCCGCGTACCCGATGCCGCAGTCGCTGCCGGACTACCCCGACCACCGACAGATCGCGGCGTACTTCGACGACTACGTGGACCACTTCGGCCTGCGGGAGAAGATCACCTTCCGCACCGAGGTCACCCGGGTGGTCCCACTCGACGGTGGCGGCTACGAGGTGACCGTGCGCTCCCGTGACGGCGGCGAGCCCGAGACCCGCACCTATCGCGACGTGATCATCGCCAACGGCCACCACTGGGACCCGCGCTGGCCGGAGCCCTCCATCCCGGGGGCGGACACCTTCCCGGGTGAGCAGCTGCACGCCCACTACTACCGCAACGCCGAGCCGCTGGTCGGCAAGCGCGTCCTCGTGCTCGGGATCGGCAACTCTGCCTGCGACATCGCGGTGGAGTCCTCCCGCGTGGCGACCTCGACCGACCTCGCGATGCGCCGCGGCGCGCACATCCTGCCCAAGTACATGTTCGGGATGCCGACCGACCACCTCACCGACTCACCGCTCGCGCGGGGTCCGGTGAAGGTCCAGCAGCTCGTCCTGGGGGCGCTGCTGCGGCTCAGCCAGGGAAAGGTCACCGACTACGGGTTGCCCGAGCCGGACCACCAGGTCCTGCACGCGCACCCGACCGTGAGCCAGGACCTGCTCAACCGGCTCGGCCACGGCGACATCACCGTCCGGCCGAACCTCGACCGGTTCGAGGGGTCGAAGGTGTTCTTCACCGACGGCGGGTCAGGCGAGTACGACGTGGTCGTCTACTGCACCGGCTACCGCGTCAGCTTCCCGTTCTTCACCGAGGGCGTGCTGCGCGCCGAGGACAACCACGTCGACCTCTACCGCCGGGTCGTCCACCCCGACCATCCCGGCCTGTACTTCGTCGGCCTGATCCAGCCACTGGGCGCGATCATGCCGCTCGCGGAGGCGCAGGCCGAGTGGGTCGGCGACCTCGTCACGGGGGTGGGCGCGCTCCCTCCGGTGCCGGAGATGCGCCAGCAGATCGCGGCGTACGACGAGACCTTGCGCAAGCGCTACGTCGCCTCCAAGCGGCACACGATCGAGGTCGACTTCCACAGCTACCGGGCCGAGATCGCCAAGGAGCGGAAGCGGGCGCGCAAGCGGGTCGGTCGTCAGGACGGGTAGTCCGAGACGTTTCGGTTGTTCCTGGGGAGAATTTCCAACGGGAACGTCACGGACTATCCGGTCCAAGGAGCGTTAGGTGGGCAGGTCGAAGACGAGCAGCGTGCTGGTGGCGGTGGCGACGACCGCGCCGGACTCGTCGGTGACGACGCCCTCGGTGAAGCCCACCCGCGAGCCGGCCTTCACCACGGTGCCGACCGCGGTCAGCTGCCCGCTGCTGGCGCGGACGGCCTTCAGGTAGTTGATCTTGATCTCGACCGACGTGTAGCCCTTGCCCGCCGGCAGGGTGCTGTGCAGCGCGCAGCCGGCCACCGAGTCGAGCAGGGTGCAGACCAGCCCGCCGTGCACCGCGCCGATCGGGTTGTACGCCGACTGGTCGGGCGTGCAGGTGAACACGACCCGGCCCGGCTCGGCCTCGGTGAAGTCCATCTGGATCAGCTGGGCGATCGGCGGCGGCGGGATGTGCCCCTCGACCATCGCGTGCAGGTAGTCGATGCCGGCCATCTGCAGGCCGACCTGGGCCGGCTTCGTCGGGTCGTGCCAGGTGACGGTGCGCGACTGCTCGGGGCCCCAGTCGGTGTCCTCGACGGAGGGGAGGGTGCTGGTCATCGGGTCTCCTGCAGGGTCGGGGTGCGGCCAGAGATCGTGCCGGCATGCCGCGAGCGCACGGTGCGGTAGCGGTTGCGGTCCGGGTCGTCGTGGTCCACGGCGTGCTCGCGGCCCCACACGAGCAGGGCATCGAGGACGGGGAGCAGCGCCTCGCCGGACTCGGTCAGGTGGTACTCGAAGCGATCGGGACCGGACTGGTACTGCCGGCGCTCGACCACGCCGGCCTCGACGAGCACCTTGAGCCGGGCGGCGATCCGGTCCCGCGGGGCCCCGGTGCCGGCGACGATCTCGGTGAACCGGTGGGCGCCCAGGGACAGCTCCCGGACCACCAGCAGGGACCAGCGCTCGCCGACGACCTCGAGCGAGGCCGCGATCGGACAGGGTCGTCCGGGGAGGTCGGCGAGGCTGGTCGGCGTTCGGGGCATCGGCTGCTCCTGTGGCGTTCGGGGTGGTGGTGCTGCTATGTTCGCCGGTGTGAGTTCGAAAGTCAAACTAACTGACCCCGAGTCGTCACCGCGTCGCGAGCGCCCGCTCGTCCTGGTCGCACTCGGCACCGCGCTGGTCCTGGTGACCTACGTGACGCCCGTGGCGACGGTGCCGCAGACCACTGCCGACCTGGGCTCCGGCTCGGGGGCTCGTGCCTGGATCCTGAGCTCGATGAGCGTCGGGCTCGCCGCTGGCCTGCTCGCCTCCGGTGCGCTCGGGGATGCCCGCGGCCGTCGCCGGATCTACGTCTGGGGACTCACCCTCATGGGCCTGGGGTCGCTGGTCTGCGCGGTGGCGCCGACCAGCGCCGTCCTCGTCGCCGCGCGAGTGGCCGAGGGCCTCGGTGGAGCGGCGATCCTCGCCTGCGGGCTCGCGATCCTGGCCCACACCTTCTCCGAGCCGCGCGCACGGGCACACGCCACCGGGATCTGGGGCGCCAGCGTGGGCCTGGGCATCTCGGCGGGCGCGGTGCTCGCAGCCGGTCTCGACATCGGCACCGGCTGGCGGGAGACCTACCTCGTGGTGGGCGTCGTCGCACTGGCGCTGGTGGTCCCGACCGTGCGGGGGGTCCCGGAGTCCGCCGCCGAGCACCCGCGCCGGATCGACGTTCCGGGAGTGCTCACGCTGGGTGCTTCGCTGACCCTGCTGGTCAGCGGACTCACCGAGTCACGGTCGGGGATGTCGCAGCTGGCGGTGCTCCTCCTCGGCACCGCGCTGGTGCTCCTGGTCACGTTCGTCGTCATCGAGCGACGTACGACGGAGCCGATGCTCGACCTCGCACTGCTCCGCTCACCCGGGTTCCTCGCAGCTACCCTGGGTGCCCTCGTCGTCGGCATCGGGATCATCGGGATGTCCTCCAACGTGCCGACCCTCGTCCAG
This sequence comes from uncultured Actinomycetota bacterium, assembly GCA_963797525.1. Lineage (GTDB taxonomy): Bacteria > Actinomycetota > Actinomycetes > Propionibacteriales > Nocardioidaceae > Marmoricola. Next base: position 79,044 of record CAWCPT010000003.1, read on the forward strand.
CAGGGTCTCGGGGACTCGCTCTGGACCGCCACCGGGCTGGTCCTCGGCTGGTCGGTGACCAGCGTCGTCACCTCCCTGCTCGTGCGCCACCTGGCGATCCCGCTCTCCGGACCTCACCTGATCGCCGTGGCCCTCGGTGTCGTCGGCGTCGGTCAGCTCCTGGCCCTCGGCATCGCAACGGGCTCCTCGGCCTGGCGGCTGCTGCCCTCGCTCGTGGTCGCCGGGCTGGCCACCGGGGTGCTCAACGCGGTCCTCGGCCGCGAGGCCGTGGCGAACGTGCCGCGGGACGTGGCAGCGATGGGCAGCGGCACCAACAACACGATGCGCTACCTGGGGGCGGCCGTGGGGATCACGGTCTTCTCGGTGGTGATGGGGCACGCCGGCTCCGGTGTCGGTCCGGCCGCCCTGGTCGACGGGTGGTCGACCGCCGTGCTCGTCTCGGGCGTCGTGTCCCTCGCGGGCGCCGTGGTCATCGCGCTGTTGCCGCTTCTAGCACACAAGCCACGAGAGGTCGAGGTTCGGCAGGAAGTTGATTCGCGAACTATCTCCTAGAGCGCAGTGGTCTAGCCCCATTGCCCGGGTATACGCCCTTAAGTCCGTTTTAGTTGTCCCCTCCTGTCCCGATGTGTGACCTTTCAATCACCGGTTCGAACCGCTCGGATCGCCGATTGGAAGGAAAAGACCAATGTCCGTTCGTCACCTGGTTCTCAACAAGCGATTCGTGGCCGCCACCGCCATCCCGGCTGCCGTCATCGCCAGTGGCGGCCTGGTCTGGGCCTCGTCCTACTCGGCCTTCTCCGCCACCACCGCCAGCCCCACCAACAACTGGACCTCCGGCACCGTGGCCCTCGGCGACGACGACAACAACGTCGCGATGTTCAACGCCACCAACATGAAGCCCGGCGCCACCGGCACCAAGTGCATCGCGGTCACCTCGACCGGCTCGCTCGCCTCGACGGTCAAGCTCTACGGCACGTCGTACGCCACCACCAAGGACCTGTCGAGCAACATCAACCTCAAGGTCGAGGAGGGCACCGGCGCGACGACCGCCAGCTGCGCCGGCTTCACCGGTGGTTCGACGATCTTCGACGGCACGATGACCTCGTTCGGCACCGGCAAGACCGACTTCGCCTCCGGCGTCGGCGCCTGGGCCCCCGCGGCCGGCAACCAGACCAAGTCCTACAAGGTCACCTACACGCTCAGCGCGTCCACCCCGGACAGCGCCCAGGGCGGCTCTGCGGCCCTCGGCTTCACCTGGGAGTCCCAGAACAGCTGAGCCCAGGCTCAGCTGACCGAGGACCTCACTGATCACCATGCCCACGACACTCCACGTCCCCGCGCAGCGCCCGGCGCCGGCAGCTCCGGCTGTCGAGCCCGGCGCGCAGGGTCCGGTCCAGGTGCACCCTGGGCCGGCGGACGTGGAGCAGGGCTGGGGACAGGTGCTGCGGGTCGGCGCCGCACGGGCCGTCCTGTCGATGCTGGTCTCGCTGCTGATCTGGTCGCTGCTCCCCGCCGTGATCGGCTGGACTCCTCGGGTGATCCTCTCGGGGTCCATGGAGCCGCGGATCCACGTCGGTGACGTCATCGTCACCCGCGAAGTACCGACGGCAACGCTGGTCAAGGGGCAGGTCCTCACCGTCAAGGACCCCGACCACCCCGGCATCACGCGCACGCACCGGATGGTGCGTCGCGACGCCGACGGGCGGATCGTCACGCGCGGCGACGCCAACCGCCGCGCGGACTCCTCGCACGTCTCCGACGACGCGGTCCTCGGCATGGGCGTCATCCGGGTCCCGTACGTCGGCCGCCCGATGTACTGGGTCGCCGAGCACAACTGGCTCGCCCTCGGCGGCACGGTCGCCCTGCTCGGCATCTGCCTCTTCGTGGGGTTCCCGGGCAAGCCGAAGCGCGAGGACGACCCGGACTCCGACTCCGACTCCGACTCCGACACCGGCTTCGGGCGCAGCGGACGCGGCCGCCGCGTCGCCGCCGCGGTCACCATCGGGGTCGTCGCAGCCGGAGCCCTCGCGGGCCCTGCCGAGGCGGCGTTCCGCAAGTCGGTCGGGAGCAACACCAGCTTCGCCGCCGCGAGCACGTTCTACCCCTACCGGACCGCGGTCCTGGCGGACTCGCCGTCGTTCTACTGGCGCCTAGCCGAGACCAGCGGCACCGCGATCACCGACGCCGGGACCGGCAACCGCCCCGGCACCCTGCTCGCGCAGACGTACTCACAGGCGCAGGCAGGTGCGCTGCCGTCCGAGCCCCGTGACACGTCGTTGTCCGTGAACATCGCCTCGGTCACCGCGAACGCGTCGGTCACCGGCCCGGCCGTCTTCAGCGTCGAGGCGTGGATCAAGACGACCTCCACCAGTGGCGGCCGGATCCTGGGCTTCGGTGACGCCACCGGCGCCACTGCGTCCACCACGGTCGACCGTCAGCTCTACCTCGCTCCCACCGGCAAGGTGATGTTCGGGGTCGGCACCGCGAAGACCACCCTCGCCAGCACGGCAGCCGTCAACAACGGCGCCTGGCACCACGTCGTCGGCACCTCCACCAACGGCAACAACGGGATGAAGCTCTACGTGGACGGCACCCTCCAGGGGAGCGCCAAGGCGGACCCGGTGAGCATGACCGGCTACTGGCGCGCCGGCGCCGAGACGATGACCGGCTGGACCGGCAACCCGACCGACAACTACTTCGAGGGCAACCTCGACGAGCTCGCCGTCTACCCGACCGTGCTGAGCCAGGCGAGGATCACCGCCCACCGCACCGCCGGCATCACCCCGTAGACAAAAAGTCAGGCTTGACTGTTTGTTGATGCATCGGACACGATGTGCGGGTGACCAGTGCCAAGGTGGCCGCCCCCCGGGTGCCGCAGGAGCAGCGCACCCGCGCCATGCGCCAGCGTCTGCTCGAGGCCACGGTCGAGTGCCTGGTCGAGCACGGCTGGAGCGGGACGACGACCACGCTCGTCTCCCAGCGCGCCGGGGTGAGCCGCGGCGCCCAGCTGCACCACTTCCCGACCAAGAACGACCTCGTCGTCGCCGCGGTCGAGCACCTCAGCGAGCTGCGGGGTGAGGAGCTGCGCCGCGCGGCGCGTGACCTGCCCAGCGGCAAGAGGCGCACGCGGGCCGTCCTGGAGATGTTCGCCGACCACTTCACCGGGGCGGTGTTCACAGCCGCCCTCGAGCTCTGGGTCGCCGCTCGGACCGACGAGGCGCTGCGCCGGGCCGTCGTACCGCTGGAGCAGCGGGTAGGCCGCGAGGCGCACCGGATCGCGGTCGAGGCGCTCGGGGTCGACGAGCGGGAGCCTCGCGTGCGTGAGCTCGTGCAGGCCACGCTGGACCTCGTCCGCGGGCTCGGCCTCGCGAACACGATCACCGACGACGCCGCCCGGCGGAGGAAGATCCTCACGGCCTGGGCGTACACCCTCGACGCAGAGCTGAGGCACGCATGACCACGCCGTCCGACCCAGAGGTCACCGTCAGTGTCCTGGACCAGGTGCTGGCCGACCTGGCCGCCGAGTCCGCGGCGCTGGAGGCGATGGTCGCGGACCTGGACGACTCCGGCTGGCGTACGCCGACACCGGCCGACGGCTGGGACGTCGCGACCCAGGTCGCGCACGTCGCCTGGACGGACGAGGTGGCCACGGCCGCCGCGACGGACAAGGAGGCCTGGGACGCGTTCGTGCTCGCGGCGATCGCCGACCCCACCGGGTACATCGACGCCGAGGCGCTGGCCGCCGGAGCGGTGGAGCCCGTGGCGCTGCTGGACCGGTGGCGGCAGGCCCGCGCAGCCCTGGAGCAGGCGCTGCGGAGCTACCCGGCCGGGCAGAAGATGCCCTGGTTCGGCCCGCCGATGAGCCCCACCTCGATGGCCACGGCCCGCTTCATGGAGACCTGGGCCCACGGCCTCGACGTGGCCGACGCGCTGGGCATCACCCCCGAGCGGACCGACCGGGTCCGCCAGGTCGCCCACCTCGGCGTCCGCACTCGCAACTTCGCCTTCGCCACGCACGGCCTGGACGCACCCGCCGAGGAGTTCCGGATCGAGCTGGTCGCGCCGTCGGGCGACCTCTGGGTCTGGGGACCGGAGGACGCTGCCCAGCGGGTGACCGGGTCGGCGTACGACTTCTGCCTCCGGGTCACCCAGCGCCGCCACCGCGACGACCTCGATCTCCGCGCGACCGGCCCCGACGCCGACCGCTGGCTCGACCTCGCCCAGGCCTTCGCCGGGCCGCCCGGAGAGGGCCGGGAGCCCGCATGAGCGACACGCTGCACGTCGCCAACTGCAGCGGCTTCTACGGCGACCGTCTCTCCGCCATGCGCGAGCTGCTCGACGGCGTCTCGCCGGACCAGCCGCTCGACGTGATCACCGGCGACTACCTCGCCGAGCTGACCATGCTGATCCTGGGCAAGGACCAGCTCAAGGACCCTGCGCTCGGGTACGCCCGCACCTTCGTCCGGCAGGTCTCCGACTGCCTCGGGCTCGCCCTCGAGAAGGGGGTCCGGATCGTCGCGAACGCCGGCGGTCTCAACCCCGCCGGACTGGTCGCCAAGCTCGAGGAGGTGGCGGCCGAGCAGGGCCTCAGCCCACGGATCGCCTGGGTCGACGGCGACAACCTCGCTGCCCGAGCGGCCGAGCTCGGCCTCCAGGGCGCCCTGACCGCGAACGCCTACCTCGGCGCCTTCGGGATCGCGCGGGCGCTCGAGTCGGGGGCCGACATCGTCGTGACGGGCCGGGTCACCGACGCGTCGGTGGTCGTCGGGCCGGCTGCCTGGAAGCACGGCTGGGGTCCCGAGCAGTACGACGCCCTGGCCGGCGCGGTCGTGGCCGGACACGTCCTGGAGTGCGGGACCCAGGCCACGGGCGGCAACTTCTCGGGTTTCCTGGACCTCCCACGCGACGCCACCCCGCTGGGCTTCCCGGTCGCGGAGGTCGCCGCCGACGGCAGCAGCGTGATCACCAAGCAGCGTGGGACCGGCGGGCTGGTCTCGGTGGACACGGTCACTGCGCAGCTGATGTACGAGGTGCAGTCCGAGCACTACCTCGGCCCCGACGTGACGGTCGACCTGACCACGATCCGGCTCGACCCCGACGGCGACGACCGGGTCCGCATCTCCGGCGTACGCGGCCTCGCGCCGCCGCGCCAGCTGAAGGTCTGCGTCAACGAGCTCGGCGGGTTCCGCAACCAGATGGAGTTCGTGCTCACCGGCCTGCAGATCGAGGAGAAGGCCGCCTGGCTGCGCGCGCAGCTGGCCGACCGGATCGTCGCGTCGTCGGTCACCTGGTCGACCGGACGCCCGCCCGCGGCCGACTCGGAGACCGAGGAGGGTGCGTCCTGCCTGCTCCGCTGCGTGGTCAAGGACGACTCCGCCGACGCCGTGGGCAAGGCGTTCACGGCAGCGGCCGTGGAGCTGGCGTTGGCGTCGTACCCCGGTTTCACGCTGACCGCGCCCCCTGGGCCGGCCTCGCCGTACGGCGTCTACCGGCCGGCGTACGTCGACCGCGACGTCGTCACGCACACCGTGCACCTGGTCGACGGCAGCACCGAGGTGGTGCCGGACCCGTCGGTGGCCGACCAGCCGGAGGTGCGGACCAAGCCCGACCCCGCGCAGACCGACTCGATCCCGGGCGTGCCCGACGAGGCGATCACCCGGCGGATGCCGCTGGGCACCTTCGTGCACGCGCGCTCGGGCGACAAGGGCGGGGACGCCAACGTGGGCCTCTGGGTCCGGGAGGGCGAGCGTGCGGACGAGCGGGCGCAGTGGCTGCGCCAGCTGGTGACCGTCGACCTCGTCCGCCGTCTGGTGCCCGAGGCCGCGGACCTGGAGATCGAGGTCTTCGCCCTGCCCAACCTGCGCGGCGTCAACGTGCTCGTGCACGGGCTGCTGGGTGACGGCGTCGCCGCCAGCACCCGCTTCGACCCCCAGGCCAAGGCGCTCGGCGAGTGGCTGCGGTCGCGCCTCGTGAGCATTCCGGAGGAGCTGCTGTGAGGGGCTGCAGGTTTCACAAGGTACCTAGTGAAACCGTCACTTCCCACGCGTTGCAACGGTGGGGAAGTGCAGGTTTCGCGAGGGGAGTGGACGTATGACGAGCGAGTGGACCGACGAGCAGATCGCTCTCCAGGACTCGACGCGGGAGTTCGTACGCCGGGAGGTGACCCCGCACCTCCAGGAGTGGGAGGACTCCGGCGAGGTCCCGCGGGAGCTGCACGTCGCGGCCGCCAAGGCCGGGCTGCTCGGGGTCTCCTTCCCCGAGGAGGTCGGTGGCCAGGGCGGGACGCTGCTCGACTCGGTGGCGCTGCAGGAGTCGTTCTTCGAGGCGGGCGGGTCCTCCGGGCTGGCCGCCGCGCTGTTCACCGGCGGGATCGCGCTGCCGCACATGGCGGCCCACGGGACGCCCGAGCAGATCGACGCCTTCGTGCGCCCGACGCTGGCCGGGGAGAAGATCGGTGCGCTGGCCGTCACCGAGCCGGGCGGGGGGTCGGACGTCGCGGGGATCACCACGACGGCGGACCTCGACGGTGACAGCTACGTCGTCAACGGCTCCAAGACCTTCATCACCAGCGGGGTCCGCGCCGACTTCGTCACCACCGCCGTGCGCACCGGTGGCCCGGGGCATGCGGGAGTGAGCCTCCTGGTCGTGGAGAAGGGGACACCCGGCTTCACCGTCGACCGCGGCCTGGCCAAGATGGGCTGGCACTGCTCGGACACCGCCGAGCTCTCCTTCGTCGACGTGCGGGTGCCGGCGAGCAACCTGGTCGGCGGCGAGAACGCCGGCTTCTACCTGATCGCCGAGCAGTTCGTGGTCGAGCGGATCGCCCTCGCCGTGCACGCCTACGGGATCGCTGCCCGGTCGCTCGCGCTGACCGCGGCGTACTGCCGTGAGCGGGAGACCTTCGGCAGGCCGCTGATCGCCAACCAGGTGGTGCGGCACAAGCTCGTCGAGATGCGGAGGCAGGTGGAGGTGGCACGCACCTACACACGCGAGGTCGCCGCGCGCCACGTCCAGGGAGACAACGTCATCGCCGAGGCCTGCCTGGCCAAGCAGACCGCCGTCGAGGCGTGCGACCACGTCGTCGACCAGGCCGTGCAGCTGCACGGCGGCACCGGCTACATGCACGGGACCGAGGTGGAGCGGCACTACCGCGACTCCCGGATCCTGGGCATCGGAGGAGGAGCAACCGAAGTGCTGACCGACCTTGCTGCCCGACTGTTGGGCTACGCGCCATGACCGTCGAGGTGAGCCGTCGCGAGTCGATGCTCGCCAAGATCGCCGACCTCGACGAGCAGCACGCCGTCGCGGTGGCGGGCGGTGGCGAACGATCCGTCACCCGGCACCACGACCGCGGCAAGCTGATGCCGCGCGAGCGGATCGAGCTGCTGATCGACCCGGGCAGCGCGTTCCTCGAGCTGTCCCCGCTCGCGGGCTGGGGCTCCGACTTCACCGTCGGCGCGAGCGTGGTCACCGGCATCGGCGTGATCGAGGGCGTCGAGTGCATGATCACCGCCAACGACCCGTCGGTGAAGGGCGGCGCCTCGAACCCGTGGACGGTCAAGAAGATCTTCCGCGCCTCCCAGATCGCCGAGGAGAACCGGCTCCCGACCGTCGCGCTCGTCGAGTCGGGCGGCGCCGACCTGCCGACGCAGAAGGAGATCTTCATCCCCGGCGGCAAGCTGTTCCGCGACATCACCCGCTCGAGTGCGGCGAAGGTCCCGACGATCGCGCTGGTCTTCGGCAACTCCACGGCCGGCGGCGCCTACGTGCCGGGCATGAGCGACTACACCGTGATGGTCAAGGGACAGGCGAAGGTGTTCCTCGGCGGCCCGCCGCTGGTGAAGATGGCCACCGGTGAGGAGTCCGACGACGAGTCGCTCGGGGGCGCGGAGATGCACGCGCGTACGTCGGGACTGGCCGACTACCTCGCGGTCGACGAGCACGACGCCCTGCGGATCGGGCGCCGGATCGTGGCGCGACTGAACCGGCAGCGACCCTCGGTGGTTCGAGGAGCGAGCGCCAGCGAGCGTCTCGAAACCACGCGATCACTTCGCCGAGCCGGCCGGGGACGTGGAGACGCTGCTCGACCTGATCCCCACCGACCTCAAGGAGCCGTTCGACCCGCGCGAGGTCATCTCGCTGGTCTGCGACGGGGTCTCGGAGGACAACGAGGTCGTCTTCGACGAGTTCAAGCCGCTCTACGGCAGCTCCCTGGTCACCGGGTGGGCCCGGATCCACGGTCACCAGGTCGGCATCCTCGCCAACGCCCAGGGCGTGCTGTTCTCCGAGGAGGCGCAGAAGGCCACCCAGTTCATCCAGCTGGCCAACCAGGTCGACGTACCCCTGCTGTTCCTGCACAACACCACCGGCTACATGGTCGGCAAGGAGTACGAGCAGGGCGGGATCATCAAGCACGGCGCCCAGATGATCAACGCGGTCAGCAACAGCACGGTGCCGCACCTCTCGATCATCATGGGCGCGTCGTACGGCGCCGGGAACTACGGCATGAACGGCCGCGCCTTCGACCCGCGGTTCCTGTTCACCTGGCCGAGCGCCAAGTCCGCGGTGATGGGACCGGCGCAGCTCGCGGGCGTGCTGAGCATCGTCGCGAGGGCGGCCGCGGAGGCCAAGGGCAAGGAGTACGACGACGCCGCCGACGCCGGGATGCGCGAGTTCGTCGAGGCGAGCGTCGAGGAGCAGAGCCTGCCCTTCTTCCTCTCCGGGATGTTGTACGACGACGGGGTGATCGACCCGCGTGACACCCGGACGATCCTCGGCATCTGCCTCTCGGTGATCACCGCCAACCGGCCCGTGCAGGGCACCGACCGCTTCGGGGTGTTCAGGACATGACCGTCAAGAGACTGCTCGTCGCCAACCGCGGCGAGATCGCACGGCGGGTGTTCGCGACCTGCCGGCGGCTCGGCATCGAGACGGTGGCGGTGTACTCCGACGCGGACGCCGGACTGCCCTTCGTCCGCGAGGCCGACGTCGCCGTCCGCCTTCCCGGCAACACGCCCGCCGAGACCTACCTCCGCGCGGACCTGGTGCTCGACGCGGCGACGAGGACGGGAGCCGACGCGATCCACCCCGGCTACGGCTTCCTCTCGGAGAACGCCGAGTTCGCCCGGTCGGTCATCGCGGCCGGCCTGACCTGGGTCGGCCCGGCGCCGGAGTCGATCGAGCAGATGGGCTCCAAGATCGAGTCCAAGCGGCTCATGAAGAAGGCCGGGGTGCCGGTGCTGACCAACCACACGGCCGAGTCCGCCACCGAGAAGGACCTCCCCCTGCTCGTGAAGGCCTCGGCGGGTGGCGGCGGACGCGGCATGCGCGTCGTACGCACCCTCGCGGACCTGCCTGCCGAGATCGCCACGGCCGAGGCCGAGGCTCTTTCTGCGTTCGGTGACGGCACCGTCTTCGTGGAGCCCTACGTCGAGCACGGGCGGCACGTCGAGGTCCAGGTGCTCGGTCACCGCGACGGCGTCCTCGTGCTGGGTGAGCGCGACTGCTCGATCCAGCGGCGCCACCAGAAGGTCGTCGAGGAGGCTCCCGCCCCGAACCTGCCCGAGAAGACCCGGCGCGCGCTGCACGACGCGGCCGCTGCGGCCGCTGCGGCGATCCGCTACCGCGGCGCGGGCACCGTCGAGTTCCTGTACGACGCCCGAGAGTGACCGGTTCTTCTTCCTGGAGATGAACACCCGGCTCCAGGTCGAGCACCCGGTCACCGAGCTGGTCCACGGAGTCGACCTCGTCGACCTCCAGCTCACCGTGGCCGAGGGCCGGCCGCTCGACGCGCGCGTGATCGGCGAGACCTACGGGCACGCGATCGAGGTGCGCCTCTACGCCGAGGACCCGGCCGCCGACTGGCAGCCGCAGAGCGGTCTGCTGACGCTGGTGGACGTGCCCGGGGTGTCCGGGGAGTTCGACCTGCTGAACCGGCCCGGCATCCGGCTCGACTCCGGCTTCGAGACCGGCAGCGAGGTCTCGACCCACTACGACGCGATGCTCGCGAAGGTGATCGCCTGGGCGCCTACCCGGGAACAGGCAGCACGCATGCTCGCCGGCTCCCTCACCCGGGCGAGGCTGCACGGCCTCACCACCAACCGCGACCTGCTGGTCGCGATCCTTCGGGACGAGGCGTTCCTGGACGGGGAGGTGAGCACGGACTTCTTCGACCGCCGTCCTGTGCTTGCGGCGACGAAGCCGAGGCCACCTCACGAGCACCTGCTGTTCGCGGCCGCCGTGGCGCTGGCCGAGCGGGACCGACTCGGCCGGAGGGTGCAGGCCGGCGTCCCGGTGGCGTGGCGCAACGTCGTCTCCCAGCCGCAGCGCACGACGTTCGCCGTGGGGGAGGAGGAGCACGCTGTCGACTGGTACGGCGGTCGCGACGGCTACCGCTCCACCGACCCCGCCGTCCACGTCCTCGCCGCCTCCCCCGACGAGGTCGTGCTCGAGGCGGGCGGTGTCTCTGTGCGCTACGCCGTCGCGGCGACGCGCGGACACAAGTCCGGCTCACCGCCCGGTTCGACGGCATTTGTCACGGTCGACGGAGGACTTGTGTCCGCGCGTCTGCGAGAGGTCCCGCGTTTCGTCGACCCGGCCGACGTGGTGGCGCAGGGGTCCCTGCTCGCGCCGATGCCGGGGACGGTCATCGGCGTACCCCTCGAAGCGGGGGCCGAGGTCCTCGCCGGGCAGACCGTCCTCGTGCTCGAGGCGATGAAGATGCAGCACACGATCAAGGCCCCGACCGACGGCGTGGTCAGCGACCTCGTCGCCGTGGGGCAGCAGGTGGCGGCGGGCGACGTGCTCGCCGTCGTGACGCCCGCAGACGCGCACGAGCCAGCAGCAGAAGGAGAGACGGCATGAGCAGCTTCACCGAGTCCGAGGAGCGCCAGACCCTGCGCAAGGAGGTGGCGAAGCTCGCGAAGACCTACGGGCGGGAGTACTTCACCCGCCAGGCACGCAGCGGCGAGAAGACCACCGACCTGTGGCTCGCGATCGGCAAGGCCGGCTACCTCGGGATCAACATCCCCGAGCAGTACGGCGGCGGGGGCGGCGGGATCGGCGACGTCGCCGCGGTCTGCGAGGAGCTCGCCGCGCAGGGCTGCCCGCTGCTGATGATGGTCGTCTCGCCGGCGATCTGCGGCACCGTGATCAGCCGCTACGGCACCGAGGCGCAGAAGCAGAAGTGGCTGCCCGGCATCTGCGACGGCACCGAGACGATGGCCTTCGCGATCACCGAGCCGGACGCGGGCACCAACTCGCACAACATCACGACCACCGCACGGCGCGACGGCGACGAGTGGCTGCTCAAGGGCCAGAAGATCTACATCTCCGGCGTCGACGAGTCGAAGAACGTGCTGGTGGTCTCGCGCACCGAGGCTCTGTCCGAATCTGGGGAGAAGACCGGCAAGCTCAAGCCGTGCCTGTTCGTCGTACCGACCGACGCCCCCGGCCTGAGCTTCACGCCGATCCCGATGGAGATCGTCAGTCCGGAGCTGCAGTTCCAGGTGTTCATCGACGACGTCCGGCTGCCGGCCGACGCGCTCGTCGGTGACGAGGACGGCGGGCTGGTGCAGCTGTTCGCAGGCCTCAACCCCGAGCGGATCATGGCGGCGTCGTTCTCGACCGGGCTGGGCCGCTACGCGCTCGACCGGGCGACGGCGTACGTCAAGGAGCGTGAGGTCTGGGGTGCCCCGATCGGCTCCCACCAGGGGATCGCGCACCCGCTCGCGCAGTCCAAGATCGAGATCGAGCTCGCCCGGCTGATGACCCAGAAGGCCGCTGCCCTCTACGAGGAGGGCGACGACATGGGTGCCGGCGAGGCGGCCAACATGGCCAAGTACGCCGCCGCCGAGGCGGCCTGCGACGCCGCTGACCGCGCCGTACAGTCGCACGGTGGCAACGGCATCACCCAGGAGTACGGCGTGGCCGGCCTCCTCGTCGCCTCCCGCGCCGGCCGGATCGCCCCGGTCTCCCGCGAGATGATCCTCAACTTCGTCGGGATGCACACCCTCGGCCTGCCGAAGTCCTACTGACCGCCCTACGGTGGTCGGGGCGCTCGCTGACGCTCGCTCCTCAACCACCGTCCGACAGGAGAACCATGACCGACGAGCTGGTGCACTACGAGCTGGTGGACGGGGTCGCGACGATCACCCTGGACTCCCCGCACAACCGCAACGCCCTCTCGCGCGCCCTGCTGACACAGCTCTTCGACGCGCTCGACCGGTCGGAGGCGGAGGAGGACGCTCGGGTGGTGCTGATCCGGTCGGCGGACCGGGTCTTCTGCTCCGGTGCCGACCTGTCCGAGGCGGCTGGTGAGGGGATGGCGGAGGGCACCAAGGCACTCGTGCTCCTCCAGCGCCGGATCGTGACGCACCCCCGTCCGGTCGTGACCCGACTCGCCGGGCCAGTCCGGGCGGGTGGCCTCGGCATCGTCGCGGCCAGCGACGTGGTGCTGTGCAGCGACGACGTCACGTTCGCGTTCACCGAGAGCCGGCTCGCGCTGGCACCGGCGGTGATCTCGCTGACCGTGCTTCCGCGGCTGACGAGCCGCGCGGCCGCCGAGACGTTCCTGACCGGGCGCACGTTCTCCGCCCACGAGGCGACCGTGATGGGCCTGGTGACCAAGACGGTCCCGACCCGCGAGCTGGACAGTGCGGTGGCGGAGGTCTGCGGCGAGCTCAAGCAGGCGCACCCCCAGGGTCTCCGCGAGACCAAGGCACTGCTCGCGCGCGACCTGGTCGCGAACATCGACGCCCACGCGGAGGAGATGGCCGCGCTCAGCGCACGGCTCTTCGCAAGCGACGAGGCGCGCGAGGCGATGACGGCCTTCCTCAACCGGAAGAAGTGAGCCGCGCGTCGCTGCGCTGACGACACCGACGTGGGTGTCACGATCCGTGCGTGAAGGTCCGGGCGCTCGCCCTGCTCATGGCCCTCGGCCCGGTGCTCGCGATGGGAGTGGCTCCCGGGCCGGTCCAGACCGCGCGGCACCCGCACCCCAGGACGCAGTCGCCGGCGGCGCGAACGGCCCCCCGCCCGTGCTCGTCCGGGCTGGTCGCCCTGACGTTCGACGACGGACCCTCGCGGGCGTCCACGGCCCGCCTCGTCCGGGTCCTGACCGCGCGGCGCGTTCCGGCCACCTTCTTCATGCTGGGCTCGCACGTGCGCACCGATCCCGCCGAGGCCCGCCTGGTCGCGCGCAGCGGGTTCGCGGTCGGGAACCACACCTGGTCCCACCCGGTGCTCACCCGCCTGAGCAACGCCGCGGTCCGCAACGAGCTCGTCTCGACCGGGCGAGAGCTGCGTCGGCGGGGGATCAGTCCCAGCGGGCTGATGCGACCGCCCTACGGTGCGATCAACCCACGGATCCGGGGAATCGTCCGTCGCCAGCGGCTGGTGCCGGTCCTGTGGACGATCGACTCGCGCGACTGGGCCAGCGGCAGCTCTCGTCAGATCGCCACGCGCGTCCTGGGACGCCTGCACCGGCACCGCACGAACATCGTGCTCCAGCACGACGGGGTACGGCGTTCCCCGATCTCGGTCTCCGCAGTGCCCCGGATCGTCGACGGCGCCCGTCGCCGCGGGTTCTGCTTCGCCGCCCTCGACCGTGCGGGACGGCCGACGCCGCCCGTCCCTCTCCTGCGGGTCTCGGTCGCGTCCGGGAGCGAGGCCGGTCGGGTGCCCGCCACGGTCGCGCTCACGTTGAGCCAGCCGACCAGCCGGCCGGTGTCGGTGCACGTGAGCACGGTGGCCGGGAGCGCTCGACCGCGCCAGGACTTCGTCCCCGTCTCGCGGACCGTCGTCTTCCCGGTGGGCAGCACCCGGGCGACGGTGCTCGTCCCGGTGGTCGACGATGCACTCTTCGAACCGACCGAGCGCTTCGTGGTCCGCTTCGGTGCCGCGCGGGGGTTGCGGTCGTCACCGGCCAGGTCGGTGGCCATCCGCAGTGACGACCCCGCACCGCGAGCGAAGGCCGAGCCGCCGCCGCCCGCCTCGCTGGATGCCCACCCGGTCTAGCACCGACCGGAGCACCAGGTCAGAGCCAGTGACCGAGCCGGTCGAGGCCCTCGGTGATCTCCTCGGCGCTGCCGGCGAAGGACAGCCGGACGAACTCGTTGCCCCGCCGGGTGTCGAAGTCGATGCCGGGCGCCGTGGCCACGCCGGTCTCGGCGAGCAGGCGCAGGCACCAGGCGTGGGAGTCGTCGGTGAGGTGGCCGATGTCGGCGTACACGTAGAAGGCGCCGTCGGCCGGGGCGAGTCGGTCGATGCCCAGCCGTGGCAGGCCGTCGAGGAGCAGGTCGCGGTTGGTGGCGTAGCGGGCGACGTGCCCGTCGAGCTCCGCGTAGGACTCCGGGGTGAAGGCGGCGATCGCGGCGTACTGGCTGAGCACGGGCGGGCAGATCGTGAAGTTGCCGGTGAGTACGTCGACCGGTCGACGCAGGTCCTCGGGCACCAGCATCCAGCCGAGACGCCAGCCGGTCATCGAGAAGTACTTGCTGAACGAGCCGAAGACGACGCCGGTGCGCGAGGTCTCCCAGGCGCTCGAGGTCTCCACGCCGTACGTGATCCCGTGGTAGATCTCGTCGCTGACCAGCCGCACGCGCGCTCTCCTCGCACCAGCGGGCGATCGCGGCCAGCTCCCCGGGCGGCAGCATCGTGCCGGTGGGGTTGGCGGGGGAGGCGACCACGAGGCCGGCGACCGGACCCTCGACCGCAGCCAGCTGGTCGACCGTCGGCTGGAAACGGGTCTCGGGCCCGCAGTCGATCTCGACGACCTCGCAGCCGAGGGCGGTCAGCACGTTGCGGTAGCAGGCGTAGCCGGGACGGGCCATCAGCACCCGGTCACCGGGCTCGAAGGCGGCCAGGAACGCCAGCAGGAACCCACCCGAGGAACCGGTCGTGACCACCACGTCGTCGAGGCTCACGTCGATCCCGCTCGCCCGGCGGTGGTGGGCGGCGACCGCCTCGCGGAGGCCGGGCACCCCCGTCGCCACGGTGTAGCCGAGCACCTCCTCGTCGAGCAGCCGCTTGGCCTCCTCGCGCACCGCCCTCGGTGCCCCGGTGGACGGTTGGCCGGCGACGAAGTTGACCAGGTCGCCGTGGCTGAGCTGGCGTCGCTGCGCGGCCGCGAGGAGGTCCATCACGTGGAAGGGCGGCACGCTGGCCCGGCTCGCCACCTGCATCCGGTTGGTCATGCGAGACAGGGTAGGGGCGCTAGATCGCGTTCAGCTCGGCGAGGTCGTCGGGGGACAGGACCAGCGCAGCGCCGGCGACGTTCTCGCGCAGGTGGGCCACGGACGAGGTGCCCGGGATCAGCAGGATGTTGGGTGACCGCTGGAGCAGCCACGCCAGCGCGACCGACATCGGGCTGCTCTCCAGACGGGCGGCGACCGCGGTCAACGTGTCTGACTGCAGCTTGCTGAAGCCGCCCAGGGGGAAGTACGGCACGTAGGCGATGCCCTGCTCGGCGAGGGAGTCGACGAGGTCGTCGTCGACGCGGTGCGCCAGGTTGTAGAAGTTCTGCACGCACACGACGGGCGCGATCGACTGTGCCTCGGCGACCTGGTCGGCGTTCACGGTGCTGACTCCGAGGTGCCTGATCAGGCCCTCCTGCTGCAGCTCGGCGAGGGCGGTGAAGGGCTCGGCGAGGGACCCGGGCTCCGGCTTGTCGAAGCCGCCCACACGCAGGTTGACGAGGTCGAGCGCTTCCAGCCCGAGACGCTCGAGGTTGTCGTGCACCGCCTGGCGCAGCTGCTCGGGCGAGCGAGCCTGGGGCCACCCGCCCTCCTCGTCGCGCAGTGCGCCGACCTTGGTCACCAGGTGCAGCGAGTCCGGGTAGGGGTGCAGCGCCTCCCGGATGATCTCGTTGGTCACGTAGGGGCCGTAGTAGTCGCTGGTGTCGATGTGGTTGATGCCCAGCTCGAGCACCTCGCGCAGGACGGCGACGGCAGCGTCGCGGTCGGCAGGCGGCCCGAAGACGCCGGGTCCGGCCAGCTGCATGGCGCCGTACCCCATCCGCGTGACCGTGAGGTCGTCGCCCATCGAGAACGTTCCGCCGGGAAGAGTGGTGGTTGTCATGACCCCAGCCTCTCGCCTCCTCCAAGAACCTCCGCTCGCGGGTCAGAACATGTCGGGGCACCACGGCGCCCGGTGCCACCCGAAGGCGGTCGAGGCGGCGGCCACGGCTCCGGGCGTGTGCTCGGTGACGCGGCGGACCCGGTGCAGGTCCGTGAGGGGTACGCCGCCCAGGTAGGCCGTCCCGAGCTCCAGGACGCCCATCGACAGGTCGGGGGCGGACGTCACCCGGGTCACCTCGGCGCTCGCGCCCTCGGGATCGCCGTCGGTCACGAGCCGGTAGCGGCCGCCGTTCGCGGGCAGGACGGGGTCGTCGATCTCGATCACCACGTCGATGCCGGCGGCGTACTTCCGCGCGGCCAGGGCAGCCTCGACGTCGACCACCCGGACGTAGAGGTTGTCGGTGACGCTCGTGCCGACGGCCCGGGCGTCCGAGACGAGGTGGCGCAGCGGCTCGTCGAGGGCGGCGCTCCACAGCGTGAAGGTGCGGGCCAGGTCGAGGTCGAGCAGGTAGCGCCACAGACCGGCGTGCGCTCCGGCGTCCTCGGCCCAGAGCTCCTTGATCCTGACCTCACCCTCCGGCTCCTCGTCGAAGTTCTCCTTGAAGCGGTAGGTCGCGAAGCCGTCGACGTCGCCGGCGTCGTCGTAGTGCAGGACGTAGCGCAGCTCGGAGGCGCCGCGACGCGCGAACTCCAGGTCGAAGGTGGCGAACTCCCAGACGTCGTCGTCCCGGACCATGGTCCCGGGCCGTTCGTGGCGCATCGACTCGTGCAGGCCCGGAGCCACCGCGTGGAACTCCTCGCGGGTGACCTCGTCGACCGACCCGGTCGAGGCGACCCCCGGGAGGAACGAGAGCCGTCGGTTGGTGCCCGTGAGCACCGCGCGCGTGGTCGCCGGGCCGTACCCGAACCGGCCGTAGATCAGGGACTCCGAGGCCCAGAGCGCGGCGAGCGGCTCGCCGCGCTTCGCGACCTGCTCGAGCTGGTGCACCATCATCGCGGTCAGCAGTCCGCGCCGGCGGTAGGGCGGGTGCACCGTCACGACCGTCACGGCGGCCGTGGGGACGGCCGCGCCACCCGGCACGGTCAGCCGGCGCGCGAAGTCGCCGCACGTCGAGACCCACCGACGTCCGACCTTGAACCCGAACATCCGCTTGTTCTCGAAGACCTGGCGGTCCAGCTCCTTGAGCTCGACGTGCGGCTGCTCCTGGAAGCCCCGGGCGATCGCCCGGTGGAACTCGGTGAAGGTGGCGTCGGTGACGTACTTCAGCTGTGGCTCGACCAGGTGCGGGGCGGTGGAGGACTTCTTCTTCGTCGAGCGGGTGGCTGCCATGAGGTCATTCCATCGGAAGGTCGGGTCGGGGCCAAGCGCTTTCTTCGGCCGGAGGTCGGTCCGCCTAGGATTACGGTCACCGCCCCCGACCGCCGAGGTGCCCACCCGTGACACTCGACGTGCACACGCTCGACCAGGTGCTCCTGGTGGGGACGGGCGTGCTCCTGCTGGCGATCCTCGCCGTCCGGCTCAGCGTCGGCGCCGGCCTGCCCAGCCTGCTCGTCTACCTGCTGATGGGGGTGGCGCTGGGCTCGTCCGGCCCAGGCGGCCTGAGCTTCGACAACGCCGAGCTGGCGCACGCGCTCGGCTTCGCGGCACTGATCCTGATCCTCGCCGAAGGTGGCCTGACCACGCCCTGGCCGGAGATCAGGCCGGTGATGCGGATGGGGGTCTCGCTCGCGACGATCGGTGTGGCCGTGAGCGTGCTCGTGATGTCGGTCTTCGCGCACTACGTGCTCGGACTGAGCTGGCAGGTGGCGGTCCTGCTCGGCGCGATCACGTCCCCGACCGATGCGGCGGCGGTCTTCTCCGTGCTCCGTCGGGTGCCGCTGCCGCGCAAGCTGACCGGGACGCTCGAGGCAGAGTCGGGTCTCAACGACGCCCCCACCGTCGTGCTGGTCACGCTCGTCAGCGCGAGCGGCGACCACGGGCCGCTGTACTTCGCCGGTGAGATCGCCTGGGAGCTCGTCGTCGGCACGCTCGCCGGGCTCCTGGTCGGGTACGGCGGAGCCTGGTTGCTGCGTCGGGTGGCGCTGCCGAGCTCGGGCCTCTACCCGCTGGCCGTGCTGTCGTTCACCGTGCTCGCGTACGCCGGGAGCGCGACCCTGCACGGTTCCGGCTTCGCCTCGGTGTACGTCGCTGCGCTGATCCTCGGCAACGCGGAGCTGCCCCACCGCGCGGCCACGCGATCGTTCTCGGAGGGGGTCGCCTGGCTCGCCCAGATCGGGCTGTTCGTGATGCTCGGCCTGCTGGTCACCCCGTCGCGGATCCACCTCGAGACGGTCGGGATCGCGATCGTCGCCGGGCTCGGCCTGACCCTGGTCGCACGCCCGATCTCGGTGGCCGTGGCCTCGATCGTGCAACCGATGCCCTGGCGCGAGCTCGGCTTCATCTCCTGGGCAGGACTCCGCGGTGCGGTGCCGATCGTGCTCGCCACCATCCCGCTGGCCGAGGCGATCGACGGGGCCACCCAGCTCTTCGACATCGTGTTCGTGATCGTGGTGATCTACACCCTGCTCACCGGCCCGACGCTGCCGCTGGCCGCCAAGGTGCTCAAGGTCGCCCGCCGCAGCGAGCCGCGCGACCTCGACGTCGAGGCGGCCCCGCTCGAGCGGATCGCGGCCGACCTGCTGCAGGTGACCATCTCGCCCAAGTCGCTGATGCACGGCGTCGAGGTCGGCGAGCTGCGACTGCCTCCCGGCTCGTCGGTGGCCCTGATCGTGCGTGACTCGAAGACCCTGGTGCCGGAGCGGCGTACGGTCCTGCGCCACGGGGACGAGATCCTGGTGGTCACGCCGCGCAAGCAGCGCGAGGCGACGGAGAATCGGTTGCGGGCCGTGTCCGTCGGTGGCCGGCTCGCGCAGTGGCTCGGCAAGGAGCCCCCGAGCTGAGGGAGCTCAGTCGACCTGGATGCAGGTCTCCACGGGCTGGGTGAGCCGGATGCGCTTGGCTGCCGACTTGTCGAGCTTGTTGAACCGGTTGCCGACCAGGACGTCGATCCCGGGGCCCAGGTCCGTCCTGGTGACCACGATCGGTGTCCTGCCGCCGAGAGCGAGCGCCACCAGCTTCGCGGCCGGGTCGTCGGGCTTGGTCGTCCACACCACGGCCCGGCGTACGCGGGCGTCCTCGGGGGCGTTGCCGGCGTTGCCGCCCTTGAAGCCTGCGGTCTCGATCTTCTCGAGGGTGGTGCCGGCGAAGCCCGAACGGTTCCCTGCGTTGAAGACGCTCACCTGCACGTCGCCGCGGCGCAGGAACTTCTTGACCTGCTTCTCGTCCGCCGAGCAGGGGTTCTTGGCCGTGCTGCCGCTGCCGGGGAGGGGCGCCGTGGCCGCCTTGAACCCGTAGATCGCCATCCCCGCGAGCACGAGGAACAGCACGACGAGCGTGACGGTCGTGGTGATCCTGCGGCCGGACACGGGCTCAGAGCCCCGCGCCCGGGTCGTCCTGGATGACGTGGACGCGTGCGTGCACGACGTGGCGCTGCTGCAGCGCGGCGCGCAGGGCGCGGTGCAGGCCGTCCTCGAGGTAGAGGTCGTCGCCCCACTCCACGACGTGGGCGAACAGGTCGCCGAAGAAGGTCGAGTCCTCGTCGAGCAGCGCGGCCAGCTGGAGGGTGTCCTTGGTGGTCACGAGCTCCTCCAACCGGACCGGCCGCGGGGGGAGGGAGGCCCAGCCTCGCGCGTCCAGCCCGTGGTCGGGATAGGGGCGCCCCTCGCCCACGCGCTTGAAGATCACCGGGTCATCATAGGGAGACGTCGGTCTACCGTGTGCTGCGCATGGCGGAGACCTCGGACCATCAGTGCGGCCGTGGCCGCTGGCTACACCTTCGAGGGTGCGGCCCTCGAGCTCGGCGGCCTGCTCGTCGACGCGACCACGCTCGGCAACGTGCCGGTGCGGATCCCCCTCGCGATGCTCAACCGGCACGGACTGGTCGCCGGGGCCACCGGCACGGGCAAGACCAAGACCCTGCAGCTGCTCGCCGAGCAGCTCTCCGACGCGGGGGTCCCGGTCTTCGCCGCGGACATCAAGGGCGACCTCTCCGGCCTCGCCGCGCCGGGCGCAGGCGAACCCCAAGGTGGTCGACCGCGCGGCCTCCGTCGGCCAGGAGTGGCACGCCCGTGGCTTCCCGGTGCGAGTTGTTCGCGCTCGGCGGCCAGGGCACCGGTACGCCGCTGCGCGTCACGATGAGCGCCTTCGGCCCGACCCTGCTCTCGAAGGTGCTCGGCCTCAACGACACCCAGGAGTCGTCGCTGGGGCTGGTCTTCCACTACGCCGACCGCGCCGGCCTGCCGCTGCTCGACCTCGCCGACCTGCGCGAGGTGGTCAAGTACCTCACCTCCGACGACGGCAAGGCCGACCTCAAGGAGCTCGGCGGCCTCTCCAGCGCGACGGCGGGCGTGATCCTGCGCGAGCTGATCGGCTTCTCCGACCAGGGCGCCGACGTGTTCTTCGGCGAGCCGGAGTTCGAGACGAGCGACCTGCTCCGGACCTCGCCCGACGGCAAGGGCGTGATCTCGCTCGTCGAGCTGCCCAACCTCGTCGACCGTCCGGCCTTGTTCTCGACGTTCCTGATGTGGCTGCTGGCCGACCTGTTCCACGACCTGCCCGAGGTCGGCGACGTCGACAAGCCCAAGCTGGTGTTCTTCTTCGACGAGGCGCACCTGCTCTTCGACGACGCGTCCAAGGCGTTCCTGGACGCCATCGCGCAGACCGTCCGGCTGATCCGGTCCAAGGGGGTCGGCGTCTTCTTCGTGACCCAGTCGCCCACCGACGTACCCGACGACGTGCTGGCGCAGCTCGGCTCCCGCATCCAGCACCAGCTCCGCGCGGCGACGCCCAACGACGCCAAGGCGCTCAAGCAGACGGTGAACACCTACCCGCACTCCGCCTACGACGACCTCGGCCAGGTGATCCTCTCGCTGGGCATCGGCGAGGCGATCGTGACGGTGATGAACGAGCGCGGCGCGCCGACCCCGGTCGCGTGGACGAGGCTGCGTGCCCCGGAGTCGCTGATGGGCGCTGCCGACCCGGCGGCGATGGAGCAGGCCGTGCAGGCCTCGCCCCTGCACCCGAAGTACGCCGAGGCGGTGGACCGCGAGTCGGCCCGCGAGAAGCTCGCAGCCAGGCTGGAGGAGGGTGCAGCCAAGGCTCGCGCGGAGCAGGAGGCCACCGAGCAGAAGAAGGCCGACGAGGCCCGCGAGACGGCGGAGGAGAAGCTGCGCAAGGAGGGGGACCGCGCGGCCCGCAAGCGCACGAGCTCGCCCCGCAAGGAGAAGTCGATGGCCGAGGAGATCCTCACCTCCACGACCGCGCGCCAGCTCGGCCGCACCGCGGTCCGCGAGATCTTCCGGGGGATGTTCAAGACGGGTCGTCGTTGACCGGACGTCGGTCGTCGCTCTACCTTCCTCGAAATAGAACCTGTTCCAGGGAGCCCGCGTGAGCCAGGAAGACATCGAGCTGATCAAGCAGCTCAAGTACCGCTACCTGCGCACCCTCGACCTCAAGCAGTGGGACGACTTCGCCGAGTGCTTCCTGCCGGACGTGACCGGCAACTACGCCGGTCTGGTCTTCGAGAACCGGGACACCCTGGTGGCGTTCATGCGCGAGAACCTCGGCGACGACCTGATCTCCATGCACCACGCCCACCACCCGGAGATCACGGTCGACGGTGACGAGGCGATCGCGCGCTGGTACCTCGAGGACAAGGTCATCGTCGCCAAGTTCGACTACGTGCTCGAGGGTGCGGCGTTCTACACCGACCGGCTCGTCCGCGCGGCCGACGGCTGGCGGATCGCGCACACCGGCTACCGACGCACCTACGAGGTGAGCATGTCCACCAAGGACCTGCCCTCGTGGAGGTTGAAGCGCGGGACCGCCTACGACACCTGAGGGTTGCCGCCCTCACGAGGGCGCGCGACGCTCCCGCGCAGCCGTCGCGTCGCCACGTGCACGATCCGGACGCCTCGGATCCCTTCGTCGGCCGCACGCCGGACGTGCTCGACCAGCGAGCGCACGATGTCCTCGATCGGCCACTGGAACGTGGTCAGCGGCGGGACGAGCAGGCGCGAGACGGGGCGGTCGTCGTACCCGATGACGGACACGTCCTCCGGGATCTCGAGGCCGACCTCGCGCGCCGCGTCGTACACCCCGTGGGCGATCGAGTCCGCGAGGCAGAAGAACCCGGTCGACCGCGGCTCGCGCCGCAACAGGTCCTGCACGACGGCGCTGGCCGCGTCGAGGTCGAACGGCGTGGGCACGACCGAGACGTCGAGCCCGAGCTCGTGACCCAAGGTGCGCACCACCTGCTCGGCCGGCCGGTCGGGGGTGGCGTCCAGGTTGGGGGTCAGGAACGCGACCCGTTGGTGCCCGGCGGCGGCGAACTGGTTCAGTCCCTCCCGCACCCCCCGGTCGTTGTCGAAGACGATCTCGGCAGCGGTCTCGGCGTGGGGGAGCGCGTCTCCCAGGCTGATCACCGGGACCGCCGCGGCCACCTCCCGCCAGTGCTCGGCGCCCGGGTCGGCGGGGATGGTGATCAGTACGTCGACCCGCTGGTCGACCAGCCTCCTGGCCTCGCGCCGCTCGGTCTCGGGATCGTTCGCGACGTCGACGATCAAGGTCGAGTTGCCGGTGTCGAGCAGCGCCGATCCGACAGCGGCCGCCACCGACTGCTGCCACAGGTCGTCGAGCGACTCGCACAGCAGGCCGACCGTGCCCGTGCGCCCCGACGCCAGCGCCCGGGCGATCGGATCCGCCTGGTAGCCCAGCCGCTCAGCGGCGTCCCGGACCCGCTGCTGGGTCTCCTCCGGCACGCGCAGTCCCCGCAGCGCATAGCTCACCGCGGACTGGGAGAGGCCGGTCTCCTCGGCGAGGTCGCGCAGGGTGACCCGCCGCGAGCGTGCTGCCATCGATGCCTCGATCCCTTCCTGAAATCCGGGCCGGCTCCCCACGCTAGCCGCTCCGGCGCGCTCCGGAGGGTTGACCCGAGGGTGGTGAAGCGCTTCACTGGGTTGAGCGGTGATGCGCTTCACCGGGTAAGACCATTGGTTTAGAAGACAAGCCAGTCGGGAGGGCCTCGATCGACACAGCGCTCGACATCCACCAGCACCTCTGGCCCGAGACGTTCGTGGCGGTGCTGCGGAAGCGTCGCGTGCCGCCCCGGCTCGAGAGCTGGACGCTGCACCTGGCTGGTGAGCGACCGAGCGCCGTACGCCCCGAGGACCACGACCCGGCAGCGCGCGACCGCGAGCTGGAAGACGGTTCCACGGCAGCAGTCCTGGCGTTCTCCTCGCCGCTGGGGGTCGAGGACCTGTCGCGAGGTGAGGCCCGGCACGCGCTCGACGCCTACCACGAGGGCGTCCGGGACCTGTCCCCCCGGATCGGCTGGTGGGCGACCCTCCCCCGGACCAGTGCCGTGGGCGAGACCGGACAGCGAGAGCTCGTCGGGCTGGTCGGCGGCGGGGCGGTCGGGCTGCAGGTCCCCGCCACCTGGCTGGCGACCCCGGGCGACCTCCAGTCGTTGCTGCCGCTCCTGACCACGCTGCAGGAGGCCGACCTGCCGTTGTTCGTCCACCCTGGGCGCGTCCCGGGGACGGGTGGTGCGGCCGATCACCCTGCCTGGTGGTCGCCGGTCGTCGACTACTCCGCCCAGATGGCCGCAGCCTGGTGGGCCTGGCACGCGGTGGGTCGCGCAGGCCTGCCCACGTTGCGCGTGTGCTTCGCGGCCGGTGCCGGGCTGGCACCCATCCACCAGGAGCGGTTGCGCGCACGAGGTGGACAGGTGGCAGCGGTCGACCCGCGCACCTTCGTCGACCTCTCCGGCTACGGCCCCCAGGCGTTCGACGCACTGGTGCGAGTCCTCGGCATCGACGTGCTCGTCTCGGCGAGCGACCACCCGCACGCCACGGCGTTCACCCTCCCCGGTGACGCGGCGGCGAACCAGGCGATCCGGAAGCACAACCCACACCGACTGATCCACGGAGGCACACCATGACGCAGCTGGACCACGAGCTGGACACGGAGACCTTCCCGGAGCTCGCGCAGGGGCGCACCCTCGACCGCGCCGAGCTGGTGACGCTCGCGCAACGCGTCGTGGCCCGCCCACAGGCCTGGCGACACCACCTCCGCTTCTCCGACGACCAGCGGCACTTCGTGTCGCTGCACCGCGACGCCGACGTGGAGGTGTGGCTGATCTGCTGGACGCCGGTCAGCGACACGGGCTGGCACGACCACGACAGCTCCGCCGGTGCGGTCGCCGTGGCCGAGGGGGCGGTGATCGAGCACAACCTCGCGGTCGGGAGCCCGGAGCTGGTGACGGTGGCGGAGAAGGGGACGGCGTTCTCCTTCGGCCCGGACCACATCCACCGGATGACCGGGCGTGATCGTGAGTCCGCCACGGTGCACGTCTACAGCCCGCCACTGTGGCGGATGGGCCAGTACACGATCAGCCGGACCGGCGTGCTGCGGCGGCTCTCCGTGTCCTACGCCGACGAGCTGCGACCGCTCGAACCGGCGTGACGCGATTGGCACACGGCTGCCGTGGGTAGACCGCTCCTACGTCCAGGAGCGGGGGAACGGTGTCGGTCACCATCACGATCGAGAACATGAGGGCTGCGATCGAGGCCCTGCAGTCGTTGCAGGGGCGCATCGAGACGCAGCGCAACCGCGTGATGAGCGGTACGCCGGTCGCGCTCCCGACCCTCCAGGACGGTGCGGCGCTGGCCCGTGCGTCGAGCTGGCTCGAGGAGCAGGTCCCCGACCTGCAGATGGTGCTCGACATCGGGATCCTGCTGGAGTCCGAGGGCACCGGGGTCGCGACCCTGGACATCGACGACCTCGCGCTGGACGACGCCGACACCCTGCTCGGCACCGAGCTCGGCAAGCGGATCGGTGACGACGACCTCGAGTTCCGGACTCCCGAGGACCGGGAGAGGTTCGAGCTCTACACCCAGCTCCTCGGCGACGTCGCGAAGGACCGCGACGCCACCGAGGCGCTGATGGAGGAGACCGGTCCTGCCGGCCCGACGGGCGCGATGTACCGGATGATGGAGGCCATGAACAACCCCGACCCGACCCACTCGTACTGGATCGGGTGGGAGTACAGCGGCGAGGCGGACGAGGACTACGACAGCCAGGACGAGCGCCAGAAGTTCGAGGACATGGCGGCGCTGTTCGCCGAGAACAGTGCCCTCCTGGTGGCCAACGGCTCGCGCAACGGCGCCATCCCCGCCGACGGTGGCCAGGCGATGTTCGAGTCCGGCGGCCCGCTGATGTCGACCATCCTGCTCAAGACCGCGAACGACAAGGGCTACGAGTTCGGCGGCGACTTCCTGGGCTCGATGGGTGCCGGGATGGCCGACTGGGAGCGGGGCAGCTCGACGAGGTACATCGAGGAGAACCTCGACGACAGCTACTGGCCCGGGATGGGCACGGGATCGAGCAAGGACACGGACTACTCGCCGATGGAGGAGCTGCTCGACGCTGGCGACCGGAGCGTGCAGACGCGACAGGGGCTGGCCGGGAACGAGGACTTCTTGAAGTACATGACGGTCGACCGCGAGAACGAGGGCATGGAGGGTGTCGGGCCCGACCACTTCGACGACATCCTGCAGCGCGCCACGGTCGAGGTGGCCACCGACCCGTCGTACTCACGGAACGCGGCGGAGATCTCCTCGAACCTCGTGCAGATCGCCGGCAGCCACGAGATCGGTGACGTCTACGACGACGAGCTCGGCGGCGTGGTCGCGACGTACATCCAGGACGCGGAGCGGGTGGTCGACGCGAGCGACGCCACGCCGGGCGGGATCCACTACGCCGACGGCGGGGTGCCGCCGTACGGCATCGACATGAGCCAGGACGACCTGCGCGGCGCGCTGAAGAACGTGGGCGACAGCGACATCGCGGTCAGCGCCATCGGCGACGCGGCCATGCGGCTCAACCAGGTCAACCTCGACGAGGGCGCCAACCACCTGCTCAACGGTCCCGGCCCCGGTGAGGCGTGGGACCGCGCCACCGGTGACCCCTTCCTGACGTCGGTGCGCGACGCCGCCTCGTTCCGAGGGTTCATGGAGGACGCGATGGTCAACGGTCGCATCGACGACGCGGAGAGCGAGGCCGAGGCGAGGAAGCAGGTGGCCGAGTTCTTCACGATGCCGCTCGACCTGATCCCGACCGACAAGGCCCCGCTGATCGGCGACTACGTGATGGGGCAGGTCAAGGACCAGATCGTGGAGTCCTACGTCGGCGACGGGGTGCCGAACGCCATCAGCGACGGCAAGGACCATCTCGACATGGGCCGCCAGACCACCCAGCTGCAGGCCCTGGCCGCCATCCTGAACGCGCACACCGACGGTGAGCCGTACGCCGACCTGAGTCCGCAGATGATCGAGGCCGACCCCGACGGCGGCACGCGGTTCAGCGCGGACCAGCTCCGGCAGCTCTGGGGCTCCTCGGGTGGCCCGGGCGACCTCAGCGACCAGCAGATCGCGCACATCCTCCAGGGTGCCGACGAGATGCTGGGCCTGCCGTCCGAGGCGACGCAGTGGGTGGTCACCGACTACGGCTCCCGCTACGAGGAGCACTCGGGCAACTCATGAGAGGGGTCCTCGGCCTGGCAGGGGCGCTCCTGCTCACGATGTCCCTCGCTGCCTGTGGCGGCGAGGAGGATCCGAAGACCGCGGAGCCCGGCGCCCGGTCCTGCGGTGTCCCCACCCGCCTCGTCACGGCCGTGACGGGCACCGACGACATCGAGGTGAGGACCGAGGGCGGCCGGCTTCCCGTCGGACCGACGGACGACAACGGTCTGGTGACGTGCACGGTGACCGCGGGAGACGACCGGCTCAGGATCACCAGCACCCTCGCTGGGAGCTCTGCGGTCGCTCCGGCCCTGCACCGGATCAGCGACTACCCCGAGTCCTTCGAGATCGACGGCGCCCCGGCTGGTCTGTCCCCCGTCGACGGCGGGTCGTTCCAGGCGACCTCGGTGTGCGGCATGGTCGTCACCCAGGTCGAGGGCCCTGCC
The DNA here is from genome assembly GCA_963797525.1 of uncultured Actinomycetota bacterium. Classification (GTDB taxonomy): domain Bacteria; phylum Actinomycetota; class Actinomycetes; order Propionibacteriales; family Nocardioidaceae; genus Marmoricola. The sequence continues at coordinate 106,186 of CAWCPT010000003.1, forward strand.
CCCGAGGGGGCCAGCGACCGGGACCGGCGCGCACTGCTCGAGGCGGTCGCCACGAAGGCCGGCTGCAGCCGCCTGCCGGGCGTGCCGCGGGTGTCCACCGTGGAGGACGTGACCGCCACGACGGAGAAGGTGTGCGGAGCACCAGGCGACCTCGTCCGCGAGCTCGCCGGCAGGGACTCCTTCTACGTGATGAGCTCCGGTCCCTCCTTGCCGCGGGAGTCGCCGGGGGACACGCCCTCGACCTGCGCGGCGTACGTCGACGGTGCGGACGACGACACCCCTCCTCTCCTCGGGGTCGAGGCCACCAGCGCGGCCGGTGCGAAGACCCGTCCCGGGGACCTCGCCGACCCGTTCGAGGTGCCCGGTGCCCAGGCCGCGACGGGGGCGGACGGTGACCAGCTCCAGGGCGCCATCTCCTGCCGGGACCTGGTCGTCGCGGCCAGCGCACCGGCCGGCGCCTCGGCGACCGACCTGATGCAGCAGCTGCTCACGGGGTACGCCGAGACGGCTGGCTGCGGCAGCAACTGACGTCTTCTGCCGGGGGCACGTTTCGTGCCGCAGATAGGTTCGAGGGGTGTCCCTTCGCGAGATCCCGGCTTCGGCCTCCCGTGCTGCCCAACGTCGTCTCGGGCTCGCGCTCCGTTCCCGGGTGGCCGGTGACGACGCGCCCGAGCGGGCACAGCGGATCTGGGGCGCCGAGGGTGAGCGCTGGTTCACCTCCGAGGACCCGATCTGGCGGGTGAACGCCGACGCGGCCATGTTCCCCGGCGGGATCTCCGCGTTGCTCCTCCAGTCGCTGCACCCGTCCGCGATGGCCGGCGTCGCCGGGCACAGCGGCTACAAGGGCGACCCCTGGGGGCGGCTCCAGCGCACCAGCCACTACCTCGCGGTGACGACCTTCGGCACCATCGCCGACGCGGAGCGAGCGATCGCGCACGTGCAGTCGGTGCACCACGTCGTGCGCGGCACCGACGAGCTCGGCCGGCCCTACTCCGCCGACGACCCGCATCTCCTGCGCTGGGTGCACGTGGCCGAGATCTGGTCCTTCCTCACGGCCTTCCAGACCTACGCCGCGGAGCCGCTGACGCCCGAGGAGGCCGACCTCTACGTCGCACAGACGAACCGCGCGGCCTCCCTGCTCGGTGCGACCGACCTGCCCACCACCGTGCAGGAGCTCGACGAGGTGCTCGAGGACTACCGTCCGGAGCTGCAGAGCACGGTGGCTGCCCGCGAGGCCACCCGGTTCATGCTGCTCAACCCGCCCGTGCCGCTCCCTGCCCGCCCCGGCTACGCGCTGATCGCGGCCGGTGGCGTGGCACTGCTGCCGACCTGGGCCCGGCGCTCGCTGCGGCTGCCGGTCTACGGGCCGGGCATCGCCCTCGCGACGCGCGCCGGCGGACTGTCGACGGCCCTGGTGCGGTGGGGGATGGCCGGGCTCGAGGACCGACGACCGGGGGACCGGGCCGAGGAGGCCGTCTCGTGACCGGCCCCTGGCGAGCACTGAAGACGCGGCGAGGGTTGCTCAACCTCGCCACGACCGGTGTGGCCGCGTTCGCGAGCGCCGGTCTCGGTGCCCTGGCGACCACCCCCGACGCGAGCTGGTACGACGCCCTCGAGAAGCCGCCGTGGGATCCGCCGACGATCGCCTACCCCCTCGTGTGGACGCCGCTGTACGTCGACATCGCCGTCACCACCGCGGCCGCGATCACGGCTCTGGAGGAACAGGGTCTACCCGCGAGGGCGAAGGAGCTCCGCACGACGCTGGCGATCAACCTCGTCCTGAACACCGGCTGGAGCGTGCTGTTCTGGCGGGTCCGCAAGCCCTGGCTGTCCGCCGTCTGGTGCGGGCTGCTCACGGCGCAGAGCCTCGAGCTGGTCCGCCTGCTGCGCGAGGTCGACCCGTCGCTGCACCACGCGCTCGCGCCGTACCCCGCCTGGTGCGCGTTCGCGACCGCCCTCAACGCCGACATCGCCCGCCGCAACTGACCGAGGGAACGGATAGTCCGTGACGTTCCCGTTGTCGCCACGCCGGTTGAGGAACGGAAACGTCACGGACTATCCGGCTCGGTCCAGGGATCAGGTGAGCAGGTTGATCTCGAACGTGTAGCGGCTCGAGGCGTAGATGTGGTTACCGAACTCGACGGCGGTGCCGTGGTCGTCGTAGGTGACGCGCGTGGCGGTGACCAGGGCTGCGCCCCGGGGCTCCTCGAGCATCCTGGCCTCCCCGGCAGTCGCGGTGCGGGCGCCGAGGGTCTGGGTCGCCGAGTGCAGGGTGACGCCCTGGCTACGGATCAGCTCGTAGAGGCCGTGGGTGCCGAGCTCGTTCTCGCTGAACTTGGCGACCTGCTCGGGCAGGTAGTTGGTCAGCTTGGCGATCGGTTCCCCATCGGCCTTGCGCAGGCGCACCAGCTCGAGCACCTGCGAGCCCTCCGGCACCTCGAGGCGCTCGGCGACCTCTCCGGACGCATCCACGGTGGCGAAAGACAGCAGCTCCGTGGTCGGAGCACGTCCGGCCTGGGCCAGGTCGTCGTACAGGCTGGTCAGCTCCAGCGGACGCCGCAGCTTGGGTTGTACGACGCGCGTGCCGATGCCGCGGCGGCGCACCACCAACCCCTTGTCGACCAGGTGCTGCATCGCCCTGCGCATCGTGGGGCGAGAGAGCCCCATGGACGCGGCGAGGTCGACCTCGTTCTGGAACAGCGTGCCCGTGGGTACAGCGCCGGAGTGGATCGCGTCCTCGAGGTGCTGGGCGACCTGGAAGTACAACGGCACCGGGCTGCTGCGGTCGACGACGAAGCGTGGGAGCCCGTCGACGTCGGGAGTTCGCTCGGCCATGTGTGTCAGTATGTCAGAACTAACTGTCAAAGTGGCAATTCGGCGGAATTCGAGCCAGATGCCGAACCGCGCGGTCAGAGGAGCAGCAGCGCCGCGGTCGCGGCGGAGAACCCCAGCGCGACCACCTCGAACTGCCGTTGCCGCAGGCGCCCGACCAGCAGGATGCCCAATCCGGCGCCGACGAGCAAGGCCGGCACCAGCAATGCGTCGCGGACGAGGCTGGTCGGCGTGATCAGGCCGAGACCGGCACTGAACGGGACCTTCGCGAGGTTGACCACCAGGTAGAACCACGCTCCCGTACCGATCATCCGCAGCATCGGAAGCCCGGCCCGGATCAGGTAGATGGTGGTGACCGGGCCGGCTGCGTTGGCCGTCATCGTGGCGAAGCCGGCCACCGCCCCGGTGCCGACGGTGGTGAGGCCGTGAGGGTCTCGCGTGGGTGCTGCTGCCGTGAGCTCGGGGCGGGACGCCAGCTGTCGCAGCTGAAGGGTGCACATCGCCAGCAGGATCACGGCGATCGTCCGGCGCATCACGACGTCGTCAGCGACGGAGAGGAACCAGGCTCCCAGCACCAGACCGGGAAGCACGCCCGGCAGCAGGTGCCACAACGTGCGCCAGTCCGCGTGCCGCCGGTACCACGACACGGCGATCACGTCCCCGCACAGCAGCAGCGGGAGGATGGCGCCGGTCGACTCCCGCGCCGGGAGCACAGCGGCGAAGATGACCACCGCGATCGAGGTGACCCCGCTGATCGCGGTCTTGGCCACGCCGACGAGCACGCCGGCGAGGCCGAGCCACAGCCACGCGGTGAGGGTCAGGTCACCCGCCGGCACACCGGTTGCCTGGCACTACGGGGTCTTCACCACGAGCACCGGGACGTTCGCCTCCAGGATGATCGTCTGCGCGACGCTGCCGAGCAACGCCTTGCCCACCGGCGAGCGCCGTCGGGCACCGAGGACCAGCAGGTCCGGGCGGAGCTGGTCGGTGAGCTGCACGATCGCGTCCCCGACGTCGCCGCTGACGGTCTCGAGGTGCAGCTTCCAGGTGACCTGGGTGTCCGAACCCACCGCCTTCTCGATCTCGTCGGACACCCCCGCCCGGTAGGCGTCGGTGCGGTCGGCGTCCAGCGCCGAGCTCACCACGTGCAGCACGGCGAGGTCGGTGCCCCGGAACACCGCCTCCTGCACCGCGTACGACAGCGCCAACCGTGCGGTCGCCGATACCTGGTGCGCGACCGCGACGGTCATCGCTTCAGCTCGTGCGACAGCTCGGTGAGCTCGTCGCCGCCAGCCATCTGCCGGGTGAGCTCGTCGAGGGTCACCTCGCTGCGCTTCCTGTCCAGGACGGCCTGCCCCAGCTTGAGGATCACGAAGTGGTCCCCGACCAGGTAGGCGTGGTGCGGGTTGTGGGTGATGAACACGACGCCCAGGCCGGCGTCGCGCGCCGCGGCGGTGTACTTCAGCACCACGCCGGACTGCTTGACGCCGAGCGCGGCCGTGGGCTCGTCGAGGATCAGCACGCGCGCCCCGAAGTACACGGCGCGAGCAATGGCGACGCACTGGCGTTGACCACCGGACAGCTCACCGATGGGCTGGTCGATGTCCTTGACCACGATGCCCATCTTGCGCAGCTCCTCGTCGGCGATGCGCTTCATCTCCTTGACCTTCAGGCCGGAGAACGGGATCCGGCTGGCCGTCATCTCGGAGCCGAGGAAGAAGTTCCGCCACACCTCCATCAGCCCGACGACCGCGAGGTCCTGGTAGACGGTGGCGATGCCGTGGTCCAGCGCAGCACGCGGAGAGCCGAAGTTGACCTCCTGGCCGTCGACCTTGAGGACGCCCTCGTTGTGCGGGTGCAGACCGGAGATGATCTTGATCAGGGTCGACTTCCCGGCGCCGTTGTCGCCGAGCACGCAGGTCACCTCCCCCGCACGGACCGTCAGGTTGATCCCCTTGAGGGCGCGGATCGCGCCGTAGCGCTTGCCCACGTCGTCGAGCTGGACCAGGGCCTCGCCCTGGGTCAGGGTGTCGTCGGCGTGCTCGGTGATGGTGTCGGTCATGGCTAGCCCACCTTCCTGGTGGTCGAGAGCTTCTTGACGTAGAGGTTGACCAGGACGGCGAGCAGGAGCATCACGCCGAGGAAGGCCCGGAACCAGTTCGGGTCCCAGCCGGCGTAGACGATGCACAGGCTGGTCATGCCGAAGATGAACGAGCCGATGGCCGCGCCGATGGCATTTCCGTAGCCACCGGTGAGCAAGGTGCCACCGACGACCGCAGCGATGATGTAGAGGAACTCGTTGCCGACGCCGTTGCCTGCCTGGATGGTGTTGAAGTTGTAGAGCGTGTGCATGCCCATGAACCAGGCCAGGAAGCTGACGGTCATGAAGAGACCGATCTTGACCCGGACGACGGGAACACCCACCGCGCGAGCGCTGGCCTGGTTGCCACCCACGGCGTAGATCCAGTTGCCGACCTTGGTACGAAGCAGCACCCACGAGGCGATGGCCACGAAGACGAACCACCAGACCACGATGATGCTCACCCGGACGGAACCGACGGTGAACGAGGAGGCGAAGACCTTCTCGAGCGAGGTGTAGCCGTTCATCTGGTTGATGTTGGGCGTGGAGACCGAGCCGGTGACCAGCTTGGTCACACCGAGGTTGACTCCCTGCAGGATGAAGAACGTGCCGAGGGTGATCAGGAAGCTCGCGATCCCCGTTTTCATCACCAGGTAGCCGTTGATGAACCCGATGGCCAGCGCGACGACCAGTGAGAGCAGAGCCCCGACCCACAGGTTGAGGTTGTACTGGTAGGAGAACATCGCGTTGACGAGGCCGGCCGTCGTGACCATGACGCCGGCGGAGAGGTCGAACTCGCCGCCGATCATCAGCATCCCGACACCGACGGCGACGATGCCGATCGTCGCGCTCTGGTAGAGGACGGTCGCCAGCGACTCGGCTGACCGGAAGGGCGGTGCGACGACCAGGAAGAAGATCCCGATGACGATGGCCGCCACCAGGGCGCCGATCTCGGGCCTGGCCAGGGCTCGGCTGAGGAGCCCGACCTGCACTCGGTTCGAATCTTCGTGGGGGGCCTTGACGGCCGGCTTTTCAGATGTCTGACTCATGAGAACCTCCAGGGTTCCGTTGTCGCGGGAGGCCGACCGGCGTCTCGGCCGACCGGCCTCCCGCGGGGCCCCTTAGCGGGTGCCCTTCTTCGCGAACGGAAGGATGACATCGATGTTGGACTTGTCGACGAAGGACGGGCCGGTCAGGACCGGGCCACCACCGCCGATGTCGTTGCCGTTCTTCAGGTTGAGGTACAGGGCCGTCACGGCCTGGTACCCCTGGACGTAGGGCTGCTGGTCGATCGAGAACTCGATCTTGCCGTCCTTGATGTCCTGGGCCGCGTCGGCGTTCAGGTCGAAGGTGATGAGCTTCGCCTTGCTACCGGCCTGGTCCATCGCCTTGAGGGCGTCCAGCGCGATCGGAGCGCCGAGCGTGACGATGTAGTCGATGGACTTGTCCTGGGACAGCTTCGCCTGGAGCGAGGAGACCACCGCGGAGTCGTCGGCGCCGTTCACCTGGATGTTCTTGGTGTTCGGGGCCTTGCTCTTCACACCGGCACAGCGGGCCTCGAGAGCCACCGAGCCGGAGGCCTGGATGACACACAGCGGGTTCTGGCCGCCCGACTTGCTGATCCGCTCGCCGGCGGACTCGCCGGCCAGGTTCTCGTCGGAGCCGAAGTACATCGACGCGCCGACCTGCTTGTACTGGTCGATGCCGGAGTTGAAGGCCACGACCGGGATCTTGGCCTTGTTCGCGTCCTTGACTGCTCCGGTCAGGGCGTCGGGAGTCGCCAGCGTGGTCGCGATGCCGTCGACCTTGGAGTCGATGGCGTTCTGGATCAGCGTCGCCTGCTTGCCCGGGTCGGGGTCGTTGGAGTACTTCAGCGTGATGCCGTAGTTCTTGGCAGCCTGCTGGGCTCCCGACTTGATCTTGTCCCAGAAGGTGTCACCCGGGGTCTCGTGGGTGACCATGGCGATGGTGTAGCCGGAGTTGTCACCGGCACCGCCCCCGCCGCTGCTGCTGTCGGAGCCGGTGTCCGTGCGGCCGCCGGACGCACAGGCGGACAGGACGACGGCGAGCACGGCCCCCACGATGAGCGGGGCGGCTCTTCGAGCTCGGGTGGTTTTCATGGTGGCGGTTCCCTTTCCTTGTGGTGCCGGAGTGGTCGCAACGAACCTCATGAGCCGGTACCTCCGCTTGTGTGCCGACCCTGTGTCGGCCGTCACAGCCTGCCCAGTCCCCCAGTGCTTGTCAAGGCTTTGTTCTAACATTCTGAGGTTACGTCGATCTTTGTGCAACAGACAGAATGTTAGAACAAAGCCTTGACAGTTGAAGGCGCGCTCGCTTGTATGGACGGCGGCGCTGAAGTCCCTTCGGGGGCGCCCAGAAATCAACCTCGAACTGCTCGCTCACCGATCCCGGAGAAGCCCATGTCCTCACTGTCCAAGCTCCGTCTCGGCACTGCGCCCGACTCCTGGGGCGTCTGGTTCCCGAACGACGAGCACCAGGTGACGTGGGACGTCTACCTGGACGAGATCGCGGCCGTGGGCTACGTCTACACCGAGCTGGGACCGCAGGGCTTCATGCCGCAGGACCCGTCCCAGCTGAAGGAGGAGCTGGCGCGACGCAACCTGACCGTCTGCGGAGGCACCGTCTTCGCCGGCCTGCACAAGGGACAGGACGCGCTCGACAAGGCGATCGCCGAGTTCAGCCAGGAGGCCAAGCTGCTGGCCGCGGTCGGCGCGGAGTACCTCGTGCACCTGCCCGAGCAGTACACCGACCAGCACACTGGGGAGGCGAGCGGGTCCGGCGACCTCGACCCGGAGCAGTGGAAGAACCTCGTCACCGGCACCGACGAGCTCGCCAAGGTGCTGTTCAACGAGTACGGCGTGAAGCTGGTCTTCCACCCGCACGCCGACACCCACGTCGACACCCAGGACCGGATCGAGCGCTTCCTCTCCGACACGGACCCCGAGCTGGTGAACCTCTGCCTCGACACCGGCCACGTGTCCTACTGCGAGGGTGACAACATCGAGATCATCAAGGCCTTCCCCGAGCGGATCACCTACGTGCACCTCAAGTCCGTCGACCCCGTCGTCCGGGCCCGCGCCCTCGCGGAGAAGATGCCGCTCTCGGAGTCCGTGAAGCTCGGCATCATGTGCGAGCCGCCCTACGGGGAGCCGGACATGCCGCCCCTCCTCGACGAGCTCGGCAAGCTCGACCGCGAGATCTACACCGTGATCGAGCAGGACCTCTACCCGGTCGAACCGCACATCCCGATGCCGATCGGTGCGCGCACCGCCGGCTACTACGTCGGCTGCGGTCTCGGACCCGTCCGTCGCTGGCCCTACTGAAGCCCACCTGACACAGGAGAACTGACATGACGCTCAAGGTCGGAGTCATCGGGACCGGCATGATCGGTCGCGACCACATCCGCCGGCTCACCGAGGTCGTCTCGGGGGCCGAGGTGGTCGCCGTGACCGACAGCAACGAGGTGGCCGCCAAGGAGGCCGCGGCGGGTCTGCCGCACGCGGTCGTCCACGCCACCGGCGAGGACCTGATCGCGGACGACAACGTGGAAGCGGTCATCGTCTGCTCCTGGGGTCCGACTCACGAGCAGTACGTCGTCGCCTCGGTGGAGGCCGGGAAGCCGGTGTTCTGCGAGAAGCCGCTGGCGACCACCACGGAGGCGTGCCGGCACATCATGGACGCCGAGGTGGCCAGCGGGAAGCGGCTGGTGCAAGTCGGGTTCATGCGGCGGTACGACGCGTCGTACCGCGCGCTGAAGCGTGCCATCGACTCCGGCGCCGTGGGCGCCCCGCTCATCTACTACTCGGGCCATCGCAACCCGTCGGTCCCCGAGCACTACACGAAGGACATGGCGATCGTCGACACCGCGGTGCACGACTTCGACGTCACCCGGTGGCTGCTCGGCGAGGAGCTCACCGCGATCCGCGTCCTCGCCGCCAAGCCCAACAGCCACGGCGGGGAGCTGCAGGATCCTCTGCTGATGATCCTGGAGACGACCACGGGCGTGCTCGTCAACGTCGAGACGTCGGTCAACATCCGCTACGGCTACGACATCCGGGGCGAGGTCATCGGCGAGGACGGCACCGCCGCACTGGCCGAGACCGGCCAGGTCGTGCTCCGCACCAACAACAGCGTCGGGGTGGCCGTCCCGGAGGACTGGCGCGAGCGCTTCATCGCGGCCTACGACGTGGAGTTCCAGGAGTGGATCAACGAGGTCGTCGCCGGCACCGGCCTGACGGGCCCCAGCTCCTGGGACGGGTACGCCGCGCAGGCGGTGTGCGACGCCGGGGTGGAGGCGCTCCACAGCGGCGACCGCATCGAGGTCCAGCTGGGCGAGAAGCCCTCCCTCTACGCCTGAGAACAACCCTGACCGAGAGGAGCCACCGATGAAGCTCGGCGCCTACACCGCCTGTGTGCACGACAAGACGCTCGAGGAGTCGCTGACGATCCTGCGCGATCTCGGCCTCGAGCTGACCGCGCTGAACTGCAACGGGAACCCGCTGCACCCCGACCCCCAGGTGCACCACCACCTTCGGCCAGGTCGAGGGCCTGGAGTAGGCCGCGGAGAACCTGCTCGCGGCGGCCGACCGGGCGGGACTCGCGTGAATCCAATCTGACTGTTAAAGTCAGTATGTAAAGACAAAGCAGAGGAGATTTCCGTTGAGGATCATCGAGCACTGGATCGCCGGCAAGAGCACGTCCGGGGTGTCCGACAGGACGGCGCCCGTCTACAACCCGGCGACGGGCCAGCAGCAGGCCGAGGTCCTCCTCGGTGACGTGAGCGACGTGCAGGCCGCGATCGCCGCGGCGAGCGACGCCTTCCCGGACTGGTCGCAGACCTCCATCAGCAAGCGCACCAAGGTGCTGTTCGCGTTCCGCGAGCTGGTCAACGCGCAGGCCGAGGAGATCGCCTCACTGATCACCGACGAGCACGGCAAGGTGCTCTCCGACGCGCTGGGCGAGGTGCAGCGCGGCCTCGAGGTCGTGGAGTTCGCGTGCGGCATCCCCTCCCTGCTGAAGGGTGACTACTCCGACCAGGTCTCGACCGACATCGACACGTTCTCCTTCCGGGAGCCGCTCGGTGTCGTCGCCGGGATCACGCCGTTCAACTTCCCGGCGATGGTGCCGATGTGGATGTTCCCGGTGGCGATCGCCTGCGGCAACACCTTCGTGCTCAAGCCCAGCGAGCGTGACCCCTCCGCCTCGATCAAGATCGCCGAGCTGTGGCAGCAGGCCGGTCTCCCCGACGGGGTCTTCAACGTCGTCCACGGCGACAAGGTCGCCGTCGACACGATCCTGGACTCGCCCGACGTGGCGGCCGTCTCCTTCGTCGGCTCCACGCCGATCGCGAAGTACATCCACGAGCGAGGCACGGCGAACGGCAAGCGGGTGCAGGCCCTGGGTGGTGCGAAGAACCACGCGATCATCCTTCCCGACGCCGACATCGACTTCGCGGCGGACCACCTGGCCGCGGCCGCCTTCGGGTCGGCCGGCGAGCGTTGCATGGCGATCTCTGCCGCGGTGGCCGTGGGGGACGCCGGCGACAGGATCGTGCAGGCGGTCAACGAGCGCGCCCGCGCCGTCAAGGTCGGCAACGGTCGCGACGGCGACAGCGAGATGGGCCCCGTGGTCACCCGCGAGGCCCAGCAGCGGATCATCGGCCTGATCGGCTCGGGCGAGGAGCAGGGCGCCCGGATCGAGGTCGACGGACGCGAGCTCAGCGTCGAGGGTCACGAGGACGGCTTCTTCGTCGGGCCCACCGTGATCGACGGTGTCTCGACCGAGATGGACGTCTACACCCAGGAGATCTTCGGCCCGGTGCTGTCCGTCGTACGCGCGGACACGGTGGACGAGGCGATCGCGCTGATCAACGCCAACCCCTACGGCAACGGCACCGCCATCTTCACCACCAGCGGTGAGGCGGCTCGTCGGTTCCAGCGCGGGGTGCACGTCGGCATGATCGGCATCAACGTGCCGGTGCCCGTCCCGATGGCCTACTACTCCTTCGGTGGCTGGAAGGACTCGCTGTTCGGCGACAAGCACGTCCACGGACCCGAGGGCGTCAGCTTCTACACGCGGGCCAAGGTCGTCACCGCCCGCTGGCCGCGTTCCGAGCACGCCAGTGACGCGAGCTTCCACTTCCCGACGTCGAAGTAGCTCCAGAGAACCAGCTGGCACACCGCCGACCCGACCGTACGCAGGAGAGAAGACCATGAAGATCGCGCTCGACCCCTACATGCTCCGCAGCACGCCGCTGCTCGAGCTTCCCGGTGTCGTGGCCGACCTCGGCTACGAGTACATCGAGCTCTCGCCCCGCGAGGACTTCACCCCGTTCTTCCTGCACCCTCGCGTCGACGACGCGACGGTCAAGGCGTTCAAGAAGGCGCTCGACGGTGCCGGGGTGAAGATCGCCTCGCACCTGCCTCTCTACCGTTGGTCGGGGCCGGACGAGGAGGAGCGCCAGGCGGCGGTGCGCAGCTGGAAGCGCGCGATCCAGATCACCGTCGACCTCGACTGCCATGTGATGAACTCGGAGTTCAACGGCCGTCCCGAGGCCGTCAGCCTCTCCGAGGCGAAGTTCTGGAAGTCGATGGAGGAGCTGCTCCCGGTCTTCGAGCGCGAGGGCGTCGAGCTCCGGCTCGAGCCGCACCCGGACGACTTCGTCGAGGACGGCCTGGTCGCGATCGACATGATCCGCGGCATCAACTCCCCGCTCGTCTCCTTCCTCTACTGCTGCCCGCACACCTTCCACATGGGCGGCAACATGGTCGAGATCATGGAGTACGCCGGGGACCTGATGACCCAGCTGCACCTCGCCGACTCCTTCGACCACACGGGCTCCTCGGGGCTGCGCTACATCACCAACCCGCCGGGCAACCCGATCCGGGTGCACCAGCACCTCGACATCGGCCAGGGCGAGGTCGAGTGGGACCTGTTCTTCGAGACCCTGAACAAGCTCGGCTTCGGTGAGCGCGAGGGCAACGTGATGACCTCCTGCGTCTTCGCCTGGGAGGAGCGTGCCGGGGAGTCCAGCCGCTTCATGCGTCAGACCATCGACTCCTACGTGGGGTCCTGGTGAGCGCCCCGGGCGCTGTCTCGGGACCACTCGAGCTGCTGACGGTCGGTCGCGTCGGCGTCGACATCTATCCCCAGCAGGACGGCCCGCTCAAGGACGTCTCGACGTTCGCCAAGTACCTCGGCGGCACCGCCACCAACGTGGCCGTCGGAGCAGCCCGCCTGGGTCGGCGCGCGGCCGTGCTGACGAAGGTCGGCCCCGACCCGTTCGGCGACTTCGTGCGCCAGGCACTGGTCGGCTTCGGCGTCGACCCCCAGTACGTCGGCACCGCCGAGGGGCTCAACACCCCGGTCGTGTTCTGCGAGCTCGACCCCGCCGAGGACCCCAACCTCTTCTTCTACCGACAGCCGGTCGCCCCCGACCTGACCATCGGCGACGAGGACGTCCCGTGGGACCTGGTCCGCGACGTACCGATCTTCTGGGTCACCGGCACCGGAGCCAGCGTGGAGCCGTCGCGCACCACGCAGCTCGCGATGCTCAAGCACCGTGGTCGTCCCGAGGCGGGCTCGGGCAGGCACACGGTGCTCGACCTCGACTGGCGGCCGATGTTCTGGGACTCGCCCGAGCAGGCGAGCGCGGAGTACGACGCGATGCTGGACCACGTCACGGTCGCTGTCGGCAACCGGGCCGAGGTCGAGGTGGCCGTCGGCACCGCGACCCCCACGAGGCGGCCACGCGGCTGCTCGACCGGGGCGTGGAGCTCGCGCTGGTCAAGATGGGTGGCGAGGGCGTCCTCGTCGCCACGGCCGAGAGCCGGACCGTCGTCGCACCCCACCCGGTGAAGGTCGTCTGCGGCCTCGGCGCGGGTGACGCCTTCGGCGGCGCCCTGGTGCACGGCCTGCTGGCCGGCTGGGAGCCGGTCAAGATCGCCGACCACGCCAACGCCGCCGGCGCGATCGTGGCCTCACGACTGGCCTGCGCGGACGCCATGCCCACCCTGGACGAGCTCACCGACCTCGTCGCCCGTGAAGGAGGATCCTGATGACCGTCACCGAGGACGAGCTCACCAGCCAGAAGCGTGGACCGGTCATCACCGACGACCGAGTGGCGAGACCTGCTCGAGCTCCGGGCGACCGACCCCGGTGCGGTCGCCAAGGCCTACGCGGCCCGACGCCGTCCCGGGAAGGTCGTCTCCGACCGGGGGACGCTGTTCCTCGTCGCCGCCGACCACCCTGCCCGCGGGTCCCTCGCGACCGGTGGGGACGCGATGGCGATGGCCGACCGGCGCTCGCTGCTCGCCCGCCTGGTCGAGGCGCTGCACCACCCCGACGTCGACGGCGTCCTCGGGACGCCCGACATCATCGAGGAGCTCCTGCTCCTCGGCGCGCTCGAGGACAAGGTCGTGATCGGCTCGATGAACCGGGGCGGTCTCGACGGCGCCACCTGGACGATGGACGACCGCTTCACCGGGTACGACGCGGCCAGCATCTCGGCGTGCGGTCTCGAGGGCGGCAAGATGCTGCTCCGCATCGACGACACCGACGCCGGCACGGCCAGCACCATCGAGGCCTGCGCCAACGCCGTCACCGAGCTCGCCGAGCTCGGACTGGTCGCGATGGTCGAGCCGCTGCCCTACGAGCGCGACGCAGGACGGGACGCTCTTCCTGCGCAAGGACGCGCCTGCCCTCTCCCGCGCGGTCACGATCGCCTCCGGCCTGGGCACGACCAGTGCCTACACGTGGCTGAAGATGCCCGTCGTGCGACGACTACGAGACCGTCTTCGGGTCGACCACGCTGCCGTGCGTCGTGCTCGGTGGCGTCCCCAGCTCCGACCCGGCCGCCGACCTGGCGTCGTGGGGCAAGACGCTGTCCCACCCCGCCGTGCGCGGGCTGGTCGTCGGGCGGACCCTGCTCTACCCGCCTGACGGCGACGTCGGTGCTGCGGTGCACGCCGCCGCCGACGTGCTCGACACCGCCAAGCAGGTGAGCTGACGTGACCATCCACCGTCCCTACGCGGACGCCCTCCGGCGCAGGCGGCGACCTCGTGTCGCTGACCCCGGAGGACGCCGGCTGGGAGTGGACCGGGCTGCGCGTCGTGCGCCTGTCCCCGGGAGCGACCGTGCGGGTGGAGACCGGCCCGAGCGAGCTGTTCGTGCTGCCGCTGCGCGGATCGGTGCGGCTCGAGGTCGCCCACCAGGACGAGCCCGGCACGACCGAGGCGAAGTTCGACCTCGACGGTCGGGCCAGCGTCTTCAGCGCGGTCACCGACTTCGCCTACGTCGGACGCGACAGCGTGGTCTCCCTCCAGTCCGACGGCGTCGCCGAGCTGGCCCTGCCGGCCGTCGCGCTGCAGCACCCGTCTCGAGGCCCGCTACGGCGCCGCGTCCGACGTGCCCGTCGAGACGCGTGGCGCCGGCAGCGCCAGCCGCCAGGTCAACAACTTCGGCGTGCCCGGGGTCTGGGACCACGCCGAGAAGCTGATCGCCGTCGAGCTGGTCACGCCCGCCCGGGAACTGGTCGAGCTACCCGCCGCACAAGCACGACGCCTCGCGAGCCGTGCGAGGTGGTCAACGAGGAGATCTACTACTACCGGATCGCCGGCCCCGACCAGGTCACGCCGTCGCGGGACGGCCACGGCTACCACCGCACCTACACCGGTCCGGAGCACGAGGCGGTCGGCCTCGACGGCGATCGACGAGACCTCGAGGTGCACGACCACGACGTCGTGCTGATCCCGCACGGCTACCACGGTCCGTGCATGGCCTCGACCGGCTACCCGATGTACTACCTGAACGTGATGGCCGGCCCCGGCGAGGACCGGGCGATGGCCTTCTGCGACGACCCCGACCCACGCCTGGATCCGCGACAGCTGGGCCGGCGTCGAGGTCGACCCCGCTGCCCGGTCACCTCGGCCGCAGGACGGGCGGACGGCCTGGTGCCGTCGTACGACGATGACGCGGAGGAGACCCGATGACCGGCACGATCCGACTCACCACGGCGCAGGCGCTCGTCCGCTGGATGATCGCCCAGCGCTCCGAGCTGCTGGACGGCAGCGAGGTCCCGCTGTTCCCGGGGGTGTTCGCGATCTTCGGGCACGGCAACGTGCTCGGGCTGGGCACCGCCCTGCACGAGAGTCGCGACGAGCTGCCGACCTGGCGCGGCCAGAACGAGCAGGGCATGGCCCTCGCCGCCGTCGGGTTCGCCCGGGCGACCGACCGCCGTCAGGTGATGCCCGTGACCACGTCGATCGGCCCCGGCGCGCTGAACATGGTCACCGCCGCCGGCGTCGCGCACGCCAACCGGCTGCCGATGCTGCTGCTGCCGGGCGACACCTTCGCCGGTCGCGCCCCCGACCCCGTGCCTCCAGCAGGTCGAGCACTTCGGGGACCCCACGACCTCGGTCAACGACGCGTTCCGTCCCGTCGTCGCGCTACTTCGACCGGATCACCCGTCCCGAGCAGCTGCTCTCGTCGCTTCCCCAGGTCGCGCGGGTGCTCACCGATCCGGCCGACTGCGGGCCCGTCGTGCTCGCCCTGCCGCAGGACGCGCAGGTCGAGGAGTTCGACTTCCCGCGAGTCGATGTTCGAGCAGCGGGTGCACCGCGTTCCGCGGCAGCGCCCCGACCGCGACGACCTCGCCCGCGCCGCCGAGACCGCTGCGTGCCGCGGCGCGTCCGCTGCTCGTGCTCGGCGGAGGGGTGCGCTACTCCGGTGCCGCGGCCGAGGCGCTGGCCTTCGCGGAGGCACACGGCGTGCCCGTCGTCGAGACCGTCGCCGGCCGCACCCTGGTGCCGCACGACCACCCGCTGCACGGCGGAGCCGCTGGGCATCATCGGCGCGACCTCGGCCAACGACCTCGCCGCCGAGGCCGACGTCGTGCTCGCCGTCGGGACCCGGCTCCAGGACTTCACCACCTCGTCGTGGACCGCCTTCGCCTCCGGCGTCAGGATCGTCACGGTCAACGCCGCGCGCTTCGACGCGGTCAAGCACTCGGCCCAGGCCGTGGTCGGCGATGCCCGCGAGACGCGTGGTCGAGCTGTCCGAGGCGCTCGGCGAGCTGGACGCGCCGACGCAGGCCTGGGCCGCGGAGGCGTCCCGCAAGCTGGCCGACTGGGACGCCCACGTCGACCGGCTCCGCGAGGGCGTCGCGCCGGACGGCAGCCTCACCTACGCCCAGGTGGTCGGCGTGGTCAACGACGCCAGCGGCCCGGAGGACTACGTCCTGACCGCGTCGGGCGGCATGCCCGGGCGAGCTGCACGGCGGGTGGCGCACCGGCAGCGGTCGAGCACGACGGGTCCCCGACCTCGGGCGCCACGATGGACCTCGAGTACGGCTTCTCCTGCATGGGCTACGAGGTGGTGGCGCCCTGGGGCGCCGCGATGGCGCGGGCGCAGACCCACCCCGACGGGCCTGGTCACGGCGCTGTACGGCGACGGCTCCTACCTGATGCTCAACTCCGAGCTCTACTCCGCGGCGTTCTCCGGTCACCCCTACGTGTCGGTGCTCTGCGACAACTCGGGCTTCGCGGTCATCCACCGGTTGCAGACCAACCAGGGCGCCGACGGCTTCAACAACATGCTGGCCGACTCCCGCGGCCCCGGCGCCGACGGCAGCGTGCACGTCGACTTCGCCGCGCACGCCGCCTCGCTCGGCTGCATCGTCGAGGACGTGCCCGAGGGCGCGGGCGTCGAGGAGCTCCGGGCGGCGTACGAGCGGGCCCGCAAGGCCGCCCGCGCCGAGCAGCGGCCGGCCGTCGTGGTCTGCCGCACCCACTTCTCCACCTGGACCGAGGCCGGGGCCTGGTGGGAGACCGGCGTGCCTGCCTCGCTCAGCGGCCGGGCGTCGTACGACGAGGCCAAGCAGGACCAGCTGCGATGGCTCTGAAGCCGAGTCCGATCAGGCTGGGCGTCGTCGGGTACGGCGCGGGTGGACGTTTCTTCCACGCGCCGTTCATCGCCGCTGCCGAGGGCGTCGAGCTCGCCGGCGTCGTCACGCGCTCGCCCGTACGACGCGCGGAGGTCGAGCAGGACTGGCCGGGGGTCCCGGTCTTCGAGAGCCTCGGAGCACTGCTCGACAGCGGCGTCGACGCGGTCACGATCACCACGCCGCCCGAGACCCGTCGTGCCCTGGTCCTGGAGGCCATCGGCGCCGGGGTGCACGTGATCGCCGACAAGCCGTTCGCGCCCAGCGCCGAGGTGGGGCGCGAGCTGGCGGAGGCCGCGGAGGCTGCCGGCGTGCTCCTGTCGGTCTTCCACAACCGGCGCTGGGACGCCGACGTCCGCACCCTGGCGGCGGTGATCGAGAGCGGCCGGCTCGGTGAGCTGTGGCGGGTGCACTCACGCTTCGACCTCGACGACCCGGCGACGCTGGAGGCCGGGCCCGGAGGAGGCCTGCTGCGCGACATCGGCAGCCACGTCGTCGACCAGATGGTCTGGCTGCTGGGCGACGTACGCAGCGTCAACGCCCACCTGGACTGGATCGAGCTCCCCGAGTGGTCGCACGGACGCCTCGTTCCTGATCGACCTCGAACACACGTCCGGGGTGCGCTCCACGGTCGAGTCGAGCAAGGTCAACCACATCGAGGCCCGCGAGCTGCGGGCCTACGGCAGCGAGGGCAGCTATCGGGCCCTCGGCACCGACGTCCAGGCGCAGGCGATCTTCGCCGGGCGGCGGCCGGTCGACGACCTGGAGACATGGGGCTACGAGGAGCCAGGTCGCTGGGGGGTGCTGGCGACGGCTGCCGGTGAGGAGCCGGTCCCCTCGGAGCAGGGCCGCTACCACGACCTCTACACGGCTTTCGCCGCTGCGATCCGGGGTGGGGGACCTCAGCCCGTCCCGGCACGGGACGCCGTCCGCACGCTCGCGGTGCTCGACGCGGCGCGGCTCAGCGCCGAGCGCGGCGCGAGCGTCCATGGTCCCTCCTGAACAGGTGCTCGCCCTGCGCCCTTGAACCCACTCTCCTGAAGGACAGCCCATGGCACTCCCACGCATCGTTCCCGTCGGCCTCATCGGCGCCGGCCGCATCGGCACCTCGCACGCCGAGATCATCGCCCGCCGCGTTCCCGGCGCCTCGCTGGTCGCCGTCGCCGACCCGCGCCCCGGGGTGGCGGAGGCGCTCGGCTCCTCACTGGGCGCGCGGGGCGTGCTCGCGCCCGAGGACCTCTTCGAGGCCGACGACATCGAGGCCGTCGTGATCGCGGCCTCGTCCAACGCGCACTGCGAGCTGGTCGTCGCGGCGGCGGCTGCCGGCAAGGCGATCTTCTGCGAGAAGCCGATGTCGATGACCCTGCCGGACGCCGAGCGGGCGATCGCCGCAGCGCGTGACGCAGGAGTCCCGCTGCAGGTCGGCTTCAACCGGCGCTTCGCCGCCGACTTCGTGGCCGCGCACGACGCGGTCGTCGCCGGCTCGGTGGGCACCCCGCAGCTGATGCGGTCGGTGACCCGCGACCCGGGTCTGGCCGACCCGGCCGGCGTACCCCCGTGGACCGTGTTCACCCAGACCCTGATCCACGACTTCGACGCGCTGCTCTGGCTGAACCCCGGCGCGAGCCCGGTCGAGGTCTACGCGACCGCGGACGCGCTCGTCGCGCCGGACTACAAGAGCGCGGGACTGCTCGACACGGCCGTCGTCGTGATCACCTTCGACAACGGTGCCCGCGCGGTCGCCGAGGCGAGCTTCTCCGCCACCTACGGCTACGACATCCGCGGCGAGGTCTTCGGCTCCGGCGGCATGGTCACGATGGGGTCCAGCACGACCACCTCGATGAACCTGTACGACGCGACGGGGCGTCACGCGCAGACCCCCCGCGGCGACGTGGACCTGTTCGTCGACGCCTACACGGGTGAGTTCGTCGAGTTCACCGACGCGGTGCGCGAGGGCCGGTCGCCCTCGGTCACCGGCGAGGACGCCCGCCGGGCACTGGGCATCGCGCTCGCGTGCATCGAGTCGGTCCAGGCCAACGCGCCGGTGAAGGTGACGCCATGAGCTTCACCCTCGCCGTGAGTGCCGAGATGGTGCTCCTCGACCTGCCGTTCCCCGAGCGGGTGCGCAGGCTGCACGAGCAGGGCTTCGCCGTCGAGATCTGGGACTGGACGAAGAAGGACCTGCCCGCGCTGGCCGCGACCGGGGCCCGGTTCACCTCGATGACCGGCTACATCGAGGGCGACCTGATCGACCCCGACGGAGCGGACACCCTGCTGGAGACCGCGGAGCGCTCCATCGAGGCGTCGAGGGCCCTGGGCACCCCCAACCTGAACCTGCACGGCACCGGCCTCGACGGCGACGGACTGCCCGTCGTCCCTGTCGAGGTGGTCACCGGGGAGATGTGGCTGGCCGCGCGCACGACGCTGGCGCGGATCGCCGACCTCGGGAAGCAGCACGACGTGGTCTTCGTGCTCGAGAACCTCAACCTCGCGGTCGACCACCCGGGCACCCCGTTCGCCCGGGCAGCGGACACGCTCGCGCTGGTCCAGTCGGTCGACAGTCCCCACCTGCGGATGAACCTCGACCTCTACCACGCCCAGATCGGCGAGGGGAACCTGATCGAGCTCGTCCGCAGGGCGCTGCCCTGGGTCGGCGAGATCCAGGTGGCCGACGTACCCGGTCGCTGCGAGCCCGGGACCGGGGAGATCAACTACCCGGCCATCGCGAAGGTGCTCGAGGCGGAGGGCTACGAGGGCGTGGTCGGCCTGGAGGGCTGGGCCAGCGGCGAGGACGACGTGGCGCTGGACAGGTTCCGGGCTGCCTTCACGCCCTAACATGCCTCAAGACCGCCGCCTCGCCGAACGGGGCGCGTTCGGTCCGTAGGGAGGCGAGGGTGGTGGCACGTCGCCGGCACCGCGTGGTCGACATCGCCAGGCAGGCGGGACTGAGCCGCGCCACGGTCGACCGCGTGCTGCACGGCCGCGAGGGCGTCCGGCCGGAGACCGTGGCCCAGGTCGACCGGGCGGTCGCCGAGCTCGAGCGGCAGCACGAGCAGGTCCAGCTGTCCGCCCGGACGCTGATGCTCGACCTGGTGATGCAGTCACCCGACCGGTTCGCCAGCGCCGCGCGCGACGCCCTGGAGGCCGAGCTGAGGGCGCTGCGACCGGCGGTCGTGCGCGCACGCTCGCGACTGAGCGAGCACAGCGACTCCGGCGGCGGCCGTGGCCGCGCTGGAGGAGATCGCGCACCGCGGCTCGAACGGGGTGATCCTGAAGGCTCCCGACACTCCCGAGGTCGCCGCGGCCGTCGATCGGCTGGCCACCGCGGGCATCCCCACCGTCACGTTCGTGACCGACGTGCGCGCGAGCCGACAAGGCGGCGTACGTCGGGCTCGACAACCGTGCGGCCGGGGCGACGGCGGCCTACCTGATCACCCAGTGGGCGGGCCGCACCGGCGGCGTGCTGGTCACCGTGAGCCACTCCACCTTCCGTGGAGAGGAGGAGCGGGAGATCGGGTTCCGCGAGACGCTCGCCGAGCTGGCTCCCGAGCGCAAGGTGCACGAGGTGACCGACACCGACGGCCTCGACCGGACCATGCTGATCGCCGTGCGCGGTGCGCTGGCGCTGCATCCGACGATCGACGCGGTGTACTCCGCCGGCGGCGGGAACCGGGCCACGATCACCGCGTTCGACGAGCTCGGCATGTCCCCGACGGTGTTCGTCGCGCACGACCTCGACGGGGACAACCGCACGCTGCTGCGCACCCGACGCATCTCGGCGGTGCTGCACCACGACCTGCGCGCCGACATGAGGCGCGCCTGTCGGTTGCTTCTCCAGGCAGGCGGCCTCGTGCCCGGCCGCCCGGCGAGCATCCCCTCGCAGGTGCAGGTCGTCACGCCGTACAACGAACCCGGCTCGTTGCTGCGGCTCCGAGGACCTCGTCTGAGTCTCGGTCACTCCGCGAGGAGCCCCCGGAGGTACTCCACGCTGGTGCTGACGTCGGCGACCGGGCCCTCGCCACGGGCGGCTCGGTGAGGATCGTGTCCTGCTCGAGGGTGTACCAGCCGTCGTAGCCGTTGCCGCGCAGGTGCTTCACGATGGCCGCGACGTCGACGTCGCCACTGCCGAGCGGGCGGTACATGCCGTCCCGGACCGCGTCGGTGTAGGTGAGGCGCCCGTCCTGGACCTGCCTGGCGTAGGCCAGGTCGACGTCCTTGAAGTGGGTGTGCGCGATCCGGTCGGGCACCTGGCCGGCGAGGTCGGCCGGGTCGGTGCCCCCGATCAGCAGGTGGCCGGTGTCCAGGCACAGCGAGATCGCCGAGCCCTCGAGCACGCGCTGCACGTCCGGACTCGGTCTCGACCATCGTGCCCACATGGGGGTGCAGCACCGCTCTGATGCCGTGCTCACCGACCCGGGCAGCGACCCGGTCGAGGTTGCGCAACAGCCGCTGCCAGCCCGCGTCGTCGAGCTCGGGCCGCGAGTCGTAGCCCGCCAGGCCGGAGTCGGCGGACAGGACCATGACGTCGGCGGCCGGGCGGCCATGAAGCCGGGCAGCAGCCGCTCGAGCTCGACCATCGGGTCGACCTCGGGGCGGTGCAGCACGAAGGGGGTGAAGCCGCCGACCGCGGTGAGGTGGTGCTTGGCGAAGGTCTCGGCCAGCCCGTCGGGTCAGCGGGCAGGAAGCCGTCCGGGCCGAGCTCGGTGGCGGCCAGGCCGACCTCGCCCATCTGGGAGAGGACCTGCTCGGCGGAGGCAGCTGGTACCCCCAGCCCGGGACCTCGCAGACCCCCCAGCTGATCGGTGCTCCGGCGATGCGGCTCTTGTCGTTCATGGTGTCTCCTGTGCGTGCTCGGTGGTCGTGATGGGGAGGTGCTCGGGCTGCCAGTCGGCGTCGGCCAGGGCCGTCGGGTCGGCGTCCGGCCAGGACGTCGGCGACTCCCTGCGCGGCCGCGGCGAAAGTGGCCCGGGTGGCGCCCGTCGCTGAGACCCATCAGGTGGGGCGAGAGGACGACGTCGTCGCGGTCGAAGAGCCGATGGTGCTCCGGTGGCTCGGTCTCGAAGACGTCGAGGCCCGAGCCCGGCCGAGCTGGCCGTCCACGAGGGCGTCGTACGCCGCGTCGAGGTCGAGCAGGCCACCGCGTCCGCAGTTCACCAGGATCGTCCCGGGCTGCACGCCGGCGAGGAACTCGGCGTCCACGAGGTGACGGGTCTCGGGCGTCAGCGGCAAGTGCAGGGTGATCACGTCGGCGCGGCGACGCAGCTCATCCAGGCCGACCAGGTCCGGGTCGTCCTCGGTGAGGTGCGGGTCGTGCGCGAGGATCGTCATGCCGAAGGCGCGGGCGAGGTGGGCGACGCGGCGGCCGATGCGCCCGTAGCCGATGATGCCGATCGTGGCGCCTTCGAGGTCGCCCATGCGAGATCCGGCCGCGCTCGGCCCAACGCCCCTCGGCGACGCACGCGGTCGCGGTCCGCAGCCGCTTGACCAGGTGCAGGATCATCGCCAGGGTACCCTCGGCGACGGCGTTGGTGCCGGCACCCGGGCGTGACGACGACCGCGATGCCCCGGCGGGTGGCCTCGGCGACGTCGACCCGGTCGACGCCGACGCCGGTGCGCGCCAGCACCCTCAGGCGAGGGGTCCGGTCGAGCAGGTCGCGGTCGACGACCGCGTCGGCACGTGCGATCGCACCGGTCGCGTGCGCAGGTCCTCGGCAGTGGGCCGACCACGAAGGTCGCGTCGGCTGGCAGGTGGTCACGGACCAGCTCGGGTGCCACGTCGCCCAGCGCCACCACGACGTCCGTGCGGGACAGGGTCGGTCATGCGGGCTGCCCCGCTCGCTCCAGCTCGGCGACCACCGCGTTCGCGAGGATGGTGGTGTCCGACCCGATGGCCAGGAACTGCCAGCCGGCCGCGGTCATTCTCGCAGCCGCGGCACCGTCCGGGACCAGCAGACCGGCCGCCTTGCCGTGGTCCTTGGCTGCGGCCAGCACACGCTCCAGCGCCTCGAGGTACGCCGGAGCGCTGAGGTCACCGGGCACTCCGAGCGCCAGGGACAGGTCGCGCGGTCCGACGAACAGCACGTCGACACCGTCGAGCGCGGCGATCTCCTCGACCGTCGCCAGGCCCCGGCGGTCTCGATCTGCACGACTCCGAGGACCTCGCCGTCGGAGCGGTCGAGGGCAGCGGGGTCGAGCCCGTAGTGGCACATCCGGTTGTACGTCGCGACGCCGCGGTCACCGAGCGGCGGGTAGCGGAGGTGCCTGATCGCGAGCGGCCGCGTCGTCGGGCCCCTCGATGCGCGGGAACATGACTCCGGCGGCGCCGAGGTCCAGCAGCCGCCCGGCACGGATGCGCTCGGTGGACTCGGCACGCACCACGGTCGGCACGCCGTACGCCGCAGCGGCGGGGACCACCTCGCCCGCCTGCTCCTCGCCACCGCCGCCGTGCTCGAGGTCCAGCAGCACCCAGTCGACCCCGGCGGCGGCGCAGACCTCCGCGGTGACGGCGGAGCGCGCCCCGAGGAAGGTGCCGTACGTCGCCTCGCCGCGCGCCAACCTGGCCTTGAGGTCGCCGCGGTCCAGGGCGTAGCGGAGGGTGCTCATCCGTGCCACCGCTGGGTCTCGAGGCCCGTCTCGTAGGCCACGCGCACCTGCGCGACTGTGTCGGACTCGGACACCTCGGCGGGAGCCACGTCCCACCAGCAGCCCGCGGACGGGCAGGTCGGCATGCGGGATGACCGGGACCACGATGACGACGGGGCGGCTGCTCGGCCCGGGTGTCCTCGAGCGCCGTGCGGACGTCGGCCGCCGTGGTCGCGCGCACGGCGCGCGCACCGAGGCCGGCCGCGACCTGGACCAGGTCGACGTCGAGGTAGTCGCCGGTCAGGCCGGCGGGCTTCTCGGCCTCGAGGTCCAGCGGGTCCTCGCGGTAGCGGAACTCGTTGCCGAACTCCTGGCCCATCGTGAACATCTGCAGCCGGTGGATGACCTGGTAGCCGTGGTTCTCCGGGCACCACCAGGGTGATCGGCAGCTTCTCCTGGGCGGCCGTGACGAGCTCGGTGGGCGCCATCAGGAAGGTGCCGTCGCCGAGGAAGGAGGTGACCCGGTGCGGCAGGGTCGGGCGTCGGCGAGCCGGACGCCGATCGCGGCGGGGATCTCGTAGCCCATGCAGGAGAAGCCGAACTCCAGGTGGCACTCGCGGCCGTCGGTGGCGTCCCACACCTTCAGCAGGTCCCCGGGAGGACCGCCCGCGGCGGCGATGATCGTGTCGCCGGACCGGGCGTGCTCCTGGAGCAGGCCGATGAGCTGGGCCTGGGTGAGGACCGCGTCGGTGTCGGGGATGACGTCGGTGGTCTGCTGCGCGCAGCGCAGCGAGGTCCGCGACCGTGTCGGCGTCGAGCGCGGCAGCCCGGACCGGGGCCCACGCGCCGTGGCGGCCTCGACGCGGCTCGCGCCACATCGCCCGCTGGTCACGTCGTCCGTCGGCCAGGGCGCGTGCCAGTGCCTCCAGGGCAGCTTGGCGTCGCCGAGGACCGACACGGCGCCGAGCCGGTCACCGTCGCGTGCGTCGACGTTGATGCTGGCGAACCGGACGTCGGGGTTGGCGAAGAGCGAGTGCGACGCGGTGGCGAAGTCGGTCAGACGGGACCCCACGGTGATCACGAGGTCGGCCTCGCGGGCGATCTCGTTGGTCGCCGGGTTGCCCTCCAGGCCGATCCCGCCGAGCTGCCACCAGGCCTGCGATGCGGACGGCGCCCTTGCCGGCGAACGTCTCGGCCACGGGGATGCCGACCTGCTCGGCCAGCGACTCGAGCTCGGCGGAGGCGTCGGAGTAGTGCACTCCGCCGCCGGCGATGATCAGCGGCTTGCGCGCCTCCTTGACCATCGCGACGACCGCTGCGGTCTCGGCGGGATCGGGCAGCGGCCGCCGGACGGCCCAGTCGCGCTCGGCGAAGAACTCGACCGGGTAGTCGTAGGCGTGCGACTGGACGTCCTGAGGGAGGGAGAGCACCACGGCTCCCGTGTTCACCGGGTCGACCAGCACCCGCATGGCCGCCGGGAGCGCGGTGAGCAGCTGCTCGGGGCGGGTGATGCGGTCGAAGAAGCGCGAGACCGGCGCGGAAGGCGTCGTTCACGCTGGCGTCCGCCTCGACCGGGTGCTGCAGCTGCTGGAGCACCGGCCCCTGCCGGCGGGTGGCGTAGGTGTCGCCGGGCAGCAGCAGCACCGGCAGCCGGTTGACCGTCGCCAGGCCGGCGCCGGTGACCATGTTGAGCGCGCCGGGACCGATGGAGGCCGTGACGGCGAGCACGGCGTGCCGCCGCGAGGCCTTGGCGAACGCCGACGGCGATGTGCACGAGCGCCTGCTCGTTGCGGCCCTGGATGAAGGGCAGGTCGGCGGAGTACTGGTCGAGCGCCTGCCCGAGGCCCGGCGACGTTGCCGTGGCCGAAGATCCCCATGGCCGCCGGGACAGCCGACGGCGCTGGCCGTCGGCCACGCTGTACTGCTTGGACAGGTAGCAGGACCAGTGCCTGGGCACTGGTGAGGCCGGAGGGTGCGGTTGCTGGTCATGGTGGTCTCCTTGCGTGGTCACCACGGACGCCCGTGGAGGATGATCGGTCTTGTCCTCGGTCATCTCCGAGACGGCGGCGCGGAAGCCTTCCTTGCCGATGCCGGAGGCCTTCAGGCCGCCGTAGGGCATCAGGTCGGCTCGCCAGAGCGGCGTCCAGTTGATGTGGATGACGCCGGCGTCGATCTGGCGCATGGCGCGGACGGCGCCGGCGACGTCGCCGGTGAACACGCCGGCGCCCGAGGCCGTAGGCTGGTGGAGTTCGCCTGGGCGATGGCGCTCGTCCAGTCCTCGGCCGTGGAGATCGCCACCGCGGGACCGAACAGCTCGTCCTGGTTCAGCGGCGCGGCCGGGTCGACGCCGTCGACCACCGCCGGGCGTGACCAGTGGCGCCGTCGCGCTCGCCGCCGGTGAGCAGCCGGCGCGCCGTCGTCGACGGCGCCGCTGATCGCGCGCTCGACGCGCCTCGCCTCGGCCTCGGTGATCAGGGTGCCGACGCGGGTGTCCTGGTGCGGAGGGGTCGCCGATCCGGAGCGCCTTGACCTTCGGCACGAGCGCGTCGAGGAAGTCGCCGTGCACCGACGGGTGGGTGATCACGCGCTGCACCGAGATGCACACCTGGCCGGCGTTGATGTAGCCGCCGGCGGCGACGGCCTCGGCCGCGGCCTCGATGTCGGCGTCGGGCAGGATCACCACGGGGCAGGACGCACCGAGCTCCAGCGACAGCTTCTTGACGCCCGCCGTGCGGGTGATGTGCTCGCCGACCCCGGTGGAGCCGGTGAAGGAGACCTTGCGCACGCGCGGGTCGGAGACCAGCGCGTCGCCGAGCACGCCACCCGGCCCGGTCAGCACGGAGAGCACGCCGTCGGGCAGGCCGGCGTCGACGAACACCTCGGCCAGGGCGAGCGCGGTGAGCGGGGTCGTGCGGGCGGGCTTGAGGATCACCGCGTTGCCGGCGGCCAGCGCAGGCGCGACCTTGTGCAGGACCAGCAGCGAGGGGTAGTTGAACGGCGTGATGGCGACGACGACGCCGCAGGGCTGGCGCAGCGTGAACCCGACCTTGTCCAGGCCGGTGCCGCGGTTGGCGTCCAGCGGCAGCGTCTCGCCGTAGAGCTGGGTGCCCTCGTAGCCGGCGAGCCGGATCATGTCGCCGGCGCGGCCGACCTCGCCGCGCGCCTCGGTGATGGTCTTGCCGTTCTCGGCCGAGAGCACGGTCGCGATCTGCTCGGCCCGCTCCTCGACCAGGGCGGCTGCGCGCATCAGCACGTCGAGACGGGCGTGGGCCGGGGTCTCGCGCCAGACGGCGGCGCCGTGCTCGGCGGCAGCGAGCGCCTTGTCGGCGTCGGAGGCGTCGGCGATCGCCGCGTGGCCGACCACGCGGCCGTCGTACGGCGAGCGCACCTCCTCGACCTGCCCGTCGGCCCCGGGGACCCAGGCGCCGCCGATCAGCAGCTGACCCGTGGTGACGTCGGCGCTCGTCCTCGTGGCGGTCATCAGAGGGTCACCCAGCGCTGGTCGGCGGCCGAGCGCAGGGCGGCGTCGGCCAGCCGTGCGGTCCGGACCATGTCGTGCGATGGTGGCGCCCTCGGACTTGCCCGAGGCGATCGAGGTGAGCAGCCGCTTGGCCTCGATCACCTTGAGGTCGTCGTAGCTCAGCGGGATCGCGGTGTCGGGCTGGAACGCGCCGGACTCGCCGTCGGCCGGGCCGACGATGTGCGTCGACCACGACGCCGCCTGGTAGTCCTGGTCGAGGCACACGCGCAGCTCGCCCATCCGCCGGAAGTCCCAGGCGAGCGCGCCGGTGCTGCCGTGGATCTCGAGGCTGTAGGCGTTCTGCTCTCCGACCGAGGCGCGGCTGGCCTCGAGCGTGCCGGGTGCACCGGAGGCGAAGCGCAGCAGGGCGACCACGTGGTCCTCGTTCTCCACCGGGAGACGCGGGCCGTCACCGCCACGCGAGAAGTGGGACGCGGCGGCGGCGGCCTGGGGACGCTCGGTGATGAACGTCGAGGTCTCGGCCAGGAGCCGGTCGATCGGCCCCACGACGTACTCGACGAGGTCGATCCCGTGCGTGGCGAGGTCGCCGATCACGCCGCTGCCTGCGAGCTCGCGGACGAAGCGCCAGGTCAGGGCTCCGTCGGGGTGGGCGCAGTAGTCGCCGAGCATCTGCACGCGCACGTGCCGGACCTCGCCGAGCCGCCCGGAGGCGACGAGGTCGCGCGCGCGCTCGACGGCCGGGGCGTTGCGGTAGTTGAAGCCCACGGCCGAGGCCACCCCGGCCCCGTCGATCGCGGCGGCGATCTCCTCGGTCTCGGCGAGGTTGCGGCCCGCGGGCTTCTCCACCCAGACGTGCTTGCCGGCCTTGGCCGCCGCGACTGCCACGTCGCGGTGGGTGAAGTTCGGGCCGGCGACGCAGACCACGTCGACGTCGTCGCGGTCCACGAGCTCGCGCCAGTCGGCGGTCGTGAACGGTACGCCGAAGACGGTGCGGGCGTAGTCGAGCCGACCGTCGTCCGCGGTGTCGGCGACGGCGACCAGCCTGGGGGTCACCCCGAGGTCGGGGTAGTGCTGCAGGACGCGGGTCATGGCCTTGGCGTGCACCTGCCCCATCCAGCCGAAGCCGACGATGCCGACGTTGAGGTGCTGAGTCATCGAGGTTTCCTTTCCGGACGTGCGTGGTGTGTGGGTCGGGTCAGCGGATGTCGTCGATGCGGACGGGCCGGTGCTCGCGGAAGGAGACGGTGGCGGCCTCGGCGACGAGGGCGGCCTCGACCGCGTCGGCCACGGTGCACGGGGAGGTCCGCGTGCCGGCCACGACCTCGGTGAACGCGGTCAGCTCGGCGCGGAACGCCTCGGAGAAGCGGTCCATGAAGAACTTCCAGGGCTCCTGGGTGGGGAAGGCGACGCCCGCGTCGGTGGAACGCAGCGGCAGCCGCTCGTCGAGCCCGGCGGACACCGAGTCCTCGCTCCCGAGCAGCTCGAGCCGCACGTCGTGACCTCGGCCGTTGGCCCGGGTGTTGGAGACCACGGCAAGGGTGCCACCGCTGAGGGTGAGCACCGACGTCGCGGTCTCGGCGTCGCCGGCCTCGGAGATGTAGCCGATGCCCTGCGTCGACCCGGCGGCGTACACCTCCACGACCTGCTGCCCGGTGGCCCACCGGATGGAGTCGAAGTCGTGGATGGCGCAGTCGTTGAAGATGCCGCCGGAGCTGAGGATGTAGGCCTCCGGCGGTGGCGCGGGGTCCAGCGTCGTGGAGCGGACTGTGTGGAGGTAGCCCAGCCGGCCCGCGAGCAGGTCGTCGCGGGCGGCCACGTAGGCGGGGTCGAAGCGACGCGGGAAGCCGATCTGCACCGGTACGTCGCTGTCGGCCAGCTCCTCGCCGAGGGCCACGGCCTCCTTGGCGTTCTGGGCGACCGGCTTCTCGCAGAACGTGGGGATGCCGACCCGCACGCAGGCGCGGATCAGGTCCGGGTGGGTGGCCGTCGAGGAGGCGATGACCACGCCGTCCACCCCGGAGGCCAGCACGTCCGCCGGCTCCGCCACGACGGTGGCTCCGACCTCGTGTCCCACACTGCGCGCGAGCTCTGCCGCGGCGTCGCTGATGACGAGCTCCTCGACCACCGGGAGCGCGGTCAGGTTGCGCGCGTGGAAGGCGCCGATGCGGCCCACGCCGATGAGTCCGATGCGCATGTCTCTACCTCTTCCGGGTCGGGTGGGTGGTCACTCGTGGGCGCCGGGGATCATCTGGTCCCAGTCGATGACGGATCCGGTCACGACGCCGCAGCGCTCGGAGAGCAGGAACACGACGAAGTCGGCGATCTCGTCGACCTGGCCGAGCTTCCCCATCGGCACCGAGGCAGCCGCCTTCTCCAGCCAGTCGTCGTCGGCGTCGTGGAACCTGCGCTGGATGGCGTCCTCGCCCTCGGTCTCGGTCCAGCCGATGTTGATGCCGTTGACCCGGATCCGGTCCCATCGATGGGCGAACGCGGCATTGCGGGTGAGGCCGACGAGCGCCGACTTCGAGGCGACGTACGGCGCGAGGTAGGGCTGCCCACCGTGGGAGGACATCGTGATGACATTGACGATCGACCCGCCGGCACCGCGCGCGACCATGTCGCGGACCGCGGCCTGCATCAGGAAGAAGGGTGCCCGCGCGTTCACCGCCATGTGCTGGTCGAAGAGCTCGGGGGTGGTGTCCAGGAGGGTGCCGCGCGTGGTCAGCCCGGCGCTGTTGACCAGGCAGTCGACCCGGCCGAAGTGCTCCACCGTCGCTGCGACGGCGGCCACGCTCTGGGCCACGTCAGCGGCGTCGGCGGGGACGTAGAGGGCCCGCGTGCCGGCCTCGGCCAGCCCGGCGGCGAACTTCTCGCCGACGTCCTCGCGTCGCCCCGTCACCGCGATGGCGGCACCGTTACGTGCCGCGGCAGTGGCAATGGCGGCACCGAGACCCTGCGTGCCTCCGCTGATCAGCACGACCTTGTCGTCGAGCAGGCCATCGGTGAGCTCGGTCATTGTCACAACTCCTGGAGGGTGAGCGGGGCGTGCGGAAGCCCTCACGAGAGGGGCCCGAGTGTGCTGTCTCGTCAACGTGGCTGTGTGACCGCTGACACAGAAGACGCTAGGCGCCGGGACACCGCAGCGGGAGCTCGAAACGACTCAAGAACGCCTCACGCGACGGCGCTCAGCGGGAGAGCCCGGCCTCGATCACCGTGCAGGCGTCCTGCAGCCCGACACCGAGGTAGGTGCCCGGGACGTAGCGCCTGCTCCGTGGTGACGTGAACGCGTTGCCTGCGAAGAAGACTCGGGCGCCTTCGGCGTCCGCTGCGTGGAGCGACTCGATGGCGCGGGCCCGCCCGCTGCCGAGGTGGGACACGATCACGACGGCCCCGACCCCCGGTGCTCGAGCGGCCTCGACCACGTCGGAGACGGGAGTGCGAGGAGTGAGCAGCCGACAGCTCCAGTGCTGCCGCCGCAGCAGCACCCCCAGCCCTTCCAGTCCGAGGGTGTGGCTGTCGGCCGGCCCGCAGGCGAGGACGATCGACTCCGCGTGGGTGGGCGCGGGAGCTGTTTCGCCGAGCGACGCGAGCCACTGCCGCACCGCTGCGGTGGTCATGTGCTCGTCCTCGACGGTGCAGCGCCCGGTCTGCCACCAGCGCCCGACCTGCTGCATCGCGGGCAGCATCACCTCGTCGAGGCAGGGCCCCAGGCCCATCGCGGCACTCGCCTCGGCCAGGTGTGCCTGCACCGCCTCGGGGTCCGACCTCGCGGAGGCCTCCAGGATCGCGGCGATGTGCTCCGCCGCCGGACCGGCGATGCTGATCAGCTGGTGCACGGTCTCCGCGGCCAGGCTGGCCCGCTTCCCCCGTGCGATCTCGTCGCGCATCAGCCGCAGCGTGTTCAGCTCGGCGGGCGAGTACCTCCGGTGGGTGCCGAATCCCCGCTCGATGGTGGGGATGCCGTACCTCAGCTCCCAGGACCGCAGGGTCGACTTCGGCACGCCGAGCAGTCGCGAGACCTCCGCGATCGGCAGTCCGGGGTACACCCCGGACGAGGGGGTGGGCAGGGCGCGCTCGCGGGTCCCGTTCCCGTCTGTCATCGCGAGCGCCTGATCACAGGGAGACACCCCTCTTGCGCGCACCCTTGCACGACGTTGCTTCTCGAGGATGCGCCATCTTGCATCATTTCGGTTGCTGACGCGAGGGGCGAATCGGGCGAAGATCGTTGAACCCCCAACCAACCCGCGACTGGGAGACGTCATGCGTGGATCGACGGTCCGTTCCGACTCCTTCCCGGGTCTCGATGCCTCGGGCACCGAGCCGGGCACCACCCTTGCCGTCGTGATGCAGGCCGCGGACTCGCTGATCAGCTCCACCGAGCCCGCCGTGGTCTTCGACGACCTCGTCCAGCGGTCCGCACCCCTGGTGTGCGAAGCCGCCCGGGCCATGGTCTACGGACCGGGTGCGACGCTGCACGCGAGCACGTGGCCCCAGGACGAGGCGGTCCAGCCCGAGCAGGCCGAGAGCGTCGTCACCGAGATCAACGTGCCGGCGTCGGGTGACCACGACGGGTACCACGGGATCGTCTCGCTGCGCTTCGGCTTCCACGACCCCAGCCACCCGTTCGTCGCACGACTCCTCGTCGAGCGCGCGGTGTCCAACGTCGAGCAGGCACGCCTCGCCGAGATCGCCGACCGCAACAGCGCGGAGGTGCAGAACCTCCAGATCGCACTGACCACCAACCGCGACATCGGCGTCGCCGTCGGGATCCTGATGACGAACCACAGCCTCAACCGCGACGAGGCGTTCGACCTGCTCAGCCGGGCCAGCCAGTCGAGCAACCGCAAGCTCCACGAGATCGCCCTGGAGGTCAGCCGCGTCGGCTAGCGGCGTGCGGTGGATCCGTCGTACGTCGACACCCGCGCTGTCAGCCGCGCCGGCGCGACCCTGCCGAGCGCGGGGGCGCAGCGCGCATGTGGTCGCGCACGGGCTCCAGCAGGTCGGCCAGCGCCCGGATGTCCGGCGCTGACAGCGGCGAGAACAGCTGCTGCCGGACGACCTCGACGTGGCCGGGGATCACCTGCGCGACCAGCGACCGGCCCTGGTCGGTGATCGTGACCGTCACGCTCCGCTCGTCGTCGGCGGACGGGCCGCGCACGACCAGGCCCGCCTTCTCGAGCAGGCCGGCCTGGTAGGTCAGGCCGCTGCGGCTGTAGACGACGCCGTCGGCCAGGTCGGTCATGCGCTCGCTGCCGGTGGGTGAGTCCAGGCCGAGGCGCGCCAGGAGCTGGAACTGCACGTAGCTCAGGTCGCCGTCGTCGCGCAGCTGCTGCTCGACTGCGTGGCGCAGCAGTCCGGCCACCTCCATCAGGGCGAAGTAGGTGCCCAGCTGGACGGGGTCGAGGGAGGAGGGCTGGTCCGGCATGGGGACAGCCTACGACTACTTCGTCTTCGAAGTAGTTGCTTTGAGTTCGAAGCATTGCTATCGTTCCGGATGTGCTTTGAATTCAAAGCACATCCGTCGAAGAGAGGTTTGCCATGAAGGCCATCCGTTTCCACCGGTACGGCGACGCCGACGTCCTGGGCTACGAGGACGTCGAGGTCCCCGAGCCCGCTGCCGGCCAGGTGCGTGTCCGCGTGGCCGCGACGACGTTCAACGGCATCGACGCCAACATCCGGGCCGGCAACATGCAGGGCCCCATGCCCTTGACGCTGCCGCACGTCCCCGGCGTGGACCTGGCGGGGAGCGTGGATGCGCTCGGGGAGGACGTCACTGGGCTCCACGTCGGCGACAAGGTCGTCGGCTTCCTGCCCTTCGTCGTCGACGGAGCCTCCGCGGACTACGCGCTCGCTCCCGCCGAGAGCCTGGCCCTGGCCCCGACGTCGATCCCGCTGGCCGACGCGGCGGCGCTCCCCGTGGTCGCTCTCACGGCGTGGCAGGCCCTCGTCGAGCATGCCGACCTCAGGCCCGGACAGCGGATCCTGGTCAACGGCGCCAGCGGGGCGGTGGGTGGCTACGCCGTACAGCTGGCCAAGTCCGTCGGTGCCCACGTCATCGCCACGGGCAGCGCCGGCCACCGCGAGCACCTCGTGGCCCGCGGCGCCGACGAGGTGGTCGACCACACCACCACGGAGTTGAGCGCCGCGGTGACCGAGCCGGTCGACGTCCTGCTCAACCTGGCGCCCATCGCTCCCGAGCAGCTCGCGACCCTGGCCACACTCGTCGGCGACGGCGGCGTCGTGGTCAACACCACCGTGTGGATGCCCGCCCCGAGCGACGAGGCGCGCGGCGTGCGCGGCATCGATCTCTACGTCCGCAGCGACGCCCGGCAGCTCACCGAGCTCGTGGCGCGCGTCGACCGCGGCGAGCTCGTCGTCGACGTCGACGAGCGGGTGGCACTGCCGGACCTCGCCTCGGTCCACGCGCGCGCGGCCGCGGGGACCCTCACGGGGAAGGTCGTCGTCGTCCCGACGGGTGATCAGCGATGAGCAGGGGTCCGGGAACTTCTGGCGGAGGATAGGGGATTCGAACCCCTGAGGGCTATTAACCCAACCCGCTTTCCAAGCGAGCGCCATAGGCCACTAGGCGAATCCTCCGCCGGGAAGGCTACCTGCCCCGATTGGCCGTCGCGAAATCGACCTCCTAGACTCTGGGCCAACCCCCCGTGCGGCGGTATCTCACTGAATCCCCCAGGGCCGGAAGGCAGCAAGGGCAGGTGGGCTCTTCCGGGTGCACGGGGGGCCTCTGCATTGTGGGCGGGACTGGTTAGGGTTCAGGCGTGGAACCCTCCCTCGCCCTCTACCGCCGCTACCGGCCGGAGACGTTCGCCGAGGTGATCGGGCAGGACCACGTCACCGAGCCGCTGCGGGCAGCGCTCGCGAACAACCGGGTCAACCACGCCTACCTGTTCTCGGGTCCCCGCGGGTGCGGCAAGACGACCAGCGCCCGGATCCTGGCGCGCGCGCTGAACTGCGAGAAGGCGCCCATCGCCGACCCGTGCGGCGAGTGCCAGTCCTGCCGCGACCTGGCTCGTGGAGGCCCCGGCTCGATCGACGTGATCGAGATCGACGCGGCCAGCCACGGTGGTGTCGACGACGCTCGTGACCTGCGTGAGCGGGCGTTCTTCGCGCCGGTGAGCAGCCGGTTCAAGGTCTACATCATCGACGAGGCGCACATGGTCAGCTCGCAGGGCTTCAACGCCCTGCTCAAGCTGGTCGAGGAGCCGCCCGAGCACCTGAAGTTCATCTTCGCCACCACCGAGCCCGAGAAGGTCATCGCGACCATCCGCTCGCGGACGCACCACTACCCGTTCCGGCTGATCCCGCCGCGCACGCTCTCGGACTACCTCGCCGGGCTGTGCGAGAAGGAGGGCGTCAAGATCGACCCCGCCGCGCTGCCCCTCGTGGTCCGCGCCGGCGCCGGGTCGGCGCGTGACTCCCTCTCCGTCCTCGACCAGCTGCTGGGTGGCGCCGGCCCCGACGGGGTGACGTACGACGTCGCCACCAACCTGCTCGGCTACACCCCCGACAACCTGCTCGACGAGGTGGTCGACGCGTTCGCGGCGGTCGACGGCGCCGGTGTCTTCGGGGTGGTCGACAAGGTCATCGAGACCGGTCAGGACCCTCGCCGGTTCACCGAGGACGTCCTGCGCCGGCTGCGCGACCTGGTGATCGTCGCCGCGGTCCCCGACGCCCCGGCCACCGGCCTGATCGACGCTCCCGAGGACCAGGCCGAGCGGCTGGTCGCCCAGGCGGCCCGGTTCGGCAAGGCCGAGCTGGTGCGCGCCGCCGACATCGTGGCGGCGGGTCTCACCGAGATGCGGGGGGCCACGACTCCGCGGCTGCTGCTCGAGCTGGTGTGTGCGCGGGTGCTGCTCCCTGCCGTCGACGACTCTGCGCTGGGGCTGTCGACGCGGATGGACCGGCTTGAGCGTCGTGCGTCCGTCACCGGCGGTCTCGGTGACGGCGGGGGCCACACCTCCGTCGCAACCACTCAGGGGACGCCTTCGGCGAAGCGGGAGGGCCAGTCCCATCCACGCTCCTCCGGCCCGGCCCCCGCCGTCCCCGAGCCCGCTGCGCGGCTCGAGCCCGTCGGCGACGCCCAGCCGGCCACCAGCCCCCCAGCCCGCCAGCGCCGCGCCCCAGCAGTCACCCGCGGCACCCACCCCGACCCCGGCCCCCGCAGCCGCGGAGCCCAGTGGGCCTGAAGGCCAGGAGACGGCTGGTGTGCTTTCCCTGGCTGACGTGCGGCGGATCTGGCCGGACCTGCTCGAGGCCGTGAAGAAGATGCGGCGGTTCACCTGGATCCTGCTGAGCCAGAACGCCCAGGTGCTCGGGGTCGATGCGACGAGCCTGACGGTCGGGTTCAAGACGGCCGGTGCACGAGACTCGTTCATCGGGGGTGGCAGCGAGGAGATCCTTCGCCAGGCCGCGATCGAGATGATCGGGGCCGACTGGAAGATCGAGACCGCGGTCGACCCCTCGGCGCAGCCGGGGCAGGAGACCGCCCCGCGGGTGTCCCGGCCGGCCGTCTCCTCTGCACCTCCGCCGTCGGACGAGCCTCCGCCCGGACCCGCTGACCAGGCACCCTCCGGCCCGCCGAGCTGGGCGACGGACGCGCCGGACGCGCCGGACGACAAGCCCGCACCGCCCAGGGCGGAGACGGTCGCGGCGGCACGGTCCAACATCGCTCCGACGCGGCGCAGCGACGAGCCGGTGCAGCCCACCGGCCCGGACCTGGACGCCGACGCCCACCGTGACGACGCCACGGCCGAGGACAACGGCCTCGACAGCACCGAGCTCCTCGCCCGTGAGCTCGGGGCCACCGTGATCGAAGAGATCCCGCACGACTGAACGCGTCACCCACCACCGAGAGCACCACGACCAGGAGCATTGAGATGAGCGAGAACCCCTTCGGCAACCTCGGCGGCGAGGGCGGCTTCGACCTGCAGGCCATGCTCGAGCAGGCCCAGCAGATGCAGTCCCAGCTCGTCGCTGCCCAGGAGGAGCTGGCGGCCGCCTCGGTCGACGGTTCCGCGGGCGGGGTGACCGTCGAGCTGACCGGCACCGGCGAGCTGTCGTCGGTGACGGTGGCACCGGGGTCCTTCGACGGGACGGACGCCGACTCCCTGACCGATCTCGGTGACCTGGTCGTAGCGGCCTACCGCGACGCGAAGTCCAAGGCCGACACCCTGGCGGCGCAGGCCCTCGGCCCCCTCGCCGGTGGCGGTCTGGGTGGCCAGCCGGGTGACGTGCCCGGCGGTCTGCCGGGTGGGCCCTCGGCCGGTCCCACGGGCGGCTTCGGTGTATGAGGGCGTCCTCCAGGACCTGATCGACGAGCTCGCCAGGCTCCCCGGCGTCGGTCCCAAGGGGGCCCAGCGGATCGCGTTCCACCTGCTGGCGGCCGACCCGATCGACGTACGCCGCCTCGCGGACACGCTCGTGGAGATGAAGGCGAAGGCGACCTTCTGCAAGGTCTGCGGCAACGTCTCCGAGGACGAGCTGTGCCGGATCTGCCGCGACAACCGCCGCGACCCCACCCTGATCTGCGTCGTCGAGGAGCCCAAGGACGTCGTGGCGATCGAGCGGACGCGCGAGTTCCGGGGGCGGTACCACGTCCTGGGCGGTGCGATCTCGCCGCTCGAGGGCATCGGACCCGACCAGCTGCGCATCCGTGAGCTGATGGGCCGCCTGGCCGACGGGACCGTCACCGAGGTGATCCTGGCGACCGACCCGAACATCGAGGGCGATGCGACGGCCGCCTATCTCAGCAGGTTCTTGAAGGACATGCACTTGCGTGTGACCCGATTGGCGAGTGGACTGCCCGTAGGCGGCGATCTCGAGTACGCCGACGAAGTGACCTTGGGTCGCGCTTTCGCGGGAAGGCGGAATGCCGGTGAGTGAGCAACAGGTCGATCCCGAGCTCGAGGAGTTCGCGCAGCAGATCGCCGACGGGGTGGAGTCCTACCTCGTCACCCTGCGGGCGCTCTCCCACGAGGAGGACGCCGGGACCGTCGTACCCCTGCTGCTGGTGGAGGTCAGCCAGATCCTCTTCGCCGGTGCCCGGCTGGGCGCGCAGCGCGACTTCGCGCCGACGCTGGAGTACCAGCCCGACGTCGGGCCCGACCCCGACCTCGACGCCATGCGCCTCAGGTTGGCCCGGTTGCTCGACAGCGTCGACACCTACACCTTCAACTTCGACCCCTACGTCCCGGAGATCACCACCGCGCTGCTCTCCGACGACCTGACCAGCATCGCCACCGACCTGGCCAACGGGTTGCGCCACTTCCGGGCCGGCGACGTCTCCGAAGCGCTGTGGTGGTGGCAGTTCTCCTACGTCGCCACGTGGGGCAACAACGCGAGCGCCGTGCTCCGGGCGCTGCAGTCGGTCGTGGCGCACGACCGCCTCGACGCCGACTTCGAGAGCGAGAGCGACCAGATCGCTGCGGCCGAGGTCGTGCTGGACGGTGGCGTCGGGGAGCTCTGAGCCCCACGTAGAATCGTCGGCGGTCAGCAACCTGCCCCGGCCGTGGGGCACCGACGAGCAGTGAGGAGCGCGTCCGTGGGCATCGTGGTGCAGAAGTACGGCGGCTCCTCGCTCGCCGACGCCTCGGCCGTGAAGCGGGTCGCCCGCCGCATCGTGGAGGCCAAGCGCGACGGCAACGACGTCGTGGTCGCCGTCTCGGCGATGGGTGACAGCACCGACGAGCTGCTCGAGCTGGCGGAGGGGGTCAGCCCGCTGCCGCCCGCCCGCGAGCTGGACATGCTGCTGACGGCCGGCGAGCGGATCTCGATGGCGCTGGTCGCGATGGCGATCTCCGACCTCGGCTTCACGGCGAGGTCCTTCACCGGTTCCCAGGCAGGCGTGATCACCGACTCGGTGCACGGCAAGGCCAAGATCATCGACGTCACCCCGGGCCGGATCTCGAAGGCGATCGACGACGGCCACATCGTGATCGTGGCCGGGTTCCAGGGCGTCAGCCAGGACACCAAGGAGATCACCACCCTCGGTCGTGGCGGCACCGACACCACGGCGGTCGCGCTGGCTGCGGCGCTGCAGGCCGACGTCTGCGAGATCTACACCGACGTCGACGGGGTCTTCACCGCCGACCCCAGGATCGTGCCGACCGCGCGCAAGCTCGACCGGGTCACCTACGAGGAGATGCTCGAGCTCGCCGCCTGCGGGGCCAAGATCCTGCACCTGCGGTGCGTCGAGTACGCCCGCCGCTACGACATCCCGATCCACGTCCGGTCCTCGTTCAGCCACCTGGACGGCACCATCGTGCAGGGCAGCATCAACGACGAGGCCCACCAGGAGGCCACCATGGAAGCAGCCATCATCGCCGGCGTCGCCCACGACCGGAGCGAGGCCAAGATCACCGTGGTCGGCGTACCCGACAAGGTCGGCGAGGCCGCGCGCATCTTCGACGCGCTCGCCCGCGCCCAGATCAACCTCGACATGATCGTCCAGAACGTCTCCGCCGCGGCGACCAACCTGACCGACATCTCCTTCACGCTGCCGCGCACCGACGGCCAGACCGCGATGGCCGCGCTGGACGCGCTCAAGGCCGGAGATCGGGTTCGACTCGCTGCTCTACGACGACAAGATCGGCAAGATCTCGCTGATCGGCGCCGGCATGCGCTCGCACCCCGGTGTGACCGCGAAGTTCTTCACCGCCATCGCGGAGGTCGGGCGTCAACATCGGGATGATCTCCACCTCCGAGATCCGCATCTCCGTGGTCGTCGACGAGGTCGACGTGGACGCCGCCGTGGCTGCCACCCACACCGCCTTCGACCTGGACTCCGACGAGGTCGAGGCCGTCGTCTACGGCGGGAGTGGCCGGTGATGAGCGTCAGCCTCGGCATCGTCGGCGCCACCGGCCAGGTGGGCGTCGCCATGCGCCAGATCCTGCTCGAGCGGAACTTTCCTGCCGACGAGATCCGCTTCTTCGCCTCGGCGCGCTCGGCCGGCACCGTGCTGCCGTACGGCGACCGCGAGATCACCGTCGAGGACGCCTCGACCGCCGACCCGAGCGGGCTCGACATCGCGCTGTTCTCCGCCGGTGCGACGACCTCGCGCGCGCAGGCTCCTCGCTTCGCCGAGGCCGGAGTCGTCGTCGTCGACAACTCCTCGGCCTTCCGGATGGACCCCGACGTCCCGCTCGTGGTGAGCGAGGTCAACCCCGAGGCGATCGAGCTGGCCCTGTCGGGGCGGCGGATCATCGCCAACCCCAACTGCACCACGATGGCTGCGATGCCGGTGCTCAAGCCGCTCCACGACGAGGCCGGACTGGTGCGCCTGATCGCCTCGACGTACCAGGCCGTCTCCGGCTCCGGTGTCGCCGGCGTCGACGAGCTCGCCGGCCAGGTCGAGGCCGCCGGCGACAAGGCCCGCGAGCTGTCGTACGACGGCTCGGCGATCGACTTCCCCGCGCCGGTGAAGTACGAGCGCACCATCGCCTACAACGTGGTCCCGCTCGCCGGGTCGATCGTCGACGACGGGCTCGACGAGACCGACGAGGAGAAGAAGCTGCGCAACGAGTCGCGCAAGATCCTCGACCTCCCCGACCTGCTCGTCTCCGGCATCTGCGTGCGTGTCCCGGTCTTCACCGGTCACTCGCTGGCGATCAACGCGGAGTTCGCCTCCTCGCTGCACGGTCGAGCGTGCCCGCGAGATCCTCGGCTCGGCGCCCGGGCGTCGAGCTCAGCGACATCCCCACCCCGCTCCAGGCAGCCGGCCAGGACCCGTCCTACGTCGGCCGCCTGCGCCACGACCCGGGCGTCCCCGACCACCGCGGGCTGGCGCTGTTCATCAGCAACGACAACCTCCGCAAGGGCGCGGCCCTGAACACCGTGCAGATCGCTGAGCTGATCGCCTCCCGAAGGACGATCTAGCCGACCGGGCAGAACGTACCGGGGGAGCGGAGCGGAGGAGGGCGGCTCTGCCCTGTCGGCACCCACAGCGGAGCGCACGACGAACGTGGAACCCCGCTTGTGCCGACTACGAGCGAACCGTGAGGATGCTCACGCGGATCAGCGAGAGAGCGGAGCTAGTCCCCGCCGCCGTCCACGAACGTCTCGGTCACCCACCAGGACAGCAGGAAGGTCAGGGCGGTCACGATCGGCAGGACCACGAACATCCACGGCTCCTCGAGTGCGCCGAACAGGAACAGCAGCGCGATCACGGCCATCATGCCGACGCCCAGGAACGCGGTGCTGGCGGGTCGGTGACGTGGGCCGCGCGCAGCAGCGATGCTGCCGACGAGGACCTCGACGGCGAGCACGACCAGGAGGGCCAGCAGGCCGACGCCTCCACAGGAGCCGACGCCGCGGACGGCCTCGCATCCCCGTCCGGCGCCGGTTGCCAGCACCACCCGATCAGTCCGACGATCGCGCCGGTCGAGCACGACAGCGATCCGGGGTCGACGACCGGCAGGCTGCGCGAGGCGCTGCCGAGCGGCCGCCGGCTCGGCGCCCGGACCGGCGGCGACGGGTCGGGCTGGAAGAACTCCTGCTCGACGGGCTCCGCCTCGATGGGCGGAGGCCGGACGGGCTCGTGGTGGGCGGCCTCGGGGGTCCCGGGGCCGGGGATCACCGCGGTCTCCTCGCCCTCGGAGACGAGGTCGGCACCGGCTCCGGCTCCGGCTGGGCTCTGGCTGGGGCACGGGCGGGAGGCACGGGCTCCGGCTCGGGCACCGGGTCCGGCAGGGGTTCGGGCAGTCGGTCAGGGACCGGCGACGGCTCGGGGCCGGCGGGGGCGGGGTGACGGTCTGGGCCGCGGAGGCGGTGGCGGTGCCACCACGACCGGCCTGGTGTCCTCCGCGGGGGTGTCCTCGGCGGGCTCCTACCGCGGCCGGTCGACCTCGCCGGTCCGGCCGGTGGCGTTGCGACGACCTCGGGCGGTGCGGCTGGAGGCACCATCGTGGTGGGTTCCTCGGCCGCGGGCACCTCGGCCGTCGCCTCGTCGCGCACCAGGGTCACCCTTGCGGCCGCGCTTCTTGCGGCGGAAGCCGAGGAGCGAGGGCAGTTCGAGGTTCGGTTCCTGGCGGCTCTCATCGGGTTCGTCGGCCATGGCCCGAATAGTGCCACGAAGCATGCCGAGGCAGGCTCGATCCGGCACGCGTGCCACCACGCGGAACGACGAACTCCCGGACCCACATCGGTGGGTCCGGGAGCGTCCGTGTGCCTGACGGCATCACATGGTCGGGGTGACAGGATTTGAACCTGCGGCCTCGTCGTCCCGAACGACGCGCGCTACCAAGCTGCGCCACACCCCGAAGGCCGTGGGAAGTCTACCGGAGCGAATTGGGTGCTCTGACCGGGGTCCGGCCGGGGTCGCCGAGGCTCAGGAGCCCTTCGGGAGCAGCGTCAGCAGGGTCGCCTCCGGGCGGCAGCACAGCCGGATCGGGGCGTACGGCGAGGTGCCCGCGCCCGCGGAGACGTGCAGCCAGGAGCTGCCCGGGTCGCCCGGGCGGGAGTCGGCGGGGTGGCGGTGCAGACCCTTGGCACGCCCGGTGTCGAGGTCGCAGTTGGTGACGATCGCGCCCTTGAACGGCAGGCACACCTGGCCGCCGTGGGTGTGGCCGGCGAAGGTCAGGTCGTAGCCGTCGCGGGCGTACTGGTCGAGCACCCGCAGGTACGGCGCGTGCGCGACGCCGACGCGCAGGTCGACGTCGGCCGGCGCGGGGCCGGCCACGGCGTCGAGGTCGTCGTACTCCAGGTGCGGGTCGTCGACGCCCACGAAGGCGATCGTGGTGTCGCCGACCTCGAGCCGCGCCGGACGTGTTGGTCAGGTCGGTCCAGCCGCGGTCGTCGAAGGCGGCGCGGAGGTCGCGCCAGGGCAGCTTGGCGTGCGGTGTTGCGGTGGCCGTCGTCGGGGAAGAGGTACCAGAGCGGGTTGCGCACCGTCGGCGCGAAGTAGTCGTTGGAGCCGAAGACGAACACCCCTGGCACGGTCGAGCAACCGGCCGAACGCCCTCGACGAGCGGGCCGACCGAGTCCTGGTGCGCCAGGTTGTCGCCGGTGTTGACCACGAGGTCGGGCTCGAGGTCGGCGAGCGAGGCCAGCCAGCGCCGCTTCATGCCCTGCGTGGGGGTCAGGTGCAGGTCGCTGACGTGCAGCACCTTGAGCGGCCGGTGCCCGGGCGGCAGCACCGGCCACCTCCACCCGGCGTACGACGAAGTTGCGCACCTCGATAGCCGGCGGAGTACGCCAGCGTGCCCAGCCCGGCAGCGGCACCCAGCCCGACGCCCCAGCCGAGGGCGCGCAGGCCGCGAGAAACGGGGTCGGCTCCATGCCCGCAAGGCTGCCACAATGGCGGGCATGAGCGAGCGCAGCGAGCGAGTCATCCAGCACAGTGCCCCCTGGGCCCCATGTGTGCCCGGAGCGAAGCGAGGACACGCATGGGTTTGAAGGAGACGCTGCGTAGCGACCTGACCGCCTCGATCAAGTCGGGCG
Source organism: uncultured Actinomycetota bacterium (assembly GCA_963797525.1). Classification (GTDB taxonomy): domain Bacteria; phylum Actinomycetota; class Actinomycetes; order Propionibacteriales; family Nocardioidaceae; genus Marmoricola. The sequence continues at coordinate 148,578 of CAWCPT010000003.1, forward strand.
ACAAGGTGCGCTCCTCGACCCTGCGGATGGTGCTGACCTCGGTCACCAACGCGGAGGTCGCCGGCAAGGAGGCGCGCGAGCTGACCGACGAGGACGTGCTCGGCGTGCTGACCAGCGAGTCCAAGAAGCGTCGTGAGGCGGCCGAGGCGTTCGCCGACGCCGGCCGGGACGAGCAGGCCGAGAAGGAGCGGGCGGAGGCCGCGGTGATCGCGGGCTACCTGCCCGAGCAGCTCAGCGAGGACGAGATCGACGAGCTGGTCACCGCGACGATCGACGAGCTCGGCGTCCGCGAGGACGGCATGCGCGCCATGGGCCGGGTGATGGGCGTCCTCACGCCGAAGACCAAGGGCCGTGCCGACGGCGGGGCGGTGGCGGCCGTGGTGCGTCGCCAGCTCGGCCGGGTAGGAGCCCTGCCCAGCCTGGAGCCCGGCCTGGAGCCCAGCCTCAGCCGGAGGACGGGTAGACGTCGACCGTCGACCCGCGCGGGGCGCTCTCGCCGGCGCTGGGACTCGTCTCGGCCACGGTGCCCGGCCGGCGTTGTCGGAGGACCGCGCGGTCGCCGACGTTGACGTAGAAGCCCGCGCCGCGCCAGTCGCTCGGCCGCACGACGGGTCGGCAGGCCGGTCACGTCGGGGATCTGGACCTGGATCTGGTCCTGGGTGGTGCCGGACCGGCGGCGTGAACGTCTCGTCGGGCAGCTTGTCCTGGATCGCCCGCATCGCCTGGGCCCACATCGGGCCGGCCACGGTGGAGCCGTGGGCGACGTCGATGTAGGTGCCGCCGACGCTCTGGCCGTTCAGCGTGATCGGCTGCCCCTGGGAGTTGGCGCCGGCGACCATCGCGGCGGTCGCGAGCGCGGGCGTGTAGCCGTCGAACCAGACGGCCATGTTGTCCTGGATGGTGCCGGTCTTGCCGGCCGACGGCTTGTCCAGGGTGAGCGACTGACCGAAACCGCCGGGCGCCATCACGCCCTTGAGGATGTCGTTGATCGGTGTCGGCGGTCGACTGCTGCATCACCTGCTTGCACTGCTTCGGGTAGTTCTTGAACACCTTGCCGTCGCGTTCAGGATCTGGGTGACCGGTCGGGCGTCGCAGTGCTCGCCGCGGGCGGCGACGGTCGCGTAGGCGCCGGCCATCTCCAGCGGGCTGACGCTCGGCGACTCCGAGGGTGAACGAGGGCACCCGCTCGTGCTCGGGGTCGGTCAGGTCGACGCCCATCGCCTTGGCCAGCGCGTAGGGCTCGCACAGGCCGGTCTTGCGCTCGAGCTGGGCGAAGTAGGTGTTCACCGAGAGCTGGGTGCCCTTGTACATGTCGAAGGTGCCGTTGCTGGTGGAGTTGTGCGGGTTCCAGGTCGACGTCACCGGGTAGGGGCCGTCGCAGTCCATGAAGTCGTTCTGCGGGATGTGGACCTGGGCCGGGGAGTTGAACTTCGTCGAGGTCGGCAAGCCCTGCTCGAGAGCGGCGGCGAGCACGAAGATCTTGAAGGTCGACCCGGCCTGGAAGCCGCCGGAGTCGCCGTACTTGTTGTCCACGACGTAGTTGAGGAACGTCTGGCCCTTCTTGCGCTCCCGGCCCATCGGTCGCGACTGCGAGATGCCGAGGACCTCGCCGGTGCCCGGCTGCGACCATCGCGAGGGCGCCGATGGCCTGGTCGGTCGGGTTCACCGCGTCGGCCGTCGCCTTGTCGGCGGCGCGCTGGAAGTCGCAGGTCGACGGTGGTCTTGATCGTCAGGCCGCCACTGTTGATCAGCTGCGCGCGGTCGTGCGACCGTCTTGCCGAGCGACGGGTCGGCGAGCAGGTAGCGGCGCACGTAGTCGCAGAAGAAGGCGGCGTTGGTGCCCAGGCAGCCGTTGCGGCTCCTGCGTGACGTTCAGGCCGAGCGGCAGCCGGGTGAACTTCTGGCGCGACCGCCGGCTCGATCACGTTGAGCTGGGCCATCCGGTTCGAGCACGACGTTGCGTCGGGCCAGGGCCCGGTCGGGGTAGGTCGGTGGGGTCGAAACCGACGGGGTTCTTCACCAGGCCGGCCAGGGTGGCGGCCTGCACGGTGTTGAGCTGGTTGGCGTTGACGCCGAAGTAGTGCCGCGAGGCCGCCTGGATGCCGTAGGCGCCGTCGCCGAAGTAGGCCAGGTTGAGGTAGCGCTCCAGGATCCAGTCCTTGGAGTAGTTCTGCTCGAACGCGATCGCGTGCCGCAGCTCCTGGATCTTGCGCTGGTAGGTGTTCTCGGTGGCCGCCTTGCGCTCCGCCGCGGTCTTCGCCTGGGTCAGCAGGGTCATCTTGGCCATCTGCTGGGTGATCGAGGACCCACCCTGGGTGCCACCGCCGGAGGTCTGGTTGTTCACGAAGGCGCGCAGGGTGCCCTTCATGTCGAGCGCGCCGTGCTGGTAGAAGCGGTAGTCCTCGATCGCGATGATCGCCCGCTGCATGGTCGGGGCCACCTGGTTGAGCGGGACGTTGACGCGGTTCTCGTCGTAGAAGGTCGCGATCGGCGTTCCCGTCGCGGTCCAGGACACGGGTGCGCTGGGCGAGCGGTGCCGCCTTCAGCTCCTCGGGGAGGTTCTGCATCGAGCGTGCGGTCGCGCTGGTGCCGTAGCCGACCGCCCCGACGAAGGGGAACGACCAGTCCGGCGGTGAGCACGCCGAGGACGGCGGAGACGACGACGATGACTCCGAGATGGGAGACGACCTTGCCGAACGTGAGGTGAGAACGGCGTCGTGACATGGCCCAAAGTCTAGGGTGTGCGAGGTAATGCTCAGGACACGGCAGGACGGATGTAGTCAATTCGGACTATACGAGATTGAACCACCTGGGTCTGTTTCGGATCGCAGGTTCTCTTTAGTGTCAGCAGTGGGTTGAAAACGGACGTATCGGGGCGAGCCGCAGAAAAGCCCAGGACCTGAACTTTGGAGGGAACATGTCCTGGAACGAGATGTGGGCGAATGTGGCCCTGTGCAAGATGTCAGCACCGGACGAGCTGTTCGTGCGCGGAGCGGAGCAGCACAAGGCCAAGGCCGTGTGCGGCGCGTGTCCGGTGCGGGCGGAATGCCTGGCTGAGGCACTGGACAACGAGATCGAGTGGGGGGTGTGGGGCGGGCTCACCGAGCGTGAGCGACGTGCGCTCCTGCGCCAGCGTCCCAACGTGACCTCGTGGCGCCAGCTCCTCGAGACGGCGAAGTCCGAGCACGAACAGGCGAGCAGCACCGTCACAGCCTGAGTCACCGGCTCACGCTGGGCCCCCGGGAAGGGCTCAGCGGCGAGGTCGGTGGTCCACCTGGGCGGCGAGCAGCTCGCCGATGCGTCGCAGGCCGTCGAGGTCGTGCACGTCGGTCGACAGTGCCGGAAGCACGGCTGTGGGCACGTCGGGATGGCTGGTCGCGAAGCGACCCGTCAGTCGCTTCTCGCGCTCGACGATGCGCACCCGGTCTGCGTGCAGCCGGAGCAGCCCGGCCGCGAGGCCGTGGTCCTCGCCTGAGCTGCGCAGCCGCTCGACGCCGGTCATCGCCGCGTTCGCGGACAGCTCGCCCTCGGGCTTGCTGCTGGCCCGGTTGACGACCAGGCCGGCCAGGGGCATCCGCTCCTGACGCAGCCGCTCGACGAAGTACGCCGCCTCGCGCAACGCGTCCGGCTCCGGTGCGGCGACGACCAGGAACGCCGTACGCCGGTCCTGGAGCAGCTCGAAGGTGCGCTGGGCGCGCTGGCGGAAGCCGCCGAACAGCGTGTCGAACGCCGCGACGAACGCCTTCATGTCCTGCAGCACCTGTGCGCCGATGATCTTGGTGATCGCGTTCGTGACCATCCCGAACCCGGCGGTCATCAGCCGGGCCGGACCACGCGCGGGCGCCAGCAGCAGCTTCATGAACCGGCCGTCGAGGAAGCTGGAGAGCCGCTCGGGGGCGTCGAGGAAGTCCAGCGCACTCCGCGAGGGCGGGGTGTCGACGACGATCAGGTCCCAGCGTCCGGTCTTGCGCGCATCCTTGTCGAGCTGGCCGAGCTTCTCCATCGCCATGTACTCCTGCGTGCCCGCGAACGAGCTCGAGACGGCGATGTAGAAGGGGTTGGCCAGGATCTGCGCGGCCTTCTCGGGGCTGGCCTGGCCCTGCACCACCTCGTCGAAGGTGCGCTTCATGTCGAGCATCATCGCGTCGAGGAGCCGCCCTGCCGGCGCCCTTCGCCGAGACTCCGGGCACCGGGCGCGGGGTGTTGTCCAGGGCCTCGATCCCCATCGACTGGGCCAGGCGTCGCGCCGGGTCGATGGTGAGCACCACGACCTTGCGCCCGCGCTCGGCGGCGCGCAGGGCCAGCGCCGCTGACGTCGTGGTCTTGCCGACGCCGCCGGAGCCGCAGCACACGATGATGCTGCGTTCGGGGTCGTCGAGCAGGGCGTCGACGTCGAGGACCAGCTTGGGGTCGTGGGTGGCGACCAGCGGGCCGATGCGGGCACTGGCCCGGCTGCTCTGGTGGGTGGTGGCCTTCGCGGCACTCATCTCAGGCGAGTCCTTCCGCGCTCAGCACCTCGGCGAGCTCGTAGAGGCCGGCCAGGTCGACGCCGCCGGCCAGCTGGGGCAGCTCGTACGTCGGCACGTCGAGCTCCTCGATCAGCGCGCGCTGGCTGTCCTCGAGGTTGCGTCGTTCCGCGTGGTGGCGACCCTCCTCGAGCAGGGCCTCGACCAGCACGCCGCCGGCCGAGATGCCGGCCTTCTCCAGGCTGGCCGCCAGCTCGCCGTGGTCGACGGTGTCGTCGATCAGCTGCTCCCGCTCCTCGGCGTCGAGGTCCTGCGGACGGACCATGTTGACGACCACGCCACCGATCGGCAGGCCGCCCTCACGCAGCTCGGCGATCCCGTCGCCGGTCTCCTGGACGGGCATCTCCTCGAGCACGGTGACGAGGTGGATCGCCGTGCGGTCCGAGCGCAGCAGGTTGGTCACGACGTCGGCCTGGGACTTGATCGGGCCCACCTTGGCGAGGCCGGCCAGCTCGTTGTTGACGTTGAGGAACTGGGCGATCCGTCCGTGGGCGGGGCGTCGAGCACGATCGCGTCGTACGTGCCGGGCGCCCTTGTTGCGCCGGTTGCGCTTGGCCGCCTCGTAGACCTTGCCGGTCAGCAGCACGTCGCGCACGCCCGGGGCGATCGTGGTGGCGAACTCGATCACGCCGAAGCGGTCGAGCGCCTTCCCGGCGCGGCCGAGCCGGTAGTACATGTCGAGGTACTCCAGCAGCGCCGACTCGGCGTCGATGGCGAGCGCGTAGACGTCGCCGACACCGGTCGTCCCCTGCGCGATCCGACGCTCCTCGTAGGGCAGCGGCGGGACGTCGAAGATCTGCGCGATGCCCTGGCGGCCCTCGGCCTCGCACAGCAGCACGGTCTTGCCGCGCGCCGCCAGGCCCAGCGCCAGGGCGGCGGCCACGGTGGTCTTCCCGGTGCCGCCCTTGCCGGTCACGATGTGCAGCTGCACAGCCGGCCAGTCGGGAGCCGAGTCGGGCGCTGAGTCGGGCCGCCCAGGGGTCGCGGAGACGTCGGGCTGCGCGGGCATGGTTCGAGCGTAGCCGTGCGATCAGGGCCGCATGGGGTGATGTCGGACAGCCGAAGCGTGACAAGATCGCGATGGAGGTGTCTTCCTTGGACAAGGTTGTGGCAAGTGCGGCCGAGGCGGTCGCGGACATCCCCGACGGCGCGACGCTGTCGGTGGGCGGGTTCGGGCTGTGCGGGATCCCGTCGGTGCTGATCGATGCGCTGCTGGAGGCCGGGACGACCGACCTCGAGGCGGTCTCGAACAACTGCGGCGTCGACGACTGGGGGCTGGGTCGGCTGCTGATGGCCAAGCGGATGCGGCGGATGGTCTCGTCGTACGTCGGGGAGAACAAGGAGTTCGCGCGGCAGTACCTCGCACGGTGAGCTCGAGGTCGAGCTGACCCCGCAGGGCACGCTGGCCGAGCGGATGCGGGCCGGGGGCACCGGCATCCCGGCGTTCTTCACCGCGACCGGGGGCGGCACCCAGGTCGCCGAGGGCGGCATGCCGTGGCGCTACGACGACCGAGGGCAACGTGACGGTCGTCCTCGCCGCCGAAGGAGACCACGGGACTTCGCGTGGCCGGGAGTACGTCCTCGAGGAGGCGATCATCGCCGACTTCGGGCTGGTCCGCGCCTGGAAGGGCGACCGGCACGGCAACCTCGTCTACCGCGACTCCGCGCGCAACTTCAACCCGCTCGCCGCGATGTGCGGGCGGACCACGATCGCCGAGGTGGAGGAGCTCGTCGAGCACCGGCGAGCTGGACCCCAACGACGATCCACACGCCCGGTGTCTTCGTGCAGCGGGTGGTCGCGCTCACCCCGGAGCAGGCCGCCGACAAGCGGATCGAGAAGCGCACCGTGCAGCCCGAGAGGCGGGAGTCGGTCGATGAGCTGGACGTCGTGAGGAGATGGCCGCGCGCGCGGCCTCGGAGCTGACCGACGGGTCCTACGTGAACCTCGGCATCGGGCTGCCGACGCTGGTGCCGAACTACGTCGCCGACGACGTCGAGCTGGTGCTGCAGTAGCGAGAACGGCATCCTCGGCGTCGGCGCCTACCCGGTCGAGGGCGAGGAGGACGCCGACCTGATCAACGCCGGCAAGGAGACGGTCACGCTGCGCCGGGGGGCGTCGTTCTTCGACTCCGCGCTCAGCTTCGGGATGATCCGCGGCGGCAAGATCGACGCCGCGATCCTCGGGGCGATGCAGGTCTCGGCGACCGGCGACATCGCCAACTGGATGATCCCCGGGAAGATGGTCAAGGGGATGGGTGGCGCGATGGACCTGGTCCACGGCGCCAAGCGGGTGATCGTGCTGATGGAGCACAACGCCAAGGACGGCTCCTACAAGATCGTCGACGAGTGCTCGCTGCCCTACACCGGCCGGGCCGTCGTACAGCGGATCATCACCGACCTCTGCGTCCTCGACGTCACCGACGAGGGGCTGAAGCTCGTCGAGCTCGCCCCGGACGTCACCGAGGACGAGGTCCGCGAGAAGACCGAGCCGGACATCATCGGCCTGGACTGAACGGACGAGGTCATGGAGCTCGACACCTTCTACGCCACGGTGTCGGGCGTCGGCTTCACGCTGCTCGGCCTGTGGTGGGTGGTGGTCGACAAGCACCCGGAGTGGTTCCAGGAGCCGACGACCGCGCTGATGGCGTACGTCGTGTCGCTGCAGTTCATCGTGCCCGCGACCTCGTCGCTGCTCTCGCTGGTGGCTCCCGACGCTCCGGCCGTCTGGCGGACCGTGTTCGTCCTGCTCGGCCTGGTCGGGGTCGCGGGCGCGGTGCTGGTCGCAGTGACCCTCGCGGCCACCCAGCCCGGTGTGAGCATCGTCGCGCTGATCCTGTCGCTGCCCGTGTACCTCGGCATCATCCTGGTCGCGCTGGTCCCGGGGATCGGCTCCGGGCTGGACCTGACCGGGCTCCAGCTGGAGGCGTTCCTGTTCGCGATGGTGCTGGTGCTCGGGCTGCACGCCGTGTGGTTCTTCAGCCACCACGTGATGCGCCCTTCGGCCTGATTCGTCTGGCCTGCCCGGAATGTCTCGGCCGGGTGGCCTGTTGGCACAGGTAGTCGCAACTTCTACGACCTGTGAGGTTCTCACCTGATGTCACGCGCATTCACCCCCGTCCGGATCGGCCCCTGGGAGCTTCCCCAGGCCTTCGTGATGGCCCCGCTGACGCGCAACCGGGCAGGTGCAGGCAATGCCCCGACTCAGCTCAACGCCACCTACTACGGCCAGCGGGCCGGTGCCGGCCTGATCGTCACCGAGGGCACGGCGCCCAGCGCCGTCGGCCAGGGCTACCTCAACGTGCCGGGTCTCTACACGGCCGAGCAGGTCGAGGGCTGGCGACTGGTCGCCGACGAGGTCCACGCCGCTGGCGGCACGATCGTGGCCCAGCTGATGCACGCGGGCCGGATCGCGCACAGCGACAACAAGGACGGCGTCGAGACGATCTCCGCCAGCGCCGTGCCGCTCCCGGCGAGATGGTCACCGCCGGCGGCCCAGGCGCACGACGAGCCGCGCGCGCTCGAGACCGAGGAGCTCCCCGGGGTCGTGGCCGACTACGTCACCGCCGCCCGGAACGCCGTCGAGGCCGGACTGGACGGCGTCGAGATCCACGCCGCCAACGGCTACCTGCTGCACCAGTTCCTCGACCCGACGATCAACCTGCGCGAGGACGACCACGGCGGCTCGCCCGCCAACCGCGCCCGCTTCGTGATCGAGGTCGTCACGGCCGTCGCCGAGGCGATCGGTGCGGAGAAGGTCGGGTCTGCGGATCTCTCCCGGACACCAGTTCAACGGTGTCGCCGAGGAGGCTCGGTGACGACCTGACCGCGACGTACACCGCCCTCGTGGACGGCGTCGCCCCGCTCGGCCTCGCGTACCTGAGCCTGCTCTCCTTCTCCGACGACCCGGAGCTGGCCGCGCTGATCGCCGACCTCCGGACCCGCTTCGGCGGCTCCATCCTGTTCAACACCGGCTTCGGCGACGTCACCAGCCGCGCGTCGGTCGAGGACCTCCTCGAGCAGGGACTCGGCGACGCCATCGTCGTCGGCCGGCCGTTCCTGGCCAACCCCGACCTGCGCGACCCGCTGGGAGCAGGGCGCCGAGCTCAACGAGCCCGACGCCGACACCTTCTACGGCGGCGGCGCCGAGGGCTACACCGACTACCCGACGCTCGAGGCCTCCTGACTAAGTCCACTGTAACGCGGGGTTGTCGACGCAGCTTGAACAAGCCCTGTGCATCTGGTGGTGTCGGCGTCAGAGCACCGCGTTACAGCGGGCTCGGTCCCTGCGTGAGGGCGGCGAGCACGGCCGGCCAGGCGGTCGAGCCGGGCTCGATCAGGCCCATGTGGTCGCCGGGCACCTCGCGCAGCTCGACCCAGGGGTGCCGCTCGACGAAGCCGCGGCTCAGCGACAGCGGTACGTCGTCGTCGTGCACGTCGTGGACGATGACCACCTCGGCGGTCGGCCGGTCGTGAAGAGCACCATCGGGTCAGCCGGGTCCGGGTCGGCTCCGTCGAGCAGGGCCTGCGTGGCGCCGCCGCCGAGGTCGAGCCGGAGCGCCTCCCGGAGGTCGCAGACCGGCGCCAGCGCCACGACCCGCTCGATCGGTACGCCGGTGCGTGGCCAGCCAGAGCGCGAGGTGGCCGCCGGCCGAGTGACCGGTCACCACGGGCGTCCCGGTGGCGATCCCGAGCGAGCCGAGCAGATCCGGGAGCCGGCGTGACCGCGGCCAGCACGTCGTCGCCGGTGACCGGCCAGCCGCCGCCGCCGCGCGACCCGGCGGTACTCCGGTGTCGCGACCGTGCAGCCGGCGTCGGCGAGCGCCCGCGCCATCGGGCGGGTGTGCCGCCGGTCCCACTCGGGCTTCCAGAACCCGCCGTGCAGGAGCACGACGAGCCGGTCGGCCGCCTCGTCGGGGAGGTGCAGGTCGATCACGGCGTCGTCGTGGTCGGCGTACCGGACGGACAGCGTCGGGCAGGTCGGACGGCTCATGCGCGCACCCTAGCGACGCGCCTAGGGTGACCAGCATGACCAAGTGGGAATACCTGACCGCGCCCGTGCTGGTGCACTCGACCAAGCAGATCCTCGACAACTTCGGCTCCGACGGCTGGGAGCTGGTCCAGATGGTGCCGGGGATGAACCCGGAGAACCTGGTCGCCTACTTCAAGCGCCCGGTGGAGTGACGCAGATGAGCACTCCCGAGGAGCGTCTGCAGGAGCTCGGGCTGAGCGTCCCCGAGGTGGCCAAGCCGGTGGCGGCGTACATCCCGGCCCTGCGCAGCGGCAGCCACGTCTACACCTCGGGCCAGCTGCCGATGCGCGACGGCTCGCTGATGCTGACCGGCAAGGTCGGCGGCGAGGTCACCGAGGAGGAGGCCGTCGAGTGCGCACGCCAGTGCGCGCTGAACGCGCTCGCCGCCGTGCGCGCCGAGGTCGGCGAGCTCTCCGCGGTCAAGCGCATCGTCAAGGTGGTCGTCTTCGTGGCGTCGACGCCGGACTTCACCGCCCAGCCGAAGGTCGCCAACGGTGTCTCCGAGCTGCTCGGCGAGGTCTTCGGCGACGCCGGCCGGCACGCGCGCTCCGCCGTCGGCGTCGCGGTGCTGCCCCTGGATGCTCCCGTCGAGGTCGAGCTGGTCGTGGAGATCTAGGTGTCGATCCGCGTACAGCTCCCGCCGCAGCTGGTCGAGGACGCGAAGGCGTTCAGCGACGGCAGCCGCGAGCCTGCCGAGCCGCGCAACGCCGCCACCGTGGTGCTGCTGCGCCCCGGGACGCGACGGGCCCGGAGCTCTACCTCCTGCGCAGGCAGACCTCGATGGCGTTCGCCGGCGGCATGTGCGTCTTCCCGGGCGGCGGCGTGGACCCGCGCGACTTCGACCATGCGATCGCCTGGGCGGGTCCGGCCCCGCAGGAGTGGGCCGCGCAGCTCGGCACCGACGAGTCCACGGCGCGCGCGCTGGTCTGTGCTGCCGTGCGCGAGACCTTCGAGGAGTCCGGCGTGCTGCTGGCGGGGGAGTCTGCGGAGACCGTCGTCGCCGACACCACCGGAGACGACTGGGAGACCGACCGGGCCGCGCTCGAGGCCCGCGAGCTGGCCTTCACCGAGTTCCTCGACCGCCGCGGCCTGGTGCTGCGCACCGACCTCCTCGGTGTGTGGGCGGCCTGGCTGACCCCGGTCTTCGAGCCGCGGCGCTACCGCACCTGGTTCTTCGTCGCGGACCTGCCCGAGGGCCAACGCACCCGCGACGTCTCCACGGAGTCCGACCACGTCACGTGGCTGCCGGCGATGCAGGCGGTCCGCGACGTCGAGGGCGAGCAGATGGTGATGCTGCCGCCGACCTACCTGACCTGCCTCGAGGTGGGCCAGTACGCCGACCCGGCGGCGGTCCTCGACGAGGCCCACGGGCGGGCCGTCGAGATGTTCATGCCCGCCGTCGAGGACGGCGGGATGCTCTCCGTCCCACCGCGGCTCGAGCCGCTGCTGGAGACGCGCTCGTGAGCTGGACCGGTGGCGCCTTCGGTGAACGCGCCCGGTGCGTGCTCGCCCCCAACGCGAACATGATGACCCTCGACGGCACCAACACCTGGGTGCTGCGCGAGCCGGGTGCCCGACGCTCGGTGGTGATCGACCCGGGTCCACCCGACGAGTCGCACCTCGATGCCGTGGCCGAGCTGGCGGGCGAGGTGGGCGTCGTGCTGCTGACCCACCACCACCTCGACCACTCCGAGGCCGCGAAGGAGTTCGCGGAGCGCGTGGGCTGCGGCGTACGCGCCCTGGACCCGGAGTACCGCCTCGGCTCCGAGGGCCTGGGCGGCGGCGACGTGGTCGAGGTGGACGGGCTCGAGGTGCACGTCGTGTCGACGCCCGGGCACACCGCGGACTCGTTGTCCTTCGTGCTGCCGGCGGAGTCGGCCGTGCTCACCGGGGACACCGTGCTGGGCCGGGGCACCACGGTGGTGGCGCATCCCGACGGCCAGCTCGGTGCCTACCTGGACTCCCTCGACCGGCTGCACGCCCTCGCCGAGGCACGCGAGATCCGGACGATCTGGCCCGGTCACGGCCCGGTCATCGACGACGCCCTCGGTGCCCTCGACTTCTACATCGCCCACCGCGCCGAGCGGCTGGCCCAGGTCGAGGCGGCCGTCGCCTCGCTGCGCGACCAGCCGCACCCCGAGGGCATCGCCGCCGACGAGCTCCCGCGCCGGGTCGTCGAGATCGTCTACGCCGACGTCGATCCCGTCCTGTGGGGGGCCGCGGAGCTCTCCGTCCGGGCGCAGCTCGCCCACCTCGCCGACCGCTCCTGACCACCGGTTGGGCGAATCGGACATAGGGTGAACAGTCCGACCATCCCGGGGATATCGTTCCGTCGTGCGGGAGAAGCTGGGCTACGCGTTGTTCGCGGTCGTGCTGATCGTGGTCTGGGGCGTCGGCTTCCTCTGGTTCCGCGGTGACCTGAGCTTCTCCGCCGACAAGGCGTCCGCGCAGAAGGCGGGGGCGAGCGCCAGCCCCCGTGCGAGCGCCAGTGCGACGCCCGGTCCGTCGACGACGCCGAGCAGCGACGCGGACACGGCGCTGCGCGGCACGATCAAGGCCGGCCAGGAGCTCCGTCCCGTCGACATCAACCCGGCTCCCGCCCGTCCACGACCGATCGCGCTCCCTCCGGTCGCCCAGTTCACGATGGCGACGTTCAACCTGCTCGGCAGCTCGCACACCCGGCAGAGCGGCAAGGAGCCCGGGAAGGCCTCGGGTCCCCAGCGCCTGAACGGCGCCCTGCAGGTCCTCGACCAGCACCAGGTGACGGTGGTCGGCCTCCAGGAGTTCCAGACCGACCAGCGCCGGGCGTTCCAGAGCCGGGCGCAGGGCTGGCAGATGTACCCGGGCCTGACCATGCGTGGCGGCGACGGAGAGAACTCCATCGCCTGGCGGACCTCGGTCTGGGAGCTGGTCAAGCCGTCCACGGTCTCGATCCCGTACTTCCGCGGCAACATCCGTCAGATGCCGTCGGTGCTGCTCCGCAACAAGCAGACCGGGCTGGTGGCCTACTTCTCCAACTTCCACAACCCGGCGGACACCCGGGTCTACCGCAACCAGGGTCGGTTCCGCGAGGCCGCGACCGCCCGGGAGATCGAGCTCTTCCAGGCGCTTGCGAAGACCGGTGTGCCGCAGTTCGTGACCGGCGACATGAACATGCGCGACGAGTACTTCTGCCGCGTCACGGGCGCGACCGGGCTGGTTGCGGCCGCCGGGGGAAGCAACAAGAACGGCTCCTGCCTGGTGCCGCGACCGACCCAGATCGACTGGATCTTCGGCAGCCCGGGCGTGGTGTTCAGCAACTACGTGATCGACCGCAGCGCCCTGGTGCGGCGTACGACGGACCACCCGATCGTGACCACCCAGGTGACGGTGGACGCGCTGAAGTTCAAGAACTCCTACGACCCGAGCTACGTGCCGGCCACGCCCTGAGGCGGATCAGCGAGCGCGGCGGCGCATCCGCTCGACGTCGTGGATCACGACGGACCGGGGCTCGAGCCGCAGCCAGCCGCGCGAGGCGAAGTCGGCCAGCGCCTTGTTGACGGTCTCGCGGGAGGCGCCGACCAGCTGGGCCAGCTCCTCCTGGGTGAGGTCGTGGTGCACGTGCACCCCGTCGTCGGCCGTGCGCCCGAAGCGGTCGGCGAGGTCGAGCAGCGCCTTGGCGACGCGACCGGGGACGTCGGAGAAGACCAGGTCGGCGACGACCTCGTTGGTCTTGCGCAGCCGTCCGGCGAGCTGGGCGAGCAGGCCGAGCGCGACCCCGGGTCGGCCCTCGAGCCAGCGGAGCAGGTCGTCGTGGGAGAGCGAGAGGAACGTGGTCTCGGTGACGGCGGTGACCGTGGCCGAGCGCGGGCCGGGGTCGAAGAGCGAGAGCTCGCCGAACATCTGGCCGGGGCCGAGGATCGCGAGCAGGTTCTCGCGGCCGTCGGAGGAGGTGCGGCCGAGCTTCACCTTGCCGTCGGTGACGATGTAGAGCTTGTCGCCCGGGTCGCCCTCGTGGAACAGCACCTCTCCGCGGCGCAGCCGGTTCTCGCCCATCGAGGAGCGCAGCGCGCCCGCAGCCTCGTCGTCCAGCGCGCTGAACAGCGGAGCCTGCCGGAGTACGTCGTTGTTCACGTGAGTGTCCCTTCCTAGGCCTCGCGCCGGTGGTCGCGCGTGCTGCAGGTCACAGTCTGTCCCATCGGCCCCTCGTTCGCCACGCGGACCGGCCGTGTCCCACGGCGCGGGCCTTTCCACCCGCGCCGTACCCTGTTCGGCGTGCCGGACACCTCCCTCGTCAGACGCGCACGCAAGGTCAACCGCGTGCTGGCTGACACCTATCCCGACGCGGGGTGCGAGCTCGACTTCGACAACCCTTTCGAGCTCCTGGTCGTCACCGTGCTCAGCGCGCAGACGACCGATCGCCGGGTCAACGCCGTGCGGCCGACCCTGTTCGCCGCCTACCCGGACGCCCGGGCGATGGCCGCCGCCCCACGCGACGACCTCGAGCGGATCATCGGGCCGCTGGGCTTCTTCCGCGCCAAGACCGAGTCCCTGCTGAAGCTCTCCGCAGCGCTCGTCTCCGACCACGGCGGCGAGGTGCCGCCCCGGCTGGACGACCTGGTCAAGCTGCCGGGCGTGGGGCGCAAGACCGCCAACGTCGTGCTCGGCAACGCCTTCGACATCCCGGGCATCACCGTCGACACCCACTTCGGTCGGCTGATCCGGCGGCTGGGCTGGACCGAGGAGACGGACCCGGTCAAGGCCGAGCACGCGATCGGGGCGCTGTTCCCCAAGCGCGACTGGACGATGCTGAGCCATCACCTGATCTGGCACGGACGACGGGTCTGCCACTCCAAGAAGCCGGCCTGCGGTGCCTGCACGATCGCGCACTGGTGCCCGTCGTACGGCGAGGGGCCGACCGATCCCGAGATCGCCGCCCTGCTCGTCAAGACCCAGGGCCCCGCGTGAGGGTGCTCGTCGTCCTCGTGACGGCGCTGCTCCTGCTCTCCGGCTGCGCGTCGTCGTCGACGAGCGTCGAGAAGCCCGCGTCCGACGAGCTTCCCGACGTCACCCTGGCCGCGCTCGACGGCGGCAAGCCGCTCGACCTCGGCGCCCTCAGGGGCCCGGCCGTGGTCAACCTGTGGGCGAGCTGGTGCGGACCCTGCAAGCGCGAGCTCCCGCAGTACGCCGCGTTCGCCAGGAAGTACGCCGGGAAGGTGGACGTGCTCGGCATCGACTTCCAGGAGACCCGCCCCTCCGCCGCTCGGGACCTGGCCCGGAAGAGCGGCGTGGCGTACCCGCTGTTCAAGGACCCGGACGGCAAGCTGCGCGCGGTCGGTCTCCCGAAGCTGATCCTGGTCGACAAGAACCACAAGGTCACCTACCAGGAGTACGTCGAGATCACGAGCCTCGCCCAGCTCGAGAAGCTGGTCCAGAAGCACCTCGGGGTGACCCCGTGAGACTGACACCCCACGAGGCTGCTCGCTGCGCCCACACCCCCGCGGGGACCGCGGCATGAGCTTTCCCGACTGGCTGGAGCCGATCCGCGAGGGCGCGAGCACGATCAGCGCCGAGGACATCAGCAGGTTCGTCCCGCCCGAGGGGTCCGACGCCCGCAAGGGTGCGGTCCTGATGCTGTTCGGCGAGGGTCCGATGGGACCCGACCTGCTGCTCACCGAGCGGGCCCACGACATGCGTTCGCACCCGGGACAGGTCTCCTTCCCGGGCGGCTCGATCGACGACACCGACGCCTCGGCCACCGCGGCGGCCCTGCGTGAGGCGGAGGAGGAGACCGGGCTGGACCCGGGCGGGGTGGAGGTCTTCGCCGACGCTGCCCGAGCTCTGGCTGCCGCCGAGCAACTTCGCCGTCACCGCCGTGCTGGGCTGGTGGCGCGAGGAGTCGCCGGTCTCCGTCGTCGATCCTGCCGAGGTGAACGCCGTCGTCCGCGTGCCGCTGGAGGAGCTGCTCGACCCGACGCACCGGGTCACGGTCACGCACCCGCTCGGTTACTCGAGCCCCGGCTGGCTGATCGGCGAGGACAAGGACCTCATCCTCTGGGGGTTCACGGCCGGGCTGATCAACCGACTCTTCGACCACGTCGGGCTGACCCGCCCGTGGGACGCGTCCGTCACGCAGCCATTACCGGACTACATGCTCGGTCTGAGCGAAGATTGAGCCCGTTCCCCGACCTCGGGGTCCACATTCCCCAAGGACCCGCATGAACTTCCTCGACTGGTGCCTGATCCTGCTGACCGTGGTCTACGCGGTCTCCGGGTACTGGCAGGGCTTCATCGCGGGGTCCTTCGCGACCGCCGGGCTGCTGCTCGGTGGCCTGGCCGGGATCTGGCTCGCGCCGATCCTCCTGGGCGACGCGGCACCCTCGCTGTGGGTCTCGCTCGGCGCCCTGTTCGTGGTGCTGGTGATGGCGTCGCTGGGCCAGGCGATGTTCCAGTACGTCGGCACCCGGATCCGCGCCCGGATCACCTGGCAGCCGATCCGTGCCCTCGACGCCATCGGCGGGGCCGCCCTCTCGGTCGTGGCCGTGCTGCTCGTCGCCTGGATGCTGGGCGTGGCGATCAGCGGCTCCCGGATCCCGGGGATCAGTCCGCAGGTGCGCGACTCGCGCGTGCTCGTGGCCGTCAACAACGTGATGCCCGTCCAGGCCCAGCAGGCGCTGCGCTCCTTCGACAACGTGGTCGGGTCGGGCTTCTTCCCGCGCTACCTCGAGCCGTTCGCGCCGGAGCGCATCGTCGAGGTCGCGCCGGCCAACAGGCGGGTGCTGCGCGACCCCGACATCCGGCAGGCCGCCAGGTCGGTCTTCAAGATCCGGAGCAACAACCGCTGCGGCAACGGGGTCGAGGGCACCGGTTTCCTCTACGCCCCGCACAAGCTGATGACCAACGCCCACGTCGTCGCGGGGGTCACCGACCCGATGGTGCAGGTCGGCAACCGGACCCTGAAGGGCACGGTCGTGCACTACAACCCGGACGTCGACGTGGCGGTGATCGACGTACCCGGCCTGGACGGCCCGACCGTCCGCTTCGACCTCAAGGGCCAGGAACGCCAGCAGGGCGCCGTGCTCGGCTATCCCCAGGACGGTCCGTTCGACGCCCAGCAGGTGCGCATCCGCAGCAACCAGCGACTGCGTTCACCCGACATCTACGGCGACGGCACGGTCACCCGGCGAGTGTTCTCGCTGCGTGGGCTGATCCGTCCGGGCAACTCCGGTGGCCCACTCGTCTCCACGCAGGGACGGGTGCTCGGCGTGGTCTTCGCTGCCTCGGTGAGCGACCGGCAGACCGGCTACGCGCTGACCGCCGAGCAGGTACGCCGCGCCGCGGCCGTCGGCCTGCAGTCCGGCGACAAGGTGTCCAGCGGCAACTGCGCCTGAGCCCGGAAGGGCCTAGCTGCTGCTGCCGGGCTTGAACGCCGCGGGGATCTGCTTGCCCTGCGCGATGGCGCGCTCGGGCGCCTTGACCTGCTGGATCTTCTTGTAGCCGATGAACCCGAGGAGCGCCGCGATCAGCACGTAGACGAGGAAGACGATCAGGAAGCACCAGGCGAGGTCGAGCCCGGTGAACGCGATGAAGTAGGCGAACGCGACCGACAGCATGATGATCGCGAGCAGGCCGAGGAAAGCCGCCCCGGCGAACAGGCCGATGCTGATGCCACCCGCCTTGACCGACACCTTGAGCTCGGACTTGGCCAGCGCGATCTCGCTCTGGATCAGGCTGGAGACGTCGCGACTGGCGTCGACGACCAGCTTGCCGATCGTGGGTTCCTCGGTCGCGGGCAGCTCGCGGTGTGCCATGTCTGATGGTTTCCCTTCGGTTCTGACGTCCGCGTCGAACCTTATCCTCACGTGTCCTGGTGGTGGCGGTTGCGGCGCCCGAGTATCAGCGCGGCGCCCGCCCCGGCGATCAGCGAGGCCAGCAGCACGGCGGCCTTCGACTCGTCGGCCTTGCTTCCGGTGAACGCGAGGTCGCTGACCAGGAGCGAGACCGTGAAGCCGACGCCGGCGACCACTGCCACCCCCAGGAGGTCGCGCCAGCCGAACTCCTCGTGGAGCTCGGCTCGGGTGAAGCGGGTGATCAGCCACGCCCCGCCGAGCACCCCGATCGGCTTGCCGAGCACCAGGCCCAGGAGGACGCCGATGACGAGGGGGTCGCTGAGGAGCTGGGCTCCGCCCGAGAGCGGCACCCCTGCGCTGAGGAGCGCAAAGAGGGGGACGGCCACCCCGGCGCTGAGCGGCGAGATCCGGTGCTCGAGTCGCTCTGCCGGGGAGCGCTTCTCCTCCGCGTCGGGGATCACCCGCGTCAGCAGCCCCAGAACGACTCCGGAGATCGTCGCGTGCACACCACTCTCGTGCAGTGCCCCCCAGGCGAGGGCCGCCAGCGGCAGGTAGACAAGGGCACTGCGGACGCGAAGCCGCTGGAGGACGCCGTACGCCGCGCAGGCGAACGCGAAGACCACCAGCGGCACCAGGTGGATCGCCTCGGAGTAGAAGACCGCGATCACCACGATCACGATGAGGTCGTCGACGACCGCGAGCGTCAGGAGGAAGGCGCGCAGCTGGGAGGGCAAGGCGGAGCCGACGACGGACAAGATCGCGAGTGCGAAGGCGATGTCGGTGGCCGCCGGGACCGCCCATCCCTGGAGGTTGTCGGTGCCAAGGTTGATCAACACGAAGATCAGTGCAGGGACGGCCACGCCGCAGCAGGCGGCAAACACCGGCACCGCCGCGTCGGCCGGTCGTCGAAGCGAGCCGACGAGCAGCTCGCGCTTGAGCTCGAGGCCGGCAAGGAAGAAGAAGATCGCCAGCGCGCCGTCGGAGGCCCAGGTCTCCAGGTCGAGCGGACCGACGTCCATGGCCTGGAAGGCCTCGTAGGCGGGGTAGTCGAGGTTCGCCCACACGAGGGCGACCAGGGCGGCCACGAGGGCGATCGACCCGCCCACGGTCTCCGAGCGCAGGAGCCGACCGACGAAGGTGCTCTCACCGGCTTCGGGGTCTGGCAGGAAGCGGGGGCGGCGGGCGACGATCACGAGCGACTCCGGTGCGTCATGGGCGGCGGGGCGGGTCCCGATCGAGGTCGCTGATCGGGTGCCGACCAGACTTCCCGGCTCACCGCCGTCAGCCTACTGGTTTGGCGAGTCGCGGCTGTGTCTGGGAGGATCGCACGAGTTGGAGGGGAGTATTCCTTCGCGGCAGTCTCGTCATCACGGTCTGGCTCGGTGCACCTACCGGTCCCGGCCCGGGACCGTCGGTCACCCACGGGTGGCGGAAGAGACCTCCGGACATGCACTAATCGCATGACGTCTCCGCCTGCGCGCGGACGTCTCAGTCCGGAGGCCAAGCATGGACGTTTCCCCCCTGGTGTGGTGGAGCACGATCGGCATCACCACTGCCGTGCTCCTGTTCGACATCTTCGTCATCGCACGGAGGCCGCACGAGCCCTCACGCAAGGAAGTCAGCATCGCGCTGGGCTTCTACATCGGGCTGGCCGTGGTGTTCGGCATCGCGATCTGGGTCTTCTACGGCCACCAGTACGGCACGGAGTTCTTCGCAGGCTGGCTGACCGAGTACTCGCTCTCGGTCGACAACCTGTTCATCTTCCTGATCATCATGAACAAGTTCGCCGTACCGAAGAAGCTCCAGCAGAGTGCGCTCCTCGTCGGCATCGTGCTGGCGCTGATCATGCGCGGCATCTTCATCGCGGTCGGCGCCGCGGCGATCAACAACTTCAGCTGGGTCTTCTACATCTTCGGCTTCTTCCTGATCTACACCGCGGTCAAGCTCGCCAAGGAGGGCGCGGAGAACGAGGACGAGTTCGAGGAGAGCCGCCTGATCAAGTGGGTGGAGAAGCGCTTCCCCGCGACCTCGGAGTGGCACGGCACCGCCTTGTTCGTCAAGGAGAACGGCAGCCGGATGATCACGCCGATGTTCATCGTGATCGTGGCGCTGGGCACCACCGACCTGCTCTTCGCCCTCGACTCGATCCCGGCCATCTACGGCCTGACCCAGGAGCCGTTCCTGGTGCTGACGGCCAACATCTTCGCCCTGATGGGCCTGCGCCAGCTCTACTTCCTGATCGGCGGCCTGCTCGAGCGCCTCGTCTACCTCTCCTACGGCCTCGCGTTCCTGCTCGGCTTCATCGGGGTCAAGTTGATCCTGCACGCCATGCACGAGAACGAGCTGCCCTTCATCAACGGCGGCGAGCCGATCCCGTGGGCCCCGGACATCCCGATCTGGCTCTCCCTGGTGGTCATCGTCGGCACCCTGGTCGTCACCACGGTGCTCAGCCTGATGAAGTCCGGCCTCTCCACCCCCGAGGAGAACGACGCCGCCACCGGCCCCCGCCGCGACTGGGAGAACGACTGACGAAGCGGTCGGTCGGAATTGCGGGTAGTCCAGATCAAACGGCCGGTCCTCGTCGTCCTCCGAGCGGCGAAATGATCTGGACTACCCGGCCCCTACAGCGCCTTGGTTGTGAGCAGTCCCACCCCGCTCTACGGAATCCGCGCGTGACCTCGTGTGTTGTTGAACGTTGAAGTACTACGACGATCGACAAGTGAGGAACCGGATGAACATCCTGATGCTCGTGGGCAGCCTGCGCGCTGACTCCTGGACCGCACACCTGGCCGGCGCGGTCTCCGGGCTGCTGCCCGAGGGCGTCGGGTCCGAGGTGTACGACGGCCTGGGTCACGGCCTGGGCGACCTGCCGCACTACGACCAGGACCTCGACACCGACGAGGCGCCGGCCGCGGTCGTGGCCTTCCGGGCGGCTCTCGCCGAGGCGGACGCGCTCGTCGTCGCGACGCCGGAGTACAACGGCTCGGTCCCCGGTGTCCTCAAGAACGCGATCGACTGGGCGTCACGCCCCCGCGGCGCCTCGGCGCTCGACGGCAAGCCGGTCGCCGTCGTCTCGGTCAGCCCCTCCCCGCGCGGCGCCCAGTGGGCTCGCGAGGACGCGCTGAAGATCCTGCGCGTCGCCGGCGCCCAGCCGCTCGAGCAGAGCATCGGCGTCGCCTCGGTCCACGACACCGTCGTCGACGGCGCGATCGCCGACCCCGGCGTACGCCAGGCCCTCACCGACCTGATGGCCGACCTGGTCAGCGCCGAGCTGGTCCGCGCAGCCTGATCCTCGACCGGTTTCCCAGGTTAAGAACGGAATCTGCCTCTTCACCCAGGGAGCAACCTGGGTGAAGAGGCAGTTCGGGTTCTTAACCTGGGAAACCGGCAGCCGGCGAGCCAGTCGTCAGTCGTCGCTCTTGCTGTCCTTCATCCCCTTGCCGATCAGGTCCATCACGGTGGAGTCGGCGAGGGTGGTGACGTCGCCGACCTCGCGGTTCTCGGCGACGTCCTTGAGCAGGCGGCGCATGATCTTGCCGGAGCGGGTCTTCGGGAGCTCGGGGACGACCATGATCTGACGGGGCTTGGCGATCGCGCCGATCTCCTTCTGCACGTGGCTGCGCAGCTCCTGGATCAGTGAGTCGGGAGCCTCCTCGCCGTCCTCGAGCGCCGACTCCTTGAGGATCACGAACGCACAGACGGCCTGGCCGGTGGTCTCGTCCTCGGCGCCGACCACGGCGGCCTCGGCGACCTTGGGGTGCGAGACCAGCGCCGACTCGATCTCGGTGGTGGAGAGCCGGTGGCCGGAGACGTTCATCACGTCGTCGACGCGGCCGAGCAGCCAGAGGTCGCCGTCGTCGTCCTTCTTGGCGCCGTCGCCGGCGAAGTAGTAGCCCTGCTTCTCGAAGCGCGACCAGTAGGTGTCCTTGAAGCGCTCGTCGTCGCCCCACAGGGTGCGCAGCATCGAGGGCCACGGCTCGTTGACCACGAGGAAGCCGCCGGACCCGTTGGGGACCGACTCGCCCTCCTCGGTGACCACGTCGGCGACGATGCCGGGGATCGACTTCATCGCCGAGCCGGGCTTGGACTTGCGTCACGCCGGGCAGCGGGCTGATCATGATCGAGCCGGTCTCGGTCTGCCACCAGGTGTCGACGACGGGCGTCTTGCCGGCGCCGATGGTCTCGCGGTACCAGACGTAGGCCTCGGGGTTGATCGGCTCACCGACCGACCCGAGCAGCCGCAGCTTGGACAGGTCGTACTTCTCGGGGATCTCGTCGCCCCACTTCATGAACGTGCGGATCGCGGTCGGCGCCGTGTAGAAGATCGTGACGCCGTACTTCTCGAAGATCTGCCACCAGCGGCCCTTGTCCGGGGTGTCCGGGGTGCCTTCGTACATCACCTAGGTGGCGCCGTTGGCGAGCGGGCCGTAGACGATGTAGGAGTGGCCGGTGACCCAGCCGACGTCGGCGGTGCACCAGTAGACGTCGGTCTCGGGCTTGAGGTCGAAGACCGCCCAGTGGGTGTAGGACGCAGCCGACCAGGTAGCCGCCGGTCGTGTGCAGGATGCCCTTCGGCTTGCCGGTCGTGCCGGAGGTGTACATGACGTAGAGCGGGTGCTCGGAGTCGAAGAACTCGCAGCTCGTGCTCGGACGAGGCGGCGTCGACGACGTCGTGCCACCACACGTCGCGGTCGTCGTTCCACTCCACGTCCTGCCCGGTACGCCGTACGACGAGCACCTTGCGGACCTCGTGGTCGTTCTCCGCAGCCTTCTCGACGGCCTCGTCGACGGCCGGCTTCAGCGCCGAGGGCGCGCCGCGCCGGTAGCCGCCGTCGGAGGTGATGACCACCTTCGCGTCGCAGTCGGCGAGCCGGTTGGCGAGCGCGTCGGAGGAGAAGCCGCCGAAGACGACGGTGTGCGGGGCGCCGATCCGCGCGCAGGCCAGCATCGCGACCACGGTCTCGGGGATCATCGGCATGTAGATCGCGACCCGGTCGCCGGTCTCGCACGCCGAGCTCGATCAGCGCGTTGGCGGCCTTGCAGACCTCGTCCTTGAGCTCGGCGTAGGTGAGGTCGCGGGTGTCGTCCTCGGGCTCGCCGACCCAGTGGAACGCGACCTTGTCGCCGTGGCCGGCCTCGACGTGCCGGTCGACGCAGTTGTACGCCGCGTTGAGCTTGCCGCCGACGAACCACTTCGCGAAGGGCGGGTCGTCCCAGTCGAGGACCTGGTCCCACTTCGTGTCCCAGTCGAGGCGCTCGGCCTGCTCGGCCCAGAACGCGAGCCGGTCCTTCTCGGCCTCGGTCGTACGCGTCCTCGGTGAGGTTGGCGTCCTCGGCGAGCTCCTCGGGCGGCTCGAACCGGCGCTCCTCGTTGGACAGGTTGGCCAGGGTCTCGTTGGACTCGTCGCTCATCAATCGCTCCTCGTCATTGCGTCAGTGTTCTCGAAACTACCGTCCGAAAGCCATCCGGACGACCCGCCGAGAGGGTCGTCCGGACTGTTCGCTTCGGCGGGGGCGAACGGGTAGGCCGTGCTGGGCGCGCGGGATCAGTGCTCGACCGCCTTCTCGGACCCGGCGCCGGTGAGGGCGCGGACCTCGAGCTCGGTGTAGCGCTCCACGGCGTCCGGCTCCTTGGAGGTGACCGAGCCGAGCTAGCCGAGCAGGAAGCCGAGCGGGATCGAGACGATGCCCGGGTTCTCCAGCGGGAACCACGAGATGTCGATGCTGGTCGGCAGCAGCGACAGGTTCTTGCCGGTGGCCGGGTCGAGGCCCTTGCCGGACACGATCGGGCGAGAAGATCACCAGGCCGACCGAGGAGATCAGGCCGCCGTAGATGCTCCACACGCGCGCCGCGGGTGTTGAACCGCTTCCAGAACATGTTGTAGAGGATCGCCGGCAGGTTGGCCGACGCCGCGACCGCGAAGGCGAGCGCCACCAGGAAGGCGACGTTGAGCTTCTGCGCCGGGATGGCGAGCAGGATCGCGACCAGGCCGATGACGCCGCGCGGCGATACCGCGCGACCCTGCATCTCCTGCTCCTCGGTGGCCTCGCCCGCTTCGCACACGCTGTTGTAGAGGTCGTGCGCGACGCTGACGCTGACGAGGTCAGGGTCAGTCCGGCGACCACCGCGAGGATCGTCGCGAAGGCGACCGCGGCGATCACCGCCAGCAGGATGGCGCCTCCGGTCGAGCCGTCTCCGCCGCCGACCGTCTCGGCCAGCAGTGGCGAGGCCAGGTTGCCGCCCGAGGCGACGACCTCGGCTCGTAGTCGCCCTTGTTCAGCAGCGCCGCGGCACCGAAGCCGAGCACCAGCGTGAACAGGTAGAAGGCGCCGATCAGCCCGATCGCCCAGAGCACCGACTTCCGGGCGTCGCGCGACGTCGGCACGGTGTAGAAGCGGATCAGGATGTGCGGCAGACCCGGCCGTGCCGAGCACCAGGGCGATGCCGAGGCTGAGGAAGTCGATCTTGCTGGTCGTCGCTGACGCCGTACTTCAGCCCGGGCTCGAGGAACGCCTGGCCCTTGCCGCTGTTGGACGCGGCGGTGCCGAGCAGGTCGGAGAGGTTGAAGTCGAACTTCGCCAGCACCAGGACGACGATCAGCGCCGAGCCGGCCATCAGCAGGACGGCCTTGACGATCTGCACCCAGGTGGTGCCCTTCATGCCGCCGACGGTGACGTAGAAGACCATCAGCAGCGCCGACGGCGAAGATGGTGATGTTCTTCGCGAACTGTCGCTGTCGACGCCGAGCAGCAGGGCCACGAGCGCGCCGGCGCCGACCATCTGGGCGAGCAGGTAGAAGATCGAGACGACGACGGTCGACGTGGCGGCCGCCGTGCCGGACCGGGCGCTGGCGTCATCCGGTAGGCGAGCTGGTCGGCCATCGTGTAGCGGCCGGAGTTGCGCAGCATCTCGGCGACCAGCAGCAGCGCGACCAGCCAGGCGACGAGGAAGCCGATCGAGTAGAGGAAGCCGTCGTAGCCCGCACAGCGCGATCGCGCCGGAGATGCCGAGGAACGACGCCGCGGACATGTAGTCGCCGCCGATGGCGAGCCCGTTCTGGAGGCCGGAGAAGCCGCGGCCGCCGGCGTAGTAGTCGGCGGCGCCGGAGGTCTGCCGGCTGGCCCAGAAGGTGATGCCGATGGTGATCGCCACGACGCCGAGGAACAGGGTGGTGGTCAGTGCCTGGTGGCCGGTGCTGGCCATCACGATGATGTCCGCGTTCATGCGTGCTCACCTCCGCGTCGGTCGGTCATGTAGCTCTCGTCGAGCTGGCGCGCCAGCGGGTCGAGCTTGGCGGTCGAGTAGCGGCTGTAGATGCCAGGCGAGCAGGAACGTCGTCAGCGAACTGGAGCAGCCCGAAGACCAGGGCGACGTTGATGTTGCCCCAGAGCTGGTGGCTCATGAAGTCGTGCGCCCAGTTCGACATCACGACGTAGAGCAGGTACCAGGACAGGAAGGCCACGGTCGCCGGGAAGACGAAGCCGCGGTAGCGGCGGCGGAGCTCGGCGAAGTCGGCCGTCTCGTGCAGCCGGTCGTAGACCGGGTCGTGCCGGGACGCGTGGTTGTGCGGATCCAGGGTTTCGGGCGTGGGGTCGGCCATGGCAGGCGCCCTTCTCGAGAGAGGCTGTGATGCCCGTCACCGTCGCAGCGTCCACAGGCTCTGGGCCACCGTGCTCGCGGGGTTGCTCGGCGGGCGGAGCCGGGCAATCGGCCAGCGGTCGAACGCAGGCGACGAGCGGTCGGGCCGCGCCCGCTCAGCCGCGGTCGAGCTGCACCGTCTCCGGGGTGTGCAGGCGGACCATGAACCGCGCCGTGTGGGCGGGCAGGCGGTGCCGCGTCAGCCGCGAGACGACCACCATCGTCGCGAAGGCGAGCGGCACCGCCCACGCGGCCGGCTGGGCGACCAGGACGGCGAACCAGCCGCCGGTGCGGTGGGTGAGCAGGTTGTCCAGCACGGCGCCGCCGGTGAGCATGCCGCCGACGAGCAGCCCGGCGATCGCGCCGACGTCGGTCAGGCCGCGCCACCAGATGCCCAGCACCAGCAGGGGGCAGAAGGTCGCTGCGGCCATCGCGAACGCCAGGCCGACGACGCGTGGCGACGGCGACGTCGCGGGTGAGCAGCGCGAGCAGGAACGGTACGACGACCGCGACGACGGCCGAGACCCGGAAGGCGGTGACCCCCTCGAGCCGCTTGCTCATCACGTCCTGGGTGATCACGCCCGCGACCGCGATGGTCAGCCCGGACGACGTGGCCAGGAAAGCGGCGAACGCACCGGCCGTCAGCAGCGAGGTGAGCAGGTCGCCGCCGAGCCCGCCGATCATCCGCGACGGCAGCTCGAGCACCACGCTGTCGGCGCGACCACTGCCGACGAGGTCGGGTGCGTAGAGCCGGCCGAGGGCGGCGTACACCGGCGGCAGCACGTAGAAGAGGCCGAGCAGCGCGAGCACCGCGACCGTCGTCTGCCGTGCGGCCCGGCCGTCGGGGTTGGTGTAGAAGCGCACCACCACGTGGGGCAGGCCCATGGTGCCGAGGAAGGTCGCGACCATGAGCGAGTAGGTGGAGTAGAGCGGGTGGCCGCCGGCGAAGGCGACCGGGTTGGCCCACGCCGTACCGGACTTCGCCGTCGACCACGAGCGACGGGTCGGCCGGCGACTGGCCGCCGTCGCCGAGCCACACGATGACCAGGAACACGAGCGGGACGAGCAGCGCGGTGAGCTTGAGCCAGTACTGGAAGGCCTGCACGAAGGTGATCGAGCGCATCCCGCCGGACAGCACGTTGAGCAGCACGACGACAGCGACCACGAGACCACCGGCCCACGCGGGCAGACCGGTCGCGGTGCGCAGCGCCACCCCGGCGCCCTCGAGCTGCGGCATCACGTAGAGCCAGCCGATGGCCACGACCATCACCGAGGCGAGCGTGCGCACGGCCCGCGAGTCGAGCCGGGCCTCGGCGAAGTCGGGCAGCGTGTAGGCGCCCGACCGGCGCAGCGGGCGCCGCGACGAGGACCAGCAGCACGAGGTAGCCGGCGGTCCAGCCGATGGGGTACCAGAGCATCTCGGCGCCGAAGCTGAGCACCAGCCCGGCGATGCCGAGGAAGGACGCGGCGGAGAGGTACTCGCCGCTGATCGCGGAGGCGTTCAGCCCGGGGCGCACGGACCGGGAGGCGACGAAGAAGTCCGACGTGGTGCGGCTGAACCGCAGGCCCCAGGTGCCGATCGCCAGCGTGGCGACGGTGACCGCGAGCACCGCGACGATGCCGAACGCCACGTCGGTCGACGGGGTCACGACCGCTCCACGACCCGGGCGAAGGCGCGCTCGTTGCGCTCGGCCCGACGGACGTAGCGCCAGGCCGAGCAGGACGAGCACGGGGTAGCAGCCGAACGCCGAGCAGCACCCAGCTGACCGGCATCCCGAGGACGTACGTCGAGGTCAGTCCCGGGAGCAAGCCAGAACAGCAGCGGCAGCGACGCCGATGGTCAGGCCCGAGCGCGACGAGGATGCTCAGGCGCCAGCCGCAGCTGGGCACGCAGCAGGGTGCGGAGGTAGATCTCGCCGACCTCGCTCTGGGCGTCGATCTCCGAGGTGGCCGTCCGCCGGGTCGGCAGCCGCGGCCGCTCGGTCCACGGGCTGGTGACGCGCACCCGCTCGGGCGGGTTCACGGGCTCTCCAGGGACGGCCTGGCGGCTCGGACCCGGGGCGGGCGTTGCGCACGAGCAGGTCGCGCAGCTCGCGGGTGTGCCGCCGGCTCACCTGCAGCTCCGTGCGCGCCGATCACGACCGTGCACCGGCCGCCGTCGACGCGGACCTCGTCGACGAAGGCGGTCGCGATCAGGATCGAGCGGTGGATGCGCACGAAGCCGGCGTCGGCCCAGTCCTGCTCGAGCTGGGTCAGCGGCACCCGGACGAGGTGGCTGCTCGTCCGCGGTGTGCAGCCGGGCGTAGTCGCCCTCCGCCTCGACGTAGCGGATCTGCGAGACGGGCACGAAACGGGTGACCCCGCCGCGCTCGACGGGGACCTGCTCCTCGCGGGTTCTCCGGTGCGGGTCGCGGCCCGAGCACGCGGCGTACGGCCTCGGCGAGCCGCTCGTCGCGCACCGGCTTGAGCACGTAGTCGACGGCGTTGAGCTCGAAGGCGTCCACGGCGTGCTGGTCGTGGGCGGTCACGAACACCACCGCCGGCGGTGTCCGGAAGCGGGAGAGCACCTGGGCCAGCTCGATCCCGGTGAGTCCGGGCATCTGGATGTCGAGGAAGACCGCGTCGACCTCGCAGGTCCTGCAGGAGCCGCAGCGCGTCGGTCGGGGAGTCCGTCGCGTGCACCTCGCCGACCCGCTCGTCGTGCTCGAGCAGGAAGGTGAGCTCGTCGAGAGCGGGCCGCTCGTCGTCGATGACGAGGACGCGCAGGCCCGGGGCCGGCGTGCTCATGGGCCGACACCGGGGGCGAACTTCGGGACGCGGACGACCACCCTCGTGCCGGCGCCGGGTGCGGTCTCCACGACCAGACCGTATTCGTCGCCGAACGTCGTGCGCGCAGCCGCTCGTCCACGTTGGCGAGTCCCACCGAGTCGTCCCCGGCCTCGCCGGCGAGCGACCTGCCGGATGCGCTCGGGGTCCTGCCCGGCGCCGTCGTCCTCGATCGCGATCATGCACTCGCGGTCGATGTCGCGGGCCTCGATGGAGATCTGCCGCCGTCCGCGTTGGCCTCCAGCCCGTGCCGGACGGCGTTCTCGACCAGGGGCTGCAGGCACAGGAACGGGACGCTCACGCCGCAGCACCTCCGGGGCCACCTGCAGCGTGACCTGGAGCCGGTCGCCGAACCGGGCCTGCTCGAGCAGCAGGTAGCGCTCGATCGACCGCAGCTCCTCGGCCAGGGTGGTGAACTCGCCGTGCTGGCGGAAGGAGTAGCGGGTGAAGTCGGCGAACTCGAGCAGCAGGTCGCGGGCCCGGTCGGGGTCGGTGCGCACGAACGACGCGATCGCGCCGAGGGAGTTGTAGATGAAGTGCGGGCTGATCTGCGCCCGCAGCGCGCGCACCTCGGCGCGCACCAGCCGGTGCCGCGAGTCGTCGAGCTCGGCGAGCTCGAGCTGGCCGGAGACCCAGCTGGCCACCTCCTCGGTCGCGCGGAGCGAGGCTGGCCGAGGACCGGTCCGAGAGCGCCACCAGGGCGCCGACCACGCGGTCCTCGACGAGCAGCGGGCTGGCGATGGCGTTGCGCACCAGGCACCCGTCGATCTCGCAGCGCGAGGTCGGTGCGGCCCCGCCACCACGGTGGTGGTGGCCTCGATGGCACGGCCGGCGACGTGGTGGGCCTGCTCCTCGTGGTGGGTCGAGAGCCCGTCGTACCCCAGGAGGTGGTGGGTGTCGGCGATCGCCACCGCGGCGGTGCCGAGCAGCGTGCGCAGGTGCTTGAGGCTGCGGCTCGACGGACTCGGGGTTCAGTCCCTCGCGGAGCGCGGGCGAGGCGAGCGAGGCCGTGTGCAGCGTGCGGAAGGTCGCGAGGTCGGCGTCGCTGCCGAGCTGCCGGGCGTACCAGCGGCTGCGCAGCCCCTCGAACGCCACGGCTACACGGCCCTCACTTGAAGTCGATCAGCTGCATGCCGGGGTCCTCGGGCGGCTTCCTGACCACGGGGCCGGTCGGTTCGCCGTCCGCCAGGCCGGGTGGGTCGACCTCGGCGACCGGGACCTCGGGCGGCAGCTCCTGGTGGCGTACGACGGCGCGGTAGCACCGCGTCACCCAGGGCAGCTGCATGCCGTCGTGACCGCGGCCGTACTCGGCGTACAGCGCGTCCACCTTGCTCAGCACACCCGCCCGGTCGGTCTCGCTCATCGTCGCGACGTGCGGACACCGAGCGGGCCAGGTCGGCGAGGGAGCGTGCGGTGTGCGGC
The DNA here is from genome assembly GCA_963797525.1 of uncultured Actinomycetota bacterium. GTDB lineage: Bacteria > Actinomycetota > Actinomycetes > Propionibacteriales > Nocardioidaceae > Marmoricola. Next base: position 177,849 of record CAWCPT010000003.1, read on the forward strand.
TGCCAGAAGCGGAACTGCTCCTGCTCGACGAACCCGAAGTACGGCGTCTCCATCAGCGGCATCGCGAGCTCGTCGATGCTCTCCTTGCGCGGGGAGATCAGGGCCTTGAGCCGGCGTACCCACGGGATGGTCTCGTCGTAGTCGTTCCAGGCGAGGGCGAGCACGCCGCCGGGTCGCAGCACCCGTGCGATCTCCGCGAGCGCGACGGTCGTGGTCGAACCAGTGGAAGGACTGCCCGCACACCACGAGGTCGACCGAGCGCGAGCGCACCGGGATGTGCTCCGCGGTGGCCACGACGTGGCCGACCGGCACCCGCTGGGCCAGCCGGACGAGCATCTTCGTCGAGGGGGTCGGTGGCCAGCACGTCGTGCCCGGCGCGGTGCAGCACCTCGGTCAGCTTGCCGGTGCCGGCGCCGAGCTCCAGGACCATCGAGCGCCCGGACCCCGTCATCCAGCCGACCGCCTGGTCGGGGTACGACGGCCGGGCGCGGTCGTAGGCCTCGGCCACCGGGCCGAAGGACCGTCCGCGCGCTGGGGTTCCCTCGCTCATCGTGCGGCCGAAGTTACCCGATAGCCTTCCCGCCGTGCCCCCTGGACCGACTGAGTCCCAGGCCGACTCCCGGCCGGACCCGCTGGCGTGGCTGACCGGCCTCGAGGGAGTGCCGTCGGCCTTCGCCGCGACGCGTGACGGCATCGACGTGATGCTGCGCGACCGCGGCCTGCGGAAGACCACGCCCGAGCAGACCGCGGAGTCGCTGCTGCGCGGTGCGCACGCGAGCGCCGTCCTCGAGGGGTCGGCCTCGTCGCTCGAGGAGGTCCGCGCCGGCCGTGGCGACGAGGTCGCCGGCGCCGCCGTGCGGGTCAGCACCGAGCTGCTCTCGCTGGTGCCGGTCGTGGGCCGCACTCCGCTCCAGGCGTTCGCCCGGCTGCACTCGCTGACCGGCGGACCCACGCCGGGCCAGCCGAGGTCCCGCCGAGGCCGCCGAGAGGCTGCAGTCGCTGTCGAAGGCGCTGCTGGCCACCTCGTCACCGGGCCTGGTCGTGGCCGCGCTGGTCCATGCCGAGCTCGCGTCGGTGGCGCCGTTCGCCTCGCACAACGGGATCGTGGCGCGGGCGGCGGAGCGGCTGGTGATGGTCGCGCGCGGGGTCGACCCGGCCTCGCTCGTCGTGCCCGAGGCGGGGCACCTGGCGCTGCGGGCGGCGTACGAGTCGAACCTGCGTGGCTACCGCGACGGCGGCGACAGCGGGCTGCACTCCTGGCTGCTCTACGCCGCCGAGGCGCAGACGAAGGGCGCCGAGGCCAGCCCCCTGCGGCGCTAGGCGTGGGCAGATCCGCACAGATGAGCGGCACCGAAGTCCTCCAGCGATGCTGGGAGATCTCGATGCCGCTCGACACACGGGGTCTGGCTACCAGGCGTGCAGTTTCTAAGAGTGGCCCCCGGCAGATCCGGATCTGACCAACACCCTGTAGGAAGGGTAGATCGCCGCGTGGGTACCGGCCGCCGTGTGAGTCTCTGGAGTTGTTCCTCCTTTGTACGCCGGGGTCCGGAGCAGAACAACCCTTGACTTTTCAGGCTGCTGGCGCGGCGCCTGCGGGCTCCCAGCCAGTAGGCCGCGCCGATCGCCGCGACCCCGCCGACGGTGAGCGCGGCGATGGTCGGCTTGGCCGGTGGCAGGCGCACCCGGCTGCGCAGCGCGACCGGCTTGTCGAAGACGAGCACGGGCCAACCGCGCTCGCGAGCGATGCGGCGCAGGTCCTTGTCGGGGTTGACCGCGTGCGGGTGCCCGACCGCCGCGAGCATGTGCACGTCGGTGACCGAGTCGCTGTAGGCGTAGCACCTCGCGAGGTCGTAGCCGACCTCGTCGGCGAGCTGCTGGATGGCTGTCGCCTTGTTCTCGGCGTAGGCGTAGAAGGTGATGCCGCCGGTGTACTTGCCGTCCTCGACCTCCATCTGGGTCGCGACCACCTTGTCGGCGCCGAGCATCTCGCCGATGGGCTCGACGACCTCGGAGCCGCTCGTCGAGACGATGATGACGTCGCGACCCGCGAGGTGGTGCTCCTCGATCAGGCCGACGGCCTCGTCGTACACCAGGGGATCGACGATGTTGTGCAGCGTGTCGCCGACGATCTCCTTGACCGTCTGCACGTCCCAGCCGGCGCACAGCTGCGACATGAACAGCCGCATCTTCTCCATCTGGTCGTGGTCGGCGCCGCCGACGAGGTAGACGAACTGGGCGTACGCCGAGCGCAGCACCGCGCCGCGGGAGATCAGGCCGCCGGCCTGGAACTCGCGGCTGAAGGCAAGCGTGCTCGACTTGGCGATGATCGTCTTGTCGAGGTCGAAGAACGCTGCCGTCGGTCTGGCCACCGGGCTCATGCGTGAAGTGTAGGCAAGATGTGCGATTCGTCCTTACCTGTTGGCCTTTTCACGTGCACAGCCCGGTCCGCGAGCCGGGTTGTCCACAGGGCTCCCGGGCCGAGCGGCGTACGTCCGGGAGGGGGACCAGCATCGAGGCATGGATGTGAGTGCCCCGATCATCGTCTCGGCCGACCCGTTGCTGCTCGGCGACCTGCACCGCCTGTGTGCCGCCGCGGGTGTGGTGCCCGACGTGGTGCATGGTCCCGAGCAGGCGCTGCGGCACTGGGCGGGGGCACCGGTGATCCTCGTGGGCGCGGACAGCGCCGCTGCCGTCGCCGCCTCGAGCCCGCCGCGGCGGGCCCGGGTGCACGTGCTGGGTCGGGCGCCGGTCCCGGACGGGTTGTTCCGCGAGGCCCTGGCCCTGGGGGCGGAGACCGTGGCGGCCCTGCCCGCCTCCGAGACCTGGCTGGTCGAGCTGCTGACCGACATCGGTGACGGCGGAGCCGCGCCCGGCGTGACGATCGGGGTGATCGGTGGCTCGGGTGGTGCGGGCGCCACGGTCTTCGCGGCGACGCTGGCCCAGCTCGCCTCCGAGGTCGCCCCCACGCTCCTGGTCGACGCGGACCCCATCGGCGCCGGCATCGACCGGGTGCTCGGCCTGGAGTCGCGTGACGGGATCCGGTGGGACTCGATGCTCCAGACGACGGGGCGGCTCAGCTCACGCTCGCTCCGGGAGGCCCTGCCCCGCACGGGCCGGCTCTCGGTGCTGACCTGGCCGACCGATCGCCCCGTCTCCCTGCAGGCCTTCGCGATGCGCGAGGTGCTGTCCGCGGGGAGGCGAGGTTTCGACGTCGTGGTGGTCGACCTGCCGCGACAGCGGGACGCCGTGGTCGAGGAGATGATCAGCCGCTGCGACCACGTGGTGCTCGTCTCGACGCTCACCGTCCCCGGCGTCAGCTCGGCGGCACGCGTCGCGCAGCGGCTGCCCGAGCTCACCCCCGAGCGTCACCTGGTGACCCGGGGGAGCCGGGCGGGGGTGACACCGGAGGCAGTCAGCCGGCTGCTCCGGATGCCGCTGCTGGCGACGATGGCCGACCAGCGCGGCCTCGACGAGTCGATCAACCTGGGTGCCGGTCCGGCGCGCTCGCGTCGCGGAGCCCTGGCCCGAGCCGCCCGGACGAGCGTGCGCTCGCTGGTCACTCCCCGTCCGGCGGCCGCGGCATGACCGAGGCGGTGCCGGCGGAGCTGCTCGACGGGGTCCGCGAACGACTGGCCCGAGACGCCGCCCCGCTGACTCCCCAGGTGGTGGCACAGGCGCTCCGTGAGCAGGGACGGCCCGTCGGGGACGCGACCGTGCTCGCGGTCCATGACGCGCTGCACCGCGACGTGGTGGGCGCCGGCCCGCTCGAGCCGCTGCTCCGCCTCGACGGGGTGACCGACGTCCTGGTCAACGGAGCGGGCCAGGTCTGGATCGACCGTGGCGCTGGCCTCGAGCTGACCGGGATCGGCTTTCCCGACGACCAGTCCGTGCGCCGCCTGGCCCAACGGCTGGCCGCCACGGGAGGCCGCCGACTCGACGACGCCTCGCCCTACGTGGACCTGAGGCTCCCCGACGGGTCGCGCTTCCATGCCGTGCTGGCGCCGATCTCCCGACCGGGCACGGTGCTGTCCCTCCGCGTTCCCCGGCAGCGGGTTTTCACGCTCCGCGAGCTCGTCGACGCCGGAGCCATCGGCCGCGACGGCGCGGCGCTGCTCGACCAGGTGGTGCAGCGCCGGCTGGCCTTCCTGGTCAGCGGTGGCACCGGGTCGGGAAAGACGACGCTGCTCAACGCCCTGCTGACCCTGGTCCCGGCTGCCGAGCGGCTCGTCCTCGTGGAGGACGCCTCCGAGCTCAGGCCTGACCACGGGCACGTGGTCGCCCTGGAGTCGCGTCCGGCCAACATCGAGGGCGCCGGCGAGGTCCCCCTGCGCACGCTCGTCCGTCAGGCCCTGCGGATGCGGCCCGACCGACTCGTCGTCGGCGAGGTGCGCGGCGCCGAGGTGGTGGACATGCTGGCGGCGATGAACACCGGCCACGAGGGCGGCTGCGCGACGATCCACGCCAACTCCGCCGCCGACGTCCCGAGCCGCATCGAGGGGCTGGCCCTGGCGGCCGGCCTGTCGCGCGAGGCGGTGCACAGCCAGCTGCGCTCCGCCGTCGACGTGGTCATCCACCTCGGCCGCGGGCGGGACGGGCGACGCCGGGTGCTGGAGATCGGGGTGGTGCGACCGGGTGCCCAGGGCAGCGTCGACGTCGTACCCGGCGTGCACCTCGATGCGGACGGGTCGATCCGGCCCGGACCGGCGGTCGAGGCACTGTCGCGGCTCGTCGAGCCATGACCGGCCTTGCGGTCGCCCTCATGGCGCTGGCGGCTGCCCTGACGGTGCCCGGCGGAGGTTCGCTCGCGGTGCCCCGCGCGCGCTCGGGCAGACGGATCCATCCGCTCCTGGTCGTGCTCGCCGGGGTGGCCCTGGGAGCGACGCTGTGGTCGTGGCTGCCACTGGAGCGGTTCGTCCTGGCCGCGATCGTGGCGGGTCTCGCCGGCGCCGCCGTCCGGCTCCTGCGCCGACGACGTGCAGCCCGGGCGGCCGAGCAGCGCTCCGAGCACGTGCTCGCGGTCTGCGACGCGATGGCCTCCGACCTCGCCGTCGGGCAACCTCCGCTGCTCTGCCTCGAGCGAGCGGCTGCGCAGTGGCCGGAGTTCGCTCCGGTGGCGGCAGCGGGGCGGATGGGTGCGGACGTGCCCGCCCAGCTGCGCGAGCTCGGCCGACGCCCCGGGGCGCACGAGCTCGGCACCGTGGCCGCGACGTGGCAGGTGGCCCACGACACCGGAGCCGGACTGGCGGCGGCCATCGGACAGGCCGCCGAGGTGATCCGCCAAGAGCGCCGCACGACACGGCTGGTGGCCTCCGAGCTGGCTGCCGCGCACGCGACCGCGAGGATGCTGGCCCTGTTACCGGTCGGGGTGCTCCTTCTCGGCGCGGGTGTCGGGGGAGACCCGCTCGGTTTCCTGACCGGAACGTTGGCCGGGCTCTGCTGCCTGGCAGTCGGTCTGGGTCTCTCGTTCGTCGGGATGCTGTGGCTGGACCGCATCGCCGACCAGGTGCTCGGACGGTGAGCCAGGCCTCGGCGCTGCTCGCCGCGTTCCTGGCCGGCCTGGCGGCACTGCTGGTGCTGCCTCACCCTCCCGGGCTCGTCCCGGCCGCGGCGGCGCGAACCCCTCCCGTCGCCCGGCGTGAGCAGGCCGTGCTGCGAAGGCTTCGTTGGCTGCTCGCCGTCGTGGGCTTCTCCGGGGCGTGGGCCCTCCTGGGTGGGGGCGTTGTCGGCTTCCTCGCCGGCGTGCTGGCGGCAAGCGCGGTGTGGGTGGTGCTGGGGCGGGCCGAGGACCCGGCCGACGTACGACGGCGGGAGCAGCTGGTGCGCGACCTCCCGACCGGGGTGGACCTGCTGGGCGCGTGCCTCGACGCCGGCTCGGCGACCGAGTCTGCGCTGGTGACCGTGAGCCGCGCCCTGCCTGGACCCGTGGGGGAGGAGCTGCTGGCGATCCACCACCGCCTCGACGTCGGCGTCGACCCCGGCCAGGTCTGGAGCTCGGTCGCGGACCACCCTCAGCTCGCCGCACTCGGCCGGGCAGTCGGGCGTGCCCACGAGACCGGGGCTCCGGTGGGCCGGGCCGTGCACCAGCTCGCCGACGAGCTGAGGGCGCGCTCGCGGGCCGACGTGGAGAGCCGGGCCCGGAGCATCGAGGTGAAGGCCGCCGCGCCGCTCGGGCTGTGCCTGCTCCCGGCGTTCGTGCTCCTCGGCATCGTGCCGATGGTGGCCGGTGTCTTCAGCTCGATGCGGCTGCTGCCGTGAGTCGACCGGGGACCAGCCAGCGTCCACAGCCGGGTGCGTGGCCGGGGTTGTCCACCGCTGTCGAACGGCCGGTCGCGGCGGGCTGTGCGGGCGAGAAATCTGTGCCCTGTCAGGGAATCCAGCCCGGGTCGCGCGACTCGGGCGAGAAGTCAGGAGAAGTCATGCACAACACCTCACTCGCCGTCGTCCGGGACGAGGCCGGGGCCACGACCGCGGAGTACGCCACCGTCACGGGCTGTGGCGTCGGCTTCGCTGCCGTGCTGTTCAAGTTCCTCACCAGCGATGGCGGTCAGGAGCTGCTGAAGGTGATCTTCAGGGCGATCAGGGCCCTGCTCCCCTTCTGAGCAGCGGCGGGGCCACCGAGACGGGTCGGCGGGGCGGGATGGGGCTGCCCGTCCCGCCGGCCGACCAGAGGAGCGACACAGAGGAGGAGTGACCGTGGTGAGGAACGACGAGACAGGGGCCGTGACGGCCGAGACGGCGGTGGCGCTGCCGATGCTCGCCCTGTTCGCGGTCTCGATGGCCTGGCTGGTCAGTCTGGGGATCACCCAGGTGCGTGCCCTGGACGCGGCGCGCGAGACCGCCCGGTCGGCCGCGCGTTCGGACGGCGCGGGTCAGGCGGTCGCACTGGGCAGGCGGGTCGCGCCCACCGGCTCCCACATCGTTGTCCGGCGCGAGGGGAAGGCCGTGGTGGTCTCGGTGAGCAGCCCGGTCAGGGGGCCGGCCGGACTGTTCGGCGGGTGGTCGGCGTTCCGGGTCCGCGCCGAGGCGGTCGCCGCCGCAGGAGCCGACGCAGTGAGGGCGCAAGTCAAGGCGCGATCGAGGTCGCGATCCTCGGAGGCCGGAGCCGGGACCGTCCTCGCGGTGGCGATGCTCGGCGTGCTGGTCACCGTCACGGTCGCTGCTGGTGGGGTGGTCGGGGTGGTCGCCTCCCACCGTGCGGCACAAGCGGCCGCCGACCTGGCCGCGCTGGCCGGGGCCGCCGCGCTCCAGGACGGTGGCGACGCCTGCCGGCAAGCGGCGGTGGTGGTCCGACGCAACCACGCCCGGCTGCGGGAGTGCCGCGTCCAGGAGTGGAACGTCGCCGTCGTCGTGGTGGCGAACACCGCCAGGCTCCCGGGTGGCGTGCTCGACCTCGAGGCACGCGGTCGGGCCGGGCCGGTGCAGCAGTAGCCGCACCCCCGCGGGTGGCCCAGGCTCAGGGGCGCTCGTCGACCCGGTCGGGGTCGTCGCGCTTGTAGGCGTCGAGCTCGTTGCTCAGCTCGCCCACCCGCTTGCGGTCGGCGCGTCGAGCTGCTGCTCGACGCGCACTGGCGCGGAACAGGGCGAGGCTGAGCACGAACAGCAGCAGGGTGCCCATCCCGAGGAAGAACATGACGGCGACGCTGGCCTCGAGGTTGAACGAGCCCAGGTCAAGCGACGTGGCGTCCCCGCCCCCGAACAGGGCGGCGATCACGAGCAGCACGGCGACGACCAGGAAGATGAACGCGACGACGACCACGGGGGAAGCTTCCTTTGCGAGACGGTGTTCTCGACCCTAGATGACCGGAGCCTCCGCGAGCAGGAGGTCGAGCAGCAGGATCGCCCCGGGTTTGTCGAGCGGGTTGTTCTGGTTGCCGCACTTGGGTGACTGGACGCACGACGGGCAGCCCTCGGCGCACGCGCAGGACGAGATCGCCTCCCGCGTGGCGCGTAGCCAGCGGGCGGCGGCGTGGAAGCCGCGCTCGGCGAAGCCGGCACCGCCCGGGTGCCCGTCGTGGACGAAGACCGTCAGCTGGCCGGTGTCGGGATGCAGCGCCGTGGAGACGCCCCCGATGTCCCAGCGGTCGCAGGTCGCGAACAGCGGCAGCAGGCCGATCGAGGCGTGCTCGGCGGCGTGGGCCGCGCCGGGTAGGTCAGCCGTCGGCGAGCGACGACTCGGCGAGCACGTGCTCGGGCAGCGTCCACCACACCGCGGTGGTCTGCAGCTGACGCTCCGGGAGGTCGAGCGGCTCCTCGCCGATCACCTCACCACTGGGGACGCGACGCTTCAGGAAGGAGACCACCTGGTGGCTGACCCGGACCTGGCCGAGGCTGAGCCGCGCCGCTCCCCAGTGCACCGACTCGCGCTCGCCGAGGATCTCGATGTCGGTGATCTCGCGCGCCGAGGTGCTGTAGTCGGGGTCGGCCGGGACCACGATGGCGACCGACTCCTCGAGGTCGAGCTCGGTGACCAGCCAGGTCTCGCCCTGGTGCACGTAGACGGCTCCGGCATGGGCGGTGCGCGTGGGACGAGGAGTGGTCCGCGGTGCCGAGCACCCGGCCGGTGTCCGCGTCGACCAGCCGGACCGGCGTGCCGCCCGAGGAGCGGATGTCGGCGAGGTCGCTCGCCCGGCGACGATCGGTCCAGAACCAGCCGTGGGGGCGTCGCCGCAGCAGCCCACCCTGGGTCAGGCCGTCGACAGCGGCGCGAGCGCCGGGTCCGAACATCGGCAGGTCGTCGACCGTGAGCGGCGCTTCCGCTGCTGCCGCGCACAGGTGCGGGCCGAGCACGTAGGGGTTGTCCGGGTCGAAGACGTTGGCCTCCACGGGCTGGCCCAGCAGGGCCTCGGGATGGTTGACCAGGTAGGTGTCCAGCGGGTCGTCACGCGCCACCAGCACCGCCAGGGCGTCGCGCGCACCGCGGCCGGCGCGGCCCACCTGCTGCCACAGCGCGGCGCGGGTGCCCGGGAAGCCGGCGAGCAGGACGGCATCGAGGCCGCTGATGTCGATGCCGAGCTCGAGCGCGTTGGTGGCGGCCAGGCCGAGCAGCCTCCCCGAGCGGAGCGCCTCCTCGAGCTCGCGACGTTCCTCGGGCAGGTAGCCGCCGCGGTAGGCCGCCACCTGGTCGACGAGCGACGCGTCGACCTCTCCGAGCAGTCGACGAGCCGTCGCCGCCACCGTCTCGGCCCCGCGCCGGGAGCGGATGAACGCGAGCGTGCGCACCCGGTCGACGACGAGGTCGGTGAGCAGGTCGGCGACCTCGCTGACCGCCGAGCGGCGTACGGGCGCGCCGTTCTCGCCCAGCCCGGGCACGAACGGCGGCTCCCACAGCGCCAGCGCCGTGCGGCCACGCGGCGACCCGTCGTCGGTCACCGCCGTCACCTCGAGACCGGTCAGCCGCGCGGCCGAGATCTCCGGCTCGGCGACCGTGGCCGAGGCGAGCACGAACGTCGGGTGCGCGCCGTAGAGCGCCGCGACCCGGCGCAGACGGCGCAGGATCTGCGCGACGTGGGCTCCGAAGACGCCGCGGTAGTGGTGGCACTCGTCGACCACGACGTAGCGCAGCGAGCGCGAAGAACCGCGACCAGCGGGCGTGCCCGGGCAGCAACGAGCGGTGCAGCATGTCGGGGTTGGTGAGGACGTACTCCGCGTGGTCGCGGGTCCACTCGCGCATCTCCGGGGTGGAGTCGCCGTCGTGGGTCGAGCAGCGCAGGCCGTCCAGCCCGAGTCGGCGCAGCGCGGCGAGCTGGTCCTGGGCGAGGGCCTTGGTCGGCGCCAGGTAGAGGACGCTGGCGCCGCGCTGCCCCTTCGGGCCCGCGGCTCGACTCGATGGCTTCCAGCCCCGGCATCAGGTAGCACAGGGACTTGCCCGAGGAGGTGCCGGTCGCCACGACGGTGTGCTGTCCGGCGTGCGCGAGGTCAGCCGCGGCCGCCTGGTGTGTCCACGGTGCGGACACTCCGAACCGCTCGAGGGCGGTCGCGAACGGGCGCGCCCAGCCACGGCCGGCCACGCCGCCGCCTGCTCGGGGCGCGGGTCGAGGACCTCTAGGTGGGTAAGGCAGTCCGCGCGGCCGGGAGCGCGGCCGAGCCGGTCGACCAGCGCTTCGAGATCCATCACCTGCACTCGAGAAGTCTCTCAGCGGACACTGACGGTCTGCCCACGGCGGGTCGATGGTCGTGGTTCAATACCATTCACCGATGTGCAAGCCTAGGTGCGGGGGCCCGGGGTAGTCGGCCCATGCTCGGAGGAGAAGACCGTGGATCTTTCGCTGCAGACCCGTGAGGTCGACAGCCGCACGATCGTCGCCGTCGGCGGCGAGATCGACGTGTACACGGCACCCAAGCTGCGCGACAAGATCACCGAGCTGGTCGGCGACGGCCACCACGACCTGGTCATCGACATGGAGAACGTCGACTTCCTCGACTCCACCGGGCTCGGCGTCCTCGTCGGCGGCCTGAAGAAGGTCCGCGCCCACGACGGCTCGATGGAGCTGATCTGCTCCCAGGACCGGCTGCTCAAGATCTTCCGGATCACCGGCCTCGCCAAGGTCTTCACCATCCACGACTCCGAGTCCGCGGCGCTCGGCGCCTGAGCACTTCCTGGCTCGTCGGCGGCTGACGCTGGCCCGTGCACGACACGCGCTCCGGTGTGTGAACCCCGTCACCACGCTGGATGTCGCTGACCCGTAGACTCCGCGGCGGTCAACCACTGACAAATCCCCGAGGAGAGACATGACCGGGTTCATCCCCGCTGTCGTGGACCTCGACGGCGCCAACCTCGTGCTGGTCGTCATCGTCGCCGTGATCGCGCTCGCCGCGCTCGGCGATGGCGGCGATGTTCCGCAACGAGGTCCTGCGCGCCGGCGAGGGCACCGACAACATGAAGAACATCGCCCACGCGGTGCAGGAGGGCGCCAACGCCTACCTCACGCGCCAGTTCCGGACGCTCGGCATCTTCGCCGCAGTCGCGTTCGTGGCGCTGCTGGCGCTGCCCGCCGACGACATCACGGTGCGGATCGGCCGCTCGGTCTTCTTCCTCGTCGGCGCCGGCTTCTCCGGCGTCCATCGGCTACCTCGGCATGTCGCTCGCGGTCAAGGCCAACCTCCGGGTGGCCGCCGCGGCCAACGACGTGGGTCGCGACCCGGCCATGAAGATCGGCTTCCGCACCGGCGCCATGGTCGGCATGGCCACCGTGGGCCTCGGCCTGCTCGGCGCCAGCCTCGTCGTGCTCCTCTTCAAGGACGAGGCACCCAACGTGCTCGAGGGCTTCGGCTTCGGTGCCGCCCTGCTCGCCATGTTCATGCGGGTCGGCGGCGGCATCTTCACCAAGGCCGCCGACGTCGGTGCCGACCTGGTCGGCAAGGTCGAGCAGAACATCCCCGAGGACGACCCCCGCAACGCGGCGACCATCGCCGACAACGTGGGCGACAACGTCGGTGACTGCGCCGGCATGGCGGCCGACCTGTTCGAGTCGTACGCCGTGACGCTGGTCGCCGCGCTGATCCTCGGCTCGCAGGCCTTCGGTGACGACGGCCTCGTCTTCCCGCTGATGATCCCGGCGATCGGTGCGCTGACCGCCGTGCTCGGTGTCTACATCACCAACCCGCGTCCGGGCGAGAACGGCCTGACCACGATCAACCGGGCCTTCTACATCTCCGCCGCCGTCGGCGCGGTCGCCTCGGTGATCGCGTCGTACGTCTACCTCCCGGGCAACTTCGGCGAGCTTCACGAACATCATGGGCGCGGACATGTCCGGCGCCGAGGGCGACCCGCGGCTGATCGCCTCGGTCGCCGTGGTCATCGGCATCGTGATGGCCGCCGGCATCCTGGCGCTCACCGGCTACTTCACCGGCACCGAGTACAAGCCCGTCAAGGGCGTCGCGCGAGAGCTCGCTCACCGGCGCGGCGACCGTGATCCTCAGCGGTCTCTCGGTCGGCTTCGAGTCGGCCGTCTACACGACGCTGGTGATCGGTGCCGCCGTGTTCGGCGCCTTCCTGCTCGGTGGCGCGACGCTGACCGTCTCGCTGTTCGCGGTGGCGCTGGCCGGCTGCGGCCTGCTGACCACGGTCGGCGTGATCGTGGCGATGGACACCTTCGGCCCGGTCTCCGACAACGCCCAGGGCATCGCCGAGATGTCCGGCGACGTCAGCCCCGAGGGCGCGCAGATCCTCACCGAGCTCGACGCGGTGGGCAACACCACCAAGGCGATCACCAAGGGCATCGCGATCGCGACGGCCGTGCTCGCCGCGACCGCGCTGTTCGGCTCCTACTCGACCTCGGTCTTCGAGGCGCTCAAGAAGGCCAAGCCCGCGGCCGGACGAGTTCAGCCTGGCTGACTTCTTCGTCTTCAACCCGGGCGTGCTCGTCGGCGTGCTGCTGGGTGCGGCGGTCGTGTTCATGTTCTCCGGGCCTGGCGATCAACGCCGTCGCCCGCGCCGCCGGCGCGGTGGTCTACGAGGTCCGTCGCCAGTTCCGGGACATCCCCGGGATCATGGAGGGCACCGGTCGTCCGGAGTACGGCAAGGTCGTCGACATCGTCACCAAGGACTCGCTGCGCGAGCTGGTCACGCCGGGCCTGCTGGCCGTGCTGGCGCCGATCGCCGTCGGCTTCGGCCTCGGTGTCACCGCGCTGGCCGGGTTCCTGGCCGGCGCGATCGGCACCGGCACCCTGATGGCGGTCTTCCTGGCCAACGCCGGTGGTGCCTGGGACAACGCCAAGAAGCTGGTCGAGGACGGCCACCACGGTGGCAAGGGCTCGCCTGCCCACGAGGCGACGATCATCGGCGACACCGTCGGTGACCCGTTCAAGGACACCGCCGGTCCGGCGATCAACCCGCTGATCAAGGTGATGAACCTGGTCTCGCTGCTGATCGCCAGCGCCGTCGTGTCACGATGAGCGTCGGTAAGGACCAGAACGACGCGGCTGCGGATCCTCATCGCCCTGGTCGCGGTGGCGATCATCGTCGTCGTCCGTCGTGATCTCCAAGCGGCGCGCCAACGTCGATGACCGACGACGCCCCGGCCTCCGCGCAGGCCGCCGTCTAGCACGCCGAGCGGGCATCTCCGGCTCGCTGTACGACGCCGACCGGGCAGTTCCTGCACAGCTCACCGTGCACGGACTGCCCGGTCGGCGCTTGTCCACGTGCACACGACTGCCCGGTCGGCGAACTGGGGCGGACCGCTAGCGTGCGGGGATGAGTGGCGCGAGCGGGACCGAGCTCGCCGGCGCGGCTGCGCGACGCGCTGACCGCCGCGGGCTTCACCTACGACGCGCGTCGCCGAGCTGCCTGGGTACGACGGCGCACGCCGCGCTCGTCCCGCAACGAGACGCTGCCCGGCCTGCGCGCCACCCGGGCGGCACGCCCGGTCGAGACGCTGACCCGGCTGTGGCTGCTCCAGGCGCCGGTCTCCGCGGCCGCGGTCGAGCGGCGCTGCCCGGGTCTGCTCGACCGGCTCTGCGCCGCCGGCCTGCTCGAGCGCTCGGTCGGCGAGGTGCGCGCGCGGGTCGACGTACGCCCCTACGCCGCGGACGACCTCGACCTCTGGGTGGCCAGCGACCTGACCCCGGGCTCGACGGCGCGCCCAACCGGGTCGCCCCCGACCACGTGCTCGGGATCAGCTCGGCGGCGACCTCGCTCGCCCAGCTGACCGTCCGCGGCCGAGGTCGGGCGGGCGCTGGACCTCGGCACCGGGTGCGGCGTGCAGTCGCTGCACCTGGCCGCCCACGCCCGCCACGTCGTGGCCACCGACGTGAACCAGCGGGCGCTGTGGCTGACCCGGCTCAACGCCGCGCTCAACGCGTGACGCGCATCGACGTCCGCGAGGGCAGCTTCTTCGAGCCCGGTCGCGGGCGAGCGGTTCGACCTGGTCGTGACCAACCCGCCGTTCGTGATCTCGCCGGCCACCGGCGAGCGGCTCGTCTACCGCGACTCCGGCCTGCCCGGCGACCGCGTGGTCGAGCACATCGTGCGCGGCGTACCCGACCTGCTGCGCGAGGGTGGCACGGCCAGGTGCTCGGCAACTGGATGGTGCTGCGCGACCAGCCGTGGGAGGAGCGGCTCTCCGACCTGGGTCCGACGACTGCGACGCCTGGGTGGTGCAGCGCGAGGTCGTCGACCTGCCGACCTACGTCGAGCTGTGGCTCAAGGACGCGGGCATGCACGGGTCGGCCGGAGTACCACGAGCGCTACGACACCTGGCTGTCCTGGTTCGAGGAGCAGGGCGCCGAGGCCGTCGGGTTCGGCTGGGTCAACCTGCGCAGCGCACCGGTGCCGTCGGACCCGAGCCTGCGCCTGGAGGAGTGGCCCTACGACGTCGAGCAGCCCATCGGCCCGGAGGTCGCCGCCTACTTCGCACCGGACCGCGGCCGTGCGGGAGCTCGACGACGAGGCGCTGCTCGCCTCGCGGCTGGTCGCCCGGGCCGACCTGCGCCAGGAGACGTACGGCGCGCCCGGGGCCGAGGACCCGGAGGAGATCGTGCTCCGCCAGCAGCGCGGCATGCGCCGCGCGCGGCAGGTCGACACCGTCGAGGCCGCCCTGGTCGGTGCCTGCGACGGCGAGCTGACCGTGGGCCAGATCCTCGCCGCGCTGGCCCAGCTGCTCGAGCAGGACGAGCATGAGCTCGTGAGCACGTCCCTTCCCGTCGGCGCGCGAGCTGGTGGTGGAAGGGTTCCTGGCGACCGAGAGGACCGACTGATGCCCGCCTGGATCTGCCGCACCTGCGGGGTGCAGCACGAGGACACCGAGCGAGCCGCCCGCCGAGTGCGCGATCTGCCTCGACGAGCGTCAGTACGTCGGGCACGGCGGCCAGCGCTGGACGACGATGGCCGAGCTGGCTCGAGACCACCGCCAACGAGCGCCGCGAGGAGGAGCCGGGCCTGCTCGGGATCGGTGCTCAAGCCGCCGGTCGCGATCGGGCAGCGGGCGCTCCTGGTGCAGACGCCGGACGGCAACGTGCTCTGGGACTGCGTGCCGGTGCTGGACGACGCCACCCGCGAGCACGTCGAGTCCTTGGGCGGCATCGCCGCGATCTGCATGTCGCACCCGCACTTCTACGCCGCCCACGTGGACTGGGCGGACGCGTTCGACGCGACGATCCACATCCCGCGGGCCGACGAGCAGTGGATCCAGCGACGGTCACCGAGGATCGAGCTGTTCGACGACGAGGTCGAACCCGTGCCCGGAGTCGCCATGGTCCGCATCGGCGGACACTTCGACGGCGCGGCGGTGCTGCACTGGCCGGCCGGCTCGGAGGGCCGCGGCGCCCTGCTCACCGGGGACACGATCATGGTGGTGCAGGACCGCGAGTGGGTCAGCTTCATGTGGAGCTACCCCAACCTGATCCCGCTCGACGAGGCCACCGTGCTCGACATCGCCGCACGGGTCGAGCGGCTCCCCTTCGACCGGGTGTACGGCGGCTGGTGGGGCGCCGTGGTCGTCGGCGACGGGCCCGGCGCCGTACGCCGTTCGGCCGATCGGTACGTCGCCCGGCTGCACGGCGAGCGTCCCTGAGGGAATCCCCGGCGGCGACCGGCGATTCACCCACTAGACCAGTTCTGTCCCAGCGGCCCCGTAGGGGCCTGGCGACGACGCGGCGCCCACGGGACTGGACGGGTTTGCTCCAGCGTTGCAGTGACGCGCTACCTTGACGTGGCCGTGGTCCTCCGAGGACGCAGGTCGCTGATCCGACACCCCGCAAAGGATGAGTAACCAAGCAGTGACACACAAGCTCGTCATCGTCGAGTCACCGGCCAAGGCCCGCACCATCGAGGGCTACCTGGGCCGGGGCTACGTCGTGGAGTCCTCCATCGGGCACATCCGCGACCTCCCGCAGAGCGCCGCGGACATCCCGGCGAAGCTCAAGGGCGAGCCGTGGGCGCGGCTCGGCGTCGACGTCGACAACGACTTCGAGCCGGTCTACGTCGTCTCCCGCGACAAGAAGTCGCACATGACCAAGCTCAAGGGCCTGCTCAAGGACGCCGACGAGCTCTACCTCGCCACCGACGAGGACCGCGAGGGCGAGGCGATCGCCTGGCACCTGCTCGACGAGCTCAAGCCCGAAGGTGCCCGGTGCACCGGATGGTCTTCCACGAGATCACCCCGCAGGCGATCACACGCCGCGGTGGAGAACCCGCGCGAGATCGACATGGACCTCGTCGAGGCCCAGGAGGCGCGCCGCATCCTCGACCGCCTCTACGGCTACGAGGTCAGCCCGGTGCTGTGGCGCAAGGTGATGTCCGGCCTCTCCGCCGGTCGCGTGCAGTCCGTGGCGACCCGGCTCGTCGTCGACCGCGAGCGGGAGCGGATGGCGTTCCGCGTCGCGTCGTACTGGGACCTCGAGGGCACCTTCGACGCCGGCGAGAAGCACGAGCAGCGGATGTTCCCGGCCAAGCTGCACTCCGTCGACGACACCCGCGTCGCCCGCGGCAGCGACTTCGGCCAGGACGGCGAGCTCGAAGTCGCCGGCGAAGGTCGTCCACCTCGACCAAGCCGCGTGCCGAGGCGCTGGCCGGCGCGCTGCACGACACCGACTTCGCCGTCCGCTCGGTGGAGTCCAAGCCCTACACGCCGCCGGCCCTACGCGCCGTTCCGCACCACGACGCTGCAGCAGGAGGCCAGCCGCAAGCTCGGCTTCAGCGCCTCCTCGACGATGTCGGTCGCGCAGCGGCTCTACGAGAACGGCTTCATCACCTACATGCGCACCGACTCCACGACGCTGTCGGGGACGGCGATCACGGCGGCCCGGAGCCAGGCCCGCGAGCTGTACGGCGCGGAGTACATCCCCGACGCCCCGCGCACCTACGCCTCGAAGGTGAAGAACGCCCAGGAGGCGCACGAGGCGATCCGGCCCGCCGGCGACTCCTTCCGTACGCCGGCGCAGACCGGCCTGACCGGCGACCAGTTCCGGCTCTACGAGCTGATCTGGATGCGCACCATCGCCTCGCAGATGAAGGACGCGGTCGGCAACTCGGTGACGATCCGCCTCGGTGGCGCCGCCAGCACCGGCGAGGACGTCGTCTTCTCCGCCAGCGGTCGCGTGATCACCTTCCACGGGTTCCTCAAGGCCTACGTCGAGGGTAGCGACGACGACAAGGCCACCGACGACCAGGAGACCCGGCTGCCCAACGTCTCGGAGGGCGACGCGGTCAGCGCGGCGAACATCCGGGCCGAGGGCCACTCGACCAAGCCGCCGGCGCGCTACACCGAGGCGACGCTGATCAAGGAGCTCGAGGAGCGCGAGATCGGCCGGCCCTCGACGTACGCCTCGATCATCGGCACGATCCTCAACCGCGGCTACGTCTACAAGAAGGGCACCGCGCTCGTCCCCGCCTGGCTGGCGTTCTCGGTGATCCGGCTGCTCGAGGAGCACTTCACCCGGCTGGTCTCCTACGAGTTCACCGCCCGGCATGGAGGACGTGCTCGACGACATCGCCGGCGGGCGCCGAGACCGCAACACCGAGCTCGGCGGAGTTCTACTTCGGCAGCGGCGAGGTCGAGGGCCTCAAGAAGCTGGTCACCGAGCTCGGCGACATCGACGCCAAGGAGCTGGCGACCTTCCCGATCGGTGATCCCGAGAGCCGGGATCGCCCTGCGGGTGGGCAAGTACGGCCCCTACCTCGAGGGTCCCGGCGACGACGGCACTCCCGCGGCGAAGAAGGCCAACGTCCCCGACGACCTGCCGCCCGACGAGCTGACCCTGGCGAAGGCCAAGGAGCTGCTGGCCAACCCGGCCGGCGAGGAGATCCCGCTCGGCACGCACCCGGAGACCGGGCTCGAGGTGGTCGCGAAGAACGGCCGCTACGGCCCCTACGTCACCGAGCTGCTGCCCGAGGACGCCCCCAAGAAGGCGAGGCCGCGCACCGGCTCGCTGTTCAAGGACATGTCGCTGGACACGATCGACCTCGAGCAGGCGCGTGCGGCTGCTGTCGCTGCCGCGGGTGGTCGGCGAGGACGCCGAGGGCGTCGAGATCACCGCGCAGAACGGGCGCTACGGCCCCTACCTGAAGAAGGGCACCGACTCGCGCTCGCTGGAGACCGAGGAGCAGCTCTTCGACATCACCCTCGACGCAGGCGCTCGCGATCTACGCCCAGCCCAAGCAGCGCGGCCGGGCTGCCGCGGCGGCCCCGCTCAAGGAGCTCGGCAACGACCCGGTCTCCGGCGCAGCCGGTCGTGGTCAAGGCGGGCCGGTTCGGGGAGTACGTCACCGACGGCGAGTACAACGCCACCCTCCGCAAGGACGACTCCGTCGAGGCGATCACCCTCGAGCGCGCCGCCGAGCTGCTCGCCGAGCGCCGCGCGAAGGGCCCGGCCAAGAAGGCCGCCAAGCGCGGCGCGAAGAAGACGCGCCAAGAAGACCGCGAAGACGCCAAGAAGACGACCAAGAAGGCTGCGGCGAAGAAGTCCTGAGCGTGGCGTTTCACTGGTCACCAGTGAAGCCGCTCACCCACGTCGAACGGGGCATCGAGTCCGTGGAGTCAGTACGCTGCCGCGCTCATCCGGTCACCGCCGCCCTCTAGGGTGGCCCCGTGTCCGACGGTATCCCGGCGTCTACGCCTCGAGCGGGCTGTTCGTCTGCTTCGAGGGCGGCGAGGGGGCCGGCAAGTCGACCCAGGCCCGGCTGCTGCAGGAGTGGCTCGAGGCCGACGGGCACGTCGTGCTGCTGACCCACGAGCCGGGCGACACCGTCGTCGGCAAGGAGATCCGCCGGATCGTGCTCGACCCGGCGACCGGCCACCTCGCCGACCGCACCGAGGCGCTGCTGTACGCCGCCGACAAGGCCGAGCACGTCGAGAAGGTGGTCCTGCCTGCGCTCGCACGCGGGCGAGGTGGTGATCACCGACCGCTACGTCGACTCCTCGCTGGCCTACCAGGGCGCCGGCCGTGGGCTCGACGCCGCCGAGCTCGAGTCGGTGCTGCGCTGGGCGACCGGCGACCTGCGCCCGCACCTGACCGTCCTGCTCGACGTCGACCCCGGTGACGGGCTGGCGCGGTTCGAGGGGCGCGACCGCATCGAGGGCGAGTCGATCGAGTTCCACCGCGCGTGCCCGCGCCGGGTTCCTCGGCACTGGCCGAGGCCGACCCCGAGCACTACCTCGTGCTCGACGCCCGCGACGCCCTCGACGAGCTCGCCGACGCCGTGCACCAGCGGCTGGCCATGATGCTCCAGGCCGCGCGATGACGGCCGTGCAGGAGTCGCGCAGCGTCTGGGACGGACCTGGTCGGCCAGGGCCCGGTGATCGAGCGGCTGCAGCGCGCGGTGGCCGGCGAGATGACCCACGCCTGGCTGTTCACCGGCCCTCCCGGCTCGGGCCGGTCCAACGCCGCGATCGCCTTCGCGGCCGCGCTGCAGTGCGAGCGGGGCGGGTGCGGCAGCTGCCACTCCTGCCACGAGGTCGCCGTCGGCTCCCACCCCGACGTTCGGGTGACCCGCACCGAGAAGCTCTCGATCGGCGTCGACGAGGTGCGCGAGCTGGTCCGCACCTCCGCGCTCGCGCCCGTCGGCCGCCGCTGGCAGGTGATGGTCGTCGAGGACGCCGACCGGCTCACCGACCAGGCCGCCAACGCGCTGCTCAAGGCGATCGAGGAGCCGACCGAGCGCACGGTCTGGCTGCTCTGCGCACCGACGGTCGAGGACGTGCTGCCGACGATCCGGTCGCGCACCCGCCTCGTCGTGCTGGCCACCCCGTCGGTCGACGACGTCACCGACTTCCTGGTGCGGGCCGAGGGACTCGGCGTCGAGACCGCGTCGTACGCCGCCCGCGCCAGCCAGGGCCACATCGGGCGGGCCCGTGCGCTGGCCCGCGACGAGGACACGCGACGGCGCCGCCGCGAGGTGGTCGCGATCCCGGCCCGGCTGACCTCCCTCGGCGCCTGCATGGCCGCGGCCGCAGACCTGCACGACCTCGCCAAGGAGGAGGCCGAGGCCCTCACCGACGCGCACGACGAGCGCGAGAAGTCCGACCTCGACCGTGCCTACGGCGTGGTCGAGCGCGGCCGCCGCCCCCGCGAGTACGCCCCCGCGCTGCGCGACCTGGAGAAGTCCCAGAAGACCCGCGCCAAGCGGCGAGTCCTCGACGTCGTCGACCGCGGGCTGATGGACCTGGTCTCGGTCTACCGCGACGTGCTGACCCTGCAGCTCGGCGCCGGGGTCGAGCTGGTCAACGAGGAGCTGCGCGGCGACGTGGTGGCGCTGGCCCACGCGTCGAGCGCCCGAGCAGAGCCTGCGCCGGATCGAGGCGGTCTTCGAGGCTCGCGAGCAGATGCTGGAGTTCAACGTGCCGCCGCTGCTGGCCCTCGAGTCGATGATGGTCGCTCTGCAGGTTCCGCCCGGCTGATCAGGCATCGGCCCCTACGCTCTGCCACATGGCCGACCCGTACCCACCTCCTCCCCAGCGTCCGAGTCGGAGTACGGCGACGATCGTCGTCGCCGTGGCGCTCGTGGTCGCCCTGGTGGTGAGCGGTGCCGGACTCGCCGGCTGGGCCGCCTGGGCCTTCTTCCACGACGACGGCGCAGGCAACGGCTCCGCGGCCCCGCCGCCGCCCGCGCCGAGCGCGACGGCGGCGACGCCGACCTACGCCCCGGACCTCTCGAGGTTCTACGAGCAGGACCTGGACTGGCGCTCGTGCGGCGGCAACCAGTGCACCCGCCTCACCGTCCCGCTCGACTACGCCCACCCCGAGGGCAAGAGCATCTCGCTGGCGGTGCTGCGCGTTCCCGCCTCCGACCGCGGCCGGAGAGTGGGCCAGCTGGTGGTCAACCCGGGTGGACCCGGAGGGTCGGGCATCGACTACGCCACGGCGGGAGAGGGCGCCTTCGGGCCACTGCTCACGCGCTACTACGACATCGTCGGGTTCGACCCGCGCGGGGTCGGCAAGAGCACCCCGCTGGAGTGTGCCGACACGGCGCAGACCGACGAGTTCCTCTCCGCCGATCCCGACCCGGACAACCCGGCCGAGGTCGCGACGGCTCGACCGCCTCACGAGGCAGTACGGCCAGGGTTGCCTGACCAAGAGCGGCGACCTGGCGCAAGCGCATCTCCACCGTCGAGGCCGCGAAGGACATGGACATCCTGCGCGCCGCGCTGGGTGAGCGGCAGCTGGACTACCTCGGCGCGTCGTACGGCACCTTCCTGGGCGCCACCTACGCCGACCTGTTCCCGACGCACGTGCGCCGGATGGTCCTCGACGGCGCGATCGACCCGGCCCTGTCCAACGAGCAGCTGACCCTCGGTCAGGCCGGTGGGTTCGAGACCGCCCTGCACGCCTACCTCGAGGACTGCGTCAAGCAGGGGCAGCTGCGTCGTCGGCGACTCGGTCGAGGAAGGGGGCCGGCGGATCCGGCAGCTGCTCGACGACATCGACAAGCAGCCGCTGCCGACCAGCAGCGACCGCGAGCTGACCGAGGGCCTCGCGGCGTACGGCATCATCTTCCCGCTCTACGTCAAGGACTACTGGCCGCTCCTGACCGCCGCGCTGAAGGAGGCCATCGAGAAGGGGCGCGGTGACCGGCTGCTGATGCTCTCCGACCAGTACACCTCGCGCGGTCCGGACGCCTACACCGACAACTCCACCGCGGCGCTCTACGCCGTGAACTGCCTCGACCACGACGACTACATCCCGAGCAGCGAGGTGCCCAGCCACATCGCCGAGTTCGAGAAGGCCTCGCCGACGTTCGGCCGCAGCTTCGCCTACAGCCTCTCCACCTGCTCGTCGTGGCCGGTGAAGAGCGGGAAGACGACCAAGGCCCTCCACGCCGCGGGTGCACCGCCGATCGTGGTGGTCGGTACGACGCGCGACCCGGCCACGCCGTACGCCTGGGCCAAGGCGCTGGCCTCCGAGCTGGACTCCGGCGTCCTCGTCAGCCGCGACGGCGACGGCCACACCGGCTTCAACCAGGGCAACTCCTGCGTCGACGACGCGGTCGAGAAGTACCTCATCGGCGGCGTCGTGCCGAAGGACGGACTGTCCTGCTGAGGCGGTTTGGAGACTGCCCCGCACCCGGCCCTATACTCGTCCGGCGTGCCCGGCTGACAGGTCGGGCACTGCGCCGCCTTAGCTCAGTCGGTAGAGCGTCTCACTCGTAATGAGAAGGTCGTCGGTTCGATTCCGACAGGCGGCTCGTTTGTGCAGGTCAGACGCTTGTGGCCTCGGTCCGGACCCACTCATTAATGGTGAGTGGGCAGATAATGAGTGGGTTTCCCATGCTCAGGCGGGTCGCGGGGCGTCCCAGAACTGCTCACCCGGAATGATTGGGTTCGCCGCGCGTTCGTGTTTGCGCTGGTCAGAGGCTTGCTTGGCTGCTCTGGACGATGATCACGCTGGCCGCAACTGCACCGGATTGGCCGACGAACTGCAACCACAGCTGCACCACTCTTCGCCGACATGGATCAGCGCTGCAATAGGCGGCCTTCCGCACGTTTTGGTCAGGTCACGCCGATGTCAGGCTTGGGGCCTGCAAGGTGTGCGATCGGGTGTGGTCAGCCGCGGCTGTGCAGTTTCATCAGCGGCATCACGATGGTCTCGACGATGGTGTCGATCCGGTCAGTGGGCAAGGTGCCGCGGATGGTCAGGTCGTGCCGGGACAGGTCGAGGGGTAGTCCCATCACGGGAGTCAATCGTCGTCCAAACGATGCGTCGCATTTCGATGGTGTCGGGCTCGCCGGCGAGGACTTCGTCGGGGCGGACGGTCAGGACGGTCTCGATGGAGGACTTTCGTGGCTGTGTGCATTGCGATGGGCCGTTCCTGTCGCTCGGAGAGGAACCACCGATGTTCGAGTACTTCGTGAAAGATTTCGGCTGGCTGTGATCGTCCCCGCATTTCCGGTGGCACAACCCAGGCCGGCATCAAAGGCGCCACCTGATGGTTCCGAGTCGACCGGAGCCTCGGCAGCTTCCTGGGAGCGCTGCAGATCCTCGTCATACTGAGGTGGTGCAGCAGACCTCGGTGGAGTCCGTGCTTGAGCAATTGCCGCAGCACCGCCGCGACCTGTTCGCGGCGCGCCTGAAGCGTTGGCTGCCTGATCTCGAAGCCGCTCTTGCGCCGCTGTACGACGACCCCGGGGCGGTACGGGACCGGCTCGTGCACGTAGCCGCCGTCGGGTTCGCCTCCCGGCCCGAGGAGATGCACGCCCTGGATCTGAAGCGGTCTCTTGCCCCTGACTGGTTCCAGCGGCCCGAGATGATCGGCTACGCGGCCTACACCGACCGCTTCGCCGGCACCCTGGACGGGGTGGCCCAGTGCGCTGGCTACCTAGAGGACCTCGGTGTCGGCTACCTGCACCTGATGCCGTTGCTCGAACCCCGGCCGGCCCCCAACGACGGCGGCTACGCGGTGCAGGACTACCGCAGCGTGCGCGCCGACCTGGGCACGATCGAGGACCTGCGCGCGCTGACCTCCGCGCTGCGCGCCCGCGGGATCAGCCTCTGCCTGGACCTGGTGCTGAACCACGTAGCCCGCGAGCACGAGTGGGCAGCGAAGGCGAAGTCCGGCGACCCCCGATACCGCGACTACTTCTTGATCTTCCCGGACCGTTCGATGCCCGATGCCTTCGAGCGCACCCTGCCCGAGGTCTTCCCCGACTTCGCGCCCGGCAGCTTCAGCTGGGACGATGACGTCCCGGGTTGGGTGTGGACAACCTTCAACGATTACCAGTGGGACGTCAATTGGGCCAACCCCGACGTCATGTGTGAGTACGCCGAGACGATCCTGACCCTGGCCAATGACGGCGTGGAGGTGCTTCGCCTCGACGCCATCGCGTTCATCTGGAAGCGAATGGGCACCAGCTGCCAGAACCAACCCGAGGTGCACTCCCTGACCCAGGCGCTGAGAACCGTCGCTCGCATCGCTGCACCGGCGACCCTGTTCAAGGCCGAGGCGATCGTCGGACCCCAGGACCTGCTGGCCTATCTCGGGCAGGGCGACCACTACGGCAAGGTCAGCGATCTGGCCTACCACAACGGCCTGATGGTGCAGATCTGGTCGATGCTGGCCAGCCGCGACGCCCGGCTTGCCTCTCACGCCCTGGCCCAGCTGGCGTCCCCGCCGAGCACCACGGCCTGGGTCACCTACGCGAGGTGCCACGACGACATCGGCTGGGCGATCGACGACGGCGACGCCTCCGCCTGTGGGGTCACCGGCTCCGGGCACCGCAAATTCCTCTCCGACTTCTACGCCGGGGAGTTCCCGGGCTCATGGGCCAGAGGGTTGGTGTTCCAGGAGAACCCAGCCACCGGCGATCGGCGTATCTCAGGCTCCATGGCCTCGCTCGCGGGACTCGAGGTCGGCGACGCCTTCGCGCCCGATCGGATCGCCCTGGCCCACGCGATCGTGCTGGGCTTCGGCGGGCTCCCGGTCATCTGGATGGGCGACGAGCTCGGTCTCCTCAACGACCCGGACTGGGCCACGGAGCCCGAGCACCGGGAGGACAACCGCTGGGTTCACCGGCGCACGATGCCGTGGCCCACGCCGCAGGACACGCATGGCATCCACGCTCGGCTGCGTTCGCTCATCGCGGCCCGCCAAGGTCTTCCCCACCTGCATGCCTCCACCGCCACTGACGTGCTCTCCCCGCGCGACCCCGGCGTGCTGCTGCTGCTCAGGCGGCACCCCCAAGGCCCGATGCTGGGGGCTTATAACGTCACGGACCGGCCTGCCGAGGTCCCCCACGAGGTGCTGAGAGGCGTCGACCTGTCCCCGGACCATGTCGTAGACCGGATCAGCGGCACGGCTCCCGACTCTCGGGGCGACCAGGTGCTGTTGCCGCCGTACGCCGCACACTGGCTCACCTCTGTGACCTAGGCTGCATTCTTGCGTCGCGGTAGCGCGTGGCCGGCCTCGGTGGCGTATCCGGAAGCGCCGTTGATGCCCGAGGTCGGGATGAGGCGGACCTCGTGCCAGGTCTCCTCTTGGTTCACCCCGGTTAGGCCCAGGTAGGTGGGTTCACTTCGCCTGGGCTCCAACAATCAAAGGCGCCGGCCATCAAGGCGCGAGCCACAAGGACTCGACCACACGAGGAGCCGTACTAGTCAGTCAGCGACCGGGCAGCGCTCGTCTCGACTGATGCGTTAAGAGACACTGGGGAAGTCGATGGCTCAGGCGAATGCCTTGCGAAGAAAGTGAGACGAATGTCCCCTGGTGAGTTCGTTAACGAGGCAGGCAGGCAGGACATCAATCGGACCATTCTAAGCGCGGAGGCTGTCTCTGGATTCAGGTTCTCCGCTTACATCGGGCCGTCTGAGGGGGACTCTCGCGGGTTCGCCAACCAGCTGCACTCGGCGCTGTCCGCGCCCGACGAGAGCGTGCTGGTCATGGTTGACCCATCCGCTCGAAGCGTAGAAGTCGTCACAGGCAGGAGGCGCGGCGTGCGCTGACGGACGACGAAGCCGGCCTCGCTGTGCCGGCGATGCAGTCGGATTTTGCGACAGTCGGCCTCGCCAGCGGCATTGTCCGTGGCCTTAACCAGCTCGCCGAACAGGCCCGGCGCCCGCCTTTGCTGCACGACCGGCCGTAGTGGCTCCTCGGTAGGCCGCGGCCGTGTCGGACGTCCGAGCGAGGTCGCAGACGACGCTCTCGCTACGGCCACCGCTTAGAGGATCGGGTACTGCCACCGTGCTCTCTCGGAGCCCAGGAACGGCAGGTTCCAGCTCGTTGCCGCCCACCGGTGTGAGGGGCGCAACACGGGGACGGGTAGTCGCCGTGGCTGGCAGCGCGCGCAGCGATGGTGTCGCCACGTCTGATGTTCACCAATTCGCAGGGGGGTCGCTGGCCGGGAAGGACTGTTGCCCCCACTCGTCCACGAGGTCGGCCAGGGCCGCCTCCGGAAGCTGCACGGGGCTTATCTGGATGTTCTCGACTGTGGTGGTCATGACCGAGACTCCGCAGGCTCACCCGGCATGTGCCACGGGCGGACCGGGTTCTGCGTGCCGCGAACGGTCCGTGCTGGTGTGTGGTCCTCCGCAGGCGCCGATGCTTGAACCGCCAGTCCCTCGGGTCCCTTTCTCGTCGGCACCTCGACCGCGAACTGGACCACGCCACCGATCAGTAGGCCGGTGACTGTCACCGCGAACACGATCACGACCGCGAGTTCCAGGAACTCTCTCACTTCATCACTTCCTCGTTGAATGGCGCGCTCCATTTGGCTGCCATGCTGGCCTTGGGTCTCTTGACTACGCTACGCTATTCGTAGCGTAGCATGCATGGATAGCGAAACTAAACTGAGGAGTGCCATGCCGACCAAAGCTCGAGCGAACAACAGCGATCCCCGCCTGAGCCGCAGTGACGAACGGATCAGCAAGGCGACGCTGCAGCTGCTGCAGGAAGGAGGGCCGCACGCGGTGACCGTGGAAGCGGTCGCCTCGCGCTCCGGGGTGGCGAAGACGACGATCTACCGACGGTTCGCTAACCGTCGCGAGATGCTGCAGGCCGCGCTGGTCGGACTAACCCAAGCTCCTGAGCCTGCGCCGGACCTGCCGACCCCCGAGAAGATTCGCTGGGCATTGACCTCGGCACGCCGGGCACTTCACGACGTTCTCGGGCTCAGCAGTGTCGGCGCGATTCTGGCTGGAGATGATCGGGAGTTCAGTGAGTCTGTGCGAGGCGTGCTGAATCCCTACATCGAGCACCTTGTGGTCCTGCTGGAGTCGGCCGTTGCCGCCGGGAACGTACGCACCGAGATCGACGCCGACACCGTCCTCAGCCTGATCCTCGGCGCCTCCCTGGGCGAGCAGCTCAGGTTCGGCCACGTGCGGAACGAGTGGCTCGATCAGACGCTGGAGGTCTTGTGGTCCGGAATCGGCATGGGCGACTCCCAATCAACGAAGATCAGACGCAGAAGGTGAGGCCGGCCGGCCTGGGTCCTCAGCCGGCCGTAGTCGGCGGCCACCTCTGCTGGTTCGGGTTGTGCCCTCATCGGACGACTGCGACAGGGCACCGTGCCAGTTGAAGGACATTGTGGCTGACCGATCCCAGTAACAGACCGGCGAACACGCCCCTTCCACGCGATCCAGTCACGACGAGCGAGGCGTTGGCCGATGCTTCGGTCAGGGCCGACGCAGGCGCCAGGGCAACCGCCTCGCGCTCTACTGTCACGTCGGGATTGTCGGCATGTACGCCCATCACGTACTCGTCAAGCGATGCCTCGGCGGCCTGCCTACGTTCGGCGAGTGCTGTGGGGACCTGCTCCTGCTGGTCCGCCTGCATTGGGCTGGGCTTCCAGGCGTGCAGCGCTACAACCGACTCCTTGGTGAGCGTCGCTCGACGGCAGGCGAACTCGAGGGCCGCGAGGCTCTCCTCGGAGCCGTCGACGCCGACGACGATGCGGGCCACGTCTGGACGTGCCGGCGCGCGCATGACGACGACGGGGCACGGCGCGTGCCGGACAAGATGCTGACTCACCGAGCCCAGTAACGTCTCGGCGGCTCGCCCAAGCCCTCGGCTGCCGACGACCAGCAGGTCCGCTTTCTTGGCATTCTGAAGAAGGACGGAGACCGCGTGGCCCGAGTGCACATCGACGGTGCCACTGACTCCAGCTTCATGCAGGATCGCGTCTACGCGTGCTGAGATCTGGTCCGTAGGCACCGGAGCCTGAGAGGCGTATCGGGAGTTCTCTCGGTTGTCGACGGTGACCGAGCGGACGGGGCGGCCGTCCAGAGCTGCTGTCTCAGCGGCCCACCGAAGCGCCAAGTCCGCCTCAGATGAACCGTCGTACCCCACGAGTATGGTTCCTCGTTCTCGGTTCACGATTGGCCCTCCGACCCTCGATACGCGGTCGGCGCACAGTCTCTTCGCGCCGTCGAGCCGGAGTCCGCATACCCGCGCGCCGTGACGTATCAGCACACTAGCGGGCAAGCACGGCGCCCGCGATCGGCTGGCCCCCCGCCGGCCTCATCCGCAATGCCCGTTCCGGTCTGGTTCGTCTGCGCCTCTCGGAGGCTGCGGCGGCTCTTTGCTCGCTCTGTCCTAGGCCTGTCCCTCATCAACGACCGCTACGGCGCATGAAGCACCGTGGATGACGGCATGGCTGACCGAACCGAGCAACATCCCCTCGAACGCGCCCCGGCCACGTGTTCCGAGCACCACCAAGCCGGCGTCCACGGAGGCGTCGACCAGGGTGAGCTCTGGCGGGCAGTCCTCGATGCGGGAGGACACGTGCAGGTTCGGATAGTCCCCACGGACAAGTTCCGCAGCCGAGTCGGCCGTGTGGGCTGCGGTCACTCGAAGCTCTGCCTCGTCAACATCGGAAACCTGGTGCCCTCCGGTGCAGGTGACGATCTCCAGGTCCGCCGAAACGGTGGCAGCACGTTCGGCAGCGAACCGTACGGCGGCCATGGCGGTGGGTGAGCCGTCGGTGCCGGCCACGACCCGATGATGTGGGCCGGCAGGCTGACTGGACGCCTCATCCTTCACGACAACCACCGGACAGCGGGCCCGAGCGGCGACGTTGAACGCAACCGAGCCGAGCAACGTCCCGATAACCCGGCCATATCCTCGGCTGCCCAGGACGAGCAAGGCGGCCCCGTCGCTCGCCTCGATGAGGGCGCGCGCAGGGCTGGTCACTTCGGTCGCCCCAGCAACCCGCAGTCCGGGGTCTGCTTCGAGCGCCTCGGACACTCCGCGCTGCGTGACCTCCTCCGCGGCCTCCAAGGCCCCCGGATCGCGGTCAAGCAGGCCTGGGCCCGGCTCCGCAGTCATGCCGGGGTAGTTAGCCGCAAAGAGCACGAGCAGGGGTGCGTCCCGTCGAGCCGCTTCTTGCGTGCCCCATGCCAGGGCGGCCCGGCTGTGGTCCTTACCGTTGAAGCCGACCACGACGGCATCTGGCGGATGGGATCGTCCCGACCAGGCACCCACCTCGTCGTACGCCACGTGACCTCCCAGCCGTCGGATCTGGTAGTTGTGGACGCTACCGCGTCACGGCGCCCCGCCTGTCTCTTCATTGCCCGGGAGCACCCCTTGGAGGTCGTTGACGACCAGGTGCTCCTCACGGACCTGACCTGCGCGGAACGACGCACGCCCGACCATGTGGTTCGCGACCGGCGTGGTGAGCAGCTGAAAGAGTCCGATCAGCAGCAGCATCCCGATCGCCCCAGGTTCCCGTAGCCGGAACCCCAGTCCGATGAGGATGAGGACGAGGCCCAGTACCTGTGGCTTCGTGGCTGCGTGCATCCGGCTCAGCAGGTCGGGAAGCGTCAAGACGCCGACCGCGGCAATCATGGCCAGCAACGCACCGAGGCTGAAGCACAGCCCCGCAACGACGTCCGCCATCTGAGTCCAACTCATGACTGGTCCGCTTCTACGTCGTCGCTGCCCGGGGTGAAGCGCGCAACGCTGACCGAGCCCACGAACCCGAGGAGGGTGAGGACCAGGAGGATCGGCAGGGTGAATGTGTGGCGGTTCAGTGCCGCCTCGAGGGCCAAGCCGCAGATGCCGATGGCGACCAGCACGTCGAGGGCGACAGCTCGGTCGAGCAGCGTCGGGCCCATGGTCATCCGAGCCACCGTGCACACCGCAGCGACCGACAACATCGCCACGCAGATGAGAAGTACGACGGTCATGTAGCCGCTCCAGATGTCGAGGGGGGTGTCGTGTCCAGATGGTCGATGTGTCCGCCGAGAGCCCTGACCACCCGGGCCTCTTGGGCGAGCACACTCGACCGGAAGCGTTCGGCGCCTGCCTCATCGCCGACGTCGAACACGTGCAGGAACAAGGTGTGGGTCGAACGTCTGACCTCCACGACGAGGCTGCCGGGAATCAGGCAGGTCATCTCTGCCACGACGGTCAGGACGAAGTCAGACGGGGTCCGGAGGTTCACCTCTACGACGGCATTTCGCAACGGACGGCTCGGTCGCAGGACCACCCAAGCGACTTGGACACTCGACACGACCACGTCAGCGGCGAAGCGCACCACTAAATAGAGCAGTGGCAAGAGCCGGATTCGGACGTCCAGTCGCAACGGGGGGAGTGGGAACACGAGGCAGCCACTGGTGGCCACCAAGAACCCGCCGACGACAGTCCACACCGAGATGTCACCCCACAGTGCCACCCAGACGACGGTGAGCCAGGCGAGCATAGGCAACTGCAGCGACCTGTAGCGCGCCGGTCGGACCTGGCCGTCTCGTCGGGTCTTGAGCTGGGGGGTCACCGGCCACCCCCGTCGAGGACAGCTTCGAGATAGGGAGTTCGCTGCACAAGGTCTTGGGCGGTGTGATCAGTGAACTCGAAAAGTGGTCCGGCGACCAGGGTGAATACGAGGCTGAACCCGACCAGCGCGGCCGTGGGCAGCACCATCAACTTGGGCAGCCGTTGTGGGAGCGCGCCGTCGCGGAGCAGCTGATAGAGGTCGCGGTCTGGCTCCTGCTCGTCGCGCACCAGCCGCGCCTGCTCGAGGTCACCGGCGGCGTACGCCGTCCCACCGACATGCACATGGTCACGGTGCCGGACCATCGTCACCGTCGGGTGGTGCACGTCGACCTCGTCACCAGGGAGGGGTAGCGCCTGGGCCGTCTCATGTGCCTGCTCCGGGGTACGCCAGAAGGCGATTGTCCAGGTCTTCGCGACGGCGTAGAGGGTCAGCAGGCTGGTCAGCACGCCCCCGACCACGAGCGTGACGCAAGCGGGCTGCCGACGTCGACGCCCGCCTCGAGCAGGCCGAGCTTGCCGAGGAACCCCGACAAGGGCGGGATGCCGGCCAGGTTCATCGCGGGCACGAAGAACAAGATGCCCAGGACCGGGGCCAGCCGGGCCAGCCCACCGAGCCGGAGGAGTGCGGTGCTGCCGGCGCGCCGCTCGATCAGCCCCACGACCAGGAACAGCGTGGTCTGGATGGTGATGTGGTGGGCAACGTAGAAGATCGGCGCCGGAGATGCCTGCGTCCGTCGCGAGCGCCGATCCCGAAGATCATGTAGCCGATGTGGCTGACCAGCGTGAACGACAGCAGCCGCTTGATGTCCGACTGGGCGATCGCGCCCAGGATGCCGACCACCATGGTCACCAGCGCCGCCCACCATCAGCAGGTCGCTGAGCGGGCCGTCGGGGAACAGCAGGGTCTGCGTCCGGATGATCGCGTAGACGCCCACCTTGGTGAGCAGGCCGGCGAAGACCGCGGTGACCGGCGCCGGCGCGGTCGGGTAGCTGTCCGGCAGCCACGCCGAGAGCGGGAACACCGCCGCCTTGATCGCCGAACGCGGTCAGCAGCAGCAGCTGCAGGGTCAGGCTGACCGCGTCGGGCAGCGCGGCGAGCCGCTCCGCGAGCTGGGCGAGGTTGAGCGTGCCGGTGGCGGCGTAGACCAGGCGATGCCAGGCGAGGAAGATCAGTCGAGGACAGCAGGTTGACCACGACGTAGTCGTGCCGGCGCGGATCCGGGTCTCGCGTGCCGCCGAGCGTGAGCAGCACGTAGCTGGCGACCAGCAGGATCTCGAAGCCGACGAAGAGGTTGAACAGGTCGCCGGCGAGGAAGGCGTTGCGACACGCCCGCGGCGAGCACCAGGTAGGTCGGGTGGAAGATCGACACGCGGCGTCTCGTCGCTCGTCGCCGGTCATGCCCTGCCCGATGGAGTAGACGAGCACGCGCGAGCGTCACCACGGCCGAGACCAGCGAGCATCAGCGCGGAGAGCCGGTCGGCGACCAGCGCTGATGCCCAGCGGCGCGGGCCAGCCGCCGACCTCGACGACCAGCGGGCCGTGCCGGTCGGCCAGGACCAGCAGCAGCGCCGGCGACCGCGACGACGGCGGCGAGCACCGCGATGCTGACCGCCGCTGGGTGCGCGGCCGGCGCGGCAGCAGCAGCGTGAGCGCCGCGCCGAGCAGCGGCAGCATCACCGGCAGCGGGACGAGGCAGCTCATGCGGCCGCCTCCTCGGCCTCGGCGGCGTCGGCTCGTCGCTCGAGGCCGCCGTCGGTGTCGCCAGGTCGTGCGCTGTCCGAGGCCTCGTCGCCCGCGGCCAGCCGCCGGATCGCGGCGTCCTCGACGTCGTCCTGCACGTCGTCGTTGCCGGTCAGCTGCCAGCTGCGGTACGCCATGGCGAGCAGGAACGCGGTCGATCCCGAGCGTGATGACGATCGCGGTCAGCACCATCGCCTGCGGCAGCGGGTCGCTCATGTCCGGCTCGGGTCGCTGGTGCCGACGATCGGCGCCTCGCCCGCGGGACCGCCGGAGATCAGGAACAGCAGGTTCACGCCGTTGCCGAGCAGGAGCACCCCGAGCAGGACCCGGGTGAGGCTGCGTTCGAGCAGCAGGTAGACGCCGGCGGCCGATCAGGGCGGCCGCAGCCAGGATCAGGCGTCAGGTTGGGGCTCATCGGGCCTGCCTCCCTGTGGCCGGCATCGCGCGGTCGTCGTCCTCGAGGATCTGCCGGTCGATCTCGGCGCCGAGGCTGCGCAGGATGTCGAGCACCAGCCCGACCACGATCAGGTAGACGCCGATGTCGAAGAACGAGCGACGTGACGACGTGCACGTCGCCGAGCAGCGGGAGGCCACGTCGAGCTTGGCGCTCTGCAGCACGTCGCCGCCCGAACAGCAGCGGGCGAGCGCCGGAGGCCGCTGCGACGACAGCCCGGCGCCGAGCAGCACGCCGGCGTCGATCGGCGCGGCCTCGTCGAGCTCGTAGCGGCCGCCGGCCAGGTAGCGCACCACCAGCGCGAGCCCGGCGACCAGGCCGCCGGCGAAGCCGCCGCCGGGCGCGTTGTGGCCGGCGAAGAGCAGGTAGATCGAGAACACGATGAGCACGTGGAAGAGCAGCCGGGTGACCACCTCGAGGATGATCGAGCGGCGGTCCGGCGGCAGCGTCGCGCCGGCCGGGCAGCCAGACCCGTCGTCCGGTCCGGTCGGCACCGTCTCGACCGACCGGTGCAGGGCGATGCCGTGGACCCGCCGGATGCCCGACGTCGCGGGTGCTGCAGGAAGATCAGGCTGGCGACGCCGGTGGCGGCCACGACGAGCACCGAGATCTCGCCGATCGTGTCCCAGGCGCGGATGTCGACGAGCGTCACGTTGACGACGTTCTTGCCCCCGCCGAAGCGTACGGCCTCGCTCGGGAAGTCCGCCGAGACCGGCGTCGGCCGTACGCGCGCCGGCGGCGACCAGCATGACCAGCGCGACGGCCAGGCCGACGGCTGCGCCGAGGACCGATCCGCGAGATAGCGCCGCGGTGACAGCGGCCGGTCGGTGAAGTGCGCCGGCAGCCGGCGCAGCACCAGCACGAAGACCACGAGCGTGACCGTCTCCACCAGGAACTGGGTGAGCGCCAGGTCCGGCGCGCCGTGCAGGATGAACAGCATCGCCGTGCCGTAGCCGGTGACCCCGACGAGGATCACCGCGGCGCAGCCGGCGTCGCGACCGCGCGGTGAGCAGTGCCGCCAGCGATGATCACCAGCCCGACCACGGCCTGCGGCGGGGTGTCCCAGAGCACCAACGCCAGCGGGCCGTCCAGCGCCGACGAGCACCGCCACGCCGGGCAGCGAGCAGCAGACCACAGGATGACGCACGAGGTACGCCGGCAGCGAGCCCCGCTGGGTCAGACCGGTGACCTCCACCGCCGACGCGGTCCACGGTCCGCATCAGCAGCCGATAGGCCCCGTCGGCCGTCCCGATCGGCGGAGAGCGGACGCCTGCACGCGGCCGAACGGCCGCGCGCTTGACGAAGAGCACGAGTCCGAGCAGCAACGCCAGGGCAGAGAGCGCCGAGAGGCGAGCCCGAGACCGTGCCAGAGCGCGAGGTCGGCGTCGTGCGCCCCCGCCGGGAACTGGTCGGCGTACGGCTCGAGGACCTGCGTCAACGCCGGACGCTGCGAACCCGAGGGCCACCGCGAGGCAAGTCAGAACGACCGGAGCGAGCAGGAATCCACGCGGTGCCGGAGCGAACTCGGTCGCCGCCACGCCCGGCTTGTCGGCGAACGTCGCCCCACAGGAAGCGCGCCGTGTACGCCACTGTCAGGACCGACCCGAGGAGCACTCCGACGACGACCAGCCATCCAGCCAGAGGGGAGATGTCCTGGCGGGCTCCAGCTCGGGCCACGTCGAGCAGGGAGCCGAAGGCGCTCTCCTTGCCGACGAAGCCGATCAGCGGCGGCAGGCCGGCCATCGAAGCCCCGCCGATGACCGCTGTCGACGCACAGCACCGGAGCCTGACGGCCGACGCCGGACAAGCTCCGCAGGTCGCGGGTGCCGGCCTGGTGGTCGACGATGCCGACGACCAGGAACAGCGTCGCCTTGAACAGCGCGTGGGCCAGCAGCATCGCCATCCCGGCAAGGGCGGTCGCCCGGGTCCCGACGCCGACGAGGACGATCAGGAAGCCGAGCTGGCTGACGGTGCCGTAGGCGAGCAAGCAGCTTGACGTCGTACTGGCGCAGCGCCCGCCACCCGCCGAACAGCATCGTGGCGACGCCCAGCCCGAGGACCAGCGCGTGCCACCCAGCGGTGGCCGGCGAAAGCCGGAGCCAGCAGCGCGACCAGGTAGACGCCGGCCTTCACCATGGCTGCCGCGTGCAGGTAGGCGCTCACCGGGGTCGGCGCCGCCATGGCACCCGGCAGCCAGAAGTGGAACGGAACGAGCGCCGACTTGGTGAGCGCGCCGACGAGCACCAGGGCAATGGCGACCGCCGTTGCGGTCCCCGTCGGCGGATGCGCGAGCAGCTCGCTGATCCGGAACGTTCCGCCCTGCTGCCCGAGCAGCAACATCCCGACCAGCATCGCCAGCCCGCCCAGAGTGGTCACGATCAAGGCTTGCAGCGCCGCCTGTCGGCTGGCGCGCTTGGCCGGGTCGCTGCCGATGAGCAAATAGGAGAAGACCGTCGTCAGCTCCCAGAAGACGTAGAGCACCAGCAGATCGTCACAAAGAACGAGGCCGAGCATGGAGCCTGCGAAGGCTGTGAAGTTGCCGGTGAACGAGGCCAGGCCGGGGTCGTCGTCGTCGAAGTACCAGGCGCAGTACACCAGCACGAGCGCCCCGACACCGCTGACGATCAGCGCGAGCAGCCACTGCAGCCCACCCATCCGGAATGCCAGGTCCATGCCCAGGGAGGGCACCCAGCTGACGACCTCGACCGGCGCCTCTCCGGCCCGTACCTGACTCGTCTGCCCCAGGACCCAGACGAACGTGACCAGGGGCACGATCGCCAGCACGAGGAACGCGCGCCGCCGTAGTACTCGCACCAGCACGGGGGACAACGCTGCGGCGATGAAGTGCGCAGCGATCAGCGAGATCAAACAGCCATCCTCGGGTCGGGGGCGGACGATGTCATCCTAGGGACCGTCGCCGCTTCGGTCGGAGTCGATCTTCGACGCCCCGCTGGTGCCGCGTCGCCTCGGGCGACCGCACCGTCGTCGCTGTCCCGGGCGCGTTCGAGCAGGGCCATCAGCGCGGGCTCGTCACGGACCCGCTGCCGGTGCTTGGGGCCCAGCGCGACGATCTCGTCACGCTCGGACAGCAGCAGCTGGAAGATGCGCTCGCGCTCGGCCGGGTCGTGGGTGTACTCCGAGTCCAGGTAAGACCTCGCGTGTCTACGTGCGTTCGCGATGGCATTCTGGGCCGGCCTGCGGGACTGAGCCGGGACGCCACGATGCTCACGACCGGGACGCCGATGATGATGATGATCAGAGAGAGTTCGGTGCTGATCTCGACCACGGGGACGGGATCACCGTTGTTGATGAACGGGACAGAGTTCTGGTGCAGTGCGTGCAGCACGAGCTTGACGCCGATAAAGCCGAGGATTACCGCCAGGCCGTAGGAGAGGTGGATGAGCCGGTCCAGCAGCCCGTCGATGAGGAAGAAGAGCTGACGCAACCCCAGCAGAGAAAACGCGGTGGCGGTGAAGACGCTGAAGGTGTTTTGCGTCAGCCCAAAAATCGCCGGGATCGAGTCGAGTGCGAACAGAATGTCCGTGCCGCCAACTGCGGTCATCACCAGAAGCATCGGGGTCATCGCCCGCTTGCCGTCCTCCACGGTGAACAGCTGTTGCCGTCGTAGTGGTCGGTCGTGCGGAAGACTCTCCTGGCCAGTCGGAAGATGACGTTGTCTGCGGAGTGCGACTCCTCACCCGCGGTCGTGAGCATGTTGCCCGCAGTGAGAGCAGGATCAGTCCGAACGGGTAGAAGACCCAGGCGAACGAGTTGATCAGCGCGGCTTCGAGAAAGATGAAGCCGGTCCGGGTGATCAGCGAGAACACGATGCCGAACAGCGGTACCGTCTGCTGATCCTCGCGCGGCACCCGGAAGCTCGTCATGATGATCCGGAAGACGGACAGGTTGTCGACCGAGAGCGCTTTCGGTGACGTACCCCGCGAAGTACTCCGATCCCGCCGTGCCGCCGCCGAAGATCGCGACGATGGCAACGGCCATGAGGATGATCCAGGCCGGATGAGCGTTTCGGCTGCCGGCCCCGGGCGACTTGGCCGGGGACGTTGCGGTATTCGCATGGGGCCAGGGTCGAAAGGGTTGCCGACGGGCTGGGCCGGGCGCCGTCGGTGGTGGGATGGCGCGGAGTCGCGCGAGCGCGAGGCGACCCCGGGATCGACCTGATGCCAGGCAGCCGACGGCAGGCCAAGGGTCAGTGATCGAGCTGGTCGAGGCGTGACTCCAGCCGTCTGACGGTGCCGTCCACGTCAGCAAGCTTGTCGAGGCCGAAGAGTCCGATCCGGAAGGTCGAGAAATCGCTCCCTTCACCGCACATGAGCGGCACGCCGGCCGCCACCTGGACGCCGACCTGCCTGAACTTGGCGCCACTGCGGATTGCCGGGTCGTCGGTGAATGCGACCACCACACTGGGTGCGTCGAATCCCTCTGTCGCCACCGACGGGAACCCGCGTTCAGCGAGAAGCGTGCGCACCCGGGTGCCTAATGCGATCTGCGCCTGTCGCAGCTCGTCCAGCCCGGTGTCGTAGGTCTGCCGCATGAGAGCAGCGTCGTGCGCCAGTGTGTCGGTCGGCAGGGTGACGTGGTAGGGCGTGCGCCCCTCGACATAGGACTCGGTAATCGTCAGCCATGTCCGGAGATCCGCGGCAAAGCTCGTCGAGGTGGTGGACTCGACGGCTGCGCGTCCAGGTTCGCTGAGCATCACGAAGCCCGCGCATGGCGTGCCGCTCCAGCCCTTCTGCGGTGCGCTGAGTAGAACGTCTATGCCCAGGTCGGTCATGTCCACCCAGAGCGACCCCGAGGCGATGCAGTCGAGGACGACGAGCCCACCGACCTCGTGGGTCGCCGCAACGAGGGCACGGAGATAGTCGTCGGGCAGCACGAGCCCGGACGCAGTCTCGACGTGCGCCGCGAACACGACGTCGGGGCGGCTGCGATCGATGGCTTCCACCACCTCGTCGATCGGAGGCGGTGCCCACGGTGCGTGCCGCTCGTCGGACACCGGCCGGGCGCGGCAAACCCGCGTCTCGGCCGGAATGGCGCCGGCGTCGAGGATCTGTGACCAGCGGTAGGAGAAGAGGCCGTTGCGTACGACGAGGCAGCGCCGCCCCGTTGCCAACTGCCGAGCGACCGCTTCCATGGCGAAGGTGCCGCCACCCGGGACCACCGCGACTGCCTTGGCAACGTAGGTCATGCGCATCACGTCGACGATGTCCTGCATCACCGCGACGAAGCGCTTCGACATGTGGTTCAGCGACCGGTCGGTGAAGACGACCGAGTACTCGAGCAGGCCGCCAGGATCGATCTCAGGGCGAGGCAGGTCCACGACTGCAGACTGCCACGGAAGCTCGAGACCCGCACCTGGGCCATGTCTCCCGATGCGGACTCGCTTTGAAGGTGGCGGTCTACCGCGGTCCGTGGGTCAGTGGCTCACGTCTTAACCGGATCCATGGGGACGAGCTCGGCTCCATGCGTAGGCCGGCTCGCTTGACCTCCATTCCAAGGAATAGCTACGCTATGCGTAGCGTTGCATTATTCAACAGCAATGGAAAGGTTTGACATGACAGTCAACGAGCACATCCTCGGCTTCATCGCGATGGCCGTAGCCATCCTCGCGATTCTCACCGTCGGCACCCTCATCGCCGCCGACATCATCAACATCGGACCCCGCCGGACGACACCCGTCCCCGAGGCGGAGCGCAGCACACTCCGCCCCACGGAGCCCTCCGACCCGGCGCCTGCTCCTGCGCGGCAGGGCAGGGCAGCGGACAGGCACCCCTCAAACGCGGTGTAACGAAACTCAATCCAGGCTCGACAACAAGGTTCGCCGGGTGACCGGCGGCAGAAAAGGAGGGTGGACGGCATGGTCGTCTACAACGAGATAGTGGCCATCACGGCAGGAGCAGGGCTATTGGGATTTGCGTGGTTGCTCGCAGACCTCATCCGCAACAAGCGCATCGAGAGCGAAGGCTGGGCAGGGTTCTTCGCCGTTACCGGCACGCTCCTGCTGGTCCTCGGAATCCACACCACGTTGACCTGGCCCTTTGGCGGCGACGGCTTCGAGTACGCCAACATCGCCTTCGGACAACCAGCAGCCGGATTCGGCGCCTTGCTGCTCTTCGCCGCTGTGTACCTGTGGCGGCACAAGACGCTCTTCGCCGGCGACGTCGAAGTTGCCAAGACAACCGCGCTGGCGGCACTGAGGCCGATCAGCATCTTCGTCGGCGCACTGGGTTTGGCCATGGCTGTTCTGGCCGTCACGTTTGTTCGATTCCAGCTCGGCGCCGCCCCGCCGGAGGAGCCCATCAGTGGTCGGTTCGGGCACCTGCCCATTCTCGAGGCCTTGTTCCTCGGCGGTCTGTGGGGCGTGGTCGCCGTCGGTTCGCTGCTCTTCGCGATCGCGTTGTTGACCGACCGGCCCCAGCTACTGCGCTGGGCCGTCCGGGCCTGGATCGTCGGCGGCGTGGTCTTCCTGCTGTTCGGCGCGATGAACTTTTACACCCACATCGGCATGTACGACAACATCGCCAACGGGACCATGCACAAGTGGTGAGTGATGCCGGATCCGTCGGCCGCGGCCAAGACGCAGTCCGAACGCGACGAGAGCCCCGGGGGGACGGGGCTCTCGTTGTTGGACTGCTTCGCCGAGGCGCCCGGGTCCCGCTCCTGGAACCGCGTACGCCCCTCCCCGACGACTCATCGAAGGAGACCCGAGATGACCCCTACCAATGCGGAGGCAGCAGCCCGCATCGCCAGGCGAATCGAGGCAGTGCTACCCGACAAGCCGCGGAGCTACCTGAGACACCAAAACGTCTCACGGTTGACGAGCGACCCCATGACAAATGGGCGTAGCCTTGGCATCGAGATGATGCACATCGTTCCAGCTGCGGTTCCGCTCGACCAGATGAAGTCAAGGACCGTCGCCGCCGGCGCTGCGACCGGCCTCGCGGGGGTGGCTCAGTCGGCCGAGCGGTCGACGTCACGCGACGACGGCACTGTGCCGGTCAAACAGTTGCTGCGGTGGCAGGACGACGGTGGTGCAATACCCCCCGACGGCTGATCATCCTTGCAATGCGAACGTCACGGACCCGGGATCAGCCATCCTCGTGTGTCAGCTCCGATGTCGAGGCACTCTGTACAGCGGCTGCGTGACCGATACGACGCTAGGCCCGGAAGGTACGGGAAGGGTCAGGTCGTGGTCGACCTCAAGCGTCATCGAGGTCCCGTGGTGCGACGTGACGTAGGGATCACCCGTCTGGAGGCTGTACGTCGCAGTCTGATCGGCTGAGGTGCCGCTGTTCGCGTACGCCGTCACGACGGGGCTTGCCGTCCACGAACCTCAAGTAATCCTCGTCGGTGAACGGCTACTGGCCGTGTGCGGCCAAGATCGCGTCGAAGACCTAGCCCCACGCTGCTCGGTGCACTGAGGCGGTCCGGGTCAGCACCCCATCCAGGTCGAACAGGCACGCCTGAACGCCGTCCGGAAGTCCGAGTTGGCTCACGACTGACAACCTATCTAGACGAACTGGGTT
Source organism: uncultured Actinomycetota bacterium (assembly GCA_963797525.1). Taxonomy (GTDB): domain Bacteria; phylum Actinomycetota; class Actinomycetes; order Propionibacteriales; family Nocardioidaceae; genus Marmoricola. The sequence goes on from CAWCPT010000003.1 coordinate 217,721, forward strand.
CAACCAGAAGCCGGCGGAGGAACCGAGTTGTCTTCCCTGTATGCGTTGCTATGGTCCAGAGCATGATCACGCGACAGGTGGAAGGCTGGGCGCTGCCCGAGCCATCGGACCTGCTCGCCCACGTACTGTCCGGTGCAGCACTCCTGGCGGTCGCACTCAGCGAAGAGGCGCGGGGCATCCGCGGCCTGGACACCCTGCGTCGCAGCGTCGATCGCGCCCCGCCCGTTCGTTCTTGACTTCGCTCTCATAGGCAGCACCCGCGCTCGAGCGGACCTGCGCCTATCCCCTTTGCGCGCGCCCAGCCGGCCCGCGCCTTTCGGTAGTCAAGGACAAGAACATGACCACGTACGATGTTTCTCCGCGCCGCGGGCCAGGCACCGATCTGGCCGACAAACTCGAGAAGTTCGAGGTCGCCCGCCAGCGCCAGCTAGATGCCATACCCACGACGTCCCTCGATGTTGTCGCAGCGGCTTACCGGGACAGCGTCGAACGGATCCTCGACGAGGTCCGTACCGCTAGACGTCGCCTTGAAGACGGTCGATACGGACTCTGCATTGTGTGTGCTGACCCCATTGCCGTGGGCCGTCTCGAACTACGTCCTTGGGCGACCAAGTGCACCCGGTGCACCGAACGTCCGCGGCGATGAGTGCAGCGATGAGCATTGCTCAGAACCGTCGTGTCGCGGTGGTGGGAGCCGGCATGGTCGGGCTCTCCACGGCGTGGTTCCTCCAAGAACACGGTGTGCACGTCACCGTCATGGACCGCAAACACGTGGCCGCGGGCTCTTCGTGGGGCAACGCCGGCTGGCTCACCCCCAGCCTCACGACCCCGCTGCCCGAGCCAGGGGTCTTTACTTACGGGCTTCGTGCGGTTTTCAAGGCCTCCTCGCCGGTCTACGTGCCGCTTCGTCCACAACGCAAACTGCTCCGGTTCCTGGCCGGATTCGCCCGTCACAGCACGGAACCTAAGTGGAACCGAGCGATGCGCGCCTATGCACCGATCAACGCGATGGCGCTGGAGGCATTCGACGAGCTTGCGGACGGAGGAGTGCAGGCTCGCCCCCTGGACGCGGATCCATTCCTGGCGTGCTACCGCGACGAGAAAGAACGAGCGGTCCTCCTTGACGAGCTCGACCACATCCGCGCCGCTGGTCAGGAGGTGAAGTACGAGGCCATCAGTGGCGAAGAAGCACGCTCGACCGAACCCGCGCTGTCTGCAGCGGTGGGCGCAGCGGTCCGTATCCACGGGCAGCGCTACCTCAACCCACCGGCCTTCGCGGACGCTCTCGCCGCTTCGGTCCGCGAGCGAGGGGGAGAGATTCTGGCAGGCATTCGCGTCAAGCAGGTCCGTGACGAGATGTTAGGCGTCACTGTCGTCGACTCCACCAAGGCATCGCACCGTTTTGACGCCGTGGTGCTGGCGAACGGCGCCTGGATGGGGGCGCTGGCACAACCATTCGGCGTGCGACAGCCGGTGCAAGCAGGCCGCGGTTACAGCTTCAGTGTTCCCGCGGAGCGGGTGCCGAACGGTCCGCTCTACTTCCCGGCGCAACGGATCGCGTGTACGCCCTTGCACTCGGTGTCGGGGGACCGGCTCCGGATCGCCGGGATGATGGAGTTCCGATCCCCTGAGTCGCCATTGGACCCGCGCCGTATCAACGCCATCGTGGCCAGCGCTCGTCCGTTCCTGAAAGGCATCGACCTGGGCGCGCGTGAGGATGAGTGGGTCGGGTCACGCCCGTGCACACCTGACGGACTTCCGCTGATCGGGGCCACGACATCTCCGCGGGTCTTTGCTGCTGGTGGCCATGGGATGTGGGGCATCGTGCTGGGTCCCGTCACCGGGAAGCTACTCGCAGACCGCATCGTCAAGGGCGAGAACCACTCAGCTCTGACCCCCTTCGAGCCACTGCGTTGAACGCTGTCACGCGAGCACAAGCCGCACGCCATGCGACCTTCGTCCCACGTGGGGACGGGGCGCCGTAACCGAGGCGTAGGAGTGGCTGGCGGTCACGATGCCGCGCACTGTGGCCAGTTCGTCCTGGTCTCTGGGGCCGTGGATGAGCATGAACCCGGGGGAGAGTCGGGTGCCGGCCCACATGTGGGGTCGTCCCCAGCGAGATCGAGACGCTCGCTGACGGCATGGGGATCGCTCGGACCGTCCTGGAGCTGTTCAACCTGCGGTGCTCACACGCGTGCCCCGGCTCGCGAGCCCGGCGACAGGACCGGGACTCACGTCAACCATTCGGTTGACACGCTGGGAACGAAGGCCTACGGTCATCTCAACCAATCAGTTGAGATACGAGGCGGAGATGACTGACTCGCTGACCCAGGTGTTCGCGGCCCTGGCCGATCCGACCAGGCGGGACCTCGTCGCGCGACTGACCGACGGTGACGCCACGGTGGGTCAGCTCGCGGCGCCGTACCAGGTGAGCGTGCAGGCCATCTCCAAGCACCTGAAGGTGCTCGAGCAGGCCGGTCTGGTCAGCCGTGGCACCGAGGGGCACCGCAGCCCGGTGCACCTGGAGGCGGAGGTCTTCGACCTGATGACGAAGTGGATCGAGCGCTACCGGCAGCGGGCCGAGGCGCGCTACCAGCGGCTGGACGCCGTGCTGGCCGAGCTGGACGACGAGCAGGCCGGGCAGCGGAAGAGCCAGGAGGAGGAGTCAGCATGAGTGACACGATGACGACGGCGACGATCGAGGCGGACCCGACGCTCCCGATCATCCGCGTCACCCGGGAGTTCGTGGCCACCGTGGCCCAGCTGTTCCGGGCGCACACCGATCCGGAGCTGTTCGCTCGATGGGTCGGCCCGGACGGGATGACGACGACCGTGGATCGGTGGGACGCGAGCAGCGGAGGCAGCTGGCGCTACGTGGCCGTCCGGGACGGCACGGAGTTCGGCTTCCACGGGTGCTTCCACGACGTGCGCCCGGACCGGATCGTGCAGACCTTCACCTGGGAGGGCGACCCGGACGGAGTCGCCCTGGAGACGCTCCTCTTCGAGGACCTCGGTGACGGACGTGTCCGCCTGTGCGCACAGTCCCTCTGCGACAGCTTCGAGGGCCGGGACGCCTGGCTGCGCAGCGGGATGGAGCAGGGCATCGAGCAGGGCTACGCCAAGCTGGACGCGCTGTTCGCCGCCGGCGAGCTCGCCGGGACCGACGAAGGAGTCGACGCGTGACCCTCCCCACGGACCCGGCCGAGCGCCATCGAGCGGTGGCCGCCGGGTTCACCGCGCGCGTGCATGGCGCCGCCGACTGGGATGCCCCATCTCCGGTGCCCGGGTGGCGCGCCCAGGACGTGGTGGCCCACCTGGTCGAGTGGTTCCCGGCCTTCCTCGAGAGCGCGACCGGTCTGGTGCTCGACCGCGGCCCGTCGCCGGAGGAGGACCCGGTCGCCGCCTGGCAGGTGCACTCCGACGCAGTGCAGCGGCTGCTCGACGGGCCGGAGGCGGCCACCTCCTTCGAGCACCCGGCGGTCGGCGCGATGCCGCTTCCCGATGCGGTCGACCGGTTCTACACGAACGACGTGTTCATGCACACCTGGGACCTGGCCCGTGCCACCGGGCAGGACGAGCGCCTCGACGCGGAGACCTGCGCCGACCTGCTCGCCGGGATGGAACCCATCGAGGAGCTGATGCGGTCCTCCGGGCAGTACGGTCCCGCCGTGCCCGTGCCGGACGACGCCGACGCGCAGACCCGCATGCTCGGCTTCATCGGTCGCGATCCGCTGGGGAGTGGGGAGGGTGCAGCGCCACGGCGAGGAGAAGTGCTGAGCACACCTGCATCGCCGCGACCAGGACGATGAGCAGAGTGCGGTGCTCGGTGTACAGGCCGCCCGCGAGCGTTCCCCCGACGAGGGCGGCGACGCCCTGGAAGGCCGCGAAGACGCCGTACGCCGTGGCGAGTCGTCGCTGTGGCACCAGGTCGGCCACGAGCGCCTTGACCGTGGAGTCCTGGACGCCGGTCACCGCTCCCCACAGGAGCACGCCGGCCAGCACGACGGTGAAGGTGTTGGCCAGTGCCAGCGCCGGCACCGCCACGATGGTGGCCGGCAGCGTGTACAGCACGGCAGCCCCCCAGCGGTCGTAGGCGAACCCGGTCAGCAGCGCGGCCACCGCCTCGGTCCCCATGGCTGCTGCGTAGACCAACGGCACCACCGCCGTCGTCACCAGCCCGGCGTCGACGAGGTGGTAGGAGATGACGCCGAACGTCATCAGCCCGAGGGTCCCGAGGGCGCACGAGGTGGCGAACGCGTAGTACTGCGCGGACAGGGCACGCGGCTCGACGATCGTGCTCACCGGCGCCGACTCGTCGTGGAGCACGCCGGACGGCGGGGCGGGCTCGTGGGCCGGGCCGTCCTCGGGCGTGTCCGGAGCCCAGTGGCGCTTGAGGGAGAAGAGCAGCAGCAGGCACACGGCCCCGGGCACGGCCAGGACGACGAAGGCCGGCCACGTCACGCCGACGAGGGCGATGACCCCGGCGACCAGCAGCGGCCCCGCGAAGGCGCCGACCTGGTCCAGCGCCTTGTGCACGGCGAACCCGCGGCCGCGGCCGACCGAGACGGCGACGCGGGCGAGCAGCGCCGACTTCGACGGGCTCCGGATGGCCTTCCCCGCTCGCTCGAGGAGGATCAGGGTCGCGGCCAGGGCGAGCCCGAGACTCCCGACGAACGGGGTCACGGCCAGCAGCGGGACGCAGACGGCGGTCATCGCATACCCGACGATCGTCAGCGACCAGTAGCGCCCGCCGCGGTCGGCGTACGGCCCGGAGAAGAGACGCAGGACGAGCGCGACCGCCTCGCCCGCGCCGGTGATCAGTCCGACGGCCAGGGCCGAGGCGCCCAGGGAGGCCAGGAACGGCCCGGCCACCGAGCGCATCCCCTCGTAGACCATGTCCCCGGCGAGGCTGACCAGACCGAACGCGACGACCGTGCGCCACGGTGTCCAGGACGGTCGCGTCCGGTGGAGGGTCTCGTCGGTGGTCACGTCCCCGAGCCTAGGCAGGTCGGAACCTCCCGTGGCCACTGCTCCACCCGCTAGCGTGCGGTCGATGACCCCACGCACCATGCGGGCCCAGCGGCTCGACACCAGCACGCTCACCTTCGAGGTCACCGACGTCCCGGTGCCCACGCCCGGCTCCGAGGAGGTCCTCGTCGAGGTCGCCTTCTGCGGCATCTGCCACTCCGACCTCAGCCTGCTCGACGGCACCTTCCCCGCCATGGGTCCCACGGTGATCACCCAGGGCCACGAGGCGTCCGGCACCATCGCGGAGATCGGCCCCGACGTCACCGGTTGGGCCGTCGGCGACCGGGTCGTCCCGGCCGCGGGCCGCCCCTGCGAGCAGTGCCAGTTCTGCCTGCGCTCCGACTTCGGCAGCTGCACCGACCTCGCCCTGATGGCGTTCGCGTACGACGGTGCGTGGGCGGAGTACACCCTCGCGCAGGCCGGTGGACTGACGTTGATCCCGGACAACGTCTCGCTGGAGCACGCGGCGATCCTGGCCGACGCCGTGTCCACGCCGTACGGCGCCGTGGTGCACACCGCCGAGCTCCGGGTCGGGGAGTCGGCCGGCGTGTGGGGGTGCGGTGGCGTGGGCACGCACATCGTGCAGCTGGCCCGGCTTGTCGGCGCGACGCCGATCGTGGCGATCGACCTCGACGAGACCGTCCGTGCCCGGTCCCTGGAGCTGGGGGCCGACCTCGCCCTCGACTCCCGCGATCCGGAGCTCGCCGCCAAGGTCGCCGAGATCACCGGCGGTCGCATGCTCGACGTCGCGTTCGACGCGGTCGGCGTGAAGGCCACCTTCGACCAGGCCTTGGCCACTCTCGGCTCTCGGGGTCGGCTGGTCGGTGTCGGGATGAGCGACGAGGAGTGGTCGTTGGGGATGAGCGTGCTGTTCAACCTGAGTCGCAAGCAGGTCCGCGGACATCTCGGCTACCAGGTCGAGGACGTCGGCGTGCTCGCGCGGTTGGTCTCGACGGGTCGGCTCGACCTGAGCCGCTCGATCAGCGGGATCGTCGCCCTCGAGGACGTCGCCGAGGGCATCCGGATCCTCAAGGAGCGCGACGGCAGCCCGGTCAGGATCCTCGTGCAGCCCTGAGGGGTCCCACCTCGGGTGGGCCGCACGGTTCTGGAGGGGTGTGCGACCCGCCCGAGGTCCCCCCGGGGCCGGGGGTCCACGGACAACCCGGGCCAAGGGCGCGCCTTGGCGAGGCGCGCGCCAGATCCCGGGCACCCCCGGGGCTACGGGCCGCGCTTCAGCTCGCGGCAGGTGAGACAGGTGCGGGCAGCCTGCTGGGCTGCGCGTGTGCGCGACGTCTGGTTGCTCTGCACAGGGGTCCCACGATGGCTGGTCGGATGTGGACGAGCAGCGGGGTCCGGGCTGCGGTGCCCTCTCGGGCGGCCGGGCCACAGCCCGGTTGGCGAGGAGATTACGCCCCGCGACCAGGATTGACCATAGGCAGGCGATGGTCCGCCGTTGCCGTCACCAGGCTCAGGCGTGGCCCGGGTCGTGGGGCCTGCCGGCCAGCACGGCATCGGCGATCTGCGGCGGGTGGACCACGGCGTGGGCGACATCGCTGAGCTTGAGGTTGTTGCTGCGCGCATAGGAGCGCAGGCGGGCGAAGGTCTCGCCCATCGGCAGGTTGCCGCGCTCGGCCAGCACCCCCTTGGCCTGCTCCACGACCACGCGCGTGTTCAGGGCGTGCTGGAGGTTCTCGGCGAGCAACGAGGTGCGGTGCAGCGAGCGCTGCTGGAGGATGCCGATGGTGGCGATGTCCGCCAAGGCCTGGGCGATCACGCGGCCCTCCTCGTCGAGGGAGTCGTCCTCGCTGCCGAAGAGGTTGAGTCCACCGATCGTGGCCTCCCGCAGGCGAAGCGGGAAGGCGTAGACCGAGCGGAAACCTTCGGAAACGGCACGTGGCGCGAACGTGGGCCACCGGTCGCGCGAGTCACCGATCCGGTCGACGATGATCGTCTGGCCCGACCGGACCGCCTCGAAGCACGGCCCCTCCTGGGTCTGCACCTGGAGCAGCTCCAGCAGACGCGCCTCCTCGCTCGAGGAGGCCAGCCGCTGCAGGTTGCCCTGGGGATCCGTGAGGAGGAGTCCGGCCTGGTCCACCTCCAGCAGGTCGAGGCAGGTGCCCATCAGGTCGTCGAGCACCTCGACCACGTCGTAGTCGTCGACGAGCGTGTCGGCCAGGCGCACGAACCTCTGCGCCAGCTGGGCCTGTCGTTCCAGGCTCTTCTCGGGTGTCATGTGTCCTCCTTCGAAAGTCTCCGACGGCGTGTCACGATGGCGTCGGCCAGCTCGTCCACGCTCAGTCCCTCGACGTAGGCGATGGCGCGCATGCGGAGCAATGCCTGGTCGATCGGTACGTCGAGCTGCATCATCACCATCCCTGCCGCCTGGTGGACCCGCATCGGGTCCGGGCCGGACGCCATCGGGAGCCCGTCCGCCCCTTCTGCCAGTGTCAACGCCACGGTGCCAGCACTCAACACCCCTTCACTGATCTGGGCGGGGCTCATCGGACCAGCCTCGGAGCGGTAGAGGCCGAACGACCCGACGCACGTGGTGCCGAGGAGCAGGGGGAACGCGAAGGCTGCGCGGACGCCGGCACCCACTGCCTCCCTGGCGAAGGTGGGCCACCGAGCGAGTGCCGGGCTTGACCAGTCGGTGAGGTCCGGGACCAGCACGGCAGCGCCCGAGTCCGAAGCGTCCACGGCCGGTCCCTCGCCCAACGTGTGCTGCAGGTCCTCGACGGCGCTGGCCCGCTCGTCGGTGGCATGGGCCGTGACGCTCTGACCGCTGCTCGTCCTGAGGGTGACGCCGCACGCCGTGACGCCGGTGCTGTCCACGGCGGCACTGCACAACCACGCGAGTCGCGCCTCTCCCGCAACGGTGCTCACAGCGGCGCGTCCCGCCCCGGGAGGGCAGCCCTGGATGCGCTGGATCGCGTCATCGGCTGACCTCCTCGTGAGCTGGCTTGCTGGCCGCCCGAGAGAACCTGTCGATGTGACCAAGCAGGTCTCGCGACGTGCTCAGCGTAGGCGCACCTGGTGGTCCGCGTCGTCGGCCGAGCTCACCAGCGTGGGTGGATGCTCTCGCGCAGGTGCTCGTCGTAGATGCGACGTACGCCGTTCTCGAACCGTGGCCCGAGGGCAGGGACGAGCCCTGCACCGGCGTTGGAGCGTGCCTGGTCGACGTTGCGGGCACCGGGGATGACGGTGGTGACGCCGGGTTGCTGCCACAGCCACGCGATGGCGGCCTGGGCAGGAGTCACGTCGGCGGGAGCGTCGCCGGCCACCAGGTCCGTGAATTCCGCAGCGGCCACGAGCCCGGTCTCGTAGTCGACGCCCGAGAAGGTCTCGCCCACGTCGAAGGCGCTGCCGTCACGGTTGAAGCTGCGGTGGTCGTCCTCGGCGAAGGTCGTGTCTCGCGTGTACTTCCCGGACAGCAGCCCCGACGCGAGCGGCACCCGCGCGATGATCCCGACCCCGGCCTCCGCAGCGGCCGGGAGCACCCGGTCGAGGGGCTTGAGCCGGAAGGCGTTCACGATGATCTGCACCGTGGCGAGGCGCGGACGGGCGATGGCGCTCAACGCCTGGTCGCACGTCTCGACACTCACGCCGTACGCCGCGATGGCACCCTCCTCGACCAGGGTGTCCAGGGCCTCCCAGGTCGCGTCGTCGTCGATCACCTCGCTCGGGGGGCAGTGCAGCTGCACCAGGGGAAGGGTGTCCAGACCGAGATTGCGCCGGGAACGGTCCGTCCACTCGCGGAAGTGGGCCATCGAGTAGTTCGCGGACGTCTGGTCCGCCCGGCGGCCCATCTTCGTGGCCACGAAGACCCCGGAGTCCGGATGGGCTCGCAGGAACTGGCTGAGCAGCTGTTCGCTGCGCCCGTCGCCGTACACGTCCGCGGTGTCGAAGAAGGTCACGCCGGCCGCTGCCGACGCCTCGAGGACACCGAGCGCGTCCTCCTCGCTCACCTCACCCCAGTCGGCGCCGAGCTGCCAGGTGCCCAGGCCGACCACGGAGATCTCGTGATCGGTGCGGCCGAGCGTGCGGTGTTCCATGGGTGGTGCTCCTCTGTTCGTCGTCGACCCCGATGCTCGCACGTCAGCCGGTCGGTGCCGGGCCCGTGGAGGACCGCACGACCAGCTGGGTGGGCAGCACCCGCACCGGCGCCTCCGCGCTGACGGGCTGGAGGGCCTGGCGGACCAGGCCCTCGATCGCCCGGGTGCCGGCGTCGCGGGTGCGCTCGGCGAGGGTCGTCAGCGGCGGCTGGCAGAAGTCCGAGCCGAAGATGTCGTCGAACCCGACGACGCTGACGTCCCTCGGCACGACCACGCCCCGCTCGGCGAAGCGCTTGAGCACGCCGATCGCGAGCATGTCGTTGTGCGCGACGATCGCCGTGCCACCCGCGGCCAGGACGGCATCGGCTGCCGCAGGGCCGGCCGCGATGGTGGGGGAGTAGGGGCCGAACCGCGTCGCCTCCAGCCCGTGGGTGGCCGCGGCGAGCTGCAGCCCGGCCCAGCGCCGGGCGCCCGACCAGGACTCCGCCGGGCCGCCGAGGAAGACGAACGACCGGTGTCCGTGCGAGGCCAGGTGGGCCACGATCTGCTCGGTGCCGTTGTCGAAGTCGGCGACCACGCTGGCGATCCCGGGTGCGGCGCGGTTGACCAGCACCAGCCGGTTCAGGCTCGCGACCTCGACGAGGCTCTCGTCGGGGAGGCGGGACGCGGCCAGCACGAACCCGTCGACGGCCGGACCCAGCCGACGCACCAGAAGCTCCTCGTTGGCGGGGTTCTCCTGGGTGTCGCCGAGCACGAGGGTGAGCCCTGCCTCCGCGGCACCTCGCTCGGCTCCCTTGATGACACCGGAGAAGTACGGGTTGGTGATGTCCGGAACCACCAGGGCGACCGTGTTGGTCCGCCCGGACTCGAGCGCCTGCGCGGCCGGGTTGGGTGCGTAGCCGAGCCGCTCGGCCACGGCGAGGACGTGCTCGCGGGTGCGGTGGTTGACCCGGCCCGGGTTGGTGAAGGCCCGGGACACCGTCGAGGGGGCGACGCCGGCCGCGGCCGCGACCGTGGTGATGGTGGCGCGGCGACGAGGTCCGGACGGTGTCATGGGCAGCAGTATGGCAAGGCCCTGGCAAATTTTGGCAAACGCTTGCCATGTGATCGGGGCCACACCTACCTTCGCCAGAACCGACCACCGGGCCGGCGTCGCACCTGGCGCGGGCAGCGAGAGAGGCACACGATGACGACCACGCAGATCGAGGACAACGAGCGGCGCACACCGGGCAAGGCGGCGCTCGCCGCCTGGGTGGGCAGTGCGCTGGAGTACTACGACTTCGCGATCTACGGCACCGCCGCTGCCCTGGTCTTCCCGAAGATCTTCTTCCCCGAGGGCAACGACTCGGCGGCCACGGTCGCCGCGTTCGCGACCTTCGGCGTCGCCTACGTCGCCCGCCCGATCGGGTCCTTCCTGATGGGCCACATCGGCGACCGGCTGGGTCGCAAGAAGGTGCTGATCGGCACCCTGCTGCTGATGGGCGTCTCGACCTTCCTCGTCGGCTGCCTGCCGACGTACGGCCAGGTGGGGATCCTGGCACCGGTCCTGCTGGTGCTGCTGCGTCTCCTCCAGGGCCTGTCCGCCGCCGGTGAGCAGGCGGGCGCCAACTCGATGTCGTTCGAGCACGCGCCGGACGACCGACGCGGCTTCTTCACCAGCTTCACGCTCGCCGGCACCCAGGGCGGCCAGATCCTGGCCCCCGCCGTGTTCCTGCCGCTTGCCGCGGTGCTCTCCGAGGATCAGCTGCTCAGCTGGGGTTGGCGGGTCCCGTTCTGGATCAGTGCGGTCGTCGTCCTGGTCGGCTACCTGATCCGGCGCCGGCTCGAGGAGACCCCGGAGTTCGAGGCCGAGGAGGCCAGCAGCGAGGTCCCGCGGATGCCGCTCAAGGAGCTCTTCGCCGACCACTGGCCCGCTGTGATCCGGGTGTTCTTCGCAGCCTTCATCGCGACGGTCAACACGATGTTCGCCGTCTTCGCCCTGAACTTCGCGACCTCCGACGACTACGGGATCGGGTTCAGCGACACGTTCATGCTCTGGCTGGCGATCATCGCCAACGTCGTGGCCATCTGCGTCATCCCGTTCTGGGCGCGCCTGTCCGACCGGGTCGGCCGCAAGCCGGTCTTCCTGAGCGGGCTCGCGGGCAGCGCCGTCCTCGTCACCGCGTTCCTCGGCGCCATCCACGCCGGCAGCGAGCCGCTGACGTTCCTGACCGGGGTGCTGCTGGCAGGTGTCATCTACAGCATGCCGAACGCCGTCTGGCCCTCCACGTACGCCGAGTACTTCCCCACCAGCGTGCGCCTGTCCGGCATGGCGATCGGCACCCAGTTCGGCTTCGCCCTGGCCGGGTTCACCCCGTCCATCGCCGGTGCGCTGATGGCCGGTGACGCCGACAACTGGTACCGCGTCGCTGCGTTCGCCGTGGGCGCCTGCGTCATCTCCGCCATCGCCGTCCTCACCGGACCCTCGCGCACGCACACCATCCCGACGCGACTCGTCGGGGTCCGTCCTGCCGCGACCGCCGACCGCGTGCGCGTGGCGACGGCATGAGCGTCTCCTCGTCCGACGGGTCCGCCGCGGGGCGGTCCGTCCTGCTCGGGCTGGTCGGGGCGGGCATCGCCCGCTCGCTGACGCCGGCCATGCAGGAACGCGAAGGCCGCGAGCAGGGGCTGGCGCTCACCTACCGGCTGATCGACGCGGACGAGCGAGACCTCACGGTGGCCGACCTGCCCGAGCTGCTGGCGTGGGCGAGCCGACTCGGCTTCGACGGGCTCAACGTGACGCACCCGTTCAAGCAGGCGGTGGTGCCGCTGCTCGACGAGCTCTCCGAGGACGCCGCGGACCTCGGCGCGGTCAACACCGTGGTCTTCCGCGAGGGCCGGATGCTGGGGCGCAACACCGACGCCTCCGGCTATGCGCGGGCGTTCGCGGAGCTCCTGCCCGAGGCGGTCGGGGACCCGGCTGTCCTGGTCGGTGCGGGTGGGGCCGGCGTCGCCGTCGGCTACGGGCTGCTCGACCTGGGGGCCGAGCACGTGGCGGTGCTGGACACGGATGCCGAGCGGGCCGACGCGTGCGCCGTGCGCCTGGCCAAGCGGTTCGGTGACCACCGCGTCTCGGTGACCACCGACCTCGAGCGCGCCCTCGGACAGGCACGCGGCCTCGTGAACGCGACACCGGTCGGGATGAACGGGCACCCCGGGCTCTCGGTGCCGGAGGAGCTGGTGCACCCGGACCTCTGGGTCTCCGACGTCGTGTACTTCCCGCTGGAGACCGAGCTGGTCAGCCTGGCCCGCGACCGTGGTTGCCGCGTGCTGCCCGGGGGCGGCATGGCGGTCCAGCAGGCGGTCGACGCGTTCGAGCACTTCACCGGTCGGCCCGCCGACGGCGACCGGATGGCGCGACACTTCGGGGAGCTGACCGCCTGATGCACAAGGGCGTGGCCACCCTGTCGCTGAGCGGCCGGCTCGGCGACAAGCTCGACGCCATCGCGGCGGCGGGCTTCGACGGCGTGGAGATCTTCGACAACGACCTCGTGGGCAGCCCGCTCACGCCTCGCGAGGTCGCGGCGAGGTGCGCCGACCTCGGCCTCGGCGTCGACCTCTTCCAGCCGGTCCGCGACGTGGCGGGCGTCGTGCCCGACGAGTTCGCCGCGACCCGACGTCGGGTCGAGGGCAAGCTCGACGTCGCGGCCGAGCTCGGCGCCGGTGTCCTCCTCGTGTGCTCGCACGTGGGCCACGACGCCGTGGACGACCTCGACCTCGTCGCCGAGCAGCTCCACCGCCTCGGTGAGGCCGCCGCCGCACGCGGTGTGGTCCTGGCCTTCGAGGCACTCGCCTGGGGGCGTCACGTCAGCCGGGTCGCCGACGCCTGGGAGGCCGTACGCCGCGCCGACCACCCGGCCGTCACCCTGGCCGTCGACACCTTCCACATGCTCTCGCGCGGGGACGACGGCTCCGCGCTGGCCGGTATCCCGGGGAGGCGGATCGGCTTCCTCCAGGTGGCGGACGCCCCGGCGATGGAGATGAACGTGCTCGAGTGGAGCCGGCACTTCCGCTGCTTCCCCGGCCAGGGCTCGCTCGACGTGGCCGGCGTGGTCGCCGCGACCCTGGAGGCCGGCTACCGGGGGCCCGTCTCGCTCGAGGTGTTCAGCGACGTGGTCCGGGAGGCCGATCCGTCGGTCACGGCCCGCGACGCCTTCCGCTCCCTGGTCTTCCTCGAGGACCAGCTCGCCGGTCGACTCGCCGGCCAGGGAGCCGACCTCGTCACTGCGTGCCCGCCCGTCCCGGAGCGCACGGACATCGCCTTCCTCGAGATCGCCGAACCGGACCGGTCCGACAGGGTCTCCGGGTTGCTCGGCGCCCTGGGGTTCGAGGTCGCGGGGCGACACCGGACCAAGCCGGTGCAGTGGTGGCGCAACGGCGCGGCCGACGTCGTCCTCAACCGGGCACCCGAGGACGCAGGTCATGCCGTCGGCCTCGCGACCCCGAGGGTCGAGGACGTCGCCTCCCGGGCGAAGGCGTTGCTGTGGCCGGAGGTCGACCGCACCCGGGGGGCGGGCGAGGCACTGCTCCCGGGCATCACGTCGCCCGCGGACGTGCACCTCTTCCTCAGCGCCGACGAGGGGGAGCCCGACCACTGGCGCGACGACTTCGAGCCCGTGCCGGTGGTCGGTCCGGATGCCGCGTCCGGCTGGCTCGGCATCGACCACGTCGGGGTCGCCGTACCTCCCGAGCGCCTCAACGAGGAGATCGGCTTCCTGCGCTCGGTCTTCGGGCTGGTCCCGAGCGCGGCCGAGGAGTTCTGGGAGACCCAGGGCCGCCTGCGCAGCCGGGCGCTGCGGCCGCCGCACGGCGGGGCCCGACTGATCGTCAACGTCGAGGAGGGCGCCGCCGACTCCGTCCGCTCGGCCGGCATCAACCAGGTCGCGTTCGCGTGCTCCGACCTGCTGGCCCAGGTGCGCCTCCTCCGGGCGCGGGGCGTCGAGCTGATGCAGGTGCCGGACAACTACTACGTCGACCTGGCCGGGCGGTTCCCGCTGCCCGAGTCGCGCGTGCAGGAGCTGCGCGAGCACCAGGTGCTCTACGACCGGGTCGGTGAGGGTGAGCTGCTGCACGTCTACACCGACGTGCTCGAGCACGGGCTTCTACGTCGAGCTGCTCGAGCGTCGAGGCGGGTACGACGGCTACGGCAGCCCCAACACCGCCGTACGGCTGGCCGTGCAACAGCGTCGCTGACGCGCTGACCGGGATCGACGGCCGCACGATCTGCAAGGGTGTGCGCCATGCAGGTCGGGATGACGCTTCCGGTGATGGAACCGGACCTCGACGCGGCCACGCTCGAGTCGTGGGCGCGCGCCGTCGACGACGGTCCGTTCTCCTCGCTGTGCTTCGGCGAACGGATGGCGTTCGACAACCCCGAGACGCTCACCCTGCTCGGTGCCGTGGCGGCGTGGACCGAGCGGGTCCGACTGGTGACCACGGTCGTCGTGCCGCAGCTGCACGACCCGGTGATGCTGGCCAAGGCGCTCGCGACCGGAGACCTGCTCTGCGGTGGTCGGCTCACCGTCGGTGTCGGGGTGGGCGGCCGGGAGGAGGACTACCGCGCCGTCGGTGCCGACCTGTCGCTGCAGACGATGCGCGAGATGGCCGAGCGGGTCGCGGTGATGCGACGGGTGTGGAAGGGCGAGAAGGTCACCGACGCCGTGCGACGCTGTCGGTCCGCCGCCCGTCCAGCCCGGCGGGCCCCCGGTCCTGGTCGGCACGATGGGACGCTCGCACCGTGCAGCACGCTGCGAGCTGGGCCGACGGTCTCGCCGGGGTGACCCTGGACCTCGACGCGACATCGGTCGCCGAGCTGTTCGACCTCGCTGGCCGTTCCTGGGCAGCTGCCGGGCGGGGTGTGCCGAGACTGACCACCTCGTTCTTCTTCGCCCTCGGAGACCGCGAGAGGGCGCGCGACCAGGTGCACCGACACCTGCGGCACTACATGAACTGGCTCCCCGTGGACCTTGTCGACGCGATGGCCCCGACGACCGGGTTCGCCGGCTCGGAGGAGGAGCTCGCCTCGATGTTGCGCCGGTTCGCCGACATCGGGACCGACGAGGTGCAGCTGATCCCGACGTCCTCCGACGTGGGCCAGGTCGTCCGTGCGGCCGCCGTGGCCGCCGACGTCGCGGTGGCTCGAGGGCACCGGGCCTGAGAGCGGCACCACGGGAAACTCGCGCCCGGCGGGTACCTTCGCATCATGGTGGGAGTCGTCGACAAGCTCGACGGTGTGCAGAGGCGGGTTCCGCTGCTGGGGCTGCCGATCGCGGTCATCTACAAGTACTTCGACGACCAGGGTCCCTATCTCGCGGCGATCGTGACCTACTACGCGTTCGTCGCGCTCTTCCCGCTGCTGCTGCTCGCCACCTCGATCCTGGGGTTCGTCCTGCAGAACGACCCCGACCTCTACCAGAAGGTGCTCGACTCGGCGCTCGGCCAGTTCCCGGTGATCGGTGACCAGCTCGGCAGGCCCGAGGGGCTCCAGGGCTCGACGAGTGCCGTGGTCTTCGGGATCGTGATCGCCTTCTACGGCTCTCTCGGCCTCGGCACCGCGATCCAGAACGCGATGAACATCGCCTGGTCGGTGCCGCGCAACAGCCGGCCCAACCCCTTCCTGCTGCGGCTCAAGAGCTTGCTCCTGCTGGTGATCACGGGAGCTGCGCTGTTCGCGGTGACGACGATCTCGGTGCTGCTGCGGGAGACGAAGACCTTCGGCGGCGAGCAGACCTCCGCCATGAAGTGGCTGATCACCATCATCAACGTGCTCCTCGTCGCGGCCGTGCTCACCTTCCTGCTCCGGCTGGCCTCGGCCCACGACCACACCTGGTGGCACGCGATTCCCGGTGCCCTGCTCGTCGCCGTGCTGTGGCAGATGCTGCAGGTGCTCTCGACGGCCTACGTCAACCGCGTGCTCAGCGAGACCTCCTCGATGAACCAGACCTTCGGGTTGGTGCTCGGCCTGGTCGGTCTGATCTTCCTGGCCTCCACGATCGGCATCCTCGGCATCGAGCTGAACGTCGTGATCGTGCGCCACCTGTGGCCGCGCGCGCTGCTCACGCCGTTCACCGACTCCGTCAGCCTGACCAAGGCCGACCGCAAGGCCTACACCAGCTATGCGCGTGCCCAGCGGCACAAGGGCTTCGAGGAGGTCACGGTCGAGTTCGCGAAGTCCCCGCACGAGCTGGCGTCGGAGGACGAGGAGGCGGCGGCCGCGTCGTCCTCCGAGACGGCCGGGCCGGAGCAACGCTCGCCGCGAGGGGATTCCGGCTAAAACTAGAACCTGTTACATTTCCGGGATGATTCTCGACCGATTCAGGGTGGACGGAAAAGTCGCTGTCGTGACGGGCGCGGGCCGGGGGATCGGCGCCGCCAGCGCGGTCGCGCTGGCCGAGGCCGGTGCCGACGTCGTGCTCTCGTCACGGACGACCGACCAGCTCGACCAGGTGGCGAAGGCCGTCGAGTCGGCGGGGCGGCGGGCGTTCGTGGTGCCGGCAGACCTGAGGGACCTCGAGGCGGTGGCCGGCCTCGCCGACGCGGCGTACGACGAGTTCGGCCGGCTCGACATCGTGGTGAACAACGTGGGCGGCACCATCCCCAACGCCCTGCTGGACACGGACCCGGCGTACCTCGAGGAGGCGTTCCACTTCAACGTCTCCACCGCGCACGCGCTGACGCGGGCCGCGGTTCCGCAGATGCTGAAGAACGACGGCGGCTCGATCGTGAACATCTCCAGCGTGGTGGGGCGCGTCGCCGGGCGTGGCTACCTCGCCTACGGGACCGCGAAGGCCGCGCTCGCGCACTACACGCGTCTCGCCGCCCAGGACCTGAGCCCCACGATCACGGTGAACGCGATCGCCGTGGGCAGCGTGATGACCAGCGCCCTGGAGTACGTCGCCAGCGACGAGGCGACGATGCACGAGATGACCAGCAAGACCCCGCTGGGGAGGGTCGGTGAGCCCGAGGACATCTCGGCCGCCGTGCTCTACCTGAGCAGCCCCGCCGGCGGGTTCCTGACCGGCAAGGTGCTGGAGATCGACGGCGGGCTGCAGCAGCCCAACCTCGACCTCCGGCTGCCTGACCTGGTCGCCGACCCCGAGGCAGGAGCAGGACAGTGACCGACGTGAAGAGGGTGGTCGCCTGGTCGACCGGCACCGTGGGGCGGCACGCGATCGCCGGCATAGACGCCCGACCCGACCTGGAGCTGGTGGGTGTCTGGGTCTCCAGCGACGCGAAGGTGGGCAAGGACGCCGGCGAGCTCGCCGGCCTGGGCCGCGAGCTCGGCGTGATCGCGACCCACGACAAGGAGGCGCTCTTCGCCCTGGAGCCCGACTGCATCGTGCACACGGCGATGGTCGACGACCGGATCTTCGACGCGATCGCCGACCTCACCGAGATGGTGGAGCGTGGCATCAACGTGGTCTCGAGCGGGCCGGTGCTGCTCTGCTACCCCGAGGGCCTGGGACTCGACGACTTCGTGAAGGCGATCGACGAGGCGGGCGCGAACAGTGGTGCCAGCCTGCACGTCAACGGCATCGACCCGGGCTGGGCCAACGACGTGCTCCCCCTGGCGCTCTCCTCCCTCTCGCAGCGGATCGACCTGGTGCGGGTCAGCGAGATCGCCGACTACTCGACCTACTACCAGCCGGTCGTGGTCCGGGACATCTACGGGTTCGGCAAGCCCATGGAGGAGGTCGCGATGCTGTGGCAACCCGGCATCCTGACCACGGCCTGGGGTCCCGTCGTCCGCCAGATCGCGGCAGGGCTCGACCTGACCCTCGACCCCGAGCTCGAGGAGGTCGTCGAGCGAGTGCCTGCCGAGCGCGACCTCGAGACCGTCAGCACCGACATCCCCGAGGGCACCATGGGTGCCGTCCGCTTCCAGGTGGTCGGCAAGGTGCAGGGCGTCCCACGCGTGATCCTCGACCACGTCACCCGGATGCACGTCGACCAGGTGCCGGAGTGGCCGCAGCCGCCGGAGGGAGGCGGCTGCTACCGCGTCGAGATCGAGGGCGAGCCGATGATGCAGCTCGACTTCACCCACCACGGCGAGGACGGCGACCACAACGTCTCCGGGATGATCGTGACCGCGATGCGGCTCGTCAACGCCGTGGACGCCGTGTGCGACGCGGCACCCGGGCTGGTGTTCGCCAAGGACCTCCCGCCGATCACCGGCCGCGGGTTGGTAGCGTCCAAGGACTGAGCGGCAGCAGCCGAAGAGGCCGCCAGGAGGAGGGAGTCCACGTGAGCGAACGGGTCGTCGATCGGGCCGGTCGCGGCGAGTGGACCGAGCCGGGCGCCTTCGAGGTCGCACCCGGGGTCCACCGCCTCCCGCTGCCGCTGCCGATGGACGGGCTGCGTGCGGTCAACGTCTACGTCGTCGAGACCGATGACGGCCTGGTGCTGATCGACGGAGGCTGGGCGATCCCCGAGTCCCGCACGGTCTTCGACGCCGGGCTCAAGCAGCTCGGCTACACCGTGCGCGACATCCGCCGGTTCCTGGTCACGCACATGCACCGCGACCACTACACGCAGGCCTCCGTGGTCGGGCGCGAGGTGGGTGCCCACGTCGCCCTCGGCATCGGCGACAAGGCGACGATGGACCTGATGCACAGCGACGCCCTCAACGAGGACCCCAACCTCGACCGGCTCCGCTCGGCAGGCGCCCAGGAGCTGTACGACGGGTGGCGGGCGATGATGCCGGCCGGTCGGCCGTCGATGGACGACTACGGCATGCCCGACGAGTGGCTCGATCGCGACCTAGTCATCGACATCGGACCTCGCCGGCTCGACGCGCTGTCGACCCCGGGACACACGCAGGGTCACTACGTCTTCGCCGACGGGGAGGCCTCCCTGCTCTTCGCCGGCGACCACGTGCTCTCCACGATCACGCCCTCGATCGGGTTCGAGCCGGCGTACGTCCAGCAGCCGCTGCGCGACTACCTCGCCTCGCTCGCCAAGGTGCGTGCGCTCCCGGACATGAAGCTGCTGCCCGCGCACGGCCCGGTGACGGACTCCTCGCACGCACGCATCGACGAGCTGGTCGCCTTCCACGACGTACGGCTCGACCGGTCGCTCGCCGCCGTCGAGTCCGGCGCCGGCACGGCGATGGAGGTCGCCGCCGAGCTCCCCTGGACGCGACGGGAGCGCCGGCTCCCCGAGCTGAACGCCTTCGACGCCGTGCTCGCCTGCTTCGAGACCCTGGCGCACCTCGAGCTCCTGGCCCTGCAGGGTCGTCTGCTCCGTGTGGACGGGCCCACCGTGCAGTTCACGGCGGTGGCCACCGCCTGAGGGTCGCCCGCCGACTCTGAGCACAGGCCCCACCGACACCCCGCACTGGTCGCCGACCGGCCCGGCCCGGTGTGCGACCATCCAGCGTGTCCGTGTCAGGCCCCGACGAGCGGGAGAGCGTCCGGGAGACCCGGCGGCGCCGCCTCGGCCGGCCGAACCTGACGGCCCTGGTCCTGGCCCTGATCGGGGTCTTCCTTCTCGTCGTCGTGGGTCTACCCCTGGTGGGTCACGGCGTGCTGCTCGACGTGAACACCCTCAGCGCCCAGCTGCCGTTCCGCGCCGTAGCCGGCCGCGACTACGCCAGCACGATCACCTGCCGCACCGACACCATCGACTACTACCTGCCAGGCGTCGCCGAGATCAAGCGCGGCCTGCTGCACGGGGAGCTCCGCACCTGGGCGCCCTACGAGGTGGGCGGGTCCCCGCTCGCCGGCCTCCCCAACCACGGGTTCTTCAGCCCGATGTCCTGGCCCTACTGGGTGATGCCGCTCTGGTTGGCACCCGCCTTCGTCAAGCTGACCGAGCTGCTCGTCGGCATGGGCGGGATGTACCTGTTCCTGCGCCGGCACCGCGTGGGAAGCGCCGGCGCGTGGCTGGCCGGGTTCGTCTTCGTGACCTGCGGCTTCATGCTCGCGTGGAGCAACTGGCCGCACACCCGCGTGGCTGCGTTGATCCCGCTCCTGATGTGGGCCACCGAGCGCGCGGTCCGCGACTCCCGCCTGCGCGACGTGGTGGTCTTCGCGGTGGTGCTCGCGAGCATGCTGCTGGGCGGCTTCCCCGCCGTCACCCTGTTCGGCCTCACCCTCGCCGGGGCCTACGCGCTCGTGCGGGTCTGGGTCCTGTACCGCGCCGACCTGCGCCGCGCCGTGCGGGCCCTGCTCACCGCGGTGGGCGGGCTGGTGCTCGGGGTGGGGCTGAGCGCGCTGCAGATCGTGCCCTTCGCCGACAACCTCTCGACAGCGCTGGCCGATCGCAACAAGGGCGGCGTCCACCTTCCCCTCGGTGCGGCCCTGACCGTGGTCGCGCCGGACGTGCGCGGCACCTGCGCGGGCGGCGAGCGCTTCGGCGACTGGAACCCGATCGAGGTCCTCGGGTACGTCGGCTGCGCGGCCATGGTGCTGGCCGTCTTCGCCATCGCGTCCCGGCGTCGACGCGGCGAGGAGCCCGGGACCCGCACCTTCCTCTGGGTCGCGCTGGCGTTCGTCGGCCTCCTGGTGTGGACCGGCGGGCCGATCCTCGCCGCCGTCGACGTGCTGCCGTTCTACGGCAACAACTCGACCACCCGCTCCCAGTCGGTGTTCGGGTTCGTCGCCGCCTGCCTGGCGGGGATCGGCCTGGACCGCCTCACCCGACGCGAGGTCCCGGCATCGACCGGTCGCCGGTCGTGGCGACCGCTCGTCGTGCTCCTCGTGGCCGTGCTGGTGCTGCTCGTCGTCGGCCTCGCGCAGGTCGTCGACGCCCATCGGGACGGCTACCTCGGGCACGTGGCCGGTGCGCTCGTCGTACCGTCCCTGGTGCTGGCCCTGGCGGTCGCCGCCCTGGCCGCGACGTTCCTGCTCCCGACCCGGTGGGCGATGGTCGGGCCGGTGGTGCTGGTCTGCCTGGTCTTCGCCCAGGGCATCAGCCTGGCCCACACGATGCTGCCGACCAGCGACCGGACGTACTTCTACCCGACGACCCCCGTCCACCGGTACCTGCAGGCCCATCTCGGTGCGGACCGCTACGGCGCGGGCGACAGCACGATGCTTCCCGCCACGAGCGACTACTACCACCTGCGTACGCCGGTCGGCCACGAGTTCACCGACCCTCGCTGGAAGGACCTGCTGGCCGCGGTCGACCCCGACGTCCAGCGCAGCGGGACCTTCTCGACCTTCTCCCCGGGCCTGCCGTTCGAGCGGGTGAACACCTCGCCGGTGCTCGACCAGCTGTCGGTGCGGTACTGGGTGAACAACCCGCAACGCACCATCGGCGGCCGGAAGCCGGTGACCGGGGGCGGCGAGACGTCGCTCGTCGAGGGGGAGCAGGCCGGTTGCCCGATCGCTGGCGGGGCACTGCGCGGGGTCGTCGTACGCCTCACCCGCGCGGTGCCACGAGCGGCCGACGGGACCACCCCGACCCTGCACGTGCGGGTCAATGCGGACGGTCGCGACACGGAGGGTGCGATCCTGCTCGACCGCCAGCGAGCTGCGCCCCTGTCCGTGGCAGTCGCCGGTGAGGACATCGCACGCGACAGCACACCCCGGGTCCGGGTCTGGGTCACCGGCACCTCCGAGCGGGTCCACCTGGCCGGCACGGGTGACCGGGTGCGCTGCTCGGCCGTGCGACCGGCGGCCGACGGCAGCTCCCGCGTGCGGCTGGTCCACACCGGCTCCAGCGGCGCGATCTACGAACGGCTGGACGCGCTGCCGCGCATCAGGTGGGCCTCCCGCAGCGAGGTGGTGGATCCCGACCGGCAGGTCGCCCGCCTCGCCGCCGGGATCCCTGCCAACACGGTCCTGCTCGACGACGCCAGCACGCCCGCCGCCGGAGGCGGCCCGGCGAACCTCGAGGTCCGTGCCGACGAGCGCCAGTCGATCGTGACCGACGTCGACGCCCGCAGCCGTGGTTACCTCGTCATCGCCGACAGCATCGTCCGGGCCGGCTGGCAGGCCACCGTGGACGGCAAGCCGGTCAAGCTGGTGCGCGGGAACCACGCCTTCGCGGCGATCCCCGTGCCCGAGGGACCGCACCGGGTCGAGGTCAGCTACCACGCGCCGGGGCTCCGCGCGGGAGTGGCCGTCTCGGGGGTCTCGGTGCTGGTCGCCGGCGGGCTGCTGGCCGTTCCGTGGTTCCGGAGACGCCGTGACGAGCACCCGCCGGTGGCCGCCGATGCGGCGGCGGGACCCGGAGG
Source organism: uncultured Actinomycetota bacterium (assembly GCA_963797525.1). Taxonomy (GTDB): domain Bacteria; phylum Actinomycetota; class Actinomycetes; order Propionibacteriales; family Nocardioidaceae; genus Marmoricola. The sequence goes on from CAWCPT010000003.1 coordinate 240,020, forward strand.
GTCGCCCGGCGACGGTGACGCCGACGGGTAACCTGACGCGTGGACGCAGGTCGCTCCGACCCGTCCTCGCACCCGGTTGATGAGGTAGGCATGAGAGTCGTCGTCCAGATCCCCTGTCTGAACGAGGAAGACACCCTTCCCCAGGTTCTGCAGTCGATCCCTCCCCAGATCCCCGGGGTGGACGAGGTCGTCGTCCTCGTCGTCGACGACGGCTCGACCGACCGGACCGTCGAGGTCGCCCGTGAGCACGGCGTGACCGAGTTCGTGCACCACGCCCGCAACCAGGGCCTCGGGCGCTCCTTCCACGACGGGGTCGCCCGCGCTCTGGAGCTCGGAGCGGACATCGTGGTGAACACCGACGGTGACAACCAGTATCCGCAGGAGCGGATCACCGACCTCGTCCAGCCGATCATCGCGGGGCGCGCGGACATCGTCATCGCGGACCGTCAGGTGCACCTGGTGGAGCACTTCTCCGGTCCCAAGGTGATGCTCCAGAAGCTCGGCACGCGGATGGTCAACGCGGCTGCCGGCACGAAGCTCCCCGACGCGGCCAGCGGGTTCCGCGCGTACTCGCGCGACAGCCTGATGGTGCTGAACACCATCACCCGGTTCAGCTACTGCATGGAGACGATCATCCAGGCGGGCGTGAAGAAGCTCGCGATCGTCAGCCTGCCGGTCGTCACGAACGCCAAGACGCGCGAGAGCCGGCTCTTCAAGTCCACCCGCGAGCACGTGTTCAAGTCGGCCGCCGCGATCATCCGGGCCTACATCATGTACCGGCCCTACGTGATCTTCACCGCGATCGCGGCCTTCTTCGGCATCCTCGGCCTGATCCCGTTCGTCCGGTACGGCGTGCTGTGGGCCACGGACTCCGAGAGCGGACACCTGCAGTCGCTGCTCCTCGGCGCGGTGCTGCTGATCCTGGCCTTCCTGAGCCTGATGCTCGGCATCATCTCCGACCTGATCCGCACCAACCGGATCCTGATCGAGGACTCTCTCGAGCACACGAAGAAGATGCGCTTCGGCAAGGACCGCAACGAGGTGGCGTCCTGGCACGACAGCAGCGACCACCCCCACGACCGCACCAGGGTCGAGCCCGGCGTCGGGCCGACACCGGCCGAGCGACCATCCGAGCCGAGCAACCTCTGAACGCATCGCCCGTGCCGGGCCCACCGGACCCTCCGGACGCGGCCAGGCGTCGGTGGGCCTCGCCCCGGTCACTCATCTCGACCCTGCTCGGGCTGGCCGTGCTGGCCTTCGGCCTCTGGCTGCTGGCGCGCAACCGCGACGAGCTGGCCCGCACGCTGGCCGAGGTCGGCACCGGCCCGATGGTGGTCTCGGGGCTGCTGGCGATCGCGGGGACGGTCCTCATCGGCCAGGTCTGGTTGACGTTCGTGCGCGGCCTCGGGGTGGCGCTGCCCACCGTCGACGCCCGGGTCGAGGCGGGACGCGTCTTCTTCGTCACCCAGCTCGGCAAGTACCTGCCCGGGTCACTGTGGCCGGTGGTGGCGCAGATGCAGCTGGGTCGCCGCTTCGGTGCCTCCCGCAGCACGATGTTGCTCGCCAACATGCTGATGCTGATCTGCCTGACCGTCACCGGTCTGGGGGTCGGAGCCGTGCTGCTGCCCTGGACCAGTGCCGCGGGAATCCAGGAGTACTGGTGGACGCTGCTGCTGCTGGTCCCGCTCGCTCTCTCGCTGCACCCCCAGGTCCTGCCGAGGGCACTGGCGGCCGGGCTGCGTCTGCTCGGCCGTGAACCCGAGCCGATCGTGCTGTCCGGAGCCGCCGTGCTCAGGGCCACCGCGTGGAGCCTGCTCGTCTGGCTCGTCCTGGGTCTGCACATCTTCGTGCTGACCGCGCAGCTGGGTGCCAGTGGTGGCTCGGCGCTCGCCGTGGCCGTGGGCGCCATCGGACTCGGCTGGGCGGCCGGACTCATCGTCATTCCGGTGCCGGCCGGCGCCGGCGTCCGCGACGCCCTGCTGGTGGCCACCCTCACCCCGGAGCTCGGCGCCGCCCGGGCGTTCGCGGTCGCGGCCGCCTCGCGGGCGCTGCTCCTGCTGGCCGACGTGCTGCTGGCCTTCTTCGGGGTCCTGCTCGGTCGCTGGCAGCAGCGAGTCGCTCAGCGCCGTCGCAGCAGCGAGGTCTGATCGGGGTAGGGCAGCGTCGGAGTCAGGCCGAAGTGGCGCTCCTCGCTGACCGGGGCCGCCTCGATCGCCCGGCGGTAGCGCCGTCGGCGGCTGTTGTCGAAGACGACCAGGCCGCCGGGGGCGAGCCGGTCCAGGGCCGCGAGCAGGCACGCCTCCCGGGCGCGACCGTCGACCACGACCAGGTCGAAGTCGCCGGGTACGCCGTCGATCGCGTGCACGTAGTCGTGGAAGTCCAGGTCGCGGTGCCCCTCCTTGGCCGACGGCACACGCGGTGCGGTCGAGGCGACAGGCTCGACGATGCGCAGCGAGACGTGCGCCTGGTCGGCGACGACCCCGGCCATCATCTCGCCGAAACCGGCGTGGTGCTCGACGCTGTGCACCTCGTCGACCCGCCGGGCCAGCCACAACGTGCTCGCGCCCGAGCCGTACTCGAAGACCCGGACGGGGCGTGGCCGGGACTGCAACCAGGCGTCGACCGCGTCGATCCCGTCATAGCTCCACCAGGGGACGTCGAGCCGGGCGATGGCCAGCGAGTCGTGGACGGCGGACAGGCTGTAGACCCAGTGCTTCCAGTGTGGGTGCAGCGGCGGCGGCTCGTCCGCGGAGACACCGAACCGGCCGCCGATCCGGGACACGGCCCGCGCGGAGGCGACGTACCCCTGCTTGGCTCGTGCCAGCAGGACGTCGCGCGGTGACTCCATCAGAGCAGCTCCTCCACCGACCCGCGGCGCCGCGGGTCACCAACATCGGGGCAGGCGGGCACGGACACCGAGGGGGACGCGGTCGCTGGCTCGCCGGGGGCCAACCCTAGGACACCCGCCGGACCCGGTCGCGCCCGCCACGCCTGCCAGGCGCCCGGCCGGGCGCCTGACAGGAGGTCAGTCGACCCAGCGGACGACCAGCGGCTCCTTGAGCATGTCCACGGCGGCGGTCTTGAAGCTGTAGGTGCTCAACGAGCACCGGCCACTCGGAGAGCTGCAGCCGGCCGTGACCGTCAGCTGCAGGCTGGGGCGCGACTCGGCGACGTTGGGGCTCTCGTAGTCGAGGCGGGGCTTGAGGTTGGCGAACGGGTCGGTGCCGCCTCGCTGGGCCCACTTGATGCTGGCCTTGTCGAGCTTGTAGGAGCTGCTGCTTCCTGCCTTGTTGGGACAGTTGGCCGGCGAGAGCTCCTTCTTCTGCAGGCAGGCCCGGGTGGATGCCTTCACCGCGTCGACGTACGCCTGCTCGCCCTCGCGGGTCAGCGTCGGCATCAGGTCGCTGCCGCGGAGGTAGTCGATGCTGCCCTTCACGGTGAACTGCCCGTTGGTGCCGTAGCTGATGGTGTCCGTCCCGGTGGTCAGGGCGTAGGCGCCGGGGAACAGCGTCACCTTGTCGACGTCGACCGCCGTGCCGTTGAGCATCATCGGCAGGGTGTTCTTGCGCATGCTGGTGAAGTCCAGCGTGCTGCCGGCCTCCCGCATCTTCCAGTCGTCGCCCGACTTGGTGACGTAGAAGTCCGAGGTCACCGTCTGGTCGCCGATCTTGAAGCTGGCGGGCACGCTGGAGGTGAACTCGTTGGCGACGTCGCCGACCTTGATGTCGGTGATCTTCGCGATCTTCGCCGACTCGGCGAGCACGTCGTCGGTGAGGAAGTCCTTCTCGAGGGGCTCCACCGACGCGAGCGAGAGTGCCTTCTCCGCGTCGCCAGCGGCGACCGCGGACAGGTACGCCTTCACGACGGCGGGCTGGCTCTTGGCCGACGTGCCGCCGCCGGCGGTGCCGGCGACGGGGTCGTCGTCCTTGTTGGCGGCCACCACGAGCACGACGACCAGGAGCACGGCGAGCACCATGAACGCGGCGATCACCCCGAGGATGATCCACAGCACCTTGTTGTTGCCCGAGCCGCCGGGCGGTGGCCCAGCGGGAGGCTGGCCGTAGGCCCACGGACCCGGAGGTGTGCCCGGAGGGGTGCCCGGCGGCGGGTACTGGCCGGCCCCGGCCGGCGGGTACTGGCCCGGCTGAGCTGCTGGAGGGACCTGCCCGGCCTGGCCCTGGGACGGTCCGGGCGGCTGGTCAGGGGACTGGGGACCGCTCATGTGCTGCTCCTCGAGATGTGACGACTCCGCGGCGCGGGACGGCGCGAGGACGGTATCGGACATCGGTCGGTCCTCGTGCCGAAACGGCATCGGCTAGCCTGTGATGGTCCGACAGGGGAGCGCCCGGGGACGGTTGTCCGGGGGCGCTGAGAGTGCGACGAGTCGCAGACCCTTGAACCTGATCCGGTTAGTACCGGCGAAGGAAGTCGAAGGAGATTTCCGATGCGTCTGCGTCCGCGAAGAACCGTACTGTCCGCCAGCGCACTGGTCCTGGTCGCCGGCCTGGTCGCCGGCTGCGGGACCGGCGCAGGTGACGACGGGGACCCGAAGACCCTGGTGGTCGCCACCCACGACAGCTGGGCGATGAACAAGAAGGTGCTGGCGAAGTTCACGGCGCAGAGCGGCATCACCGTCAAGGTCCAGCCGCAGGGCGACGCGGGCCAGCTGACCAACAAGCTGGTGCTGACCAAGGACTCCCCGCTCGCCGACGGCGTCTACGGCATCGACAACACCTTCGCCTCCCGCGCGGTCGACGAGGGCGTGCTGTCGCCGTACGCCTCCGCGGCGGTGCCGAACTCCGGGAAGCGGTACCAGCTCACGGGAGCGGGCGCCGAGCAGCTGACTCCCGTCGACTACAGCGACGTGTGCGTCAACGTGGACGACACCTGGTTCCAGAAGAAGGGTCTCGCCGCACCGAAGACGCTCGACGACCTCACCGAGCCTGCGTACAAGGACCTGATGGTCACGCCCGGCGCGACCACGTCCTCGCCCGGGCTGGCCTTCCTGCTCGCGACGATCGCGGCCAAGGGGGACGGCTGGCAGGACTACTGGAAGAAGCTGACGGCCAACGGCGTCAAGGTGACCTCGGGCTGGTCCGACGCCTACGAGGTCGACTTCACCGCGGGTGGTGGCAAGGGCTCGCGCCCGATCGTGACGTCGTACTCCTCCTCGCCGCCCTTCACCATCCCCGAGGGGGCGTCGATGCCGACGACCCACGCACTGCTCGACACCTGCTTCCGCCAGGTGGAGTACGCCGGGGTGCTGAAGGGCTCGAAGAACCCCGCCGCCATGCGGAAGTTCATCGACTTCATGCAGGGCCAGGACTTCCAGGCCGCCCTGCCGGACAACATGTACGTCTACCCGGTGGACAGCGCCGTCGTGCTCCCCGCGTCGTGGAAGAAGTACGCGCCGGTGTCGCCGAAGCCCTACACCCTCAGCGCACAGGGACATCGCCGCCGGCCGCAGCACCTGGCTCCGCCAGTGGCGGGACATCACCTCCCGGTGACCAACTCGTGAGCGCGCGAGCGACCGGCCACGGCCGGCTGGGCACGGCGGTGCTGGCCGCGGTGCCGGTCACCGCGCTCGCGCTGTTCTTCGTCTACCCGGTGCTCGGGATGGTCGCGCGCGGGTTCTGGCCGGACGGCACCTTCGACCCGGGAGCGGTGCTCGAGGTGCTGGGGCGACCTCGCACGCACCGGGTGCTCTGGTTCACGCTGTGGTCCGCCGCCAGCGCCACGGCGGTCGCGGTGGTCGCCGGCCTGCCGGTCGCGTTCGTGCTGCACCGGCTCCGGTTCCCCGGCCGCGGACTCCTCCAGGCGCTCGTCGTGGTGCCGTTCGTGCTCCCGACCGTGGTGGTCGGGGTGGCCTTCCGGCAGCTGATCGCCCCGTCCGGACCGCTCGGCGGGCTCGGCCTCGACGGCACGGCCGTCGCGATCATCGCCGCGCTGGTGTTCTTCAACATCAGCGTCGTGGTGCGCACCGTCGGCGCCTTCTGGGAGGCCATCGACCCGCGTCGGGAGGAGGCCGCCGCGGCGCTGGGCGCCAGCCCGCTCCAGGTGCTGCGCACCGTGACCCTGCCCGCGCTGATGCCCGGCATCGCCTCGGCGGCCAGCGTGGTCTTCCTGTTCTGCGCGACGGCCTTCGGGGTGGTGCTCACGATGGGTGGGCTGCGCTTCGCCAACATCGAGACCGAGATCTACCTGCTCACCACCCAGGAGCTCGACCTGACCGGTGCAGCGGCGCTGTCGGTGCTGCAGGTGTTGGTGGTCACCGCCCTGCTCGCCCTCACCGCTCGCGTACGCCGCGGGGCCGGCGCGGTCTCCCGCAGCGCCCGACGTCTGCCACGACCCCGTCCGGCGCACCTGCCCGTGCTCCTCTGGACCGGGGCCGTGGTCGCGTTCCTGATGGCGCCCCTCGTCTCGCTGCTGCTGGCCTCGCTGCGCCGCGGAGACGGCTGGGGCCTGGAGAACTACCGTGCCCTGACGACCACGGGCACCCGCAACGCACTCCTGGTCCCCGCGACCGAGGGACTGGCCAACTCCCTGGTGATCGCCCTGGCCGCCAGCGTGCTGGCGCTGTCCCTGGGCTCGATCGTGGCGTTCCTGGTCTCGCGTCCCGGGGGCGGGCGGCCCACCCGGGTCCTCGACGGCGTGTTCATGCTGCCGCTCGGGGTCTCGGCGGTGACGGTGGGGTTCGGGTTCCTGATCACCCTGGACAAGCCGCCCCTGGACCTGCGCACCTCGGCCGTGCTGATCCCGATCGCGCAGGCGATGGTCGCGCTGCCGCTCGTGGTCCGCACGGTCGCACCGGTCCTGGGGTCCATCGACGACCGGCAGCGACAGGCGGCTGCGTCCCTGGGGGCGGGGCCCCTTCGGGTGCTGCTGACCGTGGACCTCCCGGTCGCCTGGCGCGGTCTGCTGGCGGCGGCCGGCTTCGCCTTCGCCGTGTCGCTGGGGGAGTTCGGCGCCACCAGCTTCCTCGCCCGCGACGACAACCCCACCCTGCCTGTCGTGATCTACCGGCTGATCGGGCATCCCGGTGCGGAGAACTTCGGGATGGCGATGGCGGCCTCGGTGGTGCTCGCGGCGACCACGACGGGTGTGATGCTGGTGGTCCAGCGGTTGCGTGTCGGGTCGATGGGAGCGTTCTGATGGTTTCGGCAGGCTCGGCCTCCGGGCTCGAGGTCGACGGGCTGACCGTGCGCTTCGACGGCACCGTCGCCGTCGACCACGTCGATCTCGAGGTCCCGGCCGGCTCGGTGGTGGCGGTGCTCGGGCCCTCGGGCTGCGGGAAGTCGACGCTGCTCCGTGCGGTCGCCGGTCTCGAGCAGCCGGCCTCCGGCTCCCTCCGGTGGAGCGGCCGCGACCTGGCCGGCGTGCCGACCCACAAGCGCGGGTTCGCCCTGATGTTCCAGGACGGTCAGCTCTTCGAGCACATGGACGTCGCGGCCAACATCGCCTACCCGTTGCGGCTACGGCACCGGAGCCGCAGGCAGCAGCGCAAGCGGGTCGACGAGCTGCTGGAGCTCGTCGGCCTCGAGGGGTACGCCGACCGCATCCCGATCACGCTCTCGGGCGGAGAGCGGCAGCGCGTGGCCCTGGCCCGGGCCCTCGCCGTCGACCCGCGTCTGCTCCTGCTCGACGAGCCGCTGAGCGCCCTCGACCGCGGGCTGCGCGAGCGGCTGGCCGTCGAGGTCCACGACATCCTGCGTGCTGCCGGTGCCACCGCCGTGCTGGTGACCCACGACCACGACGAGGCGTTCGCGATCGCGGACCGGATGGCGGTCATGCGCGAGGGCCGGATCGTCCAGACAGGGACGCTGGACGAGGTCTGGAGCCGGCCCGCCGACGGCTGGACCGCGCACTTCCTCGGCTACGCGACGGTGCTCACCGGAGAACCGGCTCGTCGGCTGCGGGAGCTCGCCGCGCCCACCGAGACCTGGGAGGCGGTGGCACTGCGCCGGTCCGCGCTGCGTGTCGACCCGCACGGGCCCCTGCTCGCGCGGGTGGAGGAGGCGCGGGTCACTCCGGACCAGATCAGGGTGCAGCTCGACGTCGACGGGGCGGGCTCGTTGCCCGGCGTGGCCGAGCAGGGGAGCGGGATCCGTCTGGGCGAGCGGGTGCACGTGTCCATCGACACGTCGAGAATCGCGCCCGTCCCCGTAGACCTGTAGGTGGCGGTCCCTAGAATGCGCTCTGTGAAGCGTCGCGCCTATACAGTCATGGTGACGATCGCTGTGTTCATGGGCCTCCTGGCCATCATCACGAGCCGCGCAGTCGACGTACCCCTGCGCGACCCGGACGGCTTCCTCGGGCCGGCCTGGGTGCGCCTGCCGATGCTGTGCGTGGGGGCGTTCATCGCCGACATCGTGCCGCGCACCCTGTGGCGCTCGCGCGGCCAGGTGCGCCAGTACAAGGACGAGGCGACGCTGCTGATCCGCGAGCACTGGACCCGGGAGCGCATCACCCTGGTCGTGCTCGGGCTGATCTGCTTCTACGTCACCTACGTCAGCTACCGCAACCTGAAGAACTTCCTGCCGTTCGTCCGTGCGGGCAAGACGCGGCAGGGTGACTTCGAGCTGCACAAGTTCGACCAGTGGCTCCTGTTCGGCCACGATCCCGCGCTGATCCTGCACACCCTGCTCGGCACCACCTTCTCGGCGCACGTGCTGTCCTACGTCTACCTGATCTTCCTGCCGATGGTGCCGGTCACGGTGACCATCTGGCTGGTCTGGTCGCGCAACGTCAGCTTCGGCTACTGGTACGTCACCGCTCAGTGCATCTGCTGGACCCTGGGCACCGCGAGCTACTACATGATCCCGACGCTCGGCCCGAACTTCGCGTCGCCCTGGCTCTACGAGGACCTCGCCCAGACCGGGGTCACCCAGCTCCAGGAGGCGCTCTACTGGGGCCGTTACAACGTGCGCTTCGACCCACTCGCCAGCGGCGTCCAGTCCGTGGCCGGGTTCGCCTCGCTGCACGTCGCCGTCACGCTCCTGATGGCGCTGGTGGCGCAGTACACCGTGCGGCACCGGATCATCAAGATCGTGCTGTGGACCTACATGGTCCTGGTGGTGATCTCGACGACCTACTTCGGCTGGCACTACATCGCCGACGACATCGCCGGCGTGGTGATCGCCTTCGTCTCCTTCTACCTCGGCGCGATCGCGACCGGCCAGAAGTTCGACCAGCACGGGCGACATTCGCACCCGACCACGACCACCAGGGACGTGCCGGTGGACTCCGACGTGGACGACGGGTCGACCGGCGCTGAGCCCGGTCCGACGCCCGTCCTCAGCGCACGCGACCGTCCCAGTCGTCGTCGAAGGCGAGCATGGCGCCGACCGTCCAGGCCTGCACCCGGTTGGCGATGGCGATCTCGCGGAGCTCGCCCTGCGGCGTGACGGCGTAGAGCTCGGGGTGGTCGCCGAGCGTCGCGACGGCGCGCCGGACACCGTCCCGGACCTGGTCGGCCGCGTCGGCGTACCCCGCTGCGCGGAGCCCGCCCCAGCACAGCCACGAGTCGAAGGGCCACACGGCGCCGCGGTGGTAACCCTCGGTCAGGAACGCCGGGTGCGTGGCGGCCAGCGTCCGGACGCCGTACGCCGTGAGCACGTCGGGCTGGGTCAGCCGATCGGCAGCGCACTCGGCCGGCCTCGGCGGACAGCGCGTCCGCCCAGAGCAGCCAGCCGAGCTGCGAGCCCGCGCCCGGGACCGGCCCTGTCGTCCGCCTCCAGGGCCATCACGTCGGGGAGGAGCTCCGCCTCGATCCGGGCCCGTAGCCGTGCCGCCAGGTCCGACCACCGGTCCGCGGAGCCCGGGTCGAGCCGGACGAGCGCGTCCAGCGCGGCGACCGCGACCGCTTGGGAGTCGGCATCGGCGAGCGGCGCGGTGGGCATCGAGCCGTCCGCACGCACGATCCCGCCGCCGTGCTCGTCGACGGACGGGTCGAGGGCGTCGCGCCAGCCCTGCTGCGCGAGTCCGCCGGGGAAGAGCCGCGGGCCGCACCGCACCAGGCCGCCGCCCTCGTCCAACGCCCGCTCCAGCCAGGCGCCCGCTGCACGTCGTGCGGGCGCGAGCTCGCGGCCGAGGCCCTCGTCTCGCATGGCGTCCAGCACGACCAGGAACCACGAGGTCGCGTCCGAGGTGCCGAAGTAGCGCAGGGCTCCGTCGCGGACCGGCCAGCCGAGCCGCACGAGCCAGTCGGGGGCGACGGGTCGGTCCTCGTGCAGGATCCGGCCGGGCTGCTCCTCGGTCTCGGGGTCGTCGGTCGCGCCCTGTCGCGCGGCGAGGGCGCGGAGCGTGGCGGTGGCGACCTCGGGACGCCGGGGCAGCACCTGCAGGGCCAGGATCAGCGAGTCCCGACCGAACAGGGCGTGGAAGCGGCCGGGGTCGGCGGCGTCGACCGGTTCGGCCGACGCGTAGGCCCAGCCTTCCGGTGACAGGAGTGGCTCCAGGGGCGAGTGCGGCACGAGTGAATGATGCCGCATCTAGTGAATTACAACGTTGTAGTTGTCAAGGCGACACGCGGATTACATCGTTGTATTTATGTGAAAACTGTTCTCACTGGGGCGCATGAGCCCTAACGTCTGTTTTGTCTCGTCCCGTGGGGAAGCGATTCGAGACCCACGACGAAAGGTCTGACCCCTTGCGACCCGCCACGCGCATGGCCCTGGCAGCCGCCACGACCCTCGCAGTGACCCTCCCGCTCGCCGGGGTCGCCAGCGCAGCTCCGGACCCGAAGCCGCACGCCCAGCCAGGCCAGGTGGACAAGGCCCGTGCCGACGTCGAGGCGAAGAAGCTCAGCGTCACCCAGATCGAGGCCGCTCTCGCCGCGGCGACCGCGCGGATGGAGGCGGCCTCGAACGCGGCCGAGGCCGCTGCCGAGCGCTACAACGGCGCGATGTGGGAGCTCGACGTCGCCCGCAAGCAGAGCCCAGCAGGCCAAGGTGCGGGCCCAGAAGGCGGCGGCCGACGTCGAGAGCCAGCGCGGCGGGCATCATCCAGCTGGTCACCGAGAGCTACCAGAACGGCACCGAGCTCAACACCGCCACCGCGCTGATGAGCGACGAGGGCCCCAAGGGCCTGATGAACCGCTACGCGGTCGTGCAGAGCGCCGGAGACTCGATGGAGGCGCGCTACGACCGCTTCCGGGCGTCCCTGCGCCGGGCGAAGGTCGTACGCCGCGCAAGGCTGCCAAGGCCGAGGCGAAGCAGACCAGGCTCGCCGCCGAGGCGAAGAAGCTCGCGTCGGCCGCCGGCGAGGCCGCGAGCGCCGCCGGCGCCGCCGCCAACCAGATCGCAGCCCAGAAGCAGCAGCTGGTGCAGGCCCTGGCCAAGGCCCAGAACATCTCGGTCGACCTCGCCCGCAAGCGCCAGGCAGGGCTCGAGCGGATCGCCAAGGAGAAGGCGGCCGCAGCCGCCAGGGCGAAGGAGGCTGCCGAGCAGGCAGCCCTGCAGAAGGCCGCGGCCAAGGCCAGGAAGAAGGCGGCCGCAGCCAAGCCCGACCGGTCGGACTCCGAACGCGCCGACTCGAGCGAGAGCGACGCACCGTCCTCGAGCGCGCCCGCCCCGGTCGTCGGCGCCGCCGCCGGTCGCCCACCCTGCCCCGAACCAGTCGGTCGCCGTGCGGCGCGCCATCGCCTACGCCAAGCAGCAGCTGGGTCGGCCCTACCAGTGGGGCGCAGTCGGCCCGAGCACGTTCGACTGCTCCGGGCTGACGATGCGGGCCTGGGGCATGGGCGGCAAGTCGCTGCCGCACTACTCGGTCGCGCAGTTCTACCAGAGCACTCGCGTCTCGATGGCCGACGCCAAGCCCGGCGACCTGCTCTTCTGGAGCAACAACGGCAGCCCGAGCGGCATCCACCACGTGGCGCTCTACCTCGGCGGCGGCCAGTTCATCGAGGCTCCGCACACCGGCGCCAACGTCCGCTACAACTCGATCTACAGCTGGTACCCGGACTTCGTCGCTCGCCCCTGACGCTGACGGTCCGACCGGTGTGGCCGGACCGGGCTGTCGCGGCTTCCCACTCCTGAGATCGACGGACGACCCCCGGACCGATGCGGCACGGTGGGCCCATGGCCGACTACGCCCAGCCCGACGTCGACATCCCCGCTCTCACGGCCCTGCTGGACGGCAAGTACGCCGAGATCCGTGAGCTGACCCGCAAGAACCTCGTCGAGTACGCCGGCATCCTCGACGACGCCATCGAGATGCCCCGGGACGCAGTTCCGCGAGCGGGTCCTCGAGGTCGTCAGGGAGATGGCGGCGACCGGGGCGACCGGGCCTCGGCTTCCCGACCGAGTACGGCGGTGGTGGCGACATCGGCGCCTCGGTCGCCGCCTTCGAGACGCTGGGCTTCGGCGACCTCTCGATCCTGGTGAAGGTCGGGGTGCAGTTCGGGCTCTACGGCGGCGCCATCCTCCAGCTCGGCTCGAAGCACCACCACGACGCCTACCTCGAGGACCTGGTCACCGGCGACCTGCTGGGCTGCTTCGCGATGACCGAGACGGGTCACGGGTCCAACGTGCAGGCGCTCGGCACGTTCGCGACGTACGACGTGGAGAGCCGGGAGTTCGTGATCACCACCCCGGACGACCGCTCGCGCAAGGACTACATCGGCAACGCCGCCGCCCACGCGCACAGTGCGGTCGTCTTCGCCCAGCTGCAGATCGGTGGGAAGTCCGAGGGCGTGCACGCGTTCGTCGTACCGATCCGGGACGCGAAGGGACGGCCGCTCGACGGCGTCCGGATCGAGGACGACGGCGCCAAGATCGGGCTCAACGGGGTGGACAACGGGCGGCTGTGGTTCGACGGCGTCCGGGTGCCGCGCGAGAACATGCTCAACCGCTACGCCGACGTCACCGAGGACGGGCGCTACCTCTCCGACATCGAGAACGTCGACCGTCGCTTCTTCACGATGCTCGGCACGCTGATCCAGGGCCGGGTCTGTGTCGGCGGCGCCGGCATCACCGCGAGCAAGGTGGCGCTGGCGGTGGCGATCAAGTACGCCAACCTCCGTCGCCAGTTCGGCTCACCGGACAGTGACGAGGAGGAGCTGCTCCTCGACTACGGCATGCACCAGCGGCGGCTGCTGCCGCTGCTCGCGCGGACCTACGCGCTGCACTTCGCCCAGGAGGTCCTGCTCTCCGAGCTGCACAACGTGCTCTCCACCACCGAGGCGCCGGACCGGCAGCGGCGCGCGCTGGAGTCACGGGCGGCCGGCACCAAGGCGCTCGGCACCTGGCACGCGAGCACGACCATCCAGGAGTGTCGCGAGGCCTGCGGTGGCGCGGGCTACCTGATGGCCAACCGGATCGGTGCGCTGCGGGCCGACACCGACGTGTTCACCACCTTCGAGGGCGACAACCACATCCTGCTGCAGCTGGTCGCGAAGGGGCTGCTGACCGACTACTCGTCGAACTTCGGGGACCTCGACCAGCTCGGCATGGTCCGGTTCGTGGCCGGGCTCGCGGTCGAGACCGTGGTCGAGCGCACGAGCGCCCACAAGCTGCTCGAGCGGATCCGGGACGTGCTCCCCGGTGGCGACGACCGGTGGGACCAGGAGGCCGGCCTGCTGGACCCGGAGTACCAGCTCGCGATGTTCCGGTGGCGCGAGGAGCACATGCTCTCCGGCGTCGCCCGGCGGCTCAAGCGCGGCATGGACGGCGGGATGGACGCGGTCGAGGTGTTCAGCCGGGTGCAGGACCACGTCATCGCGCGCAGGCCGGGCCCACGTCGAGCGGCTGGTGCTGGAGGCCTTCGTCGAGAAGGTCGCGCAACATGGTCGACAGCGACAACAAGGTCGCCCTGAACCTGCTCTGCGACCTCTTCGCCCTCTCCTCGATCGAGGCCGACCGGGCCTGGTGGATGGAGCACGGACGGCTCTCCAGCACGCGGTCGAAGGCGATCAGCCGTGAGGTCTCCTCGCTGTGCCGCAAGCTGCGCCCGATCGCCGAGGACCTCGTCGACGCCTTCGGGATCCCCCGGGAGATGCTGCACGCGGAGATCCTCGAGGACGCTCGCCCTGGTGCGCGATGAGGCTTGCAGCGCATCCCGGGACTCGGCGGCTGGGGCGACGACCCGCTGTGGGCGGCGTCTACGACTGGACCGTCGAGCACCCCGCAGCCGGCGGGCCGATTTGGCGGGCCGGCGATCGGAGCGACCTGCGCCGGCGTACGCCGCAGCCGGCGGAGATCGGCCGGCAGCCGGCAGGATCGCCGTGATCGAAGTGCCGTCCGGCGGCGGCGTGGCCCAGCGCGGGCTGCGTCCCGGCCAGGGCGTCGCGCTACGTCGCGGCCGACATCGTCGCAGGTGATGTCGGACCGGATCGGTGGCCGGCTCGCCGTCGGACGTCGCGCGCAGGTGACCGGTGATCGCCGACGTCGGCACGCTGCCGTTCCGGAGGGGAGTTCGCCTGGTGGTCAGCTTCACCGGCCTGCACTGCTTCCCCGACCCGCCGCTGCCGTGCAGGAGATGGCGCGGGTGCTGCGACCGGTGGCGTCCTCACCGGCAGCGCGCTGCTCAACGACACCGGCCTGCGGCCGTACCGCGCCGGCCTGCTCGCGCTCGCGTGCGCCGGTCAGCGCGGTCTCCCGGGTTTCTTCGACCGAGGTCGGGCAACGACGACGCTGACGCTCGCGCTGTCGGCGTACCGGTGTTCCTGCTGCTGGTGCACCGGCGTCGTCGAGCGTGCTGGCCGGCGCGGCAGGCTGTCCTGAGTGGCGGGCCTGACGGGTTCCGGCCGGGAGCCCGACCGCTGGGTCAGTGGTCGGTCGAGCGCCCGGCGTCTGGGGTGGCGTCGCCGTGCACGGCGGCCTCGTCGGGGTTGTCCTTGAGCCGCTGGAAGGAGGCCTTGACCTCGGCCTCGGCCTCGGAGCGGCCGACCCAGTTGGCGCCCTCGACGGACTTGCCGGGCTCGAGGTCCTTGTAGACCTCGAAGAAGTGCTGGATCTCGAGGCGGTCGAACTTCGAGACGTGGTTGATGTCGCGCAGGTGCTCGAGCCGCGGGTCGGTCGACGGCACGCAGAGCACCTTGTCGTCGCCGCCGGCCTCGTCGGTCATCCGGAACATGCCGATCGCGCGGCACTTGATCAGGCAGCCGGGGAACGTGGGCTCCTGGAGCAGCACCAGGGCGTCGAGCGGGTCGCCGTCGAGGCCGAGGGTGTTCTCGATGAAGCCGTAGTCGGCGGGGTACTGCGTCGAGGTGAACAGCGTCCGGTCGAGGCGGATGCCGGCCACTCTCGTGGTCCACCTCGTACTTGTTGCGCTGACCCTTGGGGATCTCCACCAGTACGTCGAACTCCACAGCACTTCCTTCCGCCAGACACGTCGTGTGCCCTTCGCGGGGCACGACCGGGCTAGTCTCGCAGCACTTTCGCCGGAACCGCACATCGAAGGGAGCCCGCTGTGGCCGAGAGGCGCCACTGGCTGGTCCGGTTCCTCGCCGAGATCGTCGTGCTCGTGCTGCTCGCCCTCGCGCTGGTCAGTGCTCGAGTTCGACCTGGGCGAGCGCTGGTTCGGCTGGGGACCGGCCGACCCGCGCACCGAGCCCGCCGCCGTGGCCCCGCCCGAAGGGCTCAAGCTCCCGGCTTCCGGGGTCGCCCCGGTCGTCGCGAAGACCGGCTCCGGCGTGGCCGTCGACGCGTCCGAGGTGGCGGCCACCGTCCGGCCGTTCCTGCGCAAGGGGGTGCTGGGCGGGCACTACGCCGTGCTGGTGAACGACCTGTCCACGGGCCGCCCGGTCTTCCGCCAGGGCGCACCGACGATCACGCCGGCGTCGACCGCCAAGCTGCTCACCTCGACCGCGGCCCTGGAGACCCTCGGCCCGATGACCAGGTTCCACACGTCGGTCACCTGGTCGGCCGCCTCCCGCCAGCTCGTCCTCGTCGGCGGCGGGGACCCCTTCCTGGCCAGCACGCCCCGCCTCGCCCGCGTCGGCTACCCGGACCGGGCCGACATCGTGACCCTGGCGCAGCGCACGGTGCAGAAGCTGAGGGCGATGAAGGTCACCCGCGTCCGCCTCGCCTTCGACGACTCCTAGTTCTCCGGACCCTCGGTCAACCCCGCCTGGCCGGCCACCTACCGCCCGGAGGAGGTGGTTCCGCCGATCAGCGCGCTGTGGGTCGACGAGGGCCACACGGCCGCCGGCTTCGGCTACGGGTTCGAGGACGACCCGGCGGCCGCCGCCGGCCGGGCCTTCCGCTCGGCGCTGATCGATGCCGGGCTCGCCGTCGTCCCGGGCGTACGCCGCGCGGCCAGCCCTCCGAACGCCGAGGACGTCGCCTCGGTCTCCAGCGCCCCGCTCGGGGAGATCGTCGAGCGCACCCTCGAGGTCAGCGACAACCAGGCCGCGGAGGTGCTGGCCCGACACGTCGGGCTCGCGGAGAAGCAGGAGGGCTCCTTCGCGGCGGGGGCCGCGTCCGTGCTCGAGGTGGTGCGCCGGCTCGGCGTACCCACCGCCGGGGACCGGATGTACGACGGCAGCGGGCTCTCCCGCCGCAACCGGCTCACCCCGGCCACCCTCGCGGGGGTGCTCCAGCTCTCGGAACGTCCCGGCAGACCGGAGCTGCGGCACGTCTTCACCGGCCTCCCGGTCGCCGGCTTCACCGGGTCGCTGCAGTACCGCTTCGACGAGGGGCCGACCAAGGCCCGTGGCCGCGTCCGGGCCAAGACCGGGACCCTCACCGGGGTCCACGGTCTCGCCGGCACCGTCGACGACCTGAGCCGCGCGCGGATGACCTTCGTGGTCGTCGCCGACCGTGTGCCACTGCTCAAATCGCTGGAGGCCCAGACCCTGATCGACCGGCTCGCTGCCGCGCTGGGCGCGTGCCGGTGCGGCGTAGGGTCGACGCCATGAGTCAGGAAGAGCCGTCAGGCCGGCCCGGAATGGTCGACTGGGACCTCGCCGTCAGGGTGGGGTCCCGTCTCGTCGGTGAGGGCCCCCAGGTGTCCCGCGTCGAGGCGATCGAGGCGGTGCACGAGCTGCGTCAGGGTGCCGGGCGCTCCACGCCACTGGTCCGGGAGTTCACCGGACTCGTCGCCAGCGAGCGCAGTGCGCCCGTGCTCGTCGTCGACCGGCCGGGCTGGATCCAGGCCAACGCCGACGGGTTCGCGACGGTGATCGGGCCCGCTCGTCGACAAGCTCCAGGAGAAGAAGGGGCCGCCCTCCGCGTTCGCGGAGGCGATCGGCTCCCGGATCACCGGCGTCGAGCTCGGAGCGATGCTCGGCTTCCTCGGCTCCAAGGTGCTGGGCCAGTTCGACCCCTTCCACGACGAAGCCCGGCGAGCAGGGCCGGCTGCTCCTGGTCGCGCCCAACATCGTCCACGTCGAGCGCGAGCTCGACGTCGACCCGCACGACTTCCGGCTGTGGGTGTGCCTCCACGAGGAGACCCACCGGGTGCAGTTCACCGCGGTGCCGTGGATGACCGACCACCTCCGCTCGGAGATGGCCTCGATCATCGACGCCGTGCAGACCGACCCCGCCGCGCTGATGGGCGACGCCGTGAAGCGGATCGGTGACCTCGTCTCGGGCAAGTCCGACGGAAGCCTGCTCGACCTGTTCTCCAGCCCCGAGCAGAAGCTCGTCATCGAGCGGGTGACGGGAGTGATGAGCCTCCTCGAGGGGCATGCCGACGTGGTGATGGACGGCGTCGGACCCGAGGTGATCCCGTCGGTGGGCGAGATCCGGCGCAAGTTCACCCAGCGTCGCAAGGGCGTCGGCGGCCTGGACAAGCTGCTGCGCCGGCTGCTGGGGCTCGACCAGAAGATGGCGCAGTACCGCGACGGCGCGGTCTTCGTGCGCGCGGCGATCGACAAGGTCGGCATGGAGGGCTTCAACGCCGTCTGGGCGGAGCCGGCCAACCTGCCCACCAAGCAGGAGATCCTCGACCCGTCCCTCTGGATCGCCCGCGTCCACGGCTGAGCCGCTGTGTCGCTCGATCCCGCCCTCGCCGCGGTCCGGCTCGCCGTACGCCCCTGGTTCCGGGCGGACTGGGGAGACACCCACCTCGTCGCCTGCTCCGGCGGCGCCGACTCGCTGGCCCTGCTCGCGGCCTGTGTCTTCGAGGCTCGCAAGACCGGCGCGCGCGTCGTGGGGGTCGTCGTCGACCACGGGCTCCAGGACGGTTCGGCCGAGCACACGACGCGCGTCGTCGGGCAGATGGCGACGCTGGGCGCCGACGAGACGGCCTCGATCCGGGTGACGGTCGACCCCGGACCGGCGGGCATCGAGGCGGGTGCCCGGGAGGCGAGGTACGCCGCGCTCCAGCAGCTCGCCGTGCACTTCGACGCCGACGTGGTGCTGCTCGGGCACACCCTCGACGACCAGGCGGAGACGGTCCTGCTCGGCCTCGCCCGCGGCTCGGGTGGCCGGTCGCTGCAGGGGATGCGCGGCTACTTCCGCAACGAGGGCGACCGGGCCGGCTTCGCGCGCCCGCTGCTCGGACTGACCCGCGCCACGACCGAGGCGGCCTGCCTGGCCGACGACATCGCCTGGTGGGAGGACCCCCAGAACGCCGACCCCCGGTTCGCCCGGTCCCGCGTGCGGCACACGGTGATGCCGATGCTGGAGCGCGAGCTCGGGCCGGGGATCGCGGAGGCGCTCGCCCGGACCGCCGAGCAGCTGCGCGAGGACATGGACTTCCTCGAGCCGTTCGAGCTCGACTCGTTCGGCCGCGCCCGGACGGCCGACGGGATCGACATGCAGGCGCTCGACGGCGTCGGCGGGGCGGTCCGGAGCCGCGTCGTACGCCGCGCGGCGATCGAGGCGGGGGCGATCGCCTCCGAGCTGACCCGCGCGCACGTCCTCGCCGTACTCCGCCTGCTGGGCACCAAGGGCAAGGAGATCCAGCTCCCCGGCCACGTCACGGCGTACGCCGAGGGGCAGGTGCTGCGCTTCCGACCCACGAGTTCCGGGTAGTCCAGATCAAACGGCCGGTCGGAGAGGGCTTCAGACCGGCCAGATGATCTGGACTACCCGGAATTGACGATCAGAGGGCGGCGGCGAGCAGCGACAGCGTGGTCTCGCGGGCGGGGGAGGAGTCGGGCGCGGTGCCGGTGAAGGCGCCGGCGACCGGGTGCACCATCACCTCGTCCACGTCGTACGTCGCGGCGAGCTCGCGGACCTGCTTGGCCGCCTGCTCCGGGGTGCCCAGCACCCAGCGGGAGCGCATCGACTCGACCAGGCCGATGTGGGCGTCGGCGACCGGGTCGGCCTCGGCATCCTCCACCAGGCGCTGCGGCCGCAGGGGTCCGCCGGTGCGCAGGGACACCATGGCCTGCAGCTGGGGGAGCGCGAGCCGGTCAGCCTCCTCGACCGTCTCGGCCACCGCGGCGTTGACGGTGAGGAACGTTCGCGGCTCGGCGAGCGCTTCCGACGGCTGGAACTGCGACCGGTAGAGCGCCAGCGCCTCCGCGGTCCCCTGGCCCGAGAAGTGGTGGGCGAACACGTAGGGCAGGCCCTTCTCGGCCGCCAGGCGCGCGGAGTAGTCCGAGGAGCCGAGCAGCCAGATGGTCGGCACCGAGGTGGCGTGCGGGGTCGCGTTCAGCGGGTGCATCCGGCCCTGCACCTGGAGGCCGACGCCTCCGGGGCTCATCATCGAGACCACGTTGTCGACGTACGACGGGAAGCGTGCGACCGCGTCGTCCTCGACGCCGCCGGCGCCGTGCCGGAGCGCGAAGCTGGTCACCGGGTCCGATCCCGGGGCGCGGCCGATGCCGAGGTCGATCCGGCCGGGGTGAGCCGCCTCGAGCAGCGCGAACTGCTCGGCCACGACGAGCGGAGCGTGGTTGGGCAGCATCACCCCGCCGGAGCCGACCCGGATCCGGGAGGTCGCCGCGGCGATCATGGCGATCAGGAGCGGCGGGTTGGTGGCCGCCACGGCAGGCATGTTGTGGTGCTCGGCCAGCCAGTAGCGGTGGTAGCCGTGCTCCTCGGCCGTGCGGGCGAGGCTGCGGGTCGCTGCGAGGGCGTCGCCGGTGGTCTGGTCGGTGCGGACGGGGACGAGATCGAGGACGGAGAGCTGCATGCCGGGCACAACGTCACAGCACCGGGAACGCTTCCCGGGTCCGCCTGTGGCAGTCTTCGTCACATGGACGCAGCCGACGTCGACGGGGACCTCGTCAACATTCTGTTCACCGAGAAGGACATCCTCGCGCGGCTGGAGGAGATGGCCCGCGAGATCGAGGCCGACTACGAGGGCGAGGACCTGCTGATCGTCGGCGTCCTGCGCGGCGCGGTGATGGTGATGGCCGACCTCGCGCGCTCGTTCAACCGGCACCTGGAGATGGACTGGATGGCCGTCTCGTCCTACGGCTCCGGCACCAAGAGCTCGGGCGTGGTCCGCATCCTCAAGGACCTCGACACCGACATCACCGGCCGGCACGTGCTGATCGTCGACGAGATCATCGACACCGGCCTGACCCTGAGCTGGCTCACCGCCAACCTCGCCTCGCGCAACGCCGCCTCGGTCGAGATCTGCACGCTCCTCCGCAAGCCCGAGGCGTTGCAGATGAACGTCGACGTGAAGTACGTCGGCTGGGACATCCCCAACGAGTTCGTCGTCGGCTACGGCCTCGACTACAACGAGGAGTACCGCAACCTGCGCGACATCGGGACGCTTGCTCCCCACGTCTATTCCTGAGGCACTGCGGGGGGACGTCGGCTGGGACGCTGTGCCCGTTCCGGGAACGAGTTCGTCGTCGGCTACGGCCTGGACTACAACGAGGAGTACCGCAACCTGCGCGACATCGGGACGCTTGCTCCCCACGTCTATTCCTGAGGCACTGCGGGTAGGGACGCTGTGCCCGTTCCGGGAACGAGTTCGTCGTCGGCTACGGCCTGGACTACAACGAGGAGTACCGCAACCTGCGCGACATCGGGACGCTTGCTCCCCACGTCTATTCCTGAGGCACTGCGGGGGACTCGGCTGGGACGCTGTGCCTTCGGAACGATTCGTCGTCGGCTACGGCCTGGACTACAACGAGGAGTACCGCAACCTCCGCGACATCGGGACGCTTGCTCCCCACGTCTATTCGTAGCGGCTGGGGCGACCTGAGAGTATTGCCCGCGTGAAGCGAATAGTTCGAAGTCCGTGGCTCTGGATCGTCGTAGCCGTCATCGGCGTCCTCGTCGCCCTGCAGTACCTCGTGCCCAACGCCGGGTACAAGGAGATCGAGACCTCGACCATGGTCGAGAAGATCTCGTCCGGGGCCGTCAAGGACATCACGTTCAAGGACGGCGGCAACCAGCAGATGCAGGCCACGCTGGACAACGGCGACAAGGTGATGGCCACCTGGGTGACCGACCAGCAGGTCCAGCTCGTCGACGAGGTCCAGAAGCAGGTCGACGCGGGCAAGATCGACAAGTACACCGTCGAGAACCCCAAGCCCAGCCTGCTCGGCTCGATCCTCGGGACCCTGCTCCCGTTCGCGCTGATCATCCTGCTGTTCCTCTTCCTGATGAACCAGGTCCAGGGCGGCGGCGGACGGGTGATGCAGTTCGGCAAGTCCAAGGCCAAGCTGATCAGCAAGGACATGCCGAAGACGACCTTCGCCGACGTGGCCGGCTGCGAGGAGGCCATCGAGGAGCTCGGCGAGATCAAGGAGTTCCTCCAGGAGCCGGCCAAGTTCCAGGCCGTGGGCGCCAAGATCCCCAAGGGCGTCCTGCTCTACGGCCAGCCCGGCACCGGCAAGACCCTGCTCGCCCGCGCGGTGGCCGGCGAGGCCGGGGTGCCCTTCTACTCCATCTCCGGCTCCGACTTCGTCGAGATGTTCGTCGGCGTCGGCGCCTCCCGCGTCCGTGACCTGTTCGAGCAGGCCAAGGAGAACGCTCCCGCGATCGTCTTCATCGACGAGATCGACGCCGTCGGCCGTCACCGCGGCGCCGGCATGGGCGGCGGCCACGACGAGCGCGAGCAGACCCTCAACCAGCTGCTCGTCGAGATGGACGGCTTCGACGTCCGCGGCGGGGTCATCCTGATCGCCGCGACGAACCGTCCCGACATCCTCGACCCCGCGCTGCTCCGCCCCGGTCGCTTCGACCGCCAGATCAGCGTCGACGCCCCCGACCTCAAGGGTCGCGAGCAGATCCTCAACGTGCACGCCCGCGGCAAGCCGATGGCACCGGACGTCGACCTGCTCTCGGTGGCGCGCCGTACGCCGGGCTTCACCGGCGCCGACCTCGCCAACGTGCTCAACGAGGCGGCCCTGCTGACCGCCCGCAACAACGGGAAGCTGGTCGACAACCACGCCCTCGACGAGGCGATCGACCGCGTCATCGCCGGGCCGCAGAAGCGCACCCGCCTGATGAGCGAGAAGGAGCGGATGATCACGGCGTACCACGAGGGTGGCCACGCCCTCGTCGCCGCGGCGCTCCCCGGCACCGACCCGGTGCACAAGGTCACGATCCTGCCGCGCGGCCGGGCCCTGGGCTACACGATGGTGCTGCCCGACGAGGACAAGTACTCCCAGACCCGCTCCGAGATGCTCGACAAGCTGGCCTACATGCTCGGTGGCCGGGCCGCCGAGGAGATGGTCTTCCACGACCCGACCACCGGGGCCGGCAACGACATCGACAAGGCCACCTCGTTGGCCCGCGCGATGGTCACCCAGTACGGCATGACCGAGCGGCTGGGTGCGATCAAGCTGGGCGAGGCCGCCGGCGAGCCGTTCCTGGGCCGCGACATGGGCCACACGCGCAACTACTCCGAGGACGTCGCGGCGATCGTCGACGAGGAGACCAAGCTGCTCCTGGCGACCGCCCACCAGGAGGCGTTCGACATCCTCGAGGAGAACCGCGACGTCCTGGACTCCCTCGTCCTCGCGCTGATGGAGAAGGAGACGCTGGACAAGGAGCAGATCGCCGAGGTCTTCGAGCCGCTGCGTCGCCGTCCGCGTCGTCCCGCCTGGACCGGGTCGCCCGAGCGCAACCCGTCGGACATCCCGCCCGTCGTGATCCCGGAGAAGGTCCGGGTGGCGGCCGCCAACGGCGCCGTCCAGGACGACGAGGAGGGCGCGGTCGTGATCACGCCGCCCGGCTCCGGTGGCGACGTCCACGGTGACCCCGGCTTCGGGCCCGGCACCCCGCCGACCCCGCCGTCGCCCGGCCAGGGCTGAGGCACGCCATGGGCGTCGACCCGATGGGTGGAGGACACGGCGCGATCGCAGCGTTCGACCACGACCGCGCGGCCGCCGCGGTGAAGGAGCTGCTCATCGCGATCGGGGAGGATCCCGACCGCGAGGGGCTCAAGGACACTCCCGACCGCGTCGCGCGGGCCTACGCCGAGCTGACCAGCGGCATGCACAAGACGCCCGAGGAGGTGCTGACCACCACCTTCGACATCGGCCACGACGAGATGGTGCTGGTCCGCGACATCGAGCTCTGGTCGATGTGCGAGCACCACCTGGTGCCGTTCACGGGGGTGGCGCACGTCGGCTACATCCCCAGCGAGAACGGCAAGATCACCGGGCTCTCCAAGCTGGCCCGGCTGGTCGACGTCTACGCCAAGCGCCCGCAGGTGCAGGAGCGGCTCACCACCCAGGTCGCGGACGCCCTGGTCCGGCTGCTCGAGGCGCGCGGCGTGATCGTGGTGATCGAGGCCGAGCACCTGTGCATGACCATGCGCGGGGTGCGCAAGGCCGGCGCCCGCACGATCACCTCCGCCGTCCGCGGCATCATGCACCGCCCCGCCACCCGTGCCGAGGCGATGTCGCTGATCAACGCGGCGCGGCGCTGAGCGACGCGGCATGACCACCCGGGAGTCGTGGGCCACCGGCCTCCCGCGCCTCTCCCGCCCCTTGGTGATGGGGGTCGTCAACGTCACGCCGGACTCGTTCTCGGACGGCGGCCGGTTCGTCTCCACCGACGCCGCCATCGCGCACGCCGTCGCGCTGCGTGACCAGGGCGCCGACGTGCTCGACATCGGTGGGGAGTCGACGCGCCCAGGTGCCACCCGGCCGCTGGTCGCCGAGGAGCTGGACCGGGTGATCCCGGTGATCCGTGCGCTGGCCTCGGACGGGGTCGCCGTCTCGGTCGACACGATGCGGCACGAGGTGGCCAGCGCGGCCCTCGACGTCGGGGGCCGTCCTCGTCAACGACGTCTCCGGTGGCCTGGCCGACCCACGGATCCTCCAGGTCGTGGCGGACTCCGGCGCGGCGTACGTCGCGATGCACTGGCGAGCCCACTCGACGGTGATGCAGCAGCACGCGTCGTACGACGACGTGCTGGGCGAGGTGCGCGACGAGCTGGCCCAGCGGCTCGAGGACGCCCTCGCCGCCGGGATCCCCGGCGACCGGATCGTGGTCGATCCGGGACTGGGCTTCGCCAAGACCGCCGACCACAACTGGCAGCTGCTCCAGCGGCTGCCGGAGCTGAACGCGCTCGGGGTGCCCGTCCTGGTCGGCTCGAGCCGCAAGTCGTTCCTGGGCTCCTTGCTGGCCGCGCCCGACGGCACGCCGAGGTCGGTGCTCGACCGCGAGGACGCCAACGTGGCGCTGACCACGATCGCGGCGATCCAGGGAGTCTGGGGCGTGCGGGTCCACGAGGTCCGGGCGAGCATGGACGCTCTCAAGGTGGTGGCCCGGTGGAACGCGTTTCCGCAGGTCAGCCCGGGGAAGGCCACTCTGGGCCGGACGGGCGTTCCGGAGCCCTCGGAGGCGCCGGTAGGGTCAGACCACCATGACCGACCACCCTCGTGACCCAGCCGGAGACCCAGGCCGCGACCGCCTCGCGGTGCGTGGGCTGGCGATCCACGGTCACCACGGCGTCTTCGAGCACGAGCGCCGCGACGGCCAGGAGTTCGTGATCGACCTCGTCCTCGGCGTGGACACGCGTGTGGCTGCGCGCAGCGACGACCTGCTGGACACGGTCGACTACGGAACCCTGGTCGACGAGGTCACGACCGCGGTCACCCACGAGCCGGTCGACCTGATCGAGACCCTGGCGCAGCGGATCGCCGACGTGTGCCTGCGCAACGCCCTCGTCGACACGGTCGAGG
The DNA here is from genome assembly GCA_963797525.1 of uncultured Actinomycetota bacterium. Taxonomy (GTDB): domain Bacteria; phylum Actinomycetota; class Actinomycetes; order Propionibacteriales; family Nocardioidaceae; genus Marmoricola. Next base: position 265,017 of record CAWCPT010000003.1, read on the forward strand.
TGACCGTGCACAAGCCGCACGCCCCCATCCAGGCGACCTTCGAGGACGTCGCCCTCACCATCAACCGGAGTCGTCCGTGACTCCGGAGGGCGCACAGCCGCCCCATCCCCTCGCCCCGACCACCGACCGGAGCCCCCAGTGACTGAGTCGCCCAACCCCAACATCGTGGACACCGACACCATCACGGGCGAGATGCACCCCATCCGCCGCGCCGTGATCTCGATCGGCTCCAACCTCGGCGAGCGCCGCAACAACCTCCAGGGCGCCGTCGACACGCTCGCCGACACCCCCGAGGTCTGGGTCACGGACGTCTCACCGGTCTACGAGACGGTGCCCGTGGACGCGCCGGAGGGCTCCAAGGACTTCCTGAACGCGATCGTGCTGCTCGACACCACGCTCTCGGCGCGCACCCTGCTGGAGCGCGCCCACGCGGTCGAGTCGGCCTACGGCCGCGAGCGGGACGGGGAGGCCAACGCCCCGCGCACCCTCGACGTCGACCTGATCGTCCTCGGCGACCGCCGGGCGGACGAGGAGGACCTGGTCCTGCCGCACCCGCGCGCGGCCGAGCGGGCTTTCGTGCTCGTGCCCTGGCTCGACCTCGAGCCCGACGCCGAGATCCCGGGCGCCGGTCCGATCGCGGAGCTGGTCGAGAAGACCGGCCGTGACGGCGTCACGGTGCGCGAGGACGTCGAGCTCGAGTACCACTGAGTGAGCCGGTCGAGTGAGCCAGCCTGACCTCGACGAGGACCAGGAACCCCAGCCGCCACGGGGGACGGTCACGCAGACCGGCCCGGGCGCGCTGGCTGCCGCCCTCGTCCCGGGCCTGATCCTCGGGTGGAGCCTGCGCTCCTTCTGCCTGCGGATGCGGTACGCCGAGCCGAACGTCTCCTCCCTCTCGATCCTGCTGCTGTTCTTCGTCGCCGCGGTCATCGGCGCCACGGCGTACGTCACCCGTCGCACGGTGCAGGGCCACCGCAGCGAGCTCGCGCACCACCAGGCGGTGAACCGCCTCGTCCTCGGCAAGGCGTGCGCGCTGGTCGGTGCCCTGCTGGTCGGCGGCTACTTCGGCTACGCCCTGGCCCAGCTCGGGGTGGACGACCCGGGAGCGACCTCCAGGCTGTGGCGATCCCTGCTGGCCGGCCTCGGCGCGGTCGCCGTCACGGTCGCGGCGCTGCTGCTCGAGCTCGCGTGTCGTGTCCCGCGACCGGACGAGTAGCCACCTACGCTGCGCCTATGGCAGCGTCGCGCACCGGCACTCGGAACCCTCGAAGCTCCGTCCGACGTCGTCAGCGCAGCGTCCGGGTGACCGTCGCTGTCGCCCTCCTCGCCACCGCCACGCTCGCGGTGCTCGTGGCTCTGCCGACGCAGTCGTCGCTGTGGCTGAGCATCTGCTCGGTGCTGGCCCTCGCGCTGTCCTGGGCGGCGCTGCGGATGATGTGGACCGAGGTGCTGCAGTCCCGGCGTGAGAACGCCGCCGACCGGGCTGCTGCCGCTGCTGCCTACGTCGACCTGTTCAGCGTGCGGGCCGCCGAGCACGCCGAGTTCACCACCGCGATGACCGAGCGGCTGGCCGAGGCCCACCTGGCCAGGCGCGAGCTCGAGGGCCTCGTCACCCAGCACCAGGGACGCGCCGACCGTGCCGAGTCCACGGTCGCCTCGCTCGAGAAGACGCTGGCGACCCTGCGGGCCGAGCAGTCCGACGACCTGGTCGCCTGGGACGAGCAGGCCACCAGCAAGACGACCCAGAAGGCCGCCCGCTCCTCGTCCCGCAAGGCGCTCAAGGGCGCCTAGCCACGCTGCCCGCTTGCCCCTCGGACGTGGTCCGCGTCGACCCGTCCCGACTCGTTAGGGTCGGCGCTCCGACGTACTCAGGAAGGGGCGGGGCCATGAAGCACGCGCGCAGGTTCGCGCTCGCTGTCGTGGCCCTCCTCCTGGCCGCGACCAGCGCGTGCGGGGGTGAGAAGGCCGAGACCGGTCGCGACCCGGTGGTGATCGCGGGCCAGAGCTTCACGGAGTCCGACATCGTCAACCAGCTCTACGCGCAGCTCCTCGACAAGGCGGGGTTCCGGGCCAGGATCAAGAAGGTCGGCGCCCGGCAGCTCTACCTCGATCCGCTCGGGAAGGGGTCGGTGCAGCTCGCGGCCGACACCTTGTCGGCCACGACCGAGCAGCTCAACCGTGACGCCCACGGCAAGGACGCGGCACCGGTCGCCTCCGCCGACGTGGCCGCCACGCACGCGAAGCTGACCGAGCTGGGCAAGGAGGCCGGCATCACCCCCCTCGAGCCGACCCGGGCCGAGGACGGGATCGCGTTCGCCGTCACCCGGCAGTACGCCGCGCAGCACCACCTCGAGACGCTCAGCGACCTCGGCCGGCTCGGTCGTCCGGTCGCGCTCGCCGCCGGCACCCCCTGCGCCGAGCGCGACGACTGCGCACGGGGTCTCCAGAGCGTCTACGGCATCGAGCTGTCCCGTGTGGAGCCGTTGCTCTCCGGCTCCTCGGACACCCTGGACGCCCTCCGACGGGGACAGGTGCAGCTCGCCCAGGTCACCTCGACGGACGGCTCGCTCGCCGGGCTCGGCGTGGTCACCCTCCGCGACGACAGGTCGTGGCAGCGCGCCGAGAACCTGCTCCCCCTCGTCAACACCGACTGGCTGGAGCGACACCCCCGGGCCCGCCCGGTGCTGGACGGCCTCGCCACCGTGCTGACCACGGCCGACCTGGCCCGGCTGAACGGCCAGGTCGACGTCTCCGGACGGTCCCCTCGTGAGGTGGCCCAGGCCTACCTGGAGTCGAAGGGTCTGCTCTAGGCCCCTTGTGCCCTCCCGGTGGAGGGGTGCGGCATGATGCCAACCCATGAGGCCGGAGTTCCTGCGCGTGCGCCTGCGGGAGACCGCACGGGACGCCGCGGAGCGGGTGCCGGACGCGGCTCGCCGCGCCGCCGGTCGGCTGGCTCGTCGCGTCCGTTCGGGTCGGCCGCAGGCCACCGTGGTGGTCCTCGCGCGGGGCAGGGAGGAGCACGTCCGGGCGAGTCTCGACTCGGTGCGCGACCAGCCGCTGGCACGCCTCGAGATCGTGGTCGTGGTGATGGACGAGCGGCTGCAGCCGCTGGCCGACCGTGCCGCAGCGGAGGACTGGCGCGTGCGCGCGGTCGATTCCTACGGGTCCGACTGGGCCAGGGCGCGGCAGTTCGGAGCCGTGGCCGCCCGCACCGACTGGCTGCTGTTCCTCTCCCCGCGACAGCTGCTCCTGCCGGGAGCGGTGACCGCCCTCCTCGAGGCACGCGGCGAGCGCAGGACCGTGGTCATCGGCCAGGTGGAGGACCCGGAGACGAGCTGGGCCCGGCTTCCGCTGCTCGGTCGGCTGCTCGTCCCCGCGGAGCTCTGGGGAGCCGCGCTCGACGACGGCGAGCAGGACGGGCAGACCGTGGCGGTGGTGCTGGTGGCCGACACGTACGCCGACGGAAGTCACTCCTACGCCGAGGCACGGGTGCCGGTCCTGCGCGACGGGGTGCAGAGGACGCGCCTGTTCGAACGGGTCGAGGACCCGGCACCCCGGCTGTCCGCTCGGGTCGCCCAGGACAGGTCGATGATCGCGTCCCTGGACCGGGACGAGCTCGCGGAGGAACGATCGGCGCGGGCGACCGGCGCACTCGTCCGGGACCTGCCGCGCTTCGTGCTGGGTGTCGAGCACTACGACGAACCGCAGTGGAACCTCCTGTCCAACCACGTCGAGGAGCTCATCGAGACCGCAGGAGACCAGGGGCTCGCCGCCGCCCCGGTGGAGGACCGGGTGGCGCTCTGGCTGGCTGCCGGCGGACGCCCCGAGGAGCTCACCGCGTTCGTCGCGGCACGGCGGTTCGCGGCCGGTGAGTTCGCCACCACGGTGGAGAACGGCCGGGTGCTGGCCGTCCTCGACGCCGCACCGAAGGACGTCCCGGGGCCGGTGCTCACGCTCGCTGCTGCCGAGACCCCGCTGCGGGCGCGGCTGCAGCGCTCCCGGATCGAGGGCGACGAGCTGCACCTCGAGCTGTTCGTCGGCCTGCGCAGGGTGCAGGCCGAGTCACCCGTGGTGAGCCTGCGCCTGGTCGGGCAGCCCTCCCTCGACCTGCCCGCCGAGGTGTCCTCCGACCCCGCCGTGACCCGGTGGATGGCCGAGCCGCACCAGCGACACCACGAGGGCGTGGTGCGCACGAGGGTGCCGCTCGCCGCCGTCGGGGCCGCGGGTTGGCAGCTGGAGGTCGAGCTCGAGGACCGCGGTGTACGTCGCACCGGGACCGTCTCCGGCGAGCTGCCGGTTGCACCCGAGGGAGTGCTGGTCCGGCGGTTCGAGCTGGCGCCCGGCCAGCTGGCTCTTGCGCTCACCGCGCCTCCAGCAGCCCAGCTGGCCCTGGCCGCCGCTGGGCAGCACATCGAGGGCACCGCCGACGGTGACCAGTGGGTCTTCGACCTGACCACCGACCCGTGGGGACTGGGCCGACGTCCTGCGCCCACGGGGACCTGGCGCCTCGTCCTGACGGTCGACGGGGCCGAGGTCCCGGTCGCGCTGGCACGCGAGGTCGCAGGCCGGTTGCCGTTCGAGCTGGCCGGCGAGCAGCACCGGGCGACGGTCCTCCGCGGCCCGCACGGCGGCCTGCTGCTCCGGCTCGACCCGCCGCTCGACGACGAGGAAGCGGGAGTCTGGGCACAGCGCCGGCTGCAGGACCGCTATCGCCAGGTCTCCGAGCCACTGGATCCGCGGCTCGTCTACTTCCAGGCCTTCCTCGGGCAGTCGCCCACCGACCACCCCGGCGCGATCCAGGCCGAGCTCAGGCGTCTCCTCACGGAGGCCGGCCGGACCGACGTACGGATGCTGTGGGCGGTCGCCGACTCCTCCACCCAGGTGCCGGAGGGCGCCGAGCCGGTGCTGCTCCGCAGCCGGGAGTGGTACGACGCCCTGGCGCGCGCGCAGTGGGTGGTCAGCTGCATCGAGCTCGAGCCGTGGTTCACCCGGCGTGAGGGCCAGCAGGTGCTGCAGACCTACCACGGCTACCCGTCCAAGGCGATGGGCCTCTCCCAGTGGCGGGCCCGGGGACTGACGCCGACCCACGTCGAGCAGATGCTGCACCGCACGTCCGGCACCTGGAACGCGCTGCTCACCCCGATCCCCGAGATGGACCGCTACTACCGCGAGAACTACGCCTTCGACGGCCGGATCATCGCCGAGGGCTACCCGCGTGACGACTCACTGGTCGCGCCGGGCCACGAGCAGCGTCGCGAAGCGGCCCGCGAGCGGCTCGGCATCGCCTCCCACCAGCGGGCCGTGCTCTACGCGCCCACCTGGCGCGACGACCTCGCCACCAACTTCCGTCGCGCCCGCGCCCTGCTGCACCTCGACGTGGCCGAGGCCGCCCGTGCGCTGGGACCCGACTACGTGATCCTGCTGCGTGGCCACCGCTTCCACGAGCTGCCCCGCTACGGCGCGCACGTCGTGGACGTCACGGCCTATCCCGAGATCAACGACCTGATCCTGGCCTCCGACGCCGCGGTGCTCGACTACTCCTCGCTGCGGTTCGACTTCGCGATCACGGGCAGGCCGATGGTCTTCCTGGTGCCCGACCTCCGCGACTACACCGAGCAGGCACGCGGCTTCCTCTACGACTTCGCGCGCTCGGCCCCGGGGCCGCTGCTCGACTCCACCGCCGAGGTCGTCGGCGCCCTGGCCGACCTCCCGCGCCTCGAGCAGGCGTGGCAGGGCCGGTTGGCGGAGTTCAACGGCTACTACAACCGGCTGGCCGACGGACTGGCCGCGCAACGGGTGGTCGCCGAGCTCTTCGAGCCGCTGCTCAACGACTGACGAACCCCTGCAGGGCTCGTGCGGTCGCGGCTCCGTCGTTCAGCGCGTTGAACCGCTGGTTGAACGCAGCGATCGCGTCGGCGTACGCCGCGGCCACCCGGGCCGGTTCGCGCAGCTGCTCCACCAGGTCGTCGAGCGAGCGGGTCCACGGGCCGGGCGCGGTCTCGTCCCAGGCGAACGCTGTCTCCCGGAACTCGTGCCAGGGCTCCAGGTCGGGCACGTGGAACACCATCGGCTTGCCGGTGAGCGCCCAGTCGAACCGCAGAGCGGAGTAGTCGAGGACCGCGACGTCAGCCGCGAGGACCAGCTCCGCGAGCTCCACCGAGTCGGTGACGTCGTGGACGCTGGCGGTCGGTCGACGGCGGTCGTCCGGAGCCGTCCACGTCAGCACGGCGTGGTGGTGGCCGAGCCGCTTGGACAGCTCGACGGCGTCCAGCCCGGAGCGACCGGGCCCGACGACGTCGTGGTCGTCGCGCGCAGCCGGCGCGTGGAGCACCAGCACGGTGTCCTCGGACAGGCCCAGGCGGCCCAGCACCCGCCTGCGCGCGGCGGCGCCGTCACCGTGCACGAGACGGTCGGTCCGCGGGCTGCCCGCGACCAGGACGTCGCCGTCCCAGCGGAACTGCTCGCGCAACCACCCCACGGACTCGTCGTTCGGCGCCAGCAGCGTGTCCCACTGCCGGTGCACGTGGAGCACCTCCCGGTCGACCAGGTGCTCGATCAGGCCCGCCCGTCGCCAGGCAGCCACCCCGACGGGCTCGTAGGGGTGCCCCGCCAGCGTGCGCAGTCGTCGTTGACCGGGCCGCTCCCCGAACCACGGGCCGAGGTCCTCCTGCAGGCTGACGAAGGGCGCGGCTGCGAGGGCGTCGTACCACTGACCGCTGCCGCGGACGAGAGCGTCGCTGCGCTGGGGGGCGATCCCGGGACGGAACCACGCGTCCATCGCGTCCTGGTCGGGGCCGGTTCCGAGGAACACGGCCCCGGCGGGGTCGACCGCGGCGCCGCGGGTGCGGTCCTGGAGCCGGTGCTGGTTGACCGGACCTCGCTCGTCGGGCAGCAGCGGTGGGGCGAGGACGACCTCAGCGCGCAACGGGGGACGCAGCCCCACGTCGATGCGGTGGGTGCTCGTCAGCATCCGGACGGGGGAGCTCCCGGCCAGGGGGAGGGACATGCGAGCGACTGCCTGGTGGCCCGCGTCGGGACGCAACACGTAGGCCCCCATGGGGGCGGGGCGCTCCGAGCCGTCCGGGTCGGTCGTGGTGAGGGCGAAGGTGAGGCGGGTCCGGTCACCGTCGCGCACCTGGGCGACGAGGGGCAGCCTGCGGTCCTCCGGCGGGCCCACGGAGTCGCGCGGCACGAGGGCGACGTCGCCGACCCTCTCGTCGCTGTCGCGCACCAGGAGGACGAGGTCGTCCCCGTCGAGCTCCGTACCCTCGATCTCGACCAGCTCGCCCCGCGGGTCGACCGCGAGACCCGGCGCCACGTGCAGCGTGAGGCCGGTGCCGGGGTCCCAGTCGGCGGTGACGCCGAGCCCGTCCACGACGCCCGTCGACGCCCGCACCGCAGCCGACCGTGCCACCCGGCCGTGCAGCTCGCCGGACGCGACGAGGCCGTCCTGCTCGACCCGCACCTCGACGAACCAGCTCCCCGGGCTGAGCGAGGTGAGGTCGGCGGTGGCCACGAAACCGCCACCGGCGGGCGACGCGTTGGCCAGGGGTCCCCACTCGTCCGCCTCGGGGAGGAGGCGCTGCTCGACCTCGAGGGTGATCCTCTGCGTGCGGGTGGCAGCGTCGACGAGCCACGCCTGCACGGACGTGCCACCCGCCGGTCCCCGCATGTCCAGGCCACGGAGCCAGGCCCACCCGGTGATCCGCAGTGCGGTTCCGGCCCACTCGACGTGCTCGACTGCCCCCTCGAAGTGGCTCTCCAGCGGAGCCATCCAACGACGGTCGGCCGGCAGCGCCTCGGCCCAGGTGCACTCGGCGGGGAAGTCCGCGACCAGGCGACCGTCGACGACGCGGGTCGGCGGGGTGTTCTGCACCTCGCGCAGGTAGTCGTCCGCGGCGAACAGGTCGTCCCAGCGCTCCTCCGCGGCGAGCTGGGCACGCAGGCGGTTCGCCACCCGGACCATCGCGAAGGCCTCGGGCGTCGCCCGGGACAGGAAGGTGCGGTAGGTCTCGGCGAGCAGGGTGCGGTAGTCCGCGTCGCCGGCGAGCGCGTGCGGCAGGAAGGGCGGGAAGTCCACCTCCAGGGTGCGGCCCACCCACGCGGCGTACACCGCCTCCGAGGCCTCGGACACCAGCAGCTCGTGGGCCTCCTCCTTGACCGCGATCCGGTCGCGCAGGTTGGCGATCCGTGCCTTCTGCTGGCCGGTGGAGGTGAGGTCCTCGCGGATCCGCCAGTGGTAGGTGACCTTCTGCAGCACGTCGAACGCCCGCGCCCGGACGTACGCCGTGAGCATCGGCACGTGGTCCTCGTAGGCGATCCCACCCTCGAACGCACCGACCTGCTCGCGCCAGAACGCGGTCCGGAACATCCGGTTGCACGCGATGATGTCCTGCATCGCGTTGGGGAACTCCTCGATCGTGGTGCCGATCCGGTCCTGGCGGTGCACCGTGCGCGACCAGATCAGCGGGGTCAGTCGGCCGTGCCGCAGGCGGCGCAGGTTGCCGACCGAGAAGTCCGAGCCGCTGCGGCGCAGACCGTCGACCATGGACTGGTAGGCATCGACCGGCAGCGCGTCGTCGGAGTCCATGAAGGTGAGGAACTCGCCGCGAGCCGCGTCGACCCCGTGGTTGCGGGCGACTCCCTGGCCCGCGTTGGGCTGGGTCAGCACGCGCACCCGGTAGTCACGGCGTTCGTAGTCGCGCAGGATCTCCAGGCACCGGTCGGTCGACCCGTCGTCGACCGCGACCACCTCGAGGCTGGTCAGGCTCTGGGAGAGGACGCTGTCGAGGGCTGACGGAAGGTACTCGGCGACGTTGTAGACGGGCATCACGACCGAGACCTCGGGCGTGTGCCGCGCCCGGCGGAGCTCGGTCAGCCGGCGACCACCGAGCCGGCGCACCACGGACTTGATCCGTGGCGCTGCTCTCACAGCGGGTCGTCCTTGCGGATGTCGATGATCAGGCCGGTCTCGCCACTGATCAGGATGTCCATCGAGCGGCGCGCCACCTCGACCGAGTCCAGCAGCGACTCGAGCGGTTCCTGGCCGAACGCCTTGGTGCGCATCGGGGTGCCGGTCCGCTCCGGGTTGATGCAGTTCACCCGGACGCCGTCGCCGGACCACTCGTCAGCCAGCGCCTGGGTCAGGTTGACCACGGCAGCCTTCGCCGACGAGTAGAGGCTGTAGCCCTTGCGGCCACGCGTGTAGGAGCTCGACGTGAAGTTGAGCATGCTGCCGCCGGTCCGGCGCAGGTGCGGGAAGAACTCCTGGGCGAGCAGCACCGGCGCCAGGTAGTTGATCTCGGTGGCGGCGTACACCGTCTCCTCGGAGGTCTCGACGAGGTCGCCGCGCGGCAGGATGCCTGCGGTGTTGACCACGAAGTCGATCCGGTCGGCCTCGGCGAGCACGGCGTCGATCGCGGCGCGCACGTCCACACGCCGCTCGACGTGGGTGCCGGTCGAGGAGCGGCTGAACGTGAAGACCCGGGCACCGTGCTTCTCGGCCAGGGCGGCGATGTCGGACCCGATGCCGTAGCTGCCACCGAAGATGACCATCGTCTTGCCCTCGACCGCGCTCCGGTAGTCGTCCTCCGACCGGGTCGGAGGCAGGTTGCTGGTGCTCAGCTGGAACAGCTTGTCGGCGATGTAGACGTCGATCGGGTCGGTGACCTTCATGTTGCGCTCCTCGCCCTGGACGACCCAGATCGGGACGTCGGGGGAGTAGCGCAGGACGACGGTGCAGTCGTCCGTTGCCTGGAAGTCGGGATCCAGGTGCGCCTTGGCGTACGCCGCCCGGATCACGCCGGCCCGGAAGGCCTGCGGCGTCTGCCCTCGACGCAGGTTGGCGCGCGGGGGGATGTCGCGGATCACGTTGTTCTCGTCGACCTCGATGATCGTGTCGGCCGACGGGATCGCGACGTCGACGGCGTCGTACTGATCGAGCGCCGCGAAGCACTCGGAGACGATCCGCGGGCTGACCAGCGGCCGGACGGCGTCGTGGAAGAGCACCTTGGTGTCGTCACCGGCGACGGCGTCCAGCGCCCGCATGGTGGTGCCGTTGCGGGTGTCGGCCCCCTCCAGGACGTGGGTGACCTTGCCGTAGCCGCCGTCGCGGACGATCGCGTGCACGGCGTCGAGGTGACCACTGGCCATCATCACCACGATCTGCTCGACGTCGGGGTGGCCGTCGAGCGCCGACAGGGTGTGCTCGAGGATCGTGCGCCCGGCGATCTTGAGCAGCTGCTTGGGGATGTCGAGCCCGACCCGGGTGCCGACCCCGCCCGCCAGGACGACCGCGACGTTGGTGGCTCCCTCCGGAACGGCGGCCGTCATCGCCAGGCCCGCGACGCGGCCGGGGTGGGTACGACGGATCCCGCATCGACCCTGCGGGTGGAGCGCCGGACCGCCTCGACGACCCGGGCCGAGCAGTTGCCGTCCCGGTCGGGGAAGGTCTGCTCGATCCGGGCGGTGTACTCGGGCGACGGCGCGTCGTCGGCCTCGATCAGGTTCTGCACCTCGCGGATCACGTCGTCCAGGGTCGTCGCGACCGGGCCGAAGCCGTCGCGCTCGAAGTCGAAGTAGCCCCGGCTGCCGACGTGGCTGCCCTCGAGCATGTGCTCGGTGTCGAACTGGAAGTAGGTCACCGGCCGGTGGATGTAGGCCGCGTCGAAGGCGATCGAGGAGTAGTCGGTGACCATCAACCTGGCACGCGCAATCAGCTCCTGGACGTTGTTGTCGGCGTAGGTGAGCGCCTGGACCTGCGCCGGCAGCTCGAGGTGCGCGAGGAGGGGCTGCAGGTTCGGGTGCGGCAGGAAGCCGACGGACAGCCCGTGGTCGGCGGCGAGCTTCTCGAGGCGCTCGTCGGTGAGGAAGGCCTTCCAGCTGCGGAAGAAGTCGGTCTCCAGCGCCGAGAGGTCCAGCGGTCTCTTCTGGCTGCCGGGAACGAGCGGCGGAAGCAGCCACTTGCGCCACGTCGGGGCGACCAGGATCAGGTCGCGCGCGCGGTCGCGGTAGCCCTCGGAGAGCTCCAGGAGCCGGTCCCAGCGCGGCATCCCGCTGAGCACGGCCTCGCGGGTGGTGACGAGGTACTGGCTGCCCTCCCCGGCGATCGAGTGGAACTCTCCCTCGGTGCTGGTGACCAGGACGTCGAGCTCCTTCTGGTTGAGCCAGTTGGAGAGGTCGAACATGATCACGCCGTGCTGGAGGAAGGTGAACTTCCAGTCGAGGATCCGGATGTCCTCGATCGCGGCGGGCCGGGTCACGGCGAAGTCGGCGTGCGAGGACAGCAGGTGGCGGCAGTGCATCATCAGCACCCGCCACTCCACGGTCCCGTGCGCGACCATGCGGTCCTCGAACCCCTCCCGGGCGAGCCGCTCCCAGTGGGGTGAGTCCTTCTCGAGGACGAACCACGCGTTGATGTCGGGCTGCTTCGCTCGCAGGTGCTTGAACATCGCTTCACCGTTGTCGCCCGCGTCGTGCAGCCGGTCCATCAGCACCCACGCGTCGGCGTACTTGCGGCGGTAGCGCGGCCGATCGGCGAGGAACTGCGCCAGCCGACCCCTGCGGGACTTCGCCACCGGAGGGATCGCCTTGGCGGCCGGGCCGAGCACGCGCGAGCTGTTCGGACGGAGCGCCCAACCGGCCACGCTCTGCGTGACCCGGTGGCGCGGGAAGCTCGGGGCCTCCAGGGCGAGGTCCGCACTCCTGCCATCGAGCCGTGCCTCCATCATTCCTCCGAAGGGGAGCCAGGCGATCCGGTGGCTGAGCAGGTGCCTGCCCGTGAAGTAGAGCTCTCGCGTCTTCGCGTGCACCGGGCTGATCGGCTCGCCGTCGGAGCGGAACTCCTCGGTCGGCACCGCGCCGGTGTGGAAGTAGCTGAACCGGACCAGCTTCTGTTCGTCGTCGAGCTCGTCCATCAGGACCTCGGGCTCGACCCACCGCTCGTGCTGGTAGCCGTGCTGCATGGCCAGGCGGGTGATCCGCCGGATCCGGCTCATCGCGTGCGGGACCGTGTCGTCCACGTCGAGCTGGGCGAGGATCGACCCGACGACCTCGTGGAACGTCTCCCGCTCCGCCTTCTCGATGGGTACGCCGATGGGCGGGCGCGCGTCGTTGGTGACGTAGAAGTGCGCCAACCCGTAGACCATCTGGTGCCGCAACCACTCCGGTGGCTCGCCGAGGCGGGTGGTGGCCTCCTCGAGGGTCCCGAGGTAGCTCGTGCGCAGCATCTCCAGGGTGGGGTCCTCGCCGGCAGGCGCGGTCATCGAGTCGGGCCGACCGGCCACGACGACGCTGCGACGCTGGAGGTACTTCGCGCTCGAGACCAGCCCCACCCGGGTGTTGGCGGAGCGCAGCATCAGCCGCCACGCGAGGTCGAACGGGTCGGGTGCTCCCGACCACAGCTCGGCGAAGGTGACGTCGCTCGAGCGCAGCAGGGTGGTCGAGAAGAACGTGCTGGTGGGGTCGCCCGCGATCACCTCGGGGGTGCGCTCGATGTCGAGCACCCGGTCGCCACGGTGGAACATCTGCAGGGGGTGGTAGTCGAGCCGGTCCCGGCCCTCGTCGTCGACCGAGGCCCGGCTGAGGCTGATCAGCGCCGCGTCGGGCGCGGTCGCCGCGAAGGCGAGCACGGTGGTCAGGTAGTCGGGCTCGAAGCCGTCACAGGCGCGCGGGAAGGAGACCAGCGGAGCCTCTGCGAGAGCCAGCCCCGCGTTGCGGGCGGCCCCGACCGAGGACCCAGGTCGGGAGAGCACGACGACCTGGTCGGGCCGCGCTGCCGCCCAGGACTGCAGCCGTGCGAGCGAGCCGTCTCCCGAGCCGCAGTCGACCATCACGACCTGCAGGTCGTCGAAGGACAGGGTCTGCTCCTCGACGGTGGCCACGAACGCATCGAGCCAGCGCGCGTCGTCGTGGACGGCGCTCACCAGGGTGAGGCGAGGTGGGGAGGTGGTGCTCATGCTCGCTCTCTCCTGGGGCTGGTTCTCCTGGGCGGGGGCGCGGCCGACATCGTTTCACACAGGGCGTGCGTCACTGGGCCAGCAAGCTCTTCAGCGGCCGTCCGAGATAGGGCGCCAGCGTCCGGGCGTAGGTCGCCGTCAGGTGGGAGGAGTCGAAGTAGGTGATCACCCCACCGGTGACCGCGTGGCAGGTCTTCTCCTCGCAGATGTGGTCGGTCAGGTCGATGAAGTGGATGGCGGGGTCGTCGACGCCCTTGACGCCGTCGACCGCGGGCTCGGCCGGGAGCCAGGCGTCGCGGGTGCCGTCGCAGGCGGCGTAGTCGGTCGGGTGCTGGGCCACGCAGTCGGGGATCGCAGTGCCGGAGGCCGGGGTGTCGCGCACGACCATGACCTTCAGGCCGGCGTCCCGGAAGCGCTTCAGGAGGTCCTCCCAGGCCTTCGCGTAGGCGTCGTAGCTGCCCTCGCGGGTCTCACCCACGGCCGGGGCCGAGATCCGGTTGCTCATCATCACGACGTCGGGCTTGGCCGCGATCACCGCCCGGGTGGCCTTCTCGACCCACCGGCGGCACGTCCGGGTGTTGCTCGTGGGCACGAACTCCTGGTCGACGGGCAGGCTCGCGCACCGCGAGGCGAGATAGGTGTCGACCTGCCACTCGTTCTTCTTGGCCAGGTCCTCCAGTGCCGGCAGCCACTGGCCGGCGTGCGAGTTGCCGAAGAGGGCCACGTGGGTGGAGCTGTCCGGGGCCCCGAACGTGCACCGCACCTGCGGGAACCGGGGCAGGTAGGACCAGCAGTCCTTGCCGCCGGAGACGTCGGAGTAGGCATCGGCCTTGTCCATGGCAGCGTCGGCGGGAGCCGGCACGATCTGGTCGTAGGGGACCTTGCCGCAGTCGCGTCCGGGGTCCAGCGCCGCGGCTCCGAAGCAGGGACCTCCCTGGGACAGCGCCTTGCTCAGCTGGGCCTGCGACTCCGCCTCACGGCGGTCGACCTCGAGCTGGGTCAGGCCTGCGAGGGCGAGCACCACGACCATGCCAGCGGCACCGAGCAGGAAGGGCTTGCGCAACGGCTTGCCCCACTGGGGCGCGCGGAACCGGTCCTCGACGTACTTCTTGGTCAGTCCCGCGAGCACCAGCGTGATCGCCAGGATGGCGACGCGGTCGAGGTTGGTCATGTGGTGGCCGAGCATCTGCGGGACCAGCACGATCAACGGCCAGTGCCACAGGTAGACCGAGTAGGACACGTCGCCGAGCCACTGGGCCGGCCGGACGGCGAGCAGTGGTCCGGGAGAGAGCTGGCTCATCGGTGCGGCGGCACCGATGACGAGGGCCGTGCCCAGCACGGGGACCAGTGCCTGCCAGCCGGGGAAGGGGGTCCTGCTCGTGTACGTCCAGGCTGTCCACGCGATGGCGCCCAGGCCGATCCACGCCAGCACCAGACGGGGAGTGGTGGGCAGCAGGGCGCCCAGTCCTCGTCGCTGACGCACGGCCACCACCACGGCGAGCAGGCCGCCGATGCCGAGCTCCCACATCCGGGTGGGCGTCACGAAGTACGCCGCCGACGGGTTGTGCACCGTCTCCCAGATCGAGTAGCCGAGCGAGCCAGTGACCAGGACCGCCAGCCCGGCGAGGACGGCGATGTCGCGGTTCCAGCCGAACCGGCGGGCCGCGAGGACCATCACGAGGATCAGGATCGGCCAGACGAAGTAGAACTGCTCCTCGACCGAGAGCGACCAGAAGTGCTGCACCGGGCTGGGCGCGTTCTCGGCGGCCAGGTAGTCGACCGAGTCGCTCGCGAGCACCCAGTTGACGACGTACAGGGTGGCCGCGCGGGCCTGGCGTGCCGTGTTGCCCCACTGGGTGTCCGGGGCGAACAGCCGGGAGAGCACCAGGGTCGTGGCGAGCACGAGCAGCGAGGCCGGCAGCAGCCGTCGGACCCGACGGCCCCAGAAGGTGGCCAGGTCGCGACCGCCGGAGGGAGGGCGCTGCATGAGGTGCAGGGTGATCAGGAAGCCGGAGATCACGAAGAAGACGTCCACGCCGGCGAAGCCGCCGGTGAGGCTCTGCGGCCACAGGTGGTAGATCACGACGAGCGAGACGGCGATCGCGCGGAGCCCCTGGATGTCCGTGCGGACCAGAGTCCCGCGGTCGCTGCGACCACCCTCGGGGCGCTGGGGGCGATCTCCCGCGGGGTCCTCGACTCCGGAGCCTCCGGAGCCCATGGTGATCGCGCTCATCGGGTGAATCGTACGTGGGTGGCGGGGCCGCACCGCGCAGCCTGGACGCGTGTGACCGAGGTAACGATGTCGAAGCATTCCCACCCACCTCGGGCGGCGCGTACGCTTTTGGTGCACGAATCATTGAGTAGTCCGGTACCCACCTCGGGACTGGAACGAAAGGCGATGAGTTCTGATGGCCCGAATCGGGGTTGTCGGCGCCGGCCGTGTCGGCGCCGTACTGTCCGCCGCGCTGCGCGCTGCCGGCCACGAGGTCGTGGCCGCCGCTGGTGACTCCGCCGCGACGCTGCACCGCATCGAGACGCTGCTCCCGGGCGTCCCGACCGCGAAGCCCACCGACGTGGCCCGTGCCGCTGACCTGCTGCTGCTGACGGTCCCGGACGACATGCTCGAGAACGTCGTGACCACGCTCGTCGGAGCGGGAGCGATCCGCGAGGGTCAGGTCGTCTGCCACACCTCGGGCCGCCACGGACTCGCGGTGCTCGACTCGGCCACCGCCATCGGCGCGCGACCGATCGCGATGCACCCGGCGATGACCTTCACCGGCACCGAGCTGGACCTGGAGCGCCTCACCGGCTGCGTGTTCGGCATGACCGCCGGCGACGGGGAGCGCGAGCTGGCCGAAGGTCTCGTCGCCGACCTCGGTGGCATCGCGATGTGGGTGCCGGAGAGCAAGCGCACGCTCTACCACGCCGGTCTGGCGCACGGCGCCAACCACCTCGTCACGCTGGTCAGCCAGGCGATGGAGCTGCTGGCGGCCTCCGGCGCCGAGGATCCCGCTGCCACGCTTCGCCCGCTGCTCTCCGCCGCCCTCGACAACGCGCTCGCCCAGGGTGACGCTGCGTTGACGGGCCCGATCGTGCGCGGTGACGTGCGCACCGTCGAGGCCCACCTGCACGACATCGCCGAGACCGCCCCGGCCACCATCCCGTCGTACGTCGCGATGGCGAAGGCCACGGCCGACCGGGCCGTGCTCGACGGTCGCCTGCTGCCGATCCGGGCGGCGAAGCTGGTCCGCCTGCTCGACGAGGCGCTGGTGCGCGTCGGGGAGACCGGCCCCGTGACGGGTGCTGTCCCGCCGCGACGCTCCGCCCGGCGTACCTCCTGGAGCGACGGTCGATGACCCGACCTCTCCTCCTCGCGAGCTCTCGCGAGGAGCTTCGTGATGCGCTCGCCACGCTCGGTGACGGGTCGAGCGGCACCGCCCTGGTGCCGACCATGGGTGCCCTGCACGCCGGTCACGCGGCCCTGATGGAGCGCGCGCGGTCCGAGGTCGGAGCCTCGGCGCCGTTGGTCACCTCGATCTTCGTGAACCCGATGCAGTTCGCTCCCGGCGAGGACCTCGAGCGCTACCCGCGCACCTTCGAGGCCGACCTCGAGGTCTGCGCCCAGCAGGGTGTCGACGTGGTCTTCGCCCCGTCGGTCGACGAGGTCTACCCGGGCGGGGACCCGCAGGTCACGGTCGACCCAGGTCCGCTCGCGACGGTGCTCGAGGGCAGGACCCGCCCGACCCACTTCCACGGCGTCCTCACCGTCGTGGCCAAGATGTTCGGCCTGGTGTGCCCGGACGTCGCGGTCTTCGGGGAGAAGGACTACCAACAGCTGGCGCTGATCCGCAGGATGGTCGAGGACCTGTGCATGCAGGTCAGGGTGGTCGGTGCCGAGACGGTCCGGGAGAGCGACGGTCTCGCGTTGTCCAGCCGCAACCGCTACCTCGACACGGACCAGCGGTGGCGCGCGGTCGCTCTCTCGCGCACCCTGTTCGCTGCCCGCGACGCCGCCGCGCACGGCTCGAAGGCTGCCCTGGACGCTGCGCGGCACCAGCTCCGCCACGCCCGCGGCGTGGACCTCGAGTACCTCGAGCTCGACGGCGCCGGACCTCGGACCCGCGCCGGACCACGGCCCCGCCCGCTTGCTCATCGCAGCCCGCGTGGGCAGCACCCGCTTGATCGACAACGTCGCACTCGAGCTCAAGGAGACCGGCTGATGCTGCGGACCATGATGACCAGCAAGATCCACCGTGCGACGGTCACGCAGGCCGATCTGCACTACGTCGGCTCGGTCACCGTCGACGAGGACCTGCTCGATGCGGCCGACCTGCTGCCCGGCGAGCTGGTGCACATCGTCGACGTGACCAACGGGGCCCGCCTCCAGACCTACACGATCGCCGGCGAGCGAGGCTCCGGCGTGCTCGGGATCAACGGCGCGGCCGCCCACCTCGTGCACCCTGGTGACGTGGTCATCCTGATCGCCTACGGGCAGATGGAGACGGCCGAGGCGAGGGCCTTCCGGCCGAGCGTGGTCTTCGTGGACAAGGACAACAGGGTGACGGCGACGGGCTCCGACCCGGCAGCGGCTTTGCCCGGCTCCGGGCTGGTGCGCGGCGACCTGCACACCTTCGCCCCGTCCGACCTCGTGGCCGGTCGATAGCCTGCGGGGATGACCGCCACCGACATCCCGCTGCCGGGCCGCCTGAGTGCCGACGGGCCGGGGTGGACCACGACCGCCGACGTGGTCGTCGTCGGGACCGGCATCGCCGGCCTCACCGCAGCCCTGCGGCTGCGGCACCAGGTGGACAAGGTCCTGGTCGTGACCAAGGACGTGCTCTCGGCCGGGTCCACGCAGTGGGCTCAGGGCGGCATCGCCGCGGCTCTCGGACCGGGGGACACCCCCGGCGAGCACCAGCGCGACACCCTGGTCGCGGGTGCCGGGGCCTGTGACCCCGACGCCGTGCGGGTGCTGGTCAACGAGGGCCCGGAGGCGGTCCGCGAGCTGATCGCCCTCGGCGCCAACTTCGACCACTCGCCGGAAGGCGAGCTCTCGCTGACGCGCGAGGGCGGCCACCACCGCGACCGGATCGCGCACGCCGGTGGCGACGCCACCGGTGCGGAGATCCAACGAGCGCTGGTGGCGGCGATCCACGCCGCCCCCGACGTCGAGGTCGTCGAGCACGCACTGGCGGTCGACCTGCTGCTCGCGGCCGACGGCGGGGTCGCCGGGATCACGCTGCACGTCATGGGTGAGGGCCAGCGTGACGGGGTCGGCGCCGTGCGCTGCCGGGCTGTCGTGCTCGCCTCGGGCGGCCTCGGCCAGGTGTTCTCGCAGACCACGAACCCCGCGGTGTCCACCGGCGACGGCATGGCCCTCGCCCTGCGGGCCGGCGCCGTGCTGCGGGACCTCGAGTTCGTCCAGTTCCACCCGACCGTGATGTACCTCGGACCCGAGTCCCGCGGGCAGCAGCCGCTGATCAGCGAGGCGGTGCGCGGCGAGGGGGCGTTCCTGGTCGACTTCGAGGGCGTCCGGTTCATGCAGGGGCAGCACGAGCTGGCCGACCTGGCTCCGCGCGACGTGGTGGCCAAGGCGATCACGCGCCGCATGCACGAGACCGGACACCCGCACATGTGGCTGGACGCTCGGCACCTGGGCCGCGCCTTCTGGGAGCGACGGTTCCCGACGATCCTCGCAACGTGCCGCTCGCACGGCGTCGACCCGGTGACCGAGCTGATCCCGGTCGCGCCGGCGTGCCACTACGCCTCCGGAGGAGTGGCCACCGATCTCTGGGGTCGTTCGGCGGTGCCTGGTCTCTACGCGACCGGGGAGGTGGCCTGCTCCGGCGTGCACGGGGCCAACCGGCTCGCCTCCAACTCGCTGCTGGAGGGGCTGGTCTTCTCGCGACGGATCTCGCAGGTGCTCCCCGCCGAGCTCCGCCCGTACGCCGACCCGGCCCCCGAGCGGCGAACGGCCGGGCTGGTGTCGGCCGACATCCGCACGGAGCTCCAGGGCGTGATGACCGAGCGGGTCGGCGTACTCCGATCGGCGGAGGGGCTGGACGGCGCACTCACCGCGCTGGGAGCGCTCGCGGGCAAGGACGGCGAGATCGGGACACCGGCCTGGGAGGCGACCAACCTGCTGACCATCAGCACGGCCCTGGCCGAGGCGGCACGACAGCGGGAGGAGACGCGCGGCTCGCACTGGCGCGAGGACTTCCCCGACCGTGACGACGAGCGGTGGTCCGGGCACCTCGACGCGGCCCTGGACTCGGGACACCTGGCCCTGACGTTCCACGCGACGGCGCCGAGCGACGAGGAGCGCGCGTGAGCACGGCAGCCGGTCTACGCACCGAGCTCGCGGACGCAGGCCTGGATCCCGGTGCCGTGCAGGCCGCGGTGCTCGCTGCGCTCGAGGAGGACCTGCCGGGCGGCGGCGTCGACGTGACCAGCGATGCGACGATCGCCGCGGACGCGCGCGGTGCCGCTGACTTCGGGGCTCGCGAGCCCGGGGTCGTGGCCGGTCTCGGCGTCGCCGCACTGGTGTTCGCGACCGTCATGGGTGACGAGGTGGAGATCACCGACCGGCTGGCCGACGGGACCCGCGTCGGCGTCGGTGACGTGGTGATGCGGGTGGCCGGTCCGACGCGTGGGCTGCTCACGGCGGAGCGCACGGCGCTCAACTTCGCCTCCCACCTCTCCGGGGTGGCCACGGCGACCTCGCACTGGGTCGCCGCCCTCGACGGCACCCCCGCGCGTGTCCTGGACACGCGCAAGACCTTGCCGGGCTGGCGCGCCCTGCAGAAGTACGCCGTGCGCTGCGGCGGTGGGGTCAACCACCGGTTCTCGCTGTGCGACATGGCGATGGTGAAGGACAACCACGTGGTGGCCGCGGGTGGTGTGGTGCCCGCCTACGAAGCCGTGCGCACCGCCCATCCCGGGATCCCGGTGGAGGTCGAGGTGACCGACCTCGGGCAGCTGGAGGAGCTCCTCGACGTCG
Organism: uncultured Actinomycetota bacterium; assembly: GCA_963797525.1. Taxonomy (GTDB): domain Bacteria; phylum Actinomycetota; class Actinomycetes; order Propionibacteriales; family Nocardioidaceae; genus Marmoricola. Next base: position 284,973 of record CAWCPT010000003.1, read on the forward strand.
GGTGCGAGCGGATCCTGCTGGACAACATGACCGACGACCAGATGGCCGAGGCCGTGGCGCTGACGGCGGCTCATCGAACGCCCGCGACTCTCGAGGCGTCGGGCGGCCTCACCCTCGAGCGGGCCCGCGACGTGGCCCGGACCGGCGTCGACTTCATCTCGGTGGGTGCCCTGACCCACTCCGTGAAGGTCTTCGACCTCGGGATGGATCTCTCCGAGTCATGACCCTCCTCTGCGCCGACATCGGCAACTCGCACACCGTCCTCGGTCTCCTCGACGACGGTGTCGTCCTCGACCACTGGCGGGTGGCGACCGACGAGCGTCGCACGGCCGACGAGTGGGCGGTGCTGCTGCGCGGCCTGCTGCGGGAGAGCAACGTCGCCGACGGGCTCTCCGGCGTCGCCGTGTGCGCGACCGTGCCGGCGGTGCTGCACGAGTGGCGCGACATGCTGGTGCGCCACTACGGGACGGTGCGCAACGTCGTCGTCGAGCCGGGCGTGCGGACCGGCGTACCCGTGCTGATGGACAACCCCCGCGAGGTGGGCGCCGACCGGGTGGTCAACGCGCTCGCCGCGGCCAGCCTGTACGACGGGCCGGCCATCGTCGTGGACTTCGGCACGGCGACGACCTTCGACGTGGTCAGCCCGCGTGGTGAGTACATCGGTGGCGCCATCTCGCCCGGGATCGACATCTCCCTCGAGGCACTCGGCCGTCGTGGCGCCCAGCTGCGCAAGGTCGAGCTGCTCCGCCCCCGCAGCGTGATCGCCAAGAACACCGTCGAGGCGCTCCAGTCCGGCATGGTCTTCGGGTTCGCCAGCCAGGTGGACGGGATCGTCGAGCGGATGATCGCCGAGCTCGACGTACCGACCGAGACGGTGCACGTCATCGCCACCGGCGGCCTCGCCCCGATCGTGGTCGCCGAGTGCCGCACCCTCACCGAGCACCAGCCCTGGCTCACCCTCCTCGGCCTGGAGCTGGTCTACGCCCGCAACTCCTGAGCAATGTCGGATAGTCCGTGACGTTCCCGTTGTTCTCAACACGGTTTTGCAACCGAAACGTCACGGACTATCCGTCCTGGCGGCTCAGTCCTTGCGCCACACCGACACGTGCGAGCGGCTCTCGGAGGTGTACGGCGACCGGTGCCAGTCGGCCCAGCGGTGCACGAGCCGCATCCCGGCGAGCCGGGCCATCAGGTCGAGCTCGGCCGGCCAGGTGTAGCGGAACGGGATCGAGGAGCGGGTGCCCTCACCCCTGTCGAAGCGGTGGTGGTGCGACCACTGGGCCTGCGTGGCGACGTCGTACTCGTCCACGCCCAGGTAGTCGTCGGTGCTGGCGAAGACGAGGAACCGCTCACCCGGTGGCAGCCGCTGCAGCTGGGGCACCCCCACCTCGATCAGGAAGTGGCCGCCCGGCTCGAGGTGGTCGGCCGCGGTGGCGAAGACGCCGACCTGACCGTCCTGCGTGGTCACGTTGCTGATCGTGTTGAAGACGAGGTAGGCGAGCGTGAACCGCCCCTCGACCCTGGCCGAGGTCATGTCGCCCTGCGTGGTCCGCACCCGCTCGGCACCAGGCTTGGCGCGCAGGCGCTGGAGCATCGCCTCGGAGAGCTCGATCCCGTGCACGGGCAGACCACGCTCGCTCAGTGGCAGCGCCACCCGCCCGGTCCCGACGGCGAGCTCGAGCGCTGAGCCGCCGTCACCGGCGAGCTCCACGAGCACGTCGACGGTCGGGTCGAGGACCTCGGCGCTCCACATGGGTGAGTCCGGGGCGTCGTACGTCGCGGCGACGGGCTCGTCGAAGTAGTTGGTCGGCACCCGTCGAGCGTGCCAGCGCGGGACCGTGCATCTCCACCGGTTTTCCGGCGTCGGGTCAGAGGGTCGCGACCGTGCTTGCCGGGTCGATCAGGATCTTGGCGTGCTTCTCGGGGTCGCCGAGGACCTCGAACGCGTCGGCGACACCGTCGAGGCCGACTGTCCCGGTGATCAGCGGCGTCGGGTCGACGGTGCCGTGCGCGATCAGCTGCAGGGCCTCGTGGAACTCGTGCGGCTGGTAGGCGAAGACGAACCGCAGGTCGATCTCCTTGTTGATCGCCATCGCCGGCCGGATCGTGTCGGGCTCCATGCACACCCCGACCACCACGACGCGTGTCGCGAGGGGTGCGGCGTTGATCACCTGGTCGATGATCCCCGGGACGCCGACGCACTCGAAGACGACCGGTCCGCTGGGGGTGGCGCCTGCTGCCTCGGCGGCGCGCAGCACCCTGGCCCAGGGCAGCTTCGGCACCGCGCGCAGCTTGCCCATCGTGCCGAGCGCGAGGTCGAAGAGGTCGTTGGCGTCGGTGATGTAGCTGCTCTCCTCGAAGGTGCTCCAGGGTGAGTCCGCTCCCGGGTCGACGACCACGTCGGCACCGCACCGCTCGGCCAGCGCACGGCGGCCCGGTGAGAAGTCGCTGGCGATCACCGTCCGCACACCCCGCGCCTTGAGCATCGAGATGACGGCGAGTCCGATCGGACCACACCCGATCACGACCGCCGTCTCCTTCTTGCGCACGGCGCTGCGGCGTACGGCGTGCCAGGCGACCGCCATCGGCTCGGTCAGGGCTGCCGTGGCCGGGTCGAGACCGTTCGGCACCTCCATCGTGAGGGACTCCTGGACGAGCAGGCGCTCGGCGTACGCACCGGGCGCCTTGGCGGACAGGCCGGTCATCTGCACCCGGTCGCCCATCTGGATCATCGGCAGCGAGACGACCGGCGTTCCGGTCGGCCAGGCCTTCCTCGTGGAGGGGCCGTAGTCGAGCACCCGGCCGCTGAACTCGTGGCCCATGACGACCGACTCGTGCGGCCGCATCACGTCGACGTACCCGATGCCGGCGGCCAGGTCGGCGAGCTCGTCGGCGTGCTTGCGGGCGTGCAGGTCCGAACCGCAGATGCCGCCGCGGACGACCTCGAGCAGCACCTGCCCGGGCCCGGGAACCGGATCCGGGAGCTCCTCGACCGCCAGCTTCGTCTCGTGACAGACCACAGCCTTCATCGCCCTGCTCCTCCGGTCGGCGTCGGGTGGGGAGCAAAGTAGCGTGTGCGCCATGAATGACCAGCCCGGCCCCGCCCCGTCCGAGACCCAGGGCGACGATCTGCCCGAGCAGCTGCGGGTACGCCGGGACAAGCGGCAGCGGATCCTGGACTCCGGCGTGCAGGCCTACCCGACCACGGTCGAGCGCACCCACACGATCCGCCAGATCCGGGAGGCGTACGACGGGCAGGAGCTCGAGCCGGACACCCGCACCGGCGAGCGGGTCGCCATCACCGGACGGGTGATCTTCCAGCGCAACACCGGGAAGCTCTGCTTCGCGCGACTCCGCGAGGGGGACGGTGCGGAGATCCAGGTGATGCTCAGCCTCGCCGAGGTGGGCGAGCAGGCGCTGGCCGACTACAAGGCGCTCGTCGACATCGGCGACCTGCTCGCCGTGCGCGGTGAGGTCGTCACCAGTCGCCGGGGCGAGCTGAGCGTGCAGGCGACCGACTGGGAGGTCGCGGCGAAGACCCTGAGACCGCTGCCCAACGAGCACCGTCCGCTCTCCGACGAGGCCCGCATCCGGCTGCGCTACGTCGACATGATGATCCGGCCCGAGGCCCGCGAGATGGTGCGCACCAAGGCCACGGTGCTGCGCAGCCTGCGCAACACCCTGGACGAGCGCGGCTACACCGAGGTCGAGACCCCGATCCTCCAGCTCACCAACGGTGGCGCGGCGGCGCGACCCTTCCGCACGCACCTGAACGCGCTCGACCAGCCGATGCTGCTGCGGATCGCCCTCGAGCTCGACCTCAAGCGCGCGATGATCGGTGGGGTCGACAAGGTCTACGAGATCGGTCGGACCTTCCGCAACGAGGGCCTGGACTCCACCCACGCGGCGGAGTTCTCGATGCTCGAGGCCTACCAGGCCTACGGCGACCAGTTCACGATGATGGACCTGACCAAGGCGCTCGTGCTCGATGCCGCCCGCGCGGTCGGTCGCACCGTCGTACCCGGGCGCGACGGTTCGGAGATCGACCTCGAGGGCGAGTGGCGTCAGGCCTCGATCCTCGACCTCGTCTCGGAGGCGGTGGGTGAGCAGGTCACCGTGGAAACCGACGAGGAAAGCCTGCGAAAGCTGGCAGATTCCCACGACGTCGAGCTGCAGCCGAAATGGGGGGCCGCCGAAATCGTGGTCGAGCTCTACGAGCAGCTCGTCGAGGACGACCTCGTCAATCCGACCTTCGTGATGGATTACCCGGCGGCGGTCAAGCCGCTCGCCAAGGCGCACCGCACCCACCCGGGTGTCAACGAGGCCTGGGACCTGATCATCAACGGGGTCGAGCTGGCGCCCGCCTACTCCGAGCTCAACGACCCGGTCGTGCAGCGCCAGAGGCTGGAGGCCCAGTCGCTGCTGGCAGCGCAGGGTGAGCCGGAGGCGATGGAGCTCGACGAGGTGTTCCTCAAGGCGATGGAGTACGGCATGCCGCCGGCCGGCGGCATGGGCATGGGCGTGGATCGATTGATCATGTTGCTCACCGGCGCCAGCATTCGGGAGACGATTCTTTTTCCGTTGCTGCGCCCCGAGTAAACACTCGTTCTCTGAAATACCGCCCGTTTATGAGGCGTGTTAGTGTCCGAAAGGAATGCACGTTTTAAACGGGAGGACGAGGGAGAAATGGCGCAGAAGGTAAACATCGTGCTGATCGACGACATCGACCAGAGCGATGCCGAGGAGACGGTGACGTTCGGGCTCGACGGCAAGGAGTACGCCATCGACCTGAACAGCAAGAACGCCCAGGCCCTGCGTGACGCGCTGGCGCCGTACGTCGGCCACGCGCGCCCGGTCAGCGGCCGCTCCGGTCGCCGTTCCACCAAGCCCACCGGGGTCGCCCCGGCGTCCGAGATCCGCGCCTGGGCGCGCGAGAACGGCTTCGACGTACCCGAGCGGGGCCGGGTGGCCGCCGAGGTCCGCGAGGCCTACGCCGCCGCGCACTGAACCCCGTCCTAGGGTTGCGGCATGCCTGAGAGCCGCACCGTCTTCGACCCTGCCGACGAGGCGGTCAACGCCTACAAGTTGTTGACCGCCCTCGTCGTGCCCCGCCCGATCGCCTGGGTCTCGACGCTGGGCGCGGACGGCCGGGGCAACCTGGCGCCGCACTCCTTCTTCACCGTCGCCAGCGGACGGCCACCGATCGTGCTGTTCAGCTCGCTGGGTCGCAAGGACACCGTGCGCAACATCGAGGCCACCGGTGAGTTCGTGCTCTCGTTCACCTCGGAGTCGCTGCTCGACCAGATCAACGACAGCAGCGCGCCCTTCGAGCACGGAGACGACGAGGCCGAGCAGCTCGGGATCGCGACGGAGCCCTCGGAGACGGTGTCGCCGCGGCGGGTCGCCGACTCGCCGGCGTCGATCGAGTGCCGGCGGGAGCGGATCATCGAGGTCGGCCACGCCTTCGTCGTCTTCGGGCTGGTCACCGCCATCACGGTGCGCTCCGACGTGCTCGAGGGCGTGCACCCGGCGATGGAGCACCTGCGTCCGGTCTCCCGGCTCGGCCGCGACGAGTGGGGCCGCCCGCCGGAGGTGTTCCACCTCACCCGTCCCCAGAGCGTCGACGAGGTGCTCTGAGCAGGGCCGCGGAGATCACCCCGTCTTCTGCCTGGAGGGGCGAGTGATCCCGACCGAGCCGGACGACCGACCGCTGCCGATGAGCGGTCGGCCGCTCATGGACCAGGTCTGGGCCGACCTCGTCTTCCTGCACTGGCGCGTCGACCCGGCCGCGGTGGCGCCGTACCTTCCACCGGGGTGTCGTCCCGACGTCCACGACGGTTCGGCCTGGGTGGGTCTGATCGGCTTCGAGATGCGCGACGCAGGGTTCGGCTACGGCCATCCGGTGCCGTACTTCGGTGACTTCGCGGAGATCAACGTCCGCCTCTACTCCACCGACGACCGGGGACGCCCCGGGGTCGTGTTCCGCTCCCTGGAGACCGAGCGGCTCGCCGTGGCGGCGGCCGCGAGCATGCTGGGCGTCCGCTACCGCTGGGCACGCATGGAGGTCGACCGCCGGCAGGATCACGGCGCGGCGACGCTGGGCTACCGCAGCAGCCGGCTGACACCGCCGTCCCGCGGAGCCGCCACCGACTTCGCCGTACGCACCGGCGAGGAGGCGGTCCGGGACCCGCTCAGCGTCTTCCTCACGGCGCGCTGGGGGATGCACCACCACGTCGGGTCCAGGCCGCTCTGGGTGCCCAACACGCACGACCCGTGGCCGCTGAGGGCCGCCGAGCTGCTGCACTGCTCCGACGAGCTGGTGGCGGCAGCAGGGTTCCCGGGGGTCTCCCAGCGGGTGCCGGAGTCGGTGCTGTGGTCGCCGGGCGTGCGCACCCAGTTCGGCCGGCCCAGGGCGTGAGGCGCACCGGCCCGCTGGTGCGGGCCCGATCACCCTTCTGTCTCTGTTCGCTGACAGCGATAACCCTCTCGGGTCGGAACACGTAGGCTGGGCGAAGGGTTCAACCGGCCGTGCGGGTCGCACTGGTCGACCCTGCAGAGTCTTGAGGAGAAGCCCATGTTCGAGCGGTTCACCGACCGAGCCCGACGAGTCGTCGTGCTGGCCCAGGAAGAGGCCCGCATGCTCTCGCACAACTACATCGGCACGGAGCACATCCTGCTCGGCCTGATCCACGAGGGTGACGGCATCGCCGCGAAGGCCCTCGAGAGCCTCGGCGTCTCGCTCGAGGCCGTCCGCGCCCAGGTCGAGGAGATCATCGGCCAGGGCCAGCAGGCGCCCAGCGGGCACATCCCGTTCACGCCGCGCGCCAAGAAGGTCCTCGAGCTGTCCCTGCGCGAGGCGCTGCAGCTCGGCCACAACTACATCGGCACCGAGCACATCCTGCTCGGCCTGATCCGCGAGGGCGAGGGCGTCGCCGCCCAGGTGCTGCACAAGCTCGGCGCCGACCTCAACCGGGTCCGCCAGCAGGTCATCCAGCTCCTGTCCGGCTACCAGGGCAAGGAGCAGCAGACTGCAGGTACGGCGCCCGAGGCCGCCCCCTCGAGCTCGCTGGTCCTCGACCAGTTCGGCCGCAACCTCACCCAGGCCGCCAAGGAGGGCAAGCTCGACCCGGTCATCGGCCGGGAGCAGGAGATCGAGCGGGTCATGCAGATCCTGTCGCGCCGCACGAAGAACAACCCGGTGCTGATCGGTGAGCCCGGCGTCGGCAAGACCACGATCGTGGAGGGCCTCGCCCAGGACATCGTCCGCGGCGACGTGCCCGAGACGCTCAAGGACAAGCAGATCTACACCCTCGACCTCGGCGCCCTGGTCGCCGGCTCCCGCTACCGCGGTGACTTCGAGGAGCGCCTGAAGAAGGTGCTCAAGGAGATCCGCACCCGCGGCGACATCGTGCTGTTCATCGACGAGATCCACACCCTCGTCGGTGCCGGTGCGGCCGAAGGTGCGATCGACGCCGCCAGCATCCTCAAGCCGATGCTGGCCCGCGGCGAGCTGCAGACGATCGGCGCGACCACGCTGGACGAGTACCGCAAGCACCTCGAGAAGGACGCAGCGCTCGAGCGCCGGTTCCAGCCGATCCAGGTCAACGAGCCCTCGATCGCGCACACCATCGAGATGCTCAAGGGCCTGCGTGACCGCTACGAGGCCCACCACCGCGTGACGATCACCGACGAGGCGCTGGTCTCGGCCGCGACGCTGGCCGACCGCTACATCTCCGACCGGTTCCTGCCCGACAAGGCCATCGACCTGATCGACGAGGCCGGCTCGCGGCTGCGGATCCGCCGGATGACGGCTCCGCCGGACCTGCGCGAGTTCGACGACAAGATCGGCGACGTGCGCCGCCGCAAGGAAGGCGCCATCGACGGCCAGGACTTCGAGGCCGCCGCTCGTCTGCGCGACGAGGAGAAGCAGCTGATCCTGGCCAAGGGCGAGCGCGAGAAGCAGTGGCGCGCGGGCGACATGGACGTCGTGGCCGAGGTCGACGAGGAGCTGATCGCCGAGGTGCTCGCCGTCGCGACCGGCATCCCGATCGTGAAGCTCTCCGAGGAGGAGTCCACGCGACTGCTCAAGATGGAGGACGAGCTGCACAAGCGGGTCATCGGCCAGGAGGAGGCCGTCAAGGCGCTCAGCCGGGCGATCCGTCGTACCCGTGCCGGCCTGAAGGACCCCAAGCGTCCCGGTGGCTCGTTCATCTTCGCCGGCCCGTCCGGTGTCGGTAAGACCTGGCTGTCCAAGACGCTCGCCGAGTTCCTCTTCGGCGACGAGGACGCGCTGATCCAGCTCGACATGTCGGAGTTCAGCGAGAAGCACACCGTCTCGCGGCTGTTCGGCTCGCCTCCCGGCTACGTCGGCTACGAAGAGGGCGGGCAGCTCACCGAGAAGGTGCGTCGCAAGCCGTTCTCCGTGGTGCTCTTCGACGAGGTCGAGAAGGCCCACCCGGACATCTTCAACAGCCTGCTGCAGATCCTGGAGGAAGGTCGCCTGACCGACAGCCAGGGCCGGGTCGTGGACTTCAAGAACACCGTGATCATCATGACCACCAACCTCGGCACCCGCGACATCTCCAAGGGCGTCAGCCTGGGCTTCAACCAGGCCGGCGACGAGGGCACCTACGACCGGATGAAGAACAAGGTCACCGAGGAGCTCAAGCAGCACTTCCGCCCCGAGTTCCTCAACCGTGTCGACGAGATCATCGTGTTCCCGCCGCTCACCAAGGACCAGATCATCGCGATGGTCGACAACATGGTCGCCTCGGTCGAGCTCCGGATGAAGGACCGCGACATGTCCCTCGAGCTGACCCAGGACGCCAAGGACCTGCTCGCCACGCGCGGGTTCGACCCCGTGCTGGGCGCCCGGCCGCTGCGGCGCACGATCCAGCGCGAGATCGAGGACGTGCTCGCCGAGAAGATGCTCTACGGCGAGGTCGGCCCCGGCCAGATCGTGCTCGTCGGCGTCGAGGGCGAGGGCACCGAGGCGCAGTTCACCTTCGAGGGCAGCGCCAAGGGCGAGCTGCCCGGACTCGCCCGCCGCTGGAGCACGTCGGCGGACCCGACGACAGCGAGGGCCCGGTCGACATCCCCAAGAACGACTGACCCACCCGCTCCACACGAACGGCCCACCCGGTCTCCGGGTGGGCCGTTCGCGTACCACTCCTGCTCGAGACGCAGACGCGCGGACACAAGTACTGTCACCTGTCCGAGCTGGGTGGGTTCGTCCAGGACGAAACGGGCGGGCTGACGACTTGTGTCCGCGCGTCTGCGAACAGCGGCTCCAGGAGGGGTCAGGTGGGCAGGGCGTAGCGGTCGTCGGGGCCGAGCACGACCAGGCCGTCGTCGAGCAGGCTCCGCAGGGCACGGTCGCGCTGGACCGGTTCGGTCCAGGCCGCGTCGAGCCGTCGCCCGCGCGACGCTGCCCTCGGCCTCGCGGAGCACGGCCATCAGCCGGCCGCGGACCTGGCGGTCGGTGCCGGCCCAGGCCTGGCCGCGTCGCGGCGGCCCGTCGTACGCCGGCCGGCCGGCGAGGCGTCCAGGCGCACCGGTCCGCGACCGGGCAGCGCCTCGCAGCGCGGGCTGCGCGGCCGTGCAGACCAGGGCGCCGAGCTCCATCACGGCGACCGCCCAGGTCGCGGGCTGCTCGTCGGGGACGAGCGAGCTCGGCGAGCTCCCGCTCGGCCTTCGTGACCGACGGTCGCCGGGAACTCCACCCCGCTGACCGCCCGGGCGAGGACCCGGCGGACGTTGGTGTCCAGCACGGCGTGGCGCGCCGCCGAAGCGCGAACGACGCGACCGCGCTGGCGGTGTAGTCACCGACCCCGGGCAGCGCGATCAGGTCGTCGTACGCCGGCGGCACCTCGCCGTCGTGCCGCTCGACGATCGCGGTCGCCGCCGCGTGCAGCCGCAGCGCCCGTCGCGGGTAGCCCGAGCCGGCCCCAGGCCCGCACCGCCTCACCGCTGGGCGCCGCGGCCAGGGCGGCCGGCGTCGGCCAGGTCGTCATCCAGGTCTCGAAGACCGGCAGCACCCGGGCGACCGGCGTCTGCTGGAGCATGAACTCCGAGACCATCACGGCCCACGGCGTGGCTCCGGGCCCGCGCCAGGGCAGGTCGCGGGCGTGGTCGTCGTACCAGGCGCAGGATCGGCGGCGTGCAGGTCGCTCATCGGACCCCATTAAGCCCACGCGCGGCGAGGGGTTCGCGGCCGCTCGGCGTTGCAACCGTGATCGGCCGCGCCCGCTGACTACGCGTGGCGCGCATGGGCTCGGTCTCGCATCCGCGTGGACGGCTGCCCGGCGCGTCTACTGGATCCGGCGCAGCGATGGTGCTGCGGCGTCGCCCTGCTGCTGGTCTTCGGGATCGGCAAGCTGCTCGGCGGGACCGGCTCGGACACCGCGGGCACCGCGGTCAAGGCGGGCAGCGACAGCTCGGCGCGACAGCAGCGCCTCCCCGTCGCGCCGGCACGTCCTACGGGCCCGTCGCGCCGTCCAAGGCCCCGCAAGGCCAAGGCCGCACGGTGCCCCTCGCTGCCGCCCGACGGTGAGTGCCAGGCCGACGAGGTCAGCGTGCTGCCGTCGGTGCCGCGTCGCCTGCGGCGGCCGACGATCGCTGATCGTGCTCCGGCTCCAGGGCATCCAGCCCGCCTGCACGTTCAAGGTCTCTCCCGAGACGCTGGTCGTGAAGATCGCCTCGGGCAGCGACCGGATCTGGTCGAGCCAGGACTGCCCGACGGCGATCCCGACGCCGAGGTCGTGGTCCGCAGCGCCGCAGCACGACCGCCGTCCCCGTCGATCTGGAGCGGCCGCCGCTCCGACGACAACTGCACCGGCCAGCTGGCTGGGCGCTGCCGGGCTTCTACCACGTGTACGCCGCGGCCTCGGCTCGACGCCGACCGACGTGCAGTTCGAGGTCACCCAGGCGCCGACCCGGGTCGTCACCAAGACCCCGCAGCCGCACGCCAAGGCATCGACCGGCGCCAGACCGCGGCCCTCGGCGACCACGACCAAGCCTGCCCCGAAGCCGACCCGCGAGCAGCGCCGTCAAGGGCAAGCAGAGCAAGTGCTGGCGGCGACAACGCTGCCGGCTCCTGCTAGGCCCTCAGACGTAGCGCTCGAGGATGCTGGACTCGGCCAGCCGGGAGAGGCCCTCGCGGACGCTGCGGGCGCGGAGCTCGCCGACGCCCTCGACCATCTGCAGGTCCTCGACGCTGGCGGAGAGCAGCTTCTGCAGCGTCTCGAAGTGCTCGACCAGCCGGTCGACGACCGACGTCGGGCAGGCGCGGGACCTTGGCGAGCAGCCGGTAGCCCGCGGGGCGCGACCGCGCCGTCGAGGTGCTCGCCCTGGCCGAGGCCCAGGGCCCTGGCCACGCCGGCGATGTCGACGAGGTCGGCGGGGGAGAGCCCCTCGAGCTCGGCGAGGACCTCCTCGGCGGGCTTGCGTACGGCGGCCGCCGGACTGGTAGTCGCGCACGACGAGGCCGCGCTCGGCCTCGACCCCGGTGACCAGCTCCTCGAGCTGGAGCGAGAGCAGCCGGCCGTCGGTGCCGAGCTCGTTGACGTAGTCGTCGATCTCGCGCGCGATCCGGCTGACCATCTCCAGCCGCTGGGCGACCACGGCGACGTCGCGCACGGTGACCAGGTCCTCGATCTCGAGCGCCGACAGCGTGCTGGAGACCTCGTCGAGGCGCACCTTGTAGCGCTCGAGCGTGGCCAGCGCCTGGTTGGCGCGGGCCAGGATCCGGCCGGAGTCCTCGAGCACGTAGCGGATCTCGCCGACGTAGATCGCGATGATCTGCATCGACTGCGACACCGAGATCACCGGGGCGCCGGTCTGCTTGGCGACCCGGTCGGCGGTGCGGTGCCGGGTGCCGGTCTCCTCCGAGGGGATGGTGTGGTCGGGCATCAGGTGGACGTTGGCGCGGTGGATCCGGGAGATGTCGCGGTCGAGCACGATCGCGCCGTCCATCTTGGCCAGCTCGCGCAGGGCGGTGGCGGTGAACGGGACGTCGAGGGTGAACCCGCCGGTGCAGGATGCCCTCGACGTCGCGGTCGTGGCCCAGCACGATCAGCGCGCCGGTGCGGCCGCGCAGGATGCGCTCGAGCCCGTCGCGCAGGGCGGTGCCGGGCGCGATCACGGCCAGGGTCGCGCGCAGGCGGGCTGCGTCGTCGACACGCTCGGGGGAAGCCACGCGCGGAGTCTATGAGCAGCTCGACCCGGCGCACCGCCGTCCTTTTCGAGACCCGAGCAGGTTCAGGGCGCGCGCGATGTTGTCGACGTCGACCACCCGCATGCCGTCGAGGATCCGGCTGTTGCCGGCGCTCTCGGGGACTCGGCGGGGACCAACGCCGAGCGGAAGCCCATCCGGCCGGCCTCGGCGAGGCGCGCGCCGACGTCGCGGACGCGCCGCAGCTCGCCGGAGAGGCCGAGCTCGCCGATCGCCACGACGTTGCGGCCCAGCGGCTGGCCGCAGCCAGGCCGAGGTGATCGCCAGCGCGATGGCCACGTCGTTGCTCGGCTCGGTGAGCCGGGCGCCGCCGACGCTGGAGACGAACACGTCGTGGCTGTGCAGCCGGACGCCGGCGTGCTGCTGGAGCACGGCGAGGATCATCGCCACCCGGGACGGGTCGACCCCCGACGTCGTACGCCGTGGTCGCTCGGCGGCCGAGTGGGTGACCAGCGCCTGCACCTCGCTGAGCAGCGGGCGGCGGCCCTCCATGGCGACCGCGACGCAGGTGCCGGGGACGGGGCCGTGGCGGGCGTCGAGGAACAGGCCGGTCGGGTCGGTGATCGCCACGATGCCCTCGGCGGAGAGGTCGAAGCAGCCGACCTCGTCGACCGGGCCGTAGCGGTTCTTCACCGCGCGGACCATCCGCAGCCGGGAGGTGCGCTCGCCCTCGAAGTGCAGCACCACGTCGACGAGGTGCTCGAGCACCCGCGGACCGGCGATGGTGCCGTCCTTGGTGACGTGGCCGATGATCACCAGGGTGATGTTGCGCAGCTTGGCCATCCGGATCAGCGCGGCGGAGACCTCCTTGACCTGGGTGACCCCGCCCGGCACGCCGTCGACGTCGCTCGCGCTGATGGTCTGCACCGAGTCGATGACGAGCAGGGTCGGCTTGACCGCCTCGACGTGGCCGAGCACGGCACCGAGGTCGGTCTCGGCCGCGAGGTAGAGCTCGGCCTGGATCGCGCCGGTGCGGTCGCCGCGCATCCGCACCTGGGCGGCCGACTCCTCGCCGGTGACGTAGAGGACGCGGTGCCGCAGCCGGGCCGTCTGGGCGGCGACCTCGAGCAGCAGCGTCGACTTGCCGACGCCGGGCTCGCCGGCGAGCAGGATCGCGGCTCCGGGGACCAGCCCGCCGCCGAGCACCCGGTCGAGCTCGGGCACGCCGCTGGTGCGCGAGCGCGAGTCCTCGATCGGCACCTCGCCGATCGGGACGCGCCGGCGCGGTCACCGGGCCGGCCTGCACCCGGCTCTTCGGCGCCGACTTCTCCACGACCGTGCCCCAGGCCTGGCACTCGCCGCAACGGCCCACCCACTTGCCCGTCTCCCAGCCGCACTCGTTGCAGTGGTAGCCGGGCCGGGGCGCCTTGCCGTTCGATCGTGTGTTCGCCTGTGCCATGACGAGCACGGTAGGCGAGGGGTCCGACAGAACCCGGCGCGACGTGCTGGGGCGACCCGATGGCCTAGGATTGGATCGTTCACACTCCGGGGGAGTTCCATGAGCCAGCCGAGCAGCCGGCCCGACGTACATCGGGCGCGCCACCCGGTTCCGCCGACGCTTGCCACGGTGGCCGACGCCGCCGGCGTCTCCCGGCAGACGGTCTCCAACGCGCTGAACAACCCCGAGCTGCTGCGGCCCGAGACCCTCGTGCGGGTGCAGTCGGTGATCGACCGGCTCGGCTACTCGCCCAACCGCGCCGCGCGGCAGCTGCGCACGCGCTCCTCGCACCTGATCGGGCTGCGCTTCGAGCCGGCCCAGGAGGGCACCAGCAACGCGCTGATGGACCGGTTCCTGCACAGCCTGGTCGAGACCGCCTCGCGGACCGGTCACCACGTGCTGCTGTTCTCGGGCGACGCCGAGGACCCGCTCGACGGCTACGACGACCTGCTCCGCTCGACCGCCGTGGACGCCTTCGTGGTGACCGACACCTACGCGGGGACGCCCCAGGCGGGCTTCCTGCAGGAGCGGGGAGCGCCGTTCGTCGCCTTCGGCCGCCCCTGGGACGAGCCGGACGCCGACCACGCCTGGGTCGACGTCGACGGGAGCCACGGGTCCCGGATCGCGACCGAGCACCTGCTCGAGCAGGGTCACCGCACGGATCGCGTGGCTCGGCTGGGAGCGGTCCTCGCGCATCGGCCAGGACCGGCGCAGCGGCTGGGAGGGCGCCATGCGCGCCGCCGGCCAGGACCTCACCGGCCTCGGCGTCCGCATCACCGACAACGTCGACGCCGCCCGGATGGCGGCGCACCACGTGCTCGACGACCCGTCGGTCACCGCCTTCGCCTGCGCGAGCGACACCCTGGCCATCGGCGTGCTGCACGCCTGCGCCGAGCGCGGGCTCCGCCCGGGCGCCGACATCGGCGTCGTCGGCTTCGACGACTCCCTCGCGGCCCAGGTCACCTGGCCCGGCCTGACCTCGGTGCGCCAGCCGCTCGAGCAGGTCGCGGTCGAGCTCGTCCGGATCCTGCACCTCGTGCTGGCCCACAAGCCGATCGGCGAGCGGGGCCTGATGCTCGAGCCCTCGCTCGTCGTACGCCGGTCCAGCCAGCGGGCCCGGTAGGGGTGCCGGTTTCCCCGGGCGGCCGGGGAAACCTGACGCGGGTGGGTGATGCTTCGCCCTCCCGCTACAGGGATTGCCCGTCCGCCCCCACCGCTTTGTCCCCCCGGCTCAGAACGCCCGGCTCCACACGTTGACCGCGTAGTCGACCGAGCGTGCCCTCGTGGCCTGCCAGGATCTCGTCGGCGACGGGCCGCGGGAACTCGATGCGTACGACGGCCTCGAAGTCCTCGCGGGAGTCGAAGGTCCAGGCCATCTCGACGGGATGCCGGTCCCAGCCCTGCGCCTGCCAGAAGCGGGCGACCTCGACCGGGTCCACGTCGGGGTAGCCGCGTCGGAACCACCCGCCGAACGTCGAGCGGGACGCGTCGTTGTCGATCACGAAGGCCCGTCCCCCCGGACGCATCACCCGGTCGAGCTCGGCCAGGCCGGGCTCGCAGCCGGGGCCGAAGAAGTAGGCCCAGCGGGCGTGCGCCACGTCGATCGACTGGTCCCGCAGCGGCAAGGAGGTGGCGGACCCCTGCAGGACCGTCACCCGGGACAGCCGCCGAACCCGGCGACGGGCGATCGCCGCCAGGTCGCCGTGGGGCTCGACCCCGGTCACCGAGCGTGCCGTCTCGGCGAAGAGCGGCAGGTGGAAGCCGGTCCCGCAGCCGATGTCGAGCAGGTCGCGACCGGTCCAGGGACCGAGGTCCTGCATCAGCCGGGTGATCGCCCCGGTGCGGTCGACGGCGCGGTTCTCGATCTCGTAGACCTGCGGGTGGTGCCAGATGTTCGGGCTGGGGACGGCACCGGGTGAGAGGTCCGGCTTCGAGACGGGCTCGGGCGCGGCGTCCTCGACCACCGAGGAACGCCTCAGAGGCGGACGAGACCGTTGGGGGTCTGGAACTTCGCGGCAATGATGCCCGGGGTGCCGTGCGGCGCGACCCACTCGACCTTCACGTCCTCGAGCGCCTGGTCGACGGACTGGCCGAGCCACTCCGAGACGCGTGCGGGGTCGCCTGCGATCTCCAGGCACTCCAGCGAGACCTGGCCCGAGGCGCCGGCACTCGGGTGGTTGCCCTCCTCGATGTCCCACTCGATGAAGAACGGCAGCTGGGGGTCGGCCTGCAGACCCTTGACGCCCAGCTGCTTCCAGAGCAGCTCGGTGCCGTCGGGGCGGTGCCTGTTCCCGTTGACGGACTCGCGGCCCAACCGGGTCTCGTGCGGCGTGATGTCGTCGACGGCGACGACCCAACCGAGCCAGCCACCACCGAGCTCGGAGCGGGCGCGCACGGCCTGCCCGAACGGGGCCTTGTCGGACGCCGGGTGGTCGAGCACCTCGACGACCTCGAGGTAGGTGCCCTCGGTCAGCGGGAGGATCGAGTTGCGGGTGCCGAACCTCGGGTGGACGCCGCCACCCGTGAAGTCCTCACCGAGCTGTGCCGAGAGGCGTTCGGTGGTTCCGGCGAGTCCCCCGGGGCCTGCTGCGAAGACGATGTGATCGAGACGCATGCTTGATTCTCACCCGACGACCGCTGGCGCGGGACACCGGGGTGGGGTCGTGCCGTGACCGGTCAGGTCGGAGGCGCGGGCGAAGCCGGGTGCAGTGCGAGCGCCGAACGCGAGCTCAGGTGCCTCGCGCAGGCCGCGGCCAGCACGTCGTACGCCGGCTGCCCCATCAGGGTGATCAGCTCGGTGGCGCTGGAGAGGTAGACCGGCTCCGTGCCGACGTGGGCCTCGGTGTTGCCCGAGCAGTACCAGTCGAGGTCGTGGCCGCCGGGGCCCCAGCCGCGCCGGTCGTACTCCCCGATGCTGATCTCGAGGTAGGTGGTGTCGTCGGGCCGCTCGACGTTGCGGAACGTACGCCGCAGGGGCAGCTGCCAGCACACGTCCGGCTTGGTCTCGACGAAGTGCACGCCCTCGTTGAGGGCCAGTGCGTGCAGTGCGCAGCCGTAGCCACCTTCGAAGTCGCGGGAGTTGTGGAAGATGCAGGCTCCGCCGGAGACCTTCGTCTTGCGGTCCCCCTCGTCGTCGGTCTCGACCCAGCCGTTGCGCTTGACCTGTCCGCGCTTGCCGAGCGCCTCGGAGCGGCGCTGCCAGGTCGCGTCGTCGAGCCGGTCGACCCACTCGGCCACCCGCTTCTCGTCGGCCTTGTCGGAGAAGTGCGCGCCGAGGGTGCAGCACCCGGCC
Source organism: uncultured Actinomycetota bacterium (assembly GCA_963797525.1). Taxonomy (GTDB): domain Bacteria; phylum Actinomycetota; class Actinomycetes; order Propionibacteriales; family Nocardioidaceae; genus Marmoricola. The sequence goes on from CAWCPT010000003.1 coordinate 301,935, forward strand.
TCCGGGGCTGTGTCGTAGATGCCGGGGCAGCCGTTGCCGAAGATGCACGTCCAGCTCGAGGTGAGCCACGTCAGGTCGCAGCGGAACACCTGTTCGGCGTCACCGGGATCGGTGAACTCGAACCAGGCGCGGGGGAAGACCAGATCGACCTCGGGCATGCCGCCAGCCTAGGGCTGCTCCCTGCACGTGCCGTGGCCGGTAGCCTCGTCACATGCGCCTCGGTGTGCTCGACATCGGCTCCAACACGGGGCATCTGCTGGTGGTCGACGCCTATCGCGGCGCGGCCCCGCTGCCCGCGTCCTCCTACAAGGAGGAGCTGCGACTGGCCGAGCACCTGGGCAAGGACGGCCGCGTCACGGACGCAGGCGTCGACGCGCTCGCCGAGTTCGTGGGGCATGCGTTGACCCTCGCCGAGGACAAGGGCTGCGAGGAGATCTACTCGTTCGCCACCTCGGCGGTGCGTGACGCGGACAACTGCGACGAGGTCCTCGCCCAGGTCGAGAAGCGCACGGGCGTCAGCATCAAGGTGCTGCCGGGCGACGACGAGGCCCGGCTGACCTTCCTCGCCGTACGTCGCTGGTTCGGCTGGTCCTCGGGCCGCCTGGCCGTCTTCGACATCGGTGGCGGGTCGCTGGAGATCGCCGGAGGTGCCGACGAGTCGCCCGACGCTGCCTGGTCCCTGCCGCTCGGTGCGGGCAGGCTCACCCGCGACCACTTCCGCGACGGTCCTCCGAACGAGAAGGCGCTGCGCAAGCTGCGCAAGCAGATCCGCGCCTCGATCGCCCACGACGCCGGCACCCTGCTGCGCGGCGGCCCCGTCGACCACGCGGTGGCGACCTCGAAGACGTTCCGGTCGCTGGCCCGGATCTGCGGCGCCGCCCCCTCCAGCGAGGGCCTCTTCGTACGCCGCATCCTGCCGGCCGTGGCGCTCGACGAGTGGATCCCCAAGCTGCTCGAGATGGACCACGGGGACATCGCCGACCTGCCGGGCGTCTCCGGCAACCGGGCCCACCAGGTGGTCGCCGGAGCGCTGGTGGCCGCTGCGGTGATGGACATCTTCGACCTCGAGGAGCTCGAGATCTGCCCGTGGGCGCTGCGTGAAGGCGTGATCCTCGACCGGCTCGACCAGCTCAGCGCGAGGAGCTGACGCATGGCTCCCGTCTTCGCCCTGTCGAGCGCGTCGGTCTACCCGGAGACGGTGGCGCACGCCTTCGACTACGCCGCCCGCCTCGGCTACGACGCCGTCGAGGTGATGGTCAGCATCGACTCGCTCAGCCAGAGCACCGAGAAGGTCAGGGCGCTCCGCGACTACCACGAGGTGCCGGTGTGCGCCGTGCACGCGCCCTGCCTGCTGATCACCCAGACCGTCTGGGGGACCGACCCGTGGGTCAAGCTCGAGCGGAGCGCCGAGATGGCCGCAGCCCTGGGCGCCGACGTGGTCGTCGTGCATCCGCCGTTCCGCTGGCAGCGCGACTACGCCGCGGGCTTCGTCGAGGGGATCGCCGACCTCGAGCGCAGCACGGGCATCGCGTTCGCGGTCGAGAACATGTATCCCTGGCGCGCCACCTCGCGCCGGGAGATGAAGGTCTACCAGCCCGGCTGGGACCCCTCCGAGGAGTCCTACGCCAACACCACGATCGACCTCTCCCACGCCGCGACGGCGCAGTCGGACCCCGTCGCCATGGCCGAGCGTCTCGGTGACCGGCTCCGGCACGTGCACATGACCGACGGGAGCGGGTCGGCCAAGGACGAGCACCTCGTCCCGGGCCACGGCAACCAGCCGTGCGGACCGTTCCTCGAGCTGCTCGCGGCCCGCGACTTCTCGGGGCACATCGTGCTGGAGATCAACACGCGCAAGGCCGGCAGCCGCGAGGCCCGCGAGGCCGACCTGCTCGAGTCGCTCGCGTTCAGCAGGCTGCACTTCGCACCCGCCGAGACCTGAGCACCCCCGGGGATTTCCGAGGGGTGCAACTGGGTAGGTTCCGCCCATGTCCCGTGCCCTCTCGATCGTGGCCGCCGCGCTGGCGCTCACGTTCGGCCTGGGTGCGTGCGGGAGCGACCAGCCGGCCGAGAAGCCGCTGCCGGTGGCCAAGCCCAGCCCCACCACCCCTCCCGGACTGGACACGACCGAGCCGACGCCACCGGCCGAGGTCGCGAAGACCGCCGGGAGCGCGGGGGAGTTCGCGCGCTACTTCGCCGACGTCGTGCAGTACGCCGTCCGCATCCGGGACATCACCCCGGTCGCCGCGCTGGCCCGTGACCAGGCCACCTGCTCGAGCTGTCGCCAGCTCTCCGACTACATCGAGGGTCTGAAGAAGGACAAGCTCTGGACGAACGGCGACGACATCCAAGTCGGCCGTCTCCTGGTGGGGACGCGCGGTGGCCCGGCGTACAACGTCAAGGCGCCGATGACCTACCCGCGGATCAGCTTCGTCGACCTGCAGGGCAAGGAGGACTCGTCCCAGAAGGTCACCCCCTACCGGCTCGACGTGGACCTGGTCTGGGACGCGGATCGCAGTCGCTGGCAGGTCGACGATTACACCTTCGCGGAGAAGGGTAGGACCTGATCGTGACCAGCCGATCCCGCTCGCTCCTCACGACCGTGCTCGTCACACTGCTCTCCTCGTTCCTGGTCGTGGGCTTCGCTGCGCCCTCCCGGGCGGACCACCACGGCCCGAGCGTGGTGAAGAACGACCCCGGTCCCGACCCGACCTCGACCACGATCACGAACACCCACACGACCACGAGCTCCTCGCCCGGAAGCAGCGGGTCATCCGGCTCTGGCTCGCCCTCCTCCGGCGGCAGCACGAGCGGCGGCACGCCGTCGTCATCGACCTCGCTCTTCCCGGGTCTCGGGCCGACCTCGGGCCCGGGGACGGGGTCGTGCAACCCGGCTCTCTATCCGGGTGGTTACAGCAGCACGTTCGCCGTGCCTGCGCCGTGCATCCAGCCGGCCACCTGTGGCCCCGACGGGATCGGCACGCTGCATCCCGAGGACGGCCTGTGCCCCGATGGACCGGAGGCTCCCGCGCGCGCCGGTGATCACCACCCAGATGGTGACCGAGGCCGCGAAGGTGACCGCTCCGGTCAGCCCGCCCCACGTGGAGCCGGGCAACCGCTCCTACGTGAACATCCCGAACAACTACTGGACCGACTCGCCCGCCGTGAACACCTCGATCACCCTGCTCGGGCAGAGGATCCCGCTGCGCTGGACGCCGATCAGCACCTCCTGGAGCTTCGGTGACGGTGGCGGCGCGACCGGCAACGGCGTCAAGGGTGCGGAGGTGGGTGCGGCCGACGCGCTCGAGCACTCCTACACGCGCCAGGGCACCTACGACATCAGCACCACGACGAACTACAACCTCACCTTCGTGCTCCCCGGCGGCGGGACCCAGACGGTCCAGCTCGTCTCTCCGCCCAGCCCGCCCGTGACGCTCCCGGTCAGCGAGATCCAGACCCGCGTCGACTACGTACGCTGAGCCCGCCCGGCTCCGCCGGGTGCGAGACTTCCGATGTGAGCGAGCAAGCCAGCACCCGTGGCCGCCGTCCTGGCGCCCCGGACACGAGGGCCGAGATCCTGGCGTCCGCGCGCTCACTGTTCGCCGCCCGCGGCTTCCCCGGCACGTCGATGCGCGCCGTGGCCGCCGGGGCCGGGGTGGATCCCGCGCTGGTGCACCACTACTTCGGCACCAAGGACGACCTGTTCGTCGCTGCGCTCGAGTTCCCGATCGACCCGCGGGTCGCCCTGGCGCCGGTCTTCGAGGGCGGTGTCGACGGGGCCGGTGAGCGCCTGCTGCGCGTCTTCCTCTCCGTGTGGGACGACGAGTCCGCCCGGCTCCCGCTCCTCGGCCTGGTGCGCGGTGCGGTGGACCCGAACGGGGCGCGGCTGCTCCGTGACGGCCTCTTCGGGGTCGTGCTGGGCCCCGTCGGCACGGCGCTCGGGCTCGACCGGCCACGTGAGCGGATCGCCTTCCTCGCCAGCCAGATGGTGGGGTTGGTGATGCTGCGCTACGTGCTCGAGGTCGAGCCGTTGGCCTCGATGGACTCGGAGCTGCTGGTCGCGACGTACGCCCCGACACTGCAGCGCTACCTCGACGGGGACCTCCCGACCTCTTGACCTCCGGTCCCCGGAGTGGATAATTCATCGTATGGTGAATAACGCGGTGGCGGTCCGGCACCTCGAGGTGACGCGTGGGGACAACCAGGTGCTGCGCAACCTCGACTTCGACGTCGCGACCGGCCAGGTGACCGGTCTGCTGGGGCCGTCGGGCTGCGGCAAGACCACGCTGATGCGCACGCTCGTGGGCGTGCAGCAGATCACGGGCGGCAGCGTGGAGGTCTTCGGGGCACCCGCGGGATCGGCGTCGCTGCGCGACCAGATCGGCTACGTCACCCAGCAGGCCAGCGTGTACGACGACCTCACCGTCGCCGAGAACCTCCGCTTCTTCGGCCGCATCCTCGACGTCGGCGACGCCCGGGTCGACGAGTGCATCGAGCTCGTCTCGCTGGGGGACTTCCGTGACCGCGTGGTGGCCCGGCTCTCCGGGGGCCAGCGTTCGCGGGTGTCCCTCGCCGTGGCGCTCCTCGGCCAGCCGCGGCTGCTCGTCCTCGACGAGCCCACCGTCGGGCTCGACCCGGTCCTGCGCGTCGAGCTCTGGGAGACCTTCCACCAGCTGGCCGCGGCCGGGGCAGCGGTGCTGGTCTCCAGCCACGTGATGGACGAGGCCTCCCGTTGCGATCGCCTGCTGCTCATGCGCGAGGGTCACCTGATCGCCGACGACAGCCCGGACGGGCTGCTCCGGCGTACGGGAGCCGCGAGCATCGAGGGCGCCTTCCTCGCCGTGGTGAACGGGGCGGAAGCAGCATGAGCGCCACGAGGCAGTCCATCGGTTCCACCCGGACATCCGCGGGAGCGCTGATGTCCCCGCGCTCGACGACCGCTGTCGCCAGCCGGGTGCTCACACAGCTCCGCCGGGACCACCGCACCCTGGCGATGCTGCTCGTGCTCCCGTGCGCGCTGATGACGCTGCTGTGGTGGATGTTCAAGGACCTGCCCGGCGACGGTTTCTCCGGGCTCGGGCCCGCCCTGCTCGCCCTGATCCCCTTCGTGATCATGTTCCTGGTCACCTCGGTGACCACGCTGCGTGAACGCACCTCCGGCACGCTCGAGCGCCTGCTGGCGATGCCGATGGGCAAGCTCGACTTCCTGCTCGGCTACGCCTTCGCGTTCGGGCTGGTCGCTGCCGTCCAGTCCGCCCTCGCCGTGGGGGTGTGCGTGTGGCTGCTCGACCTGACCGTGGTCGGGTCGGTGTGGCTCCTGCTGGTGGTCGCCGTCGTCGACGCGGTGCTGGGCACGGCGATGGGCCTGTTCGTCTCGGCCTTCGCCCGCACCGAGTTCCAGGCGGTGCAGTTCATGCCGCTCGTCGTGATCCCCCAGCTGCTGCTGTGCGGGCTGTTCGTGCCCCGCGACCAGCTGCCTCCCGTGCTCGAGGTGATCTCCGACGTGCTCCCGCTCTCGTACGCCGTCGACGCGATGCAGGCGGTCGCCGGGTCGACCTCGACAGGTGACGTCTGGAGGGACATCGGGATCGTCTTCGCCTACGTCGTGGGGGCGCTGGCGCTGGGGGCGTTGACCTTGCGCCGCCAGACTCCCTGATCCGCCGATTTCAGGGCCCGAGAAGGCGCCTGTAGCGTGGCCGGAAGTCACCTTTCTTGGAGGAACTCGTGCTGCGACAAGCACTCCTGCTGCTGGCCCGGAGCCATCGGGTCAAGGACATCGTCACCCGGATGCCGGTCAGCGGGGCGATGGTCAACCGCTACGTGCCCGGCGAGCACACCGACGACGCCGTGTCGGCGACGAAGGTGCTGATCGACCACGGGCTGCACGTCACGCTGGACTTCCTGGGCGAGGACACCCTCGACGAGGCCCATGCGGAGGCCACCGTCGTGGCCTACCTCGACCTGCTGGAGGGGCTCAGCCACGCAGGGCTCTCGCGCAACGCCGAGGTGAGCGTGAAGCTGTCCGCGATCGGGCAGGCGCTCCCGGAGATCGGTCCCAAGCTGGCCACCGAGAACGCGCGCCGGATCTGTCGTGCCGCGCGCAACGCCGGGACCACGGTGACGCTCGACGCAGAGGACCACACCACCACCGACAGCACGCTGTCGACGCTGCGCGAGCTGCGCAAGGACTTCCCGGAGACGGGTGCCGTGCTCCAGGCCTACCTCTACCGCACCGAGCAGGACTGCCGGGCGCTCGCCTACGAGGGCAGTCGGGTCCGGCTGTGCAAGGGCGCCTACAACGAGCCGGAGGAGGTGGCCTACCAGGAGCGTCACGACGTCGACAAGTCCTACGTGCGCTGCCTCAAGGTGCTGATGGCCGGCGAGGGCTACCCGATGGTGGCCAGCCACGACCCGCGGCTGGTCAAGATCGCCGCCGCGCTCGCGACCCGCAACGGGCGGATGCCCGGGACCTACGAGTTCCAGATGCTCTACGGCATCCGCGCCGAGGAGCAGAAGCGCCTCGCGGACGCCGGCGAGAAGGTGCGCGTCTACATCCCGTACGGCGAGGAGTGGTACGGCTACCTGATGCGAAGGCTCGCCGAGCGACCGTCCAACCTGACATTCTTCCTGCGTTCGCTCGTCTCACAGAAGTAGGTCCCGACTGGCCTCGACCAGCGGGCAAGGAGGTTGACCATGACGGTGGCCATCATCGGCGCCGGAGTGATGGGGGAGACCCTGCTCTCCGGCCTGGTCCGCGGCGGCCACGACGTGAGCGACCTCGTGGTGGGCGAGAAGCGCCCCGAGCGAGCGGCCGAGCTCCGGGAGAAGTACGGCGTCACCGTCGTCGACGACCTGGCCGAGGCAGCCCGTGCCGACACGGTGGCGCTGGTGGTCAAGCCCCAGGACATGGGGGAGGTGCTCGCCGAGATCGCCCCGCACGTCGCGCCGGGCCAGCTGGTCATCAGCCTCGCGGCCGGCATCACCACGGACTACATCGAGAAGCACCTCCCCGACGGCATCGCGGTCGTCCGGGTGATGCCCAACACCCCCGCCCTCGTCGACGAGGGGATGGCGGCGATCTCCGGGGGCAGGCACTGCGACGAGAGCCACCTCGCGACCGCCGAGCAGATGCTCTCCGTCACGGGCCGGGTGATCCGGGTGCCGGAGAAGCAGCAGGACGCGGTGACGGCGATCTCCGGATCGGGTCCGGCCTACCTGTTCTTCGTGGTCGAGGCGATGATCGAGGCCGGCGTACACCTCGGGCTGCCGCGAAGCACGTGCACCGAGCTGGTCGTGCAGACGGTGGTCGGTTCGGCCAAGCTGCTGCGCGAGACCGGCACGCACCCCACGGTGCTGCGCGAGCAGGTCACCTCCCCCGGAGGCACGACGGCGGCCGCGATCCGCGAGCTCGAGGACCACAAGGTCCGCGCGGCGTTCATCACGGCCATGGAGGCCGCCCGCGACCGCTCCGTCGCCCTCGCTGCCAGCGACGACTGAGGCCCGATGGACCGACGCCGTCTCCCGCTGTGGCAGGCGTGGCTCGTGTTCGGCGTGCTCACGGCGCTGTACGCCGCTGTCTCCTTCCAGCAGTACAACCGGATGGACTCCTACATCCTGGACCTGGGGTACTACGAGACGCTGCTCCGCGACCTGGCCCACGGCCACTTCCCCCGGATGCCGACCACCGACTCGGGGACCGCAGGACTGCACTTCAACCCGGCGTTGGTCGTGCTCGCTCCCGTGGTGCTGGTCTGGAGCTCTCCCTACGCGGTGCTGCTCACCCAGGCCGTGCTCGCGGCGCTCGGGGTGGTGCCGCTGATGCGTGCGGCCGGCCGGGGCTGGCTGCCCTGGGTGGTGGCGGTCAGCTACGGCCTCGCCCCGGGGTTCGCCTCGCTGATCGGCTTCGACTTCCACGAGGTGGCCCTCGCCGTGCCCCTGCTGGCGTTCAGCATGGCGGCGATGCTGCGTGACGACCACCGCGCCGCCGTGCTCTGGGCGATGCCGCTCCTGCTGGTCAAGGAGGACCTCGGTCTCACGGTCGCGGCGCTGGGTGCCGTCGTGTTCCTTCGTGGCTCGCGGCGACTGGGCCTGGTCACGATGGCGATCGGCGCCGTGTCGTTCGTGGCCCTGCTGCTCTGGGTGGTGCCGGTGATCCAGGGGACCGGCGGCCAGGCCGCCCTCTACGCGCCGCAGGGGCCGGGGGAGGCGCTCCGCACGCTGTTCACCGGGACGGACGTGAAGTCGCGGACGGTGCTCTACCTGCTGGTCCCGACGGGTCTGATGGCCCTCCGCTCGCCGATGCTCCTCCTCGTGGCGCTGCCCACCTTCGCCTGGCGTTTCGTCTCGGACCGGTTCACCTACTGGCAGCCCTGGTACCACTACGACGCCGTCCTGGTGCCGATCGCCGTGGCCGCGATGATCGAGGGCGCCCGCCTGCTGCACGGGCGGGTCCGGGCCGTGGGGCTCGTGGCCGCCGTCGTGGGCACGCTCGTGCTGGTGCCGACGTTTCCCTTCTCGCAGGCCCTGAAGACGGGGTTCTGGGCCACGCCGCCCCGCGCGGCCGCGGTCGACCAGCTGCTGGACCGCATCCCGGACGGGAGCCGGGTCGCAGCCTCCGACACGCTCGGCTCGCGGATCGCGCTCCGCACCGATCTCTACATCGTCGGGGACACCCTGGGCGCCGACGGACCGCCGCTGCCCAGCTCCGCGTTCGGGCGGGCGGAGTGGATCGCGATCGACACGCAGGCGTTCGTCGCCCCGGTGCCGGCGTGGAGGGGTGTCGCGGCCCTGCTCGAGAGTGGCGAGTTCCGCGTCGTTGCGGAGCACGACGGCGTGGTGGTCGCCCGGCGTGTGGCTCCCGCTCCGGACGAGTAGCGTCCCCCGCATGGACGAGCCCAGCTGCCGCGCCTGTGTGGTGTACGACGAGTCGCTCACCGCCTACGACTTCGGGCCGACCCACCCGATGAACCCGCTGCGGGTCGACCTCACCATCGGGCTGGCCGAGCAGCTCGGCGTACTCGATCGGCTGCCGCGGGTGCCCGCCCCCGACGCCACGGACGCCGACCTGCTCACGGTCCACGACTCCTCCCTGATCGAGGCGGTGATGGCGAGCAGCATCGACCCGTCGAAGCCCAACCTCGAGTTCGGCCTGGGCAGCGAAGACAACCCGACCTTCGCCAACATGCACCTGGCCGCACGCCACGTGGTCGGGGCGAGCATCGAGGCGGCGCGCCAGGTGTGGACCGGCAACGTCGACCACGCGGCCAACATCGCCGGCGGCCTCCACCACGCGATGCCCGACCGGGCGAGCGGCTTCTGCGTCTACAACGACGTGGCCGTGGCGATCCGCTGGCTGCTGGCCAACGGCGCGCAGAAGGTCGCCTACGTCGACGTGGACGTCCACCACGGCGACGGCGTCGAGCGCATCTTCTGGGACGACCCCCGGGTGCTGACGATCTCCCTGCACGAGACCGGTCAGATGCTGTTCCCCGGGACCGGGTTCCCGGCGGACTCGGGCGGGCCCGGCGCGGACGGCTCAGCGGTCAACGTGGCCCTGCCACCGGGCACCTCCGACGCCGGTTGGCTACGTGCCTTCCACGCCGTGGTGCCCCCTCTGCTGCGCGAGTTCGCCCCCGACGTCCTCGTCACCCAGCAGGGCTGCGACAGCCACCGCGACGACCCGCTGGCCCACCTGGCGCTCAGCGTCGACGGTCAGCGGGCGAGCTATCTCGCGCTGCACGACCTTGCCCACGAGGTGGCGGGAGGCCGATGGGTTGCCTTCGGCGGCGGTGGCTACGCCATCGTCGACGTGGTGCCCCGGGCGTGGACGCACCTGCTCGCAGTGGTCTCCGGGACGCCCTTCGACGTGGCGCGGGACACGCCACAGCAGTGGCGTGACGAGGTCCGCGCGCGGCTCGGGGTGCTCGCCCCCTCGCGGATGACCGACGGGCGCAACCCGGCCTACCGCGACTGGTCTCAGGGCTACGACCCGGACACCTGGCTGGACCGTGCCGTCCAGGCGACCAGGGACGTCGCCTTCCCCTCCAACGGCCTCGATCCGCAGATATGAGACGCTGAATCGAGACCAGATCAAGCGGACACGCCGTCGTCTCACCGTTCACTTTGGGGAAACTCTGGAACATTGGTCACATCTGGACCTATATTTCTCCCAGTGCGCACGTGGGGTTCGTGGCGGTGATGCCGTGGGACGTGCGAAAAGAAAGTGCGGTGCGCCATGCCCACGAACAGGCCAGGAGACATCTCCGACGTGAAGTTCCTGACCGTTGCAGAAGTTGCTGCGGTGATGCGCGTCTCGAAGATGACGGTGTACCGCCTCGTCCACAACGGTGAGATCCCCGCTGTGCGCGTGGGCAGGTCGTTCCGCGTGAGCGAGGACGACGTCAACGAGTACCTCAAGACCAGCTTCTTCGACGCCGGCTGAGGGACCCTGCAGGCTCCCCGACCGACCACGGGATGAGAGCGCCCGCTCCGATTCGGCTGCGTCCGGTCCCGACCGATAGGCTGTGCCCTTCGGACGGGGATGGCGACTGCCTCCCCTCGCAGATACGGATAGGTCAAACGTGGGTTCTGTCATCAAGAAGCGTCGCAAGCGCATGGCGAAGAAGAAGCACCGCAAGCTGCTGAAGAAGACGCGCGTCCAGCGTCGCCGCCTGGGCAAGTAGGCCGGCTCCGCCACCGCCATGGGCCAGGTCGTGCTCGTCACCGGTGTTGCCGGAGATCTCGGACGCCGTTTCGCGGCGCAGCTGTCGAGGTCTCCGGAGATCGACCGCGTCATCGGCGTCGACGTCGTGCCGCCCCGCGGTGACCTCGGCAAGGCCGACTTCGTGCGGGCCGACATCCGCAACCCGGTGATCGCGAAGGTGATCGTGCGCGAGCGCGTCGACACCGTCGTGCACACGAGCGTGGCCGCGACGGCCTGCCGCCGCGGGCGGTGGCACCTCGATGAAGGAGCTCAACGTCATCGGGACCATGCAGCTGCTCGCCGCCTGCCAGCAGTCGCCGGACGTGCGCAAGCTCGTGGTGAAGTCGAGCGCGGCGGTCTACGGCGCCTCCAACCGCGACCCGGCGATGTTCACCGAGGGCATGAACGCCAAGCGGCTGCCCAGCAGCGGCTTCGCCAAGGACATCACGGAGGTCGAGTCCTACATCCGCGGGTTCGCCCGCCGTCGTCCGGACGTCGCCGTGACGACGCTGCGCATCGCGAACGTCATCGGTCCCGAGGTGACCACGGCGATGACCGGGTACTTCCGGCTGCCGGTGATCCCGACCGTGCTCGGCTTCAACCCGCAGGTTGCAGTTCGTGCACGAGCAGGACGCCCTCGACGTGGTGGAGCACGCCACGATCACCGACGTGAAGGGCACCTACAACGTCGCCGGTGACGGCGTGATCACCCTGAGCCAGGCCGTACGCCGCCTCGGCCGGCCCTCGCTGCCGCTGCCCGGCTTCGCGGTCCCGGCGTTCGGGACCGCCATCCGGCAGACCCGGGTCGCCGACTTCTCGCCCCAGGCGGTGGCCTTCCTGACCTTCGGCCGCGGCCTCGACACCACGCGCATGCGCCAGATGCTCGGCTTCGAGCCGAAGTACACGACGGCCGGTGCCTTCGCCGACTTCGCGGAGTCGGTCACCCCGGGCATCCTGGGTCCCGACCGGGTGCGAGCGACCGAGTCCGCACTCGTGGGAGCCCTGACCAGCGGAGGTGAGCCGCGTGGGTGACGCCGAGATCATCCCCATCGGCACACGCGGCAAGCCCGGGCGCGGCACCGGCGACGAGAAGCCGTCGTCCAACAGCCGTAACCTGGCCGCCAAGTCCACGCCGCCCTCGCGTCGCCAGCGTGCGTCGCGTGCGGCGGAGAGCCCGGCCTCGGTCCGCGTCCCCTCGCAGAACCGCACCGCGAGCGCAGCGACCCCGGACGAGCCGACGTCGCCGACCGAGGGCGTGAGCCGACACGGCGCCGACGTCGCCGGACAAGGCGTCACGCCGGAAGCAGAAGCCCACCCCGCCCGCAGCACAGGAGTCAGGGGAGACGGTGGAGGAGCAGGAGACCGGGTCCGAGCAGGGACCCCACCGCCCATCGACCAGAGCTCAGAGGAGCCGAGCCCCTTCCGCGCGCCCGCGACCACCGACCACCGGCACCCGACGCCGGGAATCCCGCCGCTCGAGTGGCTCTCCGCGTTCACCAGCGCCTCCAAGGAGGTGTTCGGGGCCAGCTGGGAGCCGCGACTCGCGGAGTTCCTGGCGTTCCTGCGCCGACGCCTGACCGGCGAGTTCACGGTCGACGACTACGGCTTCGACCGGGAGGTCACCGAGAAGTTCCTGCTCGCGGCCTTCCGTCCGATCGCGAAGAAGTGGTTCCGCATCGAGGTGCGCGGCACCGAGAACATCCCCACCGAGGGTGGCGCGCTGGTGGTCTCCAACCACTCGGGCACGGTCCCGGTCGACGGCCTGATGACCGCGGTCAGCATCCACGACCACACCGGCCGGTTCCTGCGTCCCCTGGGCGCCGATCTCGTCTTCAAGCTGCCCGTCGTCGGCGACCTCGCCCGCAAGGGCGGCGCCACCCTGGCCTGCAACGAGGACGCCGAGCGGATGCTGCGTGGTGGCGAGCTCGTGGGGGTCTGGCCCGAGGGGTTCAAGGGCATCGGCAAGCCGTTCAGCGAGCGCTACAAGCTGCAGCGGTTCGGCCGTGGCGGGTTCGTCGCGGCGGCCATCCGGACCGGCGTACCCATCATCCCGACCTCGGTGGTCGGTGCCGAGGAGATCTACCCCCTGGTGGGGAACATCCCCTCGCTGGCCCGGCTGCTGGGGCTTCCCTACCTGCCGATCACGCCGCTCTTCCCGCTCCTCGGCCCGCTCGGCCTGGTGCCGCTGCCCTCGAAGTGGCTGATCGAGTTCGGCGAGCCGATCCGCACGGACGAGTACGACACCGGCGCGGCCGACGACCCGATGCTGGTCTTCAACGTCACCGACCAGGTGCGTGAGTCGATCCAGCAGACGCTCTACTCGCTGCTGATGAAGCGCAAGTCCGTCTTCTCCTAGCCCGGCCGGATCGCACGAGCTCCCCACCGGTCGTCGACCGAGGGGCTGGGGGCGAGCGGCGTCAGTGGTCGGTCGGCAGCAGCTGATCGGTGACACCGTCGACGGTGTCGGTCAACCCCTTGACCACGGGGTCGAGGGGCGTCTGGTTCTTGGTGATGCCCTGGGTCACGGTCGTGACCGTGCCGGTGACACCGGTGACGAGGTTCTTCACCGCGGTCTTGCCCGCGGTCGTCACCGACGGGACCAGCGTGCCGTCGGGCGTGACCGTGTGGGTCACGGGTTCAGTGGTCCGCGCCGACGCGGCGGCGGCCGCGGCCTTGTTCTGGCGCTCGACCAGCGCGACAGCCTGAGCACTGCGCTCGGCCGCGGCCTTGAGCGCCGCGAACCGGGCTGCCTGGGCAGCCTTGGCCTCGGCGACGTCGGTGCGCACCTGGGCGACCGGACGAGCGAGCAGGTTGTCGACGGAGGCGGCTCCTGCGCCGGAGCTCAGCGCAGCCGGGGGCTGGAGCGGGGCTTGGGGAGCGCACGCAGCGCACAGCACGCGCGCCTGCTGGTCGATGTCGGCGAGCAGGTCGGCGGTGTCGACGAGCTGGTCGCCGGCGACGGGGTTCGACGCGCCGGACAGGCCGGCGACCCGGGCCATCTGGTCGGCGGTGAACCCGCGCACGGTGCTGATGTCGCTGGCGTCGCCGTCGGCCTGGTAGGCGGTGAAGAGCTTCTCGGAGCCGGCGTCCGCGGCGCTGCGGAACGACTCCAGGGTGGAGGCGATCAGCGCCGCGTCGGGTGAGCCCTGGGCCCGGAGCTCGTCGACCTCGTCGAGGCGCGTGCGTGCCTGGTCGAGCAGCGCGGCACCCTTGCCCGCGTCGCTCGGGTGCACGGCGACGCTGGCCTGCTCGATGCCGCGCTTGATCGGGTAGAGCGAGTCGCCCGGCAGTGAGCCCTGGGCGGCGGCGGCCATGCCGGCGGTGCCGCCGACGATGACCAGGCCGGCGGCGAGGGTGCCGATGCGGCGGTTGCGCTTGTGGGTGCGGCTGGGCTCGAGTCGTCGTACGACGGGGGCTGCCGGGACCAGCTCGGTCTCGGCAGCGGTCATCAGCCGCGAGCGGAGATCACTCGAGAACTCGGCCCTGGGCAGCACCTCGGGTTGCGTGCGCAGCGCCTCGACCGTCGCGAAGAGATCGGCGTAGCGGTCGACGACGGCCGGCGGTGCCAGGCCCTCGATCACGCTGTCGAAGTCCTCGGCCGCTCGCTGCGAGGGGAAGAGGGATGTCATGGCTGCATTCCTGAGCTGCGATGGAATGTGTCGTCTCGCTCAGCAGGGGAGCTGCTTCGCGGCGTGCACGCTGTCATGGACTGCAACGAGGCGATGTTCAGGGGGGTTATGGGGTCCGTACATGTGTCCACGAGGTGGTCTACACCATCTCGCGATGCGACATTTCGGGCGATCGCCCACGAGCCGGCGGCGGTCATCAGCGGGTGCCCTCGGGGAGGATCTTGGCGAGGTTCCGGACCCCGCGCAGCTGGAGCTGCTTGACGGCTCCCGCACTGCGACCGAGCACCTCGGCCGTCTCGGCGATGGACAGGCCCTGCAGGAAACGCATCACCAGGCACTCGCGCTGCTCGGTGGGCAGCTCGGTCAGCGCAGCGAGCAGCGCCTCGTTGGTGAGCGAGGCGAGGACGGCACCCTCGGGTCCCTCGGTGGTGGTGTCGAGGGTGGTCATGTCCTCGGTGGTCTGCTCGAGGCGGGTGCGTCCGGCCTTGAAGTGGTCGGTGGTCAGGTTGCGGGCGATCGTCATCAGCCATGCGCCGAAGTCCTTGCCCTGCCAGCGGAAGGAGCTCATCGACCGGAGTGCGCGGAAGAACGTCTCCCCGGTCAGGTCCTCGGCGAGCTGCACCGAGCCGACCCGGTAGTAGAGGAAGCGGTAGACGCTCGTGTGGTAGTGGTCGTAGAGCTGTCCGAAGGCCTCGGAGTCACCGTTGCGGGCGAGCTCGACGAGCGCGATCAGGCGGGTTCCCTCGGCCTCGTCCTCGTGCGAGGAGGCGGCGAGGTCGGAGTCGTCGTGCGCCCCGGCCCGCGGTCCGGGTGCGGTGCGGCCGGCGTGCTCGCTGGTCTGGCTCAGCAACCACGGGGTGTCCTGATGGTGCGCCGGCTGCGGATCGTGGCCCGGCGCAGCGACCGCGATCCGGGGGGCCAGGGCCTGGGCCAGGGCACGGCGCAGTGCGTCGAGACCGCGCTGCAGCTGCTGATCGCCCATGACTTACCCGCCGACGACCGTCGGCAGCCCTCCAAGTGAGTCGATGCTACGTGGCCGGTGCACACTTGTGAACCGGATCGTGACCCAGGCCACGCCCCTAGGATGCCGCCTGGAGCGGCGTCGCGCCGCTCTTTCAGCTGACCTTGCGGCGGATCGCTGCACCGGCCGCGACACTGCCCGCCACCGCTCCCGCGAGACCCGCTGCGAACACCCCGGCACGGGCGGCCTTGCGCCCGGTCCGGTAGTCGCGGATCCGCCATCCCTGAGCGCGGGCGTGCTCGCGCAGACGGTTGTCCGGGTTGATCGCACAAGGGTCGCCGACCTCGCTCAGCATCGGCAGGTCGTTGTAGGAGTCGGAGTACGCCGAGCAGCGCTCGAGGTCGAGACCGAACCGGTCGGCGAGCTCCTTGACCGCGACGGCCTTGGCCGAGCCGTGCAGCATCTCGCCGACGAGGGCGCCGGTGTAGACCCCGTCGACGTGCTCCGCGACGGTCCCGAGGGCACCGGTCAGGCCGAGCCGGCGGGCGATGATCGTGGCGATCTCGATCGGCGCCGCGGTCACCAGCCAGACCCGCTGGCCCTGGTCGAGGTGCAGCTGGGCGAGGGCTCGGGTGCCGGGCCAGATGCGGTGTGCCATCCGCTCGTCGAAGATCTCCTCACCGAGCGACTCGAGCTCGGAGACGGTGTGGCCGGCGATGAACGACAGGGCGGACGCACGCGCCTCCGCCACGTGCTCGGGGTCCTCGACCCCGACGACCCGGAAGTAGACCTGCTTCCAGGCGGCTCCGAGGATGTCGCGCGTGGTGAAGAACTCACGTCGGTGCAGGCCGCGGGCGAGGTGGAAGATCGAGGCGCCCTGCATCACGGTGTTGTCCACGTCGAAGAAGGCGGCCGACGTCGGGTCGGTCGGGACGCTCAGCGCGCTCTCGACCTCGGCGACCGTGGCCGCGGCCTCGCCGGCCAGCTGCGAACGACGCTGCAGGTTCACCGGGCGCGGCGGCGGGCTTGCGGCCGGGTTTTCTGCCGGCATCGGCGCTCGGTGGAGGAGGCGTCACGGCACCACCCTAGGCCGTACGACGAGCAGTCCGGATGTGCGAGACTCGCCCGATGGAGTCCAACGTGGCCGAGCTCGTCACGCAGAGCTGCCGCGCAGGAGCCGGAGAAGATCGCCCTCTCCGAAGCAGCATCCGGACGGACCGTCACGTGGAGCGCCCTCGAGGAGCTCGTCCAGCGCGTGGTGCAGGGTCTCTCCGATGCCGGCATGGTCGCGGGCTACCGCGTGATGGTGGCCGGCGGGAACAGCGTCGAGTTCGTCGCGGCGTACCTCGGAGCCCTGCGCGCCGGCATGGTCGTCGTACCCGTCAACCCGCGCAGCGCCACCGGTGAGCTGATCCGCGTGCTGGCCGACTCCGGCACCCGGATGGTGGTGGCGGACTCCAGCACCATCTCCACCGTCCGCGCGGCGGTCGGTGGCCTGGGAGACGCGCTCGAGTCCGTCGGGATGGAGCCCGGCGCACGTCCGCGCATCGTCACCGTGGGCACCACCCTGGCGCCCGGCGAGCGGGGCTGGGACCAGCTGGTCGCCCGGCTGGGACGTCCGTCGCCGGCGCGCGTGGACCCCGAGACCCTGGCCGTGCTGCTCTACACCAGCGGGACCTCGGGCCGTCCGCGGGCAGCGATGCTCTCCCACCGGGCGCTGCTCGCCAACATCGAGCAGGTGGCGCAGGTCGACCCGCCGATGATCACCGGGCAGGACGTGGTCATGGGCGTGCTGCCGCTGTTCCACGTCTACGGGCTCAACGCCGTGCTCGGCCAGGTGCTGCGCCAGCACGCGCGCCTGGTGCTGGTCAACGGGTTCGACCCCGAGGGATCGCTCGACCTGATCGAGGACGAGGCGATCTCGGTGGTGCCGGTGGCACCACCCGTCTTCGCGTACTGGATGCAGGTCCCCGGCCTCGAGGACCGCCTGGGGCCGGTGCGACTGGTGCTCAGCGGGTCGGCGCCCCTGTCGCCGGAGCTCACCGACGCCTTCAGCTCCCGCACGGGTGTGGCCGTGCACCAGGGCTACGGACTGACCGAGGCCGCGCCGGTGGTCACCTCGACGCTGTGCAGCAAGAACCCCACGCCGCGGTCGGTGGGCGCCGCGCTGCCCGGGATCGAGATCCGGCTCGTCGACGAGACCGGCCGCGAGCCGGCCGACGAGGACGGCGGCGAGATCCACATCCGGGGCGACAACCTGTTCTCCGGCTACTGGCCCGACGGCGCGGACGGGCCGGGCGAGGAGGGCTGGTGGGCAACAGGTGACGTCGGCTACCTCGACCCGAGCGGTGACCTCTACCTCGTCGACCGGGTCAAGGAGCTGGTGATCGTCTCGGGCTTCAACGTCTACCCGAGCGAGGTCGAGGACGTGATCGCCGAGCTCCCCGAGGTGGCCGAGGCTGCCGTGATCGGCGTCGACGACCCGGAGACCGGCGAGGCCGTCGTGGCCTACGTCCGGGCGACCCCGGCCGGTGCGAGCAACGGCCTCGTCGACGTCGTACGCCGCCACTGCGAGGAGCGCCTTGCCCCCTTCAAGCAGCCGTCGGTGATCCACGTCGTGCAGGAGCTGCCCTACACGGTGACCGGCAAGGTCCAGAAGGGCCGGCTGCGGGCCACCGAGCGCCGGCGGGCCCTGGGCCTGCTGGAGTGATCGCACCATGAGCGCCCGCGTCACCCTCTACTCCAAGCCCGGCTGTCACCTGTGCGACGACGCCCGCCACGTGATCGAGCGCGTCTGCGCGGACCTGGGCGCCGGCTTCGAGGAGCTCGACATCACCGCCTCGGACGAGCTGATGAGCGCCTACGGCGAGCAGATCCCGGTCACCTTCGTCGACGGGCGACAGCACGACTTCTGGCGCGTCGACGAGACCCGCCTGCGCCGCGCCCTGTCCTGAGATCCGGATAGTCCGTGACGTTCCCGTTGCAAAACCGGGGCTGAGACGACGCGATCGTCACGGACTATCCGTCCGGGGCGGAGGGTCTTCGGGAGCCCCCGGTGACGTGACGCATGTCACGTGTGCTAGCCAGCATGTTCACTGCATTTGTTCGCGAGTTCACAAACTCTTACAGTGACGAAGGTTCCCCACCTGTGGAGAGTGCAGAGCAGTGAGCAATTCCCGTATCCCCGAGGCGACGGTCGCCCGTCTCCCGGTGTACCTGCGGGCGCTCAACACGATGAGTGACAGTGGCACCACGACGTGCTCCAGCCTCGAGCTGGCCGCCGCTGCGGGCGTGAACAGCGCCAAGCTGCGCAAGGACCTCTCGCACCTCGGCTCCTACGGCACCCGCGGCGTCGGGTACGACGTGGCCTACCTGCGCTACCAGATCTCCCGCGAGATCGGCCTGACCCAGGACTGGCCCGTGGTCGTCGTCGGGATCGGCAACCTCGGCCACGCGCTCGCCAACTACTCCGGGTTCTCCTCGCGCGGCTTCCGCACCGTGGCCCTGCTCGACGCCGACGACACCCGGCACGGCGAGGTCGTGGCCGGGCTGGAGATCCGCGGCTTCGAGGAGCTCGAGGCGGTGGTCGCCGAGCACGGCGTGGGCATCGGTGTGATCGCCACTCCCGCCGTCGCGGCGCAGGCGGTCTGCGACCGGATGGTCGAGGTCGGGATCCGCAGCATCCTCAACTTCGCGCCCACGATCCTCTCGGTGCCCGACGGCGTCGACGTACGCCGCGTGGACCTGTCCAGCGAGCTGCAGATCCTCGCCTACCACGAGCAGCGCAAGTCCCACCACCCGACGGTCTCCGCGATCGCCGAGGACGTCAGGGGGTCGGCATGAGCGTCCTGATCGTCGGGATGTCCCACAAGACCGCGCCGTTGTCCGTCCTCGAGCGGGTGGCCTTCGACTCCGAGGGCGCCCAGAAGCTGATCCGCGAGACCTCGGAGATCGAGCACGTCACCGAGGCCACGGTGCTCTCCACGTGCAACCGCACGGAGGTCTACGCCGACGTCGACCGGTTCCACGGCAGCGTCGAGGCGATCTCGCGGATGCTGGGGGAGCGCACCGGCCAGTCGGCCGACGACGTGCTGGAGCACCTCTACGTGCACTACGACGACGGGGCCGTCTCCCACCTCTTCCACGTCGCCGCCGGGCTCGACTCGATGGTCCTCGGCGAGAGCCAGATCCTGGGCCAGACCCGTGAGGCTCTGCGTGTGGGCCAGGAGGTCGGCACGGTCGGTCCCGCGCTCAACGTGCTCTTCCAGCAGGCCCTGCGCGTCGGCAAGAGGTCGCACGCCGAGACCGACATCGACCGGGTCGGGCCGAGCATCGTCTCGACCGCGATGGACCGGGCGGCCATGCACGTCGGCGGCATCGCGGACAAGCACGTCGTCGTGGTCGGCGCCGGCGCCATGGCCAGCCTGACGGTGGCCACGGCTGCGCGTGAGGGCGCTCGTTCGATCGTGGTCGCCAACCGCACCCCGGAGCGCGCCCACCGCCTCGCCGAGCAGTACGGCGCGACGGCGGTCCCGCTCAGCGCCCTCGCCCAGATCACCGGACCGGTGGACGTGCTCGTGTCCTGCACGGGCGCAGCCGGCTTCCTGATCGACGCCGAAGCGATCTCCTCGCGCCGCACCGACGAGGAGCCGCTCGCCGTCGTCGACCTGGCGCTGCCGCGCGACGTCGACCCGTCCGTCGCCGACCTGCCCGGCGTCCGCCTGATCGCGCTGGAGACCCTGGCGGTCGAGCTCGAGGACGCCCCGGGGGGCGCCGACGTCGCCGGCGTGCGCACGATCGTCGCCCAGGAGCTCGCTGCCTTCCTCACCGCTCGTCGCAGCCAGAGCGTGACCCCGACAGTGGTCGCCCTGCGGACGATGGCGACGGGCGTCGTCGAGGCCGAGCTCGCCCGGATCACGGCACGACTTCCCGAGCTGGACGACACCTCGCGCGCCGAGGTGGAGAAGTCGATCCGCCGGGTCGCCGAGAAGCTGCTCCACCAGCCGACCGTCCGCGTCAAGCAGCTGGCCAACGAGTCCGGAGCCGTCTCCTACGCCGCCGCCCTCGCGGAGCTGTTCGCGCTCGACCCCGAGGCCGTCGAGGCCGTGACGAGGGCCGACGTATGACAGCCCGCACCGTCCGCGTCGGCACCCGCGCCTCCGTCCTCGCCCGCACCCAGAGCGGCATGGTCGCCGACGCGCTCACCGCCGCCACCGGGCTCGAGACCGAGCTGGTCCTGGTCCGCACCGAGGGAGACGTCTCCAGCGAGCCGCTGGCCCAGCTCGGTGGCACCGGAGTGTTCGTCACCGCGCTCCGGGCGGCGCTGCTGAGCGGCGAGGTCGACGTGGCCGTGCACTCGCTCAAGGACCTGCCCACGGCGCCTGCCGAGGGGATCGCCCTGGCTGCCGTGCCGCAGCGCGAGGACCCGCGTGACGTGGTCGTGGCCCGCGACGGGCTCACCCTGGGCGAGCTGCCCGCGGGCTCGCTCGTCGGCACCGGTGCACCCCGTCGCGTCGCCCAGATCGAGGCGCTCGGGCTGGGCGTCGAGCTGGTCGGCGTACGCGGCAACGTGGACACCCGGCTGGGCAAGGTCGCCTCCGGCGACCTCGACGCCGTGGTGCTCGCCCGGGCGGGCCTGGCCCGCCTCGGCCGCGCCGACGAGGCCACCGAGGTGCTCGACCCGCTCCAGGTGCTCCCCGCGCCGGGCCAGGGCGCCCTCGCCGTGGAGTGCCGCGCGGACAGCGATCTCCTCCCCGAGTTGACACGAGCCCTCGACGACCCGCACACGCGCGCCTGCGTCGAGGCCGAGCGAGCCCTGCTCGCCGAGCTCGAGGCCGGCTGCTCGGCCCCGGTCGGCGCCCTCGCCGAAGTTGCGGAAGGGGACCTCGGTGACGAACTGTGGATCCGAGCAGTGGCGCTGACCCCCGACGGCGCCGTCTCCGTACGACGATCTGCTTCCGGCCCCATCGACGACTCTGTCGGACTCGGCCAGAAGCTGGCAGCAGAGATGCTCGCCGACGGCGCAGCAGACCTGATCAGCACGAACCCCCAACACCAGGCACCGAAGTAGCGAGAAGGCGATTGTGACCAATCAGAACCCGTCCAGCACATCCGCCCGCCGCGGCGCGACCGGCGGAGCAGACCGCGGGCCCCGTCCCGTGAAGTGGGTCTCCTTCGTGGGCAGCGGCCCCGGCGACCCCGGCCTGCTCACCGTCCGCGCCCTCGAGCTCCTCCGCGAGGCCGAGATCGTGATCACGGAGACCGACGACCACGAGCAGCTGGTCCGCTCGGTGCTCGGCCTGCCGGCGCCGGTGGAGTCCGAGGGCGAGGGCGAGCACGTCGCCCAGGTCGGTCCCGTCTTCGTCGACGGCGGCTTCGGCGAGGACGGCCAGCCGCTGACCCACGCCTCCCGCGCGAAGGTGGTCGTGCGCCAGGCCAAGACCGGCAAGCGCGTGGTCCGGCTGATGTCCGGCGACCCCTTCCTCTACGCCTCGGGTCCCGAGGAGGCACTGGCCTGCACCAAGGCCGAGGTCGGCTTCGAGATCGTGCCGGGGGTCTCCTCGATCACGGCCGTGCCGGCGTACGCCGGGATCCCGCTGACCACCAAGAACCACCGCGAGGTCGCCGTCGTGACCTGCAGCGACGCCAGGATCGACTGGGAGGCCTACGCCACCCACCCGACGCTGGTGCTGCTGTCCGCGGTCCGCTCGATCGGTGACATCGCCGCCGAGCTGATCAGCGCCGGTCGCGCCGCCGAGACCCCGGTCTCGATGACCCGCACCGGCACGCTGACCACCCAGCAGACCATCGTCTCCACGCTGGCCGACATCGCCGCCGACGCCCGCGCCGCCAAGATGACGCCGCCCGCGATCACGGTCGTCGGCCCGGTCGTCGACCTTCGCGAGACGCTGTCGTGGTTCGAGACCAAGCCGCTCTTCGGCTGGCGCGTCCTGGTGCCGCGCACCAAGGAGCAGGCGGGTGCGCTGTCCTCGCGCCTGCGCGGCTTCGGCGCCGTGCCCGAGGAGGTGCCGACGATCTCCGTGGAGCCGCCGCGCAACCCCCAGCAGATGGACAAGGCCGTCCGCGGGCTCGTCGAGGGCCGCTACGAGTGGATCGCGTTCACCTCGGTCAACGCCGTGCGTGCGGTCCGCGAGAAGTTCGAGGAGTACGGCCTCGACGCCCGGGCCTTCTCCGGCCTGAAGATCGCGGCGGTCGGCGACAAGACCGCCGCGGCGCTCGCCACCTGGGGCCTCAAGGCCGACCTGCTCCCCTCGGGCGAGCAGTCCGCCCGCGGGCTGCTGGAGGACTGGCCGCCGTACGACGACCTGCTGGACCCGATCAACCGGGTGTTCCTGCCGCGCGCCGACATCGCCACCGAGACCCTCGTGGCCGGCCTGGTGGACCTCGGCTGGGAGGTCGACGACGTCACCGCCTACCGCACCGTGCGTGCCGCCCCGCCGCCCGCCGAGACCCGTGAGGCGATCAAGTCGGGCCGGTTCGACGCGGTCGTGTTCACCTCGTCCTCGACCGTGCGCAACCTGGTCGGCATCGCCGGCAAGCCGCACGCCTCGACGGTGATCGCGGTGATCGGGCCCGCCACGGCCAAGACCGCCGAGGAGCACGGCCTGCGCGTGGACGTGCTGGCGCCGGACCCCTCCGTGGAGGAGCTCGTCGACGCGCTCGCCGACTTCGGCGCCGCCCGCCGGGCCTCGCTGCTGGAGTCAGGGCAGCCGGTCACCAAGCCGTCCGAGCGCCGTCCCACGACCCGTCGCCGGGCGAGCTCGAAGTAGCTGGTCGACATGGGGTTCCCCGAGATCCGGCCGCGCCGGCTGCGGCGTACGCCGGCGCTGCGACGGCTCGTCGCCGAGACCTCGGTGCGCCCCAGCCAGCTGGTGCTGCCGATGTTCGTCGCCGAGGACGCGACCGAGCCGCGGGAGATCTCCAGCATGCCGGGGGTCGTCCAGCACACGCGTGACTCGCTGAAGAAGGCGGCCAACGAGGCCGTCGAGGCGGGCCTGGGCGGCGTGATGCTGTTCGGGCTGCCGACCGAGAAGGATGCCATCGGGTCGGGCGGGGTCGACCCGCACGGCATCCTGAACCTCGCGATCACCGACGTGGTCGCCGAGGTGGGCGAGCAGCTCACCGTGATGTCGGACCTGTGTCTCGACGAGTTCACCGACCACGGTCACTGCGGGGTCCTGGACCCCGACGGGTGGGTCGACAACGACCGCACCCTGGAGATCTACGGGCAGATGGCGATCGCGCAGGCCGCGGCCGGGGTCGACCTCGTGGCTCCCAGCGGGATGATGGACGGCCAGGTCGGCGTGATCCGCCAGGCGCTCGACGCCGAGGAGCACGCCGGGGTCGGCATCCTGGCCTACTCCGCGAAGTACGCCTCGGCCTTCTACGGCCCCTTCCGCGAGGCCGTGAACTCCTCGCTGGAGGGTGACCGCAAGACCTACCAGCAGGACCCGCCCAACGCGGCCGAGAGCGTCCGGGAGGCACTGCTCGACGTGGACGAGGGCGCGGACATCGTGATGGTCAAGCCGGCGCTGTCCTACCTCGACGTGATCTCTGCCGTGCGGGCTGCGGTGAACATCCCGGTGGCGGCGTACAACATCTCCGGCGAGTACTCCATGGTCGAGGCCGCCGCCGCCCAGGGCTGGATCGACCGCGACACCGCGATGCTCGAGATCCTGACCTCGATCCGCCGCGCCGGCGCCGACATCATCCTCAGCTACTGGGCGATGGACGCCGCGAGGATGTTCCGCCAGCTCGGCTAGGTGCACCGCGCGGGTAGTCCAGATCGAAATGCCGCTCCTCGGGCTGCTGCGACCGGCCGTTTGATCTGGACTACCCGACTCTGCTGCGCCAGGCGGCCACCCCGGCGCCGGGGTGCTCGTCGGCAACGGAGGGACGGCCGGCGAAGGCCATGAGCAGGGCCTCGGCCGTGCTCCGGACCTCGGGTCCTGATCCGGAGCGCCAGTCCAGGTCGGTCGCCGCGAGCTCGAGACCGCGCGTCAGCTTGCGGCCGGTCAACGTCGGAGCCTTCACCGAGAACGGCAGTGCCCCGGCGAGGCGCTCCGCGGGGAGCACGTCGTAGCTGATCACGTGCGCGGCCACGTCGCGCACCCGCCAGTCCTCGCAGAGGGAGGGCGCCTCCCACGTCGAGGGGGTGAGGTACAGAGGCCACGAGGTCGGCGCGCTCCTCGGTTGCCAGCTGCATCTGGTCCATGGAGTCATCCACATGCGTTCGGAAGTATGACGAAACCCCCGGCCATCAGGCCGGGGGTTTCGTGGTGCTGGTGTGGGCGCTGGATCAGTAGCCGTAGCGGTTCATGCACGAGTTGTACTGGGTGAGCTTGCCGCCGAGGAGCTGCACGACGCTCGAGACGCCGACTTCGGCCAGGCAGCGAGTGCTGGCCACGGCCTTGCTGAGGTCTGCACAGGGTCCGGAGCCTGGGTGGGGGTGCTGCCGCCGCTCGTGCTCCCGCCGGTCACGGTGCCGACGGTGCCCTTGACTGCGTCGCTGAGGTTCTTGGTCGTCTTGGTGACCGGGTCCCGGCGCTGCTGCCCGAGCCGGTGCCACCCGTGCCGCCACCGCCGGTCAGGCCACCCGTGCCGGTGCCGGTCGAGCCCCCGGTGGAGCCGCCCGAGCCGGAGCCGGAGCCGGCGGTGCCGTTGGCGATCGCGAGGCGACGCTGCTTGGCGGCCTTGACCTGCTTGGCGTGGCGGACCTTGGCGGCCTTGTAGGAGTTGTCGATGGCGGTGGAGTAGCTCGAGCTCGAGGAGAACGAGCTGGCGCCGGCCGCGCCGGAGGGAACGGCGGTGTAGTCGCCGTTGCTGTAGGCCTCCATGATCCGCAGCACGAGGTTCACGTAGTCCTGGCTGTGGTTGTAGCGGTAGACCGCGGCTTCCTGGCCCTTGCGGTTGGACAGGTTGTCCTTGCCGGAGCACAGGTAGACGGCGGTCGCGAGGGCGGCGTCGTCCATGTCCTGGGGGTTGCGCTTGCCGTCGCCGTCGGCGTCGACCTTGACGACCTGCCAGGTGGAGGGGATGAACTGCATCGGGCCCACGGCGCGGTCGTAGACCTTGTCCTGGTCGAGCTGGCCACCGTCGGTGTCCTGGATCGCCTGTGTGCCGTTCTTGCCGTTGAGCGAGATCCCGAAGATGCCGGGCTTGCTCACGCCGCTCTCGGTCAGGGTGTTGCCGTTGTAGCGACCGTGGTCGGACTCGACCCGACCGATCGCCGCGATCAGCTCCCACGGGATGTTGCAGGACTTGTCGGCGGCGTTGATGATCTGGGCGCCGCGCTGGTAGGCGGAGAGCGCGGGAGCCGGGATGCCGTTGCTGGAGGCGCCGGAGACGACGGAGTCGGCGGAGCCCTCGGGGACGGCGGGGGCGATCACGCCGGGAACGGGGACGCTGGCCGGGGCCTCGATCGCGTCGGTGGGCACCGAGGTGCCGTCGGGGAGGGCGCCGACCTTGTCGGAGGCGCTCGACGCGTTGGCGCTGGTGCTGACCAGGCTGGCCGTCCACACGCCCGAGAGGAGCGCTAGCGGAACGAGGGCGACGGCCTTGCTGCGGCGCGTCAATGGCCTGCTGGTCATGTGTGTTCTCTCTCCCCTGGATGGTGCACGTGCTGCGGTCTTCTCCCGAGCCGCGGATAGTGCATCAACGACTCTTCCCCGAGATGGTCACGGAGAAACTCCCCATGTGACCCACACCACAGAGCGTCGTCGACCGCGTCTCCCCCGCGGTCACGGCTCCTTTTTCAGATTAGGCCGACGAGTGGTCGTCTGGGCTGGTTTATCAACTTTTCAGCCTGTTCCGCCAGACGGTGTCCACGGGCGGTTCGTCGACCTGACCACCGGTCGGGAAGAATGCGGTTGTGCCAGATCCCGCCGACCTCTCCAGCGCCCGACCCACGCAGAGCTCCGCCGCGTGGTTCGAGCGGGCCCACCGGGTGACCCCCGGTGGAGTGAACTCGCCGGTGCGGGCCTTCAACGCCGTGGGCGGGACCCCCCGGTTCATGGCATCCGGTTCCGGCGCGTGGCTGCGCGACGTGGACGGCAACGAGTACGTCGACCTGATCTGCTCGTGGGGTCCGCTGCTCCTCGGCCACGCGCACCCCGAGGTCCAGGCCGCGGTCGCCGAGGCGGTGGCCCGCGGCACGTCGTACGGCACCCCCACGCGCAGCGAGGTGGAGCTCGCCGAGGAGATCGTGGCGCGTACGTCGGTCGAGCAGGTGCGCCTGGTCTCCTCCGGCACCGAGGCCACCATGTCCGCCATCCGGCTCGCCCGTGGGTTCACCGGGCGTGACCTCGTGGTGAAGTTCGCCGGCTGCTACCACGGCCACGTCGACTCCTTGCTGGCCGAGGCCGGATCGGGTCTGGCCACTCACCGCCTGGAGAGTGCGGTGCCGGGCACGCCCGGTGTCCCCGCCGGTTCCACGGCGGCCACCCTGGTGCTCCCGTTCAACGACCGTGCGGCCGTCGAGGCTGCCTTCGCCGAGCGCGGGTCGGAGATCGCCTGCCTGGTCACCGAGGCGTCGCCCGGCAACATGGGCGTGGTCCCTCCCGAGCCGGGCTTCAACCAGTTCCTGGCAGAGACCTGCCAGGTGCACGGCGCGCTGTTCGTCTCCGACGAGGTGATGACCGGCTTCCGCGTCTCGGCCCAGGGCCAGTGGGGCCTGGACGGCGCGCTCGAGGGCTGGCGTCCGGACCTGGTCACCTTCGGCAAGGTGATGGGCGGCGGCTTCCCGGCCGCTGGGTTCGGCGGACGGGCGGACGTGATGGGGATGCTCTCGCCGGACGGGCCGGTCTACCAGGCGGGCACCCTGTCCGGGAACCCGGTCGCGACCACGGCCGGCCTGGCCACGCTGCGGCTGGCGACCGCCGAGGTCTACGCCCACGTCGACGCCGCCGCGACCACGATCTCCTCCGCGCTCGGCGAGGAGCTCACCCGGGCCGGCGTACCCCACGTGCTCCAGGCGGGCGGCAACATGTTCAGCGTCTTCCTGAACCCGAAGGTCGAGAAGGTGCGCGACTTCGCCGACGCCTCGACGCAGGACACGATGGCCTACCGCGCGTTCTTCCACGCCATGCTCGACCAGGGCGTCTACCTGCCCCCGAGCGCGTTCGAGGCGTGGTTCCTCTCCGCCGCTCACGACGACCGCGCGATCCAGCACGTGCTCGACGCCCTTCCCGCGGCCGCGCGAGGCCGCAGCGGCCGTGGTCTCCGAGGGCTCTACTGACCGCAAACCGCAACCATGATGGCGAGACAACCTGTGGTGACCACGACGGTGCATCTGCTGCGGCACGGTGAGGTGCACAACCCCGAGGGGATCCTCTACGGGCGGGCGAACGGGTTCCACCTCTCCGAGCGCGGCCGGGCGATGGCCGACCGCGTCGCCGAGCGGATCGGGGACCGCGACATCACGGTCCTCGTGTCCTCGCCCCTCGAGCGCGCCCAGGAGACGGCGGCGCCGCTGGCCGCTGCCCGTGGCCTGACCGTCCGGCTCGACGAGCGCGTGATCGAGTCGGGCAACATCTTCGAGGGCAAGCGGTTCGACGTCCGGGACTCACTGGTGCGCCAGCCACAGGTCTGGCGCAACCTGTGGAACCCGTTCCGCCCGTCGTGGGGCGAGCCCTACAAGGACGTCGTGGCACGAATGTGGCCGGCCGTGCTCGACGCTCGCGAGGAGGCCGCCGGGCACGAGGCGGTCGTCGTCTCCCACCAGCTGCCCATCTGGGTGACGCGGCTCAAGGCCGAGGGGCGCCGGTTCCTGCACGACCCACGCAAGCGCCACTGCACCCTGTGCAGCCTGACCTCGTTCACCTTCGAGGACGACCACCTGGTCAGCGTCGGCTACTCCGAGCCCGCCGGCGACCTGATCCCGCTGGCGGATCGCGGCGCTCCGTTCTCCTCGGGCGGCGCCGACGACGACTCCCTTCCGCCCTCCGGGCCCCAGGCCTGAGGTGCGCTCCTCTGCTCGGACCCTCCTCGCCGTGCTCCTCGTGGGTGCGGTCGCTGCGGGCTGCGGCGGGAACGCCAGCACCGGCGACAAGGGGTACGTCGACGGGCAGGGCATCGTGACCAGGCTCCCCGTGGCGGAGCGCAAGGCCCCCGGCCCGGTCGAGGGGGAGACCCTCGAGGGCAAGGACCTCTCCCTGTCCGACTACGCCGGCAAGGTCGTCGTCGTCAACGTCTGGGGGTCGTGGTGCCCGCCGTGCCGCAAGGAGGCCCGCAGCCTCGCGGCCGCCTCCCGCGAGCTCGCCAAGGACGACGTCTCCTTCGTCGGGGTGAACACCAAGGACTCCAGTGCCGACCAGGGTCTCGCCTACCAGCGACGCTACGACGTCCCGTACCCCTCGCTGTTCGACCCGGCCGGGCGCTCGTTGCTCGCGTTCCACGGCACCCTGAACCCCAGCGCCATCCCGAGCACGCTGGTGCTCGACACCAAGGGGCGCGTGGCCGCCAGCATCCTCGGTGAGGTGCCGTCCCAGCGGACGCTGGTCGAGCTCGTCCGGGACGTGCAGAAGTGAACCTGCTCCCCATGGTGCTCAGGGCCCCGCTCGACCTCGGTGACTGGTTCGCCAGCCAGGCCCTCGACGGCTCGCTGGTGCTGGCGATCCCGATCGCCCTGGTGGCCGGGCTGGTCTCGTTCTTCTCCCCGTGCGTCGTGCCCCTGCTGCCGGGCTACCTCTCCTACGCCACCGGGCTGTCCGGCGCCGACCTGGCGGACGCCAGGCGCGGCCGGATGCTCACCGGCTCCTTCCTGTTCGTGCTCGGCTTCTCGTTCGTGTTCGTCTCCTTCGGGGCGCTGATCGGCGGCGTGGGGGAGTGGCTCTTCACCTACGAGCGGCAGATCACCGTCGTGCTCGGCTGCCTGACGATCGTGCTGGGCCTGGTCTTCCTCGGCGTCGTCCCGTGGATGCAGCGTGACTACCGGATCCACCAGGTGCCTGCCGTCGGGCTCGCCGCCGCGCCCCTGCTGGGCGTGCTCTTCGGCCTCGGCTGGGCGCCGTGCATCGGCCCGACGCTGAGTGCGGTGCTGTTCCTGTCCGGCAAGGAGGCCTCGGCGGGTCGCGGGGCGCTGCTGACCTTCGTCTACTGCCTCGGGCTCGGCCTGCCGTTCATCTTCGCGGCGCTGGCCTACCGGCGGATGCTCGGCACCGTGGGCTGGGTGCGGCGCCACCAGCAGTGGGTCACCGCCATCGGCGGCGTGATGCTGATCGCCGTCGGCCTGCTCCTGGTCACCGGCTGGTGGGACGTGATGGTGGACTGGATCCGGACGTGGTTCTTCCCCGGCTTCGTGGCGGGCGTGTGAGCACCCCCACCAAGGCCAGGGAGACCGGCCCCGCCAGCGGCTACGAGCCGCCACCCTTGCGACCGCGCGAGCTCGCCCGCTGGGCGTGGCGCCAGCTGACCTCGATGCGCACGGCGCTGATCCTGCTCTTCCTGCTGGCACTCGGCGCGATCCCCGGGTCGGTGATCCCGCAGGAGGCGGTCGACTCGCTGCGGGCCTCCCAGTGGCGCGAGGCGCACCCGAAGCTGACGCCGGTCTAC
Organism: uncultured Actinomycetota bacterium; assembly: GCA_963797525.1. GTDB lineage: Bacteria > Actinomycetota > Actinomycetes > Propionibacteriales > Nocardioidaceae > Marmoricola. The sequence goes on from CAWCPT010000003.1 coordinate 331,798, forward strand.
GAGAAGCTCGGGCTGTTCTCGGTCTACAACTCCGTGTGGTTCTCGGCGATCTACATCCTGCTGATGCTCTCGCTGGTCGGCTGCATCGTGCCGCGGCTGCTCGTCTACTGGCGCGGCGTACGACGTCAGCCGCCGAAGGCGCCCCGCAACCTCGGGCGGCTGACGGCCCATCGCACGTTCGTCACCGACGAGGACCCCGACGCCGTGCTCGAGCGGGCGCAGTCCGGCCTGAGGAAGCGGCGCTACCGGGTCGTGACCGAGGACACGGCCGTCTCCGCGGAGCGCGGCTACCTGCGCGAGGCCGGCAACCTGCTCTTCCACCTCTCGGTGCTGGTCGTGCTGGTCGGCTTCGCGGTCGGCGGGCTGTTCGGCTTCAAGGGCGGCGTCATCGTGGTCACCAAGGACGGCTTCGCCAACACGCTCAGCCAGTACGACGACTTCCGCGCCGGCTCGCTGTTCGACCCGTCGAAGCTCGACCCGTTCGAGTTCACCGTCAACGACTTCGACGTCACCTTCATCCGTGAGGGTCGCGAGGAGGGGATGGCGCACAAGTTCGCCGCCGACCTCACCTACAAGTCCTCGCCGAGCGCCACCGAGCGCGACAAGACGATCTCGGTCAACCACCCGCTCAGCATCAAGGGCACCGACGTCTTCCTGATCAGCCACGGCTACGCGCCGCACATCACGGTGCGCAACGCGGACGGCACCACCGCCTTCTCCGGTCCGGTGGTCTTCCTGCCCGAGGACAGCAGCTTCCGGTCCTTCGGTGTCGTCAAGGTCCCGGACGCCTCGCAGAAGAACGGCAGCAGGCAGCTCGGGCTCGAGGGCGAGTTCTACCCGACGTACGCCTTCACCAAGGCCAGTGGTCCCTTCTCCGCGTTCCCGGACGACCGCAACCCGGCCATCTCGATGCTCGCCTGGTCCGGTGATCTCGGTCTGGACACGGGCACGCCGCAGTCGGTCTACGCGCTGCAGAAGAAGGGCCTCAAGCCGGTGCTGAAGGCCGACGGCAAGCCGATGCGCATCGACCTCGCGGTGGGTCGCTCGGCACGGCTGCCGGACGGGCTGGGCACGGTCACGCTCGACGGCGTCAGCCGCTACGTGAAGCTCCAGGTCAGCCACACGCCGGGACAGCTGATCGCGCTCACCGGCGTCGCCCTCGGGCTGGTCGGGCTGCTCGGCTCGCTGTTCATCCGCCCGCGGCGGATGTGGGTGCGGGCGCGTCGGGAGGGCGGGCGTACGCTCGTCGAGGTCGCCGGGCTCGACCGCAGCGCGGGTGGAGACCTGACCGACGAGCTCGACAACTTCACCACCTCGCTCCAGCCGGCGCCCACCGGCCAGACCCCCGCAGGAGAGTCGTCGTGACCCACTCGCAGTACGAGCTGCTCAGCAACCAGGCGGTGGCCGCGTGCGCGGTCGTCTACTTCCTGGCCGTCCTCGCCCACGTGGCCCAGTGGGCCCTCGCCCGCAAGGTCGAGGTGCCGGTCGAGGAGATCGTCAGCGTGGGGGCGGGCGCCGGTCCCGGCCCAGCCCCGGCCGCGGTGCCGGACGACGACGAGTCCGAGCGTGAGGCGCTGTTCGGCCGGATCGGGGTGGCGCTGACCGTCGTCGCCGCGTTCGTGCAGTTCATCGCGATCGTCTCGCGCGGACTCGCGGCCGACCCGGTGCGGGTGCCCTGGGGAAACATGTACGAGTTCACCCTGGTCGGCACCTGGGTCGTGGTGATGGGCTACCTGCTGCTCTACAAGCGCTACCAGCTGTCCTGGCTCTCGCCGATCGTGACCGGCTTCGTGCTGGTCACGCTGATGGTCGACGTGCTCCTGCTCTACACGCCCGTGGTGCCGCTGCGTGACGCGTTGCAGTCGCCCTGGCTGGTGATCCACGTGGTCGCCGCGATCATCGCGACCGGGGCCTTCACCCTGGGCGGGATGTGCTCGGCGATGTTCCTGGTCAAGCAGCGCTGGGAGGAGAAGCAGGCCCGGCGCGAGCACCCGACGTCGCGCGGCTACATGGCCCGCCTCCCGAAGCTCGCCGTCCTCGACCGAGTCGCCTACCGGGCGCACGCGTTCGGCTTCCCGATCTGGACCTTCGCGGCGCTGATCGCCGGGCCGATCTGGGCGCACTACGCCTGGGGTCGCTACTGGGGCTGGGACCCGAAGGAGGTGTGGGCCTTCATCACCTGGGTGGTGTACGCCGCGTACCTGCACGCCCGCGCCACGTCCGGCTGGAAGGGCCGCTCGGCCGCGATCGTCGCGCTCGTCGGCCTGGCCACGCTCTGGTTCAACTTCGTCGGGATCAACTTCTTCTTCGGCAGCGGCAGCCAGCACTCCTACGCCGCACCCGAGCCGACCGCGGTCGTCAGGACGCTCTAGCTAGTCGTCCTTGTCCTTGCTGTGCCGGCGCTTGCGCTCGAGCTCGCGGAGGAAGTCCTCGTCGTCGTCGGGACCCACGGGACCGCGCGGGATGGGCTTGGGACCCACGCCTCCGGAGCCGCCGGGGTTGCGTCGCTCGATGAGCCAGAAGAACGCGTAGACCACCGCGGCGAGCAGCGCGAGGAAGACGACGAGGCGGAGCATGTGTCCAGCGTAAATGGTCGGCGGTTAAGGTCGGTGACGTGAAGGCGTTTGTGATCTACACCGGTCTGCGGCTGGCCCTGTTCGTGGCCACCTACATCGTGCTCGGCGGCCTCTACCTGCTGCTCATCGGCCAGACCGGATCACTGGTCTGGCCCTTCCTCGCGGCGGTCGTCGTGTCCTCGTTGCTGTCGCTGAAGTACCTCGCCCCGCAGCGCGAGGCGTTCGCCGCCGTCGTGGACGCGCGTGCCCACAAGGCCGCGGCCAGGTTCGAGGAGCGCAAGGCGCGCGAGGACGTCGACTAGCGCCCGAGGGGCATGCCTGCGAAGGGCCGACCACCAGCACGAGCTTCCCGCGCAGGAGCCCTTGCTCGCCGGCACGGTGTGCCGGCGACGTCGAGCGCGGCCTCGACGCCGTCGGGCGCGAGTGCCCGGACCCGCTCGACCAGGCCCTCACCGTAGGCGACGGGCTCTGCTCCCAGTGAGCGGAGGTGGTCGTGGTTCGCCGGGCTCGCAGTCCCGATCACCCGAACCCCGCGGACCACGGCCAGCTGGACGGCGGCGCTGCCGACGCTGCCGGAGGCGCCGCTGACGAGCAGCGAGCTCCTGTCCCGCACCTCGAGCTGGTCGAGCGCGCGGGGTGGCCGGCTCGACCGCGGCGGGGAGGGTGACGGCCACGCCCGTGACCGCCTCGCCGAGCTCGTCGACGATGCCCGCCGCCTCGTGCCCCATCGTCTGGGGGAGCTCCGGGTCCATCAGGCCTGGCGCTTCTCCGAGTCGCTCGCGTTGACCCCGGCAGCACGCACGGCGATCCGGACCCGGCTGGGGCCTGCGTGCGGTTCGGGGAGCTCCACGACCTCGAGGACCTCCGGTCCTCCGAACCGGCTGCAGCGTGCCACCTTCGTCGCTCGCTCCGAGGAGCGGTCAGCGGGGCTTGCGCTTGAGCTGCCGGTTGATCCGGGTCTCGGACTGGCCGAGCACCTTCGCCAGCAGCGTGACGCGGTTCTTGTAGGCGAGAGCACAGACGGCGACGATGGCGACGAGGATCAAGAACCACATGTCCCTCAGTGTGGCACCCGGGTGGGTGGCTCACACCAGCTCACACCGAGGCGATCGCCACGCTGACGGCGATGCCGGCGAAGATGCCCGCGGCGTACAACAGCTCGGCGACGCCGGTCAGCTGCAGCACCGGCACCAGGTCCGGGCCCGCGGCGCGGGTGCCGAGGACCAGGGTCAGTGCGTCCACGGCCGGTTTCGCGGCCACCAGCGCGATCACGACGTAGAAGGTCGTCGACAGCGCGACGCCGACGAGCGCGACCAGGGCGAGGTCGATCAGCAGTCCGTAGAGGTGACGGGTGCGGTCCTCGCCGAGGACGACCGCGAGCGTGCGCTTCCCGACCAGCGCGTCGGTGGGGATGTCGCGCAGGTTGTTGGCGACGAGGATCGCGCAGGCGAAGGCGCCTACCCCGACGGCGGCGTACAGGGCCGGGAGCTCGAAGGTCTCGGTCTGGACGTACGTCGTGCCGAGCACCGCGACCAGCCCGAAGAAGACGAAGACCATCACCTCGCCCAGCCCGAGGTAGCCGTAGGGCTTCCTCCCACCGGTGTAGAACCATGCCGCGAGGATGCTCAGCAGCCCGACCCCGACGAGCCACCACGCCGTGGTCGCGGCGAGCACCAGCCCGACGGCCGCGGCGAGGCCGAACGCCGTGAACGCGGCTGTCTTGACCGCGCGCGGCGTCGCTGCCTTGCTGCCGACCAGGCGCATCGGTCCGACCCGGTCCTCGTCGGTGCCGCGGATGCCGTCGGAGTAGTCGTTGGCGTAGTTCACGCCGATCTGCAGCAGCAACGAGACGGCCAGCGCGAGCAGCGCCTTCCACCAGACCGCCTCCCGCTCCCACAGCGCGATCGCGGTCCCGGCGAGCACCGGCGCGACGGCGGCGGGCAGCGTGCGCGGGCGGGCGCCGGCGATCCACTGGGCGGGGGTGGCCATGGCGGGGATTGTGTCAGTGGGGCCGCCGCGGTTTCACTGGGTACCCAGTGAAACCGTCACTTCCCCCACGTTGCAACGGTGGGGAAGTGACAGCTTCGGTGGGGGAGTGCGTACGCCGAACCGCGTCACCCGCCCACTGCCCGGCCGGTTAGCGTTGCCCGGGTGAGCAGCCTGCGCCCCGTCTCCGGCACGGCCGAGGAGATCCTCGACCTGCTCCGCGAGTGGGACGCGGCCGCCGGCCCCGAGCCGTTGGTGATCGCGACCTCGGGGTCGACCGGCGAGCCGAAGCGGGTGGTGCTCTCGCGTGCTGCGATGCGTGCCAGTGCGCTGGCCACCCAGGACCGGCTCGGCGGCCCGGGTCAGTGGCTGCTGAACCTCCCGCCTACCTACGTCGCGGGGGTGCAGGTGCTGTACCGGTCGGTCGTCGCCGGGACCGAGCCGGTGACGGAGATCGAGCAGCTCACGGGTGAGCGGGCCTACGTCTCGCTGGTGGCCACGCAGCTGGGGCGACTGCTCCGCGACGGCACGTCCCCCGAGAGACAGGCGCTCGCCGCATTCGATGCGGTCCTGATCGGCGGCGGACCACTCGACCCGGCCGTGCGGACCGAGGCCGAGGCCGAGGGAATCCGGATCGTGCAGACCTACGGGATGAGCGAGACCTGCGGCGGCTGCGTCTACGACGGTCGTCCACTCGACGGTGTCGAGGTCCGGATCGACGACGGCGAGGTGCTGCTGCGCGGAGTGATGCTCTTCGACGGCTACGAGGGCGATCCCGAGCGGACGGCGCTGGCGATGCGCGACGGCTGGTTCCGGACCGACGACGTGGGTCACCTCGACGACGACGGCCGGTTGAGGATCACCGGTCGTGCGGACGACGTGATCATCAGCGGTGGGGTGAAGGTCCCTGCCGGCGCAGTTGCGGCGATGCTGGCGAAGGACGTCGCCGTGCGGTTGGTCGAGGTCCTCGGCGTCCCCGACCCCGAGTGGGGCGAGCGCGTGGTCGCCTTCGTCGCCGCGAACGACCCGCTCACGCTGGACGGCCTCCGCGACCTCGTCGAGCCCCGCACCTGGGCGCCGCGTCAGCTGGTCGTGCTCGACGAGCTCCCGCGCCTGCCCAACGGCAAGACGGACCGGATGAAGCTGAAGGCCCTCGCGTGAAGGTCTTCTCGATCCCGCTGACCACTCGCTTCCGCGGCATCACGGTGCGCGAGGGTGTGCTGCTCCAGGGGGCGGCGGGCTGGGGCGAGTTCAGCCCGTTCCTGGAGTACGACGCACCCACGGCTGCGCCGTGGCTGGCCTGTGCGCTGGAGGCGGCGCACCAGGGCTGGCCGACGCCGGTGCGCTCGTCCGTCGCAGTCAACGTGACCGTCCCCGCGTGCTCGCCCGAGGAGGCTCGCGACATCGTGCTGGCCTCGTCGGGCTGCCGGACGGCCAAGGTCAAGGTGGCCGAGGCCGGTCAGGCGCCGCGGGAGGACGAGGCACGTCTCGAGGCCGTGCGTGACGCGCTCGGGCCCGGCGGCCTGGTGCGGATCGACGCCAACGGCGGCTGGTCCGTCGACGACGCGGTCGCGCGGATCGCGGTGCTGGAGCGTGCGGCCGGTGGACTGGAGTACGTCGAGCAGCCGTGTGCCTCGGTCGAGGAGCTGGCAGCCGTACGACGCCGTGTGCAGGTCCCGATCGCGGCCGACGAGTCGATCCGTCGCGCGGCCGACCCCTACCGGGTCCGGGACCTCGAGGCGGCCGACATCGCCGTGCTGAAGGTGCAGCCGCTGGGCGGCGTACGCGCCTGCCTGCGGATCGCCGAGGACATCGGGCTGCCGGTCGTCGTCTCCAGCGCGGTCGAGTCGAGCATCGGGATCGCCGCGGGCGTCGCCCTCGCCGCCGCGCTCCCCGACCTGCCGCACGCCTGCGGCCTCGCGACCGTGCAGCTGCTGACCGGGGACGTGGTCGCGGAGCCGTTGCTGCCGGTCGACGGTGCCCTTCCCGTACGCCGCCCGCAGGTCGACGCGGACCGGCTCGAGCAGCTGACCGCCCCGCCGGACCGGCTGGAGCACTGGCGGCTGCGGATGGCCGAGGTCGAGTCGGTGCGGCAGGATCGTCGCCCGTGACCGAGTCCGCCCCCGCCACCCGTCCGTCGACCGTGCTCGCCACCTGGCTGGTCGACCAGCTCGTGGAGCGCGGGCTGACGGACGCGGTGCTGTGCCCGGGCTCGCGCAACGCACCCCTCTCCTTCGCTTTGCTCGCCGACCCGCGGATCACGCTGCACACCAGGATCGACGAGCGCACTGCCGCGTTCGTGGCCCTGGGCCTCGCGAAGGTGACCCACCGGCCCACCGCGATCGTCACCACGTCCGGCACCGCGGCGGCCAACCTGCACCCGGCCGTGCTCGAGGCCGCCCACGCCGGGGTGACGCTCGTGGCCGTGACGGCAGACCGCCCGGCCCGGATGCGGCGTACGGGCGCCAACCAGACCACCGACCAGGTGCGCCTGTTCGGCGACGCCGCCAGCTTCGTCGACCTCACCGAGCCCGACGACGACGCACTCGCCGCCGCGTGGCACCCCGGCGGCCCGATCCAGCTCAACATCCAGCTCGACGACCCGCTCCTCCCGGTTCCGGGTAGTCCCCATCATTCGGACCCCCGACACGCCGGAGAACAGGGTCCGAACGATGGGGACTATCCGTGGCGGCGCGGGCGGACCGACGCCGAGGAGGTCGAGCTCCCGTCGGGCAAGCGCACGGTGGTGGTGGCGGGGGACGACGCCGGTCCACCGGCGAGGCAGCTGGCGGAGCGCGCGGGGTGGCCACTGCTCGCCGAGCCGAGCAGCGGGTCCCGGACGGGCCTGAACCCGATCCGCACCTACCGGCTGCTGCTCGGCACCGAGCTCGGTGAGCGCGTCGAGCGCGTGGTCGTGTTCGGCCACCCGACGCTCTCACGCCCGGTCCAGCAGCTGATGTCCCGTCCGGACGTCGAGGTGGTCTCGGTGAGCGCTCGCGGGCGCTGGCCCGCACGCCCCTTCCCGGTCGCGGTCGAGCACGAGGCCGTCACCGCCGGGGCCGACGATCCCGCCTGGCTCGACGAGTGGCGTACGGCGGACCGGGAGCTCGGTCGTCGGATCGACGCGTTCGTGGCCCGGCAGCCCGGCCTCACGCCGTACGACGTGGCGGCGGTCGTCGACTCCACCAACCCGCCCGGCGGCCTGCTCGTCGTCGGCGCGAGCAACCCGATCCGCGACCTGGACCTGATGGCCGGCGCGCACCCCGTCGGCGAGCGGCGGATGGTGCTGGCCAACCGGGGGCTCGCGGGCATCGACGGGACCGTCTCGACGGCGATCGGCGCCGCCCTCGGTCGCCCGTACAGCACCCGCGCGACCGCCTACCTCGGCGACGTGACCTTCCTGCACGACGCCACCGCACTGGTCCTCGGACCGCACGAGGCGCGGCCCGACCTGACGATCGTGGTGGCCAACGACGACGGTGGCTCCATCTTCGCCACCCTCGAGCAGGGTGCCCCCGAGCACGCCGCCACTTACGAGCGCCTCTTCGGCACCCCCCACGGGGTCGACCTGGCGAGCCTCTGCGCGGCCACCGCCACACCGCACTGGCGGGTCACCGAGCGGGCCGAGCTCGAGCACGCCCTGTCCGCCCCCAACGGCGGCATCGAGGTGGTCGAGGCCGTGGTCCGGCGCGACAACCGGCGCGAGCTGGACGAGGCGATCCGGTCGCTCGCGCGCGACGCTGGGCCACGACTGGTCTAGCTAATCCGGTCATTTCGCCCAAATGCCTGCGCATCCGGTCGAGGGAGCCAGACGATGTCCTCAGTGTCCGGCTTCTCGAGGGAGGTAGCCGGGCCCGTTGGCGTCGACATGGTGGAACCGAGGGGGCGAGAGGTGAACCGGTGGTCCGTGTTCCGCAGGCCACGGCGTACTCGCGACCAGCGCGGCGCCGTCGCCGTGGAGTTCGGGCTGATCACCCCGATGCTGCTCCTGCTCGTCTTCGGCATCATGGAGTTCGGCTACATGCTCAACCGCGACACGATCGTGAACAACGCGTCGCGTGACGGGGCGCGGGTCGCAGCGCTGGGCGGCAGCTACGCCGACATCCGCAGCGCGGTGACCACGGAGCTGTCCGGTTCCGGGATCGCGACGACCTCACCGACGACCGTCATCACCATCGACTGCCTCAAGGCCGACGGCACCGCATGTCACGCGACATCGTCGAACTACAACACTCTCGCCGTGTCAGGCACCACGGCCACGGTCAACATCGTCTACACCTACAGCTGGATCACGCCGGTCATCTCCTCGCTGTTCGGCAACTCCACGACCCTGTCGCAGTACACCCAGATGAGGGTCGAATGAGTCTCCGACTGCGGCGGCGCCGCCGCGACGAGATGGGGGCCGTCGCCATCCTGGTAGCGGTGCTGGCGCTGGTGATCTGCATGTTCGCTGCCTACGCCGTGGACATCGGCGTGCAGGTGAACCGCAAGCACATGCTCAACGACACCCTCGACGCTGCCGCCCAGGCCGGGGCCTACGAGCTCCCCGGCAGCAGCACCACCGCCGCGACTCAGGCGTTGGCCTTCGCGAAGGCCCACGACCCCTCCGAGGACGGGTTGCTCAAGCCCAGCGTCGACTTCTGGTGCGTGGTGGCCTCGAAGCTGGTCAGCGGGTCCTACGCCGTCGACACCAGCCAGATCCCGGCCACCTGCAACCCGGGTGCGGCGCCGTACATCCCCGGTGCGAACTACCTGACGACCGCGCGCAAGATCAGCTGCAGCCAGATCCTGTGCGCCATCCCGTGCGTCGAACCCGTGCCCAACAACGGTTCTCCCAAGATCGCGTGCAACACCATTCGCGTCTACCAGGGCCGCGACGTCCCCTTCGCCTTCGCCCCAGCAGGTGGGATCGCCAAGGGAGGCACCGGCAACCTGGTCTCGGTGGCCTGCAAGGGATCCTGTGGCACGATCGCGCCGAACCCGATGGACGTGGCCGTCGTCGCAGACCGCACCGGGAGCATGTCGGCCAACATCGATGACCTCCAGGTAGGCATCCAGGGGATGCTGAAGGTGATGTCGCCGGAGCAGCAGTACGTCGCCCTCGGGACCATCGGCAAGGGGACCCCGAGCACCACGCCCACCAGCGACCCCACCGGGTCCAGCTGCTACTCGGCGGCCGGGTCCGGCACCTGGGTCCCGCTCCCCTTCTCGAAGAGCTACCTGAACGCAGCGGGCACGGACGTCAACACCAGCAGTGCGCTGGTCAAGGCGCTGAACTGCCTGAGCACCTCGTCGTCCGGGACGGCGCTCGCCTCGCCGATGAAGGCGGCCGCGCGCTACCTGGTCGGCAACGCGCCCAACAACCTGTCCTCGCTCCCGGTGCGGCAGGACCCTCCCACCAAGGTCCTCATCTTCGAGACCGACGGCCAACCGAACGAGCCCGACAGCGGTGGCACCGGATCGGCCTCGCTCGGTGACCCGAACGACCTGTACTCAGGACCCGCCCACACGACATCGAGCCCGCAGGTGAGCGTGGGCCCGGTCACGTCGGGGCCGACCACGCCCTATCCCACGCAGGCGCGCAGCACAGGTAGTGGCGCGAACAAGAAGAACTGGACCGATACCTACAAGACGACCTACAAGACGACGACGAAGACCACGACGACCACGATCGACGGTGGTCAGACGGCCTGCAGCAACCTCGGCGCCGTCGCCACCAACGCCAAGGCTGCGAACATCCTCGTGATCACGATCGCCTACAACCTCGGTGGCAACACGTGCGGCCAGGACAACGACGGTCGCAGTGACACCTCGAACACCGTGGACGCCACTCCCGTGATCGACTCGATCACCCCTGCTGCTGCGGAGACGACCTCCGGCGGCAAGAAGGTGCTCCTCACGACGTACGCGGGCAACGCGACCATCAACCAGACGGTCACCCGAACCATCACCAAGGTCAACTACGTCAACGCACCGGACGCGCTCGTCACCACCACGCTCGCAGCAGCGGCCAGCCCTTCCAAGGGCCAGCCGAGCGTGGCCAACAACTCCTGCAAGACGACGGCCGAGCAGACCGTAGAGAACGGCGACGGCGACTACTTCTTCTGCGCGGTCCAGGGGGCGGACCTGGCCCCGATCTTCAAGACGGCTCTTTCCCAGGTCTCCAAGGGGATCAAGCTGATCAGGATGCCCTGACTGCTCCCTCGGGGAATGTCCCGGGCGTCTGCAGCGATGATGTGGGCATGCACCTCGTCCTCACGCTCGTCGGGATCGTCACGACGGTCATCGTCGTGGCGGGGATCTGCTCGAAGCTCGACCTGCCCTCCACCCTGATCCTGATCGTCGTCGGCGTGATCGGGTCCTACCTCCCGTTCGTGCCCGACGTCGCCCTCGAGCCCGAGGTCGTGCTCTTCGGGTTGCTGCCGCCCCTGCTGTACGCCGCCGCGATCCAGACCAGCCTGGTCGACTTCAACGCCAACCGACGCCCGATCCTGCTGCTCTCCGTCGGCCTCGTCGCGTTCACGACCGCGGGGGTCGGCGTGCTCGTGCACTGGCTGCTCCCCGGTATCGGGTGGCCGGCGTCGTTCGCGATCGGTGCGGTGGTGGCCCCGCCCGACGCGGTCGCGGCGACCGCCATCGGACGCCGGATCGGGCTGCCCCGCAGGATCGTGACGATCCTCGAGGGTGAGTCGCTGCTCAACGACGCGACCGCCCTGGTGGCGTTGCGCACCGCCATCGGAGCCGCGGCCGTCGCGGTGACCTGGCAGCACGTCACCCTCGACTTCCTCCGGGCAGCGGGCGGCGGGGTGCTGATCGGCCTGCTGTTCTTCCTCGTGGTCGGCTTCGTGCGCAAGCACGTCACCGACCCGGTGATCGACAGCGCGCTCAGCTTCGTGACGCCGTTCGCGGCGTACGTCGCGGCGGAGAACAAGACGATCCACGCCTCCGGGGTGATCAGCGTGGTGGTCGCGGGTCTGCTGCTCGGGCACAAGGCGCCGATCCTGCAGACCGCGCAGTCGCGGATCGCGGAGCGGATGAACTGGCGCAGCATCGCCTTCCTGCTGGAGAGCTCGGTCTTCCTCCTGATCGGCCTGCAGGCCCGCGCGATCATCGCCGACGCCTTCGGCGGAGAGGTCAGTGCCGGGCGCGTGGTGCTCCTGTGCACCGGCACCCTGGTCGGCGTCATCGTGATGCGGCTGGTCTGGGTGTTCATGGCGCGCTACCTGCTCATCCGGCCGGGGCCCGACGGGCAGACCGGCAAGCGACCACCGTGGACCTACACGTTCCTGCTCGGTTGGGCCGGCATGCGTGGTGTGGTCACGCTGGCTGCCGCGTTCGTGATCCCGCCGAGCACGCCGTACCGCGACGTGCTCCTGCTGATCGCGTTCAGCGTCACCGCCGGGACGCTGTTCCTCCAGGGGCTGTCACTGCCCTGGATCGCGCGACGGCTCAAGGTGCCCTCGCCCGACCCCGGGGCCGATGCGCTGGCCCGGGCGAACCTCCTGCACCAGGCCTCCCAGGCCGGGCTGGCCAAGCTCGACGAGCTGGAGGAGGACGACCCGCACCAGGTCAGCGAGATGATCCGCGACCGGGTGCTGCGTCGGGACAACGCTGCCTGGGAGCGGATCGGCGGCGGCACCGACGAGACGCCGAGCGAGATCTACGGCCGGCGCCGCAAGCTGATGATCGACGCCGAGCGCCAGCGAGTCGTGGAGATCCGCGACACCGGCAAGATCCCGCACGAGGTGGTCGACGAGGTCCTGGCGATGCTCGACGTCGAGGAGTCGATGCTCGACTACTCCGAGGAGGAGCGCGAGCGGGTCCGCGCCTCGGGGGTCCCGGCCGCGCTCGAGGGCGGCTGCGAGCACCTCCGGGAGGTGCGCAGGCCGATCGAGCCGGACACCCCCGGTGAGTGCAGTGACTGCCTCCGGGAGGGCACCGCCTGGGTGCACCTGCGGATGTGTGTCGTCTGCGGCCACATCGCCTGCTGCGACTCCTCCCCCCAGCGCCACGCGAGCGTGCACTTCGAGCACGAGGGCCACGAGGTGATGCGCTCGGCCGAGTCCGGCGAGGACTGGCGCTGGTGCTTCGTCGACGAGCTCACCGGCTGATCGCGCCGTACCGGATAGTCCGAGACGTTCCCGTTCACAAAACGGACAGGAACCAACGGAAACGTCTCGGACTATCCGAGAATCGCGCGACCAGCCGGGCCCTAGTGTGGGATCCATGCGAATCACGAAGTTCGGACATGCCTGCGTACGAATCGAGACGGACGGCCACGTGATCGTCCTCGACCCCGGTGGTTTCACCGAGCCCGAGGCCGTCGACGGGGCCACGGCCGTGCTGATCACCCACGAGCACGCCGACCACTACTCCGCCGACCACCTGCGTCGCGCGGACGCACCGATCCACACGATCGGCGACGTGGCGGCCGTGATCGGGGAGGAGGCTCCCGACCTGACCGAGCGGATCACCCTCGTGACGCCCGGCGAGACCTTCGACGTCGGCGTGCCGACGACGGCCGTCGGCGAGGACCATGCGGTGATCCACCCGGACATCCCGCGGATCCACAACAGCGGCTACCTCTTCGAGGTCGAGGGCACGCGGATCTACCACCCCGGTGACGCCCTGACGCTGCCCGACGGCGACATCGACCTGCTGCTGCTGCCGGTGAGTGCACCGTGGCTGAAGGCGAGCGAGTGCATCGACTTCGCCCGGGCGTCACGTGCCCCGCGGCTGGTGGCGATCCACGACAAGATCTACAGCGACCTCGGGCTCGGCTTCCTCGGCGGTCTGCTCGGAGGCCTGCTGGACGAGAAGGAGCAGAGCTACGTCCGGATCGAGCCCGGCCAGGACCTGTGACCCGATAACCCGTGGCTCGCGCGCCCCTCCTCCCGGCACACTGCTGGTGAGGAGGAGTGATGATCGAGCCACCGGTGGCTACGGAGCAGGAGCAGGTCTCCGAGGCGCCCGCCGTTCGGCAGCTGCCGCGGCTGCTGGTCCCGTTCGCCATCCCGGCGTACCGCAAGATGGCCGTCGCGCTCACCTGCGGCGCCTTCGCGTACGGCGTCTGGACGATCGCCCTGGTCTGGGAGGTCATCCGGATCGGTGGCGGACCGGCCCAGCTCTCGGTCGTCTCGACCGCCGGTGCCGTCGGAGTGATGCTCCCCGCCCTGCTGGCCGGTGTCGTCGCGGACCGGGTTCCGCAGAAGCTGATCGTGATGACGGTCGCGACCGCCGAGGTGGTCAGCTACACGGTCGTCGCGGCGCTCTCGCTCACCGAGATCACCCGGCTCTGGGAGCTGGCCGTCGTGGCCCTGTGCATCGGGATGGGGATGTCGTTCTACTACGCGGCGTACTCCGCCTGGCTGCCGGCGGTGGTGCCCGCGAACGCGCTGCTCGCGGTGAACGGCTTCGAGGGGATGATCCGCCCGCTCGTCGCCCAGGCCATCGGACCCGGTGTGGCCGGTGTCGTGGTGGGGCTCTACTCCCCGGGTGCGGCCTGCGCCGTGGCGGCCGTCGTTGCCGGTGTCGGCGTCGCCGTGCAGGTCTTCATCCCGAAGACGCCGGTGCGACGTGACCTCACCCACGTCGACACGCACCCGGTCCGTGGGGCGATCTCCGACATGCGCGAGGGGCTCGTCTACCTCTTCGCCACCCCCTGGTTGTTCGCCACCCTCCTCTTCGCCTGCCTGATGGTGCTGGCCACGATGGGCCCGTTCGAGGTGCTGGTCCCCTTCGTGGTCAAGGACCGCCTCGGTGGCGACGCAGGAGACCACGCGCTGGTCCTCGCAGCCTTCGGCGTCGGTGGCGCGGTCGGCTCGCTCGGGATGGCGTCGATGAGGATGCCGCGTCGCTACCTGACCTGGATGAACCTCGTGTGGGGGATCGCCTGCCTGCCCCTGGTCGTGATCGGCTACGCCGACGAGCTGTGGATGGTCGTCCTGAGCGCGTTCGTGCTCGGCATCCTGTTCAGCGCCCCGATGGTCATCTGGGGCACGCTGCTCCAGCGCCGGGTGCCGCCCGAGCTGCTGGGGCGGGTCGCCTCGCTCGACTTCTTCGTCTCGATCGCGCTGATGCCGGTCTCGATGGCGCTCGCCGGCCCGGTCTCGGAGGCGATCGGGGTGTCCACCACGTTCCTGATCGCCGGGGTCGCGCCGATCGGCTTCGCCCTGGTCGCCATCTTCTGGGCGAAGCTCCCCGCGGACGAGATCGCGCACCCGCTCGACTAACCCGCTGCGGGTGACCGGGCTTCGTTCGAGTGCGCCGAACCCCGGCAGGCGGCAGGATGGGGCCGTGATCGACTGGTTGAAGAGCCTGAGCCCCGGCCAGGTGGTGCTTCTCGTGATCGGCGTCGTCGCGGTGATGACGCTCGTGTCCGCGGTGCTGACGTGGTTCCTGGTACGCCGCGGGCTGCGCACGCCCTTCGCCATCCGGAGGATCAACCGGCTCCGCCAGTGGTTCGTCAACCTGATCAAGCGACCCATCACGGTGGCCGTGCTCGACGAGGTCGCCGAGGTGCTGGCGAGCGGGCACTACACCAAGAACATCTCGGCCGCGCTGGTCGAGAACCACGACGCCCTGGTGACGCTGGTGGCGGAGAAGGTGCGGGACGACCCGTCCACCCGGCTGGTCGGCCGCCTGCCCGGATACGACGTCGTGGTGCACCAGGTCAGCGAGACCACGCTGCGGGTGCTGATCGAGATGCTGGCCGACCCGCGGATGGACGAGCTGATCTCGGACCTGCTCCGTCACAACCTCGACCAGATCAAGGAGGCCGTGCGGGAGCGCCAGGTCGACAAGGTCTCGCGGGACGAGCAGACCGCCCGGGCGACGAAGGCCCAGGAGCGCACGAGTCACGAACGCATGGACCCCTCGCCGATGGTCACGCCTCGGCGGTAGTGCGCTACTCGGTCAGGGCGTCGCGCACCGGCAGGAACTTCGCCTGCGCCTCGGCCAGCTCGGCCTCGGGGTCGGAATCGGCGACGATGCCGCAGCCGGCGAACAGGCGCACCTGGTTGCCGCTGATCTCGGCGGAGCGCAGGGCGATGCCGAACTCGCCGTCACCAGCAGCGTCCATCCAGCCGACCGGTCCGGCGTAGCGGCCGCGGTCCATGCCCTCGATCTCGTCGATCAGCTCGACCGCGACCTTGGTCGGGGTGCCGCCGACGGCAGCCGAGGGGTGCAAGGCGGCGGCCAGGTCGAGCACGTTGGCGCCGTCGGAGTCGTGCACGACACCGGCGACGTCCGTGGCGAGGTGCATCACGTTGGGCAGGTGCAGCACGAAGGGCACCTCGGGAACGTTCGTGGAGGAGCAGTACGGCGCCAGCGACTCGGCCACCGAGCGGACGGCGTACTCGTGCTCCTCGAGGTCCTTGGAGGAGCGGGCGAGCTGGCCGGCCAGCGCGACGTCGGCCTCGTCGTCGCCCGTACGCCGGATGGTGCCGGCGAGCACGCGTGAGGTGACCAGGCCGCGCTCGCGTCGCACGAGCATCTCCGGCGTCGCGCCGAACAGCCCGTCGACGTGGAAGGTCCAGCACATCTCGTAGTCGGCGGCGAGGCGACCGAGCGGCCAGCGGACGTCGATGTCGTCGTCCGCCGTGGCCACGAGGTCGCGGGCGAGGACCACCTTCTCGAGCTCTCCGGCGGCGATCCGCGACACGGCGTCCGCGACCACGGTCTCCCAGGCGGCGCCGCTCATCGCGCCGTCGGCGAAGACCACGTTGCGGGGAGCCGGCGGGCTCGGCTGGTGGTTCAGGTCGGGCATCACGGCGAGCTCGTCCTCGCCGATGACGGTGACCCACGAGCGCCCGCGTCGACTGCCGACGACCACCCGGGGAACGACCAGGACGCTGTCGCCGGTGTCGTCGGCGAAACCGAAGCTGCCGAAGCTGATCAGGCCGGTGCCGGGCACCTGGACACCGTCGCGGACGAAGGCGGCGGACGAGACCGAGTGCCACCAGTCGGCCGCATCGGCGAACCGGTCGACCCCCGAGGTGCGGCACTGCGCGGCCACTCCCCAGGCGACCATTCCCTCACCGCGACGCAGCCAGGCCATCGGCTCCTCGGCCGGCAGCAGGTCCATCAGCGGGCCGGGGGCGACCACCTCGATCGTGCGCGCGACGAGTCGGCCTGCGGGCACGTCGCCGGTGGCACGAGGGCTGGTCACGACGGATGAGCCTACGTCGTGTCCGGCAGCATTCCTCACCGAGGTGAGGCGACTCAGGCAGTGGCCCGGTGGAGGGCCACGATCCCGCCGGACAGGTTGCGCCACTCGGGACGCTGCCAGCCCGCTGCGGCGATCCGCGACGCCAGGCCGGCCTGGTCGGGCCAGGCCCGGATCGACTCGGCCAGGTAGACGTAGGCGTCGGGGCTGGACGACACGGCACGCGCGACGGAGGGCAGTGCCTTCATCAGGTACTCGATGTACAGCGTCCGGAACGGTGCCCAGGTCGGGGAGCTGAACTCGCAGACCACGAGTCGACCGCCCGGCCTGGTCACGCGCAGCAGCTCCCGCAGGCCGGCGTCGGGGTCGACGATGTTGCGCAGGCCGAAGGAGATCGTGACGGCGTCGAAGGTGTCGTCCGCGAACGGGAGCCGGGTGCCGTCGCCGGCGGTGAACGGGAGGTGCGGCCGGTTCTGCTTGCCCACCCTCAGCATCCCGACGGAGAAGTCGCAGGGGACCACGGTGGCGCCGAGATCGTGGAACGGCTGGGACGAGGTGCCCGTGCCGGCGGCGAGGTCCAGCACCAGCTCTCCGGGGATCGCATCCACCGCGTCGACCACCTGGTGGCGCCAGCGCCGGTCCTGCCCGAGCGACAGCACGTCGTTGGTGAGGTCGTAGCGCCGGGCGACGTCGTCGAACATCGCCTGCACCTCGGCGGGCTTCTTCTCGAGGTCGGCGCGCGTCATTGGCACACCCTATGCACGGTGCGTCACGCCGGAAGAACCGGTCGACTCCCGGAAGATGTGACCCATGGGACGACGGGGCAGCCGGCTGGCCACGGGGGCGATGTTCCTCGGGGTCCTGCTCGGCACCTCGGCCCTGGGGTACGGCGTCACCCGGGCCACCTCGACTCCCGAACCGCCCGCTGACCGAGCCGTGGCAGCGTCGGCGCAGGAGTCGCCGACCCCGTCGCCGACCACGTCGTCGACCACGTTGCCGACAGCGTCGGCAGTCCCGACGGCCGGGCCCGTCACGCCTGCAGGCACGACGCGCCGTCAGGTCTCCGCGCCGCTCCCTGCGGAGCGTCCCCGTGCCACGCCACCACCCGGTCCGCGCCTCCTCGGGGCGGGCGACCACGGGGGCCGGGTGCGTGAGCTCCAGTCCCGGCTGCGGCAGGTGGCGTGGTACCTCGGGAACGTCGACGACGACTACGGGCGCTCCACCACCGAGGCGGTGAAGGGCTTCCAGGCCAAGCGCGGCATCGCGGTCACGGGGTACGTCGACCGCCGCACCCTGGCCCGGCTGCACGCGATGACCCACACCCCGACCGCTGACGAGCTGGCCAACCGATTCCCGGGCAGCACCACCACCGACGCGAAGCTGGACGGCCGGTGCCGCACCGGGCGGGCGCTCTGCATCGACAAGACCAGCAGCACGATCCGGTGGGTGGTCGACGGGAAGGTGGCCCGCACGATGGCGGTGCGCTTCGGTGCGTCGTACTCACCCACCCGCGAGGGGCTGTTCCACGTCGGGTGGAAGTCCCGCGACCACGTCTCGAAGCTGTTCGGCTCGGCGATGCCGTTCGCGATGTTCTTCTCCGGTGGCCAGGCGGTGCACTACTCCTCGGACTTCGCGGCGCGCGGTTACGCGGGAGCCTCGCACGGGTGCGTGAACGTGCGTGACCTCGCCGGCATCCAGTGGCTCTTCGGTCAGGTGGCCGTCGGCGACAAGGTCGTCATCTACTGGTCCTGACCCACCGCGGGCCGAGCCCGGTGGGCCAGGTCAGGGAGTGCTCAGGCGCTGCTGTGGTGGATGCAGAGCACGTTGCCGTCCGGGTCCTGGAACCAGGCGGCCGTGTCACCGCCCATGGTGGCGACGTGGTCGACGGTGGTGAGCTCGGGGCCGTCGAAGTCCTGGAACTCGACCCCCTTCTGCTCGAGTGCCGCCACCTCGTCGGCGACGTCGTCCACCAGCCAGCTCAACGCCGTGCTGTCGGAACGTTGCCCTCCTGGACGTGGCAGCAGCACCAGCGTGGGCCCGCCGCCGAGATCGAACATCGCACTGCCTTCTTCGTTGGTCCCGCTGTAGTCGAGTCCGAGACTCTCGACGTAGAACTTCCTGGCCCGGTCGACGTCGTCGACCGGGAGCATCACGGCCACTGCGCTGGTTGCGAGGGACATGGTGGACACCTCCTCGGATCGCCTTCCAGCGTCCTCCGGCGGGCTTCGCCGTGGCAAGGGACGAAAGACGCGGCTTCCGGGCGTCTCGAAAATAGGCAACAGATCTGTGTCCTAAATCTGCTGGTCAGCATGGGTTTTCGACGCTGGGGCAGGGTTCGCGCGATGTGATCTGGACCTCTATGCTGAGCCAGTCACGAGTTCGTGAAGACATTCACATGTTCACGAACGGGACAGATCGAGGAGGGTCATGGAGCTCTACACACCGGTGCTGGCGCTGATGATTCTGGCGGCCGGCTTCGCGATCTTCTCGGTCGTCGTGAGCTCGTTGACCGGTCCGAAGCGCTACAACCGCGCCAAGCTCGACTCCTACGAGTGCGGCATCGAGCCGACGCCCCAGCCGGTCGGTGGGGGCCGGTTCCCGGTGCGTTACTACATCACCGCGATGATGTTCATCGTCTTCGACATCGAGATCGTGTTCCTGTACCCGATCGCCGTCGCGTTCGACCAGATGCGGTTGTTCGGCCTGATCGAGATGGTGCTCTTCATCGTTCCCGTCTTCGTCGCCTACATCTATGTATGGCGCCGCGGCGGGCTTGAGTGGGATTGAGAGTCGCGATGCACGCACATTGCCTTCGCCCCCGTCGAGCAACGCAGTGTCGGTCGACGGCCGCTTCGCTCTCCAGGGCGCCTTCCCTCCTCCGCCTCGGCACTCCACGCACCTCACGACGCTCAAGGCAAGGAAGCTGACATGGGACTTGAGGAGAAGCTGCCGAGCGGCGTGCTGCTGACCACCGTCGAGGGGGTCGCCGGCTACATGCGCAAGGCGTCGTTCTGGCCGGCCACGTTCGGCCTGGCCTGCTGCGCCATCGAGATGATGACGAGCGGTGGCCCGAAGTACGACCTCGCGCGCTTCGGCATGGAGGTCTTCCGCGCCAGCCCGCGCCAGGCCGACCTGATGATCGTGGCCGGCCGGGTCAGCCAGAAGATGGCCCCGGTCCTGCGCCAGATCTACGACCAGATGGCCGAGCCCAAGTGGGTGCTCGCCATGGGCGTGTGCGCCAGCTCCGGCGGCATGTTCAACAACTACGCCGTCGTGCAGGGCGTCGACCACGTCGTGCCCGTCGACATGTACCTCCCTGGCTGTCCGCCCCGCCCGGAGATGCTCATCGACGCGATCCTCAAGCTGCACGACCAGGTCCAGGCGACCAAGCTGGGCAGCAACCGTCTCGCCGAGATCGAGGCCGGCGAGGAGACCGCGCTCAACGCCATCTCCACGAACGAGATGAAGGGCCTGATGCGCTGATGGCCGACGACGACCGCCCGGACCCGACGACCGGGCCGTTCACCGAGACCGGCACGGACGTCGACGCGACCGACAAGATGCCCGAGAACGTCCCCTCGACCGGGGACGACGCCGAGCAGATCGGTCGCCGCGAAGGCATGTTCGGCGTCACGGGCACCGGCGACACCTCCGGCTACGGCGGCCTCAACCGCCCGGTCGAGATGCCCGGCGCGAGCCAGCCGCCGTACGGCGGGTGGATGGACGAGGTGGCCACCACCCTCGCCGAGGCGACCCGCTCCGCCGGTCTCGAGACGGCGGTCGAGAAGGTCGTCGTGTTCCGGGGCGAGATCACCTTCTTCATCCGCCGCGAGGACGTCGCCGCCACCGCACGGCTGCTGCGCGACGAGGAGCAGCTGCGCTACGAGCTGTGCTCCGGCGTCAGCGGCGTGCACTACCCCGACGACCGCGGCCGCGAGCTGCACGCCGTCTACCACCTGCTCTCGATGACCCACAACCGACGCATCCGCCTCGAGGTCACCGCGCCCGACGCCGACCCGCACATTCCCAGCGTCGTCGCGACGTACCCCACCGCCGACTGGCACGAGCGCGAGACGTTCGACTTCTTCGGGATCGTCTTCGACGGCCACCCCGCCCTCACCCGCATCCAGATGCCCGACGACTGGCCGGGCCACCCCCAGCGCAAGGACTACCCCCTGGGCGGCATCCCGGTCGAGTACAAGGGCGGGACCATCCCACCGCCCGACCAGCGGAGGAGCTACAACTGACATGAGCGACACGCAGGCAGACCCGTACGCCGCCTCCGAGGCCGAGACCAGCCAGGGGCGCGTCTTCACCGTCACCGGCCAGGACTGGGACTCCGTGGTCTCGGGCATCAACGACGAGCACGACAACAAGGTCGTGGTCAACATGGGTCCGCAGCACCCCTCGACCCACGGGGTGCTCCGCCTGATCCTCGAGCTCGAGGGCGAGACGGTCACCGAGGCTCGCTGCGGGATCGGCTACCTGCACACCGGCATCGAGAAGAACATGGAGTTCCGCTCCTGGGTGCAGGGCGTCACCTTCTGCACCCGGATGGACTACCTGAGCCCGTTCTACAACGAGATGACCTACTGCCTCGGCGTGGAGCGCCTCCTCGACATCGAGGCCGACATCCCGGAGAAGGCCCAGGTCATGCGGGTGCTCCTGATGGAGCTCAACCGGATCTCCTCCCACCTGGTCGCGATCGCGACCGGCGGCATGGAGATCGGCGCGCTGACCGTGATGACCATCGGGTTCCGCGAGCGCGAGCTCGTCCTCGACCTGTTCGAGCTGATCACCGGGCTGCGGATGAACCACGCGTTCATCCGTCCCGGCGGTGTCGCGCAGGACATGCCCCCCGGGGGCCTCGACCAGATCCGCGACTTCATCACCCTGATGAAGAAGCGCCTGCCCGAGTACGCCGCGCTCTGCAACGCCAACCCCATCTTCAAGGCGCGCCTGGTCGACGTGGGACACCTCGACCTCGCCGGCTGCCTCGCACTCGGCATCACCGGTCCGCCGCTGCGTGCCAGTGGCTACCCCTGGGACCTGCGCAAGTCCGAGCCGTACTCCGGCTACGAGGACTACGACTTCGAGGTGCAGACCTGGGACACCGCCGACGCCTACGGCCGGTTCCGGATCCGCCTCAACGAGATGTGGGAGTCCCTGCGCATCGTCGAGCAGGCCGTCGACCGGCTCGCCGGCCTCGAGGGCGCACCCGTGATGGTGGGCGACAAGAAGATCGCGTGGCCCAGCCAGCTGGCCATCGGCAGCGACGGGATGGGCAACAGCCTCGACCACATCAAGCACATCATGGGTGAGTCGATGGAGGCCCTGATCCACCACTTCAAGCTGGTCACCGAGGGCTTCCGCGTCCCCGCCGGCCAGGCCTACGTCCCGGTCGAGTCGCCGCGCGGCGAGCTCGGTTGCCACGTCGTCTCCGACGGTGGCACCCGCCCGTTCCGCGCGCACTTCCGCGACCCGTCGTTCGTGAACCTGCAGGGCACCTCGGTGATGAGCGAGGGTGGCATGGTCGCCGACGTGATCGTCGCCATCGCCTCCATCGACCCCGTCATGGGAGGTGTCGACCGATGAGCGAGGACGCCAGCCGCATCTCCGGGCTGGACGACGGCACCACCGCGTCGGCCGTCTCGACCACCCAGGTCCGTCAGGAGCCCCTCGACCCCGCGACGTACGCCGAGCTGCAGGAGATCGCCGCCCGCTACCCGCAGGCCCGGTCCGGCCTGTTGCCCATGCTGCACCTCGTGCAGAGCGTCGAGGGCCAGGTCACCGCACGGGGGATCGAGGCCTGTGCCGAGATCCTCGGGATCAGCGCCGCCGACGTCAGCGGCGTCGCGACCTTCTACACGATGTACAAGCGCCGCCAGGTCGGCGACTACCACGTCGGGGTCTGCACCAACACGCTCTGCGCGATCATGGGCGGCGACCTGATCTTCGAGCGTCTCAAGGGCCACCTCGACATCGGCAACGACGAGACCACTGACGACGGCAAGGTCACCCTCGAGCACATCGAGTGCAACGCCGCCTGCGACTATGCGCCGGTGATGACGGTCAACTGGGAGTTCATGGACAACATGACCCCCGAGACCGCGACCGCCCTGGTCGACGACCTCCGCTCCGGCGTCGAGGTGCACTCCACCCGTGGTCCGCGGGTGGTCACCTGGCGCGAGGCCGAGCGGGTGATCGCCGGCTTCCCGGACGACCTCGCCGACGATGGTCCCTCCGCAGGGCCCGCGTCCCTGGTCGGGCTGAACATCGCCCGCGCCCGAGGCTGGACCGCACCGACCGAGCAGGAGGCCTCCGAGGCCTACCAGGGTGCCGACCGGGCCGAGGGCGAGACGACGTCCGACAAGGCCGAGGGCAGTCACGAGGCCGAGCAGGTCGAGTCCGACGCCAAGGTCGAGGAGTCCGGCGCCGAGGCCAAGCACGAGGACAACCCAGCGAACCCGGGTGGAGACGACAAGTGACGGACACACTGACCCCGGTCCTGACGGACAACTGGGGCACCGACCGCTCGTGGACGCTGGCGTCCTACGAGGAGCAGGGCGGGTACGCCGCGATGCACACCGCCCTGGCGATGGCACCGGCCGACGTCATCGAGGCCGTGAAGGCCTCCAACCTGCGCGGCCGTGGAGGCGCCGGTTTCCCCACAGGGATGAAGTGGGGGTTCATCCCGCAGGACAACCCGAACCCGAAGTACCTCGTGGTCAACGCGGACGAGTCCGAGCCGGGCACCTGCAAGGACATCCCGCTGATGATGGCCAGCCCGCACACCCTGGTCGAGGGCGTGATCATCAGCTCCTTCGCGATCCGCGCCAGCCACGCCTTCATCTACGTCCGTGGTGAGGTGCTCCACGTCATCCGCCGGCTGCAGCGGGCGGTGCAGGAGGCCTACCTCGCCGGCCACCTGGGCAAGGACATCCATGGCAGCGGCTACGACCTCGAGCTGACCGTGCACGCCGGCGCCGGCGCCTACATCTGCGGCGAGGAGACGGCGCTGCTCGACTCGCTCGAGGGCCGCCGCGGCCAACCGCGACTCCGCCCGCCCTTCCCGGCTGTCGCTGGCCTCTACGCCAGCCCGACGGTGATCAACAACGTCGAGTCGATCGCCTCGGTGCCGAGCATCATCGGTCGCGGCGCCGAGTGGTTCGCCTCCATGGGCACCGAGAAGTCGAAGGGCTACGGGATCTTCTCGCTCTCGGGCCACGTCACCAACCCCGGACAGTTCGAGGCTCCGCTCGGGATCACCCTGCGCGAGCTGATCGAGCTCGCCGGCGGCATGCGCGACGGTCACGAGCTGAAGTTCTGGACCCCGGGAGGTTCGAGCACGCCGCTGCTCACCGCCGAGCACCTCGACGTCCCGCTCGACTTCGAGGGGGTCGCCGAGGTCAAGTCGATGCTCGGCACGCGCGCCCTGCAGATCTTCGACGAGACCACCTGCGTGGTCCGGGCCGTGCTCCGCTGGACGGAGTTCTACAAGCACGAGTCCTGCGGCAAGTGCACGCCCTGCCGTGAAGGCACCTGGTGGCTGGCACAGACGCTCGCCAACCTCGAGCAGGGCAAGGGATCCGAGGCCGACCTCGAGATCCTGCTCGACGTGTGCGACAACATCCTGGGTCGCTCGTTCTGTGCTCTCGGTGACGGTGCGACCAGCCCGATCACCTCCTCGATCGAGTTCTTCCGCGACGAGTACCTCGCGCACCTGACCCACGGCGGCTGCCCGTTCGACCGCGAGGCGTCGGCGATCTTCGCGAAGGTGGGTGCGAACGCATGACGACGACTCCCGAGAAGTCCAAGGAGACGGCACCCGAGAAGTCCGACGAGGTCACCTTGACCATCGACGGCATCGAGGTGTCGGTCCCCAAGAACACCCTGGTGATCCGCGCGGCCGAGCAGATCGGCGTCCAGATCCCGCGCTTCTGCGACCACCCGCTGCTCGCGCCCGTCGGCGCCTGCCGGCAGTGCCTGGTCGAGATCCCCGACGCCGGCAACGGCCGAGGGATGCCCAAGCCGCAGGCGTCCTGCACGCATCACCGTCGCCGAGGGGATGGTCGTCAACACCCAGGCCACCTCGCCGGTCGCCGACAAGGCGCAGCAGGGGCAGATGGAGTTCCTGCTGATCAACCACCCCCTCGACTGCCCGGTCTGCGACAAGGGCGGCGAGTGCCCCCTGCAGAACCAGGCGATGAGCAACGGGCGCGGCGAGACCCGGTTCACCGAGCACAAGCGGCTCTACCCGAAGCCGATCAACATCTCCGCCCAGGTCCTGCTCGACCGCGAGCGCTGCGTGCTCTGCGCCCGCTGCACCCGCTTCTCCGAGCAGATCGCCGGTGACCCCTTCATCGCGCTGATCGAGCGCGGAGCCCTGCAGCAGGTCGGCATCTACGAGAAGGAGCCCTTCGAGAGCTACTTCTCCGGCAACACCATCCAGATCTGCCCGGTCGGCGCGCTCACCTCCTCGGCGTACCGCTTCCGATCGAGGCCGTTCGACCTGGTCTCCACCCCGTCGATCGCCGAGCACGACGCGTGCGGCTCGGCCATCCGCGTCGACCACCGCCGCGGCAAGGTGATGCGCCGCCTCGCCGGTGACGACCCCGAGGTCAACGAGGAGTGGATCACCGACAAGGACCGTTTCGCGTTCCACGCGGCGACCAGCGAGGACCGGCTGACCTACCCGATGGTGCGTGACGCCGACAGCGGGGAGCTGCGTGCCGCGAGCTGGCCGGAGGCCTTCGTCGTCGCAGCGCGCGGGCTGGCCGCAGCCCGCGAGGCCGGCGGGGTCGGCGTGCTCACCGGTGGCCGGCTCACCGCCGAGGACTCCTACGCCTACGCGAAGTTCGCCCGCGTGGCCCTCGGCACCAACGACATCGACTTCCGGGCCCGCGCCCACTCCGCCGAGGAGGCCGACTTCCTGGCCTCGCAGGTGGTGCTCGGCGGTCCCGGCACCGAGGCCGTGACGTACGCCGACCTCGAGAGCGCCCGGTCGGTGCTGCTCGTCGGCCTCGAGCCCGAGGACGAGGCCGGAACGATCTTCCTGCGGCTGCGCAAGGCCGCCCGCGGACGGATGCTGCCGATCTACTCGATCGCTCCCTACACCTCCCGCGGCCTGCACAAGATGTCCGGCACCCTGATCCCGGCCCGTCCCGGTGACGAGCCTGCCGTGATCGAGGGGCTCGCGCACGACGGCACCGTCGCGATCGACAGCGGTGGCCTGATCCTGGTCGGCGAGCGGATGGCCGCCGTCCCCGGCGCGCTGTCGGCGGTCGCCACCCTCGCTGCCACCACGGGAGCCCGGCTCGCCTGGATCCCGCGCCGCGCCGGAGACCGAGGCGCGGTCGAGACCGGTGCCCTGCCGAACCTGCTGCCCGGTGGACGTCCGGTCGCCGACGCCGCGGCTCGGGTCGACCTGGCCGCTGCCTGGGGTGTGGACCACCTGCCCGAGGTGGTCGGCCGTGACGGCGACGCGATCATCGCCGCCGCCGCGGAGGGCACGCTCGGCGGCCTCGTCGTCGGTGGCGTCGATCCCGCAGACCTGCCCGACCCGATCCTGGCGCGCGAGGCGATCGCCGCCGCTGGTTTCGTGGTGGCCCTGGAGGTGCGCGCCTCCGAGGTCACCCGCGAGGCCGACGTCGTCTTCCCGGTCGCCCCGGTGACCGACCGCTCGGGCACCTTCGTCAACTGGGAAGGGCGGGTCCGCCGGTTCGGCAAGGTCCTGCACAACCCGGCGTCGCTGCCCGACCTGCGGGTGCTGGCCGGCATCGCCGAGGAGCTCGGCACCGGTCTTCCCCAGGGACTCGGCTTCCGCACCTCCGAGCAGGTCTGGGACGAGATGGGCGCGCTGGGTCCGTGGGACGGCGAGCGAGCTGCGAAGCCGGTGGTCCGTGGCTTCGAGACGGTCCCTTCGACAGGCTCAGGACAGGCGCACGAGGCTTCCTCGACCGCGAGCGGCTCCCTGACCCTCGCCTCCTGGAAGCAGCTGCTCGACGACGGCCGGATGCAGGACGGTGACGAGGCGATGCGCCGCACCGCCCGCAAGCCGGTGCTGCTCGTCGGGCGCACGACCCTGGAGGCGCTGGGCGCCCGCGTCGGCGACGACGTCACGCTGAGCGGTCCTCTCGGCTCGGTGCGCCTGCCGATCGGGCTCGCCGACCTCGCCGACGGAACCGTCTGGGCACCGGCCAGCTCGCCGGGCGCCTCCGTGCGTCACCTCGTCGGGCCTGCCGGCAGCGATGTCTCCATCACCACGATCGTGGGAGGCGCCTGATGCCCTACCTCGTCCCGCTCGACACCGAGAAGGGCCTCAGCGCCTTCGGTCACGACCCCACGTGGCTGGTGATCGTCAAGGCCGTGCTGATCTTCGTGATCCTGGTCCTGCTGACCCTGTTCAACATCTGGTGGGAGCGACGTGTCGTGGCCCGCATGCAGCACCGCATCGGCCCGAACCGCAACGGTCCCTTCGGTCTGCTGCAGAGCCTGGCCGACGGCGTGAAGCTCGCGCTGAAGGAGGACATCGTCCCCAAGGCGGCCGACAAGCTGGTCTTCATCATCGCTCCGGTCATCGCGGTGATCCCGGCCTTCGTGACCTTCTCGGTGATCCCCTTCGGCCCGGTCGTGGACGTGCCGTTCACCGACCTGCAGACGCCCCTCCAGCTCACGGACATGCCGGTCGCCGTGATCTTCGTGATGGCGATCGCCTCGATCGGCATCTACGGGATCGTCCTCGGCGGCTGGTCCAGCGGATCGACGTACTCCCTGCTGGGCGGGCTGCGCTCGAGCGCCCAGATGATCTCCTACGAGGTCGCGATGGGCCTGGCCCTGGTCGCGGTCTTCCTGCACGCCGGCTCGATGTCGACCTCCGAGATCGTGGACGCCCAGAAGGACGTGTGGTTCGCCTTCACGCTGATCCCGTCGTTCGTGATCTACGTGATCGCCATGGTCGGCGAGACCAACCGGGCGCCGTTCGACCTCCCGGAGGCCGAGGGCGAGCTGGTCGGCGGGTTCCACACGGAGTACTCCTCGCTGAAGTTCGCCCTGTTCTTCCTGGCCGAGTACATCAACATGGCCACGGTCTCGGCCCTCGCCACCACCCTGTTCCTGGGCGGCTGGCGCGCACCCTGGCCGATCTCGATCTGGGACGGCGCCAACGAGGGCTACTGGCCGTTCTTCTGGTTCATGGGCAAGGTGCTCTTCTTCATCTTCATCTTCATCTGGCTGCGTGGCTCGCTGCCGCGGTTGCGTTACGACCAGTTCATGAGGTTCGGGTGGAAGTGGCTGATCCCGGCCTCGATCGTCTGGATCGTGGCGGTCGCGGCGATCCGCGTCGTCGACCTCGAGGGTGGCTTCGACCGGAAGTGGCTGATCATCGCGGCCATCGTCCTCGCCGTGCTGCTCCTGGTCCTGCTGTTCGTCGAGGAGAAGGCCAAGCCCGTCGAGGAGCCTGAGCCCGAGCCGTTCGACGCCTTCGCGGGGGGCTACCCCGTGCCACCCATGCCGGTGGACACCGCTTCGAGGGAGGATCGCTGATGGCGAGCCTGAAGGAACAGCTCTGGGACCCGGTCGCTGGTTTCGGGGTGACGTTCCGGACCATGTTCCGCAAGGTGGTCACCGAGCAGTACCCCGAGGACAAGCAGCCGACCGCCCCCCGGTTCCACGGCCGTCACCAGCTCAACCGCTGGCCCGACGGTCTGGAGAAGTGCGTCGGCTGCGAGCTGTGCGCCTGGGCCTGCCCGGCGGACGCGATCTACGTCGAGGGCGCGTCCAACACCGACGACGAGCGGTTCAGTCCCGGTGAGCGCTACGGCCGCGTCTACCAGATCAACTACCTGCGGTGCATCCTGTGCGGCCTGTGCATCGAGGCCTGCCCGACGCGCGCGCTGACGATGACCAACGAGTACGAGCTGGCCGACAACAACCGGGCGGACCTGATCTACGAGAAGTCCGACCTGCTCGCGCCGCTTCTTCCCGGCATGGAGCAGCCGCCCCACCCGATGCGCCTGGGTGAGGACGAGGGGGACTACTACCGCGGCACGCTGCGTCCTCAGGGTCAGGGTGAGCAGGAGCCGAGCGGAGGCACCGCATGATCGCCTTCTGGATCCTCGCGCCGGTCATGGTGATCTGCGCCCTGGGCCTGCTCTTCGCCCGCAAGGCCGTGCACTGCGCCCTGCTGCTGGCGGTCGTGATGATCAGCCTCGCGGTCCTGTACGCCGTGCAGGACGCGCCGTTCCTCTTCGCCGTGCAGATCATCGTCTACACGGGCGCGATCTTGATGCTCTTCCTGTTCGTGCTGATGCTGGTCGGTGTCGACTCCTCCGACTCGGTCGTCGAGACGATCCGCGGACAGCGCCTGTTCGCGACCCTGGTCGGTCTCGTCTTCGGGCTGACCCTGGTGATCGGCCTCGCGCAGGTCTCCGTGGGGGTCGTGGTCGGGCTGGGCGAGGCCAACGCCGAGGGCAACGTGCCGGCGATCGCGCAGGTGCTGTTCACCCGCTACGTCTTCGCCTTCGAGGTCACCTCCGCGCTGCTGATCACGGCCGCCCTCGGGGCGATGGTCCTGGCCCACCGCGAGCGGCTCACGCCCAAGGTCGGGCAGGCCGACCTGGCCGCCCAGCGGATGCAGGACTACGCCGACCACGGAAAGCACCCCGGCCCGCTGCCCTCCCCGGGCGTCTTCGCGCGGCACAACGCCGTGGACACCCCCGCGCTGCTGCCCGACGGCACCGTGGCGGAGACGTCGATCTCCCGGGTGCTCGCCGCGCGCGGCTCGGTGCAGCGCTCCCCGGGCAGTGCCAGCGAGGTCGAGCAGGTCGGTGGCGGCGACCAGACGGTGCCGCCCCGCGACGACACCGGGAGGGCTGGTCGATGAGTCCCACGCCCTTCGTCGTCCTCTCCGCGATCCTGTTCTCCATCGGCGCGGTCGGCGTGCTCACGCGCCGCAACGCGATCGTGGTGTTCATGTGCGTGGAGCTGATGCTCAACGCCAGCAACCTCGCGCTGGTCACCTTCGCCCGGGCCAACGGCAACCTCGACGGGCAGATCGCGGCCTTCTTCGTGATGGTCGTCGCCGCCGCCGAGGTCGTGGTCGGGCTCGCGATCATCATGACCATCTTCCGCACGCGTCGCTCGGCCTCGGTCGACGACGCCAGTCTGCTGAAGTACTAAGGGGTCCCTGTGCTCACCTCTGCCATCAGCGTCCTGTCCGAGGAAGGTCACGGCTCGATCCCGACCGTCGACCCCACCTCGGCCGGCTCGCTGGCGCTGCCACTCGTGCTCGTCATAGCGCTCCCGGCGCTCGGCGCAGTCATCCTCCTGCTCGGAGGCCGGCGCACCGACCGGTTCGGGCACCTGCTCGGCACGGCGACGGCCCTCGGGTCGTTCGTCTGCGCGCTGGTGCTGTTCTTCTCGCTCCTCGGGCGCGCCGACGACAACCGACAGGTCGGACTGACCCTCTGGACGTGGTTCAGCTCAGGGGACTGGAAGGTCGAGATGGGTCTGCTCTACGACCCGCTCTCGGCACTGTTCCTGCTGCTGATCACCGGAGTCGGCTCGCTGATCTTCATCTACTCGATCGGCTACATGGAGCACGACGAGCGCCGGCGCAGGTTCTTCGGCTACCTCAACCTCTTCGTCGCGGCGATGCTGGTGCTGGTGCTCGCCTCCGACTACGTCGGTGTCTTCCTCGGCTGGGAGGGCGTCGGCCTGGCGTCGTACCTGCTGATCGGCTTCTGGCAGTACAAGCCGAGCGCGGCCGCTGCCGCCAAGAAGGCCTTCGTGATCAACCGGGTCGGTGACATCGGGCTCTCGCTCGGCGTCGGCCTGATCTTCGTCACCTTCGGAAGCACCTCCTTCGCCAAGGTCTCCACGCTGACCAGCGGAGCCTCGCAGGGTGTGATGACCGTGATCGGCCTGCTGCTGCTCCTCGCCGCGTGCGGCAAGTCGGCGCAGTTCCCGCTGCAGACCTGGCTGCTCGACGCGATGGAGGGCCCCACCCCGGTGTCGGCCCTGATCCACGCGGCCACCATGGTCACCGCGGGTGTCTACCTGATCGTGCGCTCGCAGTTCATCTTCGGCTACACCGCCGACGCTCGCCTCGCCGTCGCCCTGATCGGCACGATCACGCTGCTGATGGGCGCCTGGATCGGGTGCGCCAAGGACGACATCAAGAAGGTCCTGGCTGGCTCGACCATGAGCCAGATCGGCTACATGGTCCTGGCGGCCGGGATGGGCGTGGCCGGTTACGCGTTCGCGATCTTCCACCTGCTCATGCACGGCTTCTTCAAGGCCAACATGTTCCTCGGAGCCGGCTCGGTGATGCACGGCACCGAGGACGACGTCAACATGCGCCACTACGGAGCCCTTCGCAAGCTGATGCCAGTGACGTTCGTGACCTTCACGATGGGGTACCTCGCGATCATCGGTGTTCCCCCGTTCGACGGGTTCTGGTCCAAGGACAAGATCATCGAGGTCGCGCTGACGCAGAACATCTGGCTCGGCCTCTGCGCGCTGGCTGGTGCCGGGGTCACCGGCTTCTACATGACCCGGTTGATGCTGATGACGTTCTTCGGCAAGGACCGTTGGGAGAAGGACGTCCACCCGCACGAGTCACCCAAGGTGATGACGATCCCGTTGATGGTGCTCGGCGCGCTGTCGCTCGTCGGCGGGCTGCTGCTGCTGAACGACTGGATCGTCGACTTCCTCTCGCCGGTGACCGGTGTCGCCCCGCACGAGGAGCCGCCGCTCCCGGCGGAGGTGATCAGCCTGATCGCTCTCGTCGTCGTCGCCGTCGGCGTGGCGATCGCCTGGATGATCTTCGGCCGCCGCGACGTTCCGCGCACCGCCCCCGCCAAGGTCTCGGTGTTCACCACCGCGGGGCGCAACGAGCTCTACGGTGACGCCTTCAACGACACCGTCATCGTCGGCCCGGGCAAACGGTTCAACGCCGGGCTGGCCACCTTCGACGACACCGTCGTCGACGGCGGCTCGGTCGGCTTCGCCTCGGCGATCCGTGGCCTGTCCGGACGGATGCGCCTCGCGCAGAACGGGTTCGTCCGCTCCTATGCCCTGTCCGTGCTCGCCGGAGCCGCCCTGGTCCTCCTGGCCCTCGTGGTGGTGAACCTGACATGAGCGACTTCCCCGTGCTGAGCGTCCTGTGGCTGCTGCCGATCATCGGCGCTGTCGTGCTCACCTTCATGCCGTCACGCCCGGACTCGCCGCTGGCCAAGCAGGTCGGCATCGCCTTCTCGGTGCTGACGCTGCTGCTCGGCATCGCCATCGCCCTCGACTACAGCCCCGGCCAGGGGTACCAGCTGAGCGAGGACCTCGACTGGATCAAGCTGTTCGGTGCCCACTACGCCCTCGGCGTGGACGGCATCGGCCTCGCCCTGATCCTGCTCACCGTCATCCTCACGCCCGTGGTGATGCTCGCCTCCTGGAACGACGGCGAGACCGGTCGTTGGGGGGCCAAGGGCTTCTTCGCCTGGATCCTGGCGCTCGAGGGCCTCTCGATCGGCGTCTTCGCCGCCACCGACGTGTTCTTGTTCTACGTCTTCTTCGAGGCGACCCTGATCCCGGTCTACTTCCTGGTGGCGGGGTACGGCGGTCCCGACCGCGTGCGCGCCGCCGTGAAGTTCCTGCTCTACTCGCTCGCCGGTGGCCTGGTGATGCTGGCCGCCGTGATCGGCCTCTACGTCGAGTCGGCGAGCACGAAGGGCGGCCCGACGTACCTGCTCTCCGAGCTCTCGCAGATGGATTTCGGGACCGTCGCCGGGCGCTGGATGTTCATCGGGTTCTTCATCGCGTTCGCGATCAAGGCGCCGATGTTCCCGGTGCACACCTGGCTGCCGGACACCGCCGAGAACGCCACCCCCGGCACCTCGGTGCTGCTGGTCAGCGTGCTCGACAAGGTCGGCACCTTCGGGATGATCCGGTTCTGCCTCGAGCTGTTCCCGGAGGCCTCGCGCTGGGCGACGCCGGTCGTGGTCACGCTGGCGATCATCAGCATCCTGTACGGCGCGTTCATGGCGATCGGGTCGAACAACATCCCGCGCCTGATCGCCTACACGTCGATCTCGCACTTCGGCTTCATCGTCCTGGGCGTCTTCGTGATGAACAGCCAGGGCCTCTCGGGCGCGAACCTCTACATGTTCAACCACGGCCTCTCCACGGCTGCGCTGTTCCTGGTGACCGGCTTCCTGATCAGTCGCCGGGGCTCGGGCATGATCAGCGACTACGGCGGCGTCGAGAAGGTCGCGCCGGTGCTCGCCGGGCTGTTCCTGGTGGCTGGCCTGTCGTCGCTGTCGTTGCCGGGTCTCTCGCCGTTCGTCTCCGAGCTGCTCGTGATGGTCGGTGCGTTCGTGCACTCGCCGTGGGCAGCCGTGTTCGCGGTGCCCGGGATCGTGCTCGCAGCGATCTACATCCTGTGGATGTACCAGCGCACGATGACCGGCCCGGTCCGCGAGGGCGTGGTCGGGATGCGTGACCTGAACGTGCGCGAGATCAGCTCGCTGGCGCCGCTGCTGCTGCTCATCGTCGTGCTGGGCTTCTTCCCGAAGCCGCTCCTCGACGTGATCAACCCGGCCGTCAAGCACACGATGTCGGAGGTGGGCAAGACAGACCCGGCTCCGTCTGTGACCGAGGGGGAGGCCCACGAATGAACGGCTTCGAGACTCCGACCATCGAGTACTTCACCCTCTCGCCGATCCTGATCGTGCTCGGCGCCGCCGTGCTCGGCGTGCTGGTCGAGGCGTTCCTGCCGCGCGGGCACCGCTACGTCGTACAGGTGGTCCTCGCCGTGGTCGGCCTGGTCGCGGCGTTCGTGACCGCCTTGATCGTCTTCGACCGGCTCAACCCGGGGGCCGGGAGCCCCAAGCGGGGCGAGGTCGCCGCGATGGGCGCGCTCGCGGTCGACGGACCGGCGCTCTTCTGCTGGATGCTCGTCCTGGTGCTCGCCCTGCTGAGCGTGCTGCTCTTCGCCGAGCGGCACCTCGAGGGCGGCGTCACCGCCTTCGCCGGGCAGGCCGCAGCGCTTCCCGGCAGCGAGGGTGAGCGCGAAGCCTCGACCAAGGGGCTCGAGCACACCGAGGTCTTCCCGCTCCTGATGTTCGCGGTCGCCGGCATGCTGATGTTCCCGGCCGCCAACGACCTGCTGACCATGTTCGTCGCGCTCGAGGTGCTCTCGCTGCCGCTCTACCTGCTCTGCGGGCTGGCTCGTCGCCGTCGCCTGCTCAGCCAGGAAGCGGCGATGAAGTACTTCCTGCTCGGAGCCTTCAGCTCGGCGTTCTTCATCTACGGCATCGCGCTCGTCTACGGGTACGCCGGGTCGATGGGCTTCGCGGAGATCGCCGAGGCCGTCGCTGCGGGCACCGGGAGCGACGTCTACCTCCTCGGCGGGATCGCCCTGATCTCGGTGGGGCTGCTGTTCAAGGTGGGCGCGGCGCCGTTCCACTCCTGGACCCCGGACGTCTACCAGGGTGCCCCCACCCCCGTCACCGCCTTCATGGCGGCGGCCACCAAGGTCGCGGCCTTCGGTGCGCTGCTGCGGCTGTTCTACGTCGCCTTCGGGAGCGACCGCACCTCCTGGCTGCCGATGTTCTGGGCCGTGGCGATCCTGACGATGGTGGTCGGCTCGGTCATCGCGCTCACCCAGACCGACATCAAGCGGATGCTGGCGTACTCCTCGATCGCGCACGCCGGGTTCATCCTGACCGGCTTCCTCGGGATCCGCTCGCTCAGCGAGGTGACTCCGGGGAGCCTGACCGGGGTCTCGGCGGTGCTGTTCTACCTGACCACCTACGGCTTCACGACCCTCGCGGCGTTCGCGCTCGTGACGGTGGTGCGCGACGGTGGCGGCGAGGCGACCAACCTCGCGCGCTGGCAGGGCCTGGGCAAGGAGTCGCCCCTCGTGGCGGGCCTGTTCGCCTTCCTGCTGCTCGCCATGGCGGGCATCCCGCTGACCAGTGGCTTCACCGGCAAGTGGGCGGTCTTCGCGGCGGCGCTGGACGCCGGCGCCTGGCCGGTCGTGATCGTGGCGGTGCTGATGTCGGCCGTGGCGGCGTACTTCTACGTGCGGGTGATCGTGCTGATGTTCTTCGCCGAGCCCGTCGGCGAGGGACCGAGCGTGACCAACCCGAGCATCCTCACGGGCTCGGTGATCGCCGTCGGGGTGGCCGCGACCCTGCTGCTGGGCATCGTCCCGGGCGCCCTGATCGACCTGCTCGGGCGCGTGGGAGTATTCATCAGGTGACCACCAGCCTGGCCCTGCCCATCGTCGATCCCGACCTTGAGTCTCGGCTGCGTGCCCGGATGGACGACGTCGAGGTCGCGCTCGAGGGCCACGTCCAGAGCGAGGCCGGCTTCGTGACCGAGGCGGCCCGGCACCTGATGAACGCCGGCGGCAAGCGCTTCCGGCCCCTGCTGGTGCTGCTGGCGGCGGAGACGGGTGACCCGTCGGCGGACGGGGTGCTCACCTCGGCGTGCGTCGTCGAGCTGACCCACCTGGCCTCGCTCTACCACGACGACGTGATGGACGAGGCCGACCTGCGCCGCGGTGCCGAGTCGGCCAACGCCCGCTGGGACAACCACGTCGCGATCCTCACCGGCGACTTCCTGTTCTCCAAGTCCTCCGAGCTGACCGCCGCCCTCGGCGCGGACGCCGTGCTCATCCAGGCGCAGACGTTCACCCGGCTCGTCGAGGGCCAGATCCTGGAGACGCTCGGCCCCACCGGCGACGAGGACCCGCTGGAGCACTACCTGCGCGTGGTCGCCGGGAAGACCGGCTCGCTGATCGCGACGTCGGCGCGGTACGGCGCTCGCTTCTCCGGGGCGCCGCGTGACGTGGAGGAGGCGCTGACCGAGTACGGCGAGAAGGTCGGCGTGGCCTTCCAGCTCTCCGACGACATCCTCGACATCGACTCCGAGACCGACGTCTCGGGCAAGACGCCCGGAACCGACCTCCGTGAAGGCGTGCCCACCCTTCCGGTGCTGATCGCCCGTCGCTCCGTCGAACCGGGCGACGCGCGGCTGCTGGAGCTCCTGGACGCCGACCTGTCCGACGACACCCTGCACGCCGAGACGCTCGCCCTGCTGCGGGCGCACCCCGCCATGGCTGAGGCCCGGGCCTACGTGGTGAACCTCGCCGGTGAGGCGAAGGCCGTGCTCAAGGTCCTCCCGGAGGGTCCCGCGCGCACCGCCCTGGAGTCCTTCGCCGACGCAGTGGCCATCCGCTCGAGCTGAGCTTCCGCCGGTCAGGACCGGGCGGAGTCGGTAGGGTCTCGCTCACCAGCGGGCACATTCGGATGCCTGCACAGTGAAGGGAACGATGGCGATGTCCCAAGGCACTCCACCGCCGGGCGGGGGATACGGACCCCCGCCAGGAGGCGGGTACGGCTCCGCGCCACCTCCTCCGGGCGGCTACTACGGCGGCCCTCCCGGCTCGCCACCACCGAACCACCTGGTCTGGGCGATCCTGAGCACCCTGTTCTGCTGCCTGCCGCTGGGCATCGCCTCGATCGTGTTCGCGGCCCAGGTCAACAGCAAGTACACCGCCGGCGACTACGCGGGTGCCCAGGACTCCTCGCGGAAGGCGCGCTCGTTCGCGCTCTGGGCGACCATCATCGGCCTCGTCCTGGCAGTGCTCTACGTCATCCTGTTCGCCGTGGGGGCGCTCTCGTCGAGCGGCTCCTCGTCGGGCTACTGACTCAGCTCGATGTCACTCTCCGCACGCCTCGCGCCCACCGGGACCCCCCGGTGGCGCGAGGCGCTGCCGGTGGTGGGCGCCACGACGGCAGCGATCGTGGCGGGGGCGACCCTGTTCGCGGTGGACCCGAACGAGACCGGCCACTACCCGACCTGCCCCTTCCTCGCGACGACCGGCCTCTACTGCCCGGGTTGCGGCGCGCTGCGCGCGACGCACGACCTGCTGCACGGTGACCTCACCGGCGCACTGGCCCGCAACCCCCTGACCGTGCTGGCCGTCCCCTACCTCGTGCTCGCGTTCGTCACCTGGCTGCTCCGCCGCTCCGGCCGCCCCGCCCCCCGCTCGACCTCCCTCCCGGCCTGGACGATCTGGCTGGTCCTCGCCGGGGTCCTCTGCTTCGGCGTACTCCGCAACCTGCCCGGGTGGGCCTGGCTTTCGCCTGCGTGACGGTGACGGTGACGGTTTCACTAGGTCCCTAGTGAAACCGTCACTTCCCCACCGTTGCAACGCGGGGGAAGTGTCAGTTTCGGGAGGGGAGCGCCGTCCGCGAGGTCAGGCCGCGGTCGCCATCTGCATGGCGCGGCGCGTCCGGGCAGCCATCGTTCGCGGGTCGAACAGGTTGGCCCAGATGTATCTGATCATCATGAAACCGGTGATCTCGCGAAGCAGGTCCTCTCGGTTCTTCTCTCGGAACACCGCGTCGCCCGGCTCCTCGCCGTCCTTGAGAAGCCGCCCGTACTTGATCTTGCCGTCGAACTCGCCCAGAAGCCGCAGCTCAGGCCAGGCGAAGTCGGTGATGCCGACCAGGACGCCGTGCTCGTCGTACACCTTGAACTGGAGCTGTGGCTCCGGCAGGTGCTGCACGCGCATCACATTGCGCGCAAGGCTCTCACCGATGGACTGGGCGCCCGGCCGAGCGAACCGAACAGTCAGCTGCAGCCGCTGGGAGTGCGGCCAGTGTGACCGCTTCTTGTACGCCGCGACGAGGGACTCCTCGCTCCCGAGATCGAGGTCGAGCAACGAGTCCAGGATTGGGACGCCACCTTCCACGGTGGTCAGCGAGGCCGCTCCCAGCGCGCAGGTCTCCGGCCCCATCACGAGTAGCTCGTCCTTGGCGTGGATGTCCTCGGCCGTCCAGGTGTCCTCGTGGTAGACGACGTCCGAGTGCTGCCGGCCAGACCCACGGTCGAGCCTGGTCACGTGCACCTTGTCGAGGTTCGGTCGCCACAGGCGGAGCCCGTGCTCGACGGCGCCTGATGTGTGACTGAGTGCGACGCGATGCCCGTGAGTGAGGAGCACCGCCTGTGACCGGAGCCGATGGCGTCGGATGTCGTCGCCGTTCGTCCAGGTGTCGTGGGGAGCGTAGGCGCCGTGCCTGACCCGCGCGATCACGCCGCTGTGCCGAGCGTCGGCCAGGACACGGTCGTTGTACCCGTGCTCCATGGCCTCGCCACGGAGGAAGAGGCCGTTGGGGTGCAGAGTGAAGAGTTCGTCCATGGCGATGACCCTCTTCATCCCCGCGGCGCGGTGCCAGATCCGTCAGAAAATCTGTGGATCATCACGATGGCTGACCTGCTGTGAACACGAGCTGGTCGTCCGCTCGGGAGGGGGGCTCGTGCGGCGTACTGCCCTAGAAGTCCCGACACTTCCCACACGTTGCAACGCGAGGGAAGTGCTGGTTTCACTAGGTACCTAGTGAAACCGACGCCCTCAGATCGCGCTCGCCTCCGCCGCCATCGCCAGCTGCGTACGCCGGCGGTGGCGGAGCGCCTCGCCGGTGAAGATGGCGAGGGCCAGCCAGACGAGGGCGAAGCCGACCCACTTGACGGTGGTCATCGCCTCGTGGAAGACGAGCAGGCCGAGGGCGAACTGGATGGTCGGGGCGAGGTACTGCAGCAGGCCGATCGTGGTCATCGGGATCCGGATCGCGGCGGCGCCGAAGCAGATCAGCGGGACGGCAGTGACCAGGCCGGTGCTGGCCAGGAGCAGCGAGTGCGTCACGCCTTCCGAGCCGAAGGTGGAGTCGCTCTGGCTCCACAGCCAGACCAGGTAGCCGAGCGCGACCGGGGTGAGCACGAGCGTCTCGAAGGTGAGGCTCTCCACGGCCTCGACGCCGGCCTTCTTCTTGGCCAGGCCGTAGGTGCCGAAGGTCCCGGCGAGCAGGAACGCCACCCACGGCGGGTGGCCGTAGTCGATCGTCAGGATCACCACGGCCAACGCCGCGATCCCGATCGCAACCCACTGGGTCGGGCGCAACCGCTCGCCCAGGACGATCACGCCGAGCAGCACGGTGACCAGGGGATTGATGAAGTAGCCGAGCGAGACCTCGACGACGCGGTCGTGGTTGACCCCGTAGATGAAGCCGCCCCAGTTCATCCCGATCACCACGGACGCCACGCACAGCAGCACCAGGACCCGCCGGTCGTGCAGGATCCCGCGCAGCTGGGTCGTACGACGCAGCAGCAAGGTGAGCCCGGTCATCACCACCAGCGACCACACGATCCGGTGCGCCAGGATCTCGACCGCGCCGGCGGGCTCGAGGAGCTTCCAGTAGAGCGGGAACAGCCCCCACATGACGTACGCCGCGGCGCCGAGCAGGAAGCCCCGACGCTGTTCGCTCATGTCATCACCGTACTTGCCAGACGCTCCTGACGATGTCGCGGGTGCCGGGCCACCGGTTGGTCGTCGCGGGGTCGACCGGGTAGACAGGTGAGATGGCTATCTACGCAACCGTCAACCCCGCCACCGGGGAGACCCTCGAGGAGTTCCCCACCCTGGACGGCCAGGGAGTCGAGGACGCCCTCGCCCGTTCCCACGCCGCCTTCAGCACCTGGCGGGCGGTCTCGCCCGCCGAGCGTTCGGAGGTGCTCAGCAGGGTGGCCGCCGCCTACGGCGAGCGCCAGGACGAGCTCGCCCAGCTGATCGCGCTCGAGATGGGCAAGCCCGTTCGTCAGGCTGTCGGTGAGGTCCAGCTCTCCGGCGCCATCTACCAGTGGTACGCCGACCACGGACCCGGCCTGCTCGAGGACGAGAAGCTCGATGCTCCAGGCGC
This sequence comes from uncultured Actinomycetota bacterium, assembly GCA_963797525.1. Taxonomy (GTDB): domain Bacteria; phylum Actinomycetota; class Actinomycetes; order Propionibacteriales; family Nocardioidaceae; genus Marmoricola. The sequence continues at coordinate 371,289 of CAWCPT010000003.1, forward strand.
CGACGAGACCGTCGTCCGCACGCTTCCGGTCGGCTCGTTGATCGGCGTGATGCCGTGGAACTTCCCCTACTACCAGGTGGCCCGCTTCGCGGCGCCGAACCTGATGCTCGGCAACACGATCCTGCTCAAGCACGCGCCGAGCTGCCCCCAGTCGGCGCTGCTGATGGAGGAGATCTTCAACGCCGCCGGGCTGGTGAAGGACGCCTACATCAACATCTTCGCCACCAACGACCAGATCGCCGACATGATCGCCGACCCGCGGGTCCAGGGTGTCTCCCTGACCGGCAGCGAGCGTGCAGGCGCCGCCGTCGCCGAGGTCGCCGGCCGCAACCTGAAGAAGGTCGTGCTCGAGCTCGGCGGCTCCGACGCCTTCATCGTGCTCGACTCGCAGGACCTCGACGCGACGGTGAAGTCCGCCACCCGCGGCCGGATGTCCAACACCGGCCAGGCCTGCAACGCCGCGAAGCGCTTCGTCGTCACCGAGCCGCTCTACGACGAGTTCGTCGAGAAGCTGACCGCCTCGTTCGCGCAGATGGCACCCGGCGACCCGATGGACGCGAAGACCGCGCTCGGTCCGCTGTCCTCGCAGTCCGCTGCCGACACCCTGGCCGACCAGGTCGACAAGGCGGTCGAGCAGGGGGCCACCGTGCTCACCGGCGGCAAGAAGGTCGACGGCGCCGGGGCGTTCTTCGAGCCCACGCTGCTCGCCGACGTCACGCCCGACATGGACGCCTACCGCGAGGAGCTGTTCGGCCCGGTCGGTGTGGTCTACAAGGTCGGCTCGGCCGACGAGGCGGTTGAGCTCACCAACTCCTCCTCGTTCGGGCTCAGCGGCTCGGTGTGGAGCTCCGACGAGGAGCTCGCCCGGGCGACCGCCGACCGGCTCGAGGTCGGGATGGCGTTCGTCAACGAGCACGGGACGACCATGCCGGGGCTGCCGTTCGGTGGCGTGAAGCGCTCCGGCTTCGGCCGCGAGCTCGGGCCGTGGGGCATGGACGAGTTCGTCAACAAGAAGCTGGTCCGGGTCTCGAAGGCCAAGGCCCCCCGGGGCTGACCACAGGGCGGGCCACAGGGCTGGGAGCCCTCAGACGACCGTCCAGGTGTCGCCGCCGCTGATCAGGCCGGCCAGCGCTTCGCGCTGGTCGCCCTGGCCGGCTGAGGCGGTGGCGATCTGCTGGCGTGCCTGGTCGTCGTACGTCGCCCGCTCGACCTGGCGGAAGATGCCGATCGGCGCCTGGTGCAGCACGCCCGCGTCGGTGAGCCGGGACAGCGCGAACGCGGTGGAGGGGTCGTCGTGGTGGGCGTCGTGGACGAGCAGGTCGGCGGCGTTGGCGTCGGTGACGTCGACCACCTCGACCCCGCCTCCGGCAGCCCGGACGATGCCCCTGGTGCCTAGGCCGTTCTCATCGGGGTTCCCGAACCGGATCGGCTCGCCCTGGTCGAGCGGGATGATCGCGTCCGCCTTGGTGTCTGGATTCTTGATCGCGTCGAACGCCCCGTCGTTGAAGATCGGGCAGTTCTGGTAGATCTCGACCAGCGCGGTGCCGCGGTGGGCGGCTGCTGCGGAGAGCACCGACGTCAGGTGCTTGCGGTCCGAGTCGATGGTGCGCGCCACGAAGGTCGACTCCGCCCCCAGCGCCAGCGAGACCGGGTTGAACGGGTGGTCGACCGAACCGGCCGGCGTCGACTTGGTGACCTTGCCGGGCTCGGAGGTGGGGGAGTACTGGCCCTTGGTGAGCCCGTAGATCCGGTTGTTGAACAGCAGGATCTTCAGGTTCACGTTGCGGCGCATGGCGTGGATCAGGTGGTTGCCGCCGATGGAGAGGGCGTCGCCGTCGCCGGTGACCACCCAGACCGAGAGGTCCTCGCGCGCGGTGGCGATGCCGGTGGCGATCGCCGGCGCGCGGCCGTGGATGGAGTGCATCCCGTAGGTGTCGAGGTAGTAGGGGAAACGCGAGGAGCAGCCGATGCCGGAGACGAAGACGATGTTCTCGCGGCGCAGGCCGAGATCGGGCAGGAACGACTGCACGGCCTTGAGCACGGCGTAGTCGCCGCAGCCCGGGCACCAGCGCACCTCCTGGTCGGAGGTGAAGTCCTTGCCCGTCTGCTTCTCCTCGGCCGCGGGGACACCCGCGAGACCGGGGAAGGGGAGCGGCTCGGTGGTGGTCACTTGACGGACTCCTTCGTCTCGGCGTCGCCGGCGTCAGTCGCACGCGCCTCGCCGGTGGTGGTCTCGATCAGGTCGGTGATCGCCTCCGCGAGCTCGGCCGCCTTCAGCGGCAGCCCGCGGACGTGGTTGTAGCCGACGACGTCGACGAGGTACTTGGCCCGGATCAGCAGCGAGAGCTGCCCGAGGTTCATCTCGGGGATCATCACCGCGTCGTAGCCCTTGAGGATCTCGCCGAGGTCGTTGGGGAACGGGTTCAGGTGACGCAGGTGCACCTGGGCGACGTCGTGGCCGGCCTTGCGGACCCGGCGGCACGCGGCGCCGATCGGGCCGTACGTCGAGCCCCAGCCCAGCACGAGGACCTTCGCCCGTCCTTGACCGTCCGGACCGGAGGGGTCGTCGACCTTCAACGGCGGCAGCGACTCGGCGATCCGGTCGACCTTGGCCTGGCGGATCCGGACCATGTAGTCGTGGTTGCCCGGGTCGTAGGAGATGTTGCCGTGCCCGTCGCCCTTCTCCAGGCCACCGATGCGGTGCTCCAGACCGGGGGTGCCGGGGATCGCCCAGGGGCGGGCGAGGGTCTCCTCGTCGCGCAGGTAGGGCCAGAAGTCGCTCGACTCCTCACCGTTCTTGTCCACGGCGGTGTGGTTGTGCTCAGTCGCGAAGCCCGGCTCGATGGTCGGCAGGTCCTCCAGGTCGGGGATCCGCCAGGGCTCGGAGCCGTTGGCGAGGTAGCCGTCGGAGAGCAGCATCACCGGGGTGCGGTAGGTGACCGCGATCCGCACTGCCTCCACGGCCGCGTCGAAGCAGTCGCCCGGGGACTGCGGCGCCACGATCGGCACCGGGGCCTCGCCGTTGCGGCCGAACATCGCCTGCAGCAGGTCGGCCTGCTCGGTCTTGGTGGGCAGCCCGGTCGAGGGGCCACCGCGCTGCACGTCGATGACCACCAGGGGCAGCTCGGTCATCACCGCCAGACCGATCGTCTCGGACTTCAACGCGATGCCCGGACCCGACGTACTGGTCACCCCGAGCGACCCGGCGAAGGAGGCACCCAACGCGGCGCCGATGCCCGCGATCTCGTCCTCGGCCTGGAACGTGGTGATCCCGAAGCGCTTGTGCTTGCTCAGCTCGTGCAGGATGTCCGACGCCGGGGTGATCGGGTAGGTGCCGAGCAGGATCGGCAGCCCGGACTGCACGCTGCCCGCGACCATGCCGTAGGCCAGCGCCAGGTTGCCGGTGATGTTGCGGTAGACGCCGGCCGACATGGGAGCCGGCTTGATCTCGTACTGCACCGCGAACGCCTCGGTGGTCTCCCCGAAGTTCCAGCCCGCGGTGAACGCGGTCACGTTGGCGTCGCGGATGTCCGGCGCCTTCGCGAACCGCTTCTCCAGGAACGCCACCGTGGTCTCGGTCGGGCGGCCGTACATCCAGGAGAGCATGCCCAGCGCGAACATGTTCTTCGCCCGGGAGGCGTCCTTGCGGGAGAGCCCGAACTCCTTGACCGCCTCGACGGTCATCCCGGTCAGGTCCACCACCGTCAGCGCGAAGTCGGCCAGGGAGTCGTCCTCGAGCGGGTTGCCGGCATAGCCGGCCTTGGTCAGGTTGCGGCCGGTGAAGTCGTGGGAGTCCACGATCAACGACGTGCCCGGCTTCATGTCCGGCAGGTTGGCCTTCAACGCGGCCGGGTTCATCGCCACCAGCACGTCAGGGGAGTCGCCCGCGGTCAGGATGTCGTGGTCGGCGAAGTGCACCTGGAACGACGAGACCCCCGGCAGGGTGCCCTGCGGAGCCCGGATCTCGGCGGGGAAGTTCGGCAACGTCATCAGGTCGTTCCCGAAGGCCGCAGACTCCTGGGTGAACCGGTCGCCCGTGAGCTGCATGCCGTCCCCGGAGTCGCCGGCGAAGCGGATGATCACGCGGTCGAGCTGCTTGACCTGCTTGGTCACCTTGCCTGTCCTTCTCTCTTCGACATCGAGCCGGTTCCCGAGAGCACTCACATACCTGAGGTATGAAGCACCCTACGCCCGAAACTAGAACAGGTTCCACCTGCGCCCTCCGGGCGCCGGCCCGTCTGCGACGGGCTCCGGCCACCAAGGGTCCACGATAGTCCGCCGCACCACGACCCTGCCCCCGTCTCTGCCGCTGGGACGGTTCACGAGGTGGTCTGGACAGGTGAGTCGACTCACTCTCTCAAAAGATGGGCAGATTACTAAAATGTAGTAAGTTACTCCACTAATCCCTACGCTTTGCCGTGCAGTCCTCCCCTTCGAAAGGCCCAACCCGTGACCACCATGCATCCCTCGCGATGGCTCGGCGCCGCTGCGCTCTCCGCTTCCCTCCTGCTCGTCACGTCCGCCTGCTCCGACCCCGCCAGCGGCAGTGGGGACAGCGGCGACAAGCAGACGGTCAGCATCGTCGGCTTCTCCATCCTGAAGACCGCCAACAAGCAGCTGATCGCGGACTTCAAGAAGACCGACGCCGGCAAGGACGTCGACTTCAAGGAGTCGTACGGCGCCTCCGGCGACCAGGCGCGCGCCGTCATCGCCGGGCTCAAGGCCGACGAGGTGCACCTCTCCCTCGAGCCCGACATGACCAAGCTCACCGACGAGAAGCTGGTCGCGGACTCCTGGAAGGACGGCGACAACAAGGGCATCGCCACGCAGTCCGTGGTGGCGATCGTGACCCGCAAGGGCAACCCGAAGGGCATCAAGGGCTGGGACGACCTGGTCAAGCCCGGCGTCAAGATCGTCACGCCCAACCCGGGTTCGTCCGGCTCGGCGAAGTGGAACATCCTGGCGGCGTACGGCCACGTCCTCGCGAACGGCGGCAGTGAGGCCGACGCGCAGGCCTACCTGAAGAAGTTCCTCGCCAACGTCGCGGCCTTCCCGGGCAGCGGCAAGGACGCGACCACCGCGTTCGAGGGCGGCACCGGCGACGTCCTGCTCTCCTACGAGAACGAGGCCATCCAGGCTCGTGCGGCGGGCGCCGACTTCGACTACTTCGTCCCCGACCAGACCCTGCTCATCCAGAACCCGGCCGCGGTCACCGAGGACTCGAGCAAGGCCGCCAAGGCGTTCCTCGACTTCCAGCTGAGCAAGGACGGCCAGACCGACTACGCCAAGCAGGGCTTCCGTCCCCTCGACGACAGCATCAAGGTCGACGTCAAGGGCGCCAACGACCCGGCAGACGCATTCCCGACGCCGAAGACGCTGCTGACGATCGACAAGGACTTCGGTGGCTGGGCCGAGGCCAACACCAAGTACTTCGACGAGGACAACGGCATCGTCACCAAGGCGATCGCGGCCTCCGGCAAGTCCTGATGGCCTCAATCGGCATTGCCACGGCTCCGGGAGCGACGCGCAGGCGTCGCTCCCGGAGCCGTCGCTCCCTGACGCCGGGTGCGGGGATCGCGCTCGGCGCCACGATGATCTGGTTCAGCCTGCTGGTGCTGATCCCGCTGGCCGCGGTGCTGATCTCGGCAGCCGACCTCGGGCTCGCCGGATTCTGGGACGTCATCACGCAGCCGCAGACCCTGGCCGCGCTGCGGCTGACGGTGCTGGAGTCGCTCGGGGTCACTGCGCTCAACATCGTGATGGGCACGGCGCTGGCGTGGGTCCTCGTGCGGGACCGGTTCTGGGGCAAGTCCCTGGTCGACGTCGTCATCGACGTGCCGTTCGCACTGCCCACGATCGTCGCCGGCCTGGTGCTGCTGTCCCTCTACGGGCCGTCGTCGCCGCTGGGCGTCAACGTGGCGAACACCCGCATCGCGGTGTTCCTCGCACTCGCCTTCGTGACGCTGCCCTTCGTGGTCCGCACCGTTCAGCCCGTGCTGGAGTCCCTGGAGCGCGACGTGGAGGAAGCCGCCGCCTCGCTCGGCGCCGGTCGGCTGATGACCTTCCGCCGGGTGATCCTGCCCTCCCTGATCCCGGCGATCGCGGCCGGCGCTGCGCTGTCCTTCGCCCGGGGGATCAGCGAGTACGGCTCGCTCGTGCTGCTCTCCGGGAACCTGCCCGGCAAGACCGAGGTCGCGTCCGTACGCGTCCTGACCTTCATCGAGAACGGCAACCGCGGTGCGGCCTCGGCCGTGGCCGCGATCATGCTGCTGGTGGCGCTGTTCGTCATCCTGGTTCTCGACCTGATCCAGAGGAGGCTGGCCCGCCGTGGCGACTAGCACCTACACGCGCGACCCCGCCCCGGTCCGTTGGGGTCTGCGGGTGGTCACCGTCGGCTACGTGGTCCTGCTCGTGGCCTGGCCCACGGCGCTGGTGTTCAAGAACGCCCTCGCCGACGGCGTCGGGGCGATGCTCGACTCGTTCAAGGACCCGGAGATCACGCACGCGCTCTACCTCACCGGCTACATCACCTTCTTCGCCGTGCTGATCAACCTCGTCTTCGGGCTGACCATCTCGATCCTGCTGGTCCGCTACGACTTCCCCGGCAAGAGGCTGCTCTCGGCGATGCTCGACGTACCGCTCTCGGTCTCGCCCGTGGTCGTCGGTCTCGCGCTCGTGCTCGTCTACAACGGGCGCGACGGCTGGTTCGGCCCGGGGCTGGAGTCGGCCGGCTTCCAGGTCATCTTCTCCACGCCGGGCATGATCATGGCGACCGTGTTCGTCGCGCTGCCGCTGATGATCCGCGAGGTCGTGCCGGTCCTCGAGGAGATCGGCGACGACCAGGAGCAGGCGGCCCGCAGCCTCGGCGCCAACGCTGCCCAGACGCTGCGGCGGATCACGCTTCCCGCGATCAAGTGGGCGGTCGTGTACGGCGTGGTGCTGAGCCTGGCTCGCTCGCTCGGTGAGTTCGGCGCGGTCAAGATCGTCTCGGGCAACATCGCCGGCCAGTCCCAGACCGCGACGCTGGCCGTCGAGGAGACCTACCAGAACTTCCAGCAGGGGACGGCGTACGCCCTCGCCGCACTGCTGGCCGCCATCGCCATGGCCTGCCTCGTCGTGGTGGCCATCCTCCGCCCCAAGGAAGACCAATGAGCATCAACGTCAAGAACGTCACCAAGAAGTTCGGGGACTTCGTCGCCCTCGACGACGTGAGCGTCGACCTGCCGACCGGTCAGCTGACCGCGCTGCTCGGGCCCAGTGGCGGCGGCAAGTCCACCCTGCTGCGGATCATCGCCGGGCTCGAGGACGCCGACAGCGGCACCGTGACGATCGAGGGCAACGAGGCCACCCACCTGCCGCCGCAGAAGCGCAACGTGGGCTTCGTCTTCCAGCACTACGCCGCCTTCAAGCACATGAGCGTGGCCAAGAACGTCGCGTTCGGCCTCGAGATCCGCAAGCGCCCCAAGGCGGAGACCGAGAAGCGCGTCGCGGAGCTGCTCGAGCTGGTCCACCTGTCCCAGTTCGGCCACCGGCTCCCTGCGCAGCTCTCGGGCGGCCAGCGCCAGCGGATGGCGCTCGCCCGGGCCCTCGCCGTCGAGCCGACCGTGCTCCTGCTCGACGAGCCCTTCGGCGCTCTCGACGCAAAGGTGCGCAAGGAGCTGCGCGACTGGCTGCGCCGGCTGCACGACGAGGTGCACGTGACCACCGTGTTCGTGACCCACGACCAGGAGGAGGCCCTCGAGGTCGCCGACGAGATCGTGGTGATCAACGACGGCCGGATCGAGCAGATCGGCACCCCCGACGAGCTGTACGACGAGCCGGCCAGCGACTTCGTGATGAGCTTCCTCGGCCCGGTCACCAAGCTCGACGGCACGCTGGTGCGACCGCACGACATCGACGTGCACACCACCCCGGAGGACGGCCAGGGCAAGCCCGGCAAGATCGTCCGCCTGCTCCGCGTGGGCTTCGAGGTCCGGCTGACCATCGAGCTCGACGAGGGCGACCACCCCGACGTCGAGGTCACGCTCACCCGCGGTACCCAGCGCCACCTCGGCCTCGAGGAGGGCATGCGGGTGTGGATCTCGATCACCAACGGGGTCACCCTCCAGCCCGCCGTACGCGCCGTCTCCGGCTGAGAATTCCGGGTAGTCCAGATCAAACGACCGGTCTCCGACTGCCGCACAGCGGCATTTTGATCTGGACTACCCGGGTCTAACCTCGGGGAGAAGCTTCACCCTACGAACGAGGAGCACCATGACCACGGAGACGAGCACCGGAGACAGCCTGGACAACAAGGCCGCCGAGCTGTTGCGGCTGCACCAGGACCCGACCCTGCTGACCGTGGTCAACGTCTGGGACTCGATCACCGCGAAGGTGGTCGCGGACACCCCGGGGACGGCTGCCCTGGCGACCGCGAGCCACTCGATCGCGGCGTCCTGGGGCTACGAGGACGGCGAGAACATCCCCGTCGACCTGATGATCGAGGCGGTCGGACGGATCGTCGAGGCGACCACGCTGCCGGTGAGCGCCGACCTCGAGGGCGGGTACGGCGACCCGGCCGGCACCATCCGCAAGGCGATCGGCGTGGGCATCGTCGGGGCGAACCTCGAGGACCAGCTGCGCCCGGTCAAGGAGGCGGCCGCCAACGTCGCCGCGATCATGGACGCCGCGATCGCCGAGGGCGTGCCCGACTTCGTGCTGAACGCCCGCACCGACGCGTTCGTCAAGGCCGGAGACCGTGACCCTGCCGAGGTGCTGGCCGACGCCGTCGAGCGCGGCAAGGCCTACCTCGACGCGGGAGCACCGGTCGTCTTCGTCCCCGGCAAGCTCGACGAGGAGCAGGTGACCACGCTGGTCGACGCCTTCGGGCCGCAGAAGCTGACCGTCATCGGCATCCCTGGCGTGCCGTCGCTCGAACGTCTCGAGCAGCTCGGGGTGGCACGCGTCTCCTACGGGCCGATGTCCCAGCGTGTGGCGCTCACGGCCCTGCAGGAGCTGGTCGAAGAGATCCAGCGCGGAGGTGGCGTCCCCTCGAACATGCGGGCCCTGAACTAGCCCCGCCTGGACTGCCGATGCGTTCCACCTGGCGCCTGATCCTGCTGAGCCTGATCGTGCTGGGGCCTGCTCGCCCTGGCCGGGTGCGGTCAGGACTTCGCGACGGTGGAGCCGAAGAACCCCGACCGGGCCGCGGACGGGCTCCGGTTCACCCGCGCTGACCGGTCGACGTACCGGCTCGAGGACGCGGCGGCGCGGTGCACCACGGTCGAGTCGACCGGTACGACGCTCGTGGTCCTCGCTGCGCACCCGGACGGCGAGGACGCCCCGGTGCTGACGGTGCGCGTGCCGGACGGACTGATGGGACGCGCGAGCTCCCGTTGACGCCGCCGTTCAAGGGTGCCGCGGCGCTGGACGTGAGCCTGACGGCCAGCGACCCGAGGACCGGTGACCCGTTGACGGCGTCGCGGGCGCCTGCGCACGGCACGATGACCATCTGGAGGCGACCTGCGACCCGGAGCCCCGGCTCGCCGTCCGCATCGACGGCGTGCTGACCACGCCGCAGGGCCGGCCCGAGCACGTCACCGGGGGACTGGCGACCCTGGCCGACTGGATGCGCCGGCTCACCTGGTGCTAGCCCTCGCAACGCCGCTTGAGCGCCTCCGCATGGCGCCGGAAGCCGTCCTCGACACGCTTCGGCCCGGCCAGCCGCACCAGTGGCCCGGAGAACTCCTCCACGGTGTCGTAGCCGGTGGGCTGACCCGGCTGCTGGCTGAGCCGCTGGACACGCGTCCCGCGGACGAGGCCGAGCCTCGCGGGCAACCCCTCGTATACGTAGGCGAGCGTGGCGCGGCGTACGCCCTCGTCGTCGTGTGGGGGTTCGAGGAGGCTGATCCTCTCGGGTGAGGTGGTGCCGCGACCGGTGGCCCAGCGCACGTGCAGCACGATCGGGTCGCCGACGCTCGGGGGAGAGGCGCACTCGGCGCGGACCACGAACGGGTTCCAGTCGGCGTACGACGCGGTGTCCAGCATCGCTGCCCAGACCTCGTCGAGGGGTGCGTCGATGTCGACGGAGGCGCGGGGATCCCTGGGGCCGGACACGGGGGCGCTCAGGACCAGACCCGGCGGATCACGCAGGTCACGTCGAACGGGTTCATCCCGCGGTGGGTGGCGATCACGCCAGCGCCCTGCGGGGAGCTCGCGTAGAGGGTGGGACCACCCCGGACCCAGTGCTCCCAGGCCACCGCGAAGGCGTCGGCGCGACCGCGCTTGGTGGCGAGGATCGACGGCACGGTGTGCCACACCTCGCCGTCCGGGTGGTCCCGGACGAGGGACCGGATGCCGCGGACGAGGCCGTCCCAGCCACGTGGGGGTGAGGTGACGTAGCGGGGTACGACGTAGCGCGGGTCCGACATCGGCGAGACGACCTCCTCGAATGCCGCGGCGAACATCGCCGACGTCTCCTCGTCGGTCTCCAGGCTGAAGCTCTCGACCCCGTCGGGGGAGACCGATCGGGACAGGTCGTCCGCACCGACGGAGGAGAGGCCGGCGCCCTGCATCCCGTCGGCCACTGCTGCGGCAACGAGGCCGAGGGTGGCGCGGTGCTCGCTGGCGGCGCGCACCCTGCTGCGACCGAGCAGGGCGAGCGACAGCGCACCGAGAGGCACGGCGAGCACGACCAGGGCGACGGGGACCAGCTGTCCGAGGACCGCCACGAGCAGGACCAGGAGGACGACGAGCGGCACGGCCGCCTGCCACCGTCCGGGGCGCAGCCGCGCGTGCTCCGGCCAGGACACGAGACCGGCCGTGCCCGCGAGTGGTGGCACCGCCTCGGTCGGCACCGGCTTGTCCGGCAGCACCCGGACGACGTGCTCGACGCGGTCGGAGTACGCCGCGCCGGACAGCCACCTGTCCCGTACCGCGTCGCGCCCCTGGGCGCGGACGAGCATGCGCGCGTCGAGCGCGGGGAAGTCCGTGACCGCGGGCGGGTGGTAGTCGCTGAACGAGGAGTCCACCCCGGCCACGCCGTCGACGACGGCGCCGGTCTCGTCGACGGTGAAGTAGCCACGGTGCTTGCGGGCGTAGCGCTCCCAGTCGTTGGCCCCCGCGACGTGTCCCTCCTGGACACAGACGACCGACCAGAGCAGGGCGACCTTCTCGGGGTGCGCGGGGTCGATGCGCAGGGCGCGACCGCGGGTCTGGACGACAGCCGTCGGGGTGGTCGCCGTGGTCAGGTCGACGAGGGTCGTGATGGCCGGCGCGTCCCAGCCCTCCCCGAGCAGCCCCCGGGTGCCGACGAGGGCGCGCGTTCCGCCGGCGGCGAAGAACCCGGTCACGTGCGCCACCCACTGGCCGCTCGTCCACCGCCCGGCCACGGTCGGCACCTCACCGCTGGTGTCGATGACGAGGCTGGCGGCCATGCCGGGGTGGGTGTGGTCCACCCAGGTGACCAGCCGACGCAGCGTTTCCTCCGCTCCCGCGACCGTCTTGCCGGTGACGAGCATCGGGTCCAGGACGGCTGTGTCCGGGTCGGCGAGCAGCCCGACGAGCACACCGGTCGCCGACCCCGCCGGCTCCGGTGCCGGGCTGCTGTCGTCGGTGACCCGAGCGCGCGTGGTGGCGGTGGCGCGCTCGTGGTCACAGAGGACCAGGACCCGCACCTCCTCGCCGAGGTTGATCGCCTCCGAGGCGACGATGCCGGCGACGGCGCCCTGCTTGGCGGCCGACCGTGCCGTCACCCGGTCGACGGTCCCGCGCCCCGTGCGGATGCCGGTGCGGGTCCAGACGTAACCGATGGCGGGCAGCGTGCGGCGTACGGCCTCCAGCACGGCGCGGTCACCCGCTCCCGGCTCGCCCTCGACCTGGCTGCGCGGCTCGATGCACGTCAGCAGCCAGTCGTCCAGGAACAACCGCCAGTCCTCGGCCACCGGTGGCTGGCGGTGCTGCTCGTGCAGGAGTGCCCCGATCGGCAGCTCCAGGAGACCGGCGTGGGACAGGCGCAACGCCGCATCCGTGAGCTCCGGCTCGCGAGTCGCGAGCTCCAGCCAGGTCGAGGTGCCGTCCGCCGTCGGTCTCACGAACCGCTGGGCCAGCCACTCCGGGAGCGAGGTCGACCCGAACGCAGGGTCGAAGAGGTCGGTGGTCAGCTCCCGGAAGCGCGTCGACTGCTCGCGCAGCCAGGCGGCCTCGTCGGCGGTGGGCTCGGTCAGCCAGGCGAGCTCGGCGTACGGCGCGAGCGTGCCCTCCTTGACCAGCGCCGGGATCCGCGCCTCGTAGAGGATCGGCCCGAACAGCGTGCGCGTCTGCTCGGCCTGCGTGCGGGTCAGCGAGCCGGGCGGGGTCGCGGTGAGGCCGAGCACGACGGCCTCGGGGAGGTCGTCGAGCACCTCGCGCAACAGCTGGCCCCAGACCTCGAGCAGGTGGTGGCACTCGTCGAGCACGATGGTCAGCGGGCCAGCGGCTTTGAGGGTCTCGATCAGGGCGAGCCCGTTGGGGTGCAGCCGCTCGACCCGGCCCCCGTCGTCCGGGGCCTCGTCGTCATCCCCGTCCTGCTGGAAGACGGCGAGCGACTGGTAGGTCAGCGCGGTGAACCAGGTGCGCAGGTCGCGCCGGGTGCCACCGCGAGGTCCGTCGTAGCTGTCCCAGGCGTCCACCCATTGTCCCTGGATCGCGGTGTTCGGCGAGAACACCACGGTCCGCCGCCCGAGCACGCGGGCCACCTCGGTGCCGACCAGTGTCTTGCCGGCACCGGGAGGCATGGTCACCCACCACCGCGTGGAGCCCGCCTGGCGTGCGGTCTCGAAGGCGGCGAGCGCCTCCCGCTGGTGCTTGCGGAGCGGGTGCGGGCACACCATCGCGTCGTACGACGGCACCGCAGCGAGCACGCGCGACCTCAGCGGTAGTTCGTGAACTGGACGGCGAAGTCGTAGTCCTGCGACTTCACCAGCTGCTGCACGGCCTGGAGGTCGTCACGCTTCTTGCTGCTCACGCGGAGCTCGTCTCCCTGCACCTGGACCTTGACGCCCTTGGGGCCTTCGTCGCGGATCAGCTTGCCGACCTTCTTGGCGTCCTCGGAGGTGATGCCCTCCTTCAGCGAGATGCTGATCTTGGTCTCGCGGCCCGAGGCGCGGGGTTCGCCGGCGTCGAGGATCTTCAACGACTGCTGGCGCTTGATCAGCTTCTCCTTGAACACGTCGAGCACGGCGTTGGCGCGGTCCTCCGCGTTGGCCGAGATCTCGATGCCCTGCTCGCCGGACCACGTGATCTCGGCGCCGGTGCCCTTGAAGTCGTAGCGCTGCGAGACCTCGCGCGCCGCCTGGGACAAGGCGTTGTCGACCTCCTGGCGGTCGATCTTGCTGACGATGTCGAACGACGAGTCGGCCATGGGTGGGGGTCCTCCATCCGATTTAAGACTTGGGTAGGTGCTGCGCTATCCTCGCTTGCGCTGCTGGCCCACACTACGGGGTCGGCGAGCACGGCAGGTTGTCCGAGCGGCCAATGGAAACGGACTGTAAATCCGTCGACTTATGTCTACGCAGGTTCGAATCCTGCACCTGCCACGCAAATCTCGATGGCCCCGCACAGGTGACTGTGCGGGACTCCGGCGGTTCGCCAATCATCCTCATGCAGAATCTGCTGCGCGACATCCCCACCTCGTCGGCTTCCGGGACGCCCGCCGGCGGACAGCGGACAGCGCCGCATTTCCGCCACGCGTCCTCTTTGCGGCGGTAAGACGCGGGTCATGGAGCTGTCCGGATCGCGGCTAATCCGGATGCCGTAGCGCACGCGATCTGCGGTAGATGAGGACGTTCAGCCATCGTCGGGGTGGTCTCCTGGGTGGTGTGCGAGGGGGAGTTCGCGCGCCTTGGTGGGGATCTCGCCCTTGCGGCGTCTGCGTCGCAACGACTCCTGATTGACCGGACGTCGCCCTCCAGTGTCGTCCCAGCGCGTGCCCGGGGTGCCTCCACGGGATTGGGTAGGGCCCACTCGCCACACTGGTGAGCCCTACCGGTCAGGATCAGACGATCGCCTCCTCATGGACGGAGGAGGACGGCACCGTCAGCCGACACGTTGAGCGTTCGAAATCCCACTCCCGTGTTGCCTGGCGGGTCATCGTGTCGTCCTGCACATCGAGCCTGTACACCTACATCGGGCTTGCGCCTGGTGGGTTGCGCTGGGGTCAACCTGACGCCCCAGAACCCGCAGTGGTGGTCGGCGTCGAAGCTCGCGTCGATCGTTGGCTTCGGCGAGTGGAGCGAGAGCACCTTCGACCCGGCGTTGAATGAGGGCCACGCCAGGTGCCGGGAGACCGGGGACGAGAAACCCCGGGGCCGGGTACTTCGGGGCCGCCGGGGCTGGGTGCGGGCGCACTTCTTCCGCCACACCTGATGGTGGCAGTCGTCGACGGCTGGGTCGAGCACCGTGGGATGGGCGTGTCGGCCGCGACGATCTCGAGATGCGCTCCTGCCCGGGACTCCCGCTTCAGCGCGACGAGATCCCTCACCCGGGCCGTTCGGGTGAGGGGCGTCGTAGCTCTCATGCCACGTTGAACGCCAGGCCAGCTGACGTGGCCATCTCATGTGCTGAGGAGGCCCAGGGTCCGTCTCAGTGCATGTGCATGTTTCCGCCGCCGCCGCTCACCTTGGCGGCCGGCATCCGAAGCATCGCGAAGACCGCATTGACCCCGCCCATCACTGCGGCCCCCATGAACCCGGCCGAGAACGCGTCAGCTGCACCGGTGGCCGTGGCCAGCGACCCGGCGCTGGACGCGACCGCGGACAGGATGGCGACACCGAGCGCAGCGCCGATCTCGTGGCCCGTCATGAGGAACCCCGAGGCAACGCCCGCGTGGGAGGCCGGGATCCCGGTCATCGAGGTCACCGAGACGGGCACGAACACCATCCCGACGCCGAGTCCGAGCAGGGACAGGCCGGGGAGGATGTCGGTGGCGAAGTGCGCCTCGCTGCCAGCCATGGACAGCCACACCGACGAAGCGACGGCAATGAGCAGTCCGACGGTCGCGATCACGCGTGGGGAGACGTGGCCCAGAAGGTGTTTGGCGACCAGGGTGCCGGCGGTGATGGCGAACGCGAACGGCAGGAACCCGAGCCCGGTCTCCACGGCGGAGAAGCCGAGGACCGTCTGGACGAAGATCGAGGTCAGGAAGACGGAGCCGACCAGGACCCCGGACACGCCGAGCATCACGGTGGTGCCGGAGACGAGCGCCTGCAGCTTCCAAATGTGCGGCGGGAACAGCGGCTTGGAGGCACGCTGCTCGAGCTTGAGGAAGGTGACCAGCAGGACCGCTGAGATAGCCAGGGAGGTCACGGTGTGGACCGAGGCCCAACCGTGGGTGGTGGTGGTGCTGATTCCGTAGATGAGGGTGGCGAGGCCACCGACGACGGTCGCGGCGCCGGGGAGGTCGAAGTCGCGGATGCTGGGGCGGGGCGGGGTGTCCTTGGTGATGATGTGGCGTCCGACGAGCAGGGCGAGGATGCCGATGGGGATGTTGATCCAGAAGATGGCCTGCCAGCCGGCCCAGGTGGTCAGGGCGCCGCCGAGGAGGACTCCGGCTGCGACGCCGAGGCTGCCGACGGCACCCCACACGGCGAGTGCGGTCTTGCGCTGGGCGCCGGCGTAGGTGGTCATGATCAGCGAGAGCGCCGAGGGGGTGAGCAGTGCCGCGGCGAGTCCCTGAACGGCGCGGGCCGCGATGAGCTGGCTGCCGGTCTCAGCGAACCCGCTGACCAGCGAGGCGGCGGTGAACAGGCTCAGCGCCGTCAAGAAGACCCCGCGCCGTGAGAGCAGGTCGGAGATCCGGCCGCCGAGGAGAAGGCCTCCGCCGGAGAACATCAGGTACGCGGTGACGAGCCAGGCGAGCTGGCTGCCCTGGAGGTCCAGCGCGTTGCCGATGGATGGCAGGGCGGTGTTGACGACCGAGATGTCGAGGACGACCAGGATTTGGGCGGCCAGCGTGATGGCCAGTAGCGCCCAGGACTTCCTGGGGCCGGGCTCTGCGTGGGTGTCTGCGGGGGCCACGGGTGCGGGATGCGCGGTCTGTGACATCGGAACTCCTCGGGTTGGCTGGTGCTCTTGAGCGTGGCCCCGATCGGGTTTGCTCACCCCGGTCAGATGACCGGGATTGCCAGCGAGGACCTGTGGTCAGGCGATGGGTGGGGTGACACCGGGTGCCGCGGCGCCCACCCTCGGTCGGGGGTTGGTGGTTGTCGTTTGTGAATTCGCGCCCTGAGCTCATTTGGACAGTGGTTGGTTGCTCCGGACCGATGAGACGACATCGTTGATGGCTTGGGAGGTGACGGCGGCGTCTGCCTTCACGAGAATCAGGTCTGGATGGCTGGCGCCGTCGACCACGCGGTGCACGCTGTTGGTCGACAAGGTGGCCGTCTGGTCCTGCGCCGCCATCCACGTGGCGTCGCTGCCGCTGCCAGCGGTCAGGACGACCAGCGGCTTGTCCTCGAAGTCGACCAGAGAGGAAGCCTGATGTTCGGATGCGTTGGCTGCGAGGAACTCGTCGATGGTGCTGCGGAGGCTGGTTGAGGTAGGGATCTTCGCTTGCACCTCTGCCGCAGACTGCGGTGGCAGAGTGCCGTAGCCGACGCTGAACAGGCGGCCCAGACCCAGCCGAGCCGAGGTCGACGCCAGCACGGAGGCGTGACCCAGGGGGTCGTAGGAGCCCGCCTCGGGTGTCGATGCCGGTGTCGATGCCGGCGACTGTGCCGGCGTCGCTGCTTCGGTTGAGTCGATGAGCACCATTCCGGCGACCTCGTCGGGGTAGCGGGCCGCGAAGATACGTACATACAGGCCTCCGAAGGAGTGACCTGCCAGCACGTACGGCCCTGGCACGTGTCCGCGATGGAGCAGTGTGTGCAGGTCGATCGCGATCTGTGCGCCGTCCTGGGTGGCGTTGGAATCCTCGCTCCACCCACGCCCTGCACGGTCGTAGACGCAGACGCGGGTGTGAGCGGCGACGGCCGGCGCTATCCACCCCATGGCCGAGGACATGTCGCCGCCGCCTGGTTGCAGCACCACGGTGGGGCTACCTGATCCGGTGCAGTGCAGGTGCAACCTGTGTCCACCGACGTCGATGAGCTGGCCGCTCATCGGGTACGCGCTGTCGTCCAGGTACTCGCGCACGGTCTCGTACCCGGCACCCACACAGCCCAGAACCATCACCGCGAACACCGGGTAGAGCACCCATCGACGAGCGCGGCTGCGCAGCTGCCGGTGGGCTTGAACGGCCATCCAGACGACCAACGCCAGCAGGAGGGGAGGCCAGACCCAGCGCAGCGCATCGTTGACACCGGTGCCGAACACGACGAGGACAAGCCCGGACACACCCAAGAAGAGCGCCGGTACCACGGCCCATCGCTGTGGCTGGTCGGTGAACCGCACCGAGAGTATGGCCAGCGTCGCCCAGCCGATGGCGAACCCCCACAGGACGGCGCCGGTGATGTCGTTCTCCTGCTCGGCGATGAACGGAGCAAGGGCAAGAAGCAGGGCAGCGAGAAGTCCGGTCGCGAGTGACCCGGCCACGATCCAGCCGATCCGACCTCGGTGAAGGGGCCCTGCGTCGACGCGGTCGCGGTCGCCTGTGTGGCCGGTCTCATCGGGGGCGGTGGGTGTTGTGACCACGGGACTCGACTCCTCGCGCGCATCTGGCGCAGCGCGAGCGCAACCATGTGCGCTAGAGGCACGTTCCGTCATTTCGACACTACTTCGCGTCCAGCGGTTTTGACCCGCGAGGAGGGCGAGGTTCGCTGCGCGCGCCGGGGTGGGATGGACCAGTCAGTTGGTCGCGCGCACGCCAGCTGTTCATCGGCTCTTGGCGGTGTTGCGGTGCTGTTCATCGGTTTCTTCCTGGTGGGGTCCCGCGCCGGCGCTGGCGCATCCTTGATGGGCGCGTCGGTTATGCGCGCAGGTGTTGGCTGGGTTTCTAGTCGCGGTTGGCGAGGAGTCCGATGCCGAGGTCTGTGGTGGCGTCGTTGGCGACGTCGGACAAGACGATGACGGCCTTGTGGCTGGGGCGGTCGAGGCCGAAGTAGGAGGTGTACCCGCCGGTCTGTCCGTTGTGCCAGGTGATCGTCTGCCCGTTCTGCCAGGCGGAGATCTGCCAGAACGTGCCGACGCGGGTGTTGGACTGCGCGGTGGCAGTGGTCGGCTCCAGCGCGGCCATGCCGGGGGCGGTCCCGTCGAGGAGTGCGGTGGCGAGCCTGGCAAGGTCACCGGTGGTGGAGACCGCTGCGCCTGCGGGTGCGTAGGCGCTCATCACCCACGGCCGGACCGGTAGACCTGTCTCGGACTGCCCGCTGGCCACAAGGTCGTGGTCGTGCTCGATGGCCGTGTGGGACATGCCGAGGGGCTCGAAGAGCCGGGTTCGCATCAGGTCCGGGTAGGCTCATGTGGGCTGCAGCGGCGACGGCCTGACCCGCGGTCGCGGCCCCCAGGGAGGAGTAGGTGTAGCTGCCGCGTCCGGACAGCGTCTGGGCGCGCGCTTCTTGGGTCATCTGCGCGCTGCCGGTGTCCAGGAAGTTCTGCCCGAACGGCGCCTTCCATGCGGCCGTGCGCAGCGTCGTGGTGCCGAACTCGACGTAGCCGGCACTGTGCGTGACCAGTTCGTGCATCGTGACGGCGCCCGCCGGTGACCCCTTCAGGGCGGGCAGATAGGTGGACACGGGTGCGTTCATGCGGATCTCGCCGCGGCGAACGGCGTCTGCGATGACCAGGCCGGTCATCGCCTTGGTCAACGACCCGACCTCCATCGCGGTGGTGTCGTCGGCGCCGATGCCGGCCAGCCGCACCGGCTGAGCGGCGTCCAGGTCGATCTCGGCGACGGCGATGTCGTGATAGCCAGCGAGCATCCCCATCCCAGCTTGACGGTCCAGGTGCGCGAGCACCGTGGCGTCGCCGTTGCGAGTGCTCGCCAGGTTGGGAGCAAGCACCCACGACGTCACGCTGACCAGGACCCCCGCAACGAGCAGGGTGAGCAGCAGACGCCTGGATGCGAGGTAGGCGAGGGCCAGTACGACGAGCATGAGCAGTGCGGCCCAGGAGTCGTCAGCGTAGGTCCCCCGGGCCAGGGAGTTGAACCACATCGTGGCCGGAACAACGAACAGGACTGCTGCGACGAGGAGCTTTCCTGGCCAACGAGCGGCGAAGGAGCCAGTGTCGCGACCGAACGCGGTGCGCAACGGGCGACGACGCACCACAAGGTGGATGAGCAGCACCCCCGCAACCACCAGCGGCAGCAGGTCGGAGGGTCTGGCGCCGAGTACAGACCCGAGACCCACCCAGCTCACGGCTAGGACCAGGACCAGGCCGATCTCGGTGAGCGGCCGGCGCCAGCGCCTGGGTGGCGCAACGGTTGCGGTCTGCGAGGCGGGTTCGGGAAGCAGGATCTGGGTTGGGGACATCAGCTGCACCTTTGTGCGTAGTAGGAGTTCATGAGCTCGCCGACGGCGGCGGCGCCGTCGCGGTCTGGCGTGGGGTGAGGAGTCGGCCTCATGTGCTTCGGACCAGGAGGTTCTCCGCGCGGTCCGAGCTCTCAGGTTCAAGGTCTCCGGCCTCCATGAGCCCGATGGTCGGGGCACCGTCCAGCTGACGGCGGCGCCGGCGACGGACCAGGAAGACGGGGGTCAGGCCGACGAGGACTGCGAGCAGCAGGGCGCCGACAGCGAGAATGACCGCGCGCCATGACCAGTGCTCGTCGCCCAGGCGCAAGCCTGTCGTCGGGTAGCCGATCATCTTGGCGGTCGCGGACGCGGTCGCGCCATCGGTGTGGTCGGCAAGGTTCTGCAGCGCCGCGGTGAACCCGCCCCTGAGGGGTTCCGGCGTCAACGACTGGTCGTGGGCCAGCGTGGCGAGTCCGGTGTCGATGGCCTTGGGGCTTGCCGCGCCCGGTACGACGACACGGGACAGTCCGGGTGCGTGGGCGTAGCTGGTGGTGAGCAGCACCAGGCCGTGGCGTGTGCGGACCGTGTCTCCTGTCGCGAGGGCGACGGTGCGCGCGGCCGCTGACTGGCCGTACACCTCGAACGCCGCGGTGGCGTCGAGCTCACCGACGCCGTCGGCCAAGGCGATGCCTACGGTCGGTCGGAACCACGGCATCACGAAGTTGAGACCGACGGGCCAGTCACCGACGGCGAAGTGGTCAGCGGGGATGGTGGCGCTCTGGTTCGGGGTCCAGTGCAGCTCCGGGTGGGTGTTCGCGACGCGTTGTGCCTCGGCGGGTCCCGCGAGCTCGGCGACCAAGTGCAGTGCGCCCGGAACACCCGAGGTCACGGCTGCCGTGGTGGTCACCGACCCGTCCTCGACGTAGCGACGCCCACGCACCCAGTGCACGGCGGGGCGGCTCTTCTCCAGGGCGCTGAGGCGCGACCAGTGGCTGGTGGCGTCGAGCCCGTCGAGCATCCCGGTGGGCGCGAGAACCATGGCGCCGCTGCACACGCCGAGGACTCTCGCCCCGTCCTCGTGCTGGCGGGCCACCCAGCTCCGCAACGGCGCCTCTGCGGTGCCTGTGGGCTTGGTGAGCCCCGGCACCACGACCACGTCGGGCTTCAGGGCCTGGTCTGCGTCGACGTCGGCGAAGGTGTGCGTCGGGACGAGCGCCGGTCCCCCTTCAAGGGGCACCGGGGTGGCGGCGTCGGCGACGACGTAGGTGGTGAATGCGGGCGAGCTGGAGAAGATGTCGTAGGGCGCGAGGAGGTCGCTGGCGATGGTGCCGTGGGTGCCGGCGACGAACGCGACCACGAGTCGTCGACCAGGCCGGGTGCCTGGGGGGTTCGCCAAGCTGCCGGGCTCGGCGTGCGTGTGCGACGTCGTGTTTGTGGAGCCGGTGGGGACGGCTTGGTGGATGCTTCGACCGGTCACGAGCCGCTCCCGCGACGATGACGCCGGCCAGGGTGGCGACGGTGAGGACGAGGGTGAGGGTCGTGCCGAGGACACGGCGGGTCCAGGTCCTCAGGCTGGTCTTGAGGTGGGTTCGTGCAGTTGTGGTCATGGGTGTGCTGCCCTTCGGGAGTGTTGACGCGTGCGGTCGATGCCGGGTCGGTGGTGCGGCGGTTCCCGGCCGGCTGGCTCATGGCGTTGTGGGGTGCGGGTTTCACTCTCGGCGGATCGCCGCAGACTCGCCCCGGTCAAAAGGCCGGGATCCGTGGCCAGTCGGAATCCAGCTGTGTGGTGTCCGGAACACGTCCTAGACCGGCGACATCAGCGGCGCCGGTGTGCGTAGTAGGAGCTCACGAGCTCGCCGATCTCAGCGGGCGCCTTCGCCCGGGTACCGGCGTCGTAGGGGGGTTGGGGGTCGTACTCCAGCGACAGCTGGACGGTCTGGGCGACCGCCGGTCCGTGGCTGAGGCCTAGGAGGGTGAGCGCGAGGTCGATGCCTGCGGTGCTGCCAGCAGAGGTCAGGACCTTTCCGGCACGGACGACCCGCGCGTCGCTGTAGGTGACACCTGCCTCGGTCAGGCACTTGGCCGAGGCCCAGTGGGTGGCGGCTGTGGCGCCGTCCAGGGCGCCGGCGGCGACCAGGTAGCTGGACCCGGTGCCGACGCTCAAAGTCCATGTCGTCGTGGCGTGGACGCTGCGGAGCCACCCGACCAGGGCGGGGTCCGGGCCGAACGCGCAGTCGCCGCCGGGTACGACGACCACGTCGGCGCTCAATACCTCCAACACGGTGGCAGCCGCTGTCAGCGGGCACAGTCCCGTGTCGTCGGCAACCGCGCCCGCATGGGTGCCTACGAACACGCTCTGCATGCCGGGGGCGCCGGCCAGGACCTGGAAGGTCCCGACCACGTCAAGGGCGGTGAACCCGGGGTAGAGAAGGTAGGCGACCAACATGTATCCAGCGTGTGGGCGGGGTCACGACAGCCACAAGGACACGTTGTTGACGATGTCGGCCACCGCACCCGCGGCGTACGGTCAGGCCATGGACTCCCGATGACCCCGGTGACGAACAAGTCCTCGGCGGAGCCTGCCGACGGCCCGCCCGTCGGCCCGCCGTCCGAACGCTGTGTGGTCATCGTGACGTTCGATACCGCCCAGATCCTCGACGTCACGGGACCACTCGAGGTGTTCTCCAGCGCGTCACGCTTCCTGCCCGCTGTCCGGTACCGCACCCAGGTCGTCACCACGACCGGCGGACCCGTGCGCGCCAGCTGCGGACTCGAGTTCGCCTCCAGCCCCATCGCCGAGGTGACCGGGCCTGTCGACACCCTGATGGTCGCCGGCGGAGCCGACATGGACGCAGCAGCCGCAGACCAGAACCTGCTCGCCCACGTGCGACGACTCGCCACCGACGCACGTCGGGTGACCTCGGTCTGCTCGGGCGCGTTCGTACTCGCCGCTGCCGGACTGCTCGAGGGACGACGGGCCACCACCCACTGGGCCGAGTGCGGTCTGCTGGACGACACCTACGCGGCCGTCACCGTGGAGCCCGACGCCATCTTCGTCCACGACGGCAACGTGTGGACCTCCGCAGGCGTCACCGCCGGCATCGACCTCGCGCTCGCGCTCGTCGCCGAGGACCACGGACACCAGGCCGCGGCGACCGTCGCCCGTCAGCTGGTCGTCTACCTGCAACGCAGCGGCGGCCAGGCGCAGTTCTCCTCGCTCCTTGCCGCGCAAGCAGCCGATACCGAACCGGTCCGCGACCTGCTGACCTGGCTGCGCGACCACCTCACCGACGACCTGTCCGTGGCAGCCCTCGCCCGACAGATCAACCTGTCCGAACGACAGTTCACGCGCGTCTTCAAGGCCGAGGTCGGCGCAACCGCCGCCGACCACGTCGAAGCCGTCCGCCTCGACTCCGCCTGCCGGCTGCTGGAGACCACCAACCGGACCATCGAGCAGATCGCGAAGACATGCGGCTTCGGCACTCCCGAGACCATGAACCGCACCTTCCGCCGCCGGCTAGACACCACGCCGGGCGAGCATCGCCACCACTTCCAGGGCCACGCACACGTACCGCGCAACCCGGCCTGACCAGCGCAGGTTGCGACGAGGAGGCTGGCGCTTCGTGTAGAGGTCTTCACCCTGCGTGAACCGCCGCGAAACCGGTCCCGGTCAGGTCGGAACGCCTCAGGATTGGTCGGCGTCGTGAACGAGGATCGCGATCTGCACACGGTTGGTGACGTCGAGCTTGGTGAACAGGCGCGACACATGCGACTTGACCGTCGCCTCGCTCATGAACAATTGGGCAGCTACCTCTGCGTTGGGAGCGCCGGACGCGATCGCGTGGGCGACTTCACGTTCGCGGTCGGTCAGTGCGGCGAGACGTTGCGCGGCCGCGCGGCGGCGATCTGATCCCTGACCATCGCCGAAGTGGGAGAGCAGCGTGCGGGTGACCGACGGCGAGATGATCGCCGCCCCCGAGGCGACCACGCGAACCGCGTTGATGATGTCCGCGGGCGGGGTGTCCTTGACCAGGAATCCACTGGCTCCTGCACGTAGGGCGCTCATCACCTGCTCGTCGGCCTGGAACGTGGTCAGCACGATCACCTGTGGCGGTGAGTCCAGGCGACGCAACGCGGCGGTCGCGGTGATGCCGTCCATCTGCGCCATGCGGATGTCCATGAGTACGACGTCGGGTCGATGCTCACGCACCGCTGCCACTGCACCTGCACCGTCGTCCACCTCACCCACGACCACGAGGTCGTCGGCGGAGGACAGGATCAGCTGCAGACCGGCACGCACCAGCGCGTCGTCGTCGACCAGCAGCACCTTTACCTTTGCCATTGCAGCTCGGCGTCCACGACGAAGTCGCCGGATTCGTCTGGGCCGTGCACCAGGGTTCCGCCCGCGAGGGCGACTCGTTCCTGCAGCCCGAGCAGGCCGGCTCCCGAACCCGGGAGCGCCGGACCAGTGGCGGCGCGCAAGGGTTTCCGGTTGCGGACTCTGACGTGCAGGCCACCCTCTGGCCCTCCGGTGACCCGCACCCAGGCTGTTGAGCCGCTGGCGTGCTTGCCGATGTTGGTGAGCGCCTCCTGCACGATCCGGTAGGCATCTCGCCCCAGTGCGCTCGGTACGGCGTCGGAGTGATCGACCTGCATCTCGAAGTCGATCCTCGCGCCGGCCGACCGGGTTTCCTCGACCAGTCGGCGGATGTCCGACAGCGTTGGCTGCGGAGCCGCCGGCGGCGGATCCTGCCCCGCCTCCTCGCGCAGCACTCCGATCACGCCGCGCAGCTCCTCGAGTGCCTGCCGGGCCGTCAGGCGCATCAGCTCTGCGGTCGCCCGCACCTTCGCCGGCGGCAGGTCTGGTCGCATCTCGAGCCCACCCGCGTGCAGCGCCAGCAACGAGATCCGGTGGGCGAGCACATCGTGCATCTCGCGGGCGATCCGGGTGCGCTCGGCCATCCTGGCCTGCTCCTCATGCAGACGCTGATCACTCTCGGCACGCGTGGCTCGTTCGCGCAGTGTCTGAAGAAGCTGTCGCCGAGCCCGCAGGAACATCCCCCAGCCGATGGCCGCGAGCACGAGCGGGGTCACGAGCAGGAACACGGCGACGGGGCCGGTCGTCGGGCTGTAGGCGGAGAAGACCAGCACGCAGGGGATCCACAGCACGGCGACCAGCAGCACTGGCCGGAGGGGGCGGTAGACCGCCAGTGAGGACAGGGCGAGCAGCCCGGCTGGTGTGGCGGAGGTCGAGACCATCCCCAATGCGGCGCAGGCAAGTGCGACGCCGAGGGGCCAGCGCCGCCGCCACCACAGCGCGACGCAGGCCAGGACTCCGCAGGAGATGTCCACGACGAACTGCGTGGTCGACAAGGGTGAGGCACTGTCGCGCAGGTCGGGGGCCAGGAACAAGGCCCCGAGTGCGAACGCTGCCAGACACCCGGCGGCGTCCACGAGCAGGTCGCGACGTGTCCTGGGGGTTGCGGGGTGCTGCGGCAGGTCACCGGGCGATGTCCACGCCGCCGGCATCGCCAGCGCGCTCCACCACCTCTGTGACCGGGACATGAGTTCAGCGTAGGCACCGCCGAGGATGCAGGGCACCGACGAAGGTCTACGTGACCGCGACGAAAGGCGGTACCCGCGGAGTCCGGGGGCCGTCCTTTCGACGTCCCCTTGTGACCGGTGAGCCGATGTGGACGCCCCTGCCTCGCAGCCATCGTGGAGGCATCCACAAACACCAAGGGAGCATCACCATGAAGCTGGTATCCGAACGGCCGTTGACAGCATCGCCCCAGCCGCGAGGAACCACGGTGGCTACCCCGCGCACCCCACGCACCCCGGCGCCCCTCGCGCTGTGGCAGGCCAACGTCCTGCGCGTCGGCTACCTCTTCATGGGAGGAGGGCTCGCCATCATCAAGTGGCCCCTGCTCTTCGGACACCCGACATGGGGAGTCGCGGAAGGCACCAAGGAGTGCTTGTTCATCGCGTTGTCGTTCCTGGCGCTGCTCGGGCTCCGGTACCCGCGCCGGATGCTGCCCATCTTGCTGTTCGAGGTCACCTGGAAGTTGATCTGGCTCGGGATCGTGGCGCTCCCCGCCTGGCTGGACCACGACCTCGTCGGGGCCTTGCGCACCCAGTTCGGTGCGGTCGCGCTGGTCGTCGTCATCATCGTCGTCATCCCGTGGCGCTACGTGTTCGCCCAGTTCGTGATCGCACCTGCCGACCCGTGGCGCAGGCGCTCATCGACGGCGGGAGTGTGACGGCTCGGACAGCGAAGCACGCAGTCACCCTCTGACCGGCTACCTGCTCGACCTGTCACAACCTGTCGCGGGCCGCCTGACGACACCCAAACCCGACCGAGAAGGAACCCAGAAATGATCACCCTCGACTCCGTCACCAGGACCTACGGCGACTTCACCGCCGTCGACGAGGTCAGCTTCACCGCCCACCCCGGTCGCGTGACCGGGTTCCTCGGCCCGAATGGGGCTGGGAAGTCCACCACGATGCGGATCCTCGTCGGGCTGACCAAGGCGAGCATGGGATCAGCCACCGTGAGCGGGCGCCGGTACGTCGACCTGCCCAACCCGGGTCTCGAGGTCGGAGTCCTGCTCGATGCCTCCGCCCAGCACGCGGGCCGCACCGGTCGGGAGATCCTGACCATCGCCCAGCGGTTCATGGGACTCCCGCGAGGTCGGGTCGAGGACATGCTCGAACTCGTCAGCCTGACTCCGCCGGAGGCATCGCGGCGAGTGCGCGACTACTCCCTCGGGATGCGGCAGCGCCTCGGCATCGCGACCGCACTGATCGGCGAGCCCGAGGTCCTGATCCTCGACGAGCCGGCCAACGGGCTCGACCCGGCCGGGATCCGCTGGATGCGGGGACTCCTTCGCGACTACGCCGACCGCGGTGGAACCGTGCTGCTCTCCTCGCACCTGCTCCACGAGATCGAAGTGATCGCCGATGACCTCGTGGTGATCGGTCACGGCCGCATCGTGGCCCAGGGGGCCAAGAGGGACCTGCTCCAGTCCGCGGGATCGATGGCCAGATCCCTCGACCGCGACGCCCTCGCGGTGGCCCTGCTCGACGCGGGCGTCACCTCCTCACCCGTCGGGCCGGACGGGCTGCTCGCCCACACCGACACCGCGCAGGTGGGGCGGATCGCCTTCGCCGCCGGCGTACCGCTGCTCGAGCTCAAGCCGGCCGACGGCGCCGGCCTGGAGGAGATGTTCCTCGAGCTGACCGCCGAGACCCAGCGCGACCACCAACCCGAAGGAGCACTCGCATGACCATCCTCGAGCCCGCACCCGTTGCCGCATCCGCCACCCCCTCCGTGGCTTCCCCTCGACCGCTCCCGATGAGCCGCATCGTCACCACCGAGCTGCGCAAGATGTTCGACACCAGGTCCGGGTTCTGGCTGATGGCGAGCACCGGCATCCTGGCGCTGCTCGCCACCATCGCGGTGATCGCGTTCTCCTCCGACGCTGGCCCGACCTACACCTCATTCGCCACCGCGGTCTGCTTTCCGATGACGGTGGTCCTCCCGGTGATCGCGATCCTCTCGGTGACCAGTGAGTGGAGCCAGCGCAGCGGCCTGACCACGTTCACCCTGGTGCCGCACCGCGGGCGGGTCATCACGGCCAAGGCGATCGCGTCCGTCGGTGTCGCGGTTGCCACCATCCCGTTCGCCCTCGCCATCGGTGCAGTAGGCAATCTCGTCGGGGCGACCATCAACGGCATCGACCCGGTCTGGGACGTGTCCGTGAAGAACATGCTCACCCTCGTGCTGGCGAACGTGCTCGGGCTGCTCGTGGGCTTCATGCTTGGCGTCCTGATCCGTAGCTCGGCAGGCGCGCTGGTGGCCTACTTCGTCTACTCGTTCCTGCTGCCGACGCTTTCCATCATCCTGGCCAACTCACAAGACTGGTTCCGCCACCTGCAGCCCTGGGTCGACTTCCAGTACGCCGGGGGCACCCTGATCGACGGCACCGTCACCAGCGAACAATGGGCACACCTCGGAACATCCGCAACCCTCTGGCTGGCCATTCCGCTCGCGGTCGGGCTTGGTCTCGTCATGCGAGCGGAGGTCAAGTAGTCCAGCCGCACCACGGTGCTCATCCTTCGACTACCGCCGCCTTCGCATCAAACCCCAGGAGAGTCCATGTCAGCCCAGCAGATGTTTCTCGATCCGACCGACCAGAGTGTCGGCCACCTGCTGCAACGGGGCATCTCCGGCCCCGTCACGATGCTGAACCTTCTCCGGTTTCGTGACTGGGCCGACTACTCCGATTTCCCCGAGGCAGCCCCACCCAGCCAGATCAGCGGCAGGGACGCCTATGACCGATACATGAGCCACACCATGCCGTTCCTGACCGCGACGGGTGGCTCGGTCAGTTTCCTCGGCGCCGGCGGGTACAACCTCGTGGGCCCGCCGGAAGAGCGGTGGGACCTGGTCATGGCCGTGAGACAAGCCAGCGTGCAGGACTTTCTCGCCTTCGCCTCCAACGAGGCCTACCTGGCGGGCGTCTGTCACCGCACCGCCGCGCTGGAGGACTCGAGGTTGCTCCCACTGGTCGAGCTAGACCGCCCCTGACCTTCGCTTGGCTCAGGGGGCGATCGCGACCTTGCCGCGCACCTGGCCGGCTTCGAGGTGACGGATGGCGGTCGCAGCCTCCTCGAGGGGGTAGGTGCGCTCCAGGTGCGGGCGTACGGCTCCAGCCTCGATGAGCTTGCTGAGTTCGGTGAGATCGCTGGCGCGCTGTTTGGCGATGAACATGGCCAGTCGCTGGCCCACAAACGGGGAGAGGGCGACGGCTCGCAGCTGACGGTTCATGCCGCCGGAGAACGAACCACCTTCCTCCCCGCCGGTGATGACCACAGTCCCCCTCGGGTTCAGTGCACGTCGCAGCCGGGTCAGGGCCGGGTTGCCGGCGATGTCGAGGACCAGGTCGTAGCGGCGGGTGCCGTCGGCGAAGTCCTCTGCGGTGTAGTCGATGACGTGCTCAGCGCCCAGGGAGCGGACCATGTCGAGCTTGACTGTGCTGGCGACCCCGGTGACCTGTGCACCGAACGCCTTGGCGAGCTGGACGGCGTAGCTGCCCACGCCCCCGGACGCGCCGATGACCAGCACCGACTGCCCGGACTCCAGGCGCCCGACCTGGCGCAGACCTTGCAGGGCGGTCACGGCGGACACTGGCACCACGGCTGCCTGCTCGAAGGTGAGGTTGGCCGGTTTGAGGGCCAGCTTGCCCTCCTTGGCACACGTGTACTCGGCGAACGTGCCGCGCCCGAACCCGTACACCTCATCGCCTACCCCGAACCTCGTCACCGCGGACCCGACCGTTACGACGGTTCCGGCCACGTCTATGCCCGGGACCGGGTTCCTGGGTCGACGGATCCCGAACGCGAGACGCCCCAGGTACGGCTTGCCCGTCAGCAGGTGCCAGGTGCCACGATCCAGACCCGCCGCGTGCACCCTCACCAGCACCTCGTCGTCGGCCGGGGTGGGAACCGGCACCTGCTCGGCACGGAGTACCTCGGCGGACCCGTACCGGTCGTGGACGACCGCACGCATCGTGGCCGGTGTGGCAGAAGCGGCGGGGGTCGGGGCGGGTACGGGCGTGGGCGTCATGGTCATGACCTTCCTCTGTTTCGAGCGGGAGTGGGAGTGCGGGGTGGCGGGAGCGCTGAGTTCCCTCGGACGTGCAGCTCACCCCGCACCTCAGATGGGTGGGTGGGGGTCGTACTGGATGCCGCGGCGCACCTCACGGGCACGCTCGACTCCGGCGAGCCGGGCGGCCAGGTGCAGGGCCATGTCGATGCCTGCGGAGACGCCGGCGCTGGTGATCAGGTCGCCGTCGTCGACGAAGCGGGCGTTGACGTCGGTGATCACGGTGGGGTCGATCTCGGAGAGCAGGTTCAGCGATGCCCAGTGCGTAGTCGCCGGCCGGCCGGTGAGCAGCCCAGCGGCGGCGTAGACGAGGCTGCCGGTGCACACCGAGGCCATCAATGGGACCGCTACCCGTTGCTTACGGATCCAGTCGAGGTGCTCGGCGTCGCGCAGCAGTCGTCGGGTGCCGTTGCCGCCGGGGTGGATGAAGACGTCCAGGGGCGGAGCATCGTCAAGGGAGTGGTGGGCACCGAGGACGAGGTTCTTGGCGCCGATGACGTCGGCGCCGCCGGACGACAGGCACGAGATGGACCACCCGTCCTCGGGGTGAGTGCGAGTCCAGTACGCAAGGACCTCCCAAGGGCCGACGGCATCGAGCTCCTCGACGCCGTCGAAGAGGAACAGCCCGATGTGGCGTGGCGCGGAGGCGTCCTCGACGCTGACGGTGTCGGGGTGGGATGGGTGGAACATGGGGTGACTCCTGCGTGGTGGTGGGCGTGGTGGTGGGCGTGGATGTGGTGGTGGATGTGACGGCCGGATTTGCGTAGCCCCGGGGACCGGTGTCCCTGGGGTTTCCGGCTGCCTTGAGTCTCGGCGTTTGGCCGGGGCGTCGCCCCGGTCAAAGGGCCGGGTTCGGGACAACACCCGCGGTCGGTGCGGTAGTACGGTCGCAGCGTGCTACTCGGCCGCGACCTCGAGACCGCACGCCTGGTCGACCTTCTCGAGCTGGCCCGGCATGGGTCCTCGGCCAGTCTCGTGGTCCACGGTGACCCTGGTGTCGGCAAGTCCGCCCTCCTCGGAGCCCTGGTCACAGACGCCGGTGAGGCACTGGTGCTCCGGACCCAGGGAGTGGAGGCGGAGGCGCCGCTGGCGTTCGCGGCGCTGCACCGGCTGCTGCTGCCGGTGATGCGGCTACGTGAGGACCTCCCCGGCCCCCAAGCCCGGGCGCTGCGGGTCGCGTTCGGAGAGGAGGACGGCCCTTCGATCGAACCGTTCCTGGTGGCGGTCGCGACGCTGTCGATCCTGAGCGCTGCCGCGGAGGAGAACACGGTGCTCGGCGTGGTCGAGGACGCCCACTGGCTTGACTCCGCGACAGCGGACGCGCTGCTGTTCTGCGCCCGGCGGCTCGGTGCGGACCGGGTGTTCCTGCTGTTCTCGGCACGCGACGGCGCCGCGACACCGTTCCGCCCTGAGGGCATCGCGGAGCTCCATCTGCATGGCCTTGACCCGGATGCTGCCCGGGCACTGCTCGACCAGCGGCTGGGCGAGGCCCTGGCGCCGGAGGTAGTCGAGCGGCTCATCGCCGAGAGCGGCGGTAACCCACTCGCGCTGCTGGAGCTCCCGACAGGGTTGAGCGCGCAACAGCTCGGCGGGTCTTCGCCGCTGCCCTCCCAGCTGCACCTGACCAGCCGCGTGGAGCAGGCGTTCCTGGACCGCAGCCGCCTGCTGGCTCCGGACGTGCAGTCGATGCTGCTGCTGGCGGCTGCCGACGACACGGGGAATCTGACCGTCCTGCGACAGGCGGCCTCCAACCTCGGTCTTGGTGAGCGGGCTCTCGAGGGTGCCGTGTCCTCCGGTCTCCTCCTCACTGAGGTCGAGTCGGTGAAGGTGCGTCACCCGCTGGTGCGTTCGGCGCTCTACCAGGCAGCCACTGGTGAGCAGCGACGTGAGGCACACGGCGCGTTAGCGGCCGCCTTGGCAGGTCTCGGTGACTCCGACCGGGAGGCGTGGCATCGCGCCGCTGCCGCCGAGGGACCGGACCCTGAGGTCGTCGCGGCGCTCGAGCTCGTCGGGTCTCGTGCCGAGCGGCGCGGCGCGTACGCGTCGGCGCTCACTGCCTACGAACGCGCCGCGGCGTTGTCCACCCTCACCGCACAACGCGCCGCTCTGAGCCTGGCGGCGGCGCGCAACGCGTGGGCGTGCGGCCAGACTGCTCATGCCCGCGTGCTGCTGGGTGCGACACGGGAGCTCGCCGAGGACCCGGTGCTGCACAGCGACATCGCCCGCCTGCAGGGGCGCATGGAGGTCAACATCGGTTCGGCGAACGACGCGCACCGCATCTTCACCGAGGCCGCACACGCGGTCCACGACATTGCCCCGGCCCGTGCTCTGGAGATGGCGGTCGCGGCCGCGATCATGGGCACCTACGGCGCCGACGGCGGGGCGAGGCTGACCGAGGGCGACATCGACATCGAGGTCACGCAGGCCGACTCGGCTCGCACGGTGTGTCTCAAGCACATGCTGGTGGCGATGACTCGGTCGGCAGAGGGTGACTGGGCGGCTGCTGTTGCCGCGCTCGACCTTGCACTCGCGGCAGGTGAGGAGCTCACCGACCTTGACGTGCTCGGGAACCTGGGCAACGCCGCGCTGCAGCTCGGCGACGAGCAGGCCCAGCAACGCTTCTACACCCTGGCGTTGTTGCGATCCCGGGAAGCCGGTGCTGCGATGGCGGTCGTCTACGCGCTGCAGCGGCTGTGCTTCGGCTACCTGGTCGCCGGCGACTGGGCGGGCGTCCGCGCCAGTGCCGAGGAAGCACTCGCGCTCGCCGAAGGCATGGGCCAGCCCGCGTTGACCGTTGCGCCACTGGCCTGGCTGACCCTGCTCGCGGCGCTGCAGGGCAGGGAGGACTACGACACCCTGCTCGCCGACCTTGAGGAAGTCGTCGCGGCACACCCCCAAGGCATCCTGACCGACCCAGTGCACGACCTGACCCGCTGGGCCAAGGGCGCACATGCGGCCGCGACAGCCGACAGCTTCGGTGCGCTGCACCATCTCTCCCAGCTCCGTGTCCCGGCGCTCGCCCGGATGGCGGCCTGCGAAAGGATCGACGCTGCCGTCCGCGCCGG
Source organism: uncultured Actinomycetota bacterium (assembly GCA_963797525.1). GTDB lineage: Bacteria > Actinomycetota > Actinomycetes > Propionibacteriales > Nocardioidaceae > Marmoricola. The sequence continues at coordinate 403,424 of CAWCPT010000003.1, forward strand.
AGAACCCGACCTTGCTCGACGTTGGGTCGGCGAGCTCACTGAGTTCGCTACCGCCACCGGCAGGGCGTGGGCGCTGGCAACGGTGGCCTACGGGCACGCGATGACCGACGCCGACCCCACTGCGCCCGGCAACTCCAACGCTGACGGTGCCAGCGACCAGACCGAGCAGCTGTTCGTCGACGCCCTGACCCATCACACCGACGCGCGTCGCGCCTACGACCGCGCTCGGACCCATCTGGCGTTCGGGGAGTGGCTGCGCCGCTCCCAGCGGCGCGTGGACTCACGCGAGCAACTGCGCCGTGCGCTGGAGACCTTCAACGACCTGCACGCCACACCCCTGGCCGAACGCGCGACCGCGGAGCTGCGTGCCTCAGGGGAGACTGCCCGGAAACGAGACGTCTCCACCCAGGTGAAGCTGACACCGATGGAGCTCAAGGTCGCCCAGCTGGTGGCTTCGGGCCTGTCGAACAAGGACGTCGCCGCCCAGATCTGGGTCTCACCTCGCACGGTGGCGTTCCACCTGCGCAACGTGTTCTCAAAGGCGGGCGTCACCTCACGCGGCGAGCTCGCCCAGCTCGATCTCGGCTAGCGTCACCACGGTCACGATCGAGTCCGAATATGCGTAAGCGGCACGGACGTGACGTCCGCCGGCCCGCCTTGCGCTTTGCGATTCCTAGGCGACGCGGAGCCGCTGCGCCTGCGCCACAGGCAGGGCTACACGCTAGGGCCACGTTGCGAGGGGCGCCGAGCGGAGTGGGGCGACCACCCCCGTCAGCGTGATGCGCTGAAGAGGTACTGCACTACCCCAAGGGGCGTGGCACACTCCGCCAATGTGGCTGGGATGAGCTTCGACGACGCTGAACGGTCGCGGCTCAGCGACCTGCTCGACGAGCTGGGTCCCGACGCGCCGACACTGATCGAGTCGTGGACGACCCGGGACATCGCCGCACACCTGCTCCTGCGAGAACGCGACCCTCTCGCCGGCCCCGGGCTCGTCCTGCCCGGCCCCTGGGGAAGTTTCGCGAATAGACGCCAACGCGCGCTCGCGCTCGGCGACTTCACCGCGCTCGTCGCAACATTGCGTTCGGGGCCACCGCGAGGGTTCTTCCGGCTCGGATGGGTACGCCGGGGCCCGAACCTCAACGAGTTCTACGTCCACCACGAAGACGTCCGCCGAGCCAACGGGCGCCCACCCCGAAGCAACGACAGCGCCCTCGATGAGGCCCTGTGGCACAACGTGAGTCTCGGGCGCTGGCTTCTTGCCCGGCGTCTGCGCGGCGTCGGTCTCGAGCTGTGCTGGGCCGGCACCTCGCGCACGGTTCGGGCACGGCGAGGCTCCCCTGAGGCTCGCATCGTCGGCCGCCCGGGCGAGTTGCTGCTGTACCTCTTCGGCCGCCAGGCCGCGGCTCACGTCGAGGTCACCGGCCCGGATGCAGCGGTCGAAACCGTACACAGAGCGCGCTTCGGCATGTGACCGGACTGAGTCGGACACCCGAGATCCGAGGTCACCCCAGCACCCGATGGGAGCGCGGGTTGGGCGGCCCTCAGGGGTGGGCCGCAACCACCTGTGTGCCCCTAAATCTGGCGACGGCTCGTCTCGCGCGCGGCGACGTGAGCGGCCACCTGCAGCCTGTAGTCGAGCACCTCGCGGATATGGGCAAGAAGGTCCGGCATCGATCCGCCCTTGCGGATGAAGCCATGAGCTCCGAGCTCGAGGGCACTCAGAACGATGCTGCTCTCGGGGTAGCCAGTGAGAATGACCACGATGGATGGAGGTGAGGCACGCCGGATCAGCGGTAACGCCTGGAGGCCGTCCATGACCGGCATGGCGATGTCGAGAAGAACCAGGTCCGGCTGGTGCGCATCCACGGCAGCCAGACCCGCGCGGCCGTCGGCCGCCTCGGCGACGACCGTGAACTCCTCCCCGCGATGCAGGGCCAGACGGAGCACTTCGCGGATTTCCGCGGAGTCGTCGATGAGCACTACCCGGATCGGGGTTCGTGTCTGGGTTCGTGTCTGGGCGTCGACGACGGATGCCACCTCACGCTGTCCCACTCACTGCCGAATGGGGTGAACCAAGAGTGCCCCACTTCGACCTCTCCAGACGGTGGAGTAGTCAGCGATCGCAAACGAGGCCCAGAAAGTAACGTCCGGAGGCCGCGGCAAAGGGTCGAGCCCCAGCACGGACCGGTCGGTTTCGGGGGCCGGCCGACCTGGCCCGTGGTCACGGCCCGGGGACGGCCCTCCACCTGCCCCGGGCGGCTCAGGTCAGTCGCCCTTGCGCTGCTCGATGATGTTCGCGGCGCTCTCGCACACCCAGGGGGACGGCGTTCAGTCGCCGTCGACATCTGCGTTCGTCGACGTGGACTCAGCTGCGATGAACGACCAGCCGCAGCCGGAATCGGCACACTGGTACAGGTGCCTGACCTGGTCCGGGTGCCCCATCCGGATGATGGTCCCCTCATGGGGTGAAGCCATCGGCCCTCCGCATTCGGAACACGACCGCGGGGAGCTCATGTGGCCCGGTATCCGGTGACTGTGGCCCCGGAGACCTGCCGCCGCGGCAGAAATCCCCGGAATCGCAGCGGCAAGTGTCGTCCGCGGTCAGGTGCTGTCCCGCGACCGCGACAAGCCGGCGCCGGATACGCAGGCGTGTGCTCAGACAGCTGTCTCGACCGCTGGCTGTTCGGGCTGCGGGGTCGGTGACGGCTGTTCGGACCAGAGCGCGTACCCCATCCAGGCGAGCGCGAGCCCTACCGGGATCGCGACCTTCGGTTGAGCCGAGAGCGACAGGAACCCGGCGACGGGGGCCAGCACGGTTCCGAGGGCCAGCAGGATGCCGGCGCCGCGCGGGAGGATGCGTGCGCGGACGGTGGCGATGCCGAACAGCAGCCCGCCGAGGATGTAGATCGGGCCGCTGAGCGTCCAGAGGGTAGGGAGAGCGCCGAGGTTGACCGTGCTGGCGTTGCCGTTGAACATGCCCATCCAGCCGTGCACGAATGCCGGTGTGAGGGTCGTCAGGTGCGGGAGGACGAATGCCTCGACGAAGCTGAAACCCAGCACGATCGCGAACCACAGACTCAGCAAGAGGAAGCCGGCCAGGCCCATCCATCCGGTCTTGGCCGCTTGTCTGGCGTACAGCCCGGTCAGGCCGAGGAGTCCGAAGAAGCACATGGCGCACGCGATGACGTGCACGATCTCCCAGCGGGTGGTGGCCGCCGAGGCGAACACGTTCGGTGGGTGGAAGACACCAACGAGGACGTAGCAGGTCCCGGCCAGGACGGCAGAGAGCCCTGCGAGTCGGAGGAGCTTGGTGTTGGTCAGGTTCGTTCCGGAGCGGTGGTCCATGGTGTCCTCGCAAGCTGGAGGCGAAGAAGTTGGACGGGGTCCGGGACAACTCCCACTTTTGACAGTACGCCCGCTTTCACCGTCGGGACCTTCCGGCGTTCGGATTCCTCAGCGTGCGTGCGGTTCGACCCGCTTCCGGTCACGGCATTCCTCAGACCCACGGCACCTCCCCCTCTCCCCTGGACACAGCCGGACGGCCTCGTGCCACTGCACCCGGGGTTTCACAGGCTGGTCGCCTCCGCGATCTGTCGCAGGACCACCCTCCCCACCGCGATCGCCTGGCGAGGGACATCTCCCACGCGTCGTCCAGGGCCGCGAACAGTCCCCGACACCCTCGATGACCGGCCGGGCCCGGGCCACTCAGAGCACCGGCGCAGCCTTCGGCTCGGTGGGATCGCGCTCGAGCCTCGCCAGCAGGGCCGCGTTCATCGCCTCGAAGCCAGCCTCGGTCTTCGCGAGCATCTTGCCTGCCAACGGCACCAGGGCGCCGGAGAAGTCCTCGGCCTGCACGAACCGCGTGCTGCCTTCACCCAGGGGCGTCAGGGTGAAGGAGTGCCGACCGTCGAAGAGCCCGGGGACGCCCATGGTGCCGAGCCACTCCAATCGCTGATCCGGTTCAAGGACGGTCACCCGCGGCTTGAACGTCATCGGCCGGCCACCAACAGGCACGATCCGGACCTCGAGCCGCTCACCGACGGCCAGCACCCCCTTGAGGGAGGTGATGAACGGGTTCCAGGCCTCCATGGACGCCGTGTCCATCAACTCCGCCCAAACAACCGACGGCACGGCCGGTAGGTCGACCTGGGTCTCGATGCGTTTCATGACAACTCCTTCAGTGCTGCTGGGGGCGGCTGGTGGCGCGAGGTGACTCAAGCTGTTGCTGGGACGGGAGCTGTGCCCTGCGGTGTCTGTGTGGGTGTGCTGACTCCCTTGATGAGCAGGTAGGCCAGGAGCGCGACCTCGCAGAGGGTTTCCGGCACGACGAAGATGGCGGCCGAGGTGTCCGCGAACGACGGGGCGAGGAACTGGGTCAGGGCGTCGATGACGTAGCAGACCGTGCCGAGCATGAGCAGGTAGGAGAGCCATCGGGGGAACATGCCAGAACGCAGACCGAGCAGGCCGAGCGCGAAGAGCCACAGCCAGGCCAGCTGCGCGATCAGGTACCCGTAGTGCTGCAGGTCCATCAGGAGCAGGACCAGCGCGTGCGCGCTGTCGGTGCCGAACGCCTTCACGTACGTGCTGTCTGTCGCGACGAGTAGCGCTCCGAGCTGGTGGACCATGTTCAGGGAGGTGATTGCGGCCGAGACTGTGACGAACACGACCATCGCTCGCGCGATGTTGCGTCCCGCGTGCGCGAGGAGCCGGTAGAGGACCACTGCCAGGACGAGCCACACCAACGCCTGGATCAGGTCGGCCACGAAGCTGAGCCGGACCAGGGTTGGGTTCGCCACGATGTTCGCGGCGGTCGTGTCCGCGTCGCCGGGCACATACACGTTGACTCGCACGATCTGTGCGAAGCCGCCGAAGATCGCAACCACCAGATAGAGCAGGCCCGCCACTCTCGCGAGTCGAACTGAGGAAGCCTGCGGCCGATCGGGCTCGAGCACGTCGGGTTGGTCCACCACAGGCGGGCCGGCCCCGGTGGCGCCCGGTCCTCGCGGGCTGGGAGCGTCGGCACCGTGCTGGAGACCAGTGGTCATTGGCGTTCCTGTCGTTGGAGTGACTGTGCACACCTCGACGTCCGAACCGACGCTGGGGCTCCGAGCGTGTCGAATGCCTCGCTCGTACAGCCATCCCGCGTACTGACACGGGGGTAGTCCCACCACGAGATAACCGCGTGGCCCCCAGTGTGCGCACACTTCGGTGATGCCGGTCTTCGTGGACTAGCACCGCCACGCCAATCGATCCTGCGGGGGCGTAGTGTCCCCAACAGGAGCCGTCCTTGTTCGGGGGGACGTTCAGAGAGCGGCTCCGCGTCGACGGCGACCGTCCTGAGCCACGCGCTCAGGGCGGTTCCTGTACCCGTGTGGCTCGTGCGCGTCGGTCTCTTTGGGGGCCGATGCGGCCATCTGCGAGGCCCGGGCTAGCGAGGCACGGAGATCGCCCGGGGCTCACGCACTCGGAAGAGCACGACCGCCACGGCGAGGAGCCAGGCGCGCCAGGCCACGTAGCCGATGAAGTTCGTCAGGCTGGCCGCCTCCACGACGGGGATCACCACGCCAGTGGCGATCAGGGCGGCAGCGGCATACCCCAACCTTGCCGAGCCAGCCCGGCAGCACCTACGACGCAGCGCGATCACGACGAGGACGGTGAAGGTCGCCGTCAGTGCGTAGCCGACGCTCTCGCCGATGGCCTTGCCGAGCAGGGTGTGCCAGAGCTCGAAGCGGTCCTCGGCACCAGCGCGCTGAGCCGGGTCCAGCGCGTCCTCGCTGATGCCGGGAACCAGCGTGACCCAGCGTTGCAGCCCGACGACCTGCACCGTCACCGCGGCAATGCCGACGCCGGGGATCCATTTGCCGAGGGTGCCGCCGGCGAGACGACCCAGCCAGATGCCGGCGCGGGCCATCAAAGCCGCGCTGACGACGAGCACCAGGACCCACGTCATCACCGAGTCCTGGTGCTTGCGGAACAGGGCAAGGATGTCGGCGGTCGGCTCTTCGAGAATCTGCGGGTACTCGAAGACCGATCCGTGCGCATCAACGAAGTCGCCCCAACGTCACCTGGGTGCGCGTGGCTGGCCAGCAGCTCACCGTGCCGCCACCCATGCGCCTGGCCATCGCACGGCAACGCACCAGCCGCCGACTCGCCGGATGCCTGGGACATGAACCCCTTGCCGGATTGTTCGACGGTGACGTCGGCACTCCAAGGTCCGGGCGTCGGCACTGACCCGCGGCACGCGGCAACGGCGGTAACCCACGGGCAAAGGCGCGCGCAACGGCGGCGCCGGTCAGGACCGACGCCGCCCGCTGGTTCGGCTGTTGCGTCCCAGGCTCAGGCGCGTGCGGTTCGCGTCAGGAGCCGGACACGCGCCTTGTGCAGCTGCGGCATCACGCCGTAGATGACGATCGGCACCGCGACAGTGGCCAGGACGAAGGTCCGCACGACCGGTGAAAGATCCCGGAGCCAGTCCCCGAGCAGGAGGTTCAGGACGGTCAGGGTCGGGAAGACGGCGATCCAGATCATGAGGGCAAGCTGGTGCTTGTTCGGTGGCCCGATGCGGCGCGGGTTGGCGGGGTTGGCGGCGTTGCTGGGCATGGTTCTCCTAGGTTTCGTTGGGTTTTGGGTAGCGGGTAGCGAAGTTGGGTGGATTGAAGGTGCGGGGGGCGCCGGTCGCGCGTTCTTGGCAGGTCCGCTCAGACGGTGTCGCCGCGGTGGAAGTCCTGGACGGCCCTGGCCACGTCGTCGTCGACGAGATCGGCGTTCATCGCGATGGCGGCCGCAGACCCTTCACCGGCTGCGGTGATGACCTGCGCACGCGGATTGGCCAGGTTGCCGGCGACCCAGAGCCCCGGGACGCTCGTGACACCACCGGTGGGGTCGGCGCGCACCCACCCGTTCTCGTCCACGTCGGCGCCGAGCGTGACCAGCAGGCCGTTGTTCGGCACGAACCGCGGTGGGACGAACAGTGCCTCGCGTGGGATGACTCGGCCGTCGTCCATCTCGACACCGCTCAGGTGGTCGTCTTCGGTGAGGACGCGACGGATGTCGCCTTCGACGATGCCGATGGCCCGCGCCACCAGTTCGGTGCGCTGGGTCTCGGTGAGCATCCCCTCGGGTGCGAAGACGACGACGTCGTCGCTCCACTGCCGAACGATCTGGGCGTAGCGGATCGCGTCGGGTGTCATCGCGATGACACCAAGAGGTTGGTCGCGGACTTCGTGGCCGTGGCAGTACGGGCAGTGCAGCACGTCGCGGGCCCAGCGTTCCCGCAGGCCAGCGACGTCGGGAAGCTCATCACGCAGACCGGTGGCAAGAAGCACCTGCCGGGTGGTGACCTGGTGGCCGCCGCTGAACATGACCCGGAACCCACCCTTATGGCAGGCGGTGACGCCTTCGACGGCGCCGGTGACGACCCGGCCGCCGTAGCCGCGGACCTCGTCGCGGCCGCGGGCCAGGAACTCCGCGGGCGGCATCCCGTCCCGGGAGAGGAAGCCCTGCATGTGCGCCGCGGGGGCGTTGCGCGGATGTCCGGCGTCCAGGACCAGGACCTTGCGGCGGGCACGGGACAGGACCAGCGCGGCTGACAGGCCGGCTGCGCCTCCACCGACCACCACGACGTCATAGTTGCTCATGTCCCGAGGATGCGCGCGTCCGCTGCCTCACGACAAAGGATGTTGCCGAACCTGGGAAACGTCGCTCCAATGGGGCCTGTGAGCGACCCGCCCGACGACGCCAACGACGCCATCTCCACCGCTTTGGACCAGGTGGGTTCGCGGTTGCGGCAGATCCGCGCCCACCGGGAGATCACCCTCATCGAGCTCTCCGCGCGCACCGGCATCTCCAAGTCCACACTGTCGCGGCTGGAGAACGGGCAGCGGCGACCCACTCTGGAGCTGTTGCTGCTGCTCGCGCAGGCCTACCGGGTGCCGCTCGACGACCTCGTCGGCGCCCCGGACGTCGGCGACCCGCGGATCCGCCTCAAGCCCCGCAAGGTGAAGGGACGAACCGTTCTGCCGCTGACGCCCCCGGGCGGGGTTCAGGCGTGGAAGATCCTCATCCCGACCACGCAGTCCACACCGAACCTACGCACGCACGACGGCTACGAGTGGCTCTACGTCCTCTCCGGTCGGATGCGCCTCATCCTCGGCGAGGACGACAACGTTCTCGGCGTCGGTGAGGCGGTCGAGTTCGACACCACGCAACCGCACTGGTTCGGCAGCACCGGCGACGGCCCGGCCGAGGTGTTGAGCCTGTTCGGCCGACCCGGGGAACGCATCCACGTACGCACGAGCTCGCACCGGGAGTAGCCACCCCTCGTACATCCCACCCACAGCCACAGACGATGGGCGCGTCTGCGCCGTTACCGCTCGAGCAACGCAGCGACTCCATCGAGCACGACCTCGAGTCCGGAGTCGAACTCCTGCCCGTAGTCGTAGCCAGGCTGCAGGACGTGCTCGAGTGTCAGCTCGAAGAGGTACGGGAACTCAGAGGCTGGAAACGTCTCCATGATGGCCCCAGTCATGGCCGCCAGTTGCGACTCGTCACGGAAGGGGAGGTTGACCTCCTGCAGCACGAATCCGTGCACGTAGCTGTCGACGGTCGAGATGGCGTGCGCCGTCAGGACGATGGAGAACCCGCCCTCGCGGAAGTACCGGATGCCCGTCTCGAGCAGACGCAACGTGGCCGGCCCAGGGCTGGTCCGCGAGGCCATCAGGCTCACCGCCCACGGATGGTCGCGCAGGGTCGCGCGTGTGTGGTGGGCGCGCTGGCTGATCAACTGGCGCCAGTTCGCGGACGGCTTCGGGAGCTCGATCTTGCTCGCGACAGCCTCGACCAGCCCGTCGAGGATCTCCTCCTTGCCCCGGACATGGTGGTAGAGCGAGGCCGCCTCGACGCCCAGCTCCCGGGCGAGTCTGCGCATGGTGACGGCCTCGATCCCCTCGGAGTCCGCCACCGCCAGCGCGACGCTCAGGGTGCGCTCCTGGTTCAGGGGGGCCTTGTTCGCCACCTCCGCGGGTCTGCGGCCCACAACATCCACCTCTCGCAGCGGTCGGAGACGGGTACCGACACCCGACCCTCGACAATCTAACGTTGTTAGGCTAGCGTAGCAACGCAATCTAACGCCGTTAGAATCTCGGACTCTCCTTCGGCCCCCCGAAAGGGCACTCCATGAGCACCCTGAGCACAACAACCACTCCGACACTCATCAAGCGCCATCCCTGGTCCAGGAGGAGCACCGCGACTGCTGTCGGCCTCCTGTTCGTCGCCCAGATGGTCACCGCCATGTTCGGCACCTCCATGATTCAAGCCTTCGCCGACGGCGACACTGACCGGGCGCAGATGAACCTCGGCGTCTTCCTGATGATGTGCTCCGGAATCGCTGTCGTCGGCATCGGCCTGCTCATGTATCCGGTCCTGAAGGACGTCAACCCAGGCCTCGCCGTGTGGTACCCCATCCTCAGGATTGCCGAGTTCGTGGTGTCCGCGGCCTGTGGCGTCTACCTCCTGGCCCAGTCGGAGGTCGTGCCCAACCACATGCTGTGGGTCTACGTCCCCACCGGGCTCGGCGGCATCGTCCTCACCTACCTGCTCTTCGTCTCGCGGCTGGTTCCTCGAGCCATCGCACTGCTGGGTCTTGTGGGCTACGTCGCACTGACCATCGGTGTGCCCCTGGACCTGTTCGGTGTCCTCGACATGAGCGCAGGACCGGGACTCCTCCTCGTCGTCCCCGGCGGACTGTTCGAGCTGGTGTTCCTGCCGGCCTGGCTGATCACCAGGGGATTCCGTACGGCGCCCCGCGTCGAGTTCACCTCGCCGGGACTCATGGCGTCCAGCTGACCGCCCGATGAGCGCTGCTCAGGTGGGTCCACAGGTACCCGTCTACCCAGCGCAGCGGGACCCGCTCATCTGCGAGACGGGCTGACTCGGCGTCACCGAACGTGTCGAGCGAACCGTCTAGGCCGCCGGGGAGCTGGGAACGACATCCTGGAAGCGCCGCTCCTATGATCCGTGGGTGTCGACAGCGGTGCTCGCCACGAAGTTGTTCGCGCCGGCCCGACGCCCGCAGGCCGTCGCGCGTACGAGACTGGCCGAACGCCTCGAGGCCACCCTTGCCCCCGGTCACCGACTGACGCTGGTCTCGGCGCCCGCCGGGTTCGGGAAGACGACCGTCCTCAGCGACTGGGTCGCCGGCCTGGGCGAGACAGACTCCAGAGCCCGCACCGCATGGTTGTCCCTCGACGAGGGGGACAACGACCTGACACGGCTCCTGACACACCTGGTCGCAGCACTCGGAACAACCGACCCCGACCTCGACCTCGACCTCGAGCCGGTCCTCGCGCCCCTGCCCGGGGACGCGACCACGGCCCTGACCGCGTTGGTCAACACTCTGGCCGGCGCCGGAGCGCATGAACCGCAGGCGCAGTGGGTGCTGGTCCTGGACGACTACCACGTCATCACCGCCCCCGAGGTCCACGAGGCCATGACCTTCCTCCTCGACCACGCACCCGACCAGGTGCACCTGATGGTCGCGACCCGCGCCGACCCGCCGCTGCCGGTGGCGCGGCTGCGCAGCCGCGGACAGCTCGTCGAGCTACGCGGCGCCGACCTGCGCTTCACCCCCGATGAGGCACAACAGTTCCTCACCCAGGCGATGGGCCTGGAGCTTGAGGCCGCGGACGTGAACGCGCTCGAGGAGCGCACCGAAGGCTGGATCGCGGGACTTCAGCTCGCCGCACTGTCGCTGCGGGCGATCCCGACCAGGCCCGAGGTCACCGACTTCATCGAGGCGTTCACCGGCAGCAACCGGTTCGTCATCGACTACCTGGCCGACGAGGTCCTGGCCCGCCAGCCGCCCGAGGTGCGCGACTTCCTGCTGCGCACCGCCGTCCTCGACCGCCTCACCGGTCCACTGTGCGACGCCGTGACCGGGCAGTCCGCAGGGACAGCGATGCTGGCCGACCTCGACCGCGCCAACCTGTTCGTGGTGCCGCTGGACACCGAACGCACCTGGTACCGCTACCACCACCTGTTCGCCGACGTGCTGCAGGCACGCCTGCACACCGAGGAACCCGACCTGGTTCCGCAGCTGCACCGGCGGGCCAGCGACTGGTACGCGTCGAACGGGTTCGTCGCCGACGCCGTCCGGCACGCGCTGGCCGCCGAGGACATCCCTCGTGCGGCCTACCTGATGGAGGAAGCGCTGCCCGAGGTTCGCCGCAGCCGAGGAGACGCTCTGCTGCTCACGTGGATCCGCGCACTGCCAGAGGACGTTGTCCGGCGTAGCCCGACGCTGAGCATCATGGCCGGTTGGGAGAAGCTGATGGCCGGTGACCTCGACGGCGTGGAGTCCTGGCTCGATGACGCCGACACGGCGCTGGAGGCCGGTGCCCGCGACCCGGACCTGGCAGCCACCTGGGCGCAGACCGAGGACCTGCGCACCGCACCGGGGACGATCTCGATCTACCGCGCCTCCTTGGCCCAGGCTCGTGGTGACATCGCCGGTACGGTGCGCCACGCCCGGCACGCGCGGGAGCTGGCCGGCCCCGAGGACCACATCGTGCGGGCCGGAGCGGAGGGGTACCTCGGCCTGGCCGCGTGGGCCGCCGGGAACATCGACGAAGCGCTCGCCACGTTCTCCGAGGCGGTACGCAGCCTGCATGCCGCCGGGAACCTCGTCGACGAGCTCGATGCAACCCTCAACCTGGCCGACATGTGGGTGGCCGCGGGACGACCCAGCCGCGCCCGCAAGATCTACGAGCAGGGGCTCGCGTCAGCGGTCGCAGGTGGCGAGCCGTACCCGCGAGCGACCGCCGACCTGCACGTCGGCCTGGCCGACCTCGACCGGGAGCTCGACGACCTGACCGCTGCGGAAGCGCACTTGGAGACGGCCCGCGTCCTGGCCGAGCGGCCTCCATCAGCGAGAACCGGCACCGGTGGCCCCTGGTCATGGGCCAGGTGCGCGCGGCCCGAGGCGACCGCGAGGCCGCGATACGGCTCCTGGAGGAAGCCGCTGCGCTGTATCGGCGCGGCTTCTACCCCGATGTACGCCCCATCGAGGCGACCAAGGCTCGAGTCCAGATCGCCACCGACGACCTGGACGCCGCAGCAGGCTGGGCGCGAGAACGGGCGCTGGACCCTGATCACGAGGACCTGGACTACCTGCACGAGTACGAGCACCTGACCCTGGCCCGGCTGGTCCTCGCGCAAGAACGAGAGGGGCAACGCGCCGGGCAACGCCACCCCGGCCAGCTCGGAGAGCCGACTCCGCTCACGCGTGTCCTCGCGCTGCTCGGCAGACTGCACGATGCGGCCGCCGACACCGGCCGCGACGGCAGCCTGCTGGAGATCCGGATGCTGCAAGCCCTCGCCCTCGCCGCCGACGGCGACCGCGAGACGGCGCTGAGTGTCCTCGGTCTGGCGCTGACCCAGACCCCGGAGCCGGAAGGTCATGTTCGGCTCTTCCTCGATGAGGGCGACCCGATGCTGGACCTGCTGCGCGACGTGGCGCGGGTCGAAGGCCTCGCCAGCAAGCAAGTCGACCCGCAGCGTGAAGAAGATCAAGAAGATGAAGAAGATGGAGTAGATCAAGAAGTCAGAGGAGGATCAGGAGGAAGCGGTGCGGGCCCGACAGCTGCTCGAGCGGGCCGAGACACCACACGAGACGCCAGCACTCCCGCAGTCACCCGAACCGGCACTGGCCGGCCCGCTGAGCCAGCGAGAGGTCGAGGTCCTCCGGCTCCTGGACTCCGACCTCACCGGGCCACAGATCGCCGACGAGCTCTACGTCACCTTGAACACGCTGCGCACCCACACCAAGCGCATCTTCACCAAGCTCGACGTCACGACCCGCGCCGCCGCCGTCCGCAAAGCGCACGAGCACGGGCTCATCTAGGCGCTTCGCAACGGCCCCTGTCACCACGGTCGGCCCTGCTGATGTCACATCGTCAGTCACATCATGTGGGGACGCCGAACCCCCCTGCCCCTTCCTAGGTTTCGAGGTATCCCCGCGGTACCCGCCACGGACCAACCCGAAAGGGGCCAGACATGACCATCACCCCGAACCTGCCTGACCCGGTGGGCCGGTATCGCGGCCGCCGCCGCCGGTGCCATCTTCATCGCCGTCCAGATCAACCACCCGCAGCTGAACGTCACCTCCATCCAGACCACCGACGTCTACATCCGCGACTCCCTGAAGGTGCTGATGGCCGCACTGGCCCTGGCCGGCATCACCGGCATGTACCTGAACCAGGTCCGCAAGCACGGACTCCTCGGCCTCATCGGCTACGTGGTGTTCGCCGTCGGCTACCTCGGCATCATGTGCGTCACCTTCGCTGCCGCCTACGTGCTGCCAGAAGTCGCCACTTCCAACCCCGGCTTCGTCAACGACGCCATCGTGGTCAACACCAGCCGCGGCACCATGCACGGTGACATCGGTGCGTTCGCGACCGCTATCAAGGTGGGCGGGTTCGCCTACCTGGTCGGCAGCCTGCTCTTCGGTGCCGCGCTGTACCGCGCCCGCGTCCTGCCCCGCTGGGCCTCGGCCCTGCTCGCCGTCGCCGGCCTCGCCACCGCCGCCCTCTCGCTGATGCCCGACGCCCTGTACCGCCTGCTGGCCTTCCCCAACGGCATCGCCATGATCGCCCTGGGCTACTCGCTGTGGAAGCTCACCCGGACCGAAGACGCGACCCAGGCGGACACACTCGCTCCCGCCCCGGTCCCCAGCAGCGCAGGTGCGAAGTGAACCACCAGCCCTCCCCGACGACGCAGGGCTCCGAGCCCGGCACCGGCACAACGCCGGTGCCGGCTCGGGGGCCCAGCCGGGGACGCGCCCGGGCAGGTTGGTGGGTTCCACCGGCCCTGCTGGCGCTGGCCTTCATCCCGATCGCCGGCGGCACCGGACGCCTCATCGAGGTCCTCGGCGGACCCGAAGTCCTCCCGACCGACGACCGCTTCGCCGCATCGCCCGGTCCCGCTCGTCGTACACATCGTGGCCGCAGTCGTCTACGCGGTGCTCGGCGCGTTCCAGTTCTCCGCACGGCTACGGCGCCGCCACCCCGGCTGGCACCGCCGGACAGGACGGCTCCTGGTCGTCCTGGGACTCGCGGTCGCGTTCTCCGGGCTGTGGATGACGCTGGCCTACCCCCAGAAGGAGGGCACCGGCGACATCCTCTGGGTGACCCGGCTGCTGGTCAGCTCAGGCATGGGCGCCGCCGTCATCCTGGGCCTGGTCGCCATCCGACGCCGTGACATCCCCAGTCACCGGGCCTGGATGACCCGCGCGTACGCGCTCGCTCTCGGTGCCGGCACCCAGGCGTTCACCGTCGGCTTCGGTGAAGCCCTCTTCGGTACCGGGGTCGTCAACCACGACCTGATGATGGCCGCCGCCTGGGCCATCAACCTCGCCGTCGCCGAGTGGGTCATCCGCCGCCCCGCCATCCGACGCGCCAGGCGCGCCCGCCGCGCCCGCACAGCCCTGGCCGGTTCGTCATGACCGCGCGAGGACCCGACGCGGCCACCTCCTACGAGCTGCGCATCGGCGGCCACCTGGACCAGCACTGGTCGACCTGGTTCGACGGCTTCACCCTCGACCCACGAGGACGACGGCACCAGCACCCTGCGCGGCGTCGTGCGCGACCAGTCCGAGCTGCACGGCCTGCTCGACAGGGTCCGCGACCTCGGCACCACCCTCATCTCGGTCACACCCGCTGGCGACGCCCACCAACGACGACGCCGACGCAGATTCCCGGTAACAGCAACATCGCTGGCGCCCCGGAGCCGACCCGACGAACATCGCTCACGACCCAGGAGGAAACCAATGTCCACCACCACCAGCACCACCAGCACGGCCTCCACCGCCGGGGCAGCACCGACTACCGGCGCCGAGCTCTCACTGACACAGCTGCACCTGATGCGAGCCGGTTACCTGCTCATGGTTGTCGGACTCGCGCTCAAGAAGTGGCCGCTCCTCTCCGACGCGCACACGATGCCGCTCTACGAAGGCGTGACGCTGTGCATCCTGGTCGCCATGTCGCTGCTGGCGTTCCTCGGGCTGCGCTACCCGGTCAAGCTGCTGCCGGTGCTGCTCTTCGAGTCCGCCTGGAAGCTCCTGTGGCTCGGCCTGGTCGCGCTGCCCAAGGCCATCGACGGGAACCTGGACAAGGCCACGAGCGACATCGCGTTCAACTGCTCCTTCGTCGTCCTCATTCTCGCGGTCATCCCGTGGGGCTACGTGTGGCGCACCTACGTGCGCGCGAGCGGAGACCGGTGGCGATGAGCACCCCAACACCGCACACCGACGTCGACATGCGTCTCCCGGAGCAGGGCACTGACCAGGACTGGGTGAAGTGACTCGCGCTGGGCTACCAAAAGGGCCACGGGCCAAGGCCGGAGTTTCTGTCGCTGCCGGGGGGCAAGATGACCTAGACGGAGCAGGTGTGGGTGCTCGCCAATATTTGTTTGATTGTTGAGTCAGATGGCAAGTGACCTCGACGACCTGGGGCTGAACCTGGGGCCAACCTAGGGAAATGAGCGTGAATAGTGGAGATGTGTCGCGGAGCCGGTGGTGGGTCAGACAGGCCACCTGCCACCCAAGGGTAAGCACCGGACGCCCGTCCGTTCCGGGCCGGCTTCCGCCGGTGTCGAGGGATGACGGGGTGTCTCACCGCCCGTGCGCGGCTCCCCAGTCAGGGCTGATGTCGCCGACCTGGGCGATGTCGTCGAAGGGAAGCGCCACGTCGTAGTTCGCGGTGAGGTCACGGACCCTGCTGCCGTCTGCCCTGATCGCGTAGATCTCGCCCTCGTTGAAGCCGGCGGCAACACCTGCGGATGGCTGCTCGCGGTGCCAGAAGAACGCGAGGTGCTCCCCGTCGGGCGACCAGGTGGGGAAGCGCTCGTGCGAGGGGCGTTGACCGTCCGGCCCCGTGACCGCTGCCGTGAGGTCGACCGGCACGTTGGCCGTGCCGAGAGGCGAGGCGCGCATCACCCACACGTCGAAGTCCGGCAAGCCGCCTCGGTTGCTGTGGAAGGCCAGTCGGTCGCCGTCCGGGGACCAGTCCGGTCCGGCGTACACCGGGGGTGCCGGCTCGCTCGACCGGTTCGTGAGCTGGACCGGGTCCTCTCCGTCGATGCCCACGGTCCAGAGGTTGCCCAAGGAGGTGTAGGCGACCCGGCGGCCGTCGGGTGAGACGTCAGGCTGGGAGGCCGAGGCAGCCAGCCTGGACGGAGCACCTCGTCCGTCGAGGGGCGCTCGGTAGAGATCACCGTTGGAGTAGACGATGGATCGGGAGTCAGGAGTGAGCGCGTAGTACTGGTAGTAGCCAGTCGGCACTGTTGGTGCGACTCGGCGCGGGTGCGTGCACGTCGGCGTCCGCTCGCGCAGGTTCAACCGGCAGCTGTAGAAGGCGAACTCGGCCGCGGGGTTCGGAAACTCGGGCGTGCTGCGCGTGCTCTCGAACAGGAGGGTCTTGCCATCTCGAGAGATGACCGGGAACTGGTCGATGGCGGGATCGGTGGTGAGTCTCACCGTGCGGCCGGTGCGCGGTTCGAGGAGGTAGACGTCGTCGTTCGTGGCCTCGTCCGGAGTGCCCGCGTCGACGCTGTCGCGATCACTCACGAACGCCACCCAGGAGTGCGGACGTGGCCCGGGTGGCCCTGCCGATGCCGAAGCCGTGACCGGCAGCGCGGTGGCACCCATCGACAGGGCTGCCAGGAGCAGAAGTGCGGTACGCCGTCTGCGCACCGATCGGGGGTGCGCAGCCAACGAGAAGCGCAACGGATCGGACACGGCGATCAGCACTCGCCCCAGTCGGGATCGCAGTGGCCCACCACGTCGAACGCCTGCGGTGTGATCGAGCCGACGGAGGTGACTCCGTACAGGTCGACCACGTCGCCGTAGGACGGGAGCGGAGCCCCGGTGGGGAACGTGACCAGGACGGTGGGGAGCGTCTGACCGCACCACTCGTCGGGCAGGCACGAGGGGCCACCGCTGAGGCCCACCACCCTCCCGCTGACGCTGGTCACCGCCACGGCCTGGACAGCGACTGCGCGGCCCACCCCGTAGAGAGTCCGTCGAACGCCGAAGACGTAGCCGACGCAGTAGGTGGTGCCAGCACGCGTGCTGGTGCCCACGCAGTAGTCCGGTGTCGGGTCGGCGTCGGCGTCGGTGTCGCCGTCGAGGTCGGCGTGGGTGTCGGGGTCGGCGTGGGTGTGGGTGCGGGGGTCGGCGTGCTGCTGGCGGTCGGTCGCGGAGGTCGCGGTCGCTGGGCCTGTTGCGACGCGGTCGCCGTGCTCCGGGCGGTCGAGCCCGAGGCTGCCTGGGCCTCGCTCGCGACGAACCCGGCGGCCACCATGAGCAGCGCCGCTGACAGGGTGAGCCCGCGCAGGTGCCGAGGGCGTCGGTGGTGCACGCGGAGATCCATGAGACCCCTCCCTCGGGTGTCGATGACACGCGGCTGCGACCAGTATCCGGCGGGTTCCCGATCCCGCGCAGGTGCAGGATCCGACACTGGAGGCGGGCGTCACGGGGTGCCAGGATCGAGGGTTCGTCGTACCGTGGTGGCTGCTGGAACTGGACGGCTCTCGGCGGTGTCGATGGACAGTCATGCCAGGCGAGCCCTCGGCCTCGCCCATGATCTCGGAGGTCTTGGTTCGGCCGACGAGTTCTACGTGGCTGCGCTGGCACAGTTGCGCGAGATGTTCCCCTGCGACCAGGTGTTCTGGACGCGGACCGACTTCGGTCATCGCCGGGTGGCTGTCCGGGGGGACGAGGCCTGCAGTCACCAGCTTGCACCGGCACTCGGCCGGTTCGGCGACGATCACCCGGGCATCCTGAGCTACGTCGCGAACCCGGTCGATCTCTCCCCGCGTCGCATCTCGGACGTGGTGGGGCAGCGTCAGTGGCACGGTTGCTCCGCCTACGCGGAGGTCTTCTCCGAGTTCGGCTCCGCGCACCAGCTGAGCATGGTCACGGGTGTGTTCTCGGCACACGTCGGCGTCGGGTGGACCTGCACGCGTTCGGGAAGCGACTTCACCTCTGCTGAAGTCGACCTGGCGAACCACGTCCTTCCTGTGCTCACGGCGCTCGAGCGCTTCCATGGCTCTGGAGTCGACGACGCCTCACCGGCGCGCGTTCCGGGTGGTGCGCTGACCGGGCGTGAGCGGGAAGTACTCCTCGGCCTCGCCGCTGGTCGGACAGCCGGGGCCATTGCTCGCAGCCTCGGCATCACGGAACGAACCGTGCGCAAGCACCTGACAGCGATCTACGACAAGCTCGAGTGTCATGACCGGCTGCTGGCGGTGGCGCGAGCCAGGGAGCAGGGGATGCTGCGCTAAGCCGCGGCCAACACGGTCCACGGCTGGACACGACTCGCGGCCTCGGGGAGCGTGAGCAGAGCAAACCCTCGGCAAGGAGGATCCGTCAGCATGGGCTCGAGCAGTTCTGACGGCGCCGAGCTCGACCCCGACGGTCGGCACGTCGTGATCAACGGCCGGCGCTGGCGAGCCACCGATCCGGCCATTCCTCCGGAGCGACGGGACGATCTCCAGCGACTGTTGATGGCCTGGCGCCGCGACGTACGACGCACGAAGGGCACCGCGGACGAGGGTGCTTCTCGCGCGGGGGTGCAGGCGGCCAAGGTCGCGCTCGGCGAGCGCGGCACCCCTTGGTGGGAGCAGTCCGAAGCGGAGCGCCGTACCCGATGGATGGCTGAGGTGCCCGTCCCGGGCGATGCCGGGTGAGGGCGGCTGCGCTCAGCCAACGCCCACCGTCTGCTGCTGGGTCTCGATGAGTGCGACCACCCGTTCCTGCTCCCGCGGGTAGGGACCGCCGGTGTACTTCTCCGAGATCCGGTCGACGACCTCCCAGGCGGGTTCGCCCTCCAGCCACTCGACGACCGTGCCGCGGATGATGATCGGCTCGTACGGGTTGTCCGGTGCGGTCAGGGACAAGGCGATCCGTGGGTCGCGCCGCAGGTTGCGGGCCTTGCGAGAGCCCGGGCCGGTCAGGACCGCGACCAGATCACCCTCCGTGGCGATCCACACGGGGACCGAGTGCGGCGCGCCGTCCGGGAGGACGCTGGCCAGGTGCGCGATCGGGGTGCCGTCCAGCACGCGGCGAATGTCAGGGTCCAGGCTCATCGGGGACTCCCATCTGAGGTTTCTCCACCCTAGTCACGTGACCTGCAGCGCGGCCCCGGCGACCGGAGAGGGGCGGGTGCGCGAGAGCATGGGCTCCTCAGTGGCTGCCGGGCCGCACGGAGCCGAGCCGCGCCGAGAAGGGACCATGGACTACCTGTTGCTGCTGCCGACCGTGGCCGCCGGCGTCCTCGGGACACTCTCGATCAGGGCCTCGCGCGGCCTCAGGAGACCGCTGCCTGTCGCTCTGGCCCTGGTGTTCTACTCCCTGGCCACCTTCGGCCTGGCCCGACTGGTCCAGACCCTGGCCGTCGGGATCGTGTACGCCGTGTGGGCCGGCCTGGCGTCGACGACCCTGCTGCTCGTGGACTGGCTGGTGTTCAAGGAGCGCCTGCGCTGGACCCACCCCGTCGGTCTCGTGGTCATCGTGGTCGGCGTGGCGTTGCTGAGCACGGAGGCGAGGGCGTGAGCCGCTACCACCAGATCGCCCTGTCCCGGGCGCAGGCGTGGTGGGTGCTCGCGCTGACGATCGTCTGCGAGGTGATGGCGACGCTCGCGACCAAGGCGTCGGACGGGTTCACCCGCCCGGTCCCCGTCGCCATCGCGCTGCTCGGTTTCGGGCTGACCACCCTGTTCCTGGCCAAGGTCCTGGAGGTGATCCCGACGAGCATCGCCTACACCATCTGGACCGGCTCCGGGTCCGCGCTCGTGGTGGCCTTCGGCGTCATCGTCTTCGGCGACGACCTCACCGTGCGTGGCGCCGCGGGGATCGTCCTGGTCGTCGTCGGGATCATCATCCTGAACGCCCCGCCCCGGGCGTCGAAGACGGAGGGTCCGGGCCCCCTCCTGCACTAACCTGCTCGCGTGAAGCGGACCCTCTTCGTCAGGATCAACCGGATCGCCAACGCCGTCGTACGCCGGCTCGGGCTGAAGCGATTCCGTGGCGGTGACCTCCTGTTCCTCACCACCACGGGCCGGAGGTCGGGCCAGCCCCGGACGACGCCGGTGCTCTACCTCGTCGACGGCGACCGCTGGATCGTGGCGGCCTCCAACGGCGGTGCCGACTGGGAGCCCGGCTGGTGGCTGAACCTCCGGGCGGGATCCGCCGCGTCCGTCGAGGTCGGCGGGGTGAGCACGTCGGTCTCCGGCGAGGAGATCACCGGCGCCGACCGGGAGAGGTGGTGGCGGCGGCTCAACGACGTCGTCGACTACGAGGCCTACCAGCGCAAGGTGAGCCGGCAGATCGCCGTCGTGGCGCTCACGCCCGTGTCCTCAGGGCAGGCGTGAGAACCAGCGCAACGAGAGCGCAGCGGCCAGCAGGCCGAAGAGCAGGCCCAGGGCGGCCGCCCACTGCGTGACCTCGCGGGGCTCGGTCCGGTAGCCGATCTGCGACTGGATGTCGTCGTAGACCTTGTTGAGCTCGTCGCTGCTCTCGGCGGTGTAGCTCCGACCGTCGGTCGACGTCGCGAGGTCGGCCAGGGTCTCCTTGTCGACCGGCACCGGGATCAGCTGGCCGTCGATCTCGACGGTCCCCGTGGGGGTGCCGTAGGCGATCGTCGAGACCGGCACGCCGGCCTCACGTGCCGCGGTCGCAGCCTCCTCGGGAGACCGCCCGAAGGTGTTGGTGCCGTCCGAGAGGAGCACCACGAGCCCGGGCACCTTCTTCTTCTTGGCCTGGGACGCGACCGACTCGATCTGGTCGAGCGAGGTGAGGACGCCCTCCCCGATCGCGGTCCGCGGGCCGAGGGTGAGGTTCTTCAGCGCGGAGACCGCGGCCTTCCTGTTGTCGGTCGGCGCCGCGCGCACCTCCGTCGTCCCGGAGAAGGTCACGACGCCCACGTTGAAGCCCTGGGGGAGGTCGTCGACGAACTTCGTCGCGGCCTTCGACGCGGCAGCGAGCCGGTTGGGGTCGATGTCGGTGGCCTGCATCGAGTTGGAGACGTCGACGGCCACCATCACGGTGGCGTTCTCGCGAGGCACGCGCACCTCCATCTCGGGGCGGGCGACGGCGAGGGCGAGCAGGACGAACCCGAAGAGCGACGCGATGGCGGGCAGGTGGCGGCGCCAGCCGGGACGTCGCGGGATCAGTCGCTCGAGCATCGGGAGCGAGGCGAACCGGACGGCGTACTTGCTGCGGCGGGACTGCTGCACGACGTACGCCGCGGCCATCAGGGCGATCGGCACGAGCAGGAGCAGCCACCACGGCGAGAGGAAGGTCATCGGGGAGCCCGCCGGGTGCGGTTGCGCCGCCGGCCGCGCACGAAGCGGGCCAGGTCGAGCACCCAGTCGCGGTCGGTGCGCAGGACCAGGTGCTCGGCACCGGAGGCACGGACCGCCGCGGCGACGGCCGTGCGGTGGGAGGCGGCCAGCTCGGCGTACTGGTCGCGGATCCGCGGCGAGGACGTCCACACCTCGCAGCGGTGTCCCGTCTCGGGATCGAGGAGCACCACGGGACCCACGTCCGGAAGCGCCAGCTCGCGCGGGTCGACGACCTCGACCACCAGGACGTCGTGCCGGCTGGACAGCCGACGCAGCGCCTTCTCCCAGGCGAACGGGCGCTCGACGGCGCCGTCGGGCTCGACGAAGTCGGAGACGACGACCCGGATCCCGTGGCGGCGGTGCCGCGCGTCCAGGGCGGACAGGGCCTCGGTGAGGCTCGGACGGGCGGCACCGGGAGCGCCGGACGGGCGTCGTCCGTCCCGGCCGGTCGTGGACATGGCCCGGACCGCCGCCGTCCGCGGAGAGAGCGCCGGTGACCACTCCAGCCCGTCGGCGCCCAGGTGCAGCACGCCCATCCGGTTGCCGGGAGCGTCGCTCAGCAATCCGATGGCGCCGGTGACCCAGGCGGCCAGGTCGCCCTTCTCCACGTCGACCGTGCCGAAGTCCATGCTGGCGGTCTCGTCGACGAGGACCCAGGTGTCGACCTCGTGCTCGGCCCGCGTGCGCCAGACGTGCGTCTCGCTGGTGCGGGCGGTGACGTTCCAGTCGATCCGGCGGACGTCGTCCTCACCGGGCCGGTAGCGCGCCACCTCCTCGGGCTCGGTGCCCGGTCCGAGCCCGAGGCCCTGGTGCGCACCCGACAGCTGGCCCGCCAGCCGCCGGTGCACGGCGAGCTCGAGCGCGGCGAACGCCTGGCGGGACTCGGCGAGCGACCTCATGCCGCCCCGAACCGGGGATCAGCGGCCGTCGCCTGACCAGCAGCCTCGGGCGAGTTCTGGTGCGGGGCGATCTGCGGCTGGGGGATCACCGAGAGCAGGTAGTCGACGGTGTGCCGCGGGTCGATCCCCTCGGCGATGGCGTCGAAGGTCAGCACGAGCCGGTGGGCGAGGACGTCGCTGGCCACGTCGTACACGTCGTACGGCAGGACGTAGTCGCGCGCTCGCATCAGGGCCAGCGCCCTGGCCGCCGCGATCAGGCCGAGGGTGGCGCGGGGGGAGGCGCCGAACTCGACGTGGGGCACGATCGCCTTCAACCCGTAGGGCACCGGGTCGCGGGTGGCCATCACCAGCGCCACGGCGTACTGCGCGACGGCGTTGTGCACGAAGACGCGGTCGACCGCCTGCTGGAGCTCGAGCACCTGGCCGGCGCTGAGCACCTCGCGCGAACGCGGCGGGTCCACGCTCATCCGCTGCAGGATGGCCAGCTCCTCGTTGGCGTTCGGGTGGGTGACGTCGACCTTCATCAGGAACCGGTCCCGCTGGGCCTCGGGGAGCGCGTAGACCCCCTCCGACTCGATCGGGTTCTGGGTGGCGATCACCAGGAACGGGTCCGGGAGCGCGTAGGTCCGACCGCCGATGCTGACCTGTCGCTCGCCCATGGCCTCCAGGAGAGCCGACTGGACCTTGGCCGGCGCGCGGTTGATCTCGTCGGCGAGCACGAGGTTGGCGAAGACCGGCCCGAGCTCGGTGTCGAAGGTCTCGGTGGAGGGCCGCCACACCCGCGTGCCGACGATGTCTCCGGGCATCAGGTCGGGGGTGAACTGCAGGCGGTGGAAGCTGCCGCCGGTCACATCGGCCAGGGTGCGTACGGCGAGCGTCTTGGCCACGCCCGGAACGCCTTCGAGCAGCAGATGCCCGCGCGCCAACAGGGCGATGAGCATCCGCTCGACCATCGCGTCCTGCCCGACCAGCACCCTCTTGACCTCGAAGAGTGCTCGTTCCAGCAGGGCTGCGCTGCGGTCGGTCGCCGCGGCGTCGATCTCGGCAGTGGGTTCCTGCGCGTCCTGCATCTCCGGGGGCTGGCTGTCGGAGGTGGTCATCAGTCGATCCTCGGATTCACTCGTCGCGGATCTCAACAGTGCACCAGAGCGGCAAAATGGGGGAAGGGTACGCAGATCGTGGGACGGGCTCATCGGCAGGGAACGACGTCGATCCCGGGGCATCCGGCCCCGGCATCGACGACTCGGGCTCAGCCCTGTGGCTGGCGCCAGATGGCGACCGCGAGGCAGAAGGCCCAGAGGATGGCGACCGGCGTGGTGAAGGCGCCGAACTGGACGGCGACGGCGACGAGGATGACCACGGAGCAGGCGACCCCGACGTACCCCACCCAGCGACCCAGGGCGTTGCTGCGCAGGACGACGACGGAGATCGCGAGGATGCTCAGCCCGAGGACACCCATGCCGGACACGCCCAGCAGGACGTAGTTGATCGCGGTGGCGAAGCGGAGGACGTCGGTGCCGGGCAGCGGCTCGCCCATCACGTCGACCAGGTGGCCGATCGCGGCCCGGGCAGCCCCCGTGACCAGCCAGAGGGCCGTGACGGCAGCCCCCATCGAGTGCGCGAAGGCCCGCCACTGCGGAGTCCGCGCGGTCGCCGGGAGACTGCGGAGGTAGTTGACGACCACGGCGAACAGGGTGGCCACACCGATCGCGGAGAACCCGGAGACGACCCCCGACGTGCGGTTGCCCCGGGACTGCCACCACCCGAGCAGCTCGGTGTTGCTCGCGTCGTGCGGGACGTTGACGCTGGCCACGGTCAGGAACAGGGTGACCGCCACGAGTGCGGACGAGACCGCCGCCACCTGGCGGGCGGTCGTGCCGGGTGACGTCCGGACCCCCTCGGTCTCGGACGGTGTCTCGGGGGGCTTCGTGATCGACATGATGGACTCCTTGGGGTCGGGGCAACTGCTGACCAGCGTCGATCTGGCGGGGGTCCGCACGCGACGGAGCAGGCACCCGTCTTCGAATCAGGGCTGACCCTGAGTCGCGGGGGCCGCATTGCTGCCACGATGGCCGGATGGGCGCACCGGGACGGTTGCTGGTCAGGGCCTTGACCTGGCCGCTGGCTCCCGTGTTCTTCGGCCTGATGGTCGTGATCCGGCTGCGCGAGCCCGTGGCGAGCACCCCGCTGTTCGGGGCGGCGGACGTGCCCTTCGTGGTGGCGATGGTGTCCTGCTGGCTCGTCGGGGTCGTCCTCACCGCGCGGGTGTTCTCGCAGCCGGCGGGCTGGGCCTTCCTCGGGCTCGGCACTGCCCTCGCCTGGAGCGGCCTGGTCGACTTCTACGTCGACTACGCGGTGAGCCAGGACGCCGCCGCCGGTCACCTGGCCGCCACCCTGGGGGACACCAGCTATGTCTGGTGGTTCGTCTTCCTGTCGCTCGTGCTCCAGCTCACCCCGCCGGACCGGTCGTCCTCGCGGTGGGAGCGCTGGCTGCCTCGCGTGACCGTCGGCGCGGGCGTCGTCTACCAGGTCACGGCACTGCTGCGCTCGAGTCACCTGGACCAGCCCTACGACGACATCGTCAGTCCCTGGGCCATCGAGTCCCTGAGCATCCCGCTGCTGGTGACCTCGTCCGTGGCGATCATCGTGGTCGGGTTGTGCCTGGTCGCCTCCGTGGTCGGACTGGTCCGCGTGTGGCGGCGTACCCAGGGTGAGGCGCGGCAGCAGCTGCTGTGGCTCGTCGCGGGCGCGGCGCCGCTGGCGCCCTGCGTGATCGCCTCGTTCGCGCTGTCGTACGGCGGGAGCGAGGACGCCGCCGGCTACCTGATGAGCGCGGCCACCGCGACACTGGCCATCGGTGCCGCCCTGTCCGTGCTGCGCTACCGGCTCTTCGACGTCGAACGCGTCGTGACGGACTCGGCGGCCTACGCGATCGCGTCCGCCGCGGTGATCCTGATCTTCGTGGGCGTGGTGGTCGTGATCAGCCGCACCACGCCTCTCGATCCCCGCTCCCAGCTGCCGACGATTCTGGCCACCCTTGCGGGCGTCCTGGCTGCCCGGATCTCCTACGTGTGGGGTCGTCGGGCCGTCGGGCGACGGATCAACCGTCAGCGCTTCGACGCGGTCGCGGTCGTGCGGTCCGGGCTGGCCCAGCCTTCTCCTGACCTGGACGCCCTCCTGCGGTCAGCCCTGCACGATCCGCTCGCCCGGATCCTCTACCCGGCTGCCGCCGGTGCCTGGGTCACCGCTGACGGGCGCGACGAGCCTCCGGGTCCCGACGTCGTGGAGGTGCGACGGCACGAGCACGTCAGCGCAAAGATCGAGTTCGACCCGTCGCTCAACGATCGCGACGTGGTCGACGCGGTGGCGCACGAGGCCGCCGCCGAGATCGACAACGTCGCGCTCCGGGCCGAGCTGGCACGACAGGTGGAGCTGATCAGCGAGTCCCGGTCGCGACTCGCCACGGCTCACCTCGAGGAGCGTCGACGGATCGAGCGCGACCTGCACGACGGCGCCCAGCAGCGGTTGCTGGCCATCGCGCTGCAGCTGCAGTCGGCCAAGGTCAACGGCGGGCAGGAGGTGCTCCGCGTCGAGGTCGACCGTGCCGTCGCCGACCTCGGCCTGACCGTCCAGGAGTTGCGTGACCTCGCCGGTGGGCTCCAGCCCGCGGCCCTCGCGGGTGGGGGTCTGCTGGCGGCGGTGGTCGACCTGGCGGCTCGCATCCCGTTGGAGATCAGCTACGACGTCGTCGACGAGCGGTTCCCTCCGAGCATCGAAGGCGCGGCGTGGTTCGTCATCGCGGAGGCCGTGGCCAACGCGGTCAAGCACGCAGGGGTCGACGAGGTGTCGATCGCGGTGACGGCCGAGCGGTCCGTCGTACGCGTTCTCGTCGCCGACCGGGGAGCCGGCTGTGCCGAGCCACGGGGGAGCGGCCTGCAGGGCCTCGCGGACCGGGTGTCCGCGCTCCGCGGAACCTTGCGCGTGAGCGAGAACCATCCCCACGGCACGCTCGTCGAGGCGGAGCTCCCGTGCGTGTGGTGATCGCGGACGACTCCGTGCTGCTGCGCGAGGGACTGGCGCGGTTGCTGGTCGAGTCGGGCATCGAGGTCTGCGCGACCGTCCCGGACGCGTCGGTGCTCGCCGAGGCGGTCGGGACACATCGCCCGGACGTGGCCATCGTCGACATCCGGATGCCGCCCACCTTCACCCACGAGGGTGCGGTCGCGGCGGTCGAGCTGCGCGCCAGGTATCCCGAGCTCGGGATCCTCCTGCTCTCGCAGGCCATCGAGACGCACTTCGCGGCCCAGCTCCTCGAGCGCCACGCGGCCCACTTCGGCTACCTGCTCAAGGACCGGGTCGTAGACGTGGGCGTGCTGACCCAGGCGCTCGGGACCGTGGCCGCCGGTGGCACGGTCCTGGACCCCGACATCGTGCGCAGCCTGATGCGCGCCCACGCCCGGCGCAGTCCCGTCCTCGCCCTGTCCGAGCGGGAACGCGACGTACTCGCTCTGATGGCCGAGGGCCTGTCCAACGCCGCGATCGCGGAGCGCCTGGTGGTCTCGGGGAAGACCGTCGAGAGCCACATCGCCAGCATCTTCACGAAGCTCGGCCTGCACGACGAGCCCGGTGGGCACCGCCGGGTGCTGGCCGTCCTGGCGGCGTTGCGTCACGAGGGCGACGACGCCGACGGCTGAGCTGGGGCCGGCTTCGGGTAGTCCAGAACGAAAGGCCGGTGCCGGGGCGCCGTCCACCGGCATCCTGATCTGGACTATGCGGTTGCCGGGCCCCTGATCTCCGCCAACCGGGCGGAGACGATCTCGCGGATGACGTCGTCCGGGAGCGGGTGGTCGACCGAGAACCTGATGGTCCCCTTCGACAGCTGGTAGCCGTCGAGCCGGTCACGCACGTGGTCGACGACGGCGGGGCTGAACGGGAAGACGCTGAGGTGTTGCTTGGCGGCGAGGAAGCCGATCAGGGGCTTGCCGGACGCCTTCAGTGCCGGCATGCCGTAGCTGGTGCCCTCGACCGCGTCGGGTACGACGCTGCGGGCGACGTCACGGACGTGGGCCAGCGACTCCCGCTCGACGGGAGCGAGGTCCGCGAGGTAGTCGTCGACCTCCGACACGCGCTGGTCCTGCGCGGGACGGTTCAGTAGCCGCGCTCGGCCGAGCTGGTCAGCCGCAGCAGCCGGAGCTCGTCGCGCAGCGCGTACGGGATCGGTCGGCGGTGCGCCGCCAGGCAGCTCGCGTAGGCCTCCAGCGCTCGCAGGAAGTTGTCGCGCGCAACACCGTGGGCGCTGCTGTTGGCGGGCTGACTCCGCTCTCGACGAAGGGCGAGCCGACAGGCCACGACCCGCTCCCACAACACCCCCGGATCGGCTTCCGGCGGTGGACCGGCAAGCGCGGGACTACGGCGGGACTGGAGCGGTGCCGGCATCTCGACAACCTTTCACCCGGGCCACGAGACTTCGGTGGGAAGCGAGCCAGCCCGGTCCCGCCACCTTACCCGCAGTGTGGCGGTCGACTCCGAGAACTACTGGCGGTAGTGCTCGACCGTGTCGACCGGACGGGACGTGGCCTCGTCGGGGTCCTGGTCGAACTCGCGCTTGGCTCGCCGCTGACGCAGCAGGTCCCAGCACTGGTCCAGCTGCTCCTCCAGCTGGCGCAGCCGTGCGGCATCCACGGCACCGCCCTCCCGCAGCTGGTGCTCCTCCTGCACGAGCCCGTTGATCCGGGTGAACAGGTCCTCGTCGGCTTCAGTCATCTGGCCAGCATGGGTCGCGGGACGGCACCGGGCAAGGGTCAGCGGTGAATGTGGTCGGCCCAGTCGGCAGGAACCCGGTTGTCCGGCCCCGGCGCGGACTGGTCGTCCGGCCGCGAGTCGGGGGCGGCCAGCTCGGGGCCGTCGAAGGCCTGACCGGTCTGGTAGTCGTAGAACCAGTCCTCCCCGGGCTCGAAGCTCTGGATCACGAAGTGACCGGTCGCGTTGGCGTGCGCCGTGGCGTGCTGGGCGGGGGAGGTGTCGCAGCAGCCGATGTGCCCGCAGGCGGCGCAACGCCGCAGGTGCACCCACCATCCCTGGGGTGAGGCGGAGTCGCAGTCCGCGCAGCCGGTGCCGCTCGGCCTGGCGGCGACGTCGATGCCCTCGGACGTGCTGTTCATGGGTCCTCCCGTTTCTCCTGCCCTGGGTGCACAGTGTTCACCGGATGGGGCGGAAGTGCGAGGTCGATCAGCGGCTCCGGGTCCCTGCAACCGGATCGCGTGACGGCATGCCCACCGGTTGACGCGGATCAGAGGTCGATGGTCGCGCCGGTCAGCTCGTCCATCGGGCCGAGCATGTCGCGCGGCCGGTCCCGCGCCCCGCCCCTGTCAGACAGGGTCGGCGCAGCTGGTTGGCCTAGGCCGGACCGATCTCACCTATTGACACGCGGGTCTCCGGCTGGGAGTCTCTGGCGAAAGTCGTTCGGACCCGTACAATCTTGATGGAGACAACCGTGAGCCTGTCACCCGCCCCGGAAGAGACCGAGAGCACGTCGCTACGCGGCGGTCGCCTCGGGGTCGTCGGGATCGTCTTCTACGTGATCGCCGCCGCGAGCCCCCTGGTCGGCATGACGGGTGCCCTGCCGGTGGCCGTCGTCCTCGGGAACGGCGCGGCCGTGCCGGGCGCGTACCTGGCGGTCGGCCTGGTGCTGCTGCTGTTCAGTGTCGGCTACGCCACGATGAGCCAACGGGTCACCAACACCGGCGCGTTCTTCGCCTACGTCGGCCGCGGGCTCGGCATCG
Source organism: uncultured Actinomycetota bacterium (assembly GCA_963797525.1). Lineage (GTDB taxonomy): Bacteria > Actinomycetota > Actinomycetes > Propionibacteriales > Nocardioidaceae > Marmoricola. The sequence goes on from CAWCPT010000003.1 coordinate 432,504, forward strand.
GCCCCGGGGTCGGCAGCGCGTACGCCTCCCTGGTGGCCTACCTGGCGATCCAGCTCGCGATCTTCGGCTTCTTCGGGGCCGTGATGCGCAGCCAGATGGATGCCGAGCTCGGCATCACGCTGCCCTGGTGGGCCTGGAGCCTGATCGCCTGGGGGATCGTGCTGGCACTCTCAGCCTTCAGCGTGGACGTCGGTGCCAAGGTGCTGGGTGTGCTGATGCTGATCGAGCTCGCCTCGCTGGTGCTCGTCTCGCTGGCAGTCTTCGTCCAGGGCGGCCCCGAGGGCGTGAACTGGGGTGCCTCCTTCTCGCCCGACAAGATCTTCGTCGGGGGCATCACCGGCGCCTCCGGAATCGCACTCGCGTTCGCGTTCGCCTCCTTCATCGGCTTCGAGGCGACCGCGATCTACGGCGAGGAGTCCAAGGACCCCAAGCGCTCGGTCCCGATCGCGACGTACCTGGCCGTCACGATCATCACGCTGCTCTTCGCCCTGACCACCTTCGCCGTGGTGACCGCGCTGGGCGCGACCCACGTGGTCGAGGAGTCGGCCAAACGATCGACGGTCGAGGGCGTGCCGCTGGTCGACTCGGCCCAGGTGATCTTCTCCGTGGCGCGGGAGTACGTCGGCGGCTGGCTCGCCACGTTGATGAGCTGGCTGGTGTTGAGCAGCCTGTTCGCCGGCCTGCTCGCGTTCCAGAATTCTGCCGCTCGCTACTTCTTCTCGATGGGCCGCGCGGGGGTACTGCCTCGAGCGCTCGATCGGGTGAACAAGGCCGGCGCGCCGCTGACCGGATCGATCGTCACCTCGGTGATCACCGCTGCCGTGATCGTGCTGTTCGCCGTGACCGGCAAGGACCCGGTGCTCAACCTCTTCTTCTGGTTCAGCGGGCTGGCCGTCGTCGCCATCGTCCTGGTCGAGTTCCTGGTCTGCATGGCGGTGGTGGCCTTCTTCCGCAGGCACCCGGGTGAGGCCAACGTCTGGAAGGTCGTGGTCGCACCCATCCTGGCCGCCATCGGCCTGCTGGTCGGCGAGTACCTGCTGATGTCCCGCTTCGGACTGCTGGCGGGCACCGTCGCGAAGGGTGTCGACCCGACGGCCCAGGCCTGGGGGCTGAGCCTCCTGGGCTACGTGCTGGTGTTCTTGCCGTTCGTGGTCTTCGTGCTGGGCACCGTCGTGGGCATCCTGCGCCGTCGTGGTGAGAACGCCTCGGCCGTCGCCGACCTGGTCGGGTAGTCGCATGGTCGCGTCTCCCCGGATGCTGATGATCCTCAGCGAGAACTGGACGCTCACCTCCGGCCCCGACCTCCCGGAGCTGGTGCGGTGGGCCCGGGTTGCCGAGGACACCGGGTTCGACGCGGTGATGATCAGCGAGCACGTCGTCCTCGGCCCGGACGCCAGCGCCAACGGCGTCATGGGCAACCCGCGTGACTACGCGATGCCCGGCAACCAGGACCCCGAGATGCCGTGGCCGAACTCGTTGATGCTGCTCTCGGCGATGGCGTCGGTGACCCAGCGCCTGCGGCTGGTGGCCGGCGCGATCATCGCCCCCTTGCGCCACCCCCTGTTGCTGGCGCGCGAGCTGGGCACCCTGGACCTCCTCAGTGAAGGACGGCTCGTCGTCCAGCCCACCGTCAGCTGGAGCCGGGACGAGTACGCCGCACTGGGCGTGCCCTTCACGAAGCGCGGCAAGATCCTCGACGAACAGCTGGAGATCCTGCAGCTCGCCTGGCAGGGGGGACCGTTCTCCTACTCCGGCGAGCACTTCGCGTTCGAGGACGTCACGCTGTCACCGGGTGCCTACCGGCCCGACGGACCGAGGCTGTGGTTCGGGGGTCAGGGCGTCAGCCCGCCGCTGCTGCGTCGCCTGGTGCGCTACGGGCACGGTTTCCACCCGGTGGGTGAGTGGACCGAGGAGGACCTCGAGAAGCTGGCAGCCGGGATGACCGGCGCCGGGCGTGACCTCGCGAACCTCGAGCGCGTCGGCGGCACGCGTGCCGTGTTCCCCGACGACCACTCGACGGCCGACCTCGGACAGGCCATGGAGCCGATCCGCGAGCAGCTCGAGGCAGGCTTCACCACCTTCTGCGTCAAGCCGTCCCAGTTCATCGACGACGTCGACGAGCTGCCGGCCTTCTGCCGCGACGTCGTACGTCGTGTCGAGGCGATGACGTCCTGAGAACGTCCCCTGGCCAGGGTTGTCAGACGTCCGCCGAACACATATCGTTCGTATCCGAACGAACATGAGATGACGAGATCCAGGGAGCATGCGATGACCGAGCCGGAACCGACACCACTCTCCGAGGTCGACCTCTCCGACCTCGACCGTTTCCGTGACGACCTCGCGTGGGGGCAGTTCGACACGCTGCGCCGCGAGGACCCGGTGCACTGGAGCGAGGAGCCCTCCGGTCGCGGCTTCTGGTCCGTGACCCGGTACGACGACATCTGGGCCGTCGACAAGGACACCGAGGCCTTCTCCTCCGAGGAGTTCGTCAACCTCGAGGACGTCGACCCTGAGTTCATGGACCTGCGTCGCTCGATGCTCGAGACGGACGGTCCACGGCACCAGGCCATGCGAGCGCTCATCGCGCGCGAGTTCAGTCCGCGCAACCTGATGAAGAACTACGAAGGCTTCCTGCGCGAGCTGACCAAGCAGACGGTCGACGAGGCGTTCGAGAACGAGGAGTTCGACTTCGTCGAGAAGATCAGCGGCGACTTCCCCATCCAGGTGCTGGCGCGACTCCTGGACGTGCCCAAGGAGGACACCGGCCAGCTGATCGCGTGGGGTGACGAGATGGTCGGGAACACCGACCCGGACTACACGAAGTTCCTCTTCGACTCGCCGGAGAGCGAGAAGTACAAGCACCTGCCGTTCCGCTCTCCCACGACTCAGGAGGTGTTCGACTACGGACGGGCTCTCCGCGACGGTCGCAAGGGCGGCGAGGGTGCGGACCTGGTCAGCATCCTGGCCAACAAGCTCCCGATGGACGGGGTCCCGCTCACCGACACCGACTTCGACAACTACTTCCTGCTCCTCGTCATCGCCGGCAACGAGACCACGCGCCAGGCCATCAGCAACACCATGATCGGCCTGATGCGACAGCCTGACCAGCTGCGGGCGATGCAGGAGGACCCCTCGCTCATCGCGTCGGGCCTCGAGGAGCTGCTGAGGTGGGCCAGCCCGGTCTACCACTTCCGTCGTACGGCGACCCGCGACGTGGAGATGCACGGCAAGACGATCAAGGAGGGCGACAAGGTCGTGATGTGGTTCGCCTCGGGCAACCGGGACGAGTCGAAGTTCCCTGATCCCTACCAGATCGACGTACGCCGCCCCAACGTCGACCACCTCACCTTCGGCAAGGGCAGCCCGCACCTGTGCCTGGGCAACGGGCTCGCCCGGATGGAGGTCCGGCTGATGTTCGAGGAGCTGCTCCCGCGCCTGAGCAGCATCGAGCTCGCCGGTGACGTGACCCGCGTGCGCTCGAACTTCGTCAACGGGATCAAGAAGTTCCCGGTCGCCGTCACGGCGCGCTGAGCACGGGGAGAAGACATGGCAACGGGATACCTCTGGGACGAGATCTTCGGCTGGCACGACACGGGCAGCGGGGCGCTGTTCCCCGCCGACCCGCTGGCGGGCCTCCAGCCCATCACCCACCACGTCGCGCACCCGGACACCAAGCGGCGGATGCACGAGCTGATCTGCGTCTCTGGACTGATCGACCACCTCACCCGGATCGACCCGCAGAAGGCCACCGACGAGCAGATCCTGCGCGTCCACACGCCTGACTATCTCGCTCGGATCAAGCGGGAGAGCGAGCTGCCCAAGGGGGGCGACGCGGGTGACGGGATCTCGCCGTTCGGCAAGGGAGCCTTCGAGATCGCCGCGCGCGGCGCGGGCTCGGCCATCGCGATGACCGAGGCCGTGGTCGACCGCAGCGTCGACAACGGCTACGCCCTGGTCAACCCCGCCGGTCACCACGCCATCCCCGAGACCGGCATGGGCTTCTGCATCTTCAACAACGTCGCCATCGCCGTGAAGCACGCCCGTGCCGCACTCGGGGTGGGCAAGGTGGCGATCGTGGACTGGGACGTCCACCACGGCAACGGTGCGCAGGCCATCTTCGGCGAGGACCCGGAGGTCCTCACCCTTTCCCTGCACCAGGACCGATGCTTCCCGCCGAACTCGGGCCTCGTCGAGGACCGCGGCGTCGGTGCGGGACGCGGGTACAACATCAACATCCCGATGCCGACCGGCACTGGCGACGATGGCTACGCGTACGCCGCATCGCAGGTGATCGGGCCGGCCCTGGAGGCGTTCGCGCCCGAGCTGATCGTCGTGGCGAGTGGTTTCGACGCCAACGCGATGGACCCCCTGGCCCGACAGCTCATCACGACGCGCGGCTTCATCACGCTGACCGAGACGGTCCTCGGAGCTTCTCCGTCGACGGTCGAGGGACGGGTCGTGTTCGTGCAGGAGGGTGGATACAGCCCGGTCTACGTGCCGTTCTGTGGCTTGGCGACCATCGAGACGATGGCCGGCGTGCACGTCCTGGACGACGCGATCCTGCCCGTCGTGGGCGGGATGGGGGGCCACCAGCTAGAGGCGCACCAGAAGGCCCTCGTGGACCACGTCGCGACCTATGTCGACGACCTCTGAGGGTTGCGCATACCCGTTCGAGCGCATATCGTTCGGATACGAACGATCTAGAGACGTACGGAGGTTCGCATGACGGTGACACAGACCGTTGTCCGCGAGTTCGAGGTCGACCTCGTGGTGCGTGACGCCGACCAGGTCGCCCAGGACGTCGTCGCGATGACGCTGGCCCACCCCGGTGGCGAGGCCCTGCCGGACTGGACCCCTGGCGCCCACATCGACCTGATCCTGGGTGACGGGCTCACCCGTCAGTACTCCCTGTGCGGTCGCACCGAGGACACCGACTCCTGGCGAGTGGCGGTCCTCCGCGCGCCCGACAGCCGAGGCGGGTCCAAGGCGGTGCACAGCCTGGGCGCGGGGTCGACCGTGCGCGTCCGTGGGCCGCGCAACCACTTCCCGGTGGTGGCCGCCACGAGCTATCTCTTCGTCGCCGGCGGGATCGGCATCACCCCGCTGCTCGCGATGATCTACGAGGTCGAGGCCGCCGGGGCCGCGTGGGAGCTGCACTACGGCGGCCGCAGCACGGCGTCGATGGCCTTCCTCGAGGAGCTGGCCCAGTTCGGCGACCGCGTGCACCTCGTCCCTGAGGACGAGGCCGGGCGACTGGACCTGGACGAGATTCTCGGCGTTCCGCGCGCCGACACCCTCGTCTACACCTGCGGGCCGGAACCCCTGCTCGCGGCCGTCGAGGAACGCTGCGTCGCCTGGCCTGCCGGGAGCCTGCACCTGGAGCGCTTCTCCGCCCGCAAGACCGAGGAGCCGAGCGAGGAGAGCTCCTTCGAGCTGGTCCTCCAGCGCTCCGGCAAGACGATGACCGTCCCGGAGGACAAGACCGTGTTCGAGGTCGTGCGCGAGGCCGGGGTCAGCGTCCTGGGCTCGTGCCTCGAGGGCATCTGCGGCACCTGCGAGACCGAGGTCGTCGATGGCCAGGTCGACCACCGCGACTCGATCCTCGACGAGGACGAGCGCGAGTCCAACGAGGTGATGATGATCTGCGTCTCCCGATGCACCTCCGCACGTCTGGTGCTGGACCTGTGAGCGCCGACCTGCGCCCCCCGGCGTACCCCACGCAGAGCTGGTACGTCGCCGCCACCACTGACGAGGTCACGACCACCCCGTTGGGTCGGCGCGCCCTCGACACCGGGCTGGTCCTCTACCGCACCTCGGAGGGTGTCGCCGTCGCGCTCGAGGACCGGGACGCGCACAGTGCCTATCCGCTGAGCCTGGGGCGCGTCGAGCAGGACCTGATCGTCTCCTCCTACTCCGGCTTCGCCTACGCAGCGGACGGATCCTGCGTGCGGGTGCCCACCCAGACCGAGATCCCGTACGACGCGCGCGTGCGCTCCTTCCCGGTCCGCGAGCAGGACGGACTGGTCTGGGTCTGGTTCGCCGAACCCGGCCGCGCCGGTCTGCGCCGGCCGCCCACCACGCCGTGGCTCGCCGACGAGGCGTGGTCGACCCTGGGCGAGGAGTGGACGACGGCGGCCAGCTTCATGCTTCTGCACGAGAACTTCGCCGACATCACCCACGTCGCAGTGGTGCACCCGGACTTCGCGCCGCCGGTGCTCACGGCCGGCCCGGTCCCGTTGCTCGAGGTCGAGGTCAGCGAGACCTCCGTGGCTTTCGAGCGTCGCTACCCGCCGGCTCCGCTCGCGGCCTGGCACTCGGCCCTGCTGGGTGTCCAGCCCGACGCCGAGTTCGGCCAGGTCGAGGAGGGTCGCTTCGTGAGCCCGGCCCTGTGGGTCGACAGCTGGGACGTCGAGGTCGACGGCGGCGCCTCGGCGACCTTCCGCTTCACGCACGCGGTGACGCCCGTCGACGCGACCAGCACACGGCACGTCTGGCGGGTCAGCCGGAACTTCTCTCCCGGGGACGAGGCGTCCGCGAGAATCGCGCCACTCTTCACCGAGTACTACCAGAGGGTGCGCGGCATCCTCGAGACCATGCAGGGCGTGCTGTCGCTCGACGGGCCGCGACCCGACGTGAGCGTCGCGGCCGACGCCGCCGCCCTGCAGGTCCGCAGGATCGTGAACCGGATGGTGGCTGACGAACAGCTTGGAGGAAACAGATGAGCGACGTGAAGGGCTTCTTCTACCCCCGCACGGCCCAGGGTGGGGCCGGAGTCATCCCGAACCCGCCGTGGTTCTACTCCGGTGACCTGCTGACCGTGGAGTACCGCACCGACCCCGCGCGGGTCGCCGAGCTGCTCCCGGCCCCGCTCGAGCTCGCGCCGGAGGACCCGGGTGCCGTCGCGTTCATCTGGGCGGACTGGCAGTCCTGCTCCGGCTCGCGCGAGGAGCTGCTGGACCCGGTGCGCTCGCAGTACAAGGAGGCGTTCGTCGTCGTGCGCTGCAGCTTCGAGGGGCAGACCTTCTCGCGGTGCGTCTACATCTGGGTCGACAAGGACTTCGCGATCGCGCGCGGGATGCACCAGGGCTACCCCAAGAAGCTCGGCACGATGTGGCAGACCCGGCCGCACCCGTTCGCCCAGGGGGCACCGCAGATCGCTGCTGGCGGCATGTTCGGCGCGACTCTGGCTGCCGGCGACCGTCGGCTCGCCGAGGCCGTGCTCACGCTGCGTGAGGAGTCGGAGACCAACGGCTTCGTCAACGGGCACCCGATGGCGCACCACCGCATCTACCCGGGCATCGGGCGCGGCGCGTCGGACGCCTACGCGGAGCTGATCTCGTCGGGCGCCGCGGAGTTCGAGGGCGGTCCCGCCTGGTCGGGCGACGTGGACCTGCGGCTCTTCGAGTCGCCGACCGAGGAGCTTGCGCGCCTCGAGGTGGACGAGATCATCGGCGGCTACTACCGGCAGGTCGGCGTGAAGTGGGACGGCGGCGCCACGCTGGCGCGACACACCGACACCGAGGGCTGGACCTCGCTGACCGAGGGAGCGAGCGCATGAGCGCCATCACCGTCGAGGGCGTCGAGGTCGACACCCGGCACTGGATCAACGGCCAGCGGGTGGCGTCGGCGCAGACCTTCACCGACGTCTCGCCCATCGACGAGTCTCCGCTCGGTGAGATCGCCGCCGGTGGCGAGGACGAGGTCGACCAAGCGGTCACAGCCGCACGGGCAGCCTTCCCTGCCTGGGCCGCGCTCCCCGTCGCCGAGCGCTCGGCGATCCTGCGCCGGCTTGCCGACGGGATCGACGCGCGGGCCGAGGACCTCGCCCGCGTGGAGACGAGGGACAACGGCTCGCTGCTGCGCTCGCACCGTCGCGGCGTGATGCCGCGCGTCGGGATGAACTTCCGCTACTTCGCTGACTGGGCCGAGCAGCTCCAGCACGAGGACCGCGATATCCGCGGCCACCGGGAGCGGATCACCTTCGACCCCGCCGGAGTCGTCGCGATCATCACGCCCTGGAACGCACCGCTGATGCTCGCCACCTGGCGGATCGGCCCGGCCCTCGCGGCCGGCAACACGGTCGTCGTCAAGCCGCCCGAGTGGGCCCCGCTCACCGCGTCGCTGCTGGCCGACATCGCCCACGAGGCGGGTCTGCCGCCAGGTGTCTTCAACGTCGTCCAGGGCACCGGCGCCGGCGCCGGTGCGCCCCTGACCCGGCACCCGGGCATCAACCGGCTCTCCTTCACCGGCTCGGTGCCGACCGCCGGTGTGATCGCCGCCGCCGCGGCACCGAACATCGTGCCGCTCTCCTTCGAGCTCGGCGGCAAGTCGCCCTTGCTCGTCTTCGAGGACTGCGACCTCGACCTCGCCGTGAACCTGGCCGTGGAGCAGTTCGACAACGCCGGCCAGGTCTGCCTGGGCGCCTTCCGCCTGCTGGTGCACGAGAACATCGCCGACGAGTTCCTGGAGCGCGTGGTCGAGCGGGCGTCCGCCCTCGTGCAGGGCGACCCGCGCGACGAGGCGACGGACGTGAGCGCCCTGGTCAGCCGGACCCACTTCGAGCGGGTGTCGGGCTTCGTCGAGCGCGCGATCGCCGATGGCGCCAAGCCGGTCCTCGGCGGCGGCCCCAACACCGACCTCGGTGGTCTCTACTTCGCTCCGACGATCCTGGCCGGCGCGGAGCCGGGCAGTGAGATCGTCACCGAGGAGGTCTTCGGTCCGGTCCTGACGATCCAGACCTTCGCCACCGAGGAGGAGGGTGTGGCGATGGCCAATGCCACCCGGTTCGGGCTCGCGGCCACCCTGGTGACCGGCGACCCCGAGCGGGCCGAGCGGGTCAGCTCGGCGTTGTACGCCGGCACCGTGTGGGTCAACTGCTTCTTCGTGCGCGACCTCGGTGCTCCCTTCGGCGGCAACGGGAAGTCGGGCATCGGTCGCGAGGGCGGGGACTACTCCTTCGACTTCTACTGCGACATCAAGAACAGTGTGTTCAGCCCCACCGGCTGGACCGGTGGCGACGCCGAGAGGACGGACCGCTGATGGGCGAGGTAGTCGGGGCCGGGCTGATCGCCCACGTCCCCACGATCGTGCTTCCCGAGGCCACGCGCCGGGAGCTCAACGGTGGCGAGGACAGCACCCTGGTTTCCGGCCTCCAGCAGCTGCGCCGCGAGGTCTTCGACACCCTCGACTACGACACCGTGGTGGTGCTCGACTCGCACTGGGCGACCACCGTGGAGTTCGTGGTCACGGCGCAGGAGCGACGGGCCGGGCTGTTCACCTCCGAGGAGCTGCCACGAGGGATGGCCCAGCGGCCCTACGACTTCGCCGGGGACCCCGAGCTCGCGCACCTGATCGCGAGCAGGGGCGAGGAGCACAGCACGTGGATCACCGCGATCGAGGACGACCACCTGCCGATCTTCTACGCGACCACCAACGTCTGGGAGTTCCTCGGCGACGGACTGCCGGACAAGCGCTGGATCAGCATCGGCGTGTGCCAGACCGCTGACATGGAGGACAACCTCCGTCTCGGCCGGGCCCTCGGCGACGCGATCGCCGCGTCCGACCGGAAGGTGCTGCTGATCGCCTCGGGCGCGATGTCGCACACGTTCTGGCCGCTGCGCCAGCTGCGAGACCACGAGTCCGCGGGTCGGGAGCACATCTTCACCCAGGAGGCCGTCGCAGCCGACTTCGAGCGCCTGGAGTGGTTCCGCAACGGCGACCACGCGCAGGTGCTCGCCACGATGCCGGAGTTCTACCGCTACCGGCCGGAGGCCCGGTTCGGCCACTACCTGATGATGATGGGCGCCCTCGGCGAGGGCGACTGCGCCGCGACGAGCCGCCAGTACGGCGAGTACGAGAACTCGATCGGCACCGGGCAGGTGCACCTCTGGTTCGACCGGCCGGAGGGTGGCTTCCCCCGGCCGCGACGTACGCCGACCGACCCCGACTTCAACCGCCAGAACGCCGGGCCCGACCTGCCGGCCGCGGGCTGACCGCTTCCACGACCAAGGAGAGACCCATGACCCTGCGCGAGACCCGCCGCATCCTGCTCGACGGGAATGTTGTCGACGTCGTCCGCCACGGTGAGACCCTCATCGCCGGTGACGGCCGCGAGGTCGCCGTCGCAGACGCCCACCACCTGTCGCCGGTGGTGCCGTCCAAGATCGTCTGCGTGCACCTGAACTACCTCTCCCGCGTCGAGGAGATGATGACCAGCCTGCCGCCGGCGCCGACGTACTTCCACAAGCCGGTCTCCGCCCTCAACGCCCACGACGGCGCGGTCGTGCGCCCCGCCGGGTGCAAGTGGCTCAACTACGAGGGCGAGATCGCCATCGTCATCGGGCGGACCGCTCGCAACATCTCGCCCGACGAGGCCGGTGACTACATCCGCGGCTACACGATCGGCAACGACTACGGCCTGCACGACTTCCGCGACACCGACTCGGGTTCGATGCTGCGCGTGAAGGGTGCCGACACGCTCTGCCCCCTCGGCCCCGGACTGGTCGAGGGTTGGGACTTCCACGACAAGCAGATCCGCACGATCGTCAACGGTGAGGTGCGCCAGGACGGCAACACCAGCGAGATGAAGTGGGACATGCACTACCTCGTCGCCGACATCGCCCGCACGATCACGCTGCAGCCCGGCGACGTGCTGATGTCCGGCACCCCGGCCATCTCCCGCACCGTCTACCCAGGTGACGTGGTCGAGGTCGAGGTCGAGGGCCTCGGCAGTCTCCGCAACCACGTCGTGGAGGGGCCGACCCCCATCCGCAGCGACGTCGGCGCGCAGCCCACGGAGAGTGAAGAGGTCCTCTCCACGGCCCAGGGCGGCGACTGGGAGTTTCGCGGCATTCGCAAGCCCGACCTGAGCAAGACCCGCTGAGGTCGGTGGAGATGAGCCTCCAGGAGCCTCGGGGGCGCCCCCGGTCGGGACGTCCCCAGGGCGCGCGCCCGCTCGTGGTCATCCCGGCCCGGTTCTCCGCGAGCGCCTCGGCCCTGCGGTACCGCGCCGAGGTCTCCGCCGAGAAGCTGATCCAGGCGGTGCACGACGCCGGGGCCGAGCCGCTGGTCCTCCATCCGGAGGTTCCCGACGGGATCGAGGCGGACGACCTCGACGCACTCGTGCGCGACCGGATCTGGATGGCGGACGGCGTCCTCCTGCCGGGTGGGGGAGACCTCGCGGCCCACTGGGCCGGTCAGCAGTCGCATGACTCGCAGTACGACGTCGACGAGACCCAGGACGCGTTTGACCTCGCCCTGGCCAGGGTCGCGATCGAGGACCGCATCCCGCTGCTCGCGATCTGCCGGGGCACCCAGGTCGTCAACGTCGCCCGCGGTGGTGACCTCGTCCAGGACCTGACCGAGACCCTGGGTGCGGACCACCGTCACCTGGTGCACACCATCGACGTGCTCGAGGGTTCACCGCTGCGTCAGGTCGTGCCGGGGGACCAGATGACCATCTCCTGCTACCACCACCAGGGGCTGGGTGACCTCGGACTGGGGCTGCGCGCCTCGGCGTACGCCCAGGACGGGACGATCGAGGCGGTGGCCCTCGACGGGCACGACGGGTGGTACCTCGGCGTGCAGTGGCACCCGGAGGACACGGCGGCCACCGACGTCCAGCAAGCCGGGGTCTTCCAGGCGTTCGTCAGGGCGATCGAGGACCAACAGGCCTCGGCGCGACGCGCCTCCTGATCGAGGAGCGCTCAGGCGGACTCGGGCACGTCGTCGTCGGGTGCCTCGATGGCGGTGACGATGTCGCGCAGGCTGCTGGTCATCTCCTTCTGACGCTTGCGGGAGATCCCGCTGACGACGCGGGCCTCGATGGCGTTGAACTGGGGGTAGAGCTCCTCCATCAGGGCCTTGCCAGACGGGGTGAGGTGCAGCTCGACCAGACGACGGTCGTCCTTCCGGCCGTTCTTCTCGATCCAGCCCCTGGCCTCGAGCGTCTTGACGACCCCGGTCAGGGTGGCCTTCGAGATCGCCGCCGCCTCCGCCGCCCTGCGCGTCTCCATGCCGTCCCAGATCCAGACCACCCACAGCACCACGAAACCGGTCCAGGTGATGCCGGCCGGGCGCAGCACCTCGTTGGTGACGTGGGAGCGCACGGCGTTGGCAGCGCGGTAGATGCTCGACACGGCATGTGCGGCCTCGAAGTCGAGCTCGAGTGCGGCCACGTGGCTCTGCATGGCGCGTTCGGTCTCGACGAGCGTGGGTTGGTCAGTCATGCTCGTGATGCTACTGGCCGGACACGTGCTCCGAGCCGATCGTGAGACGGATTCATTCGGCACCGAACCTCTTGACAAAATCGTTTGTGTCCGTACGATCTTACCGGAACGCTCAGCGAGCAGCAAGAGCACCAGGACGATCGTGGCCGCCAGGCGCGACGTGGTGTGCACAACGAGGAGAACCCATGGTCCACGTGGATCCCACGGCGATGGAGGCCGCAGAGGCCGACCTGACGAGCAGAGACATCGACGTCGTGCGACTCGGGTACAGCGACCTCATCGGTGCCGAACGTGGTCGGGACGTCCTCACCCACCGGTTCGCCCGCACGGTGGGCGACGGCGTTGCTTTCTGCCGCTCGGTCTACGGCACCTCACCCATGGGGGACGTCGTCGACTTCGCCGGCGGTATGTCAGCCGGGCTGCCCGACGTCGTGGCCGTCCCCGACCTGAGCACGCTGCAGGAGGTTCCGTGGGAGCCGGGTGTCGCGCACGTCATCGCGGATGTGTTCAACCCCGACGGCTCTCCCTCGCAAGAGAGCCCGCGCAACGTGCTCAGGCGGGTGCTTGGCCGGTTCGCCGAGCTGGGCATGAACACGATGGTCGGACCGGAGCTCGAGTTCTACGTCCTGGAGCAGTGCACGGAGTCCCCCTCCGGCTGGAAGAGGTACGGCGAGGCCACCGGCAACGTCTACACCGCCGGCTACAAGGGCGACCCGGAGAACACCCTGATCCGGTCGCTGCGCCAGCTCTCGGCGTACGGGCTCGACGTCGTGGCGGCGAACCACGAGTTCTCCTCGGGCCAGTTCGAGATCAACCTGTGGCACTCCGAGGCTCTCGAGGCCGCCGACCGGGCGTTTCGGTTCAAGACCGCGCTCCAGGAGCTGGCCCGCATGCAGGGCAAGATGGCCACCTTCATGGCCAAGCCCTTCAACGACGAGGGCGGGTCCGGCTTCCACATCCACTTCTCGACCTGGTCCGACGACGGTGAGGCACTCTTCGACGACCCGACGGGCGAGGACGGGCTCTCCGACGTCGCGCGCCACGCTGTGGCCGGTGTGCTCGCGCACGCGCCCGCGCTGACGGCCCTGCTGAACCCGACCATCAACTCCTACAAGCGTTTCGGCCCCGACACCCTGGCGCCGTGGCTGATCGACTGGGGCCTGGACAACCGCAGCGCCATGATCCGGATCCCACCGGAGCGTGGACGTGCCTCGCGGATGGAGCTGCGGCTCGGCGACGCCTCGGCCAACCCCTACCTCGCCACGGCGGCTTTCCTCGGGGCTGCCTACCTCGGCATCCGGGACAAGCTGGAGCCGACGGCCAAGCTCGAGGGCTACGGCTACGACACCAGCAAGGCGGAGCTCCTCCCGTCCGACCTCGCCACGGCGATCGACGCCCTGGAGGCCGACACCGACCTGCGCGACCTGCTGGGAGAGGAGTTCGTCGCAGCCTTCGTGGCCTACAAGCGCAACGAGATCGAGCGCTTCTCCCACTGGGTCACCGACTGGGAGTTCCGGGAGTACAGCTACCACCTGTGAGCGCGTTCGCTCACCCGCCCAGCGCGGCAGCGACCGCCTCGAACGCAGCGAGGGTCGAGAACAGCTTCCCGGGGTCCTGCGGGTCCGGCCAGCTGGACAGCTTGGCTGCGACGACGCCGGCCGTCCTGTTCGTGTAGACCATCTGGCCGTGGATCCCCAGGCACAGCAACACGTCGCGGCGTGGCGAGGGGAACCACATCTGGTTGCGGTACATCCCGCCGGGCATCCACGGAGCGTCCTTGCTCGAGGCGAACGCCGTGGCGGAGTCGGCGTCACCGCGCAGCGTCTCCTCGACCCAGGTCGGACTGATCACCCGGGTGCCGTCCAGGGCGGTCCCGTCGTCGAGCCAGATCGCCCCGAAGCGGAGCAGGTCACGGAGCGATGCCGAGATGCCCCCGTCGAACATGCCCGACCCCTCGTGGTCGACCGCCAGTGAGGCGGTGAACTCGGCCCCCATCGGCTGCCACACCAGCTCGGAGACCAACGTGGCCATCCGGATGCCGGCCGCGGACTCGCACACCCAGCCGAGCACGTCGGTCTCGCAGGAGCGGTACTCGAAGGCGCCGCCGTGCTCGCGTGCCCGGGTGAGCGTGGTGAGGAAGCCGTACATCGAGTCGGGGACCGAGTCGGTGCGTCTCGGCGCCCAGCCGATCGCCTGCTCGAGGAGGCGGACCTCGGCATCGGGGTCCGTGTACTCCTCGGAGAAGTGGATGCCGGACCGCATGTCCAGGAGGTGTCGGACCGTGGCTCCGTCGTACCCGGTCCCGGCCAGCGCGGGCACGTAGTGGGTGACCTGCTCGTCGACGTTCAGCAGACCGCGGTCCACCAGGGCCGCCGCGACGGCGCCGACGAGCGACTTGCTCACCGACATCAGCAGGTGCTGGCTGGGCGGGGACATGCCCCGCTGGTAGTGCTCGTGGACGAGGTGTCCCTGGTGGAGCACCGCCCAGCCGTCGGTGTCCGAGGCGTCCATGACGCTGCGGACCGTCTCCTCACCCCCGGTGAGCGGATCCACGAGGCGCAGGTCGTCGAGATGGGCGGGTCGTTCAGGCAGCCCTCTCGCGCGGTCCGCCGCCGGGATCGTGGCCGTCGGGAACATCTCCGCGACGTGCTGGAACGTCCACCGCAGCTGTGGCTCGCTCTGCCAGCCCTCCAGGGTGATGTCCGCGCGTCCTGGAACCAGCTCCCCGTGCGACACCCGGCTCTCCTCCCTGCTCGATGACTTCCGTGGTCTTGCGGAGATCGACGCCGCACTTTATCGTTTGGAGCCTAACGATTAGTCGTTGGGTGAAGCAACCGCCCTCCGAGCACAGGACTGAGCATGAACGACCACGCGAGCGCCGACGCCCGAACCGTGACTGGGATCTCGGAGATCCGGCACTTCTTCCGTACCAACGCCACCCCTGTCTACTTCGTCGGCGCGACACCGTTCAACCTCCTCGGACTCGACCGGTGGGTGCGGCACTTCACCTACATCAGCTACTACGACGCCTGGGACGGCGCCCACCCTCGCCTGTTCTCCCCGCGGGACAAGCCGTACGTCGAGTTCTCCAGCGGCGAGGAGATCAACAACTGGCTGCTCACCCACCCCGAGGTGCGCGCGTTCATGTCGCGCCGGCGTCCGGAGGGTGTTCGCCCCAAGGTCGCGATGGTGTTCTTCGACGAAGAGACCGAGCGGATCTGTGAGGAGCTCGGCTACGACCTGATCCTGCCTTCCGCTGCACTGCGAGACCGCTTGGACTCGAAGATCGTCACCACCGAGCTCGGCAACGATGCCGGGGTGCCCAGCGTCCCCAACGTGCTGACGCAGGTGGACTCGTGGGAAGACCTGACCCTCGCCGCCGATGAGGCCGGGCTGGGCAAGGAGCTCGTGGTCCAGACGCCGTACGGCGACTCGGGCAAGACCACGTTCTTCGTCTCATCCGAGTCCGACTGGGAGCGCCATCGGGACGAGATCGTGGGTGAGGACGTCAAGGTGATGCGGCGCATCCGGCACCGCTCGATCGCCGTGGAAGCAGTGATCACGCGCCGGGGGACCGTGGTGGGTCCGCTGATGAGCGAGCTGACCGGCTACCCCGAGCTGACGCCGTACGCCGGGGGCTGGTGCGGCAACGAGATGTTCCCCGAGGTGCTCACCGCCGAGCTGCGCTCACGCGGCATCGACCTCGTGCGCCGGCTCGGGGACCGTCTCGCCCAGGAGGGCTACCGGGGCTTCTTCGAGGTCGACCTGCTCGTGGACCTCGACCGCGGTGAGGTCTACCTCGGTGAGCTGAACCCCCGGATCAGCGGGGCCTCGGCGATCACCAACGTCACGGCGGGCGCCTATGCCGACGTCCCGCTCTTCTTGTTCCACCTGCTGGAGTTCATGGGTGTGGAGTTCGAGCTCGACGTCGACGACGTGAACGATCGGTGGGACCGACTGGCCTCGGCGGACCTGTGGAGCCAGATGATCGTCAAGCACGTGGTGGACTCGACGGAGAAGATCGTGGAGGCGCCGGCCACCGGCACCTACCTGCTCAACGGCGACGGCAGTCTCACCTTCCGCCGCGCTGCCCTGGACTGGCACCAGCTGCACACGGAGGAGGAGTGCTTCTTCCTGCGCATCTACGGCCCCGGCGACTACCGCTGGAAGGGTGCAGACCTCGGGGTGATCGTGACCAAGGGTCGGCTCCAGGCCAGCAGCGGCGACGAGGAGTCCTACAGACTGGGCATCCGGGCACGGCACCTGGCCGGGTCCCTGCTCTCGGCCTACCGCACCGAGGCCGTCGAGGCTCCCCTCACGGGTCCGGCGGTGGCGAAGTGACACGGAGTCTGCAGGGGTCGTTTGGAACCGAACGAGTTGCTATGCTCCCATCATGAAGCTTCTCGTCATCGAGCACGACCATGCCTCGCCACTCGGCTACGTGGCCGAGCGTTTCGTCGAACGAGGCTTCGACCTGACCACGCACACAGTCGTCCCGCGGCACTCGTTCGCGACCCCGGGCGTCGTCTCGGACTTCCCCGACTTCACGGACTTCGACGCCGTGGTGCCGATGGGTGCCCCGTGGTCGACCTACGACCACGAGCTGATCGGCAGCTGGGTGGTCCCGGAGCTGGAGCAGCTGCGCCGGGCCGACCAGGCCGGCGTGCCGGTCTTCGGGATCTGCTTCGGCGGACAGCTCCTGGCCACCGCGCTGGGTGGATCCGTCGCACGCTCCTCGACGACCGAGATCGGCTGGTACGACGTACACACGGACGAGCGGGACCTCGTGCCCGAAGGGCCGTGGTTCCAGTGGCACTACGACAGCTGGCAGCTTCCTGCAGAGGCCCGGGAGGTGGCGCGGAACGTGTCGTCGTCCCAGGCGTTCGTGCTGCGACGCAATCTGGCTGTCCAGTTCCACCCCGAGCTCACCAGCACGATGCTCGCCGGGTGGCTGGGCAACGGCGGTGACCTGAAGGCCCGGGAGGCCGGCTTCGACACCGACGAGCTGGTGCGGCAGACCCGCGTCCGCGAGGACGAGGCCCGCGTGCGGGCGCATCGTCTGGTCGATGGTTTCCTGGATCGCGTCGCCTCCTCCAGGGACGGCGCCCGACAGGCCGGTTGACGGGGGCGCAAAGATCGGGGAGTACCACACCATGACGAGGAACGCTCGGCTCATCCAAGGAGTTCTGCCATGACAGCTGTCCAGTCCACCGGACCCGCCTACCAGGTCGTCAACCCCGCCACCGGCGAGGTCCTCGAGACCTTCGACACGGCGACCGACGCCGAGGTCGAGGAGGCGCTCGCCGCTGCGCACAGCGCGTACGCCGCCTGGAAGGACGTCTCGATCGAGGAGCGGGCCGCGACGGTCAAGCGGATCGGCGAGCTGTTCAAGGAGCGGGCCGGCGAGCTGGCGGCCATCGCGACGCTGGAGATGGGCAAGCCGCTCTCCGAGGCGGAGGAGGAGGCCGACTTCTGCGGCGACATCTTCGACTACTTCGCCACCGAGGGCCCGGGCCTGGCCGCCGACCAGCCGATCAAGACCTTCGGCGGCGGCAAGGCGGTCGTCCAGAAGCTGCCGATCGGACCGCTGCTCGGGATCATGCCGTGGAACTACCCCTTCTACCAGATCGCCCGGTTCGCGGCGCCCAACCTCATGCTCGGCAACACGATCGTCCTCAAGCACGCCGAGTCGGTCCCGCGCTGTGCCCAGGCCGTGCACCAGATCATGGTCGACGCGGGTCTCCCAGTGGGCGGCTACACCAACCTGTTCGCCTCGCACGAGCAGATCGAGCAGGTCATCGGTGACTCCCGGATCGCCGGCGTTTCCCTGACGGGCTCCGAGCGCGCCGGTGCCGTCGTGGCCGCCATCGCAGGCAAGAACCTGAAGAAGTGCGTGCTCGAGCTCGGCGGTTCCGACCCGTACGTCGTGCTCGACTCCGCCGACGTGGCCGCCGCGGCCGACGTCGCGTGGGACACCCGGATCAGCAACACCGGGCAGGCGTGCAACTCCAACAAGCGGATGATCGTGATGGAGGACGTCTACGGCGACTTCGTCTCACGCCTGACCGAGCGGGCCACCGGTCTGCGTCCCGGTGACCCGGCCGCCGAGGAGGACGGCACGTTCGGTCCGCTCTCGTCGCGCGCCGCAGCCGAGCGTCTGGCCGAGCAGGTCGACGACGCGGTGAGCAAGGGCGCGACCCTGCACGCCGGCGGGGTGCTCGGCGACGGGCCGGCGGCGTACTACTCGCCAGCGGTGCTGACCGGGATCACGAAGGAGATGCGGGCCTATCGCGAGGAGCTCTTCGGACCGGTCGCGGTGGTCTACTCGGTGACCAGTGACGACGAGGCGCTCGCCCTGGCCAACGACACCGACTACGGGCTCGGCGGCGCGGTGTTCAGCACCGACCCGGAGCGCGCGACCAGGGTGGCCTCGCGCCTCGAGGTCGGGATGTCCAACGTGAACACGCCCGCCGGTGAAGGTGCCGAGGTGCCGTTCGGTGGGGTCAAGCGCAGTGGCTTCGGCCGCGAGCTCGGACCCCTGGGCATGGACGAGTTCGTGAACAAGCGGATGTTCTACGTCGCCGACGAGTCCTGACGTCCCGCGCATGCACTCTGCGACACCACGACCTAGGTTGGAGACATGGACGAGAACGAGACCCTCGAGAAGGTTCCCACCGGCCTGTTCATCGGCGGTGAGTGGCGCGACTCCGCCGATGGTTCGACCATCGACGTGGAGGACCCGGCCACCGGCAAGACGCTCACCTCGGTGGCGTCGGCCACTCCGGCGGACGGCAAGGCCGCCCTGGACGCGGCGGTCGGCGCCCAGCACGACTGGGCGCGTACGGCGCCCCGGGAGCGGGCCGAGATGCTGCGCTCTGCCTTCGAGCTGATCACCGAGCGTGCCGACTACTTCGCGATGCTGATGACCCTGGAGATGGGCAAGCCACTGGCCCAGTCCAAGGGGGAGGTCACCTACGGCGCGGAGTTCTTCCGGTGGTTCTCCGAGGAGGTGGCGCGCATCGCGGGCCGCTGGGCCACGTCCCCGGACGGCAACACCCGGCTGATGACGATGAAGCAGCCGGTCGGGCCGGTCCTGATGATCACGCCGTGGAACTTCCCGTTGGCGATGGGCACCCGGAAGATCGGACCCGCCATCGCGGCCGGCTGCACGATGGTCGTCAAGCCGGCCTCGCAGACCCCGTTGACCATGCTGGCCCTGGCCGACCTGCTCGCGGAGGTCGGCGTACCGCCGGGCGTGCTCAACGTCATCTCCACCTCGCAGACCGGCGACGTGATGGAGCCGCTCATCGGTGACTCGAGGCTGCGCAAGCTCACCTTCACCGGCTCCACGCCGGTCGGCAAGACGCTGGTCAAGCAGTCCGCCGACCAGCTGCTGCGCGTCTCGATGGAGCTCGGCGGCAACGCGCCCTTCCTGGTCTTCGCCGACGCCGACCTCGACGCAGCGGTCGATGGCGCGATGCTCGCCAAGATGCGCAACATGGGGGAGGCCTGCACGGCAGCCAACCGGTTCCTGGTGCACGAGGACGTGGCCGACGAGTTCGCCGCGAAGTTCGCGGAACGGATGGCAGCCGAGACTGTCGGACGCGGCACCGAGGACGGTGTCACCGTGGGCCCGCTGATCGACGCCAAGCAGCGCGACAAGGTGGTCGAGCTGGTCGACGACGCCACGAGCCGTGGCGCCTCGGTGGTCACGGGCGGGTCGACGACCGGCGATGCAGGCTATTTCTTCCAGCCGACCGTGCTCACCGACGTCGCGCCCGACGCGGACATGTTCCGCGAGGAGATCTTCGGACCGGTCGCGCCGATCACCACGTTCTCCGACGAGGACAAGGCCATCCAGATGGCCAACGACACGGAGTACGGCCTGGTCGCCTACGCGTTCACCACCGACCTCGGCCGGACGATCCGGGTGAGCGAGGGTCTCGAGTTCGGCATGGTCGGGATCAACCAGGGGATCGTCTCGAACCCGGCGGCGCCCTTCGGCGGGGTGAAGCAGTCCGGCTTCGGTCGCGAGGGCGGCCCCGAGGGGATCGAGGAGTACCTCTCGGTGAAGTACGTCGGCATCGCACCCTGAGATCGTCGTGAGCCACTACTGCGACTGAACAAGATAGTCTGTAACAAAACTATCTGTTACGGTGTCATTCATGGACACCTCCGGAGACCCTGCTCGCCGTACCCTCGCCCTGGTGGTGCTGTGCGCCAGCCAGCTGATGGTCATCCTCGACGGCACCATCGTGAACGTCGCGCTGCCGACCATCCGCCACCAGCTGGGCTTCTCGTCCAGCGGGTTGTCCTGGGTGGTGAACGGTTTCTTCGTCGCCTTCGCCGGGCTGCTGCTCCTGTTCGGTCGGCTCGGCGACGTGCTGGGCCAGCGCCGCGTGTTCGTCTCCGGGCTGGTCGTCTTCACGCTCGCGTCCGTGTGGTGCGGGCTGGCCGGAGGTCCGGCGAGCCTCGTGACGGGCAGGTTCGTCCAGGGTGCGGGCGCGGCGATGGCCTCCGCAGTGGTGCTCGGCATGATCACGCGGCTCTTCTCCGACCGGCGCTCGCAGGCCCGCGCGTTCGCGGTGTTCGCCTTCGTCGGGTCCGTCGGTGCGTCGATCGGGGTGATCTCCGGCGGTCTGCTCACCGAGCTGTTGTCGTGGCGCTGGGTCTTCCTGGTGAACGTGCCGCTGGGCCTGGTGCTGGTCCCCGCCGCGCTGCGCATCCTGCCGGACGACGGCCGGACCCACAGCCGCGGCCGCGTCGACGTCCAGGGAGCCGTCACCGGAACGAGTGGGCTGATGCTGCTCGTCTACGCGGTCACCCAGGTCACCGTGCGCGGCTGGACCTCCCCGGTCGTGGTGCTGTTGCTCGGCCTGTCCGGGACACTGCTCGCCGGCTTCGTGGTGCGCCAGCGCGGGGCGGCGGAGGCGCTCGTGCCGCCGGCGCTGTTCGCCGTACGCCGGTTCTCGACGGCCAACACCGTGCTCTTCACGATGACGGTCGCCGGGTTCAGCTTCCAGTTCCTCAGCGCACTCGCCCTGCAGGAGCAGATGGGACTGACCCCGCTGCGGACCGGCTTGGCCTACCTGCCGGTGACCCTCTCCATCGCGGTCTCCTCCCTGGTCCTGTCCGACTGCCTCGCGCGCCGGATCGGGCAGGAACGCGTGCTGGTGTCGGGGCTGGTGCTCTTCGTCGCCGGCCTGGTGCTGCTGGCCGCGCTGCCGGCGGCGCCCACCTTCCTCACCGACGTGGCCCCGGCCTTCGTGCTGATGGGGACCGGCTTCGGCCTCGCGATGCCGCAGGCCACGAGCATCGCGATGGCCAGCGCCGTTCCCGAGCACGCCGGTGCCGCGTCGGGCGTGGTCAACACCACGCAGCAGGTCGGCGGCGCGCTCGGGCTCGGGGTCGTCTCCAGCGTGGCCGCGCTCTCGGGTCTGGGCGCGGGGTTCCTCACGGCTGCTGCCGTCCTGGCGGTGGGGGCCGGCTTCGCCTACCGGCTCGTCCCCCGTGGCGGCCGTCGAGCCGTGCCCCAGCTCCTGAGGGGCGGGTACCCGCAAGAGCAGCCGATGGACAACGGTCCGCAACGGGATCGTCTGCGGTCGCACTCATCGGGCTACCCTCGGCCTGTGGCTGACGCTCCCGAGATCGACCTGTCCTTCCTGCTCAACCAGGCCTCCTACGCCCTCGCCGCGCAGCTGGGCGGGGCGCTCGAGGACCTGGGGATCTCGGTCCGGGAGTACTGCGTGCTGTGGAAGGCAGCGGACGGCGAGCGCACCCAGATCGAGATCGCCGAGCTCGCGGCCCTCGACAAGACGACCATGGTGGTGACCCTCGACGCCCTGGAGAAGCGGGGTCTCGCCCGTCGTGAGGTGTCGAGCACCGATCGCCGGGCGAGGGTGGTGGGCCTCACCGACGAGGGTCGCGCGGTCCTCGACCAGGCCTACGGACGGGTGTCCGACGTCTACGACGTGGCTCTCGGTGAGCTCCCTCCGAAGGCTCGCGACGCCTTTGTCGCGGCCCTGCAGTCGCTCACCAACGGAGTCCTGGCCACGCCGTCCCACACCGCGCCCCAGCGGCGTCGTCAGGTCAAGCCGACGTCGAGAGCTGCCTCGTGAGGCTTGGACCGGTCAGGTGGTGACGCCGGGTGACCTGCGCGGTGACGGCTCGGGAGGCTGGCCGACCACGCACTGGCCCAGCGTGATCGCCTTGTACTTCGCGAACCTGGGCGAGGACGCCGCGCTCTGCAGGTAGTCACCCGGGGCCAGCTGGGCGTAGTAGGCGATCGCCTCGACGAGGTCGTCCGCTCCCTGTGAGGGCTCGGCCCCGGCCTGGGCCCGGGCGAGAGGCAGTGCCTGACGGAAGTGGTCGACCGTGGTGGCGAAGGCGCCGGCGTTGAAGGCGTCGATCCCGGCCCGGACCTCCGCACAGGCCGGAGTCGCGCTCGCATCGGGCTGACCGGTTTCGGGCGGCTCGGGCTGGGCGGTGTCGCTGGGGTCCGGCTGGGACGGGCTCGAGGTCGCCTTCCCGGGTCCCGAGCTCTCCGCGTCCCTGTCGATCGAGCAGGCGCTCAGACCGAGCGTGAGGAGGAGAGCACACAGCAGCCGCATCCCACGAGCCTAGGCACGATGCGGTGAGAAGGCCGGGGTTCAGCGGAGCAGCAGCACGAACGCGGTCAGGCCGGCGACGACCACGAGTGAGCGCAGGAGCGTGGGTGGGAGCCGGCGGCCGATGTGCGCGCCGACGTACCCGCCGAGCACGGAACCGCTTGCCAGCAAGGTGATCGCGAGCCAGTCGAGGTCGGCGAGGAACAGGAAGATGACGGTCGCGACGAGGTTGGCCGCCATCACGGCGAGCGTCTTGAGCGCGTTGATGATGCGCAGCTCGATGTCGAGGCCGAAGCCGAGGACGGCCATCATCATCACGCCGGAGCCGGCGCCGAAGTAACCGCCGTAGACACCGGTGAGCGTCGCCCAGAAAGCGGTCGTCCGCGACATCTGTACGCGGTCCGGCAGGTCCGCACCCAAGCGGGCACGCACGCGCCTGCTCAACCAGGGCTGGATCCCGACGAGGATGCTGGTGACCAGGATCAGCCACGGCACGACCGCCTCGAAGACCCCGGGCGGGAGCGCCAGCAGCAGCAGGGCACCGGCCACGGCGCCCGCGGCGCAGGTGGCCAGCACCGCCGCGCTGATGCGTGGGTGCTCGCGCAGCTCGCGCCGGTAGCCCAGGGAACCGCTCAGTGCACCGGGGACGAGCCCGACCGTGTTGGACGCGTTCGCCACCACTGGTGGGAGGCCGACGGCCAGCAGCACCGGGAAGCTGAGCAGGGAGGCCACTCCCACCGTGGAGGTGAGGATGCCGGCGCCGAGCCCGGCTGCGAGTACGGCGAGCGCCTCGCCACCCGTCACGCTGGGGGCTCGCGGAGCAGCGCCACGTCGCTGACCATCGCCACGTGGGCGTGCATCGCCTCCGACGCGGCGTGCGGGTCCTCGGCCCTGATCGCGTCGGCGATCGCGCGGTGTCCGGCGAGGGAGGCGCGCGGCCGGTCGGGCTGGGAGAGCGACTCGATGCGGGTCTCCTTGATCAGCCCGCTGATCTCGTCCATCAGTCGGGCCAGCAGCAGCGAGTGCGCGGCCGTGGTCACCGCGCCGTGGAAGCGCTCGTCGCCCTCGACGCCCCGGCCGCCGGCCTCGACGTCGGCCGCCATCGCCTCCAGGGCGCTGTCGATGCGTGCCAGGTCCTCGGTCGTACGACGCGACGCCGCCAGCGCGGCGATCTTGGTCTCCAGGGCGTCGCGGGTGTCGATCACCTCGGGGAGCCGGTCGGCGTGCTCCCGGATCGCCTCGACGATCTTGCGCGTGCGCGACTGGGTCACGATGGTCCCGTCGCCGTGCCGCACGGCGACCACGCCGATCACCTCGAGGGCGACCAGCGCCTGGCTCAGGGTGGCCCGGCTGACGCCGAGCCGGGTGGCGAGCTCGCGCTCGGGCGGGATCCGGTCGCCGGGCTCGAGTCCGTTGTCCGCGATCCACGTGGTGATCTGCTCCGCGACCTGCTCGTAGAGGCGGACCCGGTTCAGCCTGCCGGGGAAGGTCGGGGGCTGGCCCTTGGTCGGGCCGGACGTCGAGCTCATGTCTGCGAGTCTATTGACAACTGGTCCGTTGGCCTATTGGCTAGGCCACTGAGCCAGTGAGGTGACCGCTCTCACAAGGACCGACTCCCTGGCAGCTGCTCGAGAGGAACTGCCAATGGGACCGGAATGGGTATCCATCATCGCGCTGGTAGCGCTGTTCGTGATCGGCACCGTGCTGCCGATCAACATGGGGGCACTCGCGTACGTCGCGGCCTGGCTGGTCGGGATGTACGCCCTCGACCTCGACGAGAAGGAGATCCTGGCCGGGGTCAGCGGCGACCTGATCCTGACCCTGATCGGGGTCACGTACCTGTTCGCGATCGCCCGCAACAACGGCACGGTCGACCTGATCGTGCGCAGTGCGGTGAAGGCCGTGGGCGGACGGGTCGCGCTGATCCCGTGGGTGATGTTCTTCGTCACCGCGCTGCTCACCGCCATCGGCGCGGCCAGCCCGGCTGCCTGCGCGATCATCGGCCCGATCGCCCTCGGCTTCGCCGGCCGCTACAAGATCAGCCCGTTGATGATGGGCATGATGGTCGTCCACGGCGCGCAGGCTGGTGGGTTCTCGCCGATCAGCATCTACGGCACGATCACCAACTCGGTGATGGAGGGAGCCGACCTCCCCTCCAGTGAGATCGTCATCTTCCTCTCCAGCCTGGTGGTCAACTTCGTGCTGGCGATGATCCTGTTCCTCGCCCTCGGTGGCCGGAAGCTGATGAGCCAGCGGCTCGACCCGGACGACCCGGACACGCTCTCCGACGACCTCCACCGCGGTGGCGCGACCATCCCGCAGCGGGGCTACGGCACCTCCACCGCCACCACGACCCAGAACCTGGGCGTACGCCGGGACCAGGTGCTCACCCTGGTCGCCTTCCTCGGTGTCGCCGTGATCGCTCTCGCCTTCGACAAGAACATCGGCTTCGTCGCGATCACCGCCGCCGTCATCCTCAACATCCTGGCGCCCAACGAGCACAAGGACGCCGTCAAGCAGATCGCCTGGCCGACCGTGCTCCTCGTGGCCGGCGTCAGCACCTACGCCACGATCCTGACCACCGCCAAGGCTCCGGAGTTCGTCGGCAACTGGGCCGCCGGGCTCGGCGCCGCTGCCCTGGGCGCCCTGATCCTCTGCTACGTCGGCGGCGTCGTCTCTGCGTTCGCCTCCTCGACCGCGCTGCTGCCGGTGATCATCCCGATCGCCGTGCCGCTGATCGCTGACGGCGGCATCAACGCCGGCTTCTTCGTGGCCGCGCTGGCGGTCTCCTCGACGATCGTCGACGTGAGCCCGTTCTCGACCAACGGCGCCCTGATGCTGGCCAACAAGCCGGACACGATCGAGGAGCCGGTCTACTACAAGCAGATCCTCGTCTACAGCGTGCTCGTCGTCGTGGCCGGACCGCTGCTCGTCTGGGCAGCCCTCGTGCTGCCGGGTTGGTGATCGCGATGTCGTCGGGAGGACCCCTGGAGGACGTGCTCGTGGTCGACCTGTCCCGCGCGCTCGCGGGCCCGCAGGCCACGATGATGCTGGGAGACCTGGGTGCGCGCGTGATCAAGGTCGAGGCCAAGGGGCACGGTGACGACACCCGTGGCTGGGGGCCGCCGTTCGTCGGGCCGGAGGACGACCGCCAGTCGACGTACTTCCTCTCCGCCAACCGCAACAAGGAGTCGATCACCCTCGACCTCAAGGACGAGGCCGACAAGGACGTGCTGCTGCAGCTGGTCGACCGGGCCGACGTGCTCGTCGAGAACTTCCGCACCGGGGTGCTCGACCGGCTGGGGCTCGGCTTCGCGTCGTTGCACGAGCGCAACCCGCGTCTGGTGGTCCTGTCGGTGACCGGCTTCGGCCACGACGGTCCCGAGGGCGGACGCGCCGGCTACGACCAGATCGCCCAGGGCGAGGCGGGCCTGATGTCGCTGACCGGTTCCGGGCCGGACGACCCGCAGCGGGTGGGCGTCCCGATCGCCGACCTGCTGGCCGGGATGTACGGCGCCTACGGGGTGCTCGCCGCCCTCCACGAGCGCGACCGCACCGGCGTCGGCACCGTCGTCCGGACCTCGTTGCTCGCGGCGACGGTCGGCGTGCACGCGTTCCAGGGCACCCGCTGGACCGTCGCGGGCGAGGTCGGCCAGGCCCAGGGCAACCACCACCCGTCCATCTGCCCTTACGGTCTGTTCCACTGCCGCGACGGGTCGGTGCAGATCTCGGTCGGCAGCGAGGGGTTGTGGAAACGGTTCTGTGCCGGCTTCGACGTCGACCCGGATACGCCGGGTCTGGCGACCAACCAGGAACGTGTCGGCAACCGGCAGCAGGCCATCGAGCTCGTCGAGCGGGTCTTCGCCGACTGGGACGCCGAGGCGCTGCTGGCGCGACTGGCCGAGGTGGGCATCCCGGCGGGCAAGGTGCGCACGATGGACGAGGTCTACGCGTGGGACCAGACCGCGAGCCAGGGCCTGCTGATCGACGTCGACCACTCGGTGCTCGGGAAGGTGACCCTCCCGGGACCGCCCCTTCGCTTCTTCTCGGCCGACGGTGGGGAGGTCACCCACCGCGACCACGCGGCACCACCCGCCCTCGACGAGCACGCGGACGCGATCCGGGCCTGGCTGCAGGGCTCGGACTCCTGATGGCCCGCTGGTCGGCGCAGGGCCTGATCGACCTGGTCCTCGACCACGGTTCCTTCGAGTCGTGGGACCAGCCCATCGACATCTCGGGTCACTCCGAGGGCTACCAGGCGGAGCTGCGCGCGGCGGCCGAGCGCGCCGGCACCGACGAGTCCGTGCTGACGGGACGTGGGCTGGTGCGCGGCCGTCCGGTGGCCGTCGTGGTCAACGAGTTCGCCTTCCTCGGTGGTTCCATCGGCCAGGCGGTCGCGCAGCGGATCGTCGCGTGCGTGCGCCGCGCGACCGCGGAGGGCCTTCCCGTGCTGGCGACCACTGCCTCCGGCGGGACCCGGATGCAGGAAGGGACGCCGGCCTTCTTCGAGATGGTGGCGATCTCCCGTGCCGTGATGGCTCACCGGGCCGCCAGGCTGCCCTACCTCGTGCACCTGCGCCACCCGACCACGGGTGGCGTCTATGCGTCGTGGGGGTCGCTCGGGCACGTGACCGTGGCCGAGCCGGGTGCGCTCGTCGGCTTCCTCGGGCCCAAGGTCTACGAAGCGCTCGAGGGGCACCCCTTCCCGTCCGGCGTCCAGCAGGCCGAGCACCTCGCCGAGCAGGGAGTGATCGATGCAGTGGTCGCCACCGAGGACCTGCCCGAGCTGCTGGACCTGACCCTCGCCGTGCTCGTGGACCCCGCTGTCCCGCCAGCGCTGCCCCTCCGCGCTGACGCCACGTCGTCGAGCCGGCCGGTCTGGGAGTCGGTGGAGCTGACCCGGGCGACCGAGCGGCTCGGCGTACGAGACCTGCTGCGGTACGCCGGCCGCAGCACCGTCGCGCTCAACGGCACCGAGGAGGGCGAGCAGGACGCCGCCGTCCTCGTGACCCTGACCCGGTTCGACGGGCAGCCGTGCGTGCTCGTCGGCCAGGACCGGATCCGTCAGACGCCCACCACCCCGCTCGGCCCGGCCGCGCTGAGGCAGGCCCGCCGCGGCATGCGTCTCGCCGAGGAGCTCGGGCTGCCGCTGGTCACGGTGATCGACACCCCGGGAGCCGAGCTCTCGGTCAAGGCGGAGGAAGGTGCGCTCGCCGGGGAGATCGCCCGCTGCATCGCCGCCCTGACGACGATGACGGTCCCGACGGTCTCGGTGATCCTCGGCCAGGGTTGCGGTGGCGGTGCGCTGGCGCTGCTGCCGGCGCAGGTCGTCGTCGCCGCCGAGAACGCGTGGCTCTCACCGCTCCCGCCCGAGGGCGCCAGCGTCATCCGCTTCGGCGACCTGGGCCACGCCGCCGAGATGGCCGAGACCCAGGGGATCGGCGCCGCTGCCCTGGTCGGGTCGGGGATCGTGCACCACGTCGTACCCGAGCTCCCCGAGGACGACCCGGAGACCCTCGCCAGCGCCGTCGGCGCCACCGTCGCGCACCAGCTGTCTCGCCTGAGCTCCGAGCGCGGGTAGTCCAGATCATTCGGCCGGTCTGACGGGTCGCTCGACCGGCCGTTTGATCTGGACTACCCGTGAATCCGGTCAGCCCCGCGGGTGACTCTGGACACGAGCAGCGAGGGCGACGGCCTCCAGCTGGGAGTTCACGCCCAGCTTCTGCAGGATCGCGCGCACCTGGCTGCGCACGGTCGACTCGGCGACGAACCGGTCCGTCGCGATCCGACCCACCGACAAGCCGGAGACCAACGAATCCAGGACCTCGCGCTCTGTCTCGCTCAGTCGGTCGAGCGCCGTCAGGTCGCTGTTGCGGGCGTTGCGGGTGCGGTGCAGGTCGGACAGGAGCTCGCGGCGCCTCTCCGCGCTGATCACCTCGCGGCCTTCCGCGCCCGCGACGACGGCGTCCAGCAGGTCCGCGAAGCCGGTCGACTTGGCGAGCACGCCCGAGGCGCCGAGCTCGAGGGCGGCGCCGAACCTGCCGACGGTGGTGGTGGCGCTGACGACGATCACGCGCAGGCCGAGGTCGACCAGCGGGCCGACCAGCAGCTCCCCGTTGCCGATCGCGCCGCCGAGGTCGAGATCGAGCAGCACCACGTCGGGGCGATGCCGCGCAGCCTGTTCGAGCACCTGCTCTGTCGAGCCGAGCTCGGCGATCGCGACCTCGACCGCGCGTTGCTCCAGCCCCATCGACAGCGCCTGGGTCAACAGGTGGTGGTCGTCGACGAGCAGCACGCGCAGCGCAGCTGTGGCTTCGTCAGTCATCGGGTGCTCAGGCTGCGCTGGGCTGGCACCCGGGCGACGAAGGACGCGCCGGTGCCCGTCTCGCGCAGGACCAGGTCCCCGCCCTGCTCGCGCAGGAGGGTGCGTGAGATGTGCAGGCCCAGCCCCGTGCCGGGGGCGGCGCTCGCGCGCACCCCGGGCTCGAAGATGCGCGACCGGGCCTGGCGTGGGACGCCTGGCCCGCGGTCGCTGACCTCGATCTCGACGAAGTCGCCCACCCGGGCACTCGAGACCTGGACGGTGTCGCCGCCTCCGTGCAGGTGGGCGTTGATGAGCAGGTTGTGCAGCACGGTGGCGAGGTCGTCAGGAATCCCCTCTGCCTCCTCCGCGCCAGGGACGACGTGCACCTGCAGCCCCATGGCGCGGCGTGCGGTGACCGTGGAGTCGACGACGTCCGCCACCTTGAACGGCACTGGGGTCAGGGACTGCTCGCGAAGCACCAGGTGCTCGAGGTGGCCGACCTCCGTGATCGTGGCCTCCAGCAGGCCGATCGTGGGTGCGTGCTGATGGGGGGTCGAGATCAGGTCGAGCGCGGCGCGGATGCCGGCGATCGAGTTGACCGCCTCGTGACGCAGGGCCGAGCGCCACTCCACCTGGTCCGCCAGACCCCTGCTCGCCTGCTCGAACTGGGACGAGGCGACCACGGCGACCTCGTGGGCCGAGTGCAGCGCAGAGTGGATCCCGTCCAACGCGTCGTGGAAGGTGACCGCCCCGGCCACCATCACGAGCAGTGCCGAACCGATCAACAGCTCGGGAGCGCCGTAGGAGCCGCTCACGCGCATGACGAGGGCACACCCGAGCGTGAGCAGCACCGGCCACATCCGCTGGGCCCAGGCCACCGTGTGGGCGCGGCGTACGGCCAGCGCCGCCGTCGCGAACCAGCACGCTGCCAGCCACACACCGACGCCCCGTTCCAGCCAGGGGCCGGTGCCCAGGGTCGGGGGCAGCGTGACCACGGTCGCGAGGACGCCCGCGAGGCAGACGCCTGTCATGACTGCGACCAGGAGCCTCCGGGTCAGGCGCGCCGTGTAGGCGGTGTCGAGGTTTCCCACGTCGGTCTGCAGCGAGATCACGAGCAGGCCCACCGCGGTGGTGACCCCGACGAACCGGACCATCGGCTCGAGCGAGCCCTGCTCCGCGACGGGCGCGAGCGAGGTCACCAGCACGGGCAACGACAAGGCCACGCCACCGAGGATCACCAGCGCTGCCCCCAGTCGGACGCTGGCGCCCGAGCCCTCGAGCTTCCCGCGCGACAGGTTCAGCACCCCGGCCACCAGGAACAGGGCTGCGCCGATCAGTCGGAACGAGGCGATCAGATGCGGCTGGACGGCAGCGAGATCGAGGTCCAGCCAGCTGACGATCTCGGGAAGGAGGATCGCCAGCACGGCGGACCCCAGCAGCGCTGCCTGTCCCGGCGTGAGGTCGGCAGCACGAAAGGGGCCGTCGGCTCCCCTTCGATGCGCCATCACGGCCATGACAGATCACGAGCTTTCCCGAGGTCGACCGTCCGGAAGGAGCGGTCGGTGTGAGTGTTGACGCCGTCAAGATAGGGGAGCCCCCGGACATCAGGTAGTCAGCGTTCATGAGCCGCGTCGACAGGTGACCAGCCCGTGGACGAAGGCCCCGATTCCCGCGTGAACAGATGTGCACTGGGCACGAATCGGTATAGACCGCTCCGATCCGGCATCCCGCGCAGATGGGGTGGTCCGAGGGGCCCGTACCGGATAGTCCGAGACGTTTTCGTTCACAATTCGGCCGCGGAACAACGGAAACGTCTCGGACTATCCGCCCCGGTCAGAACACCAGCGGGGCGAGGTAGTGGCGCGCGTACGACCGGACCGCCTGCTCGTCGGTCACGTCCAGGCCTCCGCGGGGGTTGAGCAGGTAGGTCCAGGAGATGCGGAGCATCAGCTCGGCCACCGTCTGCAGCTCCGGCTCGGGCATGGTCGCGCCGCTGCGGCGCAGTGTCGCGGCCACCCGCCCGGCGGAGCCGAGCACGAGCGAGCTGTGCGAGGCGGCACCCGCGGCGGTGATCAGGTCGGGCTCGGACTCGGCGAGGCGGGCCAGCAGCGGGATCTCACGAGTGAGCCGCAGGCCCTGGGTGAAGCACTCGACCACGGCCTCACGGGGCGGAAGGTCCGCCGCGACCCGGTCGAGCTGGGTGAGGAATCCGTCGAGCTGCTGGAGCAGGACGGCCTCGAGGATCGCCTCCTTGTTGGGGTAGGCGCGGTAGAGCGTGCTGCGACTGACCCCGGCAGCGCGCGCGACGTCCTCGACGTTGGCCCGGCGAGCGCCGTACTGCTCGAAGACGGTGCGGGCGGCCTCGAGGATGGTGGCGGTCACAGGCGCTCCAGCTGCACGGGTACGCCGTCGCGTGGGAACGGCAGCGCGGTCAGGTCGATCGGCCACACGTAGTCGTCCGGCACCGACCAGCGGTAGCTGCGCAACAGCTCGTGGAAGATCGCGCGCACCTGCATCCCGGCGAAGTGCATGCCGATGCACTTGTGCACGCCGGCGCCGAACGGTTCGAACGCCAGGCGGTGCGAGCGGTCCTCGCGTCGCTCGGGAGCGAACCGGTCGGGGTCGAAGCGGGTGGGGTCTGGCCACAGCTCGGGCAGGTAGTGGTTCATGTACGGCGACACGGTCACGAACGAGCCGGCGGGGACGTGGTAGCCCGCGATCTCGGTGTCGCGCACCGCCACGCGGGGGAGCGAGGGCACCGGCGAGCACAGCCGCAGGGACTCCTTCATCACGCGGTCGAGCACGTCGAGCCGGAGCACGCCGTCGTGGTCGACGTCCCCGGCCGCGATCGACTCGGCCCGCGCCTGCTCCTGCCACCCCGGGTTCTTCGCCAGGTGGTAGGCCATCGAGCTCATCGTGATCGTGGTGGTGTCGTGGGCGGCCATCAGCAGGAAGATCATGTGGTTGACGATGTCGTCGTCGCTGAACTCCGCGCCGTCCTCCTGGGCCCGGCAGAGCTGCGCGAACAGGTCACGGCTCCCGTCGGGTGTGGCCCCCTCGCGACGCTTCGCCGGCAGGTGCGAGCGGAAGAAGTCCTCCAGGTACACCCGGGCCCTGAGCCCCTTCGCCCAAGGAGTGCCTGGCACGGGCCTGCGGATGATCGAGGTCCCACCGCGCACCGCAGCGATGAACGCCTTGTTGACCTCGTCCTGCTGGGCAGCGTCGAGCTCGACGCCGACGAAGGTCTCGAGCGCCAGGTCGAGGGTGAGCGCCTTGAACGCGTGGTGCAACCGGACCGGTTGCTCGATCTCCTCCCACTCCGCGAGGTTGCGCCGGATGTGCGGCGCCATCACGGAGTGGTAGCTGCGCAGGGCGTCGTTGGTGAACGCGTGCTGCAGGATGCGCCGGTGGTGCAGGTGCTCGTCGAAGTCGAGCAACATGATCCCGCGGTGGAAGAACGGTCCGATGAAGTGCGACCACGCCGGTCCGTTGGCGAAGGTGCGGTCGCGGTTCACCAGCACCTGCTCGGCCATGTCGGCGCCCGCGGTGACGTAGAGGCGGACCCCGAAGACGTTCAGCCGGTAAAGCTCGCCGTAGCTCTCGCGCAGGAACGCGTTGTGCTCGATCGGGTGGTACCGCAGCTGCAGCAGGTGCGGCAGCCCGAGCACCGGCCCGCGCGCCTGCTTGAGGCCCGGGGGAGCGGTGACGGTCATGGGCGACCTCCACGCGCGTTGGAATGATGACACAAATCTGTTTCAATGTATCACCATGACCGCCGCGCAGCGCAGGCCCGAGACCGCTCCTGCCGGCCTGCCGCTGGGGCCGGACTCGCTGACCTGGCGCTGGTTCGGCGACCATCGGATGGCGCTACTCGGCCCGCGCGCCGCCGTGCTCCAGAACATGCTCCCGGCGCTCGGCCAGGGAGTGGAGGAGCACTCGGTCTGGTTCGCGGAGACGCTCGCCCGGCTGCAGCGCAGCATCCCGCCGATCTTCGACACCGTCTACGGCCCCGATCCCGACGCCAGTGGTCACCAGGTGCGTGACTTCCACACACCGATCAAGGGGCGACTGCCCGACGGCTCGCCGTACAGCGCGCTCACCCCGGACACCTTCTACTGGGCGCACGCCTGCTTCGTCGAGCACCTGATCACCGCGACCGACACGTTCATCCAGCGGCTGAGCCGGGAGGAGAAGGAGCAGCTGTTCGCCGAGTCGCTCACCTGGTTCGAGCGGTACGGCGTGAGCTCGCGCGGCACGCCGCAGACCTACTCCGAGTTCGAGACCTACTTCCAGCACGCCCTCGAGGAGCGGCTGGTAGCGCACCGGACCGCGGCGTACGGCGTGGGCTACGCGACCAAGGGCTGGCCGCGCCCGCAGCAGATCCCGACACCCCTGTGGTGGCTGGTGAAACGGCCCGTGAACGCAGTCAGCTCCTCGATCACGATCGGTGGGATGCCTCCTCGAGGCCGCGAGATCCTGGGGCTGCCCTGGGACGCCGGTCGCGAGCGTCGCTACCAACGGTTCGCCACGGTCTGTCGGGCCCTGGGCGGCCTCTACCGAAGGCTGCCCTGGCGCTACCGGATGCACCCGATCCCGATCCGTGCGTTCGAGCGCGAGGGCCACCGGGCCTGAGCCCAGGCCGAGGTCCCGGGCCCTCGAAGCATTCACAGGGACCGAAGCGCACGGCCAGTCGCCCCCCATGCCACGGACAGCCTCCTGACAGGTAGGCCCTCCAGTCTTCGGCAGTGCAGGAGGCGACCGAGCCTCCCGGAGCGGAGGAGCCAGATGTCCCCCACGAAGATCGGTCTCGCGGTCGCTGCCGTCGCCGCGCTCGGCGCAGGCGCTGTTGCCGGCGCCTCGCTGGCAAGCGCCGCCGGCAACGACTCGACGACCTCCGCCTACGGAGAAGGTCACCGTGGGCCCGGCGAAGGCGGGCGCGGGCCCGGCGGCCCGGGAGGTCCACAGGACACTCCGCTGACGGGTGCGGAGCTGGCGAAGGTCACGTCCGCCGTGAAGGCGAAGGACTCGTCGGTGTCGGTGCAGAGCGTGCGCCAGGACCCGGACGGCTCCTACGACGTGCTCGGCACCAAGGACGGCGCGCCGGTGATGCTCGAGGTGAGCAAGGACCTGAAGACCGTCACGGTGGGCCCGGGCGGTCACCCCGGTGGTCCCGGTGACCGCGGCCGTCCCCCCGCGCAGGGCGGGACCTCGGAGCAGCCGTCCTCCTACGTCTCGAGCTGAGCCACGACCGGGCTCGGGTGGCGGCTCAGCTCGCCCGGGCCGGTCCGTCGCTCGGTCGAGCGCACTAGATTGGTCGCATGGCTGACCACACTCCTCTCGGACTCCTCGACGTCGACTCGCTGATCAACGAGGAGGACCGCGCGATGCAGCAGACCGTGCGCCGCTTCGTCGAGGAGAAGATCAAGCCCGACATCGCCGAGTGGTACGAGAGCGGGAAGCTCCCTGCCCGCGACATCGCCCGGGAGCTCGGCGCCATCGGTGCCCTCGGGATGCACCTCGAGGGCTACGGCTGCACCGGCACCAGTGCGACCGCCTACGGGCTCGCCTGCCTCGAGGTCGAGGCCGGGGACTCCGGGATCCGGTCGCTGATGTCGGTGCAGGGCAGCCTCGCGATGTTCGCCATCCACGCGCACGGGTCCGAGGAGCAGAAGGAGCAGTGGCTCCCCGAGATGGCCAAGGGCGAGAAGATCGGTTGCTTCGGCCTGACCGAGTCCGACTTCGGCTCCAACCCCGCGGGCATGCGCACCCGCGCCAAGCAGGACGGCACCGACTGGGTGCTCGACGGCAACAAGATGTGGATCACCAACGGCTCGATCGCCGACGTCGCGGTCGTCTGGGCGCAGACCGACGACGGCATCCGCGGGTTCGTCGTACCGACGGACACCGAGGGGTTCTCGGCGCCGGCGATCAAGCAGAAGATGTCGATGCGCGCCTCGGTCACCAGCGAGCTGGTGCTCGACGGCGTGCGGCTGCCGGCCGAGGCGATGCTGCCCGAGGTGAAGGGCCTGCGCGGTCCGCTCAGCTGCCTGACCGAGGCCAGGTTCGGGATCATCTTCGGCTCGATCGGCGCGGCCCGCGACTGCCTCGAGGCGACGCTGCGTTACGCCGACGAGCGAGAGATCTTCGACAAGCCGCTCGGTGGCTTCCAGCTGACCCAGGCCAAGCTCGCGGACATGACCGTCGAGCTGGGCAAGTCGATGCTGCTGGCGCTGCACCTCGGCCGCCTCAAGGACGACGGGCGGATCACGGCCGAGCAGGTCAGCTTCGGCAAGCTGAACAACATCCGCGAGGCGATCAAGATCGCCCGCGAGTGCCGCACGATCATGGGCGCCGCCGGGATCACGCTGGAGTGGCCGATGATGCGGCACGCCAACAACCTGGAGTCGGTGCTCACCTACGAGGGCACCAGCGAGGTGCACCAGCTCGTCCTCGGCAAGGCGCTGACCGGTCAGGACGCGTTCCGGTAGGAGTCGCACCTCACAGCGCCGATCGCCCCGTGGATGCGTGCGATCCGGGACCCGTGCCCTAGACTGGTCTCACAAGGATCGTCCAGTCTTGCCTCGATCCTGATGCGTGTTGCAGCACTCGTACCTCACGGGACAGTGCTCCACGACGCCCGATCTTCTCGGCGACAACCGTCGTCTTGACTGTGGCGAGACACTCACACAGTTAGTGAACCTTCCCTTGTCTTCTTCTTTTGCCGAGCTCGGCGTACCCGCAGAGCTCTCCGACGTGCTGGCTGCTGCCGGCATCACCGTCCCCACCCCCATCCAGGCCGCGACGCTCCCCGACTCGCTCGGGGGACGTGACGTCCTGGGCCGCGGCCGCACCGGCTCCGGCAAGACCATTGCGTTCCTGCTGCCGCTCGTGGCGCGCCTCGACGCGTCCCGCTCACGTCGTACGCCGAAGCGCCCGCGCGCCCTGATCCTGGCGCCGACCCGCGAGCTGGTCTCGCAGATCGACGCAGCGCTCGCGCCGCTGGCTCAGGTGCACGGCCTCAAGACCCGCACCGTCTTCGGCGGTGTCGGCCAGAACCCGCAGGTCCAGGCCCTTCGTGCCGGCGTCGACATCCTCGTCGCCTGCCCCGGCCGCCTCGAGGACCTGATCCAGCAGGGTGCCTGCGACCTCTCCCAGGTCGAGGTCACCGTGCTCGACGAGGCCGACCACATGGCCGACCTCGGCTTCCTGCCCGCGGTCCGCCGCCT
This sequence comes from uncultured Actinomycetota bacterium, assembly GCA_963797525.1. Lineage (GTDB taxonomy): Bacteria > Actinomycetota > Actinomycetes > Propionibacteriales > Nocardioidaceae > Marmoricola. The sequence continues at coordinate 468,868 of CAWCPT010000003.1, forward strand.
GCTCGACGCGACTCCCCGCGGCGGTCAGCGGATGCTGTTCTCCGCGACGCTCGACTCGGGTGTCAACGTGCTCGTCAAGCGCTACCTCGACAACCCGGCCACCCACGAGGCCGACTCGGCGCAGTCGCCGATCTCCACGATGGACCACCACGTGCTGCACGTGCACCGTGACCACCGGGTTCCCGTCCTCGTCGACCTGACCAGTGCGCCGGGCCGCACCGTGATCTTCACCCGCACCAAGCACGGCGCCAAGGCGCTGGCCCGCCAGCTCAACGCGCGCGGCGTTCCGGCCGTCGAGCTGCACGGCAACCTCGCCCAGAACGCCCGCACCCGCAACATGGAGGCGTTCCACTCCGGCAAGGCCTCCACGCTGGTCGCCACCGACATCGCCGCACGTGGCATCCACGTCGACGACGTCGCCCTGGTGATCCACGCGGACCCGCCCGCCGAGCACAAGGCCTACCTGCACCGCTCGGGTCGCACCGCACGTGCCGGCGCCGCGGGCACCGTGATCACGCTGATGACCGACCAGCAGGTCAGCGACGTCCGGGCCCTGACCCGTGCCGCCAAGATCCACCCGACCACGACCCGGATCTCCGGCCCCGACCACGCCATGCTCAAGCAGCTCGCCCCCGGTGAGCGCGTGCTCGTCGCCGGCGGGCTCGTCGACGACCGTCCGGCCCAGCCGGCGTCGCGCGGTGCGGCGGTGGCGGCAACGGTCGTCGTCGCGGCGGCAGCGGCGGTGGGCGTCCCCAGGGTGGCGGTCGCGGCCGGTCGCAGGGCCAGTCCCGCGGCGGGCAGGGTGGCCGCTCGTCCTCGCGTCGCAGTGGCGCGGGCTCGAGCTCCTCGGGCGGCAGCCACAGCGCGGCCAGCTTCAGCAGCCGTCGCGGCAGCCGCTGACCTTCCACTTCGTGGCACGCTGGTGTCATGGAGGTGCTGACCCCACGTGACGTCCCCTTGGGCGGCCTGCGTGCGATGACCGTGCGGCGTACCCTCCCGCAGCGGCAGCGCTCGCTGATCGGGGCCTGGTGCTTCGTGGACCACTACGGTCCCGACGAGGTCGAGGCCTCGGGCGGGATGGTGGTGCCTCCGCACCCGCACACGGGCCTGCAGACCGTGAGCTGGCTGTTCACGGGCGAGATCGAGCACCGGGACTCCGCCGGGCACCACGCGATGGTGCGGCCGGGCGAGCTCAACCTGATGACCGCCGGGCGCGGGATCAGCCACAGCGAGTACTCCACCCCCGGCACGACCACGCTCCACGGCGCCCAGCTGTGGCTCGCGCTGCCCGGCCGGCACCGTCAGGTCGATCCGGCCTTCGAGCACTACGCGCCCGACCCGGTGGTCGGGGCGGGCTGGGAGGTCCGGGTCTTCCTGGGCTCGCTGCTGGGCTCGGAGTCGCCGGTGACGACCTGGAGCCCGCTGCTCGGAGCAGAGCTCGTGCTCAGGGCCGGGACCACGCTGATCGTGCCGGTCGACCCGACGTACGAGCTCGGTGTCCTGGTGGACCTCGGCGAGGTGCGGGTCGACGGCAAGCCCCTGGCCCGCAGCGACCTCGGGTTCCTGGAGCCCGGGCAGGACACCGTCGAGCTGGCAGCCACCGAGGACACCCGACTGCTGCTCCTGGGCGGCCCGCCGTTCGGCGAGCAGATCGTCATGTGGTGGAACTTCATCGGGCGCGAGCACGACGAGGTCGTCGGCTACCGCACGCAGTGGGAGGCCCTGCTCGCCGACGGCGCCGACGACCGCTTCTCGCTGCCCCCGGACGACCCTCGCGACGCCCTGCACGCACCGCCCCTGCCCCACGTCCGGATGGTCAAGCGCGGTCCCTGAGTCGCAGACGCGCGGACACAAGTCCGGACTTCCGCGCGGGCCCACGCCTGGAGGTCGGCGCCGAACCAGACTTGTGTCCGCGCGTTTGCGGCGAGCTGAGGAAGGCCGTCTAGGCTCGCTCCGTGACGGAACCCCAGACTCACCAGGTGCACAGCACGCTCGCCGACCTCGCCGCGGCCGGCCCGGTCGTGGTCGACGGAGGCATGGGCACCCTGCTCCAGGACAACGGCCTCGACGACGGCGGCTCCGGTGAGCTGTGGAACGTCGAGCGACCGGACGCCATCCGCGACGCCCACCGCGCGTACGCCGAGGCCGGTGCCCGCATCCTGACCACCAACACCTTCGGCGGCACCCGACCGCGCCTGGACATGCACGGCCTCGGTGACCGGGTGCACGAGCTCAACGAGGCGGGGGCCCGGATCGCGCGCGAGGTCGCCGACGAGCACGGCGCCCTCGTCGCCGGTGACCTCGGTCCGACCGGTGAGCTGATGGCCCCGCTCGGCACGATGGACGCCGCCGGGGCCCAGGCGATCTTCGCCGAGCAGCTGGCCGGCCTGCGCGACGGTGGCATCGACCTGGTCCTGATCGAGACGATGAGCGACCTCGCCGAGGTCGAGGCCGCAGTGGCCGCGGCCCGCGAGGTCGTCCCCGAGCTGCCGGTCGTGGCCACGCTCAGCTTCGACACCAACCTGCGCTCGATGATGGGCGTGCGGCCTGCCGACGCGGTCACCGCTCTCGCGGCAGCCGGCGTCAGCGCCGTCGGCGCCAACTGCGGTCGTGGACCCGACGAGATGGCGACCATCGCCGCGCAGATGGTGGAGGCGCGTCCGGAGGGCCTGCTGCTCATCGCCCAGTCCAACGCCGGCCTGCCCCAGGTGGTGGGTGACCACTTCGAGTACGACGCCAGCCCGGCCGACATGGCCGACCACGCGACCGACCTGCGCGACCTCGGCATCGACCTGATCGGCGCCTGCTGCGGCTCGACCCCGGCGCACGTCGGAGCCATCAGCCGCGCCCTGGCATGACGGACGACTCGGTCGACTCGCTCGACGGGGCGCTCATCGGCGAGGACGGGGTCGCGCGCTGCCCCTGGGCCGGTGGTCCGGGCACCATGCGCGACTACCACGACACCGAGTGGGGCGTGCCCGTCCGCGGCGAGCGTGGCCTGTTCGAGCGGATGTGCCTCGAGGGCTTCCAGGCGGGCCTGTCCTGGTCGACGATCCTCAACAAGCGTGAGCGGTTCCGGGAGGTGTTCCACGACTTCGACGTCGACCGGGTGGCCGCGATGACCGACGCCGACGTCGAGCGACTGATGCTCGACACCGGCATCGTCCGCAACCGGGCCAAGATCGAGGCGACCCGCAAGAACGCCGCCGCGGCGATCAGGCTGAGGGACGAGGGTGGCCTCGAGCTGTTCCTCGACGGCTTCCGCCCCGACCACGACCCGGAGCCGCGGGTCCCCGGCGAGGTCCCGACGACCTCCCCCGAGTCGATCGCCCTGTCGAAGGCCCTGCGCAAGCTCGGATTCGGCTTCGTCGGGCCGACCACCATGCACGCCCTGATGGAGGCCACCGGGTTGGTGGACACCCACCTGGTCGGCTGCCACCGGCGCGGGATCGCGCGCTAGGACCCAGCTCCTTCGGACGCGACTGCTAACGAGGGTCCGCGGTCTCCTCGGTGGCCGTCGGACCGGCGTGCCTGCCCTCGGGCTCCGGCAGGTCCGCAGCGGTCGGCTGGCCGTCGAGGTCGCCGACCACCGTCGCGACCGGCGCCCGGTGCGCGCCACCGTCGACCGGCTCCTCGACCCTCGCAGCGTTGCTCTCGGCCCGGGCAGCCGCACTCGCCGACGACGTGCGCAGCTCGACCTTCGGCATCAGCAGCAGGATCAGGAACGCGACCAGCATCACCAGTCCGCCGCACAGCAGCACCAGGCTCATCGAGTCGGAGAAGCCGACCTTGAACGGGTGCCCGATGACCGGGTTCATCCTCCCGATGATCGAGGAGTCGTCCTGCACCGCCTTGAACACGCCACCGCCCTGGCCCGGGTTCTGCAGCCCGGACAGGACCTGGTCGTTGAGGGTGGTGTGCGGGATCTTCCCTTCGGCGGCCGCCTTCTGGATGCCCGGGACGGCCGACTTGAACGAGTCCTGGATGTTGTTGCCCAGGGTGCTGAACAGCAGCGACAGGAAGACCGCGACACCGAGCGTTCCACCGAGCTGGCGGAAGAAGGTCGCCGAGCTGGTGGCGACCCCGATCTCACGCGGCGGCACGGCGTTCTGCACGATGATCGTCAGCGGCTGCATGCACTGACCGATGCCCAGGCCGAGGAACAGCATCCCGAACATCACCCAGCCGAGGCTGGTGTCGGCGTTGACCCGCGACAGCGCGATCATCGAGGCCCCGGCCAGGGCGGAGCCGATGATCGGGAACATCCGGATCTTGCCGGTGCGTGAGGTGAACTGGCCCACCCCGATGCCGGCCGTCATCATGCCGACCACCATCGGCAGCATCATCAGTCCGGCCTCGGTCGGTGACGCACCGTGCACGATCTGCATGTACTGCGGCAGGATCGTGATCGCGCCGAACATCGCCGCACCGACGATGACGCTGGCGCCGATCACGACGGCTGCGGCACGGAGCCGGAAGATGCGCAACGGGATCAGGGCGTCGTCGCCCATCTTGTACTCCGCGAAGACGAACGCGGCCACGCCGACGAGCCCCACGACGTAGCAGGCCATCGACCGCGGGGAGTCCCAGCCCCAGAAGCGTCCCTGCTCGGCCACGGTGAGCAGCGGCACCAGCGCGACCACCAGGGCGGTGGCACCCCACCAGTCGATCCGGGACTCCCGGCGCACGTGGTGGAGGTGCAGGTTCCGGTTGACGACGAACAGCGCCAGGATGCCGATCGGCACGTTGACCAGGAACACCCAGCGCCAGCCGGTGATGCCCGAGGATGGTCTCCTGACCGGCGAACAGGCCCCCGGCCACCGGGCCGAGGACGCTCGAGGTCGCGAAGACGCTCATGAAGTAGCCGGTGTACTTGGCGCGCTCCCGCGGCGAGACGATGTCGCCGATGATCGCCAGGACGAGGGTGAAGAGTCCACCGGCGCCGAGGCCCTGTACGGCGCGGAGCGCGGCGAGCTCGTACATCGAGTCAGCAAACGAGCACGCCGCCGAGCCCACGACGAACAAGGTGATCGCGAACAGGAACAGCTTCTTGCGACCGTAGAGGTCGCCGAGCTTGCCGTAGATCGGGGTGGTGATCGTCGAGGTGATCAGGTAGGCGGTGGTCACCCAGGCCTGGGCGGAGAGGCCGTGCAGGTCGTCGGCGATGGTGCGGATCGACGTACCGACGATGGACTGGTCGAGCGCCGCGAGGAACATGCCGAGGAGCAGCCCCGACAGGATCGTCAGGATCTGCTGGTGGGTGTACTCGCCGGAGTCCGGTCCTGCGGCAGGTGCCGGCTCGGGCGCGGCTCGTTCGTGCTGCTGTGGTGGTCGCCAAGAAGATCTGCCTCGTCGCTGTCCGGTGATCGACCGGGACGGGTCGACCGGTCCAGATTAGTTGCCGACCGCAAGCGAATGCACATCCTTTGACGTGGATCACGTCGACGAGAGGCGTGCACGCCTGGGCGCGTCGCCGGGGTTAGGTTGTCCGCCATGACGCCGGTCACTCCGCAGCGAGTCCACGCCTTCATCCGACGACGCCCTGGGCGACCACGACGCCGTCGGCCTGGCCGAGGAGATCCGGTCCGGCCGGATCTCGCGGCGCGAGGTCGTCGAGGCGTCCATCGAGCGCACCCGCAAGCTCGACGGTGACCTCGACGGGTTGGCGGCCGACCGGTTCTCGCGGGCGCTCGCCGAGGCGAGGGCGCCCCACGACGGCTTCTTCGCGGGTCAGCCCAGCTTCGTCAAGGACAACAGCGACGTCGCGGGCCTGCCCACCCAGCACGGGACCCGGGCCTTCGTCGCCAAGCCTGCTGCGGCCGACGGCGACTTCGCGCGCATGTTCCAGCCGATCGGCACGACGACCCTGGGCAAGACGCGGCTCTCGGAGTACGGCTTCAGCGCGAGCGCCGAGTTCGAGGAGGACCCGCCGGTCCGCAACCCGTGGCACACCGGCCACACGTCGGGTGCCTCGTCGGCCGGCTCGGCCGCCTTCGTCGCCTCCGGAGCGGTCACCATGGCGCACGCCAACGACGGCGGCGGCTCGATCCGGATCCCGGCGGCGTGCTGCGGGCTGGTCGGCCTCAAGCCGACGCGTGGGCGGACGCCGTCGGACAAGCTGAACCGCGAGATGCCGGTGCGGATCGTCCACGACGGTGTGGTCACCCGGTCGGTCCGTGACACCGCGGCCTTCATCCGTGAGTCCGAGCGGGTCTACCGCAACGTGGGGCTGCCGCCGGTCGGCGACGTGACGGGGCCGGGCAAGAAGCGGCTGCGCGTCGCGCTGGTCACCGACTCGGTGAACGGCCGCAAGACCGACGACGAGACCACGCGGGCCGTGCTGGAGACGGCAGGGCTGCTCGAGGAGCTGGGCCACCACGTCGAGGAGGTCGAGCAACCCGTGCCGGACTGGTTCGAGGGAGACTTCCTCGTCTACTGGGCGATGCTGGCCCTCGCCCTGAGCGCCCAGGGCAAGCACACCTTCGGCAGGGACTACGACCGCAGCCTGAACGACAACCTGACCAAGGGGCTTGGCCCGCTACTCGGCACGCAACTCGTGGCGGCTGCCCCTCGCGATCACGCCGACTGAACCGTTCGCACCGGCTGACCAGGAAGGTCTTCACCCGCCACGACGTGGTGCTCGACGCCCACCCTGTCGCGCACCACTCCCGAGCTGGGCTGGCTGAACCCCGCCCAGCCCTACGAGACGATCATCGACCGCCTGCTGGAGTGGGTCGGCTTCACGCCGCTCCAGAACGCCACGGGCGACCCGGCCATCTCGCTGCCGATGGGCCAGACCTCGACGGGGCTGCCGATCGGCGTACAGCTGGCAGCAGCCCGCGGCTACGACCGCCGGCTGATCGAGGTGGGCTACGAGCTCGAGCAGATCAGGCCGTTCGCGAGGATCCAGGACTGACGACTCGCCGGCGCGCAGATCAGCGCCGCCGGGGTGACCAGCAGCGCCTGGGCCGACCGGGCGACGAGCCCGAGCTCGTCGTACACCGCCGACGCGGCCAGTCCCACGGCTCCCGGACCGATCGTGGTCGCGGCGTCGAGGCAGACCCAGTCCCCGACGGGCGGGCGTACGACGTGCACGCTCAGCTCGGTGTTCATGAAGTTCCAGCGAGCCGGGTCGAGCGCCGCCGAGGCGCCGGACGCCGAGTCGACGCAGGTGAGCAACCGCTGCAGGGGCGTCATCTCCTCGCCGGGGACCAGCGGGAGCAGCGGCCGCATCCAGACGACCGCGGGTCCGGGCCGGGTCACGGCCCCCTCGATCCAGCACCACTCCACCGAGTCGAGGTAGCCCCGGTGCCAGCCCGGGGGAGGGTCCTCGTGGTGTCCGTCGGCCGGCCCGTGCCCCAGGGGTACGCCGGGACCGGCCGGTCCCTCCCTGGACGCCGGGAACGTCCATCCCTGGGCGCGGGCGAGGACCCGGCCCGACTCGTCGCTGAGCTCGGCCTGGCGCAGGGACACCGTCCGCCCGGGACGGGGCACCGAGGTCGTCACCGACAGCGGGGCGACCGGCACCGGCCCGAGGATGTCCATCGTGAACCGGCCGATCACCCGGGGTGTGCCCTCCTCGATCGCCTCGAGGGCGCGGGCCAGGAGCGCCGCGGGCGGTCCTCCGTGCTGGGCCGCCGGGCTCCAGGGGCCCGCGGTGGCCTCCGTGGAGTCGAACTTCCCGCTCGTGACGGGCTCGTAGAAGGACTCGGCACCGGGGCTCACCCCACGATCATGGCGCTGTGGTCAAGGCCGCATCCGACCGGGCCCGACCGATTTCAGGTATGGCCCCGCGGCTGTGTATTCTGCTCGCTGGCCCACGGGCCAGTGGCCCCTTTAGCTCAGTCGGCAGAGCGTCTCCATGGTAAGGAGAAGGTCTACGGTTCGATTCCGTAAAGGGGCTCGGGGAATGGCAGGAGATCATCGGCCGTTACCGAGGCGGGGTAGCTCAGCTGGTTAGAGCGCACGACTCATAATCGTGAGGTCGCGGGATCGAGCCCCGCCCCCGCTACAACAGGCAACACGCGCATCACCCGCATCACCCTCCGGCTAGGAAGAAGGCACGAAAGTGGCCAGCAAGAGCTCTGACGTCCGCCCCAAGATCACCTTGGCGTGCGTGGAATGCAAGGAACGCAACTACATCACCAAGAAGAACCGGCGCAACGACCCGGACCGCATGGAGCTGAAGAAGTTCTGCCCGCGTTGCCGCCAGCACACCGAGCACCGCGAGACCCGCTGACCAGGTCTCCTGCACGACAGCCAGAAGCGGCCTCCGGCACTGCCGGGGCCGCTTCTGCGTTGTCCGCTAGCGTCGGGTCCGTGCCCTCCACTCTGGCCGACCTGACCACCCTTCGCCTGGGCGGTCCACCCGCAGAGCTGGTGGAGGCGACCGACGAGGCGAGCCTGATCGAGGCGGTCGGTTCCGCCGACGCGAGCGGAACGCCCGTCCTCGTGGTCGGCGGGGGCAGCAACCTGGTCGTCGCCGACGAGGGGTACGCCGGCCGCGTGGTCGTGGTGCGCAACCGGGGCCTCACCGTCGAGGCCGACCAGTGCGGCGGCGCGTTCGTCGAGATCGGCGCCGGCGAGCCGTGGGACGACGTGGTCGCGACCGCAGTCGAGCGTGGCTGGGTCGGCATCGAGGCCCTGTCCGGGATCCCGGGCACCACCGGCGCCACCCCGATCCAGAACGTCGGCGCCTACGGCCAGGAGGTCTCCCAGACCATCGCCCGGGTGCGCACCTGGGACCGCCGCCTGCGCGGCCTGCGCACCTTCGCCGCCGCCGACTGCCGGTTCGACTACCGGACCAGCCGGTTCAAGCAGGACCCCGAGCGGTTCGTGGTCCTCTCGACGACCTTCCAGCTCACCCTCGGGGACCTCGGTGCTCCCGTGCAGTACGCCGAGCTGGCCGGTGCCCTCGGGATCGAGATCGGGGAGCGCGCTCCGACTGCCGACGTGCGCGAGGCCGTCCTCGGCCTGCGCCGCGGCAAGGCGATGGTGCTGGACCCTGCGGACCACGACACCTGGAGCACGGGGTCGTTCTTCACCAACCCGATCGTGCCGGTCTCGGAGGTGCCTGACGGCGCCCCGAGGTGGCCACAGCCCGACGGGCGGGTCAAGACCAGCGCCGCGTGGCTGATCGAGCACGCCGGCTTCACCAAGGGGTTCGGCACCGGCCACGTCCGGGTGTCCTCGCGGCACACGCTGGCGCTGACCAACCGGGGTGACGCCACCACGGTCGAGCTCCTCGAGCTCGCACGCACCATCCGTGACCGGCGTGCAGGAGCAGTTCGGCGTCACCCTCGTCAACGAGCCGGTGCTGGTCGGCTGCGAGCTCTAGCCGGCCCGAGCTTCTAGACCGAGCTGCCGCCCGCGCTGCTGCTGCTCCCGGCGATCGCCACGACGATCACGATCACGATGACGACCAGGGCGAGCACTGCCAGAATCGTGCCGATGATCCCCATGATCATGCCGGCGCGCGCCTGGCTCTCGCCACCGAGCCTGCCCCTGCGAGGCCTCGATGTCCTTGAGCGCGTTGCGTCCCAGTGCCCAGGCGAACGGCGAGACCAGCAGCGGGAGACCGCAGAACATCAAGGCTCCGACCAGGCCGACCAGACCCAGGATCATCGACAGGGTGGACTGCGGATGGTCGGGCCGCGGCGGCGCGAACGCGCCGTACGGCGGGTAGCGGCCGGCGGCGGTCCCGACTGGCCGGCCGCGGGCGGGTAGCCCGGCGCCTGGCCGTACGGCTGGTCGTAGGGGCCGCCGTACGGCTGCTGGTAGGGCTGCTGCTGGTACGGCTGGCCCTGCGGGGGCTGGTTGTACTGGCCCGGCTGCTGGGGGTACGCCGTGGTCGGGTCCGGTGGCTGGGCCCACTGCTGGGCCTCGTGCGCGCGGGCCTGCTCGGCGGCCTGCCGCTCCCAGTAGCCCACCGGCTGGGTCGGCTCGGTGTCGGACTGGGTCTCGGTCGGCCCTCCGGTCGGTCCGTCCTGGGGCGTCCCGGAGGGCTGTCCCTGGTTCGGCTCTCCGTCGGACGGCTGCGGCGGCTGTCCCGGATAGTTCGTCATGACCTCAGTCTCCCAACCACGCGTCGATCTCGCTCGACCAGGCCACCTTGTCCTCGTCCGGGGCGCAGGAGGCACGGATCGAGGAGCGCGCGAGCTCGGCCAGCTGCTCGTCGGTGAGCTCGTGGGCCGCCCGCATGGTGGCGTACTGGCCATTGAGCCGGGAGCCGAACAGCAAGGGGTCGTCGGCCCCCAGGGCGATCGTGGCGCCGGCGGCCATCAGCTCGGGCAGCGGCACCGAGGACAGGTCGGAGTAGACCCCCAGGGCGACGTTCGAGACCGGGCAGACCTCGAGCGGGATGCCGCGGGAGACGACCAGCTCGAGCAGCTCCGGGTCCTCCACAGCCCGGATGCCGTGCCCGAGGCGTCCGGCGTGCAGCTCCTCCACGCAGACCCGCACGGAGTCCGGCCCGAGCAGCTCGCCGCCGTGCGGCACGAGGAGCAGGCCGGCGCGCTCCGCGATCCTGAACGCCGGCGCGAAGTCGTGGGTGCTGCCCCGACGCTCGTCGTTGGACAGCCCGAAGCCGACGACTCCGCGTCCGGCGTACTGCCCCGCCAGGCGCGCCAGCGTGCGCGCGTCCATCGGGTGGCGGGTGCGGTTCGCAGCGATCACGACGGCCATCCCGATGCCCACGTCTCGTGCCGTCTGGCGGACGGCGTCGAGGACCAGGTCGGTGAACTCCGTGATCCCGCCGAACTTCGCCGCGTAGCCGCTGGGGTCGACCTGGATCTCCAGCCAGCGGCCCCCGTCCCGCTTGTCGTCCTCGGCGGCCTCCCGCACCAGACGGCGTACGTCGTCCTCGGTGCGCAGCACCGACCGGGCCACGTCGTAGAGCCGCTGGAACCGGAACCAGCCCTTCTCGTCGGCCGCCGAGAGCTGCGGCGGCCAGTCCTCGACCAGCGCGTCGGGGAGCCGGTGCCCGTCACGCTCGGCGAGCTCGAGCAGGGTGGCGTGGCGCATGGAACCGGTGAAGTGCAGATGGAGATGCGCTTTGGGGAGCTCTTCGAGCTTTCGAAAGCGCATCAGGGCTTCTCGGGCTTCGCCCTCGTATGGCTGAGGTTGGTCTGGCCCGTCACCGGCGGTGGTTGAGGAGCGAGCGTCAGCGAGCGTCTCGAAACCACTCACCCTTGGGCGTGGACCTTCTCGGCGGCGGCGAGGAGCACGCAGGTGGCGACGGCCTCCATCGCCTCGGTGACCTCGGGCAGCTGGGGGAAGGTGGGCGCAAGGCGGATGTTGCGGTTGCGGGGGTCCTCGCTGTTCGGGAAGGAGGAGCCGGCCGGGGTCAGGGCGATGCCGGCGTCCTTGGCGAGGGAGACCACGCGGGAGGCGGTGCCGTCCAGGACGTCGAGGCTGACGAAGTAGCCGCCCGTGGGCTGGGTCCAGGTGGCGATCCCGAGGCCACCGAGCCGCTCGCTGAGGACGCGCTCCACCTCGGCGAACTTGGGCGCGATGATCTCGCGGTGTCGCGTCATGTGGTCCCGGACGCCCTGGGGCGAGCCGAAGAACTCCAGGTGCCGGAGCTGGTTCAGCTTGTCCGGCCCGATGGAGCCCTTGCCGAGGTGCCCGACGTACCACTTCACGGTCTCGACCGAGCCGGCGAGGAAGGCCACGCCCGCGCCGGCGTAGGTGATCTTCGAGGTCGAGGCGAACATGATCGGCCGGTGCGGGTGCCCCGCCGCGGAGGCCAGGGTGAGCACGTCGGCGCTCTTCGCCTCGTCCTCGGTGAGGTGGTGGAAGGCGTAGGCGTTGTCCCAGAAGATCTTGAAGTCCGGTGCCGCGGTCTCCATCGAGGCGAGCCGGGCGGCCACCTCCTGGGAGACCACGGAACCGCTCGGGTTGGCGTACGTCGGCACGATCCAGATGCCCTTGATGCTGGGGTCGGTGGCTGCCAGCTGCGCCACCGCCTCGGGGTCCGGGCCGTCGTCGTTCATCGGCACGGTGACCATGTCGATCCCGAACCAGCTCAGCAGGGTGAAGTGCCGGTCGTAACCGGGCACCGGGCAGATGAAGGTGACCTTCTCCTCCTGGCCCCAGGGGCGCTCGCTGTCCACGCCGCCCTTGAGCCAGAGGTCGGTGAGCACCTCACGCATCATCACCAGGCTGGAGTTGCCTCCGGCGACGACCTGCTCGGGCTCGACCCACAACAGCTCGGCGAACAGCTCGCGCAGGCCCTTGATGCCCTCGAGCCCGCCGTAGTTGCGAACGTCGACGCCGTGGCTGTCCTTGACGCTCGTCGGCAGCTCGAGCAGGGCGTCGGAGAGGTCGAGCTGGGCCGTCGACGGCTTGCCCCGGGTCAGGTCCAGCTTCAGGCCGCGCTCCTCGAGGTCGCGGTAGGCGTTCTGCTGCTCCTCCAGGAACACTGCGAGGTCCTCGGGGGACCGGTCGGCCAGGGGGCGGGTCTGCTGGGTCTGCTCAGTCACGGGATCCATGGTCGCACCACGCCCGAGCGGTGCCGCAAGCGTGTCCGGATCACCGGTTCGACTTTGTGCGGACCGCCCCCGTAGACTTTCGGCTTGGTGTTTCCGGCCAATGTTTTGCCATGCCCGGAATGCCGTAGGGCACTAGCTCAACTGGCAGAGCATCGGTCTCCAAAACCGAAGGTTGGGGGTTCAAGTCCCTCGTGCCCTGCGAGAAGTCAGGTCAGCAACGACGTCAGGTCAACCGGAAGAAGGATCAAGTGTCGGAGAGGTCAGCCTCCCGCTCGCAGAAGCGCAGCGAGCGCACGAGCCCGATCACGTTCTACCGGCAGATCGTCGCCGAGCTGCGCAAGGTGGTGTGGCCGACCCAGCAGCAGCTGGTCACCTACCTGATCGTGGTCCTGGTGTTCGTGCTCGTGATGATCGCCTACGTGTCGCTCCTGGACGTCGCATTCGGCAAGGCCGTGTTCGCGCTGTTCGGCTAGGGCGAGGCAAGTAGCGCCAGCCGGGTGCCCGATCGCGGCACCGCTGGCCTTTTGAGCAAGACGAGATGACGGAGTAATCGTGTCAGAGCAGTACGACGAGCAGCAGACCCAGGCCCCTGAGGCCGAGGAGGTCCTCACCGACCCCGAGACCGGCGAGACCGTGGCGAGCCAGCGCAGGTCGAGACCCTGCCCGAGGATCTCGACGTCCCCGCCACCGACGAGGCCGCCACCGACGAGGCCGACGTGGCCGAGCCGGTCGCCGACGAGGTCGAGGACGTGACCGGCCCGGTCGACGACGAGGCCGACGAGGCCGACGGCGAGGACGCCGAGGACGCCGCCGCCGACCCGCTCGAGGAGTTCCGCACCGCCCTGCGCGAGAAGGAGGGCGACTGGTTCGTGGTGCACACCTACTCCGGCATGGAGAACAGGGTGAAGGCCAACCTCGAGAACCGGATCACCTCGCTCAACATGGAGTACTACATCCACGAGGTCATCGTGCCGACCGAGGAGGTCGCCGAGATCAAGAACGGCCAGCGCAAGCTGGTCAGGCGCACCGTCCTCCCCGGCTACGTGCTGGTCCGGATGGACCTGACCGACGAGTCCTGGTCCGCCGTACGCCACACGCCGTCGGTGACCGGCTTCGTCGGGCACAGCCACCAGCCGGTGCCGCTGAGCCTCGAGGAGGTCGAGAACATGCTCGCCCCCGCGATCCAGGCCGAGGCCGAGGCCGCCGCTGCCGCCGCCGAGACCCCGGGCGGGGCGCCGGCCAAGGCGACCTCGCGCCAGCAGGTCGCGGTCGCCGACTTCGACGTGTCCGACTCGGTGATGGTGGTGGACGGTCCGTTCGCCACGCTGCACGCGACGATCACCGAGATCAACGCCGAGGCGCAGAGGGTCAAGGCCCTCGTCGAGATCTTCGGCCGGGAGACCCCGGTCGAGCTCAGCTTCACCCAGATCCAGAAAGTCTGAACAAGAAGCAACACCTGTGGCAGAGGGAGCAAGGCCCTCGTCCTGACCACGAGAAGAGAAAGAAGACAGCAATGCCCCCCAAGAAGAAGATCGCTGCCCTGGTCAAGGTGCAGCTCCAGGCCGGTGCGGCCACCCCCGCACCGCCCGTCGGTACCGCTCTCGGTCCGCACGGCGTGAACATCATGGAGTTCTGCAAGGCCTACAACGCCCAGACCGAGGCCATGCGTGGCAACGTCATCCCCGTCGAGATCACCATCTTCGAGGACCGGTCGTTCACCTTCATCACGAAGACCCCGCCGGCCGCCGAGCTGATCAAGAAGGCCGCCGGCGTCGCGAAGGGCTCGGGCGTCCCGCAGAAGGACAAGGTCGGCAAGCTGACCAAGGACCAGGTGCGCGAGATCGCGACCACCAAGCTGCCGGACCTCAACGCCAACGACATCGACGCCGCGATGAAGATCGTCGAGGGCACCGCCCGCTCCATGGGCATCACGACCGACTGACAACCAGCACCACGTGGCAGGGCCGCGCTGGCCCATCCAGACCACACTTTTCACAGGAACAGAGGAAAGACATGCAGCGCAGCAAGACCTACCGCGCCACCGCGGAGACGTTCGACCAGGACGAGCTCCACGCCCCGCTGGCCGCGATCAAGATCGCCAAGGGCGGCGCCAAGAAGAAGTTCGACGAGACCGTCGACGTGGCCATGCGCCTCGGCGTCGACCCCCGCAAGGCCGACCAGATGGTCCGCGGCACCGTCAACCTGCCGCACGGCACCGGCAAGACCGCCAAGGTCCTCGTCTTCGCCAACGGCGACAAGGCCGACGCCGCCCGTGAGGCCGGCGCCGACGTGGTCGGTGGCGACGAGCTGATCGAGAAGGTCAACGGCGGCTGGCTCGACTTCGACGCCGTCGTCGCGACCCCGGACATGATGGGCAAGGTCGGCCGCCTCGGTCGCGTGCTCGGCCCCCGCGGCCTGATGCCCAACCCGAAGACCGGCACCGTGACGCCCGACGTCGCCAAGGCCGTCTCGGACATCAAGGGCGGCAAGATCGAGTTCCGCGTCGACCGGCACGCCAACCTGCACTTCATCATCGGCAAGGCCTCGTTCAGCGAGCTCCAGCTCGCGGAGAACTACGCCGCCGCCCTCGAGGAGGTGCTGCGGCTCAAGCCGGCCAGCTCCAAGGGTCGCTACCTGAAGAAGATCACCGTCTCGACGACCATGGGCCCCGGTGTCCAGGTCGACCCCAACCGCACCAAGAACGTCGCGGGCGACGACGACGCCTGACCCAGCACGCACACGCAGCGGCCGGCATCCTCACGGGTGCCGGCCGCTGGCGTGTCCGGGGCGGAACGTCGCCGGGGTTTGGCGGGCCTCGCCGGGAGGGTAGGACGACACCGTCGGCGTCGCTCGAGGGAAGGCCGCGGATGAGGGACGAGAGCCCGGGTGGCGGCCGGTCGGTGGTGCGCCTCGACTCCGCCGCGCTCCGGGTGACGCTCCGGCAGGTCACCTCGCTGGCCGACACGATCGACGCCCAGCGGACCCGCGTGACGGTGGGGACGCCGGTCTCCCTGCCGAGCCTGCGGGACGCCGGTGAGGCCGCGGAGACGGCTGCTTGGCTGCGTGACCAGGGGCCCGGGCTCCAGGATCTCCTCGACCTCGCGACCCTGCTGGAGACGACCGGCGCCGCCGCGTCGTACGTCGGGACCGGCACGTTCGCCGAGGCGCGGACCCGGGTGCCGGGTGAGATCGTGAACGCCCTGGAGGGGCTGGACCCCGACGACCCGGACAGTCGGGCCGCGCTCGTCACGATGGAGGACCTGCTCGGCCGCTACGCCGACGATCCCGACATCGGCCCGGAGATCGTCGACGAGCTCGGCGGCACCGGCCTGGTGCACGTGTTCGACTCCTTCGCGGTCACCCCGCCGCCCGACGACGCGTCCCCGGACCAGGTGCACGCCTGGTGGAGTGCGCTGGGTCCCACCCAGCAGCTCGCGGTCGCGCTGCTCAGCAGCGGCCAGGTGGGCAACCGCGACGGCGTCGCGGCCTGGGGGCGTGACCTCGCGAACCGGACCCAGCTGCCGCTCGTGCGCGAGCAGCTGCAGAGACAGCTCGACGACGCGACGTCGGGGGAGCACCCCTACGAGCCCTACGGCGGGGGTTTCTACATCGAGCCCGCCGAGGCGCAGGAGCTGCGGGACAAGCTCGCCGGCCTCGACTCCGTCCAGGAGGTGCTCGACCGCGGTGGGCGCCAGCTGCTGGTGCTGGACGCGGACAGCGGCAGCCAGCTGCACGCGGCCGTCGCGGTCGGCGACGTCGACACGGCGGACCACGTCTCGGTGTTCACCCCGGGCTTCACCACCACGGTGAAGGACAGCCTGACCGGCATCGACTCCGACATGGTCGGCCTCAAGGTCCGCGCACAGCAGGAGCTGGCCCGCGACGGCAGCTTCGACACGGTGGCGACCGTGTCCTGGCTGGGGTACGACGCGCCGCAGTGGGACGGCGTCGCCTTCCCGTCCCAGAGCGTCGCCTCCGACGACCTGGCGAAGAAGGGCGGCGACGACCTCGCGCAGTTCTACTCCGGCATCAACGCCTCGCGAGACGTCGATCCGCACCTCACCGCGCTCGGCCACTCCTACGGGTCCACGACGACCGGGTTCGCGCTGCAGCACGACGGCACCGGTGTCGACGACGCGATCGTGTTCGGTTCACCCGGGCTCGGCACCAGCGAGCGCGACGACCTGGACGTTCCCGATGGCCACCTGTTCCGGGTCGAGGCACGCCGTGACCCGGTGGCCGACCTGGCCGCCTTCGGCATCGACCCCACGTGGCTGGACGGGGTGGACGGGCTCTCGGCCAAGGGGGCCGACATCGACGGCCAGCAGTACCAGGAGTCGACCGGGCACAGCGAGTACCTCGATGATGGGACGACGAGCCAGTACAACATCGCCGTCACGGTGGGCGGCCAGCCCGATCGCCAGGTCCACGACGATGGTCGTGGCGCCGGGGACGTGCTGACCTGGTGGCCGGACTGGATGAGGTGACGCCCGCGTGCGAGAGCTGACCAGGCTGACCCTGGGGATCCTGCTCGTGGGCCTGCTGGCCGC
The DNA here is from genome assembly GCA_963797525.1 of uncultured Actinomycetota bacterium. Taxonomy (GTDB): domain Bacteria; phylum Actinomycetota; class Actinomycetes; order Propionibacteriales; family Nocardioidaceae; genus Marmoricola. Next base: position 485,909 of record CAWCPT010000003.1, read on the forward strand.
GTGCGGCGCCGACGACCCGAGCCCTTCGAAGGAGAGCACGATGAGCAAGTCCGTCTCGATGGAGTCCGCGATCGCCGATGCAGAACAGATGCGCCAGGAGATGTTCCGATCGCTGGCCGCCGAGCTGGACGAGCGGGAGTGGGCCGTCACCCCGAACGACGACGGTCCCATCCGGGCGGGGTGCAACGGCGACGAGGGAGCGGAGACCGTCTCCCTCCGGACCTACGGCTTCTTCGGCGCCTACCCACCGGCTGACTGGAAGAAGGCGGCGGACATCGTCGAGAAGGTCGGGCGCGACCACGGTTTCGACAAGGTCAAGGTGGTCGTCGACCGACCCGGCGACTTCTCGATGACCGGTCTCTCGAAGGACGGCGGGAGCTACGACTTCGGGATGGGCAAGAACACCGTCCTGGGGATCCGCACCGGCTGTCACGTGTGGGACGACAAGCCCACCCCCGCGGGCTGACCGACGTGCCTGCTCCTGACCTCGGTGGCCACCAGGACGCCGACTCGATCCTCGGATCGCTGTCGGTCATGGTGGCGCGGTCCTCGAGAGCCGGCACCTTGCCGGACGGGTTCCTGGCCGAGATGGCAGCCGCCGACCCCTCCGGCGCGAAGCTCTGCCTCCTGCTGGGCCGGGGCACCGCTGCGGGAGCCCCGTTCGGGGCACGATTCCTGCGCGACGCCGGGCGGGTGCTGCTCGCCCCCGGCGCGCCCCCGGCGTACGACGGACTGCAGGCCTGGCTGGACGCCGCGAGCGCAGACGCGACGCTGGCCCTCGACGTGCTCGAGGACCGCGAGCTCGCGTGGCGGCTGCTCGCGACCGAGCCCGCCGGTGGCGGCTCCGCACGACGGCGCTCGCAGCTCCTCGCGCTGGCCTCCACGGGGGAGGGGACCGACCGGCAGCGGGTGGTCGAGCTCGCCCAGTGGGTCCGTGGTCTCTGCACCGGAGCGGAGGCGGACCAGCTGACCAGACCCTTCGACGGGCTGGCCGTGCTGCTCGCCAGCGACGTGGTCGCTCTCGACGAGATCGCCGCCGACGAGGAGCACCCCGCGCGGGCCGCCGTGCAGGAGTCGCTCAGCCGGATGCGGGGCGACCAGCTCTCGCTCAGCGCCCTGGCCGACCGGTGCGCCCGCTTCAACCGGCTGCGGATCCAGGGCGAGGCGGCGGCGGACCGGCCCGCTGCCGTCGCGGCCTCCTGCCGGCTGCTGGGCTTCACGCTGCGTCCGCTCCTCGGCGACCCTCGGCACGGTGACGTGGGGGAGGACTACCTGCGCGTCGCCGGGGAGCTCACCGCGATGACCGGCCTCTGGGCCGTCCTGCGTGACGCGGTCGAGCTGTGCCCTGACGAGCTGGTCGCGCACTGGCCGGGCGCCCAGGACGGTCGACCGGCACGGACGGCGGAGCTGGGTCCGGCGCGGTACCGGCAGCTGCTGGAGCGGGCCGGCGCCTCGGAGGGTCTCGTCGGCGAGCTGGTGGCAGCGTCCCTGGCCCCGACGCCCTGACGGAACGATTTGGTGCTCGTCCGCGCCTGCCCGTAGCATGACCCGTCGAAGCCAAAGACCGCCGGCCGATCACTCCCACTCCTCGTGAGCAGGATGATCCGAAGGTTCGCACGAGATGCGGACGACCTGCGTAGGTGACACCGAGTGGGACGACCAGAGTCGTCAGACGCCCTGTGCACCTGCACCAGGGCGTTTTGCTTTCTCGCTCGGCCACAGCGGTCCCCGGCTTCGTGGAGCCCCGTGCAATCCCGCGCGCGGCCCCACGCACAGATGTGTGCACCAGCTGGAAGGAGACCCATGGCGCGGCCAGACAAGGCAGCAGCCGTCGCGGAGATCGTCGACTCGTTCAACGACTCCACGGGCGCTGTGCTGACCGAGTACCGCGGTCTCACCGTGAAGCAGCTGCAGGACCTGCGGCGAGCCCTCGGCGAGAACGCCAACTACGCCGTGGTCAAGAACACGCTGACCAAGATCGCTGCCAAGCAGGCGGGTGTCGACGGCGTCGACGACCTCCTCAACGGTCCGACCGCCATCGCCTTCATCAACGGCGACCTGGTCGAAGCGGCCAAGGGTCTGCGTGACTTTGCCAAGGCCAACCCCGCCCTTGTCGTCAAGGGTGGATACGTCGACGGTGCCCCGATGGGAGCTGCAGAGATCGCCAAGCTGGCCGATCTCGAGTCCCGCGAGGTTCTCCTGGGCAAGCTGGCGGGCGCGATGCTCGCTTCGCTCAGCCAGGCCGTCTACCTGCTCAACGCCCCGCTCGCCCAGGCTGCCCGCGTCGTCGGCGCCCTGGAGGCGAAGGCCCAGCAGGACCCGTCGATCCTCAACGGTGGTGCCGGAGAGCCGGCAGTCCCGGCCGAGGACGCAGCACCCGAGGACGCAGCACCCGCGGACGCACCTGCGCCCGAGGACACTCCCCAGGACGCACCCGTGTCCGAGGAGACCCCCGAGGACGCACCCGCGGCCGAGGCGAGCACCACCGAGGCCCCCGAAAGCACCGAGGCCTGACACCCCGTTCGTGGCGCGCAGCGTCACGGCACCACTGAAAGGAACGCCACCATGGCGAAGCTCAGCACCGACGAGCTGCTCGACGCTTTCAAGGAGATGACCCTCCTGGAGCTCAGCGAGTTCGTGAAGCAGTTCGAGGACGCCTTCGGCGTCACCGCCGCCGCCCCCGTGGCCGCCGCCGCCGCTCCCGTCGCCGGCGGTGCCGGTGCCGGCGCCGACGAGGCAGCCGAGCAGGACGAGTTCGACGTCGTCCTCGAGGCCGCTGGCGAGAAGAAGATCAACGTGATCAAGGAGGTGCGTGCCCTCACGAGCCTCGGTCTCAAGGAGGCCAAGGACCTCGTCGAGGCCGCCCCCAAGGCCGTCCTCGAGAAGGTCACCAAGGAGGCTGCGGAGAAGGCCAAGGAGTCCCTCGAGGGCGCCGGCGCCACCGTCACCCTGAAGTGAGCCCCTCCTCGTCGCCGGTCCCTCGGGACCGCTGACGAGGGCCTCGGCGGCCGCCCCGGACCACTGGTCCGGGGCGGCCGTCCTGTGTTTCCGGCCGATGAACGGGCGTGAAGGGGCTATTTCGTGAGACTCCTGACGAACCGGGTGCCACGAAGCACAATGACCACGTAACCTCGCCGCTGGCTACTCGTTGGTACGCATGAGGTGGGGAGACCTGTGCGTACGTCGCTGCCCGGCCCGCGATCGTCTGTGTTCAGTAGTGAGGGAGGCCCTGATGGGCGTTGAGATCGAGATCAAGGATCTGACCAAGAGCTTCGGCAAGCAGCTCATCTGGGGCGACGTCACCCTGACCATCCCCGCTGGCGAGATCTGCGTGATGCTCGGTCCCTCCGGCACCGGCAAGTCGGTGCTCCTCAAGACGATCATCGGTCTGCTCAAGCCCGACCGGGGCAGCGTGGTGATCGAGGGCGTCGACATCGCCTCGTGCCCCGAGAAGGAGCTCTACGAGATCCGCAAGCTGTTCGGTGTGCTCTTCCAGGACGGCGCCATGTTCGGCTCGATGAACCTCTACGACAACATCGCCTTCCCGCTCCGCGAGCACACCAAGAAGAGCGAGTCCGAGGTCCGCGAGGTCGTGATGGAGAAGCTCGACCTCGTCGGTCTGCTCGGCACCGAGGACAAGCTGCCCGGCGAGATCTCCGGCGGCATGCGCAAGCGCGCCGGCCTCGCCCGCGCCCTGGTCCTCGACCCGGAGATCGTGCTCTTCGACGAGCCGGACTCCGGCCTCGACCCGGTCCGCACGTCGTTCCTCAACCAGCTGATCGTCGACCTGAACGCCCAGATCGACGCCACCTTCCTGATCGTCACCCACGACATCAACACCGCCCGCAAGGTGCCCGACAACATCGGCCTGCTCTACCACAAGCACCTCGCCATGTTCGGCCCGCGCGAGATGCTCCTGTCCTCCGAGGAGCCGGTCGTCCGCCAGTTCCTGAACGCCCAGGTGGTCGGTCCGATCGGCATGTCCGAGGAGAAGGACGCGGACGAGCTGGAGTCCGAGAAGGACATGGAGCTCCCGCCGCTTCCGCCGATCCCGCTCCAGCTCGAACCCTCCAACGGTCAGCCGCGGCGCAGCCAGCGTGACCCGGGCGCGTGGTGCAAGGAGAACGGCATCGAGCCGCCTCCGGGGTCGTTCGAGGAAAACATGACCATGACCACTGGAGGGTGATCAGCTGATGGCTTCGGCAACGGCCTCCCGGGTCCTGGCACCCCTCGGGACCGCCGGCAAGCTCTTCGCCTTCGCCCTGGACGTGGCGCGCAACCTGTTCAAGCGCCCGTTCCAGGCGAGGGAGTACATCCAGCAGGCCTGGTTCATCGCTTCGGTGACGATCATTCCCACGGCCTTGGTGGCCATTCCGTTCGGCGCCGTGATCGCGCTGCAGGTCGGGAGCCTGATCAAGCAGTTCGGCGCTCAGTCCTTCACGGGTTCTGCCTCGGTGCTGGCCGTCGTGCAGCAGGCTGCCCCGATCGCGACTGCCTTGCTGATCGCCGGTGCTGGTGGCTCGGCGATCGCGGCGGACCTCGGCGCGCGCAAGATCCGCGAAGAGCTCGACGCGATGATGGTGCTCGGCATCGACCCCATCCAGCGCCTCGTCGTACCCCGCGTGCTCGCCTGCATGACCGTGGCGTTCTTCCTCAACGGACTGGTCACCGTGGTCGGCGTGGCTGGCGGCTACGTCTTCAACGTGATCCTCCAGGACGGCACCCCCGGTGCCTACATCGCGAGCTTCACCGCGTTGGCCCAGCTGCCAGACCTGTACGTCGGCCTGATCAAGGCCGTGGTCTTCGGCATGATCGCGGCGATCGTCGCGGCGTACAAGGGCGCCAACGCGGGCGGTGGCCCCAAGGGGGTCGGGGACGCTGTCAACGAGTCCGTCGTGATCACGTTCCTGCTGCTGTTCGTGGTCAACCTGGTGATCAGCGCGATCTACCTCCAAGTCATCCCCCCGAAGACGGGCTGACCCGATGCCTAACTACAAGGGTCTCTACGAGAAGCCCCTCTCCACGGTCGACACCATGGGGGAGGAGCTGGCGTTCTACCTGCGGGCGATCCGCGTCACCCCCCGGTCGGTCACGCGCTACCCCAAGGAGATCCTCCGGCTGCTCGCCGAGGTGACCCTGGGCTCGGGCGCGCTCGCCGTGATCGGAGGCACCGTCGGTGTCATCACCGCGCTGACCTTCTTCACCGGCGCCCAGGTGGGCCTGTCCGGCTACGCCGCACTGAACCAGATCGGCACCGCGGCCTTCTCCGGCTTCGTCTCCGCCTACTTCAACACCCGTGAGATCGCCCCTCTGGTCGCCGGCATCGCGTTGGCGGCGACCGTGGGCTGTGGCTTCACCGCGCAGCTCGGCGCCATGCGCATCTCCGAGGAGGTCGACGCCCTCGAGGTGATGGCGATCCCGTCGATGCCGTTCCTGGTGACCACCCGGATCGTCGCGGGCCTGATCGCCATCGTCCCGCTGTACGTCATCGGGCTGCTCTCCTCCTACTTCGCCACCCGGCTGACCGTGACCCAGTTCTACGGACAGAGTGCTGGGACCTACGACCACTACTTCAACCAGTTCCTGCCACCGGGCGACGTCCTGTGGTCCTTCGGCAAGGTGCTCGTGTTCGCGGTCGTGGTCATCCTGATCCACTGCTACCACGGCTACACCGCGTCCGGCGGTCCGGCTGGGGTCGGCGTGGCAGTCGGCCGCGCGGTCCGGACCTCGATCGTGGCCGTCAACGTGATCGACCTGTTCCTGTCGATCGCGATCTGGGGCTCCACCACCACAGTCCGATTGGCGGGCTGAGCACTCATGAAGATGCGTCTGCTCGATCACCACCGCACCCTGGGTCTCATCTTCGTGGGGCTGCTGATCCTGGCCGTCTGGCTGGTCAGCGCAGTGTTCACCCAGAAGTTCACCTCGTTCGACACGGTGACCCTGAAGACCAGCACAGCTGGGCTGAACCTGCCCGCCAAGGCTGACGTGAAGGTGCGCGGCGTCATCGTGGGCCAGGTCAACAACGCCGAGTCCGAGGGCGACGGTGCGACGCTGACGCTCGGCATCAAGCCCGACAAGATCGAGTCCATCCCCGAGAACGTGACCGCCGCGCTCGTGCCCAAGACCCTGTTCGGCGAGAAGTACGTCGACCTCACCATCCCGAAGGACCCGGCGTCGACTTCCCTGAAGGCCGGCGACAAGATCACGCAGACCAAGTTCCCCATCGAGGTCGAGCGCGTCCTGAACGACCTCTACCCGCTCCTGCGCGCGGTCCAGCCGGCGGAGCTGAACTACACGCTGAACGCCCTCGCCACCGCCCTCGAGGGTCGCGGCGACAAGATCGGCGAGAGCCTGGAGACGCTGAACAGCTACCTGAAGCGGCTGAACCCCCAGATCCCTGCGCTCATCGACGACATCAAGCTGCTGGCACAGGTGACCGACACCTATGCCGACGTCACGCCGGCACTGGCCGCGACCCTGCGCAACGCGGTGAAGACAGGAAACACCCTGGTCACCAAGGAGCAGAAGCTGAACGCGTTCCTCAAGGACCTGACGTCCTTCTCCGACACGGCCACCTCGTTCCTGAACGAGAACGGGGACAACATCATTCGTCTGGGCCAGCTCAGCGAACCCATCCTGGCCCTGCTGGCCCGCTACTCGCCCACGTTCCCGTGCCTGCTCGAGGGCATCGTGAAGCAGGCGCCGCGCCTCGGAGAGACCTTCCGCGGATTCATCTTCCACATCAACCTCAAGCTGCTGCCGAAGCAGCCACGCGGGTACACCGCCGCCGACAAGCAGGTCTACGGGGCCGACAACGCTCCCAACTGCGCCGGCCTGCCGAACCCGCCCATCCCGTACTACCCCGCGAGGCAGTTCCCCAACTTGAACGATGGCGTGAACCTCGGCGCCGAGGGCAAGGGTGACAACCAGCGCACCGCGACCGGCTTCGACACCACCCCGTCCGCGACGAAGGGCCTCACGGCCGGTCCGTCCGGCACGGCCTCGCAGAAGGCACTGATCAACTCGCTGACCGCTCCGACCCTCGGGGTGCCCGTCGACCAGATGTCCGACGTCGCCACCCTCCTCTTCGCCCCGGCGATGGCCGGCACGGAGGTGAGCGTCGGATGAGCATCCTGGACAAGCAGACGCGCGGAGACCTGGTCAAGCTGGTCATCTTCGTGGTCGTGACGACCTTGGCGACCGGCGTGCTCGTCGTCCTGATCGGCAACCTGAGCTTCATGAAGACCCTGCCGTACCAGGCCGTCTTCTCGGACGCGACCGGCGTGGTCAAGGGTGACGACATCCGCATCGCCGGCGTGAAGGTCGGGAGCGTGAAGGACGTCAAGATCGTCGACCGCACCAGGGCCGAGGTGTCGTTCAGCGTCGCGGACAGCTCGATCGTGACCAGGAGCTCGACGGCGACGATCCGCTATCGCAACCTGGTCGGCCAGCGCTACATCTCGCTGACCCAGGGCGCCGGCGACCTGACCCGCCTTCCCAAGGACTCGACGATCCCGATGAGCCGTACCGAGCCGGCGTTGGACCTGACCGTGCTCTTCAACGGGTTCAAGCCGTTGTTCGCGGCGCTGTCCCCGGCGGACATCAACAAGCTCTCCGCCGAGGTGATCTCGGTCTTCCAGGGGGAAGGCGGCAACTTCAACGCGCTGCTGCAGAGCACCGCTTCGGTCACGAACACCCTGGCCGACCGAGACCGGGTGATCGGTGAGGTGATCGACAACCTCAACGACGTGCTGGCCACCCTGGCGGGACGGGACAAGCAGCTGAACTCGCTGATCACCCAGTTCCAGGCGTTCATGGCCGGACTGGTCAAGGACAAGGACGCCATCCTCGGCTCCCTCGACTCCGTGTCCGACCTCGCCGACCAGACCTCCGACCTGACGGTCGGGATCCGGCCGCCTCTCGTCAAGGACGTCAAGGGGCTGCGGCAGGTCGCGGGCAACCTGAACCGGGGCAGGTCCGAGCTGGACCGGGCGATGCAGATCCTGCCGATCAAGCTCTCCAAGATCGGCCGTACGGCGATCAACGGATCATTCTTCAACTTCTACCTGTGCCAGTTCCAGGGCAACGTCATCTTGCCCAAGGTGGCCGGCGTGCAGCCGAAGCCGCTGACGATCAACTACAACACCGACACGCTTGGCAAGGATGCGAGGTGTCACCTCGGATGAGCGTCCCCTTCCGCGAGCGCAACCCCGTCCCGATCGGTGCCATCGGCATCGCGTTGATCCTGCTTCTCCTCGTCGGCGCCTTCAAGGCCGGTGACCTGCCCCTCATCGGCGGCGGCGACACCTACCACGCAGCCTTCGCCGAGTCGGGCGGGCTGAAGCTCAACGACGAGGTGCGCATCGCCGGCGTCCGCGTCGGCAAGGTCACCGAGGTCGGGCTCAAGGACGGCAAGGTGGACGTCGCCTTCAAGATCAAGTCCCCCTCCAGGTTCGGCACCCAGACGGTGGCGGCGATCAAGGTCAAGACGCTGCTGGGCGCGATGTTCATCTCGCTCGAGCCGAAGGGCCCGGGCCAGCTCAAGGAGGGCTCGACGATTCCGCTCGAGCGCACGAGGTCGCCGTACAACGTGGTCCAGGCGTTCTCCGGACTCGCGGACCGCGCCGAGAAGATCGACACCAAGCGGCTCGCGAAGTCGATCGACACGCTGGCTGCGCTGACCAAGGACACCCCGGCGGCGTTCCAGGGCACGTTGCGGGGTCTCTCGCGGCTCTCCGAGACCGTAGCCAGCCGCAACGAGCAGATCGGCGAGCTGCTCGGCAACCTGGACACCGTCTCCGGCACCCTCGCCAAGCGCGACGACGACATCATCGCCCTGATGAAGGACAGCGACGTCCTCCTCCGCGCGCTGGTCGCGCGTCGCGAGTCCGTGCACCGCCTGCTGGTGTCCACCAGCCGGCTCTCGCAAGAGCTCACCCTGCTGGTCAAGCAGACCAGGGCCGACCTCAAACCGGCCCTGACCAACCTCCAGGGCGTGGTCAACGTGCTGCTGAAGAACCAGAACAACCTCGACGAGAGCCTGCGTCTGATGGCGCCCTTCTACCGGGTCTTCCAGAACACCCTGGGCTCCGGCCCCTGGTTCGACACCTACATCGCCAACCTCCCGCCGGTGAAGGTGGGTGGCTGATGAAGAAGCTCGCCAAGGCCAACCCTGCCCTCGTCATCATCGTCGTGGCCGCCCTCGTGGTCGCCCTGCTGATCGTCTTCTGGCCCGGCTCGGACAAGAAGACCCTCACCGCGGACTTCCCGCGCACGGTCTCGCTCTACCAGGGGTCCGACGTCAAGATCCTCGGGGTCGCCGTGGGCAAGGTCGAGAAGGTCACCCCGGCCGGCACGAAGGTCAAGGTGGAGATCACCTACGACTCGAAGTACAAGGTCCCGGCGGATGCCAAGGCCGCGGTGATCTCACCGTCGATCGTCGGCGACCGCTTCGTTCAGCTGACCCCGGCGTACACCCGGGGCGCCACGATGCCGAACAACGCGCACCTCGGCACGAACCGCACCGCGACCCCGCTGGAGCTCGACGAGATCTTCGGCAGCATCAACCAGCTCGACATCGCCCTGGGACCGGACGGTGCCAACAAGGCGGACGCCGGTGGGGTGGGCCCGTTGACCCGCCTGCTCGACTCGACTGCGCGCAACTTCGGCGGCCAGGGCGTCCAGTTCAACAAGACCCTCAAGAACCTCGGCGCTCTCACCAAGACGCTCGCCGACAACAAGGACGAGCTGTTCGGGACCCTGTCCCAGGTCGAGGACTTCACCAAGACCCTGGCGAAGAACGACGGCACGGTTCGCAAGTTCAACGACTCCCTGGCCAGTGGTGCGGGCCTGCTGGCCGGTGAGCGCCAGGATCTCGCGGCGGTCCTGAAGAACCTGAGCATCGCGATGATCCAGGTGCGGAGCTTCGTCAAGGAGAACCGAGCGTCCCTGACGAGCAACATCGCCGGGCTGAACAAGATCTCGAAGACGCTCGTGAAGCGTCGCGCCGCCCTGGACGAGATCCTGACGTACGCACCAGGCGCGCTGAACAACCTGTTCCTCTCGGGTAACGACAAGCAGGGAACCCTGGACGTGCGCGACAACCTCGGTGAGCTCGGCAACCAGCTGGCGGAGAATCCCGCCGGGGTCCTGTGCACCTTCGTTTCGGGCAATGGGTGCAACCTGATCAAGTCCGCGCTTGGCACCCCGGCAGCAGGGCGGGCCGCGCCCTTCGAGGGCGAGACCAGGGCGAAGCCCCGCGTCACCGAGCCGATCGACAAGTCCTTGGGTGGGCTCGTGGAGGTGTCACCGTGACCGCCACGACGACGACCGGCGCTCTGCGCCGGAACCAGGCCCGTCGCTGCGTCGGCCTCCTGGCCGGCTTCGTCGCCGCAGTTCTCGTGCTCTCCGGCTGCTCGATCTACGACGCGCCCCTCCCTGGTGGCGTGAGCACCGGCGACAACCCGATGACGATCAAGGTGATGTTCCGCGACGTCCTCGACCTCGTGCCCCAGTCGACGGTCAAGGTCAACGACGTCACCGTGGGCAAGGTCAAGAAGGTGGAGCTGAAGGGGTACGTCGCCAAGATCACCGTCGAGATCCCGAAGGACGTCGACCTCCCTGACAACGCGCGCGCCGAGATCCGCCAGACCAGCCTCCTCGGTGAGAAGTTCGTCCAGCTGGAGAAGCCCACCGAGCCCGGCAGCGGCAAGCTGGCGAACGGCGACACCATCGGCCTGGATCGCACCGGCCGGAACCCGGAAGTCGAAGAGGTCCTCGGGGCGCTCTCGCTGCTGCTCAACGGCGGTGGCGTCGGTCAGCTCAAGACCATCGTCTCGGAGATCAACAACACGCTGGGCGGCCGTGAGTCCGAGGTCCGTTCCGTCCTGGACCAGATCCGCAGCTTCATGGGTCAGCTCGACGCCAACAAAGCCTCGATCGTCAAGGCGCTGGAGAACACCAACCGGCTCGCCGCCGAGCTGAAGAAGCAGGACGCCACGATCAAGAGTGCCCTCGACCACGTGCCGGCGACCCTGAAGTCGGTCAACCGCCAGCGTGCCGACCTGGTCAAGCTGCTGAAGGCTCTCGACCGGTTGAGCGGAGTCGGCGTGCGGGTGATCAAGGCCTCCAAGGAGTCGACGATCAACAGCCTGCGCTCCCTGGCGCCGGTGCTCGACGGCTTCGCCAAGGCAGGGGAGAACCTCCCCAAGGCCTTCCAGGTCTTCCTCACCTACCCGTTCGTGGACGAGGCCGTCGGTCGGGACCCGCAGGTGGCCCGCAACCTGCACATGGGTGACTACACCAACCTGTCGGTCAACCTGGACCTCGGACTCGACCTCCTGAAGCCGCTGCTCCCGAGCCTGCCGACCCCTGCGTGCGACCTGACGAAGACGGTGACCGCGGAGCTCGACAAGCAGCTCGGCACCCTGAACCTCCCGGTCGAGGACCAGCAGAAGATCATCACGAGTGTGCTCAGGGAGGTCACCTGCGACTCCAGCCCCGTCGACATCTCGAACGCCGTGGCGGCGGCTCTCGGTGCGCTGTTGAACTCGCTCTCGACGCGACTCGTCACCAACCTCTGCAAGGGCCTGCCGAACAACGCGCTGTGCGAGGCGGTGAAGAAGCCGGGTGGGATCAAGATCCCGAAGCTGCCGACGACCCAGGGCGGTGGGGGCGGCCTCGGCGGCGTCACCTCGGGCCTGGGTCTGCCGAGGGCAACCCCGAGCGCCGCTTTCCAGAAGCAGAAGCCGCAGGAGCTCGACCCGTTCCACCTGACGTCCTACGGACTCGACCCCGGGGTCGGGACCTTGCTCCTCCAGGGGGTGGCTGAAGTCCGATGATCACCTCACGCACCAAGAAGCAGCTGATCGCCTTCGTCATCCTGACGCTGGTCGGCGTCACCTTCGTCGGGGCCCGCTATGCCCGGCTCGACCGGCTGTTCTACGACTCGTCGTACACCGTCACGGCGCACTTCGACCAGTCCGGCGGCATCTTCGCCGGGGCCGAGGTCACCGACCGCGGCGTCAAGGTGGGTCAGGTCTCGAGCCTGAAGCTCACCGACAACGGCGTCGACGTCGTGCTCTCGATCGAGAAGAAGAGCGAGAAGATCCCGAGCAAGACCCGTGCGCTCGTCGGCAACAAGTCCGCGGTCGGTGAGCAGTACGTCGAGCTGCAGCCGAAGACCGACTCCGGCCCCTACCTCAAGGACGGGTCGCAGATCGAGACCGCCGACACCGCGGTGCCGGTGTCGACGACAGCGCTGCTGACCAACCTGAGCAACCTGGTCGAGTCCGTGCCCCAGGCAGACCTGCGAACGGTCGTGGCCGAGTCCGGCGCCGCCTTCAAGGATGCCGGTCCGAGCATCGGTCAGATCATCGACACGTCGAGCTCGTTCATCGAGACCGCCAACGCCAACTTCGAGACCACGACGTCGCTGATCCGCGACTCGCGTGTGGTGCTGCAGACCCAGGTCGACAAGGGCTCCGCCATTCGCAGCTTCTCCCGGGACCTGGCCCTCTTCTCCGGCACCGTGGCCGACAACGACAAGTACCTGCGGTCGCTGATCGACAACGGTTCTGCCACCGCCAACCAGCTCCGCACGTTCCTGGAGCAGAACCGGGTCAATCTCGGATCCCTGATCAACAACCTCGTGACCACGGGTGAGGTGACGGTCAAGCACCTCAAGGGCATCCGTCAGCTCTTGGTGATCTATCCCTATGTCGTCGCCGGCGGGTTCACGGTGGCGAAGAAGGGCACGGTCGACAAGAAGTACGACGCCCAGTTCGGCCTGATCCTGCAGCAGGACTCACCCACCTGCAAGGCGGGTTACACCAAGCCCCGAAGCCCGACCGACACCAGTGACAAGCCGATGCCCACCAACGTCGGGTGCACGGACGGGAGCAAGAACCTTCGTGGTGCGGAGAAGGCACCCTCGGGTCGCACCGGCGCGTCCTACCGGTCACCGGTGGCGACGTACGATGCGAAGACCGGCAAGACCACCTGGGCCGACCAGGACACGAGTGCCACGGTCGCCTACGACGGTGGCGCAGCCCAGCTCTACGGCGAGGACTCCTGGAAACAGATGTTGCTCCAGCCGGCGCTGGCAGACGACAAGCAGGAGTAGTCCTTGACTGAGGAAACCAACGCCGGGATCGAGGATCCCGGTGGGAACGAACGCCCGAGGATGCCTCTCAGCGCCAGGACGTTGCGCATCGTCAGCACGGTGCTCGCCGTCGTGCTCGTCCTCGCCGTCGCCGCCTCGGTCGTCCTCGCGCTCAAGGCGCGCTCGAACGAGGACGCCCAGAAGGAGCGGGCGGCTGCCTCTGCCGTTGCGTCGCAGTTCGCCCTGCGCATGGACAAGGCCGACGGCACCGCCTTCGACAAGTACATCAAGGGGATCAACCAGCTGCTGACCACCAAGGCCAAGACCAAGAACACGCAGACCTTCGCGGCGATGAAGCAGAGCTACGAGACCGCGAAGGTCAAGGGCACCGGAAAGGTGTTGCTGACCGGCGTGGGTGACTCGGACGCCGACTCCGCCACCGTGCTGGTGGTGCACGACGCAGCCGTCAACACGACCCAGGGAGACATCGAGCACCACTACCGGTGGTCGGTGGACATGGTGAAGGTCGGCGGACACTGGCTCGTCGACGACTTCAACCCGGTGAACTGACATGGCGACTCCCCACCCGACCTGGTACGACGTCCTCGGCGTCGAGCCTGACGCGACCCCCGAGCAGATCAAGACCGGCTGGCGCAGCGCGACCGACAAGTTCGAGCCCGGCTCCGGCTCCGGTCAGTTCCGGATGCTCAACGACGCGGCCGACGTGCTGCTCGACCCGGTCAAGCGGGCGGAGTACGACGCCTCGCTCGGAGCAGTGACCGGTTCCGGGGCGTCGGCCGTCCCGATCGAGGAAGCAGGACCCACCCACGAGCTGGAGCCGGCGCCTGCTGCGCCAGTCAGCGAGCGCAAGCCGGGCAGGACCGTGAAGCGCGCCAGGACGCGCCCGGCCCGGGTGCCGGCCTCACGCGCCGCTGGCATCGTCGCGGCCGTGCTCGCGCTGCTCACGATCGCGGCCTTGGTGACCGCGGGATACCTGGGGCTCCAGGTCCGCAAGGACGCACGTGCCGCCGACGCGCGCGACGCAGCGCCAGCGGCCGCGGAGGCAGCGGCGAAGTCGGTCTTCCAGTACGACTACCGGCATCTTGCGGCCGACCGGAACCGGGCGGAGAAGTTCCTGACCGGTGGCTACGAGAAGGAGTACGCCAAGACGGCTGCTTTGCTGGAGAAGCAGAAGGACGGTGCGCCGGGTCTGGCGGTACAGACCAAGGCGGTCGTCACCTCGAGCGTGCTGGGCTCCGCGGTCATGGACGCGGACGAGGACACGGCTCGCGTGCTGGTGTACGTGAACCTGACCTCGAAGCAGGGGAGCGGCCAACCGCGGGTCTTCCAGAACCGCGTCGTCATGACCATGAAGAAGACCGGCGACACGTGGAAGTTGTCGAAGGTCAAGACCTACTGAGGGCGCTCAGGGGGTAGCCTGTCGCCACCAGAGGCGCCAGGCGCTACCCGTGCACGACCCGGGTTTGTCCTTGGCGGGTGCAGTGTTGTAATCTGACTCTTTGCGCCCTCCCTCAAATGCTTCCTGCCTGCCCGGTGGCCTGGTTTGTGGTGGGACGGTGTCGCCACACATGTGAGCCTCGGAAGGACCACTCTTGGCCGCGAAGCGCCCCAAGCTCAGCAACAACAACTCTCCCCGCCGCATCTCCTTCGCCAAGATCTCCGAGCCGCTCGAGGTTCCGCAGCTTCTGGCTCTCCAGACCGACAGCTTCGACTGGCTGATCGGCAACGAGAAGTGGGAGAACAAGGTCGCCGAGCGCCGCAGCGCCGGCGAGGAGCTCTCGCAGAAGTCGGGACTCCACGAGATCTTCGAGGAGATCTCCCCGATCGAGGACTTCTCCGAGACGATGTCGCTCTCGTTCGAGAACCCCGTCTTCCTCGACCCCAAGTACACCGAGGAGGAGTGCAAGGAGAAGGACTTCACCTACTCCCGCCCCCTCTACGTCTCGGCCGAGTTCACCAACGGTGAGACCGGCGAGATCAAGGGTCAGACCGTCTTCATGGGCGACTTCCCGATGATGACCCGCAAGGGCACCTTCATCATCAACGGCACCGAGCGTGTCGTGGTCTCCCAGCTGGTGCGCTCGCCCGGCGTCTACTTCGAGCGTTCCGCCGACAAGACGTCCGACAAGGACATCTTCACCGCCAAGGTGATCCCGTCGCGCGGTGCGTGGCTGGAGTTCGAGATCGACAAGCGCGACATGGTCGGCGTACGCCTCGACCGCAAGCGCAAGCAGAACGTCACGGTGCTGCTCAAGGCCCTCGGCTGGACCAACGAGCAGATCCGCGAGGAGTTCGGCGAGTACGAGTCGATGATGCTGACCCTCGAGAAGGACCACACCGAGGCCCAGGACGACGCGCTGCTCGACATCTACCGCAAGCTGCGCCCGGGCGAGCCGCCCACGCGTGAGGCTGCGCAGACGCTGCTGCAGAACTACTACTTCAACCCGAAGCGCTACGACCTGGCCAAGGTCGGTCGCTACAAGATCAACAAGAAGCTCGGGACGCACGAGGCGTTCGACCAGCAGACGCTGACCATCGACGACATCGTGGCGACGATCCGCTACATCGTGCAGCTGCACGCCGACAAGCAGAACCTCGTCGACGCGCAGAACAACGAGGTCAAGAACGCCCACGACGAGGCCATCGAGGTCCGCGCGGACGACATCGACCACTTCGGCAACCGGCGCATGCGCACGGTGGGCGAGCTGATCCAGAACCAGCTGCGCACCGGCCTCGCCCGGATGGAGCGGGTGGTCCGCGAGCGGATGACGACGCAGGACGTCGAGGCGATCACGCCCCAGTCCCTGATCAACATCCGACCCGTGGTGGCGGCGCTGAAGGAGTTCTTCGGCACCTCGCAGCTCTCGCAGTTCATGGACCAGACCAACCCGATCGCCGGTCTGACCCACAAGCGTCGTCTCTCCGCGCTCGGCCCGGGCGGTATCTCCCGCGACCGCGCGCAGATGGACGTCCGCGACGTGCACCCCTCGCACTACGGCCGCATGTGCCCGATCGAGACTCCTGAGGGCCCGAACATCGGCCTGATCGGCTCGCTCGCCTCCTACGGACGGATCAACCCGTTCGGCTTCGTGGAGACGCCCTACCGGGTGGTCACCGACGGTCACGTCACCAACGAGATCCACCACCTGACCGCCGACGAGGAGGACTCGCGGGTCATCGCGCAGGCCAACGCCACGCTCGACGACGACGACAACTTCGTCGACGAGCGCGTCCTGGTCCGCACCCGTGGCGGTGAGACCGTCGACATCCCGCGCAACGAGGTCGAGTACATGGACGTCTCGCCGCGCCAGATGGTGTCGGTGGCGACCGCGCTGATCCCGTTCCTCGAGCACGACGACGCCAACCGCGCGCTCATGGGCGCCAACATGCAGCGTCAGGCGGTGCCGCTCATCAAGAGCGACGCCCCGCTGGTCGGCACCGGCATGGAGTACCGCGCCGCCGTCGACGCCGGCGACGTGGTCACCTCCGACGTGGCCGGGGTGGTCAAGGAGGTCTCGGCCGACGAGGTCGTGATCATGACCGACGAGGGTGGCGACAAGTCCTACCGACTGCTGAAGTTCACCCGCTCCAACCAGGGCACCTGCATCAACCAGCGCCCGCTGGTCGCCGAGGGTGACCGGGTCGAGGTCGGCTCGCCGATCGCCGACGGTCCGTGCACCGACGAGGGCGAGATGGCGCTGGGCACCAACCTGCTCGTCGCCTTCATGCCCTGGCAGGGTCACAACTACGAGGACGCGATCATCCTCTCCCAGCGGCTGGTGCAGGAGGACGTCCTCACCTCGATCCACATCGAGGAGCACGAGGTCGACGCCCGCGACACCAAGCTGGGCCCCGAGGAGATCACCCGCGACATCCCCAACGTCAGCGACGACCTGCTCGCCGACCTGGACGAGCGCGGCATGATCCGCGTCGGCGCGGAGGTCACCACCGGTGACATCCTCGTCGGCAAGGTGACCCCGAAGGGTGAGACCGAGCTGACCCCCGAGGAGCGCCTGCTCCGCGCGATCTTCGGTGAGAAGGCGCGCGAGGTGCGCGACACCTCGATGAAGGTCCCGCACGGCGAGTCCGGCACGGTCATCGGCGTCCGCGAGTTCAACCGCGAGGACGGCGACGAGCTGCCCCCGGGCGTGAACCAGCTGGTCCGGGTGTACGTCGCCCAGAAGCGCAAGATCTCCGTGGGTGACAAGCTCGCCGGTCGTCACGGCAACAAGGGCGTCATCGCCAAGATCCTGCCGATCGAGGACATGCCGTTCACCGAGGACGGCACCCCGGTCGACGTGATCCTGAACCCGCTCGGTGTGCCGCGACGGATGAACATCGGTCAGATCCTCGAGCTCCACCTCGGCTGGCTCGCCAAGCAGGGCTGGGACGTCGATCTGCACGCCGACAAGTCGCAGTCCGACTGGAAGGACCGGCTGATCAAGATCCACGCCGACAAGTCCGACCCGGACACCAACGTCGCGACCCCGGTCTTCGACGGTGCGCGTGAGGACGAGATCGTCGGCCTGCTCGGCTCCTCCATCCCCAACCGTGACGGTGTCCGCATCGTCGGGGAGAACGGCAAGGCGAACCTGTTCGACGGTCGTTCCGGAGAGCCGTTCCCCGCGCCGGTGGCGATGGGCTACATGTACATCCTCAAGCTCCACCACCTGGTCGACGACAAGATCCACGCTCGTTCGACCGGCCCCTACTCGATGATCACGCAGCAGCCCCTGGGCGGTAAGGCCCAGTTCGGTGGCCAGCGGTTCGGCGAGATGGAGGTCTGGGCGATGGAGGCGTACGGCGCCGCCTACGCCCTGCAGGAGCTGCTCACCATCAAGTCCGACGACGTGCCTGGTCGCGTCAAGGTCTACGAGGCCATCGTGAAGGGCGAGAACATCCCCGACTCCGGCATCCCGGAGTCGTTCAAGGTGCTCGTCAAGGAGATGCAGTCGCTCTGCCTCAACGTCGAGGTGCTGTCGCAGGACGGCAGCGCGATCGAGATGCGCGACGCGGAGGAAGACGTCTTCCGCGCCGCCGAGGAGCTCGGCATCGACCTGTCCCGCCGCGAGCCCAGCAGCGTCGAGGAAGTCTGAGGTAGTGCCCGGCGGCGCCGAGCGCCGCCGGGCCCACCCCGGTCCCCCCACACATTCAGTTTTCAAAGTAGAACGAGGGAAGCAGCCACCGTGCTCGATGTGAATTTCTTCGACCAGCTCAAGATCGGCCTGGCCACCGCGGACGAGATCCGCGCCTGGAGCCACGGCGAGGTCAAGAAGCCGGAGACGATCAACTACCGCACGCTCAAGCCCGAGCGTGACGGACTCTTCTGCGAGAAGATCTTCGGTCCCACCCGGGACTGGGAGTGCTACTGCGGCAAGTACAAGCGCGTGCGCTTCAAGGGCATCATCTGCGAGCGCTGCGGCGTCGAGGTGACCCGTTCCAAGGTGCGTCGTGAGCGGATGGGCCACATCGAGCTCGCCGCCCCCGTCACGCACATCTGGTACTTCAAGGGTGTGCCGAGCCGGCTCGGCTACCTGCTGGACCTCGCCCCGAAGGACCTCGAGAAGGTCATCTACTTCGCGGCGTACATGATCACCAGCGTGGACGAGGACGCCCGTCACAAGGACCTCTCGGACCTCGAGGGCAAGATCGGCCTGCAGCGCAAGAGCCTGGAGAACCGACGCGACGTCCAGATCGAGGAGCGCGCCAAGAAGCTCGAGACCGACCTCGCCGCCCTCGAGGAGGAGGGCGCCAAGGCCGACGCCAAGCGCAAGGTCAAGGACGGTGCCGAGCGTGAGATGGCGGCCGTGCGCAAGCGCTCGGACGCCGAGCTCGCACGTCTCGAGGAGGTCTGGACGACCTTCAAGACCCTCAAGGTCCAGGACCTGATGGGCGACGAGCTCCTCTACCGCGAGATGAAGAACTGGTTCGGCAAGTACTTCGAGGGCTTCATGGGCGCCACGGCGATCCAGAAGCGCCTCGAGACCTTCGACATCGCCGCCGAGGTCGAGTCGCTGCGCGACACGATCGCCAACGGCAAGGGCCAGAAGAAGGTGCGCGCGCTCAAGCGCCTCAAGGTCGTCGACGCGTTCCGCAAGACGCAGAACTCGCCGCTCGGCATGGTGCTCGACGCCGTCCCGGTCATCCCGCCGGACCTGCGCCCGATGGTGCAGCTCGACGGTGGCCGCTTCGCGACCTCCGACCTGAACGACCTGTACCGCCGCGTGATCAACCGGAACAACCGGCTCAAGCGGCTGCTCGACCTCGGTGCGCCCGAGATCATCGTCAACAACGAGAAGCGGATGCTCCAGGAGGCCGTCGACTCGCTGTTCGACAACGGCCGTCGTGGTCGTCCGGTCACCGGCCCGGGCAACCGGCCGCTGAAGTCGCTGTCCGACATGCTCAAGGGCAAGCAGGGCCGGTTCCGCCAGAACCTGCTCGGCAAGCGCGTGGACTACTCGGGCCGTTCGGTCATCGTCTCCGGCCCGCAGCTCAAGCTGCACCAGTGCGGTCTGCCGAAGTACATGGCGATCGAGCTGTTCAAGCCGTTCGTGATGAAGCGCCTCGTCGACCTCTCGCACGCCCAGAACATCAAGTCCGCCAAGCGGATGGTGGAGCGCGCCGTACGCCCCGAGGTCTGGGACGTGCTCGAGGAGGTCATCGCGGAGCACCCGGTGCTGCTCAACCGCGCACCCACGCTGCACCGCCTCGGCATCCAGGCCTTCGAGCCGCAGCTGATCGAGGGCAAGGCCATCCAGATCCACCCGCTCGTCTGCTCGGCGTTCAACGCCGACTTCGACGGTGACCAGATGGCCGTGCACCTGCCGCTCTCCGCGGAGGCGCAGGCCGAGGCCCGGATCCTGATGCTGTCGACGAACAACATCCTGAAGCCGTCGGACGGTCGCCCCGTCACGATGCCTACGCAGGACATGATCATCGGCATCTTCTTCCTGACCCGTCTCGACGAGGGTGCGGTCGGCGAGGGCCGGGCGTTCTCCTCGATCGGCGAGGCGATCATGGCGCTGGACAAGCACGAGATCACGCTCCAGTCCAAGGTCCGGATCCGTCTCGTGGGCGTGGTGCCGCCTGCCGGCACCGAGCTCCCCGAGGGCTGGGTCGAGGGTGACCCGGTCACGCTCGAGACCACGCTGGGTCGCGCGCTGTTCAACGAGACGCTCCCCTCGAACTACGAGTACGCCGAGTTCGGCGTCGGCAAGCGCGAGCTGGGCCGGATCGTGAACAACCTGGCCGAGCGCTACACCAAGGTCGAGGTGGCCAACAGCCTGGACGCCC
Source organism: uncultured Actinomycetota bacterium (assembly GCA_963797525.1). Lineage (GTDB taxonomy): Bacteria > Actinomycetota > Actinomycetes > Propionibacteriales > Nocardioidaceae > Marmoricola. The sequence goes on from CAWCPT010000003.1 coordinate 506,328, forward strand.
TCAAGGACGCCGGCTTCGTGTGGGCGACCTACTCGGGCGTGACGGTCTCGATCGAGGACGTCGTGACGCCGGACTCGAAGAAGGAGATCCTCGCCAAGTACGACGAGAAGGCCGCCAAGGTCCAGTCGCAGGCCGAGCTCGGCCTGATCACCGACGACGAGCGTCGCCAGGAGCTCATCGAGATCTGGACCCAGGCCTCCAACGAGGTCGCCAAGGCGATGGAAGCCAACTTCGACAAGAACAACCCGATCTACATGATGGTCGACTCCGGTGCGTCCGGAAACATGATGCAGATGCGTCAGGTCGCGGCCATGCGTGGTCTGGTGGCGAACCCGAAGGGCGAGATCATCCCGCGCCCGATCAAGGCGAACTTCCGTGAGGGCCTCTCGGTCCTGGAGTACTTCATCTCCACCCACGGTGCTCGCAAGGGTCTCGCCGACACGGCGCTCCGTACCGCCGACTCGGGTTACCTGACCCGTCGTCTGGTGGACGTCTCGCAGGACGTGATCATCCGTGAGGACGACTGCGGCACCGAGCGCGGCATGCCCAAGGTCATCGGTGTCCGCCTCGACGACGGCGTGGTGGTCAAGGACGAGAACGCCGAGACCTCGGCGTACGCCCGCACCGCGGCGGTCGACATCCTGCACCCGGACTCCGGGGCGGTGCTGGCTGGCGCCGGTGACGACCTGGGTGACGTCAAGATCGAGGAGCTCGTCGCTGCCGGGATCGAGGAGGTCAAGGTCCGCTCCGTGCTGACCTGTGACGCCAAGACCGGCACGTGCTCGAAGTGCTACGGCCGTTCGCTCGCGACCGGCCAGCTCGTCGACATCGGTGAGGCGGTCGGCATCATCGCCGCGCAGTCCATCGGTGAGCCCGGCACGCAGCTGACGATGCGCACCTTCCACACCGGTGGTGTGGCGTCGGCCGACGACATCACGCAGGGTCTGCCCCGCGTGGTCGAGCTGTTCGAGGCGCGTCAGCCCAAGGGCAAGTCGCCGATCTCGGAGGCTGCCGGCCGGATCGAGATCGAGGACACCGACAAGACCCGCAAGGTCCTGGTGACCCCCGACGACGGTTCGGAGGTGCAGGAGTACCCCGTCAGCAAGCGTTCGCGCCTGCTGGTGGCTGACGGCGACCACATCGAGGTCGGCCAGCAGCTCACCCAGGGAACTCCCGACCCGCAGGACGTGCTGCGCATCCTCGGCGTCCGCAAGGCGCAGGAGCACCTGGTGGCCGAGGTCCAGCAGGTCTACCGCAGCCAGGGCGTGTCGATCCACGACAAGCACATCGAGATCATCGTGCGGCAGATGCTGCGCCGCGTCACGGTGATCGAGTCCGGCGACACCAAGCTGCTCCCGTCCGACCTCGTCGACCGGGTGCGCTACGAGGAGGAGAACCGCCGCGCGGTCTCCGAGGGCACCAAGCCCGCCTCGGGTCGTCCGGTGCTGATGGGCATCACCAAGGCCTCGCTCGCGACCGAGTCGTGGCTCTCGGCGGCCTCCTTCCAGGAGACCACCCGGGTGCTCACCGACGCTGCCATCAACGGCAAGTCGGACTCGCTGCTGGGTCTGAAGGAGAACGTGATCATCGGCAAGCTGATCCCGGCGGGCACCGGCCTCGAGCGGTACCGCAACATCCGGGTGGAGCCCACCGAGGAGGCCCGCGCCGCGGCGTACGCCGTCACCGGTTACGACAACTACGGAGACGACTACTTCGGCTCCGGCACGAGTCAGACCGTGGCCCTGGACGACTTCGACTTCGGTTCCTACCAGAACTGAGAGTCCCGAGGGTGAGCTCGCGAACCCTCGGAACAGGCTCGAAGGTTGAGGAGCACCAACGCCCCCCGCGCTTGCGCGGGGGGCGTTGTGCGTCTCGAAACCCGGTGAGACGAGAGGCAGCCGCAAGCCCGACATGAGCCCCGAGCGCCCCACACCCGAGGACATCACCCGCCACCACGACGCCACCCCGCCCGCGGGTGAGTCGCCGTGGGTCGGCGACCAGCGACCGCGCACGGGGATCGAGGTGGTCGAGCCGGACCCGGCATGGCCGTGGGTGTTCGCCTCTCTGGAGGACCTGATCCGCGCGGCCCTGGGGGAGCGGGCCCTCACGGTCGAGCACGTCGGCTCGACCGCCGTACCCGGGCTGGCGGCGAAGCCGGTGATCGACATCGACCTGACCGTCGCCGACTCGGCCGACGAGGCGACGTGGCTGCCACCGCTGGAGACAGCCGGCTTCGTGTTGACGGTCCGGGAGCCGTGGTGGCACGAGCACCGGTGCCTCACCCTCGACGAGCCGCCGTGCAACCTGCATGTGTTCTCACCCGACTCGCCCGAGGTGGTGCGGCACCGGATCTTCCGCGACTGGCTGCGCGACCACCCCGACGACCGGGACCGCTACCGCGACGCCAAGCTCGGTGCGGCGGTCGAGGCGAACGCGGCGGGGGAGCACGTGATGGACTACAACGCCCGCAAGGAACCGGTCGTCCGCGCGATCTACGACCGTGCCTTCCGGGCCGCGGGGTTGCTGTAGCGGTGCCGGAGCACCCGGTCAACCGGGTGTTCCTGCACCCTTGCGAGAATGGGCAGGTGACCACCGCCCCCGTTCCCGCGCGCACCGACGTGCTCGTCGTGGGGGCCGGGCCCGCTGGGTCCGCGGCGGCTGCGTGGGCTGCGCGTGCGGGCCTCGATGTCGTGCTGGCGGACGCCGCGGTGTTCCCACGCGACAAGACCTGCGGGGACGGCCTCACCCCGCGCGCGATCGGGGAGCTCGAGCGTCTCGGGCTCGGAGACTGGGTGCGTGCGCACACCGTGAGCCACGGGCTCCGAGCGCACGGCTTCGGGCAGACGCTGCTGCTCCCCTGGCCGGGAGGGTCGCTGCCCGCCTACGGCTCGGCGGTCGCCCGCACCGAGCTCGACGACCACCTGCGCACCACGGCGATCAAGGCCGGCGCCCACGGGATCGACGGCATCCGGGCGGTCGACGTACGGATGGACGGCGGGCGCGTGGCCGCAGTCGTCTTCGACCGCGACGGTGAGAGGTTCGAGATCGGCTGCGAGCGCCTGCTCGTCGCCGACGGCGTCCGCTCGCCACTGGGCAAGAAGCTCGGCCGGGAGTGGCACCGCGACACGGCGTACGGCGTGGCGGCTCGCTCCTACGTCGACTCCGGCAAGCACGACGACCCGTGGATCAGCAGCCACCTCGAGCTGCGCGGCCCTTCGACAGGCTCAGGGACCAAGGGGGAGATCCTCTCCGGCTACGGCTGGATCTTCCCGCTCGGCGACGGCCAGGTGAACATCGGTGTCGGCACCCTCGCCACGGACAAGCGACCGGCCAACGTCGCGCTGCGCCCGTTGATGCAGTTCTACGCCGACCAGCGGCGCGAGGAGTTCGAGCTGGCCGGCGAGCTGCGGATGCCGACCTCGGCGCTGCTGCCGATGGGTGGTGCGGTGTCGAACGTGGCAGGCCCCAACTGGGCACTGGTCGGGGATGCGGCGGCATGCGTGAACCCGCTCAACGGCGAGGGGATCGACTACGGCCTGGAGGGCGGTCGGCTGGTCGTCGACCTGATGGCCGAGCACGACGACCTCTCGCTCGTGTGGCCGCAGCTGCTGCGGGAGCACTACGGCGAGGCGTTCTCGATCGCCCGTCGGCTGGCCGGGCTGGTCACCGTCCCGCGGCTGCTGCCGGCTCTGGGGCCGGCGGGAATGCGGTCGGACTGGCTGATGACGCTCGCCCTGCGCTGGATGGGCAACCTGGTCACCGACGAGGACCGCGACCGTGCGGCCCGGGTGTGGCGCTGGGCCGGGCGTCGCTCCGTCGCTCTGGACGAGCGCCCGCCGTTCAGCTGAGCAGGGAATGCCCGCTCGGGGTCCTGGGGTGGGCACAGAGTGCCCGCTCGGCTTGCTGGGGTGGGCACGGAGTGCCCGCTCGGCGCACTAGGTTGTGCCGCGTGGATCCGGTCTATCGCGTCGTCAACGGGCTGGGCCGGGGTGTGCTGCTGGGACTGCGCCTGGACGTGCGGTGGACCGGGGTGGAGCAGGTGCCGCTGACGGGGCCGGTGATCCTCGCCGCCACCCACGTCTCCTACCCCGACTTCGTGCTGATCGAGCGGGCGGCGATCACGCGCGGTCGCTACGTGCGGTTCCTGACCCGGCACGACGTGTGGGAGGTGCCGCTGGTGCCGTGGTTCATGGACCGGATGCGGCACATCCCGGTCGACCGGCTGGCGCCGGCGTACACCTACCTGCGCGCGCGCAAGGAGCTCGCGCGCGGTGAGGCGGTGTGCGCCTTCCCGGAGGCCGGGATCTCGCACTCCTTCACGGTGCGTCCGCTCATGCGTGGCGCGGTCGCCCTGGCCCGCGAGACCGGCGCTCCGTTGGTCCCGGTCGCCATCTGGGGATCGCAGCGCCTGGCCTCCGTCGGTGACCCCGCGCCCTCGCCCGACCTGACCCGGCGGCGGCGCGTCGACCTCGCCTTCGGCGCCCCGATGTACGTCGCCTCGGCGGACGACCTGACCGAGCGCACCCAGGCACTCGGGCGCCGACTGACCGAGCAGCTCGAGGGCCTGCAGCTGCTCCCGCACCACCGGCCGCGACCCGGCGAGGTGGCCACGTGGTACCCCGCCCACCTCGGCGGTCGCGCCCCCACGCGTCAGCGGGCCAGGCAGCTCGACGAGGTGCCGTTCAACGCGGTCACCCCGACGTGGGGGCCCGATCTCGACGCCTTCGCGTGAAGGTCCCGATCGGGTCGACGAACATGTTCAGCCGGCTGGAGACCGGTCGCCAGGCGAGGAAGATCGCCAGCGCCACGGCCCACACCGTCGTGAGCAGCAGCGAGAACGGCCAGTGGTCGGCGGCCCACGGCTTGTAGCCGGCGAACTCCGCGCCGAGGACCACGAAACCGTGGAACAGGTAGACCACCAGGGTGGCCGAGCCCAGCGCGCTGAACCACGTCTTGGTGCGCGGAACCACGGCGTAGAACGCGAACGAGCCGCACAGGCCCACGATCAGGAGCGTCATCCGGATGGTGATGGCGCGCAGGTTGTCAGGGTCCAGGCTGTCGTAGCGAGTGCGGTAGTAGAGCCACTCCGACTCGATCCAGCCCTGGCTGCTGAACCAGGCGATGACGAGCAGCACTCCCAGCACCGCGAAGCCGTACCACCGCGCGCGACGGCTCCGGAGCATGTTCCAGTGGCCGTCGTGCATCTTCAGGCCGAGCACGAAGAAGGGGAGCAGGCCGAAGATCCGGGCGTTGTCGAGGATGTCGTTGGCGAACAGCCCGGCCAGAAGGCTGATCACCACTGCGACGACGACCTTGGCGGGCATCCGCTTGAAGATGGGCGTCATCAGCCGCCAGAAGAACATCGCGGAGAGGTACCACATCGGCCAGTGCGGGTTGGCCCACAGCCGCTCGAACGTGACGCCCCCGACCTCGTGCCGGAACAGGGCGTAGACGCCCTCGAAGATCACGTAGGGGACCGCGACCGTGGTGACCAGGTTCCACATGCGCACGCGGGTGTACTCGAAGGACTTCGACAGGTAGCCGGTGACGATCACGAACGCCGGGATGTGCCAGGAGTAGAGGAAGTCGTAGAGCCAGTCGTCGACCGTGTTCTTCGGCAGCAGCGTCCACGAGTGCCCGATGACCACGAGGATGATCAGGGACATCTTGGCGTTGTCGAACCACGGATCACGGTGCTTCACCGGGGCGGGTGAGGCACTCGCCGTGGGAACTGCTGCTTGAACCACGGCGACAAACTACCGGCACTGCTCAACCACCCGAAACCTTCCCTAGAATCCGGTCCATGTGTCCGGAACCGGAAGGTCCTCCTCGGCGCCAGCGGGTGGCGGCGTACGCCGTGATCGTGCGCGGTGGGCAGGTCCTGCTCTCGCGGTTGGCGCCCTCGATCTCGGAGACCGAGCTCTGGACGCTGCCCGGTGGCGGGATCGACTTCGGGGAGTCGCCGGCAGACGCGGTGGTCCGCGAGGTCCACGAGGAGACCGGGCTGCGGTGCGTCCTCGGCGACCCGCTCTGGATCGGGTCGGCACACCGTGTCGTCGACCGCGAGACCAGCCCGACGGAGCTGCACTCGGTCAGGATCGTGTACGTCGCCTCGGTGGCTGCCGACGCCCCGGAGCCACGGGTGGTCGAGGTCGACGGGTCGACGATCGACGCGCGCTGGGTCGACCTCCCAGACGTCGAGTCCGGGGTGGTCCCCACCGTCCCGATGGTGCTCGAGGCGCTGGCCCGGCACCGGCCGGTGACCCGCCAGCGCCTCGCGGCGTACGCCCTGGTCCTGCGAGGCGACGACGTGCTGCTCACGCGCAACTCGGTCCGGGGGCCCTACCCCGGGACGTGGACGCTGCCCGGCGGCGGCGTCGACCACGGTGAGAACCCGGTCGTCGCCGTGGTGCGCGAGGTGGCCGAGGAGACCGGGCTCGTCGCCACGGTCGGTGACCTGCTGGGGGTGCACGACGAGCACTTCACCGGCACCGCGCCGACAGGCGTCGAGGAGGACTTCCACGGGGTGCACCTGGTCTTCGCGGCCACCGTCGACGGCGCCGACCCCGCCGTCCACGAGCACGAGGGGACCACCGACGCGGTGGCCTGGACACCGTTGACCGCGGTCGAGTCCGGGGCCGTGCGCGTGTCCGCAGTCCTGACCGCCGCGCTGGAGATGGGGCGCAGTCGTTAGATTTGCGCCATGGGCAACGAGTCGATCTTCACCTACGGAGCACCTGGCCTGAAGTTCGGTGAGGGAGCGTCCGACGAGATCGGCTACGACCTCTCCCAGTACGACGTCCACCGGGTCCTGGTGATCACCGACCCGGGCGTGGCCGCGACCGGCCACCCGCAGCGGGTCGCCGACCAGATGGCCCAGTTCGGCATCGAGGCGAGTGTCTTCGACGGCGTCCACGTCGAGCCCACGGACGCGAGCTTCGAGGCAGCGATCGCGCACGCGCGCGACACCGGCCCGTGGGACGCGTACGTGGCCGTGGGCGGCGGCTCTGCCATCGACACCGCCAAGGCGGTCAACCTGCTCACCACCAACGAGGGCGAGCTGATGGACTACGTCAACGCCCCGGTCGGGCAGGGGCGCAACCCGGAGAAGGCGCTGAAGCCACTGGTCGCCGTGCCGACGACCACCGGCACCGGTGCCGAGTCCACCACCATCTGCGTCCTCGACGTGCTCGCCCAGAAGGTGAAGACCGGCATCAGCCATCCCCGGCTGCGGCCCACCCTGGCGGTCGTCGACCCGTCGCTGACCCTGACCCAGCCCGCAGGGGTCACCTCCGCGGCGGGGATGGACATCCTCTGCCACGCCTTGGAGAGCTACACCGCACGTCCGTTCTCCTCCTACGACAGAAAGCAGCCTGAGCAGCGGGTCCCCTACTGCGGCTCCAACCCGATCTCGGACATGTGGTCCGAGAAGGCGATGTCACTGCTGGCGCAAGCCTTCCGTCAGGCCGTGCACCACGGCGACGACGCCGGAGCCCGGCACGAGATGGCTCTGGCCGCGACGTTCGCCGGTCTCGGCTTCGGCAACGCCGGCGTGCACATCCCGCACGCGAACGCCTACCCGATCGCGGGCCGGGTCAAGGAGTTCACCCCCGAGGGATATCCCGACGAGCCGATGGTGCCGCACGGCATGGCGGTCTCGCTGACGGCGCCCGAGGCGTTCCGCTGGACCTTCGAGGCCTCGCCCGAGCGTCACCTGAAGGCCGCCTCGCTGCTCGCGCCCGACCACTCCTACGAGAAGGGTCCAGACGCCCTGGCCAACGTGCTCACCGACCTGATGCAGGACATCACCATCCCCAACGGCCTGGGCGCGGTCGGCTACGACGAGGGTGACGTGGACGACCTGGTCGAGGGCACCATGAAGCAGCAGCGCCTGCTCGCCACCGCCCCGCGCCAGGTGACCGAGGACGACGCGGCCGGGATCCTCACGCGCTCGCTCGAGCTGTGGTGAGCGACCGGCTCGTCGAGGCGCTGCGCAAGCACGGGCTCACCGACGTCGACGACTCGGCGCTCGCGAGGTCGTTGTACGCGAGCGACGCCGGGATCTACCGGATCCCGCCGCGCGTGGTGGTGCGGCCGCGCGACACCGACGAGGTCCTCGCGACGATGGCGGTGGCGCGGGAGACCGGTACGCCGCTGACGATGCGCGGCGCCGGAACCTCGATCGCCGGCAACGCGATCGGTGCGGGCATCGTCATCGACACCAGCAAGCACCTCGACCGGGTGCTCTCGATCGACCGTGAGGCGCGCACCGCGCACGTGCAGCCGGGAGTGGTGCACGCCGCACTGCAGAAGCAGGCCGTGCCCCTCGGGCTGCGGTTCGGCCCGGACCCGTCGACGCACACCCGCTGCACGATCGGCGGGATGATCGGCAACAACGCCTGCGGCTCCCGAGCACTGGCCTACGGGCGGACGGTCGACAACGTCGAGGCGCTGACGGTGCTGCTGGCGGACGGGACCGTCGTGCGTGCCTCGGGTGCCTCGGGTGCCTCGGTGGTCGAGGAGGCGAGTAACGAGCCGTCTCGAAACCACCGGATCGAGGCCCTCGACGCGCTGGTCGACGAGCACCTCGGCACCGTGCGCACGGAGTTCGGCCGGTTCGGTCGCCAGGTGTCGGGCTACTCCTTCGAGCACCTGCTCCCCGAGCGGGGGAGGCGGTTCGAACGGTTCCTGGTCGGGACCGAGGGGACCCTGGGGGTCGTCCTCGACGCCACCGTGCATCTGGTCGAGGACGCTCCCGCCCGGGCTCTTGCCGTGCTCGGCTACCCGTCGATGGCGGCCGCGGCGGACGCCGTACCCGCTCTGCTGGCACACCCGCTCGTGGCCTGTGAGGGGCTCGACCAGCGCATCGCCGGGATGGTCAGCAGCCACCCCGACCTGCCGGCGGGCAACGGCTGGCTGTTCGCCGAGGTGACCGGCGCGAGCGCCGAGGAGGCAGAGGCCGCGGCGCAGGCGGTGGCCCGCGATGCCGGTGTCCCGCACCGGATCGTCACCGACGCCGTCGAGCAGCTCGCCCTGTGGCGGATCCGCGAGGACGGCGCCGGGTTGGCGGCCCGCTCGCTCAGCCGTCCGGCGCAGGCGGGATGGGAGGACTCGGCGGTGCCGCCCGCGAAGCTCGGCGCCTACCTGCGCGAGTTCGACGCCCTGCTCAAGGAGCACGCGCTGGACGGCGTGCCCTACGGCCACTTCGGCGACGGTTGCGTGCACGTGCGCATCGACTTCGAGCTCGAGGACGCCCGCGGTCGGCAGACCTACCGGGACTTCGTCGAGAGCGCGGCGGACCTGGTGGCCTCCTACGGTGGCTCGATGTCGGGGGAGCACGGCGACGGGCGGGCGCGCTCGGAGCTGCTGCCGCGGATGTACTCCCCGGAGGCGATCGCGCTGATGGAGCAGGCCAAGCGGATCCTCGACCCGACCAACCTGCTGAACCCCGGCGTGCTCGTCGACCCTGCGCCCTTCGACTCGGACCTCCGACTCGCGGCCCCGATGCAGCCGATCCGGACGACGTTGAGGCTCACCCACGACTCCGGCTCCTTCAAGGACGCCGTGCACCGCTGCACCGGTGTCGGCAAGTGCGTGGCCGACAACACGGGATCAGGCGGCGTCATGTGCCCCTCCTACCTGGCCACCCGGGACGAGAAGGACTCCACCCGCGGCCGCGCGCACGTCCTGCAGGACGTCGTCAACGGCACGCTCGGCTTCGACGACCCGGCCGTCGGCGAGGCGCTCGATCTCTGCCTGTCCTGCAAGGGCTGCGCGTCGGACTGCCCGACCGGCATCGACATGGCGACGTACAAGTCGGAGGCGCTGTCCCAGAAGTACGCCGGGAAGGTGCGCCCGCGATCCCACTACGCCCTGGGCCAGCTGCCGCGATGGGCCCGGATGACCCCGCCGAGGCTGGCCAACGCGATGCTGCGCAGCAAGACCGTGGGAAGGATCGCCAAGTCCGCGGCCGGGGTCGACCAACGGCGCAGCCTGCCGCGGTTCTCCGAGAAGCCGCTGCGCTCCGGCCGCGCGCCACTCGCGGAGAACGTCGACGTGTGGATCTGGGCGGACTCGTTCACCGACCGGTTCGCCGCGGACACCGGGCGGGCGGCGATCGAGCTCCTCCAGACGATGGGCCTGCGCGCGGCCGTCATCCCCGAGAAGGCCTGCTGCGGCCTGACCTGGATCACCACGGGTCAGCTCGTCGCCGCGCGGCGCATCGTCGGCGAGGCCGTCGAGACGCTGCACGGCTACGTCAGCACGGGCGTCCCGGTGATCGGTCTCGAGCCGAGCTGTCTCGCGGCGATCCGTGAGGACGCCGGCCAGCTCGTCGACGACCCGCGGGTCAGCGAGGTCAGCGCCGGGGTCAGCTCGCTCGCCGAGTTCCTCGCGACGCGGGTCAGCAGCGGGGCGTGGGCGCCGCCCGATCTCAGCGGTGTCGAGGTCGTGGCCCAGCCGCACTGCCACCACCACGCGGTGATCGGCTGGCAGACCGATGCCGCGCTGCTCGCCCAGACCGGCGCCTCGGTGAAGCGGGTCGGCGGCTGCTGTGGCCTTGCGGGCAACTTCGGGGTGGAGATCGGCCACTACGAGACGAGCGTCGCGGTGGCCGAGCACGACCTGCTGCCTGCGGTGCGGAATGCCGGGCCGGACGCCGTTGTTCTGGCTGACGGGTTCTCCTGCCGGACCCAGCTCGACGATCTCGCCGGTAGGCGGGCGCTGCATCTCGCCGAGCTGCTCCATCCTCGTTTTGCCAAGGGTTCGGGGCGCCGGTAGGCTTAATCCTTGTGTCTGGGCGATCCAGGCCTGTCTGCGTGCCCTCATGGCAGCGCGACCAACCGCACCACAGATCGAAGCTTCATCATCGTGCCCGGCAGAGCGTCGGGCACTGAGAGCAGAACAGAAAGGGAACCAACCAAGGTGCCCACCATTAACCAGCTGGTCCGCAAGGGCCGCCAGGACAAGGTGTCGAAGAACAAGACGCCCGCCCTGAAGGGTTCGCCCCAACGACGCGGCGTCTGCACGCGCGTCTACACCACCACCCCGAAGAAGCCGAACTCTGCCCTTCGCAAGGTCGCCCGCGTGCGCCTGAGCAGCGGCATCGAGGTCACGGCGTACATCCCGGGCGTGGGCCACAACCTCCAGGAGCACTCGATCGTGCTCGTCCGCGGTGGCCGGGTGAAGGATCTCCCCGGTGTCCGCTACAAGATCATCCGCGGCTCGCTCGACACCCAGGGTGTCAAGAACCGCAAGCAGGCCCGCAGCCGCTACGGCGCGAAGAAGGAGAAGAGCTAATGCCCCGCAAGGGTCCCGCCCCGAAGCGGCCGATCGACATGGACCCCGTCTACGGGTCCCAGCTGGTCTCGCAGCTCGTCTCCAAGGTCCTGCAGGACGGCAAGAAGCAGGTCGCCCAGCGCATCGTCTACGGCGCCCTCGAGGGCACCCGTGAGAAGACCGGCACCGACCCGGTCGTCACGCTGAAGCGCGCGCTCGACAACGTCCGTCCCTCCATCGAGGTCAAGTCCCGCCGCGTCGGCGGTGCGACCTACCAGGTCCCGATCGAGGTCAAGACCAACCGCCAGACGACGCTGGCCCTGCGCTGGCTCGTCGGGTACGCCGCGGACCGTCGCGAGAAGACGATGTCCGAGCGGCTGATGAACGAGATCCTCGACGCGTCCAACGGCCTCGGTGCCGCTGTGAAGAAGCGCGAGGACACCCACAAGATGGCCGAGTCCAACAAGGCCTTCGCGCACTACCGCTGGTGAGACCGCCCCCTGTGGTCGTCACCGAGCTCATGGTGACGCGCCGCAGGGGTACGGGTACCTCGCACCACTCACCACACGCAACTATCTAAGGAACGCTGACTCACGTGGCAGTCGACATCACCACCGACCTGAACAAGGTCCGCAACATCGGCATCATGGCGCACATCGATGCCGGAAAGACCACCACCACCGAGCGCATCCTGTTCTACACCGGCATCACCTACAAGATCGGTGAGGTCCACGAGGGCGCCGCCACGATGGACTGGATGGAGCAGGAGCAGGAGCGCGGCATCACGATCACGTCCGCCGCGACGACCTGCTGGTGGAAGGACCACCAGATCAACATCATCGACACCCCCGGACACGTCGACTTCACCGCCGAGGTCGAGCGCTCGCTGCGCGTCCTCGACGGCGCCGTCGCCGTCTTCGACGGTGTCGCCGGTGTCGAGCCGCAGACCATGACCGTGTGGCGCCAGGCCAACAAGTACTCCGTCCCGCGGATGTGCTTCGTCAACAAGCTCGACCGCACCGGCGCCGACTTCTGGCGCTGCGTCGACATGATGGTCGAGCGGCTCAACTCCACCCCGCTCGTGCTGCAGCTGCCGATCGGCGCCGAGGGCGACTTCCTCGGCGTGGTCGACCTCGTCGGCATGCGCGCGCTCACCTGGCGTGGCGAGACCACGATGGGTGAGGACTACGAGGTCGAGGAGATCCCCGCGGAGCTGGCCGACCAGGCCGCTGAATACCGCGAGAAGCTGCTCGAGACGCTCGCCGACGCCGACGACGAGGTGATGGAGAAGTTCCTCGAGGAGCACGAGTTCACCGTTCCCGAGATCGAGGCCGCCATCCGTCGCGCCACCCTGGCCGACAAGATCAACCCGGTCCTGTGCGGCACCGCGTTCAAGAACAAGGGCGTCCAGCCCCTGCTCGACGCGGTCGTCAAGTACCTGCCTTCGCCGCTCGACATCGACGGCATCCAGGGCCACTCGGTCAAGGACGAGGACGAGGTCATCGTCCGCCAGCCGAGCGACGACGAGCCGTTCTCCGGTCTCGCCTACAAGATCGCGACCGACCCGCACCTCGGCAAGCTGATCTACGTCCGCGTCTACTCCGGCAAGCTCGAGGCGGGCACCTCGGTGCTCAACTCGGTCAACGGCCGCAAGGAGCGGATCGGCAAGGTCTACCAGATGCACGCCAACAAGCGTGAGGAGATCGCGTCGGTCGGCGCCGGCCAGATCGTGGCCGTGATGGGCCTCAAGGAGACCAAGACGGGACACACCCTCTCGGATGCTCAGCACCCGGTGATCCTCGAGTCGATGACCTTCCCGGCCCCGGTGATCGAGGTCGCCATCGAGCCGAAGACCAAGGGCGACCAGGAGAAGCTCGGCACCGCGATCCAGCGTCTCTCCGACGAGGACCCCACGTTCACCGTCAAGGCGGACGAGGAGACCGGCCAGACCATCATCGCCGGCATGGGCGAGCTGCACCTCGAGATCCTCGTGGACCGGATGAAGCGCGAGTTCCGCGTGGAGGCCACCGTCGGCAAGCCGCAGGTGGCCTACCGCGAGACGGTCCGCCGCAAGGTCGAGAAGCACGGCTACACCCACAAGAAGCAGACCGGTGGCTCTGGCCAGTTCGCCAAGGTGTCGATCAGCCTCGAGCCCAACATCGACCCCGAGACGGGTGCCGGCGCTGGTTACGAGTTCGTCAACAACGTCAGCGGTGGTCGCGTGCCGAGGGAGTACATCCCCTCGGTGGACCAGGGCGGCCAGGAGGCCATGGAGTTCGGTGTGCTCGCCGGCTACCCGATGGTGGACGTCAAGTTCACCCTCGAGGACGGCGCCTACCACGACGTGGACTCCTCCGAGCTCGCGTTCAAGATCGCCGGAAACCAGGCGTTCAAGGAGGCTGCGCGGATGGCCAAGCCCGTCCTGCTGGAGCCGATGTTCGCCGTGGAGGTGGTCACCCCGGAGAGCTTCCTGGGCACGGTCATCGGCGACATCAACTCCCGCCGTGGGCAGATCCAGGCACAGGAGGAGCGGAGCGGCGACATGGTCGTCGACGCCCTCGTGCCGCTCTCTGAGATGTTCGGGTACGTTGGTGACTTGCGGTCGAAGACCTCTGGTCAGGCGTCGTACTCGATGGAGTTCGACTCGTACGCCGAGGTTCCCCAGAACGTCGCCGACGAGATCATCAAGAAGGTCCGCGGCGAGTAACGTTCACCGCGCCTCGGCAGCATCAGCAGTTCAACCACATACGAGTCAAGTAACAACAACCAGGAGGAGCCCCCGTGGCTAAGGCGAAGTTCGAGCGGACCAAGCCGCACGTCAACATCGGAACGATCGGTCACATCGACCACGGCAAGACGACGTTGACCGCAGCGATCACGAAGGTGCTGCACGACAAGTACCCCGAGCTGAACGCAGCCTCTGCCTTCGACGAGATCGACAAGGCACCCGAGGAGCGTCAGCGCGGTATCACCATCTCGATCGCGCACGTCGAGTACCAGACCGAGAACCGGCACTACGCGCACGTCGACTGCCCGGGTCACGCGGACTACATCAAGAACATGATCACCGGTGCCGCGCAGATGGACGGCGCGATCCTGGTCGTGGCCGCCACCGACGGTCCGATGCCGCAGACCCGTGAGCACGTGCTGCTCGCCCGCCAGGTCGGCGTGCCCGCCCTGGTCGTCGCGCTGAACAAGTGCGACATGGTCGACGACGAGGAGCTCATCGAGCTCGTCGAGATGGAGGTGCGCGAGCTCCTCTCCGAGTACGAGTACGACGGCGACGAGATCCCCGTGGTCAAGGTCGCTGCCTTCCCGGCGCTCCAGGGCGACGAGAAGTGGGGTCAGTCGATCCTCGAGCTCATGGACGCGGTCGACGAGTACATCCCGCAGCCGGTCCGCGAGACCGACAAGCCCTTCCTGATGCCCGTCGAGGACGTCTTCACGATCACCGGTCGTGGAACCGTCATCACCGGTCGCATCGAGCGCGGCATCGTCAAGGTCAACGAGACCGTCGACATCATCGGCATCCGCGACGTCAAGCAGAGCTCGACCGTCACCGGCATCGAGATGTTCCGCAAGCTGCTCGACACCGGTGAGGCCGGCGAGAACGTCGGGCTGCTGCTTCGTGGCACCAAGCGCGAGGACGTCGAGCGCGGCATGGTCGTGATCAAGCCGGGGACCACCACCCCGCACACGAACTTCGAGGCCTCGGTCTACATCCTCTCCAAGGAGGAGGGCGGCCGTCACACGCCGTTCTTCAACAACTACCGCCCGCAGTTCTACTTCCGCACGACGGACGTGACCGGCGTGGTGACCCTTCCCGAGGGCCGCGAGATGGTCATGCCCGGTGACAACACCGACATGATCGTCGAGCTGATCCAGCCGATCGCCATGGAGGACGGCCTCCGCTTCGCCATCCGCGAGGGTGGCCGCACCGTGGGTGCTGGTCGCGTCACCAAGATCACCAAGTGATCTAGCAGCTCATCCGAACGGCCCCGGACCTTCTGGTCCGGGGCCGTTCTGCTGCCCGGCCCAACTGGGGCGTCGGCCGGGTGCGCCGGCTGCCCACGGTCCGACTCGCTGGCGGCCCGTGTCGCGGCGACTGTGGGTGCGGTGCCCGATGTCGGCGTGCCGCGCCACGCGTCGCTTTCACGCGAGCTCGGACCGCGTCCCCCGTCGCCCCCGACCGCCGCCGGAAGGGGGCTGGTCAGCCGACCAGCGCTGCGACCGCCTCGCCGAAGACCTCGGTGTGCCTGTCGACGTCCGCCTCCGTGTGGTGCGGGCTGAACAGGCTCATGTTGTGGAACGGGGTGAGCAGGACGCCTCGGTTGAGGGCCCACAGGTGCATGAATCCCTCGAGGTCCTCGTCCACCGCGGCGGCTGCGGCGGCGCCGTCGCGCGGGGGAGGGCAGAACCAGTACTCCGCCCGGCAGCCGAGTCGCTGCACGTGCCAGGGGAGGTCGTGCCGGGCGATCACCTCGGAGACGCCGGCGGTGAACCGCTCGGCCAGTGGGACGGCGACGGCGAAGTCCTCCTCGCGCAGGCAGGTCGACAGCGTTGCCCGGATCGCGGCCAGCGCGAGAGCGTTGGCGGTCAGGGTGCCCCCCACTCCGGCGACGTCGATCTCGTGGCCGAGCATCGGGCCGGAGAGCCGGGAGGCCACCTCCTCGCTCATCCCGTACGCCGCCGCGGCGATCCCGCCGGCGATCGGCTTGCCGACCACCACGAGGTCGGGATCGAGCTGCCACGCAGCCGTGCACCCGCCCGGGCCGGCGCAGAGCGTGTGCGTCTCGTCGATCACGAGCAGGACCCCGTGGCGCCGGGTGATCTCGCGGACCTCGGCCAGGTAGCCCTCGTCGGGCAGCACGATGCCGATGTTGGTCAGCGAGGGCTCCATCAGCAGGCACGCGACGTCGCCCTCGGCCAGCCGGCGGTCCAGGGCCTCGGCGTCGTTGAACGGCACCACGGCGGTGGTCACGGCCACGTCGACCTGGGGGCCCAGCGCTCCTGGCCGGGGAACCACACGGTCACCGTCGAGGACGGCCAGGGTCTCGTCGACGGTGCCGTGGTAGCACCAGTCCATCACCGCGATCCGGGGCCGTCCGGTGAGGTAGCGGCAGAACCGGAGGACGAACCGGTTGGCGTCGGTGGCCGACATCGCGAACTGCCAGGACGGCAGCCCGAAGCGGCGGGCCAGCTCCTCGCCGGCCCAGGCGGCGTCGGCCGAGGGCAGCATCGTGGTGATCCCGCGGGCGGCCTGCCGGGAGACCGCCTCCGCGACCTGGGGGAGCGCGTGACCGGTCATCGCGCCGGTGTCGCCCAGGCACAGGTCGACGTACTCCACCCCGTCCACGTCGACCAGCCGCGCCCCGGAGGCCGACTCGACGAAGAGCGGGAACGCGCCCGGCCACCGGGTCATCCACGGCATCGGGACACCGGCGAGGAGCGGCCCGCGTGCCTGGGCGGCCAGCTCCCCGGAACGCGGATGGGTCTCGACGAAGCGTTGTTCCTCCGCGCGGCGGAGGTCGGCCAGGTGGCTGCGGTCGATCATGACCGCAATCTAGAGCAGGTCGTGTGCCTCGGGACGCGCTCCAACGCGTCCCGAGGCACACGAGGCTCAGGCGGGGACCTGCTCCTGCGGCTCCTCGACCGGTGCCTCCTCGTGCGGGCCGGAGATCCAGGTCGCCACCACGGCGTACACCGGGCCGAGCGCGTTCATCGCGATCACCGCGACCCAGGCGGCCCAGGCGTTGCCGGGTGCCCAGCCGAAGCTGCCGAAGTAGGTGGCGAAGTAGGAGGCGAAACCCAGGAACATCGCCGGGACCAGGTGCAGTGCCCTGGTCCGGCCGGCGTACATCAGCGCGGTGTTGACCACGAGGATGATCAGCGCCAGCACCACGTTCATGGCCAGCTGTGAGTCACCGAGGACGGTCCCGAACTGGTTGTCGAGGAGCACGATCACCAGTGCGAAGGTGGATCCCGCCGGCATCGCGGTCCACATGCTGCGCAGCACGTCGGGCTTGGCTCCGCCGGCGAGGTAGGTGCCGGCCCAGCCGATGAAGATCGCCCACGGTGGCAGGTGCAGCGCGGTGCCTCCGATGAACGCCGTGGTGGCGGCGAGGATCGAGGCCACCACCTCGGAGGGCAGGGATCGCAGGGTCTTCATCGTGGGTTCCTCTCGGTGGACGGGTCGTGCAGGGTCACGGTGTGCTCGGACTCGGCGACCAGTCGGCCGGCCTTGAAGACGTAGCGGCGGGAGGCGCGGTCCAGCAGCGCGCTCAGCTCGTCGGGCGCATCGCACACGACGAGGTCGGCGACGGCGCCCACGCGCAGCCCGTACGTCGCCTCGATGCCGGCGACGGCCGCCGCGCCCTCGGTCGCCATCCGGACCACCCGTCGGAGGTCGTCGGGGCTGCCGAGGTGGGCCGTCTGGGCCAGGAAGAGGCCGGTCTCGAGCATGTCGGCGTTGCCGTACGGCGTGAACGCGTTGCGCACGTTGTTGCTGGAGTAGCCGGTCGGCACGTCCGCGTCCCAGAGGGCCCGGAGCGGCGCCATGCCACGGCGTACGTCGGCCGCGTCGGAGCGCCCACCGAGGTGAACGTCCGTGTGCGGGAGCAGTACGACGGCGACGCGCGCAGCGGCGAGCTCCTTGAGCAGCACCTCCCGGTCGTGGCCGGCCAGGCTGCCGAGCGAGGTCATGTGGCCGAGCGCGACCCGACCCTCGTAGCCACGCTCGAGGGTGGTGCGCGCGATGAAGGAGGCCATGGCGTAGCGCTCGTCGGAGACGTCGTCGGCGAAGTCGGTGTGCAGGTCGAGGGGGAGGCCGTGCTCAGCGGCCAGGTCGAACGCCGCCAGGACGTGGCGCTCGCACGCAGCGAGATCGGCCTCGTTGTAGGTGCACCCGCCCACGACGTCGGCGCCGACCTCGATGGCGTGGCGCATCAGGTCCAGGGTGCCGGGAGCCTGCTCGATCCCCTCCTGGGGGAAGGCCACGATCTGCAGGTCGATCCGGCCGGCGTACTCCCGGCGCAGCTCGGCGAGCACCTCGACGCCCAGGGTGCCGACGATCGGGTCCACGTCGGGGTGGGCCCGGATCAGCGTGGTCCCGTTCGCGATGGCGGAGTCGAGCACCCGCCGGGCGCGCTCGGCCATCGCCTCGTGGTCGAAGTCCGCCTTGAGCCGCCCCGTGACGGCGATGGCTCCGGCGAGGGTGCCGTCCGGGTTGGGCTCCAGCGAGTCCAGGTGGGCCTTGTCCAGGTGCAGGTGGGTCTCGACGAAGCCGGGGAGCACCACTCGGCCGGCGAGGTTGAACCCGTCCTCACCGTCCGCGGGCGCGGTCCCGGTGGCGGGCACGATGTCCGTGATCAGGCCGTCGGCGAGGGTGAGGTCGACCAGGTCGGGGTCGTGGGCGGTGCGGGCATTGCTCAGGCGCATCCCACTCACCCAACCCATGCCCTGTTTCGTGTCGGTTACGGCGCCTTGTCCCTGACGCAACATGCGGGATATGTGGGCCCGGTGTCCGGATCGTGAGCGAGGGGCCGGGCCACGTACCCTGCTGCCGTGTCGACGCCGCCCTCCGCCCACCCTCGTCAGAAGTTCACCGACGACGGTCGACGGATGCGCGAGGTGCTCAGCTACTCGCGCCGCGGCGGCCGGTTCACGCCCTCGCAGCAGGAGTCCTGGGACGCGCACCACGAGGACTGGGTCGTTCCCGACGCGGCGGTCGACGCCCCCTCCTTCAGCTGGTCCGGCGTCTTCGGTCGCTCGGCGCCGAGGATCGTGGAGATCGGCTCGGGCGTCGGGGAGGCCACGGCCGCGCTGGCGGCTGCGCGGCCGGCGTACGACGTCGTGGCCCTGGAGGTGTGGCGGCCCGGGGTCGCGCACACCCTGGGCCTGGTGGCGGAGGCGGGCGCGGACAACGTGCGACTGCTCTCGGTGGACGCGGTGTGGGCGCTGCGGCACCTGTTCGGCACCGGTGAGGTCGACGAGCTCTGGACCTTCTTCCCCGACCCCTGGCCGAAGAAGCGGCACCACAAGCGGCGGCTCGTCACCCCGGCGTTCGCGGCACTCGCGGCGTCGCGCCTGCGGCCGGGCGGGATCTGGCGGCTGGCCACGGACTGGGGGGACTACGCCGGGCGGATGCAGACGGTCCTCGACGCCGAGCCGCTGCTGGAGGGAGGGCCGGTCGAACGCTGGGCCGAGCGACCCGTCACGAAGTTCGAGCGCAAGGGCCGCGATGCCGACCGGGAGATCGTCGACCTCGCCTACCGCCGGCTGTCCGACGATGCCGGAACGGATGACACACTCGCCAGATGAGCGTCCCCGCAGCACCTCCGCCGCCGTACGGCGCGCCGGACCACCCGCGGGCGACCACCATCCTGGTCCTCGGGATCCTGGGCCTGGTGCTGTGCCAGGTGCTCGGCCCGTTCGCGTGGTCGATGGGCGCCCGGACGCTGCGTGAGATCGACGAGTCGCAGGGTCGCCTCGGTGGGCGGGAGATCGTCAACGTGGGTCGCATCCTGGGGATCGTCGGCACGGTGTTCCTGGTGATCGGGATCCTGGGGTTCGTCGCGATCGTCCTGCTGGGGATCGGGATGGCGAGCACGAGCACCTCACCCTGAGGGTGCCCGCTCCTCAGCGGTCGTCGTGCACGTGCCAGCTGAGACCGGCGACCTCGAGCGCGTGCTCGAGCCGCAGCCGCTCGGCCTCCCGGTCGATCCCCTGCGGGAGCTCGGTCAGGTTGGTCGTCACCGCGAGGGTCCGCGCCGTGTCCGTCAGCACGTTGTCGTACGCCGCGACGATGCCGCGCTGCCGGGCCATCGTCACCCCTGGCTTCGGCGACCGGGCCAGCGGACGCAGACGCCGGCAGTCGGCCGCGAGCTTCTCGAGCGGCGGACCGGACGGCATCGGCGCCGGGGTGGGGACCAGGTGCACGCGGCGACCCAGGGAGGTGCACCGCTGGAAGATCGCCTCGGCGTGCAGCGCGGCACCGAACAGCACCACCGGGACCATGGAGATGCCGATGACCTTGAGGAATCCGAGGAGGACCGTGCCGTCCATGCACTGACGCTAGGCCGCAGACCCGGTCCCGGCAAGGTGTGGCTGGATCCCGTCGCAATCCGGCAGCCACTGGGAGGGTGTCGACCCGGGACCGTTCCTAGACTGGGCCGGTGAGCGGAGCTGCGGTGCCCGAGACGCGCACCGGGATCCGTGCCTGGTGGGTCGCCGCGGCGACGATGGCCGCGCTGGTGGCGGCCGCCGGCTTCCGCTCCTCGACGGGCGCCCTCCTCGAGCCGCTCGAGCAGGAGTTCGGCTGGTCCCGCGGGACCACCTCGGGGGCAGTCACCCTCAACCTGGTCATCTACGGCCTGACCGCGCCGTTCGCGGCAGCCCTGATGGAGCGGTTCGGTGTCCGTCGCGTGGTCGCGATCGCGCTGGCGATGGTCTCCGCCGGCGCCGGGCTGACGCTGGTGATGACCTCCGCCTGGCAGCTGTGGTTCCTCTGGGGCGTTCCCGTGGGCGTGGGCACCGGCGCCATGGCGCTCGTCTTCGGGGCGATCATCGCCAACCGCTGGTTCGTGCGCCACCGCGGCCTGGTGACCGGCCTCTTCTCCGCGGCGAGCTCCACCGGGCAGCTGATCTTCCTGCCGGCCATCGCCCAGCTGGCCCACGGCCCGGGATGGCGCTGGGCCGCCGGCCTGGTGTCGGTCTTCGCCCTGCTGCTCGTCCCTGTGGTGCTCGTCGTGCTGCGTGACCGACCCTCCGACGTGGGGGAGGTGCCCTACGGCGCCCCGGCCGACTACGTCGAGCCGCCCGTCGACCGGGACGGCCCGGGGCCGGCCAGGCTGGCGCTGACCACGTTGCGCGAGGCCAGCCGGCGGTGGACGTTCTGGGCGCTGTTCCTGACCTTCTGGATCTGCGGCTGGTCGACCAACGGGCTGATCGGGACGCACTTCATCCCCGCGGCGCACGACCACGGGATGCCCGAGACCACGTCGGCCTCTCTCCTCGCGCTGATCGGCATCTTCGACATCGTCGGGACCGTCGCCTCGGGCTGGCTCACCGATCGGGTCGACTCCCGCTACCTGCTGTTCGGCTACTACTTCCTGCGCGGTCTCTCGCTGCTCGTGGTGCCGACGCTCCTCGGCCCCGACGTGCAGCCGAGCCTGTTCCTGTTCATCGTCTTCTACGGCCTGGACTGGGTGGCGACCGTCCCACCCACGGTGGCGCTGTGCCGGATCCACTTCGGGTTGGAGAAGTCCGGGGTCGTCTTCGGCTGGGTGTTCGCCTCCCACATGGTCGGGGCCGGTGTCGCCGCGTCGTACGCCGGCCTGATCCGGCAGGGTCTCGGCGACTACTTCTGGGCGTGGATGACGGCAGGGGCACTGTGCCTGCTCGCGTCCCTGCTGTGCCTCTCGATCCCGCGGGCGGGGAGGGGCTCGGCCCCCGCGCTGGAGCAGGTGGGCCAGGAGTCCGCGCAGATCTGACGGCGGTGCCCGAACCGATTTGGCGCATCAGGGGAGTCTCTGACAAGATAGTCCGGTTGCTCCGGCGGGATTGCCGGGGCGCGGACATTGACTACTGAACAGGTTCTTCCTGAGCTGCTTTCGGGCAGCGCCTGTGGTCGCGCGTCCGCGCCGCACCAGGAGATCCCGTTCAGCCCGGCCCCCCGGGCGCCACTCCAGACAACGACCCGCACGAGATCGTGTGTGTCGCGCGCGTCATTGACCGTGCGACACGCCCGACCGCGGGGGTCGGACAAGAACGGCAGTGGGAGCAGGGCGGACCGCCTCGCCGAGGACGGTCTGAGACCAGTCATGAGGGACCTACGAAGTAAGGACGTTGTTTGATGGCGGGACAGAAGATCCGCATCAGGCTCAAGGCCTATGACCACGAGGTGATCGACACCTCGGCGCGGAAGATCGTGGACACCGTGACCCGTACGGGCGCGAAGGTGGCCGGCCCGGTGCCGTTGCCGACCGAGAAGAACGTCTACTGCGTCATCCGCTCGCCCCACAAGTACAAGGACTCCCGCGAGCACTTCGAGATGCGCACGCACAAGCGTCTGATCGACATCATTGACCCCACGCCGAAGACGGTCGACTCGCTGATGCGACTCGACCTGCCTGCCGGCGTCGACATCGAGATCAAGCTCTGAGGTCATCATCATGAGCACTTTCGAACGCAACCTGAAGGGGCTGCTGGGCACCAAGCTCGGCATGACCCAGACCTGGGACGAGAACAACCGCATCGTCCCGGTGACCGTGATCGCGGCCGGCACCAACGTCGTGACCCAGGTCCGCACGCCCGAGAAGGACGGCTACAACGCCATCCAGATCGGGTTCGGCGAGATCGACGGGTCCAAGGTGACCAAGCCGTCGGCGGGTCACTTCGACAAGGCCGGCGTGACCCCGCGTCGCCACGTCGCCGAGATCCGCACCAGTGACGCCCCCTCCTACGAGGTCGGCCAGGAGCTCGAGCCCCGAGGTGTTCGCCGCCGGCCAGGAGGTCGACGTGACCGGCACCAGCAAGGGCAAGGGCTACGCCGGTGTGATGAAGCTGCACGGCTTCCACGGCGTCGGCGCCTCCCACGGTGCCCACAAGAACCACCGCAAGCCGGGCTCCATCGGTGCCTGCGCGACGCCGGGCCGTGTCTTCAAGGGCACGCGCATGGCCGGCCGCATGGGTAGCGACACCGTCACCACCCAGAACGTCACCGTGCACGCCGTGGACGTCGAGAAGGGCCTGATCCTGCTCAAGGGCGCCGTTCCCGGCCCCAAGGGCGGACTCGTCGTCATCCGCTCGGCAGCCAAGAAGACCGAGGAGGCCGGGGCATGACCGCCAAGACCGTCAAGGTGGATCTCCCCGCCGAGATCTTCGACGTCGAGACCAACATCGCGCTGATCCACCAGGTCGTGGTGGCCCAGCAGGCAGCTGCTCGTCAGGGCACCCACGCCACCAAGACCCGCGGCGAGGTTCGCGGCGGTGGCCGCAAGCCCTACAAGCAGAAGGGCACCGGTCGCGCCCGTCAGGGCTCGACCCGCGCACCCCAGTTCGCCGGTGGTGGCGTCGTCCACGGCCCGCAGCCGCGTGACTACGACCAGCGCACCCCCAAGAAGATGAAGGCCGCCGCCCTGCGCGGTGCCCTCTCCGACCGGGCCCGCGCCGGCCGCATCCACGTGGTGGAGTCCCTCGTCGGGCGGAAGCAAGCCCTCGACCAAGGCGGCCGTGGCGGCGCTGGCGGACCTGGCCGGCAACCGCCGCCAGCTGGTCGTGCTCGAGCGCGACGACGCGCTGACCTGGCTCTCGCTGCGCAACGTGGCCTCGGTCCACCTGCTCGCCGTCGACCAGCTCAACACCTACGACGTGCTGCTCTCCGACGACGTGGTCTTCACCCAGGGCGCCTACGACGTCCTTCGTCAACGGCACCGCCGTGTCGAGCGCCCGCAAGGCGACCATCGTCGAGGCTCCCGGAAACGACGCCGTCAACGACGCGGTCGTCCAGGACACCCCGACCGAGGACACCACCGAGGCGCCCCAGGACTCGACCCCCGTGGTCGAGGCCGGCGACTACGAGGGATCGGCCAAGCCGCTCGAGAACGGCGAGGCCCCCGAGGGCTTCGAGATCAAGGGCAACCAGGACTCGATGAAGTACCACGCGCCCGAGGGCCAGTGGTACGACGCGACCGAGGCCGAGGTGTGGTTCAAGACCGCCGCCGACGCCGAGGCTGCCGGGTTCGTCGAGGCCGGCTCCGCGGAGTCCATCGAGCAGACCCACGCCGAGGAGGACGACAAGTGAGCACCCTGCACAAGGACCACCGCGACGTGCTGATCGCGCCGGTCGTGAGCGAGAAGAGCTACGGCCTGCTCGACGCCAACAAGTACACCTTCCTGGTCCGCCCGGACGCGAACAAGACCGAGATCAAGGTCGCGGTCGAGAAGGTCTTCGACGTCAAGGTCACCTCCGTGAACACGCTGAACCGTCCCGGCAAGACCCGCCGCACCCGCACGGGGACTGGCAAGCGCAAGGACACCAAGCGCGCGATCGTCAGCCTGGCCGAGGGTCACCGCATCGACATCTTCGGAGGTCCGGTCTCCTGACCGGGCTGAGGAGCTGAGGAACTGACATGGCAATCCGCAAGTACAAGCCGACCACCCCGGGCCGTCGTGGCTCGTCGGTCGCTGACTTCGTCGAGATCACCCGGACGACGCCGGAGAAGTCCCTGGTCAAGCCGCTGCCCAAGAAGGGTGGCCGCAACAACCAGGGCCGGATCACCACGCGTCACCAGGGTGGCGGGCACAAGCGCGCCTACCGCGTCGTCGACTTCCGTCGCTACGACAAGGACGGCGTGCCGGCCAAGGTCGCTCACATCGAGTACGACCCCAACCGCACCGCCCGGATCGCACTGCTGCACTACGCCGACGGCGAGAAGCGCTACATCATCGCGCCCCTCGGCGTGACGCCAGGGCACCGCGGTGGAGTCCGGCGCGACCGCCGACATCAAGCCCGGCAACAACCTGCCGCTGCGCAACATCCCCGTCGGTACGACGATCCACTGCATCGAGCTCCGGCCCGGTGGCGGTGCCAAGATCGCCCGCTCCGCCGGCAACAGCGCCCAGCTCGTCGCCAAGGAAGGCTCCCGCGCCCAGCTGCGGATGCCCTCCGGCGAGATGCGCTACGTCGACGTGCGCTGCCGCGCCACGGTCGGTGCGGTCGGCAACGCCGAGCAGTCCAACATCAACTGGGGCAAGGCCGGCCGGATGCGCTGGAAGGGCAAGCGCCCGACCGTCCGCGGTGTCGTGATGAACCCCGTCGACCACCCGCACGGTGGTGGCGAGGGCAAGACCTCCGGTGGTCGCCACCCGGTCACCCCCTGGGGCAAGCCCGAGGGCCGCACGCGCAAGCGCAAGGCCAGCGATGCCCTGATCGTCCGTCGCCGCAAGTCCGGCAAGAAGCGCTGAGTAGGGAAGTAACGAGATGCCTCGCAGCCTGAAGAAGGGTCCGTTCGTCGACGACCACCTGATCAAGAAGGTGGACGCCCAGAACGACAGGCCGGGACCCACAACGTGATCAAGACGTGGTCGCGTCGCTCGATGATCGTGCCGGCCATGATCGGCCACACGCTCGCCGTGCACGACGGACACAAGCACGTCCCGGTGTTCGTCACCGACTCGATGGTCGGCCACAAGCTGGGCGAGTTCGCCCCCACCCGCACCTACCGCGGGCACGTGAAGGACGACCGGAAGAGCCGCCGCCGCTGACCGCGGCAGGCCAAGGAGAAGAGACAGCAATGAGTGTTACTGAGCGCAGGCGCACACAGCGCCCGCCGTGACTCGCTGCTCGGCGAGGAGCCGGGCGCGTTCGCCAGCGCGCGCTTCGTCCGGATCACCCCGATGAAGGCGCGCCGGGTCGTGGACATGGTCCGCGGTCTGCCGGTGGACGACGCCCTGGCACTGCTGCAGTTCGCGCCGCAGGCCGCCAGCGAGACCGTCTACAAGGTGCTCGAGAGCGCCGTGGCCAACGCCAAGACGACCGAGGACCTCGACCGCGGCACCCTCGTGGTCAGCAAGGCGCGCGGTCGACGAGGGTCCGACGATGAAGCGTTGGCGCCCGCGTGCGCAGGGCCGGGCCACCCGGATCAACAAGCGCACCAGCCACATCACCCTGGTGGTGCAGCCCGCCGACGATGCGACTGCCCCCGCCAAGACGAAGGGACGGAAGGCCTGATGGGTCAGAAGATCAACCCGAACGGGTTCCGCCTCGGCATCTCCACCGACCACAAGAGCCGGTGGTACGCCGACAAGCTCTACAAGTCCTACGTCGGAGAGGACGTCGCGATCCGCAAGCTGCTGTCCAAGGGCATGGAGCGCGCCGGCATCTCCAAGGTCGAGATCGAGCGCACCCGTGACCGCGTCCGCGTGGACATCCACACCGCTCGTCCCGGCATCGTCATCGGTCGCCGCGGCGCCGAGGCCGACCGCCTGCGTGGCGAGCTCGAGAAGCTCACCGGCAAGCAGGTGCAGCTGAACATCCTCGAGGTCAAGCAGCCCGAGATCGACGCCCAGCTCGTCGCCCAGGGTGTCGCCGAGCAGCTCGCCGGCCGCGTGCAGTTCCGTCGCGCCATGAAGAAGGCGATGCAGACCTCGATGCGCTCCGGTGCCAAGGGCATCCGGATCCAGTGCTCGGGTCGTCTCAACGGCGCCGAGATGTCGCGCTCGGAGTTCTACCGCGAGGGCCGCGTGCCCCTGCACACCCTGCGTGCCGACATCGACTACGGCTTCTACGAGGCCAAGACCACCTTCGGCCGCATCGGCGTGAAGGTCTGGATCTACAAGGGCGAGGTCGCCGGCACCCGTGCCGAGCGCGAGGCCCAGGCTGCTGCCCGTGCCGGAGCGCCCGGCCGTGGCCGCGGTGGCGACCGTGGTGCCCGTGGCGCCGAGCGTCCGACCCGCGGCTCCCGCGGCGCCGGCGACCGGCCGACTCGTTCGGACCGCACCGACGCTCCTGCCCAGGAGACCGCTGCTGCGCCTGCCGAGGCAACCGCCGCGGCCGCCGCACCGACCACGACCACCACCGGGGAGGCCTGACCATGTTGATGCCCCGCAGGGTCAAGCACCGCAAGCAGCACCACCCCAAGCGGACGGGTGCCGCCAAGGGCGGCACGAAGCTCGCCTTCGGCGACTACGGCATCCAGGCGGTCGAGGCAGCCTACGTGACCAACCGTCAGATCGAGTCCGCTCGTATCGCGATGACCCGTCACATCAAGCGCGGCGGAAAGGTGTGGATCAACATCTACCCCGACCGCCCGCTGACCAAGAAGCCCGCCGAGACCCGGATGGGTTCCGGCAAGGGCTCGCCCGAGTGGTGGGTGGCCAACGTCAAGCCCGGCCGTGTCATGTTCGAACTCTCCGGTGTCGACGGAGGACGTTGCTCGCGAGGCCATGCGCCGCGCGATCCACAAGCTCCCGATGAAGTGCCGGTTCATCAGCCGTGAAGCAGGTGATTTCTGATGCCCACCGCACACGAGCTCGACGATCTCAACAACGTCGACCTCGAGGGCAAGCTCCGCGAGGCCAAGGAGGAGCTGTTCAACCTCCGGTTCCAGGCCGCAACCGGACAGCTCGAGAGCCACGGCCGCCTGCGTGCGGTCAAGAAGGACATTGCCCGGATCTACACCGTGGTGCGCGAGCGTGAGCTCGGCATCCGGTCGGCTCCGGAGTCGAAGAAGGATGGTGCTGCATGAGCAACGAGGCTGTGAGCCCCGCAACCGCCGGGGAGCGTACGGCGCGCAAGGTCCGTGAGGGCCTGGTCGTCAGCGACAAGATGGACAAGACCGTCGTCGTCTCTGTCGAGGACCGCGTCAAGCACGCGCTCTACGGCAAGGTGCTGCGCCGTACCAGCAAGCTGAAGGCCCACGACGAGCAGAACGACTGTGGCGTCGGCGACCGTGTCCTGATCATGGAGACCCGCCCCCTCAGCGCCACCAAGCGCTGGCGCGTGGTGGAGATCCTCGAGAAGGCGAAGTAGGAGAAGGACAGACCATGATCCAGCAGGAGTCGCGACTCAAGGTCGCCGACAACACGGGTGCCAAGCAGATTCTGTGCATCCGCGTGCTCGGCGGCTCTGGTCGGCGCTACGCCGGCATCGGCGACGTCATCGTCGCCACCGTCAAGGACGCGATCCCGGGCGGCAACGTCAAGAAGGGTGACGTCGTCAAGGCCGTGATCGTGCGCACCGTCAAGGAGCGCCGCCGTCCCGACGGTTCCTACATCCGCTTCGACGAGAACGCAGCAGTGATCCTCAAGGCCGACGGGGAACCCCGTGGCACGCGCATCTTCGGCCCCGTGGGCCGCGAGCTGCGCGAGAAGAAGTTCATGAGGATCATCTCGCTGGCACCGGAGGTGCTCTGAGATGAGCGTCAAGATCAAGAAGGGCGACACCGTCAAGGTGATCGCCGGCAAGGACAAGGGTGCCGAGGGCAAGGTCATCCAGGTGCTCCGTGAGGAGCAGCGGGTGATCGTCGAAGGCGTCAACCGGGTCAAGAAGCACACCAAGGTCGTCAACCAGGGTGGGCGAGCCGGCAACACCGGCGGCATCGTCACCGCTGAGGCGGCGATCCACATCTCCAACGTGATGGTCGTCGACGGCAAGGGCATCACCCGCCTCGGCTCCAAGCGCGTGGAGACCACGAAGCGTCGCTCCGACGGCTCGACGTACACCGCCCAGCGCAGCGTGCGCGTCTCCCGCAAGTCCGGAGAGGAGATCTGATGAGTGAGTCGATGACCGAGATCAACACCGACCAGTCGGCCGAGCAGGCCGCCGGTCCGCGGATGAAGGCGCGCTACCGCGAGGAGATCCTCCCCGCGATGCGCGAGCAGTTCGGCTACGCCAACGTGATGCAGGTCCCCGGCCTGACCAAGATCGTGGTCAACATGGGTGTCGGCGAGGCTGCCCGCGACTCCAAGCTGATCGAGGGTGCCGTCAAGGACCTCACCGCGATCACCGGCCAGAAGCCGCAGGTCACCAAGGCCCGCAAGTCCATCGCGCAGTTCAAGCTGCGCGAGGGGATGCCGATCGGCGCCCACGTCACGCTGCGTGGCGACCGCATGTGGGAGTTCCTCGACCGGCTGCTGGCCCTGGCGCTGCCCCGCATCCGTGACTTCCGTGGTCTCAACGACCGCCAGTTCGACGGTCGTGGCAACTACACCTTCGGTCTCACCGAGCAGGTCATGTTCCACGAGATCGACCAGGACAAGATCGACCGCTCGCGCGGGATGGACATCACCGTGGTGACCACGGCGACCAACGATGAGGAGGGCCGGGCCCTGCTGAAGAAGCTCGGCTTCCCGTTCAAGGAGAACAGCTGATGGCGAAGACTGGACTGAAGGTCAAGGCCGCACGCAAGCCCAAGTTCGCGGTGCGCGGCTACACCCGCTGCCAGCGCTGCGGCCGGCCCAAGGCCGTCTACCGCAAGTTCGGCCTGTGCCGGATCTGCCTGCGGGAGATGGCCCACCGCGGCGAGCTGCCCGGCGTCACCAAGTCGAGCCTGGTAACACCCACCACCACCGACGTACAGGTCGCCCCGAGACGCGGGGCGAAACCGGAGCGGAGAAAGGGCCGACACGGCCATGACCATGACTGACCCGATCGCAGACATGCTGACGCGTCTGCGCAACGCCAACCAGGCGTACCACGACTCGGTGTCGATGCCGTACAGCAAGCTCAAGCAGGGCGTTGCCGAGATCCTCAAGCAGGAGGGGTACATCACCTCCTTCGAGGTCGCGGACCACGAAGAGGTCGTCGGCAAGACCCTCGAGATCCAGCTCAAGTACGGCCGGCAGCGCGAGCGCTCCATCGCCGGCGTACGCCGGATCAGCAAGCCCGGCCTGCGCGTGTACGCCAAGCACACCGCGCTGCCCAAGGTGCTCGGCGGCCTCGGCGTCGCGATCATCTCGACCAGCCAGGGGCTGCTCACCGACCGTCAGGCCAACAGCAAGGGTGTAGGTGGGGAAGTCCTCGCCTACGTCTGGTGACCAGGGACCAGGAGGAATAAGCACATGTCGCGCATTGGCAAGCTGCCCGTCCCGGTCCCGTCCGGGGTCGACGTACAGGTTCAGTCGAACACCGTCACGGTGAAGGGTCCCAAGGGCACCCTGAGCCACACGGTCGCTGCTCCCATCACCGTCGAGAACGGTGAGGGCACCCTCGAGGTGAAGCGTCCCAACGACGAGCGGGAGAGCCGTGCCCTGCACGGGCTGACCCGTTCGCTGATCAACAACATGGTCGTCGGTGTCACCGACGGGCTACGAGAAGCGGCTCGAGATCGTCGGCGTGGGTTACCGCGTCCTCTCCAAGGGCCCGACGCAGCTGGAGTTCCAGCTCGGTTACTCCCACTCGATCACCTTCAACGCCCCCGACGGCATCACGTTCACCGTCGACGGCCCCACCCGGCTTGGGCGTCCAGGGCATCGACAAGCAGCTCGTCGGCGAGACCGCCGCGAACATCCGCAAGCTGCGCAAGCCCGAGCCCTACAAGGGCAAGGGCGTTCGCTACGCCGGCGAGCACATTCGCCGCAAGGTCGGAAAGGCTGGTAAGTGACCATGGCGATCGCACTCAAGACTGGAAAGCACACCTCCGCACGGGTGGCGTCGCGCATGCGTCGCCAGATCCGCGGCCGGAAGAAGGTCAGCGGAACCCCGGAGCGTCCTCGCCTGGTCGTGACCCGTTCCTCGAAGCACATCACGGTGCAGGTCGTCGACGACCTGGTCGGCAAGACGCTCGCGTCCGCCTCGACCATGGAAGCCGACGTCCGCTCGATCGAGGGCGACAAGACGGCCAAGGCCCGCAAGGTCGGCGAGCTCGTCGCCGAGCGCGCGAAGACCCAGGGCGTCGCCTCGGTCGTGTTCGACCGTGCCGGCAACAAGTACCACGGTCGCGTCGCGGCCCTCGCGGACGGCGCCCGCGAGGGCGGCCTGACCTTCTGATCGACCAAGCTTAGAAACGGAAGAGGTAGAACTCATGAGCGGACCCCAGCGCGGAGGACGCGCAGGCGGTGGCGAGCGTCGTGGAGGCCGCGACAACCGTGGCCGAGACGGCGGCGACAAGAGCAACTACATCGAGCGCGTCGTCGCGATCAACCGCGTCGCCAAGGTCGTCAAGGGTGGTCGTCGCTTCAGCTTCACCGCCCTGGTGATCGTCGGCGACGGCGACGGCATGGTCGGCGTCGGCTACGGCAAGGCCAAGGAAGTCCCGGCCGCGATCGCCAAGGGTGTCGAGGAGGCCAAGAAGAGCTTCTTCAAGGTTCCCCGCATCCAGGGCACCATCCCGCACCCCGTCCAGGGCGAGAAGGCCGCGGGCGTCGTACTCCTGCGTCCGGCCTCACCCGGTACCGGTGTGATCGCCGGTGGCCCCGTGCGCGCCGTGCTCGAGTGCGCCGGCATCCACGACGTGCTCAGCAAGTCGCTCGGCTCCTCCAACCAGATCAACATCGTGCACGCCACGGTGGCGGCCCTGCGCTCCCTCGAGGAGCCCGAGGCGGTCGCGGCGCGCCGTGGTCTGCGCGTCGAGGACGTGGCTCCGGCGGCCCTGCTCCGGGCCAAGGCCGAGGTGCCCGAGGGCGTCTCGCAGGAGGTGGCTGGCTGATGGCACGCCTGAAGGTCCAGCAGAAGAAGTCCACCGTCGGCTGCAAGCAGAACCAGCGCGACACCCTGCGTTCGCTGGGTCTCAAGCGGATCGGTGACGTGGTCGTCAAGGAGGACCGCCCGGAGTTCCGGGGCATGGTCCACACCGTCCGTCACCTGGTGACGGTCGAGGAGGTTGACTGAGATGTCGCTCAAGCTGCACCACCTGCGTCCGGCTCCCGGCGCCAAGACCGCGCGCACCCGCGTGGGTCGCGGTGAGGCGTCCAAGGGCAAGACCGCTGGTCGCGGTACCAAGGGCACCAAGGCCCGCTACCAGGTTCCGGCTGCGTTCGAGGGCGGGCAGATGCCCATCCACATGCGCCTGCCGAAGCTCAAGGGCTTCAAGAACCCGTTCAAGGTCGAGTTCCAGGTCGTGAACCTGGACCGGATCAACGCACTGTTCCCCGACGGTGGCGACGTCACCGTCGCCGACCTCGTCGCCAAGGGGGCCGTCCGCAAGGGCCAGCCCGTCAAGGTGCTGGGCCAGGGCGACATCTCGGTCGCCGTGCAGGTCACCGCGGACAGGTTCTCCGGCTCCGCCAAGGAGAAGATCGCGGCTGCCGGCGGCACCGCGACCGAACTCTGAGAACCACCCGGTTCGTTGCCGACAGGGCAGGATCGACCATCGCAGGCGCATGAGCCCGTGGGCGGTCGTCCTGCCCTGTTAGGCTTCCACGGATTTGGTCATGACCGGTTCCTGACCCAGGACTCCCGGTAGCAACACCCGAAAGAGGAGCACGTGCTAGGCGCATTCGCCAACGCTTTCCGGACGCCGGACCTGCGCAAGAAGCTGCTGTTCGTGCTGTTCATCGTCGCCATCTTCCGCCTCGGCTGTCAGATCCCGATCCCGGGTGTCAACGTCGCGAACGTCCAGGAGTGCTTCGACGCAGACCAAGGACAGCGGGATCTACGGGTTGATCAACCTGTTCTCCGGCGGTGCTCTGCTCCGGCTGACGATCTTCGCGCTCGGGATCATGCCCTACATCACCGCGAGCATCATCCTGCAGCTCCTCGTCGTGGTGATCCCCCGGCTGGAGGCCCTCAAGAAGGAGGGCCAGTCCGGCCAGACCAAGATCACCCAGTACACCCGCTACCTCACCCTGGCGCTGGCCATCCTGCAGGCGACCGGCATCGTCGCGCTGGCCCGCAGCGGCAACCTGCTCCAGGGCTGCGACAAGCCGCTGCTCTACAAGGACACCACCTGGGTGGCGCTGATGATGGTCATCACGATGACCGCCGGCACCGCCGTCATCATGTGGCTGGGCGAGCTGGTCACCGAGCGTGGCATCGGCAACGGCATGTCGATCATGATCTTCACCCAGGTCGTCGCGACCTTCCCCGCCGCCCTGTGGGGCGTGCAGAAGGCGAAGGGCCCGTGGGTCTTCGCCGGCGTGGTCCTGCTGGGCGTCGTCGTGATGGCGGCCGTGGTCTTCATCGAGCAGGCCCAACGGCGGATACCGGTGCAGTACGCCCGCAGGATGGTCGGCCGCAAGATGTTCGGCGGCTCCTCGACGTACATCCCCCTCAAGGTCAACCAGGCCGGCATCATCCCGGTCATCTTCGCCTCGAGCCTGCTCTACCTGCCGGCGATGGCGGTGCAGTTCAACCAGAACTCCCAGTCGGCCTGGGTGCGCTGGATCGCGACGTACTTCGTGCGCGGCGACCACCCGCTCTACATGCTGGCCTACTTCCTGCTGATCATCTTCTTCACCTACTTCTACGTCGCGATCACCTTCAACCCACAAGAGGTCGCCGACAACATGAAGCAGTACGGCGGTTTCATCCCCGGGATCCGGGCGGGAAAGCCGACCGAGGAGTACCTCAACTACGTCCTCTCCCGCATCACGCTGCCGGGCGCGCTCTACCTCGGTGTGCTCTCGCTGATCCCGTTGGTCGCGCTCGTGCTGGTCAACGCCAACCAGAACTTCCCGTTCGGCGGCACCTCGCTGCTGATCATGGTCGGCGTCGCGCTCGACACGGTGAAGCAGATCGAGAGCCAGCTCCAGCAGCGCAACTACGAAGGATTCCTGCGCTAAATGAGAATCATCCTGATGGGCCCCCCGGGGGCAGGCAAGGGCACCCAGGCCACGGGCGTCGCCGAGCACTTCGGCATCCCCGCCATCTCCACCGGTGACATCTTCCGGAGCAACGTCTCCCAGGGCACCGACCTCGGCCGCAAGGCCAAGGAGTACATGGACGCCGGGGAGTACGTCCCCGACGAGGTCACCAACCTGATGGTGCGCAACCGCATCGACGAGCCCGACGCCGAGCCGGGCTTCCTGCTCGACGGCTACCCGCGCACCCTGGCCCAGGTCGAGGAGCTCGACGGGATGATCAAGTTCACCGGTCACGAGCTCGACGCCGTCGTCGTCCTCACGGTCGACAGCGAGGAGCTGATCCAGCGGCTGCTGCAGCGCGCCGAGACCGATGGTCGCTCCGACGACACCGAAGAGGTCGTCCGTCGGCGCCAGG
The DNA here is from genome assembly GCA_963797525.1 of uncultured Actinomycetota bacterium. Classification (GTDB taxonomy): domain Bacteria; phylum Actinomycetota; class Actinomycetes; order Propionibacteriales; family Nocardioidaceae; genus Marmoricola. The sequence goes on from CAWCPT010000003.1 coordinate 540,262, forward strand.
AGGTCTACGCCGAGCAGACCGAACCGCTCATCGACGTCTACCGCGACCGCAACCTGCTGATCGAGGTCGACGGCATGGGCGAGGTCGACGAGGTCTCCGAGCGGATCTTCGCGGCCCTCGACGAGGTTCGCGAGAGCTGACCGGCACGGCAGTGCCTCGCAGGCAGGACTGACTCATCATGGGATTCCGTGACCGCGGTGTCGAGATCAAGACACCCGACCAGATCGCGAAGATGCGGGTGGCGGGGGTGCTGGTCGGCGAGACCCTCGAGCTGCTGCGCTCGCACGTGCGCGCCGGCGTCACCACCGGCGAGCTCGACCGGATCGCCGAGGAGAACATCCGCGCCGGCGGTGGGGTCCCGTCCTTCCTGGGCTACGGCGCACCCGCCGTTCCCCGGCACGATCTGCGCCTCCGTCAACGACGAGGTGGTCCACGGGATCCCGGGTGACCGGACCCTGCAGGACGGCGACGTCATCTCCATCGACTGCGGCGCCATCGTCGATGGCTGGCACGGCGACTCCGCGATCACCGTGGCCGTCGGCGAGGTGCCGGCCGACGTCCTCGAGCTGATGCGGGTCACCGAGGAGTCCATGTGGGCCGGGATCGCCGCGGCCCGCCTCGGCGGCCGGGTCTCCGACATCTCCCACGCCGTCGAGTCCTACGTGCGCTCGCAGCCGCACCCGTCGGGCGGCCAGTACGGCATCCTCGAGGAGTTCACCGGCCACGGCATCGGGACCGCGATGCACCAGCCGCCCAACGTGCCCAACTACGGCCGCCCCGGGCGGGGGCCCAAGCTCGAGCGCGGGCTGGCGCTGGCCGTGGAGCCGATGGTGACGCTGGGCAGCCGGCACAGCGACCTCGGCGCCGGACGAGTGGACCGTGCGTCACCGAGGACGGCAGCTGGGCGGCCCACTTCGAGCACACCTTCACGCTGACCCCGGACGGCGCGTGGGTGCTGACCGCCCTCGACGGAGGCAAGGCGAAGCTGGCCGAGCTCGGGGTTCCCTACGGCGGCAGCTGACGGCGGGTGGAGACCATGAAGCCGTTCCTGCTGCTCTCGATCCGGGCCGAGCCGGCCGCCGCGGAGGACGAGTACGCCTCGTTCCTGCGCTTCAGCGGGCTCGCGGAGGCCGAGCTCCCGCTGGTCAGCCTGGCCGAGGCCGAGCTTCCCGCGCTCGATCTCGACGAGTGGTCGGCATCCTCCTCGGCGGCGGTCCCTGGAACGCCAGTGACGGCCCGGAGACCAAGTCGGTGGCCCAGCGGCGCTCCGAGCGCGCGATCGCCGCGCTGCTCGACGACGTGGTCGAGCGCGACTTCCCGTTCCTCGGCGCCTGCTACGGCATCGGCACCCTCGGCCTCCACAGGGCGGCGTGGTGGACCGCAGCTGCCCCGAACCGGTCGGGCCGCTGTCGGTGACGCTGACCTCCGAGGGCAAGGCGGACCCGGTCTTCGCCGGCGTGCCGGACGACTTCGCGGCGTACGGCGGGCACAAGGAGTCGATGCTCCGGCTGCCCGAGGGCGCGGTGCAGCTGGCCACCTCGGCGGCCTGCCCGGTCCAGGCGTTCCGGGTGGGCCAGAACGTGTACGCCACCCAGTTCCACCCGGAGCTCGACCTGACGGGGGTGTGCACCCGCATCGAGGTCTACAAGGACGCGGGCTACTTCGACCCGAGCGAGGCCGACACGCTCAAGGCGCTCTCACGCGCCGTGGAGGTCCGGCACCCGATGACGGTGCTGGCGAACTTCGTGCGGCTGCACCCCGTTGAGCGCGGCCTGCTCAGCCCGGTCCGCTCCCCGCGCCTCGATTAACGCTTGCCGCCCATCGCCTAGACTGACGAGTCGGCCCAACGTGGGCTTGTCTTGTGGTGCCTCGCGGCTGCCCGGACCAGCGCTGACTCGCTCGTACCTGAGTGGTGCTGCGCGCCCGGGAATGAGGCTCCCAGACTGCTCCACGAGGTCCACCCGGCCATCGATGAGTTCACCATCGAGAGCCGGGAGGTTCCCGGGCCAACGGTAGACACACATCAACAGATTGCGGAGGACATGCCGAAGAAGGAAGGCGTGATCGAGATGGAGGGCTCCGTCGTGGAGGCCCTCCCAATGCCATGTCCGGGTCGGCTGACCAACGGACACAAGGTGCTCGCCCACATCAGCGGCAAGATGCGCCAGAACTACATCCGGATCCTCCCCGAGGACCGCGTGGTTGTGGAGCTGCTCCCTACGACCTCACCCGAGGTCGGATCGTCTACCGGTACAAGTAACCAGCCGATCAAGAACAGAAAGGGCTGACATGAAGGTCAACCCGAGCGTCAAGCCCATGTGCGACAAGTGCAAGGTGATTCGTCGCCACGGTCGCGTCATGGTGATCTGCGAGAACCCGCGTCACAAGCAGCGCCAGGGCTGAGTCCAGCACCACCACAACTGAATACATCCACTACGTGATCGCAGGCCGCCTCGACGGGC
>CAWCPT010000004.1:0-21138 GCA_963797525.1 uncultured Actinomycetota bacterium
CCTGGCCTAGCTCGCTGGCAAGGTGGGTCAACGGGACAGGACGGCATGCGTGCCGACGGCTCGGGCCACGACCTTGCCTTGCTGGGTGATCTCGGCCTCGGTCGAGCCGATGCGGCCGCCCACGCTGAGGCAGTGGGCGTGACACAGGAGCACGGACCCGGGCACGGCGGCGCGGACGTACTGGACGCTGAGGTGCACGTGCGGCGCGCTGGTCCCGGCTGGGAGCAGCGCGTGCACCGCCCAGCCCGTGGCCGTGTCGAGAAGCGAGGCGAGGTAGCCCCCGTGCACGATCCCGCCACCGTTGCAGTGCTCCGGCCCGGGGTCGGCCTCCACGACCGCCTCGGTCTCGTCGATGCTGATGTAGCGGAACCCGAGGACGGAGGAGAACGGCCCCGGCGTGGGTCCTTCGCCGTGAACGTCTGGTGCCCCACCTGCATCCGTCATGGACCGAGGCTCTCACGCTCAGGCTCCGTGGCTCTGATGAGCTCCGACGCACCCGGTTCCGCCGACATCCCGGCTCTGCCAGTGTGGGACGTGTGATCCCTGAAGACATCGGCCCCGCCCCGCAGAGCTTCGACCTCGAGACCGCGACGCTCACGAACACGACGTACCGCACGGTCGCCTGGTCGGGCACGTACCTCCAGCTGACCCTCATGTCGATCCCGCCCGGCGACGACATCGGACTCGAGTCCCATCCGGAGACCGATCAGTTCCTGCGGTTGGACGGCGGTCGCGGTCGTGTGCAGATGGGACCCGCCGAGGACCAGCTGGATTTCGACCAGGAGGTGGAGGACGGCTGGGCGATCCTGGTGCCCGCCGGCACCTGGCACAACGTGACGAACATCGGCGACGAGCCCATGCAGGTGTACGCCGTGTACGCGCCGGTCCATCACGCGCCCGGGATCGTGCAGCCGACGTCCGTGGATGCTGACCGTGACGAGGAGGCTGGTCGCGACGAACCCCCGTCGTGGTCGGTCCAACCCGGTCACGACGAGCCCGACGAGCACGCCTGACCTCGCACACGACCGTCGTCTCGTGCGTCCGTGAGCGAGCAGCTCTCAGCGCTCGGTCGACACCGCCGCTGGTGGCGCCGCCGTGGAGCAGTGGTACTCCGGCGGCTGGGCCGTGAGCTCGTGGTGCCGCTTCGCGGGGACGCCCAGCCAGGCAAGGGTGGCGCCCGCCACCAGGAGGGCCACGCACGACCACATCAGCGTGGAGAAGCCGTCCAGCACCTGCCCGGGATCGGTCAGCCCCCGTCCCCCCAGCCCGCCCACGAGCGGGACGGATGCCACGGCCAGCAGGCCGGCAGTGCGGGCCACGGCGTTGTTGACACCGCTGGCGAGACCGACCACGTCGTCGGGCACTGCTGCCAGGACGGTCGCGGTCAGCGGCGTGACCATCAGCGTCAGCCCGGCGCCGAACACGGTCGTCGGGCCCAGCACGTCGACGACGTAGTTCACGTCCGAGTCGATGCGCGTCAGCAGGGCGATCCCGAGTGCAGCCAGGAGCGGGCCCATCGTCATCGGCACCCGGGCGCCCACGCGGTTCATGAACACACCGGCCCGACCCGAGAAGAGCAGCATCAGCACGGTCACGGGCAGGAGAGCGAGCCCCGCCTTGACGGGCGAGGTGCCGGCGCCCACCTGCAGGACGATGCCCAGGGAGAAGAACACGACTCCCAGGGCGGCGTACACCAGGAACGTCACCAGGTTGGCGACGACGAAGACCCGCGAGGCGAACAGCTTCACCGGCACGAGGGGTGCCGGCGAGCGGTGCTCCCAGAATCCGAAGGCGACCCCGATCACCAGGCTCAGGAGCACCGCGCCGCCGACGCCGGTGCTGAGGAACGGCGTGCTCGCGGAGGCGGTCAGCCCGAACGTCAGCGCTGCCAGGCACAGGGCGAGCAGGCCCGCTCCGGTCCAGTCGAGCCGATCCCCGTTCCTGGGCGGTCGGGACTCGGGGACGTGTCGCAGGGTGATCAGGATGACCACCGCTGCGATGGGGAGGTTGACCAGGAACGCCCACCGCCAGTCGGCCACCTGGATGATCCAGCCGCCGAAGAACGGGCCGATGGCACCCGCCACCCCGGTGAAGCCGGACCAGGCGCCGATGGCGCGCGAGCGGTCATCGGTCGCGAAGGAGGCCTGCAGGATCGCCAGGCTCCCCGGCGTGAGCAGTGCGGCAGCGACACCCTGGACGGATCGTGCAGCGATCAAGGTGCCCACGTCGGGCGCCAGGCCACAGGCCGCGGACGCGATCGCGAAGCCGAGGATGCCGATGACGTAGACGCGTCGCCGGCCGAAGCGGTCGCCCAGTGCGCCCCCCAGGAGGACCAGGGCAGCGAGTGTCAGGGTGTAGCCGTTGACGACCCACGTCAGCGCCTCGGACCCGGCCCCGAGGTCGGCGCCGATGTGCGGGAGGGCGATGTTCACGACGGTGGCGTCGATGAACGTCAGGGCGGCGCCCAGGACGGTGGCGGCCAGCACCCACCGGGCCCTGGCTTCCCCCCAGTGCAGTGGCGCGGAAGCGGTCGCTGGCGGGGGCACCCGCTGATCCTCTCGTCCAAATCGTCCGGGTGGAAGAGCCGGGACGGCGCTCAGGCCAGCACGACCGGTCGGAGCACCTCCTCGCACCACGTGCGGAAGGCCGTCGCGCTCGAGCTCTCCGGGGACCGAGCCACACCGTCGTCGAGGCCTTCGTCCTTCGCCCGCATCATGTCGACCATGCCCTGGACGAACGCCGCACCCGTCCCGTAGCTGCCGAGCCTCGCACCGAGGTCCTCGAGCGACTCGCGCTCGTAGCGGATCGGTCGACCGAGCACGTCGGACATGATCGCGGCGAGATCCTCCTGCGAGAGGTTCTCCGGGCCCAGCACCGGGACCTCCCCCACCCCGGACCACGAACGGTCGAGGAGGAGTGCCACGGCTGCCGCAGCGATGTCGCGGGTCGCCGCGACCGGTGCCTTCCGATCCGGCACGACCGTGTCGGTGAAGGTGCCGTGGTCGCGGATCGAGTCCACCTGACGCAGGAGGTTGTCCATGAACGACGGGTTGGCGAGGGCCCGGTAGGCCACGCCCGTGCCGGCGATGAGGTCGTCCATGGCGAGCGACGCGGTGACCAGCCCGGCTCGGCCTGCGACGGGAGTCCCGCGACCCAGCGCCGAGACCCCGACGACGTGTCCGACGCCCTGGGAGGCGAACGCCTTGGCCGCTGCCTGGGTGAACCCGGAGAAGGCGTCCTCGAGGCTCGCCGCCTGCGCGTTCGGGGGGACGACCCAGAAGACGGCGTCCGCGCCGGCGAAGGCGCGCTCCACGACGTCGGCGTCACCGTGCGACCCGGGCACGACGTCCACGCGGTCGCGCACCGAGTCGGGAAGCCTGGTGGGGTCGCGTACGACGACCCGCAGCTCCTCCCCGGCAGCGGGGACGCGCTCGACGAGGGTGCTGAGGACCTGGCTGCCGATGTCGCCCGTGGGCGTGGTGAGCACGATCATGGATCCACCCTGCGGCTCGGCTTCGTCAACGTCCACTACCTGTTGACCACCATTGATACCCTCGGGGTATGGATCTCGACCTGCGCAAGCTCCGCTACTTCGCCGCGGTGGCTGAGCACCTGCACTTCGGCCGCGCCGCCGAGCAGCTCTTCATCGCCCAGCCCGTGCTGAGCCGCCAGATCCGGGCACTCGAGCAGGAGCTCGGCTGCTCTCTGCTCGAGCGCACCACCCGAAGCGTCCAGCTGACGCCCGCAGGTGAGCAGCTGCGCGACGAGGCGCGCGGGGTGTTCGCGACCGTCGACTCCGCCGTCCGCCACGTGCTCGAGGTGGACCGGGGGGTGGAGCGGCTCGTCGTCGCGTTCGCCCCGGGGCTGCACGTGTCCGAGGCGGTCCGCGGCTTCAGCGCGACCCACCCGGGCGTCGAGGTCGCCCTGCTCCAGCTGAACTGGTGGGAGCAGGACGCGCCGCTGCGGGACGGGCGTGCCCACGTCGGGTTCCTGCGCCGGCCGTTCGACGACGCAGGGCTCCGCGTGGTGCCCGTCGGGACCGAGCAGAAGGTGGCGTGCCTGCCCGCGCACCACCGTCTGGCCAGACGACGCTCCGTGACCTGGGCTGACCTCGAGGGCGAGACGATCATGGACGCCCAGTCGCGCCGTACGTCCTCGATCGAGGAGAAGTTCGAGCTGATCGCCCTGGGGCAGGGCATCGCGATGGTGCCCCGCACCGTGGCGCAGTCGTACTCCCGTGCCGACCTGGTCTACGTCTCCGTGTCGGACGCAGAGCCGGTGGAGACCTGCGTCGTGGTGACGAAGGGCCGCCGGGAGCGCCGCGTGCTCGACTTCGTGAAGGTCGCCGTCGACACCCTCGGTGACCGCCCGGCGCGACTCGCCGCCGTCGACTGATCCCCGGAGAGCGTCACTCCGGCGAACCTCACTCCGGCTGGAGGCTCTCGCACACGAGCACGAGCTGCTCGCTGAGGACCGAGGGCCCGCCGGCCTGGAGGGCGCCGATCTCGAGGCTCTTCGGCCAGGCGTTCGTGAAGAGGTACTTCTTGACCAGAGCCCCCTCGAAGTCGAAGACGCTGATGGACCCGTTCTTGCGGACCCCGTCCTTGCCGCCCTGCGCCTGCTTGACCCACGTCTGGAACGCTGCGTCGGTGGTGAGCGCTCGCGTCAGCGTGATGTCCGGCGACTTCCACCGTCCCGGCAGCTTGCGCACGGAGATCTTGCCGTCGGGGCCGTTCTCCTTCAGCTCGACGACGTCCTGCTCCATCTTGAGACCGAGGACCTCGATGATGCCCTTGATCTGGACGCCGTCCAGCTCGAGGCCGAACGAATGGCCGACGCCACTGTCGATGTCGGGGAGTGCCACGCTGCCCACCTCAGTTCCGCGTTGGTGACCGGGTCCTCCCAGCACCATCGGACGCAGGCCGACGCGTGTCAACAGCCGGCCCCGAGGACTACAGGTCGCGCTCGAAGGCCAGCATCAGCGGGCCGTCCTCGCCCTCGGTCCTCCGGAAGCCGGCCGCCTCGTAGAGGCGCTGGGCGAGCAGGTCGTCCTCGCTGGTGACCAGGAACATGTAGTCCGCGCCCTCGGCCTGGGCCAGGCGCACGGCCTCGTTGATCAGCTCGCGTCCGAAACCCTGGCCTCGACGGAGCGGTACGACGTACAGCTCGGCCAGGTAGGCCTCCTGCCCCTGGCTCCACAACGACGGCTGCAGGCGCATCACCGCCACCCCCACCGGTGCGCCGGTCTCGTGGTCCCGGGCGAGCAGCGCCACGACGTCCTCGTCCTCGATCAGCTCACCGAGCCGCACGGCGATCTCGCCCGGTGGCGGGACGGGTTCGTCGTACTCCTCGTTGAAGTCGTGCAACAGCTGCGCTGCCTCGGCGAGCGCGGCGCCCTCGGGGATTCCGGTGATCGTCTCGACCATGCCCACCAGTCTGCAACGACGCGTGCCAAATCCGCTCGGTGGTGCTTTGGTTGGCTCGTGACGCACATCGTCGAAGCGGACCACGTCGTGGTCGGGGCCGGGGCCTCCGGGATGGCGTTCACGGACGCGCTGATCGACCACGCCGACGTGCGGGTCGCGCTCGTCGACCGTCGTCACGGCGTCGGGGGCCACTGGCTGCAGGACTACCCGTTCGTGCGACTGCACCAGTCCTCGACCTTCTACGGCGTCGCCTCCACCGTGCTCGGGGGGCACCTCCAGCAGGAGGGGCCTGAGGCCGGGCTGCACGAGCGGGCCGACCAGGCGACGATCTGCGCCTACTACGACGACGTGCTGACGACCCGCCTGCTGGGGTCCGGGAGGGTCGACTTCTACGCCGGCTGTGACTACCTGGGCGAGCGCACCTTCGTCTCGCTCGTCTCGGGCGAACGGTACGAGGTGCCCGACCACTGCAGGGTCGTCGACGCTCGTTACCTCTCCCCCGACATCCCAGCCGTGACGCCGCCGCGGTTCGGTGTCGGCGAGGGCGCCCGCGTGATCCCGGTGAACGACCTCGTGGGCTGGGAGGAGACGCCCAGCCAGTACGTCGTCGTGGGGTCCGGAAAGACCGCGACCGACGCCATCATCTGGTTGCTCGGACGAGGGACCGACCCCGACACGATCTGCTGGGTCCGGCCGCGCGAGCCATGGATGCTGAACCGGGCGCTGATCCAGCCGGATCCCGCCATCTACCTCGGCATGGTCGCCGACATGATGCGCGCGGCGGAGTCGGCGCCCTCGCTCCCCGAGCTGTTCCTCGCGCTCGAGGAGGCCGGCATCATGCTGCGCATCGACCGCTCGGTCGCGCCGACGATGGCCAAGGCGCCCACCCTCGGGACCTGGGAGCTCGACCTCCTGCGCACCGTCGGGAACGTCGTACGCCTCGGCCACGTCGACGCGGTACGTCGTGGCCGGATCGACCTCGTCGGCGGCACCGTCAGCGTCGCGGACGACGCGCTCGTCGTGAACTGCGCGGCGGACGGCCTCAAGATGGCGCCGCGCGTGCCGATCTGGGGAGCAGAGGCGATCACCCTGCAGCCGATCCGCGCAGGCTTCCCCTGCTTCGGCGCGGCCCTGACCGGGTACGTCGAGGCGACGCGCGAGGACGACGCGGAGAAGAACCGCCTCTGCCCGCCCTCGTCCTTCGGCAACACCCTCACCGACTGGGCGACGATGAACGTCCTCGGCATGCGGAACGCCGCCTCGTTCGGATCCGAGCCGGACATCAAGGCGTGGACCGACCGGGTCGCGCTCAACCCCGCACGCGTCCCGCCCGAGTACGGCGAGTCGCCGGCGCTGCGCGACGCGCAGGAGCGCCTCCAGGCGCACGCCGGACCTGGCCTCGCTCGACTCACCGAGCTGAGCGATCTGGGTCCTGCGTGACCCCTCGGCGCAGGGTGCTGCTGATCCACGGCATGTCCTCGAGCCACAGCACCTGGTGGCGCGTGGGACCGGAGCTCGAGTCCCGGGGCTGGGCCGTCGCCACCGTCGACCTGGCCGGGCACGGCGGACGACCGCTCGGTGCCGTGCGATCGGTGGTCGAGCTGGCCCAGGACGTGGCGGCCCGGTGTCCCGAGGACCGGACCGTCGTCGTCGGGCACTCGCTCGGTGCCGTCGTGGCGCTCGAGCTGGTCACCCTCCTTCCGGACTACGCCCGTGGCGTCCTGCTCGAGGACCCACCGGCACTGCGCGGCGAGCGCGCCTCGGACGACATGGCCGAGGAGATCGGCCGCGAGGTGATCCGTGCCCGCACCGACCCGCACCAGGCCATCGCCGCGATCCTCGCCGGCCATCCGGGCTGGACGCGACGGGACGCGAGAAGCGTCCTCGAGGGCCGGCTGCAGACGGATCCGTTGCTGGCGAGCCTCTCCCCCGGTGCCATCACCTGGAACCTGACCACCCTCGTCTCCGCAAGCCCGGTGCCGGTCGCGGTGGTCGCGGCGTCGGGCAGGGACTCGGCGCTGATCGAGCCCGAACGCAGCGAGCTGCGTCGGCTGGTGCCACCGGGACGGCTGACCGAGCTGAGGGGCAGCCACCACGTCCATCTCGACGACCCGGACGGCTGGGTCGAGGCCGTCGACCGATTCGGCTCCTCCCTGACGGGGTAGGCCTCAACCCAGCAGCGGTCCGGCCCAGCGCCAGTCACCCTCCGGGCCGAGGTACTCCACGCGCTGGACCTCCTCGTCGAGCTCGTCGTCCTCCGCCGCCCAGGTGATCGCCGAGGTGTGGTCGGCGTGCTCGCCCTGGGCGACGACCTGTCCCATGGCATCGAGGAAGCGGTAGGTGGTCACGTCAGCACTCGGGTCGGCTCACGGCTGGATGACGACCTTGAGCGCGAGGTTGTCGGCGGCGTTCTTGAACACGTCGTACGCCTCGTCCATCTGGTCGAAGCCGAACGTGTGCGTGCCCATCTTCTCCGCGGGGATCTTGCCGCTGGCGACCATCTTGAGCAGGGTCGGGATGGACACGGTGTCGACGAGTCCCATCGTCACGTTGATGTTCTGGATCCACATCTCCTGCATGGGCAGCTCGACCGGCACGCCGTGCACGCCGACGTTGGCCACCGTGCCACCGGGCCGCACCATGGCGGCGGCGCTCAGCAGCGTCTCCGGGTAGCCCACCGCCTCGATGGCCACCTCGACCCCGAGCCCGTCGGTGAGCGCACGGACCTCCTCCACGGAGTTGGGGCCGACCTCGACGATGTCGGTGGCCCCGAAGTCCAGTGCCTTCTCGAGCCGGAACTTGTTGGTGTCGACGGCGATCACGCGGGCCGCGCCCCACAGCCCGGTGGTGAGCACGGCGGACAGGCCGACCGCGCCGGCACCCACGACCGCGACGGTGTCACCGGGCCGCACACCGCCCGCGAGGACACCGACCTCGTAGCCGGTCGGCAGCGAGTCGGCCAGGAAGATCGCCTGCTCGTCGGAGACACCCTCCGGGACCAGGTAGAGCGAGGTGTCGGCGTACGGCACGCGCACGGACTCCGCCTGGGTCCCGTCGATGAGGTGCCCGAAGATCCAGCCGATGCCCCCGACGGTCTGGCAGTGCGAGGGCATGCCGCGCTGGCAGTACTCGCACCGTCCGCACCGGGTGATGGCCGGCACGAGGACCCGGTCGCCCACCTTGAAGGAGGTGACCGCGTCACCGATCTCCGTGATCGTGCCGACGGCCTCGTGACCGAGGATCCGTCCGTCGGTGACAGCGGGGACGTCACCCGCCAGGATGTGCAGGTCGGTGCCGCAGATGGTCGTGGTCTCGACGCGGACCACGACATCGGTCGGGTCCGAGATCGCGGCATCGGGTACGTCGTCCCAGGACTTGCTCCCGGGACCGTGGTAGACGAGAGCCTTCATGGTTGCTCCAGACAGGTGGTGGGACACGCTGGTTCGCGTCCACCTCCGGACGCTACGTACGTCGAGAGGTCGTGCAGGTCCAGAAATAAGACAGTCATGCCCGGAGTGGTTGAATCGCTCAGGGGCTGAGTGGGGTCCGCCGACCAGCATCGAGAGGCCGCGCAATGCATCTGGGCGTCGACAGCTTCGTCTCCACCGTGACCGACCCTGCCAGCGGCCGCGTGATCGGCGCGGTGGAACGGATGGAGCACCTCCTCGAGGAGATCGCGCTCGCCGACCAGGTCGGGCTGCACTCGTTCGGCATCGGCGAGCACCATCGCAGCGAGTACTACGACTCGGCGCCCACGATCATCCTCGCTGCCGCCGCCGCACGCACCGAGCGCATCCGGCTGGGCAGCGCGGTCAAGGTGCTCAGCGCGGACGACCCGGTGCGGGTGTTCCAGCAGTTCGCGACCCTGGACCTGATCTCGAAGGGGCGGGTCGACCTCGTCGTGGGGCGTGGGTCCTTCACCGAGGCGTTCCCGCTGTTCGGCCTCGACCTCGCCGACTACGACACGCTGTTCAGCGAGAAGCTCGAGCTGCTGCTGCAGATCCGCGACGAGGACGAGGTGACCTGGTCGGGTCGGCACCGGCCGGCGCTGGTGCGACAGAGCGTCTACCCGCGACCGGTGCAGGACCCGCTGCCGATCTGGGTCGGGGTGGGCGGCACCCCCGAGTCCTTCGCCCGGGCCGGGTTCCTCGGGCTGCCCTTGATGGTCGCGATCATCGGCGGTGAGCCCCGTCAGTTCGCACCGCTCGTCGACCTCTACCGCCGTGCCGGTGCCCAGGCCGGCCACTCGCCCGAGAAGCTGAAGGTCGGCCTGCACGTGTTCGGGTTCGTGGCCGAGAGCACCCAGGCCGCAGCCGACACGATCTACCCGGGCTGGGAGGAGATGTTCCGGAAGGTCTCGCGGGAGCGCGGTTTCGCCCCGCCGACGCGTCAGCAGTTCGACGCCACCTCGGGCCCGAACGGCGCCTTCTTCATGGGTGACCCGCGGACCGTTGCCGAGAAGATCGAGCGAGTCGCCGAGCAGCTCGGCGGGGTCGACCGTCTGTCCCTGCAGATGACCAACCCCCGGCTGGCCCACGACGACCTGCTGCGCGGCATCGAGCTGCTGGGCACCGAGGTGGTGCCGCTGGTCCGGTCGGCCTGACCCCGCCGCCCCCGGCCGGCTCTTGACCCGCCTCGCCACCCGGCGCACACTGCAACACATCGGCGAAACGTTGCAGGAGAGGGAGCGGGTCATGGAGCTCGAGGTCACAGGCGGTCGGATTCGAGGCGCGGAGGAGGGCGGCATCGCCCGCTTCCTCGGAGTCCCGTACGCCGCGGCGCCGTTCGGCGAGCGGCGGATGGCATCGCCCCAGCCGGTGGAGGCGTGGGACGGCGTGCGCGACGCCACGGCGTACGGACCCACCTGCCCGAAGGGTGACTACCCGCCGCAGTACCAACCCCTGCTCGCCGAGCAGGTGATCCCCGGGGACGAGTGCCTCAACCTCAACGTCTGGACGCCGAGCAGCGCGCTCGAGGCCGAGGGCGCAGGCCTGCCGGTGCTGGTGTGGATCCACGGCGGCTCGTTCATGAACGGCTCCGGCTCGGTGCTGGAGTACGACGGCACCTCGTTCGCCCGTGACGGCGTCGTGTGCGTGACGATCAACTACCGGCTCGCGGCCGAGGGCTTCCTGTTCACCGAGGCCGACGTCGCGTCGGGCACCGCCAACCTCGGTCTGCAGGACCAGGTCGCCTCCTTGAAGTGGGTCCAGGACAACATCGCCGCCTTCGGTGGCGATCCCGCGCGGGTGACCGTCGCGGGCGAGTCCGCGGGGGCGATGAGCGTCACGACGCTGCTGGCGATGCCGTCGGCACGAGGCCTGTTCCGCCGGGCCATCACGCAGTCCGGCGCTGCCGCCCACACGCTGACCCCCGAGATCGGGCTGACGGTGACCCGCACCCTGGCCGAGACCCTCGGGGTCGAGCCCACCCGCGAGGCGATCGCCGGTGTCGAGCTGGACCGGCTGGTCCAGGCGGCCTCCGACCTCGTGGTGGAGGTCCAGACCGCTCCCGACCCGGTCAAGTGGGGCAGTCTCGCCCTCAGCCTGCTGCCCTTTGCGCCGGTGATCGACGGCACCGTGCTGAGCGAGCACCCGCTCGACGCCTTCGGCGGGGGGACGTCGGCCGACGTCGACGTGCTCGTGGGGTCCAACCGCGAGGAGTCCCGGCTGTTCCTGGTCGCGCCCGCCACGATCGACCTGGTCGACGAGCCCACCCTCGTCGGCGGGGCCGCGGCGTACGGCCTGGCACCCGAGGGACTCGGGCTCTACCGGAAGAACCGGCCGGAGGCCTCCCCCGGCGACGTGATGGCAGCGGTCGTGTCCGACTGGTTCTTCGCGGTCCCGGCGATCCGGCACGCCGAGGCGCGCGAGGCCGGTGGCGGCACCACCTGGGCCTACCGCTTCGACCGGCCCCGACCGGGCGACAACCACAACTTCGGCGCCTGCCACGCGGTCGAGATCCCCTTCGTGTTCGACAACATCGGGCTCGACCAGTCGAAGCCGCTCATCGGCGACACGCCCTCGCAGGAGGTCGCCGACACCGCCCATGCGGCCTGGGTGTCGTTCATCGCGACCGGTGACCCCGGCTGGGCGCCGTACACCAGCCAGACCCGGACCACGGGTGTGCTCACCGAGGAGCTCACCGTCATCGACGACCCCGACGGTGACGAGAGAGCGACGTGGGACGGGATCAGGTAGCCGCCTCTCCCGGCAGCCTGCGGGACCTCACCCCGCAGGTGAACGCGTTCCGCGTCGCCCGGCGGACGTTCGTCGCGGGACAGCGGGTGGAGCTCGCTGACATCGCCGCCACGGTCGGGGTCAACCGGGTGACCCTGCACCGCTGGCTGGGAAACCGCACGGCGATCCTCACCGAGGTGGTCTGGTCACTGACCGAGCCGACCCTCGCCGCGTGCGACCAGCGTGCTGCGGGACACGGCGGCGCCCACGTCGCCGATGCCATGGCGGAGTTCACCCGGCTGACCGTGGAGCACCACGGGATGCGGTCCTTCCTCGAGCGCGAGCACGAGACCGCGCTGCGCATCCTCACCCGTCGCGACCACGAGTTCCAGCACCGGCTGATCGGCGCCGTACGCGCGCTGCTGGTCCGTGAGCGAGATGCCGGCCACCTCGACGGCGACTACCCGCTCGACGACCTGGCATTCCTCGTGGTCAGGGTGGTGGAGAGCTTCGTGTACGTCGAGCACATCGTCGGCGAGGAACCCGACCCCGCACGCGCCGCTCGGGCGCTGCACTTCCTGCTGCGGTAGCCGCCACTGCGATACTCGAGGAGTGTCCAGGCGCAGGCGCCACACCCGAGCAGTTCTGCTGCTCCTTGCCGGGCTCGTCACCGTGACCGGATGGCTGGTGTTCGTCATCGCGTGGGAGATGACCTGGAACGACGACGCCGCACTGGGTGGCCTTCTCGTCTGCCTGGCAGGCATGGCCATCAGCGGCCTGCTCTCGCTGTTCGGCCAGGAAGAACGAGGGTTGCACGTCTCCCAGGACGAGTCGCTGGAGCCGTCCTTCATCACGCGGCCACGCGCAGTGTTCGTCGCCGTCTGGCTGTCGGTGGTCGGAGCCGGCAGCTGGGCGCGCTCTGCCTCCCTCGGGCTGTCCGACCTCGCCGACCGATCCGAGCTGTCGCTGACGTGCTCCTTCGGCGCTGATCTGCTGACCGTCGCGTGGGGCGCTTGGCTCGGGCACCGGCAGGCGTGGCGCTGGATCGTCCCGTCGGCCGTGGCCGCCGCAGGGGTCTCCGCGGTGGCCTCCGCCATGGGCTACGAGAGCTCGGGCATCGTCGGCGACGGTCCTTCCGTCGGCCTCGCGTTCGTGGTGGACCTCGTCGTCCTGGGCCTCGCGTTGCTGGTCGGCGCGAGCTGCGCCGCGCTCGTGCGGAGCGGTGTCGCCGGCACCCGACGCTGAAGCGTCGGGGCTGGATGTTCTCCAGGTCGTCGAGCAGGCTCGCGTGGCTCGGCTCCCAACCGCGCTCGACCTCTTCACCGAGCAGGGGTACGACGCCACGACCGTCGCCCAGATCGCCGAGGGCGCGGGGATCACCAGGAGCACGTTCGTCCGCTACTTCCCCGACAAGCGCGACCTCCTCGCCGCGGGCCAGGAGACGCTCAGCCAGCTGCTCGTCGAGGGCATCGCCGACGCACCGGAGGGAGCCACCCCGCTCGAGACGGTCGCAGCCGGGTTGCAGCGCGCCTCGGGCGCGATGGGTCCGGTGAGAACCGCGAGCTCGGACCGCGCATCAAGGCAGCCATCGCCGCCAGCTCCGAGCTCCAGGAACGCAACAGCCTCAAGAACGTCGGCCTCGCGGCAGCCATGACCGACGCACTCGTCGCACGAGGCGTGCCCGACCCCACCTCGCACCTCGCCGCCGAGCTCGGCGTGCTCGCCTTCAAACGAGGCTTCGCCGAGTGGTCCGAGGCCGACCTCGGCGACGACGACGAGCTCGCGCCGTACGCCTTGGCGGCGCTGAGCGAGCTGAGGATTGCGAGCGCATCGCTCGGCTGACGGGCGAGGTGACTGGCCGAGAAGATTTCTCCGGGCCATCTCATGGATTGGTCAAAACCGCAGGTCAGACACCCTTTTCTGTCAGTGGTCGGTGCTTGGATCGAGTCATGAGCAGCCAGCCGGTTGACCGCCTCCACCCGGTGGTCGACTTCGCCCACCGGCTGACCTCGAAGCTGGATGCGTTGGCCACGACACCGGTCTGGTCGATGACCACGCAGGACCAGCGCGATGCGATGATCGAGCTCGCCCGAGGCCAGGCACAGCTCGACGCGCTGAAGCTGCGGCTGCTGGCCGAGGCCGACCGCTGCGACGCCACCATCGAGGCCGGTGCCGGCACGGCCGCTGACTGGATCGCTGTCGAGACCCGGCAAGTACGCCGCGACGCGAGGTCCGACCTCAAGCTCGCCACCGCGCTGGAACAGCACGACATCGTGGTCAATGGGATGGCTCAAGGACGGGTCAACATTGCGCAGGCCCGCGCGATCGTGGCCTCGCTCGACCGGTTGCCCAGCACGGGTGAGTTCGCCGTCAGCACCGAACAACGTCAGGAGGCAGAGTCGCATCTCGTCGCGCAGGCGGAGCGCCACGACGCGAAAGCGCTACGGATCCTGGGTCTGCGGATCTTCGAGGTCATCGCCCCCGACCTCGCCGAGCAGTGCGAGGGCCGAGCCCTCGAGGCCGAGGAAGCGTTGGCGCTGCGGCGTACGACGTTGACGATGCGCGAGGACGACGAGGGCACCTGCCACGGACGGTTCCGGATCCCCGCACTGCATGGGCAGATGCTGACCAAGATGATCCTCGCGCTCTGCTCTCCGACCCGCACGGCCGCGGAAACGACGTCGGGGATAGACCCGGACCTGCCGACCCCCGTCCGCCACGGGATCGCCTTGACGCAACTGCTCGAGACCTACCCGGCCAAGGCGTTGCCGAGGGCCGGTGGCTGCTCGGCCACCGTGGTGGTCACGATGACCCTCGAACAGCTGCTCGCCGGCCTCGACCAGGCAGGCGTGTGCACCCTGGACACCGGCGGCCACGTCTCCGCCGGCCAAGCCCGGAGACTGGCCTGCACGGCCGGGATCATCCCCGTCGTCCTCGGCGGAAGCAGTCAGGTCCTCGACGTCGGCCGCCGACGTCGGCTGCACACCGAGCCGATGCGACTCGCCATGGCACTGCGCGACCGCGGCTGCACCGCCCAAGGCTGCGAAACCCCGCCGGGCCTGTGTCACGCCCACCACGACAAACCATGGTCCGAAGGCGGCACCACGAACCTGACGACGGGCCGGCTCCTCTGCCCGCACCACCACCGCTGCATCCACGACCCGAAGTACGAGAGCCGCACATTGCCCGGCGGCAAGGTGAGCTTCCACCGACGGACATAGCGGCGCCGGCACCGCGACGCCGAGGTCTGGTACTCGGTTCTGCCCCTGGATGAACTACCCGCAACGGGCGGTGTGCCCCCCACCCATCGGCCCCTACGTTGGGCCACGCACCACGCACACCACCGAACTCGCGCTCCCGAACCGAGAGGCCCTCCCCATGGACGACATCACCAACAACTTCGGCGAAGTACTCCTCTGGTCCTTCTGGTTCTTCATCTGGATCGCGGCCTTCATGGTGTGGTTCCGGTGCCTGTTCGACCTGTTCGGGGACCACACGTTGAGTGGCTGGGGCAAGGCCGGTTGGGTCATCCTGCTGATCTTCGTGCCGTGGCTGGGCGCCTTGATCTACCTGATCGCGCGCGGCCGCAGCATGACGGAGCGACAGGTGACGGCGGCGAAGGAGAGCAAGGCCGCGCAGGACCAGTACATCCAGCAGGTCGCCGGCACCCCGACCTCGGCGGCTGACCAGATCGCCAGCGCCAAGGCACTGCTCGACGCCGGCACCATCAACCAGGGCGAGTTCGAGTCCCTGAAGGCCAAGGCTCTCGCCTGAGCCAGCCCGCCGGTTTCCGGGCGCGGAGTGCTCCGGCACTCAGTGGTGGGCAGCCCGGATCCCGGCGGCCAGGGCGGCGACCTCGATGTGCACTGCCGACACGACGGGGTCGGTGTCCGAGTGGGCCGCCGACCGCAGCGAGTCCAGGGTGGCGGCGTGGATGTCGGCGGCGGCTGCCGTGATCCGATCGCAGTCCGCGCGGTCCTCCTCGCGGATCGAGCCCGAACGGGCGCTCGCACGAAGCACCGCGTCGACCCCGTCTGCGGCCTGCCTGAGCTGAGCGGTGAGCGCGGGGAGATCGCCGACCGCGACCTCCGAACGACGTGCCAGCCCGAGCGAGTGCTCGGCGGACGTCACGGCCCGCCACATCCGGTGCCGACGATTCTGGACCGTCCACCAACCGGGCGAACCGACCGTCGAGACGGCCACCGACCCCAGGACCGACGTGGAGCCAGGACCGTTCGGTTGGGTCGCTCGCCAACCCCGGACCCGCTCCCGCGCCGAGCGAAAGCGGCGTCGTGCGGCCCGGACGACGAGGGCCACGACCACGCCTGTCGTGACGAGGGCGAGCAGGCCCGCGACACCCACAGCGATCAGCACTTGCTCCACCACGGTCGATCCCTGCCTTCGTGCCGACGAACCGCAACCAGTCCGCCCACTGTACGTCCGCGCCGTCCGCGCCCCTGATGGCGGAGAAGGTGGCGCCCTTATGGCGCGGTGCGGGCTAGTGCCCCACGCTGAACCCGGAGGCTCCCATCGCCATCGCGTCGTGCCTAGGCGCGTTCCACCCGGCGCAGCCCGTGCGCAGGCGTCCACCACTCCACCACGAGCACCGATGCCTTCTCGTCGAGGTGGGTGTGCACGACCTCGGTGAGGTCGGCGTGGAAGAGGTCGCCGTCGGGTCCGTGGGTGACCGGCCCCGCGGCGATCGCGCGCCCGGCTATCTTCGCCTCGCCCGGCCACGCCGCCTCCGAGCCCTCGACCGGATCGACCGTGGCGCTGTGCAGCGCGAACCGCGGGTCGCGCAGCAGGTCCGCCCCCTTGCGCGCGTGCGGCATCGAGCCGAAGGTCAGCTCGCCGCCGTCGAAGGCGACCTCTATCCCGGAGATGCGCGGCGCCCCGTCGGCACGCACCGTGGCGATCGTCTGGTGCCGGTGGGCGTCGAAGAGCTGCCGGATCCGCTGCGCGAAGTCCGGCTCGGCGCGCTCGAAGTCTCCCCAAGCCGTCATGGATGCACCCTGCGCCTCAGATCGGCATCGCGATGAAGGGTGAGGAGTAGTCGCTGTCCCCGGCGAGCCGCTCCTCCGCATCGGTCACGGGGATCCGGTGCTGCTCGGCGTGGAGCAGCATGCCGAGCAGCCCGACGTCACCGGCAGTCGGGATCCCGGTCACCTCCGGATGGGACAGCACCCACGAGACGGCTGCCGTGATGCGGTCCTGGTCGGCGTACGGCTCGTACCAGGTGGCGTGCGCGTGGTCGCTCCCGTCGGGCCAGTTGCGACGCGACACCGTCTTGATGGTCATCAGGCCGGCGTCCTGGCGCGCGACCTCGGCCACGAGCGCCTCGTAGTCGGCGCGGTAGGTCTCGTCGCGCCAGAGCACCGGGTTCAGTGGCGTCAGGACCGTCGCGAACGGGTGGCGCCGCAACGCCTCGAGGTGCGTGGCAGGTGCCTCGTGCCCGTGGCCGGTGATGCCGATCGCCCCGACGAGGCCCTCCTCCTGGGCCCTGATCGCGGCCGACAGCGAACCGTCCGGACCCGTCGCTGCGTCGAGCTCGCCCAGGTCGCCGATCGCGTGCAGCTGCAACAGGTCGACGCGGTCGGTCCGGAGTCGACGCAACGAGTCGTTGATCTGTCGCCAGGCGGGCTCCCGCTCACGCAGCCCCGTCTTCGTGGCGAGGAAGATCCGGTCGCGGATCTGCGACATCCACGGACCCAGCCGCAGCTCGGCCTCCCCGTAGTCGGCCGCCACGTCGAAGTGGTTGATGTCCCCGTCGAGCGCCTGCTGGACGGAACGGTCGGCCACGTCCTGCGAGACCTCTCCGAGGGCCGCCGCGCCGTAGATCAGGACCGAGCTTTCGTGCTCGAGACGTCCGAGCCTGCGTTTCTCCATACCCACCACTCTCGGCCCGTCGTACCCGGGCAGGCAACCCCTGGCGGGTGGTTCGGGGCGTCGCTCAGTCCGCCGGGTCGACCGCCGCCGAAGGACTGCCGAGCGGGGCGAAGTCGACCCCGTCCTCGGGAAGCGCGACCACCGGCTCGACGATGTCCTCGAACCCGTGGGTGGCGTCCGCGAAGGCCTTGAGGTTGGCCGGTTCGTAGCCACCCTGCTGGAAGTGGGTCACCGCGCTGCTCGCGACCCGCACAGACAAGGCGCGGTCGTTCGTGAGGAGCCGGAGCCCGTCGCTGAAGGCGCTCGCCTGCTTGTCCCCGCTGAGCTTCGCCTTGGCCACGAGCATCATGTTGTCGACCTTGAACATCCGGTTGAGCGGGTTGTGCCGGATGGGGTCGGCTCCGCTGTCGACGTAGTGGTTCAGCAGCGACACGTCGAACACGAGCCCCGCCGCGTGCGCCTCGCGTGCCATCCACAGCAGCGCCGTGTCGGAGAGCCCGGTCTGGCGGTAGCCGCCCCCGACGTCGGAGTGCGCCCCCTCGAACCACACCTGCTTGACCCGTGCGTCCTCGGTGGGAGCGCCCGAGGGCTCCTCGGGGGCCTCCCAGAACGTGGGGGCGAACTTCAGCCGGGTCTCGTCCACGGCCAGCGCGTGCCGGGCGCGCAGGATCTGCGGGCTGAGCTGGACGTCGTGGAACCGTGGAGCGTGCCTCATGAAGCCGGGTACGCCGAGCGCGCCCACCGTGTCGAACACACCGAGGAAGTGGACCTTGGCCGGATGGCAGTGGTCGTGCTTGAACTCGTCGGCACTCGCTCCGAAGGCGCCGTCGGGCGAGTCCGTCTGCTCGTACATCCGGACCGCCGCGGGCAGCTTCTCCTCGACCAGCGCCTTCTTGGTGAGCAGTCCCACCTTCCCGACCATGCCGGCGACCGAGCGCGCGGTGTAGGCGCCCCGACTGAAGCCGACGATGAAGATCTCGTCGCCCGGTTCGTAGTTCTGGGCGAGGAACCGGTAGCTCGCGATCACGTTGTGGACCAGCCCGAACCCGAACGCGCCCCCGAGGACCCGGTCGGCCGCGTAGCTCCCGGCGCCGACCCCGCTGACGTAGTACACGAGCTGGTAGGCACCCCCGGTCGCTCGCGGGTCGCTCTGCACCGTGCGCGCGATCTTCTCGACGTTGGTGATGGTTTCGTTGTCCGGCTTGTTCCACGTCCCGTCGCAGCAGACCACCAAGCGCTTCATGCTGCGATGCTTGCAAACCAGACGGTCATCGTGAAGGGCCCAACTGGGTCATAGGTCCTCAGCGCCCACAGGCGGACATACAGGGACAGAGCTGCCAGACCGACCCGCCGGATCACGTGTCGTCCCAGGTCAGCGGCCCTCAGAGCCCTACATTGCAGTCATGGCCGACATCATTCTGGGCCTCCTCGCGATCATCGCCGGGGGCGCCATGCTCGTCGCAGGACAGTTCGTGCTGCGACTCGTGATCCCCATCTGGGGGTTCTTCGCCGGGTTCGCCTTCGGCGCCGGCATCGTCGCCAGCGTCGCCGACGAGACCTTCCTCAGCAGCGTGCTCGGCTGGGTGCTCGGCCTGGTCTTCGCGGTGGTCTTCGCGGTCCTGGCCTACCTCTACTACTACGTCGCCATCGTCATCGCCATGGGAGCGGCCGGCTTCGCGATCGGTTCAGGGATCGTCCTCGCCCTGGGAATCTGGAACTGGGTGGCGGTCCTGGTGGGCCTCGTCATCGGCCTCGTGCTCGGTGTCGTGTCCGTCGTCGGGAACATGCCGATGATCGTGCTCGTGATCGTCGGCGCCCTGGCTGGTGCGGTCGGGGTGACCGGCGGCCTGATGCTGCTGGTGGGCTCGCTGAACTCCGCGGACTTCAGCCGAGGCGACTTCGCCGACACCGTCTCGAACAGCTTCGGCTGGACCTTGCTCCTGCTGGTGCTGGCCGTCGGCGGCATCGTGATCCAGGCCGCGCAGCGGGCCATGATGCGCCGGAACATCCACGAGGTCTGGTACGTCGAGACTCCGGGCCGCGCCGACGCGGCTCACTGACCCGCGTCACGACCGAGAGATCAGCCGCCGCTGCCGTAGGGACGGGTGATGATCTCCAACCAGTGGCCGTCGGGCCCTTCCCAGTAGAGACCACGGCCACCGTCCGCGTGGTTGATCTCTCCCGGCTGCTGCTTGTGGGGGTCGGCCCACCACTCGCGGCCGTCGTCGTGCAGGCGACCGAGGACGTCGTCGAAGTCCTCCTCCCCCACCAGGAAGGCGTAGTGCTGGCCGTGGATGCGGTCCTCGCTGTCCATGAAGTCCAGGCTCGCGCCGTTGTCCAGCTTCAGCTCGGCGAACGGACCGTAGGCCGTCGCCTCCGGGAGCCCGAGCACGTGGCCGACCTCGCGTGAGGCAGCCCACCTGTCCTTCACGTGCACGATGGTGTGGTTCAGCTCGACAGTCATCGGCTCTCCTCGTGTGCCGGTCCTCGGGTGGTCCTCCGCACCACTGTGCACCGCACGACCCACCGCAGTGAAGACCCCGTGCGGATCCGGGTGAGCAGCGATGAATTGGTGGACGGACTCCAGTCTGTTACGTCGACCCGACCCACGAACGGAGCAACGATGAACACGACCATCGAGAGCCGCACCCTGGACGTGCCCGGCGTCCACCTGGTGTACGACGTCCGGGGTGACCTGCACTCCGGGGAGACCGCCCTGCTGCTGATCGGTTCACCGATGGGTGCCACCGGGTTCACGACGCTGGCGACGTACTTCACCGAACGCCCGGTGGTGACCTACGACCCCCGAGGAGTCGAGCGCAGCGTGCGGACGGACGGCGCGCAGGAGTCGTCGCCTGCCGACCACGCCGACGACCTGCACCGGCTGATCGAGGAGCTCGGCGCCGGTCCGGTCGACCTGTTCGCCAGCAGCGGAGGTGCCGTCAACGCGCTGGCCCTGCTCGAGCGGCATCCGGAGCAGGTGCGCACGCTCGTCGCGCACGAGCCCCCGCTCTCCGACCTGCTCCCCGACCGGAAGGTGCTCGCGGACGTCGCGCAGGACATCCACGAGACCTACCTGAGCCGAGGGACGGGGCCGGCGATGGCGAAGTTCATCCAGCTCGTGATGTTCGAGGGACAGCTGCCCGCGGACTACCTCGACCAGCCGGAGCCGGACCCGGCGAGCTTCGGCCTGCCGACCGAGGACGACGGCCGCAGGGACGACCCGCTGCTCGGGCAGAACATGGGCACCTCCACGACCTACCAGCCCGACTTCGACGCGATCATCGCCGGCTCCACCCGTGTCGTGCTCGCTGCAGGAGTGGAGTCGGCGAACCAGATGACCGGCCGGGCCGCCGCCGTCGTGGCCGACCGACTCGGCCAGGAGCTCTCGGTGTTCCCGAGCAACCACGGGGGCTTCCTCGGCGGGGAGTACGGCCAGCGCGGGGACCCCGCGGCGTTCGGCCCGAAGCTGCGCGAGGTGCTCGGCTACTGAGCGGTGCCGGCAACCCACTCTCGCAGGACGGCCTCGCAGCTCGAGCAGGTGCTCACTCGCACCAACCCTCTCCCCGCGTCCTCCACGCCGACCAGGATCCATGCGTGCTGGCAGACCTGGCAGGGGTCGCTACGGTTGCGTCTTCGAGCAGCGGCCT
>CAWCPT010000005.1:0-13033 GCA_963797525.1 uncultured Actinomycetota bacterium
ACTGCCTTCCGCACACCTGACCGATGTCGCATGCTGTCGAGTGTGGCCAGCTCATGGGCAGAGGATCCCCCTCGTCCACCCGGCGTCCCCGTCGAGGTGGTGGTGGCTGCCGGCTGCTTCGTACTGAGTGCAGGTCTGGTGGCAGCCACACAGACGCTGTCGGGCTCACCCTCGCCGGTGATGCTCCTGCTCGGGTGGCCCCTGTTCGCCCTGGCCGGCGGCGTCGTGCTGGACCTGCGACCTCGGTGGCGAACGGGCCGCGTGCTCGTCGCCCTCTCGCTCGTCCCGGCGGTCGATCTCCTCTGGGCAGCCGTGCGATCCGGGCCGGCGCTGTCCTCACCGGACCTCACGCAGGCCGTGACCGAGCTGGGCGGTCTCCAGGTGGTGACCGTCGCCTTCGCCATCCCCTGGGCCTTCCCCGTCAGGACCGACCGACCGTGGGCAGCCGGGACCCTGGTGCTCTCCGGACTCGGCGCGCTCCTCGTGCTCGTCGGCACCTGGGGTTCGACCCCGGGCACGCTCGTGTACGCCGGGTGGCTTCTCGTAGCGCTGGGCTGCTCGGCCTTCTGGGCCAGCACTGCACGAGTGGCCGCGCGTGAGCCTCGTACGACGCGGCGCCGGACCTGCTGGCTGCTCGTCGCTCTCGCCGCGGCCGGGGTCGTCCTCGCCATCGGGTGGCTGCTGTTCCCGGGAGCTGCGGACTACGTCGCCTGTGCAGCCCTCTGGCTGTGCGCGATGGCGACGGCGCGACTCCTGTTCCTGGACGACTTCCGTCCCCTCGACGAGCACCTCCTCGACGCGGGCGTGGTGCTCCTGGCGCTGGGTGCCTCGGGCCTGGTGGCGGGGCTGGTCCGGGTGGGCGCCGGCTGGACGGACCTTCCCTCTCCACGGGCCTCGGCGCTGTTCAGTGGGCTGCTCACGCTGGCGATGGCAACGCCGGCCGCTCTGTGGGTACGCCGCTCGGTGCTGGCCCGGCGCTACGGCAACGGCACCATCTCTCCGTCGGACGTCGCGCTGATCACGGCCGACCTGCACGCGCAGACCGAGCCCAGGGACCTGCTCGACAAGGCAGCGCGCATGGTGGCGACGGCGAGTGGCAGTGCCTCGGCGCTGATCGTCCTGGGCGAGGGGACGCCGGACGTTCCCGGCAGCTGGGTCGTCCATCCCCTGGTCGTCGGCGGCGACCAGGTCGGCGCCCTGCTGGTCGAGGCGCCGGACCGGGAAGGACCCGAGCTGCGCCAGCAACGGGTCGTCGCGCAGCTGCTGCCCACGGTCGCGCTCGTCGCCCGAGCCGTCGGCCTCGCGGTCGAGACCGAGCACGCACGCCGGGATGTGGCGCGCGAACGCGACGCCGAGCGCCGGCGCATCCTCGGCGACCTGCACGACGAGCTGGGCCCGGTCCTCGCCGGGATGAGCATGCGGGTCCAGGCCGCCCTGCGGACGACTCCCGCCCCGGACCACGACGAGCTGCTCGTCGACCTCGCCGCAGACCTGGCCCGCAGCCGGACGGACCTGCGGCGGATCGTCGCCGGCATCACTCCGTCGGTGCTCGACGACACCGACCTCGGATCCGCGCTCGAAGAGCTGGTGCGGTCCTTCCAGGGTGTCGCCGGAGGGCCACGGGTCTCGCTCGAGGTCGCGTTGGGCGGCGTACTCCCCGAGGTGGTGCAGGTCGCGGTCTACCGGTCGGTCGCCGAGGGGATCACCAACTCGCTCCGACACTCCCAGGCCTCGTGCATCGACGTCACCGTCCGCTGCCCGCAGCGGTGCGTCGTCGTCGACGTGGTCGACGACGGCGTGGGCGG
Source organism: uncultured Actinomycetota bacterium (assembly GCA_963797525.1). GTDB lineage: Bacteria > Actinomycetota > Actinomycetes > Propionibacteriales > Nocardioidaceae > Marmoricola. The sequence goes on from CAWCPT010000005.1 coordinate 1,806, forward strand.
ACCTGTCGTGCCCGGCGTCGGGCTCTCCTCCCTCACGCAGCGAGCGCAAGCCCTCGGCGGACTCCTCCGAGTCGGGCCGCTGCAGCCGCGTGGGACGCAGCTGCACCTGGAGCTGCCCAGCGGGAGGGACGCCTCGTGATCGGTGTGCTGGTGGTCGACGACCACCCCGTCGTGCTGACCGGACTGGCCGCGCTCGTGGGGTCGGACCCCCAGCTCTCGCTCGTCGGTACGGCGGGTTCGGTCGCGGAGGCACGCGCGCTCGACCCGGACCCCACCCCGGCCGTGGCCGTGCTCGACCTGCAGCTCCCCGACGGCGACGGCATCTCGCTCGGGATCGACCTGAAGCGACGATGGCCCGACCTCCGCGTGCTCATCCTCACCATGAGCGCCGACGAGGCCACCGTCATCCGGAGTCTCGCGAGCGGGCTCGACGGCTACCTGCTCAAGGACGCGGACCCCGAGGACTTCCTCGCGGCGGTGCACTCTGCCGCGAGTGGTGCGCTCGTGGTCGGACGCGGAGCCAGCGCCGTGGTCGTCGCCGCGGCGGCGTCGGCACCCAGGCTGGACGCGCTCGCGGTGCTCGACGCACGGGAGCTGGAGATCCTGGAGCTGATGGTCAGGGGGCTGCCCACCTCCCAGGTGGCCGCGCGCCTCTACCTGGCGCCCAAGACCATCCGCAACCGCGTCTCGGACATCCTCGGGAAGCTCGGGGTCAGCTCCCGTGACGAGGCGATCGCACTGGGACGTGCCGGCGGCCTGGGGACCAACCCGCCCTGAGCCGCCTCACCCCACGTGCACGTGGGGGCGCCTCGTGCGGTCCGGCTCGGCGCGCCGGAGCACCTCCCGAGTCGTCGGAGCGACCTCGCCCAGGCCGAGCAGCAGGAACCTCCAGAAGTTCCGCAGCGGACTGCCCTCGGTCCACTCCAGGTAGACGTGCGGCGTCACGCCGGTCAGGTCACGCACCTCGAGCAGCAGGGCGGCCAACGCGTTCGCGACCGACGACGACTCCAGGGTCAGCACCCGGTAGCGACCGTGCAGCACGGCGCCGTGCACGTCCTGCCTGGTCTCGAAGTCCGAGGGGTCGATCACCGTCACCTCCACGAAGACCAGGTCTGCGTCGGGTGGGAGGTCGTGGTCGAGGCGGATCTGGCGCTCCTTGTCGGCGTACTCCTCCATGCTGCGGTCGTCGGCCTCGTTGGCCACCAGACGGATGGTGCGCCGGGCGCAGTCACGGACGAACCTCTGTGCCGTCTCGTCGAGGTGCACGTCGGTCACCCGCAGCTCGAAGGACCTGCCGAGTCGAGAGACCAGCGAGACCACGATGATCGCGAGGATGAAGCACGCGCCGATCTTCACGCCGTCCGGCCGCTCGAGCACGTTGTCGATCGTGGTGTAGACGAACACGGCAGTGATCAGACCGAAGGCGAGCGTGAGCTTGCGCTGGCCGGCCCGACGAGCAGCCAGGGTCACGGCCACGGCAGCGCTGGTGATCAGTACGAGCACGCCGGTCGCGTAGGCGCCACCCTGGGCGTCGACGTCGGCGTCGAAGATCCAGGTGATCAGGAACGCCGCGCCGGTGAGCACGAGCACGAGCGGACGCACGGCTCCGGCCCACTCGGGCGCCATCCCGTAGCGCGGCAGGTAGCGCGGCAGCAGGTTCAGCAGCCCGGCCATCGCGGAGGCACCCGCGAACCAGAGGATCGCGATCGTCGAGACGTCGTACACCGTGCCGAAGCCGTTGCCGAGGTAGTCGTGGGCGAGGAAGGCGAGCGCGCGCCCGTTGGCCGACCCACCGGGCTGGAACTCCGGTGCCGGGATCAGCAGGGTGGTGGCGAAGGAGCTGGCCACCAGGAAGACGCTCATCAGCACCGCCGCCCAGGTGAGCAGCTTCTTGGTGCCGCGGACGCGACCGACCGGTCGTTCCTCGGTGTCGCTCGGGTCACCGCTCACGTGCGGCATCACGGCCACACCGGTCTCGAAGCCCGACAGCCCGAGGGCCAGCTGCGGGAAGACCATCAGGGCGACCGCGACCATCATCACGGGACTGCCGTGCGCCGTGGTCAACGCCGCTCCCCAGTCGGGTACGACGGACGGGTGGGTCGCGACGTGCCACAGCGAGACCGAGAGCACCACCACGTTGAGCGCGAGGTATGTCGCCACGAGGACGACGGCGACTCCGATCGCCTCGCCGAACCCGCGGAGGAACACCGCCCCGAGCAGGGCGAGCAGGGCCAGGGTGATCCAGAGCTCCTGGCCGTGGAGGAACGACGGGACGTAGGGGTTCTCGGTGACGTGAGCCGCCGCGTCGGCTGCGGAGAGCGTCATCGTGATCACGAAGTCCGTCATCGCGAAGCCGAGCAGCACCAGCACGAAGATCTTGCCGCGCCAGAAGGGCAGCAGCCGCTCCAGCATCGCGATCGATCCCTGTCCGTGCGGGCTCTCGTCGGCGACACGCCGGTAGACGGGCAGGGCGCCCAGCAGGGTGACGGCGACGAGCACCAGGGTCGCGATCGGGGAGAGCAGGCCGGCGGCCAACGCGGCGATGCCCGGCTGGTAGCCCAGCGTCGAGAAGTAGTCGACGCCGGTCAGGCACATCACCTGCCACCACGACTTTCCCTGGTGGCTGCGGGCGGGAGTGTCTGCGTCGGACTGGTGCATCAGCCAGTGCCGGACGGCGCCGGCCTGGTCAGTGGCAGGGGTTGTCATCGTGCTGGTCACATCTGCATGCAACACCGCGGGAGCACCCGATCTGCCGGTCCTAACACGATCCTGACGGCCGTGTGACGCGGCCGACACGGGTGACTGGATCGTGTCAGGTGCCCGGGTTTTCGGCCGGTCGCGAGGTGTGATGGATCCGTGAGCACCACGCAGACACGCCCGGTCGGGACTGCCAGGGCCGTTGTCCTCCCGCGCCGGTCCCGGATGCGCGACGAGGACGGGCTGCGCTACGGGCTGGCCCACGCGGGCCTCGTCGCCGCTGCCCTGGTTGCCGCGGCGACCGGGATGGCCGGCCCGACGTCCTTCGGACTGATCGCGCTCACGACGGCGCTGGGGGCCCGACGCCTCGGCGTCACCTGGCGCATCGGCATCGCCGTCGCCGCCTGGGCGATCTGGACCGGCTTCCTGCACCACACGCTGGGGCAGCTGACCGTTGCGGCCCCGGACCTCGAGCGACTGGCCGCCCTCGTCGTGCTGGCGATCGCGTGCTCGCTCCTGCGACCGGGGCGCTGGGACAGACTGGTCTGGTGAAGAGCGCGCGCGGCACAGCCCTCGGTGGTCGCCGCCTGCTGTCCGGCTACGTGCTGTCCCTGCTCCTCCCGGCGCTCTCGACGGTCGTGCTGGTGCCAGCACGCGGGGGCCTGAACCTCAGCAGCGACGTGCTCGTGTTCCTGCTGGTGAGCGTGGTCGTCGCGCTGGTCGGCGGCCTCGGTCCGGCCGTGGTCTCGGCAGTCGTCGGCTCGATGCTGCTCAACTGGTTCTTCACCCCGCCGCTGCACACGCTGGGTGTCACCGACCCGAACAACGTGGTGACCCTGGTCGTCTTCGTGGCGGTCGCGGTGCTGGTCAGCTCGGCGGTCGACCTGGCGGCCCGTCGTACGCACGAGGCGGCGCGGGCGGCCGCGGCGGCCCAGGCACTGGCCCAGGTCGATCGCACGCGTACGGCGCTCCTCGCAGCGGTGGGCCACGACCTGCGCACCCCGCTCGCCGCGGCCAAGGCGGCCGTGTCCACGTTGCGCAGCGTCGACCTCGACCTGGTCGAGGCCGACCGGGACGAGCTGCTGGCGACCGCGGACGAGTCTCTCGACCGGCTCACGGCGCTGATCGAGAACCTGCTGGACATGAGCCGGCTGCAGGCCGGAGCGGTGGCCGCCGTGCTCCGCCCGGTCGCCCTCGAGGAGGTCGTGTCCCGCGCCCTCGACGACGTCGGCGACGACGCAGCGCAGGTGCTGCTGGACCTGCCCCGGGACGTCCCGGACGTCGAGGCCGACCCCGGGCTGCTGGAGCGGGTGCTGGCCAACCTGGTGGCCAACGCCCTCCGGTTCTCCGCACCCGGTGATCCCCCGCGACTGTCGGCGACGGCCGCGGGCGACACCGTCGAGGTCCGCGTCGCCGACCGTGGACCCGGCATCCCCGTCGACCAGCGCGAGCAGGTGTTCCTGCCGTTCCAGCGCCTCGGCGACACGGACAACACGACGGGGGTCGGACTCGGTCTCGCCCTGTCCCGCGGCTTCGCCGAAGCGATGGGAGGCACGCTGACGCCCGAGGACACCCCGGGCGGCGGGGTCACCATGGTGCTCTCGCTCCGGTCCCTCGCCTCGCGCAGCACCGCCCCACAACCCGGCCTGCGCGAACGTGCCGAAGGTGGCCGGCCGTGACCCGCGTCCTGGTCGTCGACGACGAGCCGCAGATCCTGCGTGCGCTCGCGATCAACCTCCGCGCCCGGGGGTACGACGTGGCAACGGCACGCACCGGCGCCGACGCACTCGCCTCTGCTGTGGCTCACCTCCCCGACCTGGTCGTGCTCGACCTCGGCCTGCCGGACCTCGAGGGCACCGAGGTCATCGCCGGTCTGCGCGGATGGACGAGCGTGCCGGTCCTGGTGCTCTCGGGGCGCACCGACAGCACCGACAAGGTGCAGGCCCTCGACGCCGGCGCCGACGACTACGTCACCAAGCCGTTCGGGATGGACGAGTTGCTGGCCCGGATGCGCGCGATGGTGCGGCGCGCCGGTCACCTCGAGGAGGACCTCCCGGAGGTCACCTTCGACCGCGTGACCATCGACCTGGCCGCGCGGAAGGTCGTCCGCGACGGCACCGAGGTGCGCCTGACCCCCACGGAGTGGCACCTGCTCGAGGTGCTGGTGCGTCACCCGGGCCGGCTGCTCAGCCAGCGCCAGCTTCTCGCCGAGGTCTGGGGACCCGGCTACGAGAACGCACAGGGCAACCTGCGCCTCTACATGGGCCAGCTGCGCCGCAAGCTCGAGCCGGACCCGGCGCGGCCGGTCCACCTGCTCAACGAGCCGGGCATGGGCTACCGCTTCGAGCCCTGACGCCGCCCGACGGTCCAGCGACCGGTTAGCCCCATAGGCGCCGGGATGCGCAGATGGTTGACTGAAACGGAGTTGCCCCAGACCCCGGCAGTTCAGGGCGCACGCACTCAACGACCTCCGCACCTTCGAGCCGCACCAGATCGGGGCTTCTCTCATGCTGGCACCTTCACCTGAGCCTGCCGCGGAACCGCCACGCGCCGTCACGATGCGGCTGCCGCGGGACCAGAGCCTCTACACCGACCTGGCCCGGACGATCCGGCAGAGCGGGCTGATGGAACGTCGCTACGTCTGGTACTGGACGCAGATCGTGCTGAGCGTTGCCGCCTTCGTGCTGGTATGGGTGGGCGTCGTGCTCGTCGGCAACTCCTGGTGGCAGCTCGCCGTGGCCGCGCTCTTCGGCGTGGTCGTCACGCAGTTCGGCTTCCTGGGCCACGACGCCGCCCATCAGCAGATGTTCCGCTCCCCCACCTGGAACGCCTGGACCGCCCGGATCCTGGCGGGTGTCTTCGCCGGCCTCAGCTACGCCTGGTGGCGCGACAAGCACAACCGGCACCACGCGGCCCCCAACCGGGAAGGACACGACCCCGACATCGCCCCCGGGGCGATCGCGTTCACCCGCGACATCGTGGAGAGCCGGACCACGGGCTTCGCCGGCTGGTTCGTCAAGCGCCAGGGTTGGTTGTTCTTCCCGCTGCTCACCCTCGAGGGGCTGAACCTGCACTCCGAGAGCGTGCGCGGGCTGATGCGTGCGGGCAACGTGCCCTACCGCCGGCTCGAGCTCTCCCTCGTCGTCACGCGGCTCTCGGCGTACGTCGTCGCGCTGCTGCTGCTGTTGCCTCCCGGCAAGGCCGTGGCCTTCTTCTTCGTGCAGATGGCCGTGTTCGGGCTCCGCCTCGGCGGGTCGTTCGCGCCGAGCCACAAGGGCATGCCGATCGTGCCAGCGAGCTCGCGGATCGACTTCTTCCAGCGACAGGTGCTGATGTCACGCAACGTCCGCGGCGGAGCCGTGGTCGACTTCGCCATGGGCGGCCTGAACTACCAGATCGAGCACCACCTCTTCCCCAGCATGGCCCGGCCCAACCTCAAGCTGGTGCAGCCGACCGTGAAGCAGTACTGCGCCGACCACGGCGTGCCCTACGCCGAGGTGGGGCTGTTCGAGTCCTACGGCATCGTGGTCAGCTATCTGAACAACGTCGGGATCCAGGCTCGGGGGCCGTTCGAGTGCCCGATCACCGTTCAGTACCGCACCTGAGGCCTGGATCACGTCCGTGCGGCGTGCCAGTCTCGGTGCGGTGGGTACGTAGACCTCAGCGCCCACCATGGAGGTCTCACCGATGCAGCTGCCGTGCGAACGCGGCCCGATCAGCAGGCACGTGATCCAGGTGCTCACGACTGCGGACGACCCGCCCGAGGTCCCCGGGCCCGACCCGCTGACCGGAGACGGCATCCTCCGGGACGACGACGCACAGCTCGCCCTCTGGGTCCTCTACGAGCTCCACTACCGCGGCTTCGACGGAGTGCCCGCTGACCTGGAGTGGGACCCCGGCCTGCTCGCGCTCCGTCAGAGGCTCGAGCTGGGCTTCGAGCGGGAGCTTCGCGCGGCCGTCGAGCCGGCACTGAAGGTGTGCGCGGACGAGCGGGACCACCCGAACGTCGAGGCCCAGGTCGTCGCCCTGGTGGGGGCCGACGACAGCCCCTCCGTCGCGACGTTCCTGCAGCGTGAGGCATCGCTGGAGCAGATGCTCGACTTCCTGCGCGAGAAGAGCCTGCAGCAGCTCAAGGAGTCCGACCCGCAGGCCTTCGTGCTGCCCCGCCTCACCGGACGGGCCAAGGTCGCCCTGGCCGAGCTGCTCTACGACGAGTTCGGTGCGGGCCGTCCGCCGCACCTCCACCAGGCGCTGTACGCCGAGGCACTCACAGCCGCCGGTCTCGACCCCACCTACGGCGCCTACGTCGACGACGTCTCGGCGCTCACGCTGGCCAACGCCAACGTGGCCTCGCTGTTCGCTCTCAACCGGCGACTGCTCGCTGCAGCGATGGGCCACTTCGCCACGTTCGAGGCGACCAGCTCGGTCCCGTCGCGCAAGATCGCTTCGGGGATCGAACGGCTCGGGCTCCCCTCTGCGGTGTCGGCCTACTTCCACGAGCACGTGGAGGCAGACGCCGTCCACGAGCAGGTCGCGCTGGGTGACGTCTGCGGCACCCTGGTGAGCGAGCAGCCGTCCATGCGTCCCGACGTACTCTTCGGCGCCGCCAGCTGCCTGCACCTCGAGGGCCTCGCCGGACGCGAGCTGCTACACCGCTGGACGGCGCGGATGGACGCCGCCTCGTGAGCGGCCCGGCGAGCAACCCGGTGCGCGTGCGGGTGTGCGCGGACGGCCCTCTCCTGGTCCGGGGCGCCGATGTCGTCCTCGACGAGGAGGGCACCGAGCACGAGGTCACCCGCCCCGTCGTGGCCGTCTGCGGCTGCGGCAAGTCCAGCCGCAAGCCCTGGTGCGACAGCACCCACAAGGCCATCCCGCGCTGACGTGCCGGCCCGGCGGTGGGGGTCGACGCGAGGGTGTGCCGGGGGTGCCGTTCCAGGACTAGGATCAGGTTGACGTCCACACCGATGAAGGTGGAACCGTGTCCGCAATCGTCCCCCGCTGGGAATGGCGTGGCTTCGGCGCGGACCTGCGAGCCGTCGGCTCTGCCTTCTGCCCGGCAGCTCCCGACGTGGTGCAGGAGAGTGACGAGCTCTACGTGCTCTCGGCGCGCGGGACCGACGCCGTCAAGGTCCGCGACGAGCTGATGGACGTGAAGCATCTCGTGGAGGTGGACGCCGACGGGCTCGAGCAGTGGGTTCCGGTGATGAAGACCGGCTTCCCCCTGTCCGTGGACGAGGTTGCCAGCGTGCTCCTGGCTCTGGGGGTGGAAGCGCCGTCACCCCTCTCCCTCCCGGACTACACGCTGCGCGCCTTCCTCGACGAGATGGTCGGTCCTTCCCCGGACCTGCTCGCGGTGGAGGTGCACAAGAGGCGGGAACGGTTCACGCTCAACGGCTGCATGGCGGAGCTGACCGAGGTCGGCACGAGTCACGCAACCACGCACACGATCGCGATCGAGTCCGAGGACGCGAGCCGGGTGATTGCGACCGTCCGCGAGGTCGGCCTGGCGTCGCGCCCGAACGTGAGCTTCGTGCGCGGGCTCAAGGCGCTCGTCAGGTTCGGCACCGAGCGGTTCGCCGTCGTGGACGTCGGGACGAACTCGGTGAAGTTCCACATCGGCGAGCGGCATCCGGACGGTGGCTGGCGAAAGATCGTCGACCGGGCCACGCCGACTCGACTCGGCGACGGGCTGCAGGAGACCGGGCGGCTCAACCCGGAGCCGATGCAGCGGACGGTCGAGGCCATCGCCGACATGGCCGAGGAGGCCAGGAGGCATCGCGTTGCCGCCATCGCGGGCGTGGGCACGGCCGGCCTGCGGATGGCGCCGAACAGCGAGGAGTTCCTCGCGGCCGTGCAGACCCGGTCCGGTCTGCTCCTGGAGATCATCTCCGGGGAGCAGGAGGGGCACCTCGCCTACCTCGCGGCGATGGCGGGCATCGGGCCGGTCGCGGGGTCGCGCGTGGTCTTCGACACGGGTGGAGGCAGCTCACAGTTCACCTTCGGGTCAGGCGACCGGGTCGAGGAGCGGTTCAGCGTCAACGTGGGTGCCGTCCGCTACACCGAGCGTTACGGCCTCGACCACGTCGTCACCGCGGAGACGCTGGACGAGGCCCTCGCGGCTCTCGACCAGGACCTCGTCCGTCTCGACGGCCGACCCACGCCCGACGTGCTCGTCGCGATGGGCGGGGCGGTCACGAACCTCGCCGCGGTCAAGCACGGCCTGGCTCAGTACGACGCGGACGTCGTCCAGGGGACCGTCCTCGACCGGTCGGAGATCGACCGGCAGATCGCGCTCTACTGCAGGCTCGACCTCGAAGGGCGTCGTCAGGTCGTCGGCCTCCAGCCACAGCGCGCCGACATCATCCTCGCGGGGGCCTGCGTCGTGCGGACCGTGCTCGGCAAGCTCGGGAAGGACGCGCTCACCGTCAGCGACCGGGGACTGCGTCACGGTGTCCTGGAGGACAGGTTCGCCCCGGCGCCGACCACGGGCTGACAGAGCACCCCTGCATGCCATGCCCAGATCAGGACGCAGCCGCTACCGACTGCGCCCGGGCCGCGCGTGGTGACTGGAAGGGAAGTACCGGGTGGAGCTGAGGGGATTCGAACCCCTGACCCCCTGCATGCCATGCCCAGATCAGGACGCAGCCGCTACCGACTGCGCCCGGGCCGCGCGTGGTGTCTGGAAGGGAAGTACCGGGTGGAGCTGAGGGGATTCGAACCCCTGACCCCCTGCATGCCATGCAGGTGCGCTACCAACTGCGCCACAGCCCCGTCGCCGCCCGGATCGCGCTGGGCAACGCCGGGAATCTTAGCCAACGACCGACCCGCTAAGCGAATCGGGGTCAGCTGCCGACGCGGGTGTTGTACGTCGAGAGGCGGAGCCGTCCCGCCTCCTGGTCGGTCAGCTCGGCCCAGGCGCAGTTGTGCATCGACTCGATGGCCTCCGCGGTCTCGATCGGCCAGCCCAGCAGGCCGACGAGCCCGACCCTGAGGGCGGCTCCGTGCAGCACCACCACGGCGGTCTCGTCCGGTCCCAACGAGTCCAGCACCTCACGAAGGGCGGGCACGAGCCTGGCGGCCACGTCCTCGTGGGTCTCGGCACCCGGCACCACGATGTGGCCGTGCGGGTCGGACCAGCCCTCGACGTCGTCGCCGAGCCGGGCACCGAACTCCTCCCGGGTCAGGCCGGTGCGCTCCCCCAGGTCGTACTCCCGCAGGCGCGCGTCCTCCACTGCGGTGAGCCCGGTCGCCTTCTCCAGGAACGCCGCCGTCTCACGGGCCCGGGCGAGGTCGCTGCTCACGAGGAGGGCAGGCTCGCGCTCCGCGAGGACCCCGGCCATCGCCTCGGCCTCCCGGCGCCCGGTGTCGTCCAGGCTCACGTCGGCATGCCCCTGGGCACGACCCTCGGCGTTCCAGGCGGTGCGCCCGTGCCGGACCAGGAGGAGCCTGCGACCCCGGCCGGGTGGGGCGGGGGGCTCAGCGACCACGGCCCGAGCCCACGTCCGCGGGCAGGGCGATCACCGGGCAGTCGCGCCAGAGGCGCTCGAGGGCGTAGAACTCGCGTTCCTCCGTGTGCTGGACGTGCACCACGATCTCGGCGTAGTCGATCAGCACCCACCGGCCGTCGCGTTCGCCCTCGCGCCGCACCGGCTTGGCGCCGATCTCGCGGAGCTTGTCCTCGATCTCGTCGACGACGGAGCGCACCTGGCGCTCGTTGCTCGCGGAGCAGAGCAGGAAAGCATCGGTGATCACCAGCTGCTCGCTGACGTCGAAGGCCAGGATGTTCTCGGCGAGCTTGTCGGAGGCCGCGCGGGCGGCCGTGTGCACCAGCTCGATCGCGTGCTCGGTGGCTGTCATGAGTGGTCCTCAGCGGTGTAGAGGTCGTGCTTGGCGATGTACTGCACGACGCCGTCCGGCACGAGGTACCAGACCGGTTCCCCCTTGAGCCGCCGGTCGCGGCAGTCCGAGGAGGAGATCGCCAGGGCAGGGATCTCCAGGATCGTGACCCGGTCGCCCGGTATCGCCGCGATCGTTGTCGGGTTCATCTCGTATCCCGGCCGCGTGCACCCGACGAACCGGGCGAGCTCGAAGAGCTCCCCCGCGTCGCGCCAGGTGAAGATCTCCGCGAGGGCGTCGGCGCCGGTGATGAAGTACAGGTCAGCGTCGGGGAACTGCTCGGACAGGTCGCGCAGGGTGTCGATGGTGTACGTCGGTCCGCCGCGATCGATGTCCACCCGGGACACCGTGAAGCGCGGGTTGGAGGCCGTCGCGATCACGGTCATGAGGTAGCGGTGCTCGGCGGGCGAGACGACGCGGTCGCTCTTCTGCCAGGGCTGGCCGGTGGGCACGAAGACGACCTCGTCGAGGTCGAACCACGCCTGCACCTCGCTGGCAGCGACGAGGTGGCCGTGGTGGATCGGGTCGAAGGTGCCACCCATCACGCCGACTCGACGGCGCCCGGGGCTCGTGGCAGCGGGCGTGCTCAGGAGTGCTCGCGTCCCTTGCCGAAGGCCAACAGCGCGGCCATGGTG
>CAWCPT010000006.1:0-12856 GCA_963797525.1 uncultured Actinomycetota bacterium
GTTCGGGGACCTCATGTTCTTCGGTGGAACCGGATGGTCCCGTCGGGCGGGCGGGTGTGGTGGTAGGCGTGGTCGTGGATGCGTTGGTGGTGCCAGTGGCACAGCGGCACGGCCTGTTGTAGGTCAGTGCGTCCGCCGTGGGACCAGGGTTCTCGGTGGTGGAGCTCGCACCAGGCGTAGGCGCGTTGGCAGCCGTCGGCGGCACAGGTGTCGTGTCGTAGCCCGACGGCGATCCGCTGTGTCTCGGAGAAGAGGCGGGACTCGCGGCCGAGGTCGAGGGCGACCGACCGGCCGCCGAGGACGGCGGGGAGGATCCCGGCGCCGCACGCGATCCGTCGGGCTTCGCCGGCGGAGATGGTCTCGCCGGTGTCGAGGTGGGCGGTCTTGAGGGCCCCGGTGAGCACGGCGTGGTCGATGGTGACGACCACGGTGGCGGCGGTCCTGGTGTGCAGGTGCTCGGTGGGCAGGTGCTCGAGGAGCTGGGCGAAGGCGAGTCCGCGGCGGTGCCTCCAGTCGAAGCCCGCGCCGTCCTCGCGCATCCGTCTGGGTGCGGTCATCGAGTCGAGGATCTTGCGCAGGAACGCAGCCGCGGTCCTCGGGACGGTGAAGTGTCCGGTGGTGGTGCCGTCGGTGTTCTCGTGCAGGCTCAACGAGCATCGGGACCGGGCGATCTCCTCCTCGGTGGCGACCAGCTGATTCTCGTGGGCGTCCACGACGGCTTGGTCGGGCTCGATCGTCTCGATCGCGCGCCTGGCGACGCGGCGAAGCTGGTCGGGGTCGAAGCGTCGGGCTTTCTCCACCAGGGAGGCTTCCACCTCACCGCGCTGGGACTCACTGCACCCCGCAGGCAGCTGCTCGGTCGCCCGGAGGATCACGGCCACGTGCGCGGGTGAGAGCAGTCCCTGGTCGAGTGCGGCTGCGGTGGCGTCGTGACCGGTCTCGAGCCTGGTGGCCAGCGCTACGTCCCTGGCAGCACTCGCCCGGGACATGTGGGTCTGCCGGGCCGCCCAGGCGTGGGTGTCGGTGAACCCCGCGTCGGCGGCGACCCGGGCCTTGTCGGCAGAGGCGAGGACCTTGAGCTTGAGCGCGGTGAGTCGGTGGATCGCCCGGTCGATCTCCGCCACCTGGTGGGCGTGAGCCGTCGCGCGGACCGGCACCGCGTGCAGCCGGTCGATCAGAGCGTGCAGCTCCGCGACAGGGTCGACCCCGGTGCCGGGTCGGGGGTCGAGGAGTGCGGTGGCCATGGATCAATTCTCTGACGCAAGAGTGTTCGAATCAAGAGGCTGCGCGAATCTGTGGGTAACTTCCTCACGGGTTTCGTCGGGCCCCCGTGCCAGCATCGGGCCATGCTGGAGGAACGACGCATGAGGACCCACACCCCCGAGTCGCGGAGGTTCGCCGAGCGGGTGCAGGTGGTCATGGAGCTGACGTCACGCCTGAACCTGCTCCCGTTCGGCGACCTCGACGGGAGGAAGGCGATCCTGAGCGAGATCCTGGGCCGGCCCTTCCCGGCGACAGTCACGATCTACCCACCGTTCTTCTGCGACCACGGCCTGGGGATCGAGCTCGGGGAGAAGGTCTTCGTCAACCAGGGCTGCTACTTCCTCGATCTCGGCGGCATCAGCATCGGCGACCGCACGATGATCGGACCGGGAGTCACGCTCAGCACGGCCGGTCATCCGGTCGCGCTCGCGGAGCGCTACGACTTCCTCACGCACGCGCCCATCGTGATCGAGCCGGACGTCTGGATCGGGGCGGCGGCCACCATCACGCAGGGTGTGACGATCGGCCACGGGTCGGTCGTCGGCGCCGGGGCGGTCGTGGCGAAGGATGTCCCTCCGATGACGGTGGTGACGAGCTCCGGAGCCGTGGAGCGCCGGAGTCTCTAGTCGAGGTCGACGATCACCGGGGCGTGGTCACTGGCACCCTTGCCGGCGCGCTCGTCGCGGTCGATCGAGGCACCGGTGACGCGGGCGGCGAAGGACGGGTTGCCGAGGACGAAGTCGATGCGCATGCCGCGATTGCGCTCGAAACGCTGCCGGTAGTAGTCCCAGTAGGTGTATACGTCCGGGCCCGGCGTGTGCGGGCGTACGACGTCGACGAAGCCGTCCTCGAGGAAGCCTTCGAAGGCAGCCCGTTCGGGTGGGGTGACGTGCGTGCTCTTGGCGAAGGCGGCGATGTCGAAGACGTCCTCGTCCTGAGGAGCGATGTTCCAGTCGCCCACGAGCGCGACGTCGCCGCTCATCGACCGGGCAGCGGAGCGCAGGCGGGTCAGCCAGTCGAGCTTGTAGACGTAGTGCGGGTCGTCCACCTTGCGCCCGTTGGGCACGTACAGCGACCAGATGCGTACGCCGCCACAGGTCGCGCCGATCGCCCGCGCCTCGGCCGCGGCCGGCTCTCCCCAGGTCGGCATGTCGGGAAAGCCGACCTCGACGTCCTCGATGCCGACCCGGCTGATCACCGCGACCCCGTTCCACTGGTCGTGGCCGACGGCGGCGATGTCGTAGCCCAGCACGGTCAGCCCCATCAGCGGGAGCTGGTCCTCGCGCGCCTTGGTCTCCTGCACGGCGAGCACGTCGACGTCGTGGCGTTGCAGGAACGCCTCGACGCGGTCGATGCGGCTCCGCAGGGAGTTGACGTTCCAGGTCGCGATGCGCACCCGGCGAGACTATGCGCGGAGTCGCGACAGCGGCAGACTGGTCGGGTGAAACCCCTGGGTCAGTACCCGCTCCCGTCGCACGTCGTCGCCCACGTGAGCGACCCGCACCTGCTGGCCGAGCGGCTGATGTACGGCGAGGTCGACACCCAGGAGAACCTCCGTCGGGCACTCGGACGACTGACCCGTCTCGAGCTGCCGCCGCAGGTGATCGTGTTCACCGGTGACCTCGCCGACCGTGCGGAGTCGAAGGCCTACGCCCGGCTGCGCGAGATCGTGGAGCCCGCCGCCGCCGCGATCGACGCCACGGTCGTGTGGGTGATGGGCAATCACGACGAGCGGGAGCCCTACGCGAAGGAGCTGTTCGGCGAGGCTGCCGGCGACGACACGCCCCAGGACCGGGTCCACGAGGTCGACGGCCTCAGGGTGGTCGCGCTCGACACCACGGTGCCGGGCTACCACCACGGGGAGCTCACGCCGGACCAGCTGGCGTGGCTCGCCGACGAGCTGGCCACGCCGGCACCGCACGGGACCCTGGTCGCGCTGCACCACCCGCCCATCCCGGTGCCGATGATGCGGGCGGCGGAGACGATCGAGCTCTACGACCAGCACCTGCTCGCCGAGGTGATCGAGGGCACCGACGTCCGGGGAGTGCTCGGCGGTCACTTCCACTTCTCGTCGTACTCGACCTTCGCGGGCGTGCCCGTCTCGGTGGCGTCGTCGACCTGCTACGTGGCCGACCCTGCGCCGGTGGACCGGCTCGTCTCCGAGGTCGACGGGCACCAGTCGGTGACGATGATGCACCTCTACGAGGACCGGGTCGTGCACTCCGTCGTCCCCGTGCCCTATGCCGAGGAGAAGGCCGGCTACCCGCTGGAGCTGATCGAGCAGATCGAGGCGCTGTCGCCGGTCGAGCGGCGCGAGCTGCTCTCGTCGAAGAGCTCGCCGCTCTGGTCGGGGGACCTGCCACTCGAGTGACCCGCGGTTTGCGGGCCGATGGCTAGCATCGCGGCATGCGCCGGGTCGTGCAGGGTCTGCTCCTCGGTGCCATCGTGCTCGACGTCGCCTACTGGTCGATCTGGTTCACCGACAGGTCGCTGATCGCGAGCGAGGACACGCGCGCCTACTACGAGTTCGAGAACGCGTTCCCGCTCGCCGACGCCTGGCTCGGGGTGGCCTGCCTGCTGGCGTGGTGGACGCTGACCAGGCGTCAACCGAGCGCGCTGTTCTGGTTGCTCTGCGCGGGCAGCGCGGGTGTCTACCTGTTCTGCATGGACCTGCTCTACGACCTCGAGAACGGCATCTTCACCAGCGGCTCCGGGGGCGTCGTCGAGGCGGTCATCGTGGCCGTCACCGGCATCTTCTCCGTCACGATCCTGACGTGGACCTGGCGGCACCGCGGAGCCCTGCTCTCGGGTCGGTGAGCCATGCTGGGGAGATGGACTCTCCCCGACCCGCTCTGGACGCCAAGCTCGCCGAGATCGACGAGCAGATGGCGACGATGGAGAAGAAGCCGGTCGACCAGGGCTCGATCTCCTTCGGCAAGCGGATCGGGGAAGGTACGTCGATGGCGGTCGACCGGCTCGCCCAGGTGGCCGTGCACGACAAGCTCCAGGTCACCCGGGCCGACGTGGTCAGAGCCATGGAGAAGCTCGACGACGGGACCTACGGCCTCTGCGACGTCTGCGGCAAGCCGATCCCGGCGGGGCGGATCGAGGCGCTGCCCTGGGCCGTGCTGTGTGTCGAGGACGCCGCCAAGCGCTAGCGTCGCGCCCGTGCCCATGAACGAGAACCACGCCCGACTCTGCCCGAGCCCCGAGTGGGCGGCGTACCTCCACGAGGACGTGCTGCCCGCACTCGCCGACGGGCTCGAGCTCGGCCCCCGGATGCTCGAGATCGGCCCGGGTCCGGGCGCCAGTGCCGAGTGGCTGCGTCACCGCGTCGAGCACCTGGTCGCGATCGAGCTGGAGCAGGCCACCGTGGTGACGCTCCAGCAGCGGTTCACCGGCGCCAACGTCGAGGTGCTCCAGGGTGACGCCACCGACCTGCCGTTCGAGGACGGGTCGTTCGACTCCGTCGGGTGCTTCACGATGCTGCACCACGTGCCCACGCAGGCGCTCCAGAACCAGGTGTTCGCCGAGGCCCTGCGTGTCCTGCGGCCGGGCGGGACGATGATCGCCTCGGACAGTCTGCCCAGCACCGATCTCCACGACTTCCACATCGGGGACGTCTACAACCCGATCGACCCCGCGTCGCTCCTCACCCGGCTGCAGGCGGTCGGCTTCGGCCCGGTCACGATCAGCGTGGACCACGCGTTCACCTTCCGGGCGCGGAAGCCCGACGCGGGTTAACCGCGGCGCAACACCGAGGGCCCCGGCCCGAAACAGGGCGCTGGTTGCGTGGCCAGCACTGCCCTCTCGGACCCCAGGAGCCACCGTGCCGCACGCCTCACGACCAGACGCCGACCTCGACACGCTCGCGCAACAGATCGGTGCCAGGCTCGGCCGCCGGGCGCTCCTCGGCGCGGCAGCCGCGAGCGCGGTGGGATCCACGGCCATGGTCGGGGGAGAGGCGCAGGCGGCGACAGGGCGACCCACCGGCGTCCGGGTGCTCCAGCCCGGCACCGGGAGGACCCGCGGACGCTACGTCCGGGCACGTCCGGACGAGGTCTGCTGGGGCAAGCTGCCCAACCGCACCAGCACGCCCGTGGCCGTGGTCTCCTCCGGATCGGTGGTCACCATCGACACCATCTCCCACGAAGGGGTGCTCGAGGACCAGGGCAAGGACCCGCGGGCCTACTTCGAGTCCTTCGGCGTCCCGGAGCGCGAGGTGCTGACCGACGCGGTCGCGGTCGCCGCGAGGGCGACGCACGACGGACCCGGACCACACGTGGTCACCGGCCCGATCGCCGTACGCGGTGCCGAGCCGGGGGACGTGCTCAAGGTCGAGGTGCTGGACCTGCCGCTCCGCGTCCCGTACGGCGTGATCTCGAACCGGCACGGCAAGGGTGCCCTCCCGGGCGAGTACCCCGAGCAGTTCGAGGGGAAGCCGGAGCTCGCCCGCTACTTCAACGAGGGCGGGAACATCAGCGTCTTCACCTCGGTGGAGAAGGGGAGGCACGGGCTGCGGGGACGGCTCCCGGGTCGGGTCAAGGTGGGCTTCGACCTGCACCCGTTCCTCGGGCTCATGGGCGTCGCCCGGGACACCTCCGCGCTGGTCGACTCGGTGCCGCCCACCGACGCCGGCGGCAACATCGACATCAACGACCTGACCGTGGGGTCCACGCTCTACCTGCCGGTGCAGGTGCCCGGCGCGATGTTCTTCACCGGCGATCCCCACATGGCACAGGGAGACGGCGAGGTCGCGCTCACCGCGATGGAGGGCTCGCTGCGCCCGACCCTGCGACTCAGCGTCATCAAGAAGGGGCAGCGAGGCGCGCCGAAGGCGGCCTTCGACTACCCGTTCGGCGAGACACCGGACTTCTGGATCCCGATCGGGCTCAGCGACCCCGACGGCCCGGAGAACGGCGGCAACGCGACCAGCCTGGACATCGCCATGAAGACCGCCGTGCGGAACGCGCTGGCGTTCCTCACGGACGACGTCGGGATGGCCGGCCCGGTCGCCTACGCCTACCTGTCCGCAGCCTCGGACTTCCAGTGCTCCCAGGTCGTCGACCGGACGACGGGCATCCACGCCCTGATCCGGAAGGCCGACTTCGGCCGCTGACGACTCGGCCTGATTGGGCAATGGGTGCCCGGTCGGGGACGATGACCGGGCGATGCCACTACTCGACCGTCTCCCCACCGAACCCGACCCCGACGTGCTCTTCGACGTCTTCGAGACGTGGGTGGGGGAGCAGGGCCTGACGCTCTACCCGGCGCAGGAGGAGGCGCTGATCGAGCTGGTCAGCGGGGCCAACGTCATCCTCTCCACGCCCACCGGCACCGGGAAGAGCCTGGTCGCGACCGGTGCGCACTTCGCGGCGCTGGCGCAGGGGAAGCGGACGTTCTACACCGCCCCGATCAAGGCGCTCGTCTCGGAGAAGTTCTTCGCCCTGATCGACGTCTTCGGCGCGGAGAACGTCGGCATGCTGACCGGCGACGCCGCGGTCAACTCGCAGGCTCCGATCGTGTGCTGCACGGCCGAGGTGCTGGCCAACATCGCGCTGCGCGAGGGCGCCGACGCGGACGTCGGGCAGGTGGTGATGGACGAGTTCCACTTCTACGCCGAGCCCGACCGCGGCTGGGCGTGGCAGGTCCCCATCCTCGAGCTGCCGCACGCGCAGTTCCTGCTGATGTCCGCGACGCTCGGAGACGTCACCCCGTTCGTGGACGACCTGACCCGGCGTACGGGACGGGACACGGCGGTGGTCACCAGCGCCAGCCGGCCGGTGCCGCTCAGCTACGAGTGGGCGGTGACCCCGATGCACGAGACCATCGAGGAGCTGCTCACCACCCACCAGGCGCCGATCTACGTCGTGCACTTCACCCAGGCGGCCGCGCTCGAGCGAGCCCAGGCGCTGACGAGCATCAACGTGTGCACCCGTGAGGAGAAGGACCGGATCGCCGAGCTGATCGGCGGGTTCCGGTTCAGCCCGGGCTTCGGGAAGACCCTGTCCAGGCTGGTGAAGCACGGCATCGGGGTGCACCACGCCGGGATGCTGCCGAAGTACCGCCGCCTCGTCGAGCAGCTCGCGCAGGCGGGGCTGCTCAAGGTCATCTGCGGCACGGACACGCTCGGGGTCGGCATCAACGTGCCGATCCGGACGGTGGTGTTCACCGGGCTCTCGAAGTACGACGGGCGCCGGCAGCGGCTGCTGAAGGCCCGGGAGTTCCACCAGATCGCCGGACGGGCCGGCCGCGCTGGTTTCGACACCGCGGGCACCGTGGTCGTGCAGGCACCCGAGCACATCGTGGAGAACGCGCGGCTCGTCAAGAAGGCCGGCGACGACCCGAAGAAGCTCAAGCGCGTCCAGCGCAAGAAGGCACCCGAGGGCCAGGTCACCTGGACCGAGGACACCTTCGAGCGGATCGTCGCCGCCGAGCCGGAGGCCCTCGTCTCCCGGATGAGGGTCAGCCACGCGATGCTGCTGAACGTGATCGCTCGCCCGGGGGACCCGGCTGCGGCGATGCGACGGCTGCTGCGCGACAACCACGAGGACCCGCGCTCCCAGGTGCGGCTGATGCGCCTCGCTGCCGCACAGCACCGCGCGCTGCTCGCCGCAGGAGTGGTGGAGCTGCTCGAACCCCGCGACGAGGACGGCCGTCGCGTGCGCCTCGTCGAGGGGCTCCAGTTCGACTTCGCGCTCAACCAGCCGCTCTCGGCGTACGCCCTGGCCGTCTTCGACACCCTCGATCCCGAGGCTCCGACGTACGCCCTCGACGTGGTCTCGGTCGTGGAGGCCACCCTCGAGGACCCGCGACCGGTGCTCGGTGCGCAGGAGCACCGCGCCCGCGGCGAGGCGATCGGGGAGATGAAGGCCGACGGCATCGAGTACGACGAGCGGATGGAGCTGCTCGAGGAGGTCACCTGGCCCAAGCCGCTGCAGGAGCTGCTCGAGCACACCTACGAGCTCTACCGCCAGCGGCACCCCTGGGTCGGCGAGGACGCGCTGAAGCCCAAGTCGGTGGTGCGCGACATGTACGAGCGCGCGATGACCTTCGCGGAGTACGTCGCTTTCTACGGCCTGACCCGCTCCGAGGGACTCGTGCTGCGCTACCTCGGCGACGCCTTCCGAGCCCTGCGGCAGACCGTGCCCGAGCGGGTGCGCACGGACGACCTCGAGGACATCATCGAGTGGCTCGGCGCGGTCGTGCGGCAGACGGACTCGAGCCTCCTCGACGAGTGGGAGGCGCTCAGCGACCCCAACCGGCTCCTCGAGATCGCCGCCCCGGACGTGCTGCCGCCGACGCCCGAGCGGATCACCGCCAACCAGAGGGCGTTCCTGGTGATGGTGCGCAACGCGTTGTTCCGCCGGGTGGAGCTCGCCGCGCTGAACCGCTGGGAGCAGCTCGGCGAGCTCGAGGCCGAGACCGGCTCGAGCATCACCGGCGAGGACTGGCGCGAGGCGCTCGACACCTACTTCGCCGAGCACGACAGCATCGACACCGGCCCCGACGCACGCGGCCCGCAGATGCTGCTCGTCGAGAAGGGTGAGCGCACCTGGGAGGTGCAGCAGATCATCGGCGACCCCGAGGGCGACCACGACTGGCGCATCGTGGCGACGGTCGACCTCACCGCCTCCGACGACGAGGGCGAGCTCGTCCTCGACGTGGCCGGGCTGATGCAGCTCTGAGGAGCGCGGGTGCAGGTTTCCCCGGCCGCCCGGGGAAACCAGTAGCGGATGGGCGAAGCATCGCCCTTCAGCGTCAGGTTTTGCCCATCAGCCTTGTCCGTCTTGTCCCTCGGAGCGCCTCAGGCGTCGTCGACCGGTACGTCGGCCGCCGGCTGGAGGATCTGCAGCACCTGATAGGTCCGGGCGTCGGGGCCGGCAGCTCGGCCCCGTTCTCGCCACGTGTCCACGAGCGTGGTCAGCTCCTTGGCGAGCTCGTCGGCATCTGAGCGGGTGAGACGCAGCGCGCTGTCACTGACCATCACGAGCGTCTCGGGGTTGCTCTCGGAGGCGTCGGCACGGTTGATCGCGTCGTGGGCGGCGTTGGTCCATTGACGCCGGAAGACGGTGACGGCTGCCTTGCCTCCCGGGGCCAGGGCGAGCTCGGAGGTGTTGATGTTCAGCCCGGACTCGTGGGCGGCCTTCCAGACCCGGTCACGCCCGTCGCGGGCCAGCTCGGGCGCCTCGACGGCCAGGCCGTACTTGGCGAGCTGGCGGAGGTGGAAGCTCGCCTGGTTGGCCGGGATGCCGAGCTCCCGGGCGATGTCGGCGGCGCGCATCGGACCGGTCGCACCGAGCTCGTCGAGGATCCGGTTGCGTACCGGGTGCGCGATCGCGCGGAGCACCTTGGGGTCGTGCACCGCCTGGGGGCCCTGGGTCATGCGGGCACCCTATCAAGTTCCGCACTGACCATTGCGCAAGAACATTTGCGCAATATATGGTGCGAATATGACCAGGTTCGGACGGCTCGCGCGCAACCACGACTTCACCGTGCTCTGGACGGGGGCCACGATCAGCGAGCTCGGGAGCCGGATGAGCATGTTCGTCTTCCCGTTGCTCGCGTTCCAGCTCACCGGTTCCGCGTTCGTGGCAGCCATGGCGGAGACGGCCCACCTGCTCGGCCTGGCGGTGGCCCTGCTGCCGGCCGGGGTGCTGGCCGACCGGATCGACCGTCGGCGGCTGATGCGGCTGGCCAGCGCGTCCGGCGTGCTCCTCTACGCCTCGCTGGTCGTCGCCGCTCTCTCCGGTGCGCTCACCCTGCCGCACCTCCTCGCGGTGGCCGTGCTCACTGGCGCGGGGGCGGGACTGTTCGGCCCGGCCGAGATCTCGGCGGTCCGCTCGGTCGTCGCGACCGACGAGCTGCCCACGGCGCTCTCGCAGCACCAGGCCCGCCAACACGTCGCCTCGCTGGTCGGCGCCCCGATCGGTGGCCTGCTGTACGCCGTCACGCGGTGGCTCCCGTTCGCGGTCGACGCTGTCTCCTACGCCGTCTCGTGGTGCATGCTCGGCCGGATCAGGTCGGACCTCTCCGCCCCGAAGGGGCAGGGCTCCCGCCAGCGGCCCCGCCAGGAGCTCGCGGCCGGCATCCGGTTCATCCGGCAGCACCCGTTCCTGCGGGTGCACCTGGTCTGGGCGGTCCTGACGAACCTCGTGGTGAACGCCTTGTTCTTCACCGCTGTGCTGCGGCTGATCCAGGCTGGGTTCCCGCCGCTGCAGATCGGGCTCGTCGAGACCGCGGCGGGCGTCTTCGGGGTCGTCGGCGCTATCGCCGCGCCCAGCATCATCGACCGGTTCGCCACTGGCCACCTGACCATCGCCGTCGCGTGGAGCCTGACCCCGCTCGTGGTGCCGATGGCGCTGGTCAACGACCCGGCCGTCGTGGCCGCGGCGCTCGGGATCGGGCTGTTCCTGAACCCGGCCGGCAACGCCGGGATCGGCGCCTACCGGATCGCCGTGACGCCCGACGAGCTGCAGGGACGGATCCAGTCGACGAGCCAGTTCCTGTCGATGTCGGTGCTGCCACTGGCTCCGTTGGTGGCCGGCCTCCTGCTCGGCCGGCTCGGCGGGGGAGAGGCCATCGCGGTGCTGGGTCTGCTCACCGCCCTGGTCGCGCTGATCCCGACGCTGAGCCCGAGCATGCGCACCCTGCCCCGCCCGGCGGTGTGGCGCAGGGTCGCGCCCAGGGTCCCGGTGGCGGTGTAGGGGTTCACTCAGGCGGGGATGGGACCGGAGCGGTCGAAGTGCGGCGCCGGGATCTCGTCGGCGGAGGCGGCGGTGACGATGGCGTCGGTGCCCTCGGTGACGGTCTGGTAGCCGCTGTGCCCGTTCAGGTCCGTGGCGGTGTAGCCGGGGTCGACGGAGGCGACCCGGACGTCGGGGAGGGCCTTGGCGTACTGGTTGGCGATCATGTTCAGTGCCGCCTTGGACGACTGGTAGACCATCCCCGGCACACCGAACTCGGGCCGGCTGGGGTCGTTGTTGAACGCGGCGGTGCCCAGCCCACTGGACACCATCACCAGACGGGGCCGGGGCGACGCGGTCAGGAGCGGCGCGAAGGCGTGCGTCACCCGGACGGGCCCGAGCACGTTGACGCCGTAGACCGGGAGGAAGTCTGCCGGTGTGGTCCCGACGGTGTCGGAGGCGCCGCCGGCGATGCCGGCGTTGTTGACGAGCACGTCGAGGCCCCCGGCGCTCGCGACGACGTCGCGGGCGGCCAGGACGGAGTCGTCGGAGGTGACGTCGAGCTGCACGAACCGCACGTCGGCGGTCGGTTGCTCGGCACGGATGGATTCGACTGCGGCCTCGCCGTTCTCCCGGTCGCGGGCGCCGAGCCAGACGGTCCAGCCGAGGGTGGCGAGGCGGCGTACGGTCTCCAGGCCGAGGCCCTTGTTGGCGCCGGTGACGAGGGCAACGGTCGTGGTCGGTGTGGTGGTCGTGTCGGTCATGGCTCCACCGTGCCTCGGGAGCCAGGGGCCAACCAGAGAGAGCTGGTCGTGGGACCGGCGGTCCTACCCAGGGCGATCCGGGGCGCGGCATGCTGGTGCTGTGAGGACCAACCGCGACGAGCTCGCCCGTGCCCTGCGTCGTGCCCGGGAACGGGTCAGTCCCCAGGACGTCGGGCTTCCTGCCGGCTCACGCCGTCGCGTTCCCGGGCTGCGCCGGGAAGAGGTGGCGATGCTCGCGGGGATCAGCGTGGACTACGTGGTGCGTCTCGAGCAGGGTCGTGGCCCGCACCCCTCGGACCAGGTGGTCGGCGCGCTGGTTCGGGCACTGCGGCTCGACGCCGACGAGCGTGACCATGTCTTCAACCTGGCCGGCGTCTCGGCACCGAAGCCGGGCACCATCGAGATGTTCGTGCGCCCGAGCATCCTGCGGCTGATCGAGCGGTTCGCCGACCTGCCCACGATGGTGATCAGCGCCAAGGGCGACATCCTTGCCTGGAACGCGATGTCCTCGGCGTTGCACGGCGACTGGTCGGCGCTGTCGCCCGAGCGACGCAACCAGCCGCGGCTCAGGTTCCTCCACGATCCGTCCGACCCGCCGATCACCGTGGTCGCCGGGACCGAGGAGCAACGGGCGGCCACCTCCCGGCAGGTCGTGGCCAACCTGCGCAGTGCCGCGGGCCGTTACCCGGACGACGTCGGCCTGCAACGACTGCTGGCGGACCTCCGCGAAGGCTCTGCCGAGTTCCGCGAGCTCTGGGAGGTGACGGAGGCGGGGGCGTGGCGAAGCCACACCAAGACCCTGGTCCATCCCTCGCTGGGTGAGCTGACCCTGGAGTGCGACACCCTGCACGTCCCCGACCTCGACCAGCTGGTGGTGGTCTACTCGGCTGCCCCCGGGACGCACGAGGCCGAGACGCTGGACCTGCTCCGTGTCATCGGCACACAGCAGCTGACCACCACCGGACGCCCCTGACAGGTCAGGCGAAGGCACCCTCGCCGGTGATCGCGCGGCCGACGATGAGGGTGTTCACCTCGCGGGTGCCCTCGTAGGAGTAGATGGCCTCCGCGTCGGCGACGAAGCGGCCGACGTGGTGCTCGAGCAGGATGCCGTTGCCGCCGAGCACTTCGCGCGCCCAGCCGACC
>CAWCPT010000007.1:0-120928 GCA_963797525.1 uncultured Actinomycetota bacterium
CTAGGCCACAGGGCCGAAACCGGCCCTGACCTGCACGAACGCGCGGCCCCTGCCGGGGTTCCCCGAGATTCCCCCGGCGGGGGCCGACGTGCGTCCGCGCTCCTCACGGTTTCGCGAGCTGCCGGGGTCCTCCTGTGGACCACCGAACACGTCGGCACGGTCACCAAGTCCTACGGGCGGCGGACCGCACGACGAGTGCCCCCGAGGACGCCGTCATCGACCTTGTCGCTCCGCACGTCGCCACGAGGCGGCCGGTCGTCGCATGGAGCTCAGTCGGCTGTCCACATGAGCGATCGGCACCGTCCCAGCCCCGGTCCTGTGACCTTCTGCCTCCTTCGGGAGACCTGAGCGGCAGGGGGCGGCCGAGCGCGACGGGGACGGGCCGCCGCTAGCTGCAGTGCCTGCCTCCAACTCCCGCCAATCAGTCAATAGACCGAAGCGTCGACGCAACCCTGATGGCAGGTTCGGCCCTGACCCAGAAGGAAACGTCGATATGTAGGGGGGCTTCAGCGTGATAGCCACGAACGGGATCCCTAAGCGTGGAGCGACCATCACCGGTCGCGTTGCCGGCGGCAGCATCGAGCCAGCGTCATGAGCCAGGAAGTTGGCACTCCCGCGGCCGACGGCACCACCGCCACAACCACGCCGGGACTGCTGGGCCTTCCGCAATCGACCGCGCTGGTGATGGGCAGCATCATCGGCGTAGGCATCTTCAGCCTGCCATACGCCATTGCCTCGTACGGGCCGATCAGCTTGGTCGCGATGGGGCTTGCGACACTTGGTGCCGTTGCCCTGGCGTTCATGTTCGCGGTGCTGTCGCGACGGATCCCCGCCGCGGGCGGACCGTATGCCTACGCCCGCGCCGGCTTCGGGAACGGGTTCGGCTTCAGCCAGGCCTGGCTCTACTGGATCACTGCATGGGCCGGCAACGCCGCCATCGCGGTGGGTTGGGTGTTCTACGTCGAGCAGTTCCTCAATAGGGACGGCAACACCGGGTGGTCCATCGTGATCGCCCTCGTGGGGCTGTGGGTTCCCGCCGCGGTCAACCTCAGCGGGGTTCGCAACATGGGCGTCTTCCAGCTGTGGAGCACGGTGCTGAAGTTCGTGCCCCTCGCACTGATGGCCACGGTGGGGCTGTTCTTCGTCGAGGTCGGCAACTTCACCCCGTGGAACACGAGCGGGGACACCAGCCTCTCGGCGATCGGCGGGGCCATGGCCATCTGCCTGTTCAGCTACCTCGGCGTCGAGACCGCAGCAGTGGCCGCGGGCAAGGTGCGTGACCCGGAGCGCAACGTGCCGAAGTCCACGATCTACGGGACCCTGGGCAGCGCTGTGGTCTACATGCTCTCGCTCGTCGCCGTCTTCGGCATCCTCCCCGCCACCGCGCTGGCCTCGGACAGCAACCAGGCATCGTACTCCGCTGCCGCCGACGCCATCGCTGGCGGCACCTGGCTCGGCTACCTCGTCGCAGCCGCAGTGGTGGTCTCTGGCCTCGGCGCACTGAACGGGTGGACCATGATCTGCGCGGAGATGCCCCTGGCGGCCGCCAAGGACGGCCTCTTCCCCGCCCGCTTCGCCTCGATCTCCGCCAAGGGTGTACCGGCCTTCGGGATCGTCTCCTCGACCGTCCTGGCCTCGGTCGCCGTGACGATCAGCTACCTCGGCACGACGGGTGCGACGGTGTTCACCACGCTCGTGCTGATGACCGGCATCACCTCGGCCATCCCGTACGCCGCCTCGGCACTGGCCCAGCTGAAGTGGCGTCTTCACGACCACCGCCAGGGGCACACCCGCCACTTCGTCCTGGACGTCGGAGTTGCCGCGGTCGCCCTGGTGATGTCCCTCGCCTTCGTCTGGTACTCCCGCAACAGCGGCGAGAGCTGGTACGTCGTGTGGGGTCCGTTCCTGATGGCCGGCGGAGCCGCGGTACTGGGCATTCCCGTCTACCTCTTCCAACGCGGCTCGATGACCGAGCCCGCCCCCGTGCCCGACTACAAGTGAGGAACCGAGATGACCTTCCACGTGGAATCCGAGGTCGGCGTGCTCATGCAGGCGATCGTCCATCGTCCTGGCACTGAGCTCGCCAGGCTGACTCCGGCCAACATCGCGGAGCTGCTCTTCGACGACGTGATGTGGGCCGAGCGGGCGCGCGAGGAGCACGACGCGTTCGTCGCCCAGCTGGAGGGGCGGGGTGTGATCGTGTACCACTTCGCCGAGCTGTTGACCCAGGCGCTCGACGAACCGGGGGCCCGTGAGTTCCTCCAGGACAGCTTGACCACCGCGTCCCGCTTCGGGCCAGCTCTCGACAAACCGCTCGACGACCTCGTCGGGTCGA
Source organism: uncultured Actinomycetota bacterium (assembly GCA_963797525.1). Lineage (GTDB taxonomy): Bacteria > Actinomycetota > Actinomycetes > Propionibacteriales > Nocardioidaceae > Marmoricola. The sequence goes on from CAWCPT010000007.1 coordinate 2,336, forward strand.
CGCCGGCCCATGTGCTGGCCGACCTCCTCGTCGGCGGAGTCCTGAAGTCGGACGTGGGCGACCTGCTGCACGAGCCGAGCCTGCTGATGGACTACCTGGGTGCGGACGACTTCTTGCTGCGCCCGCTGCCGAACCACCTGTTCCAGCGTGACAACTCCGCCTGGGTCTACGACGGGCTGTCCATCAACCCGATGGCAAAGCCGGCCCGGAAGCGGGAGACCATCAACTCGCAGGTGGTCTACAACTTCCACCCGATGTTCCGCGAGGCCGACTTCCGCATGCTCTACGGCAACGACTCCCTGGCTCACGAACCCGCGACGATCGAGGGGGGTGACGTCACGGTGATCGGCAACCGCACAGTGATGATCGGGATGGGCGAACGGTCCACCCCGCAAGGAGTCGAGACGTTGTCCCGCAGCCTGTTCGCCAACGGATCGGTGAGCACGGTGATCGCCGTCGAGCTGCCGAGGACACGTGCGTTCATGCACCTGGACACGGTCATGACGATGGTCGACAGGGACGCCTTCAGCGTCTACCCCTTCTTGCCCAGCACCTTGCGCTCGTTCACCCTCAACGCCAGGGGTGAGGGGGGTGACTTCACCCTCTCGGAGAACGCCGACTTGTTCCCCGTGGTGGCGGAGGCGCTCGGCGTCGACAAGGTACGGGTGCTCCGCACGCCGATCGACAAGATGGGCGCCCAGCGCGAGCAGTGGGACGACGGCAACAACTTCCTCGCCCTCTCTCCCGGGGTGATCCTGGGCTACGAGCGCAACACCACCACGAACCGTTATCTGGCCGACGAAGGCATCGAGGTCCTACCCGTCGTGGGTTCCGAGCTCGGCCGCGGACGAGGCGGACCCCGCTGCATGACCTGTCCCATCGAGAGAGAGGCAGTGAGCCGGAGATGAGCACCCTCCCCCCGAGCGAGACTCCGACGTCCAACCTGAAGGGCAGGAGCTTCCTCGAGGAGCTCGACTTCACGCCCGAGGAGTGGCGCTCGGTGACCACCAGCAGGGCGCCCACGTGACGTACCTCGATCCGTCTGGCTCGCACATGGGACACAAGGAGTCAGCCAAGGACTCGGCACGCGTGCTCGGCAGGATGTTCGACGCGATCGAGTACCGCGGCTTCTCCCAGACCACCGTCGAGACACTCGCGGCGTACTCCGGCGTACCGGTGTGGAACGGCCTGACGGACGAGTGGCACCCCACCCAGTCGCTGTGCGACATGCTCACGATGCGAGAGCACGCGCACAAACCTGACGGCGACATCGCCTTCGCCTTTGTCGGTGACGCCCACAACAACGTCGCGGACTCCCTACTGGTCGCCGGAGCGATGATGGGCATGGACGTGCGCATGGTGTCCCCGACCTCGCTGTCCAACCCCTCCGAGGTCGTCGAGGCGGCGCAGTCCATCGCGGCAAGGACCGACGCGCGGATCAGGCTGACCGACGACCCGGGAGAAGGCGTGGCCGGCGTCGACTTCGTCTACACCGACGTGTGGGTCTCCATGGGGGAGCCCGAGGCCGCTTGGCAGGAGCGCATCGACCTGTTGCTTCCCTCCCAGGTCAGGCCGAGAACCGGATGCACACCATCAAGGCCGTGATGGTCGCGACGTCGGGGCACTGAGGGGTGAGAGTTGTGGTTGCGCTCGGCGGCAACGCCCTGCTGCACCGGGGCGAAAGACCCGATGCCGCTCCCCAGCTCGACCAGGTCGCCAAGGTCGGTGGGCCCATCGCCGAGCTGTCGCGGGAGCACGAGGTCGTGCTGGTGCACGGCAACGGACCCCAGGTCGGCCTTCTCGCCCTGGAGAGCGCCGCCGACGAGTCGCTGAGTCGCCCCTACCCACTGGGAGACCTCGTTGCCGAGACCCAGGGACTCATCGGGTACTGGCTGCAGCAGGCCATCAGCCGGCACCTGACCTCGCCCGTGGTGACCCTGGTGACCCAGACGGTCGTGGACCCCGACGATCCGGCCTTCGCGCACCCCACCAAGTTCGTCGGCTCGGTCTACGACGAGGTCGAGGGCAAGGCACTCGCCGCCGAGCACGGCTGGACCTTCGCGCGCGACGGTGATGCCTGGCGCCGCGTCGTGCCCTCGCCCGCGCCTGTCCGCGTGGTCGAGACCACCACCGCAGACCTGCTGCTGAGCAGTGGGGTCACGGTCGTGCTCGCGGGAGGCGGTGGCATCCCGGTGATCGAGCGCGTCGAGGGTCTCGAAGGAGTCGAGGCCGTGGTCGACAAGGACCTCGTCGCGGCCCTGGTCGCTCGCGAGCTCGGAGCAGACCTCCTGGTGGTGCTCACCGACGTGTCGGCAGTCATGGCCGGCTTCGGGACCGCCCGGCAGTATCCGTTGACCGACGTGACGCCCGAGGAGCTGGCCGAGCTGTCCTTCCCCGCCGGCTCGATGGGACCCAAGGTCGAGGCAGCACGCACCTTCGTCACCGAGACCGGTCACCGCGCTGCCATCGGTTCACTCGACCATGTGGCAGCCGTGGTCTCCGGCACGGCAGGCACTCAGATCAGGTGCACGACGGAGGAGTCGACCTCCTCGCCGCCAAGCACAGTCATGTGACTGAAGCGGATCCCGCAGGCGCCGCCCTAGCGTCACTCGAGTGACCCACCGCGCGAGGCTCGACCTGGATCTCGGCACCGAGCCGACGTGATCCCCCAGAGCCTGTGCGGCCGGGAGCGAGAGCTGGCCGCCATCGACGAGACGATGTCGCTCACGGGCGACGTGGGAGCCGTCCTCCTGGTCACGGGGGAGCCAGGGATCGGGAAGTCCGCACTCCTGACCGAGGCCCGTCGGCGTGCCGACGCCGTCGGCTTCCGGGTGCTGAGCGCCGCGGGCATCGAGAGCGAGCAGCACCTGCCCTTCGGTGGCCTGCAGCAGATCATGACACCGTTGATGGATCGTCTCGAGCTCCTCCCGCAGGTCCAGGGCCAGGCCCTGGCGACCGCCCTGGGACTGTTCGACGGCCCGCGTCCCGACCTGTTCCTGATCGCTGAAGCGGCTCTTCTCCTGCTGGCCCAGGAGCGCGAGCTCCGCCCGGTCCTCGTGGTCGCCGACGATGTCCAGTGGCTGGATCCCCAGACCCACCAGATCGTCACCTTCCTTGCCCACCGGTCCGCGGCGATGCGAATTGTCTTCATCGGCGCCGCACGCACGGGCCACCCCGGCCCGTTCGTGAACGCCGCCTTTCCCGGGCTGGAGGTCCTCGGGGTCGACGACGAGACCGCTGAGGCGCTGCTCAGGTCGCACGCACGCGACCTCACGCCGGCGGACCGCCGACGGATCCGCCAGGAGGCGCGTGGCAACCCGCTGGCCCTGCTCGAGCTCCCCGCCGCCTGGGCGGAGAGCCACTCCGGCGAGAGTCACGCACCGACGCTGTCTGCGCGCCTGGAGCGCGCCTTCGCGGGGCGGATCTCGCACTTCCCGGCAGGCACTCGAGACGTCCTGCTCGTTGCGGCCACGGACTCCTCGAACGACCTCGCCGAGATACTGGCGGCGACGGCGGCCTTCAGGTCCGACGCCACGGACTACAACGGGCTCGCGGCGGCCGTCGACGCCGGGCTCGTGGTGGTCGACAGCGGAACGCTGACCTTCCGTCACCCGTTGGTGCGATCGGGGATCCTGCAGACCGAGACGGTCGTACGTCGTCAGGCAGCCCACCGAGCCCTGGCCGACGTCCTCGACACCGACCGGTACCGCCGTACCTGGCATCGGGCGCAGTCGATCGTCGGACCGGACGACCGGGTCGCCGACGACCTGGAGGAGACCGTGCCCGAGTCCCTGGGACGCGGTGCGGTCATGTCGGCCGTCGCGAGCCTGGAACGATCGGCACACCTGACCAGCTCGACGTCTCGACGAGGTCGACGCCTGCTGCAGGCCGCCCAGCACGCGTTCGAGGTGGGTCGTCCCGATGTCGTCGGCCGGCTCATCGGCGAGGCCGCCCAGACGGACCTCTCCGACCTCGATCTCGTCCGGAGGGACTGGCTCACCGAGCTGCTCAACGACGACGTCCGCGCCGACCCGGGGCGTGTCGTCGCGCTCTGCCACAGCGTCGAGCGCGCCGCGAGCGCCGGAGACCTCGACCTCGCGCTGAACCTGCTCATCCTGGTCTCGCTGAGGTGCTGGTGGGCGGACGTGGGCGACGCTGCGCGGGAGCGCGTGCACGAGACGCTGGAAGCGCTGACCGCCGCCAGCGACGACCCACGCTGCCTGTGCGCACTCGCGCTGGCCGAGCCGGTGCTCCGGGGCCACGAGGTGACCCAGCGGATGATGCGGCTCGACCTCGACTCCATCACCGACGCCGACTCGCTGCGCACCCTCGGCATGGCTGCGTACGGCATCGGTGACTCGGTCCTGGCCACGGATCTCCTCGACCGCGCGGAACAGCTCCTCCGTGCCCGGGGCCGGTTGGGACTGCTCCCGGTCGTCCTCGCCCTGCAGTTCCACATCCGTCTGGACCTCGGGGACTGGACTGGCTCCGCCGCCGCGTCCGAGGAGGTCGATCGCGTCGCCGTGGAGACGGGCCAGGCGCTGTTCGCCTTCAACAACGTGCTCGTCGAGTCACGTGCCTTGGCCCTGCGCGGGGACTGGCAGTCCGCGCTCGAGATGGTGGTCGGCGCCGAGGACGAGGCCTCGCGTCTGCGTCTGAACGACGCGCTCTGCCTGAGCTACCAGTCCAGAGGGGTGGCGTTGCTCAGCGCCGGCCGAGCGGACGAGGCGTTCCTTTGCATGAGGCGACAGTTCGACCCGCACGACCCCGGCTACCACCTGCGCGAGTCGTTCGCTGGGGTGGCGCTGATGGCGGAGGCGGCCGTGGACGCAGGGCACGGGGCCGAGGGACGGAGCATCGTGGACGTTCTCGAGCCCGTGGCCAGGTCGAGTCCTTCCCCGATGCTGCACGTCAACCTGTTGTACGCCAGGGCGGTCCTCGCCCCGGCCCACGACGCCGAGGACCTCTACGACGCGGCTCTGGAGCACGACCTGTCCAGGTGGCCCTTCATCCAGGCTCGCCTCCGGCTCGAGCACGGCCGTTTCCTCCTCGGCTCCGGCCGCACCTGCGAGGCTGTGCCCGAGCTTCGGCAGGCTCTCGGTGTCTTCTCCACCATGGGTGCGACCAGGTGGGTACGTCGTGCCGAGGCGGCCCTGCACCATGCCGGGAGCCCGCGGTCACCGGAGGACGGTCACATCTCTCGGGGACCGAGCGAGCCGTGAACGCGGATCCCGTACACCGACCACCCCACCAGCGCGACGCCAGTGCCGCGGCAGGCCCGGGTCCGGATGCGGCACTCATCGGCCGAGAACTGGAGCTGAGCGCCTTGGCGGGCGTCATCGGCGACATCGGGACCACTGGTCGGGCCCTGCTGTTGCGAGGGGATCCTGGCGTCGGCAAGACGAGCATCGTGCGTGCCGCGGTGGCGATGGCTCTCGAGGCGGGCCTGATGGTGCTGGAGACCTCCGGCATCGAGTCGGAGTCGTCGCTGCCGTACGCCGGTCTTCACTACTTGCTCCGGCCGCTCCTGGACGGCGTCGGTGACCTGCCTGCCGTCCAGCGTCGCGCGGTCCTCTCGGCGTTCGGGCTGGCCGACGGCCCTGCCCCGGAGATGTTCCTGATCGCCCTAGGGGCCTTCAACCTGATCGTGGCCAGGGCGGCCACGTGCCCGCTGGTGATCGCCGTGGACGACATGCAGTGGCTCGACTCACCGACCAACGACGTCCTGGGGTTCCTGGCCAGGCGCATCGAGCGGGACGCGGTCGTGGTCATCGGGACGGTGCGGGAAGGGCACAGCGTGTCCTTCTCCGCGGCCGATCCCCAGGAAGTCGTGGTGCGCGGCCTCGACGACGAGTCGTCGCGCGAGGTGCTCTCGGCGACCGCGATGGACCTCACGGCCCGGGACCGCGAGACCATCCTCGCCCAGGCGAAGGGCAATCCCCTCGCGCTGACGGAGCTGCCGGCTGCCTGGCGGTCCGCCGGTCCGTCGAAGCTGAACCTGGCGGCGGCCGTGATGCCGCTGAGCGGGCGCCTGGAACGGACCTTCGCGGCACGGGTGACCGACTTCCCGGCACCCGCGCGCGACGCACTGCTGGTGGCGGCCGTCAGCTCGGAGGGCAAGCTCGCCGAGATCCTCGCGGCGTCCTCGCTGCTGAGCGGAACCTCCGTCACCATCGCGGACCTGGAGCCCGCCGAAGACGCCGGCATCCTGCACTTCGACGAGTCACGCATCGACTTCCGGCATCCCCTCGTGCGCTCGGGCATCCTGCAGAACGAGTCGGTGAGCCGACGACAGGCAGCCAACGCCGCCATGGGGCACGTGCTGTACGACCAGCCGTACAGACGGGCCTGGCACCGGGCCCAGGCCGTCTACGGCCCGGACGACAGCGTGGCCGACGAGCTGGACGCCACGCACGTCGAGAGCATCAGGAGGGGTGCCATCGGGGCCGCCATCACGGCCCTGGAGCGCTCCGCCCAGCTGACCACGGACTCCCACACCCGTGGTCGTCGTCTGCTGCTGGCGGCGCAGCATGCGTTCGGCCTCGGTCGCGCGGACCTGGTCGACCACCTGATCACCGCGGCCGAGCAGAACGATCTCTCCGAGCTGGACCAGGCGCGAGTGGAGTACCTCAGGGAGATCTTCGACGACGGGGCGCCCGGTGACTCCACCCGCGTGATGGAGCTGTGCGAGATCGCCCGGCGCTCCGCGTCGGCGGGTGACTTCGGCCTGGCACTCGACCTGCTCCACGGCGCTGCCATGCGTTGCTGGTGGGCCGACACCGGGGCCGAGGCGCGTGCCGAGGTGGTACGCGTCGTCGAAGGTCTGGACATCAGCCAGGACGACCCACGCTGCATCTCCGCCATCGCCGTCAGCGAACCGGTCCTCAAGGGGACCCAGACGATCCAGCGCCTCGCGGCCATCCGGGTCGAAGGTGTCAACGATGCCGAGCAGCTGCGCCTCCTGGGGATGGCAGCACGCGTGGTCGGGGACGAGCTCAGGGCAGCGGACTTCTTCGATCGGGCTGAGAGCAGGCTCCGCGACCAGGGTCGGCTTGGGCTGCTGTCCCACGTCCTGGGGGTGCAGGCGGCAGCGCACGTCGAGCTGGGTGACTGGCGCAAGGCCGTGGAGAGTGTGGAGGAGGGCCTGCAGCTGGCCCTGGACACGCAGCAGTCCAACTGGAGCGCGGGGATCAGCGCGGTCGAGGCGATGGTCGCAGGACTCACGGGAGACACCGAGAAGGCGCTGCAGAGAGCAGACGAGCTGGAGCTGGCCTCGTCCACCAGGGTGATCAACGATGCCCTCTGCAACGCCCAGCTGGCGCGCGGCTTCGCCTACCTCTCGACCGGGCGGCACGCCGATGCCTACGCCGCGCTGAAGCAGGTGTTCGATCCCACGGATCCCCATCACCATCCACGGGAGCAGTTCAGCGGGATCATGTTCCTCGCCGAGGCGGCGACGCACTGCGGGCAGCACGAAGACGCCCGGAAGATCGTCGACAGCATGGAGCAGCTCGCCCGGGTGACCGCCTCCCCCGTGCTCCTCACCCACCTGCTGTACTCGCGCGCCGTGCTCGCCGATGACGACGATGCGGAGGCGCTCTTCCGTGAAGGCCTCTCAGCGAACCTCACCCGCTGGCCGTGGGCGCGAGCGCGCCTCCAGCTCGCCTTCGGTTACTGGCTGCGGCGACAGCGCCGGGTGGCGGAGTCACGGGAGCCGCTGACCGCCGCCCTGGCCACGTTCGAGCTGATCGGTGCCAGGGCCTGGGTCGAGGAGGCGCGCTCGGAGCTGCGAGCCACGGGGGCCCGCGAGGCCCAGGGCCCCCAGGACAACTCCGTCGAGACCCTGTCCGCGCAGGAGCTGCGGATCGCCCGGCTCGCGGCGCAGGGCCTGTCCAACCGGGAGATCGGTCAGCAGCTCTACCTGTCTCCCCGCACCGTCGGCTCGCACCTGTACCACCTGTTCCCCAAGCTGGGGATCCGGACCCGAGCCCAGCTCGGGACGTGGCTCGAGTCGCAGTAGTCGCGAGGGCTGCGCGCTCGACGTCACGCGCGTCGGAGCCGGCGATCCGCGCCGGACGCCCCGCTAACCCCGTAGCTGTCGCAGCACGTCCGTCTCGGCCTGGCTCCAGTCGGTGAAGCTGCCGGGCCGCCCCGTGAACGGCTCCTCGCTGAAGCGCAGCGGATACGCAGGATTCAGGAGCGCACGCGCCGCGCTCCTGACGATGACCTCCGCCAGGTCGCTCGCGACGGCGTCGCCGCCGGCCGAGAACCCACGGCCGTTGGTGTGTGCTCGCGCGAGGGCGGTGGCCCGGCGTACGCACCGCTCAGCCGCTTCCAGGCTGACGCCGGCGCTCTCCTCGCCAAGGTGCCTGAGCACCGCCGATCCGTCAGGGATGTTCGTCACCACGTGGGTTCCTCCCGGCTCCGGGCCTCTACTCGGCACGCACCACGAGCACGGTCTTGCCCGGCGACCGGAGCGGGAGCGCGCCGCTCGCGTAGGCCGTCCGCCCGTCGGTCAGCGGATAGGTGGCTGCCACCGTGACCTCGAGCTGCCCACGGTCCACGGCGTCCCGGAGGAGGTTCAGACCGGCTCGTGACGAACGCACGACGAAGAAGATGCCGTCGACTCCCCGGGCCTCGAGAGCGTCGGTGGGCGGCGGCTGCTGCAGCGTGATGAACGTTCCGCCCCGCCGGGTCAAGGCGATGGACTCCTCCATCAACGACCCACCCACCGTGTCGAGCACCACGTCGAAGGCACCGGCACGGAGCTGGGGGCTGTGGGACGCGCGGTCGTCGGAGACGAGAACCTCGAGGTGTCCCAGGCCCCGCACGTAGTCGACGTCGCGACTCATCGTCGTAGCCGTGACCTGGGCGCCGAGCTGTAGTGCGAACTGGACGGCCAGTGCGCCGACACCTCCGGCTGCGCCGAGGACGAGGACCCGGTCACCCACGTCCACACGGCCGTACTCCACCAGGCCCTCCCACGCGGTCAGTCCCGCCAACGGCAGGGCTGCTGCCTGGACGTGGGTGAGCGTCGATGGTTTCGTCGCGATGAACTCGGGGGGCACGACGACGTACTCCGCTGCTGCGCCGTCCTGGTCGAAGGGCACCATCCCGAAGACCTCGTCGCCGGTAGCGAAGCCCGTGGAGGGATGCGCCTTCTCGACGACGCCCGACCACTCGTGTGACGGGGTGATCGGCGTCCGGTCCTGACCGTCCCGCAACCACGTCTCGTCCCACCGGAGCTCGTCGAACGTCACCGCTGCTGCATGGACGTTCACCAGGACCGAGCCCGTCTCGGGCTCCGGTCGAGGCACCGTCTCGAGCGCCAGCTGCTCGGGCCCCCCGCGGTGGTGCGCACGCAGCGCCACCATGTCGGACACGGGGATCAGCGCCAGTAGTTGTTGGCCGCGGCGATGGTGGCGAACTCGGTCGCGACGACTTGGGTCGCAGCGATCAGGCTGTCCGGAGAGGTGGAGTAGGTCGGTCGGGCACCGACGAGCACGTCGAGGTCCGGCTGGATGTTGTGGACGGCGTGCCGCGCCAAGGTGAAGGCGAGGGCTCGGCCCTCGTTGGCATCCGCGGTGATCAGGGTGCCTCCGGGCACGAGCACCAGCTCTGAGTCGGGAACGCGATTCATGGTGGATCTCCTCTGCTCGATGATGCTGTCCAATCTCGCGTCCCAGCGACTCCCTGGCTTCAGTCACCTGACTCAGGTTCGCCGTCGCCGGCTGGCCGGCCCGGCCGCGCGGAAAAGCCAGTCGTCTGACCGAAGACCCTGCCGTCGCCACTGCCTAGCGTCCACCGGTGTCGGCGTACCGCGCGCCGCACACCCTCTCAGAGAGGACGAGCCCATGCCCGTCACACAGCCAAGGCGGAAGGGTCGGACCCGAGCCGGCATCCTCAGCGCCGCCACGCTCCTGGTCGGTGCCCTGCTCACCGGCGGGACCTTCGCCGCCGCACAGGTCCCCACCCCGGCGAGCGTCGTCACCGCCGCGTCGAGCCCGGTTGGAGCCACTCGACCCGAGACGCCTCCCGGGACCAGCAAGCCGACGGTCGTGCTCGTCCATGGCGCCTTCGCAGACGCTTCGGGGTGGACGGCCGAGATCAACTGCCTACGCAGGCTCGGCTACCCCGTGGTCGCTCCGGCCAACCCGCTCCGCGGACTGTCCAGCGACGCCGACTACATCCGCTCGGTGCTAGCCACGATCGTCGGCCCCATCGTCCTGGTGGGACACTCCTACGGCGGCGCGGTCATCACCAACGCCGCACGGGGAGTCGCCAACGTCAAGGCCCTCGTGTACGTCGGAGCCTTCGTGCCTGACCAGGGCGAGAGCATCGTGACGTCGTACGACGCGGCCACCTACCCCGGGTCGCTGCTCGGGCCGTCCACCACCGAGGTGCGACCTGCCCCCAACCCGGCAGCGAAGGGCGGCCAGGACCTCGACATCTACATCCAGGCCGGCCACTTCCGTGAGGTCTTCGCCGGCGACCAACCGAGTGGGAGGGCGCTCACGATGGCAGCCGCTCAACGGCCGCTGTCGCTGACCGCGAACAACGAGCCGTCCGGTGCCCCGGCGTGGAAGACCATCCCGAGCTGGGACCTGATCACGCTGAACGACAAGGCCATCTCCCCAGGTGGTCAGGCCTTCATGGCCCGGCGCGCACACTCACACGTCTCGACCGTGCGCTCCGCGCACGACGTGATGATCTCGCACCCCCGTGCCGTCGTGCTCACGATCCTGGCTGCTGCCAGGCAGGTGCACTGAGAAGCCGCCAGGGGGCGTGCGGCCGTGGCCCGGTCCCTCACCGGGCCACAGCCGGCGTCCTGCGTCGCACCGATGACAGTCACCTGACCGAAGCCGAACCAGCCGCGCGCCACGCACCATCGAGACACCACCCGACATCAACGGAGGACCCCCATGAACGAGATCAAGAAGACCGTCGTCTTCATCCACGGGCTGTGGCTGCACCCCACGTCGTGGACGGCCTGGACCGAGCTCTTCGAGAGCGCCGGTTACACCTGTCTGGCTCCCGGGTGGCCGGGCGTCCCCGAGACCGTGAGGGCGGCCCGGTTGAGCCCGAAGAGCATCGCGGACCACGGCATCGACGACGTCGTCGACCACTACACCGCGATCATCGACGCGCTGCCCGAGCCACCCATCCTCGTGGGCCACTCGTTCGGAGGCATGATCGCGGAGAAGCTGCTCGGCATGAACAAGGCGCAGGCCGCTGTGGCCATCGATGCTGCCCAGATCAAGGGCGTTCTCCCGTTGCCGCTGTCCTCGCTCCGCTCCACCCTGCCGGTCTTCAAGAACCCGGCGAACAAGCACCGGGCGGTCTCCCTGACGGCCGAGGAGTTCCGCTACAGCTTCGGCAACGCCCTCACCGACGAGGAGTCCCAGCAGCTGTTCGACCAGTGGGCGATCCCGGCTCCGGGACGGCCTCTCTTCGAGGCCGCGGCAGCGAACTTCTCGTTGCACTCACCGGCGGCCGTCGACACCCACAACGAGAACCGCGGGCCCCTGCTCCTCGTCATGGGCGGCCAGGACCACACGGTCCCCGAGGCGATCACGAAGTCGACGCTCAAGCAGTACCGCCACTCCGAGGCCGTGACCGACCTCATCGAGTTCGACGACAGGGGCCACTCCCTCACCGTGGACGACCGGTGGCGTGACGTCGCCGACGCCTGTCTCGCCTGGCTGGACAAGCAGGGGCTCGGCGGCGCATGAACGCGAGCCGCCATCGTGTCGTGGTCGTCGGTGGTGGCTTCGGGGGACTGTTCGCCACCAGGGCCCTGAGTCGGGCACCGGTGGAGGTGACGCTGATCGACCGCAACGGCTACCACCTCTTCCAGCCACTGCTCTACCAGGTGGCGACGGGGATTCTCTCGCAGGGCGAGATCGCCAAGCCGCTGCGGGAGATCCTTCGTCGCCAGGCGAACGCCTCGATCCTGCTTGGAGAGGTCGACACCATCGACCTCGCAGCGAGAACCGTCACCTCCTCGGTGCTGGACCGCACCACCACCACGCCGTACGACAGCCTCATCCTGGCCACCGGGGCCACGCACTCCTACTTCGGCAACGACAGGTTCGCGGTCGAGGCCCCGGGGCTGAAGTCGATCGACGACGCTCTGGAGATCCGTGGTCGCATCTTCGAGGCCTTCGAGCAGGCGGACCAGGCGTGCGACGAGGCCGAGCGGGGTCGCCACCTCACGTTCGTGGTGATAGGAGGCGGACCCACAGGAATCGAGATGGCCGGCCAGATCAGGGAGCTGTCCCAGCAGAGCCTGCGCAGGAACTTCCGCCACATGGATCCCTCGTCGGCAAAGGTGGTGCTGCTCGAGGCTGGTCCGGTCCTGCTGCCCACCTTCGGCTCGCAACTGTCCGGTTGCACCAAGCGTTCCCTCGCAGGGCTAGGTGTCGACGTGCGCGTCAACGCCAAGGTCGTGGACGTCGACTCCGACGCGGTGACCTATGAACGCAACGGCGCACTCGAAAGGGTCCAGGCGACGACGAAGATCTGGGCCGCCGGGGTGCGTGCGAGTCCGGTCGGACAGCTGCTCACGATGGCATCCGATGCCACGACGAACCGGTCAGGTCAGGTGGCCGTCAACTCGGACTGCAGTGTCGCCGGACACCCTGAGGTGTTCGTGGTCGGTGACCTGATGGCCGTGCCCGGGACTCCCGCCGTCGCCCAGGTGGCGATCCAGAGTGGCGAGTACGTCGCCCGGACGATCAGCCGCCGCCTGGAGGGAGGTGCCCCTCTCGACCCCTTTCGGTACCGCGACAAGGGATCACTGGCGACCATCTCCCGTTTCCGCGCGGTGGCAAGCGTCCGCTCGTTCCGGTCGACCGGGCTGCTCGCGTGGTTGCTGTGGCTCGGCGTCCACCTGCTCAGCCTGTGTGGCTTCGCGAACCGCGCGTTCGTCGGGCTCCACTGGGCGCTGACCTTCAGCTCGGAGCAGCGGGCCGAGCGAGCCGCGACGCCCCGCCAGGCCCGGCACCCTGGAGACAGGCACCCTCGGGAGGGATAGGAGGGGACGCGGCACGACGTTTCAGGAGTGGCTCTGGTCAATCGCCTCCCTGCGGCGTAGCAACGGAACCGCGAGCGCCGGGAACAGCAGCACGCCGATGAGTGCGGCACTCGTCATGGCTGCTGCGGTGGAGGCGCCCATGCGGTGACTGGCCACCCCGACCTGCGCCGCGGTGACGATGAAGGGCAGTGAGGTGGCGCAGATCAGGCCGGCACCGAGTCGCTGGGTGGGGCTGCCGCCAAGCCGCAGGATGAGTTCGGGGAGGCCGCGGCAGAGAAGCAGGGTGAGCACGAGCAGGGGCACCAGAAGTAGCCCGTCCGGCCACAGCGAGAGGGCCGTGAGGTCGATGCGTGCGCCGCTGGCGACGAAGAACACCGGAATCAGCAGGCCGTAGCCGAGTCCGTCGAGTCGCGCCCTGAAGAGCTCGTCACTCATCGAGTCGTCGAGCACGTTGAGGATGCCGCCCGCGAAGAACGCGCCGAGCACGACCTCGAGGCCGGCCAGCTGGGCGAGGGCGGCGAAGCAGATGACCAGCGCAACACTGAGTCGGACGCGCAGCTGCACCGTCCCTCCGGACAGCCCGTCGATCAGCGCGGTCACTCCGAGAGAGCGGCGCAAGCGCGTGCCGAGGACGGTGACGAGGATCGCGAGCGCTGCGAGTCCGGCCAGCAGGAGCACGCTGCCCAGCGGGCTGCCGCCCGCGTTGAAGGCCAGGGCGAGCAGGACGACAGCCGCGAACTCGGCCACGCTGGCGAAGGTGATGACCTGCGAGCCCAGAGGCGTCTTCAACAAGCCGGCGTCGCGCAGGATCGGGACGACCAGTCCCAGGCCGGTGGCCGAGAACGCGATCGCCACGAGTGTCGGCGCCTGCAGGAGCCCCGCAGCACCGAGCGTCGCGCTGACCACGAGTGCGATGGCGAGACCCAGGAGATAGCCGGTTACCGAGCGTCGCAGGAGCTGGCCCTTCACGTGGCGCAGGTCGACTTCGAGACCGGACAGGAAGAACAGGAAGGTGACTCCCAGGAGCGCCAGCGTGTTGACGGCGGCGTCGATCCTCACCCAACCCAGGCCGTGAGGACCGGCCACCAGACCCAGCAGCAGCTCGACCACGATGACGGGGACCGTCACTAGTGGGATCGTGCGGGCCAGGAGCGGGGCAGCGACAGCCAACAGGCAGATGATCGCGGTGTTGGTGAGCGTCATGTTCGCGGTCCCTCGTTGCCGGCCCGCTGGAGGAGGCGGCTCCTCGCCGAGGCTAGGCGGCTGCGCCGGACGAGGCATGAGTCACCCGACTGCACCTGAGCAGGCATCAACTCGGCCACCGACAGTCGCCTGACTGAAGCGGCGGCCTCTGTCCTGGGAGAGGGTCGAGGTCTCGTCGTAGGGAGTGGAGGATGTCGTGACCACAGTCCCTCGTGCGCGGCCCCAGCACCATCCTGTGGTCCAGCGCCGCGAGGCAGAGCTGCTTCATGACGTACAGCTGCGGTTCGCCGACGCGATCACGGCCTTCGCGGGCTCACTCGCGTTCGTCTACTTGCACGCGGTCGGATTCGTCGTGTGGATGACGTTGTTCGAGGGGGCCCCGTGGCCCACGCTGACCCTGGTCGTCTCGCTCGAGGCCATCTTCCTCTCCACGTTCGTGCTGATCGGGCAGAACCGTCAGGCCGAGTTCCAGCGGGACAAGGCCGATCACGACTTCCTCGAGGAGGAGATGGAGCTCCGTACGAACACCGACCTGACGCGTCAGATCCACGCGCTGACGACGGAGCTCCACCGTCGGGTCGTCGTGGAGCACCCGGCAGACCCTCCTCCAGGGACCGGTGCGGGGTCGACACCCGGCTCCTGAGGCACAGCACCCGCCGGCACCGCTGGGTCGTGGCGCTCAGCCAAGCTGGGCGAGCACGGCACGCAGCTGGGCTCGTGAGGTGATCCCGAGCTTGGGGTAGACCCGGTAGAGGTGGGACGCGACGGTCCTGTGGGAGAGGTAGAGCCGCTCCCCGATCTCCCGGTTCGACAACCCGTCCGCTGCGAGCCGTGCGATGTGCAGCTCCTGCGGCGACAGGTCCTGCCACGCACGGGTCTCGGGGCCCTGGCTCCGCTCGCCTGCTGCACGGAGCTCCGTGCGAGCCTGCTCGGCGAAGGCCGCGGCTCCCAGTGCGTCGAAGGCCTCCCGTGCCGAGCGCAGGGGGGCACGTGCGTCCGCGGGGCGCCGCTGCCGACGGAGCCAGCGACCGTAGTTCAGCAGCAGCCTGGCGCGGTAGAGCGGCCAGGCGGACAGGTCGGCGCGCAGGGCGCTCTGGAACAACAACTCGGCGTCGTCGTCGTCCGCGAGCAGCGGGCGGGCGTAGAGGAGCGCGACCTGGGTCCAGGTGGACTCGCCTGTCCGGGCGCGCGGGCCGTAGAGATCCAGCTGGGCACGCGCCTCCTCGCGGTGGCCCGTGTGCAGCGCCGCTTCGGCAAGATCGCCCAACGCCCATGCGCTCTGGAAGTGGTGGTAGGCGGGGTCGTTCGTGTCGAAGAGGCGGCGCAGCTGCTCGTAAGCCTCCTCGTCGCGCCCGGCGGCGATCGCCGTCAGGCCTCGAGTCAGCTGGAGTCCGCAGAGCATGGCGTTGGCCCCCATCGGGAGCGCGATCGCCTCGGCAGCAGCGATGTGGAGCTCGGCTTGGTCGAAGTCGCCCCCGACGCCCGCCAGGATGCCCTCCACGATGTGGGCGCTGGCCTGCCACAGCGGCTGCTCGGTCTCGAGCGCGAGCCGGAACGCCTCGTCGGCGGCGGGGAGCGCCACTGCCCAGTTGAGCGGGGGGAAGGCGCTCCAGGCCTGCTGGGCCAGCACCACCACCAGCTGCCGCAACCGGCCTTCGGCGCGGAGCGTGCTAGCGGCCGAGGCCGAGAACGGCGCGGAGAGTCCGAACGCACCGGCGAAGTTCAGGGCCGTGCTGATGAGGTGCGCCGTGTTCGCGTCGGCTTCGTACGGCGCGATGCTCAGCGCCCGCTCGATCAGCTCGGTGTTGTGTCCGTTGGGATCGGTGAGGCTGTACACCGAGAGCAGCAGCGGGTCGGTCCCGGACGTGGCCAGCCGCTCGGCCAGCTCGAGCACCTCGCTCCTCAGCTCCTGGCCCACGTCGGCGACCCACGTCTGGACGGCGGCCAGGTGGGCGAAGCCGAGCGCCAGGTCCTGATCGCCCTGGGCAGCCATGCGGCGCGCCAGGGCGAGGAGCTCGCCGACCTTCGCAGTCACGCCGACTGGGGTCGACGCGCTGGTGTCGAGAGTCTGCTCGAGCAGCCTGAGTCGGCCCTGCGAACGGGGGCCGAGCACCCCCTCGACGACACGTTCCCGGAGGCGCGCCGCGGACAGGGGGTCTCCGAGCTCCAGGGCGAGCTCTGCTGCTCGCAGGTACCTCTCGGCGCGCCGCTCGGGGGCCGGTGTGAGCAGCGCGGAACGCTCGAGGGCCTCGAGCGTGACCAGGCGCCCACCCCGTGCCTCGGCACGGTCGGCCGCGGCCTCCACCTCCGAGGCGACCTGCTCGTCGGGAGACGTCGTGGCCGCCGCGCGGTGCCACACCCGGCGGTCGGGCTGGTCCTCGAGAGTCCGTGCGAGTGCGGCGTGCACGGACACGCGTTGGGAGGACGTCGCCGCCTGGTAGATCGCCGAGCGCACCAGTGGATGCCGGAACTCGACCCGCTGCTCCCGCACCGTGACCAGACCGGCGCCGACCGCTGGGGTCCAGAGGTCGGGGTCATCCGGGGTGTCTCCCAGCCCGAGGACCTCGCCCGCATCGACCAGCTCGCGCACGTCGTCCGTGTCACTGGCGGCAGCGAGAAGCAGCAGCATCCGGGTGCGACCGTCCAGCTCGGCGTACCGCGAGGTGAACGCGCGCTCGAGACGTGCCGGCATCGACAGATCGGCGACGCTCCCGCGCACCGTGCCCGGGGTGTGAGGTGCGGCGGCCAGCTCCACCAGGGCCAGGGGGTTGCCCTGCGCCTGGGACAGGGCCCGGCGACGCAACCGAGCTCCGAGGTCGGGCGCACGGGCATCGAGGAGCGCGAGCGCCTGTTCCTCGTCGAGGGGACCCAGCTCGAGCACGGGGAGCCCGAGCGCCCGAAGGGAGATCTCGTACCCGTCCCGCATGGCAACGACGACCGCGACGCGGTCCTCCCCGAGGCGACGTACAACGAAGGCAAGAGCATCGACCGTGGGTTCGTCGAGCCATTGTGCGTCGTCGACGACCGCGAGCACCGGAGCGTCGCTCGCCGTCAGCGCCAGCAGCTCCAGGACCGCGAGCGCGATCAGGTACGGGTCCGGGGCCTCCTGCTCCCCCATGCCGAACGCGGCCAACAGCGCGTCTCGTTGTCGCAGCGGGAGCTCGTTGGCCCGGTGGAGGACGGGCCGCAACAGCTGGTGCAGACCGGAGAAGGCCAACCTGGCCTCCGACTGGACGCCGGAGAGCCGCAGGTGCTGGAAGCCCAGGTCCTGCACGTGCTGGTGGAAGGCCTCCAGGAGGAAAGACTTGCCGATCCCCGCCGGGCCCTGGAGCAGGAGACACCCGCCCCGGCGGGCGGCTGCCCGGGCGAGGGTCGTCAGCTGCTCCAGCTCCTGCTCCCGACCGACCAGGGTCGCGGCAGCTGGGTCAGTGGGCACCCGTCGAGGATGTCCGCCCGGCGTTAACCGGGGAGAAACCGCCGAGCTCGACGCACCGCGGACGTCACCTCCGCAGCTGGTCGAGCAACCGTCGGGTCGAGTCGGAGGGTCCGGCGTCCAGCTCGAGCAGCGCGCTCTGGCACTGACGGAACGCCGAGATGACACGGTCCTCGTCGCCGACGGCGCCGCCGATCCGCATCAACAGCCGCCACGCGCTCTCCTGGTACGGGTCCTGCTTCAGGGCCTCCCGTGCAAGCCGCTCTGCGTCGAGGAACTGCTCGTGCTCGTAGTGGATCTGCGCGGCATGCAGACGAGCCCTTCCGGCCAAGGAGCTCAGGTGCGTGCGTCGCTCGTCGGCCCACACCGAGTCGACCCCGGGGAGATACTCTCCCAGGTCCGCGACCTCGAGGGCTGCCGCGATGGCCCCGGTCTGCTCCGCACCGCGCAGCCGGCCGGCCCGCGCGAGGTGCCGCTCGACGAGGACGGACTCGCTGACCAGGGCCACCGGGGCGGTGAAGCGAAGGATCCCTCCGTCGAACCCAGGTCCGGCCCCGTCGGGCAGGACCTCACGCAGGCGATGCACGACCTGGCGCAGGTAGGACCGCGCGGAGTCGTCGTCTCGGCTCTCGAACAGGACCGCCATCAGGTCCTCCCGACTCGCCTCGGGGGCGGGGAGGCTCGCCAGGTAGGCCAGCATCGCCACGCTCTTGGAGATGCGCGGCTTCACCGGCAGGCCGTCCAAGGTCATCGAGAGCTCCCCGAACTCGCGCACCCGAACGTTGAGCTCGGAGGTGGCCTCCACCAGCACGCCGGAGTCCATCAGCGCGCGCCCGAGCCGGTGCCACACCGAGTCGCTGTCGGTCTCCGCGTCGAGCCGACGGCTCGCGACGGCTGGGAAGTCGGACAGCGCGAGCATCAGCTGGTGGTTCGACCCCTGCTCGGCAGCGGCTCTCAGCGCGTCGTCCGCCGCCGCGTCGGCTGCGGTCGTGCACTCGAGTCGCCACTCGGCCTCGGCCAGGTAGACGGCCGCCGCGGGGAGCTCCAGGATCCTGTCCGCGGACACCATGCTGGCCACCGCTCGCCGCAGGCAGGTCCTCGCCGCACCAGGCGCCCCCGCCAGCAGGTGGGCATGGCCGCGCCACGTGTCGATCAGCTCAGCGAGGAACGCATACCGCCTGGCCCCGCCACTCTCCGCCCGGTCGAGCATCGCGGACGCCGCCGCGACGTTCTTGTGCATCCGCAGCTCGAGCTTGGCCTCGATCAGCCAGTTCAGCCACATCAGCACCACCGAGCCGCTGGTCCTGATCTGCTGCCGGCCCCTGACCAGGGCCGCGCGGGCCTCGTCCTTCCGGCCCAGGTCCATCATCAGCTCCGGCACGACCATGCCCTGCATCCACGCGGTGGACCAGTGGCCGGGTTCGGCCTCGTAGAGCTCCAGGGCCTCCTGGAGCCGGCCTGCGGCACGCAGAGCACCGACTCGCCACGGCGAGGACACCGAGGTGGCCCAGGGAGAGCCGGACGCGTTGAGGACCTGGCTGAGCCTGCCCTTGGTGTAGTCCACGCGCCGGACCACCGCATCCGTCGGTCCCGCCGTCAGCGGCGGACTGGCCTCGGGCCCGGCCGGACCCACCTCGACGAGGTCCATCAGGTAGCGCACCGCCTGGACCGGTGCCGTTTCGTGGCCCAGGGCCAGCACCTGACGTGCGTCCTCGACGCGACCCACGTGCCAGTAGACCCACACCATCATGCTCACGGCCGTGTCGCTCGACCGTGCCAAGGCGTCGCGCGTCCCGTCGATGAGGAGGCGGTCGGCGACGTCGACCGCCGTACCAAAGTCCTCCCGTGCCACCGCGACCGCGACCTCGGCCTCGGCCAGGGGCAAGGAGGCGCCGGCGCCACTGTGCGCCAAGGCCGTCAGCCACCGGTCGGCCACGGCGAGGTCGAGCCGTTCGACCACTCCCTCGATGGCGAGCTCGGCGGCATCGGTTGCCTCCTCACGTGCGTCTGCAGCGAGGAACGCCTCGACGGACTCCTGGTGCTGCCCCTCGGCCAGCAGCAGACGCCCGTGCGCGACGCGGATCCGACGGAGCTCCTCGGGATCCCTGCGCAGCAGCAGGGTGGAGAGGTACTCCCGGAATCGCGGGTGGCAGCGCATCCCGTACGTCGGCCCGCCACTCCACGTGACCGGCAGGTGCTGGGAACGGAGCGACACGAGCAGGTACCCCGCGCCCGTGATGCCGAGCGAGTGCGCTCGCGTCGAGGTGATCTCACTGAGCACCGAGCACACGACGAGCAGCTCTCGCTCGTCGTCGGTGAGCCTGTCCAGGATCTGCGACGCGAGGTAGCCGTGCAACGGGTCCGCCTCGCCCCCCGCGCCGGCGACGTGGTCCTTCGAGCGCCACGCCTCGAACAGCACCCCGGTCACCCAGCCGCCCGTGGCAGCGATGACCTCGTCCGGCTCGATGTCTGCAGTGCCGTTCGCGTCGAGCGCCCTGCGCGCCTCGTCGGGTGTGAAGGCCAGGTCGCTCTCGCCGACGGTCGCGAAGCCCTCGAGCCCGCTGAACCCGGCCACGTCCAGGGGGACCGCCACCCGGCTGAGCAGCACGAACCTGACCGAGGACGAGACGTAGCGCATGAACGTGCCCAGGGACGCGAGCGACTGCGCACCTGCCGCGTCGCACAGGTTCTCCAGGCCGTCCACCACCAGCACGAGCTCGGTGTCCCCCACCGCCTCCGCCAGCAGGCCGGCCGCCTCCGCGTGGGGCAGTCGCGCAGCCAGAGCGCTCGTAGCCACCCCAGCGGCTTCCGGAGCGTGCTCGCCCACCGCAGCATCGAGATAGGCCAGGAACCGGCCGGTCGCGGTATCGATGCCGTCGAGCGTCAGCCACGCCACCGGTTGGACGAGCTGCGCCAGCGCCTGGACGACTGCGGTGGTCTTGCCCGATCCGGGCGTCGCCACCACGAGGGTGACCCGGTGGCTCCTGGCCAGCTCGGCGATCAGGATGCTCAGCCTCGAGCGCGTCACGACACGGTCCTGGATCGGCGGGATGTTCAGCTTGCCCCGGATGATCCCGGGAGGACTTGTCACGCCTCGACTCTACCCACGCCCTCTGGTGACTGCGGTGTCCTCTTCTCGGGCAGGATCGGGACTCGGCCGAGACCGGGAAACCAGTCATCCGACCGACGCGCCCGGCCGTGTGAGGCCCCTAGGGTCCACCCATGGACGAGGTGTCGCAGATCGTCATCGTTGGCGGCGGACTGGCAGCGGGCAAGGCGTGCGTGAAGCTGCGAGAGCTGGGCTGGCTCGGTGGCCTGACGGTGGTGACGCGCGAAGGCACACCCGCCGTACGAGCGGCCGCCCCTGTCGAAGGGCCTCCTTCTCGACCGCGCAGCGTCGCCGTCCACGGCGTACGTCGAGTCCCGTAGCTGGTACTCCGAGAACGACGTCGACCTCCTCACGGAGACACAGGCGACCGGGGTCGATCTCGCCGGTTCGCGAGTGCTGACCACCCAGGGCCCACTCCCCTTCGACCGGCTGCTCCTGGCGACCGGCGCCCGCTCCCGACGCTTTCCGGAGTCCGTGGCTCAGGGACCGCTGGGTGCGTCTGTCGCGTACCTGCGGACCATCGAGGACAGCCTGCACATCAGGTCCCGCCTCGCCCAGGGTGTTCGGGTCGTCCTCGTCGGCGGTGGGTGGATCTGCATGGAGGTGGCGGCGGCCGCACGCACCGCCGGCTGCGAGGTGGTCCTGTTGGAAGGCGGCGATCTTCCGCTCCAAGGCGTCCTGGGCGCAACGGCAGCGCAGCGCTTCACCGATGTCCATCGCGAGCACGGTGTCGAGATCCGGACCGGTGCGTCCGTCACCGAGATCACCGGTGACGACGAGCGCGGAGAGGTGGTCCTCGCCGACGGGGAGCGACTCCCCGCGGATCTCGTCGTTGTCGGGATCGGTGCCGAACCCGAGACGGAGCTGGCGTCCCAGGCCGGTCTCACCGTCAGCGACGGGATCGACGCCGACCGCTTCTTGCGCACCAACGCGCCCCACATCTTCGTGGCAGGCGATGCGGCCAACCCCTTCCACCCGCGCTACGAGCGCCACATACGCGTGGAGCACTGGGCGAACGCCATCCACCAGAGCGAGGTCGCTGCGACCAACATGGTCGGCACCCAGGTCCCGTACGACCGGGCGCCCTACTTCTTCACCGATCAGTTCGAGCTGGGCATGGAGTTCGTCGGACACCTCGAGCGGGGTGGGGCGCACCAGGTGGTGGTGCGTGGCGACGTGCACACCGACGCCTTCGTCGTCTTCTGGCTGCTGCAGGGCCGGGTGGCGGCCGGGATGCACGTCAACACCTGGGGAGCCATGGAGCACCTCACCCGGCTGGTCGAGCAGCGCTTCGAGGTCCCGGACGTCCACGTGCTCACCGAGGGCGACCTCGGCGACATCGGGATCCAGCAGTAGGTCCCCGACCGTCGTGGAGCTGCTCGGCGCCGGGCCGGCGATCAGTCAACAGACCGAAGTCAACGCCCCGGACCGCGTCCACGATGGGGAGACCGAGATCACCGAGACGAGCGAGGTAACCCATGGCACGCGGTCCCATCCTGAACGGAGAGCTCTCGCAGGGACGACCTGACCACAAGGTCGTCGGCCTGGTGGCCGAATCACTGTCGATCTCGGCGATGATGCCCGAGCTGGACCAGTCGGGGGTCTCCGCCGAGGCGGTTCTCGTCCTCCACGGGCAGGACGGACTCGCCCAGTTCGACTACGACGGCAGTCACCACGGCTGGTGGGCGCACCTGCGACGAGTGCTCAAGAACGTGGGGGGCGCCGACGCGAACATCCTGTCCCTGTACGCCGAGGGTCTGCGTTCCGGGCAGTACCTGCTCTTCGTACCGGTGCACGACGATCGTCACCTCGACCAGGTCATCCGGGTCCTGGCCCGGCACCGCGCGCATGCCATGAGCTACTTCACGCCGTGGTCGATGAAGTCGATCCCGACCCTGCCGATCTGACGGCCGCGCCATGAGGTCGGAGCAACCCGTGGACGCGAAGGTCGAGCTCGGGACGGCAGCGGGACGGTGGGTTCTGGTGGCCACCATCACGGGGTCGAGCCTCGCCGGCATCGACGGCACCGTGGTGGGCGTCGCCCTGCCGACCATCGGTCGCGACCTGCACGCGTCCTTCGCGGACCTGCAGTGGACCGTGAGCGCGTACACGCTCACCCTCGCCTCGCTCATCCTCTGGGGAGGAGCCGTCGGCGACCGCCTCGGGCATCGGCGCACGTTCGTCTGGGGGGTTCTCGCGTTCACGGCGGGGTCCGTCCTGTGCGCGGCAGCCCCCGGACTGGAGGCCCTGATCCTCGCGCGCGCCGTGCAGGGCGTCGGAGGCGCCCTGCTGACCCCCGCGAGCCTGGCCATCATCGAGTCCGACTTCGCCGCCGGGGACCGGGCCCGGGCCGTCGGCACCTGGGCGGGATTCAGCGGTGTGGCCACCGCTGCGGCACCGTTCGTGGGCGGGTGGGTCCTGGCGGTCGCGAGCTGGCGCTGGGTGTTCCTGATCAACCTCCCGCTGGCAGGGGTCGTGATCGCCCTCGCCCTGCGGCACGTCCCCGACTCCCGGGTCGAGGTCCTCGCCGGGCGCAGGTCGGGGGCCTCGGACTGGCAGGGAGCCGCGCTCACCGCCGTCGCCCTGGGCGCGCTGACCTGGGGTGCACTCGGGTCCTCCGGTCACGCGAGCGGTACGGCGCGAGCCGTGGCCCTGGTCGTCGCCGTGGCAGCTCTCTCGGGCTTCGTCGTGGCCGAGCGACGTTCGCAGCACCCGCTGGTGCCGCTGGAGCTGTTCGCCGACCGTTCCTTCAGCGTCACGAACGCCGCGACGTTCGTGCTGTACGGCGCGATCGGGTGCTACTTCTTCCTGCTGGTGATCGCGCTCCAGGTGATCGCCGGGTTCTCGCCCCTCGCAGCAGGCACGGCGACGCTGCCGGTCACGGTCCTGACGCTGCTGCTCTCGGCACGCAGCGCCGAGCTCGCCTCCCGGATCGGACCACGGCTGCAGATGAGCGTCGGTCCGGTGCTCTGCGCCATGGGGGTCCTGTTCACCCTGCGCCTCTCCACCGCCTCCAGCTACTGGACGGACGTGCTGCCGGCCATGTGTCTGTTCGGGCTGGGTCTGGCCACCTTCGTCGCACCGCTGACCTCCACGGCCCTGAGCTCGGCACCCGACCGCAACGTCGGGGTCGCCTCGGGCGTCAACAACGCTGTCGCGAGGTCCGGCACGCTGTTGGCCGTGGCCGTCGTGCCGGTGCTGACGGGGCTGACCGGCAACGCCTACCGCGACGCGGACAGCCTGGCAGGTCCGTTCCGCGCCTCCCTGACGGTCATCGCGCTCCTGCTCGTGGTCGGCGCGGCACTGGCCGCCGTCGGACTTCCGCGCAAGCAGCCGCGGGACCTGCGAGTCCCCCGCTGCCGTCCGGACCCGGTCGTCGGTTCACCTGGCCAGTGACACGTCGTCGACTCCGCACGGCAAGGTGAGTCGAACGACGGAAGCGCTGGCCCGGTCCGAGCGTGTCGGATGCCTACCCATGACGTCGGCATGAGAAGTAGAGGCTCCGCACCGGGCGCCTGGCGAGCAGATCGCGACCTGCCCCCTCGCCCGGGAGCCGCTGTGGCCGGTCGACCCGGGTGCCAGCGTCGAGGCCACGCTGGCCGCCCTGGGCTCGAGCGACGTGGGCCTGATCGGCACGGAGGCTGCGCGGCGACAGGGCATCTTCGGGTCGAACGTGCTCACGGCACGCGAGGCCACGCCGTGCTGGCAGCCCGTGCTGCACCAGTTCACTCATCCGCTGGCCCGGCTTCTCGTGGCTGCTAGCTTCATCTCCTTCGTCTCCGACTCGCCCGCGCTCGGATGGACCATCCTGGGCGTCGTCGTCCTCAACGCCGCCTTCGCGCTGGCGCAGGAGCACCAGGCGGAGCGCCCCGTCGGCGCCCTGAGCTCCCTCCTGCCCCCACCGGTCACCACTCTGCGCGACGGGGTCGCCGATTCGCTCGACGTCACGCGGCCCGTACCGGGCGACGTGATCGTGATCGCGGAAGGCCAACGCATCAGCGCCGACGCCTACCGGGCTTACCGTCGATTGAGCCTCTGACCTGGGGAAACGCGACACCCGGAAAGCGTCGAGATCATGGATGCGCCTCTACTACGACATCTGTGCCGTCCAGCCTCACGAGCCGCCATCGTCACGACGATGGCGGCCCAGTGTGCTGTCAGGGACGGAGCAGGGCTACATCACGTTCCCCGCACCCGGGGTGTACGAGGCCGAGATCACCGAGTTCGTCGTGAGGGTGTCGGCCTTGAGGATGCCGGAGTAGTTCGCGATCGCCGCCTCGACCTGCACCATGGCCGCCCGCAGCGTCAGGTTCGTCTCCGCCTCGAGGGTCAACGCCGTGGCGCGGAGTGTGATCTCGGCGGGCACCTGGACCTGGCTCCCCCACGTCACGCCGGTCCAGATCGGGCGTTCCACGTCGCCACCCTCGAACTCGACCCAGATCGTGGACCCGATCTCGGGCAGGCTGATCAGCGAGGCCGGCACCGGTGGCAGGGAGGCCTCCGCCCAGGCCACGGTGACCGACGCCGCGGGGACATCGACCTGGAGTCGCCCGCTCAGCAGGGGATCGACGCTGTTCACGACGGTCGCGCGGTACTTGCCGTAGAAGCCGGCCATGGGGTCCTCCAGAGGATCGGGATTGGCGGGGTCGTGGGGTGGGGCCGGCTCGTGCTCGGGCACGAGCGGGCTGACGGAGGCGGCCAACTGCTGGGAGATGACCGTCTTGCGGAACTGGGCGCCGTTGTCGATCGAGACGGCCTCCTCGAGCACCTGGCCGAGGACGGCGATCCACGCCACCCACACCCCGGGGCTGCCCGAGGGCTTGAAGTCGGCGCTCGTCACCTGGAGCGGCAGGGTGGTGTCGTCGACGGTGCCGGTCGGCAGGGTCGAGCTCTGGCCGGTGATCGTGTGCGTGGCCGGGTCGTCGACGGTCTCCATCGACTCGGAGAAGAAGAACGACCCCGGCGTGGTGTCGGTCGCGTTCTGCGCGGCGGCCCGGATGGTCGCCTCGACGGCAGCGTCGCCGTGGTCCTTGAACTTCGCCACCAGCTTGTTCGCGAGGTCGGTGCGCACCGGTGCCCAGTCGGTCACCGTGTGCACGTCCTTGGTGTACGTCGTGGACCACGTCCGCGCGAGCCGGTAGTCGAACGTCGTGCCGGAGTGCCGGAAGACCGCCACCCGCAGCGGGGCGTAGATGGTCAGCTCAGGACCGAAGAGCTGGCCGAGCATCGTCAGGAACGCCGCGTCGCGCCCGACGTCACAGCCGTGCAGCACGACCTTGGTGTCCTTGGTGACGGCCGGCGCTCCGAGCACGGCCGGGTAGCCCTCGGTGCCGACCTTGGTCAGCGCCCGCTTGAGGGTGTCCGAGGTGATCAGGCCGCCTTCGTCGTCCTTGTGGGCGGCGCTGATCGGGAACTGCAGCGAGGAGAACCCGGTCGCGTGGCTGACCAGGTTGATCACGGCGTACACCTGGCCAGCCGTTGCCCGGGTGCGCAGGTCGGTGAAGACCTCCTCCAGGGTCCGCGCCCGTCCCGCAGGCGCCGCCACGACGGTGTTGCCGGTGCGCGCCGTGAAGTAGCCGGACGCCTCGTGGAAGTAGCCGGTCGCGCCGGGGTCGGAGTCCATCAGGTAGGTGATCTCGGCCATCAGCGCTCCCGCACGTCCAGCGCCACGTCGAACGCCAGACCGCTCGCGCCCTCGCCGCGGCCGGTGCTCACCGACCGTGCCGTCCAGACGTGCCGTCCCCCGTCGGCCGAGCGCGCCAGGAACCAGCGCCGGCGCACGGTGACGCCTGCCGGGCCGACCTCCTCCTCGAAGAGCGGTCTGCCCCGCAGCTCGCGCAGCACGCTCGAACGCGGGTCCGAGACGACGAGGACGCCCCACGTGTCGGGGCGCGGCAGCACCGCCTCGACCAACGCGACCGCCCGGTGCTCCGGGTCGGGAGCGCCCGGCCGATCGTCGGCCACGTGCACCGGGACGAACGGGATCCAGTGGTCGGGGACGTCGGTCATCAACCGGTAGAGCAGCTCCGCGTCGGCCGGCAGGTCCGGCTGCTCGGCGTGGGCGGTCGTGTACTCCGCGACCAGGTCGTGGATGGTGCCTCCCTCGTCGGTGACCCGCGCCTCCAGCCCCCACACGAGGTTGGCGTTCTCGTCGCGGACGAAGCGGACCTCCTCGACGACTGGACCGGCCAGCCGACCGACCGTCACCGACGGCACGACGAGGTGCGGCGGCCCGGCCGGGCCGTCGGGCTCGAACATCGACCACGTGGTGTCGTCGGCCACCGGGACCAGTTCGTGCACCCCGAAGGTGTCGCGCACGACCACTTCCGGCACGGTCGTGACGGTGCCGTGGTCGACGGGGATCGGGAAGGTGAACCAGTCGTTGCCGTACGTCGAGCTGAACTCGACGAGCGCCAGCCTGGCCAGGTCGTGGGTCGCGGCGTCGATGCGGTGCAGCGCGAGCTGGGCGTCCTCGAACTCCCAGAACCGGTCGTTCGGCATGCCCGGGAAGGCCAGTCGGGTCGGCAGTCGCCGGACCCACGGCTCGCCGGGCTGCACGGTGAGCTCCGCGGCGGACGACGTCAGGTCGAGGTCGGCCACGTCGACGACCTCGCGGGTGTGGGCCGGCGCAGTCAGCACGACCCGGTCACCTGAGGCCAGCTCGAAGCGTCGCTCGAGGCGATCGGCGACCCACGTCGCGGGACCCGTCCCGAAGGTGGTCGCGCACCAGGTCGCGTGGGCGTCCAGATCGGCGCGGGCCCGTGTCACACGGGCGGTCGTCGTACCGAGGGTGGTGGCCAAGCCCGCGTCGTCACCGTCGACATGCGCACGCACGCGGGCGGCGACCTCGATGCCATCGGGGTACGCCGCCGCCGCACGGCGTACCAACCGGGGGGTCGTAGTCGTGACCGGAAGGGGCACCTCGGCGAGCAGGTCGGCCAGGAGCGTGCCCGGCACCTGCGCCGCCAGCCGGCGGCCGGCGTCCATCCGGTCGCGCAGCGAGGTGGCGGGACCGGCCGGTTCACCGGCCGCCACGGCCTCGAGCACCTCGGCGTCCGGGTCGTAGGGCAGGAGGTCGCTCTCCCCCGACGGTCGCCAGCCGTCGATCGGGTCGACGCGCATCCGCAGCGCGACCTGCACGGGGCTGCCGGTGTCCTCGCCCGCGAGCTCGCCGAACTGCCGTTGTCGGGCCAGCCCCCAGAGCGGGTCGTGCACCGGCGCGGCCAGCCCACGGCCCGGGTCGCCCTCGCGGCTGATCGGCTCGATCCGGTGGAACGCGTAGACCTTCTTCACAGCGCCCCCTTGGTCACGAAGCGCACCGGGAAGTCGAGCCGCTGGTGGAGCAGGTCGCGCCACTTCACGTCGTCGTCGTACTCCGAGACGTAGATCGCCGGGAGCACACCGGGAACCCGCCGGCTGGCATCGAGGTCGACCAGCCGGCACTCCGCCAGCTCGATGGCCTCGTCGACGACCGAGAACAGCGACTCCTGGGTCCAGGGAGCCGTCACGTCGGCAGGGACGGCGAGCAGGACGGTGTTGGGGGCCCGGGAGTCGGGCGAGGACAGGTTCGCTGCCACCGCACCAGCACCGCCCTTCTCGGGCACCACCTCGACCCAGGCGTCCACCTCGATACCGACCACCGGCCCGGCCGCGGGCGCTTCGTCGTCGTGGAGGGCGACGAAGCTGACCACCGGGTCCCGGCCGAGCGGGTCCGGGAACGCCTTCCCCACCCACGGGCCGGCGAGTGGGGTCTGTCCCGCGGTCACGGAGACTTCCCCGAGGCCGCGCAGCTCCCCGTGCAGCAGCGCCTCGTCGAGTGCACGGGCGGCATCACGCACGCGAGCGGTGTCCTGCATCCAGCCGGTGAGCTCACCGCGAGTGACGCCCAGCGCCTTCTGGTCGGCCGTCCACGGGGCGGCGGTGGTCGGGCTGACCGCGCCGGTGACCACGCTGTCGCCGCCGAACAGGATGCGCGCTGCGGACTCGGCGTCGCTGGCTGCACGTGCCTCCGCGAGACGGCGGGTGACGACCGTCCGAGCCTCGGCTGGGCCGAGCCTGGGGTCGACCCCCCACCAGAGCAGGGTGTCGTGATCGGCCGCCTCCAGGGCGTCGGCCCGGGCGATCACGGCCGCCAGGGCTCCGCCGTCGTCACCGGCGGTGGCGGGCTCGCCCGCGGCCGGGTCCACGCCCCGTGGGCGGAAGGTGCCGTGCGACACCGGACGTCGGCCGGCCAGGGCCTGGTGCCAGCGCGCGGCGTGCTCGAGCAGCTCGACGAGGTCGCCGTCCTGCTCGGGGTCGAGGGCGAGCTGACCGCTGGCCGTGCCCACCTCGGCCCGCGCACGCGCCAGGAGCAGCGGGAAGGGCGAGGCCGTGTCGCTCGACGCGGCATCGGCGGCCAGGTCCAGCGCGCCGACCCCGAGGTCTGCCAGCTCGCTGTGGCCGACCTCGACGCCGTCCTCACCCAGCAGGCGCACCGTGACCCCGGTGAGGGGTCCGAGCCGGCGCGCGACGAACGCGTCGGCTTCTGGTGCGAGCAGGACACGCGGGGTGTCCGCGGCGTACCCCGCGGGTCGGTCGTCCCCGCCGACCACGACGACCAGCCGCTGGTCGATCCCCTGCCCGCCGCGGGGCGTGGCGGCGACGTCGAAGGCGTCCGGGGGTACGGCGGCCCGGCCGACCATGTCCGTCGCTGCCGACGCCCGCGCGAAGTTGGCGCCGGCGAGCTGCTGGACCGACTCGGCGAGGCCGAGGTCCATCAACCCGTCGAGTGCGCCGACGACTCCCTCGATCGAGGACCGCACGGCCCCGCGGCCCGCTGCGCGGTCGAGGCCGGGGGGCATGGCGCCCATCACGGCGTCGACGAGCGGGTCCAGGCCGGGTGGGTCGTCGGCCATCGCCGCCTGCGCCACCCTCCAGCCGTCCACGACGAGGCGCTCGCTCGGCAGGCCGGCGTCCTCGGCGGTCTCGACGTGGAGCGGGAAGCGTCGGCGCAGCTCGAAGACCGCCCAGTCCACCTCGGCCGCCCCTCCCGACGCGTCGTGCAGCGCACGCTCGAGGAGGTAGCCCAGGAGGGCGCCGAGCTGTTGGCCGTTGCGCATCCCGTCGGCGAGCGTGAGCGCCTGGCGCAACCGCGTCGAGCGCAGGTCGACCGCGAACGGCGCCTCGGCGTCGCCCGCCGGACCACCGTGCGCCAGCCAGGCGGCGCGCAGCACCCCGGCCACGTCGGCGTGCTGCAGCGAGGGGGCCAGCACGAACCCCCGGTTGGCGTCGTCCTGCACGGTGCCCTCGGGCAGGTCGTCACGCCCGGCGACCGAGGGCAGGGCGCGCCGGCGTACGCCCTGCACGACGCCCCATGCCCCGATCTGGAGGCCGGTCGGTCGGCTGGCACGCAGCTGGGAGAGCCGCTTGGTGGCCAACGACGTCGCCCAGGCGTCGTAGCGGTGCGAGGCACAGTCCAGCACCTCGCCGGCCAGTCGGGCTCGGCGCTCGCTCGGGATGGCGGCGAGGTCGGCGTGGGCGTCGCGGAAGGTGCGGAAGGCGTCGGCGTGCTTGTACTCGAGCAGGTCCGCGACCCGGTGCACCTCGATCGTGTCGGCCACCCGCTCCTCGACGGTGCGCTCGACCCCCTCGGCGTCGAGGGTCCGCATCGACAGCTTCGCGGACAGCGTCGTCATCGGCGCGATCGTGATCTCGGGCGTGGCACTGACCGCGAACTCGGCGAGGCCCGGGAGCTCCAGCGAGGGCTGGATGGCCGCGGCGAGCCCGGCCAGGTCGAGGTCGGTCACCGGGGCCAGGAACTCGTCGGCCAGGTTGGTGCTCATCTGCAGGGCGGCGTTGCGGAGCAGCAGCCCGAGCACGCTGGTCGCCTCCTTGGGCTTGGGTGCGACCAGCAGGAAGTCGAGGTCGGAGTCGTCCGACACCGGCATCCAGAGGTCGACGGCGTCCTTGGTGAACAGCTGGGAGACCACCGCGGGGAGCACCTCGCCGAGACCGAGCTCGGCGACCAGCCGGCGCTCCTGCACGCCCTGGTCGGAGCCGCCGTCACCGAGTCCGAGCGAGTTCCACAGCGGACGGGTGGAGCTGGCGTTGGACGTGCGGACCCGGTAGCGACTGGACACCGCCTCGTGGGAGTACGCCGCGACACCGGACGGCACCGACGACCGGCCCGAGAGCCACAACGGACGCACCCGAGGCAGGTAGCCGGCGAGCCAGGTGGTGAAGGCGTCGTCGTCGGAGGGTCTCCAGGGCCGGCGCGGCTGGACGGGAAGGACACCGTAGGGCTGGCGACCGAGCCGGACGGTGGGCAGCGGTCCACCGCCACGCACGAAGCCGGTGAGGTGCGCGTGCACCTGCGGCAGGAGTCGCAGCGGGAACCCGGGCTGCGCCTGGGTGCGCAGGTAGGGACCCCAGGTCGCCTCGAACAGGGCCCGCGTCATCACCTCGGACTCGGCGCCGTCCCGGTCGGCGGCGCCGACCAGCCCGGAGAGCACCGCCGGGTCGAGCCCCAGGGCGTGGGCGAGCACGGCGGCGTTGGAGTCCTCGCCGGCGACCGGACGGGTGGCCGGGTCCAGCCGCGACGGATCGGGTCGGCTGAGCCAGCCACTGGTGCTGTCCGCGAGGTTGTTGGTCGGTGTGCCGGGTTCGACGAAGCCGGCTCCGTGGGTGACGCGGTGGCGGTCGACCAGGTCGTGCACGAGGACGCCGGCGTCGTCGGGCGTCAGCGACAGGCAGACGCCGGCGACCACCACGTCGGTGACCTCGGCGGTGCGGGCCGGCAGGGGCACCTCGACGGCCATGCCGGCGTCCACCGCGGCGGCGAAGTCCGAGAGCCAGCGAGCGTCCTCGCCCAGCACGACGACGTCCTCCCCGAGCTCAGCCGGGTTGCCGCCGGGCTGCGCGGGAGGCGGGGTCAGGCCGGCCAGGTCGAGGCCGACCTGGAGCGTGTCCGCGACGGCCTTCCCGGGGACGGTCGTCGACCAGCTGCCCGCCCGGACGCGGACCAGGAAGAGGTCGGGCAGGGCGCGAGCCACCGGCGGGCGCGACGTACCTCCTGCCCGGAGGGTGACGTCGGGGAAGGTGGGCGCTCCCGTGTCGTTGGTCGGCTGGACCTGCTCGCGCACCCACAGCGCACGGTAGGGCCCCAGCCGCGCCGACAGCGTCGACCAGGCCTCGCCCTCCGCTCCCCCGGCCCGCACGGCGGTCCAGTACTCCTGCGCACAGGTGACCTCCTCCTGGCTCAGGTCGGGCTCGTGGTCGTCGACGTGGAGGTCGTCGGGGAAGATCCGCACCCGCAGCACCGGCGCCTCGTCGGGGCCGGCGAAGCGGGTCTCCAGCCGCACCGGGAACAGCGCGATGGGCACCGCCCCGTCGACACCGGTGAGCTCGACCTCGCCGTCGTCCCCGGCCCGGATGGCGTCGTGCAACGGGTCGACGACGTCGGCCAGCCCGTCCACCAGCCTGCCGCGCAGACCCGGCAGCTTCTCGACCGCTGCCGCGTGCTCCCGCTCGGCCGCGGTCCGCTCGCGCTCCGCCCGCGCCACCAGCACGTCGTCGCCCAGGCGTTGCGCCTCCGCGAGCTGCCCGACGGCCTCGTCCAGCGCCCACCGCGTACGCGCGGTCTGGTCCTCGGCCTCGCGCAAGCGCGCTCGGCCGGTCGCGAGCCGGGCACGCCACGCGTCGAGGTCGCTCATGGCCGGGCCTCCGGCGGAAGCAGCCGACTCGCCGGGATGCCCCGACGGAACGGGAACTGCAGCGTGATCCATGCCTGGGCGGCAGCGCTGGACGCCCAGGCGAAGGACGTGGGCTTGCCGTCGCCCTTCGGCAGCGAGGCGCCGAAGCTCGTGGGCGTCAGGAACGCCGCGTCCGCGGGGACGTGCTGCCAGGCTGCGGCGTTCCAGCTGGTCGGTGCTCCCGGCGCCTCGGTGGTGTCGTCGAGGCCGAACCGTGGCTCGCTGAAGTGCTCGGCGAAGAAGAACCAGAGCTTCGCGTCGGGGTCGTTGCCGTGCTCGAGCGCCCACACGTCCTCGGCGGTCAAGCCGGTGAACCCGGCGAGCAGGACGTCCGGCTGCAGCACGCCGACGAAGTCCGGCATCGTCGGCGTACCCCGGGGCACGCGGAGGCCGTTCTCGAGCTTCGTCGTCGCCGCGCAGATGATCAGGCCCGGATAGCGCTGTACCAGGTCGCCCTTCACCACGAGCACCAGAGGGTCCTTCGGATCGGGCGCGCCGTCCTTGCGGCTGAGCCCGCGCAGGGTGCGGTCCCCGGACAGGTGGAGCTGCTGCTTGAGGTCGAAGCGCGCGTCGGGGTCGCGGCGGGCTACGTGGGTCCAGAACTGGCGGGCGTAGGTGCCGCGCTGATCCGTGGGGTACTCCCTCCAGAGCAGCTCGCGCGCGAGCTCGTGGTTCATCCCGACGAGGAACGCTCCGATGAACTCGAGGTTGGCGGCCACGAGCGTGGTCGTGTCCGCGGGCAGCTGGTCGAGGCCGGGCAGCAGCCAGTCGTGCGAGACCGCCGAGAGCTGCAGGTACGTCGGCTCGGAGAGGTCAGGCGCCGCCATGATGTCGTCGAGCGCTGCGGAGTCGCCGTCGCGCAGCGCGGCGATGCGGCTGTTCACGGCACGTTGGATGGTGAGCCTCGGCTCGAGTGCCGCCAGCAGGGACGGCCGAAGCGACTCGAGCCCGCCGGCCAGCACCCGGCCAGGACGTACGGCCACGTCCCCCGGCCGCAGCACCAGGTCGGCCAGGCCGGCGAGGGCGTCGCCGAGCTCGGTCCGGATGCCGCCGGCCGCGGCCGCAGGCACCGCGAACTGCACGACCGGCTCGGCCGGCTCCTCGAAGGTACCGGCCACGATCTGGTCGAACACCGACGTCTCGATGGTGGCGGCCGCCCGACCCGTCCGCGACGACTCGGTCAGCCGCACGGTGTCGATCAGGACCGTGTCGCCGACCCGTGTGACCAGGTCCGGCTCCTCGCGCACCGTCTCGAGCACGTCATCGACGCGCAGCCGCGTGAACAGCTCCTCGTTCCCGCCGGCCCGGCGCAGCACCACCTGGTCGAGGAGGTTCACCCCGCCCGGGCTCTGCCCGTGCAGCTGCACCAGCACGTGGTCGTCGCGTGGACCGCCGGGGCGCAGCGGTGGCCGCACCGGTGGCCTGACCGGTGGCCTGACCGGTGGCGCCGGCACCATCTCGACGACGGACGCCGTCGGCACCATCCCGATCGAGGACAACGTGCGGTCGACGTCCACCTGGACCCCGGCCAGGCGCTGGTCGACCTCGTCCTTCGGCGGGAGCGCGAACGTCTCCAGGGAGGTGACCGCGTCCAGCCGGGTGGTCGCGTCGGCCGGTGTCATCGCGTCGACGCCCTCGGTGACGAGGCGCCCGAGGATCTCCTTGGACAGCTCCGCACCCCAGACCCTGCTGGGAGGTTCGACGGCGCCGACAGAGTCGAGCTGCACCCGCTGGATCAAGGCCTCGGCGTGGCCCGAGACAGCCGCCACGGCGCCGACGCCGACCGCGTCCTGCCAACCCGACCCCTGAGAGAGCGCCCCCCGCGCCCGCGCGAAGCGCCGCAGCTCGACCGACACCACCGCGGGAGGCAGCGGCGAGTCGCGGAGACGGCCCACGATCGTCTCGCCCTGGGCCACTCCCACCTTCGCGTGCACCGGCGCGGTCGCCGTGAGCAGGTCGCCGGCGTCGAGCTTCTTGATCCACCGCTCGAACAGCCTCGTGGTCGCCGCCAGCGAGAACTCCGCGCGGCGCCGCAGCCGGTTGGCGGCGAGCACGTCGCCGACCTGCCGCCACGCCTCCTCGACGTAGTGCTCCTGGTTGCGCCGCACCACCTCCGCGCCGAGGCCGGCGGCGACCCGGTGGCGTGGGTCGAGGTTGACCTCGTCGAGCCACGGGGGCACGGTCCCGCTGCCGAGGTTGGCTGCTCGGGCCGACGTCCCGACCGGAAGCTGTCCGTGCACCGGCGGCCCGACCCGCGGCATCGTTCCCGCCACCAGGGAGACGTCGTAGTCGGCGTCGGCGAGCCGCTGGACCAGGGCGGTCAGGTAGTCCTCCTGGATGCCGCTCGGCCCGGTCACCTCCCCAGGAGGGCGCAGCGCGACGTGCAGCTCGAGGTCGCGGGTGCCCGACGGCGGCAGGTTGCTCAGCGGGTGGTCGAGCCGGAGCCGGCGCCGTCCCAGTCCCTCCGGCAGGGGTACGCCGTGCAGCCGCCTCACGAGCGACTCGAAGTCGCCCTTCGGCCCGGTGCCGAACCGGAACCAGTGGTAGACGGGCAGCTCGACGTCGCCGGCCGGCTGCCAGCCCGGCGTGGTCGCCGCACGGAGCGGGTCGTCGGGAGCCAGTGCCACCCCGAGCCCCGCCTGACGACCGCTCTCGAAGGTGGGCACGACACAGCCGAGGTAGCGCCGCCCCGACTCCAGCCGTCGAGGGCTGACCAGTCGGCTCAGCGAGCGCGCCGGGTCGTCAGGGACCGTGTCGGTGCCGAGGAGCTGGCCGTGCGTCCAGAGCCACGCCTCCTCGGGCTTCGGTCGCTGGTCCGCCGGGAGCACCACGCGGGTGCGCTCGTCCTCCGTGACCAGAGGGTCCTCGATGTCCGTGACGTCGACCACGACCAGCGTCAGCCAGGGGTGCACCCGACCGCCGCCGTCGGGACGGCTGAAGAGCCAGGGCAGCTCGGGCCCGTCGAGCTCGACCAGCGCCAGGTAGTTGGGTTCAGCGTTGTGAACGCCTTCGCGCGGCCAGGTCCGGATCACCTGTCCCGGGCCGAGGCCGACCACGTCGGCGGGCGACATCATCGTGACCTCGCGCGCGATGTCCGGCTGTCCCGCGACCTTGACAGTGACGCTGGCCTTGCCGTCGGTCGCTGACGTGAAGCCGCGGCGTACCACGGAGGTGAAGGTGTACGTCGCCTGGCTCATCGCAGACCCGCCACCTCGTAGTCGGCCATCACGACCCGGTCCACGCTGACCCGGTTGGACGCACCGAACGCCTTGTCGAGGCCGAACCCCGATGCCGCGTCGACGGCGCCGGTGGCGGCATCGGTCACGGCGTAGGACACCGGGTTGACCTTGAGGTCCTGCAACGCCCCGGCCACCGTGACGCGCTCCTGCTGCTTCCGCCCGGCGGCACCCAGCACCGCCCAGTCGAGGAAGGCCACGTCCAGCACGCCGAAGTGCCGCAAGCCCGACGGAGGGCGGTCGTCGCCGTTGCTCTCCTCGTAGACCACGTCGGCCACCAGGGTGTCGCTCAGCTGGAACGTGGAACCTTCGAGGACGTAGCCCGCGCGGTGCGGGACGAACGCCGGCTTGGAGATCTTCTCCTCGTCGGTCAGGTCGAAGAACTGGGCGGCAGCGAAGAGCTCCTCGGTCGGCTGCGGCACCGCGAGGTCGGCCATGACGGTGACCTCGACCGGTCCGGCGTCGAGGACACCGGCGCTCCCGAAGTGCGCCAGGCCGACGCCGAGGGGCGCGACCGCCTGGGTCAGCCGCAGCCTCCCGAGCGGGTGCAGCGCGTCTGCACCTTCCCGGAGCACGACGCTGCCGCTGTCCTGCGCGGGGAGCACGTGCGCCCACACGGGCGGCTGCTCCAGGGCCTTGTGCACCTCGGCCGCGACCGAGACGGCCGGCGGCGGCTCCTCGTCAGAGGAGCCCCAGCGCAGCTCGAGGGTGCCGGACACCGAGAAGAACAGGAAGCCGATCTCGGCGTGGGCGCGAGCGTGCCACCGTCCGGGGCCCTCGAGGAGCACGTCGAGCTTGGCGCTCAGGATGTCCGCGCCCTCGAAGCTGAGCCGGAAGCTGCCGTGCAGCTGGGCAGTGAAGGCCAGCGTGGGCTGCGTCCGGATCAGCACGTCGATCGCGAGACCGCCACGGGCGCCGATCGGGCCCAGCTCGGCGACGACGGCCAGCCCGCCGCCGAACTGCACGGTGCTCGCGGTCAGCGCGAAGTACGCCTCGGCCCGGACCTGGAGGATCGGCGAGGGTGAGAGCGAGATCGCGAGCCGGCGTACCTCACCGAGGCCCGCTGGGACGGGGAAGCCCGGGTAGAAGCCGCCGGCGGTGAACAGGAACCCCGACGGACCGGCGCGCAGGGCGAGGTCACCGGTGATGTCGAAGGTCGCGATCCGGGAGTTCGCGAGGGAGGCGTCGAAGCTGACGTCGCCGGTCGAGGCGTTGATGACGCCGGCGAAGTCGGCACGGATGTCGATCACCGGCACGTCGGGCGTCGGCAGCCCGATCCGCAGCGAGCCGATGATCGCGATCACGACGGGGTCCGGGAAGGTGAACACCACCCCGACGCTGACGGTGACGAACGAG
This sequence comes from uncultured Actinomycetota bacterium, assembly GCA_963797525.1. Lineage (GTDB taxonomy): Bacteria > Actinomycetota > Actinomycetes > Propionibacteriales > Nocardioidaceae > Marmoricola. Next base: position 39,438 of record CAWCPT010000007.1, read on the forward strand.
ACCGGGCGACCCCAGCCGAGCTTCAGCATCGGCCCGACGACGACCTGGCCGACCCGCGCCGGGTAGACCTGCTTGACCGCGGCGATCACCTCGACGGCGCGTGCCGCCAGGTCGTGGGGGAACATCACGTCGTCCATCCGGCCCGAGCGGACGGTCGCGGTCAGCGCGGCGGTGTCCATGGTGCGGTTGATCCCGAACACCCCTCCGACCGCGTTCAGGGTGAGGCCGAGGAACAGCTCGATCGCGGGGGTGAACTCCACCGACATCACCACGACGAACGACATCCGCCCGTCGACGTCCTCCAGCACGCCGACCGCCCGGATGGCGAGCTCGACGCTGCCGAGCTTCAGCGCCAGCTCGAGGGCGCCGGACATGCCGTGCTCCTCGATGCGGAGGAACCCACCGCCCTTCACCACGCCCGCGTCGATGGCGATCCCCACACCCGTCGGCGGGTTCAGCTCGGGCGAGGCGAGGTGGAGGAGCCCGAGGTTGCCGCTGCCGTCGGAGCGCAGCGCCACCGGCTGCTCGAGGCCGAGTCCCTCGACGGTGACGGTGAGGACGCCGAGGTCGACGGTGACGGTTCCCGCCGCGACCAGGGTGAACCCGCTGTCCGCCGTGGTGATCTCGGTGCTCATCCCGCGCACCAGCAGGCCCGGCAGACGCAGCGTGTCGGGCCAGACCGTCTTGAGCCCGATGCCGCCCTCCGCGTGCAGGCCGTGCTCGTCGGCGACGACGACCAGCTTGCCGCGGATCTTCACGCCGCCCGAGGGAAGCAGCAGCGCCAGGATCGGTCCGACCACGTCCTGCGGGATGGTCAGCTCGAGCTGCTCCAGCCCGGCGCGCAGTCCCCATCCGGTCGCCGAGACCTGCGGGTCGAGCACCGGGCCGGTCAGCTGCAGGCGCAGGCCGCCAGCCGGACCGAAGCTCCAGCCTCCCGGCAGCACCGTGCCCAGCTTCAGCGACGGCTCCCCGTCCACGAGGGGTACGGCGCTCCCCCAGCCGGTGACCGCGACGCCGAACGGGTGGGTCAGCGGGGCGAGGTCGACGGTGACCGCCGAGGAGAGCTTCAGGGGTTCGGCGACGGCCTCCGAGGTCAGCACCACCGCCGCGAATCCCGGTGGGTCGCCGTTGCCCGGGTCGTGGCCGAGGGCCTCGATGGTGATCGCGTGCGGCTCGTCGTACGTGTCGGCGGCCAGGCGCAGGGTGATCCGCTGCAGCACCACGTCCGCCGACGGCACCTTGGCGCGCACCAGGGCGGACACGGTGTCGGTCGGCGAGACCGGCACCGTCACCACGGACACCGTGCGCGGACCGGTGACGATGCCGGCGATGGTGATGTCGAGGTGGCGACGCAGGCCCTGGAAGCGTCGCCACAGGAAGCCGGTCGGTGAGTGCAGCACGTCCTCGACGACCGTGAACACCGCCTGCTCCGGACCCAGCAGGTGCAGCGACTTCATCGCGGCCCACGTAGCGGGGCGGGCGGTCTGCACGACTCGCTCGACGGCGAGCGCCAGCAACGTGTCCAGGACCGTCCCGGCGTCCGGCAGCGCGGGCAGGGTCACGTGCGGGCTTCCCGAGGTCAGTGCCGTCGCGCCCTGGAACGCTTCGGCCGCGGCACCGACCAGCGAGAGCAGGTCAGGGTCCGGCCGGGCCAGCTGCTGCACCAACGGAGGTACGGCGCTCGCGAGGTCCGCGACGGCAGCGGCCTGGGCGGTCACGTAGCCGGTCACCGCGTCGATGTCGGCGCCCTCGACCCCGAGGGCGTCCAGTGCTCGTCGTACGGCGTCCTCGTCGGCCACCTCCTCGAGCAGGTCGTCGAGCACGCGCGAGAGAAAGGCCGCCACCGCAGCCTCGACCGGGACCGTCTCCTCAGCCATCGCGCACGACCCGTCGCGGCCACGTGGGCCGTGCGATCCGCTGTCCCGCTGGGGCCATCCGAGTTCCTCGCGCCGTCGACACGTCGGCCGACGCCGGTGACCCGAAGCCGCCCTGCCCCCCGAATCTAGACCTCGAGTCTCACCCAACGGGATAGTTATTTCGGATCAGTTCGCGCAGTGCGGACCCGAAATGGACGGGCGGGTCGTCCGTGGGGGGTGATGCAGAACCACCCACCCGCTCCTAGCATCAGGACCTCCGGCGAACTTCGGCGACGTGTGTGGAGGTTGGTGCCCATGAGTACGACGTCCGGCGACGAGCCAGCATGACCGAGAAACCGAGTCGCCCGCCGACGGCGGAGCAGGGCGCCAGCTCCCGGCTGGGGGTGCTGCTGGCCGCGGCGATGTTCGTGCTCGTCGTCGACACCTCGCTGATGAACGTCTCGATCTCCGCCGTGGTCAAGGACCTCGACACGACCGTGAGCGGGGTCCAGTCGGCGATCGCGCTCGAGGCCCTGGTCTCGGCCGCCTTCATCCTGATCAGCAGCAAGGTGGGCGACCTCATCGGCCGCAAGCGGGCCTACGTGCTGGGCCTGCTCGCCTACGCCATCGGCGCCCTGGCGATGACGCTGGCCCAGAACCTGGCCGCGATCATCATCTTCTGGGCGATCGTCGGTGGCCTGGGTGCCTCCCTGCTGCTGCCGGCCATGCAGTCGCTGATCCACGGGAACTTCGAGGGGGCTGCGCGCAAGAAGACCTACGCCCTGGTCGGGGCGGCAGCGGCGATCGCCGCGGCGGTGGGTCCGCTGCTCGGCGGATTCGTCACGACGTACCTGTCCTGGCGCGTCGGCTTCCTCCTCGAGGTCGTCGTCATCGCCGTGGTGCTCGCCAACATCCGGCTGGTCCGCGACGTCCCCTACACCGGGCCCCGGCAGCGTCGACCTCGTCGGCGCAGTCCTCTCGGTCGTGGGCATGGGCGGTGTCGTCCTCGGCATCCTGGTCTGGCAGGAGGGCGGCGAGGCCGTGGGGGCGCTGATCGTCAGTCGGTCTGGTCGGGCTCGTCCGCGCTGGCGTGCTGGCTGGTGCGCCGCAAGCGTCAGGGGAAGGCCGACGCTGCTCGACCCGGACCTCTTCCGCTTCCCGCACTTCACGATCGGGGTCACGCAGCAGATGCTGCAGCAGATCACGCTCGGCGGCGCCATGATCGTGCTGCCGATCTTCCTGCAGATGACGCTCGAGTACGACGCGATGGAGGCCGGGCTGTCCCTCGCCCCGCTCTCGCTCAGCATGTTCGCCGTGGCCATGTACGCCGGGCGGAAGTCGGGGCGACGTCGGGCCAGCACGGTCGTCCGCGTGGGGATTCGCGCTCACGACGCTGGGGATGGCCCTGGTGATCCCGCTGGTGCCGCGAGCCGACTTCGGCTGGTGGCTGATCGGTCCCCTGCTCCTGGCGGGCTCGGGGCTGGGCCTGCTGGTGTCCCAGCTGAACAACTACACGCTGGCGCCCATCGAGGAGGAGCGGGTCAGCGAGGCGGCCGGGGTGAACTCGGCCGCGGGGTCGTTCGGGCTGTCCTTCGGCCTCGCGGTGGCCGGCGGACTGATGCTGGCGGCGCTCTCGCTGAGCTTCAACCAACATGACCGAGGCGAGCACGGTCATCCCGGCTGACCAGAAGGAGCAGATCTCCCAGACTCTCGAGGACGACGCCCAGGTGATGAGCAACACCCAGATCGACGCGCTGGTGAAGGAGGAGCCCGAGGCCGTGCGAGCGGAGATCCTCCGGATCAACACGCACGCCAGGGATCTCTCTCTCCAGATAGCGCTGCTGGTGTCCGTGCTGGCCAGCCTGATCGGGCTGCTCAACTCGTTCCGGATGGCGCGCCTGCCGGACATCGCCCCCTCGGCTGCCGCCGAGGGGACGACCCTGGGCTGAGCACCCTGGCCCGAGCGCTAGTTGGGACCGGTCGTGGTCGGGGGACGCCAGCTCAGGACCGGCGCCAGCGAACGCAGGAACGACGACGCGGGCGTCGCCCGCATGACCAGGTTCCGCACTGCCACGGCCGGCGCCGACTGCAGCTGTGCCAGCCGGCCGACCCGTGCTGAGCGTCGGCTGATCAGAGTCGTTCGAGGACGACGCTCGGCGTCGTACGCCGCGAGGTCGGTGTCCGTCGCGCAGCGCGCGAGGACGACCGCGTCCTCGAGCGCTTGGCAGGCACCCTGGCCGAGGTTGGGGGTCATCGCGTGGGCGGCATCGCCGGCCAGGGCGACCCGGCCCTCGACATAGCTCGGCAGCGCCGGGAGCTCGTAGAGGTCGTGGTGCAGGAGGTCGCCCTCGTCGGCCTCCCCCAGCAACAGCGGGATGGGGTCGTGCCAGGCCGCGAACCTGGCGCGCAGGGTCGCCAGGTCGGCGCCGTCGGTCCCCTCGTCGACGTTGGCGGTCGCGAAGCAGTAGACCCGACCGTCCGACAAGGTGGCGTACCCGAACCGTTCGCCGTGGCCCCAGGACTCGCCGCCGGGACCGACGTCCACCGGGCGAGGAGTCACGTAGCGCCAGGCCGTGTAGCCGGCGTACCGGGGCGAGGGCGAGGACGGCCACACCGTGCGACGGACGGTGCTGCGCAGCCCGTCTGCTCCCACCACGAGGTCCGAGCGCAGCTCGCCCTCCGTGCTCTGCACGCGGCCGTCCGCCGAGACCTCGTCGACCGCCACTCCGGCCCTCAGGCACTCAGGTGGCAGCTCGGCACGCAGGATGTCCAGCAGGGTCGCGCGGTGCACCAGGGCGATGTGGCCGAACCGTTCGCGGATCACGGCGACATCGGTGCGTGAGAGCCACCGACCGCGCTCGTCCCGAATGCCGGTGGAGCCGTCGAGGACGGACCTCTCGCGCACGATCTCGCCCACGCCGAGCGCGTCCAGCGCGTTCAGGGCGTTCGGCCAGAGCGAGAGCCCGGCGCCCACCTCCGTGAAGGCCGGCGCCCGCTCCAGCACCTCCACGTCCCAACCCTGCTTGCGCAACCCGATCGCGGATGCGAGGCCGGCGATGCCACCACCGACGACGACTGCCTTCATGTCCATCGGAGCCCCTCCAGGTCGTCCCCCGGAAGACGCTAGGGCTCGTCGCGGGTGTTGTGAAGGTCAGCGGGACAGGACGGCATGCGTGCCGATCGCACGGGCCACTACCCTGCCGAGCTGGGTGATCTCGGCCTCGGTCGAGCCGATTCGACCGCCCACGCTGACGCAGTGAGCGCGACAGACGAGGGGCGACCCGGGTACGGCGGCGCGGACGTACTGCACGCTCAGGTGCACGTGCGGGGCCCTGGTCCCGGCGGGGACGCGTGCGTGCACGGCCCAGCCGGTGGCGGTGTCGAGGAGCGAGGCGAGGAAACCGCCGTGCACGATCCCGCCGCCGTTGCAGTGCTGGGGTCCGGGGTCCGCCTCCACCACGGCCTCGGCGTCGTCGATGCTGACGTAGCGGAAGCCAAGGAGAGCCGAGAACGGACCGGGGGCGGGCCCCTCGCCGTGCGGGTCAGGTGACTCGGTGGCGTCGGTCATGGACCGAGGTTCTCACGCCCAGCGGTGTGGCCACGCGCTTCCGCCGTCACCTGGGGTCTGGGAGTGTGAGGGTGTGACCCCCGACGACATCGGCCCTGATCCCCAGTCCTTCGACCTGGAGGCCGCGACGCTCGCGAACACGACGTACCGCACCGTCGCCTGGACGGGCCGGTACCTCCAGCTGACGCTCATGTCGATCCCGCCGGGCGACGACATCGGTCTCGAGGCGCATCCGGAGACCGACCAGTTCCTGCGGCTGGACGGCGGCCGTGGTCGCGTGCAGATGGGTCCCACCGAGGACCAGCTCGAGTTCGACCAGGAGGTCGAGGACGGCTGGGCGATCCTCGTGCCAGCAGGCACGTGGCACAACGTCACGAACATCGGTGACGAACCCATGCAGGTCTACACCGTCTACGCACCCGTCCACCACGCACCGGGAATCGTGCAGCCGACCGCTGCGGACGCAGAGCGGGACGAGGAGTCTGGTCGCGACGAGCCCCCGTCCTGGTCGGTCCAACCCAGCCGGGACGAGCCGGACAAGCACGCCTGACCTCCGCGCGCTCGCCCCAGTCGTGGAGACGTGCAACACACGGCTCCCCGTGGTCGTGCCGCGGGTAGATTCGCCGCATGGAGCTGCGACATCTGCGCTACTTCGTCGCCGTCGCCGAGGAGTGCCACTTCGGTCGGGCGGCCGAACGCCTCCACATCGCGCAACCGCCGCTGTCGCAGCAGATCAAGCAGCTCGAGAACGAGCTCGGCGTGCAGCTGCTCACGCGGTCGACACGACGCGTGGAGCTGACGCCCGCTGGTGAGCAGTACCTCGACCGGGCTCGCGCAATCCTGGCGAACGTCGAGCACGCCCGCGACGAGGCTCACCTGATCCGTGACGGGCGGATCGGCAAGGTGACGATCGGCTTCACCGGGTCCGCGACGTACGAGCTGCTCCCGAGCCTGAGTCGCCTGCTGCGCACCGAGCTGCCCGAGCTCGAGCTGGACCTCCGCGGCGAGATGCTGACACCCACCCAAGTGGCCGGCCTCGTCGACGGCACCCTCGACATCGGTTTCCTCCGGCCGCCTGTGCACGTTCCCGAGGTGGAGGTCCACCCGCTTCGACGTGAGCCACTGGTGGTGGTCCTGCCCGAGACGCACGCCCTGGCTGACGCTGCGGAAGTCTCTCTGTCCGACCTGGCCGGGGAGCCGTTCATCACCTACCCCTCGCACCACCGCTCCGTCGTGCACGACGCCGTGCTCGACGCCTGTCAGGCGGCTGGCTTCACTCCCGAGGCCACCGAGGTGGCGGAGACCTCGACCCTGGTGTCCTTCGTCGCGGCCGGTCTCGGCGTCGCCCTCGTGCCGGAGTCGGTGCAGCACCTGCGGATCGCCGGCGCGGCCTATCGGCCACTGGCGGGCAGTCCTCCGGCCGTGGAGCTCGCTGTCGCCACTCGGCGGGGCGAGACCTCGGCCGCCGTCGAGCAGGTGCTCGTCGTGGCCCGGGGTTTGTTCGAGGGAACACACCCAGACGTCTGAGGTCTCAATCGAGACCGATCATGTATTTCCCTCGACCGGATTCGCGTGTGACGCTCGTCGCATGAAGATCGCCCGGGTCGAGGCCATTCCCTACGCCATCGACTATCGCAAGCCACTCCAGTTCGCCAGCGGCGAGGTGCGGGCCGCGGAGCACGTGCTGGTCCGGGTGCACACCGACGACGGGGTCATCGGCACCGCAGACGCTCCCCCACGACCGTTCGCCTACGGCGAGACGCAGACGTCGGTCCGCTCGATCATCGCCGACCACTTCGCCCCCGCCATCATCGGCACCGGCATCCTCGAACGCGAGTTTGTCCATGCCCGGCTTGACCGCACCGTCGGCAACCCGGTCGCGAAGGCGGCGCTCGACATGGCCATCTGGGACGCCATCGGGCAGACCCTGGGCGTGTCGGTCAGCGAGCTGCTCGGCGGCTTCCCGACCGGGTGCGGGTCTCCCACATGGTCGGCTTCGCGCCCGCGGAGGCGATGGTCGCCGAGGCGCAGCGCATGCGCGAAGCCCACGGCATCACCACCTTCAAGGTGAAGGTCGGGCCGACGGCCGTACCGCCAGGACGTCGAGGCGTGCCGGGCCTTGCGGACCGCCATGCCGGACGCGGAGATCTACGTCGACGGCAACCGGGGGTGGACCGCGAGTGAGTCCGCGCGGGCTCTGGGCGAGATGGCCGACCTCGGACTCAGCTTCGCCGAGGAGCTGTGCCCGGCCGACGACGTGCTCGGGCGGCGATGGCTGGTCGAGCGCTCGCCCATCCCGATGTACGCCGACGAGAGCGTGCCGACCGCAGCAGACGTGACGCGCGAGCTGCTCGCCGGAGCGGCCACCGGGATCGCCATCAAGACCTCCCGGACGGGGTTCACCGCCAGTCAACGGATCCTGGGCCTCTGCACGGACTGGGCGTGGAGGTCTACGTCGGCAACCAGATCGACACCCAGATCGGATCCCTGTGCGCTGCGGCGTTCGGTGCCGCCCACCCACAGACGGCACGCCGCGCTGCCGAGCTGTCGAACTTCGTCGACATGAGCGACGACCTGCTGGCCGAGACCCTGGTCATCGAGGACGGCGAGATGAGGGTCCGGCAAGGCCCGGGCCTCGGCATCTCCATCGACGAACACAAGCTCGCCCACTACCGGACCGACTCGTGAACGACTCATCCATCCACACCACCGCACCGAGGAGAACACCATGACCCAGGTCGACCACGCCACCGAGTTCGACGCGAAGGCGGCCGACTCCGGCGCCAACGCCACCCGCGTCTTCCAGAGCAAGGAGAGTGTCGCGCGCCCCGAGATCAGCAAGGAGCGCGTCGACGAGGTGGCCACAGCAGCCATCAGGGCCGTGCACGAGGTGATCCGGGACAAGCAGGTCACCTACGAGGAGTACGACGCCCTCAAGGCGTGGATGATCCAGGTGGGCCTCGACGGGGAGTGGCCGCTGTTCCTCGACGTGTGGGTCGAGCACGTGGTGGAGGAGGTCGCGAACGCCGACCGTGAAGGGTCCAAGGGCACGATCGAAGGGCCGTACTACGTGCCGGACGCACCGGAGCTCCCCGCCGAGTGCACGCTGGAGATGCGTGACGACGAGGCCGGCACCCCGCTGCTGTTCCAGGGCCAGGTCCGCGCTCTCGACGGAACGCCGATCCCCGGGGCCGTCGTCGACATCTGGCACGCCGACGACGCCGGGTTCTACTCGCAATTCGCACCGGGCCTGCCGGACTGGCTGTTCCGCGCACGTGTGCAGGCCGACGACGAAGGCCGCTACTTCATCAACACGATGCAGCCCGCGCCGTACCAGATCCCGACCGACGGCTCCTGCGGCCGGCTCATCGCTGCTGCCGGGTGGCACGCCTGGCGCCCGGCCCACATCCACCTCAAGGTCTCCGCGCCCGACCACCAGCTGATCACCACGCAGCTGTACTTCGAGGGCGGGGAGTACGTCGAGACCGACATCGCCGACGCGGTGAAGCCCGAGCTGATGCTCGCTCCGACACCGCGTGAGGACGGTGCGGGCAACGAGGTCACCTACGACTTCGTGCTGGATCCCGCCTGATGCTGTTCGCCGTGCGCATGGATGTGGCCCTCCCCCGGGACACGCCAGGTCGTGAGGACCTGCTCGCCCGGGAGAAGGCCTACAGCCAGGATCTCCAGCGAGCCGGGAAGTGGGTGCACATCTGGCGCGTGGTCGGCGCCTACTCCAACCTGAGCGTCTTCGACGTCGCCGACAACGAGGAGCTGCACCAGCTCCTCTGGAACCTGCCACTGTTTCCCTACATGGACATGACCATCACGCCGTTGAGCGAACACCCCTCCGCGATCACGAATCCCTGACCCGGGCACGACGACTGAGGGGCGGACCGACGTTGGCCGACACGATGCGTGCCGTGGTGCTCGACGCACCCGGACCGGTGGAGAACCTGCAGATCCGTGAGCTGCCTGTTCCCGAAGCACAGCCGGGATGGGTGCGGATCAAGGTGATGGCCTTCGGGCTCAACCGTTCCGAGCTGCACACCCGGCTCGGCCTGGCCGAGGGCGTGACCTTCCCACGGGTCCTCGGCATCGAGGCCGTCGGCGTGGTGGACGACGACCCGGCGGGGGACCTGGCACCGGGGCAGCAGGTGGTCACCTTGATGGGCGGGATGGGACGCGTGTTCGACGGCGGCTACGCCGAGTACACCGTCGTGCCGCGCGGACAGGTCATCCCGTTCGCCTCGGACCTTCCGTGGGAGGTCATCGGAGCGGTGCCCGAGACCCTGCAGACGGCGTACGGCTCACTGACCACAGGCCTCGACCTCGCGGACGGTCAGACCCTGCTGGTGCGGGGCGGCACCTCCTCGGTGGGGCTCGCGGCAGCCACCGTCGCGAAGGACCTCGGTGCGACCGTGCTCGCCACCACCCGCCAGCCGGACCGGGTCCAGTCGCTGCTCGACCACGGTGTGGACCATGCGCTCGTCGACGACGGCCGGGTCGCCGACCAGGTCCACGACCTGCTCGGCACTGGTGTGGATGCAGCCCTGGAGCTGGTCGGGACCACGACCCTGCCGGACACGCTCCGCGCCACCCGCGTCCACGGCACCGTGTGCTTCACCGGGATGCTGTCGAACCAGTGGACGATCCCGGACTTCTACCCGATCGACTACATCCCGACCGGCGTCCGCCTCACCGGCTACGGCGGCGGGAGCGCGGACCTGCCGCCGGAAGTGCTCCAGGACTACCTGGACCGGCTGGCGGACGGATCCGCGTCCCTCGGCCCGACTTCGGTGCACCGGCTCGAGGACATCCGCGAGGCCCACCTCGACCTCGAGCTCAACCGCAGCTTCGGCAAGCACGTCGTGCTCCCCCACCGCTGACCGCACACGGACGAGGAGACAGGTCGGGAGCCGTTACGCGGGCGCCTGGGCGCTGGTCGAGACAGCCGCTGGGGGCGCTGCCGTCGAGCAGTGGTACTCCGGTGGGCGGGCCGCGGGCTCGTGGTCCCGCTTGGCAGGGACACCGAGCCAGGCGAGTGCTGCTCCGGCGACCAGGAGGGCCACGCAGGACCACATCAGGGTCGCGAAGCCGGTCAGGACCTGTCCCGGATCCGTCAGCCCCTGTCCACCCAGCCCACCCACCAACGGGACCGCGGCCACGGCCAGAAGACCTGCCGTGCGGGCCACGGCGTTGTTGACGCCACTGGCGAGACCGACCACGTCGTCGGGCACGGCTGCGAGGACGGTCGCGGTGAGCGGGGTGACCATCAGGGTCAGCCCTGCGCCGAACACGGTCGTGGGACCGAGCACGTCGATCACGTAGTTCACGTCCGAGTCGATGCGCGTCAGGAGTGCGATCCCGAGCGCGGCCACGAGTGGGCCCAGGGTCATTGGCACCCGGGCTCCCACGCGGTTCATGAACACACCCGCCCGGCTGGAGAAGAGCAGCATCATCACCGTCACCGGCAACAGTGCGAGCCCGGCCTTGATCGGAGAGGCGCCGGCCCCCACCTGAAGGACGATCCCCAGGGAGAAGAACACGACGCCGAGGGCGGCGTACACCAGGAACGTCACCAGGTTGGCGACGACGAACACCCGTGACGCGAACAGCTTGACGGGCACGAGTGGGGCCGGTGACCGGTGTTCCCAGAACCCGAACGCGATGCCCACCACCAGGCTCAGGAACAGCGCACCGCCGACCCGACTGCTCAGGAACGGCGCGCTCGACGAGGCGGTGAGCGAGAAGGTCAGCGCTGCCAGGGTGAGGGCCAGCAGGCCCGCCCCGGTCCAGTCGAGCTTGTCCCCGGTGGGCGGGGGCCGGGACTCCGGGACGTGGCGCCGCGTGATCAGGATGACCACCGCCGCGATGGGGAGGTTGACCAGGAACGCCCACCTCCAGTCCGCCACCTCGATGATCCACCCTCCGAAGAACGGGCCGATCGCCCCGGCCACCCCGGTCAGGCCGGACCAGGCACCGATGGCGCGCGAACGGTCGTTCGTGGCGAAGGTGGCCTGCAGGATGGCGAGGCTCCCCGGCGTGAGCAGAGCGGCGGCGACGCCCTGGACGCATCGCGCCGCGATCAGCGTGCCCACGTCCGGCGCCAACCCGCAGCCGGCGGACGCGATCGCGAAGCCGAGGATGCCGAGGACGTAGACGCGCCGCCGACCGAAGCGGTCGCCGAGAGCGCCCCCCAGCAGCACCAGCGCGGCCAGCGTCAACGTGTAGCCGTTGACGACCCAGGTCAACGCCTCCGAGCCCGCCCCGAGGTCGGCACCGATGTGCGGCAGCGCGATGTTCACGACGGTGGCGTCGATGAACGTCAGGGCGGCGCCGAGAACAGTGGCGGCCAGCACCCAGCGCGCCCGTGCCTCCCCCCAGTGCAGCGGTGCGGAGGGGGACGCTGTCGGGGTCACCCTCCGATCCTCGCGTGCAGGCGGTCCCGACGGAAGCCGGGGCTCTGAAGTGACGATGCGGTGTCGACTGATCTCAGATCAGCATCACTCCGGATCGAGGCGCTCGCACACGAGCACGAGCCGTTCACCGACGACCGACGACCCGCCGGCCTGGAGGGTGCTGATCTCCACGCTCCTCGGCCAGGCGTTGGTGAAGCGGTACGTCGTGACCAGCGCACCCGCCTGGTCGACGACCCGGACGGATCCGTTCTTGCGGACACCGTCCTTGCCGGCCTGGACCTGCTTCACCCACGCCCTGAAGGTGTTGTCCGCGGTGACCCCTCGCGTCAGGGTGATCTCCGGCGCCTTCGATCGTCCGGGGAGGCTGCGCACGACGACCTTGCCGTCGGGGCCGTTCTCCTTCAGCTCGACGACGTCCTGCTCCATCTTGAGGGTGACGTCACTGATGCCGCTGACCTGGACGCCATCGAGCTCAAGGCCGAAGGAGTGACCGACGCTGCTGCCGATGTCGGGGAGTGCCACGCTGCCCACCTCTGTTCCGCTCCGACGAACTGTCCTTCCAGCACCTTTGAACGCCCGCAGGCGGGTGTCAACAGCCCGCCGCGGAACTACAGGTCGCGCTCGAAGGCCAGCATCAGCGGCCCGCCCTCGCCCTCGGTCCTGCGGAAGCCGGCTGCCTCGTAGAGGCGTTGGGCGAGCAGGTCGTCCTCGCTGGTGACCAGGAACATGTAGTCCGCGCCCTGTGCCTGCGCCACCCGCACGGCCTCGGTGATCAGCTCGCGCCCGAAGCCCTGGCCGCGGCGGTGAGGCGCGACGTACAGCTCGGCGAGGTAGGCCTCCTGCCCCTCGCTCCACAAGGACGGCTGCAGGCGCAGCACCGCGACTCCCACCGGTTCGCCGCTGTCTGGCTCCCGGGCGAGCAGCGTGACGACGTGGTCGCCGTCGATCAGCTCTCCGAGCCGGAGGGAGATCTCGCCGGGCGGCGGCACCGGCTCGTCGTACTCCACGTTGAAGTCGTGCAACAGCTGCGCCGCCTCGGCGAGTGCAGCGCCCTCCACCGTTCCGGTGACCGTCTCGACCATGCCCACCAGTCTGCAACGGAGGCGTGCGAAATCCGCCCGGTGATGCTTTGGTTGGCTCGTGACGCGCACTGTCGAGGCGGACTACGTCGTGGTCGGTGCCGGGGCCTCCGGCATGGCGTTCACCGACGCGCTGATCGACCACGCCGACGTGCGGGTCGCGCTCGTCGACCGCCGCCACGGCGTCGGGGGGCACTGGCTCGAGGACTACTCGTTCGTGCGCCTGCACCAGTCGTCGACCTTCTACGGCGTCGCGTCGACGGTCCTCGGTGGGCACCGCCAGACGGAGGGACCGGAGGCCGGGCTGCACGAGCGGGCCGACCAGGCGACGATCTGCGCCTACTACGACGACGTGCTCACGAACCGGTTGCTGGGCTCCGGGCGGGTCGACTTCTACGCCGGCTGCGACTACCGGAGAGACCGCACTGTCGTCTCCCTCGTCTCGGGCGAGCAGTACGAGGTGCCCGAGCACTGCCGGATCGTCGACGCCCGCTACCTCTCCCCCGACATCCCCGCAGTGACGCCGCCGAGGTTCGGGGTGGCCGAGGGCGCGCGAGTGATCCCGGTCAACGACCTCGTGGGGTCGGAGGAGAACCCGAGCCAGTACGTGGTCGTGGGGTCGGGCAAGACCGCGACCGACGCCATCATCTGGCTGCTGGCGCGTGGGACGGACGCCGATGCGATCTGCTGGGTGCGGCCGCGCGACCCGTGGATGCTGAACCGGGCGTTGATCCAGCCGGATCCCGTGATCTACCTGGGCATGGTCGCCGACATGATGCGCGCCGCCGGTTCGGCGGCGTCGCTGCCGGAGCTGTTCCTCGCCCTCGAGGACGCCGGCATCATGCTGCGCATCGACCGATCGGTCACCCCGACGATGGCCAAGGCACCCACCCTCGGGACGTGGGAGCTCGACCTGCTCCGCACCATCGAGAACGTCGTACGCCGTGGCCACATCGACACGGTGCGTCGTGGCCGGATCGACTTCGCCGACGGGTCCGTCAGCATCGCGGACGACGCGCTCGTCGTGAACTGCGCGGCGGACGGCCTGAAGCTGGCGCCGCGCCTGCCGATCTGGGGACCGGAGGCGATCACCGTGCAGCCGATCAGGGCAGGGTTCCCCTGCTTCGGGGCGGCTCTTGCGGGGTACGTCGAGGCGACTCGCGACGACGACGTCGAGAAGAACAGGCTGTGCCCACCCTCGTCGTTCGGCAACACCCTCACGGACTGGGCAACGATGAACGTCCTCGGCATGCGCAACGCGGCGTCGTTCGGCTCCGAGCCGGACATCAAGGCGTGGTCCGACCGGGTCGCGCTCAACCCCGCACGCGTCCCGCCGGAGTACGGCGCGTCACCGGACCTGGACGACGCGCTGGCCCGACTGCAGACCCACGTCGGACCGGGGCTGGCCAGGCTCGAAGCGCTGAGTGGTCTGGGGCCCGGGTGACCCACCAGCGCAGTGTGCTGCTGATCCACGGGATGTCGTCGAGCCACAGCACCTGGTGGCGGGTCGGACCAGAGCTCGAGTCGCGCGGCTGGGAGGTCGCCACCGTCGACCTGGCCGGGCACGGCGGTCGGCCCCTCGGTCCGGTGCGATCGGTCGTCGACCTCGCCCAGGACGTGGCGGCACTGTGTCCGGCCGGCCGGACCGTGGTCGTCGGACACTCGCTCGGCGCCATCGTGGCGCTCGAGCTGGTCACGCTGTTCCCGGAGTACGCCCAGGGTGTGCTGCTCGAGGACCCCCCGGCGCTGCGCGGTGACCGCCCCGCGGACGACATCGCCGAGGAGATCGGACGTGAGGTGATCCGCGCCCGAGCGGACCCGCACGAGGCGATCAGCGCCATCCTCGCCGGTCATCCGGGCTGGACGCGTCGCGACGCCAGGAGCGTCCTCGAAGGACGGCTGCAGACCGATCCGGTGCTGGCGACGCTCTCACCCGGTGCCATCACCTGGAACCTGACCACGCTCGTCAGAGCCAGCCCGGTGCCGGTCTCCGTGGTGGCGGCGTCCGGCACGGACTCGGCACTCGTCGAGCCCGATCGCGGGGAGCTGCGCCGGCTGCTGCCACCCGGACGGGTGATCGAGCTGCCAGGCAGTCATCACGTCCATCTCGACGACCCGCACGGTTGGGTCGAGGCCGTCGACAGGTTCGGCTCCGCCCTCACGGAGTAGGCGCCTCAGCCCAGCAGCGGTCCGGCCCAGCGCCAGTCACCCTCAGGACCGAGGTACTCCACGCGCTGGACCTCCTCCTCGAGCTCGTCCTCCTCGGCGGCCCAGGCGATGGCCGAGGGGTGGTCGGCGTGCTCCCCCTCCGCCATGACCTGTCCCATGGCGTCGAGGAAGCGGTAGGTCACCACGTCGTCCGGCCACCCGTCACGACGGCTGGATGACGACCTTGAGCGCGAGGTTGTCCGCGGCGTTCTTGAACACGTCGTACGCCTCGTCCATCTGGTCGAAGCTGAACGTGTGGGTGCCCATCTTCTCTGCGGGGATCTTGCCGCGGCGACCATCTTGAGCAGGGTCGGGATGGAGACGGTGTCGACGGCCCATCGTGACGTGATGTTCTGGATCCACATCTCCTGCATCGGAAGCTCGACCGGCACGCCGTGCACGCCGACGTTCGCCACGGTGCCACCGGGCCGCACCATCGCGGCCGCGCTCAGCAGCGTCTCCGGGTAGCCCACCGCCTCGATGGCCACCTCGACCCCGAGCCCGTCGGTGAGCGCGCTGACCTCCTCCACGGAGTGGGGCCGACCTCGACGTGTCGGTGGCCCCGAAGTCCAGCGCCTTCTCCAGCCGGAACTTGTTGCTGTCGACAGCGATCACCCGCGCCGCGCCCCACAGCCCGGTGGTGAGCACCGCGGAGAGTCCGACCGCGCCGGCTCCGACGACGGCGACGGTGTCACCGGGCCGGACACCACCCGCGAGCACGCCGACCTCGTAGCCCGTCGGCAGCGAGTCGGCCAGGAAGATCGCCTGTTCGTCGGTGACCGTTCGGGCACCTTGTACAGCGAGGTGTCCGCGTACGGGACCCGGACCGCCTCGGCCTGGGTGCCGTCGATGAGGTGGCCGAAGATCCAGCCGATGCCGCCGACCGTCTGGCAGTGCGACGGCATGCCGCGCTGGCAGTAGGCACACCGTCCGCAGCGGGTGATCGCGGGGACCAGCACCCGGTCGCCCGGCGAAGCCGGTGACCGCCCGCCCACGGCCGTCACCGTCCCGACCGCCTCATGGCCGAGCACCCGGCCGTCGGTCACCGCGGCCACGTCGCCCTTGAGGATGTGGAGATCGGTGCCGCAGATCGTGGTCGTGTCGACCCGGACCACGACGTCGGTCGGATCCTCGACGGCGGCGTCGGGGACGTCCTCCCAGCCTGCTGTCCGGACCGTGGTAGACGAGCGCCTTCATGATTGCTCCAGACAGAGTCGTGGACGCGCCGGTTCGCGTCCCTCGGTCGGACGCTACGTAAGTCGTGAGTCCACGCGAGTCCAGAAATAAGACAGTCGATGCCGCGACCCCCGGCTCCGCCGCCCGTCCAGCGACTCCGGGACGGAGTCGTTGAATCGCTCACGGGCTGAGTGGGTCCGCAGACCAGCATCGAGAGGCCACGCAATGCATCTGGGCGTCGACAGCTTCGTCTCCACCGTGACCGACCCGGAGGTCCGGCCGCGTGATCGGGGCGGTGGAGCGGATGGAGCACCTGCTCGAGGAGATCGCGCTCGCCGACCGGGTCGGGCTCCACTCCTTCGGCATCGGTGAGCACCATCGCAGCGAGTACTACGACTCGGCGCCGACCATCATCCTCGCCGCCGCAGCCGCACGCACCGAGCGCATCCGGCTCGGCAGCGCGGTGAAGGTGCTGAGTGCGGACGACCCGGTGCGGGTGTTCCAGCAGTTCGCGACGCTCGACCTGATCTCCAAGGGACGGGTCGACCTCGTCGTGGGACGCGGCTCGTTCACCGAGGCGTTCCCGCTGTTCGGCCTGGACCTTGCCGACTACGACACCTTGTTCAGCGAGAAGCTCGAGCTGCTGCTGCAGATTCGCGACGAGGTCGAGGTCACCTGGTCGGGGCGGCACCGGCCACCACTGGTCGCGGCAGAGCGTCTACCCGCGGCCGGTGCAGGACCCGCTGCCGATCTGGGTCGGTGTGGGCGGGACCCCGGAGTCCTTCGCCCGCGCCGGGTTCCTCGGGTTGCCGTTGATGGTCGCGATCATCGGCGGTGAACCTCGCCAGTTCGCACCGCTGGTCGACCTCTACCGCCGTGCAGGCGCTCAGGCCGGCCACTCCCCCGACCAGCTCAAGGTGGGCCTGCACGTGTTCGGCTTCGTCGCCGAGAGCACCCAGAAGGCGGCGGACACGATCTACCCGGGCTGGGAGGAGATGTTCCGGAAGGTGTCGCGGGAGCGCGGTTTCGCCCCGCCCACGCGTCAGCAGTTCGACGCCACCTCAGGCCCGGACGGCGCCTTCTTCATGGGCGACCCGCAGACGGTCGCCGACAAGATCAAGCGGGTCTCCGAGCAGCTGGGCGGGGTGGACCGCCTCTCGCTGCAGATGACCAATCCCCGGCTGGCCCATGACGACCTGCTCCGGGGTATCGAGCTGCTGGGCACGGAGGTCGCACCGCTCGTCAGCGACGTCTAGCCGCCTCTTGACCCACCTCGCCGCCCGGCGCAGACTGCAACAATCGGCGAAACGTTGCAGCGAGAGGGAGCGGCATGGACGTAGCAGTCACTGGCGGTCAGGTCCGCGGCGCGGAGGACGGCGGCATCGCCCGCTTCCTCGGGGTGCCGTACGCCGCGGCCCCGTTCGGTGAGCGCCGGATGGCGCCGCCCGCAGCCGGTCGAGCCGTGGGACGGCGTGCGCGACGCGACGGAGTACGGCCCGACCTGCCCGAAGGGCGACTACCCGCCGCAGTACCAGCCGCTGCTGCCCGAGCAGGTGATCCCGGGCGAGGAGTGCCTCAACCTCAACGTCTGGACGCCGAGCATCGGCGCTCGGCGGCGGCGCCGGGCTGCCGGTCCTGGTCTGGATCCACGGCGGCTCGTTCATGAACGGCTCCGGCTCGGTGCTGGAGTACGACGGGACGGCGTTCGCCCGCGACGGCGTCGTCTGCGTGACGATCAACTACCGGCTGGCCGCCGAGGGCTTCCTGTTACACCGAGGCCGACGCCGCAGGCCGGCACCGCCAACCTCGGCCTGCAGGACCAGGTCGCGGCGCTGAAGTGGGTGCAGGACAACATCGCCGCGTTCGGTGGCGACCCGGCCCGGGTGACGGTCGCCGGCGAGTCGGCGGGCGCGATGAGCGTCACGACGCTGCTGGCGATGCCGTCCGCGCGAGGTCTGTTCCGCCGGGCCATCACGCAGTCCGGCGCGGCCGCGCACACGCTGACCCCCGAGATCGGGCTGACCGTGACCCGCACGCTGGCCGAGGCGCTCGGGGTCGAGCCCACCCGCGAGGCGATCGCCGGCGTCGAGCTGGACCGGCTGGTCCAGGCCGCCTCCGACCTCGTGGTCGAGGTGCAGACCGCTCCCGACCCGGTGAAGTGGGGCTCGCTCGCGCTGAGCCTGCTGCCCTTCGCGCCGGTGATCGACGGCACGGTGCTGACCGAGCACCCGCTCGACGCCTTCGCCGCCGGCGCGTCAGCCGACGTCGACGTGCTCGTCGGTTCCAACCGTGAGGAGTCGCGGCTGTTCCTGGTCGCGCCGGGCACCATCGACTTCGTCGACGAGCCCACGCTGGCCGGTGGCGCGGCGGCGTACGGCCTCGCGCCGGAGGGCCTCGAGCTCTACCGCAAGAACCGACCCGAGGCCTCCCCCGGCGACGTGATGGCAGCGGTGGTCACCGACTGGTTCTTCGCGATTCCCGCGATCCGGCACGCCGAGGCGCGCGAGGCCGGCGGCGGGACGACGTGGGCCTACCGGTTCGACCGTCCCTCGCCCGGCGGACAACCACAGCTTCGGCGCCTGCCACGCGGTCGAGATCCCGTTCGTGTTCGACAACATCGGGCTCGACCAGACCAAGCCGCTCATCGGGGACACCCCTTCGCAGGAGGTCGCCGACACCGCGCACGCGGCGTGGGTGTCGTTCGTGACGACGGGCGACCCGGGCTGGGCGCCGTACACCACCGCAGACCCGGACCACCGGTGTGCTCACCGAGAAGCTCACCGTCGTCGACGATCCCGACGGTGACGAGCGGGCGACGTGGGACGGGATCAGGTAGCCGTCCCCCGCGCCAGGCGGCGTCACTCCGCAGGTGGAGCGCGTTCCGCGTGGCCCGGCGGACGTTCGTCGCGGGGCAGCGCGTGGAGCTCGCCGACGTCGCCGCCACGGTCGGCGTCAACCGGGTGACCCTGCACCGCTGGCTGGGCAACCGGACCGCGGTCCTCACCGAGATCGTCTGGTCGCTGACCGAGCCGACCATCGCCGCGTGCGACCGGCGCGCTCCGCGGCCACGGCGGCGCCCACGTCGCCGATGCGATGGCCGAGTTCGTCCGACTCACCGTGGAGCACCACGGGATGCGGTCCTTCCTCGAGCGGGAGCACGAGACCGCGCTGCGCATCCTCACCCGGCGCGACCACGACTTCCAGCCGCGCCTGATCGGCGCGGTGCACGAGCTGCTGGTGCGGGAGCGGGAGGCCGGCCATCTCGACGGCGACTACCCGCTCGACGACCTGGCCTTCCTCGTCGTCACGGGTCGTGGAGAGCTTCGTGTACGTCGAGCACATCGTCGGCGAGGAGCCCGACCCCGAACGCGCCGCCCGGGCGCTGCACTTCCTGCTGCGGTAGGGACCGGTCAGCTCACGAGTCGTCACTCGACGGCCTCGAACTGTGCCGAGGTGGCAGCGGCTCCCGAGCGGTGCCGCAGGATGGCTTCGAGCTTGCCGAGCAGAGCCTGGCGACGCAGGCCGTTGCGGATGAAGCCGTGGGCGCCCATGCGCCTGGCCAGCTCCGCCTGTGCGGAGTCCTGGCTGAACGAGGAGTGCATGACCACGGTGCTGTGCGGGGACTGGCGGCGAATCAGCGCCAGCGCCTCGATCCCGTCCATGACGGGCATGGCGATGTCGAGCAACACCAGGTCGGGCTGGTGAAGAGCGGCGGCCGCAGCACCGGTCTGCCCGTTGGCGGCGTCTGCCACGACGGCGAAGCGTTCGTCGCGGTCCAGGATCAGCTTCCACAGGCAGCGAAGTTCGTAGGTGTCGTCGACGACGACGACGGAGTAGGGGACGGGGGCGAGCAATGGCATGAGCGAGCCTCTTCTCGACGTCGACAGCCGGGCAGCAGGACGCTAGTCCACATCCTGAGATTCCGTCTGGCAATTGGTGAACTCCCGCGTGCCGTTTGCTAATGCGTGGAGAGTTTTCGGGTACGTCGCGCACGTCGTCGGCGAAGAGCCTGGCCCGCACAGCCCGTTCCGGGTCAGGTCACGTCGGGGCTGGTCGGGGACCGCGACCACCGTCGGTTGAGCTTGTCGAAAACCAACGCCACCACCGTCGGTTGAGCCTGTCGAAACCACAGCCGCAGCCGACCCAGAAATCTTTCGCTGGGCGTCTCACAGAATGAGCAAAACCGCAGGTCAGAGGCCCTTTTCTGTCAGTGGTCGGTGCTTGGATTGAGTCATGAGCAGCCAGCCGGTCGACCACCTCCACCCGGTGGTCGACTTCGCCCACCGGCTGCGCGAGCGGCTCGACTCGGTGGCCAAGGTGCCGCTCTGGTCGATGACTGCAGGAGCAGCAGCGCGAGGCGCTGACCACGCTCGCCCAGGCCGAGGCACAGCTCGACGCACTCAAGCTGGGACTGCTCGCCGAGGCCGACCGCTCCGGTGCCACCACCGACACCGGTGCGGACACGGCCGCCGACTGGATCGCGGTCGAGACGAGGCAGGTACGCCGCGACGCCCGCTCCGACCTCCGCCTGGCCCAGGCACTGGACCGCTACGACCTGCTCTCCGCGGCGATGGCCGAGGGCCGGGTCAACACCGCCCAGGCCCGCGCCATCGTGGCCGCCCTCGACAAGCTCCCCACCACCGGCGAGTTCGCCGTCAACACCGAACAACGAGCAGCCGCCGAGACCCACCTGGTCGCGCTCGCCGAGCACCACGACGCCAAGGCACTACGCATCCTCGGCGGACGGATCTTCGAGGTGATCGCCCCCGACCTCGCCGAGAAGTTCGACGGCCAAGCGCTCGAAGCCGAAGAGGCTCGCGCGCTGCGGCGTACGACGTTGACCATGTGGGAGGACGACGAAGGCACCTGCCACGGACGCTTCCGCATCCCCGCACTGCACGGGCAGATGCTCACCAAGATGATCCTCGCGATCACCTCACCCAGCCGCTCCACCAACGACACAGCTTCCTCGGGCATCGACCCCGATCTGCCCACCCCCGTCCGCCACGGCATCGCACTCACCCAGCTGATCGAGACCATCTCCGCGAAAGACCTGCCCAAGACCGGCGGCTGCTCCGCGACCGTGGTGGTCACCATGACCCTCGAACAACTCACCGCCGACCTCGACCACGCCGGGGTGTGCACCCTGGACACCGGCGGCCGCATCTCCGCCGCCGAAGCGCGACGTCTCGCGTGCACCGCAGGGATCATCCCCGTCGTCCTCGGCGGGAAGAGCCAGCCCCTCGACGTCGGCCGCAAACGACGACTGCACACCGAGTCGATGCGCCTAGCCATGAGTGTGCGCGACGGCGGCTGCACCGCCGCAGGGCTGCGAAACACCACCCGGCCTCTGCCACGCCCACCACGACACACCGTGGTCCGCAGGCGGCCGACCAACGTGGACACCGGTCGCCTCCTCTGCCCCCACCACCACCGCCGCATCCACGACCCGAAGTACGAGACCCGACACCTGCCCGGCGGCAAGGTCACCTTCCACCGGCGGACGTAGGAAGCGCTGGTCGCTAAGCCGAGATGTCAGGTGCGAGCACGCCGGCCTCGGCCTGGCGCCCGGTGAGTATCAGCAGCTCGCCTCGACGGCTCTTGCATTGCGGGGAAAGCTGAGGGCCCTGCGCCGGGCGACCATCGACGGCGAGGCACTGGATCTGGTCAGATCGCAGATCCACCCGGCCTCTGAAGGAAAGGACCGATGAAATGCCACTGAGCAGCTACGGCGTCTTGGTCGGCCGTGTCATCGATACCCGCCGGGAAGGCACCGCCGACACGCCACACTTCCAGATTCACGCCCGCGCCGCGGGCATGGACTACCGCATCGCGGTCAACGTGCTCTCTCAGCAGTCACCGTCCGAGCTGCTGTTCGCGACCATCGACGGTTTCACGCACCCGCTGCTCGGCCGACTCGACCAGCTCGAGGAGGGCTTCACCGCCGTGGCGTCGACGGGTGACGGAGTGGCGTTGGACTTCATCAGGGGCAATCTCTTCGACCGGGGCACCATGCGGCCCGTACCCGCGGAGGAACCCGGGCCGGACAACGACCTGGCCGACATGCTGGAGCACTTCTCCCGGCGGGCCGCATCCGACCCGGGGGCTCGTGTGTACGCGTTCGGTGAGCGTTGGGGACCCGAAGCCACGACGCCCGACAAGGTCTTCGGGTTCACCCCCGGGAACGGCGTCCACGACATCCACATGAACCAGGGGAACAGTGGACGCTTCGCCGAAGACGATGGTGTGTGGCAGGACGGCGGGCTGCTGCTCCACTTCCCCGACACCGGGCAATGGGTCGCGATCTTCCTGGCCTTCCAGAGCCAGGCGTGGCACACCGACGACAGCACGGGTCACAGCCTCCCGGGCGAGCCGGGCTCGATTCCCGGTGACGGCGACCCTCACCGCACGATCCGCATCGTCGCGGCACTGGTGAACCCGACGGGGCCGGCGCCCGAGGCCGAGACCGTCACGCTGCTGAACCCGGGAGCCGATCCCACGGACCTGCATGGCTGGGGCTCGTCGACCGGAACGGCCAGCGGTTCGACGTGACGGACCTCGTCATCTCGCCCGGGGAGGCGACCCGGATCAGGCTCGGGGCACCGGTCCAGCTCGGGAACGGCGGGGGCACGATCACGCTGCTCGACACCGATGGGCTCAAGGTCGACGGAGTCGCCTACACCGGCGACGAGGTTGCAGTCGAAGGAAGGTCCGTCGTCTTCTGAGCCCGGCGCAGGGAGCGAGGGGCACTCGACAAAAGGGCAGCTGATGATGGCGGCGATGATGTTCCCGTCGGTCTCCCCGACCGTCGCCCTGTACGCACGGATGAGCAGGTCGCGCGTGTTCTACCGGTGTCGTTCACCGCCGGTTATGCCGCGACCTG
The DNA here is from genome assembly GCA_963797525.1 of uncultured Actinomycetota bacterium. Taxonomy (GTDB): domain Bacteria; phylum Actinomycetota; class Actinomycetes; order Propionibacteriales; family Nocardioidaceae; genus Marmoricola. Next base: position 62,630 of record CAWCPT010000007.1, read on the forward strand.
GGCCGCTGCAGGGGTGGTCGCGTTCCTGATCGCGCTGCTCACGACGCAGGCTGCGCGCGGCGCCCTGAGGTGGGACAACGCAGGGCAGGAAATCGCCGGAGTGACTCTCCTGGTGGCGGCCGCCTAGGAGCTGACACCCCTCAAGGACGTCTGCCTGGGGAAGCGCCGCAGCCCACTGGGCACCCTGCTCGGCTCCTGGCGCGACGGGTGGACTGGAGCGTTCCGGATGGGACTGGGCAATGGCGCATGGTGCGTCGGCTGCTGCTGGGCGCTGATGGCGTCGCTCTTCGCGCTCGGCGTGATGAGCGTGACCTGGATGGCCGCGGTCGCCGGGCTATCGCAATCGAGAAGACCCTCCCGTGGCGTCGCGTGGCGACGTACGGAACAACGATCGTCCTGGTCGTGCTCGGCGTCATCATGCTGCTCGCGCCCGACACGCTTCCCGGACTCACCGTCCCGGGCCAGAGCCCGATGCCCTCGATGTGACCGTGCTGCTGCGGCGTGGTGCGCGTCAGGTCTGGTACGCCTGCATGTTCTCCATCATCTGTTGCTCGACCTCGGCCATCTCCTTCGCGGGGCTGAACTGGACGTACTCGGTACCGGACTCGGCGCGTTGCAGGTGTCCCGGGGGGACGTAGAAGGCGTCACCGGGGTTGAACACCTCCTCGTGGCCATCGACGGTGAAGGTGACCCTCCCGCTCAGCACGTAACCCCAGTGAGGGCAATGGCACTGATCATTGGGCAGCCCCTTGAGCAGCGGCGTCGCGTCGATGTCCTGCTTGAAGGTCACGAACTCGATCGCTTGTCCGTCGACCTCGTCGTGCCAGGACTCCACCGGACCGTAGTCGTCGTGCTTGGCGTCTTGCTTGGAAACCTTGGGCATCACGTTCTCCTTGGTTGTTCGGCCTCCTCCATGGTCGTGGTGCGGGCAGCCCGCGTCATGGGGCGTTCGCCTCATGGGTGGCGCACTTTCGGGGTGCTTCGAGGGACAGAAGGGAGCAGACTCGGACGATGGCCCATGTTGGTGAGGTCCGCATCGCCGAGCTCATCGCGACACTGTCGTACGCCGCGGACCTGGGGCTCGGCCAGCCGATGGAGCACTGCATGCGCCACACGGTGATGGCCCTTCGGTTGGCGGACCTCGCCGGAGCCGGTCACGAGGACCGGGAAGCGACCTACTACCTGGGCCTGCTGGTCAGCACCTACTGCCATGCCGATGCGACCGAGCAAGCGCGATGGTACGGCGACGACATCTCGTTCAAGGGCGACGGCTTCGAGACCCTGACGATGAGTGTCCCGCAGATGGCGACCTCGCTGCTGCGTCACCTCACCACCCATGGCACGGCCAGACAGCGCGTCGAACGCGTGGCGACGTTGCCTGTCTTCTACCAGCGCGACGTGCTGACCTGGTTGCTGACGCACACCCAGCTGAGCTCCGAGTTCGCCGAGCGCATCGGGCTCGATGACGACGTCGTGATGTCCCTGTTGAACGCCTACGAGCAGTGGGACGGCAAGGGGCCGCGGGGCGTCGCCCGCGGCGAGATTCCCCTGCCCGCGCGGCTCATCGCGCTCAGCACCACGATGGAGGTCATCTCCCGCACGCCGGGCTGGAGACCGCCCGGACCACCGCCCGCAGACATGCCGGCAAGGTGTTCGACCCGGCGCTGGTCGACCTGTGGGTCGAGCACGCTGCAGACATCCTCGACCGCCTCGACGTCGACGCCACCTGGGACGCCGTGCTCGCGGTCGAGCCGCGTCTGGCACGCCGGGTGTCCGGCGCCGACCTGGACGACGTACTCGAGGCGATGGCGGACCTCGTGGATCTGAAGTCACCGTTCCTCGCCGGACATTCGCGCGGCGTCGCCAATCTCGGCGCGGAGGCCGCCAGGCTCTCAGGGCTGGCCACGGCCGAGTGCACGACCATCCGACGTGCCGGTCTCCTCCACGACCTGGGAAGGCTCGGGGTGTCCAGCTCGATCTGGGACAAGCCGGGACCGCTGACCGACGTAGAACGGGAGCGCGCGCACCTGCACCCGTACCTCACCGACAAGATGCTGATGCGCATCCCCGCCCTCGCGCCCAGCCGCGAGATCGCCGCGCGGCACCACGAACGCCTCGACGGTTCGGGCTACCCGCGGGGCCTGACCGCAGCATCGCTGACACCGTCCGACCGGATGCTGGCAGCGGCCGACGTCTACCACGCGATGACGGAGGCTCGCCCTCACCGGCCTGCCCTGGACGCCGACCACGCTGCGCAGGCCATCCGAGGCGAGGTGCGAGCGGGGCGTCTCGACGGGGACGCGGTCAACGCCGTTCTGCGCGCCTCCGGCCACCGAGCACCAGCGAGACGCGAGGGCCCGGCCGGGCTGACTGTTCGGGAGGTGGAGGTCTTGGCGCTCGTCGCGCGGGGATTGGCCAACAAGGAGATCGCGAGGCGACTCGGCGTGACTCCCAAGACGGTCTCGAACCATGTCGAGCACATCTACACGAAGCTCAGCGTCGGCAGCCGCGCCTCCGCGACCCTCTACGCCACCCAGCACGGGTTGGTGGGGAGTTTCACCGCCCAGCCATGAGGGAGACCCGGTTCCCCCACTGGGTGGCCGCCACCAGGCAACAGGAAACGCGTCAGCCGTCCCCGGCGTGCAGCTGCTGCGGTCTTGACACCCCGCCGTCGCTTCGCGAACGCTCTGAACCACGAACTGAGGGGACACCGGACGATGAGCGAAGTCCTTGCAACGATCCCGATGGCCATGGAGCCGGCTCGCGTCGCCATCGCGCCCGACGGAAGCCGGGCCTACGTGACCATGTCGGAGCTCGTGGCCGAGGGACCAGACGTCGGAGCGATCGCCGTCATCGACACGCCGACGCGCACCGTGGTGGCGACCATCGCAGTGGGTTCGATGCCGGCGGAGGTCGTGGTCGCACCGGACGGCAAGACCGTCTACGTGCCGTGCTGGAACGGGGCCGAGCTGCAAGGAATCCTCAGCATCATCGACGTCTCGACGAACACGGTCACCGGCTCCGTCGTACTCAGCGGCCGCGGTGGAGCCCCCACCGGCGCGGCGATCACGCCCGACGGCAGCAGGGTCTACGTCTCCACCCAGGGCGAGGCGGACGTCCCCGGCGGCAACGGCAAGGTCAGCGTCGTCAACACGGCCACGAAGAGGGTCGTCGTCACCATCCCGATCAACCCGTTCCCTTCCAGCGTGGGGATCACTCCCGACGGAAAGCTGGTCTACGCGTTGGACACCGAGGGTGATCCCGCGGTGATCGACACGACGACGAAGGAGGCCACCTTTCCCTTCCTCAGCTCTCCCGTCGGAGACCGGATCGCCTTCACCCCGGACGGGAAGCTGGCCTACATGGTCGAGGACGCGAACACGCTGATCATCGGCATCGAGGTCGCGACGAACCAGAGGTCGCACTTCTCGACACCGACAACGGCCTTGCGACCGACGTAGCGATCACACCCGACGGCAGTCTCGTCTACGTGACCGACCGCAGCCGCCACCTGATCAGCGTGGTCAAGCCCGGCGTGGCCGACCAACCCGCCAGGCACCCATCGGCTGGTCAGGCACCGCCAACGGTGTCGCGATCATGCCCGACGGCCAGAGCGCCTATGTCACGGACCGGAGCTCGAAGGCAGTCCGGGTCATTCCGGTGGACGAAACCGAGATGTCCGCGGGACCCGCATGAGGTTCGGGGTGCGCAGGACGCGATCAAGCGACCGGGAGGAATGATGAGCCGCACATGCAGCTGCAGCAGCCGGGGCTGGTGGCTCACCCTTGCGCTGACGATCTCGGCAACTGGTCTCACCGCCTGCGGCGGGCAGGAGGACGGGGGCGATGGCACCGCAGTGCCGCACGCAAGAACCGCCTCCCCCACACCCTCCGAGAGAACCGAGCCCATCCTGATCAAGACGCAGGTCGCGGGGTTCGCGGGCGAGGTTCTCGCCGGATCCGTCATCGGTGGGTCGCCCTTCTGTCCCGGCGGAACCCTCCGCCACGAGCACGGGAGCCCGGAGATCGGGTTTCCGGCCATCGACGTGTTCGATTGTCCCGAGGGGCGATTGAGAATCGGCTTCGGCCCGGGTCGGGACCAGATGAACAACGTGATCCAGACCAGCTACTGGGAGATCCTGGATGGCAGCGGCCGCTACGCGAAGATGCGCGGGGACGGTCAGATGAAGGTGCGTTTCCAGGCGGTCGGTTCGTCGAAAGGTCAGGAGACCTTCAGGGGCGACGTGACCGTCCCGTAGCCGGACCTCTTCGAGCGCTCGCGACAACTCCCCTGCGTTCCTCTTGGGCCTAGGCGCGTTCCACCCGGCGCAGCCCGTGCGCAGGCGTCCACCACTCCACCACGAGCACCGATGCCTTCTCGTCGAGGTGGGTGTGCACGACCTCGGTGAGGTCGGCGTGGAAGAGGTCGCCGTCGGGTCCGTGGGTGACCGGCCCCGCGGCGATCGCGCGCCCGGCTATCTTCGCCTCGCCCGGCCACGCCGCCTCCGAGCCCTCGACCGGATCGACCGTGGCGCTGTGCAGCGCGAACCGCGGGTCGCGCGGCAGGTCCGCCCCCTTGCGCGCGTGCGGCATCGAGCCGAAGGTCAGCTCGCCGCCGTCGAAGGCGACCTCTATCCCGGAGATGCGCGGCGCCCCGTCGGCACGCACCGTGGCGATCGTCTGGTGCCGGTGGGCGTCGAAGAGCTGCCGGACCCGCTGCGCGAAGTCCGGCTCGGCGCGCTCGAAGTCCCCCCAAGCCGTCATGGATGCACCCGTGCCCTCAGATCGGCATCGCGATGAAGGGTGAGGAGTAGTCGCTGTCCCCGGCGAGCCGCTCCTCCGCATCGGACGGGGATCCGGTGCTGCTCGGCGTGGAGCAGCATGCCGAGCAGCCCGACGTCACCGGCAGTCGGGATGCCGGTCACCTCCGGATGGGACAGCACCCACGAGACGGCTGCCGTGATGCGGTCCTGGTCGGCGTACGGCTCGTACCAGGTGGCGTGCGCGTGGTCGCTCCCGTCGGGCCAGTTGCGACGCGACACCGTCTTGATGGTCATCAGGCCGGCGTCCTGGCGCGCGACCTCGGCCACGAGCGCCTCGTAGTCGGCGCGGTAGGTCTCGTCGCGCCAGAGCACCGGGTTCAGTGGCGTCAGGACCGTCGCGAACGGGTGGCGCCGCAACGCCTCGAGGTGCGTGGCAGGTGCCTCGTGCCCGTGGCCGGTGATGCCGATCGCCCCGACGAGGCCCTCCTCCTGGGCCCTGATCGCGGCCGACAGCGAACCGTCCGGACCCGTCGCTGCGTCGAGCTCGCCCAGGTCGCCGATCGCGTGCAGCTGCAACAGGTCGACGCGGTCGGTCCGGAGTCGACGCAACGAGTCGTTGATCTGTCGCCAGGCGGGCTCCCGGTCACGCAGACCCGTCTTCGTGGCGAGGAAGATCCGGTCGCGGATCTGCGACATCCACGGACCCAGCCGCAGCTCGGCCTCCCCGTAGTCGGCCGCCACGTCGAAGTGGTTGATGTCCCCGTCGAGCGCCTGCTGGACGGAACGGTCGGCCACGTCCTGCGAGACCTCTCCGAGGGCCGCCGCGCCGTAGATCAGGACCGAGCTTTCGTGCTCGAGACGTCCGAGCCTGCGTTTCTCCATACCCACCACTCTCGGCCCGTCGTACCCGGGCAGGCAACCCCTGCCGCCTGGGGCTGCCAAGCGGCGCGAAGTCGACCCCGTCCTCGGGAAGCGCGACCACCGGCTCGACGATGTCCTCGAACCCGTGGGTGGCGTCCGCGAAGGCCTTGAGGTTGGCCGGTTCGTAGCCACCCTGCTGGAAGTGGGTCACCGCGCTGCTCGCGACCCGCACAGACAAGGCGCGGTCGTTCGTGAGGAGCCGGAGCCCGTCGCTGAAGGCGCTCGCCTGCTTCCCCGCTGAGCTTCGCCTTGGCCACGAGCATCATGTTGTCGACCTTGAACATTCGGTTGAGCGGGTTGTGCCGGATGGGGTCGGCTCCGCTGTCGACGTAGTGGTTCAGCAGCGACACGTCGAAGACGAGCCCCGCCGCGTGCGCCTCGCGTGCCATCCACAGCAGCGCCGTGTCGGAGAGCCCGGTCTGGCGGTAGCCGCCCCCGACGTCGGAGTGCGCACCCTCGAACCACACCTGCTTGACCCGTGCGTCCTCGGTGGGAGCGCCCGAGGGCTCCTCGGGGGCCTCCCAGAACGTGGGGGCGAACTTCAGCCGGGTCTCGTCCACGGCCAGCGCGTGCCGGGCGCGCAGGATCTGGGGGCTGAGCTGGACGTCGTGGAACCGTGGAGCGTGCCTCATGAAGCCGGGTACGCCGAGCGCGCCCACCGTGTCGAACACACCGAGGAAGTCGACCTTGGCCGGATGGCAGTGGTCGTGCTTGAACTCGTCGGCACTCGCTCCGAAGGCGCCGTCGGGCGAGTCCGTCTGCTCGTACATCCGGACCGCCGCGGGCAGCTTCTCCTCGACCAGCGCCTTCTTGGTGAGCAGTCCCACCTTCCCGACCATGCCGGCGACCGAGCGCGCGGTGTAGGCGCCCCGACTGAAGCCGACGATGAAGATCTCGTCGCCCGGTTCGTAGTTCTGGGCGAGGAACCGGTAGCTCGCGATCACGTTGTGGACCAGCCCGAACCCGAACGCGCCCCCGAGGACCCGGTCGGCCGCGTAGCTCCCGGCGCCGACCCCGCTGACGTAGTACACGAGCTGGTAGGCACCCCCGGTCGCTCGCGGGTCGCTCTGCACCGTGCGCGCGATCTTCTCGACGTTGGTGATGGTTTCGTTGTCCGGCTTGTTCCACGTCCCGTCGCAGCAGACCACCAAGCGCTTCATGCTGCGATGCTTGCAAACCAGACGGTCATCGTGAAGGGCCCAACTGGGTCATGGTCTCCGCCCCGGCGGACATACAGGGACAGAGCTGCCAGACCGACCCGCCGGATCACGTGTCGTCCCAGGTCAGCGGGCCTCAGAGCCCTACATTGCAGTCATGGCCGACATCATTCTGGGCCTCCTCGCGATCATCGCCGGGGGCGCCATGCTCGTCGCAGGACAGTTCGTGCTGCGACTCGTGATCCCCATCTGGGGGTTCTTCGCCGGGTTCGCCTTCGGCGCCGGCGTCGTCGCCAGCGTCGCCGACGAGACCTTCCTCAGCAGCGTGCTCGGCTGGGTGCTCGGCCTGGTCTTCGCGGTGGTCTTCGCGGTCCTGGCCTACCTCTACTACTACGTCGCCATCGTCATCGCCATGGGAGCGGCCGGCTTCGCGATCGGTTCAGGGATCGTCCTCGCCCTGGGAATCTGGAACTGGGTGGCGGTCCTGGTGGGCCTCGTCATCGGCCTCGTGCTCGGTGTCGTGTCCGTCGTCGGGAACATGCCGATGATCGTGCTCGTGATCGTCGGCGCCCTGGCTGGCGCGGTCGGGGTGACCGGCGGCCTGATGCTGCTGGTGGGCTCGCTGAACTCCGCGGACTTCAGCCGAGGCGACTTCGCCGACACCGTCTCGAACAGCTTCGGCTGGACCTTGCTCCTGCTGGTGCTGGCCGTCGGCGGCATCGTGATCCAGGCCGCGCAGCGGGCCATGATGCGCCGGAACATCCACGAGGTCTGGTACGTCGAGATCCGGGCCGCGCCGACGCGGCTCACTGACCCGCGTCACGACCGAGAGATCAGCCGCCGCTGCCGTAGGGACGGGTGATGATCTCCAACCAGTGGCCGTCGGGCCCTTCCCAGTAGAGACCACGGCCACCGTCCGCGTGGTTGATCTCTCCCGGCTGCTGCTTGTGGGGGTCGGCCCACCACTCGCGGCCGTCGTCGTGCAGGCGACCGAGGACGTCGTCGAAGTCCTCCTCCCCCACCAGGAAGGCGTAGTGCTGGCCGTGGATGCGGTCCTCGCTGTCCATGAAGTCCAGGCTCGCGCCGTTGTCCAGCTTCAGCTCGGCGAACGGACCGTAGGCCGTCGCCTCCGGGAGCCCGAGCACGTGGCCGACCTCGCGTGAGGCAGCCCACCTGTCCTTCACGTGCACGATGGTGTGGTTCAGCTCGACAGTCATCGGCTCTCCTCGTGTGCCGGTCCTCGGGTGGCTCCGCACCACTGTGCACCGCACGACCCACCGCAGTGAAGACCCCGTGCGGATCCGGGTGAGCAGCGATGAATTGGTGGACGGACTCCAGTCTGTTACGTCGACCCGACCCACGAACGGAGCAACGATGAACACGACCATCGAGAGCCGCACCCTGGACGTGCCCGGCGTCCACCTGGTGTACGACGTCCGGGGTGACCTGCACTCCGGGGAGACCGCCCTGCTGCTGATCGGTTCACCGATGGGTGCCACCGGGTTCACGACGCTGGCGACGTACTTCACCGAACGCCCGGTGGTGACCTACGACCCCCGAGGAGTCGAGCGCAGCGTGCGGACGGACGGCGCGCAGGAGTCGTCGCCTGCCGACCACGCCGACGACCTGCACCGGCTGATCGAGGAGCTCGGCGCCGGTCCGGTCGACCTGTTCGCCAGCAGCGGAGGTGCCGTCAACGCGCTGGCCCTGCTCGAGCGGCATCCGGAGCAGGTGCGCACGCTCGTCGCGCACGAGCCCCCGCTCTCCGACCTGCTCCCCGACCGGAAGGTGCTCGCGGACGTCGCGCAGGACATCCACGAGACCTACCTGAGCCGAGGGACGGGGCCGGCGATGGCGAAGTTCATCCAGCTCGTGATGTTCGAGGGACAGCTGCCCGCGGACTACCTCGACCAGCCGGAGCCGGACCCGGCGAGCTTCGGCCTGCCGACCGAGGACGACGGCCGCAGGGACGACCCGCTGCTCGGGCAGAACATGGGCACCTCCACGACCTACCAGCCCGACTTCGACGCGATCATCGCCGGCTCCACCCGTGTCGTGCTCGCTGCAGGAGTGGAGTCGGCGAACCAGATGACCGGCCGGGCCGCCGCCGTCGTGGCCGACCGACTCGGCCAGGAGCTCTCGGTGTTCCCGAGCAACCACGGGGGCTTCCTCGGCGGGGAGTACGGCCAGCGCGGGGACCCCGCGGCGTTCGGCCCGAAGCTGCGCGAGGTGCTCGGCTACTGAAGGTTTCGACGGGCTCGAGGGGAACGGGTAACGTGGCCATGGTTGAAGGGTGTGAATGGAAAGTACGCGGGGCGCTTCGACGTGCTGGCAGTGGTGGACTGGGCGTACGTTCTCGGCGTGCGAGCCTGCTCTCGATGACGGCAGTCGGCGTATGACGACGGATTCTGGGTTGCTAAGGTGGCGCTGGAAGGTGCGCGGAGCGAGCGCGTGAGTGTGCTCTGTGTGGTGTAGCGCTGAGCGTGGTTGTACACGCGCTCGACATGCTGATGCGTGTGGGAGATGAGGGCTGCTGGTGGTGGGAGTGGCGCAACATGGGCGGGCGGTGAGGAGCGCATGGGTCGACTGACGAGCGATGAGTACGGGCTTACGATACGCTGGTGAGTGCACACTGCGAGAGCTACGGGCACATGACGAGCGGTGTCGGAAGGTGGCGCCTACGCTGTGGGGAAGCGTGGTGGTTGGTGAGCACGCGGCGGAGCACGCGCTCTCAGGGCAGCGCGGCTTGTGCGCGGGTCGCTGACGGGGGGGGAGTGGTGTACCTCGGGTGGAAGCTCGGGGTGCAGGGGAGGACTACCTCGCATCTACTGGGCGAGACGTGAAATGGTGGGCGCGCGCGAGTGGGTCTCGCCGCTGGGACGACTTCTTCCACGCGCTGGACCAGGGACTGCGAGCCTGCGTACGCGGCGACGATCTCGACGCGACGATGCGGGTGCTGGACGAGCTCGGTCGCGAGCAGGACGTGCCGATCCACTTCCCCACCGTGTGGCGCAGGGAAGACGTGGACTCAGTGGGTGAGTCTCAGTTGAGGCGGTGCCGGCAACCCACTCTCGCAGGACGGCCTCGCAGCTCGAGCAGGTGCTCACTCGCACCAACCCTCTCCCCGCGTCCTCCACGCCGACCAGGATCCATGAGTGCTGGCAGACCTGGCAGGGGTCGCTACGGTTGCGTCTTCGAGCAGCGGCCTCGATCCGTGCCCCGTTCTGGCTGGCCAGCCTGCGGCTGACGCGGTACCAACTGCTGCTCAGAGGTTGCATCGCGGTGCCCTTCCCGTGAGGTCCGGTGCGACGGTGGCGCGCACTTCAGACCGGGCGTACGGTGGTTGGTGAGCGGTCACTCCGGTCCCCGGTGACAGGTAGAGAACGGCTTCTCGCTCACGTTCGTCTGGTTCCTCCGACAACAGCTCCTTGTGATCATCAGGATCGTGACGCTTCATCGCGCCACGCTGAGTGGCCCTTGAGTTTGGATCCCCCCGTTCCGGACCGGGGCCACTTGGTTGTCGCCTCGGGCAGCCCGTTCGCGACGTGCTGCCAGACGGTCGACGCTAGGCGCGGTGTCCGACCACGAGCAATGGGGTGGTCCCCTGAGGAATCCAGGGGTTCGCGCTCCGAGCGGTGCCGCCCGGGTCTACCGTGGATCAGGGATCTTGGTCTGTCCGGTTCCCCGACGGCTCTCATCCGCGACCCGTGCCGGGCACTTGCGAGTTCTGCTTCGAATCCACGAAAGCCACGCACGTGATCGTTCAGGACACGGCACCGGTTCGGGTGGTGCTCGCCGGGGACACGCCGCTGATGAGCGACGGGGTCGCGTGCCTGCTGGCGGACCGGCCCGACGTCGAGATACTCGCTCGCGCGATCGACCCGGCCGACCTCGGCGACCTGGTGGCGACGTACGAGCCCGACGCCGTGCTGCTCAGCCTGCGCACCCAGGCGCCCGCGGCGATGGTGATCATCCACGCAACCCGTCGTCTGCGCGAGGCGAACCCGGCACTCGGCATCGTGATCATCTCCGACCGCGGCAACGGGTTCGCCCTGGAGCTGCTGCGGGGCGGATCCGCGCACACGGCGTTCCTCCTGGACGAACAGCTGCCGGGCATCGACAGCGTGGTCATCGCCCTGCAGGAGGTGCTCACCGGGCAGACCGTCCTCGACGCGAGCGTCGTCGACGCCCTGGTGCGTCGCCGGGATGCCGTCTCGATCGACCAGCTCACCCTCCGCGAGGTGGAGGTCCTCGAGCAGATCGCCACCGGCCTCTCCAACCGGGCCGTCGCGGAGGAGCTGCGGGTCACCGTCAAGGCGGTCGAGAACCACGTGACCTCGATCTTCCGCAAGCTGGGCCTCACCGACCAGGCACACCGGCACCAGCGGGTGGCTGCCGCACTCATCTACGTCAACCGGACACACTGACCCCATGAGCCTGCCCACCACGGTCGCCGGTGTCATCGCGGAGATGCGCACGATCGGTGCCGGACTGGAGCCGACCGACGGCGTCCAGGTGTTCAACACGGTCTACCTGCGCGTCACCGAGAGCATCGGGAAGCTCCTCGACGCCGGGAAGACCTTCGACGACGGCCCCGCGATGGTCGACCTGGACACCCGCTTCGCCAGCCTGTGGCTGGCAGCGCATGGCGACGCCGAGGCCGGCCGCGCCCTTCCGAAGGCCTGGGCGCCGCTCTTCGCGAGCCGACACCACCGTGGGCTGCTCCCGATCCAGTTCGCCCTGGCCGGGATGAACACGCACATCGAGCACGACCTGGCGCTGGCGGTGGTGCGGACCTGCGAGGCTCGCGGCTCGACACCGGACGACCCGACGGTGCTCGCGGACTTCTTCCGGGTCAACGAGGTGCTCGCGGCCGGCGAGGCGGAGATCCGACGTTCCTTCCTCGACGAGGTCGGCCACGCCGTGGACGACGAGCTGGGCCCGGTGGCCCACCTGGTCAGCTCGTGGAGCATCGAGAAGGCCCGTGACGTGGCACTCCTGCACGCCCGCACGATCTGGGAGCTGCGCCGTACGCCGTTGCTGCGGGGCGCCTACCTCACCGGCCTGGGTCACACGGTCGGGATGGGATCACGACTCCTGCTCACGCCGGTCGGCCCCTGAGCACCGGCCCCTGAGCACCGGCTCCAGGGCCCCGAACCAGACGGCGGGCCCAATCAGGTTGTGGTCAGGTGGCCGACCCTAGGTTCGCGCCATGGAGCTCAACGGCATTCCCCTGCATCCGCTGGTCGTGCACGCAGCAGTGGTCTTCGTGCCCTTGGCCGCGGTGGCTGTCGTGGCGTACGTCGTGCCCAGGTGGCGCGCGTTGCTGCGGTGGCCCGCCCTCGTCCTCTCACTCTGCGCGGCAGCCTCCGTGCAGCTCGCGGCCATGACCGGCGACTCGCTCAAGGAGAAGGTCGGACAGTCACCGCTGATCGAGACGCACGAGATGTGGGCAGGTCGCCTGCAGGCCGCGACCTGGGTGCTGGCCGGCGTCGTGCTCGTGGCGTTCTGGGCCCTGCCGCACGTCCACAGCGTGACCCGCGGCACCGATCGCACCTCGCGCCTCGCCGTGCTCGACCGACCGCTGGTGCTGGCGCTCCCGGTGCTGGCCGTCGTCGTCCTGGTGCTGGTCGTGCTCACCGGTGACGCCGGCGCCAGGTCGGTCTGGGCCTCGAGCTCCTGACCGACCCGCAACGGCGTCAGAGGATGTAGAGCATCTCCTGGTAGGTCGGCAGCGACCACAGGTCGTCCGCGACGAGGCCCTCGAGGACGTCGGCGGCCGACCGGACCGCGGCCATCGCCGGCAGCACGGTGTCGCGGCAGTACGTCGCCGCCTCCATGCCGTCCTCGGGGTGGTCGTGCGAGATGACCTCGGCCAGGGCCACCAGGCGCTGCCGGAGGTCGGCCAGCGGCAGCGAGACCGCCTCGAGCAGGGACGTGTCGGCCTCGACCCCGGCCGCCTTGAGCGCGGCCACGTTGCCCGCCAGCTCCGTCTGGTAGCGCATCGCGGACGGGAGGATCGTCGTGTTGCCGATCTCGAGGGTGAGGTTCGCCTCGACACTGATGGTCAGGACGTACTGCTCGAGGCCGATCTCGTAGCGGCTGTGCATCTCCCGGTCGTTGAAGACCTTGTAGGTGGAGAACAGCTCGAGGGCTTCCTCGCTGATCAGCTCGGGCAGCGCGTCGACCGTCGTCCGCAGGTTCTTCAGCCCCCGCTGCTCGGCCTCGATCGGCCACTCGTCGGAGTAGCCGTTGCCGTTGAAGATCACCGCGCCGTGGTCGGAGATGATCGAGGTGAGCAGCGACTGAACGGCCTCGTTGAACTCCGTGCCGTCCGCGACGAGGGTCTCGATCTCGGTGGCGCAGTGGTCCAGGGCCTCGGCCATGATCGTGTTCAGCACGACCATCGGCCCGGCCACCGTCTGCATCGAGCCGGGAGCGCGGAACTCGAACCGGTTGCCCGTGAACGCGAACGGGCTGGTCCGGTTGCGGTCTCCCGGGTCCTTGGTCAGGTCGGGAAGGGTGTCCACGCCGATGGTGAGCGTCCCCTTCTCCTTCGAGTGCGTCGCTCCGCCCTTGGCGATCTGGTCGAACACGTCGGCGAGCTGGTCACCGAGGAAGATCGAGATGATCGCCGGCGGCGCCTCGTTGGCCCCGAGCCGGTGGTCGTTGCTCGCCGAGGCGACCGAGGACCGCAGCAGCCCGCCGTACTTGTGCACGGACCGGATCACCGCCGCGCAGAAGACGAGGAACTGCGCGTTGTCGTGGGGGTTGTCGCCGGGCACGAGCAGGCTTCCGAACTCGGAGTTCCCGAGCGAGAAGTTGACGTGCTTGCCGGAGCCGTTGACGCCCTCGAAGGGCTTCTCGTGGAACAGGCACTCCATGCCGTGCTTCTTGGCGACCGACTTGAACGTCGTCATCAGCAGCTGCTGGTGGTCCGAGCCCTCGTTGGCGCGCTCGAACATCGGCGCGATCTCGAACTGGCCGGGCGCGACCTCGTTGTGCCGCGTCTTCGCCGGGATACCGAGCTTGAACAGCTCCCGCTCGGTGTCCATCATGAACGCGAGCACGCGCTCGGGGATGGCGCCGAAGTAGTGGTCGTCGAACTCCTGCCCCTTGGGTGGCTTCGCGCCGAAGAGGGTGCGGCCTGCGTTGATCAGGTCGGGGCGCGAGAGGAAGAAGTGCCGGTCGACCAGGAAGTACTCCTGCTCGGGACCGAGGTAGGACACGACGTGCTCGGAGTTCTCGTGCCCGAAGAGCTTGAGCACCCGCTCCGCGTGGACGGCCATCGCCTGCTGCGAGCGCAGGATCGGGGTCTTGTGGTCGAGGGCCTCGCCGGTCATCGAGATGAAGACGGTGGGGATGCAGAGCGTGTTGCCGTTGGGGTTCTCCAGCACGTACGCCGGGCTCATCACGTCCCAGCCCGTGTAGCCGCGCGCCTCGAAGGTGTTGCGCAGGCCGCCGTTCGGGAACGACGACGCATCGGGCTCGCCCTGCACCAGCGTCTTGCCCGAGAACGACGCGAAGGCCGTGCCGTCCCCGACGGGGTCGAGGAAGCTGTCGTGCTTCTCGGCGGTCAGCCCGGTCAGCGGGTAGAACACGTGGGCGTAGTGGGTCGCGCCCTTCTCCAGGGCCCAGTCCTTCATCGCCGAGGCCACGGCGTCGGCCACGCTCGCGTCGAGGGGTGCGGACTTCTCGATCGTGGAGAGGACCGACTTGTAGACGTTCTTCGGCAGCCGCTTCTGCATCACGCTGAGACTGAAGACGTTCTCGCCGAAGATCTCGCCGGGCTCCTCGCCGATGTCGAAGGTGACGGCCGGAGGCACGTAGGCCTCGACGTCCCTGATGGCGTGCAGCCGAACCTTGTTCCCAGTCATGGTGCTCCCTCGCGCGTGCCCGAGACCTGATGTGGTCTGCGGAGAACGTAGGCGCGTCGTGTCACGAGGTTGTTACGCACACGTGTCGGGGGCGCACGCGGGACCGGGCTGCGCCCGAGCGAGTCAGCCGGCGAGCAGGACCAGCGAGGACAGGGCCACGAGCCAGCTGACGAAGCTGCCGACCAGGAAGTACTCGGTGAGCCGGTGGATCCGGACCTGCTCCGGCTTGGACTGCAGCTCGGGCCACCGGAGCAGGCCCTTGGCTGCGATCACGATGGCGGCTGCGGTCAGCTGCCCGGCCAGCCCGAGACCGAGGATGAGCACGCGCTCCATCGGTCCGAGCAGACGGCCGCCCTTGAGCTGCTCGGCCGGGTCGCCCGGGGTGGCGTGCATCTGCGGGCTCACCGTGTCGGTCGCTGCGAGCACCAGCCGGACGAGCACGTTGCCGGTGCTCAGCTGCACCAGGACCACCCCGAGGAGCAGCAGGGCACGGTCGACCGGGAGGCCCTGCAGCACGGGGACCTGCACCGCGTCGAGCCAGTCCCCCACCAGGCCACCCCCCGGGCTGGCCCAGCCCGAGCAGAGGACTGCCAGGAGCAAGGAGCCGCCCAGCACCAGCAACGGCACCCAGGAGGGTCCGCCACCGAAGGCGCGGGTGACGGCCAACCCGTAGCCGACCACGGCGATCGCGATCACCGCGAGCGCCGCCAGGTCGGCCAGATCGGTGAGCCCGGCCATCAGACCCAGCCACACGGCCACGGCCGCGCCCGTGCACTCGTTGACGACCGGGACCGGCCGGATCGAGTGGGCGAGGTCGGCCACGGCCACCCCGATCAGCAGTACGGCGATCCAGGTCACTGTGCCCTCCTCAACAGCTCGTCGGCCGTGACGATCACGGCCAGCCCGTCGCGGCGTACCCGCTGCGAGACGGCGGAGGCCGAGATGCCCTCGTCGTCCGCGAGCTCCGTCTGGGTCCGGCCGTCCACGGTGCCGCGCAGCAGTCGCAGCGACCGCTCCGAGACAGAGCCAATCATCTGGTCCCGACACATCAGTGCCGCGTTCACCGGGTCCGGGTCCGGACCGTCGCTCCCCGGGGCTCGTCGGAAGGCCGTGCGCAGCTGGCGCGTGGCCGGCTTGGCCGCGAGCAGCTTGACCTCGTCGATGGCCGCGCGTGCGGCCCACCAGCCGGGTCCGTCCTCGACCCGGGGGTCGTCCGCCAGCACCGCGACCGTGCCCCAGCCGACTCCGTGGCGCAGCTGTGCGTCGGGTGCGAGGTGCAGGCCGAGCCACAAGGTGGCGTGCACCGCCTCGCCGACGGTGGCGAAGCAGCCCTGGAACTCGTCACCCACGGTGATCCGGAGGGGCACGAGCGGGCTCAGCCGGTCGTTGGCCGCACGCACCAGGTCGCTGAGGCGGTCGTGCAGGCGCGCCCGGTCACCCGAGGCCCGCGACGCGACGACGTCGCCGATCAGGGTGGCCACCGGCACGGTGTCCTTCAGATCCACCATCTGAACATCATAGCTAATAATCTCCACAATGAAGAAGAGACATTAATCCCAGAACACCCGGTCCACGATGGCGCGCGCCCGCCGGGCCGACCGCAGGTAGTCGTTGAGCATGGTCTCGGACTCCCCCGGCGGGTACTGGAGGATCGCCGCCACGGCGGCGCGCTCCCGAGCGTCGCGGGGCAGCTGGTCGGCGGGCTTGCCGCGCACCTGCACGGTGGCGTTCCGGGCCCGGCTGGCGAACTTCCAGGCGCTGGCCAGCCCCTGGGCGTCGTCGACGTCGAGCAGGTCGTGCTCGACCGCCACCTGCAGCGCCTCGAGGGTCTTGGTGGTGCGCAGCTCGGGCACACGACCCGCGTGCTCCATCTGCAGCAGCTGCACGGTCCACTCCACGTCGGACAGCCCGCCACCACCGAGCTTGAAGTTGGTGGCCGGGTCGGCTCCCCGCGGCAGGCGCTCGGAGTCCACCCGCGCCTTGATCCGCCGGATCTCGATCACGTCGTCGCGCGTGAGCCCTTCCGCGGAGAAGCGCAAGGGGTCGATCAGCGCCGAGAACTTCTGGCGCAGCTCGGAGTCGCCGACGAGGGGGGCGGCGCGCAGCAGCGCCTGCGCCTCCCAGACCGCCGACCACTTGCCGTAGTAGGCCGCGTAGGACTCCAGCGTGCGCACCTGCGGTCCCTGCCGACCCTCGGGACGCAGGTTGGTGTCGACCTCCAGGGCAGGGTCCCGGGCGTGCTCGGTCAGCAACCGGCCCACGTCGTTGGCCACGGCGTTGGCCATGGTCGAGGCCAGGTGGTGGTCGGCACCCGGGAGCGGGTCGTGCACGAACATCACGTCGGCGTCGCTGCCGTAGCCGAGCTCGAACCCGCCGTAGCGCCCCATCGCCACGATCGCCATCCGGGTCGGCATCTGCTCGCCCTTGGCGGCCTCCACGGAACGGATCACCGCGTTCAGGGTCGCATCGAGGGCGGCACTGGTCACGTCGGTGAGCGCGTAGCCGACCTCGGCCACCCCGAACGGCACGCACAGGTCGGCGATGCTGATCCGGAGCAGCTCACGGCGGCGTACGGCGCGGATGGCGAGCACGGCCTCCTTGGCATCCTCGCGGCGCTCGGCGGCGGCGTTCATCTCCGCCTGGACGGCTTCTCGGCCGAGCGGCTCGAGGCGCTCGTTCTCGCCGAGCAGCGCCACGCCTTGCGGCTCACGCTGGAGCAGGTCGGTCGCGTAGCGGCTGGTCGCCAGGACCTGGGCCATCCGCTGGGCCGCCTCGCCCTCGTCACGGAGCAGACGCAGGTACCACGGCGTCTCCTTGAGCGCCTCGGAGATCTTGCGGAACCCGAACAGTCCCGCATCCGGGTCCGGGGCGTCGGCGAACCACTGCAGCATGGCCGGCAGCAGGGTGCGCTGGATCTGCGCGGTCCGCGAGACACCGGCGGTGAGGGCCTCGAGGTGTCGCAGTGCCGCCTTCGGGTCGAGGTAGCCCAGCGCCGCCAGACGCGCCTTCGCCGCCTCGGGGCTCAGCCCCACCCCGTCGCCGGGGATCCGGGCCACGGCCGACAGCAGCGGACGGTAGAACAGCTTCTCGTGCAGTCGCCGAACCTC
The DNA here is from genome assembly GCA_963797525.1 of uncultured Actinomycetota bacterium. Taxonomy (GTDB): domain Bacteria; phylum Actinomycetota; class Actinomycetes; order Propionibacteriales; family Nocardioidaceae; genus Marmoricola. The sequence goes on from CAWCPT010000007.1 coordinate 80,454, forward strand.
GCGGCGGTGGTAGGTCCACTGCTTGTCGAGCTCCTGGATCGGCTCCCGGGTGTAGCCGAGAGAGCGTCCCAGCCGGCGCAGGGCGGCCTCGTCCTCGGGCACCACGTGGGTGCGCCGCAGCTGGTAGAGCTGGATCCGGTGCTCGAGCGTGCGCAGGAACGAGTACGCCTCGTGCAGCGAGCGGCCGTCCTCGCGGCCGACGTACCCGCGCTCCGTGAGCCGGGCAAGCGCGCTCAGCGTCGTCGACGGTCGGACCTCCTCGTCGGCCCGACCGTGCACCATCTGGAGCAGCTGGACGGCGAACTCGACGTCGCGCAGCCCTCCCGAACCGAGCTTGAGCTGCCGCTCGGCGGTGTCGGCGGGGATGTGGTCGATCACCCGGCGACGCATGGCCTGCACCTCCTCGACGAACCCGTCCCGCTCGGCCGCGGACCACACCAGCGGGCCGACCAGCTCGACGTACTCCCGTCCGAGCGCCTTGTCCCCGGCCACGGGCCGGGCCTTGAGCAGCGCCTGGAACTCCCACGTCTTGGCCCACCGGTCGTAGTAGCCCCGGTGACTGGCCAGCGAGCGCACGAGCGGCCCCGACTTGCCCTCGGGACGCAGGTTGGCGTCGACCGGCCAGATGGTGCCCTCGCCGGTGTGGTCCGAGCAGACCTGCATCATCGTCGAGGCGAGCTGGGTGGCCGCGCGCATGGCCGCGTCGTCACTGGACGCGCCGTCGGCGGGCTCGGCGACGAAGATGACGTCGACGTCGCTGACGTAGTTGAGCTCGTGGCCACCGCACTTGCCCATCGCGATCACCGCCAGGCGACAGCTGAAGGCGGCTTCGCCGAGCTTCGCCCGGGCCACCGCCAGGGCCGCGTCGAGGGTCCCGGCCGCGAGGTCGGCGAGCTCCGCGGCCACGTCGTCGACCCCGACGTGGTGGGTCAGGTCGCGGGAGGCGAGCCGGAGCAGCAGCCGTCGGTACTCCACCCGCAGCGCGTCCTGTGCGGCGCGGTGCTCCAGGGTGGCGACCGGCTGCTCGTCACCGGGGTCGGCGCCCACGGCTCGCAGCAGCCCCTCGCGCATGACGTACGCCGGAGGGCGGGTCGACCCGATCGTGGGATCGGTCAGCTCGTGCCACTGCTCGGGATGGCGGCGGAGGTGCTCCCCCAGCGCCTGGCTCGCGCCGAGCACCGAGAGCAGTCGCATCGACGTGCCCTCGTCGTCAGCCACCTCCTGGAGCAGTGCCTCGCGGTCCTCGACGACGTCAGCGATCGCGATCAGCGAGGCGAGCGCGAGATCGGGGTCGGCACTGCGCCCGATCGGGGCCACCAGCGGCCGGGCGACCTCACCGAGCTCCGCGAGGACCGCCTGGGCCCTGGCCGGCTCGAAGAAGCCGAGGCGCACCAGGTTGCCCTGGGTGATGTCAACGCCGGCAGCCACCCGGCGAATCTATCGTCACGCGAGTGGTCGCGTGGCTCAGGCTGACGGGCCGGGAAGGCCACCGTGGATCGTGAAGACGCGGTCGAGGCCGGTGAGCTCGATCAGTCGCAACATCCGGGGCTCGCTGCAGACCAGCTCGAAGGCTCCGCCACGCGCCAGCTGCGCCTTGTAGGCGCCCACCAGGACCCCGAGGCCCGTGGAGTCCATGAAGGTGACTTCGTCGAGGTGCACCACCACCAGCTCCTCCCCCTGCCTGACTACCTCGCTCAGCCGGTCGCGCAGGACGGGGGCGGTGTGGACGTCGATCTCACCCCGGACCGTGACGCTCGCTCCGGAGGCACTGAGCCGCACGAGCGTGACGAGGTCCGAGGGCAGGTCGAAGGCGGGGGTGCGCTTGATGGCCATGCCCCGAGGGTTTCGCGGGGAGCGGGGTCAGGGCATCCGTACGGATACTCAGACTCCTGCGCCTGGTGCTCAGAGGAGCGGGAGCATCCGGTCGCGCTCGAAGGCCGAGACCTGACCGCGGTACTCCTCCCACTCCGCACGCTTGTTGCGGAGGAAGAACTCGTAGACGTGCTCGCCGAGCGTCTCGGCCAGCAGCTCGGAGTCCTCGGCGATCTTGATCGCGTCGTGCAGGTTCTTCGGGAGCTGCTCGAGCCCCAGCGCCTTGCGCTCGCGGTCGTTGAGGGACCAGACGTTGTCCTCGGCCTCGCGCGGGAGCTCGTACTCCTCCTCGAGACCCTTCATCCCCGCCGCGAGCACGACGGCGTAGGCGAGGTAGGGGTTGCAGGCGGCGTCGATGGAGCGCAGCTCGATCCGGGTGGAGGCCGCCTTGTTGGGCTTGTACATCGGCACCCGCACCAGGGCCGAGCGGTTGTTGTGCCCCCAGGCGATGTAGGAAGGCGCCTCGCTGCCGCCGATCAGCCGCTTGTAGGAGTTCACCCACTGGTTGGTCACGCAGGTGATCTCGCTGGCGTGGTGCAGGATGCCCGCGATGAAGTGCCGGGCGGTCTTCGAGAGCTGGTACTCGGCGCCGGCCTCGAAGAAGGCGTTGGAGTCGCCCTCGAAGAGGGACACGTGGGTGTGCATCCCGGACCCGGGGTGGGTGGTGAACGGCTTGGGCATGAAGCTCGCCCAGATGCCCTGGCTCAGCGCCACCTCACGGACGACGGTCCGGAAGGTCATGATGTTGTCCGCGGTGGACAGGGCGTCGGCATAGCGGAGGTCGATCTCCTGCTGGCCGGGGCCGTTCTCGTGATGGCTGAACTCGACCGAGATGCCCATCGACTCGAGCATGTTGATCGCCTCGCGGCGGAAGTCGGAACCACGGGACTGGGCGGTGTGGTCGAAGTACCCGCTGCGGTCCACCGGGACCGGGTCCTCGCCCGCGCCGGGCCTGCCCGAGAACAGGTAGAACTCGATCTCGGGGTGGGTGTAGAAGGTGAATCCCTTCTCGGCGGCCGTCTGCAGGGTGCGCTTGAGCACGTAGCGCGGATCGGCGTACGACGGGGAGCCGTCGGGCATCATGATGTCGCAGAACATCCGGGCGGTGGACGGGCTCTCGCCACGCCACGGCAGCAGCTGGAACGTCGCCGGGTCGGGGTGGGCCAGCATGTCCGCCTCGGTCACCCGGGCGAACCCCTCGATCGCGGACCCGTCGAAGCCGATGCCCTCGGCGAAGGCACCCTCGAGCTCCGCCGGCGCCACGGAGACCGACTTGAGGTAGCCGAGCACGTCGGTGAACCACAGCCGCACGAACCTGACGTCGCGCTCTTCGAGTGCGCGGAGAACGAAGTCTTCCTGCTTTCCCATGGCCACAGCCTAGGGGTGCCGGGTTCTGCCGTGCGAAGTCCACCACATCGTTCGGAGGGCCCGCACGCTACCGCACCGCCCGGCTCCCTCACGGTGGACGGTTGCCACCTCGAGGTGGCAACCGTCCACCGTGAGGGTGTGAAACGTCAGACCCACGCCGACCCGTTCTACCGCGGTAGTGAGTCCGGGCGGGGCAGGTCGCGCAGGTAGGGCAGCACCCGCACCGCCAGCGGCGTCCGACGGGCGTCGGCGAACGCAGTTGGCGTCGGCTGCTCAACCACTGCATCACCCGGCCGCTCAACCGCACCACGGACACCGGCCACTTCATCGACCTCTACATCTTCCCCGACGGAGAGCTGACCGGTTCGGGCCGGATCATCACCACGATGCAGGACGTCGGCCTCGAGGTGCGCAACCAGGTGCTCGCCGTGAAGCCTGATGCGGCTGGCGACGGGCACTTTGCCCTGCGCCCCGACTGGCTGGGCTGAACAGATCCCGTCGAACCTGGACCGACATCTCGGGCTACTGGAGATCAGCATGGTGTCCGTGTAGTCCGATGTGGGTCCGCCATGTGTTGTATGGGTGAGAGGAAGGCGGCCGATCAGCATGGAAGTCGGGTTCGAAGAGTTCGCCGCCGTGGAGACGACGCGACTGTTCGGCCTGGCTCGGGTGTTGTGCGGCAACGATCACGACGCGTGGGACTTGACCCAGGAGGCGTTGGCGCGGGTGTCGGCACGGTGGGACCGGCTCGCCCATCACGACAACATGGCGGCGTACGCCCGCAAGACGCTGGCAAACCTGCACAAGAACGGGCGTCGCCGGCGACGCGAGGTTCTGGTCGCACAGCCACTCGATCCGGCCGCGACCGAGGAGCCAGGTCTGCTGAGCCTGGACGCGTGGCTGGACACCGCGATGCGGTCGCTGCCCCACAGGCAGCGGGTGGCGGTGGCGCTGACGTACCTGGAGGACCGCCCGATCCGGGAGGTGGCCGAGATCCTCGGGTGCGGGGTGGCGACGGCGAAGACACATCTGGCCCGTGGGCGCGACTCGTTGCGGCGGGCTGCGGAGGCTGCCCGGGCGTCAGAGTCGATGGATCGAGGGATGTAGACATGGACACCGACGAGCTCATCGCCGCCTCGATGAGGCGGATAGCGGCCTCTGCGACTCCTCCGCCACGAGAGACGCGTGCGCCTGCCCCGACGCGGCGGTGGTTCGCACCGCTTGTGGTCGCGGCCGCGGCAGGCGTGGTCGCTCTGATCGTCGTGGTTGCCAGCATGGTCAGCTCCCACCGCTCGGGCGCGGGCCCCCAGGTGGACGCGACGTCGAGGAGCACGCCCCCGACGCTCACAGCGTGCCGACTCGACTACGCGCCGAAGGTTCTCCCGGAGTGGGCGCGGGCAGGGTTCACTCCACCAACCCAGCTCGTGCCGTACGTTCTCGGCGACCGAGGTGACCTGGCGGCCATCGTGTGGGCATCGCACCATCCCTTGGTGGCTCCACCGGCCGCCGCGAAGAACAACAAGATCCTGTGGGTCGCCAGGGTCGGTGCGGCTGAGGGGCCCCTGCGGATCCGGGCCACGCTGGCGAGCACGGGGCAGACGGTGGCGCGCACCGTCGGGGCGGCGCCCGGCCCGTCCACGATCGACCTACCGGCTGCCGGCTGTTGGTCGTTCGACCTGAGGTGGGGAAGTCATCGGGACCACCTCGTTCTCGGCTTCGCCCCCCGCTGAGCGTTCGAGTACGCCGGGGCCTCCACGCGGAGTCCTAGATGCGTCGTCACCGGCGACCGGGGGTGACGGCGGCCGCGACGACGGCGGCGATGATGGCTTGGATCGGGATCCGCCCGTTCGCGATCAGCTGGCCACCGGCCCGGCGCGGCCGAGGCGAAGGGTGCCGCCCCCAGGTTCTCGTAGATGAGCAACCCCGGCGGTGCTGCCCGGATCCGTCGCCGCGGCCAGGTTCACCACGTCCTTCGCAGCCAGCAGCTCGGCCAGGTCCGCCTCGATCCGATCCAGTCCGCCCAGGTCGTCGAGGTCGGAGAGCTCCATCGCCTCCACCGCTCCGTCCTCGCCCTTGACCAGGATGAGGATGTCGATGACCCGGATCGTGCCCGCGTCCACCGAGGTGAGGAGCTGGTCGATCATCTCGCCGGTGAAGTTGGCGGCCCCCACCGGGAACTCGACGATCACGAAATCAACGGGACCCAGCTCGTCCAGGGGTGTCTCGGTCATGTCTGTTCCTTCTTCGTCGTCGAGAGCAGTTCGGTGGCGATGGTCAGCCACGGTGTGGCGAGCTTCCTGCTCTCTTCAGGTGGCACCTCGCTGGGCTCTCGGGGAGTGCGGGCAGGGTCTGGACCCGCGAGTGGATGTCGGGGTCAGACAGCAACGCGCTCGGCCGGGTCCTCGGCCGGCTCGTGCGGGAAAGCGATGGCGAGCCTGGCCTTGAGTTCAGCGAACTGCTGCTCGATCGCGGCAGCCTCGGCCCGCCTGCGCTCAGCTGAGTGTCGCCGAGCACCTGACGATGCTGCTCTCGACCGCGCGCAGCATCAGCTCGTGCCGGATCTCGGCCTCAGCCTCGCTGTCACCGCGCCGGACAGCACCGGACAGCGCACCTCGCAACGATCTGCTGTGGGGGTCTGCAACGTCTCGTTCGCTGGTAGGCCGGCCTCGTGCTCGGTCTGAGATCCCGTTCGATCGCGGCCTGGTTGAGTCGCTCGCGGACTGTCTGCTCGTTCAGTTCAATACACAGTTCGGATGCTGCCGGCCGTCGTTGTGTCACTGCGTCGCTCCTCTTGGGGAGACTTCGCATGGTCGGACACTAGACCCCTGTGCCCGCAGGAGAAACCCTTCGTGGGGAGTCTTCCTGCTTGCCCATGGGGCGAGCCTGGGGCAGAGCCGCCAAGGCCTGCGCCAACGGTCGCCAACCCGACTCGAGCTCGTCTCGCGCGTCGGCGATCTGGGCGAGGACGTCCTCCAGGACTCCTTCCGCGTAGCGGTCCGGGTCCTCAGCCGCCCACTCCGCGAGGATCTTCTCGTCCACCTCCGGGTGGAGCTGGACCCCCCAGACCGTCGGCCCGAACCGGGCCGCCTGGACCTCGCCCCGATCGGTCTGCGCCAGCACCACGGTGCCCGTGGGCAGGGCGGTGACGATGTCGTCGTTCCACTGGACGCCGCGAGGGGTCGTCACCAGCGTCCCCATCAGGTCGTCGCGGTGCGCCTCGTCGGTCCAGCCCATCGGCAGCAGTCCCAGCTGCTGACCACGTTGGTTCCGTCGGACCTCGCCGCCCAGCGCCACCGCGGCGAGCTGGTGTCCGAGGCAGATCCCGAGCGTCGGCGTGTGCCGCTGAGCGGCGTCGCGCACGAGTGTCCTGGTGTGCCCGAGCCACGGATGGGCCGCGTCGTCGTTGGCGCCCATCGAGCCACCGAGCACGAGCAGCAGGTCGTGGGCGGCGAGATCCTCGGGAAGGTCGTCGTCGACGTAGGGGCGGCGTACGTCGAGCTCGCACCCTGCCTCGACGAGCCAGTCGCCGACCAGGGCAGGTGGGCAGTCGTCCTGGTGCTGGACGACGAGGACACGCGGCGCCATCAACGGCCCATCAGTCGCGCGGGACGTTCTCGAGCTCGGCGAGCCAGGCCGCGGCACTGGCGTCGCTCGGCATCCGCCAGTCACCGCGGGGCGACATCGTGCCGCCCGCGCTGACCTTCGGCCCGTTGGGCAGCGCCGAGCGCTTGAACTGGCTGGCGAAGAACCGCTTCACGAACACCTCGAGCCAGTGCCGGATCTCGGGGAGGGCGTAGGCGATCCGCAGCTCGTCGGGGTAGTGCGGGGGCCACTCCCCCACCGACGAGTCCTTCCAGGCGTGCTCGGCCAGGAAGGCGATCCTGCTGGGCCGGAAGCCGTAGCGCAGGACGTGGAACAAGGTGAAGTCCTGGAGCGCGTAGGGACCGACCGACGACTCGGTCGACTGGGCCTGCTCGCCCTCCTTGACCGGGATCAGCTCGGGGGTGATCTCCTGCCCCACGATCTCGGTCAGCAGCTCGTTGACCTCGTCGCCGCGACCGCCGAGCTGCTCGCTCTCGACGACCCAGCGGATCAGGTGCTGGATCAGTGTCTTCGGGACGCCGGAGTTGACGGTGTAGTGGGACATCTGGTCACCCACGCCGTAGGTGCACCAACCCAGCGCCAGCTCGGAGAGATCACCGGTGCCGAGGACGATGCCCCCGCGCTGGTTGGCGATCCGGAACAGGTAGTCGGTCCGGAGGCCGGCCTGGACGTTCTCGAAGGTGACGTCGTAGACCTCCTCGCCGGAGGCGAAGGGATGCCCCATGTCGGTGAGCATCTGCCTGGCTGCGGGGCGGATGTCGAGCTCCTCGAAGCTCACCCCGAGCGACTTGGACAGCCGCGTCGCGTAGGACTTCGTCGTCTCGCCGGTGGCGAAGCCCGGCAGCGTGAACGCAAGGATGTCGTTGCGCGGCCGCTGGAGGCGGTCCATGGCCTTCGCCGCGACGATCAGGGCGTGCGTCGAGTCGAGGCCACCCGAGACCCCGATGACGACCTTGGGCTGCCCGATGGCGCGGAGTCGCTGCTCGAGCCCGGAGACCTGGATGTTGTAGGCCTCGTAGCAGTCGAGGGCCAGCCGCTCCACGTCGTCGGGGACGAACGGGAACCGGTCGACCTTGCGGCGCAGCCCGATGTCCCCGGGGGGCGGGTCGAGCGCGAACTCGACGACCTGGAAGTCGCCCGGCTGGAGGCCCTCGGCGTGACGGTTGTCGTCGAAGCTGCCCTGGCGCAGCCGCTCCTGGCGGATCCGGTCGAGGTCGACGTCGACGACCGTGCGCCGCGGCCCTTCGGGAAAGCGTTCGCCCTCGCCGAGCAGGTCACCGCACTCGTAGACCATCGTCTGGCCGTCCCAGGAGAGGTCGGTGCTGGACTCCCCCTCACCCGCGGCCGCGTAGAGGTACGCCGCCAGGCACCGGGCGCTCGCCGACCGGACGAGCAGCCGCCGGTCCTCGGCGCGGGCGACGGTGATCGGCGAGCCGGAGAGGTTGGCGAGGACCGTGGCGCCGGCCAGGGCGGCGTACGCGCTCGGCGGGATCGGGACCCACATGTCCTCGCAGATCTCGACGTGCAGACGCAGGCCCGGCACGTCCGTCGCCGCGAACAGGAGATCCGGCCCGAAGGGCACCTCGACGCCCGAGCAGCGTGATGGTCTCGCCGTGCTGGTCCTCACCGGAGGCGTAGTGCCTCGCCTCGTAGAACTCGCGGTAGGTCGGGAGGAAGGACTTGGGGGCGACGCCGAGGACAACCCCGCCCTGGATCACCACCGCGCAGTTGTAGAGCCGGTTGCCCTTGCGCAGCGGTGCGCCCACGACGATCACCGGCCGGAGGTCCTCGCTGGCCTCGAGCAGGCTCCCGATCGCTTCCACGACGGCGTCGAGCAGGACGTCCTGCATCACCAGGTCGTCGATCGCGTAGCCGCTCAGGCAGAGCTCGGGGAAGATCGCGACCGCCACTCCCTCGTCGTGGCAGGCACGGGCCTCGGCGAGCACGGTGGCGGCGTTCGTCGCCGGGTCCGCGATCGCGACCGGCACGGTGCACGCCGCGACCCGGGCGTAGCCGTGCGCATAGGCCGAGGTGAAGTCCACGTCACCAGTGTTACAGAACGGCTGCCGCACAATGGTCGATGTGGACTCCCCTGACGTCGGACCCGATCCCGGACGCATCGCCCGGACCCCTGAGCCGCCGTACACCGCGGTGATCTTCACCAGCCTGCACTCGGGAAACGCCGACGGCTACGTGCGGATGGCCTCGCGGATGTTCGTGCTCGCCGCGGAGCAGCCCGGCTACCTCGGCCACGAGTCGGCCAGCGAGCAGGAAGCCGGAATCACCGTGTCCTACTGGACCGACCACACCACGGCCGCCGCGTGGAAGCAGGTGGCCGAGCACCTCGTGGCACAGCAGCGCGGGCAGGACGTCTGGTACGCCGACTACACCGTGCGGATCGCGACGGTGGAGCGTGACTACACGCGGGCCGACTCCGTGACGAGCGACACAGGCGCGGGCGGGGCCGAGCAGGGCTAGCGTGGATCCATGACCGAAGAGACGGCGCCCTACGGCAGCGGCGCGGCCAAGCCCGCCGCGCCGACGAAACGGATCCGCACCCAGCACCTGCGCGAGATGAAGGAGCGCGGCGAGCGGTTCGCGATGCTCACCGCCTACGACATGTACACCGCCGAGATCTTCGACGAGGCCGGGGTCGAGGTCCTCCTCGTCGGGGACAGCGCGTCCAACAACGTCTACGGCAACGACACCTCGCTCCCGGTGACGGTCGACGAGCTGATCCCGCTCACGCGTGCGGTCGCCCGCTCGGTGAAGCGCTCGCTGGTCGTGGGCGACCTGCCGTTCGGCTCCTACCAACGCTCGCCCGAGCAGGCCTACGACACCGCGGTGCGGTTCATGAAGGAGGGCGGTGCCCACGCCGTCAAGCTCGAGGGAGGCCGCGAGATGGTCGGCCAGATCGAGCTGCTGAGCCGGGGTGGCGTCCCGGTGATGGCGCACATCGGGTTCACCCCCCAGAGCGAGCACGCCCTCGGCGGTTACCGGGTCCAGGGCCGCGGCGAGACCGCGGACCGCATCCTCGAGGACGCTCTCGCCGTCCAGGCGGCCGGTGCCTTCGCCGTGGTCATGGAGATGGTGCCCGGCGACGTCGCCGCCCAGGTCACCAAGGAGCTCACCATCCCGACCATCGGCATCGGTGCCGGCGTGGACTGCGACGCCCAGGTGCTCGTCTGGCAGGACGCCTTCGGTCTCCGGGGCGGCCGGATGGCCCGCTTCGTCAAGCAGTACGCCGACCTGCGCGGCGTACTCCTCGACGCAGCGCAGACCTACGCGTCGGAGGTCAGGGACGGCACCTTCCCCGGACCGGACCACACCTTCTGAGCGCTCCCCGGTCCGACTGTTGATCCGAGGTCCCCGTCGCCGCCGTCGGGCGGGTTAGCCTGCCGCATGACTCGCCTGCTCACCGCCGTCCTCGTCGCGCTGGCCGCGATGCTCGCGGCTCCGGCCACCGCCACCGTGGGCAGCAGCGCGCCGGCCCCACAACGAGCTGCCGCCGTCCCTTCCTTGCAGGTCACCGCGATCGCGAGCGGGCTCGACATCCCGTGGGACGTGCAGTCCATCGGGAGCGGCAAGCTGCTGATCACCGAGCGCACCACTCGACGGCTGCTGCTCTGGGACCGCGGGACCATCCGGCCACTGACGTTCCCGTCCTCGTCGGTCTGGGCCGCGGGCGAGACGGGCCTGATGTCGCTCGCGGTGGACCCGAAGTTCGCCAGCAACCGGCGGTTCTACACCTGCCAGGGCGGCGTCCGAGGCCCCTCGGGGCACGAGGTGCGCGTGGTCGCCTGGCGGCTCGACGCTGCCGCGACCACCGCGACGCTCGTCAAGATCCTGCTCCGCGGGCTCCCCGCCAGCTCCGGTCGGCACGGCGGGTGCCGCCTGCTGATCACCAGCTACGGCGCGCTGATGGTCGGCACCGGCGACGCGGCCGTGGGGACCAACGCGCGCAGCCGCTACTCCCTGGGAGGCAAGACCTTGCGGATGAACCGCTCCACGGGCGCACCCTGGCCGACCAACCCGTACATCCGCTCACGCTCGTTCAACGCCCGCTACGTGGTGACCTTCGGCCACCGCAACGTCCAGGGCCTCGCGCAACGCTCCGACGGCTCGATCTGGTCGGTCGAGCACGGCACCGACCGCGACGACGAGGTCAACCGCCTCTCCACGGGCGGCGACTACGGCTGGAACCCGACGCCGGGCTACAACGAGTCCCGCCCGATGACGGACCAGGGGCTGCCCGGCACCCAGCTCAACGCGCGCTGGCGCTCGGGGAAGCCCACCATCGCCACGTCCGGAGCGGCGTGGGTGCGGGGCAAGCAGTGGGGCGACCTCGACGGCAGCCTGGCCGTGGGCGTGCTCAAGGGACAACGACTCATGTTCCTGACGTTCGACTCGGCCGGCCGGTTCCAGCGTGTCCGCACGCCCGCCGCCCTGAGCTCCTACGGACGGCTGCGCTCGGTGACCCGCGTCGCGAGCGGGGACCTGCTCGTCACGACGGCCAACGGCGGAGGCGCTGACAAGATCCTGCGCGTCCACCCGCACGGCTGAGGTCCGTCAGGTTCCCCAGCCGAGGCGACTGGTGCCCAGCAGCACCACGGGGAACCACACGGCGACGGCGACCACCGGCAGCCACGGGACCCAGGTGGGGTGCGGGACGAACCAGCGCACGGCGATCGCGAACAGGACGAGCCACAGGAGCACGAGCAGGACCGTGACCCACCACGGCACGGTGGTGACGGTCCCGAGGTCCAGGAAGAGCGCGCACGCCATCCCGCCCATCCCCACGAACCCCCAGGGGGACACCTTCCGCCGCCGCGCCACGCGCGAAAGGCTACGGGAACCCCGGACCTCATCTAGCGTGAGTGTCCACGTTGGTCCGAGTGCCCTGCTCGGAGGCATCTCGGAGGCAGCATGACCCCGCTCCACACCCGTGTCCCGCGTCCGTTGCTGCTCGCCGTGCTGCCGCTGGTGCTCGCACTGACGACGCTCGCGGTGCCTGCGCAGGCCGCTGACCAGCCTCCGACCACGCTCACGCTGAGCGCCCCGGCGTCCGGCAAGGCGCGTCTGCAGGTGCCGTTCACCGCAACGCTCACCGAGGAGGGCGGGGCACCACTCGTCGGCGCGACGGTCACCCTGACGCGCACCGGTTCGACCCCGACCACGGCGTCGGGCACCACGGACAGCGCCGGTCGGCTGCTGGTGAGCCTGCCGCGCCCCACCGGCACGTCGAGCTGGCGCGCCTCCTTCGCGGGCGACACGGCGCACGCAGCCTCGGTGTCGCAGGTCGTCTCCATCGTCGGGAACCGCTACGCGAGCACGCTGCTGCTCACTGGCCCGAAGCGCGTCGTCGACGAGCGCACGGCTCGGCTCTCGATGCTCTGGCGGGCCAGCGACGGCACTCCGGTCAGCAGCACCGTCACCGTCTACCGCAAGCTCGGTCGTGGCACGTGGGGGGTCTACCGGCGTGTCCGCACCGGCGCTACGGGTCGGGTCGTGCTCGCGACCAAGCCACGCGTCGACTCGTCGTGGCGGGCCATCGGCACCTCCAACGCGTGGTGGCTGCTCGCGGACGCCTCGGGCATCCTGTCCGTCGACAACGTGCCGCCGGTTCGACCGGTGGCCTACCCGGCCCGGGCACCACGACCGGCGTACACCTCGCCGCAGACGCGTGCGACCGGCACCGGTGCCAGTGCGGTGATCACCACCATCCCGACCGGGGTCTGGCGCACCATGGTGGGCCGCAGCTGGCACAGCGGTTGCCCGCTCGGGCGCTCCGGACTGCGGTTGCTCCGGATCAACTACTGGGGCTTCGACGGCTACCGCTACCGCGGTGAGATGGTGCTCAGCGCCGCGGTGGTCTCACGAGCAGCGGCGGCCCTGCGCGACATGTACGACCGCCGCTACCCGATCCGCCGGATGTACCGCGTCGACCGGTTCGGGTGGAGCCAGAAGCTGCACGGTGCCAACGACTACGCGTCGATGCGCGCCGACAACACCTCGGGCTTCAACTGCCGCAGCGTGGTGAACAAGCCGAGCGTGCTCTCGCCCCACGCTCGCGGTCGAGCCATCGACGTGAACACCTGGGAGAACCCCTACCGCTCGGCGACCGGGCTCGTGCCGAACACCTGGTGGGCCTCGCACAGCCACCCGCTGGTCGCCTGGCGGTCGGCGTCGCACCCGGTCGTGCGGATCTGGCGGTCCCACGGGTTCCGGTGGACCTACGGCAACGCGGACAGCCAGCACGTCGACGGACGACAGGCTCCCCTGTCGGGCAGCTTCACCGGCTGAGCCGCAGGCTGGTCAGTCCTTCTTGTCGTTCCACTTGGGGTCGTTGTCCCACTCCTCGTTGCGCTGCGCCGCCTTCTCGAGGGCGTGGGAGGCCTCCTCCTCGGTGCCGAAGGGCCCGAGGCGGTCGATGGGCGCACAACCGTCGTCCGGCTCCACCCGCTTGTGCTTGACGCAGTACCAGTAGCTCATGCGCTCGAAACTACACTCGGGCAACGTGACTGCCATAGCTCCGGGAAGGATCTCCGCGCGCCGCCCGGTGCCGGCCTCCGTCCCCCGTCCCGAGTACGTCGACCGGCCCGCTCCGGCGCCGTTCACCGGCTCCGAGGTCAAGGACGCCGACACGATCGAGCGGATGCGGGTCGCCGGCAAGCTGGCCGCCGAGGCGCGCGACCTGGTCGGGTCGCACGTCACGCCGGGGGTCACGACCGACGAGCTGGACCGGATCGGGCACGAGTTCCTCTGCGACCACGGCGCCTATCCCTCGACGCTGGGCTACAAGGGGTTCCCGAAGTCGTTGTGCACCTCGGTCAACGAGGTGGTCTGCCACGGCATCCCTGACACCACGGTCGTCGAGGACGGCGACATCGTGAACATCGACATCACGGCCTTCCTGAACGGCGTGCACGGAGACACGAACGCCACCTTCCTGACTCCTGGTGTCTCGCAGGAGGTGCGCGACCTGGTCGACCGCACCCGCGAGGCGCTGCGCCGAGCGATCAGCGCGGTCAAGCCGGGACGACGGATCAACGTGATCGGACGGGTGATCGAGTCGTACGCGAAACGGTTCGACTACGGCGTCGTACGCGAGTTCACCGGGCACGGCATCGGCTCGTCCTTCCACAGCGGCCTGGTCATCCCGCACTTCGACGACCCCCACTACGACGACGTGATCCAGCCCGGGATGACGTTCACCATCGAGCCGATGCTCAACCTGGGCACCCACGAGTGGGACATGTGGGACGACGGCTGGACGGTCGTGACCCGCGACAGGCGGGTCAGCGCGCAGTTCGAGCACACGCTTCTGGTCACCGCCGACGGGACCGAGATTCTCACGCTGCCCTGACCCGGGCGACGCGGACCGAGTGCTCTCGCTAGGGTCGCGGGGGTGACGAGCATGTTCGAGGACTACGCGACCGGCATGGGTTCGGCCTACGACGAGATGTACGACGACGGCTCCGGACTCCGCACCCCCTACAGCCAGCTGCAGCCTTCCCTGCAGGAGATGGGCCAGTCAGAGCTGCAGACCAGGGTCGAGGCCCTGCAGTCGAGCTACCTGGACCAGGGCGTCACCTTCGACATCGGTGGTGAGGAGCGGGCCTTTCCCCTCGACGTGCTCCCCCGGGTCATCGAGATGGACCAGTGGACCAAGGTCGAGGCCGGGGTCCAGCAGCGCGTGCACACGCTGGAGAAGTTCCTGGCCGACGTCTACGACGCGGGTCGCGTCCTCGACGACGGGGTGGTGCCGCGCCGGGTGGTCACCACGTCCTCCCACTTCCACCGCGCGGCCGCTGGCATCGAGCCGCCGAACGGGGTGCGGGTGCACGTCAGCGGCATCGACCTGATCCGGGACGACGCCGGCGAGTTCCGCGTGCTGGAGGACAACGTCCGCGTGCCGTCCGGCGTCTCCTACGTGATGACCAACCGGCGGGCGATCGCCGCAGCCCTGCCGGAGACCTTCGGCGAGCACCGCATCCGGCCCGTCGCCGGCTACCCCCAGAAGCTGCTCACCGCCCTTCGCGCCGCGGCCCCTGCGGGGGTCACCGACCCCAACGTGGTCGTGCTGACCCCCGGGGTGTTCAACGGCGCCTACTTCGAGCACGCCCTGCTCGCCCGCACCATGGGCGTCGAGCTGGTCGAGGGCCGCGACCTCGAGTGCCGCCGCGGCCGCGTGATGATGCGTACGACGCAGGGTCTCGAGCCCGTGCACGTGATCTACCGCCGCGTCGACGACGAGTTCCTGGACCCGGTGCACTTCCGCAGCAACTCCCTGCTCGGCTGCTCGGGCCTGCTCAACGCGGCTCGCGCCGGCAACGTGACGATCGCCAACGCTGTCGGCAACGGCGTGGCCGACGACAAGCTGATCTACACCTACCTGCCCGACCTGGTGCGCTACTACCTCGACGAGGAACCCATCCTGAAGAACGTGGACACCTGGCGGCTCGGTGACGCCGACCACCGCGAGGAGGTGATGGACCGCCTCGACGAGCTGGTCGTGAAGCCGGTCGACGGCTCGGGTGGCAAGGGCATCGTGATCGGGCCGCACGCCACGCGCGCGGAGCTCGAGGAGCTGCGCGCGAAGGTGGTCGAGGACCCGCGGTCGTGGATCGCCCAGCCGGTGATCCAGCTGAGCACCGTCCCGACCTACGTGAACGGGGTGATGCGGCCGCGGCACGTGGACCTGCGCCCGTTCGCCGTGAACGACGGTCATCGCGTGTGGGTGCTCCCCGGCGGACTGACCCGGGTCGCCCTCGGCGAGGGCGAGCTGATCGTGAACTCCTCGCGCGGCGGCGGTTCGAAGGACACCTGGGTGCTCGCCGGGCACGGGCGGCACGCCGTACGTCCCGAGCCGGAACGGGTGGAGGTGCACTCCGCGCCGCAGGACGTCGGCCCGCCGCTCGAGTCGTTCTCCTCCCAGCACGACCAGCAGCAGCAACAACAGCAGTCGCGATCCGAGGCGGTGACCGGATGCTGAGCCGGATCGCAGAGTCGCTGTTCTGGATCGGCCGCTACGTCGAGCGGGCCGAGGACACCGCGCGCATCCTCGACGTGCAGACCCAGCTGATCCTCGAGGACCCGGGCGTCGACGAGGAGACCACCTGCCGCAGCCTGCTCTCGATCATGGGCGTGGACATTGACGAGGACGCACCGATCGACACCGCCACGGTGATGCGGGTGCTGGCCTACGACACCTCGTCCACGGCCTCGATCGCCGCGACGCTGGCAGCCGCGCGGGAGAGTGCCCGCCGTGCCCGCGAGACGCTCTCCACCTCGATGTGGGAGGCGATGAACACCACGCACCGCGCGATCCCCTCGGGGCACTTCCGCTCGATGCGCCCGCCGGTGGCCTTCCGCTGGGTGCGCGACCGCGCGGCGCAGATCAACGGCATCGCCGAGGCCACGATGACGCGCGACGAGGGTTACCAGTTCCTGGTCCTGGGCCGCTCGATCGAGCGTGCCGACATGACCTCGCGGCTGGTCGCCACCGCAGCGCTGACCTCCGGCTCGGCCTGGGGCACCTCGCTTCGTGCCTGCGGCGCCTACGAGGCGTTCCTGCGCACCTACAAGGGTCTGGAGACCGAGCGCGGCGCCGCCGAGTTCCTCCTCCTCGACCGACTGTTCCCGAGGTCGGTCGTCTTCGGTCTGAGCCAGGCCGAGCGCTGCCTGGAGCGACTCCAGGCCTCCGGCACCCGCGCCGGCTTCCAGAACGAGGCCCAGCGCCTGCTCGGCCGCACCCGCGCCGAGCTGGAGTACCGCTCCCTGAGCGACTTCGTGGCCGAGCTGCCCAGCGAGATGGAGCGTCTGCAACGCACCTGCGCGCTGGCGACCGACGCGATCAGCCGACGCTACTTCGCCGGCGCCGAGGCAACCGAGTGGCACGGGGTGAGGGCATGAACTCACCCCACGCAACTGTTCGCGAGCGGCCGCTTCGCGGCAATGACGCTCACACTTCCGAGGGGACCCCGAGATGAGCATGCAGCTGCGCATCGCGCACACGACGGGTTTCGAGTACGACGGCAAGGCGAACACCTCGTTCAACGAGGCGAGACTGACCCCGGTGACGCTCCCGGGCCAGATCGTCGTGCACTCCAGGGTCGAGGTCTCCCCCACCCCGTGGGCCTACACCTACAAGGACTACTGGGGCTCGCAGGTGACGGCCTTCGAGGTGCTCGACCCGCACACGTCGTTGACCGTGACCGCCTCGGCGACCGTGCACACCGATCGCTCCCCGATCGGCGACCCGGTGATGACGTGGGACGAGATGCGCAGCCACGAGGTGGCAGACCTGCACACCGAGTCGCTCGCCCTCCCGGAGCGCGTCGCCCCCACGGCCGATCTGGTGACCCAGGCGCGCGAGATCGCGGACGCGAGCCCGGACCCGAGCACGGCAGCGCGCGAGATCTGTGCGCTGGTCTACCGCGAGGTCAAGTACGTCTCCGGCTCGACCACCGTGGACGCGTTCGCGGCGCACTCGTGGAAGGAGCGCACGGGCGTGTGCCAGGACATGGCCCACATCGCCATCGGGGCGCTGCGCTCGGTCGGCATCCCGACGAGGTACGTCTCCGGCTACCTGCACCCCAAGGTCGATCCCGAGGTCGGTGAGTCCGCCAAGGGCGAGTCGCACGCCTGGGTCGAGTGGTGGGACGACGGCTGGCGCGGGTTCGACCCGACCAACGACACCGAGCCCGGCGACCGCCACGTGATCGTCGCCACCGGGCGCGACTACAACGACGTGAAGCCCCTCTCGGGCATCTTCTCCGGCTCCGGCACCTCCCGGATGTTCGTCGACGTCCAGGTCACCCGCCTGCAATAACCGGTGCCCGCACCCGCCAGAGGTGCAGGAGTTGACCGACTCGGGCAGTGTTGGGCTGGATCGGCGCTCGCAACCGCGGCCGCCGACCGACCACCGGGAGGAAATGCACCGTGCCAACCAACGAGAGCACCACCACGCCTGAGCCGCGGAAGGCCGCGGCCACGTCGCCGGCGACGACGGCACCGGCCACCACGACCGCGAGGAAGGCACCGGCCAAGAAGACCGCGGCCAAGAAGGCACCCGCCAAGAAGACCGCCGCCAAGAAGGCACCCGCGAAGAAGACCGCCGCGAAGAAGGCACCCGCCAAGAAGACCGCGGCCACGAGGGCACCCGCCGAGCAGTCGAACCCTGCGCAGCCGGCGCAGCTCTCGGCGGAGACGATCGAGCGGATCGCCCGGGAGACCGCAGACCGGGTCGCAGCGAGGTGACCAAGCAGGTGGCCAAGAGCCTGGCGCGCCTCGAGAAGGAGACGAAGCGAGCACGCAAGGCAGCCGCCAAGGCCGCCGACCGCGCCGCCTCCGCCGCCGCCTCGCTCGACCCGCGCTCCCGCAAGAAGACGAAGAAGAAGAGCAAGAAGGGCAAGAGGGGAGACCGGCTGAGTACCTGCCGGCTTCTTGATCTGGACTACCCACCTCCCAAGACGCGGGGCCCCGGTCAGGTCAGGTGGTCGGGCTGGGCCTCTCCGACGTCTCCCGCACCGGCCTGTCCAGCAGCACGGCGACGAGCGGGAAGAACAGCACCGAGAGCACGCCGGCGCCGACGAGCGCCGCGGCGTTCTCGGGCAGCATCGTCCCGCTGGCCAGTCCGATCTGCGTCAGCGCCACGATCAGGGGCAGCGTGGTGGCCGCGCACAGCAGGAGCTGGGTCCGCTCCCGGATAGGCAGCGCCCGTCGGTAGACGAGGAGCACCGGCAGGCCGCGCACCACGAGCAGCAGCGCGAGGAAGACGAGCAGCCGTCGCGGGCGCGTCCAGGATCGACTGCAGGTCGACGCCCATGCCGGCGCTGACGAAGAAGACCGGGATGAAGAAGCCGTAGCCGATCGCGTCCAGCTTGCCCTCGAACGCGTGCAGCTCCGCCGGCGCCCACCGCCGCATCACGACGCCGGCGAGGAAGGCGCCGAGCACGACGTCCAGGCCGAACTCCCCCGCCAGCACGAGCAGGCCGAGGAGGAGCAGGATCGCGAAGCGCAGGGTGGTCTGCCCGGTCGTGTCGGCCCCCTGCGAGACGATCGTCGCGAGGCGACGACCACGCAGCATCCGCTGGGAGGCGGCGAGCCCGACGGCGATCAGCGCGATCACGAGGATGGAGAACAGCGCGGAGAGCCGGCTGTTGACGCCGAGGAAGATCGCGATGGCCAGGATCGGGAAGAGCTCGCCGATCGCCCCCGTCGGCGAGGAAGTAGCGTCCGAACGGCCGGTCGAGCAGGCCGTGCTCGCGCAGGATCGGCAGCACGGTGCCCAGCGCCGTGGTGGTCAGGGCGAGCGCCACCGGCACGAAGGCGTCCACGAAGCCGGCCCACGCGAGCGCTCCCACGAGCGCCGTACTGGCAACCAACGAGATGCCCCATCCCCAGAGCGCCAGCTTGCCCGCCCTGGCGATCAGCATCGCCGGGTCGATCTCGAACCCGGCCAGGAGGAACACGAAGCCCAGCCCGACGTTGGAGATCAGCTGGATCGCAGGCGAGACCTCGACGCCGAGACCCACCGGGCCGATCAGGATGCCGCCGAGGATGAGCAGCACCACCTGGGGCACCCGGACCTTCGGGATCAGCGCCGAGACGACGGGAGCCAGTGCGGAGACCGCCGCGACCACGAACAGCTCGGTCAGGCCCTCGAGGATGCTCATCTGGCGCTACCCGAGCCCGAGCCGGTCCGGGGAGACAGCGGCCGCGTCGTCCCACGCGCCCGGTGACTGCTCCCGGGACATCCGCTCCAGCGAGGCCCGCAGGCTCACGATGGTGGGCCGCCAGTCCTCGGGAGCGGCGGTCTCCAGGTCGTCGTACGCCGCGGCCAGGCGCCGGGTCACGTGCCACGAGGAGGAACCCAGCTGGCTGATCTCCTGGAACGCCAGGTTCAGGAGGTACGACGCCTCGTGCGTCGGCTCGACGAGGCGGACCTCTCCGTCGGAGTCCACGTGCAGACCGGTCGGCATCGGCACCCGGCCGATCCGCAGCAGCAGGTCGTGCAGCCTGTCGATCACCTGGACCGTCGTGGAGGGCTGGTTGATCGCGGGCGAGAGGGCCTGGGTGCCGACGTCGACGAGCTGGCGGATCCCGAACGTCGGGTCCTGGTAGAGCGTGCGGGCGCGGCCCAGGTCGAGGCAGGCAAGCACCTCGTGGTCGCGCGGGCGGGGATCCGCCGTGGACCGCGAAGACCGGGCCGCCGGTGGGCACGTACTCGCCGATGCGGGGAAGCAGCTCGATGACGCAGTCGTGCCTGTCGCCAGCCGGACGAGCCGGTGCCGGTCGAGCCCGAGCACCGTCCCGAGCACGCCCTTGAAGTTGCGGGTGTCGGTCGAGCTGAGGTGGATCGTGCGTGGCTCCGCGATGAGCGCCGGAGGGTCTGGCGAGCACGTAGGCGGACTCAGGTGGCGAGGTACGTCGGATCGCGACGCGGGCCTCGTTGGCGACCGCCGTGATCACCCAGCCCACCTCGAGCAGCCGCATCGTCGCGGTGACGTAGACGATGAAGACGGCGATGGCCAGGGCCAGCAAGGCCACGGCGGCACCGACGGTGCGGGACGCGGCGGCCGTGTCGTCGACGTTGTCGAACGCGATCCCGGTGACGGCGAAGGCGAAGGTGGCCAGGAAGATGCCGAAGGCGGTCTTGGTCACGTTCGAGCGCACGAACGTGCGGATGACGCGCGGGGAGAGCTGCGAGCTGGCCAGCTGGAGGCCGACCAGGGTGATCGCGAAGACCACGCCCACGAAGGTGAGCATGGAGGACGCCATCACCAGCAGCATCGTGTTCGCCGTGCGGATCCGGACGACGTGGCCGAGGTCCCAGTTGGCCGGCAGGCCGAGCAGGTCGGGCCGGGACACCACCACGGCGAGGAGCACGCCGGCCAGCACCAGGGCCGCCGGGATCGACCAGAACCGCTCGCGCACCCACTCGTTGAGGCGCACGAGGCGGTACTCCTGGGCGGTGCCGACCGGCAGTGCCAGGACCTGCGCTGGCCGCACCATCACGGGCGGGGCAGCTGGGGCGGGGTGTTCCTGCGGGCCGGGGCCGGAAGCACCATGGTGATCACGAACGCCACCACGACCGCGACCACGACCTGCGGCGTCACCGCGACGCCGTCGCTGCCCAGCAGCAGGGTCGCCAGCAGCGTCGAGGTCAAGGGCAGGCGCAGCATCGCCGCGCAGGTGCCGCCGATGCCGGCGGCGACCGCCGGCGCGAGGCTCATGCCCGGCAGGCCGCTGATGGCGATGCCGAGCGCGGCGCCGATGAACATCGCAGGGAAGACGGGGCCACCGCGGAAGGCACTCAACGAGAGTCCGTACGCGAGCATCTTGCAGGCGATCAGCAGGACCAGCACGCCGACCGAGTAGTCCGCGGCATGCTCGACCAGCTCGGGCAGGGCGACTCTGACCGGAGAACAGCACCTGGGTGAAGCTGTTCCGGATCCGAGCTGGTAGGCCATCGCCATCACGCCGATGAGGGCGCCGAAACGGTGGTGACCAGCACGCGGTTGAGGTGCACGACGGGGCGGAGCACGAGCCCGAGCGTGCGGATCAGCCAGGCGAGCAATGCGCCACCGCCCGATGGCCAGTGCCCATGCCATCGTGGCGACCGTCGGGTCCACGGCCGGCGGCACCGACGTGAGGGCCAGCGAGAAGGTGCCCAGGCCGGTCCAGCTGTCCAGGCCCACGAAGACGAGGGCACCCATCCCGGAGGCGAGGAGGCCGGGCAGCGCCACCAGGCTCAACGTCGCGCCGCTGACTCCCGCGACCTCCATGATCAGGAAGCCGCCGAGCAACGGGGAGCCGAGGAGCGTGCTGATCGCCGCGAAGCTGCCCGCAGACGCCATGATCGTCAGCGCCATCGGCGGCGCGTCACGCTTCAGGAGACGGACGGTCAGCGCTGCCAGCCCGCCGCCGATGGCGATCAGCGGCGCCTCGGGGCCGAGCACCGCGCCCAGGCTGAGCGTTGCCAGCGAAGCGAGCACGACCGCGGGCAGCTCGCGGTCGACCGGCAGCCCGCCCGTCTTGAAGCCGAAAGCCGGTGAGTGGCCCGCCGTTGCCGGGCAGGTAGCGGATGGTCAGCCCGACCAGGAGCCCGCAGAGCGCGACGAGCGGGATCGGCCACCAGCTGGCACCGATCCGGTGAACAGGTCTTCCGGCAGGTCGTCGAACAGGTAGCCCTGCAGCTTGTCGATCAGGGCGAGGAACCCGTAGGCGATGGCCGAGATCGGGATGCCCAGGATCGCCGCGAGCACCAGCGCCGAGAGGTAGGGCCGGGAACGGATCACCACCGCGGGGTCGAGGGCCGGCGGCGAGGGCTGCGACGACGACCCGTCGGCGGGCGGGGGGCTCGGGGCGTCCTGGGAGCTGGGCATCAACCGGCCGATCTGACTTCGAGGATGAACCCGGGCCGCGGGCCGGCCGAGGTGTGGTCGGCGAACGCCGACCTCGTGGCGTCGGCCCGGTCGCGGCGCACCAGCACCTCGACCCGCAGCTGTTCGACCACACTCGTGGACCTCACGTCGTTGCGGACGGTGACCTCCTTCGGCTCGCCGGTGAGCACGTGCGCCTCCGTCACGATAATCGTCCGGGCGCCCGCCGCGAGCAGGGCGCGCCTGAGCTCGGCCATCTCGGTCGTTTCCGGGTCGATCAGTGCCGTCACCAGGATCTCCTCACCACTGGGAGCGATGGCGGAGACGGCCTCGGGGCCCGACCCAGCTGGTTCCAGCACCTCACGCGGGGGCTCGTGGCCGAAGCCGAGCACGTGGCTGAAGTGGTAGGCGTCCATGCCTTGCTGTCGTGGCGTCCAGGGCGCCTTCGTCCGCCGGTGCCACTCTGAGGCCCACGGTCTTGTCGATGCGCCACGGCGATCAGCCAGGTGAGGCACGAAGGAAAAGGCGATGACTGAGACCAGGGCCACGACCTGCCAGCCGAGCAGGGTGAGGCCGCCGCCGTAGAAGAGTCCGTCGGCTCCGATGCTGTTGACCGCCTTCTTGCCGAACAGGCCGAGCAGCAAGGAACCGAGCACGCCGCCGACGAAGTGCACGGCAATCACGTCAAGCGCATCGTCGTACCGGAAGAAGACCTTGGCCCTGAGCGCGAGGTGGCACACCACCGCTGCGGCCACGCCGATGATGACCGCCGACGTCGTGGTGACGTACCCCGCGCAAGGCGTGACCGTCGCCAGGCCCGCCGACGGCCCCCGTGACCCCACCGAGCACGGTCGGGTGGCCCTCCTGCAGGTACTCCAGCAGCAACCAGACGAGCCATCGCTGCCGCCGCCGCGATGTGGGTGTTGAGCAACGCCTGGGCCGCGACACCGTCGGCCTTGAGCCCGTCACCCGCGTTGAACCCGAACCAGCCGAACCACAGGATCCCCGCGCCGATGATGACCAGCGGGATCGAATGCGGCAGCGGCGCGTTGTCGGGCCACGCGCGGCGTCGTCCGAGGACGACCAGCAGCGCGAGTGCGGCCGCGCCCGCAGAGGCGTGAACCACCATGCCGCCCGCCCAGTCCTGGGCCCCGTGCTGGGTCAGCCAACCCGCAGGTGCCCACAGCCAGTGCGTGATCGGTGCGTAGACGATCGACCGACCAGACGGCGAGGAACACCACCCAGCCGGCGAACTTCATCCGGTCGGCGACAGCACCGGTCGCGAGCGCCGGCGTGATGACGGCGAACATCATCTGGTAGGTCACGAAGGCCAGAGCCGGGATCGCCACTCCGACGAAACCACGTGCAGTCCGGGTGGCGGAGCATCCTGGAGATTCCCAGCCCGACGGTCTTGAGATCTCCGATCAGACCGCCGCCCAGGTCGTTGCCGAACGCGAGCGTGTAGCCGAGGAGCACCCAGGTCAGGCTGACCACGCCGAGTGGAATGAAGTTCTGTTGCAGCATCACCAGTGTGTTGCGGCCGCGGACCATGCCTGCGTAGAAGAACGCCAGGCCCGGCGTCATGAACAGCACCAGTGCTGCGCACACCAGGATCCAGGTGGTGTCGCCGCTGTTGAGGGTGGTCGCGAGTGGTATCACGGCGGTTGACCTTTCAGGGAGCGGACGGGCACGGAAGCGGTCGTGACGCTCACACCGACCGTGGCTTGTGTCGAGGTTCGGGTGCACTCTCTTCGGGAGCAGCGACTTCTGGTCAAGCACGTAGAGCAGGCCGAACGCGGGCACGATCAGCACCACCGCGAGCCCGGTCGCGACCAGGACCGCCGTGATCGTGCCGGACGGTGCAGCGGCCGCGGAGACGGTCAGTGTCGTCGGGAGCAGGTAGTCCCACTGCGCGACACCCCAGGCGACCATCACGCTGCCCACGGCCACCACTGCGGCCAGTCGGGCACCGACCCTCGCGGCGCGGACGAGCAGGAGGAGCGCCCCCACACCGCTCACGGCTGACAGGATCACCAACGGCAGGGCGCGCGACTTGAGCCCGTCGAAGAGATAGGTGGCGTCGTCGGCCAGCACGAAGATCCCTACCGCCGCCACCAGACCCGCTGTGACTCCTGCGGCAAGGGCGCGCACCCGGAAGTACGCGACCATCGTCTCGTCCGACAGTCGCTTGGCGTCGGAGACGAGGAAGAACCCCGCCAGGTACGCCGCCACGCAGACAGCGAGCACACCGCCCAGGACGGAGGTGGGGTTGATCCAGCTGCTCCACGGATCGCCCGCCTTGCCCCCGGACGGGACCCGACCTGAGGCGATGCTGCCGGCGACGGCACCGAGGCAGTAGGGCACCAGCACGGACGAGAGCGCGAACGCAGCGCCGAAGTTGCGCTGGTCACGGGTGCGGAACACCGCTTTGCGGAAGGCGAAGCTCGCCCCCCGCAGCACGATGCCGAGAGCAGCGATGGACAGCGGGACGAACAGGGTCAGCATGATCGACGCGTAGGCCTCCGGGAAGCAGGTCCACAGCACCACGAAGGCGAAGATCAGCCAGACGTGGTTGGCCTCCCACACCGGCGCGATCGAGTGGTCGATCACCTCCCGTGGTCGCTCCCCCCGCTTGGCACCACCCGCGACCAGGTCCCAGAAGCCGGCACCGAAGTCTGCGCCGCCGAAGATCCCGTAGACGGTGATCGCGATGAACAGGATGGCCGCGGCAACCGTGCTCATCGGCTCGGACCTTTCCAGATGGTCCGCCGGCTCGCTCGGCCCGTACGGCGCGTCCGTCTCGTCGAAGCCGTCACCGCGCCGGAACCGGCGGCTCATGCCGCGCAGCACCAGGACCGTCGTCACCCCGAGCCCGAGGTAGAGGCACGTGACGAGGACGAACGTGACCCAGACACCGGTGTTGGCGGTGGCCGCCTCGTCCACCTTCATCTTCTGGTAGACGATCCACGGTTGTCGTCCGACCTCGCTCACCGTCCAGCCCGCCTCGAGGGTGATCACCGAGAGCACACCGGAGGCTGCGGCCGCTCGCAGGAACCACCTGCTTCGCGGCATGTCTCTTCGGAAGATCCAGGACGCCCAGTACCAGAGCGTGAGCAGGAACAGGAGCGTGCCGAGCCCGACCATGATGTCCCAGGCGAGGTGGGTGACGTTCACCTCGGACGTCGTCGGGCGGTCGTCGGCAGGGATCGTGTTGAGTCCCTTGACGACCGTGGAGGTGCCGTCCGCGGGATCGGAGAGGATCGAGGCGAGACCCGGGATCGGGAGGCCACCGACCACCTGGTCGTGGGAGTTCAGGTGGCCGAACAGGACCTCCGGCACGTCGCTGCTCGTCTTCGGGACCATCTCGATCGAGGCGAACTTCCCCGGCTGGTCGACGAACACCCACCGGGCGAGCGCATCCCCGACACCCATCTGCACGGGAGTCGCGATCGCCGCGACCGTGAACCCGATGAGGAACCCCAGCCGGTGGTAGCGGTCGCGGCGACCGCGCAGCATCGCGAACGCGTAGACCGAGGCGATCAGGAACCCGCCGACGAGGTACGCCGCGACCACCATGTGCGCCGCCATCAGCGGCATCGCGCTGTTGAAGATCACGCCCATCGGGTCGACGTCGACCACCTTGCCGGCGGAGTTCGAGCGTGACGCCCTCGGGCGAGTTCATCCACGCGTTCGCGGCAACGACCGAGATGCTGCCGAAGATCCCGGCCAGTGCGATCGGCACGCCGCACCAGAAGTGCACCCAGGGCTTGAGCCTCCGCCAGCCGAAGATGTAGATCGAGATGAAGACCGCCTCGGTGAAGAAGAAGATCCCCTCGAAGGCGAAGGGAACTCCGAAGGCCGCCCCCCACTGGCCCATGAACTTCGGCCACAGCAGCCCGAACTCGAAGGAGAGCACGGTCCCCGTCACCGCGCCCACCGCGAACGTGACGGCCATGTACTTCGACCAGCGCTGCGCCAGCAGCAGGGCGTCCTGGTCGTCGTGCTTGATCGCGCGGTAGTTGGCGATCAGCGTCATGGCCGCCCAGGAGACCCCCAGCGGCACCAGGATGATGTGGAATCCCAGGGTGAAGGCCATCTGCGAGCGCGCCCAGGGAACGGGGTCGACCGCGAGGGCTGTCATGTCGACCAACGAGACAAGGGCTGTCATCGTCCACCACTCCCTGGTTCAGGTGGAGCAGCAATGACGTGGCGGGTGAATGCCTCGCCACCCGCCTCGTCGACCGCCAGACGTCCGACCACCTGGCGGATCGTGATCGTGCGCTCTGCCCGGCCACCCGCCAGGAAGGTCCCCGCCCAGTGGAACAGGGCGGAGAGGCGGTTCTTGAACCCGGTCAGGAAGGTGATGTGCACGACGAGCCACATCAACCACCCCAGGAAACCCGAGGCCCGGATGCCCTTGAAGCTCACGACTGCGTGGAAACGCGAGATCGTGGCCATGCTGCCGAGGTCGCGGTAGGTGAACGCCGCCGCCTGCTTGCCGCGGAGCCGGCGCTTGACCGTGTTCGCGGCATGGATGCCCGACTGCATGGCGACCTCGGCGACGCCGGGGAGGTCGTCGAGCGCCATCATGTCGCCGATCGCGAACACCTCGGGATGCTCCGGCAGCGTGCAGTCAGGAAGTACGCCGATCCGGCCGGACCGGTCGCAGGTGGCCCCGCTGGCCTCGGCGAGCAGGCCCGCCAGCGGCGACGCCGAGACGCCTGCGGCCCAGATCTTCGTCCGGCACGCGATCCGGTCCTGAGCCCCGTCGTGCGCGGTGAGGTCGACACCGAAGGCATCGATGCCGGTGACGACCACACCGGTCCGGATCGTCACACCGAGCCGCTTGAGCTCGGCCGCCGCCTTGTGGGAGAGCCTGTCGCCGAACGCCGCCAGGATCTCATGGCCACCGTCGACCAGCACGACCCTGGCCTCCGCGGGGTCGATCCCTCGGAAGTTGCCCTTCAACCCGGAACGCGAGAGCTCGGCGATCTGGCCGGCGAGCTCGACGCCGGTCGCACCACCTCCGACGACGACGAAGGTCAGCCACGAGCGGCGGACGTCCGGGTCCTCCTCCATCTCTGCCATCTCGAAGGATCCGAAGATCCGGCCCCGCAGCTCCAGCGCGTCGTCGATCGTCTTCATCCCGCTGGCGAACCGGGCAAACTCGTCGTGACCGAAGTAGGACTGCGCGGCGCCCGCGCCGACGATCAGGCTGTCGTACTCGTAGGTGCGGGCGGTGTCGTCGGGGCGGACGGCAGTCACGATGCGGTTCGCCAGGTCGAACCCTGTGACCGTGGCCATCTCGACGCTCACGTTGGCGTGCCGGCGCAGGACGTCACGGATCGGCGGTGCCACCTCTCCCTCGGACAGGATGCCGGTGGCCAGCTGGTACAGCAGCGGCTGGAACAAGTGGTAGTTCCTGCGGTCGACGAGCGTCACGTGCACCGGCGCGCGCCGGAGGAACTTCGCCGCGAACAGGCCTCCGAAGCCCGCCCCGACGATGACCACCCGGTGATCCGCGACCGCTGTCATCCCTTTCGGCCGCCGTTCAGGCGTGCGCAGCCTGCTCGGAGGCAGACCAGGGCCGGAAGGACTCGGCCGATGCCTGGTCCCAGAACGCCTGGAAGCGTGGGGTCGCCGTCCCGGCCAGGAAACCACCGGGTTCCACGATGTCGTAGATCTCGTTGAGCGCGAGAGCCTGGAACTGGCTGACCCGGCGGACGACGTGTTCGGGTCGCAGCTCGCTCGTGTGGTCCAGTCCCATCGCTGCGATCATCTCGGCCAGCGCGTGCACCGTGTTGCGGTGGTAGTTGTGCACCCGCTCGGACTTGTCGGAGACGATCAGAGCCCGCTGCAGGCCCTTGTCCTGCGTGGTGACCCCTACCGGGCACTGGTTGGTGTGACACCTCTGGGACTGGATGCAGCCGACCGCGAACATGAAAGCACGTGCAGAGTTGCACCAGTCCGCGCCCAGAGCCATGGAGCGCGCCATCGCCGACGCCGTGACCATCTTTCCGCTGGCGCCGATCTTGAACCGGTCACGCACGCCGGCACCGACCAGGGTGTTCTGAACAGCGATCAGCCCCTCGTTGAGCGGCGCACCGAGGGAGTCGGAGAACTCCAACGGCGCAGCACCCGTCCCCCCCTCGCCGCCGTCGACGACGATGAAGTCGGCGTAGATGCCGGTCTGGATCATCGCCTTCACGATCCCCATGAACTCGCGCGGGTCCCCGACGCAGAGCTTGAAGCCGACCGGCTTGCCCTCGCTGAGCTCGCGGAGCTGTGCGATGAAGGCGGTCAGCTCCAGTGGCGTCGAGAAGGCCTTGTGGTAGGTCGGTGAGAACACGTCCTTGCCCTGCGGGACGAGCCGGGCCTCCGCGATCTCGGCCGTCACCTTGGCCGCCGGGAGGATGCCGCCGTGGCCGGGCTTCGCGCCCTGGGAGACCTTGATCTCGATCATCTTGACCTGCGGCAGGGTGGCGGTCGTGTGGAAGGCCTCCGGGTTGAAGTCACCGTTGGTGTCCCGGCACCCGAAGTAGCCGGTGCCGATCTGCCAGATCAGGTCTCCGCCGGCCTCCTTGTGGTATTTCGAGAGACCACCCTCGCCGGTGTCGTGGGCGAACCCGCCGGCCTTGGCCCCCTGGTTCATCGCGCGCACCGCCGCCTGCCCCAGGGCGCCGAAGCTCATCGCCGAGATGTTCAGCACCGATGCGGCGTACGGCTGGGCGCACTGCTCGCCGCCGACCACGACCCGGAGGTCGTTCTCCGGGTCCGCGACCATCGGGCGCGGGGCGATCGAGTGGTTCAGCCAGCTGTAGCCGGCGTCGTACACGTCGTGCTCGGTGCCGAACGGCTTCTTGTCCCCCACGTTCTTGGCGCGCTCGTAGATCACCGACCGGGTGTCCCGGTCGAACGGCCGGCCGTCGGTGTCGTTCTCCACCAGGTACTGGTGCAGCTCGGGACCCATGCCCTCCAGCAGGAACCGCATCCTCCCCGCCAGCGGGTAGTTCCGCAGGATGCTGTGCCGCGGCTGGAAGTAGTCGTAGATGCCCAGCAGCACCAACGGCACGAACAGGATCTCCAGGAGCCACCACCACGGACTCACCGCGAGCGCGAGTGGTATCACCAGTAGGGCGAGCACGACGACCGCCCACAGGGCCTTGGTGCGGATGCGTTCCATTATGAGTTTTCTCCTTGCTCGGGAAGCGACGGCGACGGGACGGCCCCCGTCGGTTCAGTCGAAGACGTGGCCGTGCTCATAGCGCTCGTCCGCTCCGGCCGCTGCGGTGAGGGCGGCGACGTTGTCGCGGGTGAAGAAGCCCTCGTAGTTGTGGCACCGCTCGATGTACTCGGTGATCAGCATCGAGTACGGCGAGCTCTTCGAGAAGATCTGCTTCAGGTTCGGGTCGTCCTTGCACTCCCCCACCACGTGCGCGAGGAACGGCGTCCCCATCTCGGCGAGCTGGCGCACCACGTAGTCGACGTTCTTCTCCTCGGCCACGTGGCCGTCGATGACGGCCATCGCGAGGTGATGCATCCGGCGCCCGAAGTTGCGGACGAAGTCCTCGGTGGGCATCGGCAGGTTGTCGAAGCTGTTCACGATCGACGGCGTGTTGTTGGCGGTGAACACCCGCGCCGGTGACTTCTTCTCGTCGCCGATGTCGGGGTGCCGGGTCACGTTCGTCGAGGAGTTCATCTCGTGGATGTTGTAGGCGCCCCAGAAGTAGTAGGGCACCACCGTGAGGTACTCGAGCAGCGCGTGTTCGCGGTCGCCGGCGAGGATCCGGGTTGCTGCGTGGTCCACTCCCAGCACGAGTCCCTTGATGCCGTGTGCCTCCTGGAGAGCGTCGGCACGGTCGAGCTTCTCCCGCTCGGCGGTGGTCAGGCTGAACGGCTCCCCGAGACCGAGCTCGTCGAGGTCGTCCAGGTCGACGTCGACGTAGCCGACCCGGTTGTAGGTGAAGTCGGACATGAACGTGAAGGTCAGGTGCTTCATCGCGTAGAAGGGGCTCACCGTGTCCCCCGGGTAGGCGAAGCGGATGTTCTGGGGCTCCAGGGCCTCCCGCACCGCCTTCGTCGACTCGCCTTGTAGACCTCGCCGATGTAGCGGGCGTTGGGGTTCTTGCGGGCCAGCGGGTAGAGCATGTTCCACCGGGTCATGTTGTCCTCGTAGCTCGTCGTCAACGGCTCGAGGATCATCAGCCGGGGAAACTCCGGCTGGGACTGCAACACGTAGACCTTGTGGGTGTCGATCAGCCGGGCCGACTGGAAGCGGTAGGGCCCCATGGCAGCGAGCTCGGCCATGTAGTCGACGGCGTCGCCGTGCTGCACCTGGACGACGAGCGCCGCGGTGTCGCCGACGATCTCTTCGAGTCCCGACTTCTGGCGGCGTTCGTAGACCCGGGGCAGGTACTCCTCGAAGAACTCCGAGTTCTTCTTGTCACCCATCGGCGTGTAGGTGTCGAGATCGATCATGATGCGGTCCTTTCGCTGACTGGCACGGTCTTCTACTCCTCGGACTCGGCGATGACGGATTCGCCGGCGCTTGCCCACTGCGGTCGACGGAAGTGGTAGAGCAGCTGGGCAGGGAGGGCCAGGACGATGACACCGACCGCGATGGTCACGCCGTACACGCCCGCCGGTATGGCGGTGTAGCCCGCAGGTGGGGTCAGTCCCAGGACCATCGCGGAGAGGGCGGCAAGGATGCCGACGCACGCGATCACCCGAATCCCCTTGATCCGGATCGGGCGCTCCGCGTCGGGCTGCGAGCGGCGGAGCTTGATCGCGGCCGCGAACATGCACACGTACATGCCCATGTACAAGATGATCGAGATCGCCTGGAGCACGGCAAATGCAGCCGATGTGTTCGGCGCGACGACGAACACCAGGGACAGGATCGTGACGATGGCTCCCTGGAAGAACAGGATGTTCATCTGCACGTCGTTCTTGTTGAGCTTCTGGAACCGCAGCGGCAGGTAGCCGGCACGACCGACTAGCCACATGCTCCGGCTCGGTCCGGCGATCCAAGCGATGGACGCTGCCACAGCGCCCAGCACCAGTAGCCCGGACAGGAGGTTGGACAGGCCCGGAATGCCGAATCCATCGGCGTACGCCGTGAAGGCCTGGGACGCTCCCGAGGTGAGCTCGAGGGAGGAGTCCGGCACGGCCACCGAGATCGCGATCGACCCCAGCATGTACATCACGACCACCAGCAACGCCGCCGTGAAGACCGCCTTGATGTAGGTGTGCGGACGGCCTTTCAGGTGCGCGATGTGGACGGCGTTCAGCTCCAGCCCCGCGAACGCCACGAAGGTCCCCACGACCAGGGCGATGCTGGACAGCCCGGTGAACGGCGGGGTCACGTCGCTGAGGTGCAGTGGCGTGGCCGATGGCTTGCTGTCGGCCAGCCACACGAACATGAACAGAATCAGTGCAAACGCCGGGACGATCGTTCCCAGCGCTACCCCGATGTTGCTGAGCCCGGCCGTCTTCTTCATGCCCCCGGACACGACCCAGGTTGCTCCCCAGAAACCGACGAGGACCACGGCACCCATGTAGGCGCCGTTCCCGGCGAGGTCGGGACGCCCGAAGGCCGTGGCCAGCGCGGCGGCACCGAAGGAGAGCAGCGAGGGATAGAGCGTCACACTGTTCATGAAGACCAGCCAGGTCGCCTGGAAGCCGGTGCGGTCTCCGAAGGCCTCGCGGACCCAGACGAAGATCCCACCCTCGTGGCTGGTCGCCAGCTCCGCGGAGACCAGACCAACCGGCAGCAGGAAGAGGATGGCCGGGATCAGGTAGACGGTGACGGCACCCAGGCCGAAGGTCGCCGAGTCGGAGAGCTGGGCGATGCTCCCGACACTGGCCACCATCATCAGTGCCAGAGCCGGCCACGCAATCAACCCAGCCGAGACGGACTTGCCGGAAACCGCCTGACCACTGGAGGACAACTTCTCCGACATGTCGACTACCTCGATGTCTTCGTGGGGTCGATGTCGGCGACGAGGTCGTCATAGGTGGAGAGCTGGTCCGGGCAGTAGGTCTTCACGACCAGGCGCCCGTAGGTGACGGCGTCCGTGGTCACGATCTTCGGCCGGCGACCGGAGGGGTTCCCCGTGAGAAGGAGCGACTCGGCGGAGCTGACCCCGCCCTCGAGGGTGTCGCAGACCTGCGGCGCCGATGTCCCGTACAGAGACTCGGCCACCCCCACCGTGAGGCCTTGCGCGACCCCCGCGTTGTGGGCGGCAGACACCAGGGCCTGGGCGTCCGCCTGCTCCTTCGCGCTACCGGTCGAGCCGCAGGCAGCCACCAGGAGGCCGACGCCGACCAGGACGGCGAACCGAGCCAGCAAGGCTTGCATGGCGATCACCGATTCAGCGTGCGCGCCTCGTCTGGCATGCGCTTCATCCACAGGGGATGAGGTTTTGCGGCCGGGATGGGGTGTACAACGAGTCGTACTTTCCTACCCGAGCAGGGGTCATCCGGGCCCAGTCCGGAACCGCGCATCGTCGTACGTCGGTGTCGCCGGGTCAGCAGGAACACGTGGAGGTCAACGCATGGCGCCGAACACCAAGCACACCCTCGTCCAGGGCGCAGACGGCTCCGCGGGTGTGGAGATCCACGTCCGGGGGCTGGCGGTTCTCGACGACCCCCAGCTCAACCGCGGGACGGCATTCACCACGGAAGAGCGCGATCACCTCGGTCTGCACGGCCTGCTGCCCTCGGGGCTGGAGACGATCGACCAGCAGGTGAGCCGGTGCTACGAGCAGTTCAGGGCCAAGGACTCCGACGTGGAGAAGTGGGTGTTCCTCACCCAGCTCCACGACAGCAACGAGGTGTTGTTCTACCGGCTGGTCGGTGACCACGTCCACGAGATGCTGCCGATCGTCTACACCCCCACGGTCGGGGCGGCCATCGAGCAGTTCAGCCACCTGTTCCGGCGCCCGCGCGGGCTGTTCCTCAACGTCGAGGACCCCGACGGCATCGAGCGCTCCCTGGCCGCCACCGGGCTCGGACCGGACGACATCGACCTGGTCGTCGCCTCGGACGCGGAGGCGATCCTGGGCATCGGCGACTGGGGCGTCGGCGGGATCGACATCTCGATCGGCAAGCTCGCCGTCTACACCGTCGCCGCTGGGATCGACCCCCGTCGGGTCCTTGCGGTGGGGTTGGATGTCGGCACCAACCGTGAGGAGCTGCTCAACGACCCGCGCTACCTCGGGCTGCGCCGCTCAAGGGTCCGCGGTGAGGAGTACGACGCGTTCATAGACGCCTACGTGGCCAGCGCCTCCGCGCACTTCCCGAAGGCGATCCTGCACTGGGAGGACTTCTCGGGACCTCCAGCCCGAGGAATCCTCGCGCGCTACGGCGACTCCCTGTGCACCTTCGACGACGACATCCAGGGCACGGCCGCAGTTGGCCTGGCCTGTGTGCTGGCCGGCGTCAGGGTCTCGGGCGGACGGTTGAAGGACCAGCAGATCGTCGTCTTCGGCGCAGGCTCTGCCGGCGTCGGGATCGCGGACCTGATCGCGCTGGCGATGACCGAGGAAGGCCTCAGCGCCGAGGAGGCGGCGGGACGCATCTATCTCCTGGACCGCCCTGGTCTGCTCACCTCTGACATGACCGACCTGTACGACTACCAGCAGCCCTACGCCAAGGATCCCGCGAGCGTGGCCGACTGGCGTACGTCGGACGGCTCTCTCGGTCTCGCGGAGGTGGTTGAGCACCTCCACCCGACCATGCTGGTCGGCACCTCGGGTGTCACCGGAGCGTTCAACGAGGACGTCATCCGCTCGATGCACGCGCACTGCGAGCGACCGATCATCCTGCCGATGTCGAACCCGACCGTGCTGGCCGAACAGACTCCGACGAACTTGCTCGAGTGGACCGACGGTGCGGCACTCGTCGCGACCGGCAGCCCGTTCGGGCCAGTCGAGCGCGACGGTACGACGTACCGCATCGGCCAGGCCAACAACGCGCTCATGTTCCCCGGCCTCGGGTTGGGTGTCATCGTGTGCCGCGCCGCCACGATGCCGCCCTCGCTGTTCATCGCCGCTGCCCGAGCACTCGCGAAGCTGGCCGATCCCTCGGACCCCGCCAAGGGTCTGCTTCCCGACATCTCGAGGTTGCGTGAGGTCTCGGCAACGGTGGCTGTGGACGTGATCAACACTGCGACGGCGCAGGGCATTGCCCAGGAGCAGGTCGACGATCCGATCGAAGCGGTCCACGAGGCTATGTGGACTCCCGAGTACCTCCCGATCAAGCGCTAGCAGGGCGCACCCGGACCGAGCACAGGAGCAGCGCATGGCCCAGACCGTGGCGGAGATCTTGATCGACCAGATGGTCGAGGTCGGGATCCGGAAGGTGTACGGCATCGTCGGCGACTCGGCGAACCCGATCGTGGATGCCCTGCGTCGGCATCAGGCTGACATCGAGTTCGTGCACGTGCGCAACGAAGAGGCCGGCGCCTTCGCAGCCGGCGCCGACGCACAGGTCTCCGGCAGACCGACCGCGGTGCTCGGGTCGTCGGGCCCCGGGAGCCTGCACCTCATCAACGGGCTCTACGACTGCCAGCGCAACGCGGCACCCGTGTTCGCCATCGCGACGCACATCCCCAGCACCGAGATCGGCAGCGACTACTTCCAGGAGACCAATCCGGAGGCGATCTTCTCCGGATGCACGAACTACTGCGTCCTCATCTCGACCGCGAACCAGCTGCCACGCGCCTCCGAGCTCGCACTGCAGGCAGCCATCCTGGAGCGGGGCGTCGGCATGGTGATCCTGCCCGGCGACATCGCCGCCCAGACAGTGGACCACCCGATGCTCCGCCACCCGGTCCTCACCGACCGGCCGGTGATCCGGCCCGGTGACGACGCGCTCGCGAAGGCGGTGGCGCTGATCTCCGGAGCAGAGAAGATCGCGATCCACGGCGGCGAGGGCACGAGAGCGCGCGCGCGGAAGTGCTACGCCTCGCCGAGACCCTCCAGGCGCCTGTCTCCTTCGCCTACCGCGGCAAGGACGTGCTGGAGGCCGACAACCCGTCATCGGTCGGCATGACCGGTCTCCTGGGGTGGGGCGGCGCTACCGAGGCACTGGCCGACTGCGACCTGTTGCTGATGCTGGGCACGGACTTCCCGTACCACGCGTTCCTCCCCGCCGGAAAGAAGATCATCCAGGTCGACGACAAACCACTGCACCTCGGCCGGCGGGCGGCGGTGGACCTGGGTCTGGTCGGCGACGTCGGGGAGACGCTGCGGACCCTGATCCCCATGCTCGAGGCACGTTCGGACAGCACGTTCCTGGACAAGGTCGTCAAGCACCATCACACGATGGTGAAGGGGATCCAGACCTACGTGACGCACGAAGGCAGTGGCCAGGGGCTGCGCCCGGAGATGGTCGGCCACCGCCCTGAGCGATCTCGCCGAGGACGACGCCGTGTTCACGGTCGACACCGGGATGTGCAACGTCTGGGGTGCCCGTTACCTGGAGATGAAGCCGGGCCGGCGGATCCTCGCGTCGTTCAGCCACGGGTCGATGGCCAATGCGATGCCCCAGGCCATCGGCGCCAAGGTGGGGTCACCCGAGCGTCAGGTCGTCGCGCTGTGCGGTGACGGCGGCTTCTCCATGCTGATGGGCGAGCTGCTCACGGCTGCCGGCCTGGACATCCCGGTCAAGCTGATGATCTTCAACAACTCCACGCTCGGCATGGTGCGCGCGGAGATGATGGTGGTCGGCTACCAGCCGTGGGGCACAGACGTGAAGAACCCGGACTTCGGTGCCTTGGCCACCGCCGCAGGCATCCATGGTGAGCGGGTGGAGAAGGCCGCGGACATCCGCCCGGCGATCGAGCGCGCCTTCGCCCATCCAGGTCCGGCTCTGATCGACTTCGTGACCGACCCGCGGGCGCTGGCCGTACCGCCTCACACCACCATCGAGGAGGTCAAGGGATTCGCGCTCACCACCGGGCGGCTCGTCTTCACCGGTGACGTGGCCGAGGCGTGGCAGCAGGCGAAGTCCAACATCCGCGACGTGGGTCAGGCCCTGTAGATGGCGGACATGGCCGCGTGTGATCTTCCTCGGTGGGTTCTTCCGGCCCTCCGTCGGCAGGTCTCGGAGCACGGATCCATGTGGTCTTCCGCACCATGACGATCTGCCCGAACCGTATGACTCTGCCTGCCTGCACCGAGGGCAGCGTCAGAATCACCGACACACGAAGGGCGGCTCATGCGACATGGCCATTACTTGGCCAGCGAGGGATCCAGCACTGCGAGATACGACAGCGGTCTCGAACGTCCGGCCCGGCTGGGAAATTCCTCATTCAGTCCGGCCCCAACGACTGGGCATGGGCTGCTCCCGAGGTTCCGCCGAACGTCCGGATCTGCAGTGCGGATGCCGGAGAAATCGCTGCATCACCCACCTGGGGTGAGTACGGGTCGCCTGGACGCGGGTTCGGTGGGACTGGTCGCCGTGTGGAGGGAGCGCGATGACCAGCCAGAGCGTGCTGATCAACGGGTTCGGAGTGCTCTTCGTGATCTTGAACTCGTTCGGGTTGGGCCTCAGGCTGCCGATCGGCAGGCTGCTGGGACAGGTCCTTGCCCATTGGAAGATTGCCGTGTGGGCGTTGGTGATCAACTTCGTCATCATCCCGCTCCTGTTCGTCGTCTATCTACTGACGATCGCCTCGTCCATCCCGGGAGAGATCAAGGTCGGGTTCTGCATTGCAGCCCTGAGCGCGGGCATGCCGTTCGCTCCGATCCTCGCCCGGTTGGCCAAGGCGGATGCCAGCATCGCCACCACGCTGTTGGTGGTCTTGACCGCCGCGACCGTCATTGCCCTCCCCGTGGGCTTACCCCTCGCCATCGACGCCGTTGACGCATCCCTCAAGGCTTCTGTGTGGGACATCGCCTGGCCGTTGCTGCTCTTCTTGGTTCTGCCGGTGGCCCTCGGGTGCGGTTTCAGGCTGTGGTGGCCCGACCTGACCCCAGAGCTGGCACCGTGGGTGGTCCGGGTTGCGATCCTGTGCCTGCTCTTCAACCTCAACTTCACGCTGGTGGCGTATTGGAGTGGGTTCGTGCAGACCTGGGGCACCGAGAGCTACATCGCAGCCCTTGCGGGCCCGTTCATCGGCCTGGGGTGTGGCTACCTACTCGTCTCCAGTCTTCGGGTCAAGGACCCCGGGATCAGGCATGCGACCGAAGTGACCACGGCGGTGCGCAACATCGCCCCGATGCTGCTGATGATGATCTTCCCCTTCAGGTCCGACCCACTGGTCACCGTGTCGATCACGATCCTCAACACCATCGGCCTCGTCATCGTCCTGCTGTTCGTCCTGATCTGGAGGCGCGCTGCTGTGCCATCGGAGGATCACGCAACAGCGAGCCAGCAAAGCGCTGACTGACGTCCCGCCTGGGGCCGCAGATGGCCGCGCTTCGACCATCCGTACATGTCGCGTGCCGCCGCACACCACGATCGAGGAGATCAAGGGGTTCGCGCTGACCACCGGACGACTCGTCTTCGCTGGTGACGTGGCCGAGGCGTGGCAACAGGCGAAGTCCAACATCCGCGACGTCGGTCAGGCCCTGTAGCCGGCTACGCCCCGGCTCCGGGGTCGGCCAGCACGTCGCGCCAGGAGTGACGAGGGGCGAACCCGAGCAGGTCGCGTGCCTTGTCGATGGCGTAGAAGGTCTCGTCGCGGGCCATCTCCCGGCGCACCTCCACCCCGTCGTAGAAGCGGTCCTGGATCTCCTGGGTCGTCGCAGCCACGGACATGTCGGCGTTCGCGACGTTGAAGACCTCGTAGCCCAGCCCATCGGTCTCCAGGCAGCACTGCACCATCTGGCCCAGGTCGCGGACGTCGATGTAGGCGAACACGTTGCGGCGCCGCAGCGACGGGTCGGCGAGGAAGGCAGGGAACATCTCCGCGTACTCGTGCGGCTCGATGACGTTGTTGATCCGCAGGCCGTACACGTCCGCCCCGGTGCGGGCCTGGAACGAGCGCGCCGTCACCTCGCCGGCGACCTTCGACATCGCGTAGGCATCCTCGGGCACCGTCGGGTGGTCCTCGTCGACCGGCACGTAGAGCGGGCGCCGCTCGCCCTGAGCGAAACAGATCCCGTAGGTCGTCTCCGAGGACGCAAACACGATCTTGCGCACCCCCAGCCGGGTCGCGGCCTCGAGCACGTTGAAGGTGCTGAGCACGTTCGTCGCGTACGTCGCTGCATCGGACGTCAGCAGGATCGCCGGCACCGCGGCGAAGTGCACGACCGCGTCGTAGCTCGGCTTCGCGGGCAGGTCCAGCTCCTCGAAGGTCGCCAGCCCGGCGAGCGCCGAGTAGGTCTCACCCGCGTCGGTGAGGTCGACGCGAAGGTCGGCGACCGCCGGGTGCCCCAGCGGGACGAGGTCGGCGTTGGTGACCTGGTGGCCTTGCTCGGCGAGGTAGGGCGCGACGTGCCTGCCCGCCTTTCCGCTGCCACCGGTGAAGAAGATGCGCATGCCCCTTCCTACCCGCGAGGGCGCGGAGCGAGTCCCCACCGGCCCGGGTGGTTCGATCGTGCCGGCGGTCCGGCGGTCCGACGCGTGGTCATCCGCGTCCCATCCCTGGGACCTCGGTTTCTGGGTGCGAGGCGACGGGGACCCTCACGCCGGGATCATCCGGTGAGGTGCCGGATCTGTACGGGGAGGAACAACATGGCTGACGCACTGGGACAGGGCGGGCTGTCCGCGGAGGAACCGGGCGCCGAGGATGCGACCGCACTCCCGGACAAGGAGGTCGTCTCCATCTCGACCTCGACGCAGACATCAACCTGGCCATCGATGCCGCTGCGCCCATCGACCTCGCAGTCGCAGCCAACGCCAACGTGGCCGCACCGATCGACGCGGCCGTCGGCGCCAACGTGCTCTCGGTGGACTCCACGGCCCAGGCCCTCAGCGACCAGGGCGTGATCATCAACCAGGGTCTCGATGCCGACGCGACCGCCCACGCCGACCAGGGCAGCGCGATCGACCAGAGCAACGACGTGGTGGATGCCGGTGCCCCGGCCGAGGGCGCCCAGGCCGCTCCCGCGGCTGCCACGCTCGACGCCCCGACCGACCCCGCAGCCTCCGCGGGCGGGGCTGTCGGCGACGTGGTCGGCGGCGCCACGGACGCTGCCGGCGGCGTGACGGGCGGGCGACCGATCCCGTCGGTGGTGCCCTCGACGGTGCGACCGGTGCCGTGGACGGCGCTGCGGGAGGCGTCGGGGCCGAGCACTCGACGGCGACCTGCTGAACGTCGACGTCAACGTGGACGCGGACGCCGATGTCGCGGCACCGATCAACGGCGCAGTGGCAGCCAACGCCAACGTGGCCGCTCCGATCGACGCCGCTGTGGGTGCGAACGTCGGCAGCGTGCACAGCGACGCCGTCGCGGTCTCGCAGCAGGATGCGATCATCAACCAGGACATCACCGGCTCTGCCGAGGCGGCTCGGACCAGCTTCCGACATCGAGCAGTAGTGCCCACCCGATGACGCTCCCGCCGGACACGCCGGCGCGTGACGTTCCCGCGCGTGTCGACGGGGTCCAGCTGATCGGTGAGATGAAGGGGTCGGGCTACCGCAGACCGCCGGCACTGGCACGGCGCGGTGACGGCCAGACGATCCAGCTGACTCCGCTGCTGTACCTCGTGCTCGCGGCCATCGACAGTACCCGGTCCTTCGACGAGATCGGTGCCGCCGTCAGCGGCTCCTACGGCAAGCCCGTGTCGGGTGAAAACGTCCGCACCCTGGTCGACGAGCGGTTGCGTCCTGTCGGGCTCGTCACGGGGCCGGACGGCACGGCGCCCGAGGTGGCGAAGTCGAACCCGCTGCTCGCGCTCCGCTTCAAGTACGCCGTCACCGATCCCGACCGGCAACGCCGCCTGACGACACCCTTTGCGCGGTTGTTCCACCCTGTCGTGGTGGTCCCGGTGCTGATCGCGCTGGTTGTCGTGCTGGCGGGTGCTGTTCCGCAAGGGGTTGGCCTCGGCGACGTACGAGGCGTTCGACAAGCCCGGGGACCGCCGATCCTCGTCATCGTGGTGACCGTCTTCTCCGCCGGCTTCCACGAGTTCGGGCACGCCGCCGGCGCGCGTCGTGGTGGCGCAACGCCCGGTGCGACGGGTGCGGGGATCTACCTCGTCTGGCCGGCCTTCTACACCTACGTGACCGACTCCTACCGGCTGGGCCGGTGGGGGGCGGGTGGTGACCGACCTCGGCGGGCTCTACTTC
>CAWCPT010000008.1:0-240834 GCA_963797525.1 uncultured Actinomycetota bacterium
TGTGACATGACGTCCTGGAATCGACTGCGCCGCGCTGTCGACGGCTGGCTGCCGATGCCCATCACCCACGTCGTCGGCGAGCAGCGCGAGTCCCCCGCGGTGGTCGCCCGCCGTCGCAAGGTCGTCGCCGTGACATCCGTCGTCGGCGCGAGCATGCTCGGGGTCTCGCTGTCGACCGAGCCGGACAGCAAGCCCTTCTACGCGCTGACTCTCGGAACGGCCGCAGCCTGGTCGTTGGGCGGTCTGGCGTCGGGTCCGCTGCACCGCGGATGGATCGAGGACCATGAGCGACGTCTGCGACGACCGTGGATCACGCCTGTCGCCACGGGCGCCGGGGCATTCGGCGTCTTCTATGCCGGCGCTCTGGTGGCGCGGCAGATCCCCTTCGCCGAGCGGGCGATCAGCTCGATCCTGCAGTTCGCCGAGGAAGGCACCATGCCGCTGGTGCTGCTCACGACGTACGCCAACGGGGTCGGTGAGGAGATCTTCTTCCGGGGCGCGCTGTACGCCGCGCTCCCCTCCCACGAGGCCGCGATCGCCTCGACCGGCATCTACGCCCTCGCGACGACGACCACCCGGAACCCGTCGCTGGTGCTGGCGGCGGTCCTGATGGGCAGCCTGTTTGCGCTTCAGCGCCGGGCGTCAGGTGGACTGCAGGCGCCACTGTTGACCCACCTGACCTGGTCCACGCTGATGGTGCGCTACCTGCCGCCATTGTTCCGCACGCGACCCGCATCCTGACCGAGAGCTGCCGCTCCGATCAGCGGCGTCGCTCCGGCAGCTAGAGGGAACCGAGCTCCAGCAGCCTCTCGACTGCCTCGTTGCGGGACGAGACGCCCAGCTTGCGGTACACCGAGATCACCTGGGTCTTGACGGTGTTGCGGGACAGGAAGAGCGACTCACCGATCTCAGCCATGGTCATGCGCGTGGGCAGCAGCGGAACCAGCCGCAGCTCGGCAGCGGTCAGCGATGGGGCAGCGAAGCGAGCGGCGTTGGTGATCTGGCTGGCACGCTCTTCGAGCTCGTGAGTGGCGGTCACGAGCGTTCCGAGCTCTGGGCGCTGCTGCAGGATGGCGCGTACCTGGCCCAGAACGTCCCGCACACCCTCGGCATCCATCAGGGCGAGGTAGGTGCGAGCCAGTTCGAGGAGGGTTTGGACGGAGACGACCGGTAGGGCACAGGTGAGCAGTGGACGCAGGTGGGTGGCCCTGGTCAGGTACTGACGTGTTTCGGACAAGTCCCCGCGATGGACTGCAGCGTGGGCGGCAGCGGCGTAGACCAGGGCGCTGGTCCAGTACTCGTCGAACTCTCCTCGGCTGACGATCTCCAGTGACCGTTTGATCAGGGAGTTGGCAGCCGTCCACTCATCACCTTCGAGTGCGACCAGGAACTGCTCGGTCAGGACAAGCGCCGCAACCGGGGGCGTGTCGATACTGACCGCCACGTCGTAGGCATGAGCGAAGGATGCATCGGCTTCGTCGAGATCTCCTTCGAGCATGGCGGCCAGTCCCTGGGTGTGGAGCATGGTGGCGCGGTAGGGGCTGGTGACGCTGAGGCCTTCGAGTGCCTGCGCGGCGTCGCTGCGCATCACGGCAGGCCCTTCGCGGCACAGGTTCGCTCGCAAGTAGGCCATCGTCGCCGCGACTGTGCTTCCTTCCGCCAGTGTTCCAGTGGCGGGCAGACCTTCAGCCACCGCGGCCCACCGCTCGGCGTCGCCCGGTCGTCCGAGCAGGGCGAAGATCAAGGCTCCGTGGGCGATCATCCCCGGGGTGTGGGCCGCGGGCGCTCGGTGTCCGAGCCGACCCATCCACCGCTCCACGATGTCGACGCGACCACTCGCCCAGACCGGCTGCATGGCTTCCAGCACCAGGCGCCCGAACCGATCCACGTCACCGGCGAGATGAGCGTGATCGATAGCCGACTCGAGGTCGCCTCCGGCCTCGAAACAGTCCACGGCGCGTGTGTGCAGCTCCGGGATGAGCTCGGGACGGTCCTGGCGCAGCTCGGCGGCGAGCATCTGACGGAACAGAGGGTGGTAGCGATACCACTCACCCCGAGGGTCCAGCGACTCCACCAAGACATTCCGGCTCCGCAGACGTTCGAGCAGTACGGCCGCATCCCCACGGTCACCGACAGCCTCGCCCAGCTCAGCGTTCACCTTCTCCAGAACTGATGTCCGCAGGAGAAACTCCACAGTTGTCCGAGGAATGCGGTCCAGCATCTCTGAGCGCAGGTACTCGCGAATCAGCCGGTCTTCCCCACTGATCCCCCTGTCCGCTGACCCATCAACCGCCCGGATCCCCAAAGAGGCGAGGTAGAGCGCCGCCGGCCATCCCTCGGTCTGAGAGACCAGTCGACGTGTCTCCTCCTCGGTGAGCTCAACGCCAGACGCACTGAACAGGAGCGACGCCTCGCTTGGAGACATGGCGAGATCATGTCCGCCCAGCTCCAGGACGCGACGTTGAACCCTCAGCCGGGCCAGCGAAAACGGCACCTGCTCTCGCGAAGCCCAGACCATCCGCGATCCCGGGGGCAACCCCATCGCCAGGGCGGCAACCAGCCTGCGCCCTTTCGGGCTGGAGACGGCCTCCAGCTGGTCGAACACCAGCGTGACGGGTTGGGTGAACCCACCGATCACGTCTGCCAGATGACGTCCCAGTTGCCCGGGGTCTTCGCTGACATGCCGGGTGGGGGACATGTCCGGCGGCTCGACCAGGCCGAGGGCCGTGACGACCGCCGAATACAAGAAGACAGGGTCGTCGTGGGTCCTGTCGCACGAAACCCAAGCGGTGCGAGGCCCTGCACGCTCGGCCCACTGCGTGAGCAACGTCGACTTCCCGTAACCGGGGGGCGCCACCACCGAGACCACCGGCTCCTCCGACGCGAGCAAGAGGCTCACGAGCCGGGCACGGGCAACCGTCCCCTGTGCAGACTGACGCAGACCACGACCAAGCGACCTCTCCGATGCCGGGGCTGAGTCTGAGGTCAACGCCTGCGCGCGAGCACACGTCACTGGATCCTCCTTCACCCCTGGGACACTCCTTTGCCCGAGATGGCGGCGAGGTTGAGCCAGCTTGCGCCTAGCAGCTCCCCGCATCACCACGCCCGACATCCACACTGGTCGTCCACGCCCAGGCAGGTGCCTGATCGCAGACGAACTCAAACCGAGGTCTGGAGCCTGAGACGCCTCAGCGATACCGCTTTCGACCAGCTGAACCAGCTCTTCGCCAACGCCTCTGTCATCCTCTACCGCTGACCCACGCCGGTCAACGCACGTCGCACATCGAGGCTCGTACTGACCCAAGCCGCGTTCGCTGAGCCAGACAGCACACGTGAACGCCATCTGGGACCGCACCCATGCCACGGGGTCGACCGTGAGGACCATCGCACCTACCAGGGCGCACGTCCCGTCATCATCGTTCGCCCTGCTGGGCGCCGTGTGGCCTCAGCCGTGCGGGTCGGTCAGCACGTCTCGCCAGGAATGACGTGGGGCGTAGCCGAGGAGGTCGCGCGCCTTGTCGATGGCGTAG
The DNA here is from genome assembly GCA_963797525.1 of uncultured Actinomycetota bacterium. Classification (GTDB taxonomy): domain Bacteria; phylum Actinomycetota; class Actinomycetes; order Propionibacteriales; family Nocardioidaceae; genus Marmoricola. Next base: position 3,531 of record CAWCPT010000008.1, read on the forward strand.
AACGTCTCGTCGCGATCCATCTCCCGGCGTACCTCCACGTCGTCGTAGAAGCGGTCCCGGATCTCCTGCGTCGTCGCGGCGACGGACATGTCGGCGTTGGCGACGTTGAAGACCTCGTAGCCCAGACCATCGGTCTCCAGGCAACGCTGCACCATCTGCCCCAGGTCGCGCGCGTCGATGTAGGCGAAGACGTTGCGGCGCCGCAGCGACGGGTCGGACAGGAAGGCGGGGAACATCTCGGTGTACTCGTGCGGCTCGATGACGTTGTTGATCCGCAGGCCGTAGACGTCCGCACCGGTGCGCGCCTGGAAGGAGCGGGCGGTCACCTCGCCTGCCACCTTCGACATCGCGTAGGCGTCCTCCGGGACGACCGGGTGCTCCTCGTCGACCGGCACGTAGAGCGGACGCCGCTCACCCTGGGCGAAGCAGATCCCGTACGTCGTCTCCGACGAGGCGAACACGACCTTGCGGACCCCCAGACGGGTCGCGGCCTCGAGCACGTTGTAGGTGCTCAGCACGTTCGTCGCGTACGTCGCGGCGTCCGACGTGAGGAGGATCGCCGGGACCGCGGCGAAGTGCACGACGGCGTCGTACGACGGCGTCTCGGGCAGGTCGAGCTCGTCCATGGTCGCCAGCCCGGCGAGCGCCGAGTAGGTCTCACCGGCATCGGTGAGGTCGACCCGGAGGTCGGTGACCGCCGGATGCTCCAGCGGGACCAGGTCGGCGTTGGTGACCTGGTGGCCCTGCTCGGCGAGGTGGGGTGCGACGTGCCTGCCGGCCTTGCCGCTGCCACCGGTGAAGAAGATGCGCATGCCCCTGCGTACCCGCAAAGGGGGCAGTGCAGTCCCCCGGCCCCGGTCGACTGGTGCCGGTGGCCGCTCACCCCACCACGAGGGTGTTGTGGCTGGACACGACCTGCACCCCTCCCGTGGCGTCGGAGGCGGTGTCGATGATGATCGTCGACGTCGCCCGGTGCACGCCGGCCAGCGGGCCCGAGGGGCAGTCCAACGTGTTGACCGAGACCGCCAGGACGACGCCCTCGGAGATCTCAGCGGACCGGACCAGCTCCATCCGGTTGACGCTCCCGGCATAGATGGTGCTGAAGATCCCGGCGTGCCCCGCGCCGATCGCGGCGGCGTCGACGATGTGCTCCCCCCGGATGTTCACGAACGACGCGTCCGGCGCGAAGACGCTGCCGAAGGCCTCCCCGTCGGCGTCGTTCCAGGCGGCCTCGAGGCGCCGCAGCACCTCGAGGGCCACCGCCCGGGGGTCCGTGGTGCGGGGGGCGTTGCGGAGGTTGGCGATGGTCATGATCAAGCCTTTCGTCGAGTGTTCGATGATTCATTCAAGTAATACTCAGTGAATATAGAGCAACTCATCGAACCTGTACAGTGTCTTCTCGTGAGTCCGTCCCGCACCTATCGCTCCGAGCTGCGTGAGCAGCAGGCGGAGCGCACCCGCGACCTGATCGCGGCCTCCGCTCGCCTCCGGTTCCTCGAGAAGGGCTGGTCGGGCACCACCGTCCGCTCGGTCGCCGACGGTGCCGGTGTCTCCGAGGCGACGGTCTACAGCGTCTACGGCACCAAGGCCGGGCTGGCGACCTCGCTCATCGACGCGGCCGAGCAAGGCGCCAACGTCCAGCGGGCCGTCGCCGAGCTGAAGGAGCGTGCCGGTGACCCGGCCGGGCAGCTGCGGGCGTTCGTCGGCTTCGACCGTCGGCTCTACGAGAGCGCGGGCGACGTGCTCCGCGTCCTGGCGGAGGGCGGGCGCCAGCACCCGGAGCTCGCAGCGGCGTACGACGAGGGCCGACGGCGCGGCGACAGCCAGCGCCGGGCCGCCTTCTCGTCCTGGCCCGGCAAGGTCTGGCGTCCGGGCATCGACGTCGACCGGGCGGTGGCCACGTTCGGGATCGTGGTGTCCCTCGAGAGCTTCGGCACGGCGACCGGCGACTACGGCTGGAGTCCTGACGAGCTCGAGGACTGGTGGCACGCGACGCTCACGACCCAGCTGCTCCGCTAGCCGGCGGTCAGGTGCTCGGCGCAGTGTCCGGAACCTCGGACGGCGGGAAGACCGGCAACGTCACGCGGGCCACGAGCCCACCGGTCTCGCCCTCCTCCAGGACGACCGTCCCGCCGGCGTGGTGCACGATCTCGCGCACGATCGCGAGGCCGAGGCCACTGCCGCCCGCGTCACGGTCGCGCGCGTCGTCGAGCCGGGTGAAGCGGTCGAAGACCCGTTCCCGGTCGGCCTCGGGGATCCCGGTGCCGTCGTCGCTCACCAGGACCTCGACGAGGCCGCCGGTCGAGTGCGCGTCGATCCGCACGGCACTCCTCGCGTGACGTACGGCGTTGTCCGCGAGGTTGCCGAACGCCCGCCCGAGCGCTTCCGCGTCACCGAGCAGCACCATCTCGGGCAGGTCTCCCACGCTGACCGGGACGCGGGCGCCGGCGTGTCGGTCCACCAGGCGCAGCAGCACGTCGCGCAGGTCCACGGGCCCGGGAGGTCTGCTCGCAGAGGGTTCTGCGTCCATCCGCGCCAGCACCAGCAGGTCCTCCACCAGCGAGGCCATCCGGGCGACCTCCGCCTGGAGGTCACGGGCCTCCGCCGACTCCTCCCCCCGGCGTTCGGCGACCTCGAGCTGGATCTGCATCGAGCTCAACGGGCTGCGCAGCTCGTGGGCCGCGTCGGCCACGAAGGCGTCCTGGCGCGCTCGCGAGGCCGAGAGCCGATCGAGCATGGAGTTCAGGGTCACGGCGAGGTCGTGCACCTCGTCCTGGGACACCGGGACCGGCAGCCGCTCGTCCTGGCCGGTTCCCGAGATCCGTTCCGCGGTGGACCGGAGCTTCTCGACGGGACGCAGCGCCGCCCCGACGACGCGCCACGCGATGGCGGCGAGCACCACCAGCAGCAGCGGGTAGGTCACCAGCAGGGTCGTTCGGAGGATCCGCTGGCTGTCCTGGATGTCGTCGATCCGTTGCGCCACGACCACCGTGCGACTGGAACCGGCAGCTGCCCCACCGGAGGCTCTGGCGCCGACAGCGGAGACGCGCAGGGGCGAGTCCAGGCCCACCCTCGACCCGGGGACCTCGGGGTGCTCTCCGTCGAGGGCCGCCCGCGCCTCCCCGGGGTGACGACCGCGGTGAGCCGGTCGCCGTTCACGGAGGCGCTCACGACGCGGTTGCGGGAGTCCAGGACCTGCACGATCTGGCTGCCGGTCACGGGGATCGGATCCGGAAGCCGGTCCCGGTCGACCAGGTCGGCCACCTCCGCCGCCGTGGCGTCGCCCGCGTTGTCCAGGGTGCGGTAGCTGACCACGGTCAGGACGCCGTACAGGGCGAAGCTGCCGACCGCGAGGGCCACGGCAACGCCGAGCACGCCGATCACGATGAGTCGGGCTCGCAGGCTCAGCCGCTGCCACCCTCGCGCCCGGCTCATGTCTCGAGGCGGTACCCGGCACCCCGCACGGTCTCGACGAGTCGACGTCCGAGCTTGCGACGGAGGTAGCCGACATAGACCTCGACCGCGTTGGGGTTCACGTCGGCGGCGGAGTCCCAGACGTGGTCCAGGATCTCGACCTTGGTGACCACCTGCCCCGGACGACGCAGGAGGTACTCCAGCAGGCCGAGCTCACGCGGAGTCAACGCCACGGTCTCGCCACCCACGGTCACCACACGCGTGCTCGGGTCGAGCGTGACGTCACCCGCCGAGAGGATCGGCGGCCGGGCCTGCGGCGAGCGTCGCAGCAGCGCCCGCAGGCGGGCCAGCAGGACGACGTAGGAGAAGGGCTTCGTGAGGTAGTCGTCCGCCCCGTAGTCGAGACCGTCCGCCTGGTCGTGCTCGTCGGTCCTGGCCGAGAGCATCAGGACCGGCACCCAGTTCTCCTCCAGGCGAAGGGTGCGGACCACCTCGAGCCCGGAGAGTCGGGGCAGCATCACGTCGAGCACGACCGCATCGAAGTCCCCGTGACGGGCGAGCTCGAGGCCCGTGGCACCGTCGGCGGCCAGCTCGACGATGAAGCCGTCGTCGGTGAGACCACGGCGCAGGGCATGGGCGAGGCGCCGTTCGTCGTCGACGAGCAGGAGCCGCATGCGCCCAGACTCGCATGCCGGGCTGAGCGGACCCACAGGCTCTCAGCGATCTCACAGCGACCCTCGTGCACTCTTGAGCCATGAGCATCCTCACCCGCCGTTCCTCCCTTCGATGGCTCGTCCCCGCGGTCGCCGCTGTCCTGCTCGCCGCGGGCGGATCGACGATCGGTCTGCTCGCCGCGAGCGCTCGCGACGGGCTGCCCGAGCGCACCCCCGCCCAGCTCCTGGTCGACGTCCAGAAGGCGAAGCTCGACGGCCTCTCGGGCACCATCGTGCAGAACGCCGACCTCGGCCTGCCGAGCCTTCCCGGTGTCGGCGGCGCCGGCAGCTCCGACATGGCGTCGCTCGTCTCCGGATCGCACACGCTGCGGCTGTGGTACGCCGGCCCGAACAAGGTCCGGGTCGCGCTGCTCGGTTCGCTGGGCGAGTCCGACTTCGTGCGCAACGGCACCGACCTGTGGACCTGGTCGAGCTCCGACAAGAGCGCGACGCACCGCGAGGTGGCCCTCACGCAGGAGGACGCTCCCGAGAAGCTCGCGGACGGCGCGCCGATGACGCCGCAGAAGGCAGCTGACGCGGCCCTCTCGGCGATCTCGCCCACGACAGAGGTGAGCACCGACGGCACCGCAACGGTCGCCGGCCGCACGGCGTACGAGCTCGTGCTGCAGCCCAAGGACTCCGGGTCGCTCGTGGAGTCGGTGCACATCGCCATCGACGGGAAGACCCACGTCCCGACACGCGTCCGAGTGTTCGCCAAGGACACCCAGGACCCCTCGTTCGAGGTGGGCTTCACCTCCTTCGACCCCTCGACGCCGGCACCCTCGGTGTTCACGTTCAACCCGCCCCCGGGCACCAAGGTGACCGAGGGGTCGAGCACCAAGACCCCCGGTGAGTCGGCCGGGCGCGACCAGGGACTCCCGAAGCACACGGACAAGGCCGGCGCCGGGCAGGAACCGAAGATCGTCGGCAAGGGCTGGACGTCCGTCGCCGTCGCCCAGCTGCCTGCCGACGCGACCTCCGGATCCGGGCAGCTGCCCACGATGCTCAAGATGCTGCCCGAGGTCAGCGGCACGTGGGGCTCGGGACACCTGTTGCGGGGCACGCTGTTCTCCGCGCTCGTCACCGACGACGGCCGGGTGGTCGTGGGGGCGGTGGCCCCTGAGGCGCTGTACGCCGCACTGGCCGACTGATGTCAGAAGTCGCCGTCGCCACCTCCGGCCTGACCAAACGGTTCGGACGCCAGGTCGCAGTCGACTCGCTGGACCTGTGCGTCCCCACCGGCGCCGTCTACGGCTTCCTCGGCCCGAACGGCTCCGGCAAGACCACCACGGTGCGGATGCTCCTGGGCCTGGTCACTCCCACGGCGGGGAACGTCGAGCTGCTCGGCCGCGAGATGCCGGGCGAGGGACCCGACGTGCTCGCTCGGGTCGGGGCCCTGGTCGAGGGCCCGGCGTTCCACCCCTACCTGTCGGGCCGCGCCAACCTGGCCAGGCTCGAGGCAGCGGACCGCACGACCGACCCCCGCACGGCGCGAGCCCGGATCGACGGCGCCCTGGACCGGGTGGGCCTGCTGGTCGCAGCCACCAAGCGCTACCGCGCCTACTCCCTGGGCATGCGCCAGCGGCTCGCCATCGCGAGCGCGCTGCTGCGGCCACGCGACCTGCTCGTGCTCGACGAGCCCACCAACGGGCTCGACCCCCAGGGCACCCGGGAGGTGCGGACCCTGATCGGCTCTTTGGCCGCGGACGGCGTCACCGTCCTGGTGTCCAGCCACCTGCTCTCCGAGGTCGAGCAGATGTGCAGCCACCTCGGAGTCATGCACGCGGGCAGCCTCGTAGCCCAGGGCTCCAGCTCCGAGGTCAGGGCCCTGACCCAGCAGGAGGCGGTCGTCGAGAGCGACCAGCCGCACGAGGTGGGCCGCATCTTGCGTGAGCTCGGGCTGCTGGACGTGCGCGTGAGCGGCACGACCACCACCGGCTCCCTGGGCGAGGTCGCGCCGGACAAGATCGTCGCCGCGTGCGTCCATCAGGGAGTGGCCGTCCTCGGCTTCCGCGTCGGCGCGCCGTCCCTCGAGGACGTCTTCGTCTCACTCACCGGGGAGGGATTCGATGTCAGTGGCTGAGAGCGTCGAGACCTGGCGTCCGCGCCGCGTCTCGACCAGGTTCCTGCGCTCCGAGCTCCGGCTGATCTTCGGCCGGCGTCGCAACCAGGCCGGCTTGCTCGTGCTGGCCGCGGTGCCCGTGCTGATCTCGATCGCGGTCAAGGTCTCCTCCCCCGGTCCCGGGGACGACGGTCCGGACTTCTTCGGCTCCATCACCGAGAACGGCCTGTTCGTCGCCCTCGCCTCCCTGACCATCGAGCTCGGACTGTTCCTGCCGCTGGCAGTGGCCGTGATCTCGGGGGACTCCGTGGCCGGCGAGGCCAACGTCGGCACCCTGCGCTACCTGCTGACCGTCCCCGTCCATCGCGCGCGCCTGCTGGCCGTGAAGTACCTCGCGATCGTGATCTTCTCGGTCGCCGCGACACTGACGGTCACCGTGACCGGGATCGTGATGGGTCTCGCGCTGTTCGGCGGCGGGGACATGACTCTTCTCTCCGGGACCCAGATCGGGTTCGGCGAGGGACTGGTCCGCGTCCTCGCGGCCTCCCTCTACCTCAGCATCTGCCTCGCGTCCCTCGGCGCCGTGGGCTTGTTCATCTCGACGCTGACCGAGCAGCCCATCGGGGCGACGATCGCCGTGGTCATCTTCAGCACCGCGAGCTTCATCGCGGACACCATCCCGCAGATCAGCTGGCTGCACCCCTTCCTGGTCACCCACCACTGGTTCGCCTTCGGCGACCTCCTCCGGTCCCCGATCGCGTGGGACGGCGTTCAGCAGGGTTGTTACGTCGCTGTCGCCTACGCCATCGTCTTCGGGTTCGCGGCCTGGGCCCGGTTCGCCGGGAAGGACGTCACCAGCTAGACGTCGTGATTCCGCTTCCGTCGACTCAACTAGCTCCGATTCACCGAGGTCATGTCGACTTCGCGTGCTCTTCATCACGGGAGACACGATGTGCAGTAGACGGTGGGACCGGATACCCGCTTCCGGCAGCCACAGAGCCTTGAGCACCTCCGGGCCACAGCGCCGCGGGTGCTACATGTCTGCGGACATCTTTGGTGTGAGGGCGTTCCGCAAGTGGAGACAGAACCGTTGCGCGCCAGGGGGCCAGCCCGCGCTCATCGCCGCGAGCAAATGAGCTTCAGTAGCCCCCGCCCGTACCCGGTCCGCTGCCGCCGCCGAAGATCACGACGGCGATCACCGCTGCGATGAGGATTACCGCCCCCAGCACCAGCCAGATACGGGTCGCACGTGACACTTAGGGCCCCGTTGCGTTCTTGCCGCCACCGATGGCCGCTTCGATGGCCTGGTTGACCGTCTCGACCACGCGCAGCCTCGCGAACCGCTTCGAGTCGCCCTCGATCAGGTGCCACGGCGATTGTGAGGTGCTGGTCCGGTCGAGCATGTCCTCCACGGCCTCGGTGTAGGCGTCTCGCTTCTCGCGGTTGCGCCAGTCCTCGTCGGTGAGCTTCCAGGACTTCAAGGAGTCCTTCTTGCGGGCCTTGAAGCGACGCAGTTGCTCTTCGTCTGAGATGTGCACCCAGAACTTGACCAGGATCGTGCCTTCGGCAACGAGCATGGACTCGAACTCGCGGATCTCGGTGAAGGCCCGTTGCCAGGCGTCGTGCTCGGCGAATCCCTCGACGCGCTCGACGAGCACGCGGCCGTACCAGGACCGGTCGAAGACAGCCATGCCTCCCCACCCGGGCAAGACCGGCCAGAAGCGCCACAGCCAGTGGTGTCGCTGCTCGTCGTCAGTGGGTGCGGAGAAGGATCGCACGCGCACATGCCGGGGGTCGAGCTCCTTGACGAGGCGCTTGATCGCGCCGCCCTTGCCGGACGCGTCCCAGCCCTCGAAGACGATGCAGACCGGTGGACCGATCTCGTCCCCACGAAGGCCGGCCAGTCGCAGCCGGTGGGCGAGCAGTCGCTTCTGCTCCTGCTTCAGGCGCTTCTTCGCCTCCTTCTTCGGCAGCTCCAGCGACAGGTCGAGCTCGTCGAGTCGTCCCACGGACTCCTCCTCCGATGTTGGCCAGCGCGATGAGTCTAGTGAGATCCACTCGGGAGAAACCGACGGATGAGCCTCTGCTTTCACCGCGAGGCACGGCGGGCTCGCCAACGCATCCCTCTGCGACAAGAGAGTCACCTGTGCCTCTGTGGCTACCCGTACCTGACAGGGATGCTGGCCAGATGGACCGACTCACGCCACTATCACCGGCAGCGAAGGATCCGTACAGTGACACTTACCACTCTTTCTGGGCTGGCGCTCGCGCTCGCTGGGAGTGAGGCACTCATGCCGAGGCCCTGAGGCCTCGCTGAGAGTTGGCGAACCCGGGACGGAGGCGGGAAGTGCTCAGCGGAGGACGACTCGTTGCCACGTTCGGACGCACAGTTGCGTTCTTCCGAAGACAACGCTGTCCCCGGTGTGGAGAGCTCCGATCTCTTGCATTTCGTCGAATGGGGTTGGGCACCCACGCTCGTGCCAGTCCCCCCGCGTACAGAAGTGCCCGGCGACCGTCCTGGTCCGCACGATCTCACCCCTGGAGCGGCTCGATCTTGACACAGCCCCTCTCCGCCAGTTGGCTGACAGTGTTTAGTGTCACAGGACATCGTGATGATCGGCGTCCGCAACAGCAAGGAGTGGGGATGGCAGGGCGCGTCGAAGCCAAGCGGATCCTCGTGACTGGCGCTGCGCGCGGTATGGGGCGAGCCATCGCAGAAGCGGTCGCGCATGAGGGGGCCTTCGTGGGGGTCCTGGACCTCGATGGCGAAGCTGCGGCGGATGCCGTCGAGCAGCTGCGAGGTGACGGGCTCGAGGCGGTTGCTCTCCAGGCAGATGTGAGCCGACGAGACGAGGTGGTGCAGGCCTTCGACGACTTCGTCCGACAGAGTTCGGGGCTCGACGTCCTGTTCAACAACGCCGGCCTCAACAAGCCGCTCCAGTTCATGGACGTGACCGAGGACAACTGGCACTCGATCATGGACGTCAATGCACTTGGCACCTTGATCGGGATCCAGGAGGGTGCTCGCCGGATGATGGCCCAGCGGTCAGGGAAGATCATCAACACGTCCTCGATCGCAGGCCGGCAGGGCTATCCGAGCTTCGCGCCGTACTGCGCCAGCAAGTTCGCGGTCAACGCACTGACGCAAGCGGCCGCCCGTGCGCTGGCCGAGCACAACATCACCTGCAATGCCTTCGCCCCAGGAGTAGTTGACACCCCGCTGTGGTCCCAGCTGGACACAGACCTGCTAGCGATCGGCGATGCCGAGCAGCCTGGTCAGGCGATGGCGGACTTCGCGGCGGGGATCCTGCGAGGCCGGGTCGCCACCCCGAGCGACATCGTCGGAACGGCGCTGTACCTCGCGTCTTCCGACTCGGACTACTGCACCGGTCAAGTGCTCATGATCGACGGTGGCATGGTGCTCGTCTGAGTGCGACCGCCGAGGCTGGCATGTCTACCCAGGGCTCATTCATGCCGCTGACTGCTCTGCTGACGTAGGTACTCAGCCAGGGCGGTCTCGTCGGCATCCGCGAAACCGTCGGCCACGGCCCTCATCAGGAGCTCGAGATTGGCCCTGGTCTGAGGCAGGTTCGCCCCCACGGAGTCGGCAGCAGCCAAGGCCAGACGAAGGTCTTTCGCCGCCAGCTCCAGACGGAACGCGACTGGTGCCTGGCTCGGGTTCTCGAAGGACTCCTGGCGGTAACGCACGAAGGGAGCCGCGATCGCGCTCTCGAGGAAGACCTGGTACGCCATCGAGCGCTCGATCCCTGCGTGTTCAGCCATGACGAGGGCCTCTGAGACTGCTCCGTTGAGGCTGTGCAGCACTGCGTTCACCGCCAGCTTCATGGCGCTGCCCGATCCACTGGGCCCGAGCGCCAGGACCGGTGTTCCCAGGTCGGAGAGCACAGGCCGCGCCCGCTCCACTGCCTCTGCGTTTCCGCCGGCCATGATGGTCAGGGTGGCGGCAGTAGCCGCAGCCACGCTCCCGGAGACGGGGGCATCGACGAGCTCGATCTCTCGGTTGGCCAAGGCATGCGACAGGGTCGCCACGGTCGCCGGCGAGATCGTGCTCATGTCGACCACAAGCGCCCCGTCCCGCAGCGAGGTCAGCCCTTCGCCGAACCCGAGGTAGGTGTCCAGGAGAGCATCGTCGTCAGCCAGCATCGAGATCACCACGTCTGCGTTGCGGACAGCTTCACTGGGAGTGGGTGCGGCCCTACCGCCGTGCTCGGACACGAAGGCTGTTGCGGTGCTGGCTGTTCGGTTCCACACGACCAGGTCGTGACCCCGGCGCACCAGGTTGGCCGCCATCGGCCTGCCCATCCGTCCAAGCCCAAGGAACGCGACGCTGATCACGATGTCGGTCCCTCGGGAGTGGTCGCACTCACGTGAGCAGCCGCATCGGTTCCTCGATGACCGCAACGAGTTCGGCCATCCACTGTGCGGCCACAGCTCCGTCGATCGCGCGGTGATCGACCGAGAGCACCAGGTTCATCAATGTGGCGACCTCGATGATCCCGTCGGTCACCACGGGTTGGGGGGCTCCCGCGCCGACCGCCAGGATCGCTGACTGCGGCGGGTTGATGATTGCGGAGAACTCGTCGACGCCGTACATCCCGAGGTTCGTGACGCTGATGGTGCCGCCCTCGAGATCACGTTGGTGCAGCTTCCCGGTGCCGGCCTGCTCGACCAGCTCCCGGATGCGTCGGGCGATCCCGCTCGGGGTGGTGCTCTCGACGCCCCGGACAACAGGAGTGACGAGACCCCTCTCGGAGGCGATGGCCACTCCGATGTCGACCGACTCGAATCGACGCAAAGCGTCCTCGGTCCAGATCACGTTGGCCTCGGGGGTGACCTGGTGCGCGACCGCGACCGCACGCACCACGAGGTCATTGACGGAGATGCGCTGTGGTGAGACGTCGTTGAGCTGTGCTCGCAGCTGCAGCAGCGCGTCGATGCGCACGGCACGCTTGAGGTAGAAGTGCGGGACGGTCTGCTTGCTCGTGCTGAGGCGCGAGGCCACTGCCCGACGCAACCTGGAGTGCTCGACCTCGGTGTACGTCGCGCCGTCGGCCGACGCCCTTGCTGCAGGAGGTGACTCGCTGGTCCCGGATCCCGGTTCCTGAGGCGTGGACGGGTCCCCCTGGTCTGCGCACGCCTGCTGGGCGTCCTTCTTGGTGATCCGGCCGTTGGGCCCGGTACCGGTCACCGACTCCACACTGATCCCCGCCTCGGCCAGGAGTCGCCTGGAGAGCGGTGTTGCGAAGATGCGATCGCGTTGGGGCTGCTCCGCGGCTGGAGCCGCGGGCTGGTGACGGTCTTCGGGTGTGGCTGCTGACTCCGCCTTCGGCTCGTCCGGCACCGGGGAGCCCGACCCCGGATCGCGCTCGGGAGCAGGAGTCGTTGACGTTTCCGTTTCTTCGACGTCGCGCCGCTCGGGGGCCGGCCTGGCTGGCGCGCTGGTCACGCCCAGGTCGGCCAGCAAGGCATCGATGTCACCGGACTCCGAGGACGAGCCCACGAGCATCAGCGGAGATCCGACCTCCACCGACGAGCTCGCCTCGGCCAGCCGACGCAGCACCGTGCCGCCCGCTTCGGCCTCGACCTCGACGACGGCCTTCTCGGTCTCGACCACCACCACGGGGGCACCGGACTCGACCTCGCTCCCCTCGTCGACCAACCACTCGGACAGGACGACCTCCGTCGCACCGGCGGCGACTTCAGGCACTCGTAACAACGTGGCCATAGGTGCTCTCCTCGGATCCGTCGGTGGTCAGAAGCTGGGAAGTCGTCGCAGTGCCTCGACGACCTCCTCGGTGCGGGCGATGGCAGCGCGCTCGAGCACCTTGCTGATGCTGGGCGAGGCGGTTGCACCCGTGACCCGGGTGACGGGGGCGTCGAGCCAGTCGAAGAGGCGGCGTTGGATCTCGTCCGACAACCAGCCGCCGTAGGAGGTCCCGACGGCGCCCTGCTCGACGATGAGGACGCGGTTCGTCTTCTGCACGCTGGCCGTGATCGTCTCCCAGTCCAGCGAGGCCCGGTCCAGCCACCGCAGGTCGATCAGGTCGGCCGAGACCTCGGGCACCTGCTCCAGCGCCTCCAGGCAGTGGCCGACCATCGAGAGGTAGGAGATGACGGTGACGTCCTCGCCCTCGCTGCGGACGGCCGCCTTGCCGACCGGCAGGAGGTAGTCCAGGTCCTCCACGGGTCCGGGGCCCGTGCTGGAGTAGAGGTCGACGTGCTCCAGCACCACGACCGGGTCGTCGCAGGCGAGCGCGGTGTTCATCAGCCCCACGTAGTCGAACGGGTTCGAGGGCGCCACGACGCGCAGCCCCGGGGCGGTGGTGAGCACGCCCGCCGGGTCCATCGAGTGCTGGGAGCCGTAGCCCGTGCCCGCGGCCAGCTTGCTGCGCAGCACCAGGGGCACCGCACTCTCGCCGCCGAACATGTGCCGCGCCTTGGCGATCTGGTTGAAGATCTGGTCCGCCGCGACCCACATGAAGTCGGCGTACATGAACTCCACGACCGGACGGAACCGACCGTCGAGGGCCATGCCGCCACCCATGCCGGCGAAGGCGTTCTCGCTGATCGGGGTGCCGAGCACGCGCTCGGGGAACTTGGCCAAGGCAGCCTTGGTGGCACCGTTGGTGCCGCCCTTGAGCCCGTCGACGTCCTCGCCCAGGACGATGATCGAGTCGTCCAGCTCCATCCGACGACCCATCACGTCACTGACCACGTCGATGAACCGTCGGTCGCCGAGCTCGCCGTCGAAGGTGTCCTGCGCCTCGTAGCGGCTCCCCTCCAGCTCGCTGAGGTCACCGCGGATGCCGATGTCGACGAAGCTCGGGTCGGGCCACTTGTCGGCCCGGACCTGCTGCTGGCCCGGCTTGCCGTCGGGGACCGGCTCGAAGAGCTCGGCCACGATGGAGGTCATGGCGTCGGTGATCTCCTGCTTCTTCTGCTCGAGCTCGTCCTCGCTCATCAGGCCCCGGCGTACGACGTGCCGTCGGAGCAGGTCGAGGGGGTCGCGCTCGCGCCAGCTCGTCTCCTCGTCCTTGCTCCGGTAGCCGAACGCGCTGCCGGGGTAGGGGCCGTTCTGGTGGAAGTAGCGGTAGACCTCGGCCTCGATGATCGTCGGGCCCTGGCCGGAGCGCATGTGCTCGAGCGCCGCGTCCGTGGCCAACCTGACCGCGAGCGGATCCATCCCGTCCACCCGCCAGCTGGGGATGTCGAAGCCCAGTCCGCGGGCCGAGAGCCGGGGCTCCGCCGTGGAGGTGGAGAGGGGCGTGGAGACGGCGTACAGGTTGTTCTCGATGAAGAAGCAGACGGGGAGCTGACGAGCGGCGGCCAGGTTGAACGACTCCAGCACCGAGCCGATGTTGACCGCGCCGTCGCCGAAGTAGGTGAACGTGACCGCCTCGGTGCCCGACCGCTGCTGGTTGAACGCGAACCCCAGGGCCTGGGGTACGCCGCCGCCGACAATCGCGTTGGTGCCCATCGCTCCGGCCTCGCGCCACTGCAGGTGCATCGACCCGCCCCGCCCCTTGCAGAAGCCCTCAGCGAGGCCGCAGATCTCGGCCAGCGCGCGCCGGAGCACGGTGTGCACCTCGTCCGTCAGATCGGGGACGCCATCACCCGCAGGCTCCATCACGTGACCGAACGCCTTGGCGAGGAACTGGTGGTGGCCGCGGTGCGAGCCGTTCACGAAGTCGGTGCTGGCCAGGTCGAGTATCGACCCGACGGCTCCGCCTTCCTGACCGATGCTCGAGTGCGCCGGGCCGTGCACCAGGCCGTCCGAGGCCAGCTCGAGGACGAACTCCTCGAAGACCCGGATCCACAGCGTCTGCACGAGCATCAGGCGGAGGTCCGCCGCCGGCAACGCGTCCCAGTCGGACTTGGTCGTGGCCAGCTCGACCCAGGGCGAGGCGGGAGCCAGCTTCTTCGTCCTCGGCATGACACCTCTCCATACTTTGGATCCATAGAAGACTCACGGGTGCGTAGTCTGAGCCTGTAGTAGCGTCATGGATGCGACGCCGATCACAATCTAGGTGACTAATGGATCCATTACAACCCGAAGGACTACCCATGAACGAGCCTGCAGCTGCGGCGATCGGCCCCCTGCCGGGGATCACCGTGGTCGACCACATCGGCGTGACGGTGCCCGACCTGGACGAGGCGCGGGCGTTCTTCGTGGACGTCCTGGGGTGCGAGTACATGTACACGCTCGGCCCGTTCGCCCACGACGACGACTGGATGAGCCAGCACCTCAACGTCGCGGACAGCACCGTGATGCGCCGCCTGCACTTCTTCCGTCTCGGCGGACAGGCGATCTTCGAGGTCTTCGAGTACGAGGCCGAGCAGCAGCAACGCACGCCGCCACGGAACAGCGACGTCGGCGGGCACCACGTGGCCCTCTACGTCGACGATCTCGATGCCGCCGTCGCCCACCTGCACCAGCTGGGCCTCGAGGTGCTCGGCGAGCCGACGGCCAGCAGCGGCCCCAGCGAGGGGCAACGCTGGATCTACTTCCTGTCTCCCTGGGGGATGCAGTTCGAGCTAGTCTCCTACCCGCACGGCAAGGCCTTCGACCAGCACGGCGGACAGGTGCCCAGGTGAGCGAGCTCTACGACACGGCGCCACCCGCCACGGTCGCGAGCCAGCGCATCGCCGACCACGTGCGCGAGCAGATCCTCTCCGGCGGGCTGAAGCCCGGGGCCCGGATCCGCCAGGACGACCTGGCCGAGGAGCTGAGCGCCAGCCGGCTCCCGGTCCGTGAGGCCCTGCGCATCCTGCAGTCGGCCGGCCTGGTCACGCTGCAGTCCAACCAGGGCGCCTGGGTCACCCGGCTCGACCAGCGCGACTGCGAGCGCAACTACCAGATCCGGGAGCGCCTCGAGCCGCTGCTGCTGCGCGAGAGCATGCCCGGCTCACCCCCGACGACCTGGCCGAGCTCGACGACCTGCAGGAGAGGATCGAGGCCTCGACCGACGTCGAGGAGTTCCTGGTCCTGGACCGCGCCCTGCACTGGGCGACGTACCGGCACAACGAGGCGCGCGAGCTGACCTCCATCATCGGCCGGCTCTGGGACACCACGCAGCACTACCGCCGCGCCTTCACCCACCTGGCACGCGACTCACGCACCTGGATCATCGACGCCGAGCACCGGCTGCTCATCCAGGCACTGCGCGACGGTGACGGCGACGAGGCCGAACGGATCCTGGAGCTGCACATCCGGCGCACCCGCGTCGAGCTGCGCGCCCACCCCGAGGTCTTCGACACCGTCCTGGCGCCCTGACGGACCTGGACCAGGGCTCAACCCGCTCCGGCAAGGTCGAGAAGCTCCGACAGGTTGTCCGGGGACGCCTCGAGGGCACCGTCCTCGATCCGGGCCGCCAGCGCGACCGTCGCGGCGTTGGCCGGAGCGACCCCACCCAGCCGTCGCTGCTCGTCGACCACGAGACCGTTGATCTCCCGCACCTCGCTGCGGCGGCCCTTCATCCAGTCCTGCAGCACCGTGGTCCGCGTCTCGGGCAGCGTGAAGTGGTGCAGCACCTGGTCGAAGAGCTGCTCGACGTACGCCGCGGGGTCGGCCACGCGCGCGTCCTGGAGGCCGAAGATGGGCCGCACCCGGTTGCCGGTGCCCACCGCCGTCTGCACCGCCTCGCGTCCGGCGCTGAGCATGAACTCGCGCATGCCCGGCAGCGCCTCGGCGTCGGCGAGCGGCAGGTCGAGGACGGCTGAGGGGACCAGCTCCGCCGCGTTCACCACGAGCTTCATCCACTTCGAGGACCGGATGTCGTCGGAGACCTCCACCGTGCCCGCTGCCCGCAGGACGGTGGCCACCTCCTCCGCACGCGCGTGCGCCCGTGGGTCGATGCCCCCGACAGCGAACCAGGAGCGCGACGGAGGGCTCTGCCGCTCGACCACACCGGGGACGAACATGTTGGCGGACACCTCGATCACGCTGGCCAGGGTGCGCTCGGGGCCGATGACCTCGGCCATGGCATCGAGCGTCATGCCGTTCTGCAGACCGATCACCACCCCGTCCGGTGCGACCAGCGGCTTGATCAGCTCACACGCCCAGCGGGTGTCGTAGGCCTTCACCACGACGAGCACGAGGTCGAAGGGCTGGCGCAGTGTCGCCACCTCGCAGAGGTGTACGGCGTTCACGGGCGTCGTCTGCACCTCCCCCGGCATCTCCACGCGTACGCCGTGGGCACGCATCGCCTCCACGTGGGCGGGCCACTGCTCGACGAAGGTGACGTCGTGCCCGGCACGGGTGAGGTCGGCGCCGATGCCGGCTCCGTTGGCACCGGTACCGACGACCGCGATCCGTGGACCGTCCAGCAGGCTCATCTCAGCCGACCAGCTCGTCGCGCACGAACTCCAGCTCGCGGGAGACGTAGTCGGTGATGTCGCCGGTCTTGAGGTGCTCCGGCAGCACGTCCCAGGTGTAGGTCTCGATCTCGAGGTGGTCCGAGAGCGGTGTCTCCCGGTGCATCCGCAGCGCGTCCTGCACGGCGAACCGGGTGGTGCGGAACGGGCCGAGCTCCTCGAGGAACACCGGCACGTGGAAGTGGGTGCGGATCTCGGCCGGCCGGGGGTCGGTCTCGAAGGCGTCGAGCGCCTCGCCGAGGTTGAGGTACTTCACCGGCTCCTCGCCGTCGCGGCGCATCGTGGTCTGGCTGAGGTAGATGGTGTCGGTGAACTCCCGCAGCGCGGGAACCTGCTCGAGGGTGAGCTGCTCCGACCCAGAGCGCCGCCGCCTCCTGGAGCTTGAAGATCGGTATGCCGGCATCGACCAGCTGGGTCAGCGAGGCCGCGATGTCCTCGAACCCCACCGACTGGTGCCCGATGTCGAAGACGACGCCGAGGTGCCGACGCAGCAGGCCCTCTGCCTCGGACATCGGCACGCTGCGCCGAGCGCGGCGAGCTCGCCGGACCCCGGCCGCGGCGTGCACCCGCTCGGTGAAGTAGGTGACCGTCTCCTGCGTCGTCTCCAGGTAGCAGGCCGGCTCGGGCTCGAGCGCGAGCTTCACCCGGCGACCGGTCCTGGCCTCGAGGTCCGACGAGGTGGGCGACCACGCGAAGAGCTGGCTGGTGAACCGGTCGACGTACGCCGCGTCGGCCACGCTGGGCTTGAACGCCAGCGGCGCGGTCTGGATGCTGGGGCTGACGTCCTGCGGGACAGATCTCGGCGAGGATGTCGGCCACCTGGTTGGTGTAGGTGACCCGCTCGTCGGTGGTCCAGTCGGGCTCGTAGACGCGCTCCATCACCGAGTCCGCCCTTGAACGGCCCGTAGGGGAACGCGTTCACGGTGTAGACGTAGAGGTCGTGGTCGTCCAGGAACGCCTTGAGCGCGGCCCGCTCGTCGGGGCTGCGGTCAGGGTCTGGGCGGACGCGGCCGAGATCCGCAGCGAGACGCCGAACGCGTCCGTCGGGACACACGCGCTGCTTGACCGCGGGCACGAACGTCTCGAGGCTCGCGCGCATCTCTGCCCAGGTGTCCCCGGCGTGCACGAGCGTGGAGTAGGACAGGTGACCCAGTCCGTTGCCGAGGTCCATGGCTGTGCGTCCCGTCGTTCGCACTTGTTGCAGTGTGAATGAACGCGAACGTAGGCTGTCTGTTCAGTCGCTGTCAAGGGACAGCAGGGCCGCCCCCGAGCGTCGGGGGACGAGACTCAGTGCCGCTGGCCGTGCACGAACCAGATCCCCTCGAACAGCTCCGGCCCGGGGTTGCGCAGCACGTGCGGGATCGAGGAGTCGAAGCCGAGCGACTCGCCCGCGTGCAGCGTGAAGACCTCGTCACCCACGGTGACCTCCACCTCGCCGGCGAGGACGTAGCCGTACTCGTAGCCGTCGTGGGTCATCAGGTCGCCGCCGGCGGTGGACGTGGCGCCCGGGGCGTAGGCGATCTTCATGAAGTTGACGCCGTGCTCGGGCGTCGCGGCCAGGCGCTCCCAGACGACGCCCTCGGCCATCGTCAGGTGGGGACGGTGCGAGGGGTGCACGACCGAGACGCGGTTGGAGTACTCGGAGGGCTGCCAGGCGTGGATCGGATCCATCGTGCCCGTTGGCGTCCGAGCGCCCGCCGGGTGCGACGACGGCGGCCTCGGCGGACGCGGCCGCGCTCGTCGAAGAGCTCGTCGACCGAGACGTTGAGCAGCCGGGAGAAGGAGTAGAGCGTGGCGACGGACGGCTGCGACTTGCCGTTCTCGATCTGGGAGATCAGGGACGGCGACACATCAGCCTGTCGGGCGAGCTCGCGCAGGGTCATCCCGGCCTTCACCCTGACGTCCTTGAGCCGCTGACCCAGATTGATCCACTCGATCTCCCTGCCCGTTCTGTCAGGCTCTTCTCGCCTGCACCGGCCCACGCCTTGCGACGAGGGAAGATTAGCAGCACTGCACGTTCGTCGGCGTGACGCCGGGCCACAGCCCCCAGATCGGCGGTTTTCAGCGGACCGGTGGCGGCCGGTGGCGACTTGCTGTTCACCTACACGAAACAGTACTGTCACGATGGCAGTACCGAGCGAAGGGCGAAGTCAGTGACATCAGGAACGAGTCGAGGCCGCGCCCTCGTGGTCGGCGTGACCGGCATCGTCGGTCAAGCGGTGGCGAGCGCGCTCGTCGCCGACGGGTGGGAGACCTACGGGCTGTCCCGGAGCGGCACCGAGGTCGTCGACGGGGTCACCTCCGTGCGTGCCGACCTCTCCGACCCGGCAGCCCTGGCGAAGGCCCTCGACGGGGTCGCCCCCGAGCTCGTCGCCATCACCGCGTGGACGCGCCAGGACACCGAGGCGGAGAACATCGCCGTCAACGGCGGCGCCGTACGCAACCTGCTCGGCGCCCTGGAGCCGGCCGCGTCGGTGCGCCACGTCGCCCTGATGACCGGGCTCAAGCACTACCTCGGCCCGTTCGAGGCGTACGCCGTCGGCGAGATGGCCGACACGCCCTTCCACGAGGAGGAGCCGCGCCTGGACTCGCCCAACTTCTACTACGCCCAGGAGGACGAGCTGTTCGCCTCCGCCGGCGCGCAACGGCTTCACCTGGAGCGTGCACCGCGCCCACACCGTCTTCGGCTTCGCCACGGGCAACGCGATGAACATGGTCGCGACGCTGTGCGCCTACGCCACCATCTGCAAGGAGCAGGGCCTGCCGTTCGTCTTCCCCGGCTCCGAGACGCAGTGGAACGGCGTCACCGACGTCACCGACGCCGGAGCTGCTCGCCGAGCAGATCCTGTGGGCCGGAACGCACGAGGGTGGCCAGGACCAGGCGTTCAACATCGCCAACGGCGACGTGTTCCGGTGGCGCTGGCTGTGGCCCCAGGTCGCCGAGTACTTCGGCCTGGAGTGGGAAGGGTTCGAGGGTGAGCCACGCACCCTCGAGGCCGCCATGGCCGGCATGGAGGACACGTGGAGGGCCATCGCCGACAAGCACGACCTGGTCGAGCCCGACCTCTCCCGGGTGGCCTCCTGGTGGCACACCGACGGCGACCTCGGCCGCAACATCGAGGTCCTCACCGACATGAACAAGAGCCGCAAGGCCGGGTTCACCGTCGCCAAGGACACCCGCGACAGCTTCTTCGACTACGCCGAGCGCTACCGCCAGGCGCGCGTCATCCCCTGAGCTCGTCCGGTCAGCTCGATGTGGGCCTTGATGGTGGTCCGCGGGTGGTGGGCCGCGTCCAGCGCCTCCACGGCCTCCTCGACCGGGAAGCGCTGGGTGACGATCGAGGTGAGGTCGATGCCGCTGTTGGCCAGGAACCGAAGCGTCTCCGGCCACACCCCGGGCGAGCCGATGGAGCCGGTGATGCGGAGCTCCTTGGACTGGATCAGGCCGAGCTTGGCCGGGGCCTCCTGGCCGACGTCGATGCCGATGTAGGCCACGCGACCCTGGAACGCGACGAGCTCGAGGGCCCGAGCCATCACATCCGGCCTGCCGCTGGCCTCGACGACGACGTCGGCGCCACGCCCGCCGCTGAGCCCGGCCAGCAGCGCGTCGACGCCGTCGGGGTCGACGGCGTGGTGGGCGCCCAGGGCCATCGCGGACGTCACGGCGGTCCGATGACGGCTCGACCACGACCACGACCGAGCCCATCGCCTTGGCGGCGGCGACGACGGCCAGACCGACCGGTCCGGCGCCGAGCACGACGACGAGTGTCACTGGCGTCGACACCACCGGCGCGCACCAACGCGTAGTACGCGACGCTGAACGGCTCGACCAGCGCACCCATCGTCCAGGACAGCTCGTCCGGGAGCCGGTGCAGCCACTCGGGCCGGGCGACGAAGAACTCCGCCGCCGCCCCGCTGATCGAGAACCCGAAGTGGTCCTCACCGATCACGCACTCCCCCACCACCCGGTCCCCCACCGAGAAGCCGGCCGCCTTCTCCCCGACGGCCACCACCTCTCCGGACCACTCGTGGCCGGGGATCAGCGGGTAGGAGAAGGGAATGATGTAGCGCCCCTCGAGCAGGTCGATGTCGCTGTGGCACACGCCCACCGACCGGGCAGCCACGAGCACCTCGTCGTCGGCGATCTGCGGGGTCGCCAGCTCGGCGACCGTAGCCACGCCCTGCTCCTGGTACTGCAGTGCCTTCATTCGTGCTCCTCGATCAGTGACGGGCTGCGTGGACTGGTGGGCTGGGTCTTACCGGGCCTGGACGAGGACCTTCACCTGGTCGCCGGTCGGCGACAGCAGGGTCTCGAATCCGGACTCGACGACGTCGGCCATCGCGATCTGGGCGGTGACGACCCTCTCCACCGGGTAGCGCCCGCTGGAGATCAGCCCGATGATCCGGGGCCAGTCGTGCACCGGGTAGCACCAGGTGCCGGCCAGGGTGATGTCGTGCTCGGCCAGGACCATCGGCTCGATCGAGGCGGCCTTGGTGTGCAGGCCCGTCTGCGAGATCCGGCCCGCGGACCTGACGGCCCCAATCGCCGTCTGCAGCGCCCGCTCGTTGCCCGAGCACTCGATGACCGCGTCGAAGCCGATGCCGTCGTTGCGCTCCTTGACCCAGTCCACGATGTCGACCTCGGAGGGATCGAGGACCTCGCCCACACCCAGGCTGCGCGCCAGCTTCGCGCGGACGGGGTTCACCTCGGAGACGACGACGTCGGCTCCGACCGCCGACGAGTACAGGGCCGCCAGGGCGCCGATCGGACCGGCACCGGTGACGAGCACCGTGTCCCCGGGACGCACCTGCGCCGTGTCCACGCCGTACGCCGCGACTGCTGCCGGCTCGACCAACGCGCCCTGCAGGTCCGACACCCCGTCGGGAAGCACGCTGACGTGGCTCGCGGGCACGACCGCCAGCTCGGCGATCCCGCCCCAGCCGAAGCTCAGGCCGACGCACGCCATCGACACGCACAGGTGGTTCAGGCCGCGCCGGCAGTAGTAGCACCGGCCGCAGAAGAGCAATGGCATCACGGAGACCCGTTGGCCGACGCGGATGTCGGTGACGTCACTGCCCACCTCGAGGACCTCGGCGGAGAACTCGTGCCCGAGGATCTGGGGCAGCTGGGACTCGTTCAACGGGTGTGGCTGGGACGGGATCACGATCGGTCCCATGGCGTACTCGTGCAGGTCGGTGCCACAGATGCCGCACCAGCTGGGCCGGAGCAGCACCTCGCCCGGCCCCGGGCCCGTCGGGTGGGGTCACGTCCTCGACCCGGATGTCGTGGTCGCCGTGGAAGACTGCTGCTCTCATCTGCTGAGCTCCTTCGATCTCGGAGGGGTGTGGTGGGCGTTCGGGCTCATGGTGCGGGCTCCAGCGCGGGGTCGAAGAGCACCTTCCCCTCCAGCTGTCCCGTCGCCAACCGTTCGAGCTGCTCGGGGAGGTCCTCGAGCGGCCGCACCGAGTCGAGCAGCTCGTCCGCGAGCTCGGTCCCGGCCAGGATCTCGAGCGAGGCCGCGAGGTCCTCGGCACACACGTGCGCCAGGGTCGTGACCACAGAGATCTCGCGCATGACCAGGGCGTGCACGTTCGACCTCCTGCTGGGTCGGCCGGGAGACCGACCTGCAGGATCGTCCCGCCGGGCCGCACCAGGTCGATGGCGGTGTTCGAGCTGAGCTGGCGCGCCACTGGCCTCGATCACGACGTCGATCGCGGCCCCGCCCACGGCCTCGCGCACCCGCTCGTCCACGCCGGGACCGGCGTCGACCGTGCGGGTCGCGCCGAGCCGGGACGCCCGATCCAGGCGTGAGCCGGGGAAGTCGACGACCGTGACGTCGGCGTCGGCCAGCGAGCGCAGGCCCGCGAGCACGAAGGAGCCGATCGCACCGGCCCCGATCAGCACCACGCGGTCACCGGGCTGCACGCCCGACCGACGGGCAGCGTGCAGCCCCACGGCCATCGGCTGGGCAAGACCGGCGCGGTCGACCGACATCGAGGAGGGCACCCGGGCCAGCACGCGCTCGGGGACCGAGACCCGCTCGGCCATCCCGCCGGCGGTGTTCAGCCCAAGGGTGTAGTAGCGCGAGCAGAGGTTGGTGCGCCCCTCGCGGCAGCGCTCGCACTCCCCGCACGAGATGCCGGCACCTGAGGCCACCACGTCGCCAACCGCGAAGCCGCCACCCGGCGGGGCCTCGAGCACCTCGCCCACGAACTCGTGGCCGAGCACCATCGGTCCGGAGTGCGCGGTGACCGGGTGCGTCCGGTCGACCGGGAACATCGTGGGCCCGCTCGCCCACTCGGTGGCGTCGGTGCCGCACATGCCGCTCCGCAGCACGCGCAGCAGCACCTCACCCTCCCCGCGCTGGGGCTCGGGCACGTCCTCGACCCGGACGTCGTGCGCCCCGTGGTAGACCGATGCCCGCATCAGGCGTCCGCCGGTGTCGATCCGGCGGCAGACCCGGGAGTCTCCTCCCCACGTCCTGCCGCCGTGTTCAGGTGGGACTGCGAGCTGCGCAGCACGGGCAGCTGCCCGCCCACCGCGAAGTACCGCTGACCGGCGACCAGCAGCTCCTCGGCCGGGAACTTGGTGACCACCTCGCACCCCGTCGCGGTCACGACGAGCTCCTCCTCGATGCGTGCGGCCCCGATGCCGTCGGCCGAGGGCCAGTAGGTCTCCAGCGCGAAGAACATCCCCTCCTCGAGCACCTCGGGATGATCGAGGGAGACCAGTCGCGAGAAGATCGGCTTCTCCCAGATCGACAGCCCGACGCCGTGGCCGTACTGCAGCGCGAACGCCGCCTCCTCGTCGGGGAAGCCGAACTCCTGGGCGGTCGGCCAGACGCTGACGATGTCCGCGGTCGTCGCGCCCGGCCTGACCAACGCGATGGCGCGGTCCATGTACTCACGCGCCCGGGTGTAGGCGTCGTGCTGCGCGTGGCTGGCGGAGCCGACCGCGAAGGTGCGGTAGTAGCAGGTCCGGTAGCCGTTGTAGCTGTGCAGGATGTCGAAGAACGCCGGGTCCCCGGGCCGGATGATCCGGTCGGAGTAGACGTGCGGGTGAGGGGAGCAACGCTCGCCCGAGATGGCGTTGACGCCCTCGACGTACTCCGAGCCGAGGTCGTAGAGCACCTTGGAGACCAGGCCGACGGTCTCGTTCTCGCGCACGCCCGGGTCGCAGGAACTCGTAGAGCTGGTCGTACGCCGCGTCCACCATCGAGGCAGCCTGGGTGAGCAGCGAGATCTCGTCCGCGGTCTTGATCGAGCGGGCGTTGAGGAAGACCTGCTGGCCGTCGACGACGTCGACGCCCGCCTGCTGCAGGGCGAACAGGATCGGCAGCTCGATGACGTCGACGCCGAGCGGCTCGTCGAGCAGCCCGAACTCCTCGAGCTCGCGCTTGATCTTCCGGGCCACTTCCTCGGCGATCCCCGCGTCGGGGTTGAAGGCACCTCGCAGGGTCGAGATGCCGGCGCGGGCGCCGGACTCGAGGCGCGGGACGTACGGCGCCGTGGTGCGGCGCGTGCGGGTCGGCGTCCATCTCTGCCGTGGTCGTGGACAACCAGGGGTTGTAGAGCTGGTGGTGCCGCGCGGCAGAGCCGAAGTCCCACACGATGGGGTCCGAGTTCCGGGTGAGCAGCGAGAACCGGATCATCTTGTCCATCGCCCACGTGCCGATGTGCGTCGAGGACATGTAGCGGATGTTGGAGAAGTCGAAAGCCAGGACCGCGCCGAGGTCGGAGGCCTCGAGCGAGCTCTTCAGCCTGGCGAGCCGTTCCGTGCGCAGGCGGTCGAAGGAGATCCGGCTCTCCCAGTCGACGGCATTCGTGCCGAAGGTTGCAGTACTCATGGTTCTCGGGCCTTTCTTGTCTGCCTGGCGACAAGTCATGGACGTCTGCGGGCCTGCGCTGCGCAGGTCCCGGACGATCAGGTCACCAAGGTGCGCTTCTGGCGGCGTGACCGGGCCAGGGTGTAGACCACCGCGGCGACGAGGATCAGGACTCCCTGGAAGTAGTACTGGGAGGTGGAGCCCAGACCGAGGAAGGTCGTGGCGTTGAGGAGCTGCTGCAGCAGCACGGCGCCGACCATGGTGCCGACGAAGGTCCCCCGTCCACCGAGCAGGCTGGTCCCACCCAGGACGACGGCAGTGACACTGGTCAGGGTGAAGGCAGAGCCCTGGGACGGGTCACCGATGCCGTACTGGCCCATCAGCATGAGAGCGCCGAGGAACACGAGCAAGCGAGGAGCCGACGTAGGCCATCAGGATCGTGCGGTTGATGCTGATCCCGATGCGGCGCGCCGCATCCTCGCTTGGAACCCACGGCGCGCAGCCGCCAGCCCCAGGGTCGACGCCGCAGGAAGAGCTCCAGCACCAGGGTCAGGGCGACGAAGGCCATGAACGCCGCCGGGATCGGGTCCGAACGTGTAGTTCACGGCGTTCTGGTAGGACAGCCCGATGTAGCCGCCCTGGGTCGACCTCAGCAGGAAGGCGAACCCGCCGAGGGCGATGTAGAGAGTCAGCGTCGCCGCGATCGGTGTGAACTTCCCGAAGCGGATGAGTGACCCGTTCACCAGCCCGACGGCCACGGCGACCGCGATCATCAGCACCAGCCCAGGACGACCTGCCCCACTGACTTGCCGTCGTTGACGTAGAAGGACGAGATCACCACGAGGAACCCGGCCAGCGGCCCGACCGAGAGGTCGATGCCCCCGGTGAGCAGGGCGATGTTCTGTCCCAGGGCGATCAGTCCGATCGCCGTGGCCGCGGTGAGCAGGTTGGTGATGTTGAAGCTGGACAGGTAGCGGTCGTTGCCGGGCGCGATGTACGCCGCGAGTCCGACCATCACGACCAGCAGGAGCACGGTCGGCGTGTAGTCCCCCTGGATGAAGCGGCGTACGGCGGGCGCGCTGGCCTCGCGTTGCGCAGCGGCCACCGACACCACCTCGGCGGTGGAGGTGACCGCGGCCGAGACGATACGTTCCTCGGTCACGTCATCGCCGACCAGCGTCTCCACCACGTGGCCGCGCGACATCACCAGCACCTGGTCGCAGAGACCTTCGAGCTCCTTCGCGTCCGATGACGAGACGATCACGGGCACCCCCCGCGACGACGCCTCGCGCAGGATCGCGTAGATCTCGGCGCGCGCGCCGACGTCCACCCCCTGCGTCGGCTCGTCCGCGACCAGCACCGGCGGGTCGGAGAGCAGCGCACGCGAGATCACGACCTTCTGCTGGTTACCCCCGGAGAGGGCGGAGACCGGGGCATCCAGCGAGGGCGCCCGGACCGAGAGCGAGCCCAACGAGGTCTGGACGTCCTCCACCTCGCGGCGCCGGTTGAGGAACAGACCGGACTTGAAGGAGGTCAGGGCCGAGAGGGCGCTGTTCTCGCGCACCGAGAGGCTCATCATCAGCCCCTCCGCATGGCGGTCCGCGGGCATGTAGGCGCTGCGGTGCAGGAGGTCGTTCGTGGACAGCTCGGTGCCCTCGATCGTGACGGCGCCGGTGAACTGCTCAAGCCCGGCGAGGGCCCGCAGGAGCTCGCTCTGGCCGTTGCCGACCACGCCTGCCACGCCGATGATCTCCCCACGCGTTGCCGAGGCGGAGACCGAGACGAAGCCCGGACCCGACAGGTCCTCGAGCACGAAGTTGGGTTTCAGGGAGGCCTCGGCCGTGTGCTTGTCGGGGAAGGTCGAGTCGAGCTGGCGCCCGACGATGAGCGCGAGCAGCTCCGAGTCGGAGATGTCGTCGACCAGCGAGGTCCCCCGGACCCGACCGTCTCGCAGGACGGTCACGCGGTGCGCGAGCTCGCGCACCTCTGCCAGGCGGTGGGTGATGTAGACGACCGAGGTCCCCGCCGCCACGGCCTCGCGGACCAGCCGGAACAGCAGGTCCGCCGCGTCTGCGCCGAGCGGCGCTGTCGGCTCGTCGAGGATGAGCAGCTTGGGCTCGACCGCGAACGCCTTGGCGATCTCGAGCAGGTGCTTCTCGGCCAGGGTCAGCGACTCCACCCGATCGCTGAGATGGACCTGGAGGCCGACGCCGTCGAGGAGGGCCTGCGCTGTCTTCTTGTCCGGCCGACCCGCGAAGACCGAGCGCGGAAGGGCGACCTGGAGGTTCTCCAGGACGGTCAGGTCAGGCAGGACGGCCGGGTGCTGGTGCACGATGGCGATGCCCAGCGACGAGGCCGTCCGAGGGTTCAACGAGGTCACCTCGTCGCCCAGCACCGACATCGACCCCCCGTCGGGATGGGTGGTGCCCGTCGCGATGTTCATCAAGGTGGACTTGCCGGCGCCGTTCTCACCGAGGATCGCGTGCACCTCGCCCGGGAGGATCTGCACCGACACGTCGGTCAGCGCAGCGACGCCGCCGTACCGCTTGGAGATGTGGGACATCTCGAGGGTGGCTCGGGCGGCCTCCTCACGGTGGCCGTGCGTGTCGAGGTTCTCCTGGGTCACTGCGGTCCTTTGCATGGGTTCTCTCGAATCCGCTCTGCTCGGGGTCAACGTGTGGTGTGCGTCGACCCCGAGCGCGAGGCTGCGTCTCGTTGGCTACTTGCCGAGCTTGGCCTGCTCCTCACCGGGCATCTCCGCGGAGAGGTAGACGTCGCCGGGAAGGTCCTTCTTGCACTGCACGCCGTTCGGCTTCTTGCCGACCGAGTCCTCGAAGACCGGGCCCTTGAAGGAGTCGGCTGTGGGGATCTTCCCTCCGGTGGCCTTGGCGACGGCGTACTGGACGGCGAGCCTGACGTTGTCGTTGCCGGTCGCCACGGTCTGCATCTTGAAGGGGCTCTTGGCCTGGCTGTCCTGCCAGAAGCAGCTCAGCGAGTTGCCGTCCGAGGTGGCCAGGGCCGGGATCGCTCGCCCACTCTTGGGGAACAGTGGCAACGAGCTGACCAGGGTGGGCCCGAAGTCGGAGACGATCACATCGATCTTGGGGTACTTCGCGATGTCGGCCGTGAGCAGCTGCTGGGTCAGCGTCGGGTCCCAGTTGGTGGGCTGGAAGGGCGTCTGGCCGATGAACTTGTAGCTCGCCGGGAGGTTCTTGCGCAGCGCCTTGTACTCGGTCGTGCTCTGGCTGTTGCCAGCCGGACCGCCCAGGAACAGGATGTTGCCGCCGTTGGGGACGTTCTTCTTGATCCACGCAGCCCAGTTGTTGCCGTCGTTCGCGAAGTCGTCACCGATCCACTTGTCATAGTTGGCACCGGCCTTTCCGCCCGGGTCGACACGATAGGGAACGGTGACCACGCCGGCCTTGAAGGCGCTGGTGAGGGCCGGCAGCACCGCCTTGCCCGCGTCGGGGAAGACCACCATGGCGTCGACGCCCGAGGAGACCATCCCCTTGATGTCGGAGATGGCCTTCTGGGTGTTGCCCTGGCCATCGGCGTACCTGAACTTGGTCACGCTGGGGCACTTCTTGGCCTCGTCCTTGCCGGAGGCGGTCGTGACGAGGCGCCAGCTGTTGCCGCCGTATCCGTCCAGGAGTGCCAGGTCGACCTTCTTGGTCCCGCACCACAGTGGTGCTCCCTTGACGTGGGTGACGTCTCCGCCCGGACCGTTGGCCTGTCCCCCCGAGCTCCCACAGCCGGCGAGGACCATGGACACCGACGCTACCGATCCGCAGATCGCTGCGATCCTGGTGCGAGATTTCATGCTTGTCTCCTCTTGTTTGAGCGCGACGAGGGTGTCGCGCTGTGCCGGCTCGAAGCCGAAAACCTGGTCATGCGGGTTGGCCGCTCGTCGGTGCGGGCGAGCGCCGCAGCACGGTTGCGAAGATGGCGCGCCAGTCGAGCGTGTAGAGCGAGATCCCGATCGCCAGCGCTGCTGCCTGGACGAGGGGGGAGATCGCGGGCGAGACGCCCAGCACGCTCACCAGCTGGATGAGCTGCTGCAGGAAGATCGCGGCGATCACGGTCGGCAGCGGGAAGCCGCGCCCGCCGAGTAGCGAGGTGCCTCCGAGCACGACGACGGCGATCGACGGGAGCAGGAAGGTGTCCCCTGCGTAGGCGGTCGGTTGCGAGGTGATGCCGGCGATCAGGATGCCAGCGAGGCAGTAGAGCAGCTGGGCCCAGACGTAGCACAGCGACTGGTAGGTCCTGACCCGCAGCCCGGCAGCCTTCGCTGCACGCCGGTTGGCGCCGATCGCCTCGAAGCGTCGACCGCTGACGGTCATCTTGACGACCGCCGACACGACCGCGAGGGCCACGGCAGCGAAGAAGATGGAGTTCGGGATGCCGAGCGTGGAGCCGCCGGCGACGTCGCCCAGCACGCGGGTGGTGATCCGCGGGCGTCCGCCCGAGATGCCGAGGTTGATGCCGTAGAGGACGGCGTTGGTCCCCAGCGTCGCGATGATCGCGTTGAGCCCGAGACCCCCGATGAGGACGCCGTTCAGGACCCCTGCCGCTATCGCGAACACCACTGCCAGCAGGATGGCCGGCAGCAGGCGCGAGCTGTCGCCGTCAGGGACGTGCGTCACGATCACCAGTGCCAGCGAGATCCCTCCGGCAACCGAGAGGTCGATGCCTCCCTGCTGGACGACGAGCATCTGGCCGAGTCCGGCAATCGCGAGCACGGCCGCGACGGGCAGCATTCCGGAGAAGGAGGTGGCCGAGACGGCTGCTGGGTCCAGGAGAGCGCTGATGACGAACAGCAGCACCGTGGCCGAACCGATGGTGACGAGTCCCTTCGACACCGTCACGCGGGAGCTCTTCAGAGGCGTCCGCTCACGCTCTTGCGGTTCTGCGACCGACACTCGCTCCTCGCTCTCTGTGTGATGGGGCTCACTTCGCGTGTTGAGTCAGACTGTACAAAGTTGCATGGCTGTGCACAAGCCTCTGCTCATTTCGTAGCTCGTGTCTGCGCTTGTGGCCCAGGGCGAAGTCGCTCAGCCGCTCGCCAGCCGGCGGCCAGACGAAGATCTGACGACCACGACGGGACGCCAGCCATGGTTGAAGCCACTGCCAGCCCCACGGAACGCGAGCAGTCGAACGAAGTACTTCCCCTTCTCAGCCTGAGCCAAGGTCGGCGAGTCAGGCCGCGAGCGCGAAATAGCGGAGGGCGACGTAGGCCCAGGCGATCACGATGGTGGTCGTGGCGACCACCAACCCGTACTTGGTGAAGGTCCAGAAGCTGATCGGATGGCCGTTGCGAGCCGCGATCCCGATGACGACGACGTTGGCGCTCGCACCCACGGCGGTCGCGTTGCCGCCCAGGTCGGATCCCAGTGCCAGCGCCCACCAGGCCGACTCGGCTCCCGGCGCGCCGTTGCCGGCCTGGACGAGGTCCTGGACGAGTGGGGCCATCGTGGCGACGTAGGGGATGTTGTCCACGATCCCGGACAGGAGTCCCGAGGCTCCCAGCAGCACGCTGGAGGCGAGGAAGTACCGGCCATCGACCGCGGTGGTGGCGCTGCGAGCGAGCGAGCCGATGACCCCGACCTCGACGAGCGCACCCACCATCACGAACAGGCCCATGAAGAACACCAGCGTCGCCCACTCGACGTCGGCCAGGCAGTCAGAGATGTCCAAGCGTGAGATGGCGACCAGGGCTCCCGCTCCCAGCAGGGCCACCATGGCCGGCTCGAGATCGAGCAGCGAATGACTGACGAAGCCGATCATCACAGCAATGAGCACCACCGCGGACTTCACCAGCAGCGCACGGTCGGTGATGGCCTCCCGCTCGTCGAGTGCCATCAGGGCCTCGACCGACTCCGGGTGGAAGGTGAACGACGAGCGGAACATCACCCGGCACAACCCGATCAGGACCACGACCAGGATCACGATGATCGGTCCGAGGTTGAACAGGAAGTCGTTGAAGGTGAGCCCGGACTTCGAGGCGATGATGATGTTGGGTGGGTCCCCGATCAGGGTGGCGGTGCCGCCGATGTTGGAGGCCATCACCTCGGCGATCAGGAACGGCACCGGGGGCGCGTCGATCTGGTCGCACACCAACAGCGTCACCGGCGCCACCAGCAGCACCGTGGTCACGTTGTCCAACAGAGCTGAGGCGACCGCGGTGATGACGATCAACATCACCATGATCGCGAAGGGCCGTCCCCGTGCCCGTTTGGCCGACCAGATCGCGACGTACTCGAAGATGCCCGTCTGGCGCAGCACGCCGACGATGACCATCATCCCCAGCAGCAGGAAGATGACGTTCCAGTCCACGCCGGTGCGTTCGCTGAAGAAGGCGACCTCGGTGTCGACCACCCCGATGACCACCATCGCGGCAGCGCCGATCAGCGCGGCTGCCACCCGGTGGATCCGTTCGGTGGCGATCAGGACGTACGCCGCGACGAATGCGACGACGACGAGGACGGTCTGCATCAGTCGGGTGGGTCCACGGGGAAGAGGACCTCGAACAGCCGGCTCACCGTCACCGCCCCGAGAACCCGTCCGGCGTCGTCGACGACCGCGACGATCGGGCTGTGCATCCGCGCCATCACGGCCGCCACCTCGAGGGTGGTGGCGTCGGGAGCCACCACGGGCAGCTCGTCTCGGTCCTGTCTCTTGGGCAAGAGCTCGTGGACGCTCCTGGTGGACAGCTTGGTCAACAGCTCATCGGACTTGCGCTCGTCATAGACCCGGGCCAGGGCGGGGTCCTCCTGGATGTACGGAGGGAGCATGAACCGCAGGACCTGGGAACCGGGGAGCACCGTGTGCGGCCGCCCTTCTCCGTCACACACGATCAGCCCGGGGTGACGTTGCTCGCCCATGGTGCGCGCCGCAGTCAGTGCATCGGTCTCCAGACTGACGATCGGGAACTCCTCAGCGAGCTCGCGTGCGCGCATCCCGTCTCCTCCCAGGGGTGGTCTGCCCAGCCTCGCAGACCTCGCCCCTGACACCACCTACGGGGATGGGGGCGAGAGCTCCTTGTCCTCCACGGCTGCCTCGTGAACGGTCTCATCCACGGACGCCTGCGCCTCGGCGTCGGGCAGGCGCATGGTGTAGGCCATCACGTGAAGGCCCACCGAGAGGAGCAGGAGCAGACCCGCGGACGCGGCGAAGCTGAGATCGTCGAGGTTCCCGGCCGCCGGTTCGAGCCGTGGAAGGCAGCGATGAAGAAGGAGATGATCACCAGCAAGATGATGGACAACTTCCACCAGACGAGTGCGTTGTGGATCCGCGCGAACCAGCGCACTCCGAAGTGGTTCACCACGACGAACAGTGCCATCAGCACCACAGCCGTCGTAGCCCAGCGCGGTCAGCGTGTGCACCGCCTCCCCGTTGACGGTGTGCTCGGTGGTGAACGGCGCGTACTTCGTGCCGTACTGCAGTGCCGCCTCCACCTCGATCGAAGCAGTCGTGGCACCGCGACGTAGGTGACCCACCCTGAGGTGAAGCTCGCGAGATGACCGAAGGCCATCTGGGGGAACAGACGACACCACTGGAGAGGGGGAACATCACCCCCAGCTCGGCGTACACCAGGAGCCGATGATCGAGCCCACGCTCGCGAACAGCAGGCCGACCACGCCGACGTGTCGTTTCAGCTGCGGCGCCGAGGAGCGCGTACCCGCAGCACACGAGGTTGACACCCGCAACCACCCGGTTCGATCACCAGGTGCTCGACTCAACCCGAAGACGAAAGGAACTCGTCGACTGCTGCTTGAGCCTGGCTGCGTTCTGGTCCGAGCCAGAACAGGTGGCTCGGGCTGGGCAGCTCGACGAGGGTGGCGGTCTCGATGGTGGCGGCCAGGTCCTGGGCGTGCCTGAAGTCGACGCCGCCATCGTCTCGGGAGCCGGTCACCAGCGTGGGACACACCACGTGATTCTGTGCGAGACGTCGTTCACTCCCCCGATCGGGTCGACCCTGACGAAGGTCGTTGACGAAGCCCGCGCCGGAGCCCATCTGCAGGAACATCTCCCTGCAGTGGCGCTTGTCCTGCTCCGACCAGGTGTGCCACCACTCGCTGACGGGTCGCGTCGAGAGGCTGGCGACCATCCGGCGCAAGCCGGAGTCCGAGGCAACAACGCGCGCGACGCCGCGCCAGGTCAGCCTTTCCATGGTCGGGGAGAAGACCAGACGCCCGCCGAGGGCCCACCGGCGGCTGTCGGGCCAGGCGTAGGTCGAGGGCGCGCAGTTGTGCAGCACCAGACGGGGTGCCAGATGCGGCAACGCGATCGCAGTCTCGATCGCCTGCAACCCTCCGAACGAGACCCCCACCACCGCGGTCGTCTCAGCGACTCCGAGCAGGTCACAACACTCGCCGACGGCCGGGACGAACTCGCCGGCGTCCAGTCGACCCACCTCGGTCCTGCCATAACCGGGACGAGAGAAGGTCAACAGCCCCTGACCGGTGCGTGCATACAGGCTCCAGCCGCAGTCGATGGCAGCGCTGCAATGCCCCCCGGGGAAGAACAACACCGGTGGCTTGCTGCCCCGGAGGTACATCACCTCCACCGGGCCTGAGCCGGTCGCGAGGACCTGCGTCACCACCATCCATCGACCCTAGGACACCCCTCATGGACGGTGACCGGCTCGCGGGGAGGACGTGAGTCTAGGAGAGGTCGGCCTCGAGGATCTGGTCGACCACTTGAGCGAGGTCCTCCCCGACGATGTCTGGCTGTGGTCCCACGGGGCTGGGCACCATCCCTGGGCGTTTTATGAATCCTGCCCTGCATCCGGCCGCGAGCGCGCCGGACACGTCCCAGGAATGGGCTGCGACGAGGCGGACCTGGTCGATGGTCACCTCACAAGACCTGGCGACGTGATGGTAGGGCTCGGGCGCGGGCTTGAGCTTGTGGACCGTGTCCGCTGAGAAGACGTCGTCGAACAGGTCCCGGATCCCTGCGGACTCGAGCTGCGTTTCGGCGACTGCCAGGACGGAGTTCGTCAGTGCCACCACCCTCAGAGGGGTCTCTCGCAGGCGACGGAGGGCATGTGTCACTTCGGGGTGGGGCGCGAGGGTGCTCATGCGCGCGACGGTGGCTTCCGCGTCCTGTTCGCTCACCTCGACACCGGCCCGCCGCGCGATCATCGACAAGGCCGCGTGCTGCGCCGCCGTGAAGTCGACGTACTCCCCCGTGAGCCCGCCGACGAAGGAGAGCTGAAGCATCTGGGCGAACCACTGACCTCTCAAGGACCGATCCCCCAGCACCTTCTGGAACTGTGCGTCGAGGTCACTAAGGTCGAGGAGCGTCTCGTTGACGTCGAAGGCAATCACCTTGATGACCATCACTTGTTCCCTTCGTTGCTCTCGGCTGACTGGTGGTCCTGCAGCACCCGGTGCACGTAGAGGATCAGCGCGACCGCGGCTGTCATCCCCAGCAGCAAGGAGAGGTTGCCTGCGTAGTTTCGCAGCAGGATTGCTTTGGACCTCGGCTGCGTGCCCTGCCTGGCGATGAGAGGGATGGCGATCACCGTGATGAGCGCACCGACGATGAGCGCGCCTTGCAGGTAGCGACGGGCACGAGCGGGCACCCGAGTGAGTGCTGCCCCGGCTCCCAGCGTGATCGGCGCGATCAGGAGGTCGTGCAGAGCGACCGCCACGACCAGCCAGAGCATCAGGGCGATCAGGTCGCTCGGGTCGAGCTCGGTGACCAGACGAAAGGCACCGAGCGCGAGCAGCACTCCTCCGGCCACCCCCAGGGCAATCCGGTAGTTGCGCACTCAGCTCACCTCCATCCGACGAAGCCACTTGGTGTTGAGCACCCCGGGACGGTTCGGGGCGATCAACCGCACCGGGTAACCGTGGTCGAGATCGAGCCGCTCTCCGTTGAGGTGGGTGGCCAGCAGGGCCGCACCGACCTGCGGTCCGAGGAGCGTGCTGTGGTTGTAGGGGCCGGCTGGTTGCAGCGAGAACACCTCGACCCGCGAGGACTCAGTGCCGCCGGCTCGACGCACCAGGTCGATCACCGGGATGCCGCGCCACTGCGCGCCGACGCTCCACCCCTCGACGCAGCTCAACGGAAACTGTCGGGTCACCGCGCTCATCGACTCGAGCTCAGCCAAGGTCAGGATGAACGGGTGGGGTCCGGCCACCTCCAGCTGCCAGTCGGTGGCGCGGGCCCGGGTCAGCACCCGTGCGGACGCCGCAGTCTTGTTCACCGGGACACCCTGAGGACCCTTCGAAGCCTCTCTGGTAGCGAGCAGACCGAGCCGTGCCAGCGGCGTGACGGTCTGTCCGACCGTGGTCACGAGAATTGCTCCGACGCCGGCACCCACGGCGACGAACAGGCCGCGCCGATCGATCCCCGGCATCTCCGGCGGCGCGACCGTGCCGGCGTTGCTGTGCGCCAACGGATTCTCGTTCCACGGAATCTCGGTCAGCACGTCCGCATCTGCCAGCTTGGCCTCCAAGCCGTACTTGATGTCGGGCAGCTTCATCGCGACGTGCAGCAGGATGGAGCCGATCACCACATACCCCAGGTAGCGGTGGGTCGAGGGGAACGACCACGGCCACGGGTACCAGTTCAACGTGTTTAACAACCCGGTCGTGAGCTGGACCAGCGCCGAGGACACCAGGACGAACACCGAGAGCCGCTCCAGTGCATGCCGCAAAGAGCGGATCGGCGGCCAGCGGAACAGGTTGGGGTACACCGACCAGAGCTTGACCAGCAGCAGCGGGATGGCCGCCACCCCGGTGGCCACATGCAGGCCCTGGGTCACCCGGTAGGCCTGCACCGGATTCGCAGGTTCGGGCATCCACGCCCAGGGGTGGTACTGGTAGTGGCTCAGCATGCCCGTCACGAAGCACACCCCGAAGCAGATCCCCACGGCTCGACCGAGCCGGGCCGTGACCGCCGTCGAGCGCAGCGGGCTCCGGAACCGAGGCCACCAACCTGGGCGACTCATCCGCCCACCTCCCCTCGCGGTACCCAGGTTGCTCACGGACGCCGACTCACGGCAAGGGTTCTGGTCGAGGCAGCTGGGTCCCGTCAACGAAGGTGTCGACCCGCTCGTTGAAGAACGCCACCATCCCGGCCACCGCCTGCACGGCCGGTGCGGGGAAGTCGTAGCTCCAGGCCAGGTCCTCGTGCAGCAGCCCTGCCGAGTCGCGCACGGACCAATAGGTGCTGGTCCGTCCCTTGTACGGGCAGGCGGTCATCGTCTCGGACGGCACGAGGTGCTCGATGCACACCTCGGTGCGACCGACGTAGTAGCGCGTAAGAAGACCTGTCTCGAATACCAGCACCGGAGATCGGGTCTCGGCCAGCAGCAGTCCCTCGCGCTCGATCCGGACGCGTCGATCCGAGCGCAGCGCATCCACCCGGACGTAGGGGTTGCGCGGATGGACGAAGACCTCTTCGTCCTCCTCGTACCACGCGTCCAGCGCCTCCCACGCGAACCGCACGGTCCCGGCCAGCTCACCCGACTCAGGGCCGTGGACTCGGGCGGCGCCCGGCCGATGTTCCTCCCCCACCGCGAGGTCACGACGACCGTTCCCGATTCCGCCATCGCTCGGCGCGACCAGCAGGCCCCCGGCGATGTCGGTGACCGGGACGTGGAACTGCGGGTAGCGCGGGTGCTCCCACACGTAGAGGGCGTGCGTCGTGTCGAAGACCACCGTGCCTCCGACCCGGCCGCGCACCCGGCGAGGGCAGGGTTCGACTCGACCGGTGGCAGCAGCCATCACCGGATGGTCCCCCGGTGGGAGCGGGGTCACGCGGCGTGCTCCTTGAGGTACCTGACCAACCCCAGCGTGTCGTCGGCGGTCAGCCGACCGATCGCACCTGAGGAATAGCTGCTCACCAGGACCCTGCCCTCAGGATCGAGCACGAAGCCAGTGGCCTGCAGGTAGACCGGATCGGGGTTGACGAAGGCGCCGGTGAGCTCGGCAAGGTTGCGGGCATCAGCGCTGTGTCCGACAGCGAAGGTGAGCTTGTTCTCCTCAACCAGGGCGGTGGCCGTGACCTCGTCGTCGACCGAGAGCGAGACAACCTGGACACCGATCTCGGTCAGGCGCTCCTGAGCGCGCGCGAACTGTCGCAGCTGGGTGGTGCAGAACGGGCACCAGGCGCCGCGGTTGAACAGCACGACGCCGTAGGAGCCGGCCAACGCACCCGGGAGGGCCAGTGTCTGGCCGCCGACCAGGCGCACCTCGAGGAACGGGAACTGATCTCCTGGACTGAGCACGGACATCTAGGCCTCCTTCGTGGCGGATGTCGCCGGAATCAGCCGGCCTTGGTGAGGTCGTCGTTGACGTCCCAGACCTGGCCGGACGCCTGCGTGGCGAGGCGAGCCACCAGGGAGACGGCGCTGCGCTCGGTGCTGATCAGTGACCCGGTCTCGGCGTTCTCGCAAAACCGGGAAACGGTCTGACCACCCACCCGGTCGGGGTCCTGATCGCGGACAAAAGCCTGCATCGCGGTGTCGACCATCCCGCGTCGAAAGACGTTGGCCGTCACGCCGCTGCCATCGAGCTCCGCGGCGAGGTTGAGAGTGTGCGCCTCGAGAGCAGCCTTCGTGGCGGCATACACGTTGCCGCCGATCATGGAGTGCGCACGCGCCACGATGCCACTCGAGATTGACGATCTGTCCCCAGCGGCCGGCCACCATGCCGGGCAACAATCGGGCAGCGAGCGCTGCCGGAGCCAGCACGTTGAGGCGGAAAGCGACCTCGGCCTCGGCCCAGTCGAGGTCGGTCACCCCGCCGATCGGGGCCACGGTCGCCGCGTTGTTGACCAGCACCATCCGACCGTGCAGCTGCTCGGCCGCATCGGCCACTGACGTGATCGACCCGAGCTCAACTGTCTGACCCGGCTGAGCCTTGCCGGTCGCGGTGTCACGGTGGTGGCCCTGGCCCGCTCCGCAGGGCAGCGCCACATTGCGGCTGATGCCACGACCAGCGCCAGTCACCGGCGCGACACGATGGCGCAGCGCATCATCTTCGGATGCGTCTTGTTCGGCTGTTCGGTCCTCCACGACACGTACGTCGCGCACACGCCGCCCGTCTTACCAGTGCGGCCACCACGCACCTCGCCCGAGATGGCTGCTTCGGGCGCCGACGTCGGGCGTGGTCGTCTCGGCTCGGACCGGGCTCCGCACCCGAGTCTTCAGCTCCCCGCGGTAGTCATCTCGCGCCAGCCCCGCGACAACCCGCCCGCCTGGTCGGCTTCGCTTCGGCTCGCGAGCCTGCGTCCCAGCCTCGCGCGGTCACCGAGACCAGCAGCCACAGGGCACGCTCACCCTGGGCGAGGTGCCAGCCGCACGCTGCCGCCGCGAGCAGGTGTGCCAGCGCCATCGTCGGGTGCGCGCTCATGTCCGCAAAGGCGCGCACGAGCGGGGCAGGCACACTCAGACCACCCTCGTGGTGCCCCTACCTGCAGGGCGTAGGTGACGTCGAAGTAGGAGCCGTGGCGGCCGGAGGTCGGCGGAGGTGCGACAGGCGTGACCGGCGTCGGCGTTGTCGAGGCCATCGAGTCACCGCGGTGCCCAGCCGTTGACGCCAGCACCATGTGCACGGCGGACCGACCGGCCAGCAGGAGCACGACAAGACGGAGCGTGGAGACCTCCCGACGGCGCAACGAAGCGGCTGCGAGTGTGCCGGCCACCATCGCCGCCCGGCCCAGAGCAACCAGCCGATTGCGGGTGGCGAGACGTTTCACGGCACTTGCTCTCAGACGAGAATCCTGGACGAGGCACCCTGCCCGGACCGGCCCCTCACCCGGAATCGGGCTGGGCATCGGGCTGGAACCGGTAGCCCATGCCCGGTTCGGTGAGCAGGTTCCTGGGCCGGGCCGGGTTCGCCTCGAGCTTCTGGCGCAGCTTGGCCATGTAGACCCGCAGGTTTCCGCCCGCCGTCTCGTAGCCGGGACCCCAGACCTCCATGAGGAGCTGGCTGCCGCTGAGCAGCTTTCCGGGATGACGCAACAACACCTCCAGCAGGTGCCACTCGGTCGGGGTGAGGCGAACGTCGACGGCCCGCTCGCCGTCCTGGATGCTGACCCGACGCGCGGCCAGGTCCACGGTGGCCTGCCCGAAGATCACGGTCGGCTGTGCTTCGTCGGTGCTGACCCGGCGGGCGACAGCACGCATGCGGGCCATCAGCTCGTCGATCCCGAACGGCTTGGTCAGGTAGTCGTCCGCGCCGGCGTCGAGTGCATCCACCTTGTCCGCGCTGTCGGTCCGGCCCGAGAGGATCACGATGGGAGCGGCCGTCCAACCACGGAGGCCACGGATGACCTCGACCCCGTCGATGTCAGGCAGGCCGAGGTCGAGAATGACCAGGTCCGGTGGGTGCGCGGCCGCCACGGTCAGGGCCTCAGCTCCCGTGTCGGCCGTGAACACCTCGTAGCGGCGGGCGCGCAGGTTGATCGCGAGGGCGCGCAGGATCTGCGGCTCGTCGTCGACGATCAGCACGCGGTTCACGACGCGTCCACCGGGGACGTGCCGGGGCTGCTGTCGTGTTCGCGTTCGCGGAGTCCCAGGGCACTGCCTGCGGTCGTCCCCTGCTGGGTCGGTGCCGCTGGCATGGACAGCACCATGGTCAGGCCGCCGCCGGGGGTCTCCTCCGCCGACAGCAGGCCTCCCATGGCTTCGCTCAGACCTCGCGACAGCGCCAGCCCGAGTCCGACCCCGGTGGTGTTGTCGGTGTCCCCGAGTCGCTGGAAGGGCGCGAAG
Organism: uncultured Actinomycetota bacterium; assembly: GCA_963797525.1. Classification (GTDB taxonomy): domain Bacteria; phylum Actinomycetota; class Actinomycetes; order Propionibacteriales; family Nocardioidaceae; genus Marmoricola. The sequence continues at coordinate 42,669 of CAWCPT010000008.1, forward strand.
ACGCGGTCCACGTCTGCCAGCGGGATGCCGGGGCCTCGATCGATGACTCTCAGCTCTACTCGTTCACCGAGGGTGCTGCCCATGACGCGGGGTGGTTCACCGGGAGGGCTGTAGCGCAGCGCGTTCCCGACCAGGTTCGCCACCACCCGCTCCAGCAGTCCGGGGTCGGCGAGAAGCATCGGGAGGTCGTCGGGGACGTCGACGACGACTTCGGCACCGGCGGGGCCGAGGTCGTCGAGTGCCAGTGGCACCACCTCGTCGAGGGCGATCCGACGGCTGACCACGGACAGCACACCGGCTTGCAGACGGCTCATGTCCAGCAGGTTGTCCACGAGCCTGGTCAACCGGTCGAGTGACTCATCGGCAGTGAGCAGGAGCTCTGCCTGGTCCTGGGGAGACCAGTCGATCTCGTTGCCGCGCAAGCTCGTCACTGCTGCTTTCACCGAGGCGAGGGGCGTGCGCAGGTCGTGCCCGACTGCGGCGAGCAGCGCCGTACGCATCTTGTCCCCCTCCGCGATCGGCACCGCCGCGGCCGCTGCCTCGCTGAGGCGGTGACGTTCGAGGATGATGGCCGACTGTGCAGCGAAGGCGCCGATGACGCGCTGGTCCTCAGCGCGCAGCGGGCGACCGCGCAACGCGAGCATGAGGGTGTCCCCGGCACCCACCTCGGTGTCGGCGTCCTGGGGTCGCTGACAGGCCTCGGGGCCGGCGACCGCCACGACTGTCCACTCGTCACCCGGGCTCCGGGCCGACGGAGCACGCCCCTCGGCTGAGGGAGCGCTCCGTTCCAGCAGCGTCACCGAGGTGAGGCCGAAGGTCTCACGGACTCGTTCGAGCAGGGCCGGCAGGGCGGTCTCGCCGCGCAGGATGCTGCCGGCCAGCGTGCCCAGGGTCTCGGCCTCCGCTTTCGCACGAGCCGCCTCGCGAGTACGTCGGGCGGCGAGGTCCACGACCGAGCTCACGAGTGCCGCGACGAGGATGAAGACTCCGATCGCAAGCACGTTGTTGGTCTCGCGGATGGTGAACGTGTGCAGAGGTGGCGCGAAGTAGTAGTTCAGCAGGAGCGATCCACCGATGGCCGCCAGCATGGCCGGAAGGAGTCCGCCGACGAGGGCGACCACCACGACGACCAGCAAGAACAGCAGCACGTCGCTGACGAGGTTCAGGGGGTTCCTGGCGTGGACCAGGACGACGGTCAGCAGGACCGGCAGGAGCACGGCCAGTGCGGCACCACGGATGCGCCGACGCAGGGTCAGGCTGCCAGTGCCCCGGGGAAGCCCACGTCCCTTCCCCATCTGCGCGTGGGTGACCAGGTGCACGTCGATGTCACCGGAGTCGCGGATGGTGCCCGCCCCGATCCCCGGGCCGCTGAGCAGTGCCGCGACCCTGGAGCGACGACTCGCCCCCAGAACCAGCTGGGTGGCGTTCTCCGCGTGGGCGAACTCGAGCAGCGCCTTCGCCACGTCGTCCCCGATGACCTGGTGGTAGGTGCCGCCGAGCGTCTCGACGAGCTGCCGTTGGGTCACGAGGTCGGCCGGGCTGGCACCGGTGAGTCCGTCGGAGCGCGTCACGTGGACCGCCAGCAGATCACCACCGGAGGAGCGGGCCGCGATGCGCGCTGCCCGCCTGATCAACGTCTCTCCCTCGGGGCCACCGGTGACAGCGACGACGACGCGCTCCCGTGTCTCCCAGGTTCCTTCGATGCCGTGCTGGACGCGATAGGCCTGCATCGCCTCGTCGACCTTGTCGGCCACCCACAGCAGGGCCAGCTCTCGCAGGGCGGTCAGGTTCCCCACCCGGAAGTAGTTGCCCAGGGCGGCGTCGACCTTGTCGGCCGCGTAGACGTTGCCGTGCGCCATCCTGCGCCGCAGCGCCTCCGGAGCCATGTCCACCAGGTCCACCTGGTCGGCCGCACGGACGACGGCGTCGGGCACTCGCTCTCGCTGGGGAACACCAGTGATCTTCTCGACGACGTCGTTGACCGACTCCAGGTGCTGGATGTTGACCGTCGAGATCACGTCGATCCCGGCTGCCAGCAGCTCCTCGACGTCCTGCCAGCGCTTCTCGTTGCGAGAGCCCGGCACGTTCGTGTGTGCGAACTCGTCCACCAACGCCACCGCGGGGCGGCGGGCGAGCACCGCCTCGACGTCCATCTCGGTGAAGGCCGCGTCCCGGTGGGTCAGCGTGCGCCTGGGAACGACCTCCAGGCCGTCGAGCATCGATGCCGTGTGCTGGCGCCCGTGTGTCTCGACGTACCCCACCACGACGTCGGTGCCTCGTTCAGCACGTCGATGACCTTCGCCGAGCATGGCGTAGGTCTTGCCGACGCCAGGCGCAGCTCCCAGATAGATCCGGAGCTTGCCTCGCTTCATCCGCCTCCTCCCCTCTCCCGGACCGGACCACCCACCGACGACACCCCTCAGTCTCGCGCTGCCGCGTCCAGCGCGAGGTTCAGGTCGAGGACGTTGACCCGCGGCTCCCCCAGGAATCCGAGTATCCGTCCCTGCGTGTGCGCGGTGACCAGCTCACGGACGCGCGCAGCGCTCAGCCCGCGTTCCCGCGCGACGCGGGCGACCTGTTCGCGTGCGTAGGCCGGACTGATGTGGGGGTCGAGGCCGGACCCGCTGGCGAGCAGGGCGTCCACCGCCACCTCGTCGGGTCGTACGCCGTCCAGCTTGGCCGCTGCGGCACGGCGCTGCTTGATCGCGGCGATCAGGTCCTGGTTCTCCGGGCCGAGGTTGGAGGCGGACGTCGACAGTGGGTCGTAGCCGGTGCCGGCTGCCGAGGGGCGGCTCTGGAAGTACCGCGGGTCAGGCTCGACCACGGGGTTCCCGTCGGAGTCGAGCTTGGCCTTTCCGTTCTGCTCGACCGGCTGGGTGAACGCCTGCCCGACCAGGTCGGAGCCGATCGTCCGGCCGTCGCGCTGGACCAGCGACCCGGCAGCGTTGTCGTGGAAGGCGACCTGGGCGATGCCGGTCATGGCCAGGGGGTAGCCGAGGCCCAGGATCACGGTCATCGCCAGAAAGGTGCGCAGTGCCACGCCGAACTGGCGGGCGCTGGTGGAGGTGTGGGGTGCCATCGTTTTCCTGCCTTCTTCAGCTGAGGCCGGGGATCTGCGAGACGAGCAGATCGATGAGTTTGATCCCGATGAACGGGCTGATGATGCCGCCGAGGCCGTAGATAGCCAGGTTTCGCCGCAGCATCGAGGCTGCTGAGGACGGCTTGTAGCGCACCCCGCGTAGCGCGAGTGGGATCAGCGCGATGATGATCAGGGCGTTGAAGATCACCGCGGACAGGATCGCTGACTCCGGCGAGTCCAGCCGCATGATGTTCAGCTTGTCCAGCCCGACGAAGACGCCGGCGAACATGGCCGGGATGATCGCGAAGTACTTCGCGATGTCGTTGGCGATCGAGAACGTGGTCAGCGAGCCGCGGGTGATCAGCAACTGCTTGCCGATCTCCACGATCTCGATGAGCTTGGTCGGGTTGGAGTCGAGGTCGACCATGTTGCCGGCTTCCTTGGCCGCGGAGGTGCCGGTGTTCATCGCCACCCCGACATCGGCCTGGGCGAGTGCCGGTGCGTCGTTGGTGCCGTCTCCGGTCATCGCCACCAGACGGCCGCCCTCCTGCTCGCGCCTGATCAGGGCCATCTTGTCCTCGGGGGTGGCCTCGGCGAGGAAGTCGTCGACGCCGGCTTCCTCGGCGATGGCCCGCGCGGTGAGCGGGTTGTCACCGGTGATCATCACGGTTCGGATGCCCATCCGGCGCATCTCGTCGAAGCGTTCGTTCATCCCCTCCTTGACGACGTCCTTGAGGTTGATCACCCCCAGGGTGCGGGCGCCTTCCCCGTTGCGGCGCTCGGCGACGACCAGCGGCGTACCTCCTGCGGTGGAGATGCCATCCACGATGTCGCCCACCTCCTCGGTGGGGTGACCGCCGTTGTCGCGGACCCACTTCATCACTGCCGCAGCAGCCCCCTTGCGGATCTCGCGGCCATCGGCCAGGTCCACGCCGCTCATCCGGGTCTGCGCGGTGAAGGTCACGAAGTGAGCGGTGCGCAGCTCGCCGGGCGCACGTTCGCGCAACCCGTGCGCGGTCTTGGCGAGCACCACGATCGAGCGCCCCTCAGGGGTCTCGTCGGCGAGGCTGGAGAGCTGCGCGGCGTCGGCCAGCTGATCCGGTGCGACCCCTCCGACGGGCAGGAACTCAGCGGCCTGCCGGTCGCCGAGCGTGATGGTTCCGGTCTTGTCGAGCAGCAGCGTGTTCACGTCGCCGGCGGCCTCGACCGCCCGCCCGGACATGGCCAGCACGTTGTGCTGCACCAGTCGATCCATCCCGGCGATGCCGATCGCGGAGAGCAGTGCCCCGATGGTGGTGGGGATCAAGCACACCAGCAGAGCGACCAGCACGATCAGCGACTGCTCGGCACCGGAGTAGACGGCGAACGGCTGCAACGTGATGGTGGCCATCAGGAACACGATCGTGAGGCTCGCCAGCAGGATGTTCAGGGCGATCTCGTTGGGTGTCTTCTGCCGTGAGGCACCCTCCACGAGCGCGATCATCCGGTCGATGAAGCTCTCGCCCGGCTTGGCCGTGATCTGCACGACGATGCGGTCCGAGAGGACCTTCGTGCCTCCGGTGACCGAGCTCCTGTCACCCCCCGACTCGCGGATGACCGGGGCGGACTCCCCGGTGATCGCCGACTCGTCGACGCTCGCGACGCCCTCGACGACGTCACCGTCACCCGGGATCACCTCACCGGCCTCAACCACGACCCGGTCCCCCAGCTCCAGCTGCGGCCCGGGAACTTCCTCTTCGGTGCCGTCCGGACGCAGTCGGCGCGCGATCGTCTCGGTCTTGGCCCGCCGCAGGGACGCTGCCTGTGCCTTGCCCCGCCCCTCGGCCACCGCCTCGGCCAGGTTGGCGAAGAGCACGGTCAGCCACAGCCAGACCACGATCGACCACCCGAACAGGCTCGGGTCGATCAGGGCCAGGACGGTGGAGAACACGGCCCCCGCCTCCACCAGGAACATCACCGGGTTGCGCACCATCACACGGGGGTCGAGCTTGCGTGCTGCGTCGGGGAGGGACCTCCACAACATCGTCGGGTCGAGCAGCCCCGCCGACACCCCGGAGCGGGACGTGGAGGTAACAGTGGACATGGTGCGTGACCCTTCGGACGAGATGGTGTTGTTGCCGGACGCGGCCGGGGTGGACGTGGGCATCACAGGCCCTCCGCCAGCGGCCCGAGTGCGAGCGCGGGAAAGAACGTGAGCCCGGCGACGATGATGACGACTCCGACGAGCATGCCGACGAACAGGAGCCCGTGCGTGGGCAGCGTCCCTGCGGTCTCGGGCACGGGTTGCTGGCGCGCCAACGACCCCGCGAGCGCCAGGACCAGGACGATGGGTACCAGCCGCCCGGCCAACATCACCAGACCCAGCGAGATGTTGTAGAAGTCGGTGTTGACCGAGATCCCGGCGAACGCGGACCCGTTGTTGTTGGCGGCGGACATGAAGGCATACAGGACCTCCGAGAGGCCGTGCGGCCCCGGGTTGAGGATCGACTCCTTCGGCGTCTTCAACGCCATCGCGAGACCAGCGCCAGCAAGCACGAGGACCGGCATCGCGAGGATGTAGAGGGAGGCCAGCTTCATCTCCCGCGCCGAGATCTTCTTGCGCAGGTACTCCGGGGTCCGTCCGACCATCAGACCCGCGACGAACACCGTGATGACGGCAGCGATCAGGATCCCGTAAAGACCCGACCCCGTGCCGCCCGGCGCCACCTCGCCCAAGCCCATGTTGAGGATCAGCAACCCACCGCCGATCGAGGTGAAGGAGTCGTGGAAGGAGTTCACCGCCCCCGTCGACGTGCCCGTCGTCGAGGTCGCGAACAACGCCGACGCCCATTCGCCGAACCTGGTCTCCTTGCCCTCCATCGAGGCACCAGCCAGCTGGAGCGCCGTACCCCGGTGCAGGTTCTCCGCGACCGTCACCCCGACCAGGATCAGCGCCCACAGGGCACCCATGGCGCCGAGGATCGCGTAGCCCTGCTTCTGGTCCTTCACCATCCGGCCGAAGGTGTACGTGAGCGCGACCGGGATGAGCAGGAGCAGGAAGATCTCCAACAGGCTGCTCAGGGCATTCGGGTTCTCGAACGGGTGCGCCGAGTTGGCGTTGTAGAACCCGCCTCCGTTGGTGCCGAGCTCCTTGATGGCCTCCTGCGAGGCGACCGGTCCGCCGGTGATCGTCTGCGACTGACCGGTGACCGTGCTCACCTCCGTGCCCGAGGACAGGTTCTGCACCGCGCCCATGCCCAGCAGGGCAACGGTGCTCAGCACGGCGAACGGCAACAGGATGCGCAGGCTGCCCCGCACCAGGTCGACCCAGAAGTTGCCGATCCGGTCGGTGCGCGAGCGCGTGAACCCGCGGATCAGGGCCACGGCCACGGCCATCCCGACGGCGGCGGAGACGAAGTTCTGGACGGCGAGCCCGGACATCTGCACCAGGTGGCCCATCGTGGACTCCCCCGAGTACGACTGCCAGTTCGTGTTCGTCACGAACGAGGCCGCGGTGTTGAACGCCTGGTCGGGCTCGACCCCGGGGAAACCGAGGCTGAGCGGCAGGCTCGACTGGACGCGCTGGAGTGCGTAGAGCCCGAGCACGCTGACCGCGGAGAAGGCGAGCAGTGCCCTGGCATAGACGGGCCAGCGCTGGTCAGCCCGGGGGTCCACCCCGATCACCCGGTAGATCACCCGCTCCACCCGGGAGTCTCGATCGCTCTCGTAGACCCGTGCCATGTAGGTCCCCAGTGGTCGGTAACACACCGCCAGGGCGAGCAGAAGCAGTCCGACCTGAAGCAGGCCGGCCATCGTGTCGGACATCTCAGAAACGCTCCGGGAACAGCAGGGCCACACCGAGGTAGCCGAGGAAGCAGACGGCCACGATCAGGCCGATGGCGTTCTCCGCGCTCACAACCGCTCGACCCCCTTGACGATCAACGCCATGAGGGCGAAGGACGCGACGGTGAGGATCACGAACACGAGGTCTTGCATGCGGACTCCAGTCATCAGGTGACCGATCAGCGGCCACCCAGGAAGTCTGTGCCGGGGAAACCGGCCCGCCCGGCCTGTTAACAGGTCCCTAACGGGCAGACGCGCAATCTAGGCAGATTCCTAACACCACACCGATCTCATGAGCAGGCCCGCCAAGCCCTGCGTTAACACCCTGTTAGAGAACGTCTCCACCCCTCGTAGCCGTGGCTCGGCAGACAGACCATGGACCCATGAGTGAGAACAGCGCGCGCACACCGTGGACACGGGCACGAACCGAGCTGCCCGGCTGGATCGAGCAGCACCAGGCAGTCCTGGTCACATCCGCTGTCACAGCTCCCCTGGTCGTGTCTGCGCTGCTCGCGCTCGTTCGTGACGACATCCCTGCGGCTACGGCGGTGCTGGTCCTGGTGTTGCCCGTGATCGCCGCAGCCAGCACCGGCGTCCGGGCAGCCGGCATCGCGGCCGCCATCTCCGGCGGGCTGGGGTTCGACTTCTTCCTGACCCAGCCCTACGGGCAGCTGGCGATCGCGGACCGGGACAACCTCGAGGCCGCGGTGCTGCTGGTCGTGATCGGTGTGGCCGTCACCGAGGTGGCGTTGTGGGGCCACCGCCAGCAGGCACGCGCCAACCGACGAGCGGGCTACCTGGACGGAGTCCTGGGCACCGCGGAGATCGTGACGCTTCGAACCCAGACCCCAGAAGCCCTCACCGCACACGTGGCCGAGCAGATCAAGGAGATCCTGGCCGTCAGCCGGTGTCGGTTCGCGCCAGGCCCGGTGCTCGACCCACGGGTGCCGGTCCTGGACCACGATGGTGGGGTGTCCCGCCAAGGCAGAGCCATCGACGTCACCCGGTTCGGCCTGCCGACCGATGACGACATCGCTCTCGTGGTGACTCGGGCCGGCGAACCGGTGGGCCACTTCCTACTCACCTCTGCCTCGCACGTCGCCCGCCCGAACCTCGAGCAACGCAAGGTCGCCGTTCTCCTCGCCGACCAAGCCGGCCAGATCCTCGTCGACGGCTGAGGAGTCACAGACCGAGACCTCGCCCTGCTCTCCGCGCCACGAGGTCACCGTGTTCAGGAAGTTTGCGGACAGCTCGCGGACTGCCCATGAGCCGGAACGTGAATCACAGGTCAGTGGCCTGGGTTGAGCGGTGCGGATGGGCTGGCTCATAGGCCGGGTTCTGTTCACCGCACCGCCTCACGACGACACGGTTGGCGACCATCCATCTCCGGGTGCCGTTGCCGACACCCTCCAGCGACCTACCCGTGAGCTCGGGCGGACCACCCTCGAACGCTCACTGTCTGGTCTTGCTCCAGGTGGGGTTTGCCTAGCCACGACGGTCTCCCGCCGCGCTGGTGGTCTCTTGCACCACCGTTTCACCCTTACCCCCGCTCCGGAGAGCGGCGGCGGTCTGTTTTCTGTGGCACTGATCCCGCGGGTTGCCCCGGGTGGGGGTTACCCACCACCTTGTCCTGAGGAGCCCGGACCTTCCTCGACACCTTCGGGTGAAACCCGAGGGTGACGCGATCGCCCGGCCAGCCCATCCGCTCGCCAAGGATAGGGGTGCGCGACCTCGCCCGCCATCCGCACGTCGCGGTGGGCCGACCACTGCCGTCGAGCGGATCGTGGGTGTCCGAGAGGTCACGATGTCTTCACCGTCGTCTCGAGAGGTCGCGCCATGTTCCGATCCCCGAGTCCTCCCGGCCAGCCTGCGCGCCGCAGACGCCCGAGCGCTGCCCGGATCGTCGCCAGCCTGGCTCTGGTCGTGGCCGCGGCGCCCCCGGCGTACGCAGCCCTCGCGGCCAACTCCGTGGGTAGTCGCCAGATCGTCAACGGGACGTGACAGCCGTCAACTCCGGACGCGTCGCGAACTCCTCCCTCGGACTGGGAGACCTGGCCGACAGCGCACGATGGCGCACGACCCTGACGGGTGGCTACAACTACAGCCCAGGCGTCGTTTCCCAGGTCGCGATCTTCCCCGCGACCAGCTCCCTGGGGAGCCTCGGCGCCGACGGGACGGGCGTCCACCACGTGACCCGGACGTCTCGAGTCCTCGTCGACGGCAGCGTGCTGGTGCAGAACCAGTCCGGAGCGACGAAGAAGATCGACTGCAACGTCGTGATCGGCGGTGCGGTCCGGAGCCCGGACTCGACGGCCCTCCTGCTCAACGGCTCCTCGACCACGCTGGCCGTGAGCGCGTCGAGGAGCGTCACGCGCGGGACGTACGACGTCGCCGTGACCTGCTACGCGGCGTCGGCCGGAATGACGGCTGGCAACGTGCACGCCAACGTGGTGGCTGTGCCGCTCGGCTAGGTGTGCGCTCTGCCACGACGCGGGCTGGAACGACCGCACGTCGGCGTCCGTTGGGCCCACTGTGGACTTCTTCTCGAGCCCAGACCTGTGGATCGCCTTCCTGACCCTGTTCGCGCTCGAGCTCGTGCTCGGGATCGACAACATCGTGTTCATCTCGATCCTGACCAACCGGCTGCCCGAGCACCTGCGCAGGAACGCCCGGCTGCTCGGCCTCACCCTCGCCCTGGTGATGCGGATCATGCTGCTGTTCGTGGCGTCGTGGATCGTCGGTCTGACGGAGCCGTGGTTCTCCATCGGCAGCGCCGAGGTGCTCGAGTTCTCCGGCCGTGACCTGATCCTGATCATCGGCGGCCTGTTCCTGATCTACAAGGCGGTCACCGAGATCCACCACAAGCTGGAGGGTGAGGACGAGCACGCCGACGGCGGTGGCGGCCCCCAGGCCACCTTCGCCTCGGTCATCGTGCAGATCATCCTGATCGACGCGGTGTTCTCCCTCGACTCGGTGATCACCGCGGTGGGCATGGTCGACCAGCTCTCCATCATGATCGCGGCGGTGATGCTCTCGATCGGCCTGATGATGGTGCTCGCCACCCGCATCAGCGACTTCGTCAACGCGCACCCGACGGTGAAGATGCTCGCGCTCTGCTTCCTGGTGCTGATCGGCGCGACGTTGGTCGCCGACGGCTTCGACGTCCACGTCGACAAGCCGCTGATCTACGGCCCGATCGCCTTCGCCATCGCCGTGGAGGCGCTGAACCTGACCTACGGCAAGCGCCAGCGGGACCGCGCCGGACGTACGGCGGAGCCGGTGCACCTGCACGAGAAGTACTCCGAGGCCATCGACCACGGACCGGTCACGCTCACGGAATCGTGAAGCTGACCCTGCGGGTGGCCGGGTCGGCCGTCGCGAGGGTCACGGAGACCTCCTCGCCCACCGGCAGCGGCGACTGCGAGGAGACGGCGGCCTCGACCGCCGGCTCCCTGACCATCACGGTGCCCTTGCGCTCGTCGTCGTGGTCGTGCTCGATGACCACGCCCGGGAACGGTCTCCCCCACGCGCCGCTGCAGGGTCAGTGCCTCGACGAGGTTGAGCACCGCGTTCTCGTAGGCGCGCGCCCGCTGGCCCGACTTCTGCATGATCGGTGGCAGGTCTGCGAGACCCGTCGCGCACCCACTCCGGCACCGGCTCGCCGGCGCACAGCGACGCACAGACCTCGAGGCCGTAGCGGTCGACGAGACGACGGAGAGGCGCCGTGACGTGGGCGTACGTCGAGGCGAGTGCCGCGTGCTCGGTCTGGTCGGGCAGCTGGCCGTCGAAGGCGGCGTACCCCGCCCCGCGGAGCAGGGAGGTGCACGCCACGACCATGGCCGCCTCCGCCGGGTGCGACGGGTCGAGCGAGCGGATGAAGTCGGGGTGGGACTCGCTGCTCGGCCAGTCGATGCCGAGGGCCCGCGCCGTACGACGGAGCCGGGTGACCGCCCAGTCGGGGGCAGGAGGCAGCGTGCGCAGGATGCCGACCTTGCCCTCGATCATGATCGAGGCGGCTGCGAAGCCGGTGAGCAGGGAGATCTGCGCGTTCCAGGACTCGACGGGCAGCATCTCGCGGTACTCCAGCCGCCACCGGCCGTCCTCGACGTCGATCTCCTGCGCCGGCATCGGCAGCGAGACTCCACCGCGCGCCGCCTCCTGGGCCAGCCGGAGCTCGCCGACGGTCTTGAGCAGCGCGAGCGTGGACCCCTCGGGCGCCTGCTCGACCTGGGGCTGCACGCCCACGTAGTCGAGCCGCTGCCGGGACCTGACCCGTGCCCGCTCCACGCGGGCGTCGAGCACGGCGCCGGTGGCGTCCAGACGGATGGTCCACACGAAGGCCGGCCTGACCTGGTCAGGCAGCAGCGAGGCGGCCCCCTCGCTGAGCACGGGCGGGTGCAGCGGGATCTTGCTGTCGGCCCCGTAGAGGGACTCACCGCGCACGTGCGACTCCACGTCGACCGGGTCCCCGGCGGCGACGAAGGCCATCACGTCGGCGATCGCGTAGTGCACGACGTAGCCGTCCCCGTCCCGCTCCAGGTGCATGGCCTGGTCGAGGTCCATGGCCCCGAGCGGGTCGATGGTGACGAGCTCGAGATCCGTGCGGTCCAGGTCGGGCAGCCGCGGGCTCGACGCGTCGCGCTCGGCGGCCCGCTGCACCTCGGCCGGGAACTCCGGCGTGACCTTCTGCTCCGCCTGGATCGCCGCGATGCCCGTGCGCAGGTCACCGCTTGCCGGCCCGGTGGACTTCAGCACCCGAGTGCCCACGTTGTCTCCTCGTCCTCGACCGCGCGCCGTCGAGAGACGGCCAGGCCAACCCTAGGAGGTTGCTCCTAGGCTGTGCCGGTGCTGATCCTGCTTCCGCCCTCCGAGGGCAAGGCCACGCCTGGGCGCGGCAAGCGGCTCGACCTGGGAGCTCTGGGGTTCCCGGGCCTCACCCCGGCCCGTGACCGAGCGATCGGGGCGTTGGTCGACCTCTGCTCGGAGGACCCCGCGCGCGCCGCGAAGGTGCTCGGGCTCGGGACCACCCAGGGCGACGACGTACGCCGCAACGCCGACCTGCGTGCTGCTCCCACCACGCGTGCCGACGCGCTCTACACCGGGGTCCTCTACGACCACCTCGACCTGGCGAGCCTCGATCCTGCGTCCCGCAACCGCGCGAGCCGGTGGCTGGCGATCACCTCCTCGCTGTTCGGGCTCGTGCGTCCCGGTGACCGGATCCCGGCCTACCGCCTCTCCGGCGACGCGAACCTCCCCGGCGTCGGCGTCGTGTCGGCCCACTGGCGCGGCGTGCTCGACCCGGTGGCGCGCGAGGCGGCCGGCACGGGCCTGGTGATCGACCTGCGCTCCACGACGTACGCCTCCTTCTGGCGACCGGGCCCGGACCTGGCGCGCCGCGTCGCCACGGTCCGGGTCCTCCAGCAGGTCGGCGACCAGCGCAAGGTGGTCAGCCACTTCAACAAGGCCACCAAGGGCCGGTTGGTGCGGGCGCTGCTCGAGCAGGGAGCCAACCCCACCTCCCCCGCCGCCCTCGCCACCGTGATCGCCGGGCTGGGCTGGAAGACCGAGCTCGGCGCCCCCGGCCGGCACGGTCAGCAGCTCGACGTGGTGGTCGAGGAGCTCTGAGCATGGGTAGTCCAGATCACAATGCCGCCCGGCGGGCCGCCATGACCGGCCTTCTGATCTGGACTACCCGAATTCCTGGGTCGGCCGACCGTTGTAGAGCCGCAGGCTGGCCATCGGTACGTCGGCGTCCCGGCCGCCGAGGAAGTACGAGATCACGGTGACCGAGGCGGGGGCGAGCTCCATCCGGTAGACCGCCTCCAGGGGTGCGGTGAGGGCGTCGGCGACCAAGGTCTTGATCGGGGTCACGTGGCTGACCGCGAGCACCGTCTTGCCGGGGTACGCCGCCACGATCCGGTCGCGGCCCGCCAGCACCCGCTTCTCGACGGTGCGCATCGACTCGCCGCCGTGCGGTGCGGCGTCGAAGTCACCGAGCCAGCTGGAGAGCTCGTCGGGGAACTGCTCGTGGATCTCGGTGAAGCTGAGCCCGTCCCAGGACCCGAACTCCATCTCCGCGATGCCGTCCTCGGTCTCGATCTCCAGCCCGAAGTGTCGCCCGAGAATCTCCGCTGTCTCGCGCGCACGCCGCACCGGCGAGCTCACGAGCGCATCGAAGTTGTCCGCCGCCGGGGCCAGCCACTCCGCCGTCGCTCGCGCCTGGGCCAAGCCCTCCTCGTTGAGCGGAGGGTTGCTGCTGCCGAGGCCACCCGAGAACAGCTTGCCCACCGTGGAGTCGGTGACGCCGTGCCGGACCAGGACGAGGGTCGTCGGGTTTCCTCGCGCCGGTCCCCAGCCCCGCTTCGGCGCTTCGGCCGCTTCAGCCGGGGTCGCCGACTCGGTCACGCCGCCGGGCTCACAGTCCCGACTCGCCGGTGCGCACGAGGATCCGGTTGCACTCCTCGCAGCGGACCACCTCGTCGGTGGGCTTCTTGGCAATGATGCCGAGATCGGACGCGTTCAGGGTCAGCCGGCACCCACCGCACTCGCGGCGCCGCAGGGCGGCGGCCCCGACCCCGCCCTTCTGGGCGCGCAGCTTCTCGTAGAGCGCCATCAGGTCGTCGGGCATCCCCGAGGCCGTCGTCCTCCGCTCGGCCTGCACCGACGCCAGCTCCGTCTGCAGGTCACCGGACTTCTGCTCGAAGGCCTGCTTCACCTCGGTCTGCTCGCCGTCGAGCGAAGCGACCTCGGCGGTCCGCTCGTCGAGCGAGGACTGCGTCGTCTCCAGCCGCTCCATCACCTCGAGCTCGACGTCCTCGAGCGAGTTGATCCGGCGGTGCAGAGACTCCAGCTCACCGAGCATCCGCTCCAGGGCCTTCGGGTCCTTGACCTGGCCGGAGTCGATCATCCCCTGGTCACGCTCCCGCCGCGTCTTCACCTGCTCGACGTCCACGTCGGCCCGCTTCTGCTCGCGGACCAGGTCGTCGACCTCGATCCGCAGGTCCCGGACGGCGTTCTCCAGAGTCGTACGCCGAGCCGCGAGCTCGCGCATCTGCGCGGCCTCGGGGATCGTGTTCAGCTGGTGGGTCAACGTGTCGATCCGGGAGTCGAGCTCCTGGACGTCGAGCAGCTTGAGCTGGACGAACGGGTCGGCTTTCAGTGCGGTCTCCTGATGTAGTTGTGGATCTCAGACCCGGAACGTCCACGGATCGGTGCTCGTCGTACTGACGCGGACCTCCACCGTATCGCCCAGGGCCTCGACCAGCCGCCGGGAGAGGACCGGGAGCCAGGTGGACTCCGCCGCCCAGTGCGCCACGTCGACCAGCGCCGGGGCACCGTGCTCGCGCAGCTCGGAGGCGGGATGGTGCCGCAGGTCGGAGGTCAGGTAGACGTCAGCCCCCGCCGCGCGAGCGCGGTCGAGGAGGAAGTCGCCGGCCCCGCCGCAGAGGGCGACGGTCTGCACGCGCTGGTCGGGATCCCCCGCGACCCGGACGCCGTGCGCGGTCTGCGGCAGCACCTCGGCGACCCTCGCCGCGAACTCGCTCAGGCTGATCGGCTCGGAGAGCTGCCCGATCCGCCCCGAGCCCGAGCCGAGGTCCTCCTCGGAGGCGAGCTCGATGATGTCGTAGGCCGGCTCCTCGTAGGGATGGGCAGCCAGCATCCCCGTGCGCACCCGTCCGCGCACCTCGCGAGGCATGACCACCTCGATGCGGACCTCGTCGACGGTCTCGACCTCACCGACCGCCCCGATCGTGGGTCGCGCCCCCTCGAGCGGCCGGAAACGGCCTTCGCCCGCGGTCGTGAACGAGGCCGAGTCGTAGTCACCGATGGTCCCCGCCCCTGCCTCGACGAGGGCAGTTCGGATCCCCTCCGCCGCACCCACCGGCGCGAAGACGACGAGCTTGTCAAGCTCTCGCCGGTGGGGCTCCAGGGGCCGGGGGTCGATGACGCCCAGCGCCAGGGCCAGGGACTCCGAGACACCCCCGAGCGGGGCGTCGGCGTTGGTGTGCGCCGTGAACAGGCCACAGCCCGCCCCCAGGAGCCGGTGCACGACCCGCCCCTTGGGGTCGGTGGCCGCGACCCCGTGCACGCCCTTGAGGAAGAGCGGGTGGTGGGTGACGAGCAGCTGCGAGCCGGTCTCGATCGCCTCCTCGGCGACCACCGTCACCGGGTCGACCGCCAGCAGGATCCGGCGTACGTCGGCAGCAGGGTCGCCGCAGACGAGTCCGACGGCGTCCCAGTCGTCCGCGGTGTGGGGCGGGTACCAGTCGTCGAGCAGGGTGGTGATGTCTCCGAGCGTGGGCACGGCTCAGGTTAGCGAGACTCGAGGGCCAGTCGCCCGCTGAGCACCAGGAACGACGCCGCGAAGGCCCGGCGCAGCCTGGTCAGCACCTGGGGGCGGCGCAGCACCCGCTCCCGCGCCACGGCAGCGAGCAGGCCGTAGAAAGCGAAGACCACGAACGTCATCGCCATGAAGACCGAGCTGAGCGCCAGCATGCGCCACACCGAGTGCGGAGCGCCGGCCGGCACGAACTGCGGCAGGAACGCGAAGAAGAAGATCGTCAGCTTCGGGTTCAGCAGGTTCAGGGTGATCCCGGAGGCGATGACCTGCCTCGCCGGCCTCCTGGGCTGGTTCGCGTCGAGGGAGAGCGCGCCCTGGTCCCTCCACGTCGACCAGGCCATCCACAGCAGGTAGGCCACGCCGAGGTACTTGAGCACGGCGAAGGCGACACCGCTCGCATGCAGCAGCGCCGCCAGTCCGGTGATCGCGGCGAGCAGGTGCGGGAGGGTGCCCAGGGTGCAGGCGAAAGCGGCGAGCATCGCTGCGCGAGGACCCCGCGACAGACCGGCCCCCAGGGAGAAGATCGCGCCGGTGCCGGGCGTCGCGACGATCACG
Source organism: uncultured Actinomycetota bacterium (assembly GCA_963797525.1). Taxonomy (GTDB): domain Bacteria; phylum Actinomycetota; class Actinomycetes; order Propionibacteriales; family Nocardioidaceae; genus Marmoricola. The sequence continues at coordinate 58,466 of CAWCPT010000008.1, forward strand.
AACGACGTGAGCAGGAAGGTGAGCGTCATGTTCGTGCTCCTCGGTGCCGGGCGACCCCGACACGCAGGAAGGTCTCGTGGTCGAAGGCGAGGCTGCTCGCCGACGGCGCGACGACGTCGATCGTGACGTCGATCCGCGGATAGTCCGACACGGCGTCAGTTGACCTGTCGCTCGCGGCCTTCCCAGTACTCCTTGCGGAGCTTGAACTTCTGCAGCTTGCCGGTCGCCGTGCGGGCCAGCTCCTCGCGGAACTCCACCGACGAGGGCGCCTTGTAGCGCGCCACCTTGGACTTGCAGTAGTCGATCAGCTCCTGCTCGGTGAGCTCGGAGCCTTCGGTCTTCACCACGAGCGCCTTGATCGTCTCGCCCCACTTCTCGCTGGGTACGCCGATCACGGCGACCTCCGCCACGTCGGGGTGGGAGAAGATCACGTCCTCGACCTCGATCGAGGACACGTTCTCGCCACCGGTGATGATGACGTCCTTCTTGCGGTCCTGGATGGTCAGGTATCCGTCGTCGCCGATGACCCCGCCGTCGCCGGTGTGGAACCAGCCGTCGGCGAGCGCGGCCTCGGACTCCTCGGGCTGCTCCCAGTAGCCCTCGAGCACCACGTTGGAGCGCGCCAGGACCTCGCCGGAGTCGGAGATCTTCAGGGTCACCCCCACGGCCGGCTGGCCGGCGCGGGTCAACCTGGTCGCGCGCTCCTCGCCGGAGAGGTCGTCCCACTCGGAGCGGGTGCGGTTGACGGTGAGCACGGGCGAGGTCTCGGTGAGGCCGTAGATCTGCATGAACTCCCAGCCGAGCTCCGCCTCGACGCGCGCGACGGTCTTCGTGGGCGGCGGGGCGCCGGCGACGATGATCCGCACCTTGTCCCGCCCGGGGATCTCGCCGTCCCAGCTCTCGGCGGCCTCGAGCACCGAGGCGACCACGGCGGGTGCCGCGCACATCACGGTGACGCCGTGCTTCTCGACGCGGCGGAGGATCTCCGCGCCGTCGATCTTGCGGATCACCACCTGCTCGACCCCCATGCCGGTCATCGCGAACGGCATCCCCCAGCCGTTGGCGTGGAACATCGGCAGCGTGTGCAGGTAGACGTCCCGGTCGGTGACGCCGGCGTGCAGGGCGAAGGTGACGGCGTTCGTCCAGATGTTGCGGTGCGTGATCTGGACACCCTTGGGCCGGGCCGTGGTCCCGGAGGTGTAGTTGATCGTCGCGGTGGCGTTCTCCTCGTGCTCCCACGGCTCCGGGTCCTTGCCCTCGACGTACATGTCCTCGTCGTTGCCGATGACGAACGTGTGCTCGCACTCGATGCCCTTCAGCGCGTCCTCGAGCTCCGGGTCGACGTAGAGCACCCGGGCGCCGGAGTGCTCGACGATGTAGGCCACCTCGTCGGCCGAGAGCCGGAAGTTGATCGGCACCAGGACCCGGCCGTAGCCGGTGACGCCGAAGAACGCCGTGTAGAGCCGGGCACTGTTGTGCGAGACGTAGGCGACGCGGTCGCCGAACCCGATGCCGAGCTCGTCGAGCTTGGCCGCCTGCGCGCGGGCCAGCTCGCCCACCCGTGCGTAGCTGACGTCCCCCAGGGAGGGGGCGGGCTGGTCGGGTTCGTCGACGATGCCGATGCGGTCGGCGTACACCGCCAGGGCACGGTCGAGAAAGTCGGCTGCTGAGAACGGCACGATCACGGGTGTGACTCCCCTCACGGTCTGGTCTCGCCACCCTAGCCATCACCGCGAGGAGCAACCACGGCCAGACCGGATCGGACGGCGACACCACGCTGACTCCGTCGAATTCCTGTCGTCCGCGGCGCCGGACCAGCACAATGTCCCTCGTGGCTGTTTCGGACCCCGGGGTCGTCGACGACCAGGATCCCGCCGCAGAGGATCGCCGGTTGCGCGTCCTGTTCGACAGCCTCCCCGCGCTGATCGGCTACTGGGACCGGGACCTGCGCAACGTGATCGCCAACCACGCGTACGTCGAGTGGTTCGGCCTCACGCCGGGCGAGCTGAAGGGCATGCACATCAGCCAGGTGGTCGGCGAGACCATCTATGCGCTGAACCTGCCCTTCATGGAGGCGGCCCTGGCCGGTTCGGAGCAGGTCTTCCAGCGCACCCTGATCGACGTCGCCGGGGCGGTGCGGCACACCCAGGTCTCCTACTCCCCCGACGTGGTCGACGGGGACGTCGCAGGCCTGTTCGTGATGATCACCGACGTCACCCCACGCGTCGAGGCGCAACGGCAGATGGACGAGGCCCAGCGGCTCGCGGAGCTGGGCAGCTGGACCCTGATCCCTGCGACCGGGGAGCTGACCTGGTCCCGGCACCTGTTCGAGCTCGTCGGTCAGGACCCGGACACGTTCACCCCCGCCGTGGACGCGCTCGTCCCGCAGCTGCACCCCGAGGACCGTGAGCGAGTGCTGGCCACCTCGACACAGGCCCGGGAGGTCGGGACCGGGTACGAGCTCCGCTACCGGCTGATCCGCACCGACGGAGAGGTGCGCGAGATGCTCAGCCGGGTGCGCGGCGAGGTCGACGACCGAGGTTCGGTGACCCGGATGAGCGGCACGATCCAGGACGTCACCTCCCAGAGCGAGCTGTCCCGCGAGATGGCACGGGTCAACGAGGAGCTCCAGCAGGTCAACCAGCTCAACGCCGACGTGCTGGGCGTGGTCGGCCACGACGTCCGCCAGCCCCTCGCACTGGTGCTGGGGCAGCTCGAGATCCTCGGCACCTTCTGGGACGACAGCACCGAGACCTCCAAGCTCGACCGGGTGGACAAGGCGCTGGCCGCCGCCAAGAGGCTGTCGGCCCTGGTCGACGACATCCTCGCGATGGCCAACTTCGACACCGGGACGATCGCCACCCGTCCCATCGGGGTCCGGCTCGAGGACGTGGTCGCCGACGCCCTGGCCGCCGTCCACGAGGGCGCCGCCGTGGAGGTGCGGGTCGAGGGTGACCCCGTGGCCGTCGTCGACCCGTTCCACCTGCGGCAGATGGTCGCCAACCTGGTCAGCAACGCGTTGCGGTACGGCGCCCTCCCGGTCGTGGTGACCGTGGCCCGGCGCGACGACTCGGTCTTCCTGGAGGTGCTCGACCACGGGGCCGGCGTACCCGAGGAGTTCGTGCCGCACCTGTTCGAGCGGTTCACGCGCGCCTCGAGCCCGGCCGCCGGCCACCAGGCGGGGAGCGGGTTCGGGCTCTACATCGTGTCTCGTCTCGCCGAGGCCAACGACGCCCGGCTCACGTACTCGCCGGCGACTCCCTCGGGCTCGCTGTTCCGTCTGGATCTTCCTTCCGCTGCCGGTTGACCTCCAGCCAGCCCATGGCCGGCTTGGCCAGCACACCGTGCACCAGGACCGAGAGCGCGATCGTGAACGCGATGGTGGCCCACAACCACCGCAGGTCCTCGAAATGGGCGTGGCCCGCGGCGTACGCGAGGTAGAACAGCGAACCGACGCCGCGGACCCCGAAGAACGCGGTGACCAGTCGTTCCTTGGCGTCCATGCCATGTCCCCGGCGGGCGAACGGCATCAGGCTGACGACGCCGCTCAGCGGCCGCACCACCAGGATCAGCGCCAGCCCGACCAGGACGCTCCTCCAGTCGAGCGCCGTCAGCAGGCCGTGGCTCATCGCGATGCCGAGGCACAGCAGCACCAGCAGGGTCAGCAGCCGCTCGAGCCGCTCGACGACGCCGTGCATCGCCTGTTGGTAGTCGTGGCTCCGCTCGGCGCTGCGGACTGCCATGGCGCAGCAGAAGACCGCGATGAAGCCGTAGCCGCCGACCAGCTCCGCCGCTCCGAACGAGATCGCCAGGGCGGCCAGGGCGAGGAGGGGCTCCCCACGCTCGGAGAGTCGCAGGGAGGCGCGCCGGGCGCGGAAGGCCAGCTTGGCGAGCAGCCACCCGACGGCCACGCCGACCACGACGCCCAGGACGACCTTTCCCACGAGGTCCCACGCCACCCACTGGGGGACCCAGGACCAGGTGGCGCCCTTCTCGAGCAGGTAGATCGCCGCGAAGACGAACGGGAACGCGAGCCCGTCGTTGAGCCCCGCCTCCGAGGTGAGCGCGAAGCGCACCTCGTGACGCTCGTCGCTCTCCTCGACGTCCTGGGTCTCGACGTCGGGTCCGCCGACCTGCACGTCACCTGCGAGCACCGGGTCCGTGGGTGCCAGCACGGCCCCCAGCAGCAGAGCCGTGGCCGGGGCGAGTCCCAGCCCCCACCAGCCGAGGAGCCAGACGCCGGCGATGCTCAGGGGCATCGCGGCGAAGAGCAGCCGCCAGGTCGCGGACCAGCGTCGCCAGTCGCGCGGGTGCCTCAGCCGCAGCGGCCGGTCCAGTGCCAGCCCGACGCCCATCAGCGCCAGCAGCACCGCGAACTGGGTGACCTGCTCGACCGTCGTGTGGTTCGCGACCGGGTCGAACACGTCGTCAGGACCGACCGGGAGGAAGCCCAGCCCCACGCCCGCCGCGAGCAGCACCATCGGTGGCGAGACGGTCAGCCGGCTCAGGATCGACGGGAGCACGGCGGCCAGCAGGATCGCGAGACCCGCCACGAGGTAGAGGGCGCTGGACACGAGGACCACCTTCCGCGTCGACGACGCGTGGGAGCAGGAGTGGCCCGCAGACTGGAACCGAGGTGTGGATGGTGGGCGCAGCAGGGATCGAACCTGCGACCACCTCGTTGTAAGCGAGGTGCTCTACCGCTGAGCTATACGCCCCGGACCTGGCGGACCGTGCTGGGGACGGCCGCTCGATGCGCCGACAGACTACGGGAGCACCGGCCGGGGTGCGTAATCCGTCAAGAAAGCAAGAAGTCGCGCCGCTGGCGTCTCGGGTCACCAGCGGCGCGACAACCAAAGAGTGCCGCAGTCGGGGGCTGAACCCAAGCCAAACGCGGAAAATGGTCCGAAAGAACTAGACCAGATCGGCCAGCGCTGCGGCGTGCTCGTCGAGGTCACGAGCCTCACCGATGGCGTTGTGGGCCGACCACCGGACAATTCCGTCCTTGTCGACCGCGAACGACGACCGCTTCGGACCGCCCGAGATGTCGTCGAAGACGCCGTAGTCCTTCGTGGTCGCGCCGTGCGGCCAGAAGTCGCTGAGCAGGGGGAAGAAGATGCCGTCGCGATCGGCGACGGCACGCTGGGTGTACATCGGGTCGCAGCTGAGCGCGACCAGGGTGGTGTCGTCGGTCTCGAAGTCACCGAGCCGGTCGCGCAGGCCGATCAGCTCCCCGGTGCAGACGCCGCTGAACGCGAACGGGTAGAACACGATCAGCACGGCCTTGCCCCGGGCGTAGGACGACAGGGTGATCTCCTGGCCGTGCTGGTCCTTCAGCGTGAAGTCAGGAGCGGCGTCGCCGATCGCCAGAGTCATGCCGCCATCGTGCCAGCAGCGGGTGACAGGCCGGACATCAGTCCTCCGACTCGTCCGAGCCGCCGGGACTGCCGTCCTCGTCGTAGTCCTTGAGGTCCTTCTTGAGCACCTTGCCGGTCGCGTTGCGGGGCAGCTCGTCGAGGAAGATGATCTCGCGCGGCACCTTGTAGCGGGCGAGGTTCTCCTTGACGTGCGCCTTGAGGGTGTCCTCGTCGACGTCGCCGTCCTTGACCACGAACGCCCGCAGCCGCTTGCCGTAGTCCTCGTCGTCGACGCCGATCGCGGCGACGTCGTGCACGTTCTCGTGGCGCTGGAGGCTGTCCTCGACCTCCTTGGGGAAGACGTTCTCGCCTCCGGAGACGATCATCTCGTCGTCACGACCCTCGACGAACAGCCGGCCGTGCTCGTCGAGCTTGCCCACGTCGCCGCTGGACATCAGGCCGTCGATCATCTCCTTGCTCTCGGCCTCGTCACCCGTGTAGCCGCCGAAGAGCATCGTGTTGCCGACGAAGATGCGGCCGGACTCACCGGCCGGGAGCTCGTTGCCCTTCTCGTCGTAGATCTTCACCTCGGTGTTGTACGGCGCCTTGCCGGCCGTGCCGGGTGCCTCCCGCATGTCCCTGGGCTGGGCGATCGTGGCCCAGGCCACCTCGGTCGAGCCGTAGGTGTTGTAGAGGTTGTCGCCGAAGGCGTCCATCCACTCCTCGGCGAGGTCGCCGGGCAGGGCCGATCCCGACGCGGCGACCACCCGGAGCTTCGACCAGTCGCCGGAGCGCTCGTCCTCCGACAGCTTCATGATCCGCTGCATCATCACGGGGATCACGATCAGCGCGTCCGCGTCGTACTCCTGGATCGTCTCGAGACACTCGGCCGGGTCGAACTTGCGGCGCAGCACGATCTTCGAGCCGAGCAGCATGGCCATGTTCAGGTGGGCCCAGCCCCACGTGTGGAAGAGCGGGGCGACGATGTAGGTGGTGCCGTTGGTCTTGAACGGCATCTTGGAGAGCAGTGCGACCGCTCCGTCGAGACCCGACTCACCCCGGGGTGCGCCCTTGGGCGTGCCCGTGGTCCCGGAGGTCAGGATCACCGGCCGGCTGGTGTGCTCGGGCACGGGGTGCTTGTCCGTCGAGCCCTGCTCGATCAGGTCCTCGACCAGTGCGATGTCGCGCGGCTCCCCGTCGTGCCAGGCGATGACACGCTTCAGGTCGGTGCCGGACTTGTCGATCAGCTCCGTGAACTCGTCGTCGTAGACGATCGCAGCCGGCTTCTCGCGATCGCACACCTCGCCGAGCTGCTTGGCCGAGAAGGCCGTGTTCAGGTAGAGGATGTCCGCGCCGAGCTTGGACAGGGCGGTGGAGACGTCGAGGAAGTAGCGGTGGTTGCGGCACAGCACCGCGACGCTGTCGCCCTCGTCGACGCCGAGCTCCTTGAGCCCGTGCGCCAGTCGCGTGGACCGTTCGTCGAGCTCGCCCCAGGTGAGCTCGCCGAGCTCGTCGACGAGGCCGACCCGCTCGGGCGAGCGGATCGCCAGGGCACCGATGCCACCCGCGAAGCCGATCCCCCAGTCCAGGATCGTCTTGCCGACCCCGGCGAGGGTGACCGGGCCGTAGGGCCGGATCACCCCGGAGGTGGTCATCACCTTGAGCATCCGGGCGTGGCGAAGGGCTTGCTTGCTCAGCTGGTCGAACATGGTGCAGTGGCCTCCTGCGGGCGGTGAGTTCAGACGTTCTTGGGAGCGACCAGGCGGGTGCCGGTCCACTCCCTACCCACAGCAACGGTCGTCGTCGTGGAAAGTCCCGCGATGGGCGCGGCTTCGGCGACGTCGGCCGCGTCGACCGCACCGGGACGACCCACCTTCGGGGTGACCAGCCAGATGGCTCCACCACGGACCAGGTCGGTCAGGGAGTCGACGAGTGCGTCGACCAGGTCGCCGTCGTCGTCACGCCACCAGAGGAGCACGACGTCGACCACGTCGCCGTAGTCCCCGTCGACCATGTCGGAGTCGATCGTGTCCTCGATCGAGGCACGGATCGAGTCGTCCACGTCGTCGTCCCAGCCGAGCTCCTGGACAACCGTGCCCGGCTTCAAGCCCAGACGCTCCCCCAGCTGGACGTCCGCGCCGCCTGTCGGGCTCACCTGTCTGCCTCCACTCACTCGTTCAGCTCGTCGTGCCCACGGCTCACCCGGGGCTCCGGTGCCCGTAGTCCACCGGAACCACGAGTCCCGCGCAACCCCACGTGCCCCGCGTCCACCATGCGTCGAACGCTAGCGTCGCTCCATGCGCCCTGACCTCGTTTTGTTCGACTGCGACGGAGTGCTCGTCGACACCGAGCGGATCCAGGTCGCCGTGCAGGCGCGGTTGCTCACCCAGCTGGGCTGGCCGATGGACGACGAGCAGGTGGTCGAGCGCTGGATGGGTCGCACCAGCGCGGCGCAGCTCGCCGACATCCGCGAGCACCTCGGCGAGGACGCCGTACGCCGCTACGAGGAGCGCGCGACCGTGGAGATCCACGAAGCGTTCGAGGCCGAGCTCACCGAGGTCGACGGGATCGGTGACCTGCTCGACGTCCTCGCTGCCTCCGGCGTGCCGACCTGCGTGGCCTCCAGCGGGTCCCACGAACGGATCGAGCGGACGCTGGGCATCACCGGGTTGCACGACCACTTCTCCGGCCGGATCTTCAGCGCCCTCGAGGTGGAGCACGGGAAACCGGCACCCGACCTGTTCCTCCACGCCGCCGCGACGATGGGCTTCGACCCCGCGAGCTGCGTGGTGATCGAGGACAGCGCGTACGGCGTCGAGGCCGGGGTCGCCGCCGGCATGCGGGTCCTCGGGTACGGCGGCGGGATGGCCCCCGCGGAGAGCCTGCGGGCAGCCGGCGCCGAGGTGTTCGGGCACATGTCCGACGTGCCGGCACTGCTGGGCCTGGGCACCGGCCGCATACGTACTCAGCAGTAGATTTCGTCTGCTTCCCAGAAGTGACACGATGAACGGGTGAGCGACACCGACGACACCACCTCCCCTGACACGAAGGCGCCCGAGACCCGGCGCGCCTCGGTCATCCACGAAGGCCTGCCGACCCAGCTGCCGGACATCGATCCCGACGAGACCCAGGACTGGATCGAGTCCTTCGACGCCATGGTCCAGGACCGCGGACGCGACCGCGCCCGCTACGTGATGCTGCGCCTGCTGCAGCGTGCACGCGAGCAGGCGGTGGGCGTGCCCGCCCTGCGCAGCACCGACTACATCAACACGATCCCGCCCGAGCGCGAGCCGTGGTTCCCCGGGGACGAGGAGACCGAGCGCCGGATCCGGGCGTTCATCCGCTGGAACGCCGCAGTGATGGTCTCCGACGCCAACCGGCCCGGGCTCGAGGTCGGCGGCCACATCGCGACGTACCAGTCCTCCGCGAGCCTCTACGAGGTGGGCTTCAACCACTTCTTCAAGGGCAAGGACGCCCCCGGCGGCGGCGACCAGATCTACATCCAGGGCCACGGCTCCCCCGGTGTCTACGCCCGTGCCTACCTCGAGGGACGCCTCAGCGAGGAGCAGCTCCTGCACTTCCGCCAGGAGGTGCAGCACGGCGTCGGCAAGGGCCTCCCGTCCTACCCGCACCCGCGGCTGATGCCGGACTTCTGGGAGTTCCCGACGGTCTCGATGGGCCTGACCGGCATCAACTCGATCTACCAGGCGCGGTTCAACCGCTACCTGCAGAACCGCGGCATCAAGGACACCTCGCAGCAGAACGTCTGGGCGTTCCTCGGCGACGGCGAGATGGCGGAGCCCGAGTCGCTGGGCGCCATCGGGGTCGCGGCTCGCGAGGAGCTCGACAACCTGCACTGGGTGATCAACTGCAACCTGCAGCAGCTCGACGGCCCGGTGCGTGGCAACGGCAAGATCATCCAGGAGCTCGAGGCGCAGTTCCGCGGTGCCGGCTGGAACGTGATCAAGGTGATCTGGGGCCGCGAGTGGGACGACCTGCTCGCCCGCGACGTCGACGGCGTCCTGGTCAACGCCATGAACAGCACGCCGGACGGCGCGTTCCAGACCTACTCGGTCGAGGACGGCGCCTACAACCGCGAGCACTTCTTCGGCACCGACCCCCGACTGCGCAAGATGGTCGAGCACATGAGCGACCGGCAGATCGAGAAGCTGCCGCGCGGGGGCCACGACTACCGCAAGGTGTACGCCGCCTTCGACGCTGCGGCCAAGCACGCCGGGCAGCCGACCGTGATCCTGGCCCACACCGTCAAGGGTTGGACCATCGAGGGGCTGGAGGGCAAGAACGCCAGCCACCAGATGAAGAAGCTCAAGCTCCCGGACCTGAAGAAGTTCCGTGACCGGCTCTACCTGCCGATGAGCGACAAGGAGCTCGAGGACGCCTACGAGGCCACCGGCACCGCACCGTTCTTCCACCCCGGCAAGGACGCTCCCGAGATGGAGTACATGATGGAGCGCCGGCGCCAGCTCGGCGGCTCGATCCCCCGCCGCGTGGTCCGCGCGAAGCCGCTGAAGGTCCCCGGCGACGAGTCCTACGAGGAGCTCAAGCAGGGCTCCGGCAAGAACAAGGTGGCCACCACGATGGCCGTCGTGCGCCTGCTCCGCGACTGGATGAAGGACAAGGAGATCGGGCCGCGGATCGTGCCGATCGCCCCCGACGAGTACCGCACCTTCGGGATGGACTCCATGTTCCCGAGCGCCAAGGTCTACAACCCGGCCGGCCAGGTCTATGAGTCGGTCGACCGGAAGATGGTGCTCAAGTGGCGCGAGGCGACCGACGGACAGCTGCTCCACGAGGGCATCTCCGAGGCGGGCGCGATGGCGTCGGCCACGGCCGCCGGCTCGTCGTACTCCACCCACGGCGAGGTGATGATCCCGTTCTACATCTTCTACTCGATGTTCGGGTTCCAGCGCACGGGCGACTCGATCTGGGCGATGGCCGACCAGCTGGCCCGGGGCTTCCTGATCGGCGCCACCGCCGGACGCACCACCCTGACCGGTGAGGGCCTCCAGCACGCCGACGGCCACTCGCCGCTGCTGGCCGCGACCAACCCTGCGGTCGTGCACTACGACCCGGCGCACGCCTACGAGGTCGCGCACATCATGCAGGACGGGCTGCGGCGCATGTACACCCCGAGCGAGGAGCACCCCGAGGGCGAGAACGTCATCTTCTACATGACCGTCTACAACGAGCCGATCTCGCAGCCGAAGGAGCCCGAGGACCTCGACCTCGAGGGACTGCTCAAGGGCATCTACCACTTCGGTGACGCTCCGGAGGTCTCCGGCAACGGGGACGCACCGCGCATCCAGCTGCTGGCCTCCGGGGTCGGCTTCCCCTGGGTCGAGCGGGCGCAGAAGCTGCTCGCCGAGGACTGGGGCGTGGCGGCCGAGACGTGGTCGGTGACCTCGTGGAACGAGCTCGCCCGCGAGGCCATCGAGACCGAGAAGTGGTCGCTGAACCACCCCGAGGACGAGGCTCCGGTGCCCTACGTGACCAAGGTGCTGGAGTCCGCGTCCGGCCCGGTCGTGGCGGTGAGCGACTACATGCGCGCCGTACCCCTGCAGATCGCGCACTGGATCCCGACGGACTACCACGTGCTGGGCACCGACGGGTTCGGGTTCGCCGACACCCGCCCGGCGGCTCGCCGGTTCTTCCAGGTCGACGCCGAGAGCGTCGTCGTCGCCTCGCTCCAGGCCCTCGCCGCCCGCGGCGAGGTCAAGGCCGAGGTCGTCGCCGAGGCGTTCAAGAAGTACCGGATCGACGACCCGACCGCCGTCGCCGACGTCAAGCAGGAAGGTGGCGACGCGTGACGGTCCCGGTGGCGTGGCAACGCGCCCTCCGGCGCGGCGGCGTGCCCCTCGGCGTCGGCATCCTGTGCCTGGTGCTGTCCTGGCCCGCGATCGAGGACCTCGACGGCCTGCTCAAGGCCCTGGGCGCGATCCTGGTCACCCTCGGCCTGGTCATCACCGTCGCCACCGCCCGCACCCTCACTGCCGAGGAGCAGCGGATCGGGCGTCGCGCCTGAGCTGTCGGTTTCACAAGGTCCCTGGTGAAACCTGCACTTCCCCCGCGTTGCAACGGGTGGGAAGTGACAGCTTCACTGGGTACCCAGTGAAACCGCCACGGCTCAGGCGCGCTTGGGGAGCTGCGCCACCGGAGCGAGCGGGGGGCCGCCTGCCTCGGCGCGGTTGACCGGCTGGGCCGGGCCGTTGCGGAGCAGCTGGCGCCAGCGCCCGCGGTGGTACGCCGCCGGCGTGGTCGCCCGGATGAAGTCCTGGACGATCTTCACGAAGCGGTCGGGGTGGTCCTTGTGGGGGAAGTGGCCGCTGTTCGGGAGCACCTCGACGACCGCACCCGGCGCGATCCGGGCGGCGTTCTCGGCGTGCTTGGCCGGGATCACGACGTCGTCGGAGCCCCACACCACGAGCATCGGCATCGCCTGGGTCAGGTAGGCACGGTCGACCATCGTGACGATCTGGCCCTTCATGTCGACCACGGCACGGACCACGTGGCGGATCGCCGCACGGGCGTTGGGGTCCTTGAACGACTCGTAGATCTCGGCCACCTCGTCGAGGTCGCGGGCGGCGCCCACTCCCGAGCGCGACAATGCCCTGAGTCCCGCCTTGCCGACGTGGCGGATGCCGGGCAGGGTCGCGACCCCCATCACCTGGTGGAAACCGGGCAAGGTGATCGCCCGGATGAACGGCGTCACCTCGGGACCGAGGCCACCGGGGGCGACCAGGATCATCCGCTCGGTGCGCTCGGGGAACTGGTAGGCGAACTGCATGGCGATGCCGCCGCCGAAGCTGTGCCCCACGACGGTGACCTTGTCGACGTTCAGGACCGTGAGCAGGTCGCGCATGCCGTTGGCGTAGCCGCCCACCGAGTAGTCGGCCCGCGGCTTCGAGCTGACCCCGTGACCGAGCAGGTCCGGCGCGATCACCGTGTAGTGGCGGGCCAGGTCGGAGATGACGGGCAGCCAGGTGGTGTGATCACAGCCCAGCCCGTGCAGCAGCAGCAGCGCAGGCCCCTCGCCGGTCTTGACGTAGGCGCGTTCGTGGCCGTGGATGGTGATCCGCTGGAGCTCGGTGTTCGTGCCAGGCACGGATTCCATGCGCGCTCCTCGGACGGGATCGATGACGTTGCAGCAGTCAACCAGAACTCGTTGCAGATTTGACGATCGACCGTCGCAATTGTCCACGACAGCAACGAATTCTTCGCCCCCGCACGCTGGAGTTAACATGCCCGACATGCCACCGAGCCCTGATCCAGCCGTGCTTCCCGGACTGGCAGAGACCATCCACCGGGTCACTGGACGTCCCGTGGCCGACGTACGACCGGAGCGCACCTTCGTCGAGGACCTGCGCATCGACTCGATCGCGATGGTCGAGATCCTCGAGGGCGCAGCGTCCACTTCGGCGTACGCATCGACGACGAGGACGCGAAGGGCTTCGTCGCGGTGCAGGACCTGGTCAGCTATCTGGCGGCCCGGGTGCAGCCACACTGACACCAAGAAACTGAGCAGAGCCACCGTTGCACCGTGGGCGAAGTGACGGTTTCACTGGTTGACCAGTGAAACTGCCCGCTCAGACCACCTGGTGCAGCCACCGCACCGCGACCCCGTCGCCAGCGTGGCGGAAGGTCTCGAGCTCGTCGTCCCAGGGCTTGCCGAGCAGCTTGTCGATCTCGAGCTCCAGCGTGGTCTCGCCCAGCGCGGCCTTGACGACCGCGGCCTTGAGCCGGTCCTCGGGGATCATGATGTCGCCGTGCAGGCCGGTCACCGCGTGGAAGACGCCGAGGCTCGGGGTCGCGGAGAACCGCGCACCCTCTGTCCCGGACGTCGAGTCCTCGGTGACCTCGAAGCGCAGGTGGTTCCAGCCCCGGATGGCCGAGGTGATCGCCGCGGCCGTGCCGGCCTCACCGGTCCAGGAGTACTCCATGCGGTAGCTGCCGGGCGCGGCCGGCTGAGGGGTCCACTCCACCTGCGGGGCAACACCGAGCACGCCGCCCACGGCCCACTCGACGTGCGGGCACAACGCAGACGGCGCCGAGTGGATGTAGAGCACTCCACGCGCATGTGTTCGAGTCACGACGGACCTCCTCTTGCTTCGGCGTCGAGATACGCCTTCCCCAGCGGTCTCGAGAGATGAAGCAGTCGGTGGCGTCAGTGGCCCCGGTGATGTGTGTGAACTTGTGAGTCCAGTGTGACTGACGAATCGACCCCACGCCAGCCAAACGGTCCGAATCGCCCCGTCGGCGTGTCGGGAATGTCCTGGATTACTCCGTTACCGAGCGGCTGACCGGCGTGGTGGACCGCGGACCGAGCTCCATCAGCGTGCTCAGCACCTCGGTCGCGACCCCCAGGCCGCCCAGGTGGGACTCCCCGTGGATCGTGGAGAACCGGGCGTGCGGCAGCCGCGCAGCCATGTGCACGCCGTGCTCGTGCGCGATGATGTGGTCGGAGTCGCCGTGCCACCAGTGCACCGGCACGCTCACGTCGGCCGCCTCGAAGCCCCAGGGCCGGGTGAACAGGATGATGTCGGAGAGTACGGCGCCGAAGTGCGACCGTGACCCGTTGAGCAGGTCGTCGAGGAACATCGCGCGGAACTCCGGCCGCGCCAGCAGCTCCTTGTCGCCCCGCGGCTGGACCGCGGCGTAGCTGTCCAGGAAGGTCCCCGCGAACGGCCGCACCAGCCGGATGGCCCGGGAGAGGACGAAACCGAGCGGCAGCCGGGTGACGGACAGCACCGGAGCGGCGTACCCCGCCAGCGTCATCAGGCCGCTGGAGATCGCGTCCGGTCCCTGGGTCGGCGCCACTCCCCCGAGCACCCCCACCCCGTGCACGCGGTCCGGCAACGCAGCGCCGGCAGCGAGGGCGTAGGGCCCCCCACCCGACAGGCCGATCACCCGAAGCGTGTCGATGTCCAGGACGTCGCACAGCTCGACGAGGTCACCGGTCCAGTCGAGGACGTCGCGGTAGAGGTGCGGCGTGGACGACCCGATGCCGGGTCGGTCGACCCCGATGATCCGCAAGTCGTGCTCCAGGGCGAACAGGCGCGCCTCGACCGGCACCTGACGACGCGCACCGGGAGTCCCGTGCATCCACACGATGGCGGCACCACGTGGGTTGCCGAACTCGGCGAAGGACAGCCGCCGGCCGTCTCGCACGGCCACCGAGCCCTCGAGCCGAGGGCGGTCCAGGTCTGTCATGCGGCGGATTCTCGCACGGGGCGGCGGGCGCTCCGGGCCGGTTTCCCAGGTTAAGAACCCGAACCGCCTCTTCACACAGGGAGCAACCTGTGCGAAGAGGCAAGATCCCTGCTCAACCTGGGAAACCGGCAGCCAGGATCAGGCACTGTGCGGCATCCGGACCGCGGCGGCGTCGACGATGTTGCGGGGGTTGCGCACGGCGCCGACCAGGGCGCCGTCGGCCAGGACGGGGGCTCCCTCGACGACCGTGGCCAGCAGGCAGCTCACGTTGTCCCGGCCACCGGCGGCCAGGGCGGCGTCGAGCAGCAGCTCGGCGGCCGAGTCGTCGTGGTGCCGTTCGAGCAGCAGCTCGATGTGCCGCTCGCTGACCAGGTCGGTCAGGCCGTCGCTCGCGAGCAGCACGCGGTCACCCGGCTCGAGCACCAGCCAGGAGACGTCACCGCCCTCCGCGACGTTGCCGTCGATGCTGCGCAGCACGAGGTTGCGCCACGGGTGGAAGGGCGCGTCGTCCTCGGCCAGGGTGCCCTCGTCGACCAGCCGCTGCACGTAGGTGTGGTCGTGCGTCACCCGCGTCAGGTGGGCGTCGCGGAACACGTAGCCGCGCGAGTCCCCGACGTGGGCCAGGGCGAACCGGGTGCCGTCCGTGGCCAGGGCGGTGAGCGTGGTGGCCATGCCGGCACGATCGGGCTCTCGTCGTACGCCGAGCGCCAGCTGCTCCTGCGCCAGCCGGACGCCCTTGCGCAGCCTCTCGGCGGGGTCGGCGTCCTGGTCGGAGAGGACGGTGGCCGAGACGACGTAGGCCGCCGTCGCCGAAGCGACCTCGCCGGCAGCCGCTCCGCCGACCCCGTCCGCGACGAGCATGCACGTGGGACCGAGGAAACCCGAGTCCTCGTTGCCGGTGCGCACGAGGCCCGCGTGGCTCACGGCCACCCCGGAGAACCTCAGCACGCCGGTCACCCCCTGGCTGGTGTCGATGTGAAAACCATCTCACGCGAGGCACGCCTGCGCCTCCGGTCGCACCAGGTCGTGGTCAGCCGGGGCTGCGGCCGTTCGCCGTGGCAGAGACCGACCCGACACAATGGGCGCATGGAATGGCTCCTGCTCGCGATCTCGGTGGGCCTCGTGCTCGCGTGCGGGGTCTTCGGAGCCGCCGAGTACTCCTTCGTGGCGGTCGACCGGTCCGCCGTCGAGAAGGCTGCGGCGAGCGGCGACAAGCAGGCCATCGGGGTGCGACAGGCGCTGCGCACGCTGTCCACGCAGCTCTCCGGCGCCCAGATCGGCGTCACCCTGACCAACCTGGTCATCGGCTTCCTCGCCGAACCGGCGATCGCGAGCCTGCTCGAGGCCCCGCTGACGGCGCTCGGGCTGCCGGAAGGCGCCGTGCCCGGCGTCTCGGTCACCCTGGGGCTGGTGCTGGCCACCATCGCGACGATGATCTTCGGCGAGCTCGTCCCCAAGAAGCTGGGGATCGCCGTCCCGTTCCCGATCGCCCGGCGCACCCAGGCCCTGATCCGCGGCTTCACCACGGTGATGACCTACCCGATCAAGCTGCTCAACGGATCGGCCAACGCGATCGTGCGGGCGCTGGGGGTCGAGCCCCAGGAGGAGCTCCGGTCGGCGCGTTCCTCCGACGAGCTGGCCTCGCTCGCGGGCCGCTCCGCGAGCCAGGGCACCCTGGACTCCGAGACGGCCCACCTGGTGCAGCGATCGGTGGCCTTCGGGCCCCGCACCGCCGGCGAGATCATGACGCCCCGGGTGCAGATGGCCTGCGTCGACGCGAACGACCCGGTGAGCGAGGTGATCGAGCTCTCCAGCGCGACGGGGTTCTCGAAGTTCCCCGTCATCAAGGGCAGCTCCGACAACGTGGTCGGCTCGGTGCACGTCAAGCAGGCCGTGGCGGTCCCCCGCTCCGAGCGGGGCGACACCCTGGTCCGCGAGGTGATGGTCGAGGCGACCGTCGTGCCCGAGTCGCTGCGCCTGGACCCGTTGCTCTCCCTGCTCCGTGGCGAGGGCTTCCAGATGGCGATCGTGTCGGACGAGTACGGCGGCACGGCCGGCGTGGTCACGCTCGAGGACGTCGTCGAGGAGATCGTCGGCGACATCTCCGACGAGCACGACCGCTACGGATCCGGCTGCGGCGGCGGCCGGACGGGGCCTGGATCGTCTCCGGCCTGCTCCGACCCGACGAGGTGCAGGACGCGACCGGCCTCGACCTGCCGGAGGACGAGGCCTACGACACCGTCGCGGGCCTGCTCGTGCGCGAGCTCGGCCGGATCCCGGAGCGGGGCGACCGGGTGCTGGTGCCCCTCCCGGTGGTGATCCCGGACGACGACGACGAGGAGCCGGTCCAGGAGCACGTGCTGATGCGTGTCGAGCGGATGGACGGCCTCCGGGTCGACCGCATCTCGCTGAAGCGGCTGCTGCCCGAGGCGGGGACAGCCATGAGCACCCAGGCTGCCCTCTGGCTCGGCCTCGTGCTGCTGCTCGGCAACGCGTTCTTCGTCGGGGCGGAGTTCGCGCTCGTCTCGGCACGCCGTACGAAGGTGGAGCCGAAGGCCGCGGCGGGGTCCCGGGTGGCGCGTACGACGCTGCGCGCCATGGAGGGCCTCTCGCAGATGATCGCCGCGGCGCAGTTCGGGATCACCGTCTGCTCGCTCGGACTCGGCGCCGTCGCCGAGCCGGCGCTGGCCCACCTGATCGAGCCCCTGGCCGAGGCCGTCAACCTCCCGGACGCATGGCTGCACCCGATCGCGTTCACGATCGCGATGACCTGCGTGGTCTACCTGCACGTCGTGCTCGGCGAGATGGTGCCCAAGAACCTCGCCCTCGCCGGCCCCGAGCGCGCTGCCATGGTCCTCGGACCGCCGATGGTCGCGCTCGTGACCGTGCTCAAGCCCATCGTCTACGGCCTCGATGCCGTCGCCAACGGCGTCGTGCGACTGATGGGGGTCAAGCCGCGCACGGAGGTCACCTCGACGTTCACGCTCGAGGAGGTCGAGGCGATGGTCGACGAGTCCCACGTCGAGGGGATGCTGGACGAGAGCGAGTACGTGCGCCTCGCCGGGGCGCTGGGCTTCACCTCACGCACGCTGGCCGACGTGCTGCTGCCGCTCGACGCGATCGAGACCGTCGACCGCGGCGCCCGGGCCTCCGACGTCGAGATCATCTGCGCGAACACCGGCTACTCGAGGTTCCCGGTCCGTGGCGACAACGGCGAGCTCGTCGGCTACCTGCACATCAAGGACGTGCTCCAGTCCGACCCCCACGGCCGGGCGCGGATGGTCGAGGACAAGTGGATCCGGCCCTTCGCCACCGTGCGGGTCGGGGACACCCTGGTGACGGCGCTGCAGACGCTCCAGGCGAAGGGTGCGCACATGGCGCGCGTGGTCGACGACGAGGGCACGGTCGTAGGAGTGGCGACGCTCGAGGACGTGATCGAGGAGCTGGTCGGCGAGATCCGCGACGCGGCGCACGCCGACGGGCACTGAGTCGTCGCCGGCACTGGACGCTCGACCCGGCCGGGAGACCAGCGCCGTGGTAGGTAGGTCTCCCGGCCGGGAAGCCGGCGGCAGCTGCCCGCCACCAGAGCGCGTCTCTGCACAGACCGACCCGGAGGGGCCGGCATCCCGAGAGGCGCTGGCCCAGCCTACCCGGGACCAGGACAAATCATGAGATTTCGCAGAACTGGCGCGATCAGCCTCGGTCTGCTGCCGGCAACGTGAAGACCATCCGGATGCCGACGCCGTCCAGCGGTGCCAGAGCAGCGATCCGGCCGCCGTGCCGCTCGACGATGTCCTTGCACACGGCCAGCCCGATCCCGTGCCCGTCGTACCGATCGTCCCCGTGGGCGCGGTGGAAGGCCTCGAAGACGTCGTCGCGCTCCTCCGCGGGGATGCCGATGCCGTGGTCAGCCACGGTCACCTCGACCCGATCCCCCATCCGACGCGCCCGGACGGCGATCTCGGGGGAATCGCCCGGTCGGACGTACTTGATCGCGTTGCCGATCAGGTTGTTGAGCAGCTGTCGGACCATCGCCTCGTCCGCGTGCACGGCGGGCAAGGGGTCCACCTCGATCCGGGGCGGCACGCCCGTGGTCATCTCCCCGCGCTCGGTCGCCACGGTCCGAGCCAGCGAGTCCAGGTCGACGCGGGTGGCGTGCAGCTCCTGGCTCCGCGAGGTCGAGGAGGCGAGCAGGTCCTCGATGAGCTGCTGCATGTTGCTGGCCGCCGCGCGGATGCGGGCCAGCTTGGGCGCGGCCTCCTCGCGCGAGAGCTGCTCGGACAACTCGAGCTCGACCGTCAGCATCTCGGCCCAACCGTCGATGACGCTCAGTGGCCCGAGCAGGTCGTGCGCGACCACGCCCGCGAACGACTCGAGCGCCGAGCGCTGCGCACGGTCGGCCGTCACGTCGTGGTAGACGAGCACGGCCCGGTCGGGGGCGCCACCATCGCTGCCCGGCAGCTTGCGCACGCTGATCGACAGGGTCCGACTCGGCGACCGGTCGACGAACCTGAGGACGACGTCCTGGGTGATGACGTCCTCCTCGCTCGCGAAGATCCGGATCTGCGGCAGCTCGTCGTGGCTCAGCTCGCGGCCGGAGGTGTCGGTCATCACGTACTGGGAGACGCGGGTGTCGCTCCCGCTCTTGGCGTGGGCGATCGAGGCCCCTGCGGTGTTGCGCATCAGCACCTTGCCGGAGCCGTCGACCAGGGTCAGCCCGTCGGTCATCGACTCGATCACGGCGGACATCATCTGGGCCTGGTCGTGGCTGTCGGCCCGCTCGCTGGTCAGCGTCCGGGTGAGCTCGATCCGCTCGCTCCGGCTCAGGGAGAGCAGCATCCCGAGGCAGAACACCAGCAGGATGAAGACCTGCGCCAGCAGCGCTTCCTCCTGCCAGGCCCCGACGCTCGCGAACGGCCCCTCGCCCACCACCGTGAACACGATGACCAGCACGGAGACGACCAGGCTGTGCAGCGCCACGGGGAGGGGCAGGAACCGCAGTCCGGCCCACACCGTCGGCACGAGGAGCGGGAAGGCGACGGGCAGGGCGGCGTACCAGTCGAAGACCGTGACGTAGACGACCAGCGTCAGGACACCCAGCAGGGCGGCCTCGAGGCCCCGTTCACGCACCGAACGTCGTGCCAGGCTCTCCAGATCCCCGATGACCGTGGGGCGCTCGGCTCGCATCGCGATGCCGAGGACCAGCATCCCGACGGTCGTCGCCACGACCGATCCCGCGATGTTGCGACCCCACCAGACGAAGAAGTCCTCCCACACCCAGCTGTCGTCCGCGGCAGCGAGGCCGAGACTGCCGACGGCGGCGGCCAGGAACGACGCGCCGACGCTGGCGAGGACCACGGCCATGAAGTCACGCAGGAGGTCGAGCCTCCGGTCACCCCCTACACCGACGAGGTGCGGGGACAGCGCACGCAGGACGAGCACGGCAGCCGTCGCCTGGACCACGTTGGAGACCGCGAACACGATCGCCTGCGCGTGGGTGGTGCCGTCGAGCACGTTGACGCCGTACGTCGCGAAGGCGACCACCCCGAGGATCACCGGCCACCAGCGCTTCGGGGTCATGCCGAGGAGCAGCACGGAGACACCGGCCGCGGGCCAGACCATGCTCAGGGCGTGGTGGTCGACGATCGTCCAGCGGCCGAGGAACGCGAGCAGCACGAAGATGCCGGTCCCGAGCGCGAGCCAGCCGATCCGTCTCCAGCCGTCTGGCCCCATGGACTCCCTGTTCAGATCGATCGCCGGCGCCTGCACACTCACACGTATCCATCATCTGTCGCTGGGGCGGGACGTGTACGGAAATAGTGCAGGCGGCGTGCGGTGGTCAAGCCCGCGCCTTGCGGTCCGCGAGTCCTGAGACGCCGGCGACGGCGGCTCGCACGAGGTCGCGCTCCCCTGCCACGAACAGGTACTCCACGTTCCGCAGGCGGCGGACCTCGCCGACCTTCTCCCCGGTGGGGCCGTGGATCCCGATCTGCGCCCCGACGTACCGCTTGGAGTCGAAGGCGAGCACCTCCACCGCCTCGTGGCCGGCCGCGCGCAGCGCCCCGGTCATCTCCTCGGGTGCGATCCAGGACTCGTCGTTGTAGGAGACGACCACGACCCCCGCGCGCGCTCGCGTGATCAGGTCGCCGAGCGCACGGGGCATCTCCTGCTTGCGGTTGAACACGCTCCGCGTGGTGTCGTCGTCACGGGCGTCGACGCGCTTGCACGCGATCCCGTAGTGCTCGGGCTCGTCCCAGCGCACCAGCGTCTCCCACACGTGGTAGTTCGTGAAGTAGCGATGCTGGTTGTACGGCGGGTCGAGGTACATCAGGTCGACCGGGCCGAGCCGCTCGACCGTGCGGACCGCATCGCCTCGCACGGTGTGACCACGGCCGCGGAGCAGCACGGGAACCTTGAGCTCGAGGTCGGCGTACGAACGTGGTGCCCACTGCTTGAGGTAGGCCATCTGCAGGCCGGTGGTCGAGTCGACCCGGTCCGCGGCCAGCAGCAGCGAGGTGAGCAGGATCGGCCGCAGCGGGCCGTCGGGGTGGTCGTCCTCGATCGCCTGGCGGATCGCATCGATGCGGGCACCGTTGTGCGGCTGGAAGTAGCGCGCCTGCTCGCAGAAGGTGCGGGTGACGTAACCCGGTCGGCCCGGGAGCCCGTTGAGCCGGGCGACCTCCGATCGGAGGGACGCCAGGTCGACCTCGTCCTCGTCGGTGGCGATGTAGCAGTCGCTCAGCTCGCCGCTGTAGGAGGCCGAGTCGGTCGCGGTGACCTCGAGGCCGCGGCGTTTGAACTCCTGGGCGACCCGGGTCGTGCCGGTGAACAGGTCGACAGCCGTTCCGGCCCCGACCGCGTCGGCGATCTCCCCCAGCGCCGGCACCAGGAGACGCTTGGAGCCGAGGTACTTGATCACAGTCGTGATGGTAGGTGCCGGTGCACCCTCGCGCAGGCAGACAGGGCCGCCGCTCCCCGGGCGGGTGCCGCCGTGGTCGGCCCGTGCCACTCCCGGCTGTAGGTTCGGGGGTAGCAGCTCGTGACGCAGCCTCCACCCCGGAGCCTCCGGATCGGCTCGAGAGGCGGACGCCATGACGGCGCCGAACAACCTTGCAGGATCCGACGGTCGCGTGCCGTTGCGCCTGCGGATGACCGAGAAGCCCCATTCGCACCCGCTCGACGGAGGCTGGTGGCCGCAGAGCCGCTACCTCGAGATCGAGCTCGCGGACCTGGTCGACCACTTCCCCACGGGATACGGCCGCATCACCCGCGCGACCCCGTCGCCCCTCGACTGGGACGACGCACCGCGGCGGGTGCCGACCGCCAGCAGCTACATCCAGGTCGGGATGGCACCCAAGGACGACACCCACGTGCTGATGCTGCGCACCTCCGAACGCAACGAGCTGTGCCTGCTCGTCATCCCACCGGGGATGTCCGAGGCCCAGGGCCAGGAAGCGCTCGAGGCCGCGGTGACACGTGGATACGCGCCCTCTCCCGGCGCGGTGCTGGACCTTGTTCGCGAACGGATCGTGGATGATCGGGTACAGCTCGGGGCAGACGACTAGCCCCACTCACCGAGGAGAGACCCATGCGCACCCTGATCGCCCTCGTCATCATCATCTGGCTGGCGATCGGAGCCCTCGCCGCCTACCAACGCGGCTACTTCGGCGACGACCGCGCGGTGACGTGCAAGACGACGGGCGACACGGTGCTGACGGTCGTCGCCGGTCCGCTGAACTACTTCGGGGTCAACCCGAAGGTCAAGTGCAAGGTGCCGCAGCCCTCGGCGTGATCAGTCACATCTCACCTGCGGGTTCGCGGGCGAGCTCGATGAGGTCCGCGATCGAGTCGATCACCCGCGTGGGTCGGTAGGGGAAGGTCTCCACCTGGTCGGGCCTGGTGGATCCCGTCGTGACGAGCACGGTGCGGATGCCGGCCTCGAGCCCGCTGATGATGTCGGTGTCCATCCGGTCACCGATCATCACCGTGGTCTCCGAGTGCGCTTCCAGCCGGTTGAGCGCGCTGCGCATCATCAACGGGTTGGGCTTGCCGACGAAGTAGGGCTGGCGCCCGGTCGCGGTGCTGATCAGGGCGGCGACCGAGCCGGTGGCCGGCAGGAGCCCCTGCGCGCTCGGTCCGCTCACGTCGGGGTTGGTGGCGATGAACCGCGCCCCCGCCTCGATCAGCCGGATCGCCCGGGTGATCGCCTCGAACGAGTAGGTGCGCGTCTCCCCCAGCACCACGTAGTCGGGGTTGCGGTCGGTCATCACGTAGCCGATGTCGTGCAGCGCGTTGGTCAGCCCGGCCTCCCCGACGACGTACGCGCTGCCGCCCGGGCGCTGGTCGGAGAGGAAGTCCGCCGTGGCCAGGGCCGAGGTCCAGATGGCCGACTCCGGGATGTCGATGCCACTCCCGAGCAGGCGGGCGCGCAGGTCCCGCGGCGTGAAGATCGAGTTGTTGGTGAGCACCAGGAACTTCTTGCCCGACGCCTTGAGCGCCTCCATGAACTCCTGCGCCCCCGGGATGGGGTCCTCCTCGTGCACGAGGACGCCGTCCATGTCGGTCAGCCAGGTCTCGATCGGGCGCACGTTCTCCATGGGCTCATCGTTCCACGACCCGGCCCGCGAGGACGCCCTGACGACTCCAGGACGAATTCGACGCGCGGTCGGCGTGGCGGCTTGACGAATTGACCATTTCGTCACTCAAGTGTCGTTTCGTCACTACCCTTTCATCCCGTGACCACATCCGGGCGATTTGTCGCGTACGCCGTCAGCATCCTGCTGCTCGGCGCGGTGGGTGTGACCACCGGCGCCGCCCCGGCCGAGGCCACCGTCACCAAGCTCTGCTCCGGCTACACCGGCTGCGCGCGGGCCGGGATGTCCAGCGCCGGCTACGCCTCGGCGAACCGGTCGATGTACTGGCGGATGTACGCCGGGCACAACTGCACCAACTACGCCGCCTACCGGATGGTCCACAGCGGGTTGTCCTCCAGCAGGCCCTGGACCGGCAGCGGCAACGCCACCAACTGGGGCCGCGCGATGAGCAGGATCACGAACAGCACCCCGGCGGTCGGAGCCGTCGCGTGGTGGAAGGCCGGGGTGAAGCCGGCGGGGTCGGTCGGACACGTCGCGTACGTCGAGCGGGTGGTGTCGGCCAACGAGATCATCGTCTCCCAGGACAGCTGGGGCGGCGACTTCTCCTGGGCCCGGATCACCCGCACGAGCAGTGGCTGGCCGAGCGGGTTCATCCACTTCAACGACGTACGCCTGCAGAACACGGTGAAGCCGACCGTCACCGGCACCGCCAAGGTGGGCTCCACCCTCACGGCCTCGCGGGGCACCTGGAACCCGACCGGTGCCACCCTCGCCTACCAGTGGAGGGCGGACGGAGCCGCCATCGTCGGAGCCACCGGCACGACCCTGAAGCCGGCACTGGCCCAGGTGGGCAAGCGAATCACCGTCCAGGTCACCGCGTCGTACCCCGGCTACGCCAGCGTCGCAGCCCTCTCGGCCACGACCGCCGCCGTCCTGCCCGGGGTGCTGAGCAACACCGAGGCGCCCACGATCGCCGGTGACCCACGCGTCGGCTCCACCGTGGAGGCGAGTCCCGGCGCCTGGACCCCGGCGCCGGACGCCATCGGCTACCAGTGGCGCGCGGGTGGCGCGGTCATCGCCGGGGCCACCGACAGCACCCTGACCGTGGGCCCCGAGCTCGTCGGCAAGGCCCTCTCCGTGACGGTCGAGGCCACGAAGAAGGGCTACCCGAAGGTGTCCCGCACGACGCCGGCCACCGTCCCCGTCGAGCCCGGCACGCTCGAGCTCCCCGAGACACCGGCGGTAGTCGGGGCCACCGAACCCGGCCAGACGCTGACCGTCGAGCTGCCCGGGATCGCCCCCGAGGCCGCCGTGGCCGTGCAGTGGCTCCGGGCCGGCGTCACCGTCCCGGGGGCGACAGCGCGCAGCTACCGTCTCGGCGCCGCCGACCTCGGCCGCCGCATGTCCGTCAAGGTGCGGGTGACCCGCCCCGGTTACACCCCGCTGAGCGCGCGGACGTTCTCGACGTCCGTGGTGCGCGCCAAGCCACGCATCACGGTGACCGCGGTCCCCGGGGTGAGCCGCCTGGCCGTGACCGCCCGGGTGGTCGCCAGCGGCGTACCCGGGGTGACGGGCACCCTCCAGGTCCGCTCGGGCGGCAAGGTCATCCAGCAGCTGCCCGTGCGCAACGGCGTCGCCCGGGCCACCCTCGTCGGCCTGCCCCACGGCACCCGGCTCTACCGCTTCCAGGTGCTCTCCTCGCCCACGCTCCAGCCCGCCCTGGTGGACCGCCGGATCCGGATCCAGTAGCGGGCGCAGTGCGGCTCTGCGTGTGTGAGGGCAATCACCACCGGTTGTGCGTCAGGAAGACCCGCGCACCACGTTCCTCGTGTACGAACCCTGAGCGCCGACTGGTGGCCTCACCTCACAACCTGGAGACCCATGAACATCCGCAGCAGCCTGGTGGCCGTCGGCGCCATCGTCCTCGCCTCGAGCGCTGTCGGCATCGCCAGCCCTGCGGACGCCGCAACCGGGACGTGGCGCAACTGCACGGCCGTGCACAAGACGTACGCGCACGGCGTCGGCAGGTCCTCGGCCCACGACAAGACGTCGGGCAAGCCCGTCACGAGCTTCAAGCACAGCAACGCGCTGTACAAGACCGCCATGGACCACAACAGGGGTCTTGACCGCGACAAGGACAACATCGCGTGCGAGGCGGCCTGAGGCTCGCCCGGGACCGACGCGTCTCGAAGAGCGCCGGCACCGTGGCACGCGCACAGGCGAAGCCATGAGGTCTCACATCGCACGATCGACCCTGCCGATGGCACTGCTCATGGCTCTGGTGTGCGCGGTCTGCGCAGCCTGCGCAGTGGACCTGTCCCAGCACCCCGGTGCATCGGGGGGCGCGGTGGCCGCGTCGCCCTCGGTCACGCCGGCGACACCCGCTGTGAAGCAACGGAGTGACTCCCCCCGGCATCGAGACGCCGTCCAGACCGAGAGCCATCCCCTCGGAGCCGCCCTCGTGGCCCTGGCCGAGGTGCCGGTCAAGGGCCGCGCGCCGATGAACGACTACGACCGTGACCAGTTCGGTCAAGCGTGGCTGGACACCGACCGCAATGGATGCGACACACGCAACGACGTGCTCGCTCGCATGCTGACCGGCAAGCACGTCCGCCCGGGGACGAGAGGCTGCGTGGTCGAGGCCGGCCAGCTTGCCGATCGCTACACCGGGACGACGATCGCCTTCGTCCGAGGGCCCGGCGATCTAGTGGACATCGATCACGTCGTTCCCCTGGGAAACGCCTGGGTGACCGGCGCCCGTGGCTGGCCCGCGCGCAAGAGAGCCGCCTTCGCGAACGACCCGCTGGAGCTCTTGGCCGTCGACGCCTCTGCCAACCGACGGAAGGGTGACGGTGACGCGGCGACCTGGCTCCCGCCGAACAAGGCGTTCCGCTGTGACTACGTTGCTCGCCAGATCGCCGTGAAACGCAAGTACGCGCTCTGGATGACATCGCCCGAGAAGGTCGCGATCAGCCGCATCCTCGCGAGGTGCCCCGATCAGCCGCTGCCCGCCGACTCCGGGGCGCCCGTCATGTCGCCGGTCGCCCCGAACACTCCTCACCGCCGGCCAGCTAGCACGACCGCGCGGGGTGGCCACGTGTGGTTCGAGAACTGCGACGCCGCTCGCGCCGCCGGGGCGGCACCGGTCGCACGCGGTGAACCGGGGTACGACAGGCATCTCGACCGCGACGGCGATGGAGTCGGCTGCGACGCGTGACTGCTGCCTCGCGGATGATGTGGACCTCCGGTGACTGGAGATCCACACCACCCGTGTGACGGCGTCGTAGGGAGGGCGGGACTTGAACCCGCGACTGGACGATTATGAGTCGTCTGCTCTAACCACCTGAGCTACCTCCCCGGGAGCGGCCGAGCCTAGCGAGGTCCGGCCGCGGCACCGTGCCGGACCGTCAGAAGACCGTCTCCCAGTCGTTCGCCATGCTGATCACGGTCCAGCCGAGGCGAGCGCCGACGTCGGTGATCGGCTCGGACTCGGCGAAGGTCTGGGCGGAGCTCACGTAGCTGAACTCGCGGTCGGCGTCGTCGTGGTTCACGAGCAGGGCGAGCGTCGTGCCCTCCCCCGTCGCGGCCCACTCCAGCATCTGCCGATCGCCACCGGAGTTGCCGACGGCCAGGATCGGGCGCCGGCCGAGCTGGGTCTGGATGTTGTTGACCTTGACGGCACCCTCGTTGGCGCCACCGACGATCCGGGTCGACCTCAGCAGGACAGGACGGTCACCCTCGTCGGAGTAGTCGTACTCGACGAGCGTGCCGACGACCCGCTCGGGCGGCACGGCGTACAGGTCGTGGCTGATCGCGCGGACGAACTCGGTGCCACCACCCGTCACGACCGAGACGGTGAAGTCGAGCTCGCGCAGGACCGCGAGCAGCTCCTGCATCGGGCGGTAGACGACCCTGCGCAGCGGGCGCCCGAGCGTCGTGTGCTCGGCCCGGTCCATGAAGTCACGGACCGAAGCGGTGAAGGCTTCCGGCGGGATCCCGGCGCACAGGCTGGCCAGCGCCAGCGCGATCCGCTCCAGCCCGATCTCGCCGATGGCCGCGGCGTCCCCGGTGAGCAGGGCCGCGAACTCCGGCTTCTGAGCGAGGCCCGGGTCCTGGCCGACGGCTGTCTTGAGCACGTCGACGAAGAAGTCGAACTGGACGTAGGTCGGCTTCTCGCACCACAGCGTGCCGTCGTTGTCCAGGCACGCCACCCGCTTCTCGACAGGGACGCTCACCGCGTCGTCGAGGAAGGTCAGCACGGCGTCGCGCGTGGGACCGGGTCGCCACGAGGGCAACCTCTCAGCTGGCTCAGGCATCGGGATCCTCTCGTCGTACGCACCGGAAGCCGAGGTGGCTCATGCCGGTGTCGATCATCTGCGGTCGTCGGGCCGCAGGCCGGTAGCGCAGGCAGTACGACGGGGAGCACAGGTGCGACCCGCCCTTGACCACCTTGCGACCGATCCGGAACTGGGGCTGGTTCGCGTCGTAGCTGGACTCGAGCTCACCGCCTCGCGGGTTCTCCGGCGCGCAGCAGGGCGAGCTCGCGGCGTCGGGATGACGGCTGGTCCACCAGTCCTCCGTCCACTCCCAGACGTTGCCCGCCATGTCGTGCAGGCCGAACCCGTTGGCGGGGAAGCTGCCCACCGGGGCGGTGCGCGTGAAGCCGCTCTCCCTGGTGCTGCGCCACGGGAAGTCAGGGCCGTCCCAGGTGTTCGCCATGATCGTCCCGTCGGGGCGCTCCTCGTCGCCCCAGGTGTACGTCGCGCCCTCGAGGCCGCCGCGGGCGGCGTACTCCCACTCGGCCTCGGTGGGCAGGTCGGCGCCGGCCCAGCCGACGTATGCGCGAGCGTCCTCGTGGGCGACGTGCACCACCGGATGGTCGGGTCGACGCTTCACGGAGCTCCCCGGGCCCTCCGGCGCGCTCCAGCACGCACCTGTCGTCCAGGTCCACCACTGGTCGAGGTGGCGCAGGTCCACCGGCCCCGACGTCCCGGTGAAGACCATCGACCCGGGCTGCAGGTTCTCCCGCGGCGCACCGGGATAGGCGGCCGGGTCCAGGGGCCGCTCGGCCACCGTGACGTAGCGGGTGGCCCGGACGAACCTCGCGAAGTCGGCGTTCGACACGGCCAGCGCGTCGATCGAGAACGCGTCGACACGCACGCGGTGGGTGGGAGCCTCTTCCGGGTAGTGCTCGTCGGAGCCCATCGTGAAGGTGCCACCCGGGAGGGGCACCTGCACTCAGCTGCTCCCGGCGATCGACTTGAGCTTGGCGAGCACCTGGTCGACGCTGAAGCTCGGGGGTGTCTGACGCACTGGGAACTCGCGCAGCGACTGGATCATCTCGCCGACGTACATCTGTGCGGGGATGAAGAGCCAGATGTGGTCGAGCACCCAGTCGTAGTAGGTGTTCGAGGTGATGTCCGCCCGCTCGTAGGGGTCCGTCTTGAGGTTGAAGAGCTTGGGGAAGCGCAGCTCCGTGAACGGCTCCTGCCAGATCTGGAGCGTGCCGGTTGCGCGCTGCTCGAGGAAGACGAACTTCCAGTTGTCGTAGCGCAGCGCGGTCAGGTCACCGTCGTCGGAGACGTAGAAGAAGTGCTTCCGGGGGCTCTCGTCCGCCGCGCCGGTGACGTAGTCGAGCTGGTTGTGCCCGTCCAGGTGCACCTTGTACGACGTGCCGGCCAGCTCGGTGCCGGCCTTGAGCCGGTCGGCGACATCCGCGTCGCCGGCCGCGGCCAGCAGGGTGATGAACCAGTCGTTGTGGCTGACGATCCCGTTGCGGATCTCGCCGGCCGGGATGTGGCCGGGCCAGCGGACCATCGCCGGGACCCGGTAGGCGCCCTCCCAGTTGGAGTTCTTCTCGCTCCGGAACGGCGTCATGCCGGCGTCGGGCCAGCTGTTCATGTGCGGGCCGTTGTCGGTGGAGTACATGACGATCGTGTTCTCGGCCAGGCCGTTCTCGTCGAGGTGGTCGAGCACGGAGCCGATCAGCTCGTCGTGGTCGACCATCGTGTCGTGGTACTCCGACTGCCACCGCCCGGCCTTCCCACGGCTGCCGTCCTTGATGTGCGTGCGGAAGTGCATGTGCGTGGTGTTCAGCCACACGAAGAACGGGGTGTCGCTGTCCTTGGCCTCGGTCATGAACCGCAGCGCCTCGGGCACGATCTCGTCGTCGATCGTCTTCATCCGCTCCTTGGTGAGCGGCCCGGTGTCCTCGATGCGCTGGGTGCCGTCACCGTTGGCCCAGGCATGGATCACGCCGCGCGGACCGAACCGCTCCCGGAAGTTCGGGAACTCCTCCTCGGTCGGGTAGTCGGGGAGCTCGGGCTCCTCCTCGGCGTTGAGGTGGTAGAGGTTGCCGAAGAACTCGTCGAACCCGTGCATCGTCGGGAGGAACTCGTCGCGGTCGCCGAAGTGGTTCTTGCCGAACTGACCGGTGGCGTAACCGAGGTTCTTCAGGGCTGTCGCAATGGTCGGGTCCTCGGCCCGCAGGCCGATGTCGGCGCCGGGGAAGCCGACCTTCGTCAGACCCGTGCGGTAGGGGTTCTGGCCGGTGATGAAGGCCGCGCGCCCCGCCGTACAGCTCTGCTCACCGTAGTAGTCGGTGAACCGGACACCCTCGTCGGCGACGCGGTCGATGTTGGGCGTGCGGTAGCCCATCAACCCGTCGCTGTAGCAGCTGAGGTTGCTGATCCCGATGTCGTCACCCCAGAGAATCAGGATGTTCGGCTGGTCTGCCATGTGAGGCCTCCTCAGACGCGCTCTTTGCGTCGGATCTGGTGACGTCTCGAACCTAGCGGGTCTGTCCACCCTTCGGTCCCCGGCCTACGCTGCGAAGATGACCGTCAAACTCGTGGTGCTGTACACCCAGCCCGATGACCAGACCGCCTTCGACGACCACTACCTCGGCGTCCACGGTCCCCTGGTCGAGAAGATCCCGGGCCTCGTGAAGTGGGAGGGCGCCGGCTTCGCGGCCGCCGCCGACGGTGGTGAGCTGACCTACCACCGGATGGCCGAGCTCTACTTCGAGGACCAGGCCGCCCTCCAGAAGGCGCTCGGCACCGACGAGGGCAAGGCCACCGCGAAGGACTACGGCCAGATCGCCCCGCCCGGGTCGCGGATGTTCATCGCCGCCGTGGACGACTAGCTCAGCCCTTGTGACGGGCCTTCTTGTGGCTGGGCCGACCTGGTCCGCCACTGTTGAAGTGCTTCGGCGGGCTCGACCGCGGGTCCGGGCCCTTGTCGCGCTGCAGGTCGATCAGGATCCCGGAGATGCGGGTGTCCGAGAGCCGGGCGAGCGTCTCTGACGACAGGTCCGGAGGCAGCTCGACGAGCGAGAAGTTGGGCTTGATGTCGATGCGGCCGAAGTCCGCCCGCTTGAGCCCGCCCTCGTTGGCCAGCGCGCCGACGATCTGGCGCGGCTCGACCCGGTGGCGCTTGCCGACCGAGATCCGCCAACGGACGAGGTTCCCCGACGGCGCCCGACGCTCACGCTTCTCGTGGGTGGGCGGCGGGGGCATGTCCTCGAGGAGCAGCGGCTCGCCGTCCTGCGCGAGTACGGCGATCGCAGCGGCGATGTCGGCAGCCGGCACGTCGTGCTCCTGCTCGTAGGACTGCACCAGCTCGCGGAAGGTCCCGAGCTGCGAGTCGCCCAGCGCGTTGGTGATCGCCTCGGTGAACTTGGCCACCCGGAACGCATTGACGTCCTCGACGGAGGGCAGGTTCATCTGCTCGAGCGTGGTCCGGTTGGCCTTCTCGATGGCCCGCAGCAGGTAGTTCTCGCGCGGGGTCACGAACGAGATCGCCTGGCCGCTGCGGCCCGCACGACCCGTGCGACCGATCCGGTGCACGTAGGACTCGGTGTCGGTCGGGATGTCGTGGTTGATCACGTGGCTGATCCGGTCGACGTCGAGGCCGCGGGCAGCCACGTCGGTCGCCACCAGGATGTCGAGCTTTCCCTTGCGCAGCTGGTCGATGGTGCGCTCGCGCTGCACCTGGGCGACGTCGCCGTTGATCGCCGCGGCCGAGAAGCCCCGGGCCCGCAGCCGCTCGGCCAGGTCCTCGGTGGCGTGCTTGGTGCGCACGAAGATGATCATCCCGTCGAAGTTCTCGACCTCGAGGATGCGAGTGAGGGCGTCCAGCTTCTGCGGGTGCGCGACCTTGAGGTAGCGCTGCGTGACGTTGGTGGCCGTGCCCGAGGTGGACTTGACGCTGATCTCGGTGGCGCCCGGCGCGTACTTCTTGATGATGCGCCGGATCTGCGGCGGGATCGTCGCGCTGAACAGGGCCAGCTGCTTGTCCTCCGGCGTGCCGGCGAGGATCGTCTCGACGTCCTCCGCGAAGCCCATGTTGAGCATCTCGTCGGCCTCGTCGAGCACCACGAAGCGGAGCTCGCTGAGGTCGAGGGTGCCCTTCTCGAGGTGGTCCATCACCCGGCCGGGAGTGCCGACGACCACGTGGACGCCGCGTCGCAGGGCGCTCAGCTGGACGCCGTACCCCTGGCCGCCGTAGACGGGGAGGACGTGCAGCCCCTTGAGGTGCGCGGCGTAGCGCCCGAACGCCTCGGAGACCTGGAGCGCGAGCTCACGGGTGGGTGCGAGCACCAGCACCTGGGGCGACTTCTGCGACAGGTCGATGCGCGAGAGGATCGGGAGGGCGAACGCGGCCGTCTTGCCGGTGCCGGTCTGGGCGAGGCCGACGACGTGCTGGCCGGCCAGAAGCGGCGGGATCGCCTCCGCCTGGATCGGCGACGGCGTCTCGTAGCCGACGTCGCTGAGGACCTTCTCGACCCGGGGATCCAGCCCCAGCTCGTCGAAACGGGGGCTTGCGGTCTCACTCTCACTCACTGCCTCAGCGTAGTGCCGATCGGGGGACCCGCCTATTCGGCAGGATACCCCGCACGTGCCCGGTGACGGGCGATGGGAACGCTCGTGGCGTTTGGCCCATACAGTTGACGGGTGCCCGACCTTGCAGCAGCTGAGGAGCGTTGGCGACTCACCCTCGACAACGCGCCGGTGGGGATCGCCCTGGTCAGCCTCGAGGGTCAGTTCATGCGCGTCAACGACGCGCTGTGCCAGATGCTCGGGTACACCTCGGAAGAGCTGCACGAGCTCACGTTCCAGCGCATCACCCACCCCGACGACCTCGAGGCGGATCTGCACCTCCTGACGCAGGTTCTCGCCGGTGAGATCCCGAGATACCGCATGCACAAGCGCTACCTGCACGCCGACGGCCACGCCTATCTGGGCCAGCCTGTCCGTGGGCCTGGTGCGCAACGACGACGGCAAGCCGCTCCACTTCGTCTCGCACGTGGCCGACCTCACCGAGGAGCTCGCCGCTGCCGAGCGGATCGAGCAGGTCAACCGCGAGCTGAGCGAGCAGACCGCCCGGCTGGAGCGGTCCAACGCCGACCTCGAGTCGTTCGCCATGCTCGTCAGCCACGACCTCCAGGCCCCGCTGACCACGGTGCGCGGATACCTGGAGGGCCTGCAGGAGATGTACGGCGACCAGCTGGACGACCGGGCCAACGACTGGATCGGCCGCGCCGACAAGGCGGCCGCGCGGATGTCGGAGCTGGTGAACTCGCTCCTCGAGTTCTCCCGCGCCGGGGAGGCGACGACCGATCACCGCGCGCTGGTCTCGCTGCCCGACCTCGTCACGGAGGTCTGCCAGGACCTCGAGCAGGTGATCCGCGAGACCGGCGCGTCGGTGCAGGTCGCCTCCACCGACCTCCCGCCGGTGTTCGCGCACCCCGACCGGCTGCGCCAGGTCATCCAGAACCTCGTGCAGAACACGCTCAAGTACCGATCGCCCGACCGGACGCCGCGCACAGTCATCGACGTCGAGGAGCGGGAGACCGCCTGGCTGGTCACCGTCACGGACAACGCCGTCGGCGTACCCCCGGACCAGCGCGAGCAGATCTTCTCGATGTTCTCCCGGCTCGACGGCACGGCGCCGGGACACGGCATCGGGCTGGCTGCCTGCCGACAGGTCGTCGAGCGCTACGGCGGGCGGATCTGGGTCGAGGACAACCCCGCCGGCTCGGGCAGCAGGTTCTGCTTCACCATTCCGAGGTAGCCCGCTTCGCGGCGTAGGTTCGGCGGATGGACCAGCCCGAACCGCTCGAGCCGCTCGACGAGACCTGGGAGCGCGCGCTGTGCATCGTGGCGCACCCCGACGACATGGAGTTCGGCGCCGCGGCGGCGGTCGCCCGCTGGACCGGGCAGGGCAAGCACGTCGGCTACACGATGGTGACGAGCGGCGAGGCCGGGATCGACGGCCTCCATCCCGACGAGTGCCGCGCCATCCGGGAGGCCGAGCAGGTCGAGTCCGCCCGCATCGTCGGGGTCGAGGTGGTCGACTTCCTGCGCCAGCCCGACGGGATCCTGGAGTACGGCGTGCCGATGCGCCGGCTGCTGACCGCGGAGATCCGTCGGCACCGGCCGGACATCGTGATCACCGGCAACTTCCGCGACACCTTCGGCGGCGCCATGCTCAACCAGGCCGACCACATCGCCGTCGGCAGGGCGGTCCTCGACGCCGTGCGGGACTCGGGAAACCGGTGGATCTTCTCCGAGCAGCTGTCCGGACAGGGCGGTGACCTCGAGCCCTGGGGCGGCGTACGTGCGGTGTGGGCGGCCGGGTCCCCGCAGTCCGCGCACGCCGTCGACACCACCGAGACCTTCGACGTCGGGGTGGAGTCGCTGAAGGCGCACGCGGCGTACATCGAGGGCCTCGGCTGGGAGAACTGGGACCCGGGCGAGTTCCTCGAGGGTTTCGGCCGGGCCACCGGGCAACGGCTCGGGGTCGCCTTCGCCGCGCCGTTCGAGGTGTTCCCGATGGGCTGGGGCGACTGACACAGTTGCCGGGTGGCCAACCGCTCGTGCCCTGCGTGGGTGCCCGTCCTCGTGCTCGCCCTCACCGTGGCCCAGCTGGCCGTGGCCGAGTGGTGGCCGGGCATCGAGCGGTTCGCCGACAAGGCCTTCGGGGCGCGGCTGGTGGCCTATCCCCTGCTGATGCTGCTCGCGCCGGCGCTCTGGTGGCTCACCGTGCGCCGCCGGGACCGGACTGCCGCTGCGCCGTACGGCGCGTTCACGTTGGTCGATGCTGCCGTTCCTCGTCGACGTGACCGGCAACAGCCTGGACCTCTACGACTCGATCCTGTGGTGGGACGACTTCAACCACTGGATCAACTGGCTGCTGCTCCTCAGTGGCATCGGCCTGCTCGTCGCCGGCAACGTCCGGCCGGACTGGGCGCTGGTCGCGCTGGTGGCCGGGCTGGGAGCGATCCTGGCGATCGGCTGGGAGCTGGGTGAGTGGTGGACCTTCATCCGCCACGGCACCGAGATCGACACCGCCTACGAGGACACCCTGGGCGACCTGACCCTCGGCACCCTCGGCGCGCTGTGCGCGGGAGGGATCCTGCTGTGGCGCCGGCGGCGCCTGGCACGAGAACAGCAGAGCCTCTGACCCGTAGGCCAGAGGCTCCGCTCATCGCTCCCCCGGTTGGACTCCAACCAACAACCCTGCCGATTAACAAACAGCAGAGCCTCTGACCCGTAGGCCAGAGGCTCCGCTCATCGCTCCCCCGGTTGGACTCCAACCAACAACCCTGCCGATTAACAAACAGCGGAGCCTCTGACCCATAGGCCAGAGGCTCCGCTCATCGCTCCCCCGGTTGGACTCGAACCAACAACCCTCCGATTAACAGTCGAATGCTCTGCCAATTGAGCTACAGGGGATCGCGCCCGCAAACCCTAGCAACCTTGGCCGGACTTGCTAAATCGGGTGCGCGGCGGGGTCGGGGGCGTCGTCGCCCACCTCGGCCTGCGCCTGGACCAGGGCCAGGTCGGCCACGACGACGACCTCCGGATCGGCCGGGTCGAGACCCCGGTCGTAGGCGTGCATCCAGGCGATCGGGCCGCCCGCCGGGCTGCGTCGACCGATCACCGTCACGCCGACCTTGCCGCGCACGGGCACCCAGCGCTGGAGCACGACGCTGGCGGTGACCCGCTCGCGGACGAGCTGGAGAAGGAGCGCGGGGTGGTCGTCCATCACGAGGGAGTACGCCGGCCGCGGCTCGCCGTACTGCCCGATCTCGGTGAGGCGCAGCCGCGTCGCGTCCTGCTCCCAGGCAGCGTCCTCGACCTGCTCCCACGGGATCAGCCGCGGGTCCGGTGTCGACGGGGAGCACGACGCAGCCACCGGCGGGTGCCGAGGACCCAGGTGCCGTCGGCCGCGACGGCGGAGGCGAGCACCTTCTCGCCGCGCGGCAGCCGGGCGCGGGTGAGCACCTCGGCGGGCGGCTCCGCCGCTGCGGTCGAAGAGCCTCACTGGCTCTCCAGGGCCTGCTCGCGCAGGCTGCGCCGGTGCTGCTCGAGGGCGACGAGCTCACCGAACATCCGGTTGTACTCCGTCGCCTGCTCGACCGGGTTGGTGCGCTGCAGCCGCGACTTCACGTCGGCGATGCGCCGCATGGCGCTGAGCTCGCGCAGGCGGTGAACGTGCTGGCCGACGTAGGCGTCGTCGGGGTCCTTGGCCGAGTGGAGCGACTCGACCGTGAGCGCGCTGATCAGGGACTGCAGCCGCTCGTCGGTCTGCGCGTCCCGGAGCGTCGAGGCCCACTGCGCGTCGGCCGCCGCGGGGCCGCCGGCCGCCTCGATGCCGGCCCACAGCGCGCGGTAGGCGCCGTGGGTGAAGTCGTCGACCGACACGTCCCGGGCCGTGCGTCCGACGACGGCCGGGTGCTGGATGACCAGCTTCAGCGTCTCGCGCTCCAGCATCAGCCGGGGATCGCGCGGGTCAGGCAGCTCGGCCGCCGGGCGACCGGCGGCCGGCGCGCCCGAGGCGGGGGCAGCCCCTCGCTGGGCGGCGCGGCGGACCTCACGCTGGACGTCCTGCGGCTCGATGCCGAGCATCCCGGCGAGCTCGCGGGCGAAGGCGTCGACCTTGGACCGGTCGCGGATGCTCGTCGACCAGCTTGGCCGCCTCACGCATGGCGTCGATGCGGCCGTCGGCGCGGTCGAGGTCGTAGCGCTGCACGACGTTGGCGAGGACGAAGCGGTAGAGCGGCACCCGGCGGGCGACCAGCTCGCGCACCTCGGCGTCCCCGGACTTCAGGCGCAGGTCGCACGGGTCCATCCCGGTCGGCTCGACGGCGACGTAGGTCTGACCGGCGAAGATCTGGTCGCCCTCGAAGGCGCGCAGCGCGGCCTTCTGGCCCGCCTCGTCGCCGTCGAAGGTGAAGATCACCTCGCCACGGAACTCGTCGTGGTCGTGCAGCAGACGTCGGATCACCCGGGCGTGGTCGTCACCGAACGCCGTGCCGCAGGTGGCGACGGCCGTCTTCACGCCGGCGAGGTGGCAGGCCATCACGTCGGTGTAGCCCTCGACGATCACCGCCTGGCTGCCGCGCGCGATCTCGCGTCGCGCCAGGTCGATCCCGTAGAGGACCTGGCTCTTGTGGTAGATCGGCGTCTCGGGGGTGTTGAGGTACTTCGCCTCGATGCGGTCGTCCTCGAAGATGCGGCGGGCGCCGAAGCCGATCGTGTCGCCGCTGCTGTCGCGGATGGGCCACATCAGCCGCCCGCGGAAGCGGTCGTAGAGCCCGCGGCCCTGGCCGATCAGCCCGCTGGTCACCAGCTCCTCGTCCTTGAAGCCGTACTGCCGCAGGTGCTTGAGCAGGTCCTCTCCCCCGCGCGGCGAGAACCCCACCCCGAAGGTGGCGGCGGCGTCGGCGTCGAAACCGCGGGAGTCCAGGAACTGTCGAGCGGTGAGCGCCTCGGGGGTGGCCAGCTGGTCGGCGTACCACTGGGCGGCGTGCTTGTGCGCCTCGATCAGGCGGGGCCGCTGCGGGCCGCCGCTGTGCGGACGCGGGGCGCCGCCCTCCTCGTAGCGAAGCTGGACGCCGACCTTCTCGGCCAGCCGCTCGACGGTCTCGGTGAACCCGAGCCCGTCCATCTCCATCACGAACTTGATCACGTCGCCACCGGCTCCGCACCCGAAGCAGTGGTAGAAACCGCGCGACGGGGTCACGTGGAACGACGCCGACTTCTCGTCGTGGAAGGGGCACAGGCCCTTCATCGAGCCACCGCCGGCGTTGCGGAGAGTGACGTAGGCGGAGACGACGTCGTCGATGCGTGTCTTCTCGCGGACCTCCGCGATGTCCTCTTCCCTGATCCTGCCCGCCACGTGGCGGAGTCTACGGGCCGAGCTCCGACGGCGAAACCTCGGCCGAAACAGGTTTACATCGTAAGGAAATGGCAACGGGGTCACCATGACAGAAACCACAGGGAGTCACCGGGTCTCCGGGCGCCGACCCCACGCTCGGGGCGCTCGTCAACCAGCTGACCACCGAGGTCCCCGAGCTGATCCGATCCGAGATCCGTCTGGCCCAGGCCGAGATGACCGAGAAGGGCAAGCGCGCCGGGATCGGGATCGGGATGTTCAGCGGCGCCGGGCTGCTCGGCTTCTTCGGCTTCGGCACCCTGCTCGCCACCGTGATCCTGGCCCTGTCGCTCGTGATGGACGCGTGGTTGGCCGCCCTGATCGTCACCGTCGTGCTGTTCGTCGGCGCGGCCGTGCTCGCCCTGATGGGCAAGAGCAAGGTGCAGGAAGCCACTCCGGCGGTGCCCGAGCGGGCGGTCGACGGGGTCAAGGAAGACATCGCCACCGTGAAGGGACAGCGCCCATGAAATCACCCCACGACATTCTTCTCCCCCGCTTCGCTCCTCCGAACAATGCCGCGGGGACCCCGAAATGAGCACGCCCGAGGAGATCCAGGCCGACATCGAGCGCCAGCGCGAGCAGCTCGCCGAGACGGTCGACCAGCTCACCCACAAGCTCGACGTGAAGGCGCAGGGCAAGGCCAAGGTCGTCGAGCTCCAGGACCGTGCCACGACCGCGGACGGCAAGCCCCGACCCGAGGTCCTCGGCGCGGCTGCTGCTGCGGTCCTCCTGGTCGGGGTGCTGATCTGGTGGCGGCGCCGCTGATGTTCGGTCGCTCCCAGAAGGTCCAGGAGAAGGCTCCCGCCGAGAAGCGGGTGATGGAGAAGACCCCGCACCGGGCGGAGCGCTCCGAGGAGGACGTCGACCGGGAGGTCGACCGGCCGATGCCGGATCCCGACGACCCGCGCAAGCCAGATTCCCCCACCGACCTCGACAAGAGGTCGTGGTTCTACGTGCTCCGCAAGACCATGCACGAGTTCGGCGACGACCAGTGCACCGACCTCGCCGCAGCACTGACCTACTACTCGGTGCTGGCGATCTTCCCCGCCGCGTTGGCCCTGGTCTCCATCCTCGGTGTGGTCGGGCAGTCGCAGAAGGCCGTGGACCAGGTGCTCGAGACGATCAAGCCGTTGGTCTCCAGCGACACGCTCAGCACCATCAGCAAGTCACTCAACGAGATCGCCGGATCGAGCTCGGCTGGTCTGGCGCTGGTCGTCGGGGTCCTGGCAGCGCTGTGGTCGGCCTCCGGCTACATCGGTGCCTTCGGCCGGGCGATGAACCGCATCTACGAGATCGGCGAGGGGCGGCCGTTCTGGAAGCTCCGCCCGATCCAGCTGCTGCTGACCCTGATCGCGGTCGTGCTGACCGCGCTGGTGCTGCTCATGCTGATCGTCTCCGGTCCCGTGGCCGAGTCGATCGGGAAGGTGATCGGGCTCGGGGACACCGCCGTCACCGTGTGGCAGTTCGCCAAGTGGCCGGTCCTGCTGCTCGTCGTGGTGCTGATCGTCGCGCTGCTCTACTACGCGACTCCCAACGTCAAGCAGCCGAAGTTCAAGTGGATCTCGGTCGGCGCCTTCACCGCGATCATCATCTGGGTGCTGGCCTCGGTCGGCTTCGCGTTCTACGTGGGCAACTTCTCCAGCTACAACAAGACCTATGGTTCGCTGGCCGGGGTGATCGTGGCCCTGCTGTGGCTGTGGATCACCAACCTGGCGCTCCTGTTCGGGGCCGAGCTCGACTCGGAGCTCGAGCGTGGCCGCCAGCTGGAGGCCGGGCTTCCCGCCGAGGAGGATCTCCAGCTCCCCGCACGGGACACCCGCAACATCAAGAAGCAGCAGAAGAAGGAAGACAAGGACATCGCGTTCGGCCGCAAGATCCGCAGACAGGCCCAACGCAACGGAACGACCAACCAGGAGCACCGCTCCGGGAAAGAGGAACGATGAGCAAGCTGACCCTTCTGGCAGCGGCAGGCGTGGGCTACGTGCTCGGCGCCAAGGCCGGTCACGAGCGCTACGAGCAGATCATGGGCACCTTCAACAAGGTCAAGGACGACCCGCGGGTGCAGGAGAAGGCCCACCAGGCCACCGACCTGGCCAAGGAGAAGGCTCCGGTCGTCAAGGACAAGGTCACCGAGGCGGCCGGCGCCGCCACCTCCAAGGTGAAGTCCGCGACGGGTGGGTCGAACGGCTCGGTCGACAGCCTGAACCCGGACCGGCTCAAGCTCCAGGACCAGACCGGTCCCCAGGGCACGCTGCCCTGATCCACGCGGGGTCGCACCACTACTGACCCCACAAAACTGTCACTTCCCCCGCGTTGCAACGTGGGGGAAGTGGTGGTTTCACTGGGTACCCAGTGAAACCGACAACCGCGCCTCAGTAGGAGCCGGTCACCACGTTCGCGAGCGGCTCACCGGCGGCGTACCGCTGGAGCTGCTCGCGGACGAGCCGGTGCGCCCGTGGCTCCATCGCGCTGCTGTTGCCCCCGACGTGCGGGGCGATCAGCAGGTTCGGGGCGCCCCACAGCGGATGGTCCCCCGGGAGCGGCTCGGGATCGACGACGTCGAGGGCGGCGTGGATGCGCCCCGAGGTCAGCTCGGCGAGCAGCGCGTCGGTGTCGACGACCGGGCCGCGAGCGATGTTGACCAGCAGCGCTCCGTCCTTGAGGTGACCCAGCATCTCGGCGTCGAAGAGCCCCCTGGTCTCCTCGGTCCCGGGCACGATCAGGACCACGACGTCGGCCTCGGGCAGCAGGTCGGGCAGCTCGTCGATGGCGTGTACGCCGTCCCGCGCGCTGCGTGCGACCCGGACCACCTGCGCCTCGAACGGCAGGACCCGGGCCTCGATGGCCTCGCCGATCTGGCCGTAGCCGACGATCAGCACCTGCTTGTCCGCCAGCGACTCGCGCGTCACCGGCTTCCACTCGGCCCGGTCCTGGTCGCGCACGAACTCCGGGATCCCGCGCAGGCTCGCCAGGATCAGGGTGAGCGTGAGCTCGGCCGTGGAGGTGTCGTGGATGCCTCTGCCGTTGGCGAGGGTCACTCCCTCGGGCACGTAGGAGGCGATGTGCTCGATGCCGGCCGACATGGTCTGGACGACCTTCAGCGCTCGGCAGCCGGGAGAGCACCTCACCGTCGGCGGGTCGGAAGCGGTAGGGCAGCACGTAGAGCTCCACCTCGTCGGCGCTGTCGGGCAGGTCACCGTCGGCGTCGAAGTGCTCGTAGCGCAGCCCGGCAGGGAGGTCGCCGAGCTCGTCGGGCGGGAAGGGTAGCCACACGAGCGGCTCGTGCCGAGAGTCCGTCATGGCTCCAGCCTCTCGCGCCGGTCAACGCTCCCGTGCACCAGGTGGGCGTGCCGGGTGACGGCCGAACCGTCGGTGAGGCTGGCGATCTGGTCGATCACCACGCGCGTGCGGGCGGCATCGTCGGAGGCCTCCGCGAAGTCGAGCCGGAACGCGGGGTCGAGCGCGTCGCTCCCCCGCTCCCAGATCGCCGAGAACAGCTCCCGGAGAAGCGTGCGCTGCCGCTCCATCAGGTCGAGCCGGTCCTGGGCGCGCATCACGTAGTGCGCCGCGACGCCCTTGAGCACGGCGATCTCCTGGGCCGTCTCGACCGGCACCACCACGTCGCCGCGGTGGCGTACCAACGGGTCTTCGCCGTGGGCGGCGCGGGTGGCCTCGTGCACGCGGCCGCAGAAGATCCCGATCAGGTCGCTGGTGAGGTTCTTCAGCGCGGCGAGCGCACCGCGCGTCCCGTCGTACGCCGAGTCGGGCCAGGACCCGACGGACCGCAACCGGGCGAGGGCGTCGTCGAGGAGGTCGTCGGTCGCCGCGGGGAGGTACCAGTCGCGCACGGTGGCCCAGATCGCGTCCCGCTCCTCGCGTCGGGAGAGCAGCCCGAGGTCGATCCTGCCCCCGACCACGCTGTCCTCGAGGTCGTGGACCGAGTAGGCGACGTCGTCGGCGAAGTCCATCACCTGTGCCTCGACGCAGGGACGCGCGCCGACCACGCCCTTGCGGAGCCACGTGAAGACGGCCAGGTCGTCGTCGTAGACGCCGAACTTGCCCTCGGCGGCGGCCGGCCCGTCGGGTGGATGTCGCGTCCAGGGGTACTTCGTGCACGCGTCCAACGTCGCCCGGGTCAGGTTGAGCCCCACCGAGCGACCGTCAGCGTCGACGGACTTCGCCTCGAGCCGGGACAGGATCCGCAGTGTCTGGGCGTTGCCCTCGAAGCCGCCGCACTCGGACCCCAGCTCGTCGAGCGCCACCTCGCCGTTGTGCCCGAACGGCGGGTGACCGAGGTCGTGGGCGAGCGCCGCCGTCTCGGCGAGGTCGGGGTGGCAGCCCAGTGGATGGGCCAGGTCACGGGCGATCTGGGCGACCTCGAGGCTGTGCGTCAGGCGGTTGCGGACGAAGTCGTCGGCCTGCGGCCCGAGCACCTGCGTCTTCGCCGCCAGCCGGCGCAGCGAGGCGGAGTGCACCACGCGGGCGCGGTCGCGCTCGAAGGCGGTGCGCTCGGGCGCCTGCACCCGCTTGACCGGCTCGTCGACCAGACGAGCCTGCGCAGCCTCGTCGTAGAGGTCGTCCCAGCTCGGCGCAGTCACGAGGCGACGCTATCCCCCGCCACTCCCATCGCGCTCACAGCCAGCCGTTGCCCTCCGCGATGGCGACCGCTTCGCTGCGGTTGGCGGCGCCGGTCTTGCCGATCGCTGCCGAGAGGTGGTTGCGGACGGTGCCCTCGGAGAGGAACAGGGCGCGGGCGATCGACGAGTTGGCGGCTCCGCCCCGGGCGGCGCGGAGCACGTCGGTCTCCCTGGTGGTGAGGGGCGACTCCCCGGCGAACAGGCTCTCGGTCGCGAGCTCTGGGTCCACGACGCGCAGCCCCGCGTGCACCCGTCGTACGGCGTCGGCGAGCTGGGCCGCCGGGGTGTCCTTGACCACGAACCCCGACGCCCCGGCCTGCATCGCGCGCCGCAGGAAACCCGGCCGCCCGAAGGTGGTCACGATCAGCACGCGCACCTCGGGGAACTCCGCGCGCACGGCAGCCGTGGCCTCGATCCCGTCCATCCCCGGCATCTCGACGTCGAGCAGGGCCACGTCGGGGTGGTGCTCACGCACCGCCGCCAGCACGGCGTCGCCCGAGGCCACCTCGGCGACCACCTCGAGGTCCCCCTCGAGACCGAGCAGGGCGGACAGCGCCCCACGCACCAGGGCCTGGTCGTCGGCCAGCAGCAGCCTGATCATCGAGCCGCCACCGACAGGCTGAAGCCGGGCGCCAGGGTGCGCACGGCGACGCTGGCACCAGCTGCGCCGGCCCGCTCGGTGAGCCCGGTGAGCCCGCTCCCGGCCACCGAGGAGTCGCTGCCCTCCCCGTCGTCGCGGACCTCCACGCTGTGCTCGGTCAGCCGGATCTCGCAGGTGCGCGCGCCGGAGTGGCGGATCACGTTGGTGACACCCTCACGCACCGTCCACGCGAACAGCTCGCGCAGCTCGGTGGGCACCTCGTCCGCGGAGCTGGGCACGACCGCGTCGATCTCGGCGGCGGCGAGCGCCGTACGGGCCCGGGCGAGCTCTCCGGGAAGGGTGAGCTCCCGGTACCCCTCCACCGCGCGGCGTACGTCGGACAGCGCGTCGCGCGAGAGCCGCTCGAGGTCGGCCAGCTCGGCACGGGCCCGCTCGGTGTCCACGTCGAGCAGCCGCTGAGCCAGCTCAGCCTTGACGGTGATCACGGTCAGCGAGTGGCCGAGGATGTCGTGGAGGTCACGGGCGAAGCGGGTGCGCTCGTTCTCCACGGCCAGTCCGGCGTTCTCCTGCTGGGCGCGCAGCAGGTCGATGTTCCGGCTGATCACTGCGCGCACTCCGAAGATGGCGACCGACGCCGCCATCACCGCGAACGCCGTCCCGACCTGGCTGCTCCAGTCCTCCACCGCGCCGAGGGCAAGCACGAGCAGCGTGAGCACGACCACCAGCGGGCCGGCGATCCGGAACGGGAACACCATCACACAGGCGACGGCGATGTAGACGACGGACGCGATCCCCTCTTCGCCCAGCAGAACCATCATCAGCACGCCGAGGACCACGAGCAGGGCGATGTAGGCGATCGCCC
Source organism: uncultured Actinomycetota bacterium (assembly GCA_963797525.1). GTDB lineage: Bacteria > Actinomycetota > Actinomycetes > Propionibacteriales > Nocardioidaceae > Marmoricola. The sequence goes on from CAWCPT010000008.1 coordinate 101,968, forward strand.
GACCCAGCGGCGGGTTGTCGACCAGCTGCGCCCGATCGGCGCGGGTGCGGATCCAGACGGCCATGTACGCCGCAGCGAACGTCAGCGTCACGACGATGCCGAGCACGCCGCTCAGCTCGTCGCGGTGGGCCCAGCCCTCCAGCAGCGGGCTGACCAGGAAGAACAGCCAGACCCCGGCGAAGAACGGGCCCAGCCGCCCCATCCGGACCTGCTGGTCCGGCGGGGCGGGGGTGTCCGTGCTCATGGCGGTCAGGGTAGTCACGCTCAGACCCGTGCGGTGTCCTTGCTCATCCGCCATGCAGCACCGGCCACGAAGATCCCGAGCCAGGCGACCATGTTGACCACGGCGTACCACGGGAGCTCGCGGGTGAGCGGCGCGCGCGCGACCTCGGCGACGCCGTACATGGGCGTCCAGTAGGCGATGTCGCGGATCAGCTCGCTGTACTGGCTGAGCGGGATGAACAGTCCGCCGAGGAAGGCCAGCAGGGCCAGGCCGGGACCGAGGATCTGCATGGCGTTCTCGCCGGGGACGATGTAGCCGACGAAGACGCCCAGGGCCGCGAAGGTCATGATGCAGATCAGCGTCAGCAGCCCGCACTCGACCCAGGTCTGTGCCGGCATCTGCGGCTGGCCCTTGACCGCGCCGATCGCGAAGACGACCACGATCGCCAGGGCACCCATGGTCAGGGCGACGAACGCCTTCACCATGATGTAGACCGCGGGGGCCAGCGGCGTCAGGCGCAGCTGTCGCGACCAGCCGAGCGCACGCTCGACCGCGACACCTGCGCCGGTGGACGCCGCGATCAGGGCCCCGCCGTACAACGCCATCGAGACCATCACGTACGCCGAGACGTTGCCGACGCCGACCTTCTCGTCGCCCTGGTTGCCGGACCCGAACACGAAGAACATCGCGGCCGGGAAGACCAGCGCGAAGATCACCGTCCGCCGGTTGCGCAGCATCCGGCGGAGCTCGATCGAGAGCATCGTCATGTTGAACCCGCCCATCGGCGGCACCCGGCGCTCGGTCGGGTCGATCTGGCTGACAGCGCTCATCGGAGGGCTCCTTCGGTCTGGTGGGGCGCATCGGTGTCGTGGGGGGTGTCCGGCCGGGACCGCCCGGTCAGGCTGAGGAAGGCGTCCTCGAGGCCACGTGCGGTGATCTCGAGGTCACGGGCGTCGGTCTCGGTGAGCAGGTAGCGCGCGACCCCGTCGCTGTCCTTCGCGTGCACGTAGACCTGGTCGCCGCGCACCTCGACGTTGTCGACGCCCTCGAGCCTGGAGAGCCGGCTGGTGTCCGGGCCGCGCAGCGTGGCGCGCACGGTCCGGCCGGTGGCGAGCGCCTTGATCTCGCTGCCGGTGCCGTCGGCGACGACCCGGCCGTCGCTGATCAGCACGATCCGGTCGGCGTACTGATCGGCCTCCTCGAGGTAGTGCGTCGCGAACAGCACCGAGCGGCCCTGCCTCGCGTCCTCGCGGATCGCGGACCAGAACGAGCGGCGGCCCTCGACGTCCATGCCGGTCGTCGGCTCGTCGAGCAGCAGCAGCGCCGGGTCGGACAGCAGCGCCATCGCGAACCGGAGCCGCTGCTGCTCACCACCGGAGCACTTGGCCACCTTGCGCTCGGCGATGCCGGTGATCCCAGCGCTGTCCAGCACGTCGTCGACGGGCTTGGTGTCGGCAAACAGGCTCGCGGTGTACTGCACGGTCTCGCGGACGGTCAGGTCCTTGAGCAGTCCGCCGGTCTGCATCACCGCGGCCACCAGGCCCCTGGCGATCGCCTTGCGCGGCTCCATCCCGAAGACGTCGACGGCGCCGCTGGTCGGTCGTGAGAGCCCGAGGACCATGTCGATGGTCGTGGTCTTGCCGGCACCGTTGGGTCCGAGGAACGCCACCATCTCGCCGGGCTGGATCTCGAGGTCGATGCCCCGCACCGCGTGCACCTGGCCGAAGTCCTTGGTGACCCCCGCGAGCCGCACGGCGGGTGTGTTCTGTGTCGTCATGCGACCAGCATCGTGCCGACCGGCCTCCCCTGCTCAGAGCAGGCGTCACGACGTACCCGTGACAGATGTCAGGTCAGTTCGGCGAGCGGGCAATCTGTGCACGCCGTACGGCGCCGAGCGGGCGATCTCTGCACACCTTGGCGTGCACGGATTGCCCGGTCAGCGTGCTGGAGCGTGCACGGATTGCCCGGTCGGCGTGCTGGAGCGTGCACAGAGTGCCCGCTCGGCGAGCTAGAAGCCGAGCTTGCGGAGCTGGCGGGGGTCGCGCTGCCAGTCCTTGGCGATCTTCACGTGCAGGTCCAGGTGGACCGGGGTGCCGAGGAGGGCCTGGATCTGCTCGCGGGCGGCGATGCCGACGTCGCGGAGGCGGGAGCCCTTGTGGCCGATCACGATCCCCTTCTGGGAGTCGCGCTCGACGTAGAGGCTGGCGTGGATGTCGAGCAGCGGCCGGTCGGCGGGTCGGTCCTCGCGGAGGTTCATCTCCTCGACGAGCACGGCGATCGAGTGCGGCAGCTCGTCGCGGACGCCCTCCAGCGCCGCCTCGCGGATCAGCTCGGCGACGAGCGTCTCCTCCGGAGCGTCGGTCAGCTCGCCGTCGGGATAGAGCGGCGGTCCCTCAGGCATCCGGGCGATGAGCAGGTCGGCGAGCAGCGAGACCTGGTCGCCGCTCTTCGCGGAGACGGGCACGATCTCGGCCCAGTCGGTGCCGGTCTCCTCGCCCAGTGCCTGGATCGCGAGCAGGTGCTGGCCGAGCTGCGAGGAGTCGACGAGATCGGTCTTGGTGGCCACGGCCACCTTCGTCGTACGACGCACCTTGGCCAGCTCGTTGACCAGGAACCGGTCGCCCGGGCCGGGCTTCTGGTCGGCCGGGAAGCACACGGCGACGACGTCCACCTCGGACCACGTCGAGGTGACCAGGTCGTTCAGGCGCTCCCCGAGCAGGGTGCGCGGACGGTGCAGGCCCGGGGTGTCCACCAGGATGAGCTGGGCGTCCGGACGGTGCACGATCCCGCGGACCACGGTCCGGGTCGTCTGCGGCTTGGAGGACGTGATCGCGACCTTCGTGCCGACGATCGCGTTCGTCAGGGTGGACTTGCCGGCGTTCGGCCGGCCCACGAAGCAGGCGAAGCCGGAGCGGTGCCCGGCGGGACCCGCGGTCATGCTGGTCATGAGCTCTCCCTGGCAGCGTCGTAGTCCGCCCAGATCTCGTCGTCGGACTTGCCCGCCGCACGTCCGCGCGCGTAGATCGGCCCGGGATCGACCTTCCGGGCCTGGCGTGCCCGGCTGCCGCTCCAGTAGCCCATCACGTCGTAGTGCCGGGTGTCCCAGCCGAGGTCGTGCCGCGCGTGCCGGCGTACGTCGCGCATCTGGGCCGACTCCCCCGCCATCCAGAAGTAGCCGGGACCCTCGGGCCACTCGATCGCCCGCACGATGGCCGCGAGCTCGCTCGTGCCCGAGGGTGCGGCGTGCCAGGTCGTCGGACCGGTCGACGTAGTCCGGCATCGGCCCGTCGGGCACCTCCGCGTGCACGTGCACCGGGAGTCCGTCGACGGACTCGGAGATGCGCGCCATCGCGGGCAGCGCGGTCAGGTCACCGGCCAGCACCACCCAGCCGGCGTCGTCGGGCAGGCTGAAGCTGCCCCGCGGGTCGCCCAGCCCGATCCGGTCGCCGACACAGTCGGTCTGGGCCCACTCGGTGACCAGACCCTCCTCGTGGATCACCACGTCGAGGCTCAGCCGGTCGGCGGCAAGTGACCGCACGGTGTAGTAGCGCGTCTGGAACTGGCCGGGCACGGTCAGCGCCAGCCACTCGTCCGGCACGCCTGTCGTCATGAACCCGGCCGGCGGCTCCAGCACGAGCCGGACCAGGTGCTCGCTCAGGGCCACGCGCTCACGCACGACGGCGACGTGCGGAGTCCGGGAGTTCACCGGGCAAGGCTAGCCGCCGGAGTCAGAACCAGTCGCGGAGCACCAGCCGGCCGGTCGAGCTCGCCGCGAGGGTCGCGACGTACATCCGCCGCTGGGCGCAGCCGGCGGTGCTCTTCAGGCAGGCATCGGTGGCCGGGTAGCCGACGTGGCCGGTGCGCCAGGCGTGGTAGGCCAGCCGGAGCCGGCCGCGAAGGTCCACGAACGGCGTCGCCCCGCCAGGTCCGGCCAGGTAGCGGCCGCTGTAGAGGACCCGCGCCACCCGCCGACAGGGCCCGACGACCGAGCGGCACACGGCGTAGCCGGTGGCGTAGCGAGAGGACGCGTAGCCGTTGCCCGAGTAGAACAGGTAGCGCCGACCCGCGTAGCGGATCATCGCCGGGTTCTCCACGACGGAACCCTCCCAGGCCGCACGCGGTGTCAGCAGGGTGGTGGCCCGACTGCCGGGGGCGAACCCGGAGGCGGACCCGTTCATCCGGCGCACCAGGATCCGGTCGGGGGCGGCCTCGAGCTTGAGGAACATCCAGACCGCGCGCCCTTCGACGTAGAGCTGCGGGTCGATCGCCCCGCGCGGGCCGCAGGCCAGCGGTCCCCTCGTGGAGTCGACGTAGGGACCCGACGGCGTCCGGCTCCGCGCCAAGGAGATGCAGCGGCGACCGTCGGCGGCTCGGACCACGGAGTACGCCGCGACGTAGCGGGTCGCCGTGCCCGTCCCGATCCGCGCCACCGACGGCGCCCAGGTCGCGCCGAACGGACGGCCGCCCGCCGTGGTCCTGGTCTGTGCCCACCTGGCCGTGCGTGGCATCGCGTCGCTGAGCCAGGGCTGGTCCGGGTCCGGCGCCGGCCGTGCGGTCCAGTGGACCAGGTCGGTCGAGGTGGTCATCGGCAGGTTCAGCGCCGCGATCGTCGTGGAGCTGGCGTAGAACCGTCCGCCGACCCGCCACACCGTCGGGTCCGGGAAGTCGCCGCGATAGGCCGTGCCGGGCTGGAAGGGGTCGCTGCCGACGGGCGCCGGTCGCTCCAGGCGGGCGTGCGCCGGCCCGGCCAGGGTCGGTCAGCACCAGTCCGCCGAGCAGGACGAGGAGCAACAACCGGGGCCTAGCCACGAGCCGTGAGCACCAACGTCCCTGGCAGGGCTCCCGGGGTCGGGTCCGGACCCACCGTCGCGACGTGCAGCCGCCGCTGGTTGCAGCCGAGCGGCGACTGGCGGCACGTCGCGCTGGTCGGGTAGCCGGTGCGACCGAAGTCCCACGCTGCGTAGGCCAGGCGCAGCCGGCTGACGTTGTCGTAGAAGGCCATCGCCCCACCCGGCCCGGAGACCCGGCCGCCGGTGGTCAGCAGCGGTGCCGCTGCCCGGGTGCAGGGACCGATGGGCGTGCGACAGATCGCGTAGCCGGTGGCGTAGCTGTCGTCGTCGTACGAGCCACCCGAGTAGAACAGGTACCACCGGCCGCGGTACCCGATCATCGAGGGATTCTCGATGATCCCGCGCTCCCAGGGCCGCGACGCGGTCAGCAGCAGGTGGTTCGGCCGGGCCAACCGGGTGCCGTCGCCGGAGACCCGGGTGATCCAGAGCTGGGCCTTGTAGCCGTTGGTCTGCTCGCTCTTCCAGAGCAGGTAGAGGGCACCGCTCGGCGAGCGGAAGTACTGCGGGTCGATCGCCCCTCGGGTGGTCGGGCAGACCAGCGGGCGCCGCGTGCGGTCGACGTACCCCGAAGCCGGTCGCAACGACCGGGACACCGAGATGCACATCTTGCGGGGGCTCACGCCCCGGACCCGAGTGGCGTAGGCGTGCACGTAGGTGCGACCGACGCGGATCACGCTCGGCGCCCACGTGGTGGCCACGTGGCGACTGCCGACCCGCCGCTGCTGCGCCCAGACGGCCGGGTTCAGCAGGCCCTCGCCCACGGCTCGCCAGCTCGCCAGATTCGTGGAGACCATCACCGGCAGGTTCAGCGAGGACATCGTCGTCGAGTAGGCGTAGTAGGTGCGGCCCACCTTGAGGACGGCCGGGTCCGGGAAGTCACCGCGGTAGTAGCGACCGCCGGTGAACCGGTCGCTGCCGACGGGGTTGGCGCCACGATCGCGTGCCGTCGCTGTCTGCGCCGGCAGGAGCGCCAGCAGCACCAGCACCCCGATCAGGAGCACGAGGGCCCCGAGGGCACGAGGGCGTGCGGCAGCGGACATGTGTGACTCCCGGGAGGTCAGCGATTTCGCGAACTATCTCCCGGCCCGGCCCCGGGCGCACCCGGAACGTGGAAACGTCTCAGCGACGCGGCTACCTGACTAGACCCATTGCGGGCGCAGCGGGAAGCCGCTCGTCCCGTCGTCGTCGGTCCTCGTCGCCAGCACCTGGTGCAGCTGGATCTCGTTGCGCTCGAAGCCCATCCGAGACCCGGCCATGTAGAGACCCCACACGCGGGCCGTGCCCTCGCCCACCTCGGCCACGCACTCGTCCCAGTGCTCCTCGAGGTTGGCGCACCACCCGGCGAGCGTCATCGCGTAGTGGACGCGCAGGTTCTCCTCGTGGTGCACCTCGAGCCCGGCGTTCTGGATCTCGGTGATGATCTTGCCGGACCCGGTGAGCTCGCCGTCCGGGAAGACGTAGCGGTCGATGAACGCGCCCGTCTGGGTCGGCTTGTTGTCGGGCCGGGTGATGCAGTGGTTGAGCAGCCGCCCCTCGGGCAGCAGCTTGCTGCGCAGGAAGCTGAAGTACGACGGGTAGTTGTCGATGCCGATGTGCTCGGTCAGGCCGATCGAGCTGACCGCGTCGAACCCGGTCTCGACGACGTCGCGGTAGTCCAGGTGCCGCACCTCGACGAGGTGGTCGAGACCCTCCTCCTTGTTCTTCTGCTGGGCCCACTCGGCCTGCTCGCGCGAGAGCGTGACGCCGAGCGCACGGACGCCGTACTCCCGGGCCGCGTGGCGGACCATCCCGCCCCAGCCGCAGCCGACGTCGAGGAGCCGCTGGCCCTGCTGGAGGTCGAGCTTGCGCGCGACCAGGTCGTACTTCGCGTGCTGGGCCTCCTCCAGCGTGGTGTCCTCGCTCTCGAACAGGGCGCAGGTGTAGGTCATCGACGGGCCGAGGACCAGCTCGTAGAACCGGTTGGACACGTCGTAGTGGTGCTCGATGACCTTGCTGTCCCGCTCGGTGGAGTGCCGGAAGCCCTCGACCAGGCGACGCCAGCGGGGCAGGTGCTCCTGGGGCGGCGGGGCCGGGGGGACGATCTTGCTCAGGCCGATCGACCGCAGCAGGGTGACCACCTCGGCCGGGGACGGGCGCCGGAACCGCATCGCCCTCAGCAGGAGCAGCATCCCCTCGTAGGGGTCGCCCGGGTGGATCCCGACGAGGTCGAGGTCGCCGGAGACGTAGGCACGGGCGAGGCCGAGGTCACCAGGGGCGGTGACCAGGTAGGCCAGGCCGCGCTCGTTCTTCAGGTTCAGACCCACCGGGGCGTCGGCGGGGCCGTAGGTGCTGCCGTCGTACGCCGTGAACCGGATCGGGGCCGGCCCCGCGAGCAGGGTCTCGAAGATCTCGGCGAGCGTGAGCTTGCCGCTGGAGAGTGTGGACGTGGTGTCCTTCAGCTGGGTCATCGGTGTCGCACCGCCTTGTCGTAGAGGCTGGTCAGCCTGTCGTCGGGGTCATAGCTCTTCTTCACGGAGGCGAGGTTCGCGCCGTCGTAGAGACGGTCGAAGGTCGCCGGGTCGTAGAAGGAGTCGGAGTAGAGGGACTTGTGTCCCTCGAGCGCGGCCACCTTGTCCTCGATGGCGCGGTTGAGCGGGCTGTTCGGGGCGTCGTCGCCGACGGGCACGGCGCCCCAGAAGCCCACGTTGACGTAGGTGAGGCCGGGTCGTAGCGGGTAGGACGGCCAGGAGGTCTCGCCACGCAGGCGCAGCGGGCACAGCCAGACCGGACGCATGCCGACCTCGGCGTCGAACCAGTCGAGGAACTCGCCGAGGCGTTCGACCGGCACCTCGATGTCCTGGATCACGCGCTCGCGCTGAGGCCGTCCGGCTCGGCGGTCGAGACGGTTCATCACGTCGAAGCGACGGTCGAGCGCGACCAGTCGCTGGTAGGTCTCCGAGCGGCGCATCCGGCGCGGCCAGATCCGTCGGACTAGCGGGTTCTGGGCCCCGAACGCGCGGGAGCACCAGAACCAGTCGGTGTCCCAGCGCCAGAGGTAGTCGTAGGTGGTGAGCAGGTCGGTGTCGCGCTCCTGGACCGAGCGCCAGTAGATCTGCTGGCCGACGTAGTCGGATCCCTCGCCGGCCCCGGCGTCGACCCACTCCGCGAGCGTGAGGACGTACTCCCCCGGCTCGAACGCGGTGCCGTCCATCGCGTCGACGTGGCGTCCCTCCCACTCACCGGTGTCGGTGACGGTCGCGATCGCGTCCTGCAGGGCGGCGGTGTCGCTGAACCGGACGTGACGCAGGGCGACATGGGACCTGACCGGCTCGAGCTCGATGCGCAGCCGGGTCGCGTAACCCAGCGAGCCGTAGGAGTTCGGGAAGGTCGCGAACAGCTCGGCGTGCTCGTTGTCCGCCGTGGCCGTGACCACCTCGCCGGCGCCGGTGAAGATGTCCATCTCGAGGACCGACTCGTGCGGCAGCCCGTGGCGGAACGACGTGGACTCGATGCCCAGCCCGGTGACGGCCCCGCCGAGGGTGATCGTGCGCAGCTGCGGGACCACGAACGGGATCAGGCCATGGGGCAAGGTGGCGTCGACGAGGTCCTCGTAGGTGCACATTCCCTGCACGTCGGCCGTGCGGGCCACCGGGTCGACGCTGATCACGCCACCGAGCCCCGAGACGTCCAGCCCTGCGCTGGCGACCGCGTCACGCGGACGGAACAGGTTGGACGTGCGTTTCGCGAGGCGCACCGGCGCATGGGTGGGCACGGCGGCGTACGACTTCTGGAGACGGCGAACCGCCTCATCGTGCTGCGCGATCCCGGACAAAATCGCTCGCACCCCCTACTAGTTGATGGCTACAACCATAAGCGCAGGTTCTCCATTCCTGATCCTGCCACCCCCGGAGCCCGGACGCGCGATCAGGTGGCGCGGGTCTCCTCGATCTTTCCGCGCCGGCGTGCCCCGGAGCACGGGGACTCCGGCTCCGGCGAAGTCGCGGACGACCTCGAGATCGGCCGGACCGAGGTCGGACTCGGTCAGCACGACGACGGTCTCCAGCCCCTTCGCGCCGCTCGCCACGGCCATCCCGACCGCGACACCGACGGCGGAGACCTGCAGCGACGGCAGGTCGAGCGTGGCTGCGGCGTAGGTGCGACCGTCGAGGTCGCGCAGGGCGGCCCCTTCGGCGGCACCGGCGCGGGTGCGGGTCGCGCGGGCGAGCACGACGAGCTTGTTGTCCTCGGCGGAGAGCGATGTCACGACGGGAGTCTAGAGCGGGTCAGCACGTCGGGCTCCTCGCGCACGACGTGCGCGATCAGCACCGTGCCGACCCGGTTGCGGCGGCCCTTGGTCTCCTCGGCCGTCAGCCGCAGCCCCTTCACCTCGACGCTCGAGCCCGCGATCGGGACCTTGCCGAGGTACTTGGCGAGCAGGCCTCCGACCGAGTCGACGTCGTCGTCCTCGATCGCGACCCCGACGATGTCCTCCAGGTCGTCGACCGGGAACCGGGCGGACACCCGGATGGAGCCGTCGGGGAGCTCCTCGACGGGACGCTCCTCGGTGTCGAACTCGTCGGTGATCTCGCCGACGATCTCCTCGAGGATGTCCTCGATCGTGACCACGCCGGCGGTGCCGCCGTACTCGTCGACCACGACGGCGATGTGCCGACGCTCAGCCTGCATCTCGCGAAGCAGGTCGTCCACCGGCTTCGAGTCGGGGACGTGGAAGACCGGCCTCATCATCGACTCGACCTGCTCGGTGGTCTGGGCGGCCTGACGGTCGAAGACGCGCTTGCTGATGTCCTTGAGGTAGGCGAAGCCGATGATGTCGTCGAGGTCCTCACCGACGACGGGGATCCGGGAGAAGCCGCTGCGCAGGAACAGCGACATCGCCTGGCGCAGCGTCTTGCTGCGCTCGATGAAGACCACGTCGGTCCTCGGGACCATCACCTCGCGCACGGAGGTGTCGCCGAGCTCGAAGACCGAGTGGATCATCTTGCTCTCGCCCGACTCGATCAGGCTGGACGCCTCGGCCAGGTCGACCATCTCGCGCAGCTCGGCCTCGGACGAGAACGGTCCGGCGGAGAAGCCCTTCCCGGGGGTCAGCGCGTTGCCGACCAGGATCAGCAGTCGGGACAGCGGTCCGACCACGCGGCTCAGCGCGAGCACGACCCCGGCCGTCGCGAGCGAGACCGACTCGCTGTGCTGGCGACCGAGGGTGCGAGGACCGACACCGATGAGCACGAACAGCACCAGGAACATCACGCCGATCGCGACCAGGATGGAGGTCCACTCGTCCGGGCCCAGCAGGTCGAGCACCATCGCGGTGCCCAGCACCACCGCGGAGGTCTCGGAGAGCAACCGCAGCACCAGCAACGCGTTGAGCCGCGGGGCCGGGTCGTCGAGCAGGCGCAGCAACGCGGCCGCGCCGGGGCGCTGCTCGTGGGCGAGCTCGAGAGCACGCGCTCGGGAGAACGACGAGAGCGCGGCCTCCATGGTGGTCAGCGCCGCGGCGAGCACGACGAGAGCCACCACCAGCAGGAGGAGGCCGGGACTGTCTCCACTCATCGGGGGTTCACTGCTGTCGCGTGCCGGGGCGGTCGGCCAGGTGGCCGACCCACTCCCCCAGCAACCGGGCCTGCAGGCCGAACATCTCCTCGTGCTCCTCCGGCTCGGCGTGGTCGTAGCCGAGGAGGTGCAGGATGCCGTGCACGGTGAGCAGGTCGAGCTCGTCGGTGGTGGAGTGACCGGCCGTCCTGGCCTGGTCGGCCGCGATGGACGGGCACAGGACGAGGTCGCCGAGGATGCCTTCCTCGGGCTCCTGGTTGACCATGCCCGGGCGCAGCTCGTCCATCGGGAAGGCCAGCACGTCGGTCGGGCCTTCCTTGTCCATCCACTTCGCGTTCAGCTCGGCGATCGTCTCCGGGTCGACGGCGGTGATGCACAGCTCGGCGAGCGGGTGCACCCGCATCCGGTCGAGCACGAACCTGGAGAGCTGCTGGGTCCGGAGCTCCTCGAACTCGATCCCGGACTCGTTGAGGACCTCGACGCTCATCGGGGTCCCCGACGGGGTGTGAGCGCAGCGAGCAGCCTGGTGGGGTGGTTCATCTGTGACCCTGCTGGCGCGGGTCGCGCTGCTGGCGCTCGTCGAACTCCTCGTAGGCCGCGACGATCTTGCCGACGAGGCGGTGACGTACGACGTCGTGGGAGGTCAGCCGGTTGAAGCTGAGGTCGTCGACACCGTCGAGGATCTCCTCGACGACGCGCAGGCCGCTCTTGATCCCGCTGGGCAGGTCGACCTGGGTGACGTCGCCGGTGACCACGATCTTCGAGCCGAAGCCGAGCCGCGTCAGGAACATCTTCATCTGCTCCGGCGAGGTGTTCTGCGCCTCGTCGAGGATGATGAATGCGTCGTTGAGGGTCCGTCCGCGCATGTAGGCCAGCGGCGCGACCTCGATCGTCCCGGCTGCGAGCAGCTTGGGCACGGTCTCGGGGTCGAGCATGTCGTGAAGGGCGTCGTACAGCGGGCGCAGGTAGGGGTCGATCTTCTCGCTCAGGGTGCCCGGCAGGAACCCGAGCCGCTCCCCCGCCTCGACCGCCGGGCGGGTGAGGATGATCCGGTTCACCTTCTTCGCCTGCAGCGCCTGGACGGCCTTCGCCATCGCGAGATAGGTCTTGCCGGTGCCGGCGGGGCCGATCCCGAAGACGATGGTGTGCTTGTCGATCGCGTCGACGTAGCGCTTCTGGTTCAGCGTCTTGGGTCGGATCGTGCGTCCGCGGTTGGACAGGATGTTCAGGCTGAGCACGTCGGCCGGGCGCTCCGTGGTCTCCGCACGCAGCATCGTGATCACGCGCTCGACCGTTTCCGGGCTGACGCCCTGGCCGGTGCGGATGATCGTGACGAGCTCGTCGAGCATCCGCTCGGCCAGCGCCACCTCGGCGGGCTCGCCGCGCAGGGTGATCTGGTTGCCGCGCACGTGCAGGTCGGCGGAGAAGGCCTTCTCCATCAGGGAGAGGTGCTCGTCGCCGGGTCCGAGGAGCGCGACCATGTTGATGCTGTTGGGGACGACGACGGTGTGCAGGGTCTCGTCGCTGGTCTTCGCGTGGGTGGTTTCAGTCATCTTGCGCTCAATGCTACGGGAGCGGGCCCGCCGACTCTCCTCCCTTCCCTACGGACGGGTGACCAGCAGGATCGCGAGGCACATCTCGTCGGTGGTGCCCTCGCCCCACACGACGTACTTGTCGGGCTGGCCCTCGAGCGCGGGCAGGTCGTCCCGCAGCGTCTGCGTGTGCTCGCAGGTGACCTTGACCGTGTCGCCGGGCCGCAGCCGTGCCGGCTTGATCGGCTTGCTGCCCTGGTTGTCGAAGTCCCAGACCGGGATGTCCAGCAACGTCCTGGCCCGCGGCGTCCCCGGGTTGGCCTCGACCTTGATCGAGCGGCCCAGCAGGTGCATGTGACCCGCGACGCCGCGGACGGTCTCCGCCGCGTTGACCGGGCGGGTGCAGGACTGCACGGGACCGGCCGGCTCGGCGCCGCAGAGAAGGTGGAGCAGGTCGGCCGTCGACCCCGGGCCCTCGCCGAAGCGCTTCTTGACGTCCGCGACGGCGGCAGCCCGGCTGCAGAGCTTGCCGTCGCTGTGCTCGACCCGGCACGGCATCTCGACCGGAGCCGGGAACAGCTGGGTCTGCAGCGGGGTGATGTCGTTCGAGGCCGGGGTGACCCTCAGCTCGGCCGCGCTGCGGTCGGGACTCTTCCCGGCGAGCAGGTTGTAGTGCACCTGCATGATCACCCGGGATCCCTGGCCGAGCTCCTCACCGAGTCCCCTGCCGTAGACCTGCTCGCTCCCGCCCGGTGCCCAGGCTCCGAGCCAGGGTGCGTCGTCGATCTCGAGGCCTGCACCGTTGCCGATGCCCGAGCTGCCGAAGCAGGTCCAGCCCTGCCCAGGGGTGGAGGCGTCCTTCTGCTCGGCCTCCGCGACGAGGTCGGCCGGCACGCGGAACAGGATGACGTGGTGGACCACGTCCGGGTTGCCGGGCAGGACGTTGAACCCGGTGATGAGCTGGTCGGTCGCGACCTTCGGGTCGAGCAGGAAGCACCGGTAGTCGTCGGTGCCGACCCCGGTAGGAGCCGACGGCGTGTAGTCCTGCGGCATCCGCACGGTGATCCGGCTCTCCCCCTTCCGCAGCGGCTTGTGCCGGACCGGGGCCGCACGTGCCGAGTGGTCGGCGTGGGCCGAGTCCGTCGTGGTGGCCGTGGGGGTCGGTGCGGCGGCGGCCCGGTCGGCGTCGGAGCCCGTGCCGGAGGCGCCGCAGGCCGCCAGGAGCAGGGTGAGCGCGGTGGCGGCGACGAGCAGCGTGGTACGACGTGCCGCGGAGCAGCCGCTGGGGCGCCTCCGCGAGCTGGTCATCCAGGCGGCCAGGTCATGGCGCGGCCACCGAGGACGTGCATGTGCGCGTGGAAGACGGTCTGGTGCGCCGCCCGGCCCGTGTTGAAGACGAGCCGGTAGCCCTCGCCGAGGCCTTCCTGCTCCGCGATCGCGCGGGCCGCGGAGAACAGGTCGACCGCGGTCTCGGGCTCGCCGGCAGCCAGGTCGGCCGCGTTGGCGTAGTGGCTGCGCGGGATGACCAGGACGTGGGTGGGCGCCTGGGGGTTCAGGTCGCGGAACGCGACCGTGGTCGCGGACTCGTGCACCACGTCCGCCTCGATCTCACCGCCCGCGATCTTGCAGAACAGGCAGTCCTCCCCGCCGGTCTCGTCGCTCATGGCGTCAGTTTGCCCGATAACCCGTTCCGGCGTGTAAACCACGGGGACCACCCCCGCGTCCAACTACCGTGACCAGCATCCTGACCGACGAGCCGACCGGCCGCAGTGCCCAGGGGGTGCCCATCGACGCCGACTCCGGGCCCGATTCCTGGGCCGATTCGTGGGCCGACGCCGGGGTCGATGCCGCTCTCGGGCAGCTGTACGACGAGCACTACGTCCGCCTCGTCCGTCTCGCGGTGCTGCTCCTCGGTGACCCCGGTCGAGCCGAGGAGGTCGTGCAGGACTCCTTCGTCGCGATCTACCGGCGCTGGGACCGGTTGGGGGATGCCGACGTCCCGGCGTACCTGCGCCAGACCGTCGTCAACCGCTCGCGCTCGGTCCTGCGCCACCTCACCGTCGTGCGCAAGCACCCGCCCCACGCGCCCGAGGACGGCCACGGCGCGGACGAGGACGCGCTCCGCGGGGAGCGGCGCCGTGCGGTGATCGACGCGCTCGGGCGTCTGCCGCGCAGGCAACGCGAGGTGCTGGCGCTGCGCTACTACCTCGACCTGTCAGAACGGGAGATCGCCGAGACCCTGTCGATCAGCCAGGGCGCGGTCAAGAGCCACGCGTCGCGCGGTGCCGCCGCCCTGCGGCAGTCGCTGAACCCACTCCTCGAGGAGACCTCATGACCACTCCCACCGACGACTCCGACCTGCGCGGCCTCCTGGACGACGCCGTCTCCGACGTGCGTCCCCGGGGTGGACCGGAGGAGATCCGGGAGCGCGCCGGTCGACCCTCGGCAGCCCGCTGGGTGCCCCTGACCGTCGGCGCAGCGGCCGCCACCGTGCTGGTGATCGGCGGCGCGGCGTGGTTCGCGCAGAGCCAGCCCGACCGCACCCCGACGGCGGCGAGCCCTGCGGATCCAGAGCAGTCGACCTCGACCCAGCGCACGGACCAGCCGCCACCGCGGACGGCCTCCGTACCCGTCTACTTCGTCGGTGACACCGCCGGCGGCCGGCGACTGTTCCCCGAGCAGCGACGGGTCGCCGACGCCACGGGGACCGATCTCCAGGTCGCCGTCGACGAGGCGTTGAACGGCCAGCCGCTCGATCCCGACTACGACCCGTGGCCGGTGCCCGGGCTGAGTGCGAAGGCGACGACCGCCGACGGAGTCGTCACGATCGACCTGAGCGGGTTCGCCGGGCCCACCGGCGACATGAACGACGCGGACGCCGGCGTGGCACTCCAGGCGCTCGTCTGGACGGCCGACGCGGTCACCGGGACCACGGCGCCCGTTCGTTTCCTGGTCGACGGCAAGCCCAGCGACGACCTGCTGGCCACCGACGTGTCCGCACCGGTCCCCCCGACGAGCGCCGACTCGACCCTCGCCCCCGTCCAGGTCACGTCACCTGCGGAGGGCGCCACGGTCCCGTCGCAGTTCGAGGTGAGCGGCCGGGCGTCGACCTTCGAGGCCAACGTCGTCTGGGAGCTCAAGCAGGGCGACATCACGGTGCGCCACGGGTTCACCACCGCGCAGGAGTGCTGCACTCTCTCGCCGTACTCGTTCACCGTCACGGCGCCGCCCGGCACCTACACGCTCGTCGTGCACGACACCGACGAGTCCGACGGCGAGGGTGTCGGGACCAGCCAGGACACCAAGGACATCACCGTCGAGTAGTCCCGACTGCGGGGAGTGACCTGCGTCTCAGACGCGGTGAGGCGTAACCCCGACGCCCTCCTGGCGTTGAGGCTGTGTACGCCACGTGGTGGCGTGCGCTCGATCTGCAGCACATCGCTTGCTGTCTTCCTGGGGAGGAACCGCGTGACTCGCTCACACCTGCGCCTCGCATCCGTCGTCGGCGCCATCGTCCTGAGTGGGGTCGCCATGGCACCTGCGCTCGCTGCCACGAACCTCTCGAGCGCCGGCGCCAACGCGCTCACCGTCTCGGTGGCCGGCAACGAGAACGGCACCGGCAACGTCACCGCGACCAACGACGGCTCGGGTGAGAAGAAGACCGGCGACAGCGCACCACCCGTCTCCGTGCTCCAGGGCCAGAAGCTCCTCAACGTGGGTGTGCTCGCGCAGGAGGCGACGGCGACCGCCGCCGGAGGCACCGGCCGCTCCGCCGCGTGTGCCGGTATCGCTGGCAACGGCGGCTCGGTGGCGCAGATCGGCGAGTCCTCCTGCCTCAACCCGGGCGAGCCGGTCGGCCTGTCGCTGACCAACCTCGACCTGAGCGACACCCTCGTCGTCGACCCCGCCTCCGCACTCGGCCCGCTGGCGCAGGCCAACGCCCCGCTCAAGGCAGTGCTGTCGCAGGTCACCGGCCCTCTGGCCGCCGCGGTGGCTGGCACGCCCCTGGGCACGACCGGGATCACCGGCACACTGGGTGCCGTCGAGGGTCGCTGCACGGCATCACCCGGCACTGCCAGCGGGACCGCCAACATCGTGGACAGCAAGCTGATCCTCGACCTCGCCGGCCAGAAGCTCGTTCTGGCGAACCTGCCGGCGCACCCCGCCCCCAACACGGACGTGCCGATCCACCTCGACGCGGCCACCGCGGTGATCCTGGGAGCAGTCAAGACCCAGCTCACCACCATGCTCGCGGCCGACGGCGCCACCGGCCCGCTGGCTCCGCTCGGAGCCCTTCCGGACGCCCTCCAGGACCAGGTCATCACCGCGATCGTCAACGCCACGCGTGAGCAGCTGCTCACCCCGCTGAGCGACAACGTCCTCAAGCTGACCCTGAACAAGCAGGTCCGGCCCACCAAGGACTCGATCCGGGTCAACGCCATCGACCTGCAGGTGCTGCCCGCCGCCAAGGCGCAGCTCGGCGCCTCGCTGGCCAGCGCGCAGATCGGCAACGTCGTGTGCGGCCCGTCGGGTCGTGAGGCCACCGCAGCGCCGGCGGCCCCCGCACCGAAGGCACCCCGGCTGCCCACGGCGGTCTCTGCCGGGTACGGCGACATGCCTGCGCAGTACGCCACCCCGGGCAGCAGCCACACGGCCGACCTCATGCTCGCGGCGTTCGCCGTCCTCGTCGCCACCGGTGCCGGAGCGGTGACCTTCCGCCGCCTCCGTCGCTGAGCGCCGTACGACGAGGAGGCGGGTCATCATGAGCGACAACCTCGACCGCGGGATCGCGGGCTTCAGCACGATGCTGCTCGTCCTCGCGGGACTGATGGTCGCCGCGGGGCTGGTGATGCCCTCGGCCGCGTCCGGTCCGCCCGCCGGATTCCGCAGCCTCGGTGGGCCGGCCAAGCCGGTGCGCCTGGTCGTGCCCTCGCTCAGGATCAGGGCGCAGATCCTGCCGATCGAGGTCAACCAGCAGGCCGTGCTCGACCCGCCCGCGGACCCGCGTGACGTCGGCTGGTGGAAGCGCAGCGCCCGCCCCGGCAAGCCCAGCGGGCAGACGGTGCTGACCGGTCACACGGTGCACACCGGCGGTGGCGTGATGGACAACCTGCGCAAGCTGCACCGGGGCAACGTCGTCCGGGTGGTCACCCCCAAGGGCGTGCTGGTCTACCGCACCACCCGCGTCGTGACGTGGAGCAAGGCCGAGCTGGCCAAGCGCTCGGTCGGGATCTTCGAGCAGCGGCGCGACGACAACCGGCTCGTGCTGATCACCTGTTCGGGGTGGACCGGCAGCGAGTACAAGGACAACGTCGTCGTCTTCGCGAAGCCGCTCGGCGTCCGCACCAAGGCGTGACCGGGGCCTGACCGACCCAGGTCCGCTCTCCGGAGAAGTCAGCATCCGGACGGCATTGGAGTACGCCGCGCTGCGGCGTACATGCCAGACACCCAATGTCGATAGGGGCACTACACCATTTCCGTCACCGACGAGCTGCTCGTCGACAACGCCACCTACACCGAGTCCTTCGAGGGAACACTGCCCCTGCCGCCCGCCAGGAAGCTGTCCGTCGTGGCCTGCATGGACGCGGGCCTGAACGTCTACGCCCTGCTCGGCCTCGACGAGGGCGCGTCGCACGTCATCCGCAACGCCGGCGGCGTGGTGACCGACGACGAGATCCGGTCACTCGCGATCAGCCAGCGACTGCTCGGCACCGAGGAGCTCGACGAGGACGTGCGCCAGTCCGTGAACCGGATCAAGGCGGCGCCGTTCATCCCGAAGAAGGACAGCGTGCGCGGCTTCGTCTTCGACGTCGCGACCGGCATGCTCAACGAGGTCGCCGTCCAGGTGTCGGTCTAGCCGAGCAGGGACCGCACCACCCGCAGCGCCACCGAGACCCGAGCGAGGTCTGCGTCGTCATCGGCACAGATCTCGTCGAGGGTCGCGACCGCCGCCTGCACCTGCTTCTCGTCGGGCTCGCGACCGTCCAGCGCCTGGGCGGTGATCTGGGCGTGCACGGCGTGCAGGTCGTCCCGCAGTGCCGCGCGGGCCATCGTCTGCCACCGGTCGGTGCGGGGCAGCGCGAGGATGCGTGAGACCAGGAGCGGCAGGCCGAGCTGCTCGCCGACCTCGAAGTGCTTGCGCGCCACCTCGGTCGGGTCACGGTCGTCCCGGGCGGCGGTCTCCACCACCCCCAGGATCATGTACGCCGGCGGGCACACCGCCACCCGGACGGCCAGGTCCTCGGGCACACCCTTCGCGACCAGTGCGTCGCGCCTGCTCTCGAAAGCAGCGAGCTCGCGGCCCACCATCAACGAGGGCAGCTCGGCCATCACCTTCTCGACGACGACCTCGAACGCGTCGACCACCGCCTCGGTGTCCTCGGTGAACCGGCGGCTGTTCAGCATCCAGCGAGATGCGCGCTCGACCAGCGTGCGGGTCTCGAGACGCATGTCGGTCTGCACGGTCGCGTCGATCTGGTTGTCGAACGAGGCGATCTGGTGCTGCAACCGGTGGGCGCCGAAGATCTCGCGCGCCACGAAGTTGGCCCGTGCGAGGTCGGCCGAGCCCGCCGAGGTCTCCCCGGCCAGCCGGTGGGCGTAGGTGATGCCGGCGTTGTTGACCAGCTGGTTGACCACCTGGGTGACCACGATCTCGCGGCGCAGCTGGTGGTCCTCCATCTGCGCGCGGTAGCCCTGGCGCATCTTCGCCGGGAAGTAGGAGAACAGCTGGGACCGGAAGAACGGGTCCTCGGGCAGGTCGCTGTCGAGGAGCTCCTCCTCCAGGACGATCTTGGTCCAGGACATCAGCACCGAGAGCTCCGGTGCGGTCAGGCCCTCCTTGCGCTCCTTGAGCCGGGTGACCTCCCGCCTGCTGGGAAGGTCCTCGAGCTCGCGGTTGAGCACCCCGCGGCGTTCGAGGGTGCGCATCCAGTCCTCGTGGACGTGCAGCAGGTCCGGCGCCAGGGAGACTGCGTTGGCGATCGCGAGGTTCTGGTCGTAGTTGTCGACGAGCACCAGGTCGGCCACCTCGTCGGTCATCGACGCCAGCAGCTCGTTGCGCTGCTTGCGGGTCAGGTCGCCGTCGGCCACGACCCGGTCGAGCAGGATCTTGATGTTCACCTCGTAGTCGGAGGTGTCCACGCCCGCGGAGTTGTCGATGAAGTCGGTGTTGATCCGTCCGCCACGCGCGGCGTACTCGATCCGGCCTCGCTGGGTCAGCCCGAGGTTGCCCCCCTCGCCGACGCACTTGACCCGGAGCTCGCGGCCGTTGACGCGGATCGCGTCGTTGGCCTTGTCCCCGGCCTCCGCGTGGGTCTCGGTCTGGGCCTTGACGTAGGTGCCGATGCCGCCGTTCCAGAGCAGGTCGACGGGTGCGAGCAGGATCGCCTTCATCAGCTCTGCGGGGGTCATCCGCTGGTCCTCGATGCCGAGAGCCTCACGCACCTGCGCGGGGATCTGGATCGACTTCGCGCTGCGCGGGAACACGCCGCCGCCCTCGGAGATGAGCGAGGTGTCGTAGTCCTGCCACGACGAGCGGGGCAGGTCGAAGAGCCGCTTGCGCTCGGCGTACGACACGGCCGCGTCGGGGGTCGGGTCGAGGAAGATGTGCCGGTGGTCGAAGGCGGCGACGAGGCGGATGTGCTCCGAGCAGAGCATCCCGTTGCCGAAGACGTCGCCGGACATGTCGCCCACGCCGACGGCGGTGAAGTCCTCGTTCTGGCAGTCCACCCCCATCTCGCGGAAGTGCCGACGCACCGAGACCCACGCACCCCTGGCCGTGATGCCCATGGCCTTGTGGTCGTAGCCGACCGAGCCCCCGGAGGCGAACGCGTCACCCAGCCAGAAGCCGTAGTCTGCCGAGATCTGGTTGGCGATGTCGCTGAACGTCGCCGTGCCCTTGTCCGCGGCGACCACGAGGTAGGGGTCGTCGGCGTCGTGCCGGACGACGTCCCGCGGCGGAACCACCTCGCGCCCCTCGGGACCCTCGACGAGGTTGTCGGTGACGTCGAGCAGCCCGGAGATGAAGGTCGTGTAGCTGGCGACGCCTTCGGCCATCCAGGCGTCCCGGTCGCTGGCGTCGGGGAGCTGCTTGGCGAAGAACCCGCCCTTCGCCCCGACCGGGACGATCACGGTGTTCTTGACCATCTGCGCCTTGACGAGTCCCAGGATCTCGGTGCGGAAGTCGTCGCGTCGGTCGGACCAGCGCAGCCCGCCACGAGCGACCGAGCCGAAGCGCAGGTGCACGCCCTCGACGCGGGGTGAGTAGACGAAGATCTCGAACTTCGGCCTCGGCTCGGGCAGCTCCGGGATCGAGGACGGGTCGACCTTGAGCGAGAGCCGGTCGAGGGGCTGCCCCTCGGAGTCGGTGGCGAAGTAGCTGGTCCGCAGCGTCGCGCGGATGTCGGTCAGGTAGGACCGCAGGATCCGGTCGTGGTCGAGGCTCGAGACCGCGTCCAGGGCACGCACGATGCGCTCCTCGAGGTCGGCGCACTTCGCCAGCCGTGACTCGCTGTCGGCAGGGATGTCACCGCCGTTGCGGTCGCGCCGGCCAGGGTCGAACCGCGCCTCGAACAGCTGCACGAGGTAGCGCGTGATCTCCACGTTGTTGCGCAGCGCACCCTCGATGTAGTCCTGCGCGAAGGGGGTGCCGCCCTGGCGCATGTACTTGGCATAGGCGCGCAGCACGGTCGCCTGGCGCCAGGTGAGACCCGCTGCCAGGACGAGGGCGTTGAAGCCGTCGCTCTCGTTGCGCCCGTTCCACACGGCGGCGACGGTGTCCTGGAACAGCTCTCGGGCCCGGTCGGGCATGGCGTGCTGGTAGCGCAGCCCGAAGTCGTAGATGTAGGACTCCCGGTCCAGCCCCTCGAGCTGGTAGGGCCGCTCGTCGACGACCTCGACCCCGGTGGTGGAGAGGATCGGCAGCACCTGGGAGAGCGACAGCGGCGGCCCGATCCGGTAGACCTTCAGCCGCGCCTGTCCGGGCACGGCCTCGACGTCCTCGTAGAGCGAGAGCGCCAGGCCCTCCTCTCCCTGGATCTCCTCGAGACGCCCGAGGTCGACCGCACCGGTCTGGGGCTGGTAGTCCTCCTTGTAGGCCTCGGGGAAGCAGTTGGAGTAGAGCCGCACGAGCCGGCTGCCCTGCTCCTCGCCGTACGTCGTGATCACGGCGTTGGTGAAGTCGTCCTTCCAGGAGCGCGCGGCCTCCGCACAGCGGCGCTCGAGGTCGGGGATGTCGGGCTCCGCGATCTGCTCGCCCTTCGCCGGCCGCACCACGAAGTGCAGCCGCGCGGCGAAGGACTCCCCCACGTGGGCGGTGTACTCGACATGCTCCCCGCCGAGCTGCTGCTTGAGGATCGTGGCGATGCGCTCGCGGACGGTGGTGTTGTAGCGGTCCCGCGGCAGGTAGACGAGGCACGAGAGGAACCGGCCGTAGATGTCGCGGCGGATGAACAGCTTGAGCTGACGTCGCTCCCGGGTGTACATCACCTGCGAGGCGATCGGCACCAGGTCCGCCACCGGGGTCTGGAAGAGCTCGTCGCGCGGGTAGGTCTCGAGCACGTCCATCAGGGCCTTGCCGGCGTGGCTGTTCGGGTCCAGGCCGACGATGTCGATCACCTTGGTGGCCTTCTCCCGCAGGACCGGGATGCGGCGTACGGACTCGGTGTAGGCGGCCGAGGAGAACAGGCCGAGGAAACGGCGCTCGCCGGTCACCTCACCGTCCGGCCCGAACTTCTTCACCCCGACGTAGTCGAGGAAGACGGGGCGGTGCACGGTCGCCCGGGAGTTGGCCTTGGCGAGGACCAGCAGCTCCTTGTCGCGCGCCCGCGTGGCCACGGCCTCGGGCAGCACCCTCGCCGCGTGCGGGTCTGCGCGGAGGATGCCGAAGCCGGTGCCCGGCACGGCGACGAGCGTCTCGTCGTCGTCCCGTGCCTCGAGGACGTACTCGCGGTAGCCGAGGAAGGTGAAGTGGTTGTCGCCCAGCCAGCGCAGCAGCGCCTTGCCCTGCTCGACCTCCTCCTTCGCGAGCGGGGGCGGGTTCTCCTCGAGGTCCTCGATCACCCGGTCGACCTGGTCGTGCATCCGCTGCCAGTCCTCGACGGCGTCGCGGACGTCGATGAGCACCTTGGCGAGCTGGTCGTGGATCTCGGTGAGCTCCTCGTCGGGGACGCGGGCGATCTCCAGGTGCATCCAGGACTCCCGGACGACGTCGTGCGCGTCCGTGTCGGCCTGGTCGTCGAGGATCTCGTGCAGCTGGCCGCCGACGTCGCGGCGTACGACGAACTGGGGGTGGATCACCAGGTGGAGGTCGTGCTCGCTCTCCGAGAGCGCCATCGACACCGAGTCGACCAGGAACGGCATGTCGTCGGTGACCACCTCCACCACGGTGTGCCCGCCCGCTGACCAGCCGTTGACCGAGACGCTGGGGGTGAACACGCGCACGTTGGCCTTGCCCTGGGGCCGCTCGGTGGCGAGCCGGAACTGGGCCATCACCGCGCCGTACAGGTCGGCCGCGTCGCGCTCCAGGAGGTCTTCGGGGGCCACGTGCCGGTAGAACGCCTTCAGCATGCCGGGCAGGTCGACGCCCTCCGGGGCCGAGGAGCCCTTGGAGTCCGCGAAGCTGCACAGCTTGGTGAGAAGTTCTGACTTGCTCTGTTCCAGCGCCGTCACAATTTCGACGTTATGCCCGGAGCGGGTCGCCGACAACGACCACAGGTCCCCAAGTGGTCTCGAATCCGAGAACCTTCGCGTGACCTCGACACTCAGAGGGTCGAGCGGAGGTCCCACAGGAGCGGGTAGTACTTCAGCTCCAGCCTGCCGCGCAGGTACGTCGAGCCGGTCGAGCCGCCCGTGCCGGTCTTGGAGCCGATCATCCTCTCGACCATCACGACGTGCCGCGCGCGCCAGGCGGCGGCCAGCTCGTCGTGCTGGAGCAGCGCCTCGGCGAGCCCCCACAGATCCGCGTACGACGAGCGGTTGCGGGCCACGGTGCGCAGCGAGGTCGTGATCGCCTCGTCGCCCGAGGTGTCGAGCCCGGCCTCCCCCAGCACGTGCACGAAGCCGTCCCACAGGCTCGGCTCGGCCAGTCGCCGCGCCAGCCGGTCGCGCTCATCCTGGGTCAGACCGCGGAACCGGTCGACGTACCCCGCGTCCTTGGCGCCGGAGAGGAACTCCAGCTCCCTGAACTGCACCGACTGGAACCCGCTCGCGGGGGCGAGCCGCTGGCGGAACTCGAGGAAGTCCTGCGGCGTCATGGTCTCGAGCACGTCGATCTGCTGGACCAGCACCCGCTCGATCACGTGCATCCGGGAGAGCAGGTGACGGGCGAACCACAGGTCGCGTCCACCGCTGTCCGCCTGGGTCGACACCAGGGCCTGGCGGACGGTGTCGGCCTCGTGCAGCAGCTGCTGGAACCACAGCTCGTAGACCTGGTGGATGGTGATGAAGAGCAGCTCGTCGTGGGCCGGCGACTGATCCCCCTTGCCTGACTCGAGGTGCTGCGCGTCGAGCAGCTGGGGCAGGCGGAGGTAGCTGCCGTAGGTGAGCTGAACGCCCTCCTGGGCACCCTCCTCGCCGAAGGACACGAAGTTCTCGTCACTCATGGGGCCAACCTATGCGTGGACCCGCCTGTGGAAGGGCCTCGGGATGCAGCATGATGCCCACCATGAAGCTGCGACACGAGATCTCCTACGACGCTCCCCTGGCCGACGTCTTCGCGATGCTGTCGGACCCGGCCTTCCGCCAGGCCTCCGCCGACGCGATGGGGGTCATCTCCGCGGACGTCACGATCACGCCGACCGGCGAGGGGATCGACGTCCACATCGACCAGGTCCAGCCCACCGAGGGGGTGCCCGGTTTCGCGAAGAAGTTCGCCGGCGAGACCACCCGGGCGGTGCAGACCGAGAAGTGGAGCTCGCCTGCCGGCGGCACCATCTCCATCGAGACGCCCGGCAAGCCCACCTCGATCTCAGGGACGCTCGCCCTCGCCGAGTCGGCTGGGCGGACCACCGAGACCCTCGACGTCGAGGTCAAGGTCAAGGTGCCGCTGATCGGAGGCAAGCTCGAGAAGCTGATGGCCGACCTGGTCGCCGCGGGCATGGACAAGGAACACGGCGCCGGTACGGCGTGGCTGGCGGGTCAGCGGTGAAGAAGATCAGCGAGGAGCTCCGCTACGACGGGGCCAGCATCCAGCAGGTCAACGCGATGCTGGCCGACCCGGCGTTCCGCGAGCAGGTCTGCGAGTACCAGGGCGTCACCCGCCACACCGTGCAGGTCAAGGCCGCCGGCAAGGGCATGACCGTCGTGGTCGACCAGGTCCAGGGCGCGCGGGCGATCCCGTCCTTCGCCAAGAAGTTCGTCGGCGACGAGATCAACATCGTCCAGAGCGAGGACTGGACCTCACCGGAGAAGGGCAACCTGCACATCACCATCCCCGGCAAGCCGGGCGAGATGGTCGGCACGGCCCTGCTGACCGAGGACCCCGACGGCACCACCGAGACCGTCAACCTCACCGTCAAGGTCAACCTCCCCCTGGTCGGCGGCAAGATCGAGGGCCTGATCGCCGAAC
The DNA here is from genome assembly GCA_963797525.1 of uncultured Actinomycetota bacterium. Taxonomy (GTDB): domain Bacteria; phylum Actinomycetota; class Actinomycetes; order Propionibacteriales; family Nocardioidaceae; genus Marmoricola. The sequence goes on from CAWCPT010000008.1 coordinate 126,688, forward strand.
TGCTCGTCAAGGCCCTCCGCGCCGAGCACAAGGTCGGAGTCCGCTACCTGGCTGCCTAGCTCGCCGAGCGGGCAATCTCGGTACACCTGGAGCGTGCTGACCGGGCAAACTCGGCACGCCTCAGCGCGCTGACCGGGCAATCTCGGTACGCAGGTCCGGCAGTGCTGTGCGGAGATTGCCCGCTCGGCGTCCGTGTGCGTGCACAGAATGCCCGCTCGGCGTGCTCACTACTCACCGGTGGAGCCGTCGACGGACTCGCGGAGGAGGTCGGCGTGGCCGTTGTGGCGGGAGTACTCCTCGAGCATGTGCGCCAGGATCCAGCGGAGCTGGAACTTCCGGGACGGGTCGCGCCGGCTGCTGAGCTGGGACAACGTGTCCAGGGCGCCGTCGGTCTCGAGCGCCTCGGCGAGGACCCGGTCGGAGACGGCGATCGTCTCGTCGAGGAGCGAGCGCAGCTCCTCGGCCGAGTCCTGGTCCGCGGAGTGCCAGTCCCAGTCGTTGTCGGCCTCCCAGTCGGCCGACGCCCACGGCTCGGGCTCCGGGTTGCCGGCGTAGACCTGGTTGAACCACCAGTCCTCGACGTAGGCCAGGTGCTTGAGCAGGCCGCCGAGCGTCATCGGTGACGGCTCGAGGCGTTGGCGCAGCTGCTCGTCGCTCAGCCCCTCGGTCTTCAGCCGGAGCGTGTCGCGGTGGTAGTCGAGGAAGCCGATCGTGATCTCGGCCTCGGTCCCGCTGTACGGCGGGTCGGTGCGCTGGGTGGTCATGCGCACCGACCCTAGAGGTCGGTGGCGTCCACGTCGTCCGGGTTTCGGCGCCGGCTGACCCAGATGGTCACGCCCAGCAGCACGAACGGACCGAACGCGAGCACGTAGATGAGCACGTGCTCCGCGGGGTGGAGCGGCCCGAGGTGCTGGAGGCTCTCGACGAGCTCGACCATCGGAGGGTCAGCCCATGTGCGGGTAGCGGTGGTCCTTCGGCGGGGCGAAGGTCTCCTTGATCGACCGGGCGGACGTCCAGCGGGTCAGGTTGCCCGGTGCACCCGCCTTGTCGTTGGTGCCCGAGGCACGCGCGCCACCGAACGGCTGCTGCCCGACCACGGCGCCCGTGGGCTTGTCGTTGACGTAGAAGTTGCCGGCGGCGAAGCGCAGCCGCTCGCTGGCCCAGGCGACGGCCTCGCGGTCCTGGGAGATCACCGCACCCGTCAAGGCGTACGGCGCGAACGACTCCATCTGGTCCACGACGCTCTCGAACCGGGCGTCGTCGTACACGTGCACCGCGAGGATGGGCCCGAAGTACTCGTCGCTGAACATCGCGTCGGTCGGGTCGGTGGACTCCACGATCGTCGGCCGCACGAAGTAGCCGATCGAGTCGTCGACCTGTCCGCCCGCGACGATGTCGAGCTTCTGCGACCGCTTGGCCCGGGTGATCGCCTTCTTGTGCTTGGCGAACGCACGGTCGTCGATCACGGCGCCCATGAAGTTGGACAGGTCGGTGACGTTGCCCATGGTCAGGTTCTCGGTCTCGGCGACGAGCTGGTCCTTGAGCCGCTTCCACACCGACCTCGGCACGTAGGCGCGCGACGCCGCCGAGCACTTCTGGCCCTGGAACTCGAAGGCGCCGCGGATCATCGCGACGCGCAGCACGTCCACGTCGGCCGACGGGTGGGCGACGATGAAGTCCTTGCCGCCTGTCTCGCCGACGATCCGCGGGTAGGTGCGGTAGGACGTCAGGTTGGCCCCGACCGTCCCCCACAGCTTCTGGAAGGTCGGCGTCGAGCCGGTGAAGTGGATGCCGGCGAGGTCACGGTGGTTGAGCACCACGTCCGACACCTCGAGCCCGTCCCCCGGCAGCATGTTGATCACCCCCGGAGGCATCCCGGCCTCCTCCAGCAGCTCCATGGTCAGGTGGGCAGCGAGCTGCTGGGTGGGCGAGGGCTTCCAGACCACCGTGTTGCCCATCAGCGCCGGAGCCGTCGGCAGGTTGCCGGCGATGGCGGTGAAGTTGAACGGCGTGATGGCGTAGACGAACCCCTCCAGAGGCCGGTGGTCGGTGCGGTTCCAGACGCCCTTGCTGTTCGCGATCGGCTGGTCGGCGAGGATCTGGCGCGCGTAGTGCACGTTGAAGCGCCAGAAGTCGATCAGCTCGCAGGCAGCGTCGATCTCCGCCTGCCACACCGTCTTCGACTGGCCCAGCATCGTCGCCGCGTTGAGGCGGGCACGCCAGGGACCGGCCAGCAGGTCTGCGGCCTTGAGGATGATGCTCGCGCGGTCGTCGAAGGACATCGCCCGCCAGCCGGGAGCCGCGTCGCTGGCTGCTCGCACCGCGGCCTGGGCGTCCCGCCGGGTCGAGTTCTTCAGCACGCCGAGGACGCTGGCGTGCTCGTGCGGCTGGACCACCGGGATCTCGGCACCGCCGCCCATCACCTTCCGCCCACCGATCGTCGCGGTCAGGTCGAGCGGTGCCGCTGCGAGGTGCGCCAGCTCGGCCTCGACCGAGACGCGCTCGGCGCTGCCGGGTGCGTAGTCGAGGTTCGGTTCGTTGACCGGAGCGGGTGGTGTGGTGATCGCGTCCATGCTCGCGATGCTGTCAGACAACGACACCTCGGACCAACCCGCGCGGACCGCTCATCGAACGGCGACCACCCGAGAGCTCGAGGTCGACCCGAACCGCGTCGTCGCACCACGGGACAGCACGCGGTAGGCGGTGGTCCCGCCCTGCCTCACCGTCCAGGTCGCCGTGCCCGCCGAGGTCGAGGTGCGGTTGCTCACCGTGCTCCACGTGCTCGAGCCCGCCGACCTGCGCTGCAGAGTCACCGGCATGCCCGCCACGTTCGTCCGGGTGCCACGCAGCACCACCCTGGTGCTGATCGGGAACACGACGTTCCTCGACACCCTGCTGGCCGATGAGATCGCCGTGCTGGTGGGGTCGATCCGGACCGTGGCCGGAGCCCCGGCCTGGGAGGCCTCGTTGACGGCGACCACCGAGACGGTCAGCGCCTTGGCCGGGTTCAGGCCGGTCAGCGTGGTGCTGCGGGTGCTGGCGGGGAAGGTCGTCACCTGGCCGGTGGACCGGGTCACCCGGTAGGACGCCACGGAGTGGCCGGGGCCGACGTAGGTGGGCGGCTGCCAGGAGACCCTCGCCGTGGTCGTGCCGGCGGCGACCGTCGTACGCGGCGCGGAGGCGACCTCGTCCGGGCAGGTGAACAGGCGGATGTCGTCCACCCACCAGCCGAGGTAGGAGGTGTCCTCGTCGCCGCTGACCCGGAAGACGACACGGGCCGTCTGCCCACCCAACGAGCTCAGGTCGACGCGTGTCGACCCGTAGCCGTGGCTGTCGCCGCCGAAGATCTTCGCGCCCGTGTTCTCCATGGTGCGCTTCGGGCCGTTGACGTAGGTGACCGGTCGCGTCGTCCACCGCCCGGCCGCCAGGGTCTGCACCAGCACCTGACCGCCGTCCAGGTAGGACGCCGGCGAGGCGCCACCGGAGGGGTAGTACTCGAAGACGTAGGCATGGTTGAAGTGCAGGTACGTCGGCTGCGACCGCGGCACCACGAAGGCGCCGCTCGCCATCGCGCTGGAGGCGACCTCGTCGATCTCCGGGTCCGGGTCGAAGGCGAACCACGAGCTCAGCCCCGAGCGCGCGTACTTCGGGGGATCAGCCGGGTTTTCGGGCGTGTTGTCGGCCGGGGTGCGCGACCAGAGCCTGGCCTTCGAGAACGCGAAGTCGTCGAAGGCGCCCTCGTCGTCGTCCCGCTTGAGCTGCACCAGCCGGGCTCCCGTGGCGCACGTCCGCGGGGCCTCGGCGTTGGCGGCGGTCCGGTCGGTCGGAGGCAGGGCCAGCTCGGTGGCCACCACGGCCGAGCGGACGGCGTCGCAGTCGGTGGCCTCGAAGCCGTGGTCGGGAGTCGCGCCCTGGACGAGCTCGTCGCACGTCGTGGCGAGGACGCGGCCGAGGTCGGCGTACTGCGCGCCGGAGGTGAGCCGCTTGATCACCTCGAGGTACAGCTGGCCGGTCTTGGTCAGTCCCGGGTCACCGGCGTCGATGCCGACGATGGTCTGGCCGTTGAAGGTGCCGCCCTGCGAGATCAGGTAGGCGGTCTTGTTGCCCACACCACCGTTCTCGTGCACGCCGTCAGAGCCTTCGAGAAGGTCCGTGTTCACGAAGAACGGGCTGGTCATCCGATCGGGGAAGTCGTTGAGCGTCGGGTCCTGCATGCTGCGGGAGGTCCCGGCGCCGGGGAGGTCCTCCCCCACCACCCAGTCGTCGTCGTTCTCGGTGGACGCTGGATTGCGGTGGTCGACGATCTCGCCGATGGTGTCGGCGAGGGACTCGTTCAGCGCCCCGCTCTGGTTCAGGGCGAACAGGTCCGAGGTCTTCTCCACGTAGCCGTGGGTGAGCTCGTGGCCGACGACGTCGTCCGCGCTGGCGTAGCCGGTCCCGAACACCATCTGGGTGCCGTCCCAGAACGCGTTCGGGAACGGGCACTGGACCTCGGCGAAGCACCAGCGCACGGTCGACATCAACCGCTTCTGGCCCGTGACCGGGGTGCCGATCGTCTCGGTCAGGTCGACCCCGTCCAGCTCGTCGTAGGCGTCGGAGGTGACCCCGAGGTTGTCGTAGGCGGCGTTGACCTCGGCAACCGGTGAGGCCGCCCCACCCTCCCTGCGGTCGACACCGGTCGTGCAGCGCGGGACCGCGGCCCCGCTCGGGTAGCCGGCGACCTCGGCGTTGTCGCACACGAGCCGATTGATCCCCGGCGCGTCGTTGAAGTGCAGGACGACCTCGCCACGGTCGGTGCCCACGAGCACCGTCTCGCGGACGTCGAAACCGTTGGCGACCTCGAGCTGCCAGACGGGTCGGGCGCCACCGGGGTCCGTGACGTGCACGAGGGCCGGGTCGTAGAGGTGACGGCCACGGCTCGTGACGTGCAGCGTCCTGATCGGGACCCGGTGCGCCTTGGCCGCGACGGAGAGCGCGGTACGCCGCGCCCTGGCCTCGCTCACCACGGCGTCGGCCACCTCGGTGGCATCAGTGGTGGCCGAGTCGATCGAGACGACGTCCTGGTCGTGGTCGAGGCTCATCACGACCTGACCACCGAAGACGGGCACGCCGTCGACGGTCTGCTCCGAGCGGACCACCGTCCCGCCCGTCGAGGAGCGGATGGTCTTCTCGACGACGGCCTTCGAGGTGGTGCCGTCGATGCCGAAGGCCCGCCCGTACCGCGCGATCTGCTGGGAGAAGGACGTGGTGGGCCGGGTGCTGCCCGCCAGCATGCCCTCGCCGTCGGTCGAGCTGACGAAGTCGATCCGACCGGTCGTGTCCCGGTGCACCCGCACGGAACTGTCAGCATCGGCCTTGAGCCGTCGCAGCGCCGCCTCGGCGTCCGGGTCCCGGTCAGCCGAGGCCGCAGCCGGCGCGACCGCTGGCGCAGTGCTCACCGGGCCAGTGCTCGCCGTCGCCGTGGAAGCAGCCGCCTGCGGCACCGTGAGTGCCAGCGTGAGTGCCGCGGCGAGCGCGGGCCAGGTTCGATGCATGGGTCCCCCCGAGTCGTGGATCGAGCGGAGTCTAGGTCTGTCAGGCGGCTCGGGGCCGCCGAACGCGCAAACGGCCGGTCAGTTCCTCAGTGGACACGGATGGTCCGGGTGACCGAGGTCGAGCCGAGCCAGGCCCGCGCACCCCGCGAGACGACGCGGTAGTACGCCGCCCGCGACTGCCGCACGGACCACACCTTGGTCCCCTTCGAACCCGTCGTTCCGGTGCTCGCCGTGGCCCACGACCCGCCGGGGTAGCGACGCTGCAGGAGGACGGGCATCGAGGCCACCGTCGTGCTCGTGCCGCGGCGCACCGTCTTGCCCGTCACCGTGAACGCGCGGTTCTTGACCGCGTTCGTGGTGGAGGAGGTGATCGAGGTCGTGGTCGGGTAGATCCTGACGCTGGACGCCGCGCCCACGTCTCCGGTGGCGGTCACCGCCGCCACGGAGATCGTCACACCGGCGGTCTGGCTGATCCTGCTCAGCGTCACGCTCCGGGTCGTGGCCGACTGGGCCGGCACTCCCCTACCGTCGGAGCGGGTGAGCCGGTAGGAGGCGATCCCCGCACCCGGGTAGAGCGGCGCCGCCCAGGTCACCCTGGCCGTCGTCGCGGCGGCCGCCGTGCCGGTGATCGCTGTGCGCCCCGGCACGGTGCTGGAGCACGAGTAGAGGCGCACGTCGTCGATCCACCAGCCGTAGAACGCGTACCTGGGGTCACCTTCCACCCGGAAGACGAGCCGGACGGTCTGCCCGGCGAGCGAGGAGAGGTCGACCTGGCTGGACCCGTAGCCGTGGCTGTCGCCGGCAAACCCAGTGAAGCCGGCGCTGGTGCTGCCCTTGACGTGCCGGGTGGGCCCGTTGACCCAGGGCAGTCCGGTGACGCTCGTCCAGGTTCCGTTGACCTGCTTCTGGACCGCCAGACGCCCGCCGTCGTAGTAGGTGGAGCCGTCGTAGTCCATGACGTAGGCGTGGTGGAAGTTCAGGTAGGCGCCTCCGGTGGCGTTCGGCACCGTGAAGCCAGCGCTGGTCAGGTCGCCGAGGGCAGGGTCGCCCTCGAACGGATCCGGGTCGAGCGCGAAGAGCGACTCCTTCCCGCTCGAGGCGTTGGCGGGGACGTCGGTGAACGGGAACGGCCCCCAGTCCGGATCGGCGTCACCCAGCGGCAGGCGGGCCCAGAGACCGGCACTGGAGTCGAACCCGAAGTCGTCGAAACCGTCGTCGTCCCGGAGCTGGGTCGCGTCCAGGGTGCCGCCGGTGGGGCAGGCGACCGCGACCTCGGGTGCCGCCGCACCGGCCTTGGCGGGCGGCGAGGAGAGCTGGGTCGCCGCGGTCGCTGCCTGCACCGAGTCGCAGTCCGCCGAGGTGAACCCGCCCGTCGCCGAGGTGGCGAGCTCCTGGCAGGTGCTGAGCAGCACCCGCCCGAGGTCGGCGTACTCCGAGCCGGAGGTGAGCCGGGGGATGGTCTCGAGGTAGAGCCGACCGGTCTTGGCCAGGCCGGGGTCCCCCGCGTCGATGCCGGTGATCGTGTGGCCGTTGAAGGTGCCGCCCTGCGAGATCAGGTAGGCGGTCTTGTTGCCCACGCCGTCGTTCGTGTGCACCTCGCCGCCGTCGCTCTGGAAGTCGTCGGCCTGGTAGAGCGCGCTCGTCATCTTGTCGGGCTGCCCGTGCAGCGTCGGGTCCTTCATGCTCCGCACGGCGGCAGGGATGTTCAGGTCCTCGCCGACGTTCCAGGCCGCATCGTCGTCGACCCCGTGGCGGTGGTCGACGATCTCACCGACCGTGTCGGCCAGGGACTCGTTCATGGCCCCGCTCTGGTGGAAGTAGAACAGCGCGGACGTGCGCTCGACGTAGCCGTGGGTCAGCTCGTGACCGACCACGTCGTCCGCCTTGGCGTATCCCGCGCCGAAGACCATCTGCCGTCCGTCCCAGAAGGCGTTGTCGTAGGGGCAGGAGTCGTCGCTGAAGCACCAGCGCACCGTGGACAGCAGGCTCTTCGTCCCGTCGACGGTGCCACCGATCAGGGCCGTGAGGTCCTGCCCGTCGAGAGCGGCGTAGGCGTCGGAGGTCGCGCCCAGGTTGTCGTAGGCCTGGTTGACGTCGACAGGCGAGACGACGGGGTTCTGGCCCTCCCTCCGCGCCGGGTTGACGCAGATCGGGACCTCGGTGTCACCGTCCACGGTATGCGCGTTCGCGTTGTCGCAGATCCGTCGGTCGAGACCGGGTGCGTCGTTGAAGTGCAGCGCCACCTCGCCGTGGTCGGAGCCGATCAGCACGGTCTCGCGGACGTCGTTGCCGTTGCCGACCTCGAACCGCCAGGCCGGCCTGGGGCCGAGCGGGTCGCTGGTGTGCACGATCGCCGGGTCGTAGAGGACGCGCCCCCGACTCTCCGCGGCCAGCGTGCTCGCGGAGACGTGGTGGGTCCTGGCGGTGATCCCCAGGGCCACCTGCCGGGCCTTCGCCTCGGAGACCTCGGCGCGGGGCACCTGGGTGGCGTCGGTGGTGGCTGCGTCGACGGAGACCACGCCGTGGTCCTCGTCGAGGCTCATCACGACCTGGCCGCCGAACACCGGTACGCCGTCGACGACCTGCTCGGCGCGGACGACGGAGCCACCGGTCGCGGACGGGAGGGTCTGCTCGACCACGGCTCGCGAGGTGTCACCGTCGATCCCGAAGGCGTCCCCGTAGCGCGCGAGCTGGTCGGTCGCAGTGCGGGCAGCGGTCGTGCGGCTCCGGGCGTCGACCATCGCCGAGCCGTCGGTGGACCGGACGAAGTCGATGTCGCCCTCGTCGTCACGGTGGACGCTCACCGCGCCGTCGGCGTCGGCACGGAGCCGCCGCAGGGCTGCCTCGGCATCCGGGTCACTGGTGGCAGCGGCCAGCACGGCCGGCTGGGTGCTGGACTTCGCGGACGGCGCGGAGGCCGTCGCGGACGCGGTGGGCACGGCGGCGAGCAGCACCGTGAGCGCACCAGCAAGCCAGGTCAAGCGTCGATCCATGTGGGTCCCCCGTCGCGATTCTCCGCACGAGCATAGGGCTCACCTGACGGTACTCCGGCGAAACGCGTCGTGTTCTAGACCAGGAGCCCGGGGACTTCCTGCACGGCGAACCACGCGGGCACGTCGAGGTCCGGCGAGGACGTGTCGACGTCGACCGGATCCGCGTGCACCGCGGCGAGGAGCCGCCAGGGCACCGCGGCATCCGCATCCGGCAGCTCGGCCACCAGCACGACACGGCGCCCGGGCGGGACGAGCATCGCGGCCGAGGCGTCCGCGGCGGCCGCCAGCGCGTCGTACTCAGCGTCCTCGGACTCGTCGTCGGCGACGAATCGGTCGGCGGTGGCCGGGACCAGGGCCCACGCGGCCCACTCCGCCAGCAGGTCCAGCGTGGCCGGCAGGTAGACCCGGGAGGTCACAGCGGCTTCCCCGGCTTCTTGCGCCCACGTGGGGCTCGCAACCTGGTGTCGCTGGCGCTGTCGACCAGCTCGTCGAGCGCCTCGCGGACGCACTGGCCGAGCACCTCGATGTCCGGCAGGGCGTCGCGGTCGGCGTTGATGCCGTAGTAGACCGCCCCGTCGTAGGAGGTCACCCCGACAGAGAGCGAGAAGCCGGGGAAGAGCGGGGGCACCGGATAAGTCTCGACCATCTCCGCCCCGGCGAGGTACATCGGGAACTGCGGTCCCGGGACGTTGGTGACCACCAGGTTGACGTTGCCGTGCGCCTCCTTGAACGCGACCCGCGAACCCAGCGAGTGGAACGTGGTGGGCGCGAAGCCCGCCACGCCCGCGATCCGGTCCGCAGCGACGGCACGGCCGGTCTCGCTGTGGGCACGCAGCGCGTAGGACACCTGGTGAAGGCGTACGACGGGCGAGCCCTCGCCGATCGGCAGGTCGACGAGGTGCCCCACGACCTGCGAGCCGAGGGACGTCGGCTCGAGCTCCTCGTCGATCACGCTCATCGGCACCAGCGCCCGCAGCCTGCGGCCCGCGCCGACGGACTCGGCCCGGGTCATCAGCCACGCCCGGATCGCACCCGACAGCGTGGCCAGGATGACGTCGTTGACGGTGCCTCCGTGCACCCGGCGCACCTTGCGGTAGTCCTTGAGTGAGGTGCGCACGCACACCACGCGCCGCTGGGCCGAGGGCTCGATGTTGAACGGCGACTCGGGCCCGGGACGGCGGTTGGAGAGGGCGCCGGCGAGGGTGCCCAGGCGAGCCGCCCCGCTGCTCAGCACCCGGCCGACCGAGTCGGCGTTGCTGCGTGCCGTCGTCACGGCCACGAGCGGGTGTCGGAGCGACTCCGCGACGGCGCCCAGCGCCAGCCGTCCGGGAGTGGGCTCGTCCTGCGGGACCCAGCCCTCGTGCACGAGCTGTCGAGGGTCGTGGTCGACGTCGAGGAGCACCTGTCCGAGGTCGACCGTGGAGATGCCGTCGACCAGGATCTGGTGCGACTTGGAGAGCAGCGCGACGCGGCCGTTCTGGAGCCCCTCGACGAAGTAGATCTCCCACAGTGGTCGGTCCGGGTCGAGCCGTCGCGACATGATCCGCGCCGTGAGCTCGCGCAGCTGGTCGAGGGAGCCTGGACGCGGCAGCGCGGAGCGGCGGACGTGGTAGGCGAGGTCGAAGTTCTCGTCGTCGACCCACACCGGGTTCGCCAGACGGCCCGGGACGCGTCGTACACGCTGGCGGTAGCGCGGGACGAAGGAGATGCGGTCGTCGATGTGGGCGAGCAACGCGTCGTAGTCGAGCCCGGCCTCGCCCGGGTCGAAGATCTCGAGCGTGGCGTTGTGCATCGGCGTCTGCGGCGTCTCCTCGGCCAGCAGCGCGAGGTCGCTGGCACGCAACCGCTCGTTCATGGCGCGCAGCCCCTCTCTGGAGAACCTGTCGGTGAGGACCCGACCAGAGACTAGTCGTGGCGCACGATGCGGCCCCCTCCGCCCGGGATTTCAGGCGTCATGGGATTCTGACAGAGCCGTCCTGGCCGCCCGATTCCGTTCCACCTGATGGAGGTTCCATGTCCCCCGCCGTGCGCCTGTGCTCGATCCTCACTGCGGCCCTGCTGGCGCTGTCCGGATGCGGCTCGGACGACTCCAAGGACGTCAAGACCACCACGGACTCGAGCGGCACGCAGACGATCGACATCACCTTCAAGGGCGACTCGGTCGACCCCGAGGGAGCCAAGGTCAAGGTCAAGGCCGGCGACCCGGTGAAGCTGCACATCACGGCCGACAAGCCCGGCGAGATCCACGTGCACAGCTCCCCCGAGCAGGAGCTCGAGTACTCCTCCGGCACCACCGACAAGACCCTGACCCTGGACCAGCCCGGTGTGGTGGAGGTCGAGTCGCACTCCCTGGACAAGCTGATCCTCCAGCTCGAGGTGCGCTGAGTGCTCCCCGCCGGCCTCGCTCCGGGGCTGCTCCCTGCCCACGGGCTCGGCGGCGCCAAGGACCTCCCGATCCCCCTCGGGCTCGCCATCGCCGGCGCCACGGCGGCGCTCATCGTCTCCTTCTGCGTGCTGGCCCTCGCGTGGCGCAAGCCGCGCTACCAGGACGTCCGCCCCGGTCGGCCGGTGGCGGCGTGGCTCTCGGACCTCGTGGACAGCCCGGTCTTCCAGTGGGCCCTCCGGCTGCTCGGGCTGGCGTTCTTCGGCTACCTGGTCTGGGCGCTGATCTGGGGACCGGACCTGGTCACCAACCCGGTGCTGGGGACCTTCTACGTCCTCGTCTGGGTCGGCGTGGTGCCCGCATCACTGCTGTTCGGTCCGGTGGTGCGCGCGGTCAGCCCGGTCCGCACGATCAACCTGCTGCTGTCCCGACTGACCGGCGGTGACCCCGCTGCCGGCCTGGTCAGCTATCCGCAGCGCCTGGGTTACTGGCCGGCCGCGGCCGGGTTGTTCGCCTTCGTCTGGCAGGAGCTGGTCAACCCGCAGAGCGCCTACCTGGGCTCGGTGCGGATCTGGCTCGCCATCTACCTGGCCGTGATGCTGGTCGGGGCGGCGGTCTTCGGTGACGTGTGGATCGCCCGCGCTGACCCGTTCGAGATCTACTCGAGCCTGGTCGCGAAGCTGTCCTTCTGGGGACGCGACGGCGCCCGGCTCGTCGTACGCAGCCCCTTGGCGAACCTCGCCACCACCACCCCCCGGGCCGGGCTGCTCGCGGTGGTCTCCGTGCTCTTCGGCTCGACCGCCTTCGACAGCTACAAGGACACCCTGCCCTGGCTGCGGTTCGTCCAGGACGTGGGGCTCGACCCGATCGTCACCAACTCCGTCGCCCTGCTGGTGTTCTGCTCCGTGGTGGGGGGCACCTTCACCGCCGCCGCGATGTCGACGGGCGTGGAGACCACCGGCCCCCACGCCGTACGCCGCTCGGCCCTGCCGGCCTTGCTGGCCCACTCCGTGATCCCGATCATCGTCGGCTACATCACCGCGCACTACCTGAGCTACCTGATCGAGCAGGGCCAGAGCACCCTGATCCAGCTCAGCGACCCGATGGTGCGGGGCGACAACCTGCTCGGCACTGCCAACCTGTCGGTGGACTACTGGCTCTCGTTCCACCCGTCGCTGCTCGCGGTCATCCAGGTCCTGGCCGTCGTGACCGGACACATCGTCGGCGTGATCGCCGCCCACGACCGCGCGATCTCGCTGCTGCCACCACGCCACCACGTGACCGGTCAGATCGGGATGCTCATCGTGATGGTCGGCTACACGGCCACCGGGCTCTACCTGCTGATGGGCGGCTTCTGAGCCGAGCGCGAGCCGAGGACCGCGTCGTGGACCTCGACCAACCCGCGCCGCAACGCGGAGTCACCGAGCTCGAGGACCGACCTGCCCGTGACCAGCGCCCTGTCGGTGGTGGCGCGGTCCTCCGGGAGGAAGTGCACACCAGCGGGCCGGATGTAGCCCTCGACCATCCCGATGATGTCGCGACGGCTCCAGCCCAGGGAGTCCCGCATCCGGTTGACCACCACCGTCACCGGCGCCCGGCTGGTGTCGCGGACCTCGACCAGGCTGCGGGCCAGCCGGGCCAGGCCCGTGGGCTCGGCCGAGCCCACGACGACCACCTGGTCCGCCCCCGCGACGGCGTCGAGGGTGAGCTGGTTGCGGGACAGGTTCCGACCCACGTCGGCATCGTCCTCGAGGCTGAACCCGGTGTCGACGACGACGTCACCGACCTCGGCCGCGCGCTCGAGCACCGCGTCCAGCACGCCCGGGCGGGCCTCGACCCAGCGGTCCGGGCGCGGCAGGCCGGTCAGCACCTCGAAGTCGTCTCCCACCACGCGCCGGCAACGGGCGAAGGAGGCGGCGTCGAGGGAACCGACGTTGACCAGCCGGGCAGCCGCGAGCAGGCCGGAGACCTCGTCGAGGACGCCCAGGTGCTGCGCCACGGCGCCCCCGTAGGGGTCGGCGTCGACGAGCAGGGCGCGGCTGCCGCCATGTGCGTGCACCGCGGCCAGTCCGATCGCGACCGTGGTGCGTCCCGGTGCGCCGGCCGGCCCGTGGACCGCGACGACCCGGCCGGAGGTCCCTTGGGCTGATGCCACGGGAGGGTCCTCCGACTCCGGGTCCAGGACCAGGTGGCGCGTCCCGGCGGAGGAGACCGCGTCGGGCAGCCGGTCGATCTCGTCGGGGAGCACGAGCTCCAGCACGCCGATCCGGTCGAGCGCCTCCGCGGACCCGCCCACGGCCACGCACCGCACGTCGTGACGGAGCAGGCGCACCACCGCGTCCGCATCCAGGCCGCCGAGCTCGCCGGCGACCACGGCGACGTCAGCTTGTCCAGTGCCCGCACTCGCGATCAGGTCGTGCACGTCGACGCACCTCTTGACCACGACCGTCCGGCCGTTGTCCATCACGCGCAGAGCGGAGGCTTCCCACGGCTCACCACCAGCGGCGAGCAGGACCGCCACGCGGCTCGTCATCGGGTCAGCCCTTCCTGGCGACGACGATCCTGCCGTCGGAGATCCCGCCGAGAGCCGTGCCCACGTTCTGGGCTCGCTCGGTGGGGACCCCGACGATCACCTGGCGGGTGGACTGCGGCGCGAGGCTGTCGGCCGTGCGTGGGACCGCGACGACCACGACGTCCTCGAGCACGCGGACCGCCTTGGCCCCTGCTGCGCTGACCTCCGAGACCTTCGGCGTGACCCACACGTCGACCACCGAGCCCTGCCGGACCGTGGCGGGCAGGTCGTCGCTCACCACGCTGAGCGGCAGCTCCACCAGGTCGGCCTCCTTGCCGGCAGCGAACGCGGAGCGTGGCAGCAGCTCGCCGCCGGACACCGGACGGTTCAGGGTGGCGCCCTCCGGGACGTCGTCGGCGACGGCCAGGTAGCCGTCCGCGGTCCCCGCATCGGGGAACCGCACCTGGCGGCGCTCGAGGTCGGCCGAGTCCAGGGAGGCACCTGCGGGCAGGTCCCGCGAAACCGCCCAGACTCCGACCGAGTCGTCCGCGGCAGAGAGCAACCGCGCCCCGAGCAGCACCGAGCCGGCGACCAGGGCGAGTCCGACGATCAGCCGTGGGTTGCGCCAACCCGGTGGTCGGCTGCGGCTCGCGCGCGTCACGGTGGTCTCGGTGCGCGCAGTGGTGGCGGTGGTCGTCATGGGTGGCAGGTCCTCTCAGTCCGTCCACAGGCAAGGTGTGTCAAACGTTCGCAACCTGCACCATCCGGTGGCAGAGTGACGCTCGTGACCGCAACGCCCAGGTTCCTCCAGCTGTCCGACGTCGCTGAGATCCTGAACATCTCCGGCGCCCAGGTCTACGCGCTGGTGCGCCGCAACGAGATCAAGGCCATCAAGATCGGCGGTCGTGGGCAGTGGCGAGTCGAGGCGAGCGAGCTCGAGTCCTACATCCAGCAGGCCTACGCCGACGCGGAGAAGTTCGTGCGCGACCACCCCTTCGTCGAGGGGTCCGCGACTCCGGAGTGACATCCCGGCCGAGGAGCTCTCCTCCGAGCTCACCGGGAGCGCTCCTGGAGCGCGGCCACCGAGGTGAACGGCACGACCTGGCCCACCCGGTCGGCCCCCTCCCCCACGACCAGCTCGAAGAAGTCCCGACCCACACGGCCGACGCGGCCCTCGACCTGCTGGTCGTCGACGAAGTGGACCAGGCAGGCGTCACCAGCGCTCGCGATCTGGCGTAGCACCGCCCGCAGGGTGAGCCGGTCGATCACCGACCAGGTGTCCTCGTTGTCAGCGCGCGCGGAAAGACCGGCCATGGAGAGAATCCCCTCGCTGCGCACGATCCACTCGGTTGCCGCGTCGACGAGCAGCAGCCAGCCGTCACCCACCCGGGAGAGCCGACCCGCGACCACGTGACCGCCGACCAGACGCACCCGCAGGTCGCGTCCCAGGGAGGCGTGCACGCGGGCCGCGAGGCTGACGCGGGAGTACTCGGCCACGGTCAGGTCGGCGACCTCGGCGTCGCGCTCGGCGAGCTGCAGGCCCTCGGCCTGCTGCTCGAGGTCGTCGAACACGGCGAACATCGACTCTTCCCAGCCCATGTCGACGACCATGCCCGACGCCGTGGGCGGGCAAACCATCTGTGGACAAACGGTTGACACTTGATCATCTTGAACGTTGTCTGATGCAAACACAAGCAAACGAAGGCATTCGACATGTTCGACACCAGTGGACCCATGCAGGTCACGAGGTTCGACGCGCTGCTGGTGACCGTCGCCGAGTGGCTCCTGCTGGGGTGCGCGGTCTGGGCCGCGCTCGTGGGGTTGGCCGTGCTGGTCGAGGCTGCGAGCCACGGACGCCTGCGGGCCACCACATGGGTGGGCTGTCCACGCGGGGTTCGACGGCTCCTGCTGGGTGGACTGGGGGTCGTACTGGCCGCGTCCCCTGCCCCCGTCCTGGCGGCCGAGGGGTCCCCCGGACGTCCCGGCTCCCCAGCGGGTCGCGGGCTGCCCGTGCCGGCACGCACGACGAACCGCGACGACCTGCCAGCGCGTCGGATCGAGGTCCGCGCCGGCGACTGCCTGTGGAACCTGGCTCGGTCACACCTGCCGTCAGGGGCCTCACCGGCCCGGGTCGCGTCCCTGGCCGACGCGACCTACCGGCGCAACCGGGGCGTCATCGGCGACGACCCGGACCTGGTCCGACCCGGCCAGCGCCTAGCCCTCCCCCGCACCGACCCGCAACCCCGACCCGAGGAGACGCCATGACCGTCCAGCTGCACCGACCTGCGCCGCCCCCCGTGCCCGTCGAGAGCCTGCAAGGCACCCTGGCACTCGACTTCCGGGGCGCGGTGAGATCGACCCGGTCACCCGACCTCCGCGTCCTGCCCGGTGACCGGGCGCACCTGGAGGCCTTCGCGCACCGGTTCGCCAGCGCCGTCGTCGAGGTCGTGGGCGGCGACCGCGGACCGAGCCAGCTCCTCAGGTGGACGAGCGAGGCGGTCTACGCCGACCTCCAGCGCCGCTCTGCGTTGCTCGCCCGCACCACCCCCGGCGACCGCCGCGTACGACGGTTGCGCAGCCAGGTCCGCAGCGTCCACGTGTTCTACCCGTCGCCGCTCGCGGCAGAGATCAGCGTGCACGTCCGCCAGGGTGAGCGCTCGCGCGCGATCGCCGCGCGCATCGACCTGCTCGACGGACGGTGGTGCTGCACGGCACTCGAGTTCGGCTGACCGGGGAGAAGGGTGCTCGGACGCGCGACGTATGTTCGAAGCATCGACGTCCACGTCTCGGGAGGACCCTCACGAAGCTGCGCAACATCCCCACCCGGCTGGCCACCGGCGCCTTCGTCCTGCACTCCGGTCTGGAGAGGTGGAGCGGCGGCCCCGAGCAGGCGCAGGGCGTCCACGGGGATGGCCGCCGGAGCCTTTCCGGTGCTCGAGGACCTCAAGCCGACCGACTTCCTGAAGACCCTCTCCGCGGCCGAGATCGCGATCGGCGCGGCGCTCCTGGTGCCCGTCGTACCACCCGCTGTCGCAGGAGCCGCGCTGACCGGGTTCTCAGGATCCCTGCTGGCGATGTATGCGGACACCGGCCCTGCACAAGCCGGGCAGCATCTGGCCCACCCAGCAGGGCATCGGCGTCAGCAAGGACGTCTGGATGTTCGGCATCGGGGTCGGCCTGCTGGCCGGGGCGCTGTCGGACCGCAGGTCCCAGCACCGGGCGGTCCGGGGCCTGGCTACGCGCCCGTCAGGACGTCGCGCAGCCGCGGCCAGTCCTCGTCGAGCGAGGCGTGCAGGACGAGGCCGGGGACGTCGTCGAGGTCGACCCACAGGGTGCGGTCGGCCTCCCACGTGAAGCCGCCCGGGAGCACCGGGTCCACGGGGCGCGCCGCCTCGGCCAGCACGTAGGTGTAGGACCACTCGGGATGACTCATCCCGGGGATCGTCCGCCTGACGGTCACGGTGGCAGCATCGACCCGGGCCTCCTCGCGTGCCTCGCGCAACGCCGCCGCCGCGGGGTCCTCACCGCGCTCGATCGCGCCACCCATCAGCGCCCAGGTGCCGCCGTGGTGCACGCGCGCGGAGCGGAGCTGCAGGACCACGCCCGTCCTCGCCGGATCGGTCAGCAGCAGGCCGGCGGCGCCCCGCTGACCCCAGTGGCGACGACCGCACGAGCAGGTGACGAACACGCCTCTCGAGGCTCCCGACTCAGCCGGCCGGGCGCGCCGTGAGATCGGTGGGTCCTCCCGGCGCTCCGTGGCACTTCTTGTACTTCTTGCCCGAGCCGCAGGGACACTCGGCGTTGCGGCTCGCCCCGGCGTACGGGTCGTCGGCGTTGGTGACCGTCCCGCCCTTGATCTCCGCCTCCCCGTCCTCGCTCGGTGCGGAGTAGGTGAGGTTCTGCGGCGCCTTGGGCGCCGACAGCCCCTTGGCGAAGATGTGCGGCGCGTGGGCCGATCCGTGGTCGTGGACGTGGTCGGGCACGTCGTCCTGGACGTCGTCCTGCGGGCCACCGCGCTGGTCACGGACCTCGGCGGCGTCCGCGGCGAAGGCCGCCTCGAGACCTGCAAGTGCCTCTTGCGCCTCGAGCTCGTCCTGGGCGGTGGTGTCGTCCTCGACCTCGACCTCGAGGTTGAACAGGAAGCCCACGGTCTCCTCGCGGATGCCCTCCTTCATCGCGTTGAACATGTCGAAGCCCTCGCGCTGGTACTCCACGAGCGGGTCGCGCTGGGAGTAGGCACGCAGGCCGATGCCTTCTCGTAGGTAGTCCATCTCGTAGAGGTGCTCGCGCCACTTGCGGTCGAGCACGGAGAGCAGGACCTGGCGCTCGAGCTCGCGCATCACCTCGACGCCGACCTCGGCCTCGCGGTTGTCGTAGGCCTTGTGTGCGTCGGCCTTCAGGTCGTCGATCAGCGTCTCGCGGTCGAGGCCGTCACGGCCACCGGCCTCACGCTCGAGGTCCTGGTAGCGCAGCCCGATCGGGTAGACCGTCTTCAGCGCGGTCCACAGCGCCTCGAGGTCCCACTCCTCCGGGAAGCCGTCGGTGGCGGCGGTGACGTAGGTGGTGACGAACTCGTCGATCATCGTGCGCACCTGGTCGTGCAGGTCGGCACCCTCGAGCACCTCGCGGCGCTCGCCGTAGATCACCTCGCGCTGGCGGCTCATCACGTCGTCGTACTTGAGGACGTTCTTGCGGGACTCGAAGTTGAGCGCCTCGACCTGGCTCTGGGCCGAGGCGATGGACTTGGTCACCGACTTGTTCTCGATCGGCTGGTCGTCGGGAACCTTGAGCGCGAGCAGCACCCGCTCCACCCAGTCGGACTTGAACAGCCGCATCAGGTCGTCCCCGAGGGACAGGTAGAACCGGGACTCCCCCGGGTCGCCCTGACGACCGGAACGACCGCGCAGCTGGTTGTCGATGCGCCGCGACTCGTGGCGCTCGGTGCCGAGGACGTAGAGCCCGCCCGCCTCGGAGACCTCGTCGTGCTCGGCCTTGACCTGCTCGGTGATCCGCTCGAGGGTCTCGGGCCAGGCGGCGTTGTACTCCTCGGCGTTCTCGAGCGGGTCCAGCCCCCGGTTGCGCAGCTCCTGGTCGGCGAGGAACTCGGTCGAGCCGCCGAGCATGATGTCGGTGCCTCGTCCGGCCATGTTGGTGGCCACCGTGACGACACCCTTGTGCCCGGCCAGGGCGACCACCTTGGCCTCGTCGGCGTGCTGCTTGGCGTTCAGCACCGAGTGCGGGACGCCGCGCTTCTTCAGCAGGCCCGAGAGCAGCTCCGACTTCTCCACGGAGGTCGTGCCGACCAGCACCGGCTGACCGCTCTTGTGGCGCTCGGCGATGTCGTCGACGACCGCGTTGAACTTCGCCTCTTCGGTGCGGTAGACGAGGTCCCGCTTGTCGAGGCGGGCCATCGGCTTGTTGGTCGGGATCGGGACCACGCCGAGCTTGTAGATCTTGTCGAACTCCGAGGCCTCGGTCATGGCCGTACCGGTCATGCCGGAGAGCTTCTCGTAGAGCCGGAAGTAGTTCTGGAGCGTGATCGTGGCGAGGGTCTGGTACTCCTCGCGGACGGTCACGCCCTCCTTCGCCTCGATCGCCTGGTGCAGGCCGTCGTTGTAGCGCCGGCCGGACAGGATGCGACCGGTGTGCTCGTCGACGATGAGCACCTCGTCGTCGAGGACGACGTACTCCTTGTCGTTGCGGAACAGCTCCTTGGCCTTGATCGAGTTGTTCAGGAACGAGATCAGCGGGGTGTTCGCGGACTCGTAGAGGTTCTCGATGCCGAGGTAGTCCTCCACCTTGGTGATCCCGGGCTCCAGGATCGAGATGGTGCGCTTCTTCTCGTCGGTCTCGTAGTCGGTGTCCTTGACGAGCTGGCGGGCGACCTTGGCGAACTCGGCGTACCAGGCGACCTCGTCCTGCGTGGGACCGGAGATGATCAGCGGGGTGCGGGCCTCGTCGATCAGGATCGAGTCGACCTCGTCGACGACGGCGAAGTACGGCGGGCGCTGCACGCAGTCGTCGAGCGAGGTCGCCATGTTGTCGCGGAGGTAGTCGAAGCCGAGCTCGTTGTTGGTCGCGTAGGTGATGTCGGCGGCGTAGGCCACGCGACGCTCGTCGGGACGCATCTCCGGGGTGATCACGCCGACGCTGAGCCCGAGGAACTGGTGCACCCGGCCCATCCACTCGGCGTGGTACTTGGCCAGGTAGTCGTTGACCGTGACGACGTGGACGCCCTTGCCGGTGAGCCCGTTGAGGTAGGCCGGCAGCGTCGAGACGAGGGTCTTGCCCTCACCGGTCTTCATCTCCGCGATGTTGCCGAGGTGCAGGGCAGCACCACCCATGATCTGCACGTCGAAGTGGCGCTGGCCCAGCACGCGCTTGGCCGCCTCGCGCACCGTGGCGAACGCCTCGGCCATGATCGAGTCGAGCTCCTCGCCATCGGCGATGCGCTGCTTGAACTCGACCGTCATCCCCTGCAGCTCTTCGTCCGACATGGCGACGAAGTCGTCCTCGATGGCGTTGACCGCCTTGGTGATCGCTTCGAGCTGGCGGAGGATCTTGCCCTCGCCGATGCGCAGGACCTTGTCGATGATCGACACGCGGGCTACTCCCTGGGGTGGAGACGGTTGGAGACTGGTTGCTGCTCGGGGTCGGCGTGTGCCAGAACCCGTCGACCATCGTAACGGTCGGGCCCGCACGAGAGTTTCGGACGGGCAGATCCGGCTCAGGACCGTACGGCGCTGCCCAGGATCACCGAGGACGACGGACCCCGGGCACCGTCGGGAAAGCTGAACCGGTCGATCTCGGCGATCCGGAAGCCGGCGTGCTCGATGGCCCCGGCCGTGTCTCGCCCGAGGTGACAGCCACCGCAGAGCCGGGGCCACACCGTCGCGTCGAGCGCACCCTGCAACCGGCGTACGGCGCCCGGCTCGGGGTCCTGGACGTGCTCCAGGAAACGCAGCTCACCCCCGGGCCGGAGCACCCGATGCGCCTCGGCGAGAGCGGTCGCCTGGTCGTCGACCGAGCAGAGCACCAGGCAGAAGACGACCGCGTCAGCACCTCCGTCGCCCACCGGGAGGTGCGCAGCGACGTCGTCGCGCAGCACGACCCGCTCGTCCGCCTGGACGGCGGCGTGCTCGCGCAGGTGCGGCTCCGGCTCCACGGCGACGATGCTGCTGACCGTGTCGGGGTAGTGGGCGAAGTTGGCGCCGTCCCCCGCACCGACCTCCACCACCGTGCCGGACAGACCCGACAGCAGTCGCCGCCTCAGCTCGTCACCACCCTGCCTCGCCAGGGACGGCGCGATCAGCCGGCGGTAGAGCCGGGCGAACAGTGGGTGGTTGACCGACGTGCTCATCGCGTCATCGTGCCACTGCTGGAGGTGGACGGTGGTGGTCCATCCGGGCTTTCGCGTCAATAGTCATTGACTTCAAATACGTATCAGCGTTAACTGCGATTGTCATGAACTCGCGACGGAGCTACACGATGACCGCGCGGGCGGAGGCGGTCGAGGCCACCCGCTCGGCGATCCTCGACGCCGCGGTGGACCTCAGCCAGGAACGACTGATCGCCCAGATCGGGCTCGACGACATCGCGGAGCGGGCCGGTGTCAGCGTGCAGACGCTGCTGCGCCACTTCGGAAGCCGAGCCGCCCTGATCGATGCTGCCGCCCGCCAGGGAGCGTCCGCGGTCGTCGAGGAGCGACGTGCACCCGTGGGCGACGTGGCCGAGGCCGTGCGCATCCTGGTCGAGCACTACGAGAAGCGTGGGTCGTCCGTGCTCCTCCTGCTGGCCCAGGAGCAGAGCGAGGAGCAGGTGGCCCGGATCACCAGCAGCGGAAAGGCCCTGCACCGCGCCTGGGTGGCGGAGGCCTTCGCGCCCTTCCTCCCCGAGTCCCGTGGCGCACGCGCCGAGCTGCTGGACCTGCTCGTCGTGGCGACCGACGTCTACGCCTGGAAGCTGTTGCGCCTGGACCGCGGGCTCAGCCGGTCCGTGACCCAGGCGCGTCTGGAGACCCTGGTGAGGACGGTCCTCGCCGCACTCGGGAGACCACGAGAGGGATGACCTCGATGTCGACGATCCTCTTCGCCACCTGGGACGGTGGTGGGAACGTGCCCCCCGCGGTGGCGATCGCGTCGGAGCTGCGACAGCGCGGCCACACGATCCGGTTCCTCGGGCACGAGAGCCAGCGCGAACAGCTGACCGGCGCGGGCTTCGCCTTCTCGGCGTACGACGGGGTGCGGCCGCACCGCTCCACGGACGCCAACTCGGCGTTTCGTCTGGTGTCGTTGTTCGTCGACCCCCGGCTGGGCCGCGCGGTGCTCGCGGAGCTGGACGTCCATCCGGTGGACCTGGTGGTCGTCGACTGCCTGCTGCTGCCCGTGCTGCGGGCCTGTGCGGACGCCGGTCACTCCTACGTCTCGCTCGAGCACCTCTACGACGCCTACCTGCGCCGCAACTGGCTGCACGGGCCCGTGGGCATCGCGGGCCGGCTACGCCGCCTGGACCCGGTGGGCTGCTGGGACTCCGCTGCCCTGAGCCTGGCGGCGACCCTGCCCTCGCTCGACCCTGCCGGCAAGGGCTCGCTCCCGGCCAACCTGCGGTTCACCGGACCGACCATCGATCCACCGGCGCCGCACGACCTCGGCTCCCACGAGCCGGCGGTCCTGGTGAGTCTCAGCACGTGCCTGTTCCCCGGCATGTCCGCCGCGCTGCAGCGGATCCTCGACGCGACCGCTGACCTCGAAGCACGGGTGGTGGTCACGACCGGACCCGCCATCGACCCGGCCTCGCTCCGGACGGCGGCCAACCACGAGGTCCATCGCTTCGTCCCCCACGACGAGCTGATGCCCCAGGTCTCCTTGGTGGTCGGGCACGGCGGTCACGCCACTACGATGCGCGCCCTGGCCCACGACCTCCCCCTGGTGGTGATGCCGATGCATCCGCTGCTGGACCAGCCCATGGTCGGGGCCTCGGTGGCGAGAGCTGGTGCCGGGGAGCTCGTCCGGAAGAGGGTGAAGCCCGCGCTCCTGCGACGGACGATCGCGCGCATGCTCGCCGACGGTCCGCACCGACGGGCTGCCGCAGCTCTGGGAGCGGAGATCCGCGGGCTCGACGGCACCCGTTCGGCCGCCGACCTCGTCGACGAGCTCACCCGCCGGGAGGCGGACAGCGGGAGCCGCTGAGCGCCTCAGTGCCCGAGGCGTCCGGACGAGCCGAGCTGCCAGACCGCCAGGCGGCACCGAGGTCGACCTTGCGACCCGGCACGCGGGTGAGGAAGTAGCGCAGCTCGGCCCTGACCCAGGACATCGCGGCGATCGGGCCGGGCCCCGACCACGGGCCGTGCTGGTCGTAGGACATCAGCACGGCGACGTCGAGCACCCGGGCCAGGGCACCCAGGTCGTAGCCACGAGCGGCGTAGCCACGGGCGTCGCCGCTCGCCATGAACGCCATCGAGACGGTCTTGCGTGCCGGCAGGGCACGTTGCAGGGCTCGGGTGAACGCGACCAGGCCCACGGTGTCCCGCGCGCGCAGCGACTCCAGGTCGATCTGGACGCCGGCGAACCCGGCAGCGCGCCTGACCAGCGTCGCCACCGCAGCAGCGCGGTAGCTCCGGCTCGCCAGCATCTGGTGGGCGAGCGGTTCGTCGAAGTCGTTGATCCGGTTGCTGTAGTTGGAGACCAGCAGCACGGCCCGACGGTGGGCCGCCGCGGCTGCACGCCGCAACGCCCACGCCTCCCGGCTGAGCGTCGAGACTCCACCCCGACCGGTCAACGAGACGCCGTCGACGCCGATCGTGGCGAAGAGTCGGCCGTCGCGGGTGATCGACGCCGGCGTTGCCGACCCCTCCAGGGCGTAGCCGGTCAGCACGAGCGGAGCCACCCGGTGGGCGACCTCGCGCGCCACCACGCCTTCCGTCCGGTGGTCCGTGCTCGCACATCCGGCCAGGCTGCTGACCAGCAGGATGACGGCCAGCACGGCTGCGAGTCTCGTCTCACCCACCGATGGCACGGGGTGCCGCGGTCAAGGCACGCAGTGCGCCGGACAGGTCCCCGCGCTCCTGCACGACGATGTCCTCGAGCCCGATCCAGCAGGCCAGGTCCGCGAGCTCCGCGGCCAGCTCCGCTGCTGTGTCCGCCGGCGCACCGGGCTCGGCGTACGCCGCCTTGACCAGCAGCCTCCCGGCCAGCCGATCGGCCTTGAGGTCGACGCGGGCGACGATCCGGTCGCCGAGCAGGAAGGGCAGCACGTAGTAGCCGAACTGACGTTTCGCCTCGGGGACGTAGATCTCGATCCGGTAGTGGAAGTCGAAGAGGTGCTCGGTGCGCTCCCGCTCCCACACCACGGGGTCGAACGGGCTCAGCAGGGCACGGGCCCCGACCTTGCGCGGCAGCACGGCGTCCCGGTGGAGGTATGCCGGGCGTGGCCATCCCTCGATGGTGGCCGGGACGAGCTCGCCCGACTCGACGAGCTCGTCGATCGCCAGCATGGTGGTCTGGGTGCTCTCGCCACGCTCGAGCTGGAGCCGGTAGTAGTCGCGCAGGCAGCGGACCGTCGCGACGCCGTGCGACCGAGCGGCCCGGCGGACCAGCTCGACCCGGGTCTCGTGGCGCGTGGGGACCGGCTGGTCGAGGATCGCCGCCGGGATCACCCGCTCGGGCAGGTCGTAGACGCGCTCGAACTGGCTGTTGCGACGCGCCACGGCGAGCTGGCCCGAGATGAAGAGGTACTCCAGCGCACGCTTCGTCTCGCTCCAGTTCCAGCCCCAGTCGACCTTCTGCCGAGGCAGGCCGTCGTCGAGGTCGCGCGACGTCTTCGCTCCGTCACCCTGGATCTCGGCCATCAGCGAGTCGATCAGGCGAGCGGAGGCCTTCTCGTGGGTCCAGGCGTGGCCGCGGTCGCGATAGCCCTCCATCCGGTGCTGCATGTAGGGCCAGAGGTCGACCGGCATGTAGGCCGCGACGTGCGCCCAGTACTCCACCATCCGACGGGGCGACTGCTCCGAGGCCCGCCGCAGGAGCTCGGTGTCGTAGGAGCCCATCCGCGAGAAGAGCGGCATGTAGTGGGCCCGCTGCAGCACGTTGACCGAGTCGATCTGCAGGACACCGGTGCGCGCGAGCGTGCGCGAGAACGTGCGCATGGTGGGCGTCGCGTGGCGTGGGTCGCGGAACCCCTGGGCGACCAACGCGATGCGTCGGGCCTGCGCCCGGGAGATCTGCTCAGCCACTGCGTCAGTATTACCGCACCCACCGACAACGCATCGAGGTGGCGCGTATCGGTCAGGGGATGTCGAGGAGTTTTTCGCGCACGGCGTACATGACGGCTTCCATCCGCGAGTGGAGCTGCAGCTTCTCCAGGATGTTGCGCACGTGGTTCTTCACGGTGTTCTCGCTGATGAACAGCTCCCGGGCGGCGTCCCGGTTGTTCATCCCCTTGGCCACCAGGCGCAGGACCTCGAGCTCTCGCTCGGTGAGCCGCGGCGTCGGCACCTGCTGCCGGTCGGTGCGCGCCATCTCCTTGAACTCGTCGATCAGCTTGACCGCCATCGACGGACTGATCAGGGACTGGCCCTCCGCCACGACCCGCACGGCCTGGGCCACCTCGTCGATGGAGGAGTCCTTGAGGAGGTAGCCGGAGGCGCCGTTCTTCACCGACTCGTAGAGGTCGCCCTCCTCGTCGCTGACGGTCAGCATGATGATCTTGACGCTCGGCACGAGCTCCTTGATCTGGATGCAGGCCTGCAGGCCCGAGCGCTTGGGCATCCGCACGTCGAGCAGGACGACGTCGGGGACGGTCGCGACGATCAGGTCGGTCGCACTGATCCCGTCGCCGGCCTCACCGACCACCTCGATCCCCGGTTCGACACCGAGAAGCATGGTCAGACCACGACGGAAGAGCTCCTGGTCGTCGACGACGACCACGCGAACGGGTTCGCCGGCCCCGGACGTGCCCTCGGCCACCATCTGGTCATCATGGCAGAGGAACGCGTCGGGAGCACACAGAATGACCATCCCTCGGCTGGTCACCTGTGACCATGCCGAGCCCGGAACTGATGGCCCGTTCAGTCCATCTCGAGGGAGATCACGCCGTAGTCATAACCACGTCGTCGGTAGACCACCGAGGGCTTCTGGCTCTCCTTGTCGACGAAGAGGTAGAAGTCGTGCCCGACCAGCTCCATCTCGTAGAGCGCCTGCTCGAGGGTCATCGGCGCCGCCGCGTGTGCCTTCTCGCGCACGACGAGAGGGCCGTCGCCGGTCACCGTCACCGGGCCCACCTTGTGCTCGGAGACGTGCTCGGAGTCCCCGTCGTCGACATCAGGCGGGGTGCTGCGGGCCATCGCCTCACCGACGGACTCCGGCTTGTGCTGGCCGCGGTGCACCTTGCGTCGGTCAGCGGCGCGACGCATCTGGGAGGCCATCTTGTCCAGCGCCAGGTCGAGCGCAGCCATCTTGTCCTCGGCGCAGGCCTCGGCGCGCACGATCGGCCCCCTGGACATCGCCGTCAGCTCGACACGCACGGCCCGGTCAGGCTCCCTCGGTCGCGTCTCCTTCTCCAGCAGCACCTCCACCCGGATGATCCGGTGATCGTGCTTCTCGAGCCGCGCGAGCTTGTCCTCCACGTGCTCCCGGAACCGGTCCGACACCTCGCAGTGCCGACTGCTGACGACTACATCCACCGCAGACCTCCTGTGCTCGCTTGCTTGCGCGCTCGACGAATCGATCTGTTACCTGGCTGTTCGGCCTCCCCAATCGTGCCCCGAACGGACACGGACCGACCGGGTTCCCGTGAAATCGCGGGTCCGGTCGGTCTCCATGTACAGACGGTAGACGTGCGGCCCTGAAAGGGGTAGGCCTCGGGGCACTACACCGGCGCGGGCCTGTGCCTGTCCGACTCGTACCGCTTGCGGGTGGCCGCCACGGTGACCACCGCGCGCACCCGCAGTCCGGAATCCTCGAGAGCACGCTGCGCCTCGCGTGCCGTCGCCCCCGTGGTCAGCACGTCGTCGCACACCAGCAGGGACAGCGGGGTGCCGATGCGGGCCAGTGCGTCGCGCGCAGCGGGACGGACGCGCATCGAGCCGGCGAGGTTCGCGGCCCGCTGGGAGGCGGTCAACCCGGCCTGGTCCTCGACGGGCGCGTGCTGCCGCACGACGTTGAGCACGGTGACCGGCCGGCCCTGCTCGCGCAGGCACCGGGCAGCGGCACGGGCGATCCGGAGCATCGGGTCGTGCCCACGGGAGCGCACCACGGCGGCTCGTGAGGGCACTGGCACGAGGATTGCCGTGGCAACCGGCTCGAGGGCCATGCCTGCGGCCACGGCCAGCATCCGCCCGAGCGGGCGGGCCAGGGTGTACGCCGCCCGCTCCTTGTGGGCGAGGACCATGGCGCGCAGGAGACCGTCGTACTCACCCGCGGCGAAGCAGGCGGCCAGGCCGTCCGGGCACGGAGTGGGGCGGACCCGCGAGCCCCGTCCGGGCAGCAGCCTCGAGCAGGTCGCGCACAGCGACCGGCCCGGCGTCGGGCACCCGACGCAGGTCGTGCCGTGCATCAGGTCGAGCCAGGCGTCGATCACACCCGCACTGTCGCGGACGACGGTCCCAGGCGCTCCGGTGCCGACGGCTGCTGTGGACACTGCCCCACGTCGGTCGGGGTGTGCGCCCTCCGCGGCTCAGCGTGCGTACGCCGCCGCCACCACCTTGGAGCTGGTGCGCGGCCACTGGCCGTCGCTGCTGAGCGTGTAGAGCCTCTGGTCGGGCGTGATCAGGCGCAGCGGGAGGGCGGGGTCCGGTGCCACGACCATCGCCTGGGCGGCGCCACGGAACACCGTCGGCACAGCCAGGGTCGTCGCGGTGGGCGAGCCGTCGGAGGAGATGAAGCTGACCTTGCTCGACTCGACGCTCGTGCGGCTCAGCACCGCCAGCGTGGACGGGTCGCGCCAGCCGATGTCGACCACGCGGGAGGCATCGGTGCCGGGCGCGAAGGTGCTGGACCTGCCGGCACCCGAGACGATGCCCTCGTCGGTGCGCAGGATGTCGGTCACCCGTACCGCCGGAGCAGGGCTCCCTGAGTAGGCCACCGCCATCCGGCTGCCGTCCCACGCCATCGAGAACGCGGCCACCTGCTCTCCGGTGACACCGGGGATCTCGATCTCGCGCATCTGGTTGCCGCTCGAGTAGAGCACCCGGGCGCCCTGCGCGGTGCGGTCAACCAGCCACAGCCCACCGAACATGTCGTACGACGGGCGCAGGAAGTCGCTGCCCGAGGCGACCCGACGTGCCGCCTCCCCGTCGGTGGCCGCCGCGAACACGGTCCTGCCGTTCGTGGTGACACCCGCAACCACTCGGTCGGTGTCGTCGACCGCGAAGGTGCGCAGCGCGTACCCCGGCTTGCCGAGCGCACCGGCCACCGGGTCGCGGTCGGGTGTGTCGAGGTCGACCACCCGACCGCCACGGAGCACCCAGAGCTCGGCACCACCGGGCCCGGCAGCGTCGAGCTGCGGTCCGCTCGTCACGGGCACGTCGATCCCCCCGCCCGGCAACGGCACCGGAGTTCCGGCCACGGTGATCCGAAGACGCTCGATCCCCGGCACCTGTCGCAGGGTCCACGCCAGCTGGTCGACCACGCGCGAGAGCTCGCTCGGCGAGGCCTGGAGCACCTCTCGCGACAACGGCACCTCGGCCACGCCGTTCTCGGTCACCACCACGGACAGGTCGAGGTCCGTGCGCGACGGCAGCGCGGATCGGGTGACGTCGGCGATCGCGCTCCCGGGCCCGGCGAGCAGGCCGCGCACGAGGTTGGTCGCCGACTGCTCACCGCGTGGGATGAACACCGGGTCGGGCAGGAGCGTCCGACCGGTCTGGTCGTAGAAGTACAGGTTGAAGCGGGCGAAGCTGCGGTCGAAGTACGACGAGGGCACCGCGAGGGCGTTGACCGGGTTGTCGATGCGCCACTGCCCGTTCTCGGAGACCAGCCGGATGTCCAGCGTCTTCGCGCGACCGGGCGAGCCACCGCGCCAACCGCCCCGTGCGTCGAGGCGCCGGACGTCGGCGAGCCGCACCTTCGTCCCCGTGCTCGTCGGCACCACCGAGAAGGCCTCGTAGACGATCGTTCCGCGGTTGGGCTTCCAGGTGCCTCGCGCGTGCTCGGAGAGGAAGGTGCGGGCGACCGACGTGCTCAGCGGGTTGGCCTGCATGGCCACGAAGAACCCCGACACGATGGCAGCGGGACTGCCGTCCTTCGCCGGCCCGGGCGGGTTGAAGTACGGCGCGTCCTGCGGTCGGTCGGGCCGGTCCGCGGCCTCGCGGTGGATCGCTCCGCTCTCCGGCAGCGTGGTGCACCCGGCCGAGCAGAGGGCGACCAGCGACGCGAGCACCGCCAGGACCACGTTCCGAGACGCGCTCATCGGACGCCCTCACGGATGTCGTGCGGCACGAGCGGGAGCGGGCTGTGGGTCAGGGGGTCACCGGCACGGCGCGGCAGGGTGAGGCGGAACTGGCTCCCGCCACCCGGCGTACCCCACGCCTGGAGCCAGCCGCCGTGGAGCCGGGCGTCCTCGAGGGCGATGGCCAGGCCGAGGCCGGTGCCACCTGTGGTGCGCGCCCGGGCCGGGTCACCGCGCCAGAACCGGTTGAAGACCATGGCCGACTGGCCCGGCTGCAGCCCGACGCCGTGGTCGCGCACGGTGAGCGCCGTCGCGCTGCCGTCGGCAGCCAGGTGGATCGAGACACCGCTCGAGTCGGCGTGGTCGATCGCGTTCGTGACCAGGTTGCGCACGATGCGCTCGACCCGTCGCGCATCGACCTCGGCCATGAAGCCTCCGACGTCGCGGACCGTCACGGTGACCCCCCGCTGCAGGGCCATCGGCGCCGTCGAGCCGACCACCCGGTGCGCGATGTCGCCGATGTTGGTGTCCTCGAGGTCGAGCACCGCGGCACCGGCGTCGAACCTGCTGATCTCGAGCAGGTCGGCGAGCAGGTTCTCGAACCGGTCCAGCTCGTTCTGCAGCAGCTCGGCAGCGCGTCCGGTCACGGGATCGAAGCTCGCGCGGGCGTCGTGCAGCACGTCGCCCGCCATCCGCACCGTGGTCAGGGGGGTGCGCAGCTCGTGCGAGACGTCCGAGACGAACGTGCGCTGCACGCGGGAGAGCTCCACCAGCTTGCGGATCTGCGACTGCAGGGCTTCGGCCATCTGGTTGAACGACATCGCAAGCCGGGCGATGTCGTCCTCCCCGGAGACGTGCATGCGCTCCTCGAGACGCCCCGAGGCGATCCGTTCGGCCACCCGACGGGCCAGGCGGACGGGCGAGATCACCTGGCGGGTGACCAGCAGGGCCACCCCGGCGACGAGCACCAGCAGGAGCACCCCCGCGGTCAGCAGCACGCGACGCAGCAACAGCAACGTCTGCTGCTCCTCCTCCATCGGGAACAGGTAGTAGAGGGCGTAGGTCCCGCCGTCGGAGGGCAGCACCACGGTCGACCCGACCGCCACTCCGGGCTCGCTGGGCGCAGGGGCCCGGCCCGCGGCACCCTTGGTGTAGCCGATCCGCGTGTAGGTCCACGCCAGCCCGTCGCCGCCCTTCTCGACGGTCCGCCGCAGACCCTGGGGGACGCTGGCCACGTCGACGGCCGGGGTGGTGCGTACGCCGCCGTTGACGTCGCCCTTGCCGACCGGTCCCAGCACGACCATCTCGAATCCCTTCACCTCGCCGCGCGCGACGAGGTTCTCGACCAGCAGCCGCAGCTGGGTGTCCGGGTCGAAGTCGTTGCCGCCGGCGGATCCGAGCCGCTCGCGTGCGGTGGCCGTCTCGGTGCGCGCCTCGGCGACCGAGGCGTCGACGCGACCCTTGACCAGGCCGTCGGTGATCTGACGCATCACCATCCAGCCGACCGAGCCCACCACCAGTGCGCACAGCACCACGATCGCCGTCACCACGCGCGTGGTCAGAGACCGCCGCCAGAAGGTCAGGGCGCTGCCGGGCAGGCCGCGCAGGAAGGGGCGCAGGCCGGTGCGGCCGTCAGTCAGCGATGGCTGGCTCATCTGCCGTGCCCGCCTTGTAGCCCACACCGCGCACGGTCACCACGATCGTGGGGTTCTCCGGATCGGCCTCGATCTTGGCCCGCAGGCGTTGGACGTGGACGTTGACCAGCCGGGTGTCCGCCGCGTGGCGGTAGCCCCAGACCTGCTCGAGGAGGACCTCGCGCGTGAACACCTTGCGCGGGTTCTGTGCCAGGCAGACGAGCAGGTCGAACTCCAGCGGGGTCAGCCCGATCGGCTTGCCCGCTCGCGTGACCTCGTGGCCGATGACGTCGATGGTCAGGTCGCCGATCAGCAGGTCCTCGGGCGTGGGCACCTCGAAGCGGCGTACGCGGGCCCGGATC
This sequence comes from uncultured Actinomycetota bacterium, assembly GCA_963797525.1. Classification (GTDB taxonomy): domain Bacteria; phylum Actinomycetota; class Actinomycetes; order Propionibacteriales; family Nocardioidaceae; genus Marmoricola. The sequence continues at coordinate 157,490 of CAWCPT010000008.1, forward strand.
CGCGCTACCAGCTCCTTGGGCTTGAACGGCTTGGCGATGTAGTCGTCGGCCCCGGACTCGAGGCCGACGACCACGTCGACGGTGTCACTGCGTGCGGTGAGCATGACGATCGGTACGCCGGACTCGGCCCGGATCTCCCGGCACACGTCGATGCCGTCCTTGCCCGGCAGCATCAGGTCCAGCAGCACGACGTCGGGCCGGAACGCGCGAAAGGCGCTCATCGCGTCGTCGCCGCGCGTCACGATCTGGCTGAGGAAGCCCTCGTTGCGCAGCACGAGGGTGAGCATCTCGGCGAGAGCCGCGTCGTCGTCCACGACGAGGACCCTCGGCCGATCCACCACCTCCTGCTGCGCCAACGTCGTGCTCTCGCTCAGTACCGGTAGTGCTCGGACTTGTACGGACCCTCCGCAGGAATGCCGAGGTAGGCAGCCTGCTGGTCGGTCAGCGTCGTCAGGTTCACACCGAGCGCGCCGAGGTGCAGGCGGGCGACCTCCTCGTCGAGGTGCTTCGGCAGCACGTAGACGCCGACCGGGTAGTCCTCGGTCTTGGTGAAGATCTCGATCTGCGCCAGCACCTGGTTGGTGAAGGAGTTCGACATCACGAACGACGGGTGGCCGGTCGCGTTGCCGAGGTTCATCAGCCGACCCTCGGACAGAATGATCACGGCGTTGCCGTTGGGGAACGTCCACAGGTCGACCTGCGGCTTCACGTTCTTGCGTTCCGCGACGCCCGGCGCCTCGAGGCCGGCCATGTCGATCTCGTTGTCGAAGTGCCCGATGTTGCCGACGATCGCGTTGTGCTTCATCGACTTCATGTGGTCGATGGTCACGACGTCCTTGTTGCCGGTCGAGGTGATGATGATGTCTGCGGTCGGCAGGGCGTTCTCGAGGGTGTCGACCTGGTAGCCGTCCATCGCCGCCTGGAGCGCGCAGATCGGGTCGATCTCGGTGACGATGACACGGGCGCCCTGGCCACGCAGCGACTCGGCGCAGCCCTTGCCGACGTCGCCGTACCCGCAGACGATCGCGACCTTGCCGCCGATGAGGACGTCGGTCGCACGGTTGATGCCGTCGATGAGCGAGTGCCGGCAGCCGTACTTGTTGTCGAACTTCGACTTGGTCACCGAGTCGTTGACGTTGATCGCCGGGAAGAGCAGCTTGCCGTCGCGCATCATCTCGTAGAGACGGTGCACGCCGGTCGTGGTCTCCTCGGTGACGCCCTTGACGGAGTTGGCGATCGGGCCCCAGTGGTCCGAGCTCTTCGCGAGCTGGGCGTTGAGGACCTCGAAGACGATCCGCTGCTCGTTGCTCTCGGCCGTGGCCGGGTCCGGGGCCACGCCCGACTTCTCGGCCTGCACGCCGAGGTGCAGCAGCATGGTGGCGTCGCCACCGTCGTCGAGGATCATGTTGGGCAGGGCGTCGCCCGGCCAGTCGAGGATCTGCTGGGTGCACTCCCAGTACTCCTCCAGCGTCTCGCCCTTCCAGGCGAACACCGGGACGCCCTGCGGGTTCTCCGCGGTGCCCTCGGGGCCGACGACCACCGCGGCGGCGGCGTGGTCCTGGGTGGAGAAGATGTTGCAGGAGGCCCAGCGCACCTCGGCACCGAGCGCGACGAGCGTCTCGATCAGGACGGCGGTCTGGATGGTCATGTGCAGCGAGCCGGCGATCCGGGCGCCGGCGAGCGGCTTGTCGTTGCCGTAACGCTCACGCATCGCCATCAGCCCGGGCATCTCGTGCTCGGCGAGGGCGATCTCGGTGCGTCCGTAGTCGGCCAGGGTCAGGTCTGCGACCTTGAAGTCCATGCGTGTGTGTTCCTTCGGTGCGAGGGCGATGTCGTGGGCGCGCGCAGGGCGCGGCGTCTGACCACGATCTCGTGCGAAAGGCGCATCGGCGATTCTAGGCGACCGCCCCACACCCGACCAATCGCGCGCGGACCCGGGGTGTCAGCGCCGGATGTCCGGCTCCAGGTAGATCACCCGGGCCGTGGGCTCGGCGGCGCGGATGGCGGCCTCGGCCGTGTCGATCGCGCGGGCCACGCCGGCCGCGGAGTCCGAGCCGGTGACGGCCACCTTGACCGCGACGAGCAGCTCGTCGGGACCCAGGTGCAGGGTCTTCATGTGGATCACGCCGTCGATCCCCTCGCTCGAGGTGATCGCCTCCCGGATCCGGACCTGGGCCTCGGGTGCGGCGGCCTCGCCGAGCAGGAGGCTCTTGGTCTCCAGCGCGAGCACGACCGCGACGGTCACCAGCAGCAGCCCGATCAGGGCGGTGCCGATGACGTCGAAGATCGGCTCCTTGGTGATCAGGGCCAGACCGACGCCGAGCAGGGCGAACGTCAGGCCGGTCAGGGCCGCGAAGTCCTCGAGGAGGATGACCGGGAGCTCCGGCGCCTTGGCGCGACGTACGTACTGGACCCAGGAGGCGTTGCCCCGCACCTTGTTGCCCTCGCGGATCGCGGTCCGGAAGCTGAAGGTCTCCATCCCGATGGCGACGAAGAGCACCACCAGCGGCACCCACCACCAGCGACCGTCGAGCTGACCCATGTCGCCCGGGTGCTGCTGGACCTCGTGAAACTTGTGGTACGCCTCGTAGAGGGCGAACAGCCCGCCGACGCTGAACAGCACGATCGCCACGATGAACGAGTAGATGTAGCGCTCGCGCCCGTAGCCGAACGGGTGCTCCTCGTCGGCCTCCTTGCGTGCCTGTCGCCCACCGAGGAGCAGCAGCAGCTGGTTGCCGGAGTCCGCGACGGAGTGGATCGCCTCGGCGAGCATCGAGGAGGACTGCGTCAGCGCGAAGGCCAGGAACTTCGTGATCGCGATGCCGGTGTTGGCCAGCAGGGCCGCGAGCACCGCCTTGGTGCCGCCTTCGGTTGACATGGCGTGAGGGTACCGGCGAGGCCGGTGTGCCAGGGACCGGAGCCGAGGCTCAGGCCCCGAGCCCGATCTGCAGGTAGGCGGCGGCGTAGGTGCCCGTGGACAGCATCGCGGCGTAACGGGCCACGTCGCCGTCGGCCTCCGAGGAGATGGTCTCGACGCGTACGCCGTGGGCCGTCGCCGCCTGCTCGAGGAGGTCGCGCGTCTCCTCGATCCCCGGGTCGGAGGTGCGGTCGTCGAGCACCACGAGGGCTGGCCGCCGCTCCGGACCACCGTCGGCGAAGGGGTCGGCGAAGACGTCGGCGGGGGCAGTCGCCTCGAGCACGGGCAGCAGGTGCTCGGCGTCCGCCGCCAGCGCCGTCCGGCCCGTCGTGCGCCGGATCGACTCCGCGATCCGGCGACCGGCGCGAGCGGCGAGCACGGTGCCGCCCCAGAAGATCGGGTTCGAGTCGGCGATGCCGATCGCGAGGATCTTGGCCGTGTTCACGGCGAGGTCGCGGTGCGGGCTGGAGGAGACGGCCACCTCGTCGAGGGCGTCGGCGACCACGTCGGGGTCCGTGCGCGGCCCCAGGTGCACGCGGTCGAGCAGGTCGAGGACCGCCACCGCGATGGCGAGCTGGTCCCCCGTCTCCGTCGGCAGCAGCGTGACGTAGCGGCCCTGGGCGTGCTCGGCGACCAGCGAGCCCGAGGGTGCTGCGACGACGAGCTGGCAGCCACGGCGTACGGCCTCGGCGACCGCGCCTGCGGTGGGGTGGTCCCGTCCCTCAGGGGCGAGGACGACGACGAGGTCCAGGCTTCCCGCCCATCCCGGCAGGCCGGGCCCCGGCCAGGCGACGAACGGCACCGGGCAGACGGGCTCGAGGACCGCGCGCAGCAGCCGCGAGTCCGGCCCGGCCGCCACCACGGCCCGCGGCTGGCCGTCGGAGAGCATGTCGACGGCCTGGATCACGGCCTCGGTCGAGGCCGCCGCCTCGCGACGGACGCGGGCACCGCCCTCGGCCAGGTGGCGCAGGCGGACGTCGGCGCGAGCAAGGGCCACCTCGTCGTCGAGGAGCCCGTCGTCGAAGGTCATCGCGCTATCTCGTGGGGGTGGCTCATGCAGGCTTGCGGGCCTCGTCGACGAGGAGCACCGGGATGTCGTCGCGGACGGGGTAGGCGAGCCCGCACCCGGCACAGACCAGCTCCTGCGCGGCCTCGTCGACCGCGAGCGACTGACGACAGGCGGGGCAGACGATCACGTCCAGCAGGTGGGTGTCGAGGTTCATCGGTCACTCCTTCGGATCACGGCGAGGATCTCGTCACGGACGCGGGCCATGGTGGCAGCGTCCCGGCCCTCCGCGTTCAGACGCAGCAGGGGTTCGGTGTTGGACGCGCGCACATTGAACCACCAGTCGTCGTGCGTGACCGTCAGCCCGTCGAGGTGGTCCACGGAGATGCCCGCGCGTCCGGTCCAGGACTGCTCGAGCTCCTCGATGACGGCCTGCTGGTCGGCCACCTCGGAGTTGATCTCGCCGCTGGCGACGTGCCGCGCGTAGGGCGCGAGCAGCTCCGAGAGCGGCGCCTCGCCCTCGGCCAGGGCGGCGAGCGCGTGCAGCGCGGCGAGCATGCCGGAGTCGGCTCGCCAGAAGTCCCGGAAGTAGAAGTGCCCGGAGTGCTCGCCGCCGAAGATCGCGCCGGTCTCGGCCATCTCGGCCTTGATGAAGGAGTGACCCACGCGGGTCCGGACCGGCCGGCCGCCGAGCTCGGTGACGATCTCGGGCACCCCGCGCGAGGTGATCAGGTTGTGGATGATCGTGCTGCCCGGCTGGCGAGCCAGCTCGCGGGCGGCGATCAGGGCCGTCAGCACGCTGGGGCTGACCAGCTCCCCGCGCTCGTCGACCAGGAAGCACCGGTCCGCGTCGCCGTCGAAGGCGAGCCCGATGTCGGCGCCGGTCTCGCGCACCCGAGCCTGCAGGTCGACGAGGTTGGCCGGCTCGATCGGGTTGGCCTCGTGGTTCGGGAAGGTGCCGTCGAGCTCGAAGTACAGCTCGTCGACCCCGACGTCGATCCGGCTCAGCACGGCGGGGGCGGTCAGCCCGGCCATCCCGTTGCCGGCGTCCACGACGACCTCGAGGTGACGCCCGCGCACGGGGGCGAGGCCCAGCAGGCAGTCGGCGTAGTCCTGGAGGACGTCCCTCTCGGAGACGACCCCGGGCCGGGAGTCGGTCATCGTCTTCTGGCTGGCGACGCGGTCACGGATCTCGGCGAGACCGGTCTCCATCCCCACAGGCGCGGCGAAGGCGTGGCAGAGCTTGATGCCGTTGTACTGCGCGGGGTTGTGGCTCGCCGTGAACATCGCACCCGGCCGGGCCAGGCGTCCGGACGCGAAGTAGAGCTGGTCGGTGGACGCGAGCCCGATCATCACGACGTCGGCGCCGGCCCGGGCCGCGCCGTCGGCGAACGCCCGGGCCAGCCCGGGCGAGGACGGCCGCATGTCGTGCCCGACGACGACGCTCTCCTCCCCCGTGACCGCCACGAACGCGTTGCCCACCCGACGGGCGAGGTCCTCGTCGATCTGGTCGGGCACGAGTCCACGGACGTCGTAGGCCTTGAAGACGGCTGCGAGGGTCGAGGCGAGCCTCGCGTCCGGCGCCGGGCCTCCGCTCGTTGTCATGGTGTGAGCCTACCGACGCCGGGGCCGGGATCAGTCCTCGGAGGGAAGCGCACGCAGGTGGCCTCGGGCAGCACCGCCCGCAGGGCGTGCGGTGAGGGGCACCACCTCGACCGGGCGAGGCTGTGCCGCCTCGCGCACGGCGTCCGCGAGCGCGAGCAGGTCGTCGGACGAAGGGCCCTGGAGGTGGTCCTGCGCGAGGCGCAGCACCTCCCAGCCACGCGGGGCCGAGAGCCGCTCGCTGTGCGCGTCGCAGAGGTCGTAGGCGTGCGGCTCGGCATAGGTCGCGAGCGGGCCGACGACCGCGGTCTGGTCCGCGTAGACATAGGTGAGCGTGGTCGTGGCAGGACGCCCGCAGGCGGTGCGAGAACAACGTCGGAGGAGACCCACGCCCGGACGCTACCTCGCTGGGGACGCTCGGCGCCGTAGGCTCGCGGTCGTGATCACCGACCGCCGCGGACGCGAGATGCGTGGGCCCGCCTTCGCCCCCGGTGCCCCGTCCGGACGGGTGCCCGCCCATCACACCGGCCGTGAACGGTTCGACCAGGTGGCGCTCGACGTCATGGCCGAGGTGGAGTCACGCTGGACCGACGAGCTCGCCGCCGTCGAGCTGGCCGTCGAGGACATCCCGGTGCTGCCGGGCACGTGGGTCGCCCCGCGGGTCCCGCTGGCGTCCTGGGTGCCCGCCTCGAGCACCACGCCCCCACGGCTGGTGCTGTTCCGTCGGCCCATCGAGCACCGTGCGGAGACCCGTGCGGACCTCGAGGCGCTCGTGCTGACCGTGGTGGTCGAGCAGCTCGCCGACTACCTCGGCGTGCCCGCCGAAGACGTCCACCCCGACTACGAGCCCTGATCCCCGGACCCCGACCGCCCACCCGGAGGTGTCGCGACCGGGCCTCAGGGCCAGGCGTCGCGGCCAGGCTCAGACAGCCTTCTTCTTCAGCTTGCGGCGCTCGCGCTCCGACAGCCCGCCCCAGATGCCGAAGCGCTCGTCGTTGGCCAGCGCGTACTCCAGGCAGTCCTGGCGTACGTCGCAGGTCAGGCAGACCTTCTTGGCCTCCCTGGTGGAGCCGCCCTTCTCCGGGAAGAACGCCTCCGGATCGGTCTGAGCGCAGAGACCGCGCTCCTGCCATCCGGGATCGTCCCCGTCACCCTCGAGCAGATACAGTTCGCGCACGGTGTTCGCCCCTCTTCGACCCTTCGATCCTGACGGACCGAGTTGCTAATCACACTGGTGTGATTACATGCCTGTCGTACCCATGAAGTCAAGCGAAAGTCTGGTATTGGACCCAACTGGTCCACACTTGCGACCATGTCCGATTCGTCTGTGAGCCCCTCCGCGGGGCCCTTCCCCGTCTCGCAGCCCGTCTCGCTCCAGGTGCCTCCCCACGTGACCGTGCTCTCCGGCGGGGTCGGCGGCGCCCGCTTCCTGCAGGGCCTGCTGCGGCTCGTCGAGCGCACCGGGTCGAGCACCCGGGTGAGCGTCGTGGCCAACACCGCCGACGACATCTGGGTGCACGGGCTCAAGGTCTGTCCCGACCTCGACACCGTGATGTACACCCTCGGCGGGGGCATCGACCCCGAGCGCGGCTGGGGCCGGACGGCCGAGACCTGGCACGCCAAGGACGAGCTCGCGGCGTACGGCGTGGAGCCGACGTGGTTCGGTCTGGGCGACCGTGACATCGCCACACACCTGGTGCGCACCCAGATGCTGGACGCGGGCTACCCGCTCAGCGCCGTGACCGCCGCCCTGTGCCGGCGCTGGCAACCGGGCGTGGAGCTGCTGCCGATGACCGACGACCGGGTCGAGACCCACGTGGTGATCGACGACCCGGACAGTGGGGAGCAGCGAGCGGTGCACTTCCAGGAGTACTGGATCCGCCACCAGGCGAGCGTGCCCGCGCACGCCGTGGTCCCGATCGGGATCGCCGAGGCGACGCCGGCCCCCGGCGTGCTCGAGGCGATCGCGGAGGCGGACGTCGTGCTGGTGCCGCCGTCCAACCCCGTGGTCTCGGTGGGCACCATCCTCGGTGTCCCGGGCATCCGCGAGGCACTCGTCGCCACGGCAGCACCGGTCATCGGCGTCTCGGGGATCATCGGCGAGGACCACGTCCGTGGCATGGCCCGCCAGCTGCTCGGCGTGATCGGCGTGGAGGTCTCGGCGGCCGGGGTGGCCGAGCACTACGGTTCCCGCTCGACGGGCGGCATCCTGGACGGCTGGCTGGTGGACACGGTCGACGAGAAGGCGGTGGAACGGGTCTCGACGGCCGGCATCCGCTGCCACGCCGTACCGCTCTGGATGACCGACCACGACGCCACCGCCGACATGGTCGCGGCGGCGCTCGAGCTCGCCCGATGACCGCTGCGGGCGGCCGCCTCGAGGCCTGGGCGCTGTCCGGCATCGGCGAGGTCGCTGCCGGCACCGACCTCGCGGCGCTGGTCGCCGGGCAGGAGCTGCGCGATGGCGACGTCGTGCTGGTGACCAGCAAGGTGGTCAGCAAGGCCGAGGGACGGGTCCGCCAGGGAGAGCGCGAGGCGGCGATCCGGGACGAGACCGTGCGCGTGGTGGCGCGGCGCGGGCCGACCTCGATCGTGGAGAACCACCTGGGGCTGGTGATGGCCGCCGCAGGCGTGGACGCCTCCAACGTGACACCGGGGTGGGTGGTGCTGCTGCCGGTCGACCCGGACGCGTCGGCCCGAGCCCTCCGGCAGCAGGTGTACGACGAGACCGGGCGCAACGTGGCCGTGGTCGTCACCGACACTGCCGGCCGTGCGTGGCGCACCGGCCAGACCGACCTGGCCGTCGGGGTGGCCGGGCTGGAGCCCCTCGACGACCTGGCCGGCCGGACCGACGGTTACGGCAACGAGCTGGCGGTGACGGCCCCCGCCGTGGCCGACGAGCTCGCCTCCGTCGCCGAGCTCGTCGCCGGCAAGCTCGGCGGGCGCCCCGTCAGCGTGGTCCGCGGGCTGGCCGACCGGGTGCTCTCCCCCGGCGAGCACGGCCCGGGCGCCCGGGCGCTGGTGAGACCTCGGGAGCAGGACATGTTCGCCCTCGGCGCGCGGGAGGCGGTCCTGGCGGCGGTGCGCGGCCGCGACGCGGACTGCTTCGGCTCACCCGCGTCGACCGAGGAGATGCTCGCGGCGCTGGAGTCGTGCGGGCTCGCCGGTTCGCCGGTGGGCGCCTCGGTGCAGGTGGGGCTGCCCGCGAACGCGCGCGACCAGGTGGCCGCGGCCGAGCGGGTGCGGCTCGTGGCCCACGCCCTCCGCTGGCGCCCCCACAGCGATGCCGTGAGGGACACCCTCACGGTCTCACCGACGGCTCCGTAGACTCCGCAGCGATATCGACGATCCAAGAGGCGGACGAGTGGCCAAGAAGAACACGCGCGAGAACGAGCGACGCGCGATCGCCGAGCAGATGCGCAAGGACCAGGCGCGCAAGGAGCGGCGACGCAGCCTGCTGATCCTCGGCGCCTGCGTGCTCGTCGTGCTCGGACTCCTCGGCTCCGCCGTCTTCGTCTACGTCAAGGATCGTCGTGCCGACGCGAAGGCCGCCGGGACGCCGATCGCCGAGCTCGGGGCGTCGAAGTCCGCAGCCGGGTGCACCCCTGCCAAGTCGGTGGACGCGAGCGGCTCGGGCCAGCACATCGATCCCGGCAAGAAGATCAACTACCCCGACGCGCCGCCCGCGTTCGGCCCGCACTGGCCCAACTTCATGCAGGGCTCGGAGATCCGCGCCTTCTACACCGTGGACGACCGGCCCGAGCTCGAGCGAATGGTGCACAGCCTCGAGCACGGCCACACGATCCTCTGGTACGACGACTCCGTGAAGCCGGGCACGGACGCCTACAAGGACGTCCAGTCGATCGCCGGCAAGTTCGACCCAGAGACCGACAAGTTCATGGCCGCGCCGTGGAAGTCGAGCGACGGCAAGTCGTTCCCGAGCGGCAAGCACGTCGCCCTCACCCACTGGACCGGCCCGCAGAACCAGAAGGGCGTCACCCAGTACTGCGCCGCCCCCAGCGGAGCCGTGGTGCAGGCGTTCATGAAGGCGAACCCCGCGAGCAGCGCTCCCGAGCCCGAGGCTCCCTGAGCCCGACCGGGATGGGCCGACCCGTCAGGTGAGGTCGGGGCGGTTCCGCCGGCGCAGCTCGTCGACGACCGCCTTGACCTCCTGGGCCCGGGCGTAGGACGTGACCAGCACGGCGTCGCCGGTGTCGACGACCACGACGTCGTCGAGTCCCACGACGGCCACGGTCCGTCCTCCCCGCGGCGACCACGAAGCCCTCTGAGTCGATGGCGATCACGTCCGCTGCGTCGCCGAGGACCTGCACTCCCCCGGCGCCGTCGTGGGACAGGTCCGCCAGCGACGCGAAGTCGCCCACGTCCTCCCAGCGGAACGGCCCGGGCACCATCGCCACCCGCCCAGCCGCGGCCGCGGGCTCGGCGACGGCGTGGTCGATGGCGATCTTCTCCAGCCCCGGCCAGCGCTCCTCCAGCGTGGAGGGGTCGGCAGCGATCGACCGCAGTGCCGCGGAGAGCTCGGGGTGGTTCTCCGCCAGCAGGTCGAGCAAGGTCGCCGCCCGGGCGACGAACATGCCGGCGTTCCAGCGGTACTCCCCGCTCGCCAGGTAGGCCTCCGCCCGCTCGGCGTCCGGCTTCTCGACGAACTCGGTGACGGCCCGGGCCGACGCGAAACCGCTCAGGGCATCTCCGCTGCGGATGTAGCCGAACCCGGTCGCGGCATGCGTGGGCTCGATCCCGATCGTGACGAGCAGCCCGCTCCGGGCCACCTCCTCGGCCTCCCGCACGCAGGTGGCGAACGCATCCGGGTCCTCGATCACGTGGTCGGCCGCGAAGGAGCCCACCAGCGCCTCGGGGTCCTCGCGCTCGAGCAGGGCCGCGGCGAGACCGATCGCGGCCATCGAGTCACGCGGTGACGGCTCGCCGATCACGCGGTCGACCTCGGGGAGCTGTCGGCGTACGGCGTCCTCGTGCGCGGCCCCCGTCACCACCACCACCCGTGGGCCCACCAGTGGCGTGAGCCGGTCCACCGTCGCCTGGATCAGCGTGCGCCCGCTGCCGGTCAGGTCGAGCAGGAACTTCGGTCGCGCCGCGCGGGAGAGCGGCCACAGGCGGGTGCCGGCCCCGCCGGCCGGAACGACTGCCCAGAGGCCGCCGGAGCTCGAAGGAGTCATGGCGCGCATCCTGCCAGTCGGCCGAGCGACCCACCCGACTACCGTGGCGCCGATGAGAACCGCCCGCACCTTTCCCGAGCTCCTCGCCGGCCGGTTGCGCACCGATCCGGCCCAGCCCCTCGTCACGGCGTACGACGACGACACCGGCGAGCGGGCCGAGCTGTCGGTGACGACCTACGTCAACTGGGTCAGCAAGACCGCGAACCTGCTGACCGACGAGCTCGGCTGCGATGCGGGCGACACGATCCTGCTCGACCTCCCGCCGCACTGGCTGGTGCCGGTGTTCCTCGGCGCCGCCTGGACCGCGGGGCTGGCCGTGACCCGGGACCCGCAGGTCGAGCACCGCGTGGTCGTCAGCGGACCCGACTCCCTCGGGGACCACACCGGCGCCGAGGAGGTCCTCGCCTGCTCGCTGCGTCCGTTCGCGGTCCGGTTCGCCGAGCCGCTACCGGCCGGGGTGCTCGACTACGGGGTGCTGTGGCCCGGGCAGAGCGACGTGTTCCTGGCTCTCGAGCCGGTCACCCCGGACACGGTCGCCTGGCTGTCCGAGGGCTCGGCCTGGACCCAGTCCGACCTGCTGGAACGCGCCGCCGTCGAGCCCCGTGCCGACGGTGAGCGCCTGCTCACCGACCTGCACCCCGCCGCCGCAGAAGGGGTCGAGGCGTTCCTCGGGCCACTGGTCCGGCAGGGATCGTTGGTCCTCCTGCGCCACCCCCGCGACAGCACCTGGGCCGCCCGCCGGGATGACGAGCGCACCACGGCCGAGGTGCGGGACGCCGCTCAGCCGCCGAGCTTGTAGGCCCCGAAGCCGGTGCCGATGAGGCGTCGCGCTCCGAGCGACTTCGTCGCGCCGGGGATCAGCCACAGGGTCCCGGCACTGTCCCGCGTGACCATGTCGGCCCTGCCGTCGCCGTCCACGTCGCCCGGACCGACCACCCAGTCGTAGCGGGTCGGGTTGTTCCCGGTCGTGCCGATGAACGGCACGAAAGACCCGTCCGAGCTGGTGAACCGTGCCCCGGCACTGAGCGGGTGCCAGCTGCCGGATCCGAGCGTGTTGAACGTGCGCAGCGAGGCCGGCGCCGTGCGAGGTGCGAGCAACCCGGTCTTCCCGTTGCTGGGGTAGATCACCATCTGCCCCTTGCTCGTCCTGCCGGCCAGGTCCGCGTGCTTGTCGCCGGTGACGTCACCCACGGCGGCCAGTCCGGTCACCTTGGCCCATCCCTTGCTGAGGACCACCGCGGTGCTGAAGTTGCCGTTGCCCAGGCCGCGGTGCAGCACGAGCACGTCCCCTCGGGTCTGGCGCGTGATCACGTCGCCCCGGCCGTCACCGTTCCAGTCACCCACGCTGAGCACCTGGGTGGCCGAGGGCACCCGGAGGTTGCTCACGTGTGCCGCGAGCAGGTTCGAGAGGCCGTTGCCCGGAAGGACGACGAGCTGGGTGCCGGCCTTGTTGACCCCGACCAGGTCGGCCTGCCTGCTCCCGCTCATCTGGGCGGCCGTGAGCCGGCCCACGGCCGCGAGGGCAGAGGAACGCGCCACGGTCGCCCCGAGCGTGCCTCGGCCTGCGCCCGCGATCACTTCCACCTGGCCCGTCGTGCTCGACCGGGTCACGACGTCAGGGATGGAGTCGCCCGTGAGATCGGCGGCACCGCCGGCGATGGAGTCGAAGGCCTTGCCGACGCTGCGCAGCTTGACCGGCGTTCCCAGGGTGCCCCTGCTGGTCGCCGGGACGAGGTAGAGGTAGCCGCTGTGGTGGATGGCGACCACGTCGGGCCGGCCGTCACCCGTGAGGTCGCCGGGAACGGCTGTGGAGGTGAACCCGCCCCAGGCCCGGCTGAGCAGGATCGGGCTGCGGAACTTGCCGCCGCCGAGGCCGAGGACCACCCAGAGGCGGCTGTTCTTGTCCCGCATCAGCAGGTCGGTGTGCTTGTCACGGTTCCAGTCGCCGGCGGTCACGAGGCTCGTGGCGTCGCGGAACCTCCGGGTGACGTTGGTGCCCTTCCCGGCGACGTGCCCGGCCCCGTCCCCGGCGTACACCCGGGTGCTGCCGTCCTTGCGCAGCCGGGCGAGCACGTCACCCTTCCCGTCACCGGTCACGTCGCCGACGGCGGCGACCAGGTCCATCGACGACCAGGCTCCCGGCGTCGTCACGGCGGTGCCGAACCCGGCCTGGCCCCCGGTGGGCAGGACGACCACGCGGCCGTCGGACCGCTTCAGGACGAGGTCGGGGTACTTGCTGCCCACGAGGTTGGTGGCCTTCGGGAAGGTGATCCCGGCCGCCTGCTTGGTCCACTGCTGCGGCAGCTGGGTCGGCGTGTGGAAGAGCTTCAGCGGGGTGGCCGGTGCCGGCGGCGCGGGCTTCGGTGCCGGCGGCGGTGTCGTGGTCCCTGACTGGGCGGCGTTCTGGATCCGCTGCGCGAGGGTCCGGATGTACGGGATCTGGGCGTAGAGGTAACGGCCCGGGCACGCGGTCTGGCCGACGTCGCGGTGGCCGTTGATCGCGTGCAGGTAGCGACCCTTCACGAGGACGTGGGACGCGTCGGCACGGATGTTGTAGAGCGACAGCTTCCAGGCGAACAGCCGCGCGTAGGCGGTGAGCACCGCTGCGGGCGGCCGGGCGATGTCGAAGTTGCCGATCGCCGACATGGCGAACGAGACCTCGTTGTAGCCCAGGGTGTGCGCCCCGACGACAGCCCGGGTGACCCCGCCGTAGCGGCCCTCCCAGATGCGGCCGAAACGGTCGACGAGGTAGTTGTAGCCGATGTCTCGCCAGCCGCGGGACTGGGTGTGGTAGGCGTAGATGCCGCGCAGCAGCGAGGGGACCTGCTTGGCGCTGTAGCTGTTGGTGTTCACCGTGTGGTGGATGAAGCCGGTCTTCACGGTGCCGTAGCTCGGCGCGGTCTGGTCACGCATCCGCTCGTTGGCACCCCACTGGGCACGCGAGTAGATCGTCGGCTTCGCCGCCTTCTTCATCGCGCTCAGCGCGATCGTGTCCGGGCCGTCGTCGGTCTGCACCGTGAGGTCGCCCGATGCCTGCGGCTGGTCGGCGCCGCCCTGCTTGGTCGACGGCGTCAGCTTCGAGGTGTCGAGGGCCGGGGCCGCCTTCACCATCGTGCCCGAGCCGGGGTCGATGACCGCGAGCTTGAGGTCGGGCGGGGTGGTGCCGTCGGTGGTCTCGGCCCGCATCTGCACCTGGTCGACGCTGCCGATCACGAGGGCGTCGGTGCCTGGCCGCTCCCGGGACGACTCCTCCTCGGAGGTGCCGGCGTCGGGGCCGTGCTCGTCGTGGTAGGCCGCGGTCGTCCATCCCGACCACTGGCCGTTCTTCTCGGTCCTGACCTGGACGCCGATCTGGTTCTCGGCGTAGTCGGCGCCGTGCTTCCACGTCACCCCGACGGTGGCGTAGCCGTGCACCTTCTGGGGCGCCGACTGGGCGACGACCCGCTTGGTGGTCCGTGGCGGGTCGGCCGGCGCCTGCGGCACGGCCTGGCTCCGCGGAGAGGGCTTCGCACTGGGCGAGGACCGCGTGGTCGGGGTCGAGGGAGCGCCGGTTCCCGTCTGCCTGGAGATGCCCGCGACCTTGATCTCACGGACCTTGGGGGTGATCGGCGCCGAGTCGACCTCGGTCCTGGCCGGTCGCTGCGACTTATCGGCCAGTGCCTCCTGGGGCAGCGCGCCCGGCGTCGCCTGCTGGGCGCCCAGGCTGGAGCCGGGTGCGTAGCCGGGGGCCGGGACGATGTCGAGCGTCTTCACCCCTGCGGCCGAGACACCCACCGCCAGCACGGCAGCCGTCACCAGGGATTGCTGGCACAAGGTGACGTAACGGGCACGGCTGAATCGCATAAAAGGCACTCCATGTGAGGGGGAAGTTGTTCACACGAGTACCAAGTTTCACACCAGTTACAGAGTTAAAGACAGCCATTTGCCCGAATTACAATGCTGTATTTAATGAATTACATCGGTGTATTTTTAATCCTCACAACAATGTAATTCAGACCCGCCGCGTCGCTCAGACGTCGGCGCCGAGCTCTTCGTCGAGGTCGCCGCCCCGCTTGCGCTCGGGGTCGGCGGGGACGGCGCATCGTCGTACTGGAGGTAGCGGATGCCGCCCTCCACGCTGCCTCCGTCGATCATCTTGGAGTCGTAGTTCAGGTGGCCCGACTCGAGGATGAGCACCCGGTCGCACATCGAGCGCACCGAGGCGGTCGCGTGGCTGACGTAGAAGATGGTGGTGCCCTGCTGCCGGACCTCCTGCATCTTGGCCATGCACTTCTTCTTGAACGGCCGGTCCCCCACGGCGAGCACCTCGTCGGCGAGGAAGACGTCGGCGTCGACGTGGATCGCGATGGAGAAGCCCAGGCGGGCGTACATGCCCGAGGAGTAGTGCGAGACCGGGGTGTCCATGAACTTGCCGATGTCGGCGAAGTCCACGATCTCGTCGAACTTGCGCTTGATCTCCGGCCTCGCTCATGCCCGAGGATCGCGCCGTTGAGGAAGAGGTTCTCGCGACCGGTGAGCTGCGGGTGGAAACCGGCCCCGGTGGCGATCAGGCCGGCGATGCGGCCGCGGGTGCGGATGGTGCCCGAGTCGGGGCGCATCACCCCGTTGATCAGCTTGAGCAGCGTGCTCTTGCCCGAGCCGTTGAGGCCCATCAGGCCGATCGACTCACCCTGCTCGACGGTGAAGGAGACGTCGTTGACCGCCACGAACTGCTCCTGAAGCGGGAGGCGACGCATCGTCGCCACCGCCATCTGCTTGAGCGTGCGGTGGTACTGCATCGTGAAGTTCTTCGAGACGTTCTGGACCTCGATCGACACTGTCATCTCAGAGACGCTCCGGGAACTTGCCTTCGCAGGCGGCGAAGAACTTCTGGGCATAGTGCAGCAGGACCACGCAGATGGCCAGCGTGATCACGCCGCGCACGTACATGTCGGGCGGGAACTCCACACCCTTGAGCTCGCTCGGGTCCTCGATGAGCGGGTACCAGAAGAGCTGCTGCATCAGGATCACCGCCTGGGCGATCGGGTTGGCCATGTAGATCTCGTAGAGGACCGGGTTGGTGGCGTGCGCCTTGTAGACCAGCGAGAACGGATACATCATCGGCACCATGAAGTGCACGAACTGCATGATCGTCTGCACGATGTTCTGGAAGTCCTTGTAGAACACGTTCAGCGCGGCGAAGAACAGCGCCAGCGCGGCCGAGAACGTGACGAGGATCAGCAGTCCGAGGAGGCCCGCACCGACAGCGGTCCAGGTGAGGTGCCAGCCCGCGAACAGGCAGCAGACCACGAGGACCAGGATCTGGGGCAGCGTGTGGTAGCCGGCCACGACCATGGAGGCCACCGGGAAGATCTCGCGCGGCATCCGCATCTTCTTCACCAGGGCGCGGTTCTGCCAGATCGACCTCGTGCCACCGCTCCAGGTCTCGGAGAAGTAGTGCACGAACACGATGCCGGTGAAGAGGTGCAGGGCGAAGTAGGGGAACCCGTCGTGCAGCTTCAGGATGAAGCCCATCACGAGGTAGTAGATGGCGAAGCGCATCGCCGGCTGCACGTAGGACCAGGCCAGTCCGAGGAGCGACGCGGCGTACATCGACGCCAGCTCGCGGCCGACGATCAGGCGCAGCAGGTAGCGCGCCCGCATCACCTCGAGGATGCCGCCCTTCGGGGACGGAGGCACCAGCTCGGCGTCGACCTGGCGGACGACCCTGGGACCGCGGCTGGCCTCCACCACCGGCATCGCGTCGGCCTGCATCTCGGCGAGCCTGCGTGCACGCTTCGCCGCGTTGTTGCGTCGGCCCCGCTCGTCGATCGCCGCCTGCGCCTCGCGCTTGTTGGCTGCCCTCATCTGGTGTTCACCTCGACTCCTTCGTCGATGCCGCGAAGGTCTTCTCCCACCGCTGCGGTGAGGTGATCTCACCCAGCTGGTCGCGGTAGAGCTGTGCGAGTCGCGGCCACTCGCGGTAGAGCTGCTCATGGATCTCGATCGTGCGCCGGAGCAGGTCCCGGAACAGCTCGGGGTCGCGCTGGTAGAGCGCCGCCGACGTTCCGTCCGGCATGCTCACGACGGCCGAGTCGAGGGTGGCGAGCCGGAACCAGCGCGCGTCCATGGCGGGAACCGCGGACTCGGGGAACTCCCGCGACAGCTCGCGCGTGCCGACGAATTGACGGATCGAGCCCTTGACCGCGGAGAGCAGCTGGGAGGCACGTCCGGGGATCTCGGAGTCCATGTCCTTCTTGCGCGGCTTCGCGCGCCTCGGCGGCGGGGAAGGCGTCAGGGTCGGCCTTGAGCTGCGCGTCGGTGAACCGATTGCGCAGCTCGCGCACGGCGCCGAGCTTGACCGGCAGGTCGTCGTGGAGCTGGTCCGGGCCGGCCAGGACGTCCTCGAGGGCGAGGTGGCGCAGCTCCACGGTGGAGTACTGCATGGCGAGGAGGTGCTTCAGCTGGTGGTTGAAGCTCTCCCGGACCATCCGGCCACCGTGGGCGAACGGGGAGTGCAGCAGCGCGGCCACGAACCGGTTGCGCTGGTGGAAGTAGGCCTGCCAGTCGAGCGCGTCGTTCTTGTCGGTCCAGGGCACGTGCCAGACCGCGACGCCGGGCATCGTGATCGTGGGGTAGCCGGCCGCCTGGGCGCGGACGCCGTACTCGGAGTCGTCCCACTTGATGAACAGGGGCAGGCTCAGGCCGATCTCGCGGACCACCTCGGTCGGGATCAGGCACATGAACCAGGGGTTGAAGTCGACGTCGACGCGGCGGTGCAGCCAGCGCGAGCTGCGCAGGTTGCGCGCGGCGAAGTCCCAGTCGGTCTCGACGTGCGGCGGCGACATCCACCAGAACCGGTAGCGGTTGATGATCTCGCCGTAGCTGTGCAGGCGCGCCTTGCTGAACAGGCTGAACATGTGCCCGCCGACGATCGAGGGGCGGCGGGCCAGGTCACCGAAGGTCACGGCGCGCAGGATGCTCTCCGGCTCCGCGACGATGTCGTCGTCGAGGAACAGGACGTACTTCGACCGGCCTGCCTTCAGCGTCTCGAACTGGGCCCGGGCGAATCCTCCGGAGCCGCCGATGTTGCCCTGCTCGATGACCCGGAGCTTGCCGTCGAGGGACTTCTCCGCGTCGGCGAAGAAGTCGCTGTCCACGACCTTCTGGGTGCCCTGCTCCATCACGAGCACCTCGTCGAGCAAGGCCTTGACCGCCTCGTCACCACCGATCTGGCCGACCAGCTTGGCGCAGAAGTCCGGGCGGTTCATCGTGGTGATGCCGACCGTCACGCTGCCGGGCTCCGCCCGGTCGGCGGGTACGTCGGCCACCCAGGTCGCCTGGTCGATCACGACGTCGGTGTCGCCGGCGACCACGTCGAACCAGTACCAGCCGCCGTCCACGAACGGGACCAGCGAGAGGTCGAACGTGAAGTGGTTGGCACCCTGGTCGGTGGTGGTCGCCGAGTCGACCCGCTGCGAACGACCGTTGGCCATCGAGCGGTAGACGGTCACCGTCGCGCCCGGCCCGCTGACCGTGATGTCGAGGCTGACCTCCTCCACGACGGTCCAGCGCCGCCAGTAGCTCGCCGCGAAGCCGTTGAAGTAGGTGCCCGAGGAGACCCGCTCGCCGTCGCCGACGCGCAGCCGGTGGCGGTCGATGATCGAGTCGGGGTGCAGGCTGGTGCCGGTCGAGATCGACTGCCGCAGGGCGGCGCGGTTCATGTTCTTGGCGACCCTGCTGCTGCCGATCGAGTCCTTGTCGGCGTCGAGGACGGCCGGCTCGGTGTCGACGTACAGCGGCACCACGTCGAGGTCGCGGTCGGCGGGCAGCACGAAGCGCTGCAGCACCTTGCGCACCGTCTCGGTGCCGGCCGCGGGTCCGGTTGCGTCGGTGGCCAGCGTCACTCGTCCACTCCTCCGGACTTCAGTTCCGCGCCCTCGGAGAAGTGCGGCTTGAGCTTGTTCTCGTACATGGACAGCGCAGACCCGATCGCCATGTGCATGTCGAGGTACTTGTAGGTGCCGAGCCGGCCGCCGAAGAGCACCATCGGCTCCTTGCGGGCGAGGTCGCGGTACTTGAGCAGCTTCTCGCGGTCCTCGGCGGTGTTGATCGGGTAGTAGGGCTCGTCGCCCTCCTCCGCGAAGCGGGAGTACTCGTGGACGATCACCGTCTTGCCCGGCAGGTGGGTCTTCACCCGCTCGGGGTGGAAGTGCTTGAACTCGATGATCCGGGTGAACGGCACCTCCCGGTCGTTGTAGTTGACGACGCCGGTCCCCTGGAAGTCGTCGACGTCCTCGACCGAGGCCTCCAGGTCGACGGTGCGCCACGAGAGCCGACCCTCGGAGTTGCCGAAGTACTCGTCGACGGGCCCGGTGTAGACGATCGGCACCGTGCCCTTGAACTCCTCGGCCACGTCGAAGAAGTTGGTCTCAAGCCGCACCTCGATGTTCGGGTGGTCGGCCATCTTCGTCAGCCAGGCGGTGTAGCCGTCGGTGGGCAGCCCCTCGTGGGTGTCGCTGAACCAGCCGTTCTCGAAGGTGTAGCGCACCGGGAGCCGGGTGATGATGTCCGCGCTCAGCTTGGTCGGGTCGGTCTGCCACTGCTTGGCGGTGTAGCCCTTGATGAACGCTTCGTAGAGCGGGCGGCCGATCAGGCTGATCGCCTTCTCCTCGAGGTTGGTGGCGTCCTCGGTGGCGATCTCGCTGGCCTGGCTCGCGATCAGCTCGCGTGCCTCTTCGGGGGTGTGGCTCTTGCCGAAGAACTGGTTGATCAGGCCGAGGTTCATCGGCAGCGAGTAGACCTGGCCCTGGTACTTGCCGAAGACCCGGTGCTGGTAACCGGTGAAGGTGGTGAACCGGTTGACGTACTCCCAGACCTTCTCGTTGGAGGTGTGGAACAGGTGCGCGCCGTACTTGTGCACCTCGACACCGGTCTCGGGCTCGGCCTCGCTGTAGGCGTTGCCACCCAGGTGGTGGCGCCGCTCCAGGACGAGCACCTTCAGACCCAGCTCGCTCGCGCACCGCTCGGCGATGGTGAGTCCGAAGAATCCGGAGCCCACGACGACGAGGTCAGGGACGGTCTCGGGGGGCAACGGCGAACTCTCCTCGGGCAGGGGGTGGTGTCAGGGCGCTATGGGCCCGCGCCAGTCTAACGGCGGGTCCTACCCGATCGGTTGGCCAACAGGCGGCGGTAGGCGACCTTTCTCACACCCTCGGGCACGAGGCGGTAGCCGCCCCGGACCGCCACGTTGCGGAGGTACTGGCGTCGGGTGGTCAGGCCCAGGCTGCGGAAGCGTCGCTGGAGGGCGAGCTCGGAGCGCAGCAGGGTGAGGCCGCCGCGGCGGGCGTAGGCCCCGTCGCCGACGCGGTAGTGCACGAGCGGCTCGGCCAGGTTGGCCGGTTCGGCGCCGGCAGCGACCATCCGGGTGAACAGCAGGTAGTCCTCCATCAGCGCCATGTCGGTGTAGCCGCCGGCAGCCAGCACCGCTCCGCGCCGGTAGACCACCGTGGGGTGGTTGAACGGGTCGCGGAACCGGATCACGCGCCGGATCTCGTCTGGGTCCGTGGGCGGGGTACGACGGCCGACGACGTCCTCGATCGACGTACCGAACTCCCAGAGGCCCGAGCCGACGATGTCCGCGCCGGCCTCGACCAGGGGGAGCTGCTTCTCGAACCGCTCGGGGACGCTCACGTCGTCGGCGTCCATCCGGGCGACGATCTCGTGATCGCTGGCACGCAGGCCGGCGTCGAGGGCGGGCCCCAGACCGACGTTGCCGGGCAGCTCGACGTGGGTGACCGGGACCGGGCTCTCGGCCCGGAGCCGGGCGATCTCCGCCGCCAGCTCGGGCGGGACGGGCCCGTCCTGCACCAGCACGACCTGCGCGGGCCGACGGGTCTGCTCGTGCACGCTGGAGAGGAACGCCTCGCGCAGGTAGTCGGCCCGGTCGCCACGCCACGTGCTGACCAGGAGGGCGAAGGGCTGGCCGGTCGGCAGCACGTGGTCGGTCGTGACGGCAGCCGGCCACCAGGCCTCCCGGAGGACCTCGTCGTTGGCGCGGGGCGGCTTCAGGCCCGCAGCAAGCCCCGTGCGCAGCGCCCGCCGGAGCGTGGCCCTGTCCTGCGAGCCC
Source organism: uncultured Actinomycetota bacterium (assembly GCA_963797525.1). Classification (GTDB taxonomy): domain Bacteria; phylum Actinomycetota; class Actinomycetes; order Propionibacteriales; family Nocardioidaceae; genus Marmoricola. The sequence continues at coordinate 178,318 of CAWCPT010000008.1, forward strand.
CGGAAGGTGCGCGCCCAACGGCGCAGGGTCGAGGCGCCGTAGAGCGCCTTCTCCCTGGGCGTGAGCCCGCCGGACCGGGTGAACAGCCAGACCTTGTTGCGCACCTCGTAGAAGAAGCGCTCCCCCGGGTCGGCGTCCGTGGAGCCGAACTTCTTCGTCTTGTGCACCACCGTGCTGCTCGGGCAGTAGAGACCGGCCCGGTCGCGGATCAGTCGGGTGGAGTACTCGAAGTCGTCGTTCCACAGGAAGTAGTCGGCCAGCGGGAGGCCGCGCTCACGCACGACGTCGGCGTCACACATGATCGAGACGAAGGACGCCGACCGGATCGGGACGGCCCCCAGCCGGGCCGCCGCCGCCACCTCGGCCCGGGTCGCACCGGGCTTCTGACGCGGGGTGTTCATCGGATGGTCGCGCCCGTCGGTCCACACCACCTTGCTCGCGAGCACGGCCGGTGGCCGACCGGCCGGGTCGACGTACCCCTCCCAGACGCGCACGAGCTCGTGGGCGGCCGACGCCGTCGGCACGGTGTCGTCGTCGAGCAACCAGACCAGGTCGGGGGCATGCGTCAGTGCCTGCTCGATCCCGACGGCGAAACCACCCGCTCCCCCGGTGTTCTTCTGGAGCAGCACGACGTCGAGGTCGCTCTCCGTCGCGAGGTGCTCCGTGGTCCCGTCGTCGGAGGCGTTGTCGACCACGACGATCGTGTGCAGCGCATGTGTCTGCGCCCGCAGTGCCGCCAGCGACTCGATCAGCAGCTCGCGCCGGTTCCAGGTGACCACCACCGCGACCACCCGGGTCGGCAGCGCAGTCGTCTCAGGCACGTCGGAACCCTACCGACGCACCCGATCGTCGTACGCCGCGACAGGCGGGGCGGCCCGGGCCACTAGCAGGCGGAGGAGAGGTCCTCGGCCTGGTTGGCGGCGTAGCCCTGCTTCAGGTTCCCGAGCGAGCCACCCGTGGTGCTGCTGGGGGTCGGGTCCTGCGCCGTCACGGACTTCTTGGCCGCCTTCTTCTTCGGTGCGTCGCCCTCGGAACGGTCGATCGCCCTCTTCACCGTCGCGTGGATCTTGTCGATGTCCGGGTTGCCGGTCGAGATCATCGGCGGCACGAAGGAGACCGTGCGCACCGGCTTGCTGCGGGCCTTGAGCGCGAGCTGCATGAACCGGTCGAGCTCGCCCTTCGGCAGGTCGGTGCTGATCAGGGCCTGGCTGGCCTTGGCGATCTTGTCGAAGTTGAGCACCACGGTCTGGGGGCTGAGCTGGTGCAGCATCGCGTTCATCACGCACTTCTGCCGGGCCATCCGCGAGTAGTCGTCGGCGGCGACGCGCGAGCGGGCGAACCACAGCGTCTCGAAGCCGTTGAGCTTGCGCTTCCCGGGCTTGATGTGACCCGAGACCGGGGATCCGATGCCGCCGATCGGGATCGAGTCCCGGACGTTGAGGGTCACCCCGCCGACGGCGTCGACGAGCTTCTGGAAGCCCTGCAGGTTGACCATCGCGTAGTAGTTGATCTTCAGCCCGGTGATCCCCTCGACGCCTTCCTTGGTCGCCTCGACGCCCGGGTTGGCCACGCCGTCGAACAGGCTCTTGTGGTCGGCCGCCCACGTGGCCAGCGAGTTGAGCTCGCACTGGCCACCGCAGTCGTAGCCGTGGGGGAACTGCTCGCCCATGATCGAGCCCTCGGGGAACGGGAAGTTGAGCATGTTGCGCGGCAGCCCGAACAGCACCGTGTCACCGGTCTCGGCGTCGATGCTCGCCACCGACAGGCTGTCGGGCCGCAGGCCCCAGCGGTCGGCCCCGGAGTCGCCGCCGAGGAGCAGCACGTTGTAGCGGCCCGCGTGGGCTCCGGTCGCCTGCCCGTCGGTGAACATGGCGCTCACGAAGTCCTTCTGCACCCCGACCACGTGGGAGGCGAACAACAGCCCTCCGGCCACGGTGAAGCACAGCACCCCGTTGATCCCGACCATCGCGAGACGCTGCTTCTGCCGCAGCACGAGCGGGTCGCCGAGTCGCCACGCGTCGATGAACAGGTAGGCCCAGCCGACGGCCACCACCATCAGCACGATCCGCAGGATGCCGAGCACCACGGTGTTGCTCAGCAACCAGAAGACGAACGAGTCGAAGACCATGCCGAGCCCGAAGAGCACCACGACGGTGGCGATCAGGCCGAACCAGATCCGCAGGGCGATCCGCCCGGTCTGCTTCCGGCCGGCCACGACCTGGGCCGAGCCGGGGAGCACGAGGGTCATGAACATCAACATCAGCGCCCGGCGGAACTGCGCTCCGTCGGTCGCCTGACCGCGCGCCGCACGGGGCGCGAGGAGCGGTGGTTCGGGCGTGAGGACGGGCGCCATGGGGGGAAGACCTCTCGGGGTCGAGGGGTGGCCGGTCGGTGCCGACCAGTATCACCAGCCACACGCGTCGCTCCGGTGACGGCGCGCCGAGTGGTTCCTCGACAGGTGCGCCAGGTGGGTCACCGGGTTGGCCACCCGGTGGGTCAGCGACGCCCCTCGTCGATCTCGGTCTTGCGGGCGAGCCGGTGAGCGCGACGGATCTCGGCCTCGCGCATCCGGCGTACCTCCTCGGGCGACTCCGGCAGCAGCGCCGGGATCCGTCGGGGGCGGCCGTCCGCGTCGATGGCCACGAAGACGAGGTACGCCGAGGCGACGTGGACGGGGTCGGTGCCCGCCTGGTTCCACGGCTCCGACTCCACGCGTACGCCGACCTCCATCGACGTGCGCCCCGCCCAGTTGACCTGGGCCGACGCACGCAGGATGTCTCCGACGTGCACGGGCGCGAGGAAGGCCATCTCGTCCATCGCCGCGGTGACCGCCGGCCCCCTGCTGTGCCGCTGCGCCACGGCCCCCGCGGTCGAGTCGACGAGCCGCATCACCTCGCCGCCGTGGACGTTGCCGAGCAGGTTCACGTGCACCTGGCCCGCGAGCAGGGTGAGGCTCACGCGCCCGAACGAGGCGGGGAGGGAGGAGGGCGACGCGCTGCCCTCGAGATCCTGCTGGGTGGCCATGGTCCGCACGGTAGCGTCTGCCCATGCCTGAGCGAGGGAGCGGTGACGGACCTGACTACGGCTGGCTCTACGGCAAGAAGGAGAACCGGTCACCCCGTGGTTCCGAGGACCCCGAGCCCACTCAGGTGATGCCGAAGATCGACCGTCCGGCCGCGGCTCCTCCCCGCCGGGCCGACCAGGCAGCGCAGCGCCCCGTCCAGCCCGCACAGCCGGTCGCGCCCCCGACGCAGCCCCCTGGCTCCGCGGGAAGGACCACGGGACCGCGCGGTCCGGGCCGGAAGATCAGCTGGGGCAAGGTCCTCGTGCTCCTGCTCGTCGCCTGGCTGGTCTATCTCGTCGCCGTGCCGCTGTGGGCCTGGAGCAACATCGAGAAGGTCGACGCCGACCCTGCCGGGGCTCGCCCGGCCGAGCAGCCCGGCACGACGTACCTCCTCGTCGGCTCCGACAGCCGCAAGGGCCTCTCGGCCGCGGAGAACAAGCGGCTCGGCACCGGTGGCGTCGGCGACGTCGGGCAACGCACCGACACGATCATGCTGCTGCACACGGGCGACGGACCGAGCCTGCTGCTCTCGATCCCCCGCGACTCGCTGGTGGACATCCCCGGACGCGGGACGAGCAAGATCAACTCCGCGTTCGCGATCGGCGGCCCGCGCCTGCTGGTCAGGACGGTCGAGCAGAACACCGGCGTGCGCGTCGACCACTACGTCGAGATCGGCTTCGGCGGCTTCGTGAACTCCGTGGACGCGGTCGGCGGGATCACCATCTGCCCGACGCAGCGGATGGTCGACCGGCGCGCCAACCTCCGGATCAAGAAGGGCTGCCAGGAGGTCGACGGCGTGCAGGCCCTCGGGTACGCCCGGTCCCGCCACGTCAGCAAGTACGGCGACATCGACCGCGCTCGCCACCAGCGCGAGGTGGTCAGCGCGATCGGCTCCGAGGTGAAGTCTCCGTGGACCTTCATCAACCCGATCCGCTACTTCCGCGTCAACAAGGCGGCCACGTCGTCGCTGGTGGTCAGCAAGGGCACCGGCCCGCTGGCACTCGCGAAGTTCGGCCTGGCGATGACCAGGGTCAACGGCAGTGCCGGGCTGACCTGTTCCATGCCCATCGCCGACCAGGCGATCCACTGGGACCGCCAGCGCGCCCTGCGGTTGCTCAAGCTGGTCAAGACCGACCGCACCGCCGACATCCCGAAGCGGCTGTGCACCCCCACCGGCCTCCCCGGTGTCAACGACTGAATCCGGTGGTTGAGGAGCGAGCGCAGCGAGCGTCTCGAAACCACGTCCCACGTCACGAGGTGACCGAATGAACCAGTACGAGACGATCAGCATCGAGGTCGACGACGACGGAGTCGCCCTGCTCACCTTGAATCGGCCGGACGCCCTGAACTCCTTCACGGTCACGATGGCGCGCGAGCTCGAGCAGTTCTTCCGCGAGGACGCGACCGACGACGCGATCCGGGCCGTGGTGGTCACCGGGGCCGGCCGCGCCTTCTGTGCCGGCATGGACCTGTCCGCCGAGGGCAACGTCTTCGGGCTCGACGAGTCCCTCTCCCCCACCCCGGCCGATCTCCGGGACCGGCTGCACGACCCCGACATCGAGCAGGGAGTACGCGACACCGGCGGCAAGGTGACCTTGGCGATCCACGAGCTGCCCAAGCCGGTGATCGCGGCGATCAACGGCGCCGCCGTCGGCATCGGCGCCACCATGACGCTGGCGATGGACATCCGGCTCGCCTCCACCAAGGCCCGGATCGGCTTCGTCTTCGGACGGCTCGGCATCGTGCCGGAGGCGGCGTCCACCTGGTTCCTGCCCCGCATCGTCGGCCTCCAGCAGGCACTCGAGTGGATCTACGCGGCCGACATCCTCACCGCCGACCAGGCACTGGAGGGGCGCCTGGTCCGCTCGATGCACGAGCCGGAGGAGCTGGTGCCGGCCGCGCTCGACCTGGCCCGCAGCTTCGTCGTGCGCCGGTCGCCGGTCGCGCTCGGACTGGCCAAGCAGCTGATCTACCGCAACAGCTCGGTGGAGCACCCGATCGAGGCGCACCGCGCCGACAGCCTGGCCATGTGGCACGCCAGCCAGCTCGACGGCAAGGAAGGCGTTGCCGCCTTCCGGGACAAGCGCGATCCCGAGTTCACCGGCAGCGCGAGCGAGCTGCCCCCGATCTTCTGAAGCGATTGCCTTCCTCCCACGTCTCGCATCGTGGGCGCCTCTCAGGGCAGGATGTATCAGGCGGCTCGGGCTCCGCTCTGGGGAGGTGTGGACACCATGTCGGAACTACCCACCGAGACGCCCTCGGTCTGGGAGACATCAGCCAGCCTGTTCCAACGTTGGCGCGACGGCGAACCCACGGCTCTCGACGAGCTCGTGCGGCTGCTCAGTCCCATGCTCTGGCAGGTCGTGCGCGCGAGCGGGCTCGACCGGGCCACGGCCGAGGACGTCGTGCAGACCACGTGGCTGACGCTGGTCCGCTCAGGTGACTCGATCACCCAGCCTCGGGCCGTGGCGGGCTGGTTGTGCACCGCCGCCCGCCGTGAGGCCTGGCGGGTCTCGCGCCAGACCGGCCGCCAACGGCCCGTCGAGGACGAGGTGATCGCGCGCCGGCTGCCCGACGCTCCGGCACCCGAGGGCCAGGTCGTGCTCGACGACGACAACGCCCGGCTGTGGGACAGCCTGGGCAAGCTGTCCGAGCGCTGCCAGAAGCTGCTTCGGATCGTCGCTGCGGAGTCGCGACCCGACTACTCCGCGATCGCCACCGAGCTCGGCATGCCGGTGGGCAGCATCGGCCCCACGAGGGGCCGGTGCCTCGACAAGCTCCGGCGCGAGCTGGTGCAGGCAGGGGGGCGATGATGAACGACCAGACGGAGCTCAGGGACCAACCCGACGACGTCGCCCTGCTGGCTGCGGTCTCGCGGCTCTGGGAGCAGCTGGACCCACCTCCCGACGGCCTGGCCGAGGGCGCCCTCGCGCGGATCGCCGCGGAGGACCTCGAGTTCGAGCTGCTCACGCTGGTGGAGGCCTCGGACGACGCGCTGGCCGGCGTACGGCACGCGGCGCCGGAAGGTGGCGTCGAGGCCGGCACCTGGTCGCTGGAGTACGAGGGCGGCGACTTCCAGGTCCACGTACGGCTCACCCGCATCGAGGACCACACCCGCGTCGACGGCTGGGTGGTGCCGGCCCGCCCGCTCACCGTGCGACTCTCCGCCGAGGGCAGCACCGAGCCGTTGCAGGCCGAGGCCGACGAGTTCGGCCGCTTCGAGTTCAGCTCCGCTCCCACGGGACTCACCCGACTCACCTTCATCGACGCCGAGACCGACCCGGACCGCGCGGCGGCCAGGCCGCGCGTCACCCCGCCCTTCTGGATCTGAGGTACACATGAGCTCTCCCACGACTCCCGGCCCCTCGTCGTCGTCCGCCAACCAGTCCTCGGGGAGCCAGTCCTCGGGCCGCCCGTCGTCCGACCCGTCACCGGTGGCGGCGTCGCGCCAGTCCGCCCTCTCGGCGACCCGCGAGCCGTTCGTCCCCCCGCGCCAGGTCCTCGACATGGTGTCCGGTCGCGTGCTGGACCCCGGCACCGCGCTCACGCTCAAGGGGGTGCGCCCACGCAGCACCGTCTACGTCGGTCCGCGCCTGATCGTCTCGGTCACCGCCGACGCCACCGAGGTGATCGGGCGCCTGCGCAGCGTCGCGGAGACCCTGGGCTGGGAGGCGCGGGTCCACCGGGACGACGAGGCCGAGCTGTCGCGACAGCGTGACGAGCGGAGCGTCCCTGCCGTGGTGCGGGTGGAGCTGGCCGTGCGCGACGAGAAGGCCACGATCGCCCCGGACGGCTGGGTGCTGCTGCAGCACGCCCGGGCGACCTACGGCATCGACTCCATGAGCCGCGTGGGCCTCGACCACATCGTGCTGATGCGCACGGTCGACGCCAACCCGTTCCACTCCCCCAGCCCGTTCCACTCGCCCAGCCCCTTCCACTCGCCGAGCTCCTTCGACGGCGGATCCTCGGCCATCTCCTCCTACGGCGTCCCCGGGAGCGGCGGCCGGCAACCGATCAGCTACCCCGGCCTCGCACCCGTCCGCCGAGACGACACACGCATCGTCGGTCGGCGACCTGTCGTCGCCACCCTCGACACCGGGTGCGGCGAGCACGACTGGCTCAAGCACGCGGTCAAGCCCGGTCCCCGGCTCGACGGGACCCCCATCGGCTACACCGACGACGCCACCGATCCCGAGAAGTGGTTCGACCAGGTCGGTGCACTGGACGGCAGCATCGACCCGCTGGCCGGTCACGGCACGTTCATCGCGGGGCTGATCCACCAGGCCTGCCCCGATGCGGACATCATCTTCTGGCGCATCGTCGGTTCCGACGGTCCGGTCATCGAGAGCGACCTGATCAAGGCGCTCGGCCACATCGCCGAGGTCGCCCGACGTCATCGCGACGGCGTGCCCGGCGGGCACCCGATCGACGTGCTCAGCCTGTCGATGGGGTACTACCACGAGACGCCCGAGGACCTCCTGTTCGACCCGACGATGTACGACATCATCCGGCTCCTGGGCACGTGCGGGGTCTCGGTGGTCTGCTCGGCGGGCAACGACGCCACCGCCCGCCCGATGTTCCCGGCCGCGTTCGCCCCGTGGGCCGACAAGAAGGGCGGCGTGCCTCCCACCAAGGACCTCGTCCCGGTCGTGTCCGTGGGCGCGCTGAACCCCAATGGCACCGACGCGCTGTTCAGCAACGCGGGCCCCTGGGTACGCGCGTACGCCGAGGGCGCGGCCGTGATGAGCACGCTGCCCCCCTTCCAGGGAGGGCTGGAACCGACCGCCCGGAGCGAGGCCTACCAGCGCGTGCGTGAGTCGATCGACCCCGACGACTTCTCGGGCAGCTTCGCCCTGTGGAGCGGGACCTCGTTCGCCGCCCCGCTGTTCGCCGGTCGGGTGGCCGCCCGGATGGTCGACCAGATCGATCCGGGTCGGGACGACCGCTCCGCAGCCGTCCAGCGTGCGTGGCAGGCATTGACGGGGATCACCGACATCAAGCCATGATGAGTGATGCCGCGCGCCGATGACCTGCTTGCACGAGCACGTCTGGCCGCGAGCAGCGGGAACTACGTGCGGGCCGTCCGCTACCTGGAACAGGCATCGTCGACGACCGCTCCCGCCCACGTGGCGGCGCGCGCGGAGATCACGATGGCCTACATCGAGGCGGAGACCGGCGATCCCGCCGGTGCCGTGCGGCGCTGCGAGCTCGTCCTCGAGCGCACCGAGCTCGACCCGGTCACCGAGGGGAAGGCCTGGCAGCAGCTGGGGCTGATCCGCATGCGGACGGGTGAGACCGACCGGGCCATGGAGGCACTGGCCCAGGCCGTCTCGATCCTGCCCTCGGGCAGCGAGGACCGTGGTTACGCGCTGATCAACCGCGGCAACGTCCACCTCCAGCACAACCGGGCGCGCCAGGCCGCGGCGGACTTCGAGGCGGCGCGCGACGAGCTCGACAAGCCGGGGCTCGAGCTCGATCGGGCCAAGGCCGAGCACAACCTGGGCTACTCCCAGCTGCTGCTCGGCGACCTGGTCGGGGCCATGTCGATGATCGCCGACGCCTCCGACCTGCTCTCGGCCTCCTCCCCGATCAACCGCGCGACCCTCGAGCAGGACCGGGCGGAGATCCTGACCGCCGCCGGTCGACCCCGCGAGGCGGTCACTGCGCTGGAGAAGGCCGCGACGGCCTACGGGTCCAGGCGGTTGCGCACCTTCCAGGCGGAGTGCGAGCTCACCCTGGCCTGGACGCTGCTGCGCCAGGATCCTGCGCGCGCGCGGGTGGTCGCCCGCCGAGCCTCTCGTCGCTTCCGTGGCCAGGCCAGTCCGGCACGCGCCCTCCAGGCGGACGCGGCCGCCCTCGTGGCGGAGATCGCGGCCGGGGAGCGGGCGGCGCGGTTGCTCGACCGGGCAGACGCGCTGGTCACCGACCTGACCCGACTGGGTTTTCGGCACGACGCCGTCGTCGTCCAGCTCCAGGGAGCCCGGGTGGCCGTCGTCCGGGGTGATCTCGACAACGCCCGAGACCGCCTCGCCGCCGTGCACCTCGGCGCCAGCACGCCGGTCACCACCAGGCTGCTCTGGCGGGAGGTGCGGGCCGAGCTGGCCGAGGCGAGGGGCGACGGCCGCCGTGCCCGCGACCACGTCCGCGCGGGCCTGGACGACCTGCACGCGTGGCAGTCGTCCTTCGGCAGCCTCGACCTGCAGAGCACCCTCGTCGGTCACGGTCGCAGCCTGGCGCGGCACGGGCTGGCGCTGGCCCTCGCCCAGGGCGACCCGGCGCTCGTCTTCGACTGGTCCGAGCGGGCCCGGGCCCTGGTCGGCCGGGTGTCGCCGGTGCGACCGCCCGCCGACGAGCAGGTCGCCTCGGACCTCACCGAGCTCCGGTCGTTGCAGGCGTCCGGCCAGGACGGCCACGCGGGCCGCCGTACGCCGGAGGGCCGGAGGGCCGAGGAGCTGCGCCAGCGCGTCCGCCAGCGGCGGTGGTACGGCGCGGGGGCGGGTGTCGTCGACGACCCGGTCAGCCTCAAGGAGCTCCAGTCCGCCCTCGACCAGGACGACGCCGCCATGGTGGCCCACCTGGTCGTCAAGGGTCGGGTGGCCGCACTGGTCGTCACCCCGCACGACGCGCGGGTGCTCGACCTCGGCCAGGCCGACGGGCTGCGCGACCGCCTCGACGGCCTGACCTCGGACCTGACCATGGCCGCCGCGCACCGCTCCGGCCCGCTGGGCGACCAGGTCCGGGCGACGCTGCGCGTCCGGCTCGACCGGGTCGCCGACCAGCTGGTGACGCCGCTGCTGCCGCACCTCGGCGACCGGCGGCTCGTGCTCACCCCGTCGGGGTCGCTGGCGGGCACCCCCTGGTCACTGCTCCCCGGCCTGCTCGGTCGGCCGCTCACCATCCCGACCTCGGCCAGCCGCTGGAACGACCTGCGGCAGTGGCAGCTCCTGGGCACCGGACGGGTCGGGCTGGTGGCCGGCCCGGGGGTCGCGCGCGGACCGGAGGAGGTCTCGCGAGCCGCAGCCGCCTGGACGGAGGCGCAGCTGCTCTGCGACGACGACGCGACGGCCGACCGGGTGGCCCGGCTGGCGGCCGAGGTCGACGTGCTGCACCTCGCCGGGCACGGCCGGCACACGGGTGAGAACCCGCTGTTCTCGGCGGTCGAGCTCGCCGACGGTCCGTGGTTCGGCTACGACATCGACCTTCTCCCCGCGGGCTCCCGCGACGGTGGTGCTCTCCGCCTGCGAGCTGGGCCGGGTCACCGTGCGCTCGGGCGAGGAGGCGATCGGGATGTCGGCCGCCTGGCTGCACGCCGGGGCACGCACGGTGCTCTCCTCCCCCGTGCTGATCGCGGACGACGTGGCCTGCGAGGCGATGGGCAGGTGGCACGCGCTGGTGGCCGGGGGCACTGCTCCCGCCGACGCGCTCGCCGAGGTGTGCGCGGCTGCCGACGACGTCGTCCCGATGCTCAGCTTCGGCGTGGGTTGGTGACTAGCGTTCGTCGCTGATCCGCTTCGCCTTGCCCAGCGAGCGCTCGAGCGCGTGCGGTGCCAGCACCTCGACCGAGGCGGTCACGCCGACGCGCTGCTTGATCCGCTCGGCGAGGGCGGCTCCGAGCCGGGACGGGTCGGCGTCGGGAGCGTGCTCGACCCGGACCGTCAGCTCGTCGAGGTTGCCCGGACGGGTGAGCACGCAGAGGTAGTGCGGGGTGAGCCCCTCGATGGCCAGGATGTGCTCCTCGATCTGCGAGGGGAAGACGTTCACCCCGCGGACGATCATCATGTCGTCGGTGCGCCCGGTGACCTTCTGCATCCGCCGGAAGGCGGGGAAGGCGCTGCCGGGCAGCAGCCGGGTCAGGTCCCGCGTCCGGTAGCGGATCACCGGCATCGCCTGCTTGGTCAGCGAGGTGAACACCAGCTCGCCCTCCTCGCCGTCGGGCAGCACCTCGTGGGTGACCGGGTCGATGATCTCGGGGAGGAAGTGGTCCTCCCAGACGTGCAGCCCGTCCTGGGTCTCGCCCGCCTCCTGGCTGACCCCGGGGCCCATCACCTCGGAGAGCCCGTAGATGTCGACGGCCCGGATCCCGCTGCGCTCCTCGACGCTGCGGCGCATCTCGTCGGTCCAGGGCTCGGCCCCGAAGATGCCGATCTCGAGGCGAGGTGCCGCGCGGGTCGACGCCCTGCGCCTCCAGCTCGTCGAGCACGCTGAGGAAGTACGACGGCGTCACCATGATGATCCGGGGCTCGAAGTCGAGGATGAGCTGCACCTGCCGCTCGGTCATCCCGCCGCTGACCGGGACGACCGTGCAGCCGAGCCGCTCGGCACCGTAGTGGGCGCCGAGGCCTCCGGTGAACAGCCCGTAGCCGTAGGCCACGTGGCACACGTCCCCCGGCCGGCCGCCGGCCGCCCTGATCGACCGGGCCATCAGCTCGGACCACGTGTCGATGTCTTCCCGGGTGTAGCCGACGACGGTCGGCTTGCCCGTCGTGCCGCTGGACGCGTGCACGCGCACCACCTGCTCGCGCGGCACGGCGAACATGCCGAACGGGTAGTTCGCGCGCAGGTCGGCCTTCGCGGTGAACGGGAACCGGGCGAGGTCGGCCAGCCCGGTGAGGTCCTCGGGCGTCACGCCCGCCGCGTCGAAGGCGTGCCGGTAGTGCGGCACGTGGGCGTACGCCGAGCGCAGCGTCGCGCGCAGCCGTTCGAGCTGCAGGTCCTCGAGCTCGGCCCGGGTGAAGCCGGGGATCTCGCCGCTCACGAGCGGTCCGCCGTCCCCCGTTCGAGCGCCAGGTAGCCACCGAGGTGACCCGCCGCGGCGGTCGCGAGGTTGCCCAGCAGCGCGAGGCGTACGCCGCGCCCGTGCTGCCCGCGCGCCCGGGCCAGGAAGGAGCCCACGAAGAGCACGATCGCCACGTCGTTGCCGACGGCGTGCACGGCGCCGACACGACGATCGGGACCCTCGAGCCGGCTCCACGAGGCGAGGCCGGCGTACGCCGTCGGGCCGGCGGACAGCAGGCCGATGCCCACGAGCCGGGTGGCCGCCGACCGGCCGGAGCGACCGCCGACGAGGTCGATCAGGGTGGCCGACGTCCAGCAGCCCAGCGGGAGGTCGGTCAGCACCGGGTGCAGCGAGTGACCGAGCACCTCGGAGCGCACGGGCGAGTCGTCCGCCGGCACGAACGGCGCGGTGACCGCGGTGAGCACGTGGTTCAGGAGCTGACTGACGGGACTGGCCTGGACGGCGCTGACGACGCGCGACGGCAACGGGTTCTGGGTCACGGGACCACCTTGGCACTCGAGCGCACGCACCACCACTGACAGCACGATGACGTCATCCGACTCCATGCTCTGACTTGAATTGACGTCAAAACGATGTCACAGTGGCGTCATGGAACTGACACCCTTCGTCGAACGGCTCCGGCAGGACCTGTCCGACGCCGCCGCCGCGGGAGGCGCCGAGGCCCAGGCCGCCGCCGACCGCCTGGCCCTCGCCCTGGACCCTGCCACCCGGATGATGCTGCTCGAGGCGCTCTCGCAGGCGGCCGCCGAGATCAGCGGGGCGCTCGACCAGGAGTCGGTCGACGTGCGGATGAGCGGTCGCGAGCCGGAGTTCGTGGTCACCCTCCTCCAGGCCGCCGAGCCCCCGGCTCCCCCGGCCCCGCCCGCACCGCCCAGCGCCCCGGAGCCCGAGGACGACAACCAGTCGCGGATCACGCTGCGACTCCCCGAGTCGGTCAAGGTGCGCGCCGAGGAGGCGGCCAACCGGATCGGGCAGTCGCTGAACGGGTGGCTGGTCGAGGCGGTGCGCGACGCGCTCGACGGCAGCCGGGTCGACCTCGAGATCGGCAGCAACCGGATCACCGTCACCGGCGACACCGGTCGCCGCAAGCAGGTCAGGGGGTGGGTCCGATGACCCACGCCGCCGAGACGAACAGGAGAGGCACCGTGCACACCTTCCAGACACCCGGACGGCCCAGCGTCGTGGTCCGCACCGGAGCGGGCCACGTGACCGTCACCGCCGAGGAGACCGACGTGACGACCGTCGAGCTCACCCCCGTCAACACCCCCGGAGAGGAAGCCGTCGCCCAGGCCCGCGTCGAGCAACGACGCGACTCGGTCGTCGTCGACGTGCCACGTCACCGCACCGGGCTGTTCCGGCAGGGAGCCGCTGTGGCCGTCGCGATCAGCTGCCCGACCGGCACCCGGCTCGAGGTGAAGGCGGACTCCTCCGACGTGCGCGCCATCGGCACCTTCGGCGACTCCGTCCTGATCACCGGGTCCGGCGACATCGACGTCGAGACGGTCGACGGGACGGCCAAGGTCAAGTCCGGGTCGGGCTCGGTGTCGGCCGGGCACGTCGACAGGACCCTGCTGGTCAACACCGGCTCGGGTGACGTCCACGTGCACCAGAGCGGTCGCGTGGCCACCCTGACCGCCGGTTCGGGCGACATCAGCGTCGGTGAGCTCGCGGGCGAGGTGGTCACCAGGACCGGTTCGGGCGACATCGAGGTGGGCCGGCTCGACGGCTCGCTGGTGACCAAGGCCGGCTCGGGCAGCCTGACGATCCGTCGAGCCAGCACCGGCTCGGTCCGTGCGTCGGGCGCCAGCGGGGACATCAGCATCGGCGTCGAGCAGGGCACCGCGGCGTGGCTGGACCTGTCCACGGTCAGCGGCCGGGTCGAGCAGGAGCTCGGCGAGGCCGAGGCCCCCGACCCGGACCAGCACATCGTCGAGATCACCGCCCACACCGTGAGTGGCAACCTCCGGGTGCACCGGTCATGATTCGGCGATCGAGGTTCGGCCCCGCTCGCTGGCCGAACCACCCCGCGCCACCCGACCCCGAGACGGTCCGCCGTCAGACCCGCGCGTCCTTCCTCCCGACCGAGTGCATCCGGGTCGACCGCTGAGCACTGGCCCGGATCCCGGCTCAGAGCGTCCGGTCGAGGAGCTCCTCGAGCTCGGTGAAGTGCCGCTCGGTGGCCAGCTCGTCGTACATCGGGGTGTCGGACATCGAGTAGCCGTGAGCAGCCCCGGCGTACACGACGCTGGTCCCCGCCAGCCCCGCTTCGTCGAGCACGCGGCGCAGCTCCTCGACCGCCTCCGGCGGCATCGACCGGTCGTTGTCGGCGTGGGCGAACAGGAACTCGGCCTTCGCCCCGGGGATGCCACGGTGCGGGCTGCGCTCGTCATCGGTCACCAGTCCCCCGCCGTGGAAGCCGCCGACCGCGGCCACCTCGAGGTCCAGGCCGGCGGCGCGTACGGCGAGCCGGGCGCCCATGCAGTAGCCGATGGCGGCCACCGTGTCGTCGTAGACGCCGTCGAGCCCGCGCAGGAAGGCGAGGTAGGTCGGGATGTCCTGCTCGGCGAGGTCCGGGGTCAACGCATGCACCCGCGGCATCGCCTTCTCGAAGAAGGCCTCGCGAGCACCCGGCTCCATCAGGTCGTCGCTTCGGGGCGAGGTCGTCGATGCGCCCCTCCCGGTGGAAGACATTGGGCGCGAGCACCACGTAGCCCCAGTCGGCGATCCGCTGGGCCATCTCGGCGATCCGCGGACGCAACCCGATCGCATCCATGAAGAACAGCACACCGGGGAGCTCGCCCGTGTCCTCGCCCGCGTCGGCCGGCCGGGCGAGGTAGGCCTGCACGGAGGCACCACCGGTCATCGGGATCTCGATCGTCTGAACGCCATGGGTAGCCATCACGACAGGCTAGGAGCCCGGGTCCGGCCCATTGCCTCCGGGGCCGAGGTCCCACCGCGCGACCCACCAGGCGACGCCGTACGGCGCGTCCGCGTAGTCCATCTCGACCTCGATCCGGCGACCGCGGGAGACCTCGGCGAGCACGTGGAACCCGGGCGCACCCTCGCACCAGAGCTCGGTCGCCTGCTCGGCGTCGATGGCGGCCAGCGCGTCGACGTCACCGGAACGCAGCGCGTCGTCGATCCGGTCGTCGAACGCCACCGCGTCCGGGTGCAGGTGACCAGGCGCCTTCTCCCCGCGACTGGCCGACCCGTCTGCCATCACCACCAGGGTCGTGGGCTCGACGATCTCGAGCAGGGCAGCGGCGGTGTAGGGCAGCGCGACCTGGGCCTCGAAGGGCCGCGTCCCCAGCAGGTGCCGGGCGACGCGGTGGCCGAGCGGCTCGGTGACCCCTCGAGCGCGGTTGGGCTCGCTCACGGGTGCAGCCACCACGACGATCCGGCCGGGATGCTCGCTGAGCAGCCGGCCGATCGCGGCCGCGCACGCAGCCCGCAGCTCGGGCACGGGGTCGTCCGCCGACAACGCCGGCAGCAAGGCACGCGGGCTCGGCAGCACCAGCACCGTCTCGATCACGCCGTGCACCTCGTTCGGGGGCTCCTCATGCCAGGCCCCTGATCGCGCGTGCCGGCGGCCGGCGCTCGTAGATCACGTCGACCATGTCGACGACCTGACGGGTCTCCACCACCTCGTGCACGCGAAAGATCCGGGCGCCGTGGAGCGTGGCGATCGCGCTGGCGGCCAGCGTGCCCGTCAGCCGCTCCCCCACCGGCAGGTCGAGGGACTCACCGACGAAGTCCTTGTTGGACAGCGAGACCAGCACCGGCCAGCCGGTCGCGACCATCTCGTCCAGGCGACGGGTCAGGTCGAGCGAGTCCCTGGTCGTCTTGCCGAAGTCGTGGGCGGGATCGATCACGATGCTCTCCCGGGCGACGCCGGCGGCGAGCGCCCGCTCGGCGTACGCCGTGGTGTCTGCGATGGCGCTGGCGACGACGTCGGCGTACTCGATCCGGTGCGGGCGGGTCCTCGGGGTGACTCCCCCCGTGTGTGTGCAGATGATGCCCACGTCGTGCTCGGCGGCGACGTCGACGAGGGCCGGGTCGGCGCCTCCCCACGCGTCGTTGAGCACGTCGGCACCGGCCGCGCACACCGCCCGGCCCACGGACGCCCGCCAGGTGTCGACACTGATCACCACGTCCGGGTGGGCTGCCCGCACCCGCTCGACGAAGCCGACCGTGCGGCTCATCTCCTCCTCCGGCCCGATCTCCACGCCGGGGGCCGCCTTGATGCCGCCGATGTCGACGATCTCGGCGCCCTGCTCGACCACCTCGGCGACCCGCTCGAAGGCCTTGTCCTCCGACCAGGTCGCGCCCTTGTCGTAGAAGGAGTCCGGCGTGCGGTTGACGATCGCCATCATCAGGCGCCGGTCGTCGGGGAAGCTGTGCCGGCCGAGGCGGAGCGTCATGCCAGCGATCCTGCCTCACCCAGGGTGGCCCCGGTCGGCTGCTGGTCGCCGGCAGGTGGTCGCTCGAGGATCCGGATCTCCCGACGCAGCGTCTCCACCCGGTCGCCCGACTTGCGGTGCTGGTCCAGCGCGACGAGGTCTGGTGCCGAGCCGGCGGAGCGCGCGCGGGACGCCGCGAGGATCTGCACCGCCATCGCTCCCAGGTCACGCAGCGCCTGCGGCCGGTGGGCGCGCCGGCCGAGGTCGACCTGGGCGATCGCATCGGGACCGAGCAGGCGAAGCGTGTCGATGAGCGCGGCCATCTCGACGGCGTACCCGGTCGGGACCGAGAGCCGCTCGAACAGGTCGCGGCGGACGGCCCACTCGCCGGCCAGCGGCTGCACCAGCCAGCTCAGCTCCGGCCACTCGAGCGCGATCAGCGGACGGGCGACGAGCTCGGTGACCCGGCCGCCCTCCAGCTCGCCGCCGGCCCCGTCGTCGAAGGACGGTCGTTCGTAGAGCCCCTTGACGAGGGCCACGCCGTCGTCGGCGAGCAGCGGTCCGAGCAGGCCACGGACGAAGTGGGTGTCCCAGTCGACGAGGTCGGCGTCCATGAACACGATCAGGTCGCCCCGGGTCACGAACAGGGACTTCCACATGGCCTCGCCCTTGCCCGGATGGGTGCCGAGCTCGGGGCGGATCTCGCGGGAGCGGTGCACCGTGGCACCCGCTGCCGTGGCGACCTCGTGGGTCGCGTCGGTCGAGTCGGAGTCGATCACCACGATCTCGTCGAGCAGCGCCGCCGTCTCCATCAACGCCTGCCGGACCCGGCCGACGACCTCACCCACGGTGGCGGCCTCGTTGCGCGCCGGGACGACCAGGCTGGTGGTCAGGCCGGTCGATGCCTTGCGCTGGAGCAGCGTCTCCAGGTCCCACTCGTGCCAGTGGTGCGTGCGCGCGTCGGTGGTCACCCCGCAAACCTAGACTGGTGGTGCACGTCGAACCGGAGGTGTCTCGTGCGCAACCGCAAGCGGGCCTACCTGATCCTGATGGGCACCTGCCTGACCCTGTTCGTGCTCGCCTGGAGCGTCGTCCGCTTCTACTCGACCGCGGCGGCCATCGCGATGAGCGCCGTCGCGGCCGTGATCCCGCCGATCGCGGTCATCGTCGCCAACCACGGCCAGACCGGCGGTTGAGGAGGCGGCACAACCAGTCGCTTGGCACGATGGGGCCATGTCCTACGAGCTGGACCGTCGCCCCGAGAGCTGGACAGCCCGGCTCCCCGGTGCCCTGCTGACGGTGGCGGTGATGCTCGCCGTCCTGTGGGTGCTCGAGCTCGTCGACGCCTCGATGAACGGTCGACTCGACGCCTACGGCATCCGCCCGCGGACCGTGGAGGGACTCGAGGGGATCCCGATGGCGCCGTTGCTGCACGCCGGCTTCCAGCACCTGATCTCCAACTCCTTCGTCTTCGCCGTGCTGGGCGTGATCGCCTACGTCTCCGTGACCCTCGGACGGTTCGTCGCCCTGATCGCGATCACCGTGGTCAGCAGCGGTCTCGGCGCATGGGCCTTCGGGGCGTCGAACACGGTGGTGATCGGTGCGAGCGGGGTGATCTTCGGTCTGCTCGGGTTCCTGCTCTTCCGCGGGGTGGCGGAACGGAGTGCCGGGGCGATCACGGTCAGCATCATGATGCTGGTCATCTACGGCGGCACCATCTCCGGCGTGCTCCCCGGTGTGCCGTTCGTGTCCTGGCAGGCGCACCTGTTCGGCTTCATCGGCGGCGCCTTCGCGGCGTTCTGGCTGCGTACGCCGCGGCCTGCTCGCTACGCCTACTAACGGCCCTTCCACACGGGCGGACGCTTCTCGGCGAACGCCTTCGCGCCCTCCTGGGCGTCCTCGGACATGAACACGGGCCCCATCAGCTCGTCCTGGTGGGCCCACCCCTCGTCCTCGGACCAGTCGCGCGACGACCGCGCGATCCGGCGGGTGGTCTCGACGGCCAGCGGTCCGTTGGCGGCGATGGTGCGGGCCAGCTCCAGCGCTCCGTCGAGGGCGCCGCCCTCCGGGGTGACCCGGTTGACCAGGCCGAGATCGGCTGCACGGGCGGCGTCGATCGGGTCGCCGGTGAGCAGCAGCTCGAGCGCGATCGGCATCGGCACCCGTTCGGGGAGCCGCAGGGCCGCGCCGGCTCCGGCGATCAGGCCGCGCTTCACCTCGGGTACGCCGAACCGGGCCGTCTCCGCGGCCACCACCAGGTCGCAGGCGAGCATGATCTCGAAGCCGCCCGCCAGGGCCCAGCCCTCCACCGCCGCGACGAGCGGCTTGCGGGGTTGCTGCTGCGTCAGCCCGGCCAGGCCGCGGCCCTCGACGATCGGGGACTCCCCCGTGAGGAAGGCCTTGAGGTCCATCCCGGCACAGAAGGTGCCGCCCGCGCCGGTCAGCACCCCGACCCTGAGGTCCTCCGAGTCGTCGAGCTCGTCGAGCGCGGCCGCGACCCCGGCGGCGACGGCGGCGTTGACCGCGTTCTTCGCCTCGGGCCGGTTGATCGTGATGACGAGCACGCCGTCACGGGTCTCGGTGAGCACCTCGTCGGTCATGGGTCTCCTCGGGTCGGTCAGCGTGGTCGGTCAGCGTGGTCGGTCAGCGTGGTCAGGGCAGGTCGAACAGCGGCTCGGCGCCCAGCTCGGCGCGCGCGAGCGAGGTCAGGTGCACCTCGTCGGGACCGTCGAAGATCCGCATCGCGCGGTGCCATCCGTACATCATCGCCAGCGGGGTGGCGTCCGAGATTCCGGCAGCGCCGTGCACCTGGATCGCCCGGTCGATCACGGAGTTGACCGCCCGCGGGACGGCCACCTTGGCCGCCGCGATCAGGTGACGCGCCTC
The DNA here is from genome assembly GCA_963797525.1 of uncultured Actinomycetota bacterium. Lineage (GTDB taxonomy): Bacteria > Actinomycetota > Actinomycetes > Propionibacteriales > Nocardioidaceae > Marmoricola. The sequence continues at coordinate 197,465 of CAWCPT010000008.1, forward strand.
CTTGTTGCCCTCGCTGTCGACGACGTACGCCGCGCGGTGGCACAGCGCGCGTGCCTGCTCGAGCTCGATGCGGGATTCGGCGATCCGCTCGCGCACGGAGGACTGGTCGGCCAGCGGCTTGCCGAAGGCGACCCGCTCCTGCGTGCGCGAGACCATCATCGCCAGCGCCCGCTCGCCGGCGCCGAGGGCGCGCATCACGTGGTGGATGCGGCCGGGGCCGAGGCGGGCCTGCGCGGCCGCGAAGCCACCGCCCTCCTCGCCGAGGATGTTCCCCGCGGGCACGCGCACGTCGGTGAACTCCACGACGCAGTGGCCGTGCTGGTCCTGCCGGCCGAACACCGGGTAGGAGCGCTTGATCTCCACCCCGGGCGTGTTCGCGGCGACGATGATCATCGACTGCTGGCGGTGGGTCGCGGCCTCGGGATCGGTCTTGCCCATCACGATCAGCAAGTGGCAGCGCGGGTCGGCCGCGCCGCTGGACCACCACTTGGTCCCGTTGACGACGTACTCGTCACCGTCCTTCTCGATCCGCGTCCCGATGTTGGTCGCGTCGGAGCTGGCGACGCCGGGCTCGGTCATGCAGAAGGCCGAACGGATCTCACCGTCCAGCAGCGGCCGCAGCCACTGCTCCTGCTGCGCGTCGGTGCCGATCAGGTGGAGCAGCTCCATGTTGCCGGTGTCCGGGGCCTGGCAGTTCATCGCCTCCGGGGCGAGCTCGTTGCTCCAGCCGCTGAGCTCGGCCAGCGGGGCGTACTCGAGCTGGGTGAGGCCGGACTCGGAGGGCAGGAACAGGTTCCACAGCCCGCGCTCGCGTGCCTTGGCCTTGAGCTCCTCGATGACCGGCGGGACGGTGTGGTCCTCCGGGCCGACCTGCTCGCGGTAGTCGTCGTACGTCGCCTCCGCGGGGAAGACCTCCGAGCGCATGAAGTCGACGAGCGTCTCGTGCAGCTCGACCGCCTTGTCCGAGGGGGCGGGGAACGCGGGGTACATGCCCGAACCGAGGGTCGCCATCAGATGTCCGTGATCCGGATGCCGGCGTGGGCCTTGTAGCGACGGTTCACGCTGATCAGGTTGGCCGTGAGGGACTCGACCTGGTGGGCGTTGCGCAGCCGACCGCCGTAGACGCCCCGGACGCCGGGGATCACGCCCGCGAGGTCCTGGACGAGGTCGCAGGCCTCGCGGTTCTCGCCCTCCCCGAGCACCAGCACGTCGGTGTCGACCTCGGTCACGTCGGGATCCTCGAGCTTGACCGCCGAGACGTTGTGGAAGGCGCCGATCACGATCGACTCGGGCAGCAGGGCGGCCGCCTGCTCGGCGGCCGATCCCTCCTCGACGTCGAGGACGAAGGCCCCCAACTTGTCGAAGCCCAGCGGATTCACGCAGTCGACGACGATCTTGCCGGCGAGCGCGGTGGCGAGTCCCTTGAGCAGGTCGCCGTGGCCGTCCCAGGGCACGGCCACGATCACGACGTCGCCGGCGGCGGAGGCTCCGGCATTGTCCGCGCCGGTCACGTCTCCCCCGGTGGCCTCGGCCAGCGTCTGTGCGGTCTCGGCCGCGCGCTCGGCGCTGCGGCTGCCGATCACCACCGGCAGTCCGGCGGCGGCGAACCGGCGCGCGAGGCCGCGGCCCTGGGGCCCGGTGCCGCCGAGGACGGCGACCGTGGTGGTGCTCAGTGAGTCAGGAAGGGTCATGCCCCTCATCTTTCACCGACCGCGGTCGCTCGGGCCAGCGGGGTCGGCCGACCCGGGGCTCGGGTCAGGGCTTCCCGACGAGCAACGCCATCCGACCGACGAGCTCGGCGGCCTGGACGACGAGCGGCTCCGGGAGCGTCTCGACCCCTGGCTGTCGCAGCGCGGCGAGGATGCCGACCACGTCGACGTCACTCACGGCCCGGTGCAGCGCCATCCCGGCGGGGACGGCTGACAGTGCCTCGCGCTGGGCGGGTTCGAGCGCGGCCCAGACCCGGCGCCAGGCACGGCTCCGACCGACCGGACCGAGCTCAGGTGCGGCGTACGATGCGACGCCTGGCGGCTCGTCGGGCGGCAGCCACCCGCTCGCGACGAGCGTGGCCGCGGCCAGGCCGCCGACCAGGGTGGTGTGGTAGACGGTGCCGAGCACGCGGCGTACCCGCTCCGCGGGGGACTCCCCCTCGACGGGCGGTGGCAGGCCCGGGCCGGGCACGAACCCGTGCTCGCTCCAGGTCACGCACAGCACCCGCCACCCGAACCACTGCACCGACGTCCACGGCACGCGCAGCAGCGCCGGCGTCATCAGCAGCTCCCCCAGCAGGTCGAGGTCGTCCTCGTCGAGCGCCTTGAGGACGAGCGCGTCCGCGGTCCCCGAGAGGCCGGCCGGATCGGCCCAGGCCGGCATCGGCACCCGGCCGAAGTCGGTGGCGTAGGGCAGCGCGTGGCTGAACGCGTAGGCGTCGTCGATGGTGACGCCGACGAGGTCGACGCCCTGACCGATCGGGGACAGCGACGTGGCGAGGTGGTGGAGCTCGCCGTCGCCGAGCAGCAGGTGCCGGATCCAGGCCACGTCGAGGAGCCGGTAGGGCACGCGTTCGTTCGCCCCGGCGGCGGTGGCCGAGAGCGCGGCACGGGCGATCTCGTCGAAGCCCCCGTCCTCGCAGCCGATCTGCTGCAGGCAGCCGTGCGCGAGCACGTGCGGTGCAGCACGCGACGGCCGCAGGACCATCAGGTTTCGCGCGTCCCCCGATCGCGCGAGGTCCGTGATGCGTCCTGCGACCGTCGCGATGCGGGTCCGGTCCCCCTGGTCGTCCAGGACCCGCTGGGCCAGGCGGAGCAGCATCGCCACCTCGCCGACCTCCTTGGTGAGGTCGTGGGCGTCGGTCCCGGCGGCCGTGGGTTCGACCACGTGCTCGACCAGGAGCTCTGCGACGTCCAGTGCCGACCGCACCAGCTCGAGCGCGTGGGCGGAGGACGAGGTCGACCGATCGGGTCGCCCGCTCCTCCGTGCCACGGCCTGGGTCATCAGCGCACGCGCTGCATCTCGAAGCCCAGCTCGCGGACCTCGGCCGCGACGTCGACGATGTCGCCGAAGTGCGGACCGATGTGGACCGTGAACTTGTAGCAGATGTTCCCCGGCTCCAGGTCGATGCCGGCAGAGGCGAGCGCACCCCGGACCTCCTCGGCCTGACCGACCAGGACGTCGAGGTTGATCGCCCCGACCTTCTCGAGTGCCTGCAACGCGGCTACGGACTGCTTGCTGATCTCGCTCATGTCGTCCCCCTGGGCTGGTGCGGGGCCGGGTGCCCCGTTGCTCACCTAGAGGCGACCCACCGCTCGGAGATACCCGTGGTCCCTACGATGGGGCGATGAGCATCGAGGAGCTTCCACCGCTGGCCGTCACGGGTTCCACCGGCGCTGTCGGTGGCCAGGTCGCCGGCATCCTCGCCGCCTCCGGGGTGCCCCAGCGCCTGCTCGCGCGCACCGTCGCGAAGGTGCCGAGGCTGGACGAGGCCGTGGCCGTTCCGTTCACGGGCTACCGGGACCGCGAGTCCAGCCGTCGCGCCCTGGGCGGGGCGAGCACGCTGCTGATGGTCTCGGCCGCCGAGAGCGCGGACCGGCTGGACGAGCACAAGGCCTTCGTCGACGCGGCTGCCGAGGCGGGCGTACGACACATCGTCTACACCTCGTTCTGCGCGGCGGCCCCCGACTGCACCTTCACGCTGGGTCGCGACCACTACGCGACCGAACAGCACATCCGTGCCTCCGGGATGGACTGGACGTTCCTGCGCGACAACTTCTACCTCGACTTCCTGCCCGACATGGTCGGCGAGGACGGCGTGATCCGCGGCCCGGCAGGCCAGGGGCGGCTCTCCGCGGTCAGCCGGGGCGACGTCGCAGCGTGCGCTGCTGCGGTGCTCGCCCAGCCGGGCGCCCACGTCTCGATGAGCTATGACCTGACCGGTCCCGAGGCCCTGACCCTGGCCGAGGCCGCGCAGGTCATCTCCGAGCACAGCGGCGGCGAGGTGCGCTACCACGACGAGAGCATCGAGGAGGCCTACGAGTCCCGGCGGAAGTGGGAGGCCCCCGACTGGATGTACGACGCGTGGGTGAGCACCTACACCGCCATCGCCGCCGGAGAGGTCGAGACCGTCTCCGACGACGTGCTCACCCTCACCGGCCGCAGGCCGCTGAGCCTCGCCGACCTGCTCCGACGAGGCTGAGGTGGCCCGCGGGGATTCGCTGGTCCTGGCCGGGACGACAGCGATCGTCACCGGCGGTGGGTCCGGGATCGGGGCCTCGTTGGTGCGTGCGCTCGTCGCGGAGGGCGTCCACGTGACCTGTGCGGACGTGGACCTCGAGGCGGCCACCCGGACGGCGTCCTCGGTGGCCGGGCCCGGCGTGGCCTGGCCGGTGCGCGTGGACGTCACGGATGCCGCGTCGGTGCAGGCGATGGTCGACGGGGCCGTGGAACGTGAGGGTCGGCTCGACCTGCTCTTCAACAACGCCGGCATCACGTTCGGCGGGGAGACCGAGGAGCTCTCGCTGGATCAGTGGAACGCGATCATCGACGTGAACATCCGCGGGGTCGTGCACGGCGTCGCCGCGGCGTACCCGTTGATGATCCGGCAGGGACACGGCCGCATCGTCAACACCGCGTCGATGGGCGGGCTGATGGCGGCCGGGCTGATCACCAGCTACGTGATGACCAAGCACGCCGTCGTCGGCCTGTCCCTGGCGCTGCGCTCGGAGGCCGCGGCCAAGGGCGTCGGCGTGACGGTCGTCTGCCCGTCGGCGGTGGAGACGCCGATCCTCGAGAAGGGCCACGTCGGTCGCTTCCACGGGCGTGACTACTACCTCAAGGGACAGGGCGTCCGGCACCCGCTCGACCCGGACGTGTTCGCGCAGCAGGTGCTCGAGGCCGTACGCCGCGACGACGCCATCCTGGTGACGCCCCGCACCGCGCGGATCGCGTGGCGGCTCGGGAGGTACGCGCCGGGATTCGTCCAGCGGTCCTCGATCAAGTTCGTGGAGAAGCAGCGTCGGTGGCAGGCCCAGCGGGCCGGGACGACGCCGTCCGCCTGACACCATCTCAGCGGCTGGACACCTTTTCTCTACCTAGTCACTCGGCTTAGCGTGGCAAGAAGCCGACCGAGGAGAACAGATGACCTACCGCCCCGAGACCGTGACCGTGCACGCCGGACAGGAAGAGGCAGACCCCGCGACCAACGCGCGGGCCGTGCCGATCTACCAGACGACGTCCTACGTCTTCAACGACACCGAGCACGCCGCCAACCTGTTCGCGCTCGCGGAGCCGGGCAACATCTACACCCGGATCATGAACCCGACGCAGTCGGTCTTCGAGGAGCGGATCACCCAGCTGGAGGGCGGTGTGGGCGCGCTCGCCACGGCGTCCGGCTCCGCCGCGACGACGTACGCCGTGCAGAACCTCACCTACGCCGGCGACAACATCGTCGCGATCTCCACCCTCTACGGCGGCACCTACGCGCTGTTCGCGCACACGCTTCCCCAGTTCGGCATCGAGGTCCGGTTCGTCGACCCGAACAAGCCGGAGGACCTCGCGAAGGTCGTCGACGACAAGACCAAGCTCGTCTTCGCCGAGACCATCGGCAACCCGCAAGCTCAACGTCGTCGACATCCGCGCCTGGGCCGACGCGGCGCACGAGCAGGGCCTTCCGCTGATCGTCGACAACACCACGCCGACGCCCTTCCTGTGCAGGCCGTTCGACCTCGGCGCCGACATCGTCGTGCACTCCGCGACGAAGTACATCGGCGGCCACGGCACCTCCATCGGCGGCGTCATCGTCGACTCCGGGAAGTTCGACTGGGCCGCGCACGCCGACCGGTTCCCCGGACTCACCCAGCCCGACGGCGCCTACCACGGCGTCGTCTGGACCGAGGCCGTCGGCGAGATCGCCTTCATCATCCGCGCGCGCACCGTGCTGCTCCGCAACACCGGTGCGGCGATCGCGCCGCTGAACTCCTGGCTGTTCCTCCAGGGCCTGGAGACGCTGCACCTGCGGATGGAGCGGCACAGCGCCAACGCCCTGGCGGTCGCGCAGTTCCTCCAGCACCACGACCTGGTCTCGTGGGTGAGCTACCCGGGGCTGACCGACTCCGACCAGAAGGCGGTGGCCGACCGCACCTTCATCGAGGGCCGCGGCTACGGCGGGCTGGTCAGCTTCGGGGTGAAGTCCGGGCGCGACGGCGGCAAGCGGTTCGTCGAGGCGCTCGAGCTGTTCAGCCACCTCGCCAACATCGGCGACGCCAAGTCCCTGGCGATCCACAACGCGACCACCACGCACTCGCAGCTGACCCCCGAGGAGCTCGAGCTGGCCGGCGTCCCCGAGGACCTGGTGCGGCTCTCCGTCGGCATCGAGCACGTGGAGGACCTCATCGCCGACCTGGACCAGGCCCTCACCGCAGCCAAGTGAGCCCCGCACCCGCATGTCCGTAGGCCTGGTCAGCACCCAGCGGGTCGTCCTCCACGACGAGGGCGACCCGCTGCTGCTGTCCGGCGGCGCCAAGCTGGTCCCCGTCGAGGTGGCCTACGAGACCTACGGCACCCTCAACGAGGCCCGCGACAACGCCGTCTTCATCTGCCACGCGCTGACCGGCGACGCCCATGCGGCGGGGCACCACGGCGACCCGTCGCGCCCGGGCTGGTGGGACAACCTGATCGGGCCCGGGTCGCGCCGTGGACACCGACCGCTGGTTCGTGGTCTCGCCCAACCTCCTCGGTGGGTGCCAGGGGACGACCGGTCCGAGCTCGACCGACCCGGCGACCGGACGCGCCTACGGGATGGGCTTCCCGCTGCTCTCGATGTCCGACCTCGTCACCGTGCACCGCCGGCTCCTCGACCACCTCGGGATCGAGCGCCTGCACGGCGCCGTGGGTGGGTCGCTGGGCGGGATGCAGATCCTGCAGTGGGCGATCGACGCGCCGGGGCAGGTCGAGCGGGCCGTGCTGGTGGCTGCCTCGTCGCGGCTCACGGCCCAGAACATCGCCTTCTCCGCCGTCGCCCGCACGGCGATCATGCGCGACCCCGAGTTCCACGACGGGCAGTACGCCGCCGCTCGGCACCCGTCCCGACGTCGGGCTGTCGGTGGCCCGGATGATGGCGCACATCACCTACGTCTCCGAGCACCTGCTCGGCGAGAAGTTCGGCCGCGAGCGTCGCGACGACGGGCCGCCGCGGATGGGCACCGACTTCCAGGTCGAGTCCTACCTCGACCACCAGGCCAGCACGTTCCTGGACCGGTTCGACGCGCAACACCTACCTCTACCTGACGCGGGTGATGGACTACTTCGACCCGTTCGCCGATCCCGAGGCGGCCTCGCGCGCCGCGTCGTACGGGACCCGGTTCCTGGAGCTCTCCTTCGACAGCGACTGGCGCTTCCCGACCCACCACTCCGCGCGGCTTCACGAGCACCTCCTGGCCGCAGGCGGCGACTCCGTGCACCTCGACCTGGCCTCGCCCTGGGGGCACGACTCCTTCCTGCTGCAGCCACCCGGCTACCACGAGCAGATCGCCCACTTCCTCGAGAGGGACTAGCGTCGGGCGGGACCTGTCTAGGGAGGACACATGGCGGACCGGAACATCGACGACGTGATCGCGGAGCTGACCCTGGAGGAGAAGGCCGCCCTGGTGATGGGGTCGGACTTCTGGCACACCGCGGGGGTCGAGCGGCTCGGCGTCGACCGGATCCGCGTCTCCGACGGTCCGCACGGCCTGCGGATGCAGCCGGACGAGGGCGACCACGTCGGCATCGGCGGCAGCCTGCCTGCCACCTGCTTCCCGACCGCCTCTGGCCTGGCCTCGTCGTGGGACCGCGCGCTGCTCGCCGACGTGGGCTCGGCGCTGGCCCAGGAGGCACGCGTGCAGGGCGTCTCGGTGATCCTCGGGCCGGGCATCAACATGAAGCGGTCACCGCTGTGCGGCCGCAACTTCGAGTACCTCTCCGAGGACCCCTTCCTCGCCGGCGAGCTGGCCCTGGCGATGGTGGCGGCCATCCAGGAGGAGGGCGTCGGCACCTCGCTGAAGCACTTCGCGGCCAACAACCAGGAGGACGACCGGCTCCGCGTCAGCGCCGAGGTGGACGAGCGGACCCTGCGCGAGATCTACCTGCCGGCCTTCGAGCGAGTGGTGACCGGAGCGCAGCCGTGGACGGTGATGTGCGCCTACAACAAGGTCAACGGCACCTACGCCTCCGAGCACCACTGGCTGCTCACCGAGGTGCTGCGTGACGAGTGGGGGTTCGAGGGGCTGGTCGTCTCGGACTGGGGTGCGGTGCACGACCGGGTCGCGTCGCTGGCCGCCGGTCTCGACCTCGAGATGCCTCCGGCCAAGAACCGCAGCGAGCTCGCCGTGGTCGAGGCGGTCACCTCCGGCTCGCTCCCGGTCGAGGTGCTCGACACAGGTGTACGACGGGTGCTGCGCCTGGTCGAGCAGTCGGCTCCCACCCGAGCGGCCGGATCACCCGAGCCGGCGTACGAGGCGCACCACGCGCTCGCCCGGCGGGCAGCCACCGAGTCCGCGGTGCTGCTCAAGAACGACGGCGTCCTCCCACTGACCCTGACCGCCCGGCAGAAGCTGGCCGTGATCGGGCCGTTCGCCACGGCGCCGCGCTACCAGGGCGCCGGGAGCTCGCAGGTCAACCCGACGACGCTCGACGTGCCGCTCGAGGAGCTGCGTGCGGCCCTTCCGGCCGGGGTGGAGCTCGCCTACTCCCCCGGATTCGGGATCGAGGACGACCACGACGACGGCGCCCTGCTGGTCCAGGCCCGTGAGCTCGCCGAGGACGCCGACACGGTGGTGCTGTTCCTCGGGTTGCCTGCCTCGGCGGAGTCCGAGGGCTTCGACCGGACCGATATCGACCTGCCGGCCGGCCAGCTGGAGCTGGTCGAGCAGGTCGCGCAGGTCAGTGACCGGGTGGTCGTCGTGCTCGCCAACGGGTCGGTCGTGCGCACCTCGACCTGGGAGCACCGCGTGGGGGCAGTGCTCGAGTGCTGGCTCGGAGGACAGGCGGCCGGCGGCGCCGTCGCGGACCTGCTCACGGGGGTGGCCAACCCGAGCGGCAAGCTCGCCGAGACGGTCCCGCTGCGGCTCGAGGACAACCCCTCACAGCTGAACTTCCCCGGCGACTCCCAGGTGGTGCGCTACGGCGAGGGGGTGTTCATCGGCTACCGCGCCTACGACGCGCTCGCGCAGGAGGTCGGGCACCCGTTCGGCTTCGGGCTGTCCTACACGAGCTTCGAGGTGGCCGACCCGGACGTCGCCGGTGAGCGGGTCGGTCGCGACCGGAGACCTGCGGGTACAGGTCACCGCGACCGTCACCAACACCGGCAGCCGGGCGGGGGCCGAGATCCTGCAGGTCTACGTCACGGACACCGAGGCCGGCGTCTCGCGACCGCCGCAGGAGCTGAAGGGCTTCGCCCGGGTCCAGCTCGAGCCCGGTGAGTCGAGGCAGGTGCAGGTCGAGCTCGACCAGCGAGCGTTCTCGTTCTGGTCGTCGCTGCTGGGCCGCTGGGTGGTCGAGGCCGGCGAGTTCGAGCTCCGGGTCGGCACGTCGTCGCGCGACCTGCCGCACACCCTGACGATCGACGTCGAGGCTCCCTCGACCGCGGCTCCGCTGAACCGCGACTCGACCCTGCACGAGTGGCTCGCCGATCCCGCAGGCTCACGGGCGCTCGGGGACGCCGTGGCCGCCGGACCGCTGAGCGACCCCGGTCTGCTCCAGGTGGTCGGCACGATGCCGATGTCGACCCTGGCCAACTTCGGGATGGCCGGGATGACCCACGACCGCCTGGACGAGCTGGTCGACCAGCTCAGCTGAGCCGGTCGACGTACGCGACCATCCGGTTGAACAGGGCGGTCACGGAGGTCAGGTCGGCCACCGTCGTCCCGCCGTACGGCACCGCCTCGGGCACCTCGATCGGAGCGCCGGCGTCGCGCGCCACCGTGGCGCACACGCGGGCGGCGTCGTGCACGGCGGCTCCGTCGGCGCTCCAGATCGACTCGTAGAGCCGGTGGCGGTCCTCGACGTCGTCCTGCCCGGGCAGCTCCCACGCCGTCAGGACCACCGGGAGGTCCTGGGCGTCGCAGACCACGGCCCACTCGCGGACCAGAGGAGCATCGGCCGGCAGCGACACCCGGACCGGACTGGCCTCGAAGTCGGACTGCTCGAAGGCTGCGAAGACCGTGGTGGCCGCCGACACCCGGGAGATCTCGCGCCACCGCGGTTCCGCCTGCCGGAAGAACTGCTCGTCCTGGAACGAGCCGTAGACCGTCGCCCGGTCGGCCTTGGAGCAGAACTCGTCCTCGATCGCCCAGGAGAGCGCCATCAGGGTGGACTTCTGCAGCCGGTGCACCCCCAGGGCCGGGTAGCGCCGGCGCAGCGTGGCGTAGACGGACGGTGACGTCGGCTCGGCCTCGACCATGGCCCGGATGATCGCGAGCTCCAGCCGGGTGCCTGCGTCACGGTGTCGGACGACCGCCTGGATCGCCTCGACGTCCGCCTCGGTGTAGCGCCGGTGACCACTCTCGAGCCGGTGCGGCACCGGGAACCCGTGCCGGCTCTCCCAGACTCGTAGTGTCGCCGGGCTCAGCCCGCTGCGATCAGCGAGCTCGCCGATCGTCAGCGTCGGCTGTGTCCGATCCGCCGTCGGGACTTGCGTTTCGGAGCCCGTCGTGTCCATGCTGTCATCCTAAACCTCAACAACGTGTTTAGGTCAATGTTGAAGATGGAGTCAACCATGGCAACCAGCAATCAGGCACTGGACGGCACCGACAGCGAGGTCGTCGACTGGACAGACCTGGGAAGTCGCATGTGGACGTTCCTGACCGGTCGCGAGGCCGCGATCAACTACACCTTCAGCGACATGATGGTCGAGATCCCCCGTGACACCGGCAGCGACGCACCGCGTGCCACCTGGCGCATCGACGGCACCCTCACGGTCACCACGAACGACGTCGACTCGCCGAGCTGATGCGGGTCGTCGAGGTCACTGCCGACCTGTCCGTCGACCTCTCTGGAGCCGACGGCGAGCTCGCCCACGGCCACCTGACCGGCACGCACAGCCGACTGACGCTCGACATCGACCACCCGAGCGTCTTCGCCGGGACGGGCGACGCTCCGATGGTGCAGGCCGCGGCCGAAGGCCTGGCGCTGCGCGGAATCACCGTTCGCGTCGTGCACGACGGGGTGCACCTGGTGACCATCGGTGACGTCTCGGCCCCGTGGTGGCAGCGCCGCGCCACTGGCTCGCGGCGGATCAAGGTCGGCAGCTGGCGCGGGATCTGGGCCTCGCTGCGGTCACGGGCTGCCAACAGGACTGCAGTGCTGCCCAGCACCGAGTCGCTCCCACCACCGACGATGTTCCCGCTCGTCCCCACCTTCGCCCGGCCGCGGCGACGCACGCCCACCACCACGCACGGCCCGCAGCGGTCGGGCTCCCCGCGTCTGGTCGTGGAGAAGGCCGACCTCTGGCAGGGCGAGGGTCAGCAGGTGTTCTGGCTCGAGGGAGTCGAGACCACGATCGGCTCCGACGCTGCCTGCGACATCGTCCTTCCCGGCCTCGAGCCGCACCATGCCTCCGTGCTGCACACCGACGAGGACGAGTACGTCCTGACCAACCTCGGTCCGGAGACCCGCGTGCACGGCGCCGTGGTGACCGGCTCGGCGACGCTCCGCACCGGCGCGCGCGTCGATCTCGGTGAGCACGCGCTGGCCTTCGCCCGCGAGGAGTACGCCGACCACGGCCGCCCGTTCGGTGGCCGGATCGGCGGAGAAGCCGGCCGTCAGCGGCCCCAACCCCCGCGCCGGAGTCACGACCCGGCGTCATCGGGTCGCTGACGGCCTCCCCACACGTCCCGCTCCACCCCTTCCCCCAGAAGCAGGTCACCCATGCGCGTGCTCGTCACCGGAGCCACCGGCTACGTCGGCTCCCGGCTCATCCCCGATCTCCTCCAGCACGGTCACGAGGTGTACGCCGCGGTCCGCCGCGAGGGCTCGGCCGACCAGCATGCGTGGCGCGACGAGGTGACGCCACGCCTCTTCGACATCGAGGACCCCGACCTGATCCGTTCGTCGGTCGTCGGCATGGATGCCGTGATCTACCTGGTCCACTCGATGGAGGACGGCGACTTCGTCACCAAGGACCGCAAGGCTGCCGAGCACATGGCGGCCGCGTGCGCCGAGGCAGGTGTCGGACGGATCGTCTACCTGTCCGGGCTGGTTCCCGACGGCGACCTCTCCGAGCACCTGCGTTCCAGGCTCCAGGTGGAGCAGGTGTTCCTCGAGTCCGACGTGCCGGCGACCGTCCTGCGGGCCGCGATGGTGATCGGCTCCGGCTCGACCTCCTTCGAGATCCTCAGTCGGCTGACCCGACGCGTGCCGTTGACGCCGATCCCCGCGTGGATGGACACCGAGCTGCAGCCGGTGGCGATCGAGGACGTCGTGCACCTGGTCTGCGGCGCCCTCCGCGACGAACCACGCAACCGGCACTACGACGTCGGCGGTGACGAGGTGGTCTCCTACCCCGACCTGCTGGCCACCATGGCGGACGTGATGCACCTGCGCCGTCGGCAGGTCACGCTTCCGTGGGCGCCACAGCGCCTGGTCGGCATGGTCGTGGCGCGACTCACCGGCATGCCTCCCACCACGGTGACGTCGCTGGTCGAGAGCCTCTCGCACGACATGGTCTGCGCCGAGGACGACGCCCGCCGCGACCTGGCTGCCCCCGAGCACCGGTTCGTGCCGCTGACCGAGGCGTTCCAGCGCTCGCTGGACGACCGCGGCGCCGAGGGCACCACGAGGGCGGGCGACGTCCAGGCGGCTGCTGCCACCGACCCGGCCTGACGGTCGCTGGTCGTCACTCGCGGCCGGGTGCGCTCACTGCGCGGCCACCCACTTCTCGAACGTGGTCTCGCCGAGCTGGGCCTCCTGCGTCGGCACGAGCGAGGTGTCACCGAGCTCGGTGCCGAAGTAGCGGGCGCGAGCGTCGGCCACGACCACGCGTGGCTCCCCCAGGGCCGAGAGCGCCCGGCCGATGAACTCGTCGAAGCGGAACCGCTCCGGGCCGGCGATCTGCACCGTCCCGTCGACGGGGTGGCCGAGACTCACGCCACGAACAGCGTCGACGACGTCGTCGGCGGCGATCGGCTGGAACCCCACGGGCGGCAGGTGCACCTCGTCCCCGACGGTCGCGGCCTGGGCGATGCTCCGGCTGAACTCGAAGAACTGGGTGGCGCGCACGATCGAGAAAGGCCTCCCCGACTCCCTGATCACCCGCTCCTGGGCCACCTTGGCCCGCAGGTAGCCGCTGTCAGGCAGCAGGTCCGCGCCGACGATCGAGACCGCCACGTGGTGGCCGACCCCGGCAGCCGCTTCGGCGGCCATCAGGTTGGTCGTCGACGTGGTGAAGAAGTCGAGGACGGCCGCGTCCTCGAACGACGGGGAGTTCGAGACGTCCACCACGACCGCCGCACCGTCGAGGGCCTCCGCGAGACCGTCCCCGGTCAGGGTGTCGACCCCGGTGTTCGGCGAGGCAGCGACGGCCTCGTGGCCGTGATCACCCAACGACGCCACGAGCCTCGAGCCGATCAGTCCGGTGCCACCGATCACAACAACCTTCATCAGCCAGGCCTTTCGTTCGTCCAGCGGCCCCAGCGGCCGACCGGTCACACCAGTCATGACCGGACAGGTCGGTGACCTGTGACAGATCTGCTCGACTACCTGCTGATGGACGCGAGCTTCTCCGGGTTCATCACCCACAGGGTCTGGTCGATGCCCGCCGCCGAGGTCACCACACTGACCAGGGCCAGCGCCGCGCCCTCACGGCTGACCAGGACGGCCGGGACACCGTTCGCCTGCACCCACCTGAGCTGGGTGCCGGGCCAGAAGGTCGGCCCCCAGGCGTCGTGGAAGCGAGCGACCCTGGCCCTCCCGACCACCTGGACGCGGGCAGCGCGGCGCACGAGACCTCCACCGTCCGTGGTGTTGACGACGTCGGCGGAGAAAAGCCGTTCCAGGGCCACGAGGTCACCCTCCTGCGCCGCGTCGACGAAGGCTTCGAGCAGCCGGCGGTGCTCGGCTCCGCTCGTCGGTGCACGGCGTCCGGCAGCAACCCGCTTGCGGGCACGGCTCACCAGCTGTCGGGTGTTGTCCTCGCTGACCTCGAGCACACCGGCGATGGCTGGGTAGGAGTAGTCGAATGCCTCGCGCAGCACGAAGGCGGCGCGCTCCCTGGGAGTCAGCGACTCGAGCAGGACGAGGACGGCGAGCTCGAGGGCCTCGGCGCGCTCGGCACCCAGAGCAGGGTCCGCGCTCGTGTCGACCGGCTCCGGCAGCCACGGGCCGACGTACGACTCACGCCGCTTGCGCGCGGACTGCGTGAGGTTGATCGCGAGGCGGGTGGTCGTGGTGGCGAGGAAGGCACCGGGGTTCTCCACCACCGCCCGGTCTGCGGACTGCCAGCGGAGCCAGGCGTCCTGCACGACGTCCTCGGCCTCGGCGGCACTGCCGAGCATCCGGTAGGCGATGCCGAACAGCCGCGGGCGGACCTCGAGGAACGTCGTGGTCGCTTGCTCGAGATCCTCGCTCACGTGCGGAGCGTACGTCGGGGGCCGTGTGCTGGGATGGACGCGTGACCTCCGAGGAACGCCCGCGCATCGTCATCGCCACGGCCCCCAACCTCCGGGACCTCGGCGGCTGGCCCACCACGGACGGCGGTCGGGTCCGCGCCGGTCAGGTGTTCCGCTCGGCCGGGCTGAGCGGACTCGACGGAGACGACCTCGCGGCCTTCGCCGCCCTGGGCATCCGCACCGTCTACGACCTGCGGACCGCGGCCGAGGTCGAGGAGCAGCCGGACGTGCTGCCCGACGGCACCGACCTGGAGCACGCCGACGTGCTCGCCGATGCCCAGCACGCCGCGCCCGCCGAGCTGCGCCAGATCTTCGCCGACTCGGCCGTCGCCACCCAGCTGCTCGGCGACGGGCAGGCGGAGCGCTACTTCGAGCAGGCCTACCGCGACTTCGTCACCCTGCCCTCCGCGAAAGCCGCCTACCGGGAGCTGTTCGAGGGCATCGCCGGGGCCGACGAGCCGGTGTTGTTCCACTGCGCGACGGGCAAGGACCGCACCGGCTGGGCGACGGCCGCGCTGTTCCTGCTGCTCGGCGTGCCCGAGGACTCGGTCCTGGAGGAGTACCTCCTCACCAACACCGACCTCCTACCCACCCTGCAGCACTGGCTGGACGCGTTCCGGGACAACGGCGGCGACCCCGACCTGCTCCTCCCGATCCTCGGCGTCCAGCCCAGCTACCTCGAGGCGGCCCTGGAGGAGGTACGACGCGAGCACGGCGGCATCGAGGAGTACTTCACCGAAGGGCTCGGCCTCTCCCCCGAGACCATCGCCACCCTGCGTACCAAGCTGGTCAACTAGGGTCGGACGCATCATGAGCGCCCCCGCAGCCGACCACGACGACGTCGTGCCGGTGTTCTTCCTCTCGGACAGCACCGGCATCAGCGCAGAGACGATGGGCAACGCGCTGCTCATCCAGTTCCCGGGGCTGCGCTTCGAGCGGACCCTGATCCCCTTCATCGCCTCGGTCGCGGAGGCGCGCGAGGTGGTGGCCCGGATCGACGAGGCGCTGGACACCAGCCCCCGCACCCCGCTGGTCTTCACGACGGCGGCCAGTGACGAGGTGCGCCAGGAGCTGCACCGCACCCGCTGCCCGATCGTCGACTTCTTCGACCTGCACATGCAGCAGGTCGAGGCCATCCTCGAGACGCCCGGCGAACGGCTGGCTGCCCGGCTGCACGGGGTCGGTGACATCAAGCGCTACAACAGCCGGATGCAGGCGATCGAGTACACGATCGAGCACGACGACGGGCAGAGCGTCCGCGGCCTCGAGAAGGCCGACGTGATCCTGGTGGCCCCGTCGCGGTGCGGCAAGACCCCCACGGCGATGTACCTCGCCCTCCAGCACGGGCTGTTCGTGGCCAACTACCCGATCGTCGACGAGGACCTCGAGACCAACGAGCTCCCCCGACCGGTGCGCCAGCTCCGCGACCGGTGCTTCGGCCTGATGACGACGGCAGCCCGACTCTCGGCCGTGCGCCAGGAACGCCGTCCCGGCTCGCAGTACGCCTCGCTCGAGCAGTGCACCTTCGAGCTCCGGCGCACCGAGGCGATGTTCCGCCAGCACCGCTTGCCGATCGCCGACTCCTCCACGAAGTCCGTCGAGGAGCTGGCCACGATCATCCTGCAGCGACTGAAGACCATGAAGCCGTCCGGGACCCCATCGAGCACCAGCCAACCGAGGAGCCAGCGATGAACGACCACCTCTCCGACAAGGCCCCCGACAACGTCCGGGCCTTCGCCGAGATCGGCCTCGGCGACATCGAGGACGTCGGCGGCAAGAACGCCTCCCTCGGCGAGATGGTCAGCAACCTGTCCTCACTCGGGGTCCGGGTGCCCGACGGCTTCGCCACGACCGCCGACGCGTTCCGCCGGTTCATCGGTGACACCGGCCTGGCCGAGGACATCTCCGCGAAGCTGAAGGGCCTCGACACCGACGACACCCGCGCGCTGGCCGAGGTGGGCAAGGCGATCCGCGAGGACGTCGCCAACCAGGAGTTCCCCGACGACCTCGAGCAGGACATCCGCTCGGCGTACGACGCCCTGGTGGACGGGCGCGACGACGTGTCCTTCGCCGTGCGCTCCAGCGCGACCGCCGAGGACCTGCCCGACGCGTCCTTCGCCGGTCAGCAGGAGACGTTCCTCAACATCAAGGGCATCGACGGCGTGCTGCAGGCGATCCGGGAGGTGTTCGCCTCGCTCTACAACGACCGCGCGATCGCCTACCGGGTGCACCACGACTTCGACCACGACGCCGTCGCGCTCTCCGCGGGCGTGCAGCAGATGGTCCGCTCCGACATCGGCGCGTCCGGCGTGATGTTCACGATGGACACCGAGTCCGGCTTCGACGACGCGGTGTTCATCACCTCGTCCTACGGCCTGGGCGAGGCGGTCGTGCAGGGTGCCGTCAACCCGGACGAGTTCTACGTCTACAAGCCCGCGCTGCGCGACGACCGGCCGGCGATCCTCAAGCGGGGCGTGGGTTCCAAGGCGACCAAGATGGTCTACACGGACGACCCGAACGTCGGGAAGACGACCGAGTTCGTCGACACCGAGGAGGACGAGCGGCGGCTGCTCAGCCTCACCGACGACGAGGTCGAGGGTTTGGCCCGGCACGCGCTGACGATCGAGGAGCACTACGGCCGCCCGATGGACATCGAGTGGGGCAAGGACGGGCTCGACGGCGAGCTCTACGTCCTGCAGGCCCGTCCCGAGACGGTGATGTCACGGGCCGGCGTGCGCCAGCGGTTCCGGATGGACGAGAAGGGGGAGGTCGTGGTCGAGGGGCGCGCGATCGGCCAGAAGATCGGCGCCGGCGCTGTCCGCGTGATGACCTCGATCGAGGAGATGCACGAGTTCAACGAGGGCGAGGTGCTGGTCGCCGACATGACCGACCCCGACTGGGAGCCGATCATGAAGCGCGCCTCGGCGATCGTCACCAACCGTGGCGGACGCACCTGCCACGCGGCGATCATCGCTCGTGAGCTCGGCATCCCCGCCGTGGTCGGCACCGGCACCGCGACCCGCGCGCTGGAGGACGGACGCGCAGTGACCGTCTCCTGCGCCGAGGGAGACACGGGCTACATCTACGACGGCGAGCTCGACTTCACCATCGAGGAGACCGAGCTCTCGGAGATGCCGGACATCGGCACCAAGATCATGATGAACGTCGGCACGCCGGAGCAGGCGTTCTCCTTCGCCCAGCTGCCCAACGCCGGTGTCGGCCTGGCCCGGCTGGAGTTCATCATCAACCGGCAGATCGGGATCCACCCGAAGGCGCTGCTCGGGCTCGACGACCTCGAGGAGCCGCTGAAGTCGGAGATCACCGAGACCATCGCGGCGTACCCGGGTCCGCGCGAGTTCTTCGTGCAGCGCGTGGCCGAGGGAGTCTCGACGCTGGCGGCGGCGTTCGCGCCGGAGCCGGTGATCGTCCGGATGAGCGACTTCAAGTCCAACGAGTACGCCAACATGGTCGGCGGCGAGCTCTTCGAGCCCGACGAGGAGAACCCGATGATCGGCTACCGCGGGGCCTCGCGGTACCTCTCCGAGGAGTTCGCCGACTGCTTCGCGATGGAGGCCGAGGCGCTGAAGTTCGTGCGCGACGAGATGGGCCTGAGCAACGTCAAGATCATGATCCCGTTCGTGCGCACCATCGCGGAGGCGAAGGGCGTGATCGACCTGCTGGCCGAGCACGGCCTGGTCCGCGGCGAGAACGACCTGCAGGTCGTGATGATGTGCGAGGTGCCCTCCAACGCCATCCTCGCCGAGGAGTTCCTCGAGCACTTCGACGGCTTCTCGATCGGCTCGAACGACATGACCCAGCTCGTCCTCGGCCTCGATCGCGACTCCTCGCTCGTCGCCGCGTCCTTCGACGAGCGCGACCCCGCCGTCCTGTTCATGCTCGAGCGCGCCATCACGGCGGCCGCAAGGCCGGCAAGTACGTCGGCATCTGCGGCCAGGGACCCAGCGACCATCCCGACATGGCGGAGTGGCTGCTCGAGCAGGGCATCGAGTCGATGTCCCTGAACCCGGACACCGTCGTGGACACCTGGCTGAGACTGGGCAAGGCGTCGAAGAAGAGCGGCTGATCCGTATCTCGCACGCCGCGAGGCTGACTCCTACCCGATTGACAGGCACGACCAGGTGCGAGGACCGTGAAACGCGGACCGGAATCCGTCCCGGGGCCGGGCCACGCACGTCGTCGACGGAGTTCGCCATGGCCGGTGCACGCAGCGCCCTGATCGTCGCCACGCATGCCTACGACGACGCGCGGCTGGCGCGCCTGCGAGCTCCCGAGCACGACGCCGAGGCCCTGGCCGAGGTGCTCGCGGACCCCGACATCGGCGGCTTCGACGTGACCACCGTGCTGAACCGCCCGTGGCACGAGGTGTCCAGGGCGGTGGCCCAGTTCTTCCGCGACCGTCGCCCCGACGACCTCGTGCTCGTGCACTTCTCGTGCCACGGGCTCAAGGACGACAGCGGCGAGCTCTACTTCGCCGCCACCGACACCAGCCTCGACCTCCTCGAGGCCACCGCGGTCTCCTCCAGCTCGGTCAACCGCGTGATGGAGCGGTCCCGCGCCGGCAGCGTCCTGCTCCTCCTGGACTGCTGCTACTCAGGCGCGTTCGCACGCGGGATGACCGCGCGCGCGGGTGGCAACGTGGACGTGAACGAACGGCTCGGTGGCCGTGGGCGCGCGGTGATCACGGCCTCCTCGGCGCTGCAGTTCGCCTTCGAGGGCGACGCGTTGTCGGACGGCGACGTCGCCGCGACCAGTCCCTCGCTGTTCACGAGCGCCCTGGTCGAGGGGCTGCGAACCGGGGCGGCCGACCGCGACCTCGACGGCTGGGTGTCCCTCGACGAGCTCTACAGCTACGTGCACGACGAGGTGACCCGGACGAACCCCGACCAGACGCCGACCAAGTGGGCCTTCGACATCGAGGGCGACCTGCGCGTGGCCAGGCGCGGGTTGCCGGTCTCCACCCCGGCCGACCTGCCGGCGCCGCTCGTGGCCTCGATGAAGAGCCTGTTCTCGTGGGAACGCACAGCGGTGGTGGAGCCCCTGACCGACCTGCTGGACGGCGACCACCCGGGCCTGTCGCTCGCTGCGCGGCTGTCCCTGGAGGAGATGGCCGACCACGACGACAGCGACCGGGTCAAGGCGGCTGCTCGTACGGCGCTCGGTCGGCCGGCTCCTCCGGCGACCCCCGTCGAGCCGCCCCCCGGTCGAGCCATCCGTCGACCCCCCGGCCGAGCCCCCGATCGAGCCGCCCCCGTCGTCGGAGCCCGATGACACCCCCGAGCCCCCACCCCTCCCCGACCCGTCGCCGGCGTCGAGCCCGATGCCCACCCTCCAGCTCCGGACGACGCCCGAGCCCTCACCCGAGCCCGTCCCGGAGAAGAGCTCCGCTCCCACGGTCTCACCTCCTGACGGACCGGCTCCCTGGTGGCGGCGACTCTCGCGGCGGAGCTGGGCACTGGTCGCCGTCGTCGCACTGGTGGTGGCCGGCCTCGTCACCTGGGCCGTCATCGCCAGCTCAGGCGACGACTCGGGGAGCTCGAGCGCTTCCGCCGGACCGAGCCTGTTCCCCCTGCCGAGCTCCTACATGGTGCTCACGCAGGTCAACGGCGGTCCCCGTCAGCTGGTGACGTTCGACACCCAGGGAGCGGGCAACTCCATCGACATCGTCGACGAGCCGGACGCCCAGCGGCCCAGCATCAGCCAGGACCGGACACACATCGCCTACCTGATGGCTGCCAAGGACGGGCAGCCCGGGATCGCGCACGTGGTGCGACCCGACGGCGCCTCGGACACGACCCTGCTGACCGGGGACGCGGTGGACAAGTGCCCTCTGATGGGACGTCCGGCCTGGCGCTCGGACAGTGGCTACCTGGCGATGGTCTGCTTCGACACGGACGCCAAGACGTCACTCGGCATCTGGGCCGTCCGCGCGGACGGCACGGGTCTGCGCCGGGTCCTGTCCTGGAGCTCGGCACTCACCAGTCCCAGCTGGGGCGGGGACGACCGGATCTACTTCGCCAGCAACGGGAGCGGTGGCGAGCACACCCAGATCTACTCGGTCCCGAACACCGGGGGCGAGCCACGACCCGTCACCAGTGGGGGCGAGGACGCGAGCAACCCGGACATGGGCAACCCCGGCCTGCTCTACCAGCGATCCTCGTCGGGGGGCGCACCCGGCGACGTCTACCTGCACACCGACAAGGGCACGACCCGGTTGACGACGACCGGTGACGTGCAGCTGCCCGTCTGGAGCCCGGACTTCAAGGCAGTGGCGTGGCTGGCTCCGTCGAGCGAGGACGAGGACCGTCAGGCCGTCTGGACGGCGTCCTTCAGCGTCTCGCAGAGCGGCCGACCATCCCTCGGGAAGCCGAAGCAGCTGCCGATGTCGGGAACTCCCGGGTCACCGGCCTGGGGCACCCGCTGAACCGTCGGTGGTCCCGTCGCCGTCCGCGCCGGCCGCCTTCACGAACTCCGCCACCAGCGCCTGCTGCTGCTCCGCCGTCGGAGTCAGCTCGAGGGTCTGACCGTTGACGGTGATCCGCATCGTGCTCTTCTGCGTGGTGCCCGACGCCTTCCGACTGGCCATCCAGCCACGGAGGACGCCGACCACCTTGGCCAGCACCTCGACGGTGGGCTTGACCGTCACGATCAGGCTGCCGATCTCCGCCAGCCCGATGGCGCGGGACCCCGGGGGCGCCGGACCTGCCTGGGCCTGGGCCACGTCCTCGACCTCCGCGACGTCCAGGAGCTCGCGTCGGAGGGCGAGGGTCAGCTGCTCGACCTCAGCCGGGTCGAGGTCCTCGTCGTACAGGTCGACCACCATGTCGTCGCTCATCCAGCACCTCGCGACCACCCTACGGCCGCGCGAGCCGCACCGACAGGTCTTCGGGACCGGCCTGCATCCCGACGGTTGGCGTGGTGGATGGCGGTGCGAGTCCGCACGTGGCAGGGTCGGCGGGCAAGCAGGCCGTCGCGGGTGGCCGGGGCGTCTCGTCTCGGGACTCACGCAGTTCACCCCCGATCGGAGGGGTGCAACCCCGACGGCCGGCTGCAGCCGCCCCCGGGGAGTGACGCCTTACCATCCCTGCATGACGCTCGCCGAGTCCGCACCGCGGCACGCACGTCACGTGGACGAGGCAGTCGCGGCCCACGGGGAGCTCGGACGGGCGTGGGTGCAGGGGCTCTGGGCGGGAGACCCGCTCGCCGATGCCTGGGTCACGGACCTGACGGCGCTGGGGCGCGCACCCTCGATGAGGATGTTCCGCACGGCGATCGAGAGCGGTGTGTCGTCGGTGGACTCGCCGCCCGACTCACTCCTCGCCCTGTTCGCCGAGCTCGACGCGGTGCCGCCCTGGGTCGACTTCGAGCAGCTGGACCGGGCGGGCGACCACATCGCCCGCAACAGCCTCCAGCTCGGGCTGGTCCTGGCCGCGGGCTCACTGATGGTGGGGTACACCAACCCTGCCGCGGCGTACCCGCTCATCCTCACCGGCCGGCTGGTCGACCACGCAGGCATGCGCAACCTCGAGGTCGGCGACTGGCTCCGCGAGGTGACCACGCCCGGCGGCATGCGCCGCGACGGCCTCGGCTTCCAGCGGACTGCTCGGGTGCGGGTCATCCACGCGATGGTGCGGCAGCACGTCGCCACCAGGCCGGAGTGGGACGCGACCGTGCTCGGGACGCCGATCAACCAGCCCTACATGGCGCACACGCTCAGCGAGTTCGGGATCATCGCGCTCACCGGGATGGACCTGCTCGGGGCCCGCTACAGCAGCGACGAGCTCACCGACATCTACGCCCTGTGGCGCTACGTCGGCCACCTCTCCGGTGTCTCCGAGGGCCTGCTCCCGGCCGACGAAGCCGGTCAGCGTGCCGTCCAGGAGCTCTACCAGCTGACCCGACCACCCGTCGACGACCGCAGCCGCGCCCTGGTGGCCGGACTGGTCAACGACTATCTGGTGCCGGAGGTCGCCGAGCTGCTCCCCGCCCGGTTGCCGGCCTCGAGACGTGTGGCCACGGCGTACGTGAACGGCCTGATCCGGGCCGTCATCGGAGACGCCCTGGCCGACGAGCTCGGGATCGACGAATCGCGCTTCAAGCACGTCGTACCCGCCCTCGGTCACGTCACGGCCGCGCTGTACGCCGCGTGGCAACGCCTGCCGGACGGCCGGGCGCGGCGGACGGCACGGGGGCGGCGCTACAGCTCCGAGCAGGAGCAGCGCTTGCGCGTGAAGTACGCGATGGACCACGACCTGGTGGACGCCGCGCCCACCGGTGGCTGAAGTCGTCCGGCCAGCCTGGTGCGGGCGGGAGACTCCGGATGCTGAACGGGACGGTGACAGCGCGGCGCGCCTTTGGCATTCTGCCCCTCGTCGATCCGCCCTGGCGATAGCGTGGGTCCGCATTTCTCCTCCCAGACCCCGAGGTGCCCACCGTGGATGTGAGTCTGTCCAGTCCCATCCGCGTCGTGCTCATCGACGACTCCGCCGACCTGCGCTCGTTGGTGCGGATGACGCTCGATCGCGAGCCCGACTTCACCGTCGTGGCCGAGGCAGCCGACGGCGCCTCCGGAGTGGAGGCGGTGGCGGCGCACAAGCCGCACCTGGTGCTCCTGGACATCGCGATGCCCGTGATGGACGGGCTCCAGGCACTCACCCTGATCCGCGAGGACTCCCCCGGCTCGATCGTGGTGATGCTGTCGGCCTTCACCGGCTCCAGCGGGGCCATCGACCGGGCCCTCACGTCGGGCGCGCACGGCTACATCGAGAAGGGCGGCGGGGTGCCGGAGATGATCGACGACCTCCGCGGCGTGCTGGCCAGGGAGTTCCGCGTCCCGAGCTAGTGCCCCACGCGGTAGACCTGCCCGGACTGGACACCGCCGACCGACTTGACGAAAGCGCGTGCGGCGTCCGCGGCCGGGACCGGGACGAAGCCCGGGAAGAACTCGGCGTAGCCGTCCCAGGTCTCGATGAAGGCGGTGGCGCTGACGGCGTTGATCCGCCGTCCCTGCGGGAGACCGGTGGCCGCCACGCGCACGAAGGCCTCGAGCGCACCGTTGACCATCGAGGAGACCGTTCCGGTCTCGATGGCCTCGACTGCCGTCACCCCGCTGACGAGCGTGAAGCTGCCTCCGGCCCGCACGCGTGCCACGCCCTGGCGCACGAGCTCGACCTGGCCGAGCAGCTTGTCGTCCAGACCGGATCGGTAGTCCGCGAGGTCGAGATCGGCGAACGGCTTGAACGGCGTCACCCCCGCGGTGCAGACGACGGCGTCGAGCTCGCCGACCTCGGCGTACATCGAGGCGATGCTGTCCGGCTCCCGCAGGTCGACCCGGTGGTCGCCCGACCTGGAGGCCTCGACGATGTCGTGGTCCGACAGCGCTGCCACCACGGCCTGGCCCAGCACACCCGAGGCGCCCACCACAAGAATCCGCATGCTCGTCACCCTAGCCAGCGGCCCCGGGCTTGTTCAGGTCTGCGTGGTCAGGCCGCCGTCGATCACGAAGTCCGAGCCGGTGACGTTCCCCGAGGCGCGGTCGCTGGCCAGCACCAGCACGAGCGCAGCCACTTCGTCGGGGCGGGTGAAGCGACCGGTGACGGACTGGTCGGCCGCCTCCCGCGCGACGGCAGCGGGTTCGCGTCCGGTGGCCTCGCCGACGGCTGCCGCGACACCACCGTGGCCCAACCAGAGGTCCGTGGCGACCGGGCCCGGGCTGACGGTGTTCAGCCGCACGCCGCGAGACCCCACCTCCTTGGACAGCGCCTTGGAGAAGTTCGTCAGCGCCGCCTTGGCCGCGCTGTAGTCGATCACGCCCGGGTCCGGCAGGAACGCGTTCACCGAGCTGGTCGTCACGATCGAGCCGTGACCCGCCGCCAGCATGGCCGGCAGCGCGGCCCGGGTGGTCCGGACGGCCGCCATCAGGTTGAGCGTGAGTGAGTGCATCCACTGGTCGTCGGTCACCATCAGGAAGCCGTTCACCCGGGGCGAGACCTGGCCGACGTTGTTGACCAGGATGTCGAGTCCGCCGCGATCCAGGGCGGCGGCCACCAGCTCGTTCGGTCCCGCGGCGGTCCCCAGGTCCACCGTCACCGTCTGGACGCTGCCCTGCGTGGCGAGCTCGTCCAGCTCCGCGCTCTGCTCCCGCGCACCGGCGACCACGTGGACCCCCTCGGCGACCAGGGCGCGCGTGATGGCCAGCCCGATCCCCCTGCTCGCTCCGGTCACGACCGCGGTCGTGCCCTCGAGTCCCAGATCCATGGCCGTCGCCTCAGTGACCCTGGGTCTTCAACCAGTCGAGGACGGCATCGGCGACGTCCTTCCACCCGCTGTCCACCGTCAGGGAGTGGCCGCGGCCCTCGAACTGGCGCAGCTCGGTCACGGCCGCGGAGTCGCGGTACTGCTTGAGGGTCGAGCGCGTCACCACGTCCGGCACCGTGTGGTCCTCGGTGCCGGAGATCAGCAGGAGCGGGCCGCGGCTCTCGTTGTCCGTGTCGACCTTGGCCTCGGAGTGGAGCGCGAAGTTCGCCGCGGCGGCCTGGAACAGGGGTCGTGCCGGCGACGGGATCGTCCACTTCTCGTACAGGGCGTCGGACTCCTCCTCCGACAGTGCGTTGCCGAACCCGTAGCGGAACTCCTTCTGGGTCAGCGCGACGGACTTGTGCAGGTTGGCCGGGTTGCCGAGCGCCGGCAGGCCGGATCGCAGCTGGGACAGGGGAAGCGGCAGCACGCCCTTGATCTGGGCGGGGTCGATGGCGACGCCGGCCGCACCGATGCCCTGGCCGATGAGCTTCTCGGTGATCAGCCCCCCGAAGGAGTGACCGACGATCACCGGTGGCGCGTCGAGGTCCTCGATCAACGCCGCGTAGTGCGCCACCGCCTCGTCGATGGACGTGTTGGCCACGAGCTCGGGCTGGTTGCGCGCCTCCGCGACCGTCGCCGGCTCGTTCGGCCACCCGGGAGCGATCGGCTCGTATCCCGCCTCGCGGAACAGCTCGAGCCACGGCCCCCAGCTGGTGGCGTGCAGCCACAGGCCGTGGATGAAGACCACCGGGGTCCTTGATTCAGTCATGACGTCTCCTTCGGGTGCGGGTGTGCAGGGTCAGTGGGTGGCTCGGGCGGCTGCGGTGATCACGTCGGCGACCGACCCGGGCCGGGAGACCATCGACAGGTGCGAGGCCTTCACCCGGGTGATGTGCGACCCGGCGCGGGTGGCCATGATCTGCTGCTCCGTCGGCGGAAGGACGCGGTCGAGCGTGCCGACCAGGGCCCAGCTCGGGACGGACTTCCAGGCTGGCGGCCCGGACGGGGTGCCGAGCGCGCTCAGCGTGGCGGGCCGTTGCGTCGCTGCCAGCACCGCGGCGGTCCTCGGCCCCAGGTCGTTGGCGAAGGCGGTCCGGAACACGTGGGGCAGGATGTAGGCGTCGAAGTCACCGGCAGGTGCCCCGGGGTAGGGCACCAGCTTGAACACCGTGGTCGGGTCGGCGACGGCCAGCGCCGAACCGGGCTGGGCGCCGGCGAGCTGCTGGACGGACTCTCCCTGGTCAGGGATGAAGGCGTTCACGTAGACGAGCGCCTTGACGTTCGCGTTGCCCACGGCGGCGTTCGAGATCACCGCCCCGCCGTACGAGTGGCCGACCAGCACCACCGGTCCGGTGATCGTGTGCAGGAAGGCGGAGATGTACGCCGCGTCGCCGGGCAGCGAGCGCAGCGGGTTCGGCGGGACGGTGACGGTGTAGCCCTCGCGCTGGAGACGCCGTACGACGCCGCTCCAGCTCGAGGAGTCCGCCCAGGCACCGTGCACCAGGACGATCGTCGGCTTCGGCCCGTTCTGCTGGCGTTCGGACCTGCTCGCATCCGCGGTCGCCGAGACCAGCAGCACCATCAGGAGGGAGACGAGGGCGACGAGCACGCCGCGGGCGGACGGGCGGGTGCGGGCGAGCGTGGTGCGCAGTCCGGACATGGGTCTCCTCGGCTCCTTGCGGCTGGTGCTGTGCGCGACCCGAGTGCGCTGTCAGGTACGACGCAACACCGCGGCACCCCTCCGCGTCCAAGACCCATCTGGTCGCGATCGATAACCGCACTGGTCCACGACCGAGCCTTCCCGCTACCTTGTCGACCGGGAGGGCCCTTCCAGCAGCGAGGGGGCACGACATGGACCTGGACATCCGGTTGGTGCGGTACTTCGTCGCCGTCGCCGACGAGCTCCACTTCGGCAGGGCGGCAGCGAAGCTCTACATCAGCCAGCCCGCGCTCTCCAAGCAGATCCGCAAGCTCGAGAGCGATCTCGGTACGCAGCTCTTGGTGCGCGACAGTCGGCACGTGGCGCTCACTCCACGAGGTGAGCTGTTCCTCGACGACGCCCGCCAGCTGCTCGTCCTGGCCGAGCGGATGCGGCAGGTCCCCGACGACAACGCAGTGCGCATCGCCCACATCTTCGAGCTCGAGACCAGTCGCCAGGTGGCCGACGCGTTCACCACCGAGTTCGCGGGCGTGCAGCTGGTGGAGAGCTCGATGGACAGCGCCCGCCAGCTCGACGCGCTGCTCTCCGAACAGCTCGACGTTGCCGTCCTGCGCGTCACCCCGCAGATGCTGGCCGAGCGGCCGCACGGCTGGCGGCGGCGGCTGATCAGGCTGGAGCCGCTGCTGCTCGTCGGCCGGCCCGGCGACCACCCCAAGGACACCGCCTCCCTGCACGAGCGGCCGGTCGAGGTGTTCGCCGACGCGACCGGCTCGCCGTTGTTCAACGTGCACGGCGAGTACCTCGCTGCCTTCGAGCGGCAGACACGCGTGGCCCTGCGCTGGCTGGGCAACCCGGGGACGTTCGGTCACTGCCTTGCTGCGGTGAAGCGCGCCCAGCAGTCAGCGTTCACCCTCGAGTACGAGAGCTATGCCCAGCGCTACGCCGGCGACGGCATCCCCGTGCACCGCCCCTCAGAGCTGCAGCCGGTCTACCCGTGGTGGGTGGCGTGGCGCGAGGACACGACGTCGGAGTCGGCCACCGCGTTCGTCAGGACAGCCGTCGACACGTCGGCTCAGCGAGGTTGGCTCCGACCCAGCGTCGTCGGACGGGCGCCCATCTGGCTTCCGTCCGACGACCCTGCGGTGCTGGAGCCGTTGCCGGGCTGAGCCGGTCAGCCCAGGTCGTAGCGGTCGAGGTTCATCACCTTGACCCAGGCCGCCACGAAGTCGGCCACGAACTTCGCCTGCGCGTCGTCACTGGCGTAGACCTCGGCGAGGGCGCGCAGCTCGGAGTTCGACCCGAAGACCAGGTCGGCGCGCGTGCCCGTCCAGGTGACCTCGCCCGCGGCGTTGCTGGCCTCGAAGGTCTCCTGGGAGTCGTCCGTGGCCTTCCACGTGGTGCCCAGCTCGAGCAGGTTCACGAAGAAGTCGTTGGTCAGCGTGCCGGGGCGCGAGGTGAGTACGCCGTGCGTGGAGCCGTTCGCGTTGGCACCCAGCACCCGGAGCCCACCGACGAGCACGGTCATCTCCGGGGCGCTCAGCGTGAGCAGGTTGGCCCGGTCGAGCAGGAGGTACTCCCCCGGGAGCCGCTGGCCCTTGCCCACGTAGTTGCGGAAGCCGTCGACGGTCGGCTCCAGCGCCGAGAACGAGTCGATGTCGGTCTGCTCCTGCGAGGCGTCGGTGCGTCCCGGCGTGAACGGGACCTCGACCTCGTGGCCGGCGGCCCTGGCGGCCTGCTCCACGCCGGCGCTGCCGGCCAGGACGATCAGGTCGGCCAGGGAGATCTGCTTCCCGCCGGAGCCGAAGGACTCCTGGATGCCCTCGAGGGTGCGCAGCACCGTCGCGAGCTCGTCGGGGTCGTTGACCTCCCAGCCGTTCTGCGGCTCCAGGCGGATGCGGCCACCGTTCGCGCCGCCGCGCTTGTCGCTGCCGCGGAACGTCGAGGCCGACGCCCAGGCGGTGGAGACCAGCTGCGAGACGGACAGCCCGGACTCGAGCACCTGCGCCTTCAGCGCGGCGATGTCCTCGGCTCCGACCAGCTCGTGGGTGACCTCGGGGACCGGGTCCTGCCACAGCAGCGTCTCCTGCGGCACCTCCGGCCCGAGGTAGCGGTCGATCGGGCCCATGTCGCGGTGCGTGAGCTTGAACCACGCACGGGCGAAGGCGTCGGCGAACTCCGCCGGGTTCTCGTGGAAACGGCGCGAGATCGGCTCGTAGACCGGGTCGAACCGCAGCGAGAGGTCGGTCGTCAGCATGGTCGGGACGCGCCTGGCCGAGCCCTCCTCCGGGCCCGGGACGGCGTCCGCTCCGGCGCCGTCCTTGGGCTGCCACTGGTGGGCGCCGGCCGGGCTCTTGGTGAGCTCCCACTCGAAGCCGAAGAGGTGGTCGAAGAAGTCGTTGCTCCACTGGGTCGGCGTCGTCGTCCAGGTGACCTCGAGCCCGCTCGTGATCGCATCGGCACCGTGCCCGGAGCCGAAGGAGTTCTTCCAGCCCAGCCCGACCTCCTCGAGGCCGGCACCCTCCGGCTCGGCCCCGACGTACTCGTCCGGGTCGGCCGCACCGTGGGTCTTGCCGAACGTGTGACCCCCGGCGATCAGCGCGACGGTCTCCTCGTCGTTCATGGCCATCCGGCGGAAGGTCTCACGGATGTCCCGGGCCGCGGCCAGCGGGTCCGGGTTGCCGTTGGGGCCCTCGGGGTTGACGTAGATCAGGCCCATCTGGACGGCAGCGAGAGGGTTCTCGAGGTCGCGGTCACCGGTGTAGCGCTCGTCGCCCAGCCACTCGGTCTCCGGGCCCCAGTAGACGTCCTCGTCGGGCTCCCAGACGTCCTCGCGGCCGCCGGCGAAGCCGAAGGTCTGGAAGCCCATCGACTCGAGCGCGACGTTGCCGGTGAGCACGATCAGGTCGGCCCAGGAGAGGCTCTGGCCGTACTTCTTCTTCACCGGCCACAGCAGCCGACGGGCCTTGTCCAGGTTGCCGTTGTCGGGCCAGCTGTTGAGCGGTGCGAAGCGCTGCTGGCCGGCGCCGGCACCGCCCCGGCCGTCGCTGATCCGGTAGGTCCCGGCGCTGTGCCAGGCCATCCGGATCATGAACGGCCCGTAGTGGCCGAAGTCCGCGGGCCACCACGGCTGCGAGGTGGTCAGCACCTCGGCGATGTCCTGCTTCACAGCGGCGAGGTCGAGGCTGGCGAACGCCACGGCGTAGTCGAACGAGTCCCCCTGCGGGTTGGCCACCGCCGGGTTCTTGGCCAGGATCTTCAGGTTCAGACGCTTGGGCCACCACCCGCGGTTGCTCCCGCCCTCGACGGGGTACGGCGCGCGGTCCTGGCCGACCGGGCACTGGCTCGCGCTCGGCTCACCGGCCTCCTCGTTCATCTCGCCGACGACGGCATCGTGGTGCTCAGGCATGACTTTCCTTCCGGCTGGTGTGGTTCAGGAACTCTGGGTGGCGCAGGCGGGGCACAGGCCCCAGTAGACGACCTCGGCCTCGTCGATCGTGAAGCCGTGGTCCTCGGAGGCGGTCAGGCAGGGGGCGTGGCCGACGGCGCAGTCGACGTCGGCGATGACGCCGCACGAGCGGCACACCGCGTGGTGGTGGTTGTCGTCGAGCTGGGTCTCGTAGCGGGCCACCGAGCCGGAGGGCTGGATCCGGCGTACGAGTCCGGCGGTGGTCAGCACGCGCAGCACGTCGTAGACGGCCTGGTGCGAGACCTCGCCGAGATCGGCTCGCACAGCGCCGATGATCGAGTCCGTGTCGGCGTGCGGGTGGTCGCGCACCGCCTGCAGCACGGCCAGCCGCGGACGCGTCACGCGCAGGGATGCCCCACGCAGCTTTGTCTCGAGCTCCGGGGCTGGGGGCACGCCCCGATCTTGGTCCCTTTTCTGGAAACGGTCAAGATTGGGCGCGAACCGGCCGAGCTCGACGGACGTCGAGAACCCGTCAAACGCTGCCTCACACGCCTTCGTTGTGTCGTGGGGCAACCAAGGCCGGCGACGAGCGCCGGTCGACAACTGATGGGAGCCAGAGATGGCACTGTTCATGGACACGCACACCATCGAGGGCGGGGTCTCCGCGACGGACGTCGCGGCCGCGCACGAGGCGGACCGGAAGACGCAGGGGCCGCACGGCGTGGACTACCTCCGCTACTGGGTGGACGAGGAGGCGGGCAAGATCTTCTGCCTCGTCGAGGCACCCGACGCGGAGGCGGCCAACACCGTGCACCGTGAGGCCCACGGTCTCGTCGCGGACGAGATCTACAGCGTCTCCGAGCACTCCTGAGGTCCCGGGAGGCGGGTCCGGCCGAACGCGAACGGCCGGGTCTGCCCACCGGGGCCCGCACGTGCCACGCTGACCACATGTCCCAGCGCGGTCTCGCGATCCGGCTCCTGGGCCGTCCCACGATCGACGCGGGCCGGCGACGAGGGCTACCGGCTCCGCAGCCGCAAGAGCTGGGCACTGCTGGCCTACCTGTTGCTCGCCGAGGGGACCCCGACGCGCAGCCAGCTGGCCGGGTTGCTGTTCGCCGAGGCCGACGACCCGCTTCGGGCGCTCCGCTGGAGCCTGGCGGAGATCCGGCGCTGCCTCGGCGACGAGATCACGCTGGACGGCGATCCGGTGGTGCTGCGGCTCCCTGCCGACGCGACCGTCGACGTCGACGTGCTCACGCACGACTCGTGGGCCGCCGGGGTCGAGGTGCTCGGGCTGGGATCCGAGCTGCTGGACGGCGTCGAGATCAGCGGGGCTCCCGCGTTCGAGTCCTGGCTGCTCTCCGAGCGCAGCCGGTTCGCCGCCGCCGCCGAGACGATCCTCCACGAGGCCGCACTCGGGTTGATGGCGCGGGGAGCGCTCGACCGGGCGCGAGGGTTCGCCGTACGCGCGGCGGCGATGAGCCCGCTCGACGAGAACCACCAGGCCCTGCTCGTCCGGCTCTACCGGCTGGCGGGCGACGACGCGGCCGCGGAGCAGCAGTACGCCGCGTGGCGCGATCTCCTCCAGCGCGAGCTGGGCGTCGAGCCGGGCATCGCCGTGGAGGCTGCGCTGCAGGAGCGCCGGCACCAGCGGGAGGACACGGTGACCGACGCCTCGATCGAGGCCGTGATCGAGGCCGGCTCCGCCGCCGTCGCTGCCGGGGCTCGCGATCCGGGCCTGGCCTCCCTGCGCAGCGCGGTCCGGCTCGCTGACGCGGGTGAGACACCAGCTCTCCGGGTCCGTGCCCGACAAGTGCTCGCCGAGACGTTGATCCACTCCCTGGGCGGCCTCGACGAGGAGGGAACGGCGCACCTGCACGAGGCGGACCGGCTGGCCACGGAGACCGCCGACCGGGTCAGTGCTGCCCACGCTCGGGCCGAGCTGGGATACGTCGACTTCCTGCGTGGACGCTACGACCGGGCGGAGCTCTGGCTCGGCGACGCTCTCGAGCTGGCCGACGGCTCCCCGCCCGAGCTGGCCAAGGTCACGACGTACCTCGGCTCGGTCCACAGCGACACGGCGAGCTACCCGAGCGCGATCGCGCTGCTCGACCAGGCGCTGGTCTGCGCACGTGAGGCCGGTCAGCCGCGACGCGAGGCCTACGCGCACTCCATGCGAGGTCGGATCGACCTGCTGCGTGGGCGGTTGGACGAGGCCGAGGTCCGTCTCGCCGCGGCGGTCGAGCTCGCCGAGCGCGAGCACTGGCTCTCGTTCCTCCCGTGGCCACAGGCGTTCCAGGGCGCCGTCCACCTTGCCCGCGGCGACGCCGGCCGTGCCGACGAGACGCTGCACCAGGCCTTCGCCCGCGCCTGCCAGCTCGGCGACCCCTGCTGGGAGGGCGTCACCGCGCGCGGCCTGGCCCTGGTTGCCGAGGCCGCAGGTGAGACCGACCGTGCGTTCGACCTGTTGCGCGAGGCACGCGTCCGGAGCAACCGGCTCGCGGATCCGTACGTGTGGCTGGACGCCCACATCCTCGACGCCCTCTGCGAGCTCGGACGGCGACACCGTCACCCGGACACCCGGCGATGGGTCGACGCGCTGCGCGAGCTCGCCGCGAGGACGGGGATGAGGGAGCTGACCGTACGCGCGTTGCTCCACGCGGCCGCGCTGGGCATCCCGGGCGACGGTGCCGCGGCCGTGATCCTGGTCGCCGACATCGACAACCCCGAGCTGCACGCACGGTGCGCCGAGGTGGTCGTAGACGCACCCACGTGAGCACCCGACCTGAGCAGTGTGGGGAGAATCGCAGGGTGACCCCACCCGAGCGTCCCGGTCGCCACACCGTGTCCCGTGCCGACCTGCCCGACGAGTTCACCGCCGAGACCGTGCGGCGGCTCGGCTTCCGCACGATCCGTCAGCTGTCGCAACCGGGGAACGGCATCCTCAGTCCCCCGGAGCAGGCTGCCTTCGACGCCGCGTTGCGTGACGTGATGCAGCCGACGACCGATCGCCTCGACGCCACCCTGCGTCGGGCCAAGGGTGGCGGCCCGGGCAACCTCGACCCCCAGATGCGGCGCTCCTTCGCGCGCACCCAGCAACGCCTGGCCGAGCAGGCACGCCGTGCCCGGGAGAACTTTCCGGAGCTCACCACCGAGTGGGATCCCGCGACCGGCGAGACGTCGACGGAGGAGTCGACGCAGACGCCGACCAGGACACCGACCGGAGGCACGACCCCGGCCTCGCCCGAGGCCGAGGCGTCGGCAGCCGAGGACGAGTCGCTCGGATCGTTCGAGGACGACGTCGAGCAGGCCACCACCACGCTGGAGATGCTCGAGCGGATCGCGGACATCCAGCAGCACCAGCTCGAGCACCAGGAGTCGCAGCTGCTCAGCGAGACGCGGGGCATCTTCTTCGCCTTCCTGGTCTCGGTCGCCGTCCTCGTCGCGGGAGTCGCTCCCCTCGTCGAGGCGGAGCCGCACGACCGCTGGCTGATCCTGATCTGGACGCTGGTGACGATCGTCGCGGCCGGGGTCGTGTACGCCCTGGTGCGGATGAGGCAGTCCAAGGACTGACCTGGGTCCACGTCCTCCCGGAACTGAGGCTTTGCCCGATGCTCGGGAGCCCGCCTCATTCCTACGTTGTCGGCATGAGCCAGCTCAGCCACTCCCCGACACTGTTCGCCCACCCGTTCGTGCTCTGGACGGCGCTCCGTGACCGCCGCGCCCGCCGGGTCTCCACCCGTCCGTCGCCGCGACGTACCCACTGGGACCAGGCCGCCTGGCAACGCTGGGCCGACCAGCCACCGGTACACCCCCTCGTCGCCGGCGGCCGGGACGGCTCGAGCTTCTCGGTGACGAGGTAGCTTCCCCTCAGCGAAGTCGGCCGACCCTGTTCCTGCCTCCCCCCGACGCGTAGCGTCGAGCCAGGGAGCACGGGCGACCTGGGGAGGACGACGATGCAACAGCTGACGGGACTGGACGGCGCCTTTCTCGCGATCGAGACCCCGGCCGTGTTCGGGCACGTCGCCAGCATCTGCGTGGTCGACCCGTCGACGGCGCCCGAACCGCTGACGCTGCAGAGCCTGAGCGACGTGGTCAGCTCCCGGCTGCACCTCGTGCCACCCTTCCGACGGCGGCTGGCGCCGGTGCCGTTCGGGCTCGACCAGCCCTACTGGATCGAGGACCCCCACTTCGACCTCGAGTACCACGTCCGCGAGATCGCCCTCCCACCCCCCGGCACGGACGCGATGCTGGCCGAGCAGGCGGCGCGGTTGCACGCACGCCCCCTCGACCGGACCCGACCGCTCTGGGAGATGTACCTGATCTCCGGCCTGGCCGGCGGCAGGATGGCCGTCTACACGAAGGTGCACCACGCCGCCATCGACGGAGTCTCGGGGGCCGACATCCTCGGCACGATGCTCGACACCTCACCGAAGCCGCCTCCCTTGGTCTACGAGGAGCCGCCTGCCGGAGAGCCGATGCCCTCCCAGGTCGGGTTGCTCGCGCGCAGTGCCGTGTCGCTGTCACGCCACCCGCTCCGCGCCGTACGCGTCTCGACAGACCTGCTGCGCGCCGCCCCTGCCCTGGTGAGGAGTACGTCGCTCCCCCGCATCCCGGTCGTCGACGACCTCCTGCTGCGTCGTCTGGGACGCTCCGCCACCCTCGAGCGCACGGGACTGCGCGCGCCGGCCACGCCGTGGAACCGGCCGATCACCCCGCACCGGCGGTGGGCTTTCCGGGACGTCTCGTTGACGGACGCCAAGGAGGTCAAGAAGGCAGCGGGCGTGACCGTCAACGACGTGGTGATGGCGCTGTGCGCCGGCGCTCTTCGTCGCTGGCTGCTGGACCACGACGCCCTGCCGGCGCAACCGCTCGTCACCGCCATCCCGGTCTCGGTGCGGAGCGAGGAGGAGAAGGGCGCCGGCGGCAACAGGGTCTCGGCCATGCTCGCCACGCTGCCGACGCACCTCGACGAACCGCTGGCACGGCTGATGGCGGTCTCCGAGGCCACCGCGAAGGCCAAGAGCCAGCACGGAGCCATGCCTGCCGATCTGCTCAGCGACGTCACCCAGTTCGCCATGCCCGCGCTGGCGGGTCAGGCCGCCCGCCTCAGTGCACGGCTACGGCTGCTCGAGCGGATCAACCCGTTCAACCTGATCATCTCCAACGTGCCGGGACCGCGGATCCCGCTCTACTACGCCGGTGCAGAGCTGCTCGCCTACTACCCGTTGTCCGCCATCGCTGACGGCCAGGGCCTCAACATCACGGTGATGAGCTACCGGGACCAGATGCACTTCGGGCTGATCGCGTGCCGCGAGCTGGTGCCCGACCTCGAGCGGATGGCCGACTACCTGCAGGAAGAGATGCGCGTGCTCCAGAAGGCGCTGGCCGACGCGACGCCGTGACCGTCACCGATCGGCCTGACCTCCTCAGCCGAGGGGCACCGTCCAGGTGACGGTCGTGCCGCGTCCGGACGACTCCACGAGGCACGACCCACCGAGCCGCTCGGCACGATCGCGCATGCTCCGCAGCCCGCTCTCCCTGACGTCGGGCGAGAAGCCTGCGCCGTCGTCCGCCACGATCAGGCGCAGCGCGTCATCTGCGCTGATGCTGACAGCCACGTTGTTCGCCTGAGCGTGCCTGGAAGCGTTGGACAACGCCTCGGCGAGGACCGCCAGCAGGTGCGGCGCCACGTCGTCGCCGACCAGGGTCCGCACCGGCCCCTCGAGCCGCAACGTCGGACGGAACTTGAGGGTCGCGGCCGCCCGGTCCACCAAGCGGGTCAGCTCGGTCTGCAGGTCGGCGGCCCCCTCGGAGGCCCCGAGGGCGAAGATGGACCGACGGATGTCCTTGATGGTCGAGTCCAGGTCCTCGACCGCCGCCTCGATGCGTTGCCTCGTCCCCGGCTCCTGCACACCGCGGCTCACCGCCTGCAACCCCAGTCCGACGGCGAAGAGACGCTGGATCACCAGGTCGTGCAGGTCGCGGCCGATCCGGTCGCGGTCCTCGAAGAGAGCCAGGCGCTGCTCGGCCTCGCGCGATCGCTGGACCAGGAGCACCAGGGCAGCCTGCTCCGCGAAGCTGGCGGGTAGCCGGGGGTCCACCTGGTGGAAGAGCTCCGCGTTCTCAGGGGTCCAGGCCAGCGCGAGTGCGCCGACGACGACGTCCCGCGCGCGCAACGGGACCAGGATCGCCGGTCCGACCTCGGGCCACCCCTCGATGTGCGACATCGGTGCGGCGCGGCTGTCCGACTCCATGTCCTCGAGCGTGATCGACTCCCCCGTCCTGAGGACCTCCCTGGACAACGACGGATCAAGCGAGAGACCGGCGACGTCCGCGAGGGAGACCGACGGGCCGGACACCGCCCGCACGGCCAGCTCGTCGCCGGACTGCACGACGATCCAGGCCACATCAGCGGCGGCCACCTCCCGGGCGCGATCGGCGATCAGCTCGAGCGGATCCTTGTCCGGGTCCTTGCGGGACAGCAGGCCGGTGATCTCCGCCGTGGCAGCCAGCCAGGCCTCCCGCCGCCCGACCTCCTCGTAGAGACGCGCGTTCTCGACCGCCGCACCGGCCGCGGCAGCCAGGGCGACGGTGACGTCCTCGTCGTGCTGGGTGAAGTCACCCTCCCCTTCCTTCTCGGTCAGGTAGAGGTTGCCGAAGACCTGCTCCCTGATCCGGACCGGCACCCCCAGGAACGAGCTCATGGGCGGGTGGTGTGGTGGGAATCCGAAGGACCGCGGATGGCTGGCGATGTCGTGGAGCCGCACGGGTTCGGGGCGATCGATGAGCAGCCCCAGGAGCCCGTGCCCGGTGGGCAGCGAGCCGATCTCACTGACCTGCACGGGACTCATCCCGTGGTGCACGAACGTGCGGAGCCGTTTGTCCGGCCCGGACCCGAGGACGCCGAGAGCGGCGTACCGGGCCCCGGTGAGCTCCCGGGCGATCTCCACGATCCGGGCGAGTACGGCGTCCAGGGTCAGGTCCGCCGCCATCGACACGACGGCGTCGATCAGCAACCGCAGCCGGTCCTGCATCTCCCTGCCGTCGTCCGGCACGCCTGTGCTCTCCCCGGTCGTTGCCAAGCCTCAGTCCTGCTGGTGCTTGAGCGAGAAGATGGCAGCCTGCGTCCGGCTCTCGAGGCCCAGCTTGGCCAGCATCGAGGAGACGTAGTTCTTGATGGTCTTCTCGGCCAGGAACATCGCCTCCGCCATCTGACGGTTGGTCATCCCCTCACCGATCAGCTCGAGGATCCGCAGCTCCTGGGTCGTCAGCTGCTCGAGAGCGGGGTCGGCGCGTGGCCCGGTCCGCACCCGCTCCAGCACCCTTGCCGTCACGCCCGGGTCGAGCATCGACTGTCCCGCAGCGACCCGGCGGACACTGTCCACGAAGTCGTTGCCGCCGACCTGCTTCAGGATGTAGCCCGCCGCACCGGCCATGATCGCGGAGAACAGCGCCTCGTCGTCGTCGTACGACGTCAGGATCAGTGCCGCGATCCGTGGGTCGCGCGAACGGATCTCACGACACACGTCGACACCGGACCCGTCCGGAAGCCGGCCGTCCAGGATGGCGACGTCGGGACGGAGAGCCGGGATGTGACGCGTCGCCTCGGCGGCCGAACCCGACTCGCCGACGACGACGATGTCGCCCTCGCTCTCGAGCAGCTCACGGATGCCACGCCGCACGATCTCGTGGTCGTCGAGGAGGTAGACCCGGATCGGGTCGGTCTCGGTGGCGGGCGGCTTGTCGGGCATGTCTCGAACCTAGCCCGTCCGCGACGCGGAGACTCCTGCCGAGATGGCCCGATGTGTCGGGACCTTCGTCCCTGCTGTGGCAGCCGGGGCAGCGTCAGGCTCGGACCAGTGCCACCCAAGACCTTGTCCTGAACCGCGACCCCGAAGGACCGACGACGATGTTCGTGCACGACGTGATGACCCGAGAACCGGCAAGCGTCCTCGCCGACGTGCATCTCAAGGATGCCGCTACGGTCCTCGCGGAGAGAAGCATCTCGGTGCTGCCGGTGGTCGATGCGGACGGCAGGATCTGCGGGGTGGTCAGCGAGGCGGACCTGATCCGCGGCACGTTCGCGTCCGACGCCAGGGCGCACCTGCTCCCGACGCAGCGTCCCTCCCGGCCGGCCGTGCTCGTCTCCGAGGTGATGACCTCCCCAGCGACCACCGTGCACGAGTCCACGGACGTGGCCGAGGTCGCGGAGCTGATGACAACCCACAGCCTGAAGAGCCTGCCCGTGGTCGACGACGCGCAGCGGGTCGTCGGCATGATCAGCCGCAGCGACCTGATACGCGTCCGCGCCCGGAGCGACGACCTGCTCGCGCAGGACGTGACGGCCTTGCTCACCTCGATCGGGCACCGGGACTGGGTGGTCGGGGTCCAGGACGGAATCGTCGGCATCGACGGCCCGAAGACCCCCCTGGATCGCTCGATCGCCGAGGTCGCGGCGCAGACCGTCACCGGTGTCGTGGCCGTCGAGGTCCGGTGAGCCATGAGCACCCCGTCCGCGGACCTGTCGCGGCGGCTCGTCGAGGTGTCCTGCCTGGCGCCGAGCGTCGGCAACTCGCAGCCCTGGCGGTGGCGGATCGTCGGGACCGACACGATCGAGCTCTCTGCTGACCGCACTCGGCAACAAGGGCCCGGGGACGCCGATCGCCGCAACCTCGCGCTCAGCTGCGGCGCCGCCCTGCACCACGGCATCGTGACCGCGGGCGCCCTGGGACTCACGCCCGAGATCACCCTGATGCCGTCGCCCGACCCCGACCTGCTCGCGCGCATCGAGCTCTCCCCGGAGCTCCCGCTCCGGACGCACTGGAGATCCTCGACCTGATCGGCCAGCGCCGCACCGATCGTCGCAGGTTCACCTCGTGGCCGGTCCCGGGCGAACGTCTCGGGCGCCTGGCCCGGGCCGGGGACGGGTGGGGTGCTTCCGTGGTGCCCGTCACCGACGTGCCTGCGCGGCGCAGAACTGAGCTGTTGCTGGATCGCGCCCTGTCCGTGAGCCGGACCGGCCCCGTGGACCGGACCGAACCTGACCAGCACGAGGTCACCGGGCCGGACGGCCTGCTCTTCGTCTGCACGTCCGAGGACGACCAGCGGGCCTGGCTCCAGGCCGGACAGGCACTCAGCGCCCTGTGGCTCGCCGCCACGCGGGACGGTCTCTCGATCGTCCCGCTGAGCCAGGTCATCGAGGTGGAGGAGACCCGACTGGGCCTGCGTCACGAGGTGTTCGGGGGCATGGCGCACCCGCAGCTGCTGGTGCGCGTCGGCTGGCAGGAGATCTCCGACCCGCTTCTCTCGCGCACGCCGCGTCGCCCCCTGGCCGACGTGCTCCAGGCCTGACCAGGCGTGCCACTGCCGGGACCTTTGGTGGGCAGCTGGGGCTTCGGCCCGTACCGATGGGTGCGGCAGCCCGGTCCGATGAGCACAGACCCGAGGAGAAGTCATGACCCAGCTCACCGATCCGCCTGCCACGGCACCGCAGAACCCCAAGACCGCACCCGAGTCGTCAGGGCTGGGACTGCCCCAGTCGACGGCGCTCGTCATGGGCAGCATCATCGGGGTCGGCATCTTCAGCCTCCCGCACGCGATCGCGTCGTACGGCCCGATCAGTCTCGTCGCCATGGGCCTCGCAACCGTCGGCGCCGTCGCCCTGGCGTCGATGTTCGCGGTGCTCTCACGCCGCGTCCCCTCCGCAGGTGGGCCCACGCCTACGCCCGGGCCGCCTTCGGGAACGGGTTCGGGTTCAGCCAGGCGTGGCTCTACTGGATCACCGCATGCGGAGAACGCCGACCTCTTCCCGGCCGTCGCCGAGGCCCTCGGGCTCGACAAGGTCAGGGTGCTGCGGACACCGATCGACAAGATGGGCGCGCAGCGAGAGCAGCGGGACCACGGCAACGACTTCCTCTCCGTCTCCCGGGCGTGGTCCTCGCGTGCGAGCGCAACACCACCACCAACCGCTACCTCACTGACGAAGGGATCGAGATCATCCCCGTGGTCGGCTCCGAGCTGGGACGCGGTCGTGGTGGTCCGCGGTGCATGACCTGTCCGATCGAGAGAGAAGCAGTGGCCTGAGACCACGACACCCCGACCGAGACCCAGCATGGAAGGCAGGAGCTTCGTCAAGGAGCCCGACTTCACCCCGGTGGAGTGGTCCTCGCTGCTCGAGCTCGCCGAGCACCTGAAGTCCGAGCTCGCCTGCGACGTCGACGCTCGCAACAATGACGCCGACTCGCTGCTGATCGCGGGCGCCATGATGGAGATGGACGTCCGGAGAGCCGGGGGGCAGCCAGCACAGCTCGGTGCCACCCCGCCCAGGAGAC
The DNA here is from genome assembly GCA_963797525.1 of uncultured Actinomycetota bacterium. Taxonomy (GTDB): domain Bacteria; phylum Actinomycetota; class Actinomycetes; order Propionibacteriales; family Nocardioidaceae; genus Marmoricola. The sequence continues at coordinate 237,818 of CAWCPT010000008.1, forward strand.
AGGGACCTCAGACCCGTCAGCCGGTGACCATCAGCCCTGCTGCCACACCCCCGTCCCGCGGGAGGCTCGAGGCACGAGGAAGTTCCCCCGACCCAGGAGGTTGGCCGTCATGGCTGTCACCCACGGACCCACCAGCTCCACCCCTGCCCAGGACGGCAGCGACGTCACGACCCGCGACACCGCCGCCGACCGGCTCCCCTCCGTCACCCGTCGAGTCCTGGCCGCCCTTCGGATCGCGTTCGGGCTCACGTTCCTGTGGGCGTTCCTGGACAAGACCTTCGCGCTCGGCTTCAGCACGGGCGTCAGCCCGGACGGCGGCGCCACCGACCGGTTCGGTCCGGCCGCCTGGATCCACGGCGGGAACCCGACGCAGGGCTTTCTCGCCTTCGGCGCCAAGGGCCCCTTCGAGGGCTTCTACCACTCGATCGCCGGCGACACCTGGGTCAACTGGCTCTTCATGCTGGGTCTGCTCGGCATCGGCCTCGCGCTGACCTTCGGGGTGGCCATGCGCTTCGCCGCGACGGCCGGAGCCGTGATGTACCTGATGATGTGGACCGTGGCGCTGCCGCCGGACACCAACCCCGTGATCGACGACCACATCCTCGGCGCCCTCACCGTCGTCGCCCTGGCCCTGCTCGGCGCAGGCAACACCTGGGGCCTCGGCCGCCGGTGGTCCCGCATCGACGTGGTGGAGCGGCACCCCGCCCTCCGCTAGTCCCGACCAGACCGGACAGCGACCGGCCGTCCACCAGGGCGGTCGGTCTCGTTCTCACCCCGAGGAGCCACCATGAGCACCGAGCAAGGAACGATCGTCGTCGGCATCGATGCCTCGGAGCAGTCGATGCGTGCCCTCGACTGGGCCGTGGAGCAGAGCGTGGTCGAGCACCGCACGCTGACGTTGGTGCACGCGGTGCACGTCGCGTCTCCCGCCTACCTGGACGCTGCGGTCGTCTACCAGCCGGACGCCGAGACCCTGCTGCGACGCGAGGGGCAGCAGGTGCTCGACGATGCCCTTGCCGAGGTCGCACGGGTCGCGCCCGACATCGAGGTGGACCTGGTGCTCCGCGTCGCTGACCCGCGTGCGGTGCTGCTCGAGCTGTCGCACGACGCCGCCATGGTGGTGCTGGGATCGCGCGGACGAGGCCAGCTGCGCAGCCTGCTGCTCGGGTCCGTCGGTGCGGCGCTCGTGCGGCACGCGCACTGCCCGGTCGTCATCCATCGGCCCGGCAAGCGCGGCCTCGTCCGCAACGGGGTCCTCGTCGGGATCGACGCCACCCCGGAGTCGAGGACCGTCCTCGAGTTCGCCTACCGCGAGGCGTCCTTGCGCGACCTCCCCATGACGATCCTGCACTGCGGCTGGGACCAGCAGTCCGATGCCCTCGGGGCCCACCTCGTCGCCGAGTCCTTCATCGACCCGGAGAGCGAGCGCCTGGCACTGGCCGAGGCGATCGCCGGGATGGCGCGAGAAGTACCCCGACGTCAGGACCACCACCGAGGTCCTGCGCGGTCTCCCCCAGGAGGCGCTGGTGCGAGTCGGCGAGCGGATGAACCTGATCGTCGTGGGCGCGCACGTCCCCGGGTCACACCCGCCACCGGCTGTTCGGGTCGGTGGCGGCCTCGGTGGTGGAGCACGCCGACTGCGCCGTGGCCGTCGTCCCCTGCGCCTGAGGGACCGAAGCCCTGTGCGGCAGCCGTCCCGGCACCCCTCCCCGAGGTACCGGGACGACCACGCAGTCATCAGCGTAATTGCGAGACGCCGAAGTCCAGGCGAAACGCCCGAACCTGGTGTGGAGCCGGGCGTCAGCCCTCGACGGTCACCGTGGCGCGGTCCGGGTAGAACGCCACGTGCGCCGTGATCTCCGAGACCGCGTCGTAGGCATCGTCATAGGTCCAGCCCGCGTCGACGACGGTGCCCTCGGGGTGCTCACCGAGTAGTACGACGCGTCGCCCTTGAACGGGCAGTACGTCGAGGTCTCGGTCCTGGTCAGGGCGGCGGGATCGATGTCGGCCAGCGGCACGTACTGCACGGCGGGTACGACGCCTCCTGCAGGGTCAGCGACGAGTCGGACTCGGCGATGACGGTCTCGCCCACGACGACCCGCACCCGCCCCGGCGTGGGCGTGACGGTGATCGGGTGGGACTCATCAGGGATCAGCTTTCCTCGGGTCATGAGGGGACAACCAAGCGCGGGCCGCACCTATGCCCGGTTGCGCGTGGTCCCGCGAAGCGATGCAATCGCCCTGTGCACCCCGACCCTCGGCGCGACGGAGACAGCCCATGACCACCACCGACAGCCGCGAGTCGACCGCCCCGCCCGAGGGTGGCCGGCCGCCGATCGGAGCCGGTAGGGAGCGGCAGGGGGCGATCTACTCCGCGGGGGTCCTCGGCCGAGCCCCCTCGGTGCCGGTGGACCCGGCACTCCTGGAGCAGGCCGCCCACCGGGCGATGTCGAGCAAGGCCAGGGCGTACGTCGACGGTGGGGCCGGCTCGGGGGCGACGATGCGGCACAACCGGGAGGCCTTCGAGCGCTGGCGGATCGTGCCGCGGATGCTGCACGGCACGACGACACGTGACCTGACCACCACCGTCCTCGGCACCGACCTGCGGTCGCCGGTGCTGCTCGCCCCGGTCGGTGCGGGTGCGCTGGTCACGCCGGACAGCGACGTGCACATCGCCAGCGGTGCGGCGGCTGCCGCGGACGTCGTACGTCTTCTCCTCGCAGGGCTGCAGCCCGATGGAGGACACCGCGCGCTCGATGGGGAACACGCCCTTCTGGTACCAGCTCTACTGGTCCACCGACGAGCCGCTGGTGGACTCGATGATCCACCGGGCCGAGGCGTGTGGTGCGAAGGCGCTGGTCGTCACGCTGGACACCACGACACTCGGTTGGCGTCCCCAGGACCTGACCCTGGGGTCGTTGCCCTTCGCCCAGGGCGAGGGCATCGCGCAGTACACCTCGGACCCGCGCTTCCGCGAGATCATCCGCGAGCGGATCGCCGCCGCCTCCGGACCGGTCG
>CAWCPT010000009.1:0-396368 GCA_963797525.1 uncultured Actinomycetota bacterium
GCTCGCCGGGGCGCCAACGTCGGCGGCCTGGTCGGCCCGCTGGAGAGCGACGTGGCCCGCGCCGAGCGCGACCTGATCGTCGGCGCGGCCAACCGTCGCGCCGACGCCCACGACGAGACCCGTGCCCGGGCGCTGCGCAGCGAGCTGGAGGCCCGAGGCGCGGCGCTGCGCATCCTCGCGGCGCGGTGCGTCGCCGAGGTCATGCCGGCTCCCCGGTTCGCCGTACCCGACGTGGCGGCGCTGGGCCCGTACCCCGCGAACCCGAAGGCGGTGGACGCCTACCTCGTCCGGCTAGACGCGGTCGGCCGGGCGATGACGATGGCCCAGGAGGCCTACGCGCAGGCCCTGGCCGAGCTCGAGGAGCTGCGCGGCCGGCTGGAGGCGTACGCCGCCAAGGCCGCCGCCCTCCGGGTGCCGGCCGCAGCGCTCGAGGACCTCGGCGACCTGCAGCGCCGCGGCACGGAGGTCCTCGACGCGGCAACCGGCCGACATCCCCCGGGCCCGCGCCCTGATCGCGGCCTACCAGGCCTACCTCGCCGGCCAACGGTCCGGACCGAACGTCGAGGCACCCCGATGACAGCCGCCAGGCCCGCGCGCCTGCACCCAGCCGGGCTGCACCGGCCAGATCCTCGACGGCTACTGCGACGTCTGCGGGTCTCCCGCGGCCCCGCCGTCGGCCTGGGCCGCGGCGCGCCACCCGGCGACCGGAAGCGCGCATCGGCGCCCGGGCGGGTGCGTGCACCCAGCCCGGCTGCACCGGGACCATCGTGGACGGCTACTGCGACGTCTGCGGATCACCCGGCGCGACGCTCCCCGGCGGCGCGGTCGGCCGGACCCGTCGGCCGCGCTCCCGCCGGCGTGGCCAGACGCGTCGACGTCGTCGCGCGCCTCCAACCGGCTGGCCTCGACCGCGCTCGGGTCGGCGCGCGCGGCGGCCGGCGGCACCAAGATCACCCGGCGCGTCGGCACCTCCTCGACCCGGCTGCGCGGTGCCCGGCTGGCGCCGGGATGACCTCGATCCCGCCGGTCCCGGCGGTCGACGCCGCGCTGGCGATCATGAAGAACCCGGTGGTCCCGGAGGAGCGCCGCAACTGCCCGATCTGCGAGGCACCGGTCGGCCGCTCCCGTGACGGGCAGCCGGGCCGCACCGAGGGCTTCTGCCCGAAGTGCCGCGCGCCGTTCTCGTTCACGCCGAAGCTCAAGGCGGGCGACCTGGTGGGCGGCCAGTACGAGGTCGCCGGCGCCCTGGCCCACGGTGGCCTCGGCTGGATCTACGTCGCGCAGGACCGCAACGTCTCCGACCGCTGGGTGGTGCTCAAGGGCCTGCTGAACTCCGGGGACCCGGACGCGCTGGCGGCCGCGATCGCCGAGCGGCAGTTCCTGGCGCAGGTCGAGCACCCGCTGATCGTCGAGATCTACAACTTCGTCACCCACGAGGGCGCCGGCTACATCGTGATGGAGTACGTCGGCGGCACGTCCCTCAAGCAGCTGCTCAAGCAGCGGATGCAGGCGGCCGGCGGGAACTACGACGCGCTCCCGGTCGACCAGGCGATCGCCTTCCTGATCGAGATCCTGCCGGCGTTCCAGTACCTCCACGACCTCAACCTGGTCTACTGCGACTTCAAGCCGGACAACATCATCCAGGTCGGCGACGCGGTCAAGCTGATCGACCTCGGCGGCGTACGACGGCTCGACGACCTCGACTCGGCGATCTACGGGACCACCGGCTACCAGGCGCCCGAGGTGCCGGTCGTCGGACCGTCGGTCGCCTCCGACATCTACACGATCGGGCGCACCCTGACCGTGCTGTGCATGGAGTTCCGCGGCTACCAGAGCACCTACATCGCCTCGCTGCCGCCGGTCGACCAGACGCCGCTGTTCCAGAAGTACGACTCGCTCTACCGGCTGCTGCTCAAGGCCTGCGCCCCCGATCCGGCCGACCGGTTCGTCTCCGCCGACGAGCTGCGGGTGCAGCTGCTCGGCGTGCTCCGCGAGGTGGTGGGGCTCGAGCGCGAGGGCGCCGCCGAGCACTCGACCTCCTCGCTGCTGTTCGACTCGCCGACCGTCTCCGACGACGTGCTCGACTGGGCGGACCTGCCCACGCTGCGGGTCGACGAGAGCGACACCCAGGCGGCCTGGCTGCGCTCGGTCAGCATCGAGGACCCGCGCGAGCGGCTCGCGGCCCTGGAGCGGCGCCCGAGGTCACCGCCGAGGTGCTGCTGGCCAGGTCGCACGCCTCGCTCGAGGCCGGCGAGCTCGACCGGGCGGACAAGCGCCGCGCAGGAGCTGCTCGTCGACGACCCGTGGGAGTGGCGCGCCGCCTGGATGTCCGGGCTGATCGCGCTGGCCCGCGGCAAGACGGCCGAGGCACAGAGCGCGTTCAACGCGGTCTACGGCCAGGTGCCCGGCGAGCTCGCGCCCAAGCTGGCGCTGGCGTTCGCCTGCGAGACCGGCGGCGAGCACGACGTGGCCGAGTCGCTCTACGTCACCTGCGCGCGCACCGACGCCAGCTACATCGCCCCGGCGGCCTTCGGCCTGGCCCGGATCCGCTCCGGGCGCGGGGACGTCGAGGGCGCCGATCCGCGCGCTCGACCTGGTGCCCGCGACCAGCCGCGCGTTCACCCCGGCCCGGCGACGCCGCGCGAGCCTGCGGCCGAGTCCGGCGGCGGGCTGCGCTCGCTGGCCTCCGCGCTGGAGAGCATCGACAACCTCACCATCGACCCGGTCGACCGGTCCCGCTTCCGGGTGGACGTGCTGGCGTCGGCGCTCGACGATCGTCGAGAAGAAGGGCGTCGACCCCGCGGTCCGCATCGACGGTCGGCCGGCGTCCGAGCCGTCCTGCGCGACGGCCTGGAGGCGGCGTACCGGGAGCTGGCCGCTGCACGCCGCACGCCGCGAGGAGCGGGTCGCCTGGTCGACAAGGCCAACGCCGTACGCCGCTGGACCGTGCGATGACCCAGCCGACCGAGGAGAGCGCCGCCGCACGGCGCCGTGACCTGCCCGGCGTGCTCGGCGCAGGTCGGCGCCGGCGAGCAGTTCTGCGAGGCCTGCGGTGCCGAGCTGGCTCCCACCGACGCGGCGCCGAGCCCGCACCGGCAGCCCAGCCGCGCCGAGGGAGACGAGCACCCGCTGGACACGCACCGAGCGTCGCGCGCCCGGCCGGCCGTGCCACGAGTGCGGCGGCACGGTCGCCGACGGACGGCTACTGCACCCAGTGCGGGGCGAAGGCCCGCAGCCTGCGCGACCACTTCACCGAGCAGCCGGCGACCTGGGTGGCCGGCGTCGTGTGACCGCGGCGTACGCCACTGCCGCAACGAGGACGCGATGGCGCTCGACGCCCATGCCCGAGCCCGGCAGCCGGGCCGTCCTGGTGGTCTGCGACGGGGTGTCGACCTCCACCGACTCCGACGTCGCCAGCCTGGCCGCCGCCCGCGCGGCTCGGGACGTGCTCGTCCGTGCGACCTCGGCGCGGCATCGGCACCGCCGGCGCCCGGGTCGCCGCCACCGTGAAGGCGCTCGGCGCGGCCACGGACGCGGCCAACGACGCCGTCGATCGCGAACACCGCGCCCGGGCCCCGGCAACCCGGCCTCGTGCACGTTCGTCGCCGGCGGTGGTCGACGCGTCCCTGCTCGTCGTCGGGCTGGGTCGGCGACAGCCGCGCCTACTGGCTCCCGGACGACCGGGCGAGCCGCGGCTGCTCTCCGCCGACGACTCCTACGCCGCCGAGCAGATCGCCGCCGGGGTCGTCCCGCGCCGAGGCCGAGAGCGGGACCGCAGGCGCACGCGATCACCCGCTGGCTGGGCAGCGACGCCCCCGACCACGCCCGCGCACGACCTCGCTGGACCTGGACAGCGCCGGGCTGGGTGCTGGTCTGCTCGGACGGCCTGTGGAACTACTGCTCCGAGCCCGCAGACCTGGCGGCGCTGGTGCAGGAGCTGGCGCCGACGCCCCCCGACCCGCTGGCGCTCGCCGACGCGCTGGTCGACTGGGCCAACGCCCAGGGCGGCATCGACAACATCACCGTCGCGCTCGGCCCGGATCGACCCGTCGCCACCGCACCCGCCAGACCCGCGCAGACACGAGAGGAAGCACCCAGATGGCAACGTTCTCAGCTGAGGTCTTCCAGAACGAGTTCCTCCCCGACGGCGGGAGCGACGTGCACGCGATCGTCACGGTCACCTGCGCGGGCGCCGGCGAGGCCGGGCAAGTCCGGCGCCGGCGACGCCGGCGAGATCGTCATCGTCGACACCTCCGGCTCGATGGGCGCAGACAAGATCCTCGCCGCCCAGCAGGCCGCCGCGGCCGCGCTCGACCAGGTCCTCGACGGCGTCTGGTTCGCGGTCATCGCCGGCAGCCACGAGGCGCAGGCTGGCGTTCCCGGCCGCGGCCCGGCGGCATGGTGCGGATGGACGACGCAGACCCGGGCGGCGCCAAGTACGCGATCGGCGGCTTCGTGCCCAAGGGCGGCACGGCCATGGGCACCTGGCTGCGCGCTGGCCACCCAGGTGTTCGCCGCCGTGCCCGGGGCTGGCGCAGAAGCACGCGATCCTGCTGACCGACGGCATCAACCAGCACGAGACACCCGAGCAGCTGACCGCCGCGATCGAGGGCGCCCGCGGCCAGTTCCAGTGCGACTGCCGCGGCGTCGGCTCCGACTGGCAGGTCGCGGAGGTACGCCGGATCGCCACCGCCCTGCTCGGCAGCGTCGACCTGATCGCCGCCGCCGGACCAGATGGCCGCCGACTTCGAGAAGATCATGCGCGCAGGCGATGGGTCGCGGCGTCGCCGAGGCGTGGCTCCGGGTGTGGGCGCCGCAGGGCGCCCAGGTGCTGTTCGTGCGCCAGGTCTCCCCCACCGTCGACGACCTCACCGCGCCGGCGCACCGAGGTCAACGCGCTGACCTCGGCGTACCCGACCGGCTCCTGGGGCGACGAGGCCCGCGACTACCACGTGGCCGTCCGGCTGGCGGCCAAGGCCGTCGGCCAGGAGCAGCTCGCGGCACGGGTGCAGCTCGCCGTCGGCGACGGAGGTCGTGGCGCAGGGACTGGTCAAGGCGATGTGGTCCGGCGACGACACCCTGACCACGCGGATCGACCCGGCCGTCGCCCACTACACCGGGCAGGCCGAGCTGGCCGAGGCGATCCAGGACGGGCTCGCCGCCAAGGCGGCCGGCGACACGGCGACCGCCACGACCAAGCTCGGCCGTGCGGTCCAGCTCGCCGCCGAGACCGGCAACGAGGAGGCCACCACCCGGCTGCGCAAGATCGTCGACATCGACGACGCCGGCACCGGCACCGTGCGGCTTCGCCGGAGCAGTCGACAAGCTGGACGAGATGGCCCTCGACACCGCCTCCACCAAGACCACCCGGGTGAAGAAATGACGACGTCACCTGCCCCAACGGGCACCAGTCGAGCCTCGAGCGACTACTGCGACACCTGCGGCGTGCCGATCTCGGCGTGCGGCGGCCCGTCGGCCCGGGTGGCGCCGTGCCCGCACCCGCCGGCACCGAGGCCGGCGCCGGCGACCGTCATCGCCCGCGCCGCAGACGTGCCCCAACTGCTCGGCCGCAGAACAGCGCCACCGCCCTGTTCTGCGAGGCCTGCGGCTACGACTTCACCACCGGCACGATGCCCCGCCCCCGGACCCGGTCCAGGTCTCCGGCGGCGAGACCGGCGAGGCTCCTGCGCCGCCGGCAACCGCCGGGGCGGGCTCGCTCGCGACACCGACGGTGACCGACTGGGTGGTGGAGCTCTGGGTGGATCCCGACTGGTACGCCGACCAGGGCAGCGACGACCCGTGCCCGTCGCCGGGTCTGCCGGTCGTCGTACCGCTGCGGCTGCAGAGCGTGCTCGTCGGCCGCCCCTCGGTGAGCCGCAACATCCACCCGGACGTCGACTGCTCCAGCGACAGCGGGGTGAGCCGCCGCCAGGCCCAGCTGACGACCGACGGCCAGCGCTGGTGGGTCGAGGACCTGCAGTCCTCCAACGGCACGTACGTCGGGCCCGCGAGCGGCCCGCTGCCCACGACCCCGATCCCGCCCGGGCAGCGGCACGAGCTCGACGAGGACGACCGGGTCTACATCGGCACCTGGACCCGGCTCGTCGTACGACGCGCGACACCGGAGGAGCGGGGGGAACAGCCCTCGTGAGCCTGCCTGCACCGTCCGGCTCGCCGTACCGCATCGGGTTCGTCTGCCTGGGCAACATCTGCCGCTCCCCGATGGCCGACGTCGTGCTCTCCGCACCTCGTCGACGACGCGGGTCTCGCGGCGCGGGTCGTCGGTGGCCAGCTGCGGGACCGGCGACTGGCACCTCGGGCCAGCCGATGGACACCCGTGCCGCGACCGAGCTGCTGTCGGAGGGGTACGACGCGTCGGCCCACCGGGCGAAGCAGTTCGACCCCGGCTGGCTCGACCTCGACCTGCTGCTGGCCATGGACCGCAAGAACCTCGCCGACATCTCGAACGGGCAGGGCGCCGGCGACCGGGTCCGGATGTTCCGGTCCTTCGACCCCCTGGCCGACCCGGAGAATCCGGACGACCTCGACGTGCCCGATCCCTACTACGGCAACGACGACGGCTTCGCCGAGGTCCTGGCCATCATCGAGCGCACCTGCCGCCACCTCCTCACCGACCTCCAGACCCTGGACCTCTGAGCCAGAACGCATGTAAATCGGGGTTGTGGACGCTCATCAAGCCCTGTACGGCGAGCTCAGCGTCCACAACCCCGCGCCACAACGTGTCGCCCGGCGAGAACCCAACCTCCGAGACCGATGAGTTCTCCGGGCTCGACGTGTCGGTACCAGTGAATAGAGTTGTGACCCGAAGGAGCAGACATGACGCAGCAGAAGCAGCTCGAAGGTCAGCCCGACGCCGAGGACTTCCCGGGAGTCGCCGACCAATACCGCCGCGAGCTCACCGCGCACTGCTACCGGATGACCGGCTCGGTGTACGACGCCGAGGACATGGTCCAGGAGACCTACCTCCGCGCCTGGAAGGCGTACGACGACTTCGAGGGCCGCTCCTCGGTGCGCACCTGGCTCTACCGGATCGCGACCAACGTCTGCCTGACCAACCTGGAGAACAAGGGCCGTCGACCGCTGCCCACCGGGCTGGGCATGCCAGGAGCACAGGCACGCGACGAGCTCGTCGAGGCCACCGAGGTGCCGTGGCTCCAGCCGGTGCCCGACGTGATGGTCGACGTCGCCAACATCGACCCGGCCCTGGTCGTCGGCAACCGCGACGCCATCCGGCTCGCGTTCGTGGCCGCCCTGCAGCACCTCCCACCACGCCAGCGCGCGGTGCTGGTCCTGCGCGACGTGCTGCGCTGGTCGGCCAAGGAGACCGCGGCCGCACTCGAGACCAGCGTCGCAGCCGTCAACAGCGCGCTGCAGCGCGCCCACGCCCAGCTGGCCGAGAAGCAGCTGACGCAGGGCACCGTCGAGGACGACCTGACTCCCGAGCACGAGATGATGCTGGAGCGCTACGTGCAGGCGTTCTGGGCCAAGGACGTCAACGCCCTGGTCACGATGCTCGCGCACGACGCCGTGTGGGAGATGCCGCCGTTCACCGGCGTGGTACACCGGCGCCCAGAACATCGCCGAGCTGATCGACCACAACTGCCCCGGCGGCTCCCACGACATGCCGATGATCCGCACCTCGGCCAACGGCCAGCCGGCGTTCGGGCTCTACATGCGCCAGCCGGAGGGGCACTTCGAGCCCTTCCAGCTGCAGGTGCTGCAGCTGCTCGACGGCAGGGTCACCCACGTGGTCGCGTTCTTCGAGCGCGAGCTGTTCGAGACCTTCGGGCTCCCGACCAGCCTGCCCGCGTCGTACTCCCACACGGCCTAGCGGCCTGACATGTCCACCGCCTCGCCGCCGAGATCGGTGGCGCTCCTCGACAGCGCCGTCGACCTGGACGCACAGCTGCCTGCAGCAGGCCCGCACCAGTCCCTGACGCGCCCACGCCCGTGCTCGCGCTGGGACCTCGGTCAGCTCCTGCTGCACATGGAGGACTCCCTGATCGCCATCGGCGAGGCCGCCGAGCTCGGCACCGTCGAGGTCGCCGAGCCTCCCGAGCAGTCCGACCCGGACCAGTCATCGACCGCATCATCCAGCGCGCGTGCACCACGCGGGCCGCGTGGCGGCGGCGGCTCACGTCGGCGCCGATCCGGGTCGGCGACCTCGACCTCGGCCGCGACACCCTCGCGCTCGTCGGCGCGCTCGAGATCGCGGTGCACGGCTGGGACGTGGCCCAGGCGACCGGCGACGACCGCCCGCTGCCGGAGGACCTCGCCGTGCGGCTGTACGACGTGGCGCTGGCCGTGGCCGACCCGGACGAACGCGGCCCGCGCTTCGGTCCGCCCGTGCCCGTGCCGCGCCACGCATCCACCGGCACCCACCTGCTCGCCCTGCTCGGGCGACGCGAGATCCCGGCGTAGTCCGTCGACCGACCCGAAACCTAGCGCCCCGGCCACCGGCACGGCACAGTGGAGCGATGGCGCGGATGCGTGGGATCGCCGACTCGGGTGGAAGAGCTGCTCGGACAGGCCGTGGTGGCGACCACCCCGGTCGCCGGCGGCGACGTCTGCACGTCCACCCGGGTCCGCCTGAGCAGCGGCAGCTCGGTGCTGGTGAAGACGCGGCCAACGCCCCGGCGGACTTCTTCGCGGCCGAGGGACAAGGCCTGCGCTGGCTCGCCGAGCCGGGGGTGATCGGCGTGCCCGAGGTGCTCGCGGTCGAGGAGGACTGCCTGGTGCATGCGACTGGATCGAGCCGGCCCGGCCGACGCCGGAGAGTGCGGCCGAGCTCGGCCGCTCGCTCGCCCGGCTGCACGCCAGCGGTGCCGACGAGTTCGGGGCCGACCACGACGGGTACATCGGCTCGCTGCCGCTGCCCAACAAGACCGCGTCGACGTGGCCGGAGTTCTTCGCCGTCCGGCGGATCCTGCCCTACCTCAAGCTCGCCTCCGACCGCGGTCACGTCGGCCGGGCCGACGTGCTCGCGATCGAGGGCCTGATCGGACGGATCACCGACCTCGCCGGACCCGAGGAGCCGCCGGCCCGGATCCACGGCGACCTGTGGTCCGGCAACGTGGTGTGGTCCCCCGACAGGTGCGCACCTGATCGACCCGGCCGCCCACGGCGGACACCGCGAGACCGACCTCGGCATGCTCGCCCTGTTCGGTCTGCCGCACCTGCAGCGTCTGATGGACGCCTACCAGGAGGAGGCGCCACTCGCCGACGGCTGGGAGCAGCGGCAGCCGTTGCACCAGCTGTTCCCGCTGCTGGTGCACGCCGCACTGTTCGGTGGTCACTACGGCGAGCGCGCCGGCGAGGCCGCCTCCCGGCTGTGAGCCCGCACGAACACTGAGATTCGTTCCGCGTCGTCTCAGCCAGGTTTCAGGGGCGGATGGCACCCTAGTGCCGTGATGCTCCCGTGAACGCCGCCGAGGTGACCCCCCGGCAGCACGTGCTCGTGGTCGAGGACGACCGTGCCGTGCGTGAGTCCCTGAGGCGTTCCCTGGAGTTCAACGGCTACCAGGTCTCGACCGCCTCCGACGGCGCCGAGGCGCTGGCCGGCATCAGCGGGATCAACCCCGACGCCGTCGTGATGGACGTGATGATGCCTCGCCTCGACGGGCTCGAGACGACCAAGGCGCTGCGCAAGGTCGGCAACGCCGTGCCGATCCTGGTGCTCACCGCGCGCGACGCGGTCGGCGACCGGGTCGAGGGCCTCGACGCCGGCGCCGACGACTACCTCACCAAGCCGTTCGCGCTCGAGGAGCTGCTGGCCCGGCTGCGTGCGCTGCTGCGGCGCGTGGCACCCGAGGTCGGCGACCCCGACGAGCACCTCGCCTTCGCCGACCTGAGCATGGACCTCGCCTCGCGGGAGGTCCGACGCGGCGAGCGCTCGATGGAGCTGACCCGCACCGAGTTCACCCTGCTCGAGCTGTTCCTGCGTCGGCCTCGCCGCGTGCTCGAGCGGTCGTTCATCCTCGAGGAGGTCTGGGGCTTCGACTTCCCGACGACCGCCAACAGCCTCGAGGTGTACGTCGGCTACCTGCGCCGCAAGACCGAGGCCGAGGGCGAGACCCGGCTGATCCACACGGTGCGCGGGGTCGGCTACGTCCTGCGCGAGACGACCTGATGGGTCGCTGGGTCCCCAACACGTTCCACTACCGGCGGTCCCTGGCCAGCCGAGTGACCTGGCTGACGACGATCGCGGTGGTCCTCACGGTGACGGGGGTCGCGTTCGCGGCGTACGCCACGGTGCGGATGCAGAGCCTGCACAGCCTCGACGACTCGCTGCACTCACGCGCCGCGCAGGCCGCGCACGCCGACACCCTCGACGCGCTCTCGCGCGAGGAGATCCCGCCGTGGGCGCTGGGTGCCGCAGACGTGAAGATCGTCTTCCTCGACGCGGTCAACGGCACCGCCCGACCGGACAACGCCGCGAGTGCGGCCGACGAGATCAGCCGCTCGGAGATGCGGGTCGCCCTGGGGCGGCAGTCGTGGTCGGCACGCACGGTGCTGATCGACGGCGAGCGCTACCGCATGGTCGCCGTACCGGCCCAGACCGGCGAGGCACTGATCCTGGCCCAGTCGCTGGAGCCGACCGACCGGATGCTCGACCGCCTCGGCCTGGTGATGCTGCTGTTCGGTCTCGCCGGGTCGATCGCCGCCGGCCTGGCGGGCTGGGCGGTGGCCCGCAACGGACTGCGTCCCGTACGCCGCCTGACCACCGCGGTCGAGGAGATCGCGCGCACCGAGCAGCTCGACCCGATCCCGGTCGAGGGACGCGACGAGGTGGCTCGCCTCGCGATGGCCTTCAACTCCATGCTCACGGCCCTGTCCGCGTCCCAGGCCCGGCAGCGCCAGCTGGTGGCAGACGCCGGTCACGAGCTGCGCACGCCGCTGACCTCGCTGCGCACCAACCTCGACCTGCTGGCGCAGGCGGACAGCTCGACCCGGCTCTCCGCCGAGTCGCGGCAGGAGCTCCTGGCGGACGTGCGCGGCCAGATCCACGAGATGACCACCCTGATCGGCGACCTCGTCGAGCTCGCCCGCGAGGACCCGAGCACGCCCGCCGTCGAGCCCGTCGAGCTCGCGGCCGTGGTCAGCCAGGCGGTCACCCGCGTGCGGCGGCGTTCGACGACGGTCGAGTTCGTCGTGCACACCGAGCCGTGGTGGGTGACCGGCGACGCCGCTGCGCTCGAGCGCGCGATCACCAACCTGCTCGACAACGCCGCCAAGTGGAGCCCGGCCGGGGGCCAGGTCTCGATCGCGCTCAGCCACGGCGTGGTGACCGTCCGCGACCAGGGCCAGGGGATCTCCGACGTCGACCTGCCGCACGTCTTCGACCGCTTCTACCGCTCCACCGAGTCGCGCGGCCAACCCGGCTCGGGGCTCGGTCTGTCCATCGTCAAGGCGGTCGCCGACCGCCACGGCGGCACCGTGAGCGCCGGCTCCACGCCGGACGGCGGCGCCGAGCTCAAGTTCGAGCTGCCCGGCTCGATGGCTCCTCCCGAGGTTTTGGCCCGGTCGTAGCCAGTTCAAAGGCCCCTCTCAGAAACACTGGGAAGACTGGCCGTATGGACGAGCAGAACCGATACCCCCACACGCCCGCAGGCGAGACCCCCGAGAACTCCGGTCAGAACCCGGCCCCGACTCCTTCCAGTACCCCGCTCAGAACCCCGAGCAGGGCACGGACCAGACCGCCGAGCAGAACGTCGGCCAGTACGACGAGCACACCCGGCCGATCCCGCCGTACCAGCAGAACCCGGGCTACTCGCAGACCTACCCGCCGGCGTACCCCCAGAGCTACGCGCAGGCCTACCCGCAGGCCGCGCCTGCCCAGCCGCGCAAGGGTGGCCTGACCGCCCTCGTCCTGGTCGGCGCCCTCGTCCTCGGTGGCGTCGCCGGTGTCGGTGGCGCCGCCGCCTTCCACGCGTTCTCCGACGACTCGTCGAGCACGTCCGACGGCTCCTCCGGGAAGTTCGAGGCCACCAAGACCTCCGCGCTCAAGGACGGCACCGTCGAGAAGGTCGCCGGCACCGTGCTGCCCTCCGTCGTCAAGGTCAACGTCTCCGGCCAGTCCGAGGCGGGCTCCGGCTCGGGCATCGTGCTCAGCAAGGACGGCGAGATCCTCACGAACAACCACGTGGTCGCCGTGGCCGGTGACAACGGGTCCATCACCGTGAACTTCAACGACGGCACCACCAAGAAGGCGAAGGTCGTGGGCACCGACCCGATCACCGACATCGCGGTGATCAAGGCCGAGGGTGTCTCGAACCTCACCCCGGCGTCGATCGGCAAGTCCAGCGACCTCAAGGTCGGCCAGACCGTCGTCGCGGTCGGCTCGCCGTACGGCCTGAACTCGACGGTGACCTCCGGCATCGTGAGCGCACTGAACCGCCCGGTCTCGGTCGCCTCGGAGGAGGAGCAGTCCCCGCAGCAGTCGAACCCCTTCGGCGGCCTCGAGGGTCAGCAGCCGCAGCCGCAGCAGCAGAGCCAGAACCTGAGCACGACGTACCCCGCGATCCAGACCGACGCGGCCATCAATCCCGGCAACTCCGGCGGCGCGCTCGTCGACATGTCCGGGCGCGTCGTCGGCATCAACTCCTCGATCCGGACGGCAAGCGACTCCTCCTCCAGCGCCGGCGGCTCGATCGGCCTCGGCTTCGCCATCCCGATCGACGAGGTGCTGCCGATCGTCAACCAGATCACCGACAACCAGAAGCCGACGCACGCCCGGCTCGGCGTCTCGGTCTCCGACGTGAGCGGGAGCGCGCTGAACCAGGGCGCCCAGCTGCAGACCGTCGAGGGTGGCGGAGCGGGCGCCAAGGCGGGCCTCAAGAAGGGTGACGTGATCACCAAGGTCAACAGCGACCTGATCGACGGCTCGGAGTCGCTCGTCGCGACCATCCGCGGGCACCGCCCCGGTGAGAAGGTCACCATCACCTACCTGCGTGACGGCAGGACCAGCACCACCACCGCGGACCTGGGCTCCGACGAGGGCCAGCAGACCTCCTGAGCACACCTGTGGTCAGTCGCCGTCCGCCACGGCGGCTGACCACGGGCGTCCAGGGCCTGACCACGCCTGCCCAGTCGGCCGTGAGCACCAAGGCAGGCACGGGTCAATGGGCACGCCGATCCTTCTCACGCCCGAGCGTCTCGGACTAGACCTCGAAGCCCTCGTCACGGGCCTTCGTTGTGCCGTCCCCAGCGTGGACACACACTGTGCCGCACGCCCCGCTGACGGAGTCCCGGGAGGTGTCGTGCTGAGTTCACCGAACCTCGGCACCGGCCTGCCCGCCCGGACCACCCGGATCGGCGTCGCGCACCGACTCTGCCTGTGGCACGACCAGGACCGGGTCGACGTCCGCTCGGTGATCGACCGGTTCGCGACCGGCAGCGGACCCCTGGACCCGGCTGACCCGGTGGCGCGGCGGCTCCCGTCCGACAGCACCCTCAGCGTCGAGGGTGACGAGGCGGTGCTGGCCTCACCCCCCGTGCCGATCGGCCCCGGCGTGCCCGAGCAGATCGACGACCTCCTTCGGGACGAACGGACCGGGCTGAGGGACAACGCCTCGGCGTACGGCGTCACCGGCGTCAGCGGGTCCGCCACCTGCCTGAGCATCTCCGTCCCGGACGAGTCCGTGGTCGGCGTCGGCCTGACGTTCGTGGAGTCCTGCCTGCTGGCGCTGGCCACGGTCGTCGAGCCGGCGACCTCGCCCGGCCTGCTCGTGCGACCCCGTCGAGGGCGCCTGGAGATCGGCGGTGGGTACGTCGAGGGATCCGACCTGGTCGCCGGCCTGATCCTGCTCGCTGCCTGCATCCGTGGCCTGCTCGACGGCGGCTTCCCTCCCCGCAACGGGACGCCGGACGTGGTGCCGTCGCGGGAGCTCTACGGCTGGTTCGCACCCGCGCGGACGCAGCCCGACGACGACGCTGCGCTGGCCGCCGTCTGGACGTGGGCTCGCCCGTGGGCGCGGGCCCAGGGGCTCGACCCCGGTCCTGTGGACGAGCTCGTCTCCGGGTCACGAGCGCTGCGTCGTCACACCGCGGCGGATCCTGCGCACTGCTCCTGGGGGACGCAGACGAGCGGGGACCGCCCCCGGCGTGCCGGACGCAGGGAGCTGCCGAACGGTCAGCACGCCGATCCCGAGTGGCTCACCTGGCACCACGCGGTCTGGCTGATCCGCGATGCCGGTGGTCACGAGTGCCACGCGGTCGTGCCCCTCGACCAGGAGGACAGCTTCCTCGCCCAGCTCGATGCCGGGCGACTCGACGTGGCATTGGACCGCATGCTGCACCGACGGACCCCGCGTCGGCGCCTGACCGCTCATGCCGAGATCGACGAGGCCGTCCTGTGGCACGACGTGCACCCGGCCGCGCTGGTCCCCGTGGAACGACACCTCGACGGCAGCCTCCCGCGGGTCTCGAGGCGCCAGGCACGCCGCGCCAACCTCCAGGACAACCCGACGGACGGCCGCTGACCTGGTCGGGGCTCGTCAGCCAGGCGCAGGTGCCGCCCCGCGCAGGCGCTCGGCCTTCCAGAGGGTCTCGGCCCACTCCTCGTGCAGGTCGGACCGGACGGTGATTCCGCCGCCGGTCCCCAGCCACCACGGCCCTCCGGGACCGGCGAAGAGCGAGCGGATCACCACGCCGAGGTCGGCGCGGCCGTCCGCGCAGATCCAGCCGAACGCGCCGGCGTAGAGACCGCGCGGGGTGCTCTCGAGCTGGTCGATGACCTGCATCGTCCGCAGCTTGGGCGCCCCGGTCATCGAGCCGGCCGGGAACAGCGCGCTCAGGGCGCCGAGGGTGCTGACCTCCGGCCGCAGCCGACCGCGCACGGTCGAGACGAGCTGGTGCACGCTCGGGTAGGACTCGACGGCCATCAGGCTCGGCACGTCGACCGTGCCGACCTCGCAGACCATCGAGAGGTCGTTGCGGAGAAGGTCGACGATCATCAGGTTCTCGGCGCGGGACTTCGGGTCGGTCGCGAGCCCGTGGCGCAGCCGCTCGTCCTCCTCGGGCGTCGCGCCGCGCGGGGTGGTCCCCTTGATCGGCTTGGTCTCCAGCCAGCGCTGCCGGTCGATCGTCGCGTAGCGCTCGGGCGAGCTGCTCAGCAGGTGGGTTCCGCGGTGGCTGAGCAGTCCGGCGTACGGCGCGGGGTTGCTGGCGCGGAGGCGGAGGTACGTCGCCAGCGGGTCGTCGACCGCACCCGCCTCGTCGCGGTAGGTGAGGTTGACCTCGTAGGAGTTGCCGGCGCGGAGCTGCTCCTGGACGCGGGCGAACGCCTCGGCGTACCAGGGAGGTGGCTGGGTCGTGTGACTCCTGACGCGCCCCGGCGCGTGCTCGGGCACACGACCGTGCTCGAAGAACTGCACGTTGGTCGAGCGCATCCAGACTGCGTCCGGCCCGGTCCCCGAAGGGCGCGCGGGGAGGTCGGTGCGGGAGGCGTAGCCGAAGCAGCCGACCCAGTGCACGTCCGGGTCGCCCTCGTCCCGGCCGATCTCCTCCTCCAGCACCGCGAAGACGTCGTCCCCGACGACCTCCGACCGGCCGGCACGGTGCCGGGTCACCTCCCGACGACCGGCGTCGAGGCTGAGCGAGACGTCGTCCTCGTCGAGCACCCCGACCAGCGAGCGGCGTCCCGACCAGTCCCGCGCGCCACCCCCGTCGAGCCAGAACACCCTGTCGCTACGAGCGAAACCCGCCCGCACCGCCTCCAGCACCGGCTCGCTCACGAGAGGAAGGCCCGCACGATGTCGACCCCGTGGGTGGACAGGATCGACTCGGGGTGGAACTGCACGCCCTCCAGCGGGAGCTCGCGGTGACGGACCGCCATCACCACGTCACCGGAGTGGGCGGTCACCTCGAGGACGTCAGGCACCTCGGTCGCCGCGAGCGAGTGGTAGCGCACCGCCTCGAACGGCGACGGGATCCCCGCGAGCACGCCCGCTCCTGCGTGACGGACCGACGCGACCTCGCCGTGCGCGGGCTCGATGCGCGCGACCGTCCCGCCGTACGCCGTCACCAGTGCCTGCATCCCGAGACACACACCCAGCACCGGCACGCCGAGGGTGAACACCTCCGGCCCGAGCGCGAAGTCGGCAGGCTCGTCGGGGTGCCCCGGGCCGGGCGACAGCACGACGTGCGAGGCGGAGCGAGCCTGCTCGATCACGCCGGGGGCGTCGTGCTCGACGACCTCGGGGAGGGCGCCGGTGACGGAGGCGACCAGGTGCACCAGGTTCCAGGTGTAGGAGTCGTAGTGGTCGACCACGAGCACCCGGCCCCGGAACGGGGAGTTCACCCCAACAGCTCCAGCAGCAGGCCGCGCAGCAGCGCGAAGCCGTTCTCGGTGAGGATCGACTCGGCGTGGAACTGCACACCGCGGAAGGTCGGTCCCGCCACGAGGTGCACGTCGCCGGTCGTCGGGTCGGACTCCAGCAGGACGTCGCCCGGTGGACCGTCGTCCGGGACCCGGGCGACGAAGGTGTTGTAGAAGCCGACCCGCTCCTCGCGGCCGGCGATGCCCACGGCCGACTGGGTGCCCTGGAAGACGATGTCCTTGTAGGCAAGGGGAATCCCGAGGGTGTCGCACAGCACCTGGTGCCCCAGGCAGACCGCGAGGAAGGGCTTGCCGGAGGCGAGCAGTGCGTCGATCGCCAGTCGGTAGGCCGCGATCTTGGGGTGGTCGTGCTCCCGGGGGTCGCCCGGGCCGGGCCCGACGACGACCAGGTCGACGTCGTCGAACATCCCGTCGGCCCCGTGCTCGAGCAGCGTCTCGTGGCGGATCACCCGCGAACCCATGCCGAGCACGGAGAACACGTGCGCCAGCATGTTCACGAAGTCGTCCTCGCCGTGCAGGATCGCGATCGTCCTGCCCGCGAGGCTCGGGGCCGGCGGCGCACCGGCCTGGTCGGTGAGCCAGAACTTCGCCAGCCGCTGGTTGCGCGAGTTCAGGGCGATCAGCACGTCCTCGTCCTGCGTGAGGTCGGCGATGTCCGAGGGTGCACCGGTCGCTCCCGGCACCAGGCCGAACGCCGAGAGGATCCCGCCGGCCTTGGCCAAGGTCTCCGCGACCTCGTGCTCGGGGTTCGAGTCGCGCACCAGCGTGGCCCCCGCGGTGACCTTCATCGCCCCGCTCGGGCTGACGTCGGCCGTGCGGATCACGATCGGCGAGTCCGCCGTCGGCGCACCGTCGGCGTCCCGGCCGATCAGGGCGAGTGCGCCGGCGTAGTACCCACGGCCCTCGGACTCGTAGGCGTGGATCAGCCGGCACGCGTTCTCCACCGGCGCTCCGGTGACCGTGGCGGCGAACATCGTGTCGCGCAGGACGTCGCGGACGTCGGAGCGGGTGCGCCCGGCCAGGAGGTACTCCGTGTGCACGAGGTGGGTCATCGGCTTGAGGAAGGGTCCGAGCACCTGGCCACCTTCGTGGCAGATGTCGCACATCATCTTCAGCTCCTCGTCGACGACCATGAAGAGCTCGAAGATCTCCTTCTCGTCGGCCAGGAACTCCAGCAGCCGGTCCTTGCGCTCGGCCGCCTCGACCCCGCGCAGGCGGAAGGTTCCCGAGATCGGGTTCATCCGCACGTCGCCGCCGTGCACGCTGACGTGGCGCTCGGGCGAGGCGCCGATCAGGAAGCGGTCACCGGTCCAGAAGCAGTAGGTCCAGTAGGCACCGCGCTCACTGGTGAGCAGTCGCCGGAGCACGGTCAGGGCGCGGTCCTGGTCCCAGTCGCGGAGCTGCGCGCGGTAGTGCCGGCCGACGACGAGGTTCGCTCCCTCGCCGTTGCCGATCTCGTCGCTGATGATCCGCTCCACGACCCGCGCGTAGTCCTCGTCGCTGGTCTCGAAGCCGCCGGCGTCCTCGAAGGTGATCTCCTCGTCGGGCAGCGCCGCCACCAGCTCCTCGAGCGGCACCTCGCGCTCGGTCTCGATGTCGACGACGGCCAGCGGGGTGCCGTCGTCGTGGGCCATGAACCCTCGCTCGGTGACCTGCCGGAACGGCACGGCCACCAGCCTGTCGAACCGCCGGCCGTCCTCGGGAACCCCCTCCTCGAGCGGGATGTCACCGAGCTTCCGCAGACGGCTCAGGGACCCGCCCACCAGCGTCACGGTCCCGCTCTCCCGCAACCGGATCACCGCCCACGCCTCGTGCCCCGTCAGCTCCGCGAGTGCTGCGCTGGCAGAGGTGGCGGCGGGCTGGTCGGGCATGTCGCGAACGCTACTAGGTTGCCGACCGGGCACTCGCGGCACGCGTCAGATCGCCGACCGGGCACTCTGTGCACGCCGTACGGCGCCGACCGGGCAGTGCGTGCACGCGTCAGGTCGCCGACCGGGCACTCTGTGCACGCCGTACGACGCCTGGCGACCGTGTGCTCAGGCCTCGTCGGTGGCGCGCCGTACGAGGGCGACGGCGGACCAAGCCATCTGGTCGACCGCCTGGCCCGTGCTGAGCCCGGCGACATCGGTGAGCCAGACCAGAGCCTCGACACCGCACACGGCCCTGACCGAGACGGCCAGGCGGCGGACGCCGTCCGCCCCGAGGCGCTCCGTCAGGGGCTCCAGGGCCTCGCAGAACCACGCGATCGCCCGGCCCTGGCGCAGGGGCAGCTCCTCCGACGTCGTCTGAGCCTCCAGGGACAGGCGGAGCATCGTGCGCTGTTGGGACTCGGTGTCCACGACCATCGCCATGAACCCGCGGACCGCGGCCTCCAGCCGCACCTCGGGATCGGCACCCACGCCCTCCGGGAGCATCGAGGTCGCGACGATCTCGGGGTGGGCGGCGAGCAGGAGAGCCTTCTGCGTCGGGAAGTAGCGGTAGGCCGTCGTACGAGAGATGGCAGCGGCTTCCGCCGCCTCGCCGACCGTGGGTGGACGGCCACCCGAGGCCACCAGCCGGCGGGCAGCGGCCACCAGGGCTTCGCGCGTGCGGTGCTTCTGCCGGGAGCGTCCGGTCTCCTCGTACGGCGTTGACATCGCGCTCACGCTACCGTAGTTTCATCATGGGACTTGAGTCCCATATGGCGGGGAGGGAAGCCCGATGACCATCACGACACCGCTCGTCCGGAACGCCGAGGAAGCCGAGCAACGATGGTTCTACGGCGGTGGACTGCACTCGTGGCTCGTGCGCGAGAGCGAGGTCGGCGACGGCTTCCTCCTCTTCGAGGACGCCGTCGACCCGGGCAAATGCACTCCCCTCCACGTCCACCCCGAGGCGGAGGAGACGTTCTACCTGCTCGCCGGTTCGATGCGGCTGCACGTCGACGGCCAGGAGCACGACCTGCGCACGGGAGGCGTCGCCGTCGTCCCCCGCGAGTCGCCCCATGCGTTCATGGCGGGGCCGGAGGGCGCTCGGATGCTCTGCCTGCACACCCCGGGTGGTGGTGAGAGCTTCTACCGGACGGCGAGCGAGCCCGCGTCGCCAGGTGAGCCGGTGCTCCCGCTCGACCTCGACCGCATCCGACAGGCTGCCGAGGCGACCGGAAGCATGCGGATCGTGGGACCGCCACCCTTCTGATGCCGGGAGCCCGTCGCTGCGTGCCGGAACTGCCCGGTCGGCGTCCTGGAGTGCGCTGTGACTGCCCGGTCGGCCGCCTCAGGTGTACCGAGAGTGCCCGCTCGGCGAGCTACTGGCTGAGGGTGACCATCCGCTGCGTGGCGCGGGTGTAGACGACGTAGAGGGTGGCGCGGCCGGTGGGGGCCTCGTCCTCGATCTCCTGCGGCTGTACGACGACGATGCCGTCGAACTCGAGGCCCTTCGTGTCCAGCCCGGTGAGTACGACGAGCCGCGAGTCGGGCGTGCCGAACTCGGCAGCGACCTCGGGCCACGAGGAGACCCAGCGGGTCACCTCGCCGAGGCGGGCGTTGGGCACGACCACGCCGATCGTGCCCTCCAGCGAACCGGCGAGCTGGGTCAGGTGGGTCCGGACCGCCGACTCCAGGTCGTCCACGCGCAGCTCGGCCGGCACCACACCGGTCGACCGCACCGCGTCGGGAAGGTCGGCGTCCAGCCCCACCCGGGCGGCGTAGGCGGCCGCGAAGTCGTAGATCTCCGAGGAGTTGCGGTAGTTGGTCGAGAGGTGGAAGTCGTGTCGCGGCTTGTCCCCGAGCGCAGCCTCACGGGCGGCCGCCGACTCGGCCGGCACCGGCCAGGACGACTGGGCCGGGTCACCCACGACGGTCCAGGTGGCACCGCGGCCGCGGCGGCCGACCATCCGCCACTGCATCGGGGTGAGGTCCTGGGCCTCGTCGACGAGCACGTGCGCGAACCCGTCGTCCTCGACCCGGTTGGTCGGCGGCGTCCAGCCACGCGGTCCGGCGTACTCCCGGTCGGAGGCGGTGAACACCTCGTGCAGGGACGCGTCCTCCGCGGCGAGGTACTCGTCGTCGACCGAGCCGGTGTTCACGATCGGCGGGTCGCCGAGCAGGTAGCGCAGCTCGTCGAGGAGCGGGATGTCGTCGACCGAGAGGGCCTCCCCCCACGACTTCGACAGGACGCGCACCGCCTCGTCGTCGAGCACGCCCTCGGCCACGCGTCCGAGCAGCTCGGGGTCGCGCAGCCAGCCGAGCACGGTGGCCGCGTCGAGCACCGGCCACCATGCGGCGGCGAACTCGAGGAACAGGTCGTCGGTCCGCAGCTCGGCCGAGAAGTCCTCCTTGGTGCGGTCGCGACCGCGCTCGCTGCGGACCTGTCGCCACATGGCGTCGATCAGGGTGGAGGCCACGCGCGTCGTCGACTGGTTGCGGCGACCCGTGGAGAGCAGCTGGCGGCGCAGCGAGCCGAGCTCGCGCGCGTCGAGGGTGATCACGTCGTCGCGGTAGAAGACCCGGAACTGGCGGGGTGCGTCCGGCACGGCCTGGCGCGCCGTACGACGCAGCAGCTCGGCCATCGCCGCCGACCCCTTGATCTCCGCGGCGGCGGGCTCGTCACGGCGGGTCGCGCGGACCCCGTCGACGACCTCGCCCAGCGACCGCAGAGCCACGGCCGTCTCGCCCAGCGACGGCAGCACGCGCTCGATGTAGCGCATGAAGACCCCCGACGGGCCGACCACGAGGACGCCGCCGGACTCGTAGCGACGCCGGTCGCCGTAGAGGAGGTACGCCGCCCGGTGCAGCGCCACGACCGTCTTGCCGGTGCCGGGACCGCCGCTGATCGACACGACGCCCTTGCTGGGAGCGCGGATCGCCTTGTCCTGCTCGGCCTGGATGGTCGCCACGATCGAGTGCATCGAGCGGTCGCGGGCCCGGGTGAGCTGGGCCAGCAACGCTCCCTCGCCGATGATCTCGAGCTCGGTCTCGGCCTCCGCGTCGAGCAGGTCGTCCTCGACACCGAGGACGTGCACGCCCTTGCTGCGCAGGATGCGCCGACGGATCACGCCCTGCGGGTCGGCCTGGGTGGCCTGGTAGAAGACCGCAGCTGCCGGTGCGCGCCAGTCGATCAGCAGCACGTCGTAGTTCCCGTCCCGGAGCCCGATGCGGCCGATGTAGCGGGGCTGGTCGCTCACCTCGTGGCGCAGGTCCAGCCGGCCGAAGACCAGGCCCTCGTGGGCAGCGTCCAGGGTGGCCATCCGTCGGGCAGCCTGGAAGACCATCGCGTCACGCTCGACGAGGCCGCCCTCGTTGCCGATGCGGCCGCGCTCGAGACCCTCCCGGGCCAGCTCCTGGGCCGACAGCGCCGCCTTGTCGAGCTGTGCGTAGACGGTGTCGACGTACTCCTGCTCGCGCGCGACCTCGCGCGCGGCCACGTCATTGTTCAACGCCGTTGTCCTCCGTCGGAACGTTCCTGAAGTGCGTGCTGTGCTGTCTTGGCGAACCATCAACTCTACCGGGCCATTCCGGCGGTGACTCGCAGACCTCGACACCCGGACCCTGCACGTCCCCTCAGGCCCGCGGATCAGGCGAGGTCGTGCACGAACTCCCCGAGCTGGGTCAGGTTGCGGCACTCGACCATGGGGACCAACCGGCCGTAGTCACGGGCAGCCGAGTCGCCGGTGTTCCAGTTGCGGGCGTGCTCGGGGTTGAGCCACCAGCTGTGCCGGCTCGCGTGGACGAGGTCCTTCACGACCGGCAGGGCGAGGTCGGAGTGGTTCGAGCGGGCGTCGCCGAGCACCAGCAGGTTGGTCTTGGGGGTGAGCGCGTCGGCGTACTCGTCGGCGAAGCGGGTGAACGCCCGGCCGTAGTTCGTCCGGCCCCACAGGCTCGCGTGCCGCGCGCTCGCGGCGAGGTCGGCCATCGTCTGCGCCGGGTCGCGACTGGTGTCGAAGCGGTCGGTCACCTCGTGGATCTCGTCGACGAAGGTGAACGCACGCACCCGGTTGAACTGCTCACGCAGCGCGAACACCAGCATCAGCGTGAAGCTCGCGAAGTTGGCGACCGAGCCGCTCACGTCGCACAGCACGACCAGGTCGGTGCGCCCGGGGCGCTTCGGCTTGTGCCGGGTCTCCATGGGCACCCCGCCGCTGGACATGGACGCCCGGACGGTCCGCCTGAAGTCGAGCGGGCCGCGGGTGCGGGCGTGGTGCTCGCGGCTGAGCCTGGTCGCGAGGCGCCGGGCGAGCGGCTGGATCTCGCGTCGCATCAGCTCGAGGTCGGCCTTGCGGGCCGAGGTGAAGTCGACCTGCTCGATCGCGGGACGGACCGTGTGCCGGGCCACGTGCTGCGGTCCGCGCACCTCGGCCGCGCGGCGGCGTACCTCCGCGTCGACGAGCTGCTCGAACGCCTGCACCTGCGCCTCGACCATGCGACGCATCGACGGGTCGTCGTCGGTCTCCAGGCCCAGCCCGGCCAACGCCTTCGCGACCAGCTCCTCGGGCGAGACCCGGTTGACCACGTTGTACGACGACCAGCGCTGCTCCCCCGGCCCACGACCGCGGATCAGCCCGAACCGCTGCACCGCCTCCCGGGCCAGCATCGCCAGCGCGTCGGGGTCGCCCATCGCCAGCGCCGTGGTGAGCGCATCGCGAAAGTCGGCGAGCGCCTGGGGGCCGTCGTCGCCTGCTCGGGGTAGTCCAGATCGTTCGGCCGCTTCCTCGGGCCTCCTCGACCGGCTCTTCGTTCTGGACTATCCCGTGCGCCGAGTCGTGTCCGTCACCGATCAGCGCCGGGAAGTAGAGGTCGAAGACCTGGTCGAAGGCGGGGCGGTGGCTCTGCCGCTTGACCAGCGTGGCGGCGTACGACGCGCGCAGGGTCTCCCGCTCGCCGACGCCGAGCGCCCCGATCGCGTCGACGGCATCGAGGCCCTCGGCGAGCGAGACCGGGAGCCCGGTGCCGCGCAGCGCCTCGACGAACTCGATGTGCCGGTCGAGCAGAGTCATCGCGAAGGGGTCACTTCGCCCGCAGCCGGAGCTCGCGCACCGCCCGGTCGTGGTCGCTGGCGTGCTTGAGCACCACGCCCAGCGTCTGGTCGATCGCGGCCGGGTCGAGGGTGCCGGTGCCGAGCGCGACGAGCGTGCGCGCCCAGTCGATCGTCTCGGCGATCGAGGGCGCCTTGCGCAGCTCGAGGCCGCGCAGCCTGGCCACCACCTCGACGATCTGGCCGGCGAGCTCCTCCTCGACCTCGGGCACCTGCGAGACGACGATCTCCCGCTCGCGCTCGGAGTCGGGGTAGTCGATGTGCAGGAACAGGCAGCGTCTCTTGATCGCCTCGGACAGCTCGCGCGTCGCGTTGGAGGTGAGTACGACGAGCGGCCGGCGGACAGCGGAGATGGTGCCCATCTCGGGGATGGTCACCTGGAAGTCACTCAGGATCTCGAGCAGGAGTCCCTCGACCTCGACATCGGTCTTGTCGACCTCGTCGATGAGAAGCACCGTCGGCTCCTCGCGACGGATCGCCGTCAACAGCGGCCGGGTGAGCAGGAACTCGTCGGTGAAGATGTCGTCGTGGGTCTCGTCCCAGTCGTGACCAGTCTGGTCACCTGCCGCCGATCGTACTGGATCCTCAACAGCTGCTTCTTGTAGTTCCACTCGTAGAGCGCCCGCGCTTCGTCGAGACCCTCGTAGCACTGCAGCCGGACCAGGTCGGCGCCCGTCGCGCGCGCGATCGCCTTGGCCAGCTCGGTCTTGCCCACCCCCGCAGGGCCCTCGACCAGCAGCGGCTTCTCCAGCACGCCCGCGAGGTAGCTCGTCGTGGCGGTCGCCGTGTCGGAGAGGTACCCGACCGCGGCCAGGCGCTTGTCGGCATCGGCCGGGGACTCGAACCACGTGGACGTCTGGGTCACCCGTTCATTGTGCCCGTGAGCCCGCGAGGAGGAGGGAGCCGGGGACCGATGCCGCGCGACAGCGCCTCGTGACCCGGCGAGACGGGTGGCGAGCGTGGTCTGCTGCCGCAACCCCGGGGCGTACGACGAGGGCCGGGTCCTGGGCCAGGATCCGCTGCTCGGTGGCCTGGACGCACGGAGAGGGATCCACGCCCAGGTCCTCAGCCAGGTTGGTGCGCAGCGTCGCCAGGGTCGAGAGGGCGTCGGCCTGTCGGGCACAGGCGTACTGCGCGCGGGCGAGCAGGGCCCACAGCTCCTCGCGGTAGGGGTGCGCGGCACAGGCCGGTGCGAGCAGTCGGACCGCAGGAGCCGCTTGACCCAGCGCGAGCAGCGCCTCCGCACGCGTCTCGTGCACCGTGACGAGCAGCTCCTGGAGCCGGGACGCCTCGCACCGCACCGAGTCGACGTGGCACGCGGCGAACGGCTCCCCGTGCCACAGGTCGCTCGCCCGGGTGGCGAGCAGCAACCGTTCGCTCGGCGTCCTCGCCGCCAATGCCTGCTGCACGAGCTCCTCGAACACCCACACGTCCACGTCTCCCTACCCACCTCCAGGGCGTAGCCCGCCGGCGTGCGCTCGATCGGACGTGGGCCGGAGCGCTCCGGGTCGAGCCAGGCGCGCAGCCTGGAGACCGCGACCTGGACCGAGGCCGGCCCGGAGGCCAGGTCCTCGGCACCCCAGAGCTCGAGGAGGATGCGGTCGGCGCTGACCGGACGGCCCTGGGCGACGATCAGCAGGGCCAGCAGGTCGCTCTCGCGGCGTCGGGTCAGGGTGCGGACCTGGTCGCCGACGTGTGCGGTGATCTGCCCGAAGGCCTGGTAGCTCGTGGTCATCGCTGGCTCCTCGTCGGCTCGTTGGTCAAGGGCGGACCGTGGACGTGACCGGACCCATCAGGTACTCGGTCGTCAGGAAGGCGCGACGCAGGTCGGGCGGCAGGCCTTCGAAGGGCGAGGTCTGCGACTGGTGGAGCGCGATCGCCGCCTCGCGGGCCGCCAGGTGCTCCGCGCTGTCGATCCGGGTGGAGACGTCCTCGTCGGGCGTGCCCAGCTCGCCGAGAGAGAGATAGCTCGAACCCGGGTCCTGGACCGTCATCCACGCAGCCCACTGACGCATCAACGTGCGTGACAGGCAGCTCAGGTAGACCGGTAGGCCGAGCTCGTGGCCCACCTGCACGGTCACGTCGCGGACGCGGACGTGGTCCCGGTGCCCGTCGCTGCCGTCGAACGTCACGAGGACGTCGGGCGCGAAGGCCGACACGGCGCGACGTACGGTCTCGCTGACGGCGCTCGTCTCGGCGCCCACGAGGGTGGCCGGTGCGGCGTCGCCGGACATCCCCGAGTCGGAGAAGTCCAGGACCTCGACCTGGCTGACCCCCAGCGCGGCGGCGGCCGCGCGCAGCTCGGCCTCCCGCTGCTCGGCTATCCCGCCGCTGGGGAGCACCATCTCCTCGGGCCACTCCCCTGCCTCGCCGCGGGTCCCGCAGCAGACCGCGGTGACCACGCCGGCAGCGGCGGCGTGCAGCAGCAAGGATCCGCAGCCGAACGTCTCGTCGTCCGGGTGGGCGACCACCACCTGCAGGCGCAGGCCAGCGTGGAGGTCGGCACGCAACGGGAACAGCTCGCCGGGATCAGCGTCAGATACTGTCATGGGCAGTATTTGATACTGCCCACTGCAGTATGTCAAGATGCGCCATGCCATCTTTTCCGACGACGACCTCCTACGCCGTCCTGGGTCTGCTCTCGGTCCGCTCCTGGACCACCTACGAGCTGGCCAAGCAGGTGCAGCGCAGCCTGAACTGGTTCTGGCCGCGGGCCGAGCGCAAGCTGTACGACGAGCCGAAGCAGCTCGCCCAGCAGGGGTACGCCGTCGCCACCGAGCGGTTCACCGGCAAGCGGCGCAGCCGGGAGTACACGATCACCGACGAGGGACGCGCGGCTCTGTCCGACTGGCTCGGAGAGCCGGCCGCCCCGCGGACCGCCGAGTTCGAGGGCATGGTCAAGGTGTTCTTCGCCGACGGCGGAGACCTGCCGTCTCTGCGCGCCACCCTGGCCCGGATCGTGGCCGAGGCCGAGGAGCGAGCCAGCGCCCTGGGCACCTTCGCCGCCGCCCCTCCGACGTTCCCGGAGCGTGCCCACATCAGCGCCCTGACGCTGGCCCTCGGTCTCGAGCAGGAGCTCGCCATCCTGCGCTGGGGCCGCTGGGCGGTGGGCGAGGTCGACATCGTGGACCGACACCCGCGGAGGTGGCGACTGGGATGCGCACGAGGTGCTGCGCTCCGTCGCCCGGCGGGCGCTGGACGAGGTGGCCGGTTTCCCAGGTTAGGAACCCGAGCTGCCTCTTCACCCAGGTTGCACCCTGTGTGAAGAGGCGGTTTCCCTTCTTAACCTGGGAAACCGGCTCCCCTCACTCGATCGGGCGAAGCTCGTCTGCGTAAGAGAGCGAGACCCGACGCAGCACGCCGGCGTCGTTGACGGCGTACTGACCCATCCGCCAGAGCGGAGGGCTGTAGGTGTGCACGCTGATCGAGCCGTGCACGGCGCCGTTGAGCCGGTGGATGTGGTCGGGGCCGAAGGAGAACACCCGACCGGCCGGCACCCGGGTCTCGCGAGCACCGTGCGTGATCGTCAGGTTGTTCTCGACCAGCTCACCGGCCACCACGGCCACCGCCCCCGAGGACACGTCGTGGTCGTGCCAACCGGTGTCGTTCTCCGGGGTCCAGCACAGCAGCCACACGTCGACGTGGGCGTCGCGGTGCAGCGAGACGTAGACGCGGTCGTCCCCGTCGAAGGCGACGTGGTGCGCCCACGACTCGGGCTGGTGCGCGATCCCGGCGGCCAGCGCCTCGAGCTCGGTGTGCGTCAGGTCGCGGTCGGGCAGCCGCCGGAGCAGCTGCGCCACCGTGACGTTGTCGGAGTACGCCGACAGCGGGGCGGCCTGCTCGGCGGGGACACCAGCCCCACCGAGGGAGGCCTCCTCCGCCAGGGCGGTCAGCTCGCTACTGCCCATTCCAGCTCACCCCCCTGGTCCGCGGTGCCGCCGAGCAGGCGGGCCGGGTTGGCGACCCGCACGGCATGGGTGGCGGCGTCCCCGAGGAACTCGGTCAGCGGGTCGCCGTAGGGACGGTCGCTCCCGAGCACGAGCGCGTCGATGCCGAGGACGCGGACGACGGCCTCCAGGGCCCGCTCACCCGTGCCGGAGGTGTCGACGAAGAGGTCGGGGTCGACCGTCGTACGCCCACCTCCGCGCAGCGCGTGCCGTTCGCTGAAGACCGGGGCCAGGCCGGCTCCCGCGCCGAAGAGCACCTTCAGGCGCGGGAACAGCGAACGGCCGCCGAACGCGTGCCAGCCCCACCACGCGGCCTGGAGCTGCGCGGTGTAGCCGACCACCGGCGCCCACCACGACGGGCAGACGTCCGGCGAGCACGCTCGGCGCCTCCGGCCCGGGGTGGACGAAGACCGGCTTGCCGGCCAGCTCGGCCGCGAGCAGCAGGTGCGCCGACCGCTCCCAGGCGAACGGGGTGAGCAGGTCGGTCGCCGGCAGCTGCAGCCCGACGAAGCGGTCCTCGGCCAGCAGGCGACCCAGCCCGGCCACGTCGGCGCCCTCGGACGGCACCGAGGCCCACGCGCGGAAGTGGTCCGGGAGCTCCCGGACGCCGCGGTGCCAGGCGTCGATCAACGGCTGCGCCTCCGGGCGGCTCAGCCGCTCGATCCCGAGGGGTGCGGAGAGGCTGAGGCATGCCGTGGTCACCCCCGTCTCTCGGTCCGCCGCGACACGGGTCGCGACGTCATGTGCGGTGGGGTCCACGTCGTAGGGCGGTTCACCGTCGGTGTACAGCGTCCAGCCACGCAGGTACGGCGCGCGCGAACGGGCACGCAGCCGGTCGACCAGCTCGTCGGGCCACAGGTGTTGGTGGACGTCGATGGCGCCGGCGGTCTCGTGGGGTCCAGGCATCTGACTCAGCCTCCTTTCCCTCTAGTAAGTAGAGTGACTTTATCGTATTTGCCGAGGAAAGCCAGCACCTCCGGCATGTCCGACGAGCCGATCCCGCAGACGCGCGGACACAAGTCGCCGACTCGCAGCCGTTTCACGCTCGAGCCGGCGAGCCGATCACGACTTGTGTCCGCGCGTCTGCGCGATTCCGCCGCGGCCGCCCACCGGCCTAGGCGGTGGTCCCGGGGGCCAGCCGGCCGCCGGCCGGGACGACCGAGCGACCCGGCTGTCCCGCCCGACGATCGGGATGGCGTCCGGGTCGCTGAGGTCGACCTCGGGGGTGCCGACGACCGCTCCGTCGAGCAGCTCGCAGCCGGCGTCGACGATCGAGCGGACCACCCTGGCCCCCGCGCGGACCACGGTGTCGGGGAAGACCACGCTCTGGTCGACCACGGCGCCGGCCTCCACGACGACCCCGGGGCCGATGACGCTGCTGCTGACCTCACCACCGACGACGCAGCCGGAGCTGAGCAGCGACTCGCTGATCCGGGCGCCGTCGAGGACGCGGGCCGGCTCGCGCTGGGGCTGCTGGGTGCGCAGCGGCCAGTCGCCGTGGAACAGGCCGGCGTCGCCGTCGAGCAGCTCGAGGTGCGCGTTGAGGTAGTGGTGCGGCTGGCCGAGGTCGCGCCAGTAGCCCTCGAGCCGGTGCGCGTAGGCCTTGCCACGGTCGACCAGCCGTGGGACGAGCAGGTCACCGAAGTCGCCCAGGCCCGAGTCGCCCTCGTCGTCGTCACCCTCGTCCGGCTCGTCGGACAGCTCGTGGTGGAGCTCCTCGAGCATCTCCACGAGGACCGACGGGTCGTAGACGATCACCTCGGTCGCGATCGTGCTGGTCGCCGGCTCGTCCGGCTTGTAGGCGAAGCCGGTCACCCGGCCGAGGCGGTTGACCTCGACGACGGCGTGGTCACCGGCGTTCTCGCCGTACGTCCCCTCCAGGTCGGTGACCACCAGGGTGACCTCCGCACCCTTGTCGCGGTGGGTCGCGATCACGTCGCGGTAGTCGAGCCGGTAGACGTGGTCGGCGCTCATCACCACCACCAGCTCGGGGTCGGCCCGCCGGATCTGGTCGCGCAGCCGGTAGAGCTCGTCGGCGTTGCCCTTGGCGAACCCCTCCTCGTCCATCGACCCGCTCCCCTGCTGGGGCACCAGCAGGCGAAGGCCGCCGCGCGTGCGGTCGAGGTCCCAGGGTCGGCCGTTGTGGGCCTGCTCCTCCATGGCCGAGGCCTGGTACTGCACGGAGAGCCACACGTCGCTGATCCCGGAGTTGACCAGGTTCGACAGCGAGAAGTCGAGCAGCTGGTAGCTGCCGGCGAACGGCAGTGCGGGCTTGGCGCGCTCGAGGGTCAGGACGTCCATCCGGCCGCCTGCTCCCCCGGCCTGGATGATGGCGAGGATCCCGGTTGTCGGCATGGGGCCATCGTGGCACCCGGTCGGGTACGGCGCGCGGGCTCACCAGCCCCAGGTGCCGGCGCCGCCCTTGAACGGACCGACCACGTCGTCGGTCACCCAGCCGCCGTAGAAGCCGCCCTCCTGGGGCCGGACCCGCTCGCCCTCGACCAGGCACTCGAGCTTGGCCGGGGAGAACGCGAGGTAGCCCCGGAGCTGCTCGAAGCCCGGCGTCGGGTCCTCGTAGGACCAGGCGGCAGCCTCGACCCCGCGGACGTCCCAGTACGTCGCGGCGCCCTTCCACTCGCACATCGTGGACCGCGCCCGGGACGGTGAGACCGCTCCGTCGACGACGTCGGCCGGTGCGACGTACCAGGTCGGGGGGTGGCTGGTCTCGAGCACCCGGAAGGCAGCGCGCGACTCCGCGACCGGCTCCTCGCCGTACCTCACCACCACCAGTCGGTCGGAGGGCACGAGGGCCGGGGGTCGGGGGTAGTCCCACACCGACTCCTGGCCGGGTCCGGGCACATCAGGCTTCATCGGGCCAGTCTGTCTCGCCCCTCCACGGGCGCCTCAGGCGTCGTTGCCGGCGAGGGGCTCGAACCCGCGCAGCCGCAGGCTGTTGCCGACCACGAAGACCGAGCTGACAGCGCCATCGCCGCGCCGGCGAGCATCGGGTTGAGCAGCCCGGCCGCGGCCAGCGGGATCGCGGCGACGTTGTAGCCGAAGGCCCAGAACAGGTTGCCCTTGATCGTGCCGAGCGTCCGCCGGGAGAGCCGGATCGCGTCGGCGGCGACTCGCAGGTCGCCGCGGACCAGGGTCAGGTCGCTCGCCTCGATCGCGACGTCGGTGCCGGTGCCCATCGCCAGGCCCGAGGTCGGCCTGGGCCAGCGCGGCCGCGTCGTTCACGCCGTCGCCGACCATGGCCACGACGTGCCCCTCGGCCTGCAGGCGCTTCACGATCGTCGACCTTGTCGGCGGGCAGCACCTCGGCGAACACGTCCCCGGCGTCGATGCCGACCTGCGCTCGCGACCGTCTCGGCCGACGGTCTCGTTGTCGCCGGTGAGCAGCACCGGGCGCAGCCCGAGCCCGCGCAGCTGGCGGATGGCCTCGGCGGAGGTCTCCTTGACCGCGTCGGCGACCACGAGGATCCCGCGCGGCCCGACCGTCCCAGCCGACCGCGACCGCGGTGCCGCCGGCTGCCTGGGCCTCGTCGAGCGCCTGCTGCAGGTCCGCGGAGAGATGCTGCGGACCGGTCGGCGAGCAGGGCCGGCCGACCGACGAGCACGGCGTGCCCGTCGCACGGTGCCCTGCACCCCGAGACCCACGAGGTTCGCGAAGTCCTCGACGCCGTCGAGCGTGCCGACGCGGTCGCGGGCGCCGAGCGCGATCGCCTGCGCGACGGGTGCTCCGAGGCCTGCTCGAGCGCGCCCGCCAGCCGCAGGACCTCGTCGGCGTCCTCGTCCTGACGCGGCGACCACGTCCGTCAGGGTCATCCGGCCGGTCGTGACCGTGCCGGTCTTGTCGAGCACGATCGTGTCGACGCGGCGGGTCTGCTCCAGCACCTCGGGCCCCTTGATCAGGATGCCGAGCTGGGCGCCGCGACCGGTGCCGACCATGAGCGCGGTCGGCGTGGCCAGCCCCAGCGCGCACGGGCAGGCGATGATCAGCACCGCGACGGCAGCGGTGAACGCGGCCGACCAGCCCCTCGCCGGTGCCGAGCCAGAAGCCGAGGGTGGCGACCGACGAGCGCGATCACGACCGGGACGAAGACCCCGGAGATCCGGTCGGCCAGCCGCTGCACCTCGGCCTTGCCGTTCTGCGCGTCCTCGACCAGCCGGGCCATCTGCGCGAGCTGGGTGTCCGCGCCGACCCGGGTCGCGCGCACGACCAGGCGACCGCCGGCGTTGACGGTGGCACCCGACCACCGTCGTCGCCGACGCCGACCTCGACGGGCACCGACTCGCCGGTCAGCATCGAGGCGTCGACGGCCGACGCGCCCTCCTCGACCACGCCGTCGGTGGCGATCTTCTCCCCGGGCCGGACCACGAAGCGCGTCGCCGACGACGAGGTCCTCGCGCGGGGATCCGGGTCTCGGCCCCGTCGCGCAGCACGGCGACGTCGCGGGCGCCGAGCTCGAAGCAGGGCGCGCAGCGCGGCCCCGGCCTGCCGCTTGGACCGCGCCTCGAAGTAGCGGCCGGCGAGGATGAACGTGGTCACCCCGGCGGCGGCCTCGAGGTAGATGTTGCCCGCGCCGTCGGTCCGCTGGATGGTCAGCTCGAAGGGGTGCGTCATCCCCGGCTCGCCGGCCGTGCCGAGGAACAGCGCGTAGAGCGACCAGCCGAACGCCGCGAGCGTGCCGATCGAGATGAGCGTGTCCATCGTGGTGGTCGCCGTGCCGGAGGTTGGTCCAGGCGGCCCGGTGGAACGGCCAGCGCGCCCCACACCACGACCGGCGCGGCCAGGGTCAGCGAGAGCCACTGCCAGTAGGTGAACTGCAGCGCGGGGACCATCGCCATCGCGATGACCGGCACGGTGAGCACCGTCGAGACGATCAGCCGCGTGCGCAGCAGACCGAGTCGGGTCGGCGGGCTCGCTCGCGCGGCGTCCGGTCGCGGCCGGGGCGGGCAGCGCCGCGCCGTACCCGGCCGCCTCGACGGCCGCGATCAGGTCGTCGGTGCCGACGCCGTCCTCGATGCGTGACCTTCGCCTTCTCGGTCGCGTAGTTGACGGTGGCGATCACGCCCGGGACCTTGTTCAGCTTGCGCTCGATCCGGTTGGCGCACGAGGCGCAGGTCATCCCGGTGAGCTCGAGCTCGACGCTGGTCATGACGTGCCCTGCCTCGCGCCGGTCGCGTCGAGCGCGAACTGTGCGGTCCGGACGACACCGTCGTGCTTGAAGTCGAGGTAGAGGTGGTAGGCGCCGGCGCTGGGAACCTCCGCGCCGAACTCGATGTCGGGGCCCGGCTTGGTCTTCCCGTCGCCGGGCTCCCCGCCCGGGTGGACGTGCAGGTAGGCGAGGTCGCCCTCCCGCAGCGCGACGAGGTGTCCGTAGGCCTCGAGGTAGGGCTGCAGGTCGGTGACCGGCCTGCCGTCCTTCCACACCGACAGAGTCGAGCATCGAGTGCTCACCGGCGACGAGGTCGCCCGCGAGGGTGACGGTGTAGCCGTCGACGGTGGCGGTCCTGGTGACCGGCAGGTCCGCCCGTGGCGCGGTCGTCGCCGGGCACGGCCAGGTCGGAGCCGAGCGTGACGGCCCTCGCGCCCGTCGGCTTGAAGTCGGCGAAGACGCGCCAGGCTCCCGGGCGTCAGGTCGACCGGGGCGGTCCAGGTGCCCTCGCTCGCCGAGGGTCGGGTGCACGTGCTGGAAGCCGCTGAAGTCGCGGCGTACGACGATGAGGTGCAGGTCCATCCCGTGCTCCTCGTCGTACGCCGTGACCGGCCGGCCGTCCGGGCCGGTGATGGTGAACGCGATCGGTCGCGCTGACCCGGGCTGCGAGCTCGGCGTCGGCGAGGTGCAGCGTGTAGCCGTTCTGCGCAGACCATCAGGCCGCCCGGGACCTCGGCCCGGTCGGCGTCTCGCGGTCTCGTGGCTGTGGCCCGACTCGTGCGTCTCGCCGTGCGCCGCAGCCGGCTCGCCGACCGGACCGACCTGGGTCCCGACGACCCAGGCGAGGCCGAAGACCACGGCGAGCACCGCGACGAACGCGCCGATCCTGGCGGGGACGCTCATGCCAGCTGGTAGCCGGCCTCTTCGACGGCCGACCTCACGTCGGCATCGGAGAGCGGCTGGTCGCTGGTGACGCTGACCGAGCCGGTGGCCAGGTCGACGCGGACGTCGGTGACGCCCGGGATCTCCTGGACCTCCTCGGTCACCGAGGCCACGCAGTGCTCGCAGGTCATCCCGGTGACGGTGCACGGTGACCGTGAAGGGGTGCCGGCGCTCATGAGCGCACCAGCCGGGCCACGGCCTCGGAGGCCTCGCGCAGCTTGACCTCCGCCTCCGGGCCGCCCGGTCTGCGCGGCGTCGAGCACGCAGTGGGACATGTGCTCGTCGAGCAGCCCGAGCGCGACCGCCTGCAGCGCCTTGGTGACCGCCGAGACCTGGGTCAGGATGTCGATGCAGTACTTCTCCTCCTCGACCATCCGCGCGATCCCGCGCACCTGTCCCTCGATGCGCTTCATCCGACGGGAGTAGTCGTCCTTGTGGCGCATGTAGCCGGGGGTCATCTGCACGTCGTCCATCTCGGGCCTTCCTGGGTGGCTCACTCGCCGAAGTGTCGTCCGTCGAACACTATACCCCCCTAGGGTATTCGTCGAGGGCCAGCGGGTGGACGGAGTCGGCGTTCGCGACCCGCACGCAATACCGTGTGCACCATGCGTCCACGCCCGGGACGAACCCATGGCAGCGACCGTCTCGTCGCGCCGACCCTCGTAGCGCTCGCGCTCGTCGTGCTCGGCGGCTGCGGCGGCGGGGGCGACAAGACGGACGCCAAGGCGGGCAAGACTCCGGAGCCCTCGAGCGAGGCGACGGACGCGTCACCCCCCAGCGCATCGCCGTCACCACTGAAGACGGAACAGCCTCAGGTGCCCCCGAGGATCGGCGAGCTGCGTGCGGCCGTGCAGTCCTACTCGAACGCCTACCTGACCGGTGACGTCGTGGGGTCGCGCTCACTGCTCTCCGAGCGCTGCAAGATCCGCGTCGGACCCGGCGAGTGGGCGGCGGCCGTCAAGGTGGCCGGCCAGAAGTACGGCAACGCCCTGCCGATCGACGCCTACGACGCGCAGGTGTCCGGTGACGTGGCGAGGGTGAGCTACACGTTCACGGTCGCGGCCCTGGACCAGTCCCGCCAGCGATGGGTCCACGAGGGTGGCCGCTGGCACGACGACAGCTGCTGACCCGCCGGGGCCGAGAGAACGTCGAGACCCCGCACGGAGGGATCTCCGTGCGGGGTCTCGTCATCTGTCGGGTCCCGGTCGGACCAGGACCCACGCGGTGGCGGAGGGATTTGAACCCTCGGTGGGCTTGCACCCACAAACGCTTTCGAGGCGTTCTCCTTAGGCCGCTCGGACACGCCACCGCCGGGAAGGCTACCGGACAGCGACGTCGCGGCAGAAATCAGGAGCGACCCAGCAGATGGAGCTCCAGGGAGGTGCGCAACCAGGTGCGGTACGCCGCCCGCGACCAGCCGCGTTGCTGCACGAGGAGGTCCCAGTGCACCGGCTGGATGTAGAACCAGAGCAGGTCGGCAGCCTCTTCGCGCGTGAGACCGTCCCGGAGCGCACCGCGGCTCTCGAGGTCGGCGGCGAACATGCCCATGCCGCGCAGCCGTTGCGGCTTCCATGCGTCACGAGCAGCTCCCGTGCCTGGTCGTCCACGTCGGCGGCCGACCGCAGCGCGTCGTGGACCGGAGCGACGCGGGTCAGCGACTCCTCCAGCAGGTCGACGTACTTCCCGATCACCACGACGGCGTCCGGCTCGGCCTTCAGCTCGAGGATCTCCTGGCGCTCGACCTTGGCCAGCGGTTCGTCGTCGCCGGCGATGGCCCAGTCGTAGGCGAGCTTCATCAGCTCGACCTTGCCGCCGACCGCGGTGAACACCGTCTTGCGCGAGACCCCGGCCTCGGCGGCGACCGCATCGATGGTCGTGGCGGCGTACCCCCGCTCGGAGAACAGCCGGGAGGCAGCCGTGACGACCTGGCTGCGGGTGGTCCTGGCCTGCTCGGCGCGCAGGTCGGACCGGTAGACCCTCTTGCCACTCTCCGTCATTGAGGTTACTTTCGATGTAACGAATACTTCTCGGGTCACCACAATATCCACCACCGAGGGAAGAAGCCGTCATGACCCACCGCACCGTCATCATCGGATCCGGACCCAGTGGCATGACCGCCGCCCTCCTGCTGGCTCGACAGGGCCACGCGGTCACGCTCGTCGACCGCGACCCGGGACCCGTGGCCGGCAGTCCCTGGGAACGGGTCGGCGTGATGCAGTTCCACCTCCCGCACACCTTCCGCTCCCCCGGCCGCCACTTCCTCGCCCGGCGCCTGCCCGACGTGCTCGACGCGTTGGTCGACGCGGGAGGGATCGTCGAGGCGGGGCCGGGGATGCCGCCCGAGGCGGCGGTGATGCACATCCGCCGGTCCGTGCTCGAGCGCACCATCTGGGAGCTCACCTCGCGCGAGCCCGGCGTCGAGCGGCTGGTCGGGCACGTCGACGAGGTGCTGGTCGACGACGGCCGTGCCTGCGGCGTCGTCGTCGACGGTGTGCCCGTCGCGGCAGACCTCGTGGTCGACGCGAGCGGCCGCGCGGGTGGGCTCACCGACGAGCACCGGCCGGCCCGCGAGGGCGGCAGCTGCGGAATGGCGTACGCCGCACGCCAGTTCCAGCTCCTCCCCGGAGCACCACGCGGACCGGTCAACGGCGGACCCGGCGTCGTGACCGAGCACCAGGGCTTCGTGCAGCTGGTCTTCATCCACGACAGCGGCACCTTCACCGTCCTCATCGCCCGCGCCGCCCGGGACCGCGAGCTGGCCGAGCTGCGCCACGAGGCGGCGTACGACGCGGCGCTGGCGCTCCTGCCCGAGGCCTCGGCCTGGACCGACCCCGCGCGCTCACGATCCATCGACCACGTCCGCGCGGGCGCCGGCCTGAACAACCACTACCAGCGCCAGTCGACGGGCGTGCAGGGCCTGCTCGCGATCGGCGACACCGTGTGCACCACCAACCCGGTCGGCGCACGCGGCCTGTCCCTCGGGATGCTGATGGCCGGTGCGCTGGCCGACGTGGTGGAGAGCCGGCCGGCCGGTGAGTGGTCGACCGCGCTGGAGCAGTGGTGCGAGGCGAACACCCGGCCGTGGTTCGACGAGCACCTCATCGCCGACTCGTGGCAGCTCGAGCACTGGGCCGGCGTCCCGACCGATCCCGACGGGCCGGTGCCGTGGCCCGTGGTCGCAGCGGCGACCCGCGAGCACCCCGAGTGGATGGCCGTCGTCGGACCCTTCCTGGGGATGGCCACGGGACCCGGGTCGCTCGATCCCCTGCGCGGACAGGTCCGCGAGATGCTTCGTCAGGGCTGGCAACCGCCGACGAGGCCTGACCTGGGGCGTGACGACCTGGCCGCCGCCGTGCAGGCGGCGCTGGTCCCCGCCTGACTCGGTCAGCCGCGGTGGCGGCGGAAGAAGTCGTCGAGCAGGGCCGTGCTCTCGTCGGCGAGCACGCCGGAGAGGACCTCCGGGCGGTGGTTCAGCCTGCGGTCACGGACGACGTCCCACAGGGAGCCGACGGCGCCGGCCTTCTCGTCGTACGCGCCGAAGACGATCCGGTCGACCCGCGCCAGCACCGCCGCCCCCGCGCACATCGTGCAGGGCTCCAGCGTGACGACGAGCGTGCAGCCGGCCAGCCGCCACCCGCCGACGGAGACCGCGGCCGCGCGCAGGGCGACGACCTCGGCGTGGCCGGTCGGGTCGCCGTCGCGCTCGCGGACGTTGTGCCCGGGGCCGATGACTTCTCCTGACGCGTCGACCACGACGGCTCCGATCGGCACGTCACCGGCATCGACAGCCCGTCGCGCCTCGACCAGGGCCGCACGCATCGGCAGCTCCCAGGCAGAAGAGCTCACTCGGCCAGGCCGGCGAGCTGGTCGAACTTGGGCCCGAAGCCGACGTTGTCGGCGACGTCGCTCAGGATCTCCTCCGGGTAGAGGTCGAAGTCGTCGAGCAGCGCGCCCATGTCCTTGGCCGACATCCCCATGTCGGCGAAGATCGCGAGGTCTCCCGCCGGCGCCTGGTCGTCCTCGTCGTCCACGTGCACCCCGATGTGGTCCACGGCCGAGCGGGCCAGGGCCCAGTCGGTCGCGGCCGTGGCGTCCGAGAGCAGGACCCGCACCAGTGACGCCTGGGCGCGCACCATCAGCACGAAGTCCTCGGCGACCGAGATCAGGGCCAGGGCGCCGTTCTCGCCCGGGTAGCGGCGCAGCTCGCGGGCGATCGCCTCGACCGAGTCGAGGGAACGGTCCGGGAGCTCGCCGACGTTCCAGTCACCCTCGTCGCGGTAGGCGACGACAGCCAGGTCGATCTCGCCGACCTCGGCGTCTGTGACCTCCGTCATCGCGCTGCCCTCCTCGCTCACCAGTGATGGTGGCAGAACAAGGCGTCCAGAACCACCGGGATCTGCTGCCACTACGGTGGAGGCCATGCGCCTGCTCGTGGTCGACCATCCCCTCGTGTCACACAAGCTCACGACACTGCGTGACCAGGACACCGCGTCGCCGGAGTTCCGCAGGCTCACCGAGGAGCTGGTCACGCTGCTGGCCTACGAGGCGACCCGCGACGTCCGGGTCGAGGCGATCAGCATCACCACCCCGGTGGCCCCCACCGAGGGGATCAGGCTGAGCCGGCCGCGACCCCTCGTGGTCCCCATTCTCCGGGCGGGGTTGGGCATGCTCGAGGGGATGATGCGACTGATGCCCACGGCCGAGGTCGGCTTCCTGGGGATGGTGCGCAACGAGGAGACCCTGGAGGCCTCGACGTACGCCGAGCGGCTGCCCGTCGACCTCTCCGGGAGGCAGTGCTACGTGCTGGACCCGATGCTGGCCACCGGCGGGACCCTGGCCGCAGCGATCCGCTTCCTGACCGACCGCGGAGCCGACCACATCACCTGTGTCTGCCTGCTCGTCGCGCCCGAGGGGGTGCAGAACCTGGAGGCCGGCCTGGCCGGCCTCGACGTCCCCGTCACCGTGGTGACCGCGGCCCTGGACAGCCACCTCAACGAGAAGGGCTACATCGTCCCGGGTCTCGGCGACGCCGGCGACCGCCTCTACGGCCTCGCCCAGTAGCGCACGTGACCGACTCGAGGCACCCGGTGTGACGCAGCACGTGGCCGGCGAGAGCGCGCCGTGCTGAGCAGCCTGATCGACGGGCTGGTCTCCCTGCCGCCGTGGCTCCTCCTGGCGCTGGTCTTCCTGCTGCCGGCCCTGGAGGCGTCACTCTTCCTGGGGCTGGTCTTCCCCGGCGAGACGATCGTCGTCCTGGGTGGCGTCTCGGCACACGGCGGGCACGTGTCGCTCGTGGCGGTCATCCTGCTCGCCGTGGCCGGGGCGATCGTCGGCGACCAGGTGGGTTTCCACGTCGGGCGTCGCTACGGCCCGGGCCTGGTCTCCCGCATCCCCGAGGAGTCGCGACGGGCCAGGCAGGTCGACGCGGCCCTCGGCTTCGTACGCCGCCGCGGTTCGTCGGCGGTTGCCCTCGGCCGGTGGACCGCGTCGCTGCGCAGCATCGTCCCGGGCGTCGCCGGGATGAGCGGCATGGACAGCCGGCGGTTCACGGTCGCCAACGCCGCCGGCGGGATCCTGTGGGCGGTGACGGTGGCCGTCGCCGGCTTCCTGGCGGGGGCGTCGTACAAGCGCCTGGAAGCCAGGTTCGGCCTGGTCGGTGACGTGCTGCTCGGGGCGGCGGTGCTGCTCGGCGTCGGATGGTGGGGGTGGCGCTGGTACCGACGCCGGACGGGTCGCGCGGACTGAGGTCGCTCCGGCTCAGAGGGCCTTCACGGCGTTGAGCAGCTTGCCCATCGAGTCCTTCGCGTCACCGAAGAGCAAGGTGGTGTTCTCCTCGAAGAGCAGCTCGTTCTCGATGCCGGCGAAGCCCGGGCGCATCGACCGCTTCATGAAGATCACCTGCTTCGCCTCATCGGCGTTCAGGATCGGCATTCCGTAGATCGGGGCACCGGGGGTGGTCTTGGCGGCGGGGTTGACCACGTCGTTGGCGCCGACCACGAGGACCACGTCGGCGTCCTTGAAGTCGCCGTTGATGTCGTCCATCTCCTTGAGCTGCTCGTAGGGCACCTGGGCCTCGGCCAGCAGCACGTTCATGTGGCCGGGCATCCGGCCGGCGACCGGGTGGATCGCGTAGTCGACCTGGGTGCCGCGCTCGCTGAGCACGTCGACGAGCTCGCGCAACGAGTGCTGGGCCTGGGCGACGGCGAGGCCGTAGCCGGGGACGATGATCACGCGATCGGCGTACGCGAGCATGATTGCGACGTCCTCGGGGTTCGCCGACTTCACCGGCCGATCCGACGCCACACCCGCACCCAGCGTCGAGCCGCCCTTGAGGGCACCGAACAGGATGTTGGTCACCGACCGGCCCATGGCCTTGGCCATCAGCAGGGTCAGGAAGGTGCCGGAGGCACCGACCAGCGTGCCGGCGACGAGGAGCACCACGTTGGACAGCACGTAGCCGCCGGCGGCGACGGTGAGTCCGGTGAACGCGTTCAGCAGCGAGATCACGATCGGTACGTCGGCACCACCGACGGGCAGCACCAGCAGCAGGCCGAAGACCAGGCCGACGAGGCCGAGCACGATGCCGACCCACACCGTCGGGGACAGGACCAGCTGCGTGGCGAGGCCGACGCCGCCGAGGATGGCAACCCCGAACGCCAGGGCGAGCCCCGGGAAGACCACCGGCGCCGAGGTCATCAGCTCCTGCAGCTTGGCGAAGGTGACGACCGAGCCGGCGAAGGACACCGACCCGACGAAGATGGTGAACGCCGTCGCAGCCAGGTCGAACCACGGCGCGTTCCCGCCGAGCTCGACGATCTCGTGCAGCTCGAGCAGGGCGACCAGGGCAGCAGCGCCACCCCCGACGCCGTTGAACAGGGCCACCATCTGGGGCATCTGCGTCATCTGGACCCGCTGGGCACCGAAGACGCCCCCGGCAGTGCCGAGGACGATCGCTCCCAGGATCAGCGGGACGTGGCCCAGGTCGAGGTAGAAGAACGGCACCGCGCACGCCACGACGGCGGCGACCGCACCGATCAGGTTCCCGGTGCGCGCGGTCTTCGGACCGGACAGGCCCTTGAGCGCGAGGATGAAGCAGACGGCGCAGGCGAGGTAGACCAGCTGGACCCAGGTGGGAGTCACTTGGCCGCCTCCTTCACGGGCTTCTTGCGGCGGGTGAACATCTGCAGCATCCGGTCGGTGACGACGAAGCCGCCGACCATGTTCACGGCCGCGAGCACGATCGCGACCAGGCCGACCGCCACCGCGACCGCGTTGTCCGTCGTGCCCGTGACGATGATCGCGCCGAGCAGGATGATGCCGTGGATCGCGTTGGCGCCGGACATCAACGGGGTGTGCAGCGTCGAGGAGACCTTGGAGATCACCTCCACGCCGACGAAGACGGACAGGATGAAGATCGTCAGCCAGACGACTGCCTCGTTCACTTCTCTGACTCCTGGTCGAAGGGGAGATCGAGCTCGGGGTCCGCCGAGCTGGTGGTTTCGAGACGCCCTCGTTCCTCGGGCTCCTCAACCACCGACGGTGGTGCGGCTTCGGCCGGCCCCTCGATCGCCTCGCGGGTCGGCTCGTGCACGATCCGACCGGCGTGGGTGACCGCTGCCCCGGAGACGACCTCGTCCTCGAAGTCGGGGGCGAACGCACCCTCGCTGGTCATCAGGGTGAGCAGGTTGACGATGTTCTGGGCGTAGAGCTTCGACGCCGGCCCGGGCATCTGCGAGGGGACGTTGTCGCCGCCCCAGACCTGCGCGTGCCCGATCCGGACGATCTCGCCGGGCACCGATCCCTCGACGTTGCCACCGCTCTCGGCGGCGAGGTCGACGACCACGGAGCCGGGCTTCATCTGCTCGACCATGGCCGCGGTCACCAGCATCGGCGCCGTCCGGCCGGGCACGGCGGCGGTGGTGATCAGCGCGTCCGCGGCGGCGATGTACGGCGCGAGCAGGTCGCGCT
This sequence comes from uncultured Actinomycetota bacterium, assembly GCA_963797525.1. Taxonomy (GTDB): domain Bacteria; phylum Actinomycetota; class Actinomycetes; order Propionibacteriales; family Nocardioidaceae; genus Marmoricola. The sequence continues at coordinate 41,391 of CAWCPT010000009.1, forward strand.
GGCGGTCGGCCCGGTCCTCGGTCATCTCCCGGGCGTAACCACCCGAGCCCTCGAGCGTCTCGAGCTCGAGGTCGATCGACTTGGCACCCATCGAGCGGATCTCCTCGGCGGCCGCGGCGCGCACGTCGTACGCCTGGACCACCGCACCGAGCCGCTTGGCCGTCGCGATCGCCTGGAGCCCGGCCACTCCGGCACCGAGCACGACGACCTGGGCCGGCTGGACGGTGCCGGCAGCCGTCATGTTCAGCGGGAAGAACCTCCGCAGCAGGCCGGAGGCGACGATCGCGCAGCGGTAGCCGGCCACGAGGGCCTGCGAGGAGAGGGCGTCCATCGACTGGGCGCGCGAGATGCGCGGCACCAGCTCCATCGCGAACGCCGTGATGTTCAGGTCGCGGAGGTCCGCGACCAGCTCGTGGGAGGAGTTCACCGGGAGGAACGACATCGTCGAGGCCCCGTCGCGGAGCCGGCGGGCCCGGTCGCTGGTCAGCGCGTTCACGCCGACGACCACGTCGGCCTCGTCGAGCGCGTCGTCGGTGACCGTCGCGCCCGCCTCGAGGTAGAGGTCGTCGTCGAAGTCGGCACGGGTGCCCGCATCCGGTTCGACGAGCACCTCGTAGCCGAGGTCGGTCAGCTTGCCGACGAGCTCGGGGACCATCGCCACCCGGGACTCGCCCTGACGGGTCTCCCTTGCCACTGCGATCTTCACGAGGTGAACCTAACGGAAGCAGCGGGTGCGACCGGTAAATGAGATCCGAGTCTCACCTCGACCTGGACCAAAGCGGACAGCCCGGACCTGTCCGAGCTGCCAGGGCGGCCAGGGCGGCCAGGGCGGCCAGCGGCCTCAGCCGACCCCGACACCGATGAACGAGCCGATCCCGTAGGTGACGCCCATCGCCAGCAGCCCGCCGACGACGTTGCGGATCATCGCCGGCCGGAACGGTGCCTCGCCGACCCGTGCACTGAGGTAGCCGGTGAGGCCGAGCGCCGCGGTGACCGCGGCAATCGTGACCACGGCGCGGAAGCCGTTCGGGAAGAGCAGGATCGTCAACAGGGGCAGCAGCCCGCCGACGGTGAACGCCAGCATCGACGCCACGGCCGCCTGCCAGGGGCTGGTCAGCTCGTCGGGGTCGATGCCCAGCTCGATGTCGAGGTGGGCCCGGAGCGCGTCCTTCTCGGTGAGCTCGAGAGCCACCTGTCGGGCGAGCTCGTCGGACAGCCCGCGGGCACGGTAGAGCTCGGCCAGCTCGGCCAGCTCCTCGTCGGGCTCGTCGGCGAGCTCGCGGGTCTCCTTGTGGATCAGCGCCCGCTCGGTGTCGCGCTGGCTGCTGACCGAGACGTACTCACCGGAGGCCATGCTCAGCGCGCCACCGACGAGCGCGGCCACGCCGCCGAGGAAGATCAGCTGCCGGTCGGCGGTCGCCCCGGCGAAGCCCATCACGATCGCGGCCACCGAGACGATGCCGTCGTTCGCGCCCAGGACCGCGGCGCGCAGCCGGTTGAGCAGCCCGCCCAGGGAGTCCGCGTGCGGCTCGTTCGGCGTGCTGGCTCATCTCGGGGAACTCTCCGTGCGAGCGTTCGGTGATGGGGGAAGACATGTCCTCATCGTCCCGTCCGCGATCGAGCGTCGCAACGAAGGAAAGGCTCGGCTCATCGGCCCAGCACCTCCTCGACCCACGCGGGCACGTTCTCGGTGGCCGGTCCGCGGCGTACCTGCGTGAAGTCACTGACCCGGTCGGGAGCGAGGTTGAGCTCGAGCGTGTCGGCTCCTGCGCCGATGGCGTAGTGCACGAAGGCGGCAGCGGGGTAGACGAGGCCGGACGTGCCGATCGCGACGAACAGGTCGCAGTCGAAGAGGGCTCGCTGGACCTCGTCCATGCCGTAGGGCACCTCGCCGAACCAGACCACGTCCGGCCGCAGCGTCTCCGCCCCGCACGCCGGGACAGGGTGGCCGGTCACCCAGGGTGCCCGTCCACTCGTGGCGCTCGTCGCAGGTCGTGCACCACGCCGCCCGCAGCCGCCCGTGCAGGTGGTGCACCCGCTCGGAGCCACCCCGCTCGTGCAGGTCGTCGATGTTCTGGGTGACCAGGTGGAGGTCGTCGCCGAGGTGCTGCTCGAGCCGGGCCAGCGCGACGTGGGCCGCGTTGGGCCGCACTCGGGCGAGAGCCGCGCGGCGCTCGTCGTAGAACCGCTGCACCAGGTCGGGGTCGTCCTCGAACGCCTCCGGCGTCGCGACGAGCATCGGGTCGTGGCCCTCCCAGAGCCCGTCGGCGTCGCGGAAGGTGGGCAGGCCGCTCTCCGCCGAGATCCCGGCGCCGGTGAGGACGACGACCTTCATGCGAGCTCCACGGGCGCAGGCTACTGCCCCGACGTCTGCCCCTGGCGGCTCAGCGGTACTCGGGGTTCTCGTAGTCGAAGTGGGCGCCGGCGTCCCACTCCGAGCGCTGGTTCCCGTACGCCGGGATGCCGCCGGCCTGCTGCAGCATCCTGGCCGCGTGCATCAGGTTCCACGTCATGAAGGCGGTGTTGCGGTTGGTGAAGTCGTTCTCCGGTCCGCCGCTGCCCTCGTCGAGGTAGGAGAGCCCCGGCCCCGCCTCACCGATCCAGCCGGCGTCGGCCTGCGGCGGGATCGTGTAGCCGAGGTGCTGGAGCGAGTAGAGGACGTTCATCGCGCAGTGCTTGATGCCGTCCTCGTTGCCGGTGATCAGGCAGCCCCCGACCCGCCCGTAGTAGGCGTACTGGCCCGCGTCGTTGAGGATCCCGGACCCGGCGTACAGCCGCTCGATGACGCTGCTTCATCACGCTGGAGTTGTCCCCGAGCCAGATCGGCCCGGCCAGCACGAGGATCTGGCTGGCCATCACGCGCTCGTGGATGGGCGGCCAGTCGTCGCGCGACCAGCCGTGCTCGGTCATGTCGACGTACACGCCGGTCGCGATGTCGTGGTCGATCGCGCGGAGCACCTCGACCTCGACACCGTGCTTGCGCATCAGCGACGCGCTCGCCTCGACGAGACCCTCGGTGTGGCTCGGGTCCGGCGAGCGCTTGAGGGTGCAGTTGACGAACACGGCCCGCAGGCCGGTGAAGTCCCAGGTGGCGTCGTTCTCGGTCATGGATCGACCGTCCTCCGCCTGCGCGAGCGGCACAAGACCGGTCCAGCCCGGAGCGAAGGGGGCTGGTTGACGCTCAGTAGTACCAGGGGTAGGGCGACCAGTCGGGCTCGCGCTTCTCCAGGAACTGGTCGCGGCCCTCCTGCGCCTCGTCGGTCATGTACGCCAGCCGGGTGGCCTCGCCGGCGAACAGCTGCTGGCCGACCAGCCCGTCGTCGATCGCGTTGAAGGAGTACTTCAGCATCCGTTGCGCGGTCGGGCTCTTGCCGTTGACAGCCGGCCCCACTCCAGGGCCGTCCTCTCGAGCTCGGCGTGCGGACCGCCTTGTTGACCGTGCCCATCCGGACACCGTCCTCGGCGGAGTACTCCTGGCCGAGGAAGAAGATCTCGCGGGCGAACTTCTGGCCGACCTGGCGGGCCAGGTACGCCGACCCGAAGCCGCCGTCGAAGCTGCCCACGTCGGCGTCGGTCTGCTTGAAGCGCGCCTCCTCGGTGCTGGCGATCGTCAGGTCGCAGACGACGTGGAGCGAGTGGCCGCCTCCGGCCGTCCAGCCCGGGACCACGCAGACGACGATCTTCGGCATGAACCGGATCAGCCGCTGGCACTCCAGGATGTGCAGCCGTCCGAGGCGCGCCTGGTCGGAGGGCGCGCGGCTGTCACGGGTCTCACCGGCGGTCCCGTCCTCGTACTGGTAGCCGGCCCTGCCGCGGATCCGCTGGTCGCCGCCGGTGCAGAACGCCCACTTGCCGTTCTTCTCGCTGGGCCCGTTGCCGGTGAGCAGCACGCAGCCGACGTCGCTCGTCGTACGCGCGTGCTCCAGCACCCGCAGCAGCTCGTCGACGGTGTGCGGCCGGAACGCGTTGAGCACGTCGGGCCGGTCGAAGGCGATCCGGACGGTGCCGTGCGCCTTCGCCCGGTGGTAGGTCAGGTCGGTCAGGTCCTCGAAACCGGGGACGTCGTCCCAGTCGGCCGGGTCGAAGATCTCGCTGACTCCGTCGATGGCGCTCATGGTCCGAACAGTAGTGAGGCTGGAATCTCGGCGGCGAGCCTGGTGTTATGCGCCTCATGACACTCCAAGGTGAATATGTCCCGAGCAAGGCGAAGTGGGTCCGCGACCAGGTCGAGAAGTTCGAGGCGACCGACGGCGCCGAGGCGAACACCTTGCGCGACACCGGCGACCCGATCGTGGTGATCACCTCCGTGGGCGCCAAGTCCGGCAACCTGCGCAAGAACCCCGTGATGCGCGTGGAGCGCGACGGCATCTACGTCGCGATCGCCTCCAAGGGCGGGGCGGACGACCAGCCCGAGTGGTACTACAACTTCCTGGAGCACCCCGAGGTCGAGCTGCAGGACGGCCCGGTGAGGAAGACCTACCGCGCCGAGGTCGTCGAGGGCGACGAGCGCGCCGACCTGTGGAAGCTGTCCGTGGACACGTGGCCGACCTACGGCGAGTACCAGAAGAAGACCGACCGTCAGATCCCGGTCTTCAAGCTGACCCCGATCGACTGACCGCCCCGGGCGGGGACCGGACCCGGAGAAGGTCACGCGTTTCGCGGTTCATGCTGCGGGGTGCGGGTATGACGTGAGCATGGCCCAGGTCGCGCTCGTGACGGTGACCGCCGAGAGGCGGCCGCTCTTCCGCGCCCTGCGGCCCCTCCTGCTCCTCGGTGGCTTCGCGGCGCTGTGGTGGGTCCTGATGACCGGATCCGCCCAGGCCACCTCCGGCCCGGACCACCACGAGCTCCGCGACACGCTGCGCTCGGCGAGCGCCACCGTCCATCGCGCAATGCCGGTCACGTGGAGCCCCACCGTGCGTCGGATCGTCCACGTGACGGAGTCACGGACGACGCCCGTCGTGCACGCCGTACGGCGTGGGGTCGTACCCGTGACGAGGGCTGTGACCGCTCCCGTGCGATCGGCACTGGCGAAACCTCCTGCCGCTCACGTCGCGCAGCGGGCGCAGGGTGCTGTCCACAGGCCGATCGTGAGCGGCGCACCCGCACCGGACCGGAACCGCCCCCCGGCCTCGCCGCGGACGGCCCCGGCACCCCCCGAGGCCCCCGAGGCCCCCGCAGCGTCCGCGCCGGCGCCACACGCAGCCCCCTCGTCGACGCGATCGGCAGCGACGCCCGAGCGCTCGAGCGCGGCGCCGTCCCCCGGCCACCATCGGACGTGGCGGCACGCGCACTCCCCGTCGCCCACGCCACTGCCCGCCGGAGCCCCGCCTGCGTCCGAGCACTGCCCCTCGGGCCCGTCGGGCCCCGCGACCCCCACGGCAGCGCGCATCGCCGAGACCCCGCTGCTCGTGGCTCCGTCGACCGTCCCCGGCCGGCATGCCTGGCGCGTCGCGGGGCACTCGGACGGCCCGTCCCACCTGCCGGCCTGCTCACCTGACTGAGGGCGGTCCTGCGCGCTCCGTGAGCGCACGACCCCTGGCCCCTCCGGGCCACATCCCCCACAGTCAGGAGCAGCATCATGCGCAACCAAGTACGGCGCGCCGTGTGTGCGACTGCGATGGCCGGCAGCTTGATCGTCCTCGCCACCTCGTCGGCATCAGCAACAGACCAACCAGCCTCCAGGTCCACCACCGTCCTGCCGGAGACCGGGGCATCAGCCACGCTGTTGCTGCTTCTCCTGGTCGGGCTCGCAGCCCTGTTCGGCGGCCTCTACATGCTGCGGGCCGAGCGGACCGCCAAGCGTCACCGCAAGGAGCGGTCGCGGACGAGCAACCACAGCTGATCGATGCCCGACGCAGGTCGACTGACCTGCTCAGCTCGAGATCGAGCCGGCCAGCGCCACCAGGTGGCACAGCCGGGCGATCTCCGAGTCGAGGATCTCCGGGCCACCCCGGCGCGCGATGACGACCATCTCGTCGTCGTTGAGCGAGCAGCCGGCGAGCAGCATCTCGGAGAGCCGTTCGGGCACCTCGATCCGCCGACCTCGCTGGAGGTCGCGCGGCCAGGAGATGTCCTCGGGCACCTCGATCGGAGCGGCTGGGGTGCCGTGCTGGACCTTGGCGCCCTCACCCTCCCGGCGTACGCGCACCGCCCAGTCGACCACGAAGGTCGCGGGCAGCAGGTCGACCAGGGTGTCCCGGGCGACCTCGGGTTCGGAGGTCATCGCCTCGACGACCTCGAGGTCCCGGGTGAGGTTCGATCCCGCGGCGTAGCGGGAGATCCAGAGCACCTCGACGTCCGGCAGCGAGGTGCACGCGGAGACGATGCTGTCCGGCATCACGCCAGGCTCCGGAGCGAGGAAGACGTCGTCGACGGCGCGACCCTCGCTGCGCTCGACGATCTCGATGGCGTCGATGTTGCCACCCGCGGAACCGATCGCGGAGGCGAGACGACCCAGCGAGCCCGGCACGTCAGGCAGCGCCACACGCAACAGGTAGGACATGCCAGTGACCATAGTCCCAGCGTGTTTCTGGGCGGTGTCGTCTCAACGGACGAGTCGGAGGTTGAAATCTGCAGTACCCAGCGCACTCATCAGCCTGACCCAGAGGCCCATCCACATCTCCAGGCCGCGGGCGTTGTCGATGCCCTCGAGCTCCACGATGTCGCGCCAGCCGAGGTCCTCGAGCAGGGCGACGACCTGGCCGCGCGCCTCCGGCGTCGTCGCCCGCGGCGAAGATCGTCGTGTCGCCGTCGCCGATGCCCGCAGGGTCGACCATCACCGAGGCGGTGACCGTGTTGAGCGCCTTGACCACCCGAGTCTCGGGAAAGGCACGCTGGATCTGCTCGGCCAGCGAGTCGGTGTCCTTGACGCTGAGCGACGGCGGGAAACCCTGGGAGAAGTCGAGCGGGTTCGCGGCGTCGAGGAGGACCTTGCCGGCGAGGTGGTCCGACCCGACCTCGCCGAGCGCCGACAGCGTGGCGAGACCGTTGGTCGCGTTGACCACGAGCTCCGCGTCGGCGGCCACGATCCCCAGCTGGCGCAGGGGTACGTCGAGGTTCGCCCACTCCTCGCGCCTCTTGGTGGCGTCGGGATCACGGGTGCCGACGACCACGTCGTGCCCCACGTCTCGAAGTCCCTGGGCCAGGGTCCGGCCCACGACCCCCGTGCCGATGATCGCGATCCTCATTCCCCGAGCGTAGGTCCGATCCATAGGGTTGGGCCATGAGCCGCATCCTCGTCACCGGCGCGACCGGGTTCATCGGTCGCCAGCTGGTGCCAGCCCTGATCGAGAAGGGCCACGAGGTGCGGGCGATGACCCGTCGCCCCGAGGCGTACGACGGGCCGGGCGACCCGGTCGGTGCCGACGTCAACGATCCCGACTCGCTGACGGGTGCGCTCGAGGGTGTCGACGCCGCCTACTACCTGGTGCACTCGCTGGACGACGCGGACTTCGAGCGCAAGGACGCGGAGGCCGCGCGCGCGTTCGCGAAGGCAGCCGCCGACCAGGGCGTGCGGCAGATCATCTACATGGGCGGCCTCGGTGACGACGGCGAGCTCTCGGCGCACCTGCGTTCGCGGCGCCAGGTCGAAGGACTGCTCGCCGAGACCGGCGTGCCGGTGACCGTGCTGCGGGCGGCGATCGTGGTCGGCGCCGGTGGCATCTCGTGGGAGATCACCCGCCAGCTGGTGAAGAACCTCCCGGCGATGGTGGTCCCGAAGTGGGCGACGACGATGACGCAGCCGATCGCGCTCGACGACGTGGTCCGCTACCTGGTCGGGGTGCTCGGCCAGGACGCCGCGCTGGGGCAGACCTACGAGATCGGAGGCCCCGACCGGTTGACCTACGTGGACATGCTGCGCATGGCCGCAGCCGAGGGACGGGGTCGCAAGGTGCTGATCCTCGAGGTGCCGGTGCTCACGCCGAGGCTGTCGTCGTACTGGCTGGCGCTGGTCACCGACGTCGACGTCACCACGGGGCGCAACCTGATCGACTCGATGGGCATCGAGGTGGTCGTCCGCGAGCAGCGGATCCGGGAGGTCGTCCCCGGCGAGCCGATCGGGTACGCCGAGGCGGTGCGTCTGGCGCTCCAGGAGCGACCCGACTCCTGAGGCTCAGGTCAGGATGGCCGGCAGTGCGTAGAGCATGGTCACCGACCAGGTCAGGTGGGTGAGGATCGGCGCGAGGATGCCACCACTGGCCCGACGCTCGAGACCCACCACGATGCCGAGCAGGAGCGCGGCGAAGGACAGCATCACGTTGCCCGTGGCCGCCGTGGCGATCGCGTAGGCGACCGCCGTGATCAGCACCTGGTTCTTCCTGATCGCGGCGTAGAGCGCCCCGCGGAAGAACATCTCCTCGGCGATCCCGTTGATCACGGTCACCAGCAGGACCAGGACGGCGTTGCCGTCGTTGGCGTAGGCGAGCACGTTGCCCACCTGGTCGGCCAGCGGCGGGATCAGCTTGATGACGAAGGCACCCACGACGAACACGGCCGAGAGGCCGAGCCCGACGAGGATCGGCTGGATGATCGGTCGGGCTGCCACCGTCTCGTCGATGCCGACGCGACCGAGGTGCAGCGGACCCGACGCGAACGCGCCGACGGCCCACACGCCGGCGAGCACCAGGGTGGCGACGTAGAACCAGTTGCTCCCCGACTCGAGGTTCAGCGAGTAGGCCAGCACCAGGGCGCCGATCACCACGACGACGGCCGCGACGATCTGGCGACGACGGAACTCGCGGTCGGACTGCCGGTGGTCCCGCGGCGTCATGTCCCAGAGGGTCGAGCGCAGCTGGACTCCCAGCGTTCGCAGGGGAACAGGCATGAATCGACCCTAACCGCCCCCTGGGCGCTGCCGATCCACGGGAGACGGTCGCGAGATCAGTCGAGCCGGGTCATCGCTTCGGCCACCTGGCGCTCACGGCCATCGCCTTCGCTGCGCAACCCCTCGACCACTCCGGCGCGGTCCTCGTCGGACCGGTTCTGGCTCAGCTTGGCCTTGCCCTCGACCGACTCGATCGCCATCTCGATGCCGATGATCGCGCGCAGCTGCTTCTCGACGTACGTCGCCGGGGCGTCGGCCACCGACCAGGGAGCATCCCGCCGACCCTCGTGCAGGTCGGTCAGCCGGGTGACCGCCTCCCGCAACCAGTCGCTCTCCGGGTGCACCTGCACTGTTCCCGTGAACTGCACCGCCGAGTAGTTCCAGGTCGGCACCACCTTGCCGTGCTCGGCCTTGCTGGCGTACCACGCCGGCGAGACGTAGGCCTCGGGACCAGTCACCACGGCGAGGGCGGGGGCGTCGTCCTCGATGGCCTTCCAGTGCTGGTTGGCCCGGGCCATGTGGAAGACCAGCCGATGCTCGTCCCAGATGACCGGGAGAAGCGTCGAGAGCGGGTAGCCGTCCGGTCCCACCGTCACCAGCTGCGCCGAGCCGACCGACGCGACCAGCCCCCTGATCTCGTCCGCGTCGTCCAGGGCGTTGAAGCGAGGCACGTACATGGCCCCAGCGTAGGACCGCGTTCGCCGGCCTGTCAGGGCGCGCTCGTAGGGTCGGGGGATGACCTCGATCATGTGGTTCCGACGCGACCTGCGGTTGCGCGACCATCCCGCTCTGCGGGCGGCAGCCTCCGCTGGGCCGGTGCTCGGGCTGTTCGTGGTCGACCCCGGTCTGTGGCGCTCGGCGGGCCCGGCGCGGCGAGCGTGGCTGGCCGCGAGCCTGCGCTCGCTCGACGAGTCGATGAGCGGTCGGCTGTGCGTGCGGTGGGGCGCTGCCTCGTCCGTCGTGCCCCGGCTGGCAGGCGAGCTCGGTGCCGGGCAGGTGCACGTGACCAACGACTTCACGCCCTACGCACGCGCCCGCGACCGGGCCGTGGTCGACGCGCTGCCGGACGGCGTCGAGGGAGTCGCGACCGGCACGCCGTACGCCGTGGCGCCGGGCTCGGTCCTGAACGGTTCCGGCCAGCCCTACAAGGTGTTCACGCCCTTCTCGCGGGCCTGGCGCTCGCACGGCTGGGACGACGCGCAGCCAGCGCCTCGCGGTGTCGACTGGCTGTCGCACGACAATGACAAGCGGGTCGCCGCGATGCTCGACAAGGCACTCGACGAGGCCCCTGCCGGGATGCCGACACCGGGCGAGGACGCGGCGCAGCGTCGCTGGAAGTCCTTCCTGGACGGCGATGTCGACGACTACGACTCGATGCGGGACGACCCCGGGGCCGACCGGACCTCCCGACTCTCGGCCTACCTCAAGCTCGGGGTGGTGCACCCGCGTCAGCTCCTGGCCGACACGGCCGGCAAGCGCTCGCGGGGCGCGACCACCTTCGAGTCCGAGCTGGCCTGGCGAGACTTCTACGCCGACGTCCTGTTCACCAACCCGGCCTCGGCATGGGCGGACCTCAACCCCGTGGGGGGTCTGACGTACGACGAGCCGGCCGACGCGATCGAGGCCTGGAAGACCGGTCACACGGGCTTCCCCATCGTGGACGCCGGGATGCGGCAGCTGCTCAGCGAGGGCTGGATGCACAACCGGGTGCGGATGATCACCGCGAGCTTCCTGACCAAGGACCTGCACGTGTGGTGGCCGGTCGGCGCCCGGCACTTCCTCGACCACCTGGTCGACGGCGACCTCGCCTCGAACAACCACGGCTGGCAGTGGGTCGCCGGCACCGGCACCGACGCGGCGCCGTACTTCCGTGTCTTCAACCCGGTCACCCAGGGGCTGAAGTTCGACCAGTCCGGTGACTACGTCCGCCGCTGGATCCCCGAGCTGGCCCACCTGCCGGGCAAGGCCGCCCACGAGCCCTGGGACGCCGACGACGGCTACGCCCACGGCTACCCGAAGCGGGTCATCGACCACGCGGAGGAGCGTCAGGTCGCCCTGGACCGCTACCAGCGCGGCCGGGGCTGAACGTCTCGACCCTCCTCCTCGTGGTGTTGGAACAGGGCGAGTTCTCGCAGACGCGCGGACAGAAGTCGTGATCGGGCGCCCAGGTCGAGCGTGAACCGGCTCTCGATCGGAGACTTGTGTCCGCGCGTCTGCGTGTTCAACCACCGAGGCCGAACGTCTCGACCACCTCGTGCCGCGCGCCTCGGCGTGGGCCCTCACCGAGGTGGGACGCGACCAGGGCGATCTCCTCGACCTGCCACGGCTGCCCGCGGTAGGTGTCGAGCAGCCGCACCCACTTCGTCGCCTCGACCGGCCGGTTCATCCGCGCGAGCGTGAGGTGGGGCCGGAAGCGCTGGCCGTCCACCGGCGCGCCGGACGTGCTGACCGCGTTCCTTGCACCCGCGGCGAGCCGGTCGAGCTCCTCCGCATCGGTCTCGATGGCCGCGTAGAGGACTTTCGCCTTGCCAGCATGGGGAAACGCCCCGCCGCCCGTGATTCTCGCCTCCGTGGGACGACGCTTGCGGGCAGCGTCGGCGAGGCGGGTCACCAGCTCGTCGTACGCCCGGTCGGGGACGTGCTCGGCGAATGCGAGGGTCAGGTGCCACTGCCCGGGCTGCGTCCACCGGAACGGCGACAGGTCGCGCCGCGGCCCGACGAACTCCTCGAGCTCGTCGAGCACGGCCTCCGGCGGGATCACCGCCACGAACATCCGCGTCACTGCACCGCCCCAGGTCGCCGACCGGGCACTGCGTGCACGCTCAGAAGGGTCGAGCGGGCAGAGATGGCACACCCGCCGTACACGGAATGCCCGGTCAGCGCGCTACGGCGTACCGTCACTGCCCGGTCGGCGAACTGAGTCACAGCCCGAGGTCGCGGCCGATCAGCTCCTTCATGATCTCGTTGGAGCCGGCCCAGATCTTCGAGACGCGGGCGTCGCGCCAGGCGCGGGCGACGCGGTACTCGTTCATGTAGCCGTAGCCGCCGTAGAGCTGGACGCAGGCGTCGAGGACCTCGTTCTGGATGTCGGCGGCCCACCACTTCACCTTGGCGGCGTCGATCGGGGTGAGCTTCTTCTCGGTGTGCGCCAGCACCGCCTGGTCGATGAAGGCCTGGGTGACCTCGATCTTGGTGACCAGCTCGGCGGCGATGAACTTGTTGTACTGGAAGGAGCCGATCGCCTGGCCGAAGGCCTTGCGCTCCTTGATGTAGACGAGCGTCTCGTCGAGGATCTGCGCGGCCTGGGCGAGGTTGCCGACGGCGTTGGACAGGCGCTCCTGGGGGAGCCAGTTCATCATGTGGATGAAGCCCAGATCGAGCTCGCCGATCAGGTTGGTGCCGGGGATCCGGACGTCCTCGAAGTAGAGCTCGGCGGTGTCGGACTCGTCCTGGCCGACCTTGTCGAGCTTGCGCCCGCGGTTGAAGCCCTCCATGCCGTTCTCGACCGCGAACAACGAGATGCCCTTGGCCTTCTTCTCCGGCGAGGTGCGCGCCGCCACCACGATCAGGTCGGCGGAGTAGCCGTTGGTGATGAACGTCTTGGACCCGTTCAGGATCCAGTCGTCGCCGTCGCGCACGGCGGTCGACTTCAGGTTGGCGAGGTCGGAGCCGCCGGACGGCTCGGTCATCGCGATCGCGCACAGCAGCTCGCCGCTGACGAAGCCGGGCAGCCAGCGCTCACGCTGCTCCTCGGTGGTCAGCTCCACGAGGTACGGCGCGACGATGTCGGCGTGGATCCCGTGGCAGGAGCCCAGCGCCATCGAGACGCGGCCCAGCTCCTCGCCGAGCACGGCGTTGTAGCGGAAGTCGCCCGCCTCGGACCCGCCGTACTGCTCCGGGATCTCGAGCCCCAGCAGACCCTGCGCACCGAAGGCGTGCCACATCTCGCGGGGGAACTGCTTGGCCTCGATGTACTTGTCCCAGTGCGGGACGACCTCGCGGTCCAGAAAACCCCGGACGGAGGAGCGGAAGGCTTCGTGGTCGGCGTCGTAGATGGTGCGCTTCATGGGGGGCATCGTAGTTTCCCGCAACGGCGACCACCTAGGTCGTGGGCCGTAGCCGACCTCGAGCGCACGGTCGGCCATCGAACGACGTGACCCGGCCAGGTCTAGCCCGGGGAGGGGAGTCCTGCCCCAAAGTCCAGACGCGGCTCTAGCCTGATTGAGCCGATCTTCAAGGAGTGGTGGTTGGCATGTGGACACTGCGCTCACGAAGACTGGTTGCGCTGACGGCGGTCGTGTTGGCTGCCGGCTTGCTGGTCGGGACCGGTGCCCCGGCGGCCCAACCCGCGGGATCGGCGCCCCGCGAACGAGAGTTCACCGCGAGCGGCGGCTGGACCTGGTTCACCGACCCACGGGCGGTCTACTACGAGGGCACCCATCGCCGCACCTACACCGGGTGGGTTGCCCAGGACGGCAGCATCCAGGTTGCGAGCTACGACCATGACTCGGGCCGGCGGGTGATCGTCACGCTCAAGGCGAGGCTGCAGATCGACGACCACGACAACCCGTCCATCCTGGTCCGCCCGGACGGACGGTTGATGGTCTTCTGGTCCACCCACGCCGGCCCCGCCATGTGGTACAGGCGCTCGGCGCGGCCTGAGGACATCACTGCCTGGGAGCCCGAGCGGGTGTTCCCCACCAACACGCCAGGAGTTCACGGCTTCACGTACTCCAACCCGATGCAACTCTCCGCCGAAGGGAACCGGATCTACCTCTTCTGGCGGGGAGGCAATTACAACCCGTCGCTGTCCACGTCCGCTGACGGCAATGCGTGGAGCGGCGCCCGGACGGTCATCTACAACGCCGGCCAGCGACCGTATGTGAAGTATGCGAGCAACGGCCGCGAGACGATCGCGATGGCCTTCACCGAAGGTCATCCGCGCAGTCTCCAAACAAACATCTTCTACGCGGCTTACCGGGCCGGCGCCCTGCGACGGGCGGACGGGTCGGTCATCGCGAGCATGAGCAGCCTGCCGATCGCCCCGACACGTGGGGAGAAGGTGTACGACCACACCACCAACGGCAAGGCGTGGGTCCATGACGTGGCCCTCGACGCGGCGGACCGCCCGGTGATCGTGTACGCAACCTTCCCCACCAACGACGACCACCGGTACCGCTACGCACGCTGGGACGGAACTCGCTGGGTGGACCGGGAGATCGTGCGGGCCGGCGACTCGATGAGTGTCAACCCGGCTGAGCCCAACTACTCGGGCGGGATCAGCCTTGACCACGAGGACCCTTCCATCGTCTATCTCTCCCGACAGGTCAAGGGCATCTTCGAGGTCGAGGCTTGGACGACGCCGGACGGCGGCGCCACCTGGTCGTCCCGGCCGCTCGCTGCAGCTTCGGAAGGCAACAACTACCGGCCAGTCTCTCCTCGCGGGCAGCGCGGAGATGACATGGACATCGTCTGGATGCACGGCAGCTATCCGAGCTATACGAACTTCTTGACCGGGGTGCGGACTCAGATCCGCACCAGGGACGTCGACGCCCCCTCGGCGGTGGCCTGGGCGCCCGGGCGGCTGGACGTGTTCGCCCGGGATGGACAATCCAGTGAGCTGCTACAGAAGTACTACTCGGGCGGCTGGAGCGGCTGGAGCAGCTTCGGATCAGGTCCGAGCGGGCACCCGACCGGGCCACCGACGGTCGCCTCCTGGTCGCCTGGGCGACTCGACGTGTTCGCCGTCGACCAGGTGACCGGCCAGTTGCTGCAGCGTACCTACGCCCACGGGTGGCGGAGCTGGATCAACAGAGGTCCCGGACCGGCAGGGCACCGGGTGGCCGCGCCGGCCGCGGTGTCGTGGAGTAGCGGCCGGATCGACGTGCTGGCGCGAGACGAGGTCACCAACGACCTGATCCACTACTGGCAATCCGGAACGGGCTGGCACGGGCCGGAGCGGCTGGCAGCTGGCCCAGGAGGCGACTACTCGCCCAGCGTCGCGAGCTGGGCGGAGCGGCGGCTCGACATCTTCGCCGTCACCTCCTCCGGATCCTTGTCCCAGTTCTGGTTCGACGGCACCAGCTGGCACGGCTGGGCCGCCAAGGGGCGAGGCCCCGGTGGAACGGCGCTGACCCAGCCAGCAGCCGTCGCCGCGTGGGGTCCGGGCCGACTGGATGTCTTCGCACTCGTCACCGGAGGACGGCAGATCGCCCATTGGTGGTTCGACGCCGGCGCTTGGCGAGGAAGGCAGGGTCTCGGCACGGGTCCGGACCAGATCCAGCTGGCTGGCCTGACCGCGGCCTCATGGGGACCTCGCCGGCTGGACGTATTCGCGACCGACCAGCTGCGTCACGACGTGGTCCAGTTGCGCTTCAACGGCGCCTGGCACGACCCGACCCGCCTCGACTTCGACACGATGGCCCCCGCGAGCACCACCAGGCTGATGGTCGACGCGAACCCGCGGTCCACGCCCATCCCCGTCGGAAGGGAGGCCAGGGCAGCCGACTGACGGAATTCTCAAGGCGTGGCGTCAGCGCTGCATGAAATGGGTAGGCGCCGCACACGTTCCGCACGTCCGTGGCAACCGCGCTTGCCACCTTCGGCTCATCCCGCACCGCAGCCGACCCGCTGGGCCACACCAGCACTGCCGTCGCCCGAACACCGCTGCGTCGCACGCCTACTCGCCGGTATCCCCGGCTGACCTGCTCGTACAGTCGGGACCATGACGGACTCGCGAGGTGCTCGCGCCGGCGCACGACGGGCCGGCAGCAGGCTCGCGACGATCACGCTGCTGACGCTGCTGGCCACCGCCTGCGGAGCGACCCGTGAGCCCGACACTGCGAAAGCCCCACCCACGCCGTCGCCGAGCACGGGCAGCCCGTCCGCCACCACGAAGTCCAGTCCGTCCGTCAGCCCGCGCCCTCCCCGAGCGACCCCCAGCCCCCGGCTGCCCCGGTTGAGCGGCCGCCCGGTGATCGGCACGGCACCGCCACCCTGGCTGGGCACCCGCGTGCTCCCCGAGCAGGCGAACGGCTACGGCGAGGTGCGCCCGACCCCGCCGCAGCTGGTGCAGCGCCGGTTCACGCTCCCCGACCGGCTGCCGGCTCTTCCCGGTGCGGGGTTCGCCTCCCGGGTGACCACGCCGGCGCCCGCAACGGTGATCGCACGATCCACCTGGGCCAGGGGCTGCCCGGTGGCGGCAGACGACCTGTCCTGGGTCCGGCTCACGTTCCGCGGCTTCGACCACCAGCGACACACCGGCGAGCTGCTGGTCAACGCCAGGGCCGCCGACGACCTGGTCGAGGTGTTCCGGGACCTGTACCGCGCCCGGATCCCGATCGAGGAGATGCGGATCACGCGCAGGGCCGAGCTGACCGCGCCGCCGACCGGGGACGGCAACAACACCGGCGCGTTCGCCTGCCGGCCGACGACTGGCGGCACGTCGTACTCGCAGCATGCCTACGGCCTGGCCGTCGACGTGAACCCGTTCCAGAACCCCTACACGAAGGGCGACCTGGTGCTGCCCGAGCTCGCGTCGTCGTACCTCGACCGTGGCTGGGTCCGCCCCGGGATGATCACGCCGGGCGGCCCCGTGGTCCGGGCCTTCGCCGCGATCGGGTGGGGCTGGGGCGGCAGCTGGCAGTCGCTGAAGGACTACCAGCACTTCAGCGAGAACGGCCGGTGACCAGCATCACCTACCCGCACCCGGCGTGGACCCGATTGGTCGCCGCCTGCTGGGGAACGTAGTTTTAACGTTCCAGATCACCAGATGCGCAGGAGGTCTCCCGTGGAGTCCTGGCCCGGAAGGCCCTACCCGCTCGGCGCCACGTTCGACGGCAGCGGCACCAACTTCGCCGTGTTCAGCGAGGTGGCCGACCGGGTCGAGCTGTGCCTGTTCGAGGTGGGTCCTCGTGGAGGGACCACCGAGACGCGGATCGAGCTGACCGAGGTCGACGGCTACGTCTGGCACTGCTACCTCCCCCAGGTGCAGCCCGGCCAGCGCTACGGCTACCGCGTGCACGGGCCGTGGGACCCGAAGAAGGGCCAGCGCTGCAACCCGAACAAGCTGCTGCTCGACCCCTACGCCAAGGCGACGAGCGGAGAGATCGACTGGGACCAGTCGTTGTTCGGCTACACCTTCGGCGACCCGGACTCCCGCAACGACGAGGACTCCGCGCAGCACATGACGCACGGCGTGGTGATCAACCCGTTCTTCGACTGGGAGGGTGACCGTCGCCTGGACATCCCCTACAACGAGTCGGTCATCTACGAGGCACACGTCAAGGGCCTGACCCAGCTGCACCCCGACGTACCCGAGGAGCTCCGCGGGACGTACGCCGGACTGGCGCACCCCGCGATCACCACCCACCTGACCCGGCTCGGCATCACCGCGCTCGAGCTGATGCCGGTGCACCAGTTCATCCAGGACAGCACCCTGCTCGAGAAGGGACTGCGCAACTACTGGGGCTACAACACCCTCGCCTTCCTCGCACCGCAGGCGGCCTACGCCGCGACCGGCCAGCTGGGGCAGCAGGTCCAGGAGTTCAAGTCGATGGTCAAGGCGATGCACACGGCCGGCATCGAGGTGATCCTGGACGTGGTCTACAACCACACCGCCGAGGGCAACCACCTCGGGCCGACGCTCAGCTTCAAGGGCATCGACAACCAGGCCTACTACCGCCTCGTCGAGGACGACGCGCAGTACTACATGGACTACACGGGCACCGGGAACTCCCTGAACGTGCGGCACCCGCACTCGCTCCAGCTGATCATGGACTCGCTGCGCTACTGGGTCACCGAGATGCACGTCGACGGCTTCCGGTTCGACCTCGCCTCCACGCTGGCTCGTGAGTTCTACGAGGTGGACCGCCTCTCGACGTTCTTCGAGCTCGTGCAGCAGGACCCGGTCGTCAGCCAGGTCAAGCTGATCGCGGAGCCCTGGGACGTCGGGCCCGGTGGCTACCAGGTCGGCAACTTCCCGCCCCAGTGGACCGAGTGGAACGGCGCCTACCGCGACACCGTCCGCGACTTCTGGCGCGGGGAACCGTCGCTGGGCGAGTTCGCCAGCCGGCTCGCCGGATCGGCCGACTACTACGAGCACTCCGGCCGACGACCGGTCGCGAGCATCAACTTCGTGACCGCGCACGACGGCTTCACCCTCAACGACCTCGTCTCCTACAACGAGAAGCACAACGAGGCCAACGGCGAGGACAACAACGACGGCGAGAGCCACAACCGGTCCTGGAACCACGGGGTCGAGGGGCCCACCGACGATCCGGAGATCCAGGCTGCCCGGGCCCGCGAGCAGCGCAACTTCCTGGCCACGCTGCTCCTCAGCCAGGGCGTGCCGATGATCGCGCACGGCGACGAGCTCGGCCGCACCCAGAACGGCAACAACAACACCTACGCGCAGGACTCCGAGCTGAGCTGGGTGGACTGGGAACGCGCGGACATGCCGCTGGTGGAGTTCACGGCTGCCGTGTCCCGGCTGCGTGCCGAGCACCCGACGTTCCGGCGCAAGCGCTTCTTCACCGGCGACACCGTGCGCACCGGCGACGGCCAGCGGCTCAACGACATCGTCTGGCTGCACCCCGACGGTCACGCGATGGAGCACGACGCCTGGGGCAACGGGGGCTCGGCGATCGGGATGTACCTCAACGGTCACGGCATCGCCGGCAAGGACGCCCGCGGCGAGACGATCACCGACGACCACTTCCTGCTCTACTTCAACGCCGGCGACCCGCTCGAGGTGACCCTGCCCACCGAGGAGTACGCCGAGATGTGGGACGTGGTCATCGACACCGGCGGATCCGCCGACGGGTCCCCCGTCTGCAAGGCCGGCTCGACCCTGCCGATGGCGAGCCACTCGCTCGTCGTACTCCGGGAGCACACGGAGCCCGAGGCCGAGCCCGACCACTCGGTGGCCGCATCGGTCGCCGCCCGGGCCGAGCCAGGCAACCAGAGCTCGGCCCGCTCGCGCCGCCATGGCTGAGCCTGCCGGCACCGACCGGCGCGCCTCCCGCGCGCCGGTCAGCACCTACCGGCTGCAGATCACCTCGTCCTTCGACCTGCACGAGGCGGCGCGACGACTGTCCTACCTGCACGACCTGGGCGTCGACTGGGTCTACCTGTCGCCCCTGCTGGCTGCCGAGCCGGGCAGCGACCACGGTTACGACGTGGTCGCCCACGATCGCGTCGACGCGTCACGGGGAGGCGCCGACGGTCTCGGCGCGGTGTCGGAGGAAGCACGCCGGCTCGGCATGGGCGTGCTCGTCGACATCGTGCCGAACCACGTCGGCGTAGCCACACCGGCGCAGAGCGCGTGGTGGTGGGAGCTCCTTCGTGACGGGCCGTCCTCCCCTGCGGGGCAACGCTTCGACGTCGACTGGGCCGCGAACGAAGGCAGGGTCCTGGTGCCGATCGTCGGTGACGACGACCTCCGTGACGACGGCACGATCGCGCACCTGACGATCGAGGGCGAGCTGCTCTGCTACCACGACCACCGCTTCCCGATCGCCCCCGGCACGGACGTCGGGTCACCCGACGAGGTGCACGCCGCGCAGCACTACGAGCTGGCCGGCTGGCGTCGTGCCGACGACGAGCTCAACTACCGCCGCTTCTTCACGATCAACACGCTGGCCGCGATCCGCGTCGAGGACCCGGAGGTGTTCGCCGAGTCGCACGTCGAGATCCGGCGCTGGTTCGAGGAGGGACTCGTCGACGGACTCCGCGTCGACCACCCGGACGGCGTCCGCGACCCCGAGGGCTACCTGACCGACCTCTCCGAGCTGACCGGCGGGGCCTACGTGCTGGTCGAGAAGATCCTGGAGCCCGGCGAGGACCTGGACCAGGCCTGGTCCTGCGAAGGCACGACGGGCTACGACGCGCTCGCCTTCATCGACCGGGTGCTCACCGATCCTGCCGGGGAGGCACCCCTGGGCGCACTGGAGTCCCGGTTGCGGGGCGGCGAGGTCGACTGGCACCAGCTCATCCACGACACCAAGCGGGCGGTGGCGGACGGGGTGCTGCACGCCGAGGTGCGGCGGGTCGTGCGGGACGCCGTGCGTGGTGGTCTCGAGACCCTTCGAGACGCTCGCTCCACGACCACCGCATGGGAGGACGCCGTCGCCGAGCTGCTGGCCTGCTTCCCGGTCTACCGCTCCTACCTCCCCCACGGTGCGGAGCACCTGGACGAGGCGTTCGCCCTGGCCCGGCGGCACCGACCGGACCTCGACGCGACGTACGACGTGCTGCTGCCGGTGCTACACGACCCGTCCGCCGACGCTGCGCTCCGCTTCCAGCAGACGAGCGGGATGGTGATGGCCAAGGGGGTCGAGGACTGCGCCTTCTACCGCTACTCGAGGCTCACCTCGCTCAACGAGGTCGGCGGCGACCCGTCCGTGTTCTCGACGACGCCGGCCGGGTTCCACGGGTACGCCGCCCGGCGGCAGCACGAGTGGCCGGACGCGATGACGACGCTGACCACCCACGACACGAAGCGCAGCGAGGACGTCCGCGCCCGGATCACCGTGCTCTCGGAGGTCCCGCAGGAGTGGGAGGCGACCCTCTCCGAGCTCCAGCGACTCGCGCCGATGCCCGACCCGGGACTGGCCAACCTGCTCTGGCAGGCCGCCGTCGGTGCGTGGCCGATCGAGAGGGAGCGGCTGCATGCCTACGCCGAGAAGGCGATGCGCGAGGCCGGCGAGCACACGCTCTGGACCGCCGTCGACGAGGCGTTCGAGGGTGCGGTGCACCAGGCGCTGGATGCGGCGTACGACGACCCCGCCGTGACAGGGGTGGTCGAGGAGATCGTCGCGCGCATCGAGCCGGCCGGACACAGCAACGCCCTGGCCGCCAAGCTGCTCGCGCTGACGATGCCCGGCGTGCCCGACGTCTACCAGGGCACCGAGCTCGGCGACTTCAGCCTGGTCGACCCGGACAACCGTCGTCCCGTCGACTTCGACGCGGCAGCGAGCGCGCTGACCCGCGGCTCGATCACCAAGCAGCAGCTCACGGCCGAGGCACTGCACCTGCGCCGCGACCGGCCGGAGCTGTTCACCTCCTACGACGCCGTTCCCGCCGAGGGGCCGGCCGCCGACCACGTCCTCGCCTTCGACCGTGGCGGCGTCGTCACCGTCGTCACCCGGCTCCCCCTCGGGCTGGCGGCCACAGGGCGGCTGGGGCGACACCGTGCTGCGGCTGCGTCCCGGACGCTGGCGCGACGTCCTGGCCGGTTTCCCAGGTGATGAACCTGAACTGCCTCTTCACACAGGGAGCAACCTGGGTGCAGAGGCAGAATCCCTTCCTCACCTGGGAAACCGGATCCCGCTGGCCAGCCTCCTGCACGACCTCCCGGTCGCCCTGCTGGTGCGGGAGGACTGATGGGCCGGTTCGACGTGTGGGCCCCGTTGGCGGAGCGGGTGCGGCTGAGCGTCGCCGACGAGGTCGTCGGGATGGTTCGCGACGCCGACGGCTGGTGGCGTCCCGAGGGGCCGGTGCCGGACGGCGAGGTCGACTACGGCTACCTGCTCGACGACGACGAAGCGGTCCGCCCGGACCCACGGTCCATGCGGCAGCCCGAGGGAGTCCACGAGCGGTCCCGGACCGTCGAGACGGCCGCGTTCGCCTGGACGGACAAGGCCTGGACGGGCCGCCAGCTCGCCGGCGCGGTCGTCTACGAGCTGCACGTCGGGACGTTCACTCCTGAGGGCACCCTCGACGCCGCGCTCGGACGGCTCGACCACCTCACGGAGATCGGGGTCGACCTGGTCGAGCTGATGCCGGTGAACGCCTTCAACGGCACCCACAACTGGGGCTACGACGGGGTCGGCTGGTTCGCGGTCGACGAGACGTACGGCGGGCCGGCGGCGTACCAACGCTTCGTCGACGGCTGCCACGCCGCCGGGCTCGGCGTCATCCAGGACGTGGTCTACAACCACCTCGGACCGTCCGGGAACTACCTGCCGCTCTTCGGGCCCTACCTCAAGGAGGGCGCCAGCACGTGGGGTGACCTGGTCAACCTCGACGGGCCGCAGTCGCACGAGGTGCGGCGCTACGTCATCGACAACGCACTGATGTGGCTGCGCGACCTCCACGTCGACGGGCTCCGGCTCGACGCCGTGCACGCCCTCGTCGACTCCTCGGAGACGCACCTGCTCGAGGAGCTGGCCATCGAGGTCGCCGCCCTCTCGGCGTACGTCGGCCGGCCGCTGACCCTGATCGCCGAGTCCGACCTGAACGACCCGGTGCTCGTGACTCCGCGCGAGGCGGGCGGCTACGGGCTGGACGCGCAGTGGAGCGACGACTTCCACCACGCCGTGCACGTCGCGCTGACCCGCGAGACCGAGGGCTACTACGCCGACTTCGAGCCGCTCTCCGCGCTGGCGAAGGTCTGCGAGCGTGGCTTCTTCCACGACGGCACGTTCTCCTCGTTCCGCGAACGCGACCACGGCGTCCCGATCGACACCTCGGCGATGCCCACCTGGCGGCTGGTGGTCTGCCACCAGAACCACGACCAGGTCGGCAACCGGGCCCGCGGCGACCGCACCACCGAGGTGCTCGACGTCGACCAGCTGGCCTGCGCCGCGCTGCTGACCCTGGCCGGACCGTTCACGCCGATGCTGTTCCAGGGCGAGGAGTGGGCCGCGTCGACGCCGTTCCAGTTCTTCACCTCGCACCCGGAGCCCGAGCTCGGGCGGGCGACCGCCGAGGGGCGGATCCGCGAGTTCGCCAGGATGGGCTGGGACCCGGACGCGGTCCCCGACCCGCAGGAGCCCGAGACACGTTCACCCGCTCCAAGCTGGACTGGTCGGAGTGCACGCGAGGGCCGGCACGCGCAGCTGCTCGACGGCCTACCGCCGCCTGGCACGAGCTCCGGCGCACCGAGCCCGCCCTGACGGACCCGTCGTTCGCCCACGTCGACGTGCACCGCCGACGAGGAGACCCGCGTCTTCACGATGCGCCGCCACGACCTGCTCGTCGTCGTGAACTTCGGCGACGCGGAGCAGCACCTGGAGACGGCCGCCGACGAGGTGCTGTTCGCCACCCCGTCGGGCGTGACGCTGGGCGAGGGACGGTTGGCCGTCCCTCCGCACGCCGGCTGCCTGCTCCGCTGCGGACCCGACCGGCGACTCAGTCGGCGAGCAGGACCGGCAGGATCTGCGTGACCCGGTCGACGAGCACGGCGGTCGCGGTCTCGTCGGCGGAGAGGTGCGCGAGCAGCGCCTTCTCGAAGACGCCGTCGAGCATCGCGTAGCAGGACGGGGAGTCGAAGGCGGCAACCCGCCCGGCGAGCTCGGCGTAGCGCTCGACGATGCGCCAGATCATCAGCTCGAGGCTGTGGTCGATGTCGAGCACGTCGGCGCGCAGCTCGTCCTCGAACATGCTCTGCGTGCGCAGGTCGTACCAGAGCCGGTGCATCGCCGACTCGTCCACGAGCGTCTCGACCAGCTTGTCGGCGAAGGCCGCGCGCAGCTCGTCGGCGGTCGTGGACTCGGCGACGATCTGGTCGTAGCGGGTCACGCACTGCGCCTTGTAGTAGCGCACGCAGTGGGTGATCAGCTCGATCTTGTTGGCGAAGTAGTAGTGCACGACGCCGTGGGAGAACTCGGAGTTCTGGGCGATCTCGCGCAGGCTCGTGCGGGCGTAGCCGAGCTCGCCGAGGGTGGTCAGTGCCGAGACGGCGAGCTGGGTACGGCGCTCGTCGTACTTCTCCTCGCGGCTGCGCACCGGCCCGCGCAGCCGTCGGTCGTCGGGGTGCTCACCCGAGGAGTGTAGAGGAGGATCGGCCGAAATCTTGACACTCGTCCAGAGAAAGTCTTGACACTGTCAAGAGAGAGGGCGAGGGTGTGGTGACGCACACCACAGCCCCCCCCTCACCCACAGGAGCACCCATGACCCAGTCAGACCTGAGCGGCCGCACGGCCCTCGTCACCGGAGGAGCCCAGGGCCTGGGCGAGGGGATGGCCCGAGCGCTCGCCGCCGCCGGCGCCCGCGTGGTCGTGGCCGACCTGCAGGTCGACGCCGGGTCCAAGGTCGCCGACTCCCTCGGCGAGGGGCACGGCTTCGTCGAGCTCGACGTCACCGACGAGGCCAGCTGGGAGAGCGCGGTGATCGCGGCCGCCACCGACTTCGGCGGCCTCGACATCCTGGTCAACAACGCCGGGCGTCGAGATCAGCAGCCTGGTCACCGAGGTCGACCCCAAGGACATCCGCACCATGCTCGAGGTCAACGTCCTCGGCACCACGCTCGGCCTCAAGTGGGGGCTCCGGACGATGCGTCCCGGCGGGACGGCCGGCAACGGCGGCAGCATCATCAACATCTCCTCGGTCGCCGCGACCATCGCCTTCCCCGGCATCCCGATCTACTCGGCCACCAAGTCCGCCGTCGACCGGCTCACCCGGTCGCCGCGATGGAGGCCGGCAAGCTCGGCTACGGCGTCCGCGTCAACTGCGTCTACCCCGGCCTCGTGCCCACCGCGATGGGCCAGGGGCTGGCCGTCGACATGGCCGCGCTCGGCCTCTTCGGGTCCCCCGAGGAGGCCGTCGGTGCCGTCATCGAGCTGACCCCGTCGGGCCGCCTCGGCGAGGTCTCCGACATGGCCGACGCCGTGGTCTTCCTGGCCTCCGACGCCTCGAGGTTCGTCAACGGAGTCGGCCTGCCGGTCGACGGCGGAATGGGGATGTGAGAGCCGTGAGCGACATAGCCCGTCGTCGTCTACGGCGCCTCCGGCTACACCGGCCGCCTGATCTGCGAGTACCTCCGCGAGTACAACGTCCCGTTCGTCGCCGCCGGCCGCGACAAGGACAAGCTCAACGCCTCGATGGCCAGCAACGTGGCCGGCATCGAGACGGCCGACTACGACGTGGTCACCACCGAGCGCGACGTCGAGTCCCTGACCGAGCTGTTCAAGGGCGCCTCGGTCGTGTGCAACACCGTCGGCCCGTTCAGCACCACGGCCCCGCGGTCGTGGAGGCCTGCCTGGCCGCCGGCGTGCACTACATCGACACCACCGGCGAGCAGGACTGGCTGATCACCTGCGACGAGCAGTACGGCGCGGACTTCGCCGCCGCCGGCCTGCTGCTCTCGCCCGGCATCGCGCAGATGTACACGACCGGGGAGATCGCCGCCCAGCTCTGCCTGGAGAAGCCCGGCCTGGACACCCTCGACATCGCCGTGTTCTGGGGCGGCAGCCCGACCATCGCCTCGACGCTGACGATCCTGGTCAACGCGGCGCTGTCCCAGGCGCACTACCTGGAGCAGAACACCTACCAGCCGTGGGACCCGGAGGCCGGGCTCTACCAGCTGTCCATCCCGGGCCAGCACGAGCTCGCCCTCGCCCTGCCCTGGGGCGGGACGTCGCACCCGGTGTGGTTCCGCAAGGACCCGCGCGTGGCCAACGTGAAGGCGCTGGGCGGCGTCTTCAACAAGCCACTGATGCTCGGGCGTCCCGCAGATCGTGGCAGCGGCCATCGAGGGCACCAAGGACATGAACGACGAGGACCGGTACGCCGCCCTGACCGCGACCGCCCAGCAGGTGATGAGCGAGATGCCGCCGCGCGAGAACCCGCGGATCAACAAGTCACTGGACTCCGTGCACGCCTCCGGCCCGCTCGGCCGGGCGCACTGCGTGATCCACGGCAACAGCAACTACAAGCAGACCGGACTGCTGCAGGCCTACGCGGCGTACTCCCTGCTCCAGCAGCCGCCCAAGCGGGTCGGCTTCGCGTCGGGCTGCCAGGCGTTCGGGCACCACGAGCTGCTGGGCGTGCTGCGGACGTTCGGGCTGGTCTCCGAGCCCGTGCTGACCGTCCAGGACTGACGTGCGCCTCGTCGACTACCTCGACAAGGGTGCGTCGCTCGGACCGGACCGGCCCTGCCTGACCTGCGACGGGTCCTCCCTCGCCTACGGCGAGGTGCAGGCGCTCTCGCACCAGGTCGCCAGTGCCCTCCTTGCCGCCGGGGTCACCCCCGGCGGCAAGGTGGCGATCCTCTCGGCCAACGACCCGGTCGCGTTCGCGTGCGTCTTCGGGATCTCGCGGGCGGGCGCGGTGTGGTGCCCGATCAACCCGCGCAACGAGGCGAGCGAGAACCGCGAGCTGCTCGACCTGTTCGACTGCGAGGCGCTGGTCTTCCAGTCGTCGTTCGCGCCGCTGGTCGCCTCGATCCGCGACGAGCTGCCGCAGGTCACGACGTGGGTGTGCCTCGACGCCGAGGTGGACGGGGCCCTGACCTGGGCGGAGTTCCTGGCCGGAGGGACCGACGAGCCGGTCGACGTCGCGCCCGTGGACGACGTGGCGATGATCGTCGGCACCGGCGGTACGACGGGCCGACCCAAGGGCGTGATGCTGACCAACACCAACCTCGAGACGATGACGGCGCTGACCCTGATGGGCTACCCGTTCGAGGGCCGGCCGGTCTACCTCGCGCTCGCCCCGCTGACCCACGCGGCCGGCGTGCTCTGCTTCCCGGTGCTGGCGCGCGGCGGCGAGATCGTGGTGATGCGGGCACCCGACGTGGGGGCGTTCCTCGGGCTGATCGAGCAGCACCGGGTGACGCACACGTTCCTGCCGCCGACGCTGGTCTACATGGTGCTCGGGCACGAGGCGCTGGCGACCACGGACCTCACCTCGCTGCAGTGCTTCTGGTACGGCGCGGCGCCGATGTCGGCGACCCGCCTGGCCGAGGCGCTCGAGCGGATCGGGCCGATGGCGCAGCTCTTCGGCCAGACCGAGGCGCCGATGATGATCTCGATGATGCCGCCCGCCGACCACTACCTGCCCGACGGGTCGGTGGCCACCGAGCGGCTCTCCTCGGCCGGACGCCCGGCGCCGCTGGTGCAGGTGGCGATCCTCGACGACGAGGGTCGTCGCCTGCCTGCCGGTCGAGCGCGGCGAGATCGGCATCCGCAGCTCGCTCGTGATGGCCGGCTACTACAAGGACCCGGAGGCCACGGCCGAGGCGTTCCGGCACGGTTGGCACCACACCGGCGACATCGGCTACCTCGACGCCGACAACTTCCTGTTCATCGTCGACCGGGCGAAGGACATGATCATCACCGGCGGCTTCAACGTGTACTCGACCGAGGTGGAGCAGGCGCTGATGGCCCACCCCGACATCCAGGACTGCGCCGTCATCGGTCGCCCGGACGAGAAGTGGGGCGAGCGGGTGGTCGCCGTCGTCCAGCCGCACGCCGGCCACGACGGTCGACGCCGAGGAGGTGAAGGCCTTCGTGAAGGGCCGGATCGGCTCGGTGAAGACGCCCAAGGAGGTGCACTCCTGGGCCGACCTGCCCCGCTCCAAGGTCGGCAAGGTGCTCAAGAACGAGATCAAGGCCGAGCTCTGAGGACCGACGCTGGACGAGGGGCGGTCCCCTAGGCTCGGCGCATGCGCCCGACCGGGACCTGCCTGCTGATCGGTGCGCTGGTCGCCGTCCTCGCCGCGTGTGGCGGCGGGTCCGCGCCCAGGAGCGCGCCCGGCCTGGACCGACCGGACAGCTTCGCGGCTCCCGACATCGCCTGGGCGCAGGGGACGTCGCTGCACTACGGCACGGTCGACTACGCCCTGCCGGGTCGGATCGTGGGCGGGTTGTGGCGGACGTCGTACGGGTTCGTCGTGACGCTGCACGAGCGCGGCCAGGAGGGCAGCGGTGGTCAGCTGTACTTCTTCGACGGTCGCCGTCTCACACCTCTGAAGGGCGATCCGGTCGGTGTCGCAGTCTCTCCTGACGGCCGGTACGTCGGCTGGATGGACTACGACGGGCCGAGGCGTCCGATCGGTCGCCTGGCCGAGGTGGTCGTGATGGACGCGCGCACCGGGCAGGAGGTGCTCCGCGACCACCAGGACATGGGTGGCCCCACCGACGACCTGACGGACCTCTACGAGGACGCCGGTCAGGGCTTCCGGGGCTTCGACGACCACTACGCCTACTGGCAGAGCGCCGAGGGAGGCTCGACCGGCAAGCGAGCTGCCATCGGCGGGTGGAAGGCAGAGCCAGCTCCCCAGCAGCCCGCCGACGGATCGAAGCCGTCCGGTCGGCCCTACGACACCCTGTCCGGGATCCAGTCCGGGGTCGACGACGACGGCACCCTGTCCGACAACGGCGAGGGCCTGCTCGGTCTGGCGTCGCCCGCGGGCCGATGGTGCCTGACGACCGGTGAGCCGGGACGGCTGCCCGCCGTGGACTGCCGCACGGCGAGACGGGTCACACCCGGCTATCCGCAGCGCCGGAACTACTTCGCCGGCTGGACCGGGCCGAACACGTACGCCGTGGTGTCGGCGCGTCGCGAGGTGCTCCCGGAGGACAACGGAGCCGGACCCACCCCGGGTGAGATCGCCGAGTGCACGCTGCCCTCCGGTCGGTGCACCCGGGTGGTGGGTCTGGCCGACGTAGGCTCGGTGGTCGTCGCCACCGGGGCCGACGACCTCGGCGGCTGAGCCAACCCAGCCCTCCGGAGCCCAGCCCTCAGGAGCCCAGCCCTCAGGAGCCGAGCAGGTCCTCGAAGTCACCCATCGAGGCGATGTCGCGGTCGAACTGGTCGAGGTGCTCGGTGTGCGGTCGTGCGGACACCAGCGCGGCGAGCTCGCCGGCCGCGCGCTCGACGCGGCGGCGCAGCGCACCGTCGGCTCCGCCCGCGCCCCAGTCCTCGCTCGCGGCGAAGACCCCGGTCGGGACGACGACCGCGTGCAGGTAGCTGAACAGCGGGCGGAGGGCGTGCTCGATCACCAACGAGTGACGAGCCGTGCCGGCCGTCGCGCCGACCAGGACGGGCTTGCCGGCGAGCGCGTCCTGCTCGAGGACGTCGAAGAAGGTCTTGAACAACCCGCTGTAGGAGGCGCTGAAGACCGGCGTCACCGCGACCACGGCGTCAGCCTTGGTCACCGACTCGATCGCCCGGGCGAGGTCGCCGGTGGCGAACCCGGTGAGCAGGTGGTCGGTCAGCGCGTGCGCCAGCGGGCGCAGCTCGATGATCTCGAGGTCCACCTCGGCGCCCGCGGCACCCAGCGCCTTCGCGCCCGCCTCGGCGAGCAGGTCGGCCAGCAGCCGGGTCGACGACGGCTCGGACAGCCCGGCCGTCACGACCGCGATGCGGCGGACGTCGGTGCGCTCCGAGGCATCCACGAGCCTCATGCCGCGGCCTCCTCGCCCAGCTCCTTGCGGAGCTCGGCGACGACCTCGCCGAGCAGGTCGAGCTGGTGCAGCACCGTCGTCAGCGGGAGGCCGGCGTGGTCGACGAGGAACAGCTGGCGCTGGTAGTCACCGGCGTAGTCCCGGAACGAGAGGGTGCGCTCGACGACCTCCTCCGGCGTACCGACGGTCAGCGGGGTCTGGGCCGTGAACTCCTCCAGGGAGGGGCCGTGGCCGTAGACCGGTGCGTTGTCGAAGTACGGCCGGAACTCGCGGACCGCCTGCTCGTGGGTGCGGGCCAGGTAGACCTGCCCGCCGAGTCCGACGATCGCGTCCTCGGCCTTCCCGTGGCCGTAGTGCTCGAAGCGCGAGCGGTAGAACTCGACCATCCGCGCGGTGTGCGAGGCGGGCCAGAAGATGTGGTTGGAGAAGAAGCCGTCGCCGTAGTACGCCGCCTGCTCGGCGATCTCGGGGCTGCGGATCGAGCCGTGCCAGACGAACGGCGCCTCACCGTCGAGCGGGCGGGGCGTGGAGGTGAAGCCCTGGAGAGGCGTGCGGAACTTGCCCTCCCAGTCGACGTTCTCCTCGCGCCAGAGCCGGCGGAGCAGTGCGTAGTTCTCGATCGCCAGCGGGATGCCGTCGCGGATGTCCTTGCCGAACCACGGGTAGACCGGGCCGGTGTTGCCGCGGCCGAGCATCAGGTCCATCCGGCCGTCGAGCAGGTGCTGGAGGGTGGCGTAGTCCTCGGCGATGCGCACCGGGTCGGTGGTCGTGATCAGCGTGGTGCTGGTCGACAGCTTGATCCGCTCGGTCTGCGCTCCGATGTAGGCCATCGTCGTGGTGGGCGAGCTCGCGACGAACGGCGGGTTGTGGTGCTGGCCGACCGCGACGACGTCGAGGCCGACCTCCTCGGCCTTCTTCGCGATCGCCACCGTGTTCTTGATGCGCTCGTGCTCGGTGACGGTGTGCCCCGTGGTGGGGTCGGTGGTCACGTCGCCGACGGTGAAGATCCCGAACTCCATGATTGCCTCCAGAAGTAGTTGCCTGTTCAACAGTAGGCATGGATCGGCTATTCCGGGGCACCCGTGTCCACACCGAACCGGAGCGGAGCGTGATCGCCGTGGCGAAGCCCAGGCTGGACGACCAGAACGCCGACGCGGAGTACCACCAGGACCGATCGCTCAAGAAGGGCGCCGCCGGATGGGTGCTGCTCGCCGGTCTCGGCGTCAGCTACGTCATCTCCGGCGACTACGCCGGCTGGAACCTGGGCCTGGACGAGGGCGGGTGGGGCGGCCTGATGATCGCCGCCGTCCTGATGGGGTTGATGTACACCTGCATGGTCTTCGGGCTGGCCGAGATGTCCTCGGCCCTGCCCGTCGCCGGCGCCGGGTACGGCTTCGCCCGCCGGGCACTCGGCCCGATCGGCGGCTTCGCGACGGGAGTCGCGGTGCTGATCGAGTACGCCGTGGCACCGGCCGCGATCGCCACCTTCATCGGCGGGTACGTCGAGGCGCTCGGCCTCTTCGGTCTCACCAACGGCTGGCCGGTCTACCTCGGCGCCTACGTGATCTTCATCGGCGTGCACCTCTACGGCGTCGGCGAGGCGCTCAAGCTGATGTTCGGGATCACGGCCGTCGCCCTCGTGGCGCTGGTCGCGACCGTCGTGGGCCTCGCCCCGAAGTTCTCCACGAGCCACCTCTTCGACATCAAGCCCGACGGGTCGATGATGTCGAGCGACTTCCTGCCCATGGGCATCGGCGGGGTCGTCGCCGCACTGGTCTTCGGCATCTGGTTCTTCCTCGCCGTGGAAGGCGTGCCCCTGGCAGCGGAGGAGACCGAGAAGCCGGAGCGGGACATGCCGCGCGGCATCATCGTGGCGATGCTGGTGCTGCTGGTGACCGCGGCGCTGATGCTGCTCGTGGTCCCGGGAGCGGCCGGCTCGGAGGCGGTGCGCACCTCGGACAACCCGTTGCCAGCGGCGATCCGCGCCGTCTACGGGAAGAGCTCGTTGCTCGCGGACTTCGTGAACTACGCCGGCCTGGCCGGCCTGGTGGCCAGCTTCTTCTCGATCATCTACGCCTACTCGCGCCAGCTGTTCGCCCTGTCCCGGGCCGGCTACCTGCCCAAGATGCTCTCCCTCACGAGCAGTCGGAACACCCCGTGGGTGGCGCTGATCGTGCCGGGCACGATCGGGTTCCTGCTCGCCGCGCTCACCAAGGACGGCGGTCTGCTGATCAACATCGCCGTCTTCGGGGCGACGACGTCCTACGTGTTGCTGAACCTCAGCCACATCGTGCTGCGCCGACGTGAGCCAGACCTCGAGCGCGCCTATCGCACCCCCGGTGGCGTGGTGACCACGGGCGTCGGCCTGGTGCTCAGCCTGGTCGCCGTCGTCGCGACGTTCTTCGTGGACATCAAGGCGGCCGGCATCACGGCCGCGGTCTTCGTCGCGGCGCTCGCGTACTTCTGGTTCTACAGCCGGCACCAGCTCGTCGCGAGTGCGCCCGAGGAGGAGTTCGCCCACCTCGACGATGCCGAGTCCGAGCTGGAGTGAGGCCACCCGACCTGGGTCAGGATGCTCCGCCGCCCGCTGCGTCGTACGGACCCTCGGCGGGGACAGCATCGGGGTCGAGGAAGCCATCGGGGACGACGGTGGCCCGCGGGAAGCGCGAGACCCGCTCGACCTCGTTGAGGTCGAGGTGATTGCGCATGTAGAGCTGCCGGCCGTCGTACGGCGGGTTGTACTCCCACGGTGTGACCGTGCCCTGTCGCAGGGAGTGCCCGATCAGCCGGCGCCGAGCCTGGTCGGCGAGCACGTCCGTGTGCACCGCGCCGAGGTCCCAGCGCCAGTCCACCTCCCGGCGCAGCTCCTTGATCCGGGCGTCCCAGTCGCGGTCCTCGGCGAGGTTGACCCGCTCGTCGGGATCGGCGGCGAGGTCGTAGAGCTGGTCGGGATCGACCGGTGAGTGCACGAACTTGAGGTCACCACGACGGATCATCACGATCGGCGCGATCGCGCCCTCGCCCATGTACTCCCCGAAGACCGCCCGCTTCTCGCCCTCCGCGGACGCGCCGGACGGTTTGCGGCACAGGTCGAGCAACGACTGACCGGGCAGCGGGTCGACGCTCTCGGGCGCACCCTCACCGACCAGCTCCAACAGCGTCGGGAGCACGTCGACCAGGGAGACCGGCGCGGCCACGCGGCCGGGGGCGAAGCGCGCCGGGCTGTGCACGATCAGAGGCACCCGCGCGGAGTTCTCGAAGAAGTTCATCTTGTACCAGAGCCCGCGCTCGCCGAGCATGTCCCCGTGGTCGGCCAGCAGCACCACGACGGTGTCGTCGGCCACGCCGAGACCGGTCAGGGTCGAGGTCAGCCGCGCTGTCCACTCGTCGAGGTAGGTCAGGTTGCCGTAGTAGGCGCGCCGTGCCCGGCGTACGTCGCGATCGGTGATCTCGACGTCGTCCATGGAGCTGACGTGGCGCAGCCGCGCGGTGTGCGGATCGAGTGGCACGTCCTCCGCGCCGAGCCTGGGCATCGGGATGTCGACCCCGTCGTAGGCGTCCCAGTACTGGCGCCGCGTGACGTAGGGGTCGTGCGGGTGGGTGAAGGAGACGACCAGCATCCACGGTCGTTCGTCCTCGTCGCGGGCCAGCTCGTGCAGCGCACGCACGCCCGTGTGGCCGACCTCGTCGTCGAACAGCAGCTGGTTGGTGACCTCGGCGACGCCGGCCTGGGTCACGGCGTCCATGTTGTGGTACCACCAGTCGACCCGCTCGTCGGGCTGCAGCCAGTCCGGCGTCCAGCCGAAGTCGGCCGGGTAGATGTCGGTGGTGCGCCGCTCCTCGAAGCCGTGCAGCTGGTCGGGCCCCACGAAGTGCATCTTGCCGTCGAGCACGGTGCGGTAGCCCGCCGAGCGCAGGTAGTGGGCGAAGGTCGGGATCGTGCTGGCGAGGTAGGCCGCGTTGTCGTAGCCACGCGTCGCGGAGGGCAGCTGCCCGGTCATCATGCAGTAGCGCGCAGGGGTGCACAGCGGGCTGTTGGAGTATGCCGCGTCGAAGACCACCCCGGTGCGTGCCAGGTGGTCGATGGTGGGTGTCTTGACCGCACGGTTGCCGTAGCAGCCGAGCGCTTCGGGCGCGACCTGGTCGAACATGACCACCAGCACGTTGGGCCGCTCCTGGACCCCCGAGGAATCACTCACGTTCCGAGTGTGACATCCGCGTCAACGACCGGCCGGCAGCCCGCTCCGTGGCCTACCCGAAGGGACCGCCGAGAGCCTCGCGCAGACGCTCGCCGAGACCGCTCGCGCGCTGGACCTCACGACCGATGGCTGCGCGGATCGACGCCTCGGTGCCGACGACACGCACCTTCTCCTGGGCCCGGGTGACCGCGGTGTAGAAGAGCTCCCGGGTGAGCAGTCGGGACTCCTCGTCGGGGAGGACGACGGACACCGTGTGTGCCTGCGACCCCTGCGACTTGTGCACGGTCATCGCGTGCACCGTCTCCACGCCGGAGAGGCGGGTGGTGGCGAACTCGCGCACCGACGACCCCACCTGGACGACCACCCGAAGTCGTCCGTCGGTCTCGTCGCCGGCGGGCCGGATCGTGACCCCCATGTCGCCGTTGTTGAGCAGCTGGTCGTAGTCGTTGGCGGTGACCAGGATCGGCCGACCGGCGTACCACTCGTCGTAGTGGGTCACGCCCGTGCGCTCGGAGACGAGCCGCTCGACCTGACGGTTCCAGCCGCCGACGCCGTAGGGCCCTTCGCGGTGGGCGCAGAGCAGCCGGTGCTTGGCGAGCGCCTC
Source organism: uncultured Actinomycetota bacterium (assembly GCA_963797525.1). Lineage (GTDB taxonomy): Bacteria > Actinomycetota > Actinomycetes > Propionibacteriales > Nocardioidaceae > Marmoricola. Next base: position 75,153 of record CAWCPT010000009.1, read on the forward strand.
GAGGGCAGCGTCGGCGTCACCCCGCTCGGCGGCCAGCCGCAGCTCGACGGCGACGTCGGTGACGCGGGTGCGGAAGTCGGTCATCGCCGCCTCGTCGTCCGGGTCGACCAGCTCGACCTCGTCGGAGCCGGCGTCGAGCGCCGCCATCACGGCGTCGGCCTCGCCGTCGCGCAACGCCTGGGCGAGCGCCCCGATCTGCTGGCCGTAGCGGTGGGTGTGGAGCAGCGCGGCCACGGGCGAGTCGGGCGACCCCTCGAACCCGTCGACCAGGTCGGCCAGCACGGCACCGGCCTCGACGGAGGCGAGCTGGTCGGGGTCGCCCACCAGGACCAGGCGGGCGTCCGGGCGCATCGCGTCCAGCAGGCGGGCCATCATCGTCAACGAGACCATCGACGTCTCGTCGACCACCACCACGTCGTGGGGGAGGCGGTTGGCGCGGTGGTGCCGGAAGCGGACCCTGCTGTCGGGTCGCCAGCCCAGCAGGCGGTGGAGGGTGGAGGACTGCAGTCCGCCCAGGCGGTCTTGGTCGACCGGGTCCCGCAGGGTCAGCTGATCGGTCGCGACCGCCTCCTGGACCGCCTCCTGGAGCCTGGCCGCTGCCTTGCCCGTGGGGGCGGCGAGGGCGATCCGGGGTCGGCGACCGGTGGCGAGCTCGTGCTGCTCGGAGACCAGCGCGAGCAGACCGGCCACCGTGGTGGTCTTCCCGGTGCCGGGCCCACCGGTCAACACGGTGGTCCAGCGCGAGGCGGCCTGGCGGGCAGCACTGCGCTGCTCCTCGAACCCCTCGTGGGGGAAGACGCGGAGCAGACCGGCTGCGAGAGCCGCATCGTCCACCTCGGGCGGTGCGTGCCGGATCCGGGCGACCAGGGCGTCGCAGACCTGGCCCTCCTCGCGCCAGTAGCGGTCGAGGTAGAGACGCGGGCCGACCAGCCGCAGCATCTCCTCGCGCACCAGGGGGCTCCGGCCCACGGCGCGCAGCCAGGCGCTCGGCTCCGGCCACGGCAACGGCTCGCCGTCGACGGTCGACGCCTCCACCGGGAGGTCGGCCACGGTCCTGAGGTCGAGGCAGATGGAGCCGGCACGGACGGCGCGGACGGCGAGCGCAGCCGCCAGCAGCACCTGCTCGTCGTCCTCGCCGAGCAGGGCGCCCAGACGGGTGGCGACGTGGACGTCGGCCACCCCGAGCACGTCGGCCTCGTTGAAGGTGCGCAGCAGGCCGGTGGCACCCAGCGCGATCCGGCGGTCGCGGGGGTCCCTCGTCGTCAGCCCCTCGGCCATCACGCCACCTCCGCGTCCACGACGCGGCCGTCGAGCAGGTCGGAGAGCTCCTCGACCATGGCGGCCGGAGGGTGCCAGGCGAACACCCCGCACGGCTGGCCGTCGACCTCGGGGGTCTCGGGGCCGCACATGCCGCGGACGTAGAGGTAGAGGATGCCGCCGAGCTTCGTCTCCGGGTCGTAGTCGGGGAGGCGCCAGCGCAGGTAGCGGTGCAGCACCACCGAGTAGAGCAGTGCCTGCAGCGGGTAGTGCGAGTGCAGCATCGCCTCGGTCATCAGCGCGGGCGTGTAGTCGCGAGCACTCAAGGGCTCACCGAGCTCCCCCAGGCGGTTGGTCTTGTAGTCGACCACGAGGAAGCGCTGCTCCCCGCCCACGTCGGCGCGGAGCACGACGTCGATCGAGCCGCTGAGGTAGCCGCGCAGCGACTGCTCGCCCAGCGACGGGGACTCCAGTCGCTCCGCGTAGGCGCGCATCGGGTCAGTCTCAGGGAGGTGCCGACGAAGGACGTCGGCCATCGCGGCGAGGGGTACGTCGGCCTCGGGCAGGTCGCCTCCGGCCAGCGGGATCTCGAAGTCGAGCTCCCGGAGCCGGTCACCCATCCCGATCTCCGCAAGCGTGCGCCCGCCGGCCAGCGGCCCGAGCGAGGTGAGCTGCATCGGCAGCAGCGACTGCACGAGCTCCTCGGTGGTCGCGTCGACCGCCCACCAGCGACGTTGCTCCTCGATCCGCGCGGCGAGCTCGGCCTCGAAGTCGGGCGACCGCGGGTCGGCGTGCTCGAGCACGCCGTGGACCAGGGAGCCGAAGGTGGCCCCGGCCGGGAGGTCGTTCATCGGCGAGGGGAGATCGTCTGTTGCCGTGTCGACTCCGTCGCTCGCGCCTGTCGAGACCACGTCGTCGACCTCTGCCTCCCCCTCCTCGTCGACCGTCCCCTCGATCTCCGGCTCGCTGCCCACACCCGGGACGCTGCTCTGCTCCTCGGCGCGGATCAGCCCGGAGTAGGACGTGCGTCGCCACGCGGTGTCGACCCCGCGGTCGAAGCGGCGTACGTCGAGTGCGGCGGCTCGTGCGCGAGGGACCACCGCGGAGGCGGCATCGAGCACGGACTCCTCGACCTGCAGCGCGCCGCGCGACTGCCACTGGGTCAGGGCGGCCTGCACGTCCGCGTCCGTGGGGCCGCGGTCGACCGAGTCGGGGACCTCGGCCTGCTCGGGGGCGCGTCCGAGCAGGAGCCGCGTCAGCCCGGCGTTGCCGGCGTTCCAGGTCGGCGCCCACCAGGTGACGACCTGGGACTGGGCCCGGGTGAGCGCGACGTAGGTGAGCCGCAGCTCCTCGCCCGCCAGCTCGTGCTGGGCCTGCCGCGAGGCGGCGGAGCCAGGTCCCTGGCCACCGACGTCGAGCGTGCGCACCCCGTCGTCGTGGAAGAGGGGGGCGAAGTCGTCGGCCACCCACTTGTCGAAGACGAGCGGCAGGTGGACGACGGGGTACTGCAGCCCCTTGCTGGCGTGAATCGTCACGATCTGCACGGCCCGGGCGTCGGTGTCGAGACGACGGGTCCGCTCGTTGCTGGTCACGGCGGCCCTGCGCTCGTTGCGCAACCACTCCAGCAGGCCCGGGAGGCCGAGGGAGCCGCTGTGCGACACGTCGTGGAGCACCTGCCCGAGGTGGGTCAGGTCGGTGAGCAGCCGCTCCCCGTCGGGTCGCTCGAGCACCCGCTCGGGCAGCCCGTCGGCGACGATCGCCTCGTGCACGGCGGCGATGCCGCGGCTGCGCAGCAGGTCGAGCCAGCGGCGCACCCGCTCGGCGACGGTGTCGGTCAGGTCGTCTCCTCCGGCGTCGAGCTGAGCCGGGGTGAGACCGATGAACGGCGTCAGCGCGACCGAGCGCACCCGCGCCGAGCGATGGGGCTGCTCCAGGACCTCGAGGAGTGCCAACCAGTCCTCGCCCGCCTCGGTGAGCAGCACGCTGTTGCCACCACTCACGACCGAGGGGATCCCCCGAGCGGTGAGCGCCTTCTGGAACAGGCCGACGTGCTTGAGGCTGTAGATCAGCACGGCCACGTCGCCCGCCTCGACCGGCCGGCCGTCGAACGAGGCCCCGGAGGCGAGCAGGCGGGCCACGTCGTCGGCGAGGTCCTGGGCGATGTGGGCGCGGACCCGGTCGATCGGGACGGTCCCCTTGTCGCCGGCCTGGAAGGCAGCCCCGGTGAGCAGCCGCAGGCGCAGGGGGAACTGCTCGGGAGCCCCCGCGAGGCGGCTGCCCTGGTGGTGCGCCGCGACGGGGTGCACGCCGATCCGCGGATCGCCCAGCGTCGCGCCGCCGAGCAGACCCTGGAGCGCCTCGACGAGCGGTGCGTCGCTGCGCCAGTTGGTGGCCAGGGTCTGTCGGGTCGCGGCGGTGTCGGCCGCCTGCAGGTAGGTGAAGATGTCGCCGCCCCGGAAGGCGTAGATGGCCTGCTTGGGGTCGCCGATCAGCACCATGGACGCGTGCCCGGAGAAGGCCCGGTCGAGCACCTTCCACTGCACCGGGTCGGTGTCCTGGAACTCGTCGACCAGCACGATCTTCCAGCGCTGGCGCATCCGCTGGCGGGCCGGGGAGTCGGGCTCCTCGAGGGCGTCGGCGAGCCGGCTGAGCAGGTCGTCGTACGACAGGACGCCGCGGCGGCGCTTGCGACGGTCGACCTCCTCGCGCACCTCGCACGCGAAGTCGACCCGGTGGCGGGCGGTGCTGTCCGGATCGGCGTCGGCCGGGGCGAGCGCGGCCTGAGGGTCGCCGACGGCCGCGCGGGCCAGGGCGAGGGCGACGTCGCGCTTGAACGGCGGTGCCTGGGTGAGCTGGCCGAAGCGACGCAGGTAGACGTCGTCGACGACCTCGACGATCAGGTCGTCGAGGCTCTCCACGAGCTCGGCGCCGGAGTCGGTGTCTCCCGCCACCCCGAGCGAGCGCAGCACCAGCTGGCAGAACTGGTGGGTGGTGGCGATCGTCGCCGAGTCGAACGCCGCCAGGGCATCGCGCAGCCGCTTGCGCCGCCGATCGATCTCGACGTCGTCGACCCTCGCCAGCAGGCCCACCAACCCGCCGACGCGCCCGCGCCGCCTCGGGCTCGGCGAGGGCACGCTCCGCCTCGACGAGCTGCTCGCGGACCCGCTCCCGCAGCTCCTGGCTGGCCGCGCGGCCGAAGGTGATCACGAGCATCTCCTCCAGCGCGGCGTGACCCTCGGCGACGTAGCGCGTCACCAGGGCACCCACGGCGAAGGTCTTGCCGGTGCCGGCGCTCGCCTCGAGGAGCGTGGTGCCGCTGGGCAGCTCGCCGTGGAGGTCGAAGGGCTGCATCCAGCGGCTCCGCTCGAGGATCGGGACCCACAGCCGCGAGGCGAGGGCACCGAGGCGGGTGGTCTGCCCGGGGTAGTCCTCGCCCGGCTGCGGCGTCTGGTCCAGCAGCACCGACAGCGGGGCGTCGCGACCCCACACGCGGACGTGCGCCTCGTCCTCGTTCTCGACGCCGAACCGGTCCTTGCTCCACGGCTTCTCGGCCCGGAACCGGGCGTTGCGCGGGTTGGCGGCCGACCTCGCCCAGGCCTCGCCGGTCTTGAGCGGCAGCGGGATCGGCTCGCGCATGCCGGCGTCGTAGATCGCGACCAGGTCCTTGAGGAAGGCATCGGCGCCGTCGACGGAGGCGAAGGCGGTGCGGGCGACGGGGGCGTCCCGGCCACCGCGCCCGATGGCTCCGGCGGTCCACGGGCGGCCGGGCTTGTCGGCGCACAGGCGCTAGGAGCGGGATCCAGGCATCGAGGAGGTGCTTGGGTCCGAGCCGCGAGAAGCTCACCTTGACGATGCGGTCGACGTAGAGGTCGGTGACGGTGCCGCGCAGGCGCCGGCCACCGCCCAGGTCGATGTCGACGTCCACCGCGGACACGGGCCGTCCCTGGGTCACCGACGCGGCGACCTCGGCCAGCGGTGCCGCCTCGTCGACGAGCTTGCGGGCGAGCCGCCAGCCGAGCTGGCCCGGTGGGAGCACGCCGCGGCGCCACTCCTTGCCGAGGGTCTGCTCACGAGTGCGGCCGAGCATCAGGTCGCGCAGCATCCGGTCGCCGACGCCCCACTGCACCAGGCCGTCGAGCTCGACGGGCAGGCCGTCGGAGACCTCCTCGCCCTCGTCGACCAGGACGATCTCGAGCCGCTTGCGGAGGAACTCCTTGACGGGGTGCTTGAAGAAGGAGACCAGGGCCGCGAGCTCGACGTCACCGCCTCGCGCGGGCAGCTCGAGGTCGGCCAACGAGGCCGGTGCCGTCCGCGGCCGGGCAGCCGCCCGGGCGCCTGCGAGCGCTGCGGCGTCGAACGAGAACGGCGCCGTGGCGACGAGGTTCTTCGGGTCGAAGCCCTGCAGCGGGTGGTGCCGCAGCGCACGCTCCTTGCCACCGGACACCGTGGTGTCGAGGGTGTCGAGGAGCTCGCCGAGCGGCACGGCGGGCGGGCGCTGGTGGCCCGTCGTCTCGTTGGCGCCGGTGTAGGTGACGACGAGGTGCTCGGTGGCCGAGGTGATCGCGTCGAGCATCAGCTGGCGGTCCTCGCTGCGCGGGTCTCGCTCCCCGGTGAAGGGGCGGCGGGCGAGCACGTCGTCGCCGTCGATCGCGCCGGCCCGCGGGAAGACGCCGTCGTCGAGGCCGAGCAGGCAGACCACGCGGTGCGGGACCGAGCGCATCGGCACCAGCGTGGCCACGGTCAGGGTGCCGGTGCGGAAGTTGGCGCGGGTCGGGCGTCCGGCGAGGCGCTCCCGCATCAGCGCGCGTACGTCGGGCAGCCGCAGCTCGAGCCCGGACCCCGCCGTGGCATCGACCATGGAGCCGAGCTCACGGTGCACCTGGGCGGTCTGCCACTCGTCCCCGCGAGCGACCGAGGTCAGCGCCTCGATCCCCTCGCCCACGGTCCTCAGCCAGTGGCCGACGGGATGGCTGCCGGTGAGGTCGTCGGTGACCCGTTGCAGCCGGTCCAGGCACTCGCCGAGCCGGCCGGCGAGGTCGATGCTGGTGCTGCCCACGTCGTCGAGCGGCAGGGTCGTGCCGAAGAAGCGGTCGGCGTCGTCGCTGACCGCCACCCCCGCGAGGACGCGGTCGAGGCCGAAGCGCCAGGTGTTCTGCACGTAGCCCTCGAGCCCGAACGGCTCGCGGTGGTCGGCGTCGAAGGCCCAGCGGATGCCGGCGCTCTCCACCCAGCCGGTGATCGTCTCGAGGTCGGAGTCGGTGAAGCCGAACCGGCGACGCACGGGCTCGGCGGAGAGCAGGTCGAGCACCCGGCTCGCCTCGGCCCGACCACCCGCGAGGTCGAGCAGCTGGCCCACGACGGCGAGCAAGCGGGTTGGTCTGGGTCAGCGAGCGGTCGGCCAGCCGGACGCGGAGCTCGTGGCCCGGGTGGCGGCCGATGTCGCCCATCCCGAAGGCGGCGGAGATCAGCGGCGCGTAGGACTCGATGTCCGGGCACATCACCATGATGTCGCGCGGCTCGAGGGTCGGGTCGTCGGCGAGCAGGCCGAGCAGCACCTCACGGAGCACCTCGACCTGCCGTCGCAGGACCGTGGCAGGCGTGCACCTGCACGCTGTGGTCGCCGGTGTCGAGGGTGCGGCTCGCGGGGTCGACGGTGGCGTTGGCGGAGAGGTCGCCCTGCAGCCAGGAGAGCAGGCTTGCGGAGTGGTTTCGAGCCCTTCGAGACGCTCGCTCCACTCGCTCCTCAGGAACCAACGCTCGCTGCGCTCGCTCCCAACCACCGGGTTCCTTCCTCCACCGCCACGGTCTGCAGGGTCCGCTGCAGCTCGCGCACGTCGCGACCCAGGGAGGCGAGCAGCGGGTGGCCGACCCGCTCGTGGGAGACGTCCTCGACACGCGGCACGGCACCCCGGAGGTCGATCAGCGCCGCCCACAGCGCGGCGGACGGGTGCGGCAGCCAGAGGTGCACCTCGCGGTGCTCCCCCAGCGCGCTCGAGCAGCTCGACCTCGGTGATCGGGATCCGGGTGTGCCCGAAGAGCGAGAACCGCGACGGCAGGTCGATCTCGTCGGGACGGTCCCGCACCGACGGAGAGCACGTCGAGGTGACGTCGATGGGGAGACGGGCACGCCCACCCTGGGCGACGAGCAGCCGCCACAGCTCGGGCTGCCAGAGCAGGTCGGGATCGAGGGCGTGACCGGTGCCGTCGGTGTCTCGGCCCGCCTCCCACTCGCTGAGCAGGGTGGGTCGCTGCACGGCGTACGACGCGAACAGGCGCGCGAGCCGCCGGGCCACGGCGTAGCGGCGCCCGCGCCGCAGCTCACCCTCCTCGCCGCTCTGGCCGTGGCCGAGGTGCAGGCTCAGCGCCCGGCACCAGGGCTGGCCGGCCTGCTCGTCGACCACCTCGAGCAGCGGCCAGACCAGCGCGTCCGGCGACCACGGGTCGTCCTCGCGGGTGCCGGCCCCCGATGACCAGCTCGGCGACGACGCTGGCCGGCGACCGGAACTGCACGCCCGCGCAGACACCGTCCTCGCGTCCCTCGCCGTGACCGAGCCGGTGGGACAGGCGCTGGCTGAGCCAGCGCTCGACGCCTCGCGCCGGCACGAGGACGAGCTCCTGCGCGAACGGGTCGGGCAGCGGTCGGGCGAGCAACCCGGCCAGGCCGTCGACGAGGTGGTCCGCACGCGGGGCGCGGTGGAGCAGGAGTGGCATCGAGGTCAGACCCTAGACCGCGCGGCCGACAGACCCCACGCCCGACCGACGATGCCGGTGAACGACTCGCGCCGGAAACACGGACGAGACGGCCGCGCAGCACAGTGGGGGCCAGGGCTTCCCTTTCCGGGCGAGCCACAGCACTGTTGTCCACACGGTCCGCCCGGACCGGGTCTGGGAGTGGCGATCATGACGATGACCTCCGAGCCGCAGGGGAACCCGCTGTTCCGCAAGAAGAACATCGACCAGATGATCAGCTCCACCAAGGAGAGCGACGGACTCGCACGCACCATGGGCGTGTTCCCGCTGATGATGTTCGGGGTCGGGGCCACCATCGGCACCGGGATCTTCTTCGTGATGGCGGAGACCGTGCCGGACGCCGGCCCCGCGGTGGTCATCTCGTTCGTGATCGTCGGCATCATCGCCGGCCTCACGGCACTCTGCTACGCCGAGGTGGCCTCGGCGATCCCGGTGTCGGGGTCGGCGTACTCCTACGCGATGGCGGTGCTCGGGGAGTTCCCGGCGTACCTCGTGGGCTGGTGCCTGATCCTCGAGTACGGCGTGGCCGCGTCGGCCACCTCGGTGGGCTGGGCGGAGTACTTCAACGAGCTGCTGCAGGACGTCTTCGGCTGGCACCTGCCGCACGCCCTCAGCGCAGGCGTGCTCGCCGACCCGGACCCGGGGATCATCAACCTGCCCGCCGTGATCCTGGTGGCGCTGTGCTGCCTGCTGCTGCTGCGCGGTGCCAAGGAGTCGGCGCGTGCCAACGCGATCATGGTGCTGGTCAAGCTCGGCGTGCTCACCCTGTTCATCGCCATCGCCCTGACCGGCTTCACGAGCGACAACTTCAGCCCGTTCGCACCCGCGGGACTCGCCGGGATCGGGTCGGCCCTCCCGGTCATCTTCTTCACCTTCCTGGGACTGGACGCGGTCTCCACCGCCGGGGAAGAGGTCAAGGACCCGGGACGCACCATCCCGCGCGCCATCGTCGGGGCACTGCTGATCGTGACCACGTTCTACGTGCTGGTCGCCGCGGCGGCCGTCGGTGCCCAGAAGGCCGACCTGTTCAGCGGGCAGGAGGCCGGGCTGGCCAAGATCCTGACCGACGTCACGGGGTCCGACGTCCCGGCGATCATCCTCTCCGCCGGTGCCGTGATCTCGGTGTTCTCGGTGACTCTCGTGACGATCTACGGCCAGACGCGGATCCTGTTCGCCATGGGCCGCGACGGCATGCTGCCGAAGATGTTCAAGGAGGTCGACCCGCGCACCCTGTCGCCCAACAAGAACGTCGTGTTCACATGCGTCTTCGTCGGGGTGCTCGCCTCGAGCGTGCCCATCGACAAGCTCTTCGACCTGGTCAGCATCGGCACCCTGGCCGCCTTCATCGTGGTCTCGCTGACCGTGATCATCCTGCGCCGGACGAGGCCCGACCTGAACCGTCCGTTCCGCGTCCCGCTCTACCCGTTCGTCCCGCTCCTGTCGGTGGTGGCCTGCCTCTGGGTGGCCACCCAGGTGTCCGCCGAGACCTGGTTCCTGGTGCTCATCTGGCTGGTGCTCGCAGTGGGGCTCTACTTCGCCTACGCGCGGAAGCACTCCGTGCTGGCCCTCACGCGGGGTCCGCAGTGAAGGCGCTCGTCGCCTACCGCGGCGAGGACGAGGGATCGGGTGCCCTGCTGCTCGCATCGGCCCTGCGGCGTACGACGGACGCGGAGCTCAGTGTGGTCGCCGTGGTGCCGCGCGTCTCCTTCGCGGGCGAGGACCGCGCCGACCTGGAGTACCGCGACTACCTCGACGGCGTCGTGGAGCACGCACGCGCCTCCGCGGCCGGGGCGCTGTCACCGGCGGACCCCACAGCACTGGACTTCGAACGCGTGACGGCCCACTCCGTGGCGGCCGGTCTCGCCGATGCCGCGACCCGGAAGAACGCGGACGTCCTCGTCCTGGGGTGTGCCCGCGATGCCTCGGTCGGCCACTTCATCGTCGGCAGTGTCGGTGAGCGGTTGCTGCACTCGTCGCCGGTGCCGCTGCTGCTGGCGCCCCACGACTACTCGATCGCGCCGGACACCGCCTTCTCGGCCCTGACCTGTGCCTACGTCGGGACCGACCGGTCACGCGAGGCGCTGGGCGCCGCCTGCGACCTCGCCGCACGTTTCGGCCTGAGGCTCCGGGTGGCCACGTTCGTGCCACGCGCGGAGGCGATGTACCCACCGGAGGTGGGCATCGATGCCGAGGAGATGGTCGCCGCGCAGTTCGCGGAACAAGCCGTCGGGATGCACGACGAGGCGCTGGCCCTGGCCCGCGAGCACGGCGTGCAGGACGTCGCGACCGTGGTGGCCCGCGGCCGCGGCTGGCCGGGCGCGCTGAACGCGATCCCGTGGACGGACGAGGACGTGCTGGTCCTCGGGTCCAGCCGGCTCGGGCAGCTGGCGCGGGTCTTCCTGGGCTCGACGGCCAGCAAGATCATGCGGCACACGCCGGTGCCCGTCCTGGTGATCCCCAGCGGAACCGCGCACTGGACCGACCTCTGAGTCGGCGCGACCAGCGCTTGACCCAGCCCTGCTCAGCCCTGCTCAGCCCTGGCTGGCCCTGCCACAGGCCCATCAGGTTGCCCTCGACGTCCTTGAAGTACGCCGCCCAGCCCATCTCGCCGACGGCCTGGCGGCCGAGCACGGTCATCCCGCCGAGCTCCTCGATCTTCGCGAGCGCCGCGTCGATGTCCTCGACGTCGATGGTGATCACCGGGCGGTCGGTCGGGCTGTCGCGCTTGAGCATCCCGCCGCCGATGTAGCCGCTCTCGGTCGGGTAGCCGTTCTCGTCCACGGGGCCGGTCTGCACGATGTCGTAGTGCAGGCTCGGGATCTCGTTGATCGACCACCCGAACGCGTCCGCGTAGAACGTCCGGGCACGGTCCCCGTCGTCGAAGGGGATCTCGAAGTGCACGACTTTTCCGCTCATGCGGCCGACCCTAACCCTCCCCCGTGGATTGCCGAGGGGGTGCCCCGGGGAACGGGTAGTCCAGATCATTCGGCCGGTTGCGAGGGCCGTGGAACCGGCCGAATGACCTGGACTACCCGGTTTCGTCGACCAGCGCCTGGACCCCCGGCAGCAGCGCGAGGGTGTTGACGACCACCGAGAAGACCAGGAGGGCGAGGGCCCAGCCGGGGTGGCCGGCGTCCCAGAGGCCGAGGGAGGCGAGACCGAAGACGAGCACCTTCGCCACCGGCCGTACGACGGGGCCGCCCAACGGCGCCTTGGGCGAGGCGAAGAAGAACCAGACCGCCACGACGAGCACAGGCATCCCGACGGCGAGCACCAGCCCGCCCACGGACGCACCCCACACGCCCGCGGCCACCATGGCGAGGAGCTCGTCGAGGAAGACCAGCGCGAGCACGGTCCACCCCAGGACCACCATCAGGTGACCGCTGCGGCCGCCGCCCGGCCCGCCGTACGCCCGGAGAAGATGCAGCCGCCGAGAAAGGTGCCCTCGAGCGCGTTGTAGCCGTGCACGCCACCGCCACCGAAGCCGGCCACCTCGCCGGCAGCGTAGAGGCCGGGCAGCGGCTCGCCGGACTCCTGCAGCACGCGGGCGTCCAGGTCGGTGTGCAGGCCGCCGAGCGTCTTGCGGGACAGGATGTTCAGCCGCACCGCGATCAGGGGCCCGTTCTTCGGGTCGAGGAACTTGTGCGGCGCGGCGGTCCGCGCCAGCTTGTCACCGCGGTAGTTGCGGTGACCCCGGATGAAGGTGACCTGCGTGTCCTTGGAGTAGGGGTTGTCCAGCTGCCGGTCGCGCTCGGTGATCGTCTTCCTCAGCGACTCCTCGGTGATCAGCCCGGCCCCGGTGATCTTGTTCATCCCGGCCACGAGCTCCGTCAGGTCGTCCGCCACCACGAAGTCCTCGCCGTGCTGCTTGAACGCCTCGACCGGCGCGGCGGCACCCGACTTCACCCGCGAGAGGACCAGCTTGATGTCCTTCCCGGTGATGTCCGGGTTCTGCTCGGAGCCGGACAGCGCGAACTCCTTCTCGATCACCTTCTGGGTGAGCACGAACCACGAGTAGTCGTAGCCGGTCCGCATGATCGCGCCGAGCGTGCCGAGGGAGTCGAAGCCGGGGAGGTACGGCGCGGGGAAACGCTCGCCCGTCGCCGAGAGCCACAGGGACGAGGGACCCGGGATGATCCGGATGCCGTGGTTCTTCCAGATCGGGTCCCAGTTGCGCAGGCCCTCGGTGTAGTGCCACATCCGGTCGGGGTTGATCACCTCGCCGCCCGACGACTGGGCGATCTGGATCATCCGGCCGTCGACGTGCGCGGGCACGCCGGAGACCATGAACTTCGGTGGCTCACCGAGACGGTCGACCGGCCAGTTCTTCCTGATCAGGTCGTGGTTGGCGCCGATGCCGCCGGAGGTGATGATCACTGCCTGGGCGGCGTACTCGAACTCGCCGACCTCGTCGCGGTTGGACTCCGCCCCGCGGACCATGTCGTCGGGGGCCAGCACCGCACCGCGGACTCCGGTCACCGTGCCGCCCTCCTTGACCAGGCCGTCGACGCGGTGCCGGAAGGCGAACGTGACCAGTCCCTTCGCGGCGGCCTCCTGGACCCGTCGCTCGAACGGCGCCACCACGCCGGGCCCGGTGCCCCAGGTCAGGTGGAAGCGGGGCACCGAGTTGCCGTGCCCTCCGGCGCGCCCGTCGCCGCGCTCGGCCCAGCCGACCACGGGGAAGAACCGCAGTCCCTGGTCGTGCAGCCACTGCCGCTTCTCGCCGGCGGCGAAGGCGACGTACGCCTCGGCCCAGCGGCGCGGCCAGTAGTCACACTCGCGGTCGAACTGCGCGCTGCCCATCCAGTCCTGCAGGGCGAGCTCGTAGTTGTCCTTGATCCCCATCCGCCGCTGCTCGGGACTGTCCACGAGGAACAACCCGCCGAGCGACCAGAACGCCTGGCCGCCGAGACTCTGCTCCGGCTCCTGGTCGAGCAGGAGCACCTTCTTCCCGGCGTCGGCGAGCTCGGCGGTGGCCGCGAGCCCGGCGAGACCGGCTCCGACGACGATGACGTCTGCATCCATGACGTGATCCTGACACGGGATGCGTCCGGGGTCACACGGTCCGAAATGGCGGGGTCCGAGGTGGCAGGGTGGAGCGGTGACCGATTCAGTCCCGCACGCCTCCCTGCGCGATCCCGCCCACCAGGTCTCGACCAAGGCCCCGGTGCTGTGGGCGGCAGCAGCTCTCCTGTGGATGCTGGTGCTGCTGGTCGCGCTGGTCGTCGTCGCCGTCTTCGACTGGTGGGACGTACCGCTCTGGGTGTGGCCGTTGTACGCCGTTCTGGCGATCGGCTACGTCGTGGCGATGCCGATGATCCGCTACCGCGTCCACCGGTGGGAGAGCACCGAGACCGCGGTCTACACGCAGACGGGGTGGCTCTCGCGCGAGCGCCGGATCGCGCCGATGTCGCGGGTGCAGACCGTCGACTTCGAGCAGGGTCCGCTCGACCGGCTGCTCGGGCTCGCCTCGGTCACGGTCACCACCGCGTCGGCGGCCGGGCCCCTGAAGATCATGGCCATCGACAAGCCGGTGGCCGACCGACTGGTCGAGGAGCTGACCCGGCGTACCGAGGCCGAGGCCGGGGACGCCACGTGAGCGAACCGCCTCCACCCCCCTACCCGACCGAGTCGTCGGTCGTCCCCGAGGTCGCCTGGCGCCGGCTCGACCGGCGGATGCTGCTCGTGCACCCGGTGGTCGAGCTGGTCAAGTTCCTGCCGTTCCTGGTCGGCATCTTCGTGCTCGGCAGCGCCGGCGGCCAGGCCTGGTGGCAGGTCCTCGGCATCGCCGTCCCGGTGGTGCTCGGCATCGTGCGCTACTTCACCACCACCTACCGGATCACGGCGACGCAGGTGGAGCTGCAGCGCGGGTTGCTCGGCACCAAGGTCCTCACCACGCGGCTTGACCGGGTGCGTGCCGTGGAGGTGACCTCCACGCTGGCGCACCGCGCGCTCGGTCTGGCCAAGGTCGAGATCGGCACGGCCGCTGCCGGTGGGCAGGACGACGACAAGTTCGTCCTCGACGGGCTGCCGATCCCCGAGGCGCGGCAGCTGCGAGCGGCCCTGTTGCACCGCACCGGTGCGACACCGACCCCGACCAGCGTCGCCACCCAGGACACCCCACCCACGACCGCTTCCGACGGCCCCGAGGACGTGGTGCTGCTCGCGTTCGACCGTCGCTGGGTGCGCTACGCCCCGCTCACCTCCTCGGGCAGCGTGATCGCCGCGGGCGTGCTGGCCGTCCTGGGCCAGTTCGGCGACCAGTTCTTCGAGGTCTGGATCGACACCCAGCAGGTGCAGGACTGGGCGGACAACGGCTCGTTGCACGTCGTCATCCCGATCGTCGTGGCGATCTTCGTCGTGGGCTTCCTCGTGCTCGGCGCGATCTTCTCGGTGCTCGGCTACCTGGTCACCAACTGGGACTTCAGCCTGGCCCGGGACACCCGCGGGCGGTCGTTCCACGTCCGCCGCGGACTGTTCACCAGCACCGAGACCAGCCTGGAGCGCCAGCGGGTGCGCGGTCTCGAGGTGAGCGAGCCGTTGGGCCTCCGCCTGGCCGGCGCCGCCAAGCTGACGGCGATCGCCACTGGGGTCTCCGGCGGCGAGTCCTCGCGCACCATGCTGGCTCCGGTCGCCCCCCGCACCGTGATCGACGAGGTCGGGGCGGACGTGATCGACGCTCCGGAGCCGTTGCACGTCGCCCTGGCGCAGCACGGCCCTGCGGCGCGGCGTCGCCGCTACACCCGCGCGCTCACCGGGGCCGCCGTGCTGCCCGTGCTCGCCGTCGCCGTCGTCGTGGCGCTCGACATCCCGTGGTGGACGGCGCTGCCCACGCTGCTCACCTTTCCGATCGGCGCGATGCTCGCCGGTGACCGCTACCGTCGGCTCGGCCACGCTCTGGAGCGCGACTACCTCGTCGTGCGGCACGGCACCTTCCGCGGCCGGCGCGAGATCCTGCAGCGGACCGGGATCATCGGCTGGAACATCCAGCAGTCGTGGTTCCAGCGGCGCTCGGGACTGGTCACCCTGGTCGCGACGACGGCCGCCGGCCACCAGGCGTACGCCGCCCTCGACATCCCCGAGTCCCTGGCCATCGCGCTCGCGGACGAAGCCGTGCCCGGTCTGGTGAGCCCGTTCCTGACCTGATGTGCGAGGCATTGATTGTGCGTCTACAATAGTTGTGTGAACACAAGTAATTGGACCACGTTTGGCTGACCTCACCCGCAACCGACGGCTCCTGATCCTGGGGATCTGCTGCATGAGCCTGCTGATCGTCGGGATGGACATCACGATCGTCAACGTCGCCCTGCCCTCCATCCGCACGGACCTCGATGCCTCGGTCTCGGGGCTGCAGTGGACCATCGACGCCTACACGGTCGTGCTGGCGAGCCTGCTGATCCTGTCCGGGTCGGCCGCCGACCGGCTCGGCCGGCGCCGCATCTTCCAGGTGGGACTCTCCCTGTTCACCCTCGGCTCGCTGCTCTGCAGCATGGCCCCCGGACTCGGCTGGCTGATCGCCTTCCGGATGGTCCAGGCCGTCGGCGGCTCGATGCTCAACCCCGTCGCGATGTCCATCATCACCAACGTGTTCACCGACCCGCGCGAACGGGCCCGCGCGATCGGGGTCTTCGCCGGCGTGGTCGGCGTCAGCCTCGGCGCCGGGCCGGTGCTCGGTGGCATCCTGGTCGAGACCATCGGCTGGCGCTCGATCTTCTGGGTGAACGTCCCGATCGGCGTGGCTGCCTTCGTGCTGGCGGCGATCTTCATCCCGGAGTCGAAGGCCGACCGAGCCAGGCGGATCGACCCCGTCGGACAGGTCCTGGTCATCGTCGCGCTGGTGTCCCTGACCTACGCCATCATCGAGGCGCCCGAGTCCGGCGGCTCCCTGGTGACCTGGGTGCTGCTGCTCGTGTGCCTGGTCTCGGTCGCGGTGTTCGTCCGCTACGAGTCCCACCGCGAGGACCCGTTGATCGACCTCGTCTTCTTCAGGAGCATCCCGTTCTCCGGTGCCACCCTCACGGCGGTGTTCGCGTTCGGCGGGTTCAGCGGCTTCCTGTTCCTGAACACGCTCTACCTGCAGGACGTACGCGGGCTGAGCGCGCTGCACGCGGGGCTCTTCCTGCTGCCACTGGCGGCGATGGTCGGCGTCTTCGCCCCGATCTCGGGGCGGATCGTGGGCAACCACGGACCGCGGATCCCCTTGCTGATCGCCGGCGCGGGACTCTGTCTCGGCGCCCTGCCGCTGACCCGGCTCGACGACCACGTCGCGTACGCCTGGCTCATCGGGTGCTACCTGGTGTTCGGTCTCGGCTTCGGCATGGTGAACGCGCCGATCACGAACTCCGCGGTGTCCGGGATGCCGCGCAGCCAGGCTGGGGTCGCCGCCGCCATCGCGTCCACCAGTCGTCAGATCGGCACCACCTTGGGCGTTGCCGTCGTCGGCGCCGTGGTGAGCATCGGCGCCGGTGCCGGCATCGGCAGCGAGTTCGCCGCGGCCAGCCAGCCTGCCTGGTGGATCGTGGTCGGCTGTGGAGCCGCGGTGTTCGTGCTCGCCCTCGTCACCACGGGCCCGTGGGCGCGCAGGTCCACCAGCACCGTGGCCGCCCTTCTCGACGTGGACGCACCGAAGGCACCTGCCCTGAGCGAGGAGCGATGACCCAGCAGCCGGATCCCGCCGCCGGCGCCTGGCAGGCCATGCGCAGCCTCGTGCTCGAGCTGCACGACCGCCGTGGCGTGGTCTCCGAGGCCACCGGGATGAGCTACCTGCGCGCCAAGGCGTTGAGCCGGCTGATGCCCGGGCCGCTCACCCAGCGCGCGCTCAGCGGCGCACTGATGACGGACGCGCCGTACACCAGCGTGCTCGTCGACGACCTCGAGCAGCGCGGGCTGGTGGCGCGTGAGGTCAACCCCGCCGACCGCCGGTCGAAGCTGGTCAGGATCACCACGGCCGGTCGAACGGTCGCGCGGAAGGCGCAGCGGATCCAGTCGACTCCGCCGGCCGTCCTCGAGACGCTGTCCGCGACGGAGCTCGCCACCCTGGAACGCACCTTGCGCCAGCTGGTCGAGCGTTCGGAGGCAACGCCCTAGCGACGGCGGGGCGCCGAGCACGCGGCTACATCAGCCTCTTCAGCACCGGCAGCGGGGCGTGCTTCATCACGACGCTCATCGGTGCCCACGGGAGCTGCGGCACGCACGCCGAGTCCTTCTCCTTCTCGATGGCGTCCACCATCGCCCGCACGCCCTTCTCGGTGGAGACCATCCCCTTGACCTTCTTCGGGTCGACCTGGTCGTTCATCTCCGAGGCGATGTAACCCGGGTAGAGCACGGTCACCGCGATCGGCTTGCCGTGGAGCTCGTGGCGCAGGCCCTCGGCGAGGTGGGCCACACCGGCCTTCGTGGCGGCGTACGTCGTCATCGACCTGGGCAGTCCCCGCATGGCCGACATCGAGCTGATCATCACGAAGTGGCCGGCGTTCTGCTCCCGGAAGATCTCCATCGCGGCCTCCGACTGCGCGAGCGCGGCCACGAAGTTGGTCATCGCGGTCTGCCGGTTGGCGTCGTACCTGCCGGTGCCGAGTGGCGCGCCCTTGCCGATGCCGGCGTTGACGACGATCCGGTCGATGGTCCCGAAGTCGGCCTTGAACCCGCGAAAGACCTCGAAGACCTGGTCGTCGTCGGTGACGTCGAGGGTCCGGAGCTCGACCCGGGTCTCGGGGTGCGAGGCCAGGATCCCGGCCTTCACCGACTCCAGCTTGTCGAGCCGGCGGGCGCCCAGCGCGAGGTCGTGGCCCAGCACCGCGAACTGCCGCGCCATCTCCGCCCCCAGCCCCGCGCTCGCTCCGGTGATCAGGATCGTCTTGCGTCTGGGGGTCGATGACATGCGGGACATCCTGCCAACCCGGGTAGTCCCCCTCATTCGGACCCTCGAACGGCGAGATTCGCGGTCCGATCGTGGGGGACTATCCGGCTTTGCGGGTCAGATCAAGGTGCGCAGCGCGCGGATGGCTCCCTGGAGGAACCGGTCGACCGCGGCCCGGTCGGTCTCGCTGAGCTCGGCGTCGATGACGGCGAGCTCGCGGAACATGGGCATCAGGAAACCCACGACCTCGGTGCGTCCGCTGTCGCTGATCGTCACCGACGTACGCCGACCGTCGCTGGCGTGCGAGGCCCGTTGGGCGTGACCGCGGGTCTCGAGCCGGTCGATGATCCCGGACGCCGCCGCGGAGCTGACCCCGAGCAGACGGCTGAGCTCACCCGGGCCCATCGGCTGCTCCATCAGGTGCTCGAGGGTCCGCAGCTCGTTCTGGGTCAGCTGTGCCCGGCGAGCCACGGCCGGCCCAGCCTGCTCGGACAGGCTCGTCAGCGTCCGCAGGAGCGTCAGCGTCGAGCTCTGCGACAACCGGTCCGAGAGCTCGGTCGGGTTGGACGCCCGGGCTGAACCACTGCTAGGTTCATTCACTAGGTTACTCACTTGGTTAGTTATTTGCTTAGCCGTGACAGGAGTGTACGACGCTGTGAGCACGTTGCGACGGATCATCGTGGGCCGGGCCAGTGCGCTGGTGAGCATCCTCCTCCTCGGGTTCGGGGTGCTGCTGATCGTGGGCGTCGGCCAGGCCAGCCACACCAGCAAGGTCGACGACTCCCTGCCCGCCGGGATGGACAGCACCCGGGCCGCACAGCTCCGCGAACAGCTCCCGTCGGAGGACAGCTCGACCGCCGTCGTGCTGTTCACGGGCCAGGACCTGACCAAGGCGCAGATCGCCGAGCTCGGCCAGGTGGTCAAGGACCTGTCCGTCGACCGGGTCGCCGTGCCGCAGAAGGGCGCAGTCGTCATTCCCAGCACGGACGGCTCTGCGGCCATCAGCATCGTCTCGGTCGAGACGACCAGTGCGACCGAGACTGCGGACGCCGTGAAGTCACTCCGCACCCAGCTCGACGAGAAGGTGCCGGACGGCATCACGTCCCGCGTGACCGGTCCGGCCGCGGTCCAGGCCGACCTCGCGGCCGTGTTCGACGGCGCCGACTTCAAGCTGCTGGCCGCGACCGCCTCGGTGGTCGCGATCCTGCTGGTGATCACCTACCGCAGCCCGATCCTCTGGGTGGTGCCGCTCGCGGTTGTCGGCATCGCCGACCAGGTGGCGTCGGTCCTCGCGACACACACGCTCGCCGGCCTCGGCGTGCCGTGGGACGAGTCGACCACCGGGATCCTGTCCGTGCTCGTCTTCGGTGCGGGGACGGACTACGCCCTGCTGCTGATCTCGCGCTACCGCGACGAGCTGCGCGCGCACGAGGACCGGCGGCAGGCGATGCGGCTCGCCCTTCGGCGTACGGCGGACGCGGTGCTGGCCAGCGCCACGACCGTCGTCCTCGGCGTGCTGTGCCTGACCTTGTCGCTGATCCCGACGACGCGCGGCCTCGGGATCGCCTGTGCCGTCGGCATCGTGGTCGCGGCCGTGTTCGCGCTGGTCGCCCTGCCTGCGACCCTGGTGCTCTTCGGGCGCTGGGTGTTCTGGCCGAAGGTGCCCCGTCTGGGCTCCGAGTCCCTGGCGGAGGGGCACTCGCTGTGGCGCCGCGTCGGCGACGCGGTCAGCCGCCGACCGGCCGTCTTCGTGGTCAGCACGATGCTCCTCCTCGGCGATCCTCTCGCTCGGGCTGACCGGCGTGAAGCTCGGCCTGCCGACGGCCGAGCAGTTCCTGCAGAAGCCGGAGGCGATCTCGGCGGGCCAGCGTCTCAGCCAGTCCTTCCCGGCCGGCAGCACCGATCCCGCCGTGGTGATGACGACGGTCCCGGGCCGTGCGGGGACCGCCGTCAAGGATCTCGAGGGCGTCGACCAGGTGCGACCCGCAGGGTCCGGTGGCGGGTGGACCGAGCTCGACGTGGTGCTCGAGGACGGCCCGGACAGCCAGGGCGCGCGCGACACCGTCGAGCGGATGCGGGACGCGCTCGACGACGTGAGCGGGCGCAGCTACGTCGGCGGGACCACGGCCGAGGCGATCGACCTCCAGGCCTCGTCCACCCGGGACCGCTGGGTGATCTTCCCGGTCATCCTGCTGCTGGTCCTCGGAGCACTCCTGCTCCTGCTGCGGTCGGTGGTGGCGCCGGTCCTGCTCGTCGCCACCGTGCTGGGCACCTACGCCGCTGCACTCGGCGCCAGCTGGTGGTTGTTCACCGGCGTCCTCGGGTTCAGCGGTCTCGACGAGGGGATGCCTCTGCTCGCGTTCCTGTTCCTCGTGGCACTCGGCGTGGACTACAACATCTTCCTCGTGACGCGCACCTGGGAGGAGACGGCCGGACACGGCTCCCGCGACGGCATGCTGCGGGCGCTGGCCGCCACCGGCGGGGTGATCACCAGCGCCGGGATCCTGCTGGCGGCGGTCTTCGCCGTGCTCGGGCGTGCTGCCGCTCGTCGTGCTCGCCCAGCTCGGCGTGGTCATCTGCGTCGGGGTGCTCCTCGACACCCTGGTCGTCCGCACGGTCCTGGTGCCCGCGCTCGCACTCCTCCTCGGCGACCGGTTCTGGTGGCCGCGTCGAGTCCCGCGCCACGCCGCCACCCCGACGGCCGAGCCGGAGCTCGAGGCCGTCAGCGGTAGGTGAGCACGTCCGGTACGCCGTCGAGGTGGGCGTGCCCGTTGAAGCTGACCATCGTGGTGCCCCGACGGCCGGTGACCAGGCGGGTGACGCCGGAGTTGACGCAGACCGGGTTCAGCTTGCGCCAGAGCGAGCCCGCGACGGCGCGGTCCTCGGCGAGGAGGCCGGCCACGCACCAGGCGATCGGGCCTCCGCTGGAGAAGACGACCGCCGTGCCCGAGCCCACCGCCTCGGCCGTACGACGCAGCGCGGCGTCGACCCTCGAGGTGAACGCCGCGAACGACTCGGCGTACTCGGCGTCGTGCTCGCCCCCGGTCCAGCGGTCGGTGGCCCGCTCGAACCACTCCTGGAACTCCGCCTTGGTGGGCGCTCGACCCTCGAACGGCTGGGGCAGCGCAGCCAGCATGGAGACGTGGTCGAACTCGTCCCACCCGGCGTCGACCTCGGCCTCGACCGAGCCGGCCAGCTCCTCGAGGCAGGCCTCGGCGGTCTCGCGGTGTCGACGCATGCCGCCCATGACGACCCGGTCCGGGGTGATCCCGCGCGCGACCAGCGACCGACCCAGCAGCCGGGACTGCTCCCACCCGGTCTCGGAGAGGACGTCGTAGTCGTCGGAGTCCCACGACGCCTGGCCGTGCCTCACGAGCAGCAGCTGCCCCAAGCGCCCTAGGACCCGATGATCTGGTTGCAGCGCGCCTCGAGGTACTGAGCGGCCGGGCCGAAGCGCTGGTAGGCCTCGTTGCTGGTCTGGCCGTGGAAGTAGCGGTAGTAGATCTGCTGGGCGATCACCCCGAGCCGGAACAGACCGTAGACCTCGTAGAACTGCCACTGCGCGGGGGTCACGGCGTGGCCGGTGTGCTCGCAGTAGTAGGCGACCACCTCGTCGCGCGAGAGCATCCCCGGGAGGTTGGTGGGCTGGCGCCTGAACTGGCGGAAGAACTCGTCGTCGTCGTCCTGGACCCAGTAGGCCATCGTGCCGCCGAGGTCCATCAGCGGGTCGCCCACGGTCGCCATCTCCCAGTCGAGCACGCCGACCGGCTGGGCGTAGTCCTCGCGCGAGAGCACCAGGTTGTCGAACCGGAAGTCGTTGTGGATCAGGCAGCTGCCGGCGTCCTCGGGCTGGTGCTCCGCGAGCCACGCCATCACCGTCTCGTAGTCGCCGATGTCCTCGGTGTGGGCGTCCCGGAACCGCTTCGACCAGCCGGAGATCTGCCGCTCGACGTAGCCGGTCCCCTTGTTCATCGAGGCCAGGGGAGTCGAGTCGACGTCGATCTGGTGCAGGTCGATGAGCACGTCGAGGGCGTTGGTGCACAGCGCGCGCGTCCGGTCCTCCTCGAGGGTGACCCCGTCGGGGAAGTCGCGCCGCGGGATGATCCCGTCGACCCGCTTCATCACGTAGAACTCCGAGCCGATCACCGACTCGTCCTGGCACAGCGCGACCATCTCGGGCACGAGCGGGAAGGTCCCGGCCAGTCCGTCCTGGATGCGGTACTCGCGCCCCATGTCGTGGGCGCCCTTGGCCTTCTGACCGCTCGGCGGCCGGCGCAGGATCAGGTCGTGCTCGCCGTCGCGCAGCGAGTAGGTGAGGTTGGAGGCGCCACCGCCGAACTGCCGCACGTCGATCTCACCGGTCAGCTCGGTCCCCTCCCCCGCCAGCCAGGTCCGGACCGCCTCGACGTCGAACCTGTCCTCGTCGCGCACCCCGGTCGCGTCGTCGATCCCGCTGTTCTCCTCCGTCGAGCCCACCACGTCTACTTCCTGTCCAGTGCGTTGAGTCGCGCGGCCTGCTTGCGCATCACCTGGTCGTACGCCGCCCGGTCACGGACCTTGAGCGCGTACGCCGCCCGGCCGGCCTCGTCGGGCAGGATCAGCTCCTCGCCCCGGTCCATCCCCTCGATCACGGCGGCCGCGATGTCGTCGGGCCCGAGCGGTGCCCCCGAGACCAGCCCCGCCATCAGCTCGTCGAGCGCGGTGTCCGCGCCGGGAGGGTGCAGCGCTCGCGCGTTCTCGATCAGGTTGGTCCGGAAGTAGGAGGGGCAGACCGCCGTGCAGCGCACGCCGTACTCCGCGAGCTCGTGGGAGGTCGTCTCGCTGAACGCCACCACGCCCGCCTTCACGGCGTTGTAGGAACCCATCCCGGCGGGGTGCACCAGACCGGCCAGCGAGGCGATGTTGACGATGTGGCCCGACCCCTGGTCCTTGAACATCGAGACGAACGTGCGGGTGCCGCGCACCACGCCGAACAGGTTGATCTCGGTGATCCACTGCCACTCGTCGAGCCCGGACAGGTCGATCCGGCCACCGCCCGCGACCCCGGCGTTGTTCACCAGCACGTCGAGGCCGCCCCAGTGCTCCTCCACCCAGGCACGCGCCGCGGCCCAGTCGTCGTCCGAGCGGACGTCGAGCTCGATCGACTCCACGCCGTCGGCGTCCGTCCTCTGGAGGTCCCCGACCAGCACCTCGTCGCCACGCCCCAGGAAGGCCTTCGCGAGCGAGGCACCCAGCCCGGACGCGCCACCCGTGACCAGGACTCTCATTGGTGCTTGCCGATCTCGAGACGGGCCACGACTCCGCGGTGCACCTCGTCGGGACCGTCCGCGAGACGCAGGGCCCGGGCGTTGGTCCACATCGAGGCGAGTGGGAAGTCCTGGGAGAGGCCACCACCGCCGTGCAGCTGGATGGCCATGTCGATCACCTGCTGGGCCATGTTGGGCACCAGCACCTTGATCTGGCTGACCTCGCTGAGCGCGTTCAGGGGACCGCCCTCGTCGAGCTTCCACGCGGCGTTCAGCACGAGCAGCCGGGCCTGGTCGATCGCGATCCGGGCGTCGGCGATGCGCTCGCGGTTGCCACCCAGGTTGACCAGCGGCTTGCCGAACGCC
Source organism: uncultured Actinomycetota bacterium (assembly GCA_963797525.1). Taxonomy (GTDB): domain Bacteria; phylum Actinomycetota; class Actinomycetes; order Propionibacteriales; family Nocardioidaceae; genus Marmoricola. Next base: position 98,631 of record CAWCPT010000009.1, read on the forward strand.
GTCCGGGACAGCCCCCGCTTGATCGCGAGCTCGAGGGCCATCTCCGCCTGGCCGATCAGCCGCATGCAGTGGTGCACGCGACCGGGTCCGAGGCGCCCCTGGGCGATCTCGAACGCGCGTCCCTCGCCGAGCAGGATGTTCTCCTTCGGCACGCGGACCTCGTCGAAGCTGACCTCACCGTGGCCGACCGGCTCGTCGTAGGTGTGCATCGTGGGCAGCAGCCGCTCCACCTTCACGCCGGGCGAGTCGAGCGGGACCAGCACCATCGTGTGTCGCTTGTGCCGGTCGGCCTCGGGGTCGGAGAGACCCATGAAGATCAGCAGCCGACAGTCGGGGTGGCCCACGCCCGAGGACCACCACTTGCGTCCGCTGATGACGACCTCGTCACCATCGACGACAGCGGTCGCCTCCATGTTGGTGGCGTCGGAGGAGGCCACCCCGGGCTCGGTCATCGTGAAGGCGGACCGGATCCGTCCGTCGAGCAGGGGCTCGAGCCACTCGGCGCGCTGTGCGTCGGTGCCGTACTTCAACAGCACCTCCATGTTGCCGGTGTCCGGCGCGTGGCAGTTGAAGACGTACGGCGCGAGGCCGGTGTGGCGACCCATCTGCTCGGCGAGCGGGGCGTAGTCGGCGTTCGCGAGGCCGGCACCGCCATGGGTGCCGAACTGCTCGGCGTAGCTGCCGGTGTGCTCGCTCGGCAGGAACAGGTTCCACAGTCCCTGCGCCCGCGCCTTCTCGCGCAGCTCACCGAGGACCGGGGACTCCTGCCAGGTCCCGCTCCCGGCAGCCTCGGTCACCTGGCGGTGGTAGTCGGCCGCCACGGGTTCGATCTCCTCGGCGACGAAGCGGGTCACCAGGGAGAGCAGCTCCGCGGCCCGGGGTGAGGGTGAGAAGTCCATGGTGGGGACACTACCCAGCCGGGTCAGGTGCGCTCAGCCGCAGGCGGAGGCGCCGCCGTGTCGCCGCTGGGTTGCCGCACGCATGCCCGGGGTCCAGTCCAGCATCGGGTCCTCGTCCTGTCCCGGGCGCGACTGCGGAACGACGCGTCCACCGTGGCCCGCTGACCCGGCTTGAGCACCAGCGGGCAGCACGACGACCTGGCGGCCGTCGTGGACGCCCACGCCCACGTTGGCCCGCTTCCCGTTGACGGAGAGCCCGGTGAGCATACCGCCGCTGGGGGCAGTAGAGCTGCACGTTCAGCCGCATGTTGCCCCTGAGTCGTCGGGCGTGCTGTAGCCGGCCACGTGTGTCCGAGCTGACCCTTGCCCGCGGCGGTGCCGTGGAGGCGAACGTCATGCTCGTCTCCACGGTCTGCGACCCGTTGGCAGCGCACCCGAGGGACTTCACGTTGCCGCGTGTAGTCGGAGGAAGTACTCCATCTTCGAGCCCTTGTCGTCGTTGAGGTAGACCCCCACGTGCGGCTGCGCACCGGTCGTCGCGCGGAAGCCGCCCGGAGATCCCCGAGGCCTCGAGGACGTCCTGCTCGGCTTGGCGTCGCGGCTCCAGACGAGCACCCGCCGCTGGCGACCGCCTCGCCAGCTGCGCGGACCAGCGCCTGCTCGTCGGCGCGCCCGCTGAGCAGGGCGTTGGCGATGTCGCGGCTGGCGCCGGCGAAGTACGCGTTCTGGAGATCCTGGGTGGGCAGGCGCTGGTAGGACTCGTTGAGCAGCTTGGCGACGACGTTGCTCGGCGTTGAAGGTCTCGGTGCCCACCGGAGCGGCCCGGTGGCCCGCAGCACCTGGGAGAGGGCGATCGGGTCGACGGAGACGACGCCGTCCACCTTCTGGCCCTTCTCACGGGCGACGATCGCGCTGAGCAGCTGGCCGGTGCGCGGGAAGTCGGGGGTCAGGTTGGCGTCCCGGACGTCCTTGCCCAGGGAGGGACCGTAGATGTCCAGCTCGCCGGGCGACAACGGGAGCACCGGCTCGGCCAGGGGCGGGAAGTCGGCGGCAGATCCGCGGAAGCCGAGGCGCACCTTGCCGTCGTCGGCCTGCAGGAAGGACAGCGAGCCCGGCAGTCCGCCGGTGGACCTGATCTCGGCGTTGTTCTGCACGACGAGGAGGTAGGTGCGGGCACCGTCTCCACCGAGCATGCCGGGCAGCAGCCGCGTGGCGGAGTCCGCCGCCTGCACGCCCGAGTTGAGCTGGGTGACCCGCTCCTGGACCTCGGCGGCGGCCTTGCCGACGGGCGAGAACAGGCCGTCGGGGTCGATCGGTGCCAGGTCGCGCTCGGCCGCTGCCGTGGCTTGCGCGGCCGTGGAGACCTTCGGAGCCAGCGTGCGGAGCAGGGCGCAGGTCGAACCGCCCGTCGTCGTCCTGCAGCCGGCCGCCGCGGACGGTCTGCACGAGGTCGAGCCCGACGGGGAGCGCGTCCCGGGAGAGGTTGTCGAGCGAGCTCGAGATGACCTGGACGGCCTCGACGTCGTCGCCGACGAAGGGCAGCTTCGCGGCTGCGTCCCAGAGGATCCCGTCGGAGGAGTCGTGCGCGGTGCTCGCATGGTCGGCCAGCTCGCGCGCCGTACGCCGGGCGTCCGGAAGGTCGCCGCGGAGGACCTGGGCCCGGACCTGCGTGGCCTCGGTACGTGCCTGCCGCAGCGCCAGTGCGGTGCGGGTCGCCTGGAAGGCGAACACCAGCACCGCCACCCCGAGGAGCACGAGCACCACGAGGATGACCGTCCGTCTGGTCCTCAGACGTGAACGGGACGACCCTGCCTCGGCAGGTTCGTCCCGTTCCGGCTCAGTCCCGAAGAACTCGCTCAGTGAGTCTGGCGACGACGAGCGACGACGACAGCGGCGCCACCGACGGCGAGCAGAGCCACGCCACCGATCAGCAGGACGCCCTCAGGGCCACCGGTGTTCGGCAGGATGCCGCTCTCGGAGGACTCGACGCTCGCGTTGGACGGCGAGACCGTGACCTCTTCGGACTTCGGCGGAGTCGTGTTGTTCTTGGGCGGGCGGCGTGCTCTCGCACTCTGCCGGCGCGTCAGTGGTCGTCCGGGTGACCGTCGTGCCCTCGGGCACGGGTAGGCCTGCGCGGTCGACGCAAAACCCATCGAGACAAGTGCCGCCACCACCGTGACGAACAAACCTGCAAGGACCTTCTTCATTGCTTTTCTCCCCGTATTGGTGGTGCCATTCTTGGCGGACGAGCGGCTGTCATCATGACACGCACCGCCCCATCTATCGTCATCCTGCCCATTTGTCGGGCAGCTATGCATCTGACTGGTCTATACGTCCCAACGAGGCGCCTCGGGACAAGTTACGTACATGTCAACCACCTGATACAAGCGAGACCACTCGCGAGCGCGTCACCGGGGCCGCCCACAGGCGTGCGCTGCGTTCGAGCCGCCACGCTGACCACACCAGCCACACCAGCGCCACTGTCACCGCATAACGGCTCGAATCGAGCTCGGCCAGGCCCGAAAAGATCAGGCCGGTCATCGTGGTCGCCAGTGCCAGACGGGCGCTGTAGCCGGCCATCACGACGGGCGGAGCCGGGGTGGCACGGGCACTTCGCAGATCAACCGAAAAGGGGCGGGCGATGCTCCAGCGCATGCTCGCCGCGACGACCTGCGCGGAGACCACGAGGGTGGAGCAGACGAGCGCCGTGATCTCGGGCGTCGTGGGTCGCCCGGCACGCAGCGCCGCCAACGCCAACGTCGCCAGCGCGGAGCAGAGCAGGACCTCGAAGAGGACCACGGCGCGCACGGTGAACGCGACCCCCGGCGAGACCGGCAGGCTCTCGCGCCACAGCGCGCCCCGCCCGTCGAGGCACCAGGTGTTCACGCCGAAGAGCAGGGCGGCGCCCGACGCCACCAGTCCCGGGAGCACCGTGAGCATCTGCCACTGCAGGTCACCGGCGACCGCGACCACCCCGGGCATCAGCGCGAGCACCATGATCCCGCGGCGCAGCGGGACCGAGCGCCAGACGCCCGCGCGGTCGATGCGCAGCATCATCACGAAGTCCGACGTGGCGGTGGCCCGGGCGGGGTAGCGGCCCGACTCCAGGCGCTGCTCCTCCCTCATCGGACGGCGCAGCGCCCAGCCGGCGGGCAGCGCACCGAGGACGGCGGCCGCCGCACCGAGTGCCGCGAGGGCCAGGACGCCGGCGAGCCAGCTGCCCCAGCTGTCGTCCCGGACCGCCAGGGCCGCCTTGAGGACGCCTCGGGTCGGGCTGCGGTCCAGGACGGAGGCGAGGTGTCCGCTGACCACGAGCAGGCCCGCTGCCAGCGCCAGGAGCGCCGTCAACCCCCGGAAGAGCACGATGCCGTGCGGGCCGCGGCGTACTCCCTCGGCGAGCCAGCCGACCACCTGCGCGATCGCGGTCGCGACCAGCACCCAGAGCACCACGGGCAGCTCGTAGGCCCAGATCCGGTCCGGGCCCAGCGCGTACGACGTGATTCCCAGCAACGTCCACGCCTGGAGCACCCAGGCGATGTTCAGCGGGGCCAGGAGCAGGGCGCCGAAGTGGTCCGTGGTCGTCGAGACCGGGAAGGCGACCGCCTGGTCGCGCGGCACCACCTCGCGACCGCCGGCCGAGGCCACCGCCGTGAACGCCGCCAGGACCAGGAACCCCAGGCACAGCGCGGGGAGCAGCGCCAGGAACGAGCCGCTGCGCTCGGCACGCAGGTCCGCGTCGACGTACGCCGGCCCCACCGCGGCCGCGATCGTCAGCAGCAGGGCACCTCCCCCCGCCAACCGCAGCCGCCGGCGGGAGCGGCGGGTCAGCGCGGAGGTGCGGAAGGCCAGCAGGGCCGCCAGGTCACGGCGTGCGGACCGGAGCTCAGTCCAGGAGAGCGCGGTAGACACCGGCACCCTCCTCGCCCGCCAGCTCGTGGGACTGCAGGCTCGCGACGGTCGACCCTCCGCGCAGGACCAGCGCGCTCTCGCACGCCTGCATGGCCAGGTCGCGCAGGTGCGTGGAGACGAGTACGGCGGCGCCTCGTGCCCGCGCGTCCGCGATCACCTCGAGGGTGGCCTCGACGCCGAGCGGGTCGACCCCGTCGAACGGCTCGTCGAGCAGCACCACGGAGGGTTCGTGGAAGGTGGCGAGCACCACCGAGAGTCGTCGTCCCATGCCGTGGCTGAAGCCCGAGGTGACGCGGTGAGCGGCGTCGCCGAGGTCGAACCGCTCGAGCAGGTCGTGGGCGTGCTCCTCCCAGCCCTCGAGGCGACGCAGCCGGGCCGCCAGCTGGAGGTGCTCCCAGGGGGTCGCCCGGGGCACGAGTCCGCCGACGTCGGGGCAGTAGCCGGTGAGGCGCTTGACCGCGAGGGCGTCCTCGCGCACGTCGATGCCGTCCACCCGCACCACCCCCTCGCTGGGCGGGATCACGCCGGCGAGCACGCGCATGGTCGTGGACTTGCCCGCTCCGTTGCGCCCGAGCAGCGCCGTCGCCCGCCCCGCCTCCGCGCTCAGGTCGATCCCGCGCACGGCGGCCACGGCCCCGAACCTGACCCACAGACCCCGGACCTCGACCCGGGGCTCGACACTCGTCTCCACCGCGCCATTCTCTCCCGCGGGTGGGGCGTTTGGTCCGAAATGCGGAGATGCAGGTTTCCCCGGCCGACCGGGGAATCCTGACGTTGACGGGCAATACTTCACCCGATCAGCGCAGGAATTGCCCGACAACTCTGTCCGAAATGGACGAATAACGGCATTTCTCGAAATCCCGCTGAGCCTCTCGCCCGTGGCCGGCAATTCCACTCGTGGCGGGGGCGGCTAATCCTCCAGGAATCGACGCACGGCCGCGATCACGCGGTCCTGCTGCGCCTCGTCGAGGTCGGTCGAGCACGGCAGCGAGAGCCCACGGGCGAAGAGGTCGTGCCCTACGGCCCCACCGAGCCGTTCGACGTCGGCGTACGGCGGCTGCAGGTGCAGCGGGCGCCAGAGCGTCCGGGCGTCGATGTCGTGCGCCTGCAGGTGGTGGAGCAGGGCGTCGCGCTGCCCGTCGGGGACGAGCACGGAGTAGAGCCAGTACGTCGCGTCGGCCCCGGGCACGCGCGGCGGGAGGATCAGCGGCGTGTCGGCGAACGCGGCGTCGTAGCGCCCCGCGATGGCGCGCTTGGCGGCGACGAACTCCTCGAGGCGCTCCAGCTGGGCCACCCCGAGCGCCGAGGCGACGTTGGTCAGCCGGTAGTTGTAGCCGACCTCGTCGTGCAGGTAGCCCTGGTCCGGAACCTTGGCCTGCGTGGACAGGTGCCTGGCCCGCGCCTCCAGCTCGGGGTCGTCGGTCACCAGCATGCCGCCACCACCCGTGGTGGCGATCTTGTTGCCGTTGAAGGAGAACGCCCCGACCCGACCCACCGCACCCGTGCTCCGACCGGCCAGGGGCCCGCTGGACCAGCTGGCACCGAGCGACTCCGCAGCGTCCTCGAGCACCGCGATCCCGTAGGCGTCGCAGACCTCGACGATCGCGGCCAGGTCGGCGGGCTGGCCGAGGGCGTGCACGACCTCGACGACCCTGGGCAACGGCTGGCCCGCAGCCGCCCGGACCTCGAGGCCCTCGCGCAGGAGCTGCGGGTCCAGGTTCCAGCTGGTCCGGTCGGAGTCGACGAACAGAGGTTCCGCACCGAGGTAGCGCACCGGGTTGGCCGAGGCGATGAACGTGAAGTCGGAGACCGCGACCAGATCGCCGGGCGCGACGCCGAGGACCTGGAGACCCAGGTGGATGGCGGCGGTGCCCGACGTGCACGCCACGGCGTGCCGCGAACCCACGGCGGCTGCGAACTCGCTCTCGAACCGGGAGACGAACGGCCCGACCGAGGAGACGAAGCCCGACTCCATCGCCTCGACGACCAGCGCCCGTTCCCGGGTCCCGATGTTGGGGACCGCGAGGGGGATCCGGCTCATCGCTGGTACCGGAGGGCGGCCGCGGCGTCGAGCCGGGGCCGGAGCCACTCGGCGGTGCCGGCCAGGCCCTCGTCGAGCCCGGTCAGCGGCGTCCACCCGAGTCTCGCGGCGGCCCGGCTCGGATCGGACAGCAGCACCTGCACCTCGGAGGCGTCCGGCCGCACCCGTTCGTGCTCGGTGACGATCTCGGCCCGCTGGCCGGTGACGACCATGCAGCGTTCGACCACCTCGGCGATCGAGTAGGTGGTGCCGGTGCCCAGCTGCACCGTCTCGCCGGGCTCCAGCGGAGCCGTGGCCGCCCGGATGAACCCGTCACTGGTGTCGGCGACGTAGGTGAAGTCGCGCTGCGGCGTGGTCGAGCCGAGCCTGAGCTCGGTCGCACCGGAGAGCAGCTGCCCCAGGACCGTGGGGATGACCGCACGCGCGGACTGTCGCGGGCCGTAGGTGTTGAAGGGCCGCAGGGTCACCACGGGTGTCTCGAAGGACAGCGCGAAGGACTCGCACAGCTTGTCGGCCGCGATCTTCGTGGCACTGTACGGCGACTGCCCGCGCAGGGCGTGCGCCTCGGTGATCGGCACGGTCTCCGGGGTGCCGTAGACCTCCGACGTCGAGGTGTTCACCATCCGGGGGACACCGTGCCGGCGCACCGCCTCGAGCACGTTCAGCGTGCCGGTGACGTTGGTGTCGACGTAGGAGCGGGGAGCCACGTAGGAGTACGGGATCGCGATCAGCGCGGCGAGGTGGAGCACCACGTCGACCCCGGCCACGGCCCCGTCGACGAACTCCGGGTCGCGCACGTCACCGAGCACCAGCTCCGCGCGGCCCTCGGCGCGGGCGGACGCGAACGCCTCCGACTGGTCCAGCCAGCCCGCCGACCCCTGGGAGTTGTAGAGGCAGAACGCCCGGACGGTCGCGCCTGCCGCTAGCGCCGCCTCGACGACGTGGCTGCCGATGAAGCCGTCCGACCCGGTCACCAGGACGGTGCGGCCGGACAGGGTGTCATCAGACGGAGGACCTGCAGGGGTGGTGGTCACGAGACTCCCTTCGCCCGCGCGAGGTCGACGGGGGTTCCGACATCGATCCAGTCGGCGGTCAGCCGCCAGGCAGACACCGTCTCCTCGCGGTCCAGGCAGTCCTGGATGAGGGCCGGCATGGTCGTGGGCACGTCCGGCTCGACCCGGTCGAGCACGTGCGGCGAGACGGCGTACACGCCTGCGTTCACGCTGAGCGTCACGGTCGGCTTCTCGGTGATGCCGGCGACGACGTGGTCGGCCGCGTGCTCCACCACGCCGTACGGCACCTCGTGCTGGTACGTGCGGGTCGCGACCGTGACGGAGGCGCCGCTCGAGTCGTGGAACGCGAGCAGCTGCTCGGGGTCGAACTCGACCATCAGGTCACCGTTCATCACGAGCGCCGGCACCGCGAGGTCGGGCCGTTCCGCGCGCAGCAGGCTGAGCGAGCCGGCGGTGCCGAGCGGGCGGTCGGGCTGCTCCCGCAGGAAGCGCACGGAGCAGCCCAGCCGGGAGCCGTCACCGAGATGGTCCTCGACCTGCTGGGCCAGGTGGTTGACGCTGACGTAGACCTCGCGCACCCCGCCCCCCACGAGGTTGAGCACGATCCACTCGAGGATCGTGCGTCCGGCCACTTCCATCAGCGGCTTCGGCGTGGACGCGGCGAGGGCGCCGAGCCGGGTTCCCTTGCCGCCGGCCATGATCACGACCGGGTTCGGCAGGTCCGGCACCCCGACCACGTCGGACATCGTGTGCACCCCGGTCGGGCGGCCGCTCTCGTCGATCTCCGGGACGACCGAGATGCGCAGCGCGCGCATCATGTCGAGCACCCCGGCACGTCCGTGCCCCGCCGGCACGACCTGCGGCTTCGTGGTGGCGTGCGGCATCGCCGGCCCGGCGAGGTCGGCTCCCGCGAGGATCGCCCGGCGTACGTCGCCGTCCGTCAGCAACCCGGCCAACCGGGAGTCGTCGTCCACGAGCAGGGCGACCCGGAGCCCCGAACGGTCCACGCACTCCAGCACCTCGCGGAGGGTGGCCGCGCCGGGAAGCGTGACCGCGTCGAGCTCCGCGCGTGTCATGAGTCCTCCTCCGGGTCGGGTGTGCGCCCAGCCTTCCCGGAACCGTCCGGTTGCCCCAGCGGGCGCGCCGGGACACCCACGACCGTGACCCCCGGTGGTACGTCGCGGGTCACCACGGCACCGGCACCCACGACCGCCCCGTCACCGATCCGGAGACCCTGCAGCACGGTCGCCCCGCTGCCCACCAGCACCTCGTCGCCGAGGTGGACGGAGCCGGAGACGTTCGCTCCGGGGTTGAGCACGCAGAAGCGACCCAGTACCGAGTCGTGCCCCACGCCCGCTCGCGGGTTGAGCAGCGTGCCGTCGCCCAGGGTCACGTCCGTGGTCACCACGCACCCGGCGCTGACCACCACCCCCTCGCCGAGCACGACGCGACTACCGAGGTCCGCGCCCGGATGGACGAGCACCGGGAAGTCGAAGCGGTCCGCGAACCGCCGGAGGACGTGCCCCCGAGCGACGGGGAACCCGAGACCGAGGACCAGCGCGCCCGTCTCGTCGGCCAGGTCGTCCTCGCCCTCGCGACCCACGAGGCCACGGAGCTCGAGCGGTCGACCCTCCCGGTCGACCCCGCACGCCACGATCAGGTCCACGGTCTCCCTGGCCTGGCCACCGTCACCGATGATCCACGTCGGCACCGGCGTCGGCATCCCGCCCCCGTTCATCCGGTGCGACCGTCCGGCACCACGCCGTCGGGACCGGGGAGGTCCACGAAGGGCTTGCGCGCGAGAAGGCCGGACTGCCCCTCTGCGACGGCGCGCCTGACCACCTCGACGATCCGCGCCGTCGCCTTGCCGTCGCCGTAGACGTTCACCGTGCTGCGCGCGCGCTCCCGGAAGTCCGGGGTGAGCACCTCGGCGATGCCCTCCCGGATGGCGGCGTCCGTCTCCTCGACGTGGACCACGTTCTGGCCGGCGACCCGGCCGCGCTGCCGGTCGCCCACGTCGACGACGCTCACCCCGAACGAGGCCGCCTCGAGGATGCCGCTCGAGCTGTTGCCCACCACCACGTCGGCAGCGGCCAGGACCGGCAGGTAGTCGGCGCCCAGGGAGGCGACTACGTCCACGTGCGGGTGCCGGGTGACGGCGGCGGTGATCTCGGCGAGGACCTCGTCGCGCCCCGAGTCCAGTCCGGGGTGCGTGACGAGTGCCGAGCCCACGCTCTGCGCCACCGCCTCCAGGACCGCACGGGCTCCGCGAGCCGGGTCGGTGCCGGTCGCGGTGGCGGGGTGGTAGGTGACCAGCGCGAACGGTCGGACGACGTCGAACCCGAGCAGCTCGCCCAGCAGCTCGTCGCTCGCCGGGGCCAGCTCGGCGAACCGGTCGAGGGACGGCGCGCCGGTGACCACCACCCGATCGGCGGGCTCACCGAGCTGGCGCAACCGTGCCGCCGCCTCGGGGGTGCTGACGCAGTGCAGGTCCGCGAGCTTGCTGACGGCGTGCCGGATGCGGTCGTCGATCGCGCCCTCGGTGACCTCGCCGCCGTGCAGGTGCACGATCGGCACCCCACCGAGCACGGCCGCCGGCAACGCGTAGAGGAGCTCCCAGCGATCACCGAGCACCACGAGCACGTCGGGTCGGACGCGTGGCAGCACCTCGGCCATGGCCTCGGCGATCTGCGTGCCGGCTCGCGCCAGCGAGGGCAGGTCGCTCCCGCTCGCGCCGTCGGCGACGTGCTCCACGCGGACCCCGCGCAGGTCGAGGGCGGCGAGCGGGTCGCCGTACTCCCGGTTCCCGGTGGTGCCCGACGCCAGCAGGACCGGGTCCAGGTCCGGCGCCTCGGCCAGGCCGGCCAGGACGGGAGCCAGCGGGAACAGGTCGGCACGGGTCGCACCGAAGACGGCGACCTGCGCGCTCACCCAGCCACCCCGGGGGCACTGCCCGACGGCGACCGGAGATCAGACTCCGTCACGGGCTGCCCGGCGGCCACACCCTCGACGAGCGTCCGGCCCACGATGTCGGCCCACGCCGGGACACCCGACTCCGGGCGAAGGGCGAGCAGGTCCTGCTCGTGCAGGGTCTCCCCGGGCGGCAGGTCACGCGCCGCGTGCCAGCTGCGGCGTACGACCGGGATGTTCTCCGCCTCCGCCGGCACCGGCTTCTTCACCCCGTCACCCAGGGCGGCGTGAGCGTCGCGGACGGCACGCACGTAGGCCACGAAGGCGTCGGGGTCCGCGCTGGCAGCGTGGTCCGGGCCGCTGCGCTGGTTGTCGAGCGTGACGTGCTTCTCGAGGACGACCGCCCCCAACGCGACGGCGGAGATCACCGAGACGACGCCCACCGTGTGGTCCGACCATCCCGTCGGGACCCCGAACTCCTGACGCATCGTCGCGAGCGCACGCAGGTTGCACTGGTCGACGGGAGCCGGATAGCTGGAGACGCAGTGGAGGAGGGCGACCGGCGACGGGCTCGGAGCCGAGCCCAGCCAGCCCAGGGCCGCGCCGACCTCGTCCAGCGTCCCCATCCCGGTCGAGCACAGGACCGGCAGTCCGCGCCGGCCCACCTCCTCCAGGAGGGTGCGGTTGGTCAGCTCGCCCGAGCCGAGCTTCAGCCCCTGCACCCCGAGGTCGCAGACGAGGTCGAGGCTGGCGAAGTCGAAGGCGGTCGAGAGGAACTCGATGCCACGGTCCTCCGCGTGCGCACTCAGCTCGGGCCACGCGTCCAGCGGCAGGACGTACTTCGCCAGCATCTCGGCCTGGGTGCGCGCCCCGGTGCTGGCGGTCTGGTACGCCGCGGCAGCAGCGGTGGCCGAGACCAGGGCCGCCGGCTCGAAGGTCTGGAACTTGACGGCATCTGCCCCCGAGTCGGCAGCGAGGTCGATCAGCGCGTGGGCGTCAGCCACCGATCCGTCGTGGTTCACACCCGCCTCGGCGATCAGGTACGGAGCACGTGTCGGTGCCTGACCGGCCCCGTCAGCCGGAGCGAAGATCGAGCGCAGCAGTGTCATCTCGATCAGGATAGGGGGCGCGTAGGGTGCCCGGCATGGATGGTCAACCGCGGCTGCCGTCGCGTGTCCTGGCCGTGGTGCCGGCACGTGGCGGCTCGAAGGGACTGCCGGGCAAGAACATCCGTCCCCTCGCGGGACTGCCCCTGCTGGCCCACAGCCTGCGGGCCGCCGCGCTGGTGCCCTCGGTCACGCGATGCATCGTGAGCACGGACTCCCCCGAGATCGCGGCCGTTGCCCGGGAGGCCGGTGGCGACGTGCCGTTCGAGCGGCCCGCGGAGCTGGCGGCCGACGAGACCCCGATGGCTCCCGTGCTGCGCCACGCCCTCGCGACCGTGGAGGAGCAGGAGGGCACGGCGTACGACTACCTGCTGCTGCTCGACCCGACCAGCCCGGCACGACGCCCGGAGACGGTGGAGGCAGCCGTCGCGCTGCTCGCCTCGCGGCCCGAGTGGGACGGCGTCGTCTCGGTGTCGGCGCCGCACTTCCACCCGGTCTGGGTGGGGGTCCGCGGTTCGAGCGACGACCAGGACCGGATGGAGCGCTACTTCGAGGCCGGCACCGGTGTCACCCGCCGACAGCAGCTCGACCGCTACCTGCGGGTCAACGGGAACTTCTACGTCTGGCGGGCAGACTTCGTCCGCCGGCTGCGCGAGTCCTGGATGGACGAGGGCGTCCACGGCATGGTGGAGATCCCGGAGGCGGACGCGTTCGCCATCGACCACCTCGAGGAGTTCCGCACGCTGGAGGCGCTCCTGTCCGGCGGCGCGATCACGCTGCCCTGGCTCGACGCGGGTGCGACCGCTCAGACCTGATGGCGGTGGTCGCCGTCGTAGAGCGCGATCACCGACGCCTCGACGCGTCGCAACCGTTCCTCGTAGGCGCTGATCACCTGCATCCGGACCCGGATCTGCTCGTGCTCCCGGCGTACGGCGTCGAGGACCGTGAGCGCCTCGGCAGCGTCGCCCTCGGCGGGGACCAGCGTGGCGTCGGACAGCACCTCGTCGAGCCGGCCGAGCCGCTCCTCCAGCGTGGCGACCTGCGCGCTGAGGCTGCTGTGCTCGAGGTCGCGGATGGTGATGTCCCGCTGCATCGGGACCAGCTTCTCGCGGATGTCCTTGATCGCGGCGCGCACCTCTCTCCCCAGCTCGGCGAGGTTCCTGCGCTGCGCCTGCTGCTCGACACTCTGCGTGTCCAGCAGGTGCCGTTGCTTGTCCAGCCGGTGGCGTTGCCGCTCCAGCCGCGAGGACACCTCCGCCAGGGGGTCCTCGACCGCCGTCGTCGATCGTTGCGGCCGCATCCGGGCGAGGCGTCGGCGCCACCCAGCGGGAGGACTCTGGTCGGGCATGGAGGTGGCTCCTTCGACGAAGACGGGCTCGGACGGTGGGGCTAGGAGAGGTTCCGGACGCTGCCGTCCTCGATCCAGGAACGCAGCAGCCGCGACTCGAGATCGAGCCGATGGAGCCGGTTGACCTTCGTGCGGCCACCGGCGTGGTGCGACCAGTGCGCCTGCTCGACGTCGTCGAGGAAGGAGAACCCCGCACACACCAGCTCCGCCCCGGCGAACATCTCGTGGGCCAGGTAGAGCGCCATCGTGCCCGAGGTCGGGATGAGCGAGCCGGGTTCGTGATCGGGGTCGAGCTCCCGGACGATGCGGGCCTTGACGACCGCGTTGGGCAGCGGGATGGACCCGAGGTCGGTGGGCCACCACGGTGTGTCGAGCAGCATTCCTCGCCGCTCCCCCATGCGCCAGACGACGATGCCTCCCTGCGGCACGAGGTAGAGCCGCTGGCGGTAGTCCTGGAAGACCCACCTGGTCAGGCGCGTGCTCCGGGAGAGGACCACGACGTGACAGCTGGTGCCGAGGCACGGCGGATCTCCAGGACCGTCGAGCACCATGGAGTTCACCCGGATCACCAGGTCGCTGCTGTCGATCTCCCGGGCCCGTGCCGCGTCCGGGAGCAACGGGGCATTGCCGACCACCGCCACCTTGCGCACCGGGGAACGACCCGCGTAGGCGCCGATCAGCGCCTGCAGGTGCTCCCACTGCTCCTCGCGCGAGGACGCGATGAGTTCGTCAGGGCGAGCGTCGGGCACGCCCGACATCATGCCTGACGACCATCAGGCCGGAAAGGACCCGCCGCTCTCGGAGAGCTCGACGAGCCACGGCGTCGGGGTGAACCGCTCGCCGTAGGTGTCGGCCAGCTCGTGGGCCCGTGCGATGAACGCCTTCAGGCCCTGGCCGGTCGGCCCGTCGTACCCCTGCATGAACTGCACGGTGCCGCCGGTCAGCGCCGGGTAGCCGATGCCCATGATGGAGCCGATGTTGGCCGCGGCCGCCGACTCGATGACGCGCTCCTCGAAGCACTTCGCCGTCTCGAGCGCCTCGATGAACAGGTAGCGGTCCTTGAGGTCCTCGATGTCGGCGGGCTGGTCCTTCGGCGGGAACAGGTCCTTCAGGCCCGGCCACAGCGCGCCGCGACCGCCGTTCTCGTCGTAGTCGTAGAAGCCCTTGCCGCGCAGCCGGCCCGGCCGGCCCTCCTCGATCATGGTGGTCACGACCTGCGTCCCGGGGTGGGCGGGTACGACGATCCCGTCGCGCTCGGCGGCATCGGCGGTGGCCTTCTGGATCTTGGCCATCAGCTCCATGTTCAGCTCGTCGGAGAGCTGCAGCGTCCCGACCGGGTAGCCGGCCTGGGTGGCTGCGCGCTCGACGGACATGGGGTGCACGCCCTCACCGAGCATCGCCAGCCCTTCCATCACCATCGTGCCGATGACCCGGCTGGTGTAGAAACCGCGGCTGTCGTTGACGACGATCGGCGTCTTGCGGATCGCCATCACCACGTCGAGCGCCTTCGCGACTGTCTCGTCGGTGGTCTGCTCGCCGCGGATGATCTCGACGAGCGGCATCTTGTCGACGGGCGAGAAGAAGTGCAGGCCGACGAAGTCGGCCGGTCGGCTGACGCCCTCGGCCAGCTCGGTGATCGGCAGCGTCGAGGTGTTGGAGCACAGCAGCGCGTCAGGGTTCACGACGTCCTGGATCTCGGCGAACACCTTCGCCTTGAGCGAAGCGTCCTCGAAGACGGCCTCGATCACGAGGTCACAGCCCGCCAGGTCCGTGGGAGCCGTGGTGGCGGTGATCCGGTCGAGGATCTCGGCCTTCTTGGCCTCGTCCATCTTGCCGCGGCCGACGGCCTTGGCCAGGATCTTCTCGCTGTAGGCCTTGCCCTTGTCGGCCGACGCCTGCTCCACGTCCTTGAGGACGACCTCCATGCCGGCGCGGGCACACGAGTAGGCGATGCCGGCGCCCATCATCCCGGCGCCGAGCACACCGACCTTGGTCGGCGTGAACGTCGGCACGTCCTTGGGACGCAGCGCTCCACCGTTGATCGCGGACAGGTCGAAGAAGAACGCCTGGATCATGTTCTTGCTGTTGGTGCCGGTGACCAGCTCGGCCAGGTAGCGCGACTCGATCCGGCTCGCCGTGTCGAAGTCGACCTGGGCCCCCTCGATCGCTGCAGCCATGATCGCGCGGGGAGCGGGGTAGTGCGCGCCCTTGGTCTGCTTGCGCAGCATCGCCGGGAACGCAGGCAGGAACGCCGCCAGGCTGGGGCTGGAGGGGGTTCCGCCGGGGATCTTGTAGCCCTCGCGGTCCCAGGGGTTCGACGCGGCCGACGGGTCGTCCGCGTTGGCCTGGATCCACTTCTTCGCAGCCGGGACGAGGTCGTCGCGGGTCGCGACGAGCTCGTCGACGATGCCCTTCTCCTTCGCGGGCGCCGGCTTGAACCGGGTGCCCTGGAGCAGGATGTCCATCAGCGCCGACTGGATGCCGAACATCCGCACCATCCGGGTCACGCCGCCGCCGCCGGGCAGCAGGCCGAGCGTTGCCTCCGGGAGACCCAGGTCGATCTTCGCGTCGTCGACCACGATGCGGTGGTGGCAGGCCAGGGTGATCTCGAGCCCACCGCCGAGCGCGGCACCGTTGATCGCCGCGACGACGGGTTTGCCGAGGGTCTCGAGGCGGCGCAGGTCAGCCTTGATGGCCTCGCACATCTCGAAGACGCCCTGGGCGTCCGCGGGCGTGGCGGCGAGCATGCCCTTGAGGTTGCCGCCGGCGAAGAAGGTCTTCTTCGCGGAGGTGATCACGACCCCCGTGACGTCGTCCTTCTCGGCGTACAGCGTGTCGATCGCGGCGTGCATCGACTCCTTGTAGAGGTCGTTCATCGTGTTGGCGCTGGACGTCGGGTCGTCCAGGGTGAGGACGACGATGCCGTCCTCGCCCTTCTCGTACTGCACAGCGGAGTCAGTCATGTGGGTCCTTCGAGGTCAGAGTGGTCGAGATGGTCGCGACAGCAGCGACGTTCAGACGAGTTCGACGATGGTCGCGATGCCCATGCCGCCGCCGACGCAGAGCGTGGCCAGTCCGCGCTTGAGGTCGCGACGCTCGAGCTCGTCGACGAGGGTGCCGAGGATCATCGCGCCGGTCGCGCCGAGCGGGTGGCCCATGGCGATCGACCCACCGTTGACGTTGGTGATCTCGTCGTCGATGCCCATGTCCTTCATGAACCGCATCGCGACGGCGGCGAAGGCCTCGTTGATCTCGAAGAGGTCGATGTCGGAGACCTCCAGGCCGGCCTTGGCCAGCGCCTTGCGGCTCGCGGGCGCGGGTCCGGTCAGCATGATCGTGGGGTCGGCGCCCGAGACCGCGGTGGCGATGATCCGCGCCCGCGGGGTCAGGCCGAGGTCGGTGCCGACCTGCTCGTTGCCGATGGCCACGAGCGCGGCACCGTCCACGATGCCGGAGCTGTTGCCAGCGTGGTGGACGTGGTCGATCTTCTCGACCCAGTGGTACTTCTCCAGGGCCACGGAGTCGAAGCCGGCCTGGTCGCCGATGCCGGCGAACGACGGCTTCAGCCGGGCGAGGCCCTCGACGCTCGACTCGGGCTTGATGAACTCGTCGTGGTCCAGCACGGTCACGCCGTTGACGTCCTTGACCGGCACCACCGAGCGGGAGAAGCGGCCGTCGGCCCAGGCCTTCGCCGCGCGGGCGTTGGACTCGACGGCGAAGGTGTCGACGTCCTCACGGGTGAAGCCCTCGAGGGTCGCGATCAGGTCGGCGCCGATGCCCTGGGGCACGAACGCCGTGGCGAACGCGGTGGCCGGGTCGGACGCCCAGGCGCCGCCGTCGCTGCCCATGGCGACCCGGCTCATCGACTCGACACCGCCGGCGAAGATCAGGTCCTCGAAACCGCCGCGGACGCGGGAGGCTGCCTGGTTGACGGCCTCGAGGCCGGAGGCGCAGAAGCGGTTCAGCTGTACGCCGGCGACGGTGTCGGGCAGACCGGCCGCGAGCGCGGCCGTCTTGGCGATGTCGCCGCCCTGGTCACCGATCGGCGAGACGACACCGAGCACCACGTCGTCGACCCGGTTGACGTCCAGCGAGGGGTTGCGCTCCTGGACCTCCTTGAGCAGTCCGACGACCAGGTCGACGGGCTTCACCTCGTGGAGGCTGCCGTTCTTCTTGCCCTTGCCCCGCGGGGTCCGGATCGCGTCGTACACGAACGCTTCAGTTGCCATGTGTGTCATCCCTGCTTCTCGTGTGGGTCACGTGGGCCGCGCAGGCAGCGCGCAGCGCGATGGTGCGTCTTCATTGTGACAGTAATACTGTCATCGTCAATCGGGGGCGGATGTGGCCGAAGTCACCGCTACGACACGCGACTCGCGGCGGAGGCGGTGCCCAGCCAGGTGTGCGGGTTCCCGTCCCAGCACCAGCCCAGCTTGGGCGCCCCCTCACTGATCCACAGAGCCGGCACCCGGCGGTCTTCCCTGCGCGACCCCGCGAGCATGAAGCACTTGTTCTTCTCCAGCACCTGCGGCACCTGGGTGACCAGCGCGATCCCCTCGTCGATGGTCAGCGGACTCCGGCCGCGGTCGCGGATCGTCCGGGTCGCCTCCTCGGGCCGGACGTTGCAGAACTCCTCACCGCGCTCGACGCCGACGAGGAGGTACGCCGCGCCGGGCGGCGTGGAGTCCGCCACGGGGTGGTAGCCGGCCAGGTCACCCTCGGCGTGGTTGCGGTCGACCCGACCCGGCTTGCTGCCCGGCCCGCGAGGTCCCCAGAGCCGGAGCAGCGGGACCGTCTCCTCGGGCGGCACGAGGTCCCGGGTCAGCACCAGCACGAACGGCACCGCACTCGGCGAGTCCTCGCCCTCGAGCGTGGTGGCCGAGGCCCGCAACGGCTCGACGAGGTGGGTGAGCTGCTCGTCCGAGAGTCCCGCGAGGGACGGGTAGCCGAGCGAGACGAGCCGGTCGACCTGCTGCTGGAAGGTGGGGATGAGGTCCTCCTGTGTCCGGGTGCCCCTGTCCAACGCACCGCGGAGCGGAGGAGTTCCTACTGCTCCTGCTCGGTGGGGCGGATCAGCACCTCGTTGACTGCGGCCCGACGCGGCCGGGTGACGATGAACTCGACGACCTCGGCGATGTCCTCGGCCTCCATCCGCTCCATCGCAGCGAAGCGCTTCTTCATGCCCTCCTGCACCTCGGGCCGGTTGTGCGAGGCGAGCTCGGTGGACACCGCACCCGGTTCGACCAGGGAGATCCGGACGTGGCGGCCGGTGACCTCCTGGCGCAGTGACTCGCTGAATGCCCCGACCGCGTGCTTGGTCGCGTTGTAGACACCGCTCCCGTTGCGGGGGACGCGGCCGGCGACCGAGGAGATGTTCACCAGGTCGGCCACGCGTCGTGGGCCGTCCTCGGCGGCGGCGAGCAGGTGCGGCAGCGCGGCGTGGGCGACGTAGAGCAGCCCCTTGACGTTGAGGTCGACCATCCGGTCCCACTCCTCGACGGGGGCGTCGACGATCGGACCGAGCAGCATCACGCCGGCGTTGTTGACCACCGTGTCGAGGCGGCCGAGCTGGTCGACGGTCGTCGCCACGGCCTGGATCGCCTGGTCCCGGTCGGTCACGTCGCCCGTGATGGTCACGGCCTTCCCGCCGCTGCTGGTGATCGAGGCTGCGAGCTCCTCGAGGCGGTCGGTACGGCGCGCCACGAGGGCCACCGCCGCTCCCCGGGCGGCGAGGTTCGCCGCCGTCGCTTCGCCGATTCCGCTGGAGGCGCCGGTCACCAGCGCCACTGTCCCTGTGAGGTCGTCTGCCATGCGTTCGACGCTACTCCCGGGTCCTCGGGACGGCAGGCCGGTGGTCAGGACTGGACGGCGACGCCCTTCTCGATCAGCGCATCGACGTCCTCGACGCCCCAGGCGGCCAGGGCCTCGCGGGTGTCGGCGCCGGCCTTCGGCCGCGGCGGGAGCGAGAGGCTGGCCGGCGTACGCGAGAACCGCGGAGCGGGGGCCGGCTGGCGCACGCCCTCGTGCTCGACGAACACCTCGCGCGCAGCCATGTGCGGGTGCTCCATCGCCTCGGTGAGCGGGATGATCGGCGCCACGCACGCGTCGGTGCCCTCGAAGACCTCGGTCCACTCGGCCTGGGTGCGCGCCGCGAAGGTCTCGGCGATCACGCGTCGGAGCTCCTCGGTCCGGTCGAAGTCGTAGCGGTCGGGGGCGTCCTGGATGCCGAGCAGCTCGACGAAGACCTCGTAGAACTGCGGCTCGAGCGGCCCCACCGACATGTGCCGCCCGTCGGCGGTCTCGTAGACGTCGTAGAACGGCATCCCGCCGTCGAGCAGGTTGGCAGCGCGTTCCTCACGCAGCGAGCCCGAGGACAGCATCCCGGCCGACATGGCGTTCAGGTGCGCCGTGCCGTCGACGATCGCCGCGTCGACGACCTGCCCCTCGCCGCTGAGGCGGGCCTCGAGCAGGGCGGCCAGGATCCCGATCACGAGGTACGTCGAGCCGCCGCCGAAGTCGCCGACCAGGTTCGCCGGGAAGTTCGGCTTCGCCTTCTCCTGGCCCATCCCGAACAGGGCACCGGTGATCGCGATGTAGTTCATGTCGTGGCCGGCCGCCTTCGCCAGCGGCCCGTGCTGGCCCCAGCCGGTCATCCGGCCGTAGACCAGTCGCGGGTTGCGGGCCAGGCACTCCTCGGGGCCGACCCCGAGCCGCTCCGTCGTGCCCGGACGCATCCCCTCGATCAGCACGTCCGCCTCGGCGACCAGGTCGAGCACCGTGGCGATCGCCTCGGGGTTCTTCAGGTCCAGGGCCACGCTCGGGCGACCGCGGTTGAGCAGGTCGTGCGGTCCGCCGGTGAGCATCTGGCCCCCCGGGCGCTCCACGCGGATCACGTCGGCGCCGAGGTCGGCGAGGATCATGCAGGCGTGCGGGCCAGGCCCGATGCCGGCGATCTCGACGACCTTGACTCCCTTGAGGGGTCCGGTGCCCTGTCCCAGTGCGTACGTCATGCGGGCCATCCTGACAGCAGATCTGTCAACGTGGGAGAGGGCTCGGCTCAGTGATGACCGTGGAGCTCGTGGACCACGGCGTGCCCCCTGCCACGGGCGATCAGCCAGCGGTTGACCGGGACGGTCACCACGAACGCGATCGCGAGGGACAGCGCCAGGCTCCACCAGAACAGACCGGAGAGGAGCCCGGCCGCCATGGCACCGGGGATCACCAGGATCAGCAGGTTGTCGACGATCTCCATCGTGGTGATCGAGACCGTGTCCGACGCGAGCGCGAGCCGGACGCCCTCACGCGGGGGGACGCCGTGGCGGCGCACGGAGGAGTAGGTGAGCAGGTAGCCGAAGAAGAAGGCCAGGACCACCGAGATCAGGATGCTCGCGAGAGTGCCCCACCCCCACCAGGTGGAGAGCACCATCCCGAGCACCTCGCCGATCGCGCACCCGGTGAGGCAGTGCAGCGTGGCACTGACCGCCGTCGACCAGCTGGCGTGAGCAGCACTCACTTGTCGGTGACGAAGCCTTCCTTCTTCAGCCAGTTGAACGCGACGTCGGCCGGCTCCTGGCCCTCGACGTCGATCTGGGCGTTCAGCTTGAGCAGCACCGCGTTGGTGAGCTTCGCGCTCACCGGGCCGACGAGGTCGGCGATCTGCGGGTACTGCTTGTAGGTGTCCTCGTTGAGCACCAGGGTGACGTTGTACTTCGGGAAGAAGTTGCGGTCGTCCTCGAGCACCTTCAGGTTCAGCGCCAGGATGCGGCCGTCGGTGGTGAACACCTCACCGAAGTTGCAGGCGCCCTTGGCGGTCGCGTCGTAGATCGCGCCGGTCTGGAAGGTCTTCAGGTTGCCCTGGGGCACCCCGCTGCCGAGCGGCGTGCCGTACCTCTCGAGCATTCCCTTGAGCCCGTCGGGACGGTTGATCAGCTCGGACTCGACGCAGAAGGTGCGCTCCTTGACCGGCACCTTCTTCAGCTCCGAGAGCTTGGTGATCTTGTACTTGTCGGCGACCTTCTTGGTGACGGCGAAGCCGTAGGTGTTGTTCATCGGGGCGGGCTTGAGCCAGTCGAGCTGGTTCTTCTTCTTGTCCTCGTCGCGGACGGCGTCGTACTGCTTCTTCTCGTCGGGGATCGGCTTGTCGTGGCCGAGATAGGTGATCCAGCCGGTGCCGGTGTACTCCCACATGGCCTGGATCTGCCCGTCGAGCATCGCCTGACGGGCCGCAGCGCTGCCCGGGATGTTGGTGAGGTCGGTGACGGTGGCGCCGGCCGACTGCATCAGGATGATCGCCATCTTGCCGAGCAGGACGTTCTCGGAGAAGTTCTTCGAACCGACGGTGATCTTGGCGCCGTCGAGCGTCTTCACGTCCTTGATCGGCCCGGCCAGGTTGCCGGTCGCGACGAACCCGCCGGCCGTCGGCAACGAGCAGGCCGCGAGCAGGGCGCAGGCCCCACCGGCGAGCAGGACCTTCAGTGAGCGGCGGCGCATGCTCACACTCCCTTCGGACGGGCGACCAGCTCGAGCACGCGGCCCAGCCACTCGATCAGCAGGGCGAGCAGCGCGACGAGCACGGCGCCGGAGACGATCACCGGGTAGCGCAGCAGCGAGATCCCGGCCTGAAGGGTGGCGCCGAGGCCACCACCGTTGATGAACGTGGCCAGAGTCGCGGTGCCGACCAGCAGGACGAGCGCCGTGCGGACACCCGCCATGATCACCGGCAGGGCGAGCGGGAGCTCGATGCGCAGGAGCACCGAGACGACCGACATCCCGACGCCACGACCGGCCTCGATCAGGGTGCGGTCGACCCCCTCGAGCCCGACGATCGTGTTGCGCAGCACCGGCAGGATCGCGTAGACGGTCAGCACGATGATCGTGGTCCGGAAGCCCGGGCCCAGCCACATCGCGAACAGGACGATCAGGCCGACGGACGGCGCGGCCTGGCCCGCGTTGGCGAAGCCGACCACCAGTGGCGCGGCGACCTTGGCCTTGCCACGGGTCAGCAGCACGCCGAGCGGGACGGCGATGATGATCACGAAGAACGCGGAGACGAAGGTGATCTTGACGTGCTCGCCGATCTGCTGCCAGATGGTGGGCCACGCCAGCGCGCTCTCCTCGACGACGTCGAGGTTGGCGGTCGCGTGGTAGACGACGTAGGCCAGGAAGCCGAGCACCACGATGATCGGGATCGAGAAGAGCACGATCGCCGACTCGGCGTTGATCCTGCTGCGCAGCCGCTTGGGGAGCAGGATCCCCCTCTTGCTCTTCTCGGAGGCGGGTGCCTCCGCCGAGGTGGGGGCGATCCGTGTCTCAGCCATCACGATGCCCCGTCATCGGCGGTGACCTCTTCCACGTGCTCGTCCTGCGGGTTGGACTCCGCGGGCACGTCGCTCGAAGCCGCGGCCTCGGCGGCGGCGGCCTGCTGGGCCTGCATGTAGTCGGTGACGGCCGTGAAGTCGATGACCCCGCGGTAGCTGTCGCGGTCACCGGTGACCACGGCACCCGCGTGGTTGCTGGTCAGCATCGTGTCGAGGGCGTCGTTGAGGGTGGCCCGGAGGTCGAGGTTGATCAGGTCCTCCTCACCCGCGTGGATGGTCTCGCCCTTGAGCTGGCGCAGCCACGGCCAGGCCGTGGGCCGGTTCTGGTCGTCGAGCACCACCACGGCCTGGTCGCCGTTGGCAGCCGCACGGGCCTTCACATCGGCCGTCGTCTCGCCGATGGTCGCGGTGGTGGGGTGCCGCAGCTCGATCTCGGAGATCCGGGCCAGGCTGAGCTGCTTGAGCGAGGAGCCCGCCCCCACGAAGTCGGCGACGAAGTCGTTGGCCGGGCTGCTCAGGATCACGTCGGGGGTGTCGTACTGGGCGACCTGGGCGCCCTCCTGGAGGATCAGGATCCGGTCGCCGAGCTTGATCGCCTCGTCGATGTCGTGGGTCACGCAGACGATCGTCTTGCGCAGCTCGCGCTGGATCGAGAGCAGCTCGTCCTGGAGCCGCTGGCGGGTGATCGGGTCGACCGCGCCGAACGGCTCGTCCATCAAGATGACCGGCGGGTCGGCGGCGAGGCCACGGGCGACGCCCACGCGCTGCTGCTGACCACCCGAGAGCTCGCGGGGGTAGCGCTCGGCGTAGCGCGCCGGGTCGAGGTTGACCAGCTCGAGCAGCTCCACGACCCGCTTGTCGATGCGGTCCTGCTCCCAGCCCAGCAGCTTCGGCACGAGAGCGATGTTCTTGGCGACGGTCATGTGCGGGAACAGGCTGCCACCCTGGATCACGTAGCCGATGTGCCGGCGCAGCTGGTCGGCGCCCTGGGTGCTGATGTCGTTGTCGCCGATGTGGATCGTGCCCGACGTGGGCTCGATCAGCCGGTTGATCATCTTCAGCGAGGTCGTCTTGCCGCAGCCCGAGGGGCCGACGAACATCACGATCTCCCCGGCCGGGATGATCAGGCTGAGCCCGTCGACGGCGGCGGCCCCTTGGCCGGGGTAGCGCTTGGTGACGTTGTCCAGCCGGATCTCGGCGCCGCTGATCTGGCCGCTGGACCCTTCGGTGTGCGTGTCGGTGGCAGTCATGTCAGACCCGGATTCCCTTCGAGATGGTGAACCTGCCGAGCAGCAGGAGGAAGGCGTCGAAGATCAGGGCGATGACGACGACCGCGAGCGTGGCGCTCAGGGCGTAGTTCACGCCGTTCTTGCCACCGGTCTGCGCCAGGCCGGTGAAGATCCAGCTGCCGAAACCGGGGCCGAGGACGTAGGCCGCGATGGCGGCCACACCCATGGACATCTGCGTCGAGACCCGGACTCCGGCGAGGATCACCGGCCAGGCCAGCGGGAGCCGCACCTGCATCAGCACCTTGGCGTCGTTCATGCCCATCCCCTTGGCGGACTCGAGGAGCGCCGGGCTGACTCCGCGCAGCCCGACGACCGCGTTGCGCAGCACGGGGAAGATCGCGTAGAAGCCGACGCAGATCAACGCCGTCCAGAAGCCGAGTCCCAGCACCGGGAGGAGGAGGCCGACCAGGGCGAACGAGGGGATCGTGAGGCCGATCGAGCTGACCGCGTTGGCGAGCGGCTCGAGCCGAGGCACGCGCGTCACGTAGACCGCGATGAGGACGCCGATGACGCTGGCGACCACGACGGCGGCGACGACCAGGACGGCGTGCCCGTAGGCAAGGCTCCAGAACTGGGCAGAGCGGCTGGTCAGGAAGTCCCACACGGGAAGTACCCCCAAGAGAGGTCAGCAGGGCAGCAACGCAAGATCACCTAAGCACGGTTGTGCCCTTGTGACCAGTAGGGAGACCCGTGTGGCGGACAGATAGCCGCGAGACGCATGGGGTGCCCCCCTCACAGATGTGACTCGCCGGGCTCGTGCTCCTGGTGGCTCTCCGGCTCCACCTGGAAGGTCGCGTGCTCGATGCCGAAGTGGGTCGCCACGCACTCGCCGAGCTCGTCGAGGATCGGCCCGACGCCCCTGCGGGCCAGGGCCTCGTCGGTCACCGTCACGTGCGCCGAGAGGGCCGGCATCCCGCTCGTGATCGACCACGCGTGCAGGTCGTGGACGTCGGTCACCCCGGCGGCGTCGCTCAGGTGCCGGCGCACCAGCTCGACGTCGACACCGGGAGGCGCCGACTCGAGGAGCACCCGCACGCAGTCGCGCAGGAGCGACCAGGCGCGAGGCAGGATCAGCGCCGCGATGAGCAGCGAGGCGATCGAGTCCGCACGGTCGAAGCCCGTGGCCAGGACCACCACCGCGGCGACGATCGCGGCTGCGGAGCCGAAGGCGTCGCTCAGCACCTCGAGAAAGGCACCGCGCATGTTCAGCGACTCGTCGCGGCGTGCCGCGAGCAGCCCCACGGAGAGAAGGTTGGCCAGCAGACCGATCACCGCGAAGACGAGCATCTGACCGGCGTCGACCGCGACGGGGTCCATCAGCCGGCGCACGCCCGCGTAGGCGAGGTAGCCGCACACCCCGAGCAGCACGACCGCGTTGATCAGGGCGGCCAGGATCTCCGCCCGGTGGTAGCCGAAGGTACGGCGCGGCGTGGCCGGGAGGGTCGCGACGTACGACGCGGAGAGCGCGAGCACCACGGCCGCCGTGTCGGTGAACATGTGCCCGGCGTCCGCCAGCAGGGCCAGCGAACCGGAGAGCAGCGCGCCGACCAGCTCGACGACGGCGACCGAGGCCGTGACCAGCAGGACGAGGCGCAGGCGCGAGCGGTCGTGCGCGCGCCCCGCCGCGTGCCCGCTCGGCTGTCCGTGGTTGTGCCCGCTGCCCATGCGCAGAGGGTATTGCGGCGACTACCTTGGCGCCGTGACCGAAGACACCCGCACCCGGCTGGTGGTCCCGGTGACCGAGGTCGCCGACTCCGTGCCAGACGCGCAGATCGCCGTCCTGGATCCGTTTCTGCTGGCCGGCCAGGTCGACGAGGGCGTCCTCGCGGAGCTGCGTGACTTCTTCGCCGGGATGGTCCCGTTCGCCTACGTGCTGGGCGATCCGGCCCGGTTCCCCAGCGGTGCGAGCTACCTGCCGCCCCAGCCCGTGGGCACGTTCCGCCGGATGACCTACGGGCTGCGCAGAGCCTTCCCGGAGGTGGTCGGCCCGTCCACCTCGCTGGACACGGTCGTCCCGCACCTCGCGCTCCCCGAGGGCGTGGTGGTGCGCACCCCGCTCGAGGTGCATGCCCGCGAGGCCAGGCTGCTCGGCGCGGACGACGAGGTCCTGGCCACGTTCCGGTTCGGGACCTCGGCGGCCTGACGAGCGAGGAACAGGGCGACCGTGATCTCGCCGCACCCGCTGTCACGCGGGATCGGGTCCCTCAGGGCAGCGACTTGATGTTCACCACCAGGATCGAGCCGAGGACGCTGACGGCCGCCGCGACCAGGTAGAGGGTCGAGTAGCCGAAGCCGAAACCGAGGATGCCGCCTGCGACGACCGGGGCCAGCACCTGCGGCAGGGCGTTGGCGATGTTGATGACACCGAGGTCCTTGGCACGGTCCTCGGCCCTGGGCAGCACCTCGGTGATCATCGCGAAGTCGACGGCGGTGTAGATCCCGTAGCCGATGCCCAGCACGACGGTGCCGACAATGGCGCCCGTCCAGGTGCTGACGAACGCGAGCAGGACCAGCGCCGTGGCGGCGACCAGCCCGGACGTGATCACGAAGACCTTGCGCTTGCCCAGCCGGTCGGACCAGATGCCGCCCACGATGGCCGTGACGACGGTGCACACCCCGAAGATGAGCGTCAGCACGAACACACCGTCCTCGGCCTCGGCGTCGGTGAGGCTGATCGCCTCCTTGAGGTAGTAGAGGAGGTAGAGCAGCAGCAGCGCCGTGCCGAGGTTCATCAGGAAGCGGGTGATCCACGCCCACGCGAAGTCGGGCTCGGCCCGGGGAGAGACCCAGAACGACCTGACGAACCGGCCCAGCACGAACGGCTGGCGCTCCTCCCGGTCGAGGGCGATGTCGCGGCTGTCGAAGCAGTACGGCAGCGAGAACAGCACCAGCACCACCGCCAGGGCCAGGTAGCCCGCAGCGATGCTGCCCGTGGCCGCAGCGGCACCCGACCCCGCGACGATCCCGAGCGTCTGGGCCACGGCGAGCCAGCCACCCACGCCGCCGCGCTGACGCGTGGGCACCTGGTCGGGCACGGTCGCCGTGATGGCCGCGAGCATGGCGTTCAGGCCGGCCTGGGCGACGCACCACGCGAGCACCATCATCGGCACGGAGTGGGCGACGGAGAGCAGCACCATCCCGACCACGCCGCCGACGAGTCCGCCCAGCACCCACGGCAGGCGGCGCCCCATCCGCAGCGTGGTCCTGTCCGAGAAGGCACCCCACAGCGGGTTGAGCACCATCGAGACCGCCGCACCGGTGAGCGTGACGACGGCGAGCGCGAAGACCTTGTGGTCCGGGCTGATCACCTCGGCCTGCTGGGCGAGCAGCACCTGGATCGGGCCGTAGAACCCGCACCAGACCCCGATCGAGATCACCGAGAGCCACGTGACCCACAACCGGCTGACGGACGAGGTCGGCTCGGCGAGCGCGGTGAGGTCGGCCTCCGGGATGTGCGGACCGAGGGGGTTGCTCACCGCTGCGCCGCGATCAGCGCGGCGTACCACTCGAACGACCGCTTCGGGGTGCGCACCTGGGTGTCGTAGTCGACGTGCACCAGCCCGAACCGCTGGGTGTATCCCTGCGCCCACTCGAAGTTGTCCAGCAGCGACCAGCAGTAGTAGCCGCGGACGTCGGCGCCGTCGGCGATCGCCTGACCCACCGCACGCAGGTGGCTGTCGAGGTAGTCGATCCGCGGCTGGTCGTCGACCACGCCCGACGCGTCCGGCCCCGTGGCGTAGGAACAGCCGTTCTCGGTGACGTAGAGCGGCGGCAGGTCGGGGTAGCGCTGACCCAGCAGCGCGATCACCTCCCGCATCCCGTCGGGCACGACGGGCCAGCCGAAGTCGGTGCGCGGGTAGGAGGCGTCGAGCTCGTTCTGCTCGAACGGGATCTCGGCGCCCTCGTCCGCGGCCGAGATGCTCATCGGGTTGTAGTAGTTGAACCCGTAGAAGTCGAGCGGCTGGCTGATCACGGCCAGGTCGCCGTCGCGGACGGGCATCAGCTCTTCCCACTTCAGACCCTGGGGACCGTCCGGGTAGCGACCCAGCAGCATCGGGTCCGCGAAGATCCGGTTCCACAGGGCGTCGAACAGCTCGGCGGCACCCGTGTCCTCGGGGCTGTCGGAGGCGGCCCACACGGGCGCGTGGTTGGTGGCCGTCCCGACCTCGCGAGCACCGCTGTCGCGCAGCGCCTGCACGGCCAGGCCGTGGGCGAGGTTGAGGTGGTGCGCGACCGGGAGCGCGCCGAAGCCGAGGGACGCACCTGGCGCGTGCTCCCCGATGCCGTGGCCGAGCAGGGTCACGACGTTGGGCTCGTTCACCGGCACCCACTTGCCGACCCGGTCCCCGAGCCGGGCGGCGACGAGGGCGGCGTACTCCGCGAACCGCTCGGCGGTGCTGCGGTCCAGCCACCCGCCCGGACCCCCCGCGGCCGGGGTCTGGAGCGCCTCGGGCAGGTCCCAGTGGAAGAGGGTGGCCATCGGCTCGATGTCGGCCGCGACGAGCTCGTCGACGAGCCGGTCGTAGAAGTCGAGGCCGGCGGCGTTCACCGAGCCGGAGCCCTCGGGCTGGATGCGGGGCCAGGCGATCGAGAAGCGGTAGGCGCCGACGCCCAGCCGCTTCATCAGGGCCACGTCCTCGGGATACCGGTGGTAGTGGTCGCAGGCCTCCTCGCCGGTGCTGCCGTCGACGATCGTGCCCGGCACCGAGGTGAACGTGTCCCAGATGCTGGGACCTCGGCCGTCCTCCGAGATCGCCCCTTCGATCTGGTAGGAGGCGGTGCTGGTGCCGAACAGGAACCCAGCCGGCAACCCCGCACGGTCTTCTCCCATGGACAGAGACTAGACATCGCTCCTGAGATCATGCACGGGTGATCGACTATCGCTCCGGGAGTGCCCGATTCGTCACCCGGGCCGAGGGACGCACGACCCGGCACTCCTTCTCGTTCGGGAGCCACTACGACCCGCGCAACGTGGGGTTCGCCAACCTCGTCGCGCACAACGACGAGCTGCTCCCGCCCGGCACGGGGTATCCCGACCATCCGCACAGCGACCTGGAGATCGTCACCTGGGTCCTCAGCGGTGCCCTGCGGCACACCTCGACCGTGGGTTCCGGCGTGATCGGGCCCGGAGAGGTCCAGCGGCTCTCTGCCGGGAGCGGGGTGGTCCACTCGGAGATGGCCGACGGCGAGGAGCGCACGCGATTCCTCCAGGCATGGGTGCGCCCCGACGACCCCGGCCTGGAGCCCGACTATCGCGCGGGCGG
This sequence comes from uncultured Actinomycetota bacterium, assembly GCA_963797525.1. GTDB lineage: Bacteria > Actinomycetota > Actinomycetes > Propionibacteriales > Nocardioidaceae > Marmoricola. The sequence goes on from CAWCPT010000009.1 coordinate 127,724, forward strand.
GGTCCGGGTCGGCACCGGGTGGACGTGCGTGGCGGACTCGGCCGGCGATGGTCTCCTCGGCCTCGCCGCTCGCGGCACCTCGCTGCACGCCACGGACCTGGCGGCGGGCGAACGGCTCGCCCTGCCCGACGCGGGGCTGCTCCACGTGTTCGTCGCCACGGGTGAGGTGATGCTCGCCGAACGGCGTCTCGAGGACGGCGACGCTGCCCGGCTGGTCGACGAGGGTGGTCGGGAGCTCGTGGGCGAGGCGCGCGCCCAGGTGCTGGTCTGGGCCCTGCCCGTCGTGCCCGACGTCAGGGGATGAGCACGCCGGGGTTGAGCACCCCCGCGGGGTCGAGGTCCTGCTTCAGCGCACGCAGCATCCGTACGCCGACCGGACCGATCTCCCGCGCCAGCCAGGGCTTGTGGTCCTGACCGACGGCGTGGTGATGGGTGATCGACGCGCCGTGGTCGATCATCGCGTCGCTCGCAGCCGCCTTGGCCGCCAACCACTGCGCGACCGGGTCGTCGGTCTGCTTGGCGGCCACGGTGAAGTAGAGCGAGGCGCCGGTCTCGTAGACGTGCGAGATGTGGCAGAGCACGAGGGTCGCCTCGCCCAGCGAGGAGGTGAGGGCGGCCTTCACGGCGTCGTACACCTCGGACAGGCGGGACCAGAAGGTCACCGTCTCGACGGTCTCGACGAGCACGCCCACGTCGAGCAGCGAGTCGCGGAGGTAGGGACCGTGGAACCGGCCGGACGCCCAGCCCTCGTCCTCGCCCAGCGACGTACCGCCCAGACCGGCGAGCAGCGCGGACACGGCGTCGCGCTTGGCCGCGACGGCCTCCCGCGTGCCCTCGAAGCCGGTGACCATCAGGCAGCCGCCCGAGGTGGCGCCGCCGACCTCGGCCGGCTTGGCCAGGTTGATCGAGGTCTCGGCCTCGTCGGAGAGGCGGAGGACGGTCGGCAGCACACCGGCCTGGGCGAGGGTGCGCATGGCGGCCGCGCCGTCGAGGAAGGAGTCCCAGCGCCAGGTCTCGTAGACCTTGGCCTCGGGCAGGTGGCGCACGCGCACCGTCACCGCCGTGACCACCCCGAAGGCGCCCTCGGAGCCCATCACGACCTCGCGGAGGTCAGGGCCGGCGGCGTTGGCCGGCGAGGTGCCCAGGGAGAGCTCCCCCGGGGAGTCGCCACGCGCAGTCCGACGACCATCGAGTCGAAGCGTCCGTAACCGGCCGACGACTGGCCCGAGGAGCGGGTGACCGCGAAGCCACCGATCGAGGCGTACTCGAAGGACTGCGGGAAGTGGCCCAGCGTGAGGCCGTGCTCGGCGAGCAGCGCCTCGGCCCGGGGCCCGCGGAGGCCCGGCTGGAGCGTCGCCGTCATCGAGTCGGTGTCGACGCCGAGCAGCCGGTCGAAGCGGACCAGGTCGAGCGAGACCACGCCGGCGAAGCCCTCGCGCCGCGCGACCAGGCCACCGACGACCGAGGTGCCGCCGCCGAAGGGCACGAGCGCGACGTGCCGCTCCTCGCACCAGGCGATCAGGGCGGCGACCTCCTCGTGGGTGGCGGGGCGCACGACGGCGTCGGGCGAGTCGGAGCCGTCACCGGCGCGGAGCCGGAGCAGGTCGGGCGTGGACTTGCCCCGGGTGCGGTGCAGCCGGGTCTCGTGGTCGACGTGCACGTGCTCGTCGCCGACGAGGCCGCGCAGCTCGGTCAGCAGGTCCTCGGCGAGGGGCTCGGAGAGGCGCACGTCGGCCGGGTCGACGGCGGGGGTGTCCGTCGTACCGATGAAGGCGTCGACGAGGTCGAACGCACTCGGCGGCAACGGTGCGGCCTGGGCCGGGTCGCCCCAGCGGGACCAGTGCATGTCGGATGTGCTCATACGTGTACTCGCTTCGCTCCGTGCACGCATGAGGCTTCATGAGTGCGGCCTTGACCTGCTCGCTCGCTGCGCTCGCTCGTGTTACAGTGTGACACATGACGTCCATTCGTCACAACCCATCACCCGAACCCCAGCCAGAGCCCCGCCACGAGGACACCTACCTCGACGCGGCGCGCGAGGCCATCCTCGCGGTCGGCTGGAGCCGGACCACGCTCACTGACATCGCCCGCCGGGCCGGGGTGAGCCGGATGACGCTCTACCGCCGCTGGCCCGACACCCAGACCCTGCTCGCCGACCTGATGACCCGCGAGTGGGGGTTCGTCGTCGAGCAGGCGGTGGTCGACGGCGCGGACAGGAGTGCGCTGGCGCGGATCGCCCGCGGCATCGTCGCGACCGTGCAGGCCCTGCGCGAGAACGCCCTGCTCCGTCGCATCATCGACGTGGACCCCGAGGTCCTGCTCCCGTACCTGCTCGACCGGCGCGGCCGCAGCCAGGAGATGGTCGCCGAGGGACTGGAGGCGCTCGTCGCGGAGGGCCAGCAGGACGGGACCGTCCGCGCCGGCGACCCCGCGGTCCTGGCCCGGTCACTCGTGCTGGCGGCCCACGGCTTCACGCTGTCCGCGCACACCATGGTCGACACGGGAAGCACCACCGACCGGCGCGACGCGGACGTCTCGGCGCTCGACGCCGAGCTGGCGCTGCTCGTCGAGAGATACCTCCAGCCATGACCGGCCGCATCCACGTGGGCCTCGACGGGGTCCCCGAGTCCACGGACGTGCTCGTCATCGGCCTCGGCATCACCGGTGCGGGCGTCGCGCTCGACGCCGCCAGCAGGGGCCTCGACGTCGTCGCCGTCGACGCCCACGACGTCGCCTTCGGCACCAGCCGGTGGAGCTCCAAGCTGGTGCACGGCGGCCTCCGCTACCTGGCCAAGGGTCAGCTCGACGTGGCCCACGAGAGCGCGGTGGAGCGCGGCATCCTGATGCAGGTCACCGCGCCGCACCTCGTCCGTGCGCTGCCCATCCTGATCCCGTTGACTCCAGGCGTGACGCGGTCGCAGGCCACGCTCGCCCGTGGGGGCACCCGGGCCGGCGACCTGCTCCGGCTCGTGGCCAGGACCCGCCGCTCGACGCTTCCCCGACCACGTCGGATCAGCGCCACCGAGACCCTCGCGCTCGCACCCGTCGTGCGCCGGGAGGGCCTGCGCGGGTCACTGCTGTCCTGGGACGGGCAGCTGGAGGACGACGTCCGCCTGGTCCTCGCCGTCGCCCGCACCGCCGCGGCCGAGGGTGCCCGCGTGCACACCCGCGTGCGCGTGAGCGAGCCGACCGGTGACGGCGCCGTCCTCACCGACGCCCGGACCGGGGAGACCCGCCCGATCCGTGCCCGCGCCGTCATCAACGCCACCGGCGTCTGGGCGGGCCAGCTCGTCCCCGAGATCAGGCTGCGGCCCAGCCGCGGCACCCACCTGGTGCTGCGGGAGCAGACCCTGCCCGGGGTCCGTTGCTCGGTGATGGCTCCGGTCCCCGGCTCCGGCAACCGCTTCGTGTTCGCCCTGCCGCAACCCGACGGGACGTTCTACGTGGGACTGACCGACGAGGAGGTCGAGGGCGAGATCCCCGACGTGCCGGCAGCGCCGGAGGAGGACATCGAGTTCCTGCTCCGCGTGATCAACAGCGCCCTCGAGGTGGAGGTGCGCCGCGACCAGGTCGTCGGGGCGTACGCCGGGCTGCGGCCGCTGCTCGACACCGGGGACACGACGGCCGACCTGTCCCGCAAGCACGCGGTCCTGGTCTCCGGGTCCGGTGTCGTGACCGTCGTCGGCGGCAAGCTCACCACCTACCGGCGGATGGCCCAGGACGCCGTCGACCGGGCCGTGCAGGAGTCCGCGCTCCCGGCCGGGTCGTGCCGGACCAGGCGACTCCCCCTGCTCGGCGCGGCAGCACCAGCCGAGCTCGCCCAGGTCGACGCCCCGCCGCGGTTGCTGCGCCGCTTCGGGGCCGAGGCACCGGCCGTGCTCGCCGACGCCCGCGCGCTGACCGGCCTGGACGACACGGTGCTGCTCGCCCCGCTGGCCCCCGGCGTCCCGGCGACCCTGGCCGAGCTGGTCTTCGGGATCACCCACGAGGGCGCGCGGAACGTCGAGGACCTGCTCGACCGGCGTACCCGGATCGGGCTGGTGCCTGCGGACCGGGAGCTGTGCGTGGGCGCTGCGGAGCGCGCGCTCGAGCTGGTCCTGGCGCTGAGGTTCGGTCGCCTCTTCGCCTGCGGTTGCTTGTAGTCGGGACGAGCGGGTTCTCTGTTCCGCGCGGTTCGCTGTGGATGCCGACAGGGCAGAGCCGCCCTCCCCCGCTTCGCTCCTCCGGTACGTTCTGCCCGGTCGGCAGATCAGCCTGCGGCTGATGAAGCGGGCGCTCCCAGGTCCGCGAGGACGGCCGAGGCGGCGCGGCGGCCCGAGCGCATGGCTCCGGCGATCCCCGGGCTCTCGCGGTGGTCGCCGGCGACGAAGACGCCGTCGCCGAGATCGACCTCGCGGCCGAGGATCAGGGGTGGACGCACGGCCGGCCAGGCGTTGGAGTTGGCATGCCTGCTGACCAGACGCCAGGACGCGGTGTCGGTCCGGAAGACCTGGCCGAGCTGCGTGCGCACCTCGGACTCGAGCTCGGCACCGGCGTCCTTGCCGGGCGCCCCGATCGAGCAGGCCGCCACCAGGTGCTTGCCGGAGGGTGCGTAGCGCGGTGCGACGTTGGACGCGACCAGGGCGTGCGAGATGGGCCCGGCTGAGGGGCCGATCGGGTTGACGAACGGCGCCTTCATCGTGGTCGGCGCCACCTCCATGGCGAACCACCAGGTGGCCTGACCACGCATGGCCGGGCTGCCCAGCCCGAGGAGCGAGGAGGCCGACAACGGGTCGGTGGCCACGACGACCGCGCGGGCGCGCACGTCGCCGTTGTCGGTGAAGACGCGGACCCCCTCACCGCTGCTGCGGGCGATGCCGAGGACGTCGACACCGTGCTCGACCGGGTGCTCGAGGCCGAGCGAGAGCTGGTTGGGCACGGCCTGCATCCCCAGGGCCGGCAGGGCGGGGGTGCCCAGGGCCAGTCCCTGCATCGTCAGCATGGCGAACTGGTAGGAGGTGCGCAGGTCCTCGTCGGCGAACAGCAACCGGAAGAACGGGCGCAGCACCTCCTCGCGGATCCGCCCGGAGATGCCGGTGCGGTCCAGCGACTCCTCGAGCGACATGTCGGGACCGGCGAGCACCCGCTCGCGGGTCTTGCGCAGCGGGTCGGTCCAGCGCATCAGCCGGGCGATGTCCTGGGGCTGCCCGAGGCCCGATCGGATGGCGGCGATCAGCGTGGCCTGGGTGCCCTGGAGGATGCGGTACCCCTCCGGGTTGGCCAGCACCATCCCCCGCTCGATGGGACGCGGGTTGAGCGCGGCGACGTCCAGCGACTCGTGCACGTCCGGGTGCCCCACGTTCAGCCACTGGAAGCCACGGTCACAGCGGAATCCGTCGATCACGTCGGTCCCGACCCGGCCGCCCACGCGGGCCGAGCGCTCAAGGACGCGCACCGACAGACCGGACTCCTCCAACGCCCGTGCGCAGGTGAGTCCGGCGACCCCCGCGCCGATCACGGCCACGTCCGTGGCGTTCATTGGTGGTGAGTATCACGGAGCCGCGCAGGCGGCACACGCCGTGACACCCAAGCGGGCGACTTGGTATGGACCACCCGGCGACAGGAGGCATCCAATTGGACAGCGGGGGAACCTCACCCGTCACGGCAGAAGCGCAGGACCTGCCCGAACGCCTGTCGTGCCTCGGGGATCCGGATCAACGGGTAGACGTGGATCAGGCCCGGAGCCACGACGTACTCCAACGGCCAGTCGGCCTGGTCGGCTCGCTCGAAGAGCGCATCACACCCGGGCTGCAGCAGGTCGCGGGTGCCGCAGAGCATCAGCGCCGGCGGCAGGCCGGCCAGGTCTCCGAACAACGGGCTCACCCGCGGGTCGGCGAGGTCCGCGGCGTCCTCGCTCCCGGCCCAGAACGAGCCGTAGACGGCGAGGTGCGGGAAGGACAGCCAGGGGTCGCGCTCGGCCGCCTCGCGGGTCCCGGGAGTGCTGCTGGTCAGGTCGACCCAGGGAGCGATCAGCACCAGCCGGTCGGGCTGGGCACCGCCCCGGTCGCGCAGGGCCTGCGCCAGTGCGAGCGCGTAGCCACCCCCGGCCGAGTCACCGACCAGGGTGACGCCGCCGGGCGACTCGCGGACCACGTCGTCGAAGACGGCGATCATGGCGTCGAAGGAGTCCCGGCACGTGAACTCCGGTGCCAGGGGGTACGCCGGGAGGACCGCAGCCGCGCCCAGCGCGTCGGCCAGTCGGCTCGCGAACTTCCAGTGTCGTGCGTCGGCCGGCCGGACGTAGGCCCCGCCGTGCAGGTAGAGCACGGACCGGTCGGGTCTGGCCCCGGCGGAGTCGCCGGTCTTCCACAGGGTGAACACCGGGAACCCGTGGCCGTTGCTGATCTGCTCCTCGTGGCCGCGGCGGACGTCCTGGGACGGACCTTCGTCGGCCTCCCGGTTGGCTCGGTCAGGGCGGCCCGCATGGCCGGGAGGTCGTCGATCGGCAGGTTGCGCCTGAGCACCGGGATGACGCGACTGAGCACGGCGTGCTGGATGCTCGGCATGGGGTCACTCTAGGACCGGGCAGTTACGCGGTGGTTTCCCGCGGATCGGCCGGTTCGGTCCGGCCGGTTGGTCGGCCGGTTGGTCGGCCTGTGGGTCCGCCAGATCATCGGCCGACGCGCTCGGGGTCGGCGGGCAGCCGCGTGGACATCACGATCAGGCCGACGGCGGTGACCACAGGCACGAGCATCGCCCGCTGCAGGCCCGAGTGCGAGGCGACGAACCCGATCAGGGCGGGTCCGACCAGGAAGGCGGCGTACCCGAAGCTCACGACCAGGGCCAGCCCCCGGCCTCCGCCGATGTGCCCGGCGAGGCCGTAGATCTGCGGCGCCACCAGTCCGACGCCGAGGCCCACCAGGCACCACCCGGTCAGGATCAGCGGAGGCCGGAGAAGAACGCGGTGAACAGGTAGCCGACCAGCGCGCACGACGACCCGAACCTGACCACGGCTGCCCGGCCGAGGCGTTCGACCACGGCGTCACCGAACAGCCGGATCACCACCATGAAGCCGCTCACGCAGGCGAGGCCCCAGGCTCCCGCGCTCGGGCTCACCCCGCCCACGTCGGTGACGTGCAGCGAGGACCAGTCGACGGCAGTGCCCTCGGTCAGCCCGAAGCAGACCGCCATCGCAGCCAGCAGCCAGGCGACCGGAGGCACCTTGCCGGACCCGTCGCCCCGCACCGTGCGGCGAGGCGACTCCGGGGTGACGCCGGCGACGGCGCCCAGCAGCGCGAGCACGAGGACGGCACCCACCCACAGCGACCATCGCGGCGGTCTCGTCGGCCAGGAGGGCGCCGAACAGCACCACGACCAGGGCTCCGAGCAGGTTGCCGATCGAGAAGAACGCGTGCAGCCGGCTCATCACGGGTCGACGCCGGGCCTGCTCGACGCTCACGCCGAGGGTGTTCATCGAGACGTCCATCGCGCCGTTGCCGAGGCCGAAGACCGCGGCCCCCGCGACCAGCCAGCCGTAGCTCGGGGCCGCGCCCATCACCACCACCCCGGAAGCCATCACGGTGCCGCCGAGCAGCGACGGCAGCCGGGCGCCGATGCGGTCGGCGAGCGGTCCGCTCAGGTTCATCGAGACGACGGCGAACAGGCCTGCCGCCACCAGCACTCCGACGATCTGCTCGGCGCTGAGGCCGAGGTGCGCCCGCAGTCCGGGCAGGGACCCGCCGAAGACCCCGACGGTCAGGCCGTTGCCGAGGAAGAGCGACATCACGGCGGCGAGGTCGCGGTTGCCGCCGGTCGTCAGCCGTCGCGTCGGGACGGGCGTGGATCGGGTCAGGGGACTGCTTCACCGGGCTCCGTGGAGGTGGCGTGGAACGGGCACGCACCTCCGCCCGGGAAGGTGCCGAGGTGGTCGATGTCGTAGCCCGCGGGATAGGTGCGGTAGTAACCGTACGTGCTCACCCACTTGGGCTTCGATCGCGCCGGGAACAGCCGCAGCAGCCGGGCCCGCACGTGCATCGCGCCGTTGAAGAACCACCGCTCGAACCGGGTCGGTGTCGGGTAGCGGAAGGCGCGCAGGAGCGGCTCGTCCATCAGGGAGTAGGCGAACCGGCGCACGATCCAGGCTCGGCGCCCAGCTGTTCGGCGGGAAGGTGGCCATCAGGTCGAGCGTGGAGTCCGCGACCCGACGTCCACCCGGGTCGAAGGCGAAGTGCTCGCGCTCGTAGTCGTCGAGCAACGTCTCGAAGTCGGCGAAGTCCTCAGGGATGTCCTTGATCCCCATGTGGCGGCCGAGCTCGCGGTAGTAGTTCGTGGTGGCGGCGACCTCGTTCGGGGTCAGCGTGCGGAAGCCGTAGTCGTCCACCCAGCGCTTGGGCACCACCACGAAGGTGGACAGGACGTAGCGCATGTCGTCGTTGGAGATGTCGTACATCGCGTGCATCTGGTTGATCCGGCGTACGGCGGACCGGCCACGGGTGCTGCCCAGCCCGTGACGCTGCACCTCCTCGAGCAGGAGGCCGGTGTCGTCGTACCTCTTCTGGACCCGGCCGGTGAACTCGCTCGGTCTCGTCGAGGAGCCGGCCGATCGAGGGCACCGCATAGGTGCGGAACAGCGCGAACGAGAGCGCCTGCAGGTTGTCCCAGGGGAAGTCGTGAGCCGAGACGTGCAGGCTGATCTGGTGGCTGTCCCGGACGGGATCGAGCTGTTCGCTGCGGCGGGCCCAGTGCTGGCGGGGGAGCATCACCGGACTGTATCGAGGAAGTCCTTGATCACCGGGCCCGGCTGTTCCGGATCCGGAGCTCCCGCGCTCGACGAAGACGGCGACCGCGAGGTCGTCGCGGCCGGCGACCATCCAGGCGTGCGTGGGCAGCGGCGGCTTGTCGCCGAACTCGGCGGTGCCGGTCTTCGCGATCACCGGTCCGCCCGGGACGTCGGCCAGCAGCCGGCCGCTGCCGCGCTCGACCACCCCGCGCATCATCGTGCGCAGCTGCCGGGCCTCCGCGGCCGTCAGCGGCTTCGCCGGCGTCTTCTGCTCCACCTTCTGGTCCGGGAGCAGGCGCGGCAGCACGGCCGACCCCTCGAGCACGGAGGCGACGACGGTGGCCATCGCCATCGGCGAGGCCAGCACCGTGCCCTGGCCGATCATCCCGGCCGCCTTCTGGGTCTCGCTGTCCGCGGGCTCGACCTTGCCGAAGAACGCCGGGAAAACCGGTGTCGTGGTCGACCCCGAGGCCCAGGGCGGCAGCGGCGGGCGCCAACGAGTCCGGCCGTGAGCTTGTCGCGCTGGGAGATGAAGGCGGTGTTGCAGGAGTTGGCGAGCGCGTCGGCGAAGGAGATCCGCCCGAGCGCGGTGGAGGGGTAGTCGTCGTAGTTCTTGAAGGTCTTGCCGTCGACCACGACCGTCGGCGTGCACTCGACCTTCGTGGTCGGCGAGACGCCGGCCCGGAGCAGGGCGAGCGCGCTGACCACCTTGAAGGTGGAGCCCGGTGCGTACTGGCCGAACGTGGCGGTGTTGTAGCCCTTCGAGCCGGGGCCGCTCGCCACTGCGACGATGTCGCCGGTGGACGGCCGGATCGCGACCAGCGCGCTCGCCGGCCCGACGCCGGCCAGGGCCTTCTGCGCCGCCCGCTGGGCCGGGACGTCGATCGTCGTGCTCAGCGCGGACGCCGGGCTTCGCGTCGGCGGTGAACAGGGTCCGGCGGGTGCCCTGGTCGTCGACGGCGACGACGGTGGCTCCGCGCGTGCCGGCCAGCTGCTCGTCGTACCGCTTCTGCAGGCCGGAGATGCCCACGTCGTCGCCCGCCCGGATCCGTCCCTTGCTCTCCTTGACCAGCTCGGCGGTCGCGGGCCCGACGCTGCCGAGGATGGCTGCCGCGAAGTCCTTGTCCGGCGCGAGCGGCAGCTTGTCGGCGATCGTGCGGGCACCCGGGATGGCATCGACGCCGTCGAGCACCTCGGCGGGCACGCTGCTGCGGCGGTAGACGATCGCCTGCACGAACGCCTTCGGGCCCGCGGCCGTCGACCTGCTTGGCGTAGGGCTTGGCGTCGATGTCGACCAGCTGCGCCAGCCGGGCGGCCGAACGGGCGCTCACCGCCGGATCCAGACCGGTCTTGTCGATGCCCACGCGCAGCACCGGCCGTGGCGTCACGATCGCGGCTCTGTCCCGCCCCGAGGATCTCTCCTCGACGGGCCTTGATCGAGCTCTCGCTCAGCTGCTCGCCGGCCTTCAGCGACGACTCGACGACCCGGGGATCCCAGTCGACGAGCCAGGCCTGGTCACCCTGTGCGTCCTCACCCTTGTGCAGGGTCGCCTCGGGTCTCGTAGGACCAGGTCTTCGACCCGACGGTCCGGCTCCACTTCAGCGTGGCCGTCCCGTGGTCACCGTCGGTCGGAGACCTTGCCCACGGACACCTTCGCCTTGCCGACGCCTTCGGTGATCTGCGCGTAGGACGCGCTCGCCCGTGCGGCGCTGCCGGTGAAGTCGACCTTGTCGAGGTCGCCCGGACGCGAGTCCCGACGCCAGCGCAGGTCGGCGGCGTCCTGGGGATCGGGCCCGAAGCCCGGGACGCTGCAGGCGCTCAGGGCGAGCAGCAGGCTGGCGACAACAGTGGGGACGACGGCACGGCGCCCCACGAGTCGGCTCGTACCTCGCCTCCTCAGGAACCACATGCGACCGATCCGACCATGGCAGGGCGGGAGCAGACAAATCCCCCCGTACGGTTCGCGACCGTGTCGGGGGGATCGTCGACATCTGCTGCCTGAGCGACTACTTCTTGAACGCGTCCTTCACGTTCTCGGCCGCGTCCTTCAGCGAGGACTTCCGCTGGTCGTTCTCACCCTGGCGCTCGAGGGCGTCGTCGCCGGTCGCCTTGCCGATGGTCTCCTTGACCTTGCCGCCGAGGTCTTCCTTCTTGTTGTCGGCCTTGTCGTCAATACCCATGCGAGTGCAGCTCCTTGAGTCGATTCACTACCAACCGGTCGTGCGGCGCCGCTAGGCCACGCGGAGCGTGTCCGAGAGGTCGCTGGCGAACGCCGCACAGTCGCGAAAGCCCCTTGCTGGACTCCCGAACCCCTGTGTACCCGGAACCCGAGGCAATACACAGGCGCGCGACCAGCCGTTGACACGACCGGGGCACGTCCCCGGCGCGGGGGGTGACCCGGCTCACGCGGTGGGCGTGGACCTCAGAGGTCGCCCTTGATGTGGTGGGCGATGACCTGGGAGGCCACCTCGGCCACCTTCACGTTCATCTCCTGGGAGACCTTGGCCAACATCTCGAACGCCGCGTCGTCGCTGATCTTGTGCATCGCCATCAGCAAACCGACGGCCTTGCCGATCTCGCGGTTGCTCTGCAGGCCGCGACGCAGGGTGCTGGCCTCCTCGCCCCGCTCGAGCGCCGTGAGGGTGACCGAGGCGAAAGCGGTCAGCATCAGCGCCTGGTCGAGGGAGCTCTCGTCCAACGCTCCGGGGGTGTCGCTGAAGACGTTGAGGGCTCCGACCTTCTGGCCGTCCTGCCGGATCCGGAACCCGGCCATGCCCCGGACGCTGGTCTCCTCGAGGATCCGCGCGGCGAGGAGCGGCCACTGGCTCCCGGTGGTCAGGTCGGCGCACAGGTGCTGGTCGGGCTCGGAGTCGTCCATCGCGTCGAGGCACGGACCCTGGTCCAGCTGCTTCTCCAGCTCGTCCACCTGGAGGGCGGTCGAGTCGGAGGAGGCGACCGTGAAGGTCCGGCCCCGGCGACGCAGCATCAAGGAGGCGTGGTCGCAGCCGCTGATCAGCTGGACGGCGCTGCGGCACAAGGCGTCGTACACCGAGTCGTAGGACTCACCGGCGTAGACGACCTCGGCCATGCTGCGGAACGCCGTGAGCAGCTCCGTGGGGACAGGCGTGGTCATGGTTCTGGCTTCCTCAGACGTCGGACCAAGGGACGGTCGTACCCGTGCTCTCGAGCCCGACAGAGTTGACCAGAGTCTTACACGTGAAGGCTGACGCCGTGTCATCTGGTGGCGGAGTCTCGCCGACGCGCGTCCGCGTACGCCTCGACCTCGGTCGCCTTGGCCGAGAGCCAGACCGGAGGCCGACGTCAAGACGGAGCTCGGCCACCGCTGCGGGGGTCACGTCGACCAGTGCCGGCGGCACGCCCTCGACCTGCAGCCGGACGCGGTCGGCCAGCACCTCCATCGACGCGACCCGGCCCGCCCAGACGTTGCGCTCGCTCGTGTGTCCCGGACGCTCCGTGTGCACCGCGATCGCGCTGGGACGCAGCGAGACCAGCACCTGGTCCCTTCGCGTTGCCCGGCGCGACGGCCAGCCGGCCACCGCCCTCGAGGACCACCGTGCCGGCGGCGTCCTCGAGCCGTCCGGCCCACAGGTTCAGGCCCACCAGGCGGGCGACGTACGACGAGGCCGGCCGGCGGGCGACCTCGGCCGGGCGTGCCCTCCTGGACGAGACGCCCGTGCTCGACCACGAGGAGCCGGTCCGCGAGGACCATCGCCTCGAGCGGGTCGTGGGTGACCAGGACGGTCGGCCCGCGGAAGCCGGCGAGGTGCTCGCGCAGGAACGCGCGTACGTCGATCCTCGCCCCGGCGTCGAGCGCGGCCATCGGCTCGTCGAGGAGGAGGACCTCGGGCTCGTGGGCCATCGCCCGTGCCAGGGCCACGCGCTGGGCCTGGCCGCCCGAGAGCTGGGCGGGGCGGCGTCGAGCGAGCGCCGCGAGACCCAGCTGCTCCAGCCACTCCTCCGCCAGCGCCCGCGACGCCGCGCGGCCGACACCGGCCGACCGGGCGGCGAAGGCGACGTTGTCGCGCACGTCGAGGTGGGGGAACAGGCGGTAGTCCTGGAAGACCACGCCCGCCCGACGCCTCTCCGGCGGCAGGAACACGTCCCCGTCCTGCCAGGTGTGCGGGCCGACCTCGACCCGACCCTCGGTGAGCTCGGCCAGCCCGGCGACGGCGCGCAGCAGGGTGGTCTTGCCGGCGCCGTTGGGCCCGAGCACGCCGAGCACCTCGCCCGGCCGGACCGCGAAGGCGATGTCGAGGTCGAACTCGCCCCGGACCACGCGGCCGGCGAACCGCAGGCCGTCGGCGCGGAGGTTCTCGGAGGCGGCCAGCCGGCGTGCTCATGACGCGCCAGCCTGCCCGAGCCAGCGCCCACGCAGCGCGAACAGCACCGCCACCGAGACCGTCAGCAGCACGAGGGACAGGGCCACCGCCTCGTCGGGGTCGGTCTCCATCGCCAGGTAGACCGCCAGGGGCATCGTGCGGGTGACGCCCTGCAGGTTGCCGGCGAAGGTGACCGTGGCCCCGAACTCACCGAGCGCGCGGGCCCAGCAGAGCACCGATCCGGCGACCAGCGCCGGCCGGATCAGGGGCAGCGTCACCCTCCGGAAGACGGTCAGTCGTCCGGCACCGAGCGTCGCCGCGGCCTCGTCGTACCCCTGGTCGGCCGAGCGGAAGGCCCCCTCGACGGCGATCACCAGGAACGGCATCGCCACGAACGTCTCGGCCACGACCACGGCAGCGGTGGTGAACGGCAACGTGATCCCGAACCACAGGTCGAGGTAGCGGCCGACCAGGCCGTTGCGACCCAGCACGAGCAGCAGCGCGACACCGCCGACGACCGGTGGGAGCACCAGCGGGAGCGTCACCAGAGCACGCAGCAGCCGCAACCCGGGGAAGCTCGCGCGGGCCAGCACCCAGGCCAGGGGCACACCGAGCAGGAGGGAGATGACGGTCGCAAGACTGGCGGAGAGCAGCGAGAGCCACAGCGCGTCCAGCACCTCGGGCCGGGCGAGGATGTTGCCGAGCGAGCCCCAGGGCGCGCGGAACAGCAGCCCGACCAGGGGCACGACCAGGAGCAGCGCCCCGAGGAACGCCGGGACGCCAAGCGCCCACGGGGTGCGCGCCCTGGTCGGTCGACGCGAACGACATCAGGGGCTCTCGAAGCCCGCCTCCTCGAGCACCTTGGTGCCTTCGGAGGAGAGCACCAGGTCGACGAACTCCGAGGCCTGCTTCTGGTGCTTCGAGCTGGTCAGAGTGGCGATCGGGTAGCTGGTCGAGGCGTTCTGAGCCTCCGGGATCTCCACGCCCTCGACCTTGTCACCGGAGGCCTGCACGTCGGTCACGTAGACCATGCCCGGCGTCGACCTCCTTGAGGGTGACCTTGGTCAGGACCGACTTCACGTCGACTTCCTCGGTGACCGGCTTGACCTCCAGCCCGGCCTTGCTGAAGACCTCCGCGGCAACTTTGCCGCAGGGCACCTGCGCCTGGCAGACCGCGACCTTCACACCCGGCTTGGCGAGGTCGTCGAGCGAGCCGATCTTGGCCGGGTTGCCCGGCGGGGTGGCGATCTCCATGCTGTTGGCCGCGAAGTCCTTGGGGTCCTTCGCGTCGCCCGCCTGCACGACGGTGTCCATGTTGCTCGGGCTGGCCGAGGCGAACACGTCGGCGGGGGCGTCGCTCCCGATCTGCTCGGCCAGGCCGGAGCTCGGACCGAAGCTGAACTGGACCTTGGTGCCCGGGTGGTCCTTCTCGAACTGCTTGCCCAGCTCGGTGAACGTCTCGGTCAGCGAGGCCGCCGCGAAGACGCGGATGGTGATGTCCTTCTGCGTGCTGCTCCCGCTGCTGTCGTCGCTGCCGCACGCGGCGATCGAGGTGAGTCCCAGCAGGACTGCGAGGACGGTGGCCATCTTCGTTCTCATGGGTTCTCCGGTAGCTCGACGACGACGTTGGTGGACTTGATGGAAGCGATGGCCAGGACCCCCGGCTCGAGCGCGAGCTCGTCCGCGGCCTCCCGGCTCATCAGGGAGACGACCCGGTGGGGCCCGCTCTGGATCTCGACCTGGGCCATCACCGTGTCGCGCACGACGCGGGTGACCAGGCCGACGAACCGGTTGCGGGCCGAGGCGGAGACGACGGGTCCCGGCTCGGGGTGGTCGCCGCTCTCGGCGATCTCCTGGGCGAGACGGGCGAGGTCGACCCCGTCGACGACCTGGCGCGATCCCTCGGTCCTCGTACGCAGCCGGCCGGACTCGCCCCAACGACGGACGGTGTCGTCACTGACCCCGAGCAGCTCGGCTGCCTGCTTGATCCGGTACGACGCCATGCGCGGACTCTAGCCGCGTGTGCGGCCAGGTGTCACTCAGAGTTCCGCAGATGCGGAATCAGCCCTCCCAGCCCGCCGGGCGGTTCTTCTTGGCGAGCTTGCCGACGACCAGCGCGTAGGACCCGTCGACCGCCTCGACCAGGTCCTCGTCGTCGATCGCGCCGTTGAAGCGCAGGTCGTTCCAGCCGGACCGGCCGATGTAGGCCATCACGCTGGCGTCCTCGGGATAGCGGTCCAGCCACTCGTCGGCGACCTCCCGGTCGGGTCCCGACTTCACCCCGACCCCCTCGCCGCCGATGAAGGCGAAGATCTTGTCGTGCACCTTCACCACCGGGTGCTCGTGGCCCCACGGGTTGTCCGCCCACGCCCCCGGCTTGCCCAGGCAGTGCGCCAGCATCTCCTCGGGAGTCATGCCGCCGACGCTACGCCGGGTGCTGCGGGTCGATCCATCACCCGGATGCACCCTCGGGCGAGCAGTCGGCCCTGCCTAGAGTGAAGACATGGCCACCGAGACCTCGTCGTCGACCCCCCGCCCCACGTCCGGCGACGTGGTCGAGCTGATCCTCGAGGACCACCGGCTCTTCGAGTCGCTGCTGCGCGAGCTGCGCAACGAGCAGAACGACCGAGACGCGCTGCGCCGTCAGATCGCCGAGCTGCTCGTCGCCCACGGCGAGGCGGAGGAGCGCCAGGTCTACCCCCAGCTCGAGCGACGGGACGCGATCGACGAGGAGGAGGCCGAGCACGGCGAGAAGGAGCACCAGGAGGGGTACGAGACCCTGCTGCCGCTGCTCGAGGCCGAGGACCTCTACGACGACTCCTTCAGCGACGCGATCCACGAGTTCAGCGAGACCCTGCTCCACCACCTCGACGAGGAGGAGCGGGACATCCTGAACCCCGCGCGCGAGGACGTCGCCGAGGAGGACCGCAGCCGGCTCGGGGCGGCCTGGGTCGCCGAGCGCAACCGGATGCTCGACGAGGGCTGCGGCAGCGTGGAGCAGGTGCGCGCGCTCGTCGACGGCTCTTGAGATCGGTCTTCGCGGACACCCGCCCCCTCCGCGACCGTCACTTCCGGCGCCTCTGGACCGCCAACATCGTCACGGTCGTGGGCGCCCAGCTCACCGTCGTCGCGGTGCCGTCGCAGATCTACGCCGAGACCGGCTCCTCGGCGTACGTCGGCCTGACCGGCGTCTTCGGGCTGGTCCCGCTGATCGTCTTCGGGCTCTGGGGTGGTGCGCTCGCGGACGTGTTCGACCGGCGGGTGCTGCTGATCTGCACCACCATCGGGATGATCGTCACCAGCACCCTGTTCTGGCTCCAGGCCTGGACGGGCGCCGGGAACGTCTGGCTGCTGCTCTGCCTGTTCTCGGTGCAGCAGGCGTTCTTCGCGGTCAACCAGCCGACCCGTAGCGCCGTGCTCCCCCGGCTGCTGCCGCTGAACCTGCTGCCGGCGGCCAACTCGCTGAACATGACCGTGATGCAGGCCGGTGCCATCGGTGGCCCGCTGATCGCCGGCGCACTGATCCCGGTGTTCGGTTTCCCGTGGCTCTACCTGATCGACACCCTGACCCTGGTCCCCACCCTCGGCGCCGTGTGGGCGCTGCCCCCGCTCCCGATCGAGGGGACGTCCGGGAGCCTCGGCATCGGGGCCGTCATCGACGGGCTGAAGTACCTCCGCGGGCACACGGTGCTGCTGATGTCCTTCCTGGTCGACATCATCGCGATGGTCTTCGGGATGCCACGCGCACTCTTCCCGGAGATGGCCCACGTCGACTTCGGCGGGCCGGAGGGCGGCGGGCTCGCGTTCGCGCTTCTCTTCGCCGGCATCCCGATCGGCGCCGTGCTCGGCGGGGTCTTCTCCGGCTGGGTCTCCCGGGTCGAGCGACAGGGCGTCGCCGTCCTCGCGGCGGTGATCGTCTGGGGACTGGCGATGTTCGGCTTCGGCGTCGCGGTCGGCCTGGCCGACCACTGGCGACTGCCGATGCTGATCGTCGCCGTACTGATGCTCGTGATCGGCGGTGCCGCCGACATGGCCTCGGCAGCGTTCCGCAGCAGCATGCTCCAGAGTGCTGCCTCCGACGACGTCCGGGGACGACTGCAAGGGGTGTTCACCGTCGTGGTGGTGGGCGGGCCGAGGATCGCCGACGTGGCCCACGGCGCGGTGGCTGTCTCGATCGGCGCTGCGGCGACGGCCGCCGGCGGCGGGCTCCTCGTGGTGGTGCTGACGGTCGTCGCAGCGGTCGCCTTCCCGGCGTTCATCCGCTACCGCGTGGTGGCGGCGACCCGGTCCGCGTCCTGACACGGAGTCCGGCGAGGTACGGCGTGCCCGCGCGGCTGCGGACACCGCTCGACCTACGTTGGTCGGACCCGGCCGCTGCGGAGTGGGAGCGATGCCCCGAACCACCCCCGTCGTCACGGCGATCCTCGCCGTCTGCGCTCTCACGGTGTCCGCGCTGCCGCAGCACGGGGTGACGGGCACGGCGAGCGCCGCAGCGGCTCCCGTGGCCGCGGACACCGGGGCCGTCGTCCGGACCGAGGCCCAGCTGCGCGCCGCGTGGGCCGACCCGCTGCGGCGACGGATCGACCTCGGCGCCGACATCGCGCTGCACAACTGCGCCGTGGGTGACCCGATCCGGGAGTCGCCGTACCCGATGGTGGTGGACGGCCACGGCCACGTCATCCGGCAGACCTGCTTCGAGAAGCGGCTCCTGCGGCAGGACGGCACCGGCTACCTCGAGCTGCACGACCTCACGCTGACCCGTGGCGGCGCCGACGGCCCCGGGGCGGCGGTCACGTCCCGTGGCGAGATCTCGATCTTCGACAGCGTGATCAAGCAGAACCTCTCCGAGGAGCCGGGTGGCGGGGTCTTCTCGATGCGCCGCGTCACGGTCCATCGCTCCCGGATCAACGGCAACCTCGCCAACGACGACGGCGGAGGCGTCTACGCCCGGCGCGGTGGGGTCGAGGTCTACGACAGCGTGCTCAGCACCAACCTCGTCGACGGATCGGGCGGGGCGATCGGATCGACCGGCGACATCACGGTGGTGCGGTCGGAGGTCGACGGCAACACGACCGACGGCGACGGGGGCGCCCTCTACACCGACGAGGACGGCGACGTGACCGTCGTCGACTCGCTCATCGACGGGAGCGACGCCGACGGGCCGGGCGGGGCGATCTTCACCCTCGACGGGGACGTGGCCGTGCTGAACTCGACGCTGATCGGCAACCGGGCCGACGACCGAGGCGGGGCCATCTCGGGCGAGGCGGACGTCCTGCTCGTGAACTCGACGGTCGCCCGCAACCTGGCCGTCGCGCACGCCGGTGGCGGCGTCTGGGCCCGCGGCAACCTGATGCTGCTGAACTCGACGGTCACCGACAACTACGCCGAGGGCGACGGCGGCGGGACGCTGTCGGCCGGACGGACGACGCTGATCAACTCGACGCTGACCCGCAACATCGCCTCGGTCGGCGGCAACGTGGGGTCCTCAGGGCGGCTGTTCACCCGGAGCTCGATCATCGGCCCGGCGACGACCACGGGGGTCACCGGGGACACCATCCCGACCCGGCGGATCTGTCGCGTGTACGACGCGGTCTCCTCGGGCTACAACTTCGTCACCGACCAGAGCTGCGACCTCGACGACGACCGCGACATCCAGGGCCCGGACCCCGAGCTCTCCCAGCTCGAGGACGACCCCAGGGGGTTCGTGCTGCTCCCACAGCCCGGCAGTCCGGTGCTCGGCCGGGTGCCGGCCGGCACCTGCGTCCCGGAGCTCCCGACGGAGGTGCCGGCGGGGCAGCTGCTGGCGCCGTACGTCGACTGGCCCGAGATCCTGCGCCACGACGCCGTCGGCACTCCCCGCGACGACGGACGGCCGTGCGACATCGGAGCCGTGGAGTACCCGACTGTTCAGGACCCTGATCCGGAGCCGGGAGCCCGGGCCGTCCAGGACCGCGCACCCTCGTTCCGCAAGCCCACCCGATCCCCCGCCGCGACGGAGGAGTCGGGCTTCAGCCTGGATCTGCTCCGCGGGACGACGGCACGTCCGGTCCCGCCATCGGGAGCGCTGGTCCGGCTCGACCGTCGGCTGCGCTCCCTCGAGCAACGCGCGCTCAGGCTGCAACGCGCAGGGAACCGCTTCGACGTCCTCCAACGCTGCACCGTCCCCCTCGGCGTGGACCAGATCGGCGACCCGCAGCACCGCTACGGCCTGCTGTACGACGAGCGCGACGGCACCGGCGTGGACACCCGCACCGCGCTGGCCCCCCATCCCGGAGGCACGACACCCGACCTGCAGCTGCTGCGCCTCTCCCGCAGCAGGACCTGCCTGAGCAGACCGACCGATCCCAACGGCAGCGGGGCGAACGCGCGGGTCGTCCCCACCGGATCCGGAACCATCACCCTGGCCAGCCTGCGCAGGCTGCTGCACCTCCTGGAGCTCCGCGTCGCCCGGGTCGACGCGGTCACGGGTCGCTTCGACGACTGGGAGTCCTGCCTGTCCTGGCTTCCCGTGACCGAGGACGGCGACGCGCGCCAGGACCTCGGCTTCGTGAGCACCAGCGGTGACCCGGGCACCAGGAGGCACGTGCCCGCCATCGACCTCGACAGCAGTGAGTGGGACGACCCCGACTACCAGCTGCTCGCGTTCACCGGTGCGAACCGCCCGAACGGGAAGGTCGAGTGCCAGACCGAGCCGGGCGAGGCGTCCGACCGCGTGATCCCTCGAACGGGGTCGTTGGCGCGCCTGCTGGCCCGGGCCCAGGGACGCTCGAAGGTCGCTCCCGCCCGGGATCGGGCGCGAGCCGCCCAGAGCGCACGAGTGGCGACGCTCGACCTCGCCGACCTGCGTGAGCGAGCGGACGACGCCGAGGAGGACCTCGACGACCTGGCCGAGCCGGTGAGCGACATCACCCGGTTCGACGAGTGCATGTACACCGTCGGCGTACGTCGCTCAGGTGGCTACGCCTACCGGGACCAGCACGGCGTGACCAGCGCACGCAGCGCCTTCTCCTTCGACCTGCGCGGCCTCGGGCTGCCGGAGTACGACGTGATGGCCTTCCCCGGCGAGGAGCCCCCGCAGATCGAGTGCAACGAGGACGCCGGCGGCGAGGACACCGAGGAGTAGTCGGGCAGGCTCAGCAACAAGGTGCCCCGGCCGAGGGATCGAGCACGATCGAGCTGCCCATGGAGTCCGCGTCCTCGAGCACCGTGTAGATCTCCCAGTGCTCGCCGTTCGGGGTCCCCTCGACCCAGAACTTGTCCTGCTTGGCGTAGCAGCAGACGTTGTCCCGCTCGTCCACCGACGCCAGCCCGGCGTCGGCCAGGCGGCGCTGCTCGCGGTCGACGGTGTCCGTGTCCGCGACCTCGACCCCGAGGTGGTTCACGGAACCGCCCTGACCGGGGCTCTCGACGAGGATCAGCTTGAGCGGGGGCTCGGCCACCGCGAAGTTGGCGTAGCCGGGCTTCACCTTGGTGGGCTCGGTGTGGAACAGGGCGGAGTAGAAGGCGATCGACTCCTGGAGGTCGTCGACGTTGAGGGCGAGCTGGAGGCGTGACATGGCGTCAGGTTGCCACCGGACATCGACATCTGTCAATATAGATGCATGTCGAAGTCTCTCCCGCTGCTCACCGCCGCCGAGACGGTCGCGTGCTGCTCACCGCTGCTGAAGCAGCCGCTCGGAGCCCAGGAGGCGGAGCGGATCGCGCCGTTGCTCAAGGCGCTGGCCGACCCCGTCAGGCTGCGGCTGCTCTCGCTGGTGGCGTCGTACGCCGGCCAGGAGGCCTGCGTCTGCGACCTGAACGACGCCTTCGACCTCTCCCAGCCGACGATCAGCCACCACCTCAAGGTGCTCCACGAGAGCGGCCTTCTCGACCGGAGCAAGCGCGGCGTCTGGGTCTACTACCGCATCCGTGCCGAGGCGCTGGCCGACCTGGGCACCCTGCTGGGTGGTGTCGCGACGTGATCGGGATCCACCGGCGCGCGGTGGCCGAGCTGGTCGGGACGGCCTTCCTGGTGATGGCCGTGGTCGGGTCCGGGATCGCGGCCACCCGGCTCACGGAGGACGTCGGTCTCCAGCTGCTCGCGAACAGCCTGGCCACCGGCGCGGCGCTCGTGGCGCTGATCCTGGCGCTGCAACCCGTTTCGGCGTCGTTCAACCCGGTGGTGACGCTCGTCGAGCGGGCCCTGGGGCGGATCGACAGCGCAGCAGCGGCGTGGCTCGTGGGCGCCCAGCTCGTCGGCGGGGTGCTCGGGACCGTGCTGGCCAACCTGATGTTCGACCTCGACGCCGTCACCCTCTCGACCCGGGACCGCTCCGGCGCCGGCGCCTGGCTCGCCGAGGTCGTCGCCACCACGGGGCTGGTGCTGGTCGTCTTCGGGGGCCTCCGGAGCGGACGCCAGACGGTCGCTCTCGCTGTCGGCGGCTACATCACGGCGGCCTACTGGTTCACCAGCTCGACCAGCTTCGCCAACCCGGCCGTGACGGTCGCCCGGACACTCACGGACACGTTCGCCGGGATCGCACCGTCGTCGGCTCCCATGTTCGTGCTGATGGAGCTGGTGGGCGGAGCCCTTGGCCTGGGCTTGGTCGTGCTCCTGTTCGGCCGGCAGGCGCAGGAGGTCCTGTCGTGAGCGACCGACCCAGCGTCCTGTTCGTCTGCGTGCACAACGCGGGCCGGTCGCAGATGGCGGCCGGCTTCCTGACGGCGCTGGCCGGGGACCGGGTCGACGTCCTCTCCGCCGGCTCGCAGCCCACCGACCGCGTCAACCCGGTGGCGGTGGCCGCGATGGCCGAGCTCGGGATCGACATCGCAGCGTCCCGTCCCAAGGTGCTCACCCCGGACGCCGTGCTGGCCTCCGACGTCGTGGTCACGATGGGATGCGGGGACGAGTGCCCGTTCTTCCCGGGGAAGCGCTACGAGGACTGGGTCCTCGACGACCCCGCGGGTCAGGGGATCGAGGCGGTGCGCCCCATCCGCGACGAGATCCGCCGTCGCATCGAGGTCCTCCTCGACGAGCTGCTCTAGCGCGGAGCAGCCGTCGCGAGCTCGCCGACCGGGCAATCGCCGTACGCCGCAGGGCGTCGAGCGGGCAGTCGTCGCACACTCGCTGTGCATGAAGTGCCCGGTCGACGCCTCGACGTGTACAGAGATTGCCCGGTCGGCGTCGCTAGCGCGGAGTGGTCACCGTGGCCTGGCTGATCCGGGCGTTCTGGACCTGGGCCGGCGTGAACGCGAAGCTGACCCACTTCTTCTTGCCGAACAGCTCGGTCTGGTCCCTCGACCAGGGCGACGTCGGTCCTCGGACTGGCCGTGGGGCGGCGACGACCCGCGGACGCGTTGTGAACATGTGCATCCAACGCGTGGACGCGTGTCGGGTTATGAAGGGCGTCCGCGATCCGGCCGGGCTAGGCGGTCAGGGCGTCGTCCTGCTGCGGCACCGCGGGAGTGCGTACGGCGGACCGCGGGGTGAAGTCCATCGACCCGCGCAGACCACGTCGCATCGTGGTGAGCGAGTCGAGCAGGTAGTTCTGCCGCACCCGCCACGGACCACGGTCACCCTGGCGCGGGAACGCGTTGATCGAGCGTTGGATGTAGCCCGAGCTGAGGTCGAGCAACGGGCGCTCCTCGAGCTCCCCGCGCGGCAGCGGCACGCCGGCGACGTAGTCGTGCCGATCGAGGTAGTTGAGCACCCGGCAGACCAGCCGGTGGGTCAGGTCGGCCCGCAACGTCCACGACGCGTTGGTGTAGCCGATGCACACGGCGAAGTTGGGCAGGCCGGTGATCATCGCGCCCTGCCAGACGAACTGCTCGTGCAGGTCGACCGTCTCGCCGTCGACCGACGGAGCGATCCCACCGAAGGGCAGCAGCTTGAGCCCGGTCGCGCTCACCACGACGTCGGCCTCGAGCACCCGTCCGCTCGCCAACCGGATGCCGTCGGCGACGAAGGTGTCGATGTGGTCGGTGACCACGTCGGCGTCACCACTCTTGATCGAGGTGAACAGGTCGGCGTCGGGCACCGCGCAGAACCGCTGGTCCCACGGGTCGTACGTCGGGGTGAAGTGCTCGGCGACCATTTCGGGGTCCCCGAGGATCTTCGCGTTCATCCGGGTCAGCACCGTGCGAGCACGCTGTGGGAAGGTCTGGCAGAAGTTGTAGAGCGCGAGCTGCTGGGCGATGTTCTTGGTCCGGATGATCCGGTGCGCGAGCCGCGGCGGCAGCTTCTCGCGGAGCTTGTCGGCGATGGCGTCCTTGCCGGGGATGGCGCCGATCCAGCTCGGGCTGCGCTGCAGCATCGTCACGTGGGCGGCGGTCTCGGCCATCGCCGGGACCAGCGTCACGGCGGTGGCGCCGCTCCCGATGATCACGACCCGCTTCCCGGCGTACTCCAGGTCCTCGGGCCAGAACTGCGGGCGCACCACCTCGCCCGTGAAGGACTCGATCCCGGGGAACGCGGGGTCGTAGCCCTCGTCGTAGTCGTAGTACCCCGAGCAGGAGTAGAGGAAGTCGCACGTCATCGTGCCGGGTCCGTCCGGGGTCTCGAGTCGGACCGTCCAGCGCGCCTGCTCCGTCGACCAGTCGGCGCCCACCACCTTGGTGCGGTAGCGGATCAGCTCCTCGATGCCGAACTCGGCGGCGGTCTCGTGGATGTAGGACAGGATCGTCGGGCCGTCCGCGATCGCCTTCTCCGCGCGCCAGGGCTTGAACTCGTAGCCGAGCGTGAACATGTCGGAGTCCGAGCGGACCCCGGGATAGCGGAACAGGTCCCAGGTCCCGCCCATCACGTCGCGGGCCTCGAGGACCGCGACCGACCGGCCCGGGCACTCGGTGTTCAGGCGGTAGGCCGCGCCGATGCCGGAGAGGCCCGCTCCGACGACGATGACGTCGACATGGTCGACCCCGTCGACACGATCACCGGGGTCAGGAGTTGTGCTCATGGCTGCACGCTAGCCAACCCCGGTCCCCGGCGCGGTCCGCAGGTCGTCAGCGGGTGGCGAGCTCGTCGAGCTTGACGAGGGAGTCCTCGAGCTGGTCCTCGGAGACCAGCGGGAAGCCGACCTTCTCGAGCAGGTCCTGGTCGGTGACGGCGTCCCAGTCGTAGGTGAGCCGGACGACGGTGGAGTCGGAGCCCTCGGGGTCGAGCTCCCAGACCCACTGCCACCCGGGGGGCTCGGTGCCGGCGGGCGCGGTCTTCCAGGCGAGCAGCTTGTTCTCGTCGTAGCCGGTGACGTGGTTGTCCGTCTGGTACTCGCCGCCCATGTGGGGGCCTTCCATGTTCATCGTGAACACGTCGCCGACCTGCTGGATGCGGTCCGTCTTCTCCTCGGACCTCACGAAGCCCGAGCCGTCCAGCGCCACGTGGTTCTGCGGGTTGCTGAGCACCTCGAAGATGTCCGCGCTGGGAGCGTTGATGGTGCGTTCGACCGTGGTCCGGTTGTTGTCAGTCATGCTTCGACCCTTGCTCGCACGTTCGCCCCGGACAAGGCGAGGCTCAGTCCGTGGGCGCACCCGTCGTGCTCGAGGACGTCCCGCGGGTCAGGTCGGCGTAGTCGGGGTGCTTGTCGATCCAACCCTTGATGAACGGACACCGCGGCACCACCCGGCGGGTGCCCTCGACGCGTACGTCGTCGAGGGCGAAGCGGGCCAGCGCCGAGCCGACGCCGTGGCCCTCGAACCGGTCCTCCACCTCGGTGTGCGTGAACACGATGCGCTTCTCGTCCAGCTCGTAGTAGGCCGCCCCGGCGAGCTCGCCGTCCAGCCAGGCCTCGTAGCGGTTCTCGGACTCGTTCTTGCGGGTCTGCACCTCTGCCATGCCCCCATCGTCGCGGGCCGGTCAAGCCCGCCCCGGCGAGCAGGGGTCAGAAGCCACCCAGCTTGCTGAGCCGCCGGGGACGGCCGTCGGGATCGTGCAGCCCGAGGTAGGGAACGGTCACCAGGGCCCGCTCGAGCAGTCCGGGTTCGGGCGGTTGCAGGCGGCGCAGCCGCCCGGGTGGCCGGGCGCCGACCTGCCCGCCGGCGTACCAGTCGTCGAGGCCGCGCGCCGTCTCGTCGTACGCCGCGAACGTGCCGGGGGCATCGACGCAGTCGGCCATCACCTCGAGCAGGGTGTCGTCGGTGACCTCCCGGTCGAGGTGCTCGGCCGCCAGGGTCAGCCGCAACCTGCGGGCATAGGGGCTGTGGTCCGGCGCCGAGGGATCGACCACCACGGCGGAGAGCTCCGAGTCGTGCGTCCACGAGCGACGGTTGAAGTTGTCCGAGCCGACGGTGGCCCAGATGTCGTCCATCACGCACACCTTGGCGTGCACGTAGACCGGAGTCCCCTGGTGGTTCTCGATCCCGTAGATCGCCACCCGGTCGGGAGCCACCTCGGTCATCTGCTGCATCGCCCGCGCCCGGCCCAGCATCTGCGGGTTGCGGGCGAGCACGCCGTCCTGGTCGGTGAACAGCGGGACGACGGCGACCACGTGCAGTCCGGGGTTGCGGCGCAGGGCCTCGGTGAACACGTCGCCGACCTGCTGGCCCCACAGGTACTGGTCCTCGATGTAGACCAGCTTCCGCGCCCGCGAGAGGGCCTTGGTGTAGCCGCGCGCCACGGAACGCTCGCCGCCCCGCGCGAAGGGGTAGTCGCGGCCGCGCCGCAGGTTCGGGTAGGTCCGCAGCAGCTGGACGGTCTGGGTGCCGCCCTCCGGGGGCGGGGGCGGCGGCTGCTGCTGGGGCAGCGGGTCCGGGGTCATGTCCATCCGCAGGAGCCTGTCCTGGGTCCAGTAGACCGGGTGCCGGGTCAGCGGGGTCGGGTCCTCCCACCGCTCCCGGAAGACCGTCTCCACGTCGTGCACGGCCGGGCCGGTGATGGCTGCCTGCACGTCGTGCCACGGCGGCGTGTCGCCGTACTCCGGCGCCATCTCGAGTGCCTGCTCGTCCCCGAGGTGCTCGGCGTCGTCACGCCGCGAGTGGCACAGGTCGATCCCGCCCACGTAGGCGATGTCCTTCTCCGGCCGCCCGCGGTAGCGGATCACCACCATCTTCTGGTGGTGCGAGCCGCCGGTGCGCACGCGCATGTCCAGCAGCGCCTCGGCTCCCCGGGCCTGCAGCTGCCGGCCGAGGAGGCGGTTCTCGGAGGCGTTGAAGTTCAGCTTCTCCCAGTGCGAGCGCCAGATCAGACCGCGGACGTCGACCCCCCGCTCGTCGGCCCGGCCGAGCACCTCGACGACCTCGCTCCCGGGCTCGCCGGTCAGGCGCTCGTCGGCGTCGCCCTGCCAGTCGGTGAAGAACACGAGGTCGCCCCGCCGGGTCTCCTCCAGCCGGTCGTAGAGCTCGGCGAAGTAGGTCGCACCGTGCACGAGCGGACGCACCAGGTTGCCCTCGGACCACGCGACCTCGCCGTCGTGCCGGGAGTCGAGCCTGGTCTCGGGGTTGGCGCGCTCCGGCTTGGTCAACAACCAGTCAGTGTGGTGCACGGGGCCTCCCTCCCGGCCGGCTCCCGAGCAGCCCGGCCGTCCCGAGGACAACATGCCAGATCCCCGGTGACGTGGCGACGGCCACCCGCAGGCGCAGTGCGGCAGCCTCCCTAGACTGCGGCGCATGAGCACCGCCCGCACGGTTCCGGTCACGACCGAGATGGACGGTGACGAGCTCGACGCCGAGGACGCCTGGCACGTCGTACGCCGGACCGGGATCCGGCGCCTCTTCGTCGATGCTTTCGTCCGCTTCCGTTCCGGCGACGGCTTCACCAACTCGCGCGCGCTCGCGCTGCAGGCCGCCCTCGCGGTCGTGCCGTTCATGCTCGCGCTCACCGGCCTGGCCGCTGACATCGACGAGAAGAGGCCGCAGCGGGTGCTGGCCCGCACCATCGACGCGGTGTCGCCCGGCTCGGGTGCCCGCGACGCACTGGCGAGTGCGGTCACCGGCCCGCGGTCCAGCGAGGGCGCGGGCGAGATCGCGCTGGCGATCGGCCTGTTCTTCGCCCTCGTCTCGATGACCACCGCGATGGGACAGGTCGAGCGGGGCAGCAACCGGATCTACGGCATCGAGCGGGACCGGCCGACCCTGTGGAAGTACGGCCGTGCCGCGATCCTGACCGCGGTCCTGGCCGTGCCGGTCGGCGCGGGGTTCCTGCTGCTGGTGGCAGGCGGCTCCTTCGCCGAGGCGATGGCCGACGACTACGCGTGGAGCGACGGGACCGTCCGGGCGTGGAACGTCGCCCGCTGGCCCGTGGGAGTGGTGCTGCTGGTGCTCACCATCGCGGTGATCCTCGACCACGCCCCGCGGCGCCGGCAACCAGGGCTGTCCTGGCTGGCGCTCGGGTCCGGGGTGGCGGTCGTGCTCACCCTGCTCTCGACGGGGATGCTGGCGGCGTACGTCAACGCCAGCCCGTCGTTCGGCAAGATCTACGGTCCACTGGCCGGGGTGTTCGCCCTGCTGCTGTGGAGCCTGTTGTCCGCCATCGCGCTGTTCTTCGGCACGGCCGTGTGCGCCCAGCTCGAGGCGGTGCGCAGCGGCCAGCCCGAACCGGCGTACGACGACCCGGGCCGGCCGCACCACGAGGAGGTGAGCGGTCGGGCGCAGGCGTCCTAGCCCCTGGTCCAGCCGTCACGCTCCATCGCCGCCATCACTCTGCTCCCCGGGCCTCGCTGCGACACGCCCCGGCGAGCGGCCGACGCGGTCGTCGCCTGGTTCGGGCGGACCGTCCCCCTGGCAGTGGTGGCCCCTTCGCCGCGCACCTCGGTGAGCACGATCTCGGGAGGCTGGTCCTCGAGCGCCGTCGGGTGTGACTCGATGAGCGCGCCGGCAGATCCGGGTGACAGGTTCGGGACGAACTCGTTGCCCGGCTCGACGCTGTCCTGCGCCAGGATCCGCAGCAGCACGGAGGTCATCGTGGCGATGTCGTCGTCGAAGGCGCCGTGCGCCGCAGCGTCGGACCGAGACTGGGGAGGCGTGGCGTTCGGCGACCACACCAGGCTGCCGCCGATCCTGCTCACCGCGTCGACGAGGCTGGTGCCGTCCACCTCGGTCTCGGCGAAGTGGGCCATCCCGACCAGGGGGACCTCGGTCTCACGGGCGGTGCGTGGTTTCTCGAGCGCCTTCGAGACCAGGTAGAGCAACGACTTGTGGTAGATCGCCAGGCCGTGCGCCCCGCACACGTCGTCGAGCTCGCGGACGGGGTTCATCCCGAACGAGGCGAACGACCCGACGGACCCGTCCTCGAGGTGGGGCAGCACCAGGTCGATCCACGTGTCCGTGCGGATGGCGGCCGCGAGGTAGGTCAGCGAGGCGACCGGGATCTTGGCCTGGACGAGCCGCTCGAGCAGGTGTGCCAGGAAGATCGAGCCCGCGCTGTGGCCGACGAGGTGGACCTCGGTGGGCTGCCTGGGCCGCTCGGCGAGGTAGTCCTTCAGCCGGGCCACGGCCAGCGAGCCGCCGGCCAGGTCGTCGACCGGGAGCTTGCGGTAGTTGCGCGGCAGCGGTGTCGAGGCCTGCTCGGCGTTCTCCTTCATCTCCTTCCACACCCAGCGCAGCTTGGACTTCGCGGTCCGCTCCACCATCCGGTCCACCTGTTCGTACAGGTTGAACGGCCACCCCCCGGCCGGCTCCTGGCCGCCGACGAGATCGGTCAGCTGGTCGACCAGGGTCTCGGAGAGACCCGTCTCCCAGGCGAACGTCACCGGGTAGACCTTGTTGGCCAGCCACCAGCTCAGCTGCCGCTGGGCGATGTCGAGACCCGTCTCCTCGCTGTCCAGGCCGCCGTGGGCGTAGAGCACGATGCGGCGCGGCGTGCTGTCCCAGCGGGTGTGCGTCTCGCGCATGTGGTCGATGAGCAGGTCCAGCTGGGCCGGCGGACGACCGGAACCGTCCCGCCGTGGAGAGCCGACCGTCGTTGCCGAGGTTGACGACGTGGTGCGCGAGCCGGTCCAGGTCGGGGCCGGGTGCGTCCACGAGCCCGCCGCCCGCGAGCGCGAACACCTTGCGGCGGGTGCGTTCGGAGATGACCGACGGGACGCCGGGGCGGGCCACCCACGCGTCGTACCCCGACTCCAGCCAGTCGTCGTAGGGAAGGGTCGCGAAGCCGTTGGAGCCCCACTCGCGCCCCCACGAGTTCTGCACGAGGAAGCCGACGTCGTTGTAGCCCACCAGGCAGAACGCGTGCCCGCCGATCGCCTTGGACGTGCTCGTCCTGGAGATGACGTACATCCGCTGCTTCTTGCGCTTCACCGTCCGCGTGACCAGCACGGGGTCGCGCCACCCGTCGTGGATCGACGCGGCGACGACGATGGCGGAGAGCTCGTTGATGGCGGACTGGAGGTCGTCGAGGCGCAGGGCGTTGACCCGGTAGAAGGCGCCCAGGGGACGCTGCCTGGCCAACGAGGCGAGCGTGCTGTCGTGGTCGACGTCCGGTTCCGGGCTGACCTCGAGGCTCGGCCACTTCTTGTCCGGCAGCAGCCCGTGGTAGTACCAGCCCATCAGGGCGCCCCGCAGCGAGGAGCCGACGTCGGCGTCGCCCTGGTAGTCGTCGTACCTCCGGGCCAGTGCGTAGAGCATGTAGGGGCTGACGTGGGTGGTGTCGCCCTGGCTTGCCAGCACGGCGTTTGCCATCGCGGCCACGGCGTGCCCCGTGCACGAGCTGCCTGTCTGTGCCATCACGAACCGGTCGGCGGGACGGCACTCCAGCTCGTTGGGAAGCGCCTGCAGGCGCGGACGGTAGTCGAGGTCGCGGGCGTCGAAGACATCGGGCACGGCGTTCGCCTCGAACGAACCGTGCCCCAGCACCACCGTGCCCGGGGCCACCGTCCTGGCCATGGCCTCACCTCCGCCGGTGCTCCAGTAGAGCAGCCGCCGCACCGCGTTGACCAGAGCCTCAGGCGGCAGCTCGCCCCCTTGACGTGACCTCCGGCGAGGAAGACGCTGAGAGACGCACGTGACAGGTGCATGCGGAAGTGAACGACCGTGGCAGTGCTGCGGCCCCGCTGTGCTGACGGGCACGGCGCCCCCGGTATCACCCGTGCACGTTCCCGCCTCCTCCGACGAGGGGCCTGGAATCGTCGGACGGAGGAGCGATGAGGCGAACGCTGATGGCGGTGCTCTGCGGGCTGGTGCTCGCGATGGGCAGCGTCGCCTGTGGCAGCGAGACGAACGCGTCCGGCAGCTCGAACGGGTCGGACAGCTCGGACACCTCGGGGGACACCACCCAGGACAACGGCTCCGTCGACGACACCGCCCCCCAGGCGGAGGGCGAGGGCAACCAGGAGGCGCCGGACAACAGCGGCACCCGGGCGGTCTCGGTCAAGTTGCCCGGTCTGCCCGTCGGGGGAGACCACTCCGTGGAGTCCAGCACGCTCCAGTGCGCGGACGTCGGCTGGACGACACCGCCCGACTTCCCGGAGGGGGTCGAGATCAAGATCACCGGAGTCGGGTTCAGCCCCGAGGAGTCCTTCGAGCTGTCCTCTGAGAGCTGTCCCGGCGACGCGCCGCCGTGCCTGAGCGACGACTTCCGGCTGACGGGTGACTCCCGGTGCTCGGTAGCGGTGGCCTGGACCGGCGAAGGTTCCGGGACGGACGACGGGGGCCGGCTGTCGCTGACCTCGGGCGAGATCGTCTGCGCACCGGACGAGGTCGCGGACTGCAACGCGTTCAAGGACGAGCTCGAGTCGATCTCCGACCTCCAGACGATCAACCTCGATCCCCGACCCGACGACGGCGGTTCGGACCAGACCACCGAGGACGGGACCACGGACGACGGCACCACGGATGACGGCACCACCGACGACGGGACCACCGGCAACGGGAACCCCGACGACAGCAGCACCGACGACGCGAACCCCACGGACGGCAGCTCGGACGACGGCAGCGGAGGCTGAGCCCGGTGGCGGATGCCGCGTCCCGGGCGGCGATGTTCGACAAGTGGTGGAGCTTCGGCAGCACGATCATCGCGCCGGCGACCCTGCTGAGCACCCTGATGTTCTACTTCGGCTACGTGTCCTCGCGCGTGGAGTTCCGCTACTTCGGCCTCGACGTGGACACGTTGGGGCTGAGCACCCAGGACTACGTCAGCCGGAGCCCCCAGACCCTGCTCGTGCCGCTGCTCGCGATCTCGCTCGGCGGTGCCTCGTTGCTGCTGCTCCACCTGGCCGTGCGCCGCCATCCGCCTCCGGTGCCGGCGGTCCGTGGGTTCCTCGTGGCCGCTCTCGCCTGCGTGCTGCTCGGCGTCGTGCTCGTCGTCGGGTACGGCGCCTTCGGCAGCTGGGCGGTGTACCCGCTGGTGACGCCGCTGCTCCTCGCGGCCGGAAGCGCCGGTGTGCTCTACGGGATGCGGCTGCCCGGCGCCCCGACGTGGGTCCGCCCGACCGACGAGGAGGGGGTCTGGCTCCGCCGCGGCGTGCTCGCGTTCGCCCTCGTGGCGATCGTGACCTGCCTGTTCTGGGCGACCGCGACCGTGGCGCAGTGGACCGCCCTGGGCAACGCCATGCACACCGCGCGGAACCTCGAGGACCTCCCGCCGGTCATCCTCGACACCCGGGAACGGCTGTTCCTCAAGGACGGCATCGTCCAGGAGACATCGCTGCCGGCCGGAGAGGGAGAACGGTTCCACTACCGCTACCGCGGCCTCCGGGTGCTGATCCAGGGCGGTGACAACCTGTTCCTCGTACCGGAGCGGTGGTCGCCCAGCGACTCCACGCTGATGGTGCCGCTCGACGGGTCGGTGCGGGTGCAGTTCCGGTTCGTCAACCAGCCGCCGTGACGGCGCACCCCCACCTAGCCCTCGCTGTCGAGGACCTCCCGGAGCGCGGAGATCTCGACGACCTCGACCTGCGCCTCGCCCTGGCGGACGACGCGGCGGTGCTCCCGGACCAGCTCGCGCAGCTGTCGGCGCACCTTCTCGGCACCGCGCTGCTCGGCCAGGGCGACCTCGACGGCCTGCTGCTCCATCACCGCACCGCCCGTCTGAGCACGGTGAGGGGGACGAGGACCCAAGCCAGGCCGTAGACGGCGAGAGCGACCAGGCCGGCCAGGATGCCCGCGGTGTCGTTGACCACCACGCCGAAGATGAGGACGACGACGCTGACCAGCGTCATGCCCATCGTCGCCATGCCTGTCTTGGCGAACCGGGCACCCACCTCGACGAGCACGTCCTTCTCGCCACGACCGAACAGGAACCGGTGCAGGGCCACGGGCGCGGTCATCAGTGCCACCGTGACGACGGCGAGGCTGAAGGCGACCAGGTAGACCACGCGGTGCCCCTCCCCGATGTCGACGAACCTCGCGGTGAACGGGAGGGTGAGCAGGAAGCCGGCGAGCACCTGGACACCGGTCTGCGCGACCCGCAGCTCCTGGACGAGGTCGGACCAGTTGCGGTCGTAGCGCTCCGCCTCGGTCTCCTGCCTGTTGGCCTCCACGTCGCCAACCTAACCCCGCACCCCGGAGATCGAGCCCGTCATCGAGCGGCCGCGTCGACGTCGGTCTGACGACGCACCCAGTCCCACATCTGGGTGCGTTCGGCATCCCCCGTCCGGGTGCGCCGGAGCAGGTGGGTCGGGCGCGCGCGGCGGTCGTGCCAGAGCTGGCCGGTGCGGGGCTGCGGCCGGATCGCCGCCATCCACACGGTGGTGTCGGCACCGCTCTCGGCGTCCCGGAGCAGAGGTCCGGTGAGCTGGTGGAACCTCGGCAGCGAGTCGGCCACGCCCGGGGTGTCGGCCCAGCCGGGATGGGTCGCGTGCACGCCGATGCCGGCTGCTGCCCACCTGCTGCCGAGCACCGGGAGCAGCTCGACCTGCGCCCGTTTGCTGCGCGCGTAGGCGGTGGTCGGCGAGTACTCGCCGTCGAGGTACTCCGGGTCGTCGGGGCGCAGTCGCTGGCCGTACATGCCCCCGAGGTCACGAAGATCACGCGGCTGTCGTGGCTGGTCAGCCTGGGCCTGAGCAGCTCGGTCATCAGCACCGGCCCGAGGACGTGCAGCGCCATGGTCAGCTCGTGTCCCTGCGGGGACTCGGTCCGGGAGGCGGGCATCGCGCCCGCGTTGTGCACGAGCACGTCGATCCGGTCGGTGTCGAGGTCGGCCGCGAACCGGCGTACGTCGTCGAGGTCGGAGACGTCGCACCGGTCGACCGAGACCTCGGCGCCGGCCACCTCCGACTCGATCTGCTCCCTGACTCGGGCCGCCTTCTCGACGTCGCGGACCACCAGGCGCACGTGTGCGCCCAGACGCGCGCACCCGAGCGCTGTCGCGAGACCCAGGCCGGACGTCGCGCCCGTCACTGCTGCCGAGCGCCCGGCGAGGGCACCCGGCTCGGGATCGGGCGGCCATCCCGGGAGCCGACTGCGCACGGCCGGCCCGATCCGGGTGAACCCCGGGGCGACGGTGCGGTCCATCGCGACGTCCACGCCGTGGGCGAGTGCCTCCGCGAGCGACCTCATGTCGGCCCACCGTAGTCGCGCGGGCCGGTCACAGCTTCGCCAGCGCCTCGCGCAGGCCCTGCTCGGCCTCGTCGCCGAGCTTCTTCAGCGCCGGCGCGAGCAACGGGGCGACGAGCTTGCCGAGTCCCTTGAAGGTGAAGTCGGCGGTGTAGGTCACCGTGGACCCGTCTCCGAGCGGGCCGATCTCCATGCTGTCGTGGGCGACCACGGACTTGTTCTCGCCCCGCAACGCGAACCGGCTGTCCGGCTGGTGCTCGACCACCTCGTAGGTCAGCTCGGTCTCGCGCCCCATGAACGAGGAGGTGTTCGCGTACGTCGTGCCCACGCCACCGTCGCCGGAGATCCGTTCGGTCCGCACGGTGCCGGGGTCCCACTCGTTGGTGGTGGGTGAAGTCGCTGAGGTAGGCGAACACGACGGCGGGTGATGCCGTGGTCTCGACGGTGCGTCGGAGCTGCATGGGGTCCTCTCGGGTGGAGCTCGGGTGGCGGGATCGATCAGTGGTCGTTCGGAGCCGCCTCGTGATGCGTTTGCCCGTGCGTGCGCCTTTCTTCCTTCATCTCCGCCTCGAAGAGGTGCCGGCGCCCACCGACGAGCCGGTCGCGTGCCTGCTCCTCGAGGGCCTTGAAGGTCGCGTAGTAGGTGTCGTCGTACTCCTCGACGACCTGGAAGCTCCATCGCCCGTCCAGGACGTTGCGGCCCACCAGCTCGCGCTCGATCCGGGTCGCCAGCTCGTCGTGGCCGGCGTCGCGCAGCTGCTCGACCGCGTCGCCGAGCGCGAGATCGGCGGTGCCGCACCGGCGGTGGAAGGCGTAGAGGTGACCACGCGCCTCCTCGACCGTCTCGAGCGCCTCGGAGAGCTTGCCGAGCGCCTGCACCGTGGCGTCGTCGACACCGTCGGGTCGCTGGTGCTCGGGATCGGCGGGAGGCGAGGGGGTGCTCACTCCTGCTCACGTACCCCTCGCGTGCCGGGACAAACGGAACTCCTCAGTCCGGAGAGCGGCGGATCCGGTCCGCGACCGAGTAGCGCTTGCTGCGGCGCGCGCCGGGCTGGGCGTCGTGGTTCCACTCGGTGACCTTCGCCAGGGAGTCGTGCACGTTGCGCAGGTTGGTCAGCAGCCCGCCGTACTCCTGCCAGGCCCCCTGGGGCAACGCGTCGTCGACGAGCTCACGCGCGAACTCGGCCAGCTCGCGACCGACGACCTCGAGCGCTGCGGGGTCACGGTCGTCGACACCGTCGGCCGTGCCGCGGGCCAGCTCCTTCCACCGGTCACGGAACAGCGCGTCCCACACGGTCTTGTTCTCCGCGCTGGTGGCGACGGTGCGGGCGATGCTCAAGGTGTCGGCCACGGCCTGCTCGAGCAGGTGGAGCAGCTTGCCGAGATCCGTCACGCCGGTGGGTCGCGAGCGCCGTGGGTTCAACCGGCCGCTCTCGCGTGCCTGGTAGAGCAGCTGCCAGGCGCGGTCGATGCGCAGGTCGACCTCGCGACATCCCCGGACCCACTGGTCGACGTCGGCCGGCTCCAGGTCGGCACCGAGACCGTCGGCCATCTCGCGCAGCACCCCGGCGAGGTCGTGCGGGATCTGGTCGGCCTGCGACCAGGCGGCGCGGTCGCGCAGGGGTGGCCACACCAGCAGGTTGACCGCGAGTCCGACGACGACGCCGACGCTGGTGTCCAGCAGCCGACCGAGCAGCTGGGTCTCGGCCATCGAGTCGGTGGCGAGGACCACGAGGCCGGTGGTGGCGATGGTGGTCGCCTCGTCGCGCAGCCACCGGATCTTGCCGAGCAGGAAGCCGATGAGGACGACCAGCCCGAGACTCCACGCGCCGACGCCGAGCAGCGTGCCGAGCAGGTAGGCGAGGAAGACCGCGAGGAAGGTGGCGGCCACCTGCTGGGTGCCGCGCGAGACGGTGCGGTAGACGGTGGAGTGCACCACCAGGACGGCGGCCCACGGCGCGAGGAACGGCTGTTCGAGGTGCAGCAGGTCGGTGGCCACCCACCACGCCAGCCCGGCGGCCAGCGCGGTCTTGACGATCTGGACGAGGTCGACGAACCGAGCGGGGTCGCGGATGGTCGCGACGCCCCGGGTCCACCAGTCGTCGCGCCGTCCCTCCCCGGTGGCGCCCACCACCGCAACGTACCCGCGGGCGGGAGGATCAGGCTCCGCCGGCGATGTTGACCATCCAGGAGACGCCGAACCGGTCGGTGAGCATGCCGAACTCGTCGCCCCACATCTGCTTCTCCAGCGGGACGGTCACGGTGGCGCCGTCGGACAGCTTCTGCCAGTAGCCGCGCAGGGCCTCGCCGTCGTCGCCACCCAGGCTCACCGAGATGGCGCCACCCGGCGTGTGGTCCATCCCGGGAGGGGTGTCGGCACCCATCAGGACGAAGCCGGCGGCGGTGTCCAGGCGGGCGTGCATCAGCAGGTCCGCCTCGGGCGCGTCGGGATCGCCGTACTGGCCGAAGGTGTTGACCTCGAGGTCGCCACCCAGCGCGTCGCGATAGAACTCCATCGCCTCACGCGCGTTGTCCTTGAAGCTCAGGTAGGGGTTCAGAACGGTGCTCATCACGGTCTCCTCGGCTCGTGGGTTGATTTCTGTGTGACCTCGGACACTAGACCCGGCAGCCGACAGGCGGGATCCTCAGGAATGGCCAAGAAGAGCGAGAAGGCGTCGCTGACCAATCCGATCCGGGAGACACGCTCGGTCCCGATCGGCGACTACGGCTTCCTCAGCGACGGGGAGGTCTCCGCCCTGGTGGCGCCGGCAGGCTCGGTGGACTGGATGTGTGTCCCGCGCTTCGACTCCCCCAGCGCGCTCGGATCGATCCTCGGGAGGCGGGCCGGCACCTTCCGGGTCGGGCCGCTCGACGCACGCGTCCCGGCGGACCGGCGGTACCTGCCCGGGACGATGATCCTGGAGACCAGCTGGGGGACTGCGAACGGCTGGATGATCGTGCGCGACGTGCTCCTGGTCGGTCCCTGGCACCACCACGAGGACCGGTCCGCGACGTACCGCCGCACCCCCAACGACTACGAGGCCGAGCACATCCTGCTGCGCACGATCCGCTGCGTCTCCGGCGAGGTGCAGACGATCGTGGACTGCGAGCCGGTGCTCGACTACGGTCGCTCGCCCGTGCGCTGGGAGTACACCGGCAGCGGCTACCACCAGGGCCGCGCCTCCTCCCCCGAGTCCGACGTGGAGCTGACGCTGACCACCGACATGCTGTTGGGCTTCGAGGGCGGGCAGGCCAGCTCACGCACCCTGCTCAAGGCGGGCGACACCCGCTTCGTCGCCCTGTCGTGGGGTGGCGCCGAGCCGCCGACCACCTACGAGGAGGCCTACAAGAGGCTCGTCTGGACCGCGCACCACTGGCAGCACTGGCTGGCCCGCGGGGAGTTCCCGGACCATCCGTGGCGCAGCTACCTGCAGCGCAGCGCGCTCACCCTCAAGGGCCTGACCTACTCGCCGACCGGGGCGGTCACGGCAGCAGGCTCGACGTCCCTCCCGGAGACCCCGGGCGGGAACCGCAACTACGACTACCGGTTCACCTGGATCCGCGACGCGACCTTCGCCCTGTGGGGGATGTACTCCCTCGGCTTCGACTGGGAGGCCGTCGACTTCTTCTCCTTCATCGCCGACCTCGCCGGGGGCGACGACGACCTGCAGATCATGTACGGCATCGGCGGCGAGCGGGACCTCCTCGAGGAGGAGCTCGACCACCTGCCCGGGTACGCCGAGTCCCGGCCGGTGCGGATCGGCAACGCGGCGTACGCCCAGAAGCAGCACGACGTCTGGGGCGCCCTGCTCGACTCCGTCTACCTGCACTCCAAGGCCGCCGACCACCTGGACAACCGGATCTGGCCGATCCTCGACAAGCAGGTGGGCGAGGCGCTCAAGCACTGGCGCGAGCCCGACGCCGGCATCTGGGAGGTCCGCGGCGAGCACCGGCACTTCACCTCCTCCAAGATCATGTGCTGGGTCGCCGTCGACCGCGGCGCGCGGCTGGCCCGGATGAGCGGTGAGTCCACGAAGGCGGCCGAGTGGGAGCACGAGGCCGACGTCATCAAGGCCGACATCCTCGAGAACGGCGTCGACGACCGCGGCGTGCTCACGCAGTACTACGGAGGGACGTCCCTGGACGCCTCCCTGCTGCTCGCCCCGCTCGTGCGCT
The DNA here is from genome assembly GCA_963797525.1 of uncultured Actinomycetota bacterium. Classification (GTDB taxonomy): domain Bacteria; phylum Actinomycetota; class Actinomycetes; order Propionibacteriales; family Nocardioidaceae; genus Marmoricola. The sequence continues at coordinate 165,399 of CAWCPT010000009.1, forward strand.
TCCTGCCGCCCGAGGACCCCCGGATCCGCGCGACCGTGCTGGCGATCCGCAACGAGCTGACGGTCGACGGGCTGGTGCTCCGCTACCGGGTCGAGGAGACCGACGACGGCTTCACCGGCGAGGAGGGCACCTTCACGATCTGCTCGTTCTGGCTGGTCTCCGCCCTCTGCGAGATCGGCGAGTTCCGCAAGGCCCGCAAGCTGTGCGCCAAGCTGCTCTCCTTCGCCGGCCCGCTCCAGCTGTACGGCGAGGAGATCGACCCGCACAGCGGCCAGCACCTCGGCAACTTCCCCCAGGCGTTCACCCACCTGGCCCTGATCAACGCCGTCCTGCACGTGATCAAGATGGAGACCGACCTCGACGCCGCCGCCGACGCGGCCAACGGCGGCCCGGTCCTCAAGACCTAGCCCGGCCCCACGGCGTACGCACTGACCCCACGAAGCGGACGGGAGCACACGTCGCACCGTGGGGTAAGGGGCAGTTTCACTGGGTAACCAGTGCAACTGCCGCCGGTCACACGCCCAGCTCGCGGGTGAAGCCCGGCGGGATCACCAGGTCGGACGGGTCGAGCTCGTGGATCGAGGACCTGCCCAGGCCGAGCAGGGCGGAGTCGATGCCGCCACGGAGGATGTCGAGCACGTTCTCGACGCCGGCCTGGCCGTTCGCGGCGAGGCCCCACAGGTAGGCGCGCCCGATCAGCACCGCCCTGGCACCCAGCGCGACCGCCTTGACCACGTCGCTGCCGCGGCGGATGCCGCCGTCGAGCACCACCTCGATCTGGTCGCCGACCGCGTCCACCACGGCGGGGAGTGTGCGGATCGAGGCCGGGGTGCCGTCGAGGTTGTTGCCGCCGTGGTTGGAGACCGAGATCGCGGTGACCCCCGCGTCGACCGCGCGGCGCGCGTCGTCGACCCGGCACACGCCCTTGAGCATGAACGGCCCACCCCACTCCTCACGGAGCCACTGCACGTCCTCCCAGCTGGGCGGCGGCGTCTGCATCCACTCGCCGTAGGCGCCGAAGAACGTGGGTGCTTCCCGCCCGGCGGCGCCAGGTTGGGTGCCGTGAGGTCGGGGATGCCGCCGGACCGCACGAAGTCCCGCAGCCAACGTGGTCGCCGCAGCCCCTCGGGCGCGAACTTGATCATCGACTTCAGGTCCATCCGCTCGGGGATCTCCGGGCTGCCCCAGTCGCGCCCCATCGAGAACGACCAGTCCAGGGTGGCGATCAGGCCGACCGCTCCGGCCTTGGCGGCACGCTCCATCCGTTGCTGCATCGCCTCGCGGCTGCCGGTCCAGTACATCTGGAAGAAGGTCTGGCCGTTGGCCTCGATCACCTCCTCGACCGGCTTGCTCGCGAACGAGCTGAGCCCCATCGCGATGCCACGCGCAGCAGCTGCGCGAGCGACGGCCACCTCACCGTCGGGGTGCACGGCCTGGACGCCGGTCGGGCTGATGATGACGGGCATCGAGATCGGCTGGCCCATCACCTCCGTGGCCTGGTCACGCTCCTGGCGCAGACCGGCCACGTGGGGGGCGAAACCCAGCTCGGCGAACGCCGTGGTGTTGTCGTCGTACGTCGTGCCGCGCTCGGAGCCTGCCAGCAGGGCGCTGTAGACCGAGGGTGGCAACCGCTTGCGAGCCCTTCTCTGCGCCTCAGCAACTGTCTCGAACCAGGCGTTCCTGCCCATGGCGGGACCTCTCTCCGGTGGTGGTTGGTCGTGGGACGTCGGGAGTCCTGGCGTGGCGGCGGACCCGCCACAGCGGCAGCAGCGCCCGCACCGAGCGGCCCCGCACGGCTCCCGCCCAGAGACCGGCGCCGTAGGCCAGGTCGTCGAGGCGGAGGGCGAGGACGTAGCGAACCGGGTCGAGGTCCGGCCGGGTGCGCCGGTGGTCGAGGAGGCCGTCGACGACGACAGCGGCCAGCAGTGCCCGGCGGGCGCGGCGGGACACCAGGGCAGCGGGCAGGGCGAGCGGCCAGTAGTGCCGGGTCAGGGCCGCGGCCGTCTGGTGCCCGGTGGAGACGGCGCCGATCAGGACGACCGTGCCTGCCGTGCGCGCGGGCCGCTCGGCCGAACGCAGGCGCGAGGCGGTCTGTGCCGTCGCCACCGCGCAGACCAGCGCGGCGGCGGGGACCGACCAGCCTCGCTGGGCGAGCACGGCGAGGGCGAGCGCGGCCGTCCACGGCGTCAGCACCATCGGTGCCACCGCCGACCCGTGCCGCTCCGCCAGCAGCGCGGCGCCCGTCCCGTAGAACATCCGGCGTTGCAGCCAGCCGGACGTGTCCGTCCGGTGGTCGTGGCGTACGACGGCCGCAGGCTCGTACCGCACCCGCCAACCGGCGCCGCACAGCCGCCAGATCGCGTCGACGTCCTCCGCCACCTGCATCTGCTCGTCGAACCCGTCCTCGATCGCCTCGCGGCGGGCCATCAGGGTGGCGCTGGGGACGTAGGAGACCCGGCCGTGCGGCTGGACGGCCGCGGCACGGGGTCCGAGGTCGAGCGAGGACCGGGCCGACTCGTAGTGCTGCAGCCAGGTCGCCCCCGCCCCCTCGTCGTGCAGGGACCGCACGCGAGGGGCGACGGCACCCACCAGCGGATCGGAGAAGTGGCGGTGCAGCCCCGCGAGCCAGCCGGGACTCGGCACGACGTCGGAGTCGACGAAGGCGACGTACGGCGTCCGCACCAGGCCCAGCCCGGTGTTGCGCGCCGCGGCCGGTCCCCGGTTGACCGGGTGCGAGACCAGCTCGGCTCCTGCTCTGGCCGCCACCGTGGCGAGCGTTCCCGGGTTCCGGGACCCGTCGTCGACCACCACGACCCGCGCGTCGGTCGGGAGCGCCGCGAGTAGGCGGGCGAGCTGGACCGGCCGGTCCATCACCGGCACGACGACCGTGACGTCGTTCGCCACCCTGGCGTCGTTCCGCTCGAGGTCGGCCCCGCTGTCCGGCTCCGACCAGACCGGGTCGGCGAGACCCCGGTCCAGCAGCAGGCGAGCCAGCCTGGCGGACTCCTCGTCCCGGACTTCGACCCGATCCGCGTCGAGAAGGCGGCGGGCGCGGGGCCGGAGTCGGACGACCGTCCCGCTCGACCCGCCGAGCAGGGTGTCGCCGCAGGCCACGGTGTCGGCGGACAGCTGCACCGTGAAGCCGGTGGGCAACGCGTTCCCGACAGCACTCATGCCACGAACCCCCCGTCGGCCGAGAGCACCGAGCCGTGCACGGCGGGCCCGGTGAACGCGGCGAGGTCGACGACGTCGGCGATCTCCTCGGGGCGCAGCGGGCGGCCGATGCGCGAGTGCTCCACGAGCTGGCCGCTGTCCGGCAGCCCGTAGAGCTGTGCCGTCGCGGCGAGCATCGGGGTGTCGGTCGATCCCGGGGCCACCCCGCTCACCGTCACGTTCGTGCCCACCAGGTCGGCGGCCAGTCCGCGCACCAGCCCGACCACCGCGTGCTTCACGATGCTGTAGGCCGCGAGGTGCCAGAGCCCGACGCTGCCGGCAGCAGAGCTGATCGCCACGAAGCTGGTCGGTCGGTCGGTGGCCAGCAGGTGCGGGACCGTCGCATGGGCCACGTGCCACACGCCCATCAGGTCGCTCTGCCACAGGCGCTCGGGAAGCCCGGGATCGGTCTCCCACAGGGCCTCGCCGCCCTCGATCACGGCCGCCGCCGCCACCACGGTGTCGAGCCGGCCGTGCCGGGCGATGATCGAGTCGACCGCCTCGTGCACCTGGCCCGGGTCCCGCACGTCGGCCACCACCTCATGCACCAGGTCGGGAGCCTCCGCCTGCACAGCGGCGAGATCCTCGCGGGTGGCCTGGGCGTACGGCGTCCCGCCGGTCTCGCCGAGGCACGCGTCGAGCGCGTGGACGTGGCAGCCGCGCGCCACCATGCGGCGTACGACGGCAGCGCCGATGCCCCGCGCCGCGCCGGTCACCAGCGCGACGGGCCGGTCGTCGGCCGCACTCATCGACCGGCTCCGACGCTCTTCGTCGAGCGGTCGCCAGGGATGGTCAGCCGCCCGTCGTCGCGGACGTCGAGCAGGTGGATCTCGGCGACCAGGTTCGACACCAGCTCCGCGAACAGGGCACGACCGAGCTCGGGCGAGCTGGCGGTCGGGTCGCCGAGCACGCCGTTGCCCGAGACGGCGCGCACGCCGCCCTTGCGCAGCTGTGGGAGCAGGTCCTGCACCGGCCGGGTGTTGCCCGGCTCGGCGAGGTCGATCCGGACGACCCAGGGAGCCAGGTGCTGCAGCAGCGAGGTCTCCGTGCGCCCTGCGTGAGCGTCACCACCGACGGCCTCGCACGCCGTCCAGGCCACGGCGCGGCCCTCGTGGCGCAGCGTGGCGACGGCGCGGAGCAGGGGGACGGCGTTGCCTCCGTGACCGTTGACGAACACCAGGCCCTCGGCCCACCGGCAGGCCGAGCGACCGAGCTCGACGAGCAGGCCGTAGAGCGCGTCCTGGCCGATCGAGATGGTGCCGGCGAAGTCCTCGTGCTCCCCGCTCGCGCCGTACCCGAGCGTGGGGGCGACCCGGATCCGTCGACCCTCGCCGAGGAGCTGCGCCGCCGCCTGCGCCGCCACGGCGTGCGCCACCACCGCGTCTGTCGCCAGCGGGAGGTGCGGTCCGTGCTGCTCGGTCGACCCGAGCGGCACCAGCAGCAGCGGGCGCTCCTCGTCGACCACCGGCCAGCGCTGGTTGGCCAGCGCGGGCGCGGGTGGTCCGTTGCCGCCGGACGGCGCGGCGCCGGGCGCCGCGCCGCTCGTGGGACTGCTGCCGGCCATCGCTCAGTCCGCGACCGACACGGGCTGGAAGCCCGCGAGCGGGCTCTCCTCGCACGCCTTGTCGGGCCGCCCCACACCCGGTCGGGCGGTGAGCAGGGTCAGCGGGACCGGCGCGTTGCGCACCGTGCCGGTGTGCGAGTGGTCGCCGGTCGAGGCGGGTCGCTCACCCGCCGCCGCGAGGGCGCCCTCGGCGTTGCCCTTCACGCACTCCGGGTCGGGACCGTCCAGCGGCAGGCCGGTGAAGAACTTCGCAGCCATGCAGCCACCCCGGCAGGAGTCGTACGCCGAGCACTTCGTGCACGCGCCACCGGTCTGGGGGCTGCGCAGCTCCTCGAAGAGCGCGGAGTGCTTCCACACCTCGTCGAAGCGGGTCGCCTCGGTCCCGTGTCCCTTCACGTTGCCGGCCTTGAACCGGTCGTGGATCGCGAACGGGCAGGCGTAGACGTCACCCACCGGGTCGACCAGGCAGACGACGCGGCCGGCGCCGCACAGGTTCAGCCCCGGAAGCGCACTCTGCCCATCTTCTTCGGCGTAGGCGGAGAGGTGGAAGAACGAGTCCCCGGTGAGCACCTTGTCGCCGTTGGCCACCAACCAGTCGTAGAGCTCGCGCTGCTGCTCCGGGAGCGGGTGCAGCTCACCCCACACGTCGGCCCCGCGACCCGAGGGACGCAGGCGCGTGAGCCGGAGCTGCGCGCCGAAGCGGTCGGCGATCGCCTTGAACTCGTCGAGCTGGCCGATGTTGTGCCGGGTGCAGACGACCGAGATCTTGAAGTCCTTCATGCCGGCGGCCTGCAGGTTCGCGAGGGCCCGCATCGCTGCGTCGTACGTGCCCTGGCCGCGGACCGGGTCGTTCACCTCCGCAGTGGCGCCGTCGAGGGAGATCTGCACGTCCACGTAGTCGGTGGCCGCCAGCCTCTCGGCCCGCTCCGGCGTGATCCGGAACCCGTTGGTGGAGAACTTCACGCCGACGTGGTGCTCGACCGCGTAGTCGAGGAGCTCCCAGAAGTCCGGGCGCACCGTCGGCTCCCCACCGCCGATGTTGACGTAGAAGATCTTCATCCGCTCGAACTCGTCGATCAGGGCCTTGGCCTCCGCCGTCGTCAGCTCGTCGGGGTCGCGTCGGCCCGACGAGCTCAGGCAGTGCACGCAGGACAGGTTGCAGGCGTAGGTCAGCTCCCAGGTGAGGCAGATCGGGGCGTCCAGCCCGAACTCGAACTGGTCGACGAGACGACCCTCGGTCGGGCGTTCCGGGGCGATGGTCATCAGGACACTCCTGCGGTCTCGAGCGCCGGTGAGCTCACCGGGCGACGGGTCAGGATCCCGCTGCCGGCGAGGTCCTGGAGGGCACGCACGTAGCGCGGCTGCTGGTCGGCCTCGATGCCCGAGGTCGCGAGCGCGTCGGCCACGGTCGGCGCCTCGGCGAGCCGTTCGACGAGCGCCAGCAGAGCCAGGCTCTTGATGAAGCTGAGCCGTCTCGTCCGGAAGTCGTAGGCCATCGCCCCGAACGGCTCGGGCCGCAGGGACACCGAGTCGCTCACCCCCCAGGACTCCTGGAGGAAGCCCGGGTCGACTGCCTGCATCAGTAGACGCCGCACATGCCGTCGATCGAGATCTCCTCGACGAGGCTGTCGTCGACGAGGTCGTCGACCACGACGGACTGGTCGGAGGTCTGGGCGGTGCTCTCGGTGGTGTTCTCGGGCTTCGTCATGGTGCCGCCTTCCGGAGGGTGGAGTGGTCCGCCTCACGCTAGGCGCGTCGCTGGTCCCTGTCACTGCTCGTCAGGGCGGATCGACCGGTTCAGGTGCGAGCGGCCTCGACGTAGGGAATGGTCTGCGGCCCCTCGGGCAGGACGCAGACCCGGGAGTCCGGGCCGGCGTCGTGCAGCGCCCGCAGCACGGTCTCGCCGACGTCGTCGGTGTGCCCGAGATGGGCCGACGCCAGGTCCTCGGCAGAGAGGTGCGACGAGCGCACGATCACGGCGGCGTGCGACTGGATCTTGGCCTGCACCTGCACCTGCCACTGGTCGGGCACGGTGCGTTCCCGGGCCGAGATGGTCGCGAGCAAGGCTTCGGGAGACGGTTCGGAAGCCAGCACCTCGCGGTAGGAGCCGTGGTCGGGGAACCCGTCGCGGCACTCGGCCGCGCACACGATCGTGCCGCCCGGCTTGACCACGGTCATCCCGGCCGACATCCCCTTCACCGCCTGGTAGAGGTTCTGGTCGAGCGGATAGCCGGCGTTGGTGGTGACGACCACGTCGAACAGGGCCGGGACGGGTTGCATCGCCAGCCGGCGGGATGCCGCGCGCGCGGCAGCGTGCATCTCGGGAAGCGAACCGCCGAAGGCCTCGACGATCCGCTGCTGCTTGTTGAGCACGACGTCGAGACCGAAGTCGACCTCGCCCACGGCGGCCACGACGGCCCGGATGTCGTCGTGCACCGGGTTGCCCTCGACGACGCCCCAGGTCGCTTGCGGGTCACCGATCCGCCGGGCGTCGTGGAGGGTGAGCACGGTCTCCAGCCCCGCGAGCCCGGGTGCGACCAGCTTGGGCCCGCCGCTGAAGCCGGCGAAGAAGTGCGGCTCCACGAAGCCCGTCGTGATCCGCACGTCTGCCTCGACCCAGAGCCGGTTGAGGAACACCGGCACGTCGCGGCCGTGGCGGCCCAGCCACACGAGCGAGGAGTCGTCGCGGGCGTCGTGGTTCACCACCCGGACCCGGTCGGCGGTCTCGTCGCCGAGCATCGCCCGGATCTCTTCCTCGGAGTTGCCGCGGTGGGTCCCGGTCGCCACCAGCACGACCACGTCGTCGAGGTCGACGATCCCGTCGAGCTCCTCGAGCACGGCGGGGATCATCAGGTGCCGCGGCTGCGGTCGGGTGCCGTCACACATCGAGATGGCGACGGTCTGGCCGGGCCGGACGATGTCCCGCAGGGGCGGCCCGGCGACCGGAGCACGCAGGGCGTCGCGGAGGAGCCCGAGCTGGTCGGCCGCCGCCTCGACGTACGTCGGTTCCACGACGGTCGTGCGGTCGGCCGGGAGGCTGACGTCGAGCCCGTCCTCGCCGTAGGCCAGGTGGACGTCCACGGAGTCGGTGCTCATGCCCCCCACGGTGCCACGTCTGGTCAGAGGACGCCGACCTGCCCGATCGGGCAGGTCTCTGCGACGTTGGCGCTCAGCCCAGCGCGGCCTTGACCTCGTCGGCCGTGCGGTAGCCGGAGGTCACTGCGCCGTCCATGTAGCCCTGCCAGTACGTCGCCGCCTCGGTGCCGGCCCAGTGGATCGGCCCGACGGGCGCCCGCAGCGCCGAGCCCGCACGTGTGAGCACGCCGGGTGCCGGGAGACCGGTGGGGCCGCCCCAGGAGTACTCCTCGTCGTCCCACCGCTTGAAGCCGCGGTCGGTGGCGAGCCTGCGGGCATCGGTGCCGAAGTAGTCCACGAAGCTGTTCATGCACTGGAGGAGGAGCCAGGACGCGGGGGCGGAGTCGAGGCGGCGCATGTTGTCGCCGGAGATGAAGCCCATCAGCCAGTACTTGCCCTGGCTGTAGGTCTCGAAGGTGATGTCGATCGGGCTGCCGTCGCCGATGACCTGTCCGGAGAGGCCGCGGTCCCGCCAGAAGGGCGCGTCGTACGCCGCTTGGAACTTGCCCTCGTAGCCCATCATCTCGCCCGCGTGCAGCCGGTTGCGGGCGATGGTCAGGCCGTTGGGGTAGCTGATCCGGCCCGAGATGGCCGGGCTCATCGCCACGATCACCTTCTTGCCGGTGAAGGTGCCCGCCGCGGTGGTGACGACTGCCTTCCCGGTGCGGGTGTCGATCCTGCTGACCGGTGCGTCGTAGACGATCCGCGAGGAGAGCGCGGTGGCCATCGCGATCGGGATCCGGGCGGCGCCGCCGTCGAAGAACCGCTCCTGCGCGCCGCCGTCGGTGTTGAGCAGGCGGAACATCGTGCCGGGGTTCTGCTCGTCGCCGGCCGAGGCGATGTAGCTGAACATGAACAGCGCCGAGATCGACTCGGGGCCGACCGAGAGCGTCGAGCTGCAGATCAGGCCGAACAGCAGCCGGGCCTCGGCGGTGATCACGGTCCGCCTGATCCAGTCCTCGAAGGTGATCGAGTCCCAGTAGAGCGCCAGCGGGTGCGACCACGGCTTGGCCGGGTCGATCGACAAGGTGATCGCCGTGAGCTTCCCGATGCCCTCGACGACCTCGCCGCCGTTGGCCGGGTCGATCGGCAGTCCGATGGCCGCGGGGTACTCCTGGTTGGCGCCGTTCTGCCGGAAGATGCTGTTGCCCTCGTTGTACGTCGGGAAGGTGCCCACCCCGAACTCGTCGGCGAGCGCCTGGATGTGGTTCTGCGTGGGACCGACGAACTCCGCCCCACCGTCGAAGTGCAGCCGACCGCTGAGGGTGTTCACGTTCTGCACGCGCCCACCCGGACGGTCCCGGGCCTCCACGACCACGACGCTCTTCCCCTCGGAGGTCAGCTGGCGAGCGGCAGCCAGGCCGGAGAGCCCCGCCCCGACCACGACGCAGTCGTAGACCACGCCCGGCGCCGACAGCGCGGCGGCGTCGGCGGTCTCGGCGAGGAAGGGGGCGGCGGCACCGGCGGCCCCGATGGCCACGGCTCCTCGCAGGACAGAACGACGGGTCAGGGTCATGCCCGGAAACTAGTGGAGTTGAAGGCTCAACGAGGGCGTTTTGGCGCAGTTCGTGCCGTTCGACCCCCTGCGATGATTCGGGGAGCGACGGCGAGTCGAAACCACCGAGGCGAGACTCGCCGGGACGAGGAGGAGACGACCATGGGCATGCAACAGCACCCCCCGGGACCCCTGGAGCACGAGTTCGAGGTGCCGATGCAGAAGAGCCCGGCGAAGGGCGGCTGGACCTACGTGGTGATGCCGGGCTCGGCGGAGTTCTTCGGCACCGGCGGGCTGGTGAAGGTCCGCGGCACCGTCGACGGCGAGCCGTTCGAGAGCTCGTTCATGGCGCTGGGCGACGGCACCCACAAGCTGCCCGTCAAGGCGGCCCTCCGCAAGCAGATCGGCAAGGAGGCCGGCGACGAGGTCGTCGTGCGGCTGGAGGAGCGGTTGGCCTGAACGCGCCGCACCGGGGCGCTCAGGTCGGCGTGGCTAGCGTGGGGACGCCGGCACACCTTCTCGGATCGGAGTCTCCATGGCAGACCACGACAGCGCCACCCAGCTCGCCCAGGACAAGGTCGTCGACCTGATGCGCGAGGACCGCTTCTGCATGCTCACCGCGGTCGCGGACCAGGGGCGGCTGCACTCCCATCCGATGACGCCCCAGGAGGTCACCGACGACGGCGACGTCTGGTTCTTCATCGACAGCACCAGCAAGCAGGCCGCCAACATCGCGGCGGAGAAGCGGGTGAACCTCGCGTTCTCCGACGGCTCCACCTGGCTCTCGGTCGCCGGACACGGCAGCGTGCGTCAGGACAAGGCCAAGGCCGACGAGCTCTGGAACCCGGTGGTCGAGGCGTGGTTCCCCGAGGGCAAGGACTCACCGAACGTCGCCCTGTTGCTCGTCGAGGCCGACTCCGCGGAGTACTGGGACAGCCCCGGCGGCCGGATCGCCTCGGCTCTCGCGTTCGCGAAGAGCAAGGTCACCGGCGAGCGCCCGGACGTGGGCGAGAGCGGCAGCGTCGAGCTCTGAGCCCGCTCAGCCTCGGCGGGGCTGCTCGGCCAGGCGTTCACGCAGACCGGCGGCCATCCCGGCGACGGTGATCGCGTCGAACAGCTCGCCCACGCTCTCGGCCAGCCACACGCGTCGTACGGGAGCGAGCCGGAGGCGCAGGTGCACCCGTGTCCCGGCCGCGCTCGCCGTCAGCGTGATCGCCCACGACAGCTCGGTCCGGCCCCTGCGCGACCGGTAGACCAGGTGCCGGGGCGCCGCGACGCGGACGGTCTCGAAGCTCTCGCGCGGCCCGCCGTAGTCCGGGACCACGTCGCCCACGGACAGGCCCTGCCATTGGGCCAGCACGCGGCGGGTCGCCCGCCGCGACCGCGGGACCAGTCGCTCGACCGACCGCGGGAGGTACCAGCCGGCCCGCCACTTGCCGAGCTGGACGATCCACGGCCACACCGCGTCGGGGGCCGCTGCGAGGTCGAATCCACGATCCATCACCACGTCCGGGTGCGGTACGACGTCGTCGCCCACCGCCGGCGCGTCCACCTCCTCCGGGGTGGCGCGCACGGACTCGAACGTTCTCCTGCGCACGTGGTGCACCACGTGACAACCTTCTCAGGTCGACCAGCCCCGGGCACGCCGAGTCCTGCCCGTCCGGGGTCATCCATCGAGGATCCAGGGCAGGAGTGGGGGACCCACAGGTTCTCGCGCGACCGGCTGACACCGGTCGCGCTCGGGGTGAAGTCACCAGCGAGTGACGGAGCACTTTCCGGCTCCAACCCGACAGCTCACCTCACAGGCGTCGGAGAGGAACCCCGTGTCCGTTGCCGCACCCCTGCGTCGTGTCGTCCTCCTGCCACTCCTGGTGCTCGCCCTGACGCTCGCGGCACTCCTCGGGCCGGTGCCCGGGGCCTCCGCCGCGAGCACCAAACGGGTGGCGTACGCCAGCAGCATCGCCCTCCACCAGCTCGGCGACCCCTACCGCTGGGGCGGCACCGGACCGAGCTCCTTCGACTGCTCCGGGCTCGTGCAGTACAGCTTCCGCCTGGCAGGGATCGCCGTTCCGAGAACCGCTGCCGCCCAGGCGGGTCGGGCGCACCACATCGCCCGGAGCAAGCTGCGCCGCGGTGACCTGATGTTCTTCAGCCGCGGCGGCCGGGTCTACCACGTGGCGATCTTCCTCAGGTGGGTCGGCGGCCGCCCCGAGATGGTGCACGCTCCCCGCACCGGCCAGGACGTCCGACGCGCCTACCCCTGGACCAACAGCTGGTTCGCCGGGACGTTCCGCGGCTGAGCCACGGGCAGGCGCGACACGCTCGCGCGCACGCTCGGGACGGGCGCGCAGCCCTAGGATTCGGCCATGACCACCCAGGACCTCGGGCGCCCCCTGGGGCAGGATCTCGACCGCCGCTCCTCCACGCGTGACGACGCCCTCGGCGCGTTGTTCGACAGCTCGCCGGCCCGCACCGTGAAGACCTCTGCCGCGGCGGAGACCGCCTTCGTCGTGGGGGTCTTCGCTCTCCTCGCCACGCCGTTCTCCCTGATGGCGGCGCTCTGCCTCGGCCTGGCTGCGGTGGGACTGGTGACCGCTGTCCTCGGGATGGCCCGGGCCAGCCGTCGAGGGACCTCCGGTGGCGTGCTCGCGGCCGTCGGACTGGTGAGCTCGCTCGCGGCCGCTGCCGTGATCGGGCTGCGCTACCTCGGCATCGACACGGCGTTCGGCGACGCGATGGTGCCGACCCTCGCCGACTGGCTCCGATCGCTGAACGACCTGCTCCCGCCGACGCGATGAGTTCGCGGCCTCCGGGTGGTCTCCTTGTCAAGGAGCAGACCCAGGAGGACGTGATGGCCGAGAAGTTCAGCACCGTCGAGGAGTACCTCGCCTCGTTCCCTCCCGACGTGCGCGCTGCCCTCGAGGAGATGCGGGCCGCCATCCTCGGCGCCGTGGACGGTGCGCAGGAGACGATCAGCTACAACATCCCGACCGTGCGGGTCGACGGTCGGCCGGTGGTCCACTACGCCGGGTGGAAGCAGCACCTCAGCCTGTACCCCGTGCCGGCCGGCGACGAGGACCTGGCGCGTGAGCTCGGGCCGTACGTCGCCGGGAGGGGCACCCTGAAGTTCCCGCTCGACCAGCCGATCCCGCGTGACCTCGTGGCCCGGGTGGCGAGACAGCTCAGCACCCTCTCCCCGACCTGACACCGGCCCGCCTGAAACCCGGTTGTCGCGGCGGCCCCGGGCTGGGACGGTGAGGGCATGTCTTCGGCGGCAGACTTCGCAGCCCTGTCCGACGAGCTCGACGGGTGGGCCCGCACCCGCGACCTCTCAGGGGCCTTCCTGCTCACCCGGGCGGGCGAGCCGCTCTTCGAGCACGCCGTCGGGTACGCCGACCGGACGACGAGCACGCCGAACACCCCGCGCACCCGCTTCGGGATCGCGTCGGTGACCAAGATGTTCACTGCCGTGGCGATCGCCGACCTCGTCGCCGCAGGCCGACTCGACTTCGCCACGCCGCTGGTCGACCTGCTGCCCCCGGAGCGACGGCCCACGACCCTGCTCCCCGAGGTGACCGTGCACCACCTCCTCTCCCACCAGTCCGGCATCGCGGACTACTGCGAGGAGGACGAGGACTCCCCGGCGTACCTCGAGGACTACGCGCAGCTGTGGGTCGACCGCCCCTGCTACGCCATCGAGCGGCCGGCCGACTTCCTGCCGCTGTTCGCCGACCTGCCGCCCTACCGACCACCGGGCGTCGAGTGCCAGTACTCCAACGCCGCCTTCATCCTGCTCGGCCTGGTGATCGAGGAGCTGACCGGTGGTCGGTACGCCGACGTGGTGCAGGAGCGGGTCCTCGACCGCGCCGGGATGGACTCGAGCGGGTTCTTCCGAATGGACGAGGCGCGGTCCGACGTGGCCGTCGGCTACCTGCCACGCACCGACCCGGCCTCGCCGTGGCGCTCGAACGTCTACACGATCCCGGTCGTCGGCGGGGCCGACGGCGGTGCGTTCTGCACCGTCGGCGACCTCGAACGGTTCCTGCGGGCCTATGCCGACGGCACCCTGCTCGGCGACCTGCTCGAGGTGATGCTCACGCCGCACGCCGAGGCGGAGGACGGCTTCCACGAGGGGTACGGCGTGCACCTCTATCCCGACGGCCGCTACGGGCACGGCGGCGGCGATCCGGGCGTCGAGGTGCTGGTGCACCGGTGGCCGGACGACGACGTGCACCTTGTCGCGCTGTGCAACGTGGAGGGACTCGCCGGCGAGGTGCGGGACCTGATGGTCGCGGCCTGGCGGGGTTAGCCCGCTCAGTCCTGGGGACCGGGGCGTCGCTCCGCGAGCTTCTGGAGACCGAGCTCGACCTTCCCGCGGACCTTGCCGACCTGCTCGGCGTACTTGCCCTCGGTGCGCCCGTCGATCGACGCGCTGATCCGGTCCAGCGCCCGGTCGACGTCGTCACGGTGCTCGTGCGCGAGGTCGGCGGCGGTCGCGAGCCCGCGCTGCACGGCCCGCTCCGCCTGGTCGACGGCGTCGTTCAGCCTGGTGTCGAGGTCGAGCTCGTCGATCTTCTGCTTCAGCGTCTCGTTGATCTTGCTCATGGCTGTGTCCTCACCGGGGTTCGTGACCGCCCCTCCATGGTGACATCCACCCGGAAACGGGGGCAGTGACCACCGTCCTCACGCGCCGAGACCACACGGCGTCGCCGAACTGGGACCCTCACCCGCGAGGGCCGGCGTCTGCCTCGTCGTACCGCCTCCGCTGGCTAGGCTCGATCCCGGTTGTCGACGGGGAGGTGTGCGCATGACGGACTACGGCCACGACCTGCAGTTCGGGATCTTTCCGAGCCCGGAGGCGGTGGCGGCGGAGCGGACGTTGGAGCTGGCACAGCTGGCCGACGTGAGCGGGCTGGACCTGGTCTCGGTGCAGGACCACCCCTACCAGGGCAAGCACCTCGACACCTGGACGTTGCTGTCGGTGATCGCGGCGCGGACCACGGCGATCAGGGTCGCTCCCAACGTGGCCAACCTGCCGCTGCGGCCACCCGTCGTGCTGGCCCGCGCGGCCGCGACGCTCGACCTGCTCAGCTCCGGCCGGGTCGAGCTCGGACTCGGGGCAGGGGCATTCTGGGACGCGGTCGTCGCGGCCGGCGGGCCGCGCCGTACACCGAAGGGAGCGGTCGACGCACTCATCGAGGCGATCGGCATCATCCGCCAGGTCTGGGAGGGTGGCACCGTCCGTGCGGTCGGTGAGCACTACCAGGTCAACGGCCTGCACGGCGGCCCGCGGCCGGCGCACGACATCCCCATCTGGATCGGCGCCTACAAGCCGCGGATGCTCCGGGCCACCGCGGACCTGGCCGACGCCTGGATCCCGTCGATGGGGTACGCCGACCCGGCGCAGCTCTCGGAGCTGAACACCGTCATCGACGAGCGGACCGAGGCCAACGGGCGCGGGCACCAGTCGGTCCGGCGGATGTACAACGTCTTCGGCCGTTTCGGCACCGGCGCCGGCTTCCTCCAGGGCACGGCGGACGACTGGGCCGAGCAGCTCGCCGGGCTCGCGGTCGACGAGGGGATCAGCACCTTCGTCCTGGGCACCGACGACCCCGACGTCATCCGCCGGTTCGCCCTCGAGGTGGTCCCGGCCGTGCGCGACCAGGTCGACGCCGAGCGGGCCCTGCGTGCCGGCGGTGCGACCCCGGTGGTCGAGGAGCGAACCGCTCCGGTGGTCGGGGAGCGAGCGCAGCGAGACCACCACGCCCTCACCGTCACCCCCACCCCCGACGACGGCACCCGCCTCACCGGCGAGGTGCCCTGGGACGAGACCACCCGGCCGCGCTACCCGGAGCCGGCGCAGGCGGCGTACACCGAGGCGCAGCAGGCCTACCCCCAGCACCTCGTCGACATCCACGACGCGCTGCGCGGCGAGCTCACCCAGCTGCGCGACGTCGTGGACCAGGTGCGTCGCGGGCTGATGCAGGTGGGCCAGGCCCGCTCGGTGATCAACACCATGACCATGCGCCAGAACAACTGGACGCTCGGCGCCTACTGCGAGTCCTACTGCCGCATCGTCACCGGGCACCACACGCTCGAGGACCGCTCGATGTTCCTGCACCTGCGCCGGGCCGACCCCGCGGCGGCTCCCGTCGTCGACCGGCTGGCCGAGGAGCACGAGGTGATCGCCGACGTGCTGGAGCAGGTGGACCGCGCCCTCGTCGACCTCGTCGCCGCCGACCCCGGCCGGGCGAGTGGTGCCCTGGAGGGACTGTCCGGAGCGGTGGACCTGCTCACCGACACCCTGCTCTCGCACCTGTCCTACGAGGAGCGCGAGCTGCTGCACCCCCTGGCGCAGCACGGGATGGGCTGATCAGTCGTCGGTGACCTTGAGGGTCACCTCGATGTTTCCCCGGGTCGCGTTGGAGTAGGGGCAGACCTGGTGCGCCTGCTCGACCAGCTCCTGGGCCTGGTCGTGCGGCAGGTCCGGGATCACCACCTCGAGGGTGACCTCGAGCTGGAAGCCGCCGGCGTCGTTCGGGCCGATGCCGACGAGGGCACCCACGCTGGAGTCGCCGAGGTCGGCCTTCGCCTGGCGAGCCACGATCTGCAGGGCGGAGTGGAAGCAGGCGGAGTAGCCGGCGGCGAAGAGCAGCTCCGGGTTGGCGCCGTCGCCGGACCCGCCCATCGACTCCGGGCGGGCCAGGTCGAGGTCGAGCTGTCCGTCGGTGGTCCGGACGTGGCCGTCCCGACCAGCACCGGTGGCCAGGGCCTCTGCGGTGTAGAGCGTCTTCATCCCGAGGTTCTCCTTCGACTTCTCTGCCCGCCGTGGCGGCCTGCTCCGATCCTGTCAGGTGATCGGAAACCGACGGTCGCCGGTCAGCTGGCAGGTCGGAGCCGAAGGCCGACGCGCTCGACATGGCGAGTACGACGCACGATCGCCTCGACGAGCATGAAGATCCGGTACTCCGCGCCGTACTTGCGTCGCATGACGTCGCGGACCGCGTCCACCTCGCCGGGACCCTCGAGGATCTCGGTCACCGCGGTCGCCGTCGGCGCGCCCTCGGCAACACGCCCCCGCCGGTCGCAGGGCCGGAGCTCGACGTGCGCGTTGGCGCGCAGCCGCTTGACCTTCCCGGACCCGCTCGGGGTGAGCACGAGGAGATCCCCGCTCCCCAGCTGGTCGCGGCCGATCCAGACCGGTGTCGCCACCGGCTCACCGGAAGCACGGAAGGTGGTGAGCGAGACGAAGGACTCGTCGGCCAGGGCCGGAAGCGCGGTTGCGGTCATGCCTTCCGGTTCCCCGATGGGGACTCCTGAGACGGGTACGGCAGGCTGGGCAGCGTGTTCCACATCGGAGTCGACCTCGCTTGGGGCGTGAAGCGACCCACCGGCCTCGCGGTCATCGACGAGTCCGGACGGCTGGTGCACGTCAGCGCCGTACGCACCGACGACGAGATCGTCGCCGCGCTCGCGCCGTACAGCCAGGGCGACTGCCTGGTTGCGATCGACGCCCCTCTGATCGTCACCAACGCCACGGGCAACCGGCCCGCCGAGGCCGCGCTGAACAAGGACTTCGCCCGGTTCGACGCCGGCGCTCATCCTGCGAACACCAACAAGCCCGAGTTCGCCGGCATGCCGCGGGGGGCCGCCCTCTGCCAGGCACTCGGGCTGGACATGAACCCGCGCTCGGGCCGGGCACGTCGGGCCATCGAGGTCTACCCCCACCCGGCGACCGTCGCGCTGTTCCGCCTGGGCCGCACGCTGAAGTACAAGAACAAGCCGGGCCGCGACCTCGACGGCCTGCGCGCCGAGCTGCTCATGCTGATCGGACTGCTGGAGGGCCTCGCCTCGGCTGAGCCCGGCCTGGACCTCGACGCCGAGGCGTCCGGCTGGCTCACGCTGCGGCGTGCCGTCGAGACGGCGACGAGGAAGAGCGAGCTGCGGGTGGTCGAGGACCAGGTCGACGCCGTGGTGTGCGCCTACATCGCGTTGTTCGCCGCCGCCCGGCCCGCCGACACCACGACGTACGGCGACCTCGAGACCGGCTACATCGTCACCCCGACCCTGCCCGCGGACCTGACTCCCAGCCCGCGTCCGCCGAAGCCACCGGCCGCGGTGGTGGACCCGGTGCGCGAGTACACCGCGAGCCATCCCTCGCTGGTCGCCGCCGGCGAGCAGTTCCTCGCGCTCGTCACCGCGGTCCTCGACGACGCCGGCATCAACTACCTCAGCGTGACCGGCCGCACGAAGACGGTCGCGTCCTTCGCCGAGAAGGCCCGACGCACCAAGAACGGCGTCGCGCTCTACACCGACCCGCTGCGCGAGATCACCGACACCATCGGCATCCGGGTGATCACCTACGTGCACAGCGACGTCTCCGCGGTGGCCGACCTGCTGCGGGACCAGGTGGTGGTCCACGACGACCGCGACATGGGCCGCGAGACCGCGCAGGAGGGACGCTTCGGCTACGCGAGCCGGCACCTGCTGATCGGGCTGGACGCCGCGCGCGACGGGCACCCGGCGTACGAGGAGATGCGTGGCCGCACTGCCCAGGTGCAGATCCGCACGGTGCTGCAGCACGCGTGGGCGGAGTTCGAGCACGACATCCGCTACAAGGGCACGATGCCCGACGAGCACGCCCGCGACTTCGACCGCCGCTTCACGCTGGCCGCCGGCCTCCTGGAGCTCGCCGACCGGGAGTTCTCCACCATCCGCGACACCTTGCGCACCCCGGCCGCGGGTGCCGCCAGCGAGGCCGTCCCCGACGACGACCCCCGGATCGACCCACGGGAGCTGGCGGCGTTCCTGGCCGGGCAGTACGCCGAGTCCGGCTGGTCCCGCACCGACCACTACGCCTGGATCTCCGGCCTCCTCCTCGAGCTCGGGATCACCTCGCTCGACGAGCTGGGCGACGTGCTGCGGCGCGGTGACGAGGAGCTGATCCGCAGCCGGATGGACTACCGCTACCCGCCCGGAGCCGTGCGCCGGCTCGACGACGCGCTGCTCGCCGCCCACGGAGCGACGTACGTCGACCTGCGCGGCAACGCCCACCGCCGGGCCGCCCTCGAGGCCCGGCTCGAACGGCTGACCGGCGACGAGCTCGGCTGATCGACCGGCCCGGACTTCGCACACGCGCGGACACAAGTCCGGCCGGCGACACTCACTCACGCTCAGAGGGTGATCCGGTCGACGACTTGTGTCCGCGCGTGTGCGAAGCCGGGCGGGTATGGGCGGTCCAGATGCTCAGTCGGCGACGTCGACGTGCACGTGGTCCCGGTGCTCGAGGACGGCGGCGACGGCTGCCGATCGGCCGCGCGGTGTCGGGGGCATAGGTGCGCCAGCCCTGGAGGGCGCGGCGAGCCGTCCAGATGCGACCGTCGTAGATCACGGTGGTCACCGCGAGCCGGTCGGCGTGGGCGACGAGGTACTGCGCGGTCGCCCAGCCGTGTCGACGGCTCGCCCTGTCCACCGGGCGGTAGAACACGTCGACCGCGCGGCCCTCGTAGTGCGCCGACCCCGGCATGTGCCCGGTGGTGACACCGCCGGGCGCGAAGCCGCCGAGCCGCTGGCGCCCGAAGGCCCCGATGAGGTCGCGGCGTACGACCTCGGCGCGGGCCGTCAGTCCGCGGGCGCTCAGCCGGTCCGACTCCTCCTCCGCGGCTCCTCCGTGCCGGCAGCTGAGCGAGTACGGCGCGCGGCCGGTGAGTGCCCTCGCGACCACGCGGGCGTCCTGGTCCGAGAGGTCGACCTGGTCCTGGATCGCCGTGGCCGCCGTCCCCACCGGCAGGCCGAGGTGGACCGAACGTGCGGCGACGCTCGCGGCCAGCTGGGCCTCGCCGGTGCCCAGCTCGACGGTGCGGTCGCCGCGCCCCACTGTGCAGTCAGCGACCCCGGGGAGCCACGACGGTCCGCGGAGCACGGCGACCAGGCCGGCCACGACGAGCGGGACGACGACCAGGGCCACGAGCAGCGCCACGAGCCACGGTCTGCGGGCGGCGGCGGGCTCCATCGCCCCAGTGTGCGGAGCGCTCCAAGACGGGTCCGGCTCCCGGGCCGGTCACCAGCCGACGGCTAGCGTTGAGTGACACGTAGCCACAGGAGGACACGTCATGTTCAATCTCATCGGATTCCTGATCTGGGGCCTGATCATCGGAGCGGTCGCGCGCCTCCTCAAGCCGGGCAAGCAGAACCTCAGCGTCCTGGCCACCCTCGGCCTCGGCATGGTCGGCTCGATCATCGGCGGCGTGATCGCCTGGCTGATCGGCACCGGCAGCATCTTCGAGCTCAACTTCTCGGGTGTCGTGTTCGCCGTCGTCGCCTCCGTGCTGCTGTCGGGACCGCCGAGAGCCTCACCGGCAGGAACAAGCGCAAGGAGATCGTCTGACGCGCCTGGTCGGGCCGACCCTCAGCCGAGCGGCGACGTCAGCTCGATGTTGATGTCGTCGGGGTCCTGGAACGACAGGATCGCGATGCCGGCGTCGGCCAGCTCGATGATCTCGCCGTGCACGATCCCGGCCTCGGACAGCGCTGACGCTGCACTCTCGAGGTCGGTGCGTGAGTCGACCGCGAAGCAGACGTGGTCGAGCCCGGTGTGCTCGGAGTCGAACTCCGCGCTCCCGACAGGACGCAGCCCGAAGAGGGTGCCCTGCGGCGTCTGGTAGATGGTGCCGCCGTAGAAGTTCTCGGGGGCGCCGTCCTGCTTGGGGTCCGCGACGTCCCCCGAGGTGTCGATCGCCACCGGCCAGCCGAAGACCTGGTCGTAGAACGCCTTCGAGCGCTCGATGTCGGTGACCGTCAGGCGGACGTGG
Organism: uncultured Actinomycetota bacterium; assembly: GCA_963797525.1. Lineage (GTDB taxonomy): Bacteria > Actinomycetota > Actinomycetes > Propionibacteriales > Nocardioidaceae > Marmoricola. Next base: position 185,617 of record CAWCPT010000009.1, read on the forward strand.
GCGAAGCCGGTGCTGTTCACGAGTGCCATGCCCTCGGCGTACCCCCGCACGAGGCGGGTCACACGTCGGCTTCGGAGCGATCCGCGAGCCACTCCAGCATCGACGGGATCATCTCCTTGTGCGCCCGTCGACCCACGATCAGGCCCGCGTGCCCGGCGTCGAGCTCGAGCCGCTCGAGCTCGGCCCCGGGCAGCTCGAGCGGAGCACTCGACGGTGACGGCACCAGCTTGTCCCGGGCGCCGGTGACCGAGAGCACCGGCACCGTGATGTCGGCGAGGTCCACGACCCGTCGGCCCAGGGGCACCTGGCCCCGCACCAACGCGTCGTCGTGGATGAACAGGTCGACGATCTGCCGGAACGCAGCACCGGGGAACGGGATGTGGCCGCTCGACCAGCGCACCAGCGCCTGGTGCGCCTCCAGTCGGTCGGGATTGCCCAGGCTGTTCCACAGGCTGAGGTACGTCGTGATCTCGCCCGCCGGCTCGACGAGGTGGAAGGACTCCTTGATCCGGTCGGCCGGAACGTTGCCCGTCCAGTCGACGAGGTCGTCGACCTCGATCTGGCCGGTCTTCAGCATGCTGGTCAACGGACCGAGCTCACCCATGTCGACCGGGGTCGCCAGCAGCACGATGCTGCGCACCGGCATCGCCGGGTGACCCGCGACGCTGAGCATCGTCATCACGGCGCCCAGGCAGTAGCCGAAGAGGTTGATGTCCTCGGCCCCCGACTCCTCGATGGCGGCGCGCACGGCGCGGGGGAGGTACTCGTCGCAGTAGGTCTCGAGGGTGTTGCGTGACTCCACCGCGTCGGGGACACCCCAGTCGAGCAGGTAGACGTCGTGGCCGGCGTCGAGGAACCGGCGGACCAGGCTGTTGTCCTCCTGGAGGTCGAAGACCTTCGCGGTCGTCACCAGGCTCATCACGAACAGGATCGGCGTCGGGAGCACGTCGCTGGGCTCGACCGTCGCCTGGTAGCGGTAGAGCCGCGCCTTGTCGCGCTCCCACACCAGCAGCCGCGGCGAGGGACTCTCGGTCGGGAAGTGCCGACCCGTGGCATGGCGGAGTCCGTTGCGCGCGCGGACGCCCGTGTGCCGCACGAGCTCGACAGCACGACCGGGGCCGCCGCCCAGGTCGCGGCTCACGTGTACGGCTCCTCTAGGGTCCCGTCGCGCTGCTCGTCCTCGATGCGCTTGCGCAGCTCGCGCAGCTCACGCTCCAGGGAGGCGATCTGGACCAGCATCCGGTTGACGTCGCTGCCGGCCGGCAGGTTGAGCAGGTGAAGCAGTCGCCTCGAGGGCGCCTCGGTGGTGCGCACCACGGCACCGCGCAGGGACTGGAGCAGCCCGATCCCCGCGGTGACCTCCTGACGGTCGACCGCAGCGCGCAGGACCGGCGTCGCCCGGGACTGCGCACCCACGACTGCCTTCTGCCACAGCGGCGGCTCGCTCATGCCGGCACTCCTCCCCTCGGGACCGAGTCCACCCGGCCGGTGAGGTCCAGGATCAGGCTACGGAGCAGCGCCGGGGCGTCGTACATGGGGACGTGACCGGCGCCGGGAAGGCTGACCTGCTCCACGTCCGGCACCCGGCGCAGGAGGGGACGGCCGTGCCGCGCGTAGGGGATCACCCGGTCACGGCGCCCCCACACGACCCGGATCGGGCAGTCGGGGGTGCTCAGCTGCGCGATCTGACCATCGCGACGTCCCGCCTTCAGCAGGGCGGGCAGGACGGTGCAGGCGTGCGAGTCGGCGAGGACACCGGCGGCCTCGGTCGCGGACATCCGGTCACCTCGCTCCATCAGCTGGCGGAACACGAGGCGGCGGCCGGCCGGGGACCGCAGGAACGGGCTGAGCACGGCGCCGGTGAGGGGCAGCGCGGCGGCCCGCCCCGAGACGCTCAGGGTCAGCTGCATCCGGACGAGGTCGAGCGGGTTGCGCCAGGCACCGGCCGGCGACACTGCGGTGACCGTGCGGGCCCTGCCTCGCCGTGCGAGCTCGAGCGCCAGCCAGCCGCCCAGCGAGTTGCCGACGACGTGGGGCAGCTCGAAGTCGGTCTCGTCCAGAGCGGACTCCACGGCGTCGGCGAGGGTCTCCACGCTGACGCTGCGCGGGGCGGCCGGACCTCCGCGATGGCCGGGCAGGGTGAGCGCGAGCACGTCGTGGCGGCACTCGAGCCCCGCGAGGAGGGGCGTCCAGGCGTGCCACGACATGCCCAACCCGTGCAGGAGCAGCAGCGGGCTGCCGGTGCCGCCGCGGTGGAAGCCCGGGTCAGAGCGCACTGAGGCCACCGTCGACGATCAGGCTGGCGCCCGTGACGTACGACGAGGCGGAGGACGCCAGGAAGATCAGCGCCGAGTCGAGCTCGGCCTGCTCACCGAAGCGTCCGAGCATGCTCTGCTCGCCGACCATCTCCTGCAGCACGTCCTGTCCCTCGGTCATCTCGCTCTCGAAGTACCCCGGGCACAGGGCGTTGACACGGATGCCCTTGCGCCCCGACCACTCCTGGGCGAGGTCCCGGGTCAGCCCGAGCACACCCGCCTTGCTCGCGGCGTACGCCGCCTGCGGGAACCGGGGCGCCACGTGGGCGAGCACGCTGGCGACGTTGACGATGGACGAGGGCGACGGCATCAGCGGCGCGCAGGCCTGGGCCATCCAGAAGGTCCCGTTCAGGTTCACGTCGATGACCTGGCGGAACGACTCCGGGGTCTCGCGCGACGCGGGCACGGCCGTCCCGACCCCGGCGTTGTTGACCAGCACGTCGACCCGACCGAACTCCTGCTCGGCGGCCGCGGCCACCGCCCGGCAGTCGTCGGGCGAGCTCACGTCTGCGGCAACGGTGACGACGCGGGCACCCGACTCGCGCAGGGAGGAGGCCAGGTCGTCGAGGCGGTCGAGACGCCGCGCGGCGAGCACCAGATCTGCTCCCACAGCAGCGAGCGCCTTCGCGAAACCCACCCCCAGGCCCGAGCTGGCGCCGGTCAGGACCACGACCTTGTCATCGAGCCGGAACGCCGAAAGTGGATCCACCTGGTGAGCTCCTCGTGGCGTTGACCGGCCGGACATTGTGAACGACGATCGACCGTGATCAGCGCCGTGTCAATGGGACCGGGCGGTCCCGAGCAGGAGACCACATGTCGCAGCCGACACGAGGCGCCGCGCTCCACCCGTCGGGCGCACTGGAACAACCACCTCGAGCGGCACGCACTGTCCCGACCGGACCGCGCCGCCTTCCGGTTCAACGGCGAGACGACCACCTGGCGCCAGCTCCGCGACCGGGTGGGCCAGCTGGCCGGCGCGCTGTCCGAACGAGGTGTCGGCGCCGGTGACCGCGTGGCCGTGCTGATGGGCAACCGGCCCGAGTTCATGGAGATCGTGCTCGCCGCCAACCGGCTCGGAGCCATCGGCGTACCCGTGAACTTCCGGCTCTCGGGGGGCGAGGTGGCCTACATCCTCGACGACTCCGGGGCCACGCTCCTGTTCGCCGACGAGATCGCCGAGAAGGCCGCCCGCGATGCCGTCGGGCGCACCGCTTCACCCGTGCCCGTCGTCGCCGTGGGCGACCTGGCGTGGGACGAGGCCGAGAGCTACGAGTCGGTGGTCGAGGGCGGCAGCCCCGGTGAGCCCGTCGACGTGCCCGAGGACACGCCCGCCCTGATCATGTACACCTCCGGGACGACGGGACGGCCCAAGGGCGCCGTGCTCTCCCACCAGAACCTGCTCTCCGAGTGCGTCGTGCTGATCCGCGCCTACGAGCTGTGCAGCGACGACGAGGTCAACCTGGTGGCCTCCCCGATGTTCCACATCGGGGCGATCGGCTCGGTCGCCCCGCTCATGCTGATCGGCGGCACCATGGTGGTGCTGCCCTCGGTCGCCTTCGACGCCGGACACGTGCTCGACCTGCTCGAGCGCGAACGCGTCACCAGCGCCTTCCTGGTTCCGACGCAGTGGCAAGCACTGTGCGAGGCACCCGACATCGACAAGCGCGACCTGGCGCACCTGCGCACCACCTCGTGGGGGGCCGCGCCGGCCACGGACAAGCTGCTGCGCCGCATGGGCGAGGCGTTCCCCGACGCCCTCAACGTCGCGGTGTTCGGGCAGACCGAGATGTCACCGATCACCTGCGTGCTCGAGGGGAAGGACGCCCTGCGCAAGCTCGGGTCCGTCGGGAAGCCGGTCTCGACGGTCGCCATCCGGATCGTCGACGACGAGATGAACGACGTGGAGCAGGGTGAGGTGGGCGAGGTCGTCTACCAGGGCACCGGCCTCATGGAGGGCTACTGGGACAACCCCGAGGCCACCGCTGAGGCCTTCGAGGGCGGGTGGTTCCACTCCGGTGACCTGGTGCGGATGGACGAGGAGGGCTTCCTCTACGTGGTCGACCGGGCCAAGGACATGATCATCTCGGGCGGCGAGAACATCTACTGCGCCGAGGTCGAGAACGTGCTGGCCGACCATCCCGACCTCGCCGAGGTCACCGTCATCGGGCGCGAGCACCCCAAGTGGGGCGAGACCCCGATCGCCGTGGCGGTCGCGAGCGGTCCCGACGTCGATCTCGACATCGAGACGCTCCGGGCGTGGGCCGGCGAGCACCTGGCCCGCTACAAGCTGCCGACCGGCCTGGAGTTCGTCGACGCGCTGCCGCGCAACGCCGCCGGGAAGGTGCTCAAGCCCACGTTGCGCGAACAGCTGGGCTGAGCGTGCGCTTCTCGGAGGAGGCACCGTGGAGACGCTGATCGCCCTGGCGGGTTTCGCCGGCGCCTGGCTGCTTGTCGCCGGACCGGTCTTCCAGGCCAGCGTCGAGCTCCGGTCCGAGGGCGAGGTGATGGACCGGGTCCGCAGCCACATGGGCGACATCCCGAAGCCGAGACCGGTCTCGGCCTGGTGGTGGCTGCTGCCGCCCGTGCACATGTTCCTGCAGTCGCGCCGCAGCGACGAGTTCCACGACGCCGTGCTCGCCGAGCTGACCCCCGAGGAGCTCGAGGCGATCACGCGCTACATGAAGATCGCGCGCGGCTGGATGTTCGTCGCCCTCGGTGCCTGGCTGATCGCCTGGAAGGAGACCTGGGAGCTCGTCGAGCACGAGGAGTGGCCGACCGCGGTCTTCTGGGTGCTGCTCGTGGCGATGTCGATGGGCGCACTCGGGCTGACGGTCGCCTCGGCCTCACGGGAGCGGGGCATGGCGCAGAAGGTCCGCTGAGGTCCGTGGTCAGGTCGGTCGCGTTCTTCCGCAACCTCAACCTCGGACAGGGCACCAGCCCGACGAGGTCACAGCTGCTCGATGCCTTCGCTGACGCCGGGATCAACACAGCGAGCTCCTTCCAGGTGAACGGCACGGTCGTCTTCGAGGCCACGGACCCGCAGGCGCTGGCCGACGACGTAGCCCGGCGCCTGGCTCCGGTCTGCGGGTACGCCGACGCCGTGCTCGTCAGGCCGCTCGCCTGGTTGGCCGGCCTGCACCTGGACCCGTTGCCGGCCGGCACCGAGCTCTCCCTGTTCGACGGACCGGAGTCGTTTCCCGAGGTCCTCCCCTGGCGGGCTCCCAGAGGCGACGTCACCATCCTCCGCGCGGACGGGTTGCATGCCGTGAGCGCCAACGACGATCCGCGGCGCAGCAACGGCACGCCCGTGCTCGAGCGACGGCTCGGCGTGCCGGTCACCTCGCGCGGCGTACCGACGATCCAGCGGTTGCTGGCCCGGTTCGGCTGACCGAAAGTCGGTTGCCCTGCCCGGCGCGGTCGCCCACGATGAGCGCCATGTCGATCCCCGAGGAACAGCTGCCTGCCCGCGAGTTCGGCTGGTCGGACATGTGGGCCTCTCCCGAGGACGACCCCCGGGAGGAGGACGGCCCGACGGACGAGCGCTCGGTGCTGCTGCGCTACCTGCGCAACTACCGGCTCACCCTCGCGCTGAAGTGCGCGGACCTCGATGCCGAGCAGCTCGCCCGGCGATCGGTCCCGCCGTCGAACCTGTCCCTGCTCGGCCTGGTCCGGCACCTGGCCACCGTCGAGCAGGCGTGGTTCCGGGTGGCGATGGCCGGCGAGGACGTGCCGCGGCTCTACCGCGGTGACGGCGAGGACGAGTTCGACGGGGTGCGCGCCGATCCTGCCCTGGTGGGCGAGGCCCACGACCGGTGGCGCGAGGAGATGGCCTTCGGCGACGCCTACCTGGAGGCGCACGACCTGGACACCGTCGGAGCGCAGGGCGACGTGCTCCGCGAGGTGCTGCTGCACCTGGTCGAGGAGTACGCCCGCCACTGCGGCCACGCCGACCTCCTGCGCGAGCGGATCGACGGCCGGGTCGGTCAGTAGACCCTCCCGGAGGAGCCGGAGGCGGCCGGAGGCATGTCAGGATCGCGCCATGCCGTTCACCGAATCGACCTTCACCTCGCCCGCCGACTCGATCCCGCTCGCGACGTACGCCTGGGACCAGGCAGTCACGGAGCCGACTTCGGGGCCACGCGGTGTGGTGCAGGTGGCCCACGGGCTCGCCGAGCACTCCGCCCGCTACGACCGGCTCGCCGAGGCCCTCAACGCAGCCGGCTTCCTCGTGTACGCCGCCGACCACCGCGGGCACGGCCTCTCGATCGAGTCCGGAGCCGTGCCGGGTGACTTCGGGGACCCCGGCTTCGGTGGCCTGATCGACGACGTCGCGGCGTACGGCGCCACCCTGGCCGGCGACCACCCCGACCTGCCGCTGTTCCTCGTCGCCCACTCGATGGGTTCCTTCGCCGCCCAGTCGGTGATCCTCGACCACTCGGAGCAGTACGCCGGGGTGGTGCTCTCCGGCTCGACGGCGCTGGACGTCCTGGCCGGCGAGCTGGCGAAGTCGGAAGGGCCGGTCGGCCTCGAGGCCTTCAACGCCGGGTTCGAGCACCGCACGGGCTATGAGTGGCTCTCGCGCGACGAGGCCGAGGTGGATCTCTACATGACCGACCCGCTGTGCGGGTTCGACGTGCCCGACGACGCGATCCCGCAGATGTTCGAGCAAGGCGGCCGCCTCGCCGACCCGGACGCGCTCGCCGGGATCCGGTCCGACCTGCCCGTGCTGGTCGTCTCCGGGCAGGCCGACCCGCTCTCCGGCGACGGGCAGCTGGTCCAGCTGCTCGGCCAGCGCTACCGCGACGCCGGCGTGGGCGACGTGACCGTGCAGGTCTACCCCGAGGCCCGGCACGAGATCTTCAACGAGACCAACCGCGACGCGATCACCACCGACGTCGTCGACTGGTTGGTCGCGCACAGCTGAGTCGCAAACGCAGCACAAATCCACCAGGGCGGACGGGCAGTTCTGGTGGCGGAAGGGCGAAGCATCACCCGTCCGCTACCGGGATCCCCGGCCGCCCGGGGAAACCTGCGCCCTCAGTCGGTGGGCCAGCCGTGGTGCTGGGACAGGTGCGCCTCGACCCGGGCGATCTCCTCGTCGCTGGGCAGGGCGTCGGTGAGCTTGGTGATGCTCACCCCGATGTCGGCCGTGGTGCCGTTCGGGGCCTGCTCGGCGATCCCTCTGGCCAGCTCCCGCACCTCGTCCTCGGTGAGGCGGCGGCGCAGGAGCGCGAGCAGTGGGAAGTAGTCCTTGGGCGGTACGCCGGCCGGGTAGCCCTCGCGCAGCCAGTCCAGCACACTGGTGAGCCGCAGGTTCATCATCACCACCTAGGCCTTGTCCACGAGGGTCGGGTAGACGTGCTCGAAGGAGACCTGCTTGCCGAACCCGGCAGCGATGATCACCGTGAGCCCGAGCGCCACCGCGAGGACGACGACCACGAAGCAGACCCCCGCCAGCACCTTGCCGATCACGTGGGTGCCCCCGTGGCCGTCGGTGGCCTCGCCACCGGTCCCGTAGGCCAGCGAGCGGACGCCGAGCGCGAACACCACCGGGATGCCGGCGCCGAGGAGCAGGCCGTAGCAGAGCACCTGCCAGCCGCCGTCCAGCGCGAAGCCGAGGTTGTCCCCCATCAGGCACTCACCCTCTCCTGGTGCGCGGGAGTCCCGGACCACTCGTCGTTGACGTTGTCCGGGTTGATCGGCTGGCGGCCGGCCCGGACGTAGATGTAACCCGCCGTGGCGATCAGGATCCCCACGACGACCAGCGGCCCGGCGTACCCACCGAGGGCGTTGCCGACTACCCACATGGCTGCGCCCACCAGGGCCGCGGCGGGCAGGGTGACCGACCAGGCGACGACCATCCGACCGGCCACGCCCCAGCGCACCGTCGCGCCGGGTCGACCGACGCCGGAGCCGAGGATCGAACCGGTCGCCACCTGGGTCGTGGAGAGCGCGAAGCCGAGGTGACTGGAGACGAGGATGACCGCCGCGCTGGAGCTCTCGGCCGCCATCCCCTGCGGCGGGCTGAGCTCGACGAGGCCCTTGCCCAGCGTCCGGATGATCCGCCAGCCGCCCATGTAGGTCCCCGAGGCGATCGCCAGCGCGCAGGACACCTTCACCCACAACGGGATGGCCTCGGTGTCGGTCCACTTGCCGGCCGCGATCAGCGCCAGCGTGATCACGCCCATCGTCTTCTGGGCGTCGTTGGTCCCGTGCGCCAGCGAGACCAGCGAGGCCGAACCGATCTGACCCCAGCGGAACCCGCCGTCGGTGAACCGTGCGGCCACGCCCATGGTGACCCGGAAGATCAGCCAGGTGCCGACTGCGGCGATGACGCCCGCGATCACCGGTGACGCCACGGCCGGCAGGAGCACCTTGCCCACGACGCCGTCGAGCTTGGACCCGTCCCCGTTCCAGTTCACACCGCTCCAGCCGAGGCCGGCGATCGTGGCGCCGATCAGGCCACCGAAGAGGGCGTGCGAGGAGGACGACGGCAGCCCGAGCAGCCAGGTCACCAGGTTCCACACGACCCCGCCGACCAGTCCGGCGAGGATGATCAGCAGCAGCCCGTAGCCGTTGTCCGCCAACAGGGCGGAGTCAGGAGTGCCGTTCTTCTGCTGGATGTTGATGACGGCGTTCGTCACCGTCAGCGCGACCTCCACCGAGAGGAACGCGCCGACCAGGTTGAGGATCGCGGAGAGCACGACCGCGGCCTTCGGCTTGAGGGCACCGGTGGCGATGGATGTGGCCATCGCGTTGGCGGTGTCGTGGAAGCCGTTGGTGAAGTCGAAGAGCAGCGCCACGGCGATGACGAGGATCAGGATCAGAAGGGCTGCCGTCACACCACAGAGTCAACGGATCGGACGGGGCTCCCGACAATGCCTGGGCGGCTGAGTTCACGCAGTGTTCACCCCGACCGCTTCGGGGCGTTCAGTCGCCCGAGGCCACCCGCGCGATCGCCAGCGCCACTGCTCCGCGCACCTCGGCATGGTCGCCGAGGTCACCCGGGACGACGCGTACGGCGGCGGCCGTGTTGGGCTGGGCGTAGCGGTCGACCGCTGCCCGGACCCCGTGCAGGAGCGAGGGCGCGGAGCCGAGCGGGCCGCCGATCACGACCAGCTCCGGGTTGAGGCTGTTGCACAGGTCGGCGAGCGCCCGCCCCATCGTGGAGCCGGCGTCGCTGAGCACGCGGCGTACGCCGGCATCGCCCTCGGCGTCGAGCTCGAGCACCCGCGCCGCGTCCAGCGGCTCGTCGTACGCCGGACGCAGCACGGCGAGCAGCTGCGGCAGCGCCACCTCGGTCTCCAGGCAGCCCCGGTTGCCGCACCGGCAGACCCGGCCGTCCTCGCGGATCTGCACGTGGCCGATCTCGCCGGCGATGCCGGAGGCGCCCCGGTGCAGCCGTCCGCCAAGGACGATGCCGGCACCCAGCCCGCTCGCGATCTTCAGGTAGACGAGGTCGGCGACCCCGCGGGCCGCTCCGTGGTGCAGCTCGGCCAGGGCGCCGAGGTTCGCGTCGTTGTCCGCGGTCACGGGCACCCCGAGCTCGCGCTCGAGGACCTCGGTGGGCACCAGGTCCCGCCATCCCGGGAGGATCCCCGACGAGATCCGCGCGGACCGCCGGTCGATCGGCGCCGGCACGCACATCCCCACGCCGTGCAGCTGCTCCTGCCCGCTGCGCCGGAGCAGCTCGCCGACCATCGTCGCCGCCTGCGCGAGCGTGCGTTCGCCGTGACCGTCGACATCGAGCGACGACGTCTCCTGCGCGAGCAGCCGGCCGGTGCGGTCGGCCACGGCGACGCGCACGTGCCGGTGGCCGACGTCGATCCCCGCGACCGCGCCGGTCGGGGTCGCGAGGGTGACCAGCACCGGGGGGCGGCCGCTGCCGCCCTTGTACGGCGTGCCGCGGTCGGAGGTCTCGACGACCTGTCCCGACTCGATCAGATCCTTGACCAGGTTCGAGACGGTCGTGCGGGAGAGTCCGGTGCTCCGGGCGAGCTGGGCCCGGCTGGTCGGGCCCTCCCCGCATGAGGACGCCGATCAGCGCCCGACGGTTGCCGGCGCGCATCCGTTCGAGCGACCCCGGCGTGCTTCCGGAGGCGGCGGAGCCGGTCGGAGGAGCCATCGGGCCACCTTAGAGCATTCCTCCCGAAGGCGGACTAAAGAAGTCCGGATTGCGGATCTTTCCACATTGACGCGACAGAAAGCCGCTTCCTACGTTGAACGGCACGGCACCCGCAACGGTGCCCGCCCGGGAAGCACGGTGCGCACTCCCGGGTCATCTCGGACGGAGGACGCGCCATGTCTCATCAACCCCCGCACACGCGAACGTCGAGCGCTGCTGCCGCGCTCACCGCGGTGCTCTGCCTGGTGGCAGCGCTGCTGACCACGCAGGGCGGCGCCCAGGCGGCGACCCGCACGGCCGCGGCGAAGCCGAAGCCCTACGAGGACGCCTCGCTGCCGATCGCCCAGCGCGTGCGCGACCTGCTCAGCCGGATGACGCTGAAGGAGAAGATCGGCCAGATGACGCAGGCCGAGCGTGACGACGTGGCCGCCGACCCCAGCGCGATCACGAAGCTCAAGCTGGGCAGCGTGCTCTCCGGCGGCGGCTCGGTGCCGGCGGCCAACACACCGACCGGGTGGGCCGACATGGTCGACGACTACCAGGACCAGGCGCTGGCCACCCGCCTGCACATCCCGATCATCTACGGCGTCGACTCGGTGCACGGGCACGGCAACCTCAACGGTGCGACCGTCTTCCCGCACAACATCGGCCTCGGCGCGACCCGCGACCCGAAGCTCGTCAGGAAGATCGCCGACATCACGGCCCAGGAGACCCGAGCGTCCGGGCCGCAGTGGGCCTTCGCGCCCTGCATCTGCGTGGTCCGCGACGACCGGTGGGGACGCACCTACGAGTCGTACGGCGAGAGCCCGAAGCTGGTCGAGAAGATGGAGACCAGCATCGACGGCCTCCAGGGCGGGAACGGCAAGAAGATCGACCGGTTCCACGTGCTCGCCTCGGCCAAGCACTTCGCCGGTGACGGCCTGACCTCCTACGGCACCCCGACCGGCGACTACAAGCTCGACCAGGGCATCGACCAGGTCTCGCGCGCGGAGTTCGACAAGCTGGCGCTGGCGCCGTACTGGCCGGCCGTGCTGAAGCACAACGTCGGCTCGGTGATGCCCAGCTTCTCCAGCGTCGACTGGACCGAGGACGGCCTCGGCAACCCGGTCAAGATGTCGGCCAACAAGGAGCTGATCACCAAGGTGCTGAAGAAGTCGATGAGCTTCCACGGCTTCGTGATCTCCGACTGGCAGGCGATCCACCAGCTGCCCGGCACCCCGCTGGAGCAGGTGGTCACCTCGGTCAACGCCGGGGTCGACATGTTCATGGAGCCCGACAACGGCACCACCCCGGCAGCTGCGCAGACCTTCGAGGAGAACCTCCTCACGGCCGTGAACACCGGCGCGGTGAAGACGACCCGGATCGACGACGCGGTGAAGCGGATCCTGACCGCGAAGTTCAAGCTCGGCCTGTTCGAGCACCCCTACACCGACCGCAGCCGCATCGGCCAGGTCGGTAGCGCGGCGCACCGCAAGGTCGCCCGCACTGCCGTCCAGGAGTCGCAGGTGCTGCTGAAGAACAGCCGCGGGACGCTGCCGCTCAAGCCCGCCAAGCAGGTGTACGTCGCCGGCAGCAACGCCGACAACATCGGCAACCAGGCCGGTGGCTGGACGCTGACCTGGCAGGGCGGCTCGACCAACGTGATCCCCGGACAGACGATCCTGGACGGCATCAAGGCGCGCGCGAGCCAGGTGACGTTCAGCCAGGACGCGTCTGCTCCCGTGCCGGCCGGTGCGAACGGGATCGTGGTGGTCGGCGAGACGCCGTACGCCGAGGGCTTCGGTGACGTCGGTGGTCCGCAGTGGGGCTACGACCCCGGTGACAACGGGGTGCTGCGCCAGAAGCAGACGATGCTGCTCTCCGACGCGGACAAGGCAGCGGTGCAGAAGGTGTGCGCCGCCGCGGCCACGTGCACCGTGGTGGTCGTGTCGGGCCGCCCGATCGTGATCGAGCCGTCGGTGCTCGCGCAGGTCGACGCCCTCGACGCCGCCTGGCTTCCCGGCAGCCAAGGTGCCGGCGTCGCGGACAACCTGTTCGGGAAGGCGCCGTTCACCGGCAAGCTGTCGGTCTCGTGGCCGCGGACCGTGGCGCAGGAGCCGATCAACGTCGGCGACGCGAGCTACGACCCGCTCTACGCCTACGGGTTCGGCCTGCGCACTCCCTGAGCGCCGCGGACGTCGTACGACGTGGTGCCTCGGGGCGCCATGTCGTACGACGTCTCGGCAGTCCTGCTGGGTCAGTGTCGGGGATCGGGCATCCGGTCCCGCACCCACCGCGGATCGGGGTTGACCTGCGCCTCGTCCCCCACGACCACGGTCGGGACCGTCTCGTCGCCACCGGTGATCGCGCGCACGTCGGCGGCCGCCTGGGGGTCGCGCCAGATGTCCACCCAGTGCAACCGACTGCCCCGGCGGCCGAGGCGGAGCCGGAGCCGGAGGCAGAACTGGCAGCCGGGACGCCAGTAGACGACCGGCCAGCCGTCCTCGGCGCTCCGGCCGAGGGCCGAGGCCGCCGACTCCGGTCGCGGGAAGAACGCGGGCGAGAGCATGAAGGCCAGTGCTCCCAGCACGACGGACCAGACCAGGGCCCGCCAGGGAGAGCCGTCGGCCAGGTCCGCGCCCACGACGACCACGCCGCAGACCAGGATGAAGAGGCTCGCGCCGCTACGCCGAAGCACTGTTCCAGCCTAGGTCGGTGATGGACACGCTCAGGGGCGTGGCTCGAGCCGGTGCCGAGGAGGTGTCGCCGGCACGCGCACCACGGTCGCCAGCCAGCGCGGCATGCTCCAGTTGAGGTGGCCGAGGACGGCGACGAGTGCCGGAGCGAGCAGGCCGCGCACGAGGACCGCGTCGATCACGATGCCCAGGGCCAGCGTCGTCGCCAGGATCTTCACCTCCACGGCCGGCACCGTGGAGAGGGCGACGAACGCGAGGAACAGGATCAGTGCCGCAGAGGTGACCAGCCGGCCGGTGTGCGAGATCCCGTCCACCACGGCTCGGTCGGTGTCGCCGTGCTCGTCGTAGGACTCGCGCATCCGCGAGAGGATGAACACCTCGTAGTCCATGGACAGACCGAAGAGGAAGGCGAACGCCGCGATCGGCACCCAGGTGGTGATCACGCCCGTCGCGGGCTGGCCGAACAGCAGGTCCGAGCCGACGCCCTCCTGCCAGACGAGCACCGTGACGCCGTACGCCGCCGCGATGGACAGCACGTTGAGCACCAGCGCCTTGACCGGGAGCCACAGCGAACGCAGTGCCCTGGCCAGGAGCAGGAAGGTCACCAGGACCACCCCGAGGACGACCCAGACGACGTTGCCGTAGACCGCGCTGATGAAGTCGGCGTCCTCCGCCGGGCTGCCACCCACGGACGCATCACCCGTGGCGACGGTGCGCACCCGCTCGAGGGTGGACCGCCCGGCCGCGCTGGCCGGATCGTCCGCCGACCACACCTGCACCAGGGCGGAGCCGTCCCGGCGCCAGCCCGCCGTCGCCGGCGCGGTCACGGTCGCCACGCCGTCCACCGCGGACAGGCGACCCAGAGCGGTCTCGACCTTTGCCTCGGGCACCAGGACCTCGGTGGGTCGCAGCACTCCCACCGGAACGCCGGCGTCCACGGCCGCGGTCACGGCGCGCGACGCGGCCGACGACGAGGTCAGGCCACTGAGCTGGGGCGAACCCAGCGTCAGCGTGAGCACGGGCGCTGCCAGGGCCAGCAGCACCGCCGTCGTGCCCACGATGGTCAGCCAGCGGTGGGCGAGCACCGTGTGGGCGACCCCGGTCCAGAACCGGTTCCGCCCCAGCGGCCGGTTGCGGCGCGGCCAGAGGAGCCGGGACCCGAGGGCGCTGAGGATCACCGGCACCAGCGTGAGCGTGGTCGCCACGCTGAACAGCGGGATCAGCAGACCGCCCAGACCGATGCTGCGCAGGAACGGCAACGGCACCAGCACGAGCGCGGCGAGCGACACGGCCACGGTCACCCCGCTGAACAGCACGCTCCGGCCGGCGGTCCCCATCGCCAGGTGGACGGACTCGTCATCGCTAGCGCCAGTGGCGCGCTCCTCACGCCACCTGGTCACGAGGAGCAGGGAGTAGTCGATCGCGACCCCGAGCCCGATCAGGGCGACGAGGTACTGCACCACGAAGCTCACGTCGGTGACGAACGTGAGCCCGAGCAGGGCGAGGTAGGTGCCCAGGATCGAGACCGCCGCCACCAGCAGCGGCACGCCGGCCATCAGCGACCCGAAGACCAGGATCAGCACCACCAGCGCGCCGAGCCCGCCCAGCACCACCTCGACCAGGATCGAGCGGTCGCCTCCGGCTCCCTCGGCGAGCAGCGCGAACCCGGTCAGCTCGACGTCGGCACCGTTCGCCCTGGCCTGCGCCGCCACCTTCTCGATGACGGGTTGTGCTGCGGCGTACGAGTCGGCTCCCGGGATCGCGCGCGGGTAGAGCAGTGCCACCGACAGCCGGCCGTCGTCGACGGTCAGGTCGGCCGCACCCGCGTCTGCCGAGGTGACGACGCGCGTCCCTGCTGCGGCTTGCTGGGCCGTCCGGGCCACACCGGCCACCGTTGCCTCGGCACCCGCACCGCGAGCGACCAGCAGAAGCGGGTCGTCAGCACCGCCGTTGCCGAAGCGGTCGTGGATCAGCTGGTTGGTCTCGTACGCCGGCTGGCCGGGGAGCGCGAACTCGTAGCTGAGCCGATCGACCGTGCGACCGGCGTTGACCCCACCGGCGACGGCGATCACGAGCCAGACCAGTACGACGATCAGTCGGTGGGCGAGCACCCAGCGAGCGAGACCGGCCACGGCACTTCCTCCCGAGTCGTGGTGCCTGGGGCGACCTTATGCCGGTCGTCCTGGGCCCCGGCGCCTCAGACGGACTCCACCTCGCACACGCAGAACTCGTTGCGCTCGGGGTCGTGGAGCACGACGAAGTGGTCGTCGGGCTCCGTGACCTCGCGCACCCGGACGGCACCGAGGGTGACGAGTCGGTCGACCTGGGCCGCGACGTCGTCGCTGTAGAGGTCGAGGTGCATCTGGTCGCGTGCGGCCACCGGTGTCTTCGCCCGCTGCAGCGAGATGTTGACGCGGTCGCCGCGCAGCACGCGGAACCCGTCGTCGGGCCCACGGTGGTTCGGCACCAGCTCGAGGGCGGCGGACCAGAAGTCCGTCATCGCCTCGAGGTCGGTGCAGTTGATCACCGTGCTGCCCAGCCGGATGCCCATGCGCGCTCAGCCCCAGGCCGCGCGGACCTTGTCGACGACGGAAGCCGCCTGTCGCAGCCCGCTCCGCGCGGCGTCGGCTCGCTTCGCCGGGTCGAGGACGTTGCGCCCGATGTCGGCCAGCGCCTCCTCGTCGGGCGTCACGACCGCGGTCCGGGTCGCGCCCGTCCTGCCCAGCTGGCTGCGGATCGAGGTCGCCTTGCTGAACGCCTGCGGGATCGGTGCGATCACGACCACGACGTCGGCTCCGCGGGCGAGGTCCACGTTGGCGGTCGAGCGCATCCCACCGTCGACGTAGTGCTTGCCGTCGATGGTCACGGCTGGCCAGACGAGTGGTACGGCGCAGCTCGCGGCGACCGCGTGCACGAGGTCGACCCCGCTGTCCTTGTCGAAGACGACCGACCTCCCGGTCTCGGCCTCGACGGAGGTCACGCGCAGGTCGCGGTCCGGCCACTTCTCCACCCCGATGCGCGAGCGGATCACCTCGACGCGCTCGGCACCCCCGGCCGGGTGGGCCTTCAGTGCCGCCCTGCCGATCCGGCGGCGCTTCTTGTGGGGCGCACCGGGTAGCACCATCGGCAGCAGCATCCTCACCACCGTGCCGCGGCCGAGCTGGGCGCCGATCTCATGGTCCGGCGGGGCGAGCTGGGTCTCGTAGAGCTCGTCGAGCGTGGCACCGCTGGTGACCTGGGCTCCGACGACCGAGCCGGCCGACGTACCGATCACACGGTCGGCGCCGCTGAGGTCCACCCCGGCGTCGGCGAGGCCCTTGAGGATGCCGAGCTCCCAGGCGATCCCGGTGATGCCGCCGCCGCCGAGGACGAGTGCTGTCTGCGTCATGGGCACAAACTAGCCGGGACCCGGCGCCGCGTTCCGCGTTGCCCGAGTCGGAGACCCTTGCCAGGCTGCCTGGATGTCGTCCCTGCCCACGACTCGCCGAAGACGTCATCGAACAGCCCGCCCGGATCCAGTGCGAGGTGTTCCTCGACGAGCACCGTGCTGCCTTGCATGCCGACCCACGAGCCGGATAGTCCCCAGCGAACGGACCCTCTTTCTCCTCCCGGGAGGGTCCGATTGCAGGGGACTATCCGGCTTCCCGGCTCACCTCCGCGGGTCGAGCATCGTCATCCCGACCGGTGAGGCGGAGTCGAGGACGGGCAGCCGGCGCGCCGCCTCCTCGAGGTCGACGGTCTCGCCGACGAGGTCCTGCGGGGCGAGCACCCCGCTCTCGACCAGGGCGAGCAGCGCCGGGTAGTCGGCTGCCGGCGAGGCCGTGGCTGCCGAGCACGTCGAGCTCCCAGCCGATCACCCGTTCCATCGGCAACGGCGGCAGGCCCGCGACCGACGGCAGCAGCCCGACCTGCACGTGCCTGCCCTGCCGACGCAGCGACAGGATGCTGTCGGAGCAGGTCTCCGGCGAGCCGACCGCGTCGATCGCGACGTGGCTGCCACCGCCGGTCAGGTCGTGCACCGCTCGCGCGAGGTCCGACTCTCCGGCGACGACGGTGTGCTCCGCACCGAGCTGCGACGCGCGCTGCAGGGACAGCGGGTTGGTGTCGACCGCGACCACCCGCGCTCCGAGGGCGACGGCGATCATCACCGCACTGAGGCCGACGCCGCCGGCCCCGACGACGGTCACCCACTCGCCCTCGCGGACCGCCGCCCGGCCGGTCAACGCGCGATAGGCCGTGGCGAACCGGCAGCCCAGGCTGGCCGCTGCGCCGTCGCTGACCGAGTCGGGCACCGCCACCAGGTTGGTGTCGGCGGCACGCAGGACGACCAGCTCGGCGTACGAGCCCCAGTGCGTGAAGCCCGGCTGCGTCTGGTCGGGGCACACCTGCGACTGCCCGGCGGCGCACCACTCGCAGCGCCCGCAGCCGCAGACGAAGGGCGAGGTGACCCGGTCGCCGACCGTCCAGCCGGTGACGTCCGCGCCCACGGCCGCGACCGTGCCGCACAGCTCGTGGCCGGGCACGTGCGGCAGCGGCACGTCGCGGTCGTGGCCCGCCCAGGCGTGCCAGTCGCTGCGGCACAGACCGGTGGCGTGCACCTCCACGACGACGCCGTCCGGCGGAGGTGCCGGGTCGGGAAGACGCTCGACGGTCACCGGGCCGAGGAACTTCTCGAAGTAGACAGCGCGCACCGCGCCATTGTGCGCGCCGCAGTCGCGTCGGTATTTACGAGACCCGGATCGGCCTCTTCGTGCAGAGACCAGAGCCCCGGTCTGTCCGGACAGGGGCCACGCAACTTCACGAGGAGTGGTCATGACGACCGACACACAGATCGACACGATCGACGGGGAGAACCGCCACATCGCGGTGGCCCAACCCTTCGACAAGGAGCTGGGGCCGTTCGGGACGCTTCCCGGGCGCTGGGTGGGCCAGGGGCGCGGGTGGAACATGATCGCGCTGCCGTTCGCCCAGCCGGGACGGCTCGACTACCGGCTGCTGCTCAACCAGTACGACGAGGAGCTCAACTTCAGCCTCGTCGACAAGGCCGTGCCCAACCGCGGCGTCACCGACGACCACGAGAAGCAGATCGACCAGAAGGTCGTCACCCTGGACTACGAGCAGGTCATCCACCAGGTGGCCGTCGTCGACGAGCCGGCCAGCACCGTGACCGGACTCCCGGGCAACGCGATCCACCACGAGCCCGGCCTGTTCCTGCACATGAAGAACCGCATCGGCACCGCCGGGTTCGACATCGCCCGGCTCGGGACGATCCCCCACGGTGACGCGGTGCTCGCGCTCGGTCACGGCACCTTCCAGCCAGGACTGGCGCCGGTCCCGGCCATCGACGGACTGCCGTCGGGAGTGACGCCGGACATCGAGAACAACCCCTACCTGGCGCCGTACAAGCACTTCCACGACAACCCGTTCAAGGGCAACGTCGGCTTCCCCGGCTTCCCCGGGCTTCGACCCGATGGCGCCACACCTGCTCCTCGAGGCGGGGACCGCCGGGCCAGACGTTCACCCAGACGACGGTCCTGGAGTTCGACTCGACCAACCCCACCGGCGGGATCAAGAACATCCCGTTCGTGGTCAAGCGGGCCGACGCCGCCTCGATGAAGGCGACGTTCTGGATCCAGGAGCTGGCTCCGGAGCCCGACGGGCTGGTGGTGCTGCAGATGCAGTACCTCCAGGTCGTGATGCTCGACTTCTTCCCGCGTCGTGACGGCCTGCCGGGCCGGATCAGCTGGCCGCACGTCAGCATCAACACGCTGACTAAGGTCTCGGACGACGTGGCGACGAACGCGGAGCTCGCGACCGACTCACCCTCGTAGACCGCCTCCGGTCAGTGGCGCACCGGACCTGTCCGGTGCGCCACCTCCACGAGGGCTACGGGGCCTTCGCGACGCGGAACGCGCACTCGGTGTTGGCGAAGTAGACCGCGTCCGCGTCGGCGGGATCCAGGAGGACGGTCTTCTTCGAGTCGTCCTGCGGGCTGAAGTCCACCGTCCGTCCGTCGTCGACGGCATTGAGCGTCAAGTCACACCTCTTGTCGCTCGTCATCGTCACCTCGATCGGGCCGTCCGCCTTGAAGGCCTCGGAGTCCCCCGGGCAGCACGTGAGCACGGACGGCAGCGGCAGCGTTCCCGGGCCTGCCCTCGGGACGACCACGCAGTGCGGGTCACTGGCCCGGTAGCGGAGGTCGCCCGTGCGGTGCATCTGGAAGCTCTTGGTCCCGAACACCTTGGCGAACTCCTGGGGGTCACTGCCGTCCCGGCCCGAGACCGTGACGTAGCAACCGGCGTCCTCCCCGTCCAGCTGGTCGCTGATCCCGAGCCGCCAAGGGCCTGCCTGGCTGAAGGTGCGCACGACGGGATCCGAGCTTCCCGAGGCGCCGCCCCCACCATTGTCGGCGTCGGACCCGAGCGCGTGCACGAGCAGCGCGCCGCCCGCGATCAGGGCGAGCAGGACCAGGCCCGCGACGACGGCGTACCGGACGCGGTGCGGGAAGCGTTGTCGTCCCTCGGCCGAGGCAGGTGCGGCCGGCGGAGGCGTGATCGGTGGTGAGCCGTGGGACGACGGCGCGGCCGCTGCTCCCGAGCGCTCCGCCTCCGGGTCTGCTCGCGCTGGTGCCGTCTGCGGTGGGCATCGTGCCAGCACGATCGAGCCCTCCGCGCCGTACAGCCAGCGCTGCGGGGTCTGTTGGGCTCCGCCCTGCCTGACCTTCTCGAAGGCGAAGGCGTACGCGTCGTCGACCGTGACATAACCGTCGGAGTCCGAGTCGGCTGCACCGGTGCTGATTCCCTCGACCAGCGCGCTGGTGAACACCGACCCCTCCTCGGTCGCGCCCTCCACGGGTTCGCCCTCGAAGGAGTACTCCGTCCCCCGGGACGCCGTGAGCACCACCCGGCCCCGGCCCTCTCCCATCAGCCGCTCTCCCAGCCCCAGGTCGTCGTCGCCCTTGGAGCCCTGGGCGAAGGCACCGCTGAAGCAGCAGTCGAGGATGACCACCTGTCGCCGGGCGCGGCAGTCCTCGAGCTGTTCGAGGAGCCAGTGCGCCTCGACGCCCGAGGACGCCAGCCGGTTCTTCAGGGTGTCCCTGGCCGCGAAGTACAGCCGCCGCCGGAGGTCCATCAGCCCGTGGCACGAGAGGTAGACCAGGACGACGTCGTCCGGGCTGCGGTCGACCAGGAAGTCCTCGATGGCCAGCCTGATCCCCGGGGCCTTCTCGTCGATCACCGAGGTGACCGAGAAGCCACCGACCTCGGAGTCGTCGAGGAGGTCGCGCAGGGCGATCGCGTCAGCGGACGGTGCCCTGAGTGCGCGCAGTGCGGGATCGGCATAGCGTGTCGTGGCCACGAGCAGGGCGAACCTGCGCTCGCCCTCCCATGACCCGGGACCCACTCGCTCCTCCTGGACGCCAGACATCGTTCAGGTATACGGCAGTTCGCAGTCCCCTGCCACCGGGTTCGGAGCGGTTGACGCGCCGGGGAACGCGTGGTCGAGTCGTGTCCAGTGTCGTCGAGTCCGACGCGAGGGGTGCGCACAGATGACCATGGAGCTGACCATCGAGCTGGTGGACACCGGCGCCGATCCCGATGCTCTCGACGAGCTCACCGGCAACCTGCGTCTGGAGCTGCTCGAGCTCGACGTCGACTCCGTCGTCCCGGTCGCGGCCGGCCCGGCCCCACTGGGAAGCAAGGGTCTCGAGCTCGCGGCGGTGGGTGCCCTGCTGGTTCAGCTGAAGGGTTCGGCGGCGCTGGTGGGATCCGTCGTCACCACGATCCGCTCGTGGCTCCAGCGTGGTCCCTCCACCAGCCAACGGACGCTGAAGATCACGGTCGAGGGCCACACCCTGGAGCTGGGCAACGCGACGGCCGAGCAGCAACAGCAGCTGGTGGAGCAGTTCCTCCAGTCGCTGCCTGCCAGCGAGGGCTGACCCCCAGGTCGACTGGGTCCGCGTCGCTCGCTCGACCCCGATCGTCAACCCGGAGCAGAGGAGCCACCGGCTGCCACCGCGGTCTCGACGTGCGGCCGCTCCTCCCACAGCGCCCACTCGGCGCTGACGTCACCGGCTGCCCGCAGCAGGAGTGGCAGGTGGTGCCCGAGCAGGTGGTCGGTCGTGGTCTCGGCGGCGTGCACCGTGACGTTCATGGCGGCGCGCACGCGGCCCTGGCCGTCGCGCACCGGCGCGGCCACCGACCGTACGCCGGGGGCGAGCTCCTCGTCGGCCAGCGCCCATCCGCGGGCGCGCACCCGGGTCAGCTCCTCGCGCAGCTGGTCGGCCGTCTGGCCGATGTAGGGCGGAAGCCCGGCCCGGCTCGGCTCGGCGAGGGTGGCTGTCGAGGGTGTCCTGGTCGAGGGCGGCGAGCAGCACCTTGCCCTGCGAGGTCTGCGGCGCGGGGAAGCGGGTGCCGATGTCGACGCGCAGCGCGATGATCTTGGGCACCGAGACCCGGGCGACGTAGACGATGTCGGAGCCGTCGAGCTGCGCCATCGACGAGGACTCACCCGTGCGGCCGACGAGGTCCTCCATGTGCGGGCGGGCGATGTCCCACAGCCCCAGCGCCGAGACGTAGGCCATCCCGAGCGTGAGCACCTTCGGGGTGAGCACGAAGCCGCTCTCGGTCGAGCGCACGAAGCCGAGCTCCTCCAGGGTGAGCAGCAGCCGTCGCGCGGTCGGCCTCGCGAGCCCGGCGCGGGTCGCGACCTCGCTCAGCGCCATGCTCCGGTGGGAGGCGTCGAAGCACGCGAGCACGTCGAGCCCCCGGGCCAGCGACTCGACGAAGTCGGGCCCCTCTCCCCGTCCGGCCATGGCTTCCCTCGATCCCGTGTGGCAGCGTGCGTGCAGGCGCCGAGCCTAGGACTCCCGGGTCACGCCCGAGCCCGGCTCGCCGAACACCGAGCCGCGGGCGCCGTGCGTGGAGTCCGACTTGTAGCCGGTGTACTGGTAGGGGTTGTCGAGCACCTCGCCGTCCTCGGGCAGCTGCGGGTTCATCCCCTGCTGCCACACCTCCTCGCCGAGCGCGCCGCGCAGGTGGTCCACGGTCGCCTCGACGGTCGAGCGGACCGCCGCTGCGTCGTACCCCACCAGCTCGTGCTCGTGCTTGACCACCCGGCCGTCGACGATGACGGTGTGCACGTCGCCGCGCTGGGCCTGGAAGGCCACCTGGCCGTAGGGGTGGAGCACCGGGAAGGACACCGGGGAGCGGTCGTTCTTGATCAGCACCACGTCGGCCTTCTTGCCGGGCTCGAGCGACCCGAGGTCGTCGCGCCCGAGGGCGTGCGCGCCACCGCGGGTGGCCCACTCGACGACCTGCTCGGCGCGCAGGTGCACGTTGGTCACGGTCTCGCCCGCGGCGTGGGCCTCGAGGTGCTCGCGCGAGCGGTCGGCGCCCAGCGTCGTGCGCATCGCGCTGAACAGGTCGCTGCTCCACCACACGCTCGTGTCCATCGAGATCGAGACGGGGATGTCGTGGCGGCGCAGCTGCCAGGTGGGCGGGTAGCCCTGGCCGGCGCTCTGCTCGGACTCGGTCGAGACCGACGCCGAGCCGCCGGACGCGGCGATCCGGTGGTAGGAGTCGGTGCTCAGGGTGGCCGCGTGCACGTAGATCGACTCGGGGGTCATGAACCCGTTCTCGTGCATCAGCCGGATGCCGTCGTCGTTGGTGGCGCCCCAGACGCCCGCGTGCGTGGTGACCGCCAGCCCGAGCTCGCGGGCCACCTCGAAGGCGGCCTTCTCCGGGAAGGACGGGTCGCCGGTGACGTCGAAGGCGAGCTGGAAGCCGAGCATGTCGCCGGCGCCCGTGCGTCGTCGCTCGAAGAAGTCGCGCACGGCGGGGTCGGCGGTCCACTCCCACGGCCCGGCCTGGATGTTGCCGTAGGCGAGCACGAACCGGCCCGGGACAGCCTGCAACGCGTCGACCGCGGCGTCGGCGTGCTCGACGGTCTGCAGGCCGTGGGACCAGTCGACGGTGGTGGTCACGCCCGCCTCGAGCGCGTCCCAGGCCGAGAGCAGGTTGCCGGCGTGGACGTCCTCGGGACGGAAGGTCTTCCCGTGCTCGAGGTAGTACCAGACGAAGTACTGCGTCAGGGTCCAGTCGGCGCCGTAGCCACGCATCGCGGTCTGCCACATGTGCCGGTGGGTGTCGATCATGCCGGGCATCACGATGCCGCCCGAGGCGTCGATCTCCTGGGTGCCGTCCGGCACCGCGAGGTTCTCCCCCACGGCCTCGACCCGGTCGCCGACGACGAGCACGTCGCCGGCCAGGAGGACGGTGTGGGCGTCGTCCATGGTGAGCACGGTGCCGCCGCGCAGCACGACGGGACGGCGGGGGTCGGGGCCTCGTGAGTGGGTCATCGGATCGCTCCTCCGAATGCGGACAGGTGTCCGGTCTGCGGGCATCAGGCTGTGCGGCCACTGTGACCGCGATCACTCGCCGTCGTCAAGAGTTCCTTGACAGAGCCTCACGGGCGTCCAAGACTGCGGTGGACCGATCGGCGGACGTGTGTCCGCATTTGTCGCGGAATGAGACGGAGCGTGCATGGACGAGGACCAGACGGCCGCACCTTCCGGGCCCGCTCGCCGGCCTGCTGGTCGCCGACTTCTCCCGGATCCTGGCCGGTCCCTACGCCACGATGCTGCTCGCCGACCTCGGCGCCGAGGTGGTCAAGGTGGAGGGTCCGCAGGGCGACGACACCCGCACCTGGTCGCCCCCGCTGCGCGACGGCGTCGCGACGTACTTCCTGGGGATCAACCGCAACAAGCGCTCGATCGCGCTCGACCTGAAGGACCCCGACGACGTGGCCGCCGCCCAGGAGCTGGCGCGCCGCGCGGACGTGATGATCGAGAACTTCCGTCCCGGTGGCCTGGCCCGCTTCGGGCTGGACTACGACTCCGTCGCTGCCACCAACGAGCGGATCATCTACGCCTCCATCAGCGGCTTCGGCACCAGTCCCGAGGGGCGGGTGCTGCCCGGCTACGACCTGATCGTCCAGGCCATCTCCGGCCTGATGAGCCTCACCGGCGATCCCGACGGCGATCCGTTCCGGGCCGGGGTCTCGGTCTTCGACGTGATGGCCGGGCTGCACGCCACGATCGGGGTGCTCTCCGCCCTGCACCGGCGGCACGAGACCGGCACCGGGCAGCACGTCGAGGTCAACCTGCTCTCCTCGGCCCTGTCCGGGATGGTGAACCAGTCGAGCGCGTACGTCGCGGGCGGCGTCGTACCGATGCGGATGGGGAACAGCCACCCCAGCCTGTTCCCCTACGAGCCGTTCCCGTGCTCGGACCGCGACCTGATCGTCACCGCCGGCAACAACGGGCAGTTCCGCAAGCTGACCGCGGTCCTCGGCGTACCCGAGCTCGCCGACGACCCCCGCTTCGCCCGCAACGAGGACCGCACCGCCAACCGGGACCAGCTGCGGCCGTTGCTCACCGCGCGGTTGCAGACCCGCACCGCCATGGAGTGGTTCCGGGACATCATCGCCGCGGGTGTCCCGTGCGGCCCGATCAACACCGTGGACGCCGGGGTCGCCTTCGCCGAGGACGTCGGCCTCGAGCCGGTCGTGGAGGTCGGAGCCGACGCGATGCCGTCGATCCGCAACCCGATCCGGTTCTCCGAGAGCCCGGCCGACTACCGGCTCCCCCCGCCGTCCCTGGACGAGCACGGCGCCGAGATCCGGCGCGTGGCTCGACGCCACGTCCGAGGGAGAGGACGACCGTGACCGATCCGCACGAGATCGACGGCCTGGAGTTCCCGACCTCGCTCGGGCACCTCGACCGCCGGACCACATCGGTCTGCTGGGCCAGGACCTCACGGCGGACCTGATGGGCAAGGTCGGCTTCGGGGAGCTGGCCTTCTGGCTGGTCGCGATGCGGCGGCCCGACGCCGGGCGAGGTGCGGGTCTTCGAGTCGGTGCTGGTCGCGCTGGCCGACCACGGGTTCACGCCGACCGCGATCGCCGCCCGGGTCACCTACCTCTCCGCCCCCGACTCGCTCCAGGGCGCCCTGGCCGCCGGCCTGCTCGGCGGCGGGTCGCGGTTCCTCGGCGTCACCGAGGACTGCGGCAGCTACCTGCACGAGGTGCTGGAGCAGCACGAGGGCGACCTGCCGCGACGACGACGCCGGCTGGGACGCGCTCGCGCTGCAGGCCGTCACCGAGACCCGCGCGGCCAAGCGCTTCGTCCCGGGCCTGGGGCACCCGGTCCACAAGGAGGGCGACCCGCGAACGCCGGTGCTGATCGCGATCGCCGAGGAGGAAGGGCTGCGCGGCCCGCACCTGCGGCTCTTCGAGGCGATCGGACGGGTGCACGAGCAGGTGCTGGGACGCCGCCTGCCGCTCAACGGGGCCGGGGTGTGCGGGGCAGCGCTCGCCGACCTCGGCCTGCCGGTCGAGCTGCTGCGCGGCTTCGCGCTGCTGGCCCGGGCGGCCGGGCTGCTGGGCCAGCTCGCCGAGGAGCGCCGACGCCCGATCGGCAACGACATCTACCTGACCGTCGACCGCAACGCGGCGTACGTCGACCCCACCGACCCGGAGAACGGGTCCGAGCCGGAGGGAGGAGCCTGATGGCCACCGTCTGCGCCGTCATCGCCTCGACGCACCACCCGTTCTACTACCGCGCCAGCACGTCGGTCGGCGCCGACCGACCGCCCTTCGCCGACGAGTGGGTCAGCAAGATCGAGGCCTTCCGCGAGACCCTCACCCGGGCCCGGCCCGACATCCTCGTGATGGTCGGCAGCGACCACTTCCACCAGCTGTGGCTGGACAACATGCCGCAGTTCCTGGTCGGCAAGGCGCCGTACTTCGACGCCAACTGGCACAACGAGGAGCGCGAGTTCGGCCTGCCCCGGATGCGCCTCGAGGGCGACGAGGCACTCGCCGCGCACATCCTGCGCAACGGGCTGGACGCCGACTTCGACCTGGCCTTCAGCAACGAGCTGCGGATCGACCACAGCATCACCTGCCCGATCATCACGCTGCGGCCCGAGGCGGACCTGCCGATCGTGCCGATCTACACCAACATCTTCGCGCCGCCGCTGCCGCAGCCGAAGCGGTTCGTCCAGCTCGGCCGCACCATCCGTCAGCTGGTGGAGTCGTGGCCGGTCGACAAGCGGGTGGCGATCATCGGCACCGGGCACCTGTCCCTCGAGCTCGGCGGCCCCCGCCAGTTCGGCGAGCACGGGCCCGACCCGGAGTTCGACCGCAAGGCGGTGGACTGGATCGCGCGCGGCGACCTCGAGGGATGCCTCGGCGAGGTCACCCTGGACAGCCTGCACCTGCCGGGCAACGCCACCCACGGCTTCATGGACTTCATGCTGATGATGGGGGTCGCCGGCGACGGCATCAAGGCCGACCACGTCGACTCGCTCGACCTCTTCCACACGATGGAGGCCTACTTCACCTGGTACCCGGAAGGGGCACTCTCGTGAGCAAGTACCTCCTCGACAAGTTCCTGTTCACCGTCGACCGCGACCCTGAGCTGGTGGAGCGCTACCGCGCCGAGCCGGAGGAGCTGGTCGCCTGGTGGGAGTCGGAGATGGCCAACCGGCTGCTGAACTGCGTCGACCAGGAGCAGTCGACCTGGCTGGCCTTCACCGCCGAGGAGCGCAGCGCGCTGATCGAGCAGGACCACGTGCGGCTGTTCTCGATGGGCGCCCACCCGTTCCTGACGCTGACGCTGTTCATCGCGATGTTCGAGCGCGACCACGGTCCGCTGGAGTACCAGATCGCCTACGGCAAGGCGATGGAGCACCTGCTGCTGCCCTACCCCGACATCTCCACCTGACATGCGCGCTGCCCTCGTCCGCGAGCTCGGCACGGTCCCCGTGGTCGGCGAGCATCCCGCCCCGGTGCGCACGAGCGGTGCACTCGTCCGGGTCGGTGCCGCGCCCGTCGTGCCCCTCGACGTGCTGTGCGCCTCGGGCACGTCGTACTTCGGGCGCCGGCGCACGCCCTACGTCCCGGGCGTGCAGGGCGTCGGCGTGGTGGAGGAGTCCGACGCGGTGCCGCCCGGGACGCGGGTCTGGTTCGCCACCAGCGCCGGGATGGTGGACGGGGACGGCTCCCTGGCCACCTGGTGCGCGGTCGCGGACGACGACCTGGTGCCGGTCACCGCGGACGTGACCGACACGGCCCTCGCAGCGCTCGGCCTGTCGGCCGTGGCGGCCTGGATGTCGCTGACCTGGCGCGCGGGTCTGCAGCCCGGTGAGCGCGTCCTGGTGCTCGGTGGCGGCGGGGCCGTCGGCCAGTCGGCGATCGGCGCAGCCCGGGTGCTCGGGGCCGGACAGGTGGTCGCCGCGTGCCGCTCCGCGGAAGCTGCGGACCGTGCCCGCGCGGCCGGTGCCGACGAGGTGGTCGAGGTCGTCGACGACGTGGTCGAGCTGACCGCACGTCTTGCCGCGGCCTGCGCCGGTCCGGTCGACGTCGTCGTCGACCCGGTCTTCGGTGCCTCCGCTGCCGCAGCTACCCAGGTGCTCGGCGACCACGGGCGGCTGGTCACGCTCGGCGGCGCGTCGGGTGACACGTCGACGTTCTCGTCGGCGACGTTGCGGAGCCGGTCGATCTCGGTCCTCGGCTACACGAACAACGCGATCTCCGTGGCCCAGCGGGCCGAGGCCGTCACCCGGATCGCCGAGCACGCTGCCGCGGGCCGCATGCAGGTGGCGCGCCAGGACCTCGACCTCGACCGCGTGGCCGAGGCCTGGCAGGCGACGGCTGCAGGCCGGGCCGGCACGCGGTTCGTGCTGCTTCCCTAGGTGGCCGCCATCCGGGCGGCCGCCTCGCGCATGGTGTCGAGGACCTGTGCGGCCGCGGGCGTGATGCGCCGGCCGGCCGCCGGCGAGATGCCGTCCGTGTGCGCGATCAGGGGGATGTCGGGCTCGCCGTCCTCCGAGACCCGCGCCATCGACCAGTGCCCGAAGACGCGCTCCGGCACCGTGCCCGTCTCCAGCAGCTCCACGCGGTCGTGCCGCTTGTCGCGCCGGATCGTCTCGTAGACCTCGCGGACCACGGCCTCCTCGCCTTCCAGCGTCTGGATGAACGTCTGCCCGGTGACCAGGAGGGCGCCGGTGATGTTCCGGCTCTTGTTGTTCCTCCGTGCCTCGGAGAACAGGTCACCCAGGGCGCGCTTGCTGTCCTCGGGATCGATCAGGTCGTGGCTGAGGTACATCAGCCGGAACGTCTCCCCGGAGGGCGCACCCGCCCCGTCGGTCGTGTCGTTCATCGTCTCCGCGCTCCTCTCCACGGCCGGACGGGCGACCTCACGTCGTCCCACAGCCCTGCCGTAGTCAACGTAGGCAGGGCCGAAGGCAGCACCGTGTCTCAGTTTGCGACCGCGGACGGCACCGGGAGCCGGTGCTCGGTGAGCACGCGGCGTACGGCGAAGACGCACGACCCGCAGTCACGTCCGGCCTGGGTGGCGCGGCACACCTGCGCGAGGCTGCGAGCGCCCGAGGCCACGGCCTCGGTCACCGAACGGTCACTCACGACGGCGCACTGGCAGATGATCACGACGCTCTCCCTCGCTGTGCACTGGTGACCTCTCGGCCCTTCCCAGAAGGCTAGGTTCGCCCGGCGGCGACCGCTGTGCCGATCGGGACAGATCCCTTGATCTTTCGGGACATTCGTCCGCTCGGCTCCGCCGGCCGGATGCTCACGGCTCCAGCACGTAACGACCGGGCGCGGCCTCGATCGGGCGGTGCCACCTGCTACCGAGGGATCGCTGGGCCGGACGCTCCTCGCCCGAACGGGCCTTCGCCCACTCGGCCCAGTGCACCCACCAGGTGCCCTGCTCCCGGGTCGACTCGGCGAGCCAGGCCTCCGGGTCCGGGCCGGCCTCCTGCCCGGTGCGGAAGTGCGCCTTGGGGTTGCCCGGCGGATTGACCAGGTGCTGGATGTGTCCGCCACCCGAGAGCACGAAGGTGGAGTCACCGCCGAACACCTGGGTCGTCCGGTAGGCACCGTGCCACGGGACGAGGTGGTCCGTCTCGGCACCGACGACGTAGGTGTCGGTGACGACGCAGCCGAGGTCGACCGGCGCGCCGAGCACCGTCAGACCTCCTGGGGTGGCGAGCAGGTTGCTCATCGCGATCGACAGGAAGTCACGCTGCACGGCGCCGGGCAACCGGGTGGTGTCGTTGTTCCAGGCGAGGACGTCGTACTGCGGGGGCTCCTTGCCCATCAGGTAGTTGTTCACCCACTGGTTCCAGACCAGCTCGTTGGGCCGCAGCCAGGAGAAGACCGCGGCGATGGACCGCCCGTCGACCACACCCGCCACCTCGGTGGCCGCACGTGCCGCGGTGAGCAGCGCCGGGTGGAGTGCGAGTCCCGCGACGTTCGGGACCGACATGTCGAGCTGGCTGACGCCGAACGCCGCGTGAGCCACGCGGTCGTCCCCGACCTCGGCCAGGTAGCCCATCGTGGCGGCCAGCAGCTGTCCGCCGGCGCACAACCCGATCGTCCCGATCGTGTCGCTGCCGCTGATCTCCTGGACGGCGTCGGTGGCCTGGAGGAGCGCCTCGGCATACGTGTCGAGATCCCAGTCGCCGTGCTCGGGCCCGGGGTTGCGCCAGCTGGTGACGAAGACCTGGAAGCCCTGGCCCACGGCGTACTCGATGAAGCTGCGGTCCTTGGCGAGGTCGAGGACGTAGTAGCGGTTGATCACCGACCAGACGATCAGGAGGGGCACCGCGTGCACCGTCGGCGTGGTCGGCGCGTACTGGATGATCTCCACCACGTCGTTGCGGTAGACCACCTTCCCCGGGGTCGCGCCGATGTTGTCGCCGACCCGGAAGGGACTGCTGTCCACCTGCCGCGGCATCCCCTTGTTGTGCCGTACGTCGGCCAGCAGGTTGCGCCCGCCCCGGACCAGGCTCAGCCCGCCGGTGTCGAAGGCGTGCTTGAGCGCGGCCGGGTTGCCCGCCAACGTGTTCGTCGGTGCGAGAGCGCTCGCGACGATGCCGGCCACGAACCGGGCCCGCTCGCGCGTGGGCCAGTCGACGTCGGCGTCCTCGACGGCCTCGCCGATGGCCCGCTCGACGGTCAGATAGGCCTGCGCGAGCCGGCGGTAGACCGGGTTCATCGACCACGCCGGGTCGCTGAACCGGCGGTCTCCCTTCACCGGGTCGAGCGTCGTGCGCCCGGCGAGGGCCGCGACCACGCCACCGGCCACCGTGCTGGTCCGGTCGGCCAGGCGGGGGGTTCGCGCCAACGCCTTGACGAAGGCGGTGGTGCTGCTCCCCGGTTGTTCCGGGGCCAGCGATTCGTCGTCCACGAGCTGCATCGGTTTCCGATCCTCCGCCCCGGCAGCCGCTCGGGCGGCCGGGCACGATCCTGGTGGTGAGTTCCTCAGTGGCCGGTGACCAGGAGGATCCCGGCCAGCGACAGTGCCCCGATGAGGAGGGTGCCGACCGTCGACACGACCATCACGGCTCCGCTCCCCTTGAAGAGCGAGGCGATCCGGACGCTGCAGCCCATGCCGAACAACGCTGCACCGAGCGCGGCGACCTGGACGTGGGTGATCCAGCCCAGGGCGCTCTCCGGCAGCAGCCCGGTGCTCCGCAGGGCGACGCAGGCGAGGAAGCCGATCACGAAGAGCGGCACCATCGGGGTCCTGCCCTTGCCCGTCGGGGCGACCGGAGAGGTCATCCGCTGCATCACGCTGACCGCGGCGACCACGGGCGCGAGCATCACGACACGGGTGAGCTTGACGACGACCGCCACCGAGACCGCGGCCGCGCCGGCCGGGCTGGCCGCCGCGACCACCTGGCCGACCTCGTGGATGCTGGCCCCCGACCACATGCCGAGCTGCAGGTCCGTGAGGCCGAGCGGTCCCTGGAGCAGGGGAAGGAGCACGAGCGCCAGGGTCCCGAAGAGCGTGACCATCGCGATCGAGACGGTGACGTCCTCCTCGTCGGCACCTGCGGTCTCCTCCATGCCCGCGATCGCCGAGGCTCCGCAGATCGAGAAGCCGGTGCCGATCAGGAGGGCGCGGGGGGCACTGAGGCCGAGCCGACGCCCCAACCAGGTCGTGAGGACGAGGGTGGTCACCAGGCTGCCGGCGACGACAGCGATCAGTGGCAGGCCGAGAGCGGCGATGGAGGCGAAGGAGACCGAGAACCCGAGCAGCACGATGCCGACGCGGAGCAGCTTCTTGGTCACCCGGCCGAGCTGCTTGCTCCCGGAACGGGGCAGCATCCCGAGGTTCGCCGTGGCGACGCCCAGGCCGATCGCCCAGGTGAGGATCCCGACCTGCGGGACGAGGCGGTGTCCGAGCACCGCTCCGCCGAGCCCGAGGGCCATCACGACCAGGGGAACCGCGACCTCGACCCAGGTGGTGCCGGGTGCGTGCGCGGTCGCCGGCTGGTTCGCCGGAGGGAGCTCCTCGAGCACCTTCGGGCGGGTGTCCATGAAGGTCATCGCTCAGCCCGCCACATCGAGGTGCGGCTCGGCACGGTGCAACATGCCACCGAGCACGTCCAGCAGTGCTTCGGCGCCGGGCCACTCGCCGTACCCCGAGGCGGGGTTGAGGTGCCCGACGGGTCCGATGTCGATGAACCGGCTGCCCCAGGCATCGGCCAGGGCCCGCACGTTGTCGAAGTCCCCCAGCTCGTCGTCGGTGCTGGCCGCGAGGATGCTGGGAAACCTCAGTCGCTGCTGGGGAATCGGCAGCCAGCCGCTGTCCTCGAGCTCGCGCAGCGACGGGTAGACCGCCGGCAGCGGCCGGGCCAGGTCGGGAGGGGTGGCCAGCAGGGCGCCGTGCACCGGCAGGTCGTGGTGGCAGGCCCAGTGCACCGTGGTGAGGACGCCTGCACTGTGGGCGACGATCGTCACGGGTCCACGAGCCTCGGAGACCACGCGGTGGAGGTCCGCGACCCGACCGGCGAGGTCACGCTTGGGTCGGTCGAAGGAAGGAACGACGACGACGTCGGACAGCTTGGCGGCGAGCCGCGTCTGCCAGTGGTCCTCGACGTGCCCGCGGAGGCCCGGCACGATGACGGTGGTGGACGATTCCCGAAGCATCATGCCGGGTCTCCTTTCGAGGTGGATGGATCAGGCCGAGGCGACGGCGCCGGCTCGGCGGATGCTGCTCGGGTAGGCCTTGCGGCCGACGAGGAGCGCGGCGATCGCGAGCACCGAGACGAGCGGCACGATCTTCATCGCGTCGACCAGCCCGAGCCGGTCGGCGAGGAGGCCGACGACGAACGGGCCGGCAGCGAGGCCGAGCAGGTTGTTGGCCAGGGTCAAGGTGCCGAAGGCGGTGGCGCGGATCGACGCGGGGGTCAGGTTCGCGACCATCGCGCCGGCAGGACCCGTCGTCCCAGCAGCGAAGAAGGCACCGACCGCGATCAGCACCAGCTGCAGCGTGCCCGGGTCCTGGGCGAAGCCCAGGGGCAGCAGCACCAGCGACAGCGCGGAGTAGACGAGAGCGGTGGTCCACTTCCGGATCGGCCGGGTGCGGGTGAGCCGGTCGGTGACCATGCCGCACACGATCATCCCGACGCCCATCAGCAGGATGAAACCGGCGGCCGCGATCCCCGCCTTGTCGGGGGCGAGCCCATAGGCACGGTTCAGGTAGCTCGGCATCCAGGCGAACAGCGAGCCGACGACGAAGAGCTGCAGGCCGCTGCCGAGGTAGGCGCAGATGACCGAGGGGGTGGAGACGAGGGTGCGGAGCTTCGCACGCCGGACCCGGCCGGAGGTGGTGCCGGTCGGCAGGTTGCCGGGGTGCTGGTTGCGGGCGAGCTTCGCGTCGTTGATCAGCAGCAGGTAGAGGGCGACCAGGACGAGGCCGAGCAGGGCCATCACGCCGAAGGACCAGCGCCAGCCGAGGTGCACGGCGAGGATGCCGCCGAGGAAGACACCGAGCACCGAGCCGAACGAGCCGCCGGCCATGAAGGCACCCGACAGCGACGCACGCCTGGCCGGTGAGAAGACCATCAGCACGACGGCGAGGCCGACGCTTCCGTACGCCGCTTCGCCGAGCCCGACGAAGAGGCGGGCGATCATCATCTGGTCGTAGTTCGCAGCGACGGCCGAGCCGAGGGTCGCGAGGCTCCACAGGGCGCCCATCGCGACGATGGCCCTGGACCGTCCCCAGCGGTCGCCCAGCAGGGACAGCGGGACCGCGAGCAGGCCGACGGTCAGGGCCACGATGCTGGTCATCGCACCGAGCTGGGTGTCGGTCAGGGACCACTCGACCTTGAGGAACGGGAAGACGGCCGAGAGGACCTGGCGCGACATGTAGTCGGACAGCAGCAGCCCGAAGGTCAGGGCGAAGACGAGCAGCGGGAAGACCCGCGACCGGGTCGTTGCTGCCGGGATGGTCAGGGACGGACGCTCGAGGACGTCGGTGGCGTGCGGTGGCATCTGGTGCTCCCAAGGTCGGGCGGTTCAGGGCGCGGACGGGAGTCCGCGATCAGGCGGGTGGGTGGGGCGCGGGTGCGTGGCACCCGCGCCCCGTTCGGGCCCGGTGCGGGCCTGGTGCGTCGGGCGTGTGCTCAGGCGTGGAAGGTGAAACCGAGCTCGCCGGGCTTGCGGTTGGGGGCGTAGCCCAGGCGCGCGAGCGTCTCGTCGACGCTGTCGTAGGTCTGCCCGATGCGATAGATGTCGTGGGCTTCCTTGCCGTCGGCCACCTCGCGGCCCAGCTCGTTGGCGATGCGCACGACCTGCTCGACCTGCTGGACCGAGGTCATCTTCTCGCCCTTGCGGCCCCAGATGGTGTCCTCGTTGCCGACACGGGTGTGCAGGCCCATGGCGGTGGCCATCGTGTTGACCGGCAGCACGCTGCGCATCAGCGTCTCCAGGGTGAGGCTGGCGCCGTCGGGGACCCGGTCGATGAAGTTCATCATGTTGTAGGGGTTCGGACCGTCGAAGCCGCCGCCGATCGCGACCCAGGTGACGTTGAGCGGACCCATGTACTGGCCACGGCGGACCAGGCGCTCGACGGTCTCCAGCTGCGGGATGCTCGCCAGCTGGAAGTGCGGCTGGATGCCGTTGGCGGTCAGGCGCCTGAGGTGCTCCACGACCCACTCGGGACCGGCCGGGACGAACATCTCGCGGTAGGCCTTGTAGACCTCGGGCCGCTCGATCGAGGTGCCCGCGATGTCCTCGTCGGTCATCAGGTCGACGATGTTCATCTGGTTGGTGTTGATGGCGATGGTGACCTGGTCCGGCTTGGGGTCGAGCTCGGCCAGCATGTGCCGGGCCTCGTCGCCGAGCCACTTCGCGTCGGCGCCGTCACCCTCGGGGGCGAAGGAGATCGAGCCGCCGACCTGCAGGATCATGCCGGGGACAGCCTCGCGGAGCCGGCCGAGCAGCTCGTTGAACTTCGAGAGCCGCTTGGAGCCCTTCCCGTCCAGCTCGCGGACGTGGATGTGGAGCACGGTGGCGCCGGCGTTCCAGCAGTCGACCGCGGCCTGGACGTGCTCGTCCATCGTCAGCGGCAGGTCCTCGCGGAAGTCGGCCGGTTCCCACTCGGGGCCGTAGGGGGCAGCGGTGATGACCAGCTTCTCCTGGACCTCGGGAAAGAGTGCGTCGTCGTGGAAGTGCATGGTGGTTCTCCGTTCGGTTGGGGTGTGTGCGGTGGTGGTGGATCAGGTGTGCGGTTGAGCTCAGAAGGTCTTCTCGCCGACGATCCCGGCGCGCTCCATCCGGCGTACGTCGGGCCAGTAGTCCTGGACGGCGTAGTGCTGGGTGCAGCGGTTGTCCCAGATCGCGAAGCTGTTGTTCGTCCAGCGCCAGCGGACCTGGTACTCGGGGACGGACGCCTGGCGGATCAGGTAGTTGAGGAGCTCGCTGCCACCGGGCGTGTAGTCGAAGCCGTAGCGCACGTTCTCGGGGGTGTGGAAGTTGGTGAAGTGGGTCGTGAACGCGTTGACGAACAGCGCCTTCTCGCCGGTCTCCGGGTGGGTCCGCACGACCGGGTGCTCGGCGTCGGGAAACCGCTCCCTGAGCGCGAGCCGCTGCTCGAGCGGCATCGAGGCACCGAAGGTCGCCTCGATGCTGTGCCGGGCGCGGAGGTCGGCGATCTGCGTCTTCACGGTCTCGGGGAGGCGGTTGTACGCCTCGACCATGTCGACCCAGATGGTGTCGCCTCCGACGGCCGGGCCCTCGACGCAGCGGAGCACCGAGCCCATCGGCGGAGCCTCGCGCCAGGTGGCGTCGCAGTGGAAGGCGTTCTCGTAGTGCTCGGCCGGGCTGTCGAGGTCCTTGTAGATGCGGACCAGGCCCGGGTGCTCCGGGTCGCTGCCGGCGACCGGGTGGTCCTCGAGGGGACCGAACCGCTCGGCGAGCCGGACGTGCTCGGCGCGGCTGATGTCCTGGTCACGGAAGAACAGGACCTTGTGCTCGAGCAGGAGCTGGTTGATCTCGGCGAAGACAGCAGGGTCGTTCGCAGCGTCGGCGAGGCTGACGTTGCGCAGCTCGGCGCCGATGAAGCTGGTCAGGCGGTGCACCTCGATCGGGCTCGGGACGCCACGCGCCTCGCTGCCCGGTTCGGTGGCTCGGGACTCGGTGATGGTCATGGGGGACTCCAGTTCGTTGTGGTGGTCGGGAGGGACAGGGGTGGTGCGGGCTAGAGGCCCGACTCGAGCTCGAAGACGGACGAGCCGATGCTGCGGCCGGACTCGAGGTCCTGGTGGGCCCGGACGGCGTCGTCGAGCGTGTAGCGCTGGTTGATCTCCACGTCGATGCGGCCGGAGCCGACGTGGTCGAAGAGCTCACCCGCCAGGGCGGCGCGCTCGTCCTTGTCGGCGATGTAGTCGGCCAGCGCAGGACGGGTCACGTAGAGCGAGCCCTTCATGGCGAGCTCCATGGCGTTGATCGGGGGGACCTGGCCGGAGGCCGTGCCGAAGCAGACGAGCAGGCCGCGGCGCGCCAACGAGTCGATGGACGTCTGGTACGTCGTCCGGCCGATGCTGTCGAAGACGACGGGGACGCCGGCACCGTCGGTGAGCTCGCGGACCCGGGTCGCGACGTCCTCGCGGGTGTAGACGACGGTGTGCTCGCAGCCATGGGCGCGGGCCACGTCGGCCTTCGCGTCGGTGGAGACGCTGCCGATCACCTTGATGCCCAGCAGGCTCGCCCACTGCGTGAAGATCAGGCCGACCCCGCCGGCTGCGGCGTGCAGCAGCACGGTGTCGCCGGCCTGCAGCGACGCGATGCGGCGGAGCAGGTACGCCGAGGTGAGACCGCGCATGGTCATCGCCGCCGCGGTCTCGAACGCGATGGTGTCCGGGAGCTTGATCAGGTGGTCTGCGGACATGACGCGCTCGGTGCTGTAGGCCCCCAGGGGACTCCCGGTGTAGGTCACGCGGTCGCCCTCGGCGAAGTCGGTGACCCCGGCACCCACCTCCTCGACGACGCCTGCTGCCTCCACGCCCATGCCAGCGGGCAGGGGTGCGGGGTACAGGCCGCTGCGGAAGTAGGTGTCCGCGAAGTTCAGGCCGACGGCGGCGTGCCGCACACGGACCTCCCCGCGGCCGGGGGTGCCGACCTCGAGCGACTCCCACTGCATGACCTCGGGGCCACCGGTCTCGTAGAAGCGAATGCCTTTCGCCATGTGCGGTTCTCCTGTGTTCGGGTACGACGGTGCCGCCGAGCATCGGTCGGCTGCTGGGGCGGGACGGGGAAGTGGGGGTCGGCTCTGGCTGCTCCGGGCCACTTCCTCGATGTCCACAACGTTAAGTTCGGCCGCCCCTCGGTGCTTTACCGATGGGGACGAGGTACTTATCCTTTTGGGACACCCCGGAAGCGACTCACCTGATGCGTCCACTCGTCCGATCCGCCACCCTCGACGGCTATGCCGGACTGGCGCGCTCCCTCGACCTGGACGCCGCCCAGCTGATGAGGGATGCCGGGTTGGACCCGGCCGACCTGGCCGCCCCCGACACCTGGGTCTCGGCCGTTGCCGTGTCCCGGCTCCTCGAGGCCTCGGCCGCCGCGTCGGAGCTGCCGGACTTCGCGATCAGGCTCGCGGAGCTGCGCCGGCTCTCCACCCTGGGTCCGCTCAGCGTGGTGCTGCGCGAGGAGCCCGACCTGCGCAGCGCGTTGACGCTGCTGCTCCGCTACATGCACAGCTACAACGAGGCCCTCCGCATGCGCCTGGACGAGTCGGCGGAGATCGTCACGATCCGTCTCTGGTTCGAGTTCGGCGAGCCCGCCCCGGCCGACCAGGCACGGGCACTCGGGGTCGCGGCCCTGCACGGCATCATCCGTGAGTGCGTCGGGGACGGCTGGCGACCGCTGGCGATCTGCTTCCAGCACCGGGCACCCACCGACCTGGAGACCCTGCACCGGGTCTTCGGCCCGGGGCTCCAGTTCGAGCACGACTTCACCGGCCTGGTGATGTACGCGAGGGACCTGGACGCGCACAACACGCTCTCGGACCCGCTGATGGCGCCCTACGCCCAGCAGTTCCTCGAGTCCCTCGTCGTCCCGCGGGCGCAGGGCTCGACCGAGCGGGTGCGAGAGCTGGTCGAGCTCTTCCTGCCGCTCGGAAAGTGCTCGGTGGACCAGGTGGCCCGCACCCTCGACATGGATCGGCGGACCCTGCACCGCCACCTGGCCGACGACGGCGAGTCGTTCAGCTCGATCCTCTGCTCCACCCGCGCGGGGCTGGCCGAGCGCCACCTCGGGAACGACCGCTACTCGATCACCGACGTCGCCTACCAGCTCGGCTTCACGGCACCGAGTGCCTTCTCCCGCTGGTTCCAGCAGCAGTTCGGCGTCAGCCCACGCGCCTGGCGCGAGGCGACGACGGCGTCGGCAGGATCAGTGGGCCATGTCCACGAAGCGTGAGTAGTGGCCCTGGAAGCTGACGACCACGTCGCGGGTGGGGCCGTTGCGGTGCTTGGCGACGATGATGTCGGCCTCGCCGGCGCGCGGTGACTCCTTCTCGTAGACGTCCTCGCGGTGGAGCAGCATCACGATGTCGGCGTCCTGCTCGATCGAGCCGGACTCGCGCAGGTCACTCATCATCGGGCGCTTGTCGGAGCGCTGCTCGGGGCCACGGTTGAGCTGGGAGAGCGCGACGATCGGGACGTCGAGCTCCTTGGCGAGCAGCTTGATCTGGCGGGAGAACTCCGAGACCTCGACCTGGCGGGACTCGACCTTCTTGCCGCTGGACATCAGCTGGAGGTAGTCGATCACGATCAGCTTCAGGTCGTGGCGCTGCTTGAGCCGCCGGGCCTTGGCCCGGATCTCCATCATCGTCATGTTGGGGCTGTCGTCGATGAACATCGGGGCCCCGGAGACCTGGCCCATCTTGGGGCCGAGCTTGTTCCAGTCGTCGTCGGTCATCGGACCCTTGCGGATGTTGTTCAGCGGGATCTTCGCCTCCGCGGACAGCAGCCGCATGGTGATCTCGCTCTTGGACATCTCCAGGCTGAAGATCACGCTGGTCAGGTTGTTGTGGATCGAGGCCGACGCGGCAGAAGTCCAGGGCCAGCGTCGACTTGCCGACCGCGGGGCGCGCGGCCACGATGATCATCTGCCCGCCGGAGAAGCCGTTGACCAGCTCGTCGAGGTCGGCGAACCCGGTCGGGACGCCGCCGGTGGTGCCGTCGTTGCTGGAGATCGCCTCGATCTCGTCGAGGGTGTCCTCCATGATCGCGGACAGCGGCGCGTAGTCCTCCTGCTGCCGCTTCTCGCCGATCGCGTAGATCTCCTGCTGGGCCACGTCCACCGTCTGGTCGACGTCGCCCTCCCCGGCGTACCCCATCTGCGCGATCTTGGTGCCGGCGTCGACCAGCCTGCGCAGGATCGCCTTCTCCCGCACGATCGTGGCGTAGTAGCCGGCGTTGGCGGCGATCGGGACGCTGGCCGACAGCGTGTGGAGGTACGGCGCCCCGCCGACCTTCTGCAGCTCTCCCCGGCGGTGCAGCTCGGCCGAGACGGTGACCGGGTCGGCCGGCTCGCCACGGCCGTAGAGGTCGACGATCACGTCGTAGATCGACTCGTGGGCGGGTCGGTAGAAGTCGGCGCCACCGATCTGCTCGTTGACGTCGGCGATGGCGTCCTTGGAGATCAGCATCGAGCCGAGCACGCTCTGCTCGGCGTCGGGGTCCTGCGGGGGCATCCGGCCTGACCAGTGCTCCTGGTTGCCGGTCTCCTGCTGGCCGGGGGCGTCGCCGAAGCCGGGCGCCGTAGGCGGGGTAGGAGTCGGTCCAGGACTCGCTCATGGCGACCCCCGCCGAACCGGTCGCTCCTGGCTCGCTCACGCTCATCGGCTGGCCCTCTCCCTTGCCTCGAAGCTCCCGTGCTCGACAAGGTAGGGGCTCGCACCGACAGCCCCCCGAGCGCAGCCGAACGCCCCCCGTCAGGGGTGCCTGGCTGGTGTTGGCGGACCGCGGTCACGAGTGACTCGTCGACCCGGAAGCCAGACCTTAAGCCCGTGGCGAGGCCACCACCAAGCCCGTTATCCACAGGCACCTGTGGATAACCCTGTTGATCATGTGGAACACGCCGCCGAGGGTGTGCACACCCTGTTGGTGCCGCTGTGGACAGAGATTTTGTTTTCGCCAGTAAACCGCGCTCTGACCTGCGGCTTTGCCGATCCACGGGATGTGGAGAAAAGTTTCTCGGTCGTCGGCAGTTAACCTGTTCGACATCTGGGACTGTCCGGTTCGTTTGTCGACAAAGCCCCTGGCGCCGCGGATACCCACAGAAACGGCGGGTTTTACACAGGTTTTCCTGGCCTCTAGCCTCGCCCACGTGATATCAGCGGAGGAGAGCGACGGTCCGGCTGCCTCCCCGCGGGAGCACGACCGGGAGATTCTGCGGCTGGCCGTGCCGGCCTTCCTGGCCCTCGTCGCCGAGCCGCTGTTCCTGCTCGCCGACTCGGCGATCGTGGGACACCTCGGCACCCGCGAGCTGGCCGCCCTCGGCATCGCCGCGGCGATCCTCGGCACGCTCGTCAGCCTGTGCATCTTCCTCGCCTACGGCACCACCGCGTCGGTGGCCCGCCAGGTCGGCGCCGGGAACACCCGCGGCGCGCTGGCGCAGGGGATCGACGGACTCTGGCTGGCGACGCTGATCGGGCTGCTCGTCACGCTGGTGGCGTTGCCCTCGACCGGGCAGCTGGTGGCCGTGTTCGGTCCGGGCAGAGCCGTCGCGGACCTTGCCGTCACCTATCTGCACATCGCGCTGCTCGGCACCGTGCCGCTGCTGCTGATGCTGGCCGCCACCGGCGTCCTGCGCGGGCTCCAGGACACCCGCACACCACTCGTCGTCGCCGTGCTCGGCAATGCCGCCAACGTCGTGCTGAACCTCGTCCTGGTCTACGGCGTCGCCGGGCTGGGTCTCGCGGGGATGGGCATCGCGGGCTCGGCGCTGGGCACGCTGATCGCGCAGGTCGGCTCCGCCCTGGCCCTGGTCTGGGTGGTGGTCCACGCGGCCCGGAAGGAGCACGCCTCGCTGCGGCCGCACCTGCCCGGGATCAGGCGCGCCGGCCGGGCCGGCGTACCCCTGATCATGCGGACCCTGATGCTGCGCGCCTCGCTCCTGGTGATGACGTACGCCGCGGCACGGCTCGGCGAGGACGACCTCGCCACCATGCAGCTGGCGCTGACGATCTGGACGTTCCTCGCGTTCACCCTGGACGCGGTCGCGATCGCCGCCCAGGCCATCACCGGGCGCTACCTCGGGGCCGCGGACGCCGCGGGGACCCGGGCGGTCACCGCCAGGATGGAGCGCTGGGGCTGGCTCAGCGGAGTGGTCACCGGGCTCGTCCTCGCCGCGGTCGCGCCGTTCCTCGGCCGGCTCTTCACCAGCGACCCCGCCGTGCTGGACCTGCTCGTGCCGGTGCTCCTCGTCGCGGCCCTGGCACAGCCGCTGGCGGGCATCGTGTTCGTGCTCGACGGCGTGCTGATCGGGGCCGGCGACGCTGTCTACCTGGCCTGGGCCCAGCTGGCGACGCTGCTCCTCTTCGCGCCCGCTGCCTGGCTGGTCGGCGGGCGTGGCCTGACCTGGCTGTGGGCCGCCTTCGCGATCTTCTTCATGGGCGGCCGCGCCGTGACGCTCCTCTGGCGTGCGCGCGGGGACCACTGGATGCGCCTGGGCGCGTGACCCGGGTCCTACGCTGACGCCATGTCGCCGCTGCAGAAGATCGCCATGGGCCTGGTGATCGTCGTCGGCACGGCACTGTTCCCACCGGACCCGTCACCCTCCTGGGCGCGCTACGACGCCCTCCCCGACCCCCTCGGCTGGCTGCTGGTCCTCGTCGGCACGTTCGCCCTGACGCGGGCCAACGCAGCGTTCGACTCCACCCGCTGGTTGGCCGCGCTGGCCGGGGTGGTGAGCGTGCCGATGTGGTTCCCGCAGGTCCAGCACCGGCTCAACCCCTCCGGGGAGTGGTTCGTCTCGTTGCCCCAGGTGCTGTTCTGCCTCTTCCTGGCCCGTGCGATCGGGATGCAGGGAGCCCATCAGCTGCCTGCGGACGGCTACGTCGCCAAACGGTTCGGGCTGCTCGTCTGGTCCTTCGCCGTGGTCGGCGTGCTCCCCGTGCTGGCGCTCGGCGGCGGCCTCGACCAGCTGGTGTCGACCACGTTGCTGTTCTCCACGCTGGTCAACGTGGCCTTCGTCTACTTCCTTTTCCGGGTGCACCGTCGCACGTGGCTGGGCGGACCGGGTCCCCTCGAGATCCATCCGCGACCCCGGCCGGACCGGGAGAAGCACGAAGGCCGCCCGCCCTCGGACTGAGGGGGACGGCCTTCGACAGGCTTCGCGACTCGCGTCAGGCGGAGACCACGTTGAGGCTGACCTGCGCCTCGACGTCGTCGTGCACCTTGACGGTGACGGTGTGCGCGCCGAGCGACTTGATCGGGTTGCCCACCACGATCGTGCGCTTGTCGACCTCGCCACCGGCCTCGGTGATCGCCGAGGCGATGTCGGCCGCGGTGACCGCACCGAAGAGGCGGCCGCCGTCACCGGCGCGGACCTTGACGTTGTACGTCGAGCCCTCCAGCGTGGCCTTCACCTCGGCGGCGTGGTCGGCGTCGCGCACCGACCGGGCGTCGCGCGACTTCTTGATCGACTCGATGGTCTTCTCGCCACCGCGGGTCCAGCGGATGCCGAAGCCACGCGGGATGAGGAAGTTGCGGCCGTAGCCGTCCTTGACCTCGACCACGTCGCCTGCGGATCCGAGACCGGTGACTTCCTGGGTCAGGATGAGCTTCATCTTCTCGTCTCCTCTCAGCGAGCCGTGGACGTGTAGGGCAGCAGGGCGACCTCACGGGCGTTCTTCACG
Source organism: uncultured Actinomycetota bacterium (assembly GCA_963797525.1). Taxonomy (GTDB): domain Bacteria; phylum Actinomycetota; class Actinomycetes; order Propionibacteriales; family Nocardioidaceae; genus Marmoricola. The sequence goes on from CAWCPT010000009.1 coordinate 227,977, forward strand.
GCCGTGGCGACGTCGCGCTGGTGCTGCACGCAGTTGCCGGTCACCCGACGCGCGCGGATCTTGCCGCGGTCGGAGATGAACTTGCGCAGCAGGTTGGTGTCCTTGTAGTCGACGTAGGACACCTTCTCCTTGCAGAACTGGCAAACCTTCTTCTTGGGCTTGCGGATGACTGCCTTCGCCATTGTGGTGCTCCTCCTCGAGCCCGGCCGTGCGGCCGGAATGGTGTGGGTGGTGGATGTGGAGTTGTGTGCTGGTGGTCTCGAGGAGCTGGCTCCTCAGGTCACCGGCGGGGTCAGAACGGGGGCTCGTCCGAGCCCGGGGTCGCCCACGGGTCATTGGCCGGCTGGGCGCCGCCCTGCGGCTGGCTCCCACCCTGCTGACCGCCCCAGGAACCGCCCTGGCTGCCCTGACCTGCGGGCTGAGCCGGCTGGCCCGCTCCCTGGTTGGATCCCTGGTTGGATCCCTGGGCTGGGCTGGACGCCCACGGGTCGTCGCCGCCGCCGCCCTGGCTGCCGTAGCCGCCACCTCCGCCGCTGCGCTGCACGCGCGCGACCTTGGCCGTGGCGTACTTCAGGCTGGGCCCGACCTCCTCGACGTCGAGCTCGACGACCGTGCGGCGCTCACCCTCGCGGGTCTCGTAGGAGCGCTGCTTGAGCCGGCCCTGCACGACGACGCGCATGCCCTTCTGGAGCGACTCGGCGACGTTCTCCGCCGCCTGGCGCCAGACCGCGCAGGAGAGGAACAGCGCTTCGCCGTCCTTCCACTCGTTGGCCTGGCGGTCGAAGGTGCGCGGCGTGGACGCGATCCGGAAGTTCGCCACCGCGGCACCCGAGGGGGTGAAGCGGAGCTCCGGGTCGTCGACCAGGTTGCCGACGACGGTGATGACTGTCTCGCCTGACATGTGGGTCTCCTCTGGAGGTCTTCTTGGACGGCCGCTGGTCAGCGAGCGTCGGGGCGGATGACCTTGGTGCGGAGCACCGACTCGTTCAGCGTGAGCTGGCGGTCGAGCTCCTTGACGGTCGCAGGCTCGGCCTGCAGCGACACGACGGCGTAGATGCCTTCGGCGTTCTTGTCGATCTCGTAGGCGAGACGACGGCGACCCCAGACGTCGACGTTGTCGACGGATCCCCCGTCGTTGCGAACGACGTTGAGGTACGTGTCGAGCGACGGCTGGACGGTTCGTTCCTCGAGGTTGGGATCGAGGATGACCATGAGTTCATAGGTACGCATAGCGTTCTCCACCTCCTTCGGACTAGTGCGGCCACGGCGTTTCCGTGGCAGGAGGGCTGATGCGGTGTCACGACTCCCATCCGGGGAGCGCGACGCGCAAGGTTAACAAGCGGGGGCCGCACACGGAAATCGTCGTCCACAGGCCTCGACCCGCTGGCCTCGAGCACAGGCGGGCCCCGGGATGCCGGTGCGCGCTGTCCGTGCGGCGACCTAGGCTGGGCAGATGAGTTCCAGCAGCCAGATCTCCATCGGCGCCCACGTCGAGCAGACCGATCCGGTGGCCGAGGCGCAGGCGCGCGAGACCACCCTGGTGCAGTTCTTCCTCGGTGACCCGCAGGGCTACAAGGGCCCCGAGATCCGCTACTCCGGCGGTGCCGAGGGGCTGCGCGCCGACGCCGAGGCCGCCGGGGTGGACCTCTACGTGCACGCGCCCTACATCGTCAACGTCGCGACGACCAACAACCGCATCCGGATCCCGAGCCGCAAGCTGCTCCAGCAGCACATGGACGCCGCCGCCTCGATCGGGGCCAAGGGCCTGATCGTGCACGGCGGCCACGTCAACAAGGACGACGACCCCGCCACGGGCTTCGACAACTGGCGCAAGGCGATCGAGGCCACCGACATCAAGATCCCGCTGCTGATCGAGAACACCGCGGGCGGCGACAACGCGATGGCGCGCCACCTCGACCGGATCGCCGGGGTCTGGGACGCGATCTCGCAGGCGGAGGGCTTCGAGGACGTCGGCTTCTGCCTGGACACCTGCCACGCCTGGGCGGGCGGCATCGAGCTGCCCACGGCGGTGGAGAAGGTCCGCTCGATCACGGGCCGGATCGACCTGCTGCACGCCAACGACAGTCGCGACGCGTTCGACTCGGGCGCCGACCGCCACGCCAACTTCGGCAACGGCCAGCTCGACGAGGACGACTTCGCGGGCGTCGTGCGCGACGCCGGCACGCCGGTCATCTGCGAGACCCCCGGTGGCGCTGACGAGCACCGGGCGGACTTCGCGTGGCTGCGCGAGCACGGCGTCTGAACGCACCGCTGACCCGTCGCGCCATGCTCGCCGCCACCGCGGCGGGGGTGCTGCTGGCCGGGTGCGGCGAGGACTCGAAGGTGAGCCCGTCACCGTCCGCCCGGAAGAGCCAAGCGGGTCCGCTACGGCGACCGGGACGACCAGTTCGCCGAGCTGCGCCTGCCTGGCGGCGCCCCGGTGGCCACGCTGGTCCTGCTCCACGGCGGCTACTGGCAGCCGGGCTACGGCCTCGAGCTGATGAAGCCCCTCGCCGAGCGGTTCACCGACCTCGGCTACGCGACCTGGAACGTGGAGTACCGCCACACCGGGCGACCACGTCGAGGCCACGCTCGGCGACGTCGCCGCAGCGATGGACCGGCTCGGTCGTGCCGGCCCGACCGACGGGCCTCGACGAGGACGTCGTCCTGCTGGGGCACTCCGCCGGAGGGCACCTCGCGGCCTGGGCCGCCTCACGCACCGCCGAGACCCCCGGCGGCAAGCCCCGCACGGCCGTCCGTGGCGCGGTCTCGCTCTCCGGGGTGCTCGACCTGACCCGGGCAGCGTCCGACCCCCGCTCGCTCTCCACCGGTGATCGCGTTCATGGGCGGCACCCCCGCCGAACGAGCCCCACGCGTACGCCGTCGCCGACCCCGCGCTGCTCGTGCCGGCCGCGTGCCCGGTCTGGGCCGTCCAGGCGGCCGACGACCAGGTGGTCTCTGCCGAGCAGAGCACCCGCTACGTCGCCGCGGCCCGTGCCGCCGGCGGCGCGGCGAAGGCGGTGACGGTGCCGGGCGACCACTTCGCCCTGATCGACCCCGGCGCCGAGGCCTTCCCGACGATCCGGAAGCTGGTCGCCGAGGCCGCCGGCTGAGTGGGCGGGATCGAGCCGGATCGACCCCGTTAGGCTCGCCGGGTGACCTCCTCCCTGACCGTGCGCACGATCAGCGCAGCGGAGCACCTCGCGTACGTCCGCACCCTGACCGAGGTCGAGGGTGGGTCGGCGAGCTTCCTGCAGACGCCCGGGTGGGCCGCGGTCAAGCCGGAGTGGAAGGCGGAGTCGATCGGGTGGGTGGCGACCAGCCCGGAGAACCCGGGCGGCGAGCTCGTCGGCGCCGCGCTCGTGCTCTACCGCCAGCTGCCCCGGGTCAAGCGCTACCTCGCCTACCTCCCGGAGGGGCCGCTCATCGACTGGGACACCGAGAACCTCCGCGCCTGGCTGGACCCGATGGCCGCCCACCTGCGCAGCCAGGGCGCCTTCGGCATCCGGATCGGGCCGCCGGTGGTCACGAGCCGGTGGAGCGCCGCCCAGGTCAAGGAGGGCATCGCCGACGAGTCGGTGACCTCGCTGACCGCGCTGCCGCCCACCGAGCGCAGCCAGTACGGCGCGCGCGCGGTCTCCCAGCTGCACGAGCTCGGCTGGCGTCCGCAGACCGTCGAGGACGGGTTCGCTGCCGGCCAGCCGCAGTACAACTTCTGGATCCCCCTGCGCGAAGCCGACGGCACCGCGCGCACCGAGGACGACGTGCTCAAGGGGATGAACCAGCAGTGGCGCCGCAACATCAAGAAGGCCACCAAGGCCGGGGTGGAGGTCACCTCCAGCGGTCCCCAGGAGACCACGGAGCTGAAGGCCTTCCACGACCTCTACGTCCTGACGGCCGGCCGCGACCACTTCACCCCGCGTCCGCTGAGCTACTTCGAGACGATGTTCGAGGCGCTGGGTGCCGAGGAGCCGGACCGGATCCGGCTCTACCTGGCCCGGCACGAGGGCGACCTGGTCGCCGGCACGATCTGGATCCGCGTCGGCGCGCACACGTGGTACTCCTACGGCGCCTCCTCGACCGAGAAGCGCGACGTACGCGGCTCCAACGCGGTGCAGTGGCAGATGATCCGTGACTCGCTGGCGGTCGGTGCGCACGTCTACGACCTCCGCGGGATCACCCCGACCCTCGACGCCGACGACTCCCACGTCGGGCTGATCCAGTTCAAGGTCGGCACCGGCGGCGAGGCAGTGGAGTACGCCGGCGAGTGGGACCTGCCGCTGAACCGCGCGATCTACAAGGCCTTCGACCTCTACATGTCGCGGCGGGGCTGACCGTGGGACTGACGATGTACGTCGCCGGCGACCGCTGGCGCTCGCACCTCAGGACGGTCCACGAGGCCAACCCCGGACTCGTCCCGGTCGCCAAGGGCAACGGCTACGGCTTCGGGTTGGGTCGCCTCGCGCGCAAGTCGGCGTGGCTCGGCGTCGACACCGTGGCGGTGGGCACCTACGAGGAGCTCCCCGAGCTGGCCACCCGCTTCGACGGCTCTCTGCTGGTGCTCACCCCCTGGCGACCGCACGTGCCCACCCCCGACGGCGTCGACCGCGAGCGGGTGATCCACACGGTCGGCCGCCTCGAGGACCTGGCCGCTCTCTCCGAGCACGGCCGGGCGACCGGCCACCGACCTCGGGTGGTGCTGGAGCGGATGACCTCGATGCTGCGCCACGGGTTCACGGCGCGCGACCTGCGCGAGGCGTGCCGGATGGCGGCCAAGCAGGGCGGGGTGGTCGTGGAGGGCGTGGCGATGCACCTCCCCCTGGCCAAGATCTCGCACCTCACCCAGGTCGAGCGACTGATGAACGACGTGGTCGCGGCGGGTGTCGGTGAGCTGGGCGGGCCTGGCAGCCGGACCGTCTGGGTGTCGCACCTGACCCGTCCCGAGCTGGACACCCTCGGCGCCAAGTACGCCGACTTCACCTTCCGCCCCCGCATCGGCACCGGCCTGTGGCTGGGCGACCGCGGCGCCCTCTCGGTGAAGGCCACGGTGCTCGACGCGCACACCGTCGAGCGCGGCGACGTCTACGGCTACCGCGGTCGTACGGCGCCGCGCGCCGGCACGATCCTCGTCGTCTCGGGCGGTACGGCGCACGGCATCGGGCTGGAGGCGCCGACCGGTGAGGCCACCTTGAAGGCGCGCGCGGCGTCGATCGCACGAGGCGGTCTCGACGCCGCCGGCCTGGTGCGCTCGCCGTACAGCGTGGACGGCAAGCAGCGCCTGTTCGCCGAGCCACCGCACATGCAGGCCTCGATGCTGTTCATCCCCGCCGGATCGGTGGTCCCCGAGGTCGGCGAGGAGGTCGACTGCCGCGTGCGGTTCACCGCGACCAGCTTCGACCGGATCGACATCAGCTGAGCGCCGGCACGCGCACCTCGGCCACGGTCTCGGTGCGCACGGGGTCGTGCGCCGGTCGCAGGATGTCGCGCACCACCACGACGACGAGGTAGAGCTCCGCCGCGACACGGATCCAGATCGCCAGGTCGTAGAAGGGCGACAGCACCCCGGTCGCATCCTCGAGCCAGCCGCCCAGGTAGGCCCACACGGCCATCAGGTACAGCAGCTCACCGGCCTGCCAGATCAGCAGGTCTCGCCACCGGGGTCGGGCGAGGACCGCCAGCGGGAGCAGCCACAGGACGTACTGCGGCGAGTACACCTTGTTGACGACCAGGAAGCCGGCGACCACCAGGAAGCCGAGCTGGGCGAGCCGCGGGGTCTGCGGCGCCGCCAGGCCGAGCAGCGCCACCGCGAGGCAGACCGCTCCGAAGAGCACCCAGGACCACAGGTTGATCGCGGCCGGGGAGAACGTGTGTCCGGCGTCGGCCAGGGAGAGCCACACCGAGCCCAGGTCCGCACCCCTGGTCGCGTTGAAGCTCCAGAACACCTTCCACCGGTCGTAGCCGGTCACCCACGCCGGGACGTTGGCCAGCACCCAGGCGGCCACGGCTCCGAGCGCGGCCCACCCGAACGCGCCCAGCCGGCGTTCGCGCCAGGCGATCACGAGGACGGGGCCGAGCAGGAACAGCGGGTAGAGCTTGGTCGCGGCCCCCAGGCCGAGCAGGATGCCGGCCAGCAACGACCGACCACGCGCCCAGGCCCACAGCGCACCCGCCACCATCGCCACCGCCATCAGGTCCCAGTTGATCAGGCCGGTGACGAGCAGGCAGGGCGAGAGCACGAACGGCAGCGCGTCCCAGGGCCGGCCGCGATGGACCCCGGCCATGAACCACGTCGCGATCAGCCCGAACACGAACAGCAGGAGCACGGTCACCAGGAAGTAGGAGTTGACCTCCCGCGCCATCCCCGGCAGTGACCACAGCAGCGAGGCGTCGACGGCCTCGCGTTGTGCGTCGGGGGGTCCCGAGGGGTTCAGCCGGGTGATCTCCGCCGCGGCCCAGGCGAGGTAGGAGATGCCGACGGGGTACTCCATCACCTGGAACCGGCCGTCGGAGTCGGCGTAGGGCCACTGGCCCTCGGCGAAACCGCGGGCGGTGTAGAGGTAGGGGATGTCGGAGTAGCACCCCTTCGCGTAGCGAGCCTGGTCGCTGCGCCCAGTTCGTCTCGATGCACGGCACGTGGTGCACCACCGAGAGCGCGAAGACGACGGAGAAGAGGGCGAGCAGCACCCGGACCGGGCTCCACCAGCGGTGCGGCCGACCGTGCAGGCCGACAGGCCCGCCGACCACCTCGCTCATCGAGCGCGCGAAGGGGTCCTCCCTGGTGGGCGCGGCGACAGGCGCCGGGCCCGGGGGGTCCTCAGACGTCACGGGTTGCAGGTCGGGTCCGTGGGATCACAGTTCGCCCCCTGCCCCGGCTTGCTCGGCTTCGGCGGGGCCGGAGCCTGCGAGGTCGGCGGCGGGGTCGTGGCGGCCTTGGTCGGGGTCGGCTTGGGCTTCGGCTTGGCCTTCTCGGTCTTCGTGGGGGTCGGCGGCGGCGGCGTGTACGGCGCGTGGCCCTCGTCCGGCGCGTCCCCGTCCACGTTCGCCGGCGGCGGGAACTGCTCGATGTCGGTGCCCTCGAGGATCGACTGCATGATGGCGCTCCCAGGTGTTGGTCGGGTAGTCCGCGCCGAAGTAGCTCGGCAGGAAGCCGTTGAGCGCCTCGTTGCCCTTGCCCCGCACGTACATCACGGCCGTGACGACCTGGGGCGTGTAGCCGACGAACCACGACGACGACACGTCGCCGTCCTCGTTCGTCGCTGTGCCGGTCTTGCCTGCCGCGGGTCTCCCCAGCTTCAGGGCGTTCCGGCCGGTGCCGCCCGTGACCACCTGCTGCAGGGCGTAGCTGGCGTCGCTGGAGATGTCCTCGGACAGCACCCGGTTCTTCTTGCGCGGCGCCCGCCAGAGCACCTTGCCGTCGGAGGACTGCGTCACCTTCCGCACGGTGAACCAGTCGTGGTGGACCCCGCCGTTCGCGATGGTGGCGTAGGCGTTGGCCATGTTGATCGGGCTGATCGTGGCCGAGCCGAGCGCGATGGCCCGGTTGGGCTCGAGGCCGGGTGAGCTGCGCGGGATGCCCATCGACACCGCCGTGTTCAGCACCTTCTGGGGGCCGTCGGGCAGCGAGTCGGTCAGGTCGGCGTACGCCGTGTTCACCGAGTCCTGGGTCGCCTTGGTCAGGCTGATCGCCGAGCCGTAGTCGGTGCCGTCGCCACCACCCTCGTTGACGACCTGGCCGCCGCCCTCCTTGTACTCGTAGGGGGAGTTGCCGTCGAAGGTGTCCTTGAGGCTGAAGCCGCCCTTGAGGCCGGCCGCGAGCGCGAACGGCTTGAAGGCCGACCCGGGCGAGCTGCCGAGCCGGGCCCAGTTCAGCTGGCTGTCGAGGTAGTTCTGGCCGGCGTAGAAGCCGCGCAGCGCGCCCGTCTGCACGTCGACCGAGGCGGTCGCGACGTGCAGCTTCTTCAGGCCCTCCGGGCGCTGGTCGAGCACGCCCTGCTCGCTGGCCTTCATCGCGTTGCGCGTGAAGGTGGTCTCGACCCGCAGGCCGCCGGAGTCGATCTGGGTGTCGTCGAAGCCGACCCGGTGCAGCTCGTCCCTGACCATCTTCAGCATGAAGCCGCGCTGGCCGCCGTACATGTTGTTGGTCTTGGGCTTGCCGAGCTTCGGCAGCTTGCCGGCGTACTTGTCGGCCTCGTTGGCGTCCAGCGCGCCGCTCGAGACCATGCCGTTGAGCACGTAGTCGTAGCGCTCGATCAACGCGTTCCGACCGGCGGCGCCACGGTCCGGGCTGAGGTAGTTCGGCGAGTTCACGACGGCCGCGAGCATCGCCGACTCGGGGACGGTCAGGTCCTTGGCCGGCTTGTCGAAGTAGGCGTTGGCCGCGGCCTGGACGCCGTAGGCGCCGCGGCCGAAGTAGATGGTGTTCAGGTAGCCCTCGAGGATGTCGGACTTCGACTTCTCCTGCTGCACCTTGAGCGACAGGAACGCCTCCTTGACCTTGCGGGAGAGCGTCCGCTCCTGGCTGAGGTAGAGGAGCTTGACGTACTGCTGGGTGATCGTGGAGGCACCCTGGGTGGCGTTGCCCTTCGCGTTGGAGAACGCGGCGCGGATGATCCCCTTCGGGTCGATGCCGCTGTTGCTGTAGAAGGTGCGGTCCTCGGCCGCGATCGCGGCGTCCTGCATCGACTGCGGGATGTCGGCCAGCGGGATCGACTCGCGGTTCTGGTCGGCGAAACGGCCGATCTTGCCCTTGCCGCCCGCCCAGTAGACGAAGCTGGACTGCGCCTCGAACGCCTTGTTGGCGTCCGGGATGGTCGTCCGGCGGTAGGCGAAGTAGCCGATGCCGGCGAGGACGAGCGCCAGCACGAGCCCGGTGACGAGCGCCCACTTGAGCACGGTGAGCACGCGCTGACGCGGCGTGGGCTTCTCGCCCACGGAGGTCTTCCCCGGTTGCTTCGCCGGTTTCTTGACCGGCTTCTTCGCCGGTCCCGGGGACTTGTCGCTGCCGCTCAATGCACTTCTCTCGACGTGGCCGATCTGGTCTCCGCAGAGCGTACGGGGTCCGGTGGAGGCCGATATCGGTTCTCCGCGGACGGAGTGGCGATTCGCACACGATATATCGATGCGATAGGTTCTTTCGATGTAACGACTCTGCACGACGGAGTCCTCGACGTACGACGAAGGAGGTGACGGTGGCGAGCAAGGGCGCGACGCTCGAGCTGGCGGTCCTCGGGCTGCTGCACGACTCACCGCTGCACGGTTACGAGCTGCGCAAGCGGCTCAACCTGCTGCTCGGCTGGACCCGGTTGCTGTCCTACGGCTCGCTCTACCCCGCTCTCAAGCGGATGCTGCGGGCCGGCCTGGTCACCGAGGTGGCGACCGCGCCCCTGGGTGTCTCGCGGCGGCAGCGGATCGTCTACCAGATCACGCCCGCCGGCACCGAGTACTTCGCGGGCAGGATCACCGACGTCGGTCCTTCCGCCTGGGAGGACGAGGACTTCAACATGCGGTTCGCGTTCTTCTCGCGCACCGACTCCGAGGTGCGGCTGCGCATCCTGGAGGGTCGCCGCAGCCGGCTCCAGGAGCGGCTCGACCGGGCGCGCAGCAGCCGGGGACCGGCCGGCGCCGACCGCTACGTCACGCGAGCTCCAGCGCCACGCCATCGAGTCCGTCGAGCGGGAGGTGCGCTGGCTGACCGACCTGATCGCGGCCGAGCGTTCCGGGCCGGAGCCGGCGCCACCGTCGGCTCGACCAGCGGCACGCCGCACTGCACGACCCAAGGCACGACCACCAGCCACGCGGAAGTCAGCCACAGCCGCGGACGCCGGACCCCCGTCCGGCGAGACCCAGTCACAAACAACACGGTCACAACCAACACGGTCACAACCAACGCAGTCACAACCAACCACCAGCACCAGTCGTGAGTGAGGAGAACCCCATGGGATCGGTACGAGTAGCGATCGTGGGAGTCGGCAACTGCGCCAGCTCCCTCGTCCAGGGCGTCGAGTACTACAAGGACGCCGACCCGTCCGGCAGCGTGCCGGGCCTGATGCACGTCATGTTCGGTGACTACCACGTGCACGACGTCGAGTTCGTCGCCGCGTTCGACGTCGACGCGAAGAAGGTCGGCTTCGACCTCTCCGACGCGATCAACAGCTCCGAGAACAACACCATCCGCATCGCCGACGTACCGCCGACCGGGGTGACCGTGCAGCGCGGCACCACGCTCGACGGGCTCGGCAAGTACTACCGCGAGACCATCGAGGAGTCCGACAGCCGAGCCGGTCGACGTCGTGCAGGCGCTCAAGGACGCCGAGGTCGACGTGCTGGTCTCCTACCTCCCGGTCGGCTCCGAGAACGCCGACAAGTTCTACGCGCAGTGCGCGATCGACGCCGGCGTGGCCTTCGTCAACGCGCTCCCGGTCTTCATCGCCTCGGACCCCGTCTGGGCGAAGAAGTTCGAGGACGCCGGCGTGCCGATCATCGGTGACGACATCAAGTCCCAGGTCGGCGCGACGATCACCCACCGGGTGATGGCCAAGCTCTTCGAGGACCGCGGCGTCGTGCTGGACCGCACCTACCAGCTCAACGTCGGCGGCAACATGGACTTCAAGAACATGCTCGAGCGCGACCGCCTCGAGTCCAAGAAGGTCTCCAAGACCCAGGCGGTGACCTCCAACATCGGTCACGACCTCGGCGCGCGCAACGTGCACATCGGCCCGTCCGACTACGTGCAGTGGCTCGACGACCGCAAGTGGGCCTACGTCCGGCTCGAGGGCCGCGCCTTCGGCGACGTGCCGCTGAACCTCGAGTACAAGCTCGAGGTGTGGGACTCCCCCAACTCGGCCGGCATCATCATCGACGCGATCCGCGCCGCGAAGATCGCCAAGGACCGCGGCATCGGCGGCGCCCTGCTCTCGGCCTCGTCCTACCTGATGAAGAGCCCGCCCGTGCAGCGCCCCGACGACGAGGGCCGCGCCTCGGTCGAGGCCTACATCCGCGGAGACGTCGACCGCTGACCTTCGCCGTACCCGATCGAATCGTGCCCGATCAGTCCGATAAGGACTGGTCGGGCACGACTTTTGTGCCCGGTCGGGTGATCGACACGGGGGCCGGACTTTGAAAAGGTTCGGCCATGAGCGAAGGAACGCCTCCTCCCCCTCCCCCCGAGAACCCTTACGGTTCACCGCCCCCGCAGGGTGGCGGAGCGCCACCTCCTCCGCCACCACCGGGCGGCTACACGCCCCCTCCCAGCGACACCCCACCGCCACCGACCCAGCCGGGTGGCGGCTACCAGTCGGCGCCGCCCCCGCCACCGCCTCCGCCGCCCGGAGCCGGAGGGGCCTACAGCGCCCCGGACTCCTTCAGGTACGGCTGGGACAAGTTCAAGGCCAAGCCGGGCGAGATGCTCGTGCCGGTGCTCATCGTGCTGCTGGTGGTCATCGTCCTGCAGGTGATCGTCCAGCTGCTGCTGCGCGCGACCATCCTCGGGACCCACGACTGCACCACCACCGTCCTCGGTCAGTCCGTGGTCACCCAGTGCGGTCCCAACTTCTTCGTCTCGCTGCTCGGCGCGGGCCTGGCCGGCCTGGTGATCAGCCTGATCACCCAGGCGCTCGGCGCGGGCCTGATCAAGAATGCGCTCAACATCGTCGACGGCAAGCCGGCCTCGATCGGTGAGATCGGCACGTGGGCGACCAACGGACAGGTGCTGCTCGCCGCACTGATCATCGCCGTGGCGACGTTCATCGGGACGCTCCTGTGCTACATCCCCGGACTGATCGTCGCGTTCCTGCTCAACTGGACGATGTTCTTCGTCGTCGACCAGAACATGAAGGCGATGGATGCCGTCCGGGCGAGCGTCAGCTTCGTGACCTCGCACCTCGGCGACACGATCGTCTTCTGGCTGCTCGGTGTCGTGACGATCATCGTCGGCACGATCCTGTGCCTCGTGGGGCTGCTCGTGGCGGTTCCGGTGCTGCTCATCGCCGCGGCGTACACGTACCGCGTGCTCAACGGCCAGCAGGTAACCCCGGCGGCCTGAGCTCAGCCGTCGCCTGACCCCGATCGCCGCCAGCGCTCACCGAGCTCCGCGGCGGTCGGGGCCGGTCCGGGCAGCGGACCCTCGGAGCGGGCTTCGGCGCGCAGCCCGTCCAGCGTCAGCGACAGGTAGCGCTCCCGCAGCGTCCCGGTGCGCTCCGGGTCCTGCACCCGGACGGCACTCAGCTGCTCGAAGAGCATGGGCAGGTCCGTGGCCCCGACGTCCCTGCGCAGCAGGCCCGCCCGGTGCGCCCGTCGCACCAGCCGCTCGACCAGTCCCGAGGAGTGATCGGCCAGGGCGCGCAGCTCGTCGGTGGACGTGAAGGTGCCGCCGAGCCTCACGGTGAGTGCGTGGACGTCGGACTCGACGACCCCGGAGACGAAGCCGGAGAAGGCTCCCCACGGGTCACCGCGCTCGGCGACCGCCGCCTCGGCCAGGGCCGTGAAGTGCCGGAGGCCGTCACCGCAGAGCTTCTGGAGCAGCTCGTCCTTGCTCGCGTAGCGGCGGTAGAGACCTCCGACACCGACGCCTGCCTCCTGCGCCACCGCCGACATCGACGCCGACGGGTCCAGCAGGAACACGACGCGGGCCGCCTCGAGGATGGCGGTGTCGTTGCGTGCCGCCTCGGCCTGTCGTCCGCGGGGCGTTCGGGCGGGTGGTTCGGGTTCCGGGGTCACCGGGTCAGGCTAGCAGTTGATCGGAACGATTGATTCCGTTACGGTTAACGGAACAATCTATTCCGTTCGAGAGGAATCCATGATGGCTGCTGAGAAGTACACCTGGGACGTGCTCGACCGGGCTCACGACGCACTGCGCAGGGCCGTGACCGGCGTCGCGCCGGGATCGTGGGACGTGCCGACCCCCTGCGCCGCGTGGAACGCCACCCAGGTCCTCCAGCACGCGAGCGGCGACCAGCAGGGGTACGCCGGGATCCTCACCGGCCACGACCTGCCGACCGAGGACCCGTTCTCACCGTCGGGGACGATCACCGCCTCGCCCGCGGACCTGCTCGCGCCGACCGTGGCTGCCGCGTCGCGAGCCTTCGCCGAGGTCTCCCCAGATGACGAGGAGGTCCCGGTGCCGTTGCCGACGGGTCCCCTCCCCGCCGCCGTGGCGGTGGGCGCCTGCGCGCTGGACGCCGCGGTGCACGCCTGGGACCTCGCGGTCGCCACCGGTCAGCCCTCGCCGGTCGACGACGACCTGGCCGACGACCTGGCCGTGGTCGCTCGCCAGATCGTCGAACCGTTGCGCGGCTTCGCCTACGCGCCGGCCCTGCCCGGCGGCACGGGCTCGGGACTGGACGGCCTGCTGCGCTACCTCGGGCGCGACCCCGGCTGGACCCGTCCCGGGACCTGAACCGGAAGGTCGGCGTGCGGTCAGCCGAACAGGTCGCCGATGCCGCCCCCGCTGGAGCTGCCCGAGCCCGAGCTGGGCGCGACGAACTCGAACGGCTGGACGACGACGAAGCCGGGACCGTGGAAGGAGTACTGCATCGCCTCGCCGGAACCACCGCGGAGCATCGACTTCACGTTCATGCTCGAGACCACCTGGGGCACCAGGTTGGCCGACCAGGCGACAGCGGCCTGGACGTCGACGTAGGTGGGCTGCTGGGAGCAGTCGAGCACCACGGGCTTGCCGACGGTGCAGAGCGCGGCGGTGCCGGTGCCGGTGACCGTCGTGTTGAACAGGCCGCCCGCCATGATGCCGGCGCCCTTCACCCGTTTGATGTCCCACTCGAGCGCGGCGTCGAAGGCCAGCAGGTTGCGACCGTTCACGCTGAGGCCGTCACCCTCGAGGTGCAGCAGGTAGACGTACCCCGCCTCGTTGGCAAAGAAGACCTCCCCCTGCCCGGTGACGCGCATCAGCGGCATGTCCTCGCTGGTGACCAGCTTCTTGAGCATCCGACCGGCGCCGGACTTCTCGTGGTTGAACTGGACCTGTCCCTGGAAGGCCACCATCGAGCCCTTGACGGCGAGCACGTCCGGGCCCAGGGAGACGCGGAGCAGCTGGGAGTTCTGCAGGCCGAAGCGCTCGGTGGTCTGGCGTTCGAGGTTGGACTGGTCGAACAGGTCGCTCTTCATCGGTTCAGCCTAGGACGACCAGCCACTGCCGCAGAGGGCCGGCTTCAGCGAGGCCCGTGGGTGTTGAGCCAGAGGACGGGGCCGGGCAGCGTCACCGTGCCGGCGAGGTCCCTGACCGCCGCCAGTGCCTTCCCCGTGTAGACGGGCTCGAGCGCGAGGCCCTCGGTCGCCGCGTCGGCCACGGCCCCGGTCGAGGCGGGGGTGGGGTCGCCGTACGTCGTGCCCAGCCAGTCGGCGCGCATGGTCACGTCCTCGGGGACCAAGGCAGGCAGGTCGAGGTCGGCACCGCGCTCGCGCAGCAGGTCGGCGGTCCGGTTGGCCAGCCGGACGATGACCGGCGCCGTGAGCGGGAACATGTCGTTGACCACCACCCCGAGGACCCGCGTGCGCAGCCCGGCCAGGCGCAGGCCGAGGGCGAGTCCCGCGGCCGTCCCTCCGGACCCGACCGCGGTCACGACGGTGGCCGGCTCGGGGAGCTCGCCCGCGCGGACCTGGCCGGCGATCTCCAGTGCCGTGTCGACGTACGCCAGGGCGCCGAACGGGTTGGACCCGCCTGCCGGGAGGTACCACGGCAGCTTGCGGTCGCGCAGCGCAGCGGACGCGATCAGCCCGGGCGCGGCCAGCTTGAGCCGACGGGTGTCGCGGTAGCGGTGCAGCTCCGCGCCGGAGGCCTCCAGCCGGGCGAGCTGCTCGCGGACGTGCTCGTCGACCGGCTGGTCCACCAGGCCGAGCATCGTCCGCAGCCCGTGCTCGCGACCGTAGAGCGCGGCGGCGAGGCCCCAATGGGTGCCGATCCCGCCCACGGTGAAGAGCGTCCGGGTGCCCCGACGACGGGCCTCACCCAGGATCCACTCGAGCTTGCGGACCTTGTTGCCTCCCCAGGCGCCGTCGCCGAACCGCCCGTCGTCCTTGAGCCAGACCTCCGCGCCGCCGACCAACCCCGTGGCCAGTGGCCTGACCGGGGTCGGGCCGGTGCCCAGGCGGACGTGGGCCAGGTCGACCCCGGGAAAACGCTCCTGGAGCTGGGTCATCGGTCAGCGGCCCTGTCGGCAGCCCACGTGAGCAGCGCCGCCCTCGCCTGCGCCTCGGACATCGGTCCGTCGTCGAGGCGCAGCTCCAGCAGGTGCCGGTAGGCCTCACCGACCTCGCGGCCGGGGCCGATGCCCAGGATCTCCATGATCTGGTTGCCGTCGAGGTCCGGCCTGATCGAGGCCAGCTCCTCCTCCTCGGAGAGCTTCTCGATCCGCTTCTCGAGGTCGTCGTAGGTGCGCCGCAGGCGGTCGGCCTTCTTCTGGTTGCGCGTGGTGCAGTCGGCCCGCGTGAGCACGTGCAGCCGGTCGAGCTGGTCCCCGGCGTCCCGCACGTAGCGGCGTACGGCGGAGTCGGTCCACTCCCCCGAGCCGTAGCCGTGGAACCGCAGGTGCTGCTCGACGAGCTGGGCGACGGCATCGGTCTGCTCGCGGGAGAACCGCAGCGCCTGCATCCGCTTGCGGGTCAGCTTGGCGCCCACGACGTCGTGGTGGTGGAACGTCACCACCCCGTTGTCGGCGAAGCGTCGCGTGCGCGGCTTGCCGACGTCGTGCATCAGCGCCGCGAAGCGGGACACGAAGTCCGGGCTGCCGTCACCGAGACGGCTCTCGAGGTCGATCGACTGCTCGAGCACGGTCAGCGTGTGCTCGTAGACGTCCTTGTGACGGTGGTGCTCGTCGCGCTCGAGCGCGAGCGCCGGCAGCTCGGGCAGGACGTACGCCGCCAGGCCGGTCTCCACGAGCAGGCGCAACCCCCGCACCGGGTCCGGCGAGACCACCAGCTTGACCAGCTCGTCGCGGACCCGCTCGGCCGAGACGATCGTGATCCGCTCGGCCATGTCGGTCATCGCGGCCACCACCTCGGGCGCCACGGTGAAGCCGAGCTGGGCTGTGAACCGAGCCGCCCGCATCATCCGCAGCGGGTCGTCGGAGAACGAGTCCTCCGGTCGTCCGGGGGTCCGCAGCTCCTTGTGCGCCAGGTCGACCACACCGCCGAAGGGGTCCTCGAGCTGCTGCTCGGGCAGCGCCAGCGCCATCGAGTTCACCGTGAAGTCACGCCGGGCCAGGTCACCCACCAGCGAGTCGCCGTACTGGACGGCCGGCTTGCGGCTCTCCGGGTCGTAGGCCTCCGAGCGCCACGTGGTGATCTCCACCTGCCACTCACCGCGTCGGCAGCCGATCGTGCCGAACGCACGGCCGATGTCCCAGGTGGCGTCCGCCCAGCCCTGGAGCAGGCGCTCGGTCACCTCGGGCCGCGCCGAGGTGGTGAAGTCGAGGTCGGTCTGCAACCGTCCCAGCATCGCGTCCCGCACGGGACCGCCCACCAGGGCGATCTGCTCACCGGCCGCCGAGAACCGGGCGCCGAGCTCGTCGGTCACGGGCGCGATCCGGGCCAGCTCCGCGACCACACGCGCCTGGACGTCGCTGATCAGCAGGGGCTCCTCGGACACAGGAGACAACTCTAGTTGAGTTGAGCGGTCCCCCTGACCGAGCCCGGCGAGGGCAGCCCGGCGGGGCCGGGCACGCTGGATAGCATCCGGCTGTGAGCCCCGCCCGCCCGATCTCCCGTGCGCTGGCGAGGGTGACCCTCGGTGGGGCGCTCGGGCTCGCGCTGGGTGGGGTGCTGGTCGGCGGTGCGCTCATCGGTCCGCTCGCCGCTCCCGCACGGGCGGAGGTCTCGGCGCTGCCACCGGCTGCCGACGAGAGCGTCGAGGTGACCCCCCTCTCGGTGGTGATGACCTCGATGACGCCGTCCGTGATCCCCCGGTCCGGTGTGATCACGATCAGTGGAGTGGTGGCGAACAGCTCGAAGGAGGAGTGGCAGGACGTCAACGTCACACCGTTCACCTCCTCGACACCGATCACCACGCGCGACGCCCTCGACGAGGCGGCGCGCACGGCGCCCGAGACGACCGTCGGGACGCGGCTGGACGACCCCACGACCAACGTCACCGTGGGGGACCTCGCACCCGGTCAGCGGGCGCCGTTCACGATCCGGGTGCCGCGCGCGTCCTTGGCCATCTCCGGGGATCCCGGCGTCTACTGGATCGGCGTCCACGCGCTCGGCGCCAACGCGGACGGGCGTGACCTCGTCGCTGACGGGCGCGCTCGGACCTTCATCCCGCTCGTGACGCCGGAGCAGGCGCGCACCAGGACCGTCCCCGTGTCCGTCCTGCTGCCGTTGCGCGAGCGCGCCCGGCGCGCGCCCGACGGCAGCCTGAACGGCCCCGCCCGGTGGGCCGGGCTCACGGGGCCGAGCGGACGGCTCACCCGGCTCACCGACTTCGCGGCCTCCTCGGGGAGCACGCCGATCACCTGGGTGCTCGACCCCGCCGTCCTCGACGCCCTGGACGACTACGGCAACGGGAACCCCCCGCTGTCGCTGGCCGCGACCGACGTGGAGCGGGAGAAGACCGGGGACGGCCCGGGCGCCAGTCCCTCGCCGAGCCCGTCGTCGAGCACGGCGAGAAGGGCGCCGAGCGCCGAGGAGCGGGCCCGGTCGACGAACGTCCTGGAGACCTTCCTCGGTACGGCGCGCACCAACGACCTGCTCGCTCTCGGGTACTCCGACCCGGACGTGGCCGCCCTGGCCCGCAGGCGTCCCAGCCTGCTCGCCCGGGCCGACCTGCTGGCCTCGCGGCGTCTCGGGGCTCGTGGTCTGACGGCCGCACCCGTCGTGGCTCCGCCGCCCGGCTACTTCGACCCGACGCTGCTCCCCCGCATCCCCCGGGCGACCACGTTGCTGCTCGGCGACCAGGGCTCCCTGACGAGCCAGCCGCAGTCGAGGCTCGCGACGGGCCAGCAGCTGGTGCTGAGCGACGACCGTGCGGGATCGGGCGGCCCCGCACCCACCGATGCGCACGACCCCCTGGCGATGCGCCAGCGCATCCTCGCCGACGCGGCGCTCGAGGCCGAGAAGGGCGACCAGCCGGCACGCGCGGTCGTGGTGAGCATGCCCGCCGACTGGAACCCCGGCCCGCAGTGGCGCAAGGCGGACTTCTTCGGCGGCCTCGACGTGCCCTGGGTCCGCGTCGTCCCGCTCGACCGCGGAGTGATCACCCCCTACGAGGGCGAGCTGGAGTACGACCGCGCCCAGCGTGCCCGCGAGATCGGCCCCGGCAACGTGCTGGCCACCAGGACGCTGACCCACACGGGCGACGTGCTCGAGGACCTGCTGACCAACCGGAACGACGCCAGCAACCGCCTCACCGGGGCGGCGCTCCAGGCCTCGTCGTACAGCGCGCGCGGGACCCGGATGCTGGCGAGCGAGCAGGTCCTCGCGCTCAACGCGAACACCCAGCGCACCATGGACAAGGTGCAGGTGGCGGGCACCGACTTCGTGACCCTCTCCGGTGGCTCCGGCTCCCTGACGGTGACGCTCGTCAACGGCCTCGGGCAGCCGGTCACGGTGGGCCTCCGCGCCCACACCGACAGCCCGGACGTGAAGGTCACGACGCCCGATCCCGTGCGGATGCAACCGGGGCAGCGGATCACCATGCGGCTGCCGACGACGAGCAGCGTCGGCGTCCACGAGGTGCGGCTGACCCCGGTCACGGACAAGGGCCAGGCGGTCGGCACCCCGCTCAGCTTCAGCCTGCGGACCAGCCAGGTGGGCCGGCTGATCTGGTACGTCATCCTCGCCGGCGGGGTGCTGCTCGGAGTGATGGTGCTGCGACGGATCGTGCTCCGGGTGCGCAACCACCGCTGGCGCGTGGGTGAGTCCGAGTGAGCGAGACACCCGAGGCGGGCCAGCAGTCGAGCTCGCTGCTCTCCGCGACGGCCGTGATGGCCGCCGGCACGATCGTCTCCCGCCTCACCGGGTTCGCCCGCGGCATCCTGCTCGCGGCCGCCCTGGGCGTGGGACTGCACGCCGACGTGTTCAACATCGCGAACACCGTGCCGAACATGCTCTACATCCTGCTGGCGGGCGGTGTCGTGAACGCCGTGCTCGTCCCGCAGCTGGTGCGGGCGATGAAGGACGACCCGGACGGGGGTGAGGCCTACACCAACCGGATCGTCACCCTCGCGGGGTTGTTCCTCGCCGTGGTGACCGTGCTGCTGGTGGTCGCCGCGCCCCTGCTCATGCGGCTGTTCCTCGACCCGAAGTTCTTCACCCCCGAGCTGGAGGCGCAGCGCGACTCCGCGATCGCCTTCGCGCGCTACTGCCTGCCGCAGGTCTTCTTCTACGGCATGTTCGTGCTGCTGGGCCAGGTGCTCAACTCGCGGCGACGGTTCGGGCCGATGATGTGGGCGCCGATCGCCAACAACATCGTGGCAGTGGCGGTGCTCGGCACCTATCTCGTCACCATCGGGCCGGCCACCGGGGCCGAGAAGAACGGCGGCTTCACGGCCGGCGCCGAGGCGCTGCTCGGCATCGGGTCCACGATCGGCATCGTCATCCAGCTGCTGGTGCTGCTGCCCTACCTGAGCTCGGCCGGGTTCCGCTACCGGCCACGCTTCGACTTCCGCGGCACGGGCCTCGGGCACACCCTCCGGCTCGGCGTGTGGACCGTCCTGTTCGTGATCGTCAACCAGGTCGCCTACACGATCGTCGTACGCCTCGCGAGCAGCGGCACCGTGGACCTCCGGGGCGGCTCGGACGACGGCACCGGCTACACGATCTACTCGAACTCGTTCCTGCTCACGATGGTCCCGCACTCGATCATCACGGTCTCCCTGGCCACCGCGATGCTGCCGATGCTCTCGTCGTACGCCGCCTCCGGGAACCTCGCGGCGGTCGGGTCGGCCGTCTCGTCCACACTTCGCTCGGCCTACGCCCTCGTGGTGCCGATCGCGGCGCTGTTCACCGTGATGGCGCTCGACATCGCCCAGGTGATCTGGGGTTACGGCAGCGCCGCGGCCGACTTCGGCAACTTCGCCCCGTCGCTCGCGCTGTTCGGCGTCGGGATGGTGCTGTTCACCGCGCACTACCTGATGCTGCGCGGCTTCTACGCCCTCGAGCAGACCCGCCGGGTGTTCTTCATCCAGTGCGGGATCGCCGCGACCAACATCGTGGCCGCCGTGCTGCTGACCCACGACGCCCCGGCCTCGCAGATCGCTCCTCGCCTGGTGATCGCCTACGCCTGCTCCTACGCCGTCGGCGCGGCCACGTCGTACACCCTGCTCTCCCGCGAGGTCGGCGGGCTCGGAGGTCGCCGTCTCGTGCGGTTCCTCGTCCGCCTGTTCATCGCCGTCGGCGTCAGCGCGGGGGTGGGGCTGCTCGTCTACCTCGGCCTCCAGCGGCTGCTCGACTTCGAGGGCACGCTGCGCGCCGTGCTGGACCTGGTGGTCGTCGGGCTCGTGTACTTCGGCGTCTACTTCGCCCTGGCCCGTCTCCTGCGGATCACCGAGGTCACCGAGGTGCTCGCCCTGGTCGGCCGGCGAGTCCGTGGGAGGCGCTAGCGGCGTGGGGACTTGCCCCGGGGTGCCCAGCCGTGGGCCCTACGATGGACAGCGGACAGGCCCGGTCCCAGGTCTGCGAGGTGGCGTCGAGCGCAAGGGTGGTGTGACGTGAGGAGGAACTCCGAGCGAGCACACCCGCAGGGACCGCGATGACGGGCCCGATCGGTCCCGGCACCGTCTTCGCCGGGCGCTACCGACTCGACGACCTGCTCACCGAGAGCGACGGCGCCCGGTTCTGGAGGGCCACGGACACGATCCTGGCCCGCAGCGTGGCGATCCACGCCGTGTCGAGCTCCGACGCCCGAGCGCCCCACCTCCTCGATGCCGCACGCGTCTCCGCGACGGTCACCGACCCGCACCTGCTCCGCGTGCTCGACTGCTCCGACGACAACGGAGTCACCTGGGTGGTCAACGAGTGGGGCGACGGCATCTCGCTCGACCTGATGCTGCAGCAGGGCACCCTGCCCCCCTCCCGCGCGGCCTGGCTCACCCGCGAGGTCGCCGAGGCGATCGCCGCCGGACACGCGCAGGGCATCGCCCACGGTCGGCTGAACCCGGAGGCGGTGCTCGTCACCCATGCCGGAGCGGTGAAGCTGATCGGGTACGTCGTCGACGCCACCCTCGAGGGCCCCCGGCCGCCGGACCCGTTGTACGGCGAGATCGACGAGCGCGAGTCCGACGTGATCAACCTCGCCGGCATCCTGTACGCCGCCCTCACCGGTCGGTGGCCCGGGGTCGCCCGCTCGGCCGTGCCGCCGGCACCTCGCGAGTCGCGCCGCCCGCTCCGCCCCCGCCAGGTCCGCGCAGGCGTGCCGCGCACCCTCGACGCGATCTGCGAACGGGTGCTGCACAAGGAGGCCTCCCAGCACGCGCTGCCGATCGAGACCGCACACGAGATCGCCGCGGCGCTGGCCGACTACGTGGGCGATCCGGGGCTGAGCGCGCCGCTGGACGCCGCCGGGATGCACGCCGAGGCCACCGTCTCGATCCACCGGGACGCACTGACCACGGCAGCGGGCGCCGCAGCCGCCCAGGAGGTGTCCGCCTGGCAACCCCAGGCCGAGGCCACGGGTGAGCAGACGCAGGTGTCCAGCATCGCCGAGAGCGCTGACCAGACGGACGAGACGCCGGTGACCGACGAGTCCGAGGACACGGCGTACTACCGCGAACCACTGGACGACGCGACCGCGCTGTCGCCGCTGCGCCCGCCGGTCGAGGAGGTGACCCCGCCTCCACCCTTCGAGGAGCCCCCCGACCGGCCCCTGTTCGCCACGACCGAACGGCGGGTCCCGGCAGCAGCCCAGGCTGCTGCCGCGCAGACGGCCGCGTCCAGCGGGCGTGCCGCGGGGCAGACCGGGGCGTCGCTTCCCGCCGCCCCGGGAGGTCCGCCCCCGCCCGGCGCCGCCACCGACACGGACACGTCCGGCTTCTGGCCCTTCACCGACGAGGCCGAGGAGAAGAACGAGGTCCACACCGGCAAGGAGGGACGCGGCTGGTTGCGGATGGCCATCGTGGTCGGGGTCCTCCTGGTCCTCGTCGTGGCGATGGCGATCGCCTTCAACCGCGGTCGCCAGGACGCCTCGCCGACACAGGGGTCCGGCAGCGACCCGGGCACCTCCTCGACGGCGAAGTCGGCGCCCGTCAAGATCGCCGCGGTGACCGACTTCGACCCCTTCGCCGACCCGCCGGAGGAGAACCCCGACACGGTCAAGAACGCGATCGACGGTGACAGCGCGACGTCCTGGATGACCAGCACCTACCGCGGCAGCGCGGAGCTGGGCGGCCTCAAGCCGGGGGTCGGGTTGATGCTCGACCTCGGCAAGGACACCCAGGCCGGCTCGGTCACGGTGGAGTTCGCCGGCAAGCCCACCTCCTTCGAGGTGTACGCCGCCTCCGCCGGCGTGACCGACCCGCCGGACAGTCTCGACCAGATGGACAAGGTCGGGTCGAAGGCCGATGCCGGGGCGAAGGCCACGGTGCAGCTCGATCCCGCACCGAAGACCCGCTACCTGCTGGTCTGGTTGACGAAGCTGCCCGCCGTCTCGGGTGGCTTCCGCGGCGAGATCGTCGACATCTCGGTCAGGTCGTGACCGGGCCAGGTGACGGCCCTGAGCCCGACCGCGAGCCGCAGCAGCGCGACGTACGCGATGACGCAGCCCTGGTCGAGGCCCATCTCGCCGGAGACCCCGATGCGTTCGCCGAGCTGTTCGCGCGACACCGGGACCGGCTGTGGGCGGTCGCGCTCCGCACCACGGGCGACCGCGAGGACGCCGCCGACGCCCTCCAGGACGCGCTGATCTCCGCCTACCGCCGGGCCGACTCCTTCCGCGGCGAGTCGGCCGTCACCACCTGGTTGCACCGCATCGTGGTCAACGCGTGCCTCGACCGGCTCCGGCGGAGGAAGGTCCGGGCAGCCGAGCCCCTGCCCGAGGACCTCGAAGGGCACGCCTCCCGTGGGTCGCTGCTCGGCACCAGGGACCCCCACGCGTCCGAGTCCGACCCGGAGGCCCGGGCACTCGCAGGCGAGCGGCGCGACCGCGTGCTCGCCGCGCTCGACACGTTGCCCGCCGACCAGAAGGCGGCGCTGGTGCTGGTCGACCTCGAGGGCTACCCCGTGCAGGAGGCGGCCGAGATCCTCGAGGTGCCCGTCGGCACCGTCAAGAGCCGGTGCTCCCGTGGGCGGGCCAGGCTCGCGGTGCTGCTCTCCGATCTCGCACCGCCCCCCGGAACCGCACCGGGGTCCGATGCGTCCCATCTCGAGGACCCCGGGCGAGCACCTGCGGAGCCACCCGGCCATCCACCCGATCGCAGCGACGAGACCCACCAGGAGGTGAGCGGACATGAATGAGCACGAACCCGAGGCCGATCCCGGGCAGGAGCAGGCCGTCCGCGCGCTGCTGGGCGAGGTGGGCGCGCAGCACGAGCCGATCCCGGACGAGGTGTCCGCGAGGCTCGACGACACCCTGGCCATGCTGCGGGCGGAGCGGGTCGAGGCACTCGCGCAGGACGAGCAGGCGACCCCTGGTGAGGGCGACCGGACGAACGTCGTACCCCTGCGCCGGAAGTGGCTCCCCCGCGCTGCCGGTGCCGCCGCGGCCGTGATCGTGCTCGGGGTGGGCGGCCTTGCGGCCGTCCGGCTCGGCACGGACGGCTCCTCGAAAGACAGCGCCGCCTCGGGAGGAGTGGCCGGCGACACGGCCCCGTCGTCCCAGGCGCCCTCCGAGGCGCCGGTGCCCTCGGCCGGTGCGGTGGCGACACCCGGCTCGAAGGCGCGTGCCCTGCGTGAGTCGGCCGGCGCGGTCCGGGCACTGCCGGCCGTCACGACCGCCACGTTCGCCGGGGACGTCGACCGGCCTCCTGCGCACCGGCTCCGCGCTGACCACTCCTGCCGAACGCGCGGCCGACCAGTCCGGGGACGGGTCGGACTCCGGATCGGGCTCCGGATCGGGCTCGACGTCCGGGCAACCCGAGGCGGACCAGCAGCTCCGGGCCGAGTCCAGGCTCGCTCGCGTGTGTCCGGGTCCCGCGGTCAGCGACGGAGCCGTGGCCAACCCGGTGCGCCTCGACGGGACGCTCTCCGTGCTGCTGGTCCACCCGGCGAAGGACGGCGAGCAGCTGGTCGAGGCGTGGACCTGTGACGGTGACCGACGCCTGGACAGCACCCAGTTGACGGGCGACGACGTCACGCCGTGAGACTGGTGCCATGAACAGCGCCACGCCCCGCACCCGCTCGGTCTCCGCCGAGGTGGAGCTCGACGTACGCGAGGAGGCCGAGCTGGTCTGGTCGGTCGCCGTCGCCCAGCACCCCGACCAGGGTCCGCAGCTCTCCTCCGAGACCCTCGAGGTCACCGTCGACGGCAGCCCCGGTCGCGCTCGAGGAGCTCCGCGTCGACGACGGCGGACGGCTGCACGTCTGCACGGCGAGGCCCGGTCGGCTGCGCCTGAGCTACGCCGCGGAGGTCTCCGGCACGGCACCGCCGGCGAAGGTGGAGCCGGTCGACGACATCGTCTACCGCCGTCCGAGCCGCTACGCCGAGTCCGACGAGCTCGGCCCGACGGCCTGGGGCGAGTTCTCGATGCTCGCCGGCAAGCAGCTGCTCGACGCCGTCAGCTCCTGGGTCGGCACCCAGCTCTTCTACGTCAGCGGGTCCAGCCGGCACACCGACGGCGCCACCCAGACGCTGCTGGCGCGCCAGGGGGTCTGCCGCGACTTCGCGCACCTCGTGATCGCACTGCTCCGGGCGCGCAACGTCCCCGCCCGGCTGGTGGCGGTCTACGCCCCGGGTCTCTCCCCGATGGACTTCCACGCGGTCGTCGAGGCGGCGATCGACGGGCAGTGGCGCGTCGTGGACGCCACCACGCTGGCTCCCCGCGAGACCCTCGTGCGCATCGCCACCGGCCGCGACGCCTCGGACACCGCGTTCCTGACCGTCCAGTCCGGGCCGGGCCGACCTGGTCTCGATGAGGGTGAACGCGACGGCCTATCCCTCCCTGCCCGACGAGGACCTCACCAGTCTCGTCTCCCTCACCTGACGCACGCGTCCCGGGCCGTCGCGTCCCTGCCGCAGCAGGAATGTCCGGTGCCTAGGATCTGTTGAGCAGGCGTGAACCGACGTATCGAGGAGTGGCAGTGACCGAGACAGGGACCGACCAGGGCGAGACCCGCAACGTGATCATCGTGGGGTCCGGCCCGGCGGGCTACACCGCAGCGGTGTACGCCGCCCGCGCGAACCTCACGCCCCTGCTGTTCGAGGGATCCGTCACCGCTGGTGGCGCCCTGATGAACACGACCGAGGTCGAGAACTTCCCGGGCTTCCGCGACGGCATCCAGGGCCCGGCCCTGATGGACGAGATGCGGGCCCAGGCCGAGCGCTTCGGTGCCGAGATCGTCTCCGACGACGTGACCGGCCTCGACCTCACGGGCGAGACCAAGGTGGTCACCACCGCCGAGGGCACCTTCTCCGCCGAAGTCCGTGATCCTCGCCATGGGCTCGGGCTACCGCAAGCTCGGCCTGCCCGACGAGGACCGCCTCTCCGGGCACGGCGTGAGCTGGTGCGCGACCTGCGACGGCTTCTTCTTCCGTGAGCAGCACATCGCCGTCGTCGGTGGTGGCGACTCCGCGATCGAGGAGGCGACGTTCCTGTCCCGCTTCGGCTCCAAGGTCACCCTGATCCACCGCCGCGGCGAGCTCCGCGCCTCCAAGATCATGCAGGAGCGCGCCTTCGCGGACCCGAAGATCGAGTTCGCCTGGAACTCCGAGGTCGCCGAGATCCACGGCGACGACAAGGTCACGGGAGTCACCCTGCGCGACACCGAGACGGGTGAGACCCGCGAGCTCGACGCGACCGGGCTGTTCGTCGCCATCGGCCACGACCCGCGCTCGGAGCTGCTGCCCGGGCAGGTGCGACTCGACGACGAGGGCTACGTCCTCGTGGACGCGCCGTCCACCCGGACCAACCTGACCGGCGTCTTCGCCTGCGGCGACCTGGTCGACCACCACTACCGCCAGGCGATCACCGCTGCCGGCACCGGTTGTGCCGCGGCCCTCGACGCCGAGCGCTACCTCGCCGACCTCGACTTCGCGGCGACCACCTCCGCCGGGGCCGCGACCGTGGGCGCCAGCGCCTGATCCGACCAGCCCTCGCATCTCCCCGTCCCGGCGGGAAGATTTGTCGGGGGCATGGTGTTCACTCCAAGCACACCGCAAATCCACCAGTCTTCAAGACGAAGGAGCACCACATGTCCGACCTCCAGGCCGTAACCGACGACAACTTCGAGGCCGAGGTTCTCAAGTCCGACAAGCCCGTTCTCGTCGACTTCTGGGCAGAGTGGTGCGGCCCGTGCCGCCAGGTGGGCCCGATCCTCGACGAGCTCGCTGCCGAGCACGGCGAGAAGGTCACGTTCGTGAAGATGAACGTCGACGAGAACCCCGTCACGCCCTCGACCTACCGCGTCAACGGCATCCCGACGCTCAACGTCTACAAGGACGGCGAGGTCGTCAAGCAGATCGTCGGCGCCCGGCCCAAGGCCGCGCTGCTCAAGGAGCTCGCCGACTTCATCGCGTGAGCGGCGCGCATGACTGGCAGCACCGTCGAGGGTCTAGTCTCACCTGCGTGAACGCGGTCTTCCGGCTCGGGGACTCGGGTCCCGCCGTCGCCCAGATCACCGGTCTGCTCGAGCGGATCGGTCTGCTGGACGACGGCGCAGCCGGTGACCTCGAGCAGCTCGAGGAGGCTCCGGCGTACGACGGTCGCGTCGAGCTCGCCGTACGCACCTTCCAGCAGCAGCGCGGGCTGACCGTCGACGGCGTCGTCGGCCCACTGACGTTCCGCCGCCTCGACGAGGCGCGCTGGCGGCTCGGCGACCGGATCCTGACCCACCTCGCCGGCAACCTGCTGGTCGGGCGACGACGTCTACACCCTCCAGCGCCGGCTGCTCGACCTCGGCTTCCAGGTCGGCCGCGTGGACGGCTACTTCGGCCCCGAGACCGAGGGCGGGCGTGCGCGAGTTCCAGCGCAACTTCGGCATCCCGCCCGACGGCACCTGCGGCCCGGCGACGCTCAAGGCCCTGACCCGGCTCAGCCCGATGGTCAAGGGCGGCGCCCCCAACGCGCTGCGCGCCCAGGAGCACATCCGTGAGGCGGGGCCCCACCTCGGCGGCAAGGTCGTGGTGATCGACGTCGGCCGGGGTCACAACCTCCCCGACGAGTACGCCGCGACGTCCGACTCGATCCTGCACGACCTCGCGCAGCGCGTGGAAGGACGCCTCGTCGCCACCGGCGTCCAGGCCTTCCTGACCACGCCGCGCTGGGCCCCCACCCCCGGCGAGGAGGCCGACCGGGCCGCGTTCGCCAACCGCACCGGCGCCGACCTGTTCCTCAGCCTCGCCCTCGACACCTCCGGCAACCCCGACGCGTGCGGCGTCTCGACGTACTTCTTCGGCGACGCCGACCACGAGACCTGGTCCTCGGCCGGCGAGCGGTTCGCCGGCCTCGTGCAGCGCGAGATCGTCGCCCGCAGCGACCTCGTCGACCTGCGCTGGCACCCCAAGACCTGGGACCTGCTGCGCCGCACCCGGATGCCTGCCATCCGGCTGGACGTCGGCTACCTGACCAACGCTCGGCGACGTCGAGCGGCTGCGCGACCCCGACTTCCGCGACGTGCTGGCCGAGGCCGTCGTGGTCGCGGTGCAGCGCTTCTACCTCAGCCCGGAGGCCGACGCGCACACCGGCGTGCTCCGGGTCAGCGAGATCCGGGACAGCTTCCAGGGCGCCTGAGCTCGGCCCGCGACACGACACGCCGACACCACATCTGGTGCCGGAGATTTCGCCTTGCCCCTAGATATCGTGGTTCTGCTGGTCCGGGGTCGCTGCTTGCGCAGGGTGGTCCCGGGGCAACAGGGAACCCGGTGCGAATCCGGGACTGCCCCGCAGCGGTGAGTGGGAACGACCGCCGTCAACAGCACTGTGTCGAGCCAGGCATGGGAAGCGACGGTCAGTAGGGGTCGACGGAAGAGATTCCGCAGGCGTGCCCACGAGTCCGAAGACCTGCCAGCAACCGTGCACGCCGTGCACGGTGCGTCGCGGACCTCGAGGGCGGGTCACCACGACAGCACGTCACCGCACCCGCGGCGCCGTGCGGTCGCCTCCTCCCGTGGTCCCGGCATCCGGATCGCTCGCGAGGAGAGAGCAGATGACCAGCACCACAGCCACCCCCACCGACCGCGCACCCAGACCGGCGGCCGACCGCCCCTCGATGCAGGTGCGCAAGCGCAACGGTGACAGCGAGCCCGTCGACGTGAACAAGATCGTCCGCGCCGTCGACCGCGTCGCGGGCGACCTCGCCGAGGTGGACCCGATGCGGGTCGCCACCCGCACCATCTCGGGCCTGTACGACGGGGCCACCACCGCCGAGCTCGACCGGCTCTCGATCCAGACCTCCGCGGAGATGATCGGCGAGGAGCCGGAGTACTCCCGCCTCGCCGCCCGCCTGCTCGCCGGCTACATCGACAAGGAGGTCCGCAACCAGGGCGTCGTGTCGTTCAGCCAGTCGGTCTCGCTCGGGCCACGCCGAGGGCCTGATCGGCGACGAGACCGCCCGGTTCGTCAAGGACAACGCCCGCAAGCTCGACTTCGCCGTGGACCCCGAGGGCGACCGTCGCTTCGAGTACTTCGGGCTGCGCACCGTCTACGACCGCTACCTGCTGCGCCACCCTGCGACCCGGCTGGTCATCGAGACCCCGCAGCACTTCCTGCTCCGGGTGGCGTGCGGGCTCGCCCAGGCTCCGGGCGAGGCGATCGAGTTCTACCGGCTGATGTCGAGCCTGGCCTACCTGCCCAGCAGCCCGACGCTGTTCAACTCCGGCACCACCCACACGCAGATGTCGTCGTGCTACCTGGTCGACTCCCCCCGCGACGACCTGGACTCGATCTACGACCGCTACCAGCAGGTCGCCCGGCTCTCGAAGTTCGCCGGCGGCATCGGCATCGGCTTCTCCCGGGTCCGCTCCCGAGGCGCACTGATCCGGGGCACCAACGGGCAGTCCAACGGGATCGTGCCGTGGCTGCGCACGCTGGACTCCTCGGTCGCCGCGGTCAACCAGGGCGGACGTCGCAAGGGCGCCGCCTGCGTCTACCTCGAGCCGTGGCACCCCGACGTCGAGGAGTTCCTCGAGCTGCGCGAGAACACCGGTGAGGACGCCCGCCGCACGCACAACCTCAACCTGGCCAACTGGATCCCCGACGAGTTCATGCGCCGGGTCGAGGCCGACGAGGTCTGGTCGCTGATCGACCCCGACCAGGTGCCCGAGCTGCCCGACCTGTGGGGCGAGGCGTTCGACCGGGTCTACCGCCGGGCCGAGGTCGAGGGACGCTACGTGCGCCAGGTGCGGGCCCGCGACCTCTACGGGAAGATGATGCGGACCCTCGCCCAGACCGGCAACGGCTGGATGACCTTCAAGGACGCCTCCAACCGCACCTGCAACCAGACGAGCGACGTGCCGGCGGCCCGGTGGTGCACCTGTCCAACCTGTGCACCGAGATCATCGAGGTCTCCTCCGACACCGAGACCGCGGTCTGCAACCTGGGTTCGGTCAACCTGGCCCGGCACCTGCTCGACGGCGACGTGGACTGGGACAAGCTCCGCGCGACCGTCCGCACGGCGGTGCCGTTGCTCGACCGCGTGATCGACGTCAACTACTACCCGAGCGAGCAGGCCGCGGCATCCAACCCGCGCTGGCGCCCGGTCGGGCTGGGGCTGATGGGCCTGCAGGACGTGTTCTTCGCGCTGCGGCTGCCGTTCGACTCCCCCGAGGCGATCGAGCTGTCCACGCGGATCCAGGAGGAGGTCTACCTGACCGCTCTCGAGGTCAGCTGCGACCTGGCCCGGCGCCACGGTCCGCACCCGGCGTACGCCGAGACGCGGGCCGCGCAGGGCGTCCTGCAGCCCGACCACTGGGACGCGCAGGTCCGCCGGCCCGAGCGGTGGGCGGCACTACGGGCCGGCATCGCCGAGCACGGCCTGCGCAACTCGTTGCTCGTCGCCATCGCCCCGACGGCCACGATCGCCTCCATCGCCGGCTGCTACGAGTGCATCGAGCCGCAGGTGTCCAACCTGTTCAAGCGCGAGACGCTCTCCGGAGAGTTCCTGCAGGTCAACGCCGCGCTCACCCGGGAGCTCAAGGCGCGAGGGCTGTGGACCCCGGAGGTCCGCGAGGCGATCAAGCGGGCCGAGGGCTCCGTGCAGGGCATCACCGACCTGCCCGAGGACGTGCGGCTCCTGTTCCGCACGGCCTGGGAGCTGCCCCAACGGGCGTTGATCGACATGGCGGCCGCGCGGTCGGCGTACGTCGACCAGAGCCAGTCGCTGAACCTGTTCATCGCAGGTCCCTCGATCGGGAAGCTCTCCTCGATGTACCTGCACGCCTGGAAGTCCGGGCTCAAGACGACGTACTACCTGCGTTCGCGACCGGCGACCCGGATCCAGCAGACGACCACGTCGGTCGCCGAGCCGGCCGTCACTCCCATGACCATCCCCTCCCTGACCAGCACCGTCTCCGACGAGGACGCCGTCGCGTGCTCGCTGGAGAACCCCGAGAACTGCGAGGCCTGCCAGTGACCACGCCACCCGACCACGACCCCGAACCGGATGCTGCTCGACCCCGGGATGAACCTCACCCTGCGTCCGATGCGCTACCCGCACTTCTACGACCGCTACCGCGACGCCATCAAGAACACCTGGACCGTCGAGGAGGTCGACCTGCACACCGACCTCAAGGACCTGCAGCGGCTCACCGAGGCGGAGCGGCACCTGGTGTCACGACTGGTCGCGTTCTTCGCCACCGGCGACACCATCGTGGCCAACAACCTGGTGCTCAACCTCTACCAGCACATCAACTCCCCCGAGGGCCGGCTCTACCTGTCGCGACAGCTGTTCGAGGAGGCGGTGCACGTGCAGTTCTACCTGACCCTGCTCGACACCTACGTCCCCGACGAGGCGGAGCGGCACGAGGCGTTCGCCGCCGTGGACAACATCGCCTCCATCAAGCACAAGGCCGACTACTGCTTCAGGTGGATCGACTCGGTCTTCGACCTCGACGAGCTGGAGACCAAGGAGCATCGGCGCGCGTTCCTGCTCAACCTGATCTGCTTCGCGGCGGTGATCGAGGGGCTGTTCTTCTACGGGGCGTTCGCCTACGTCTACTTCTTGCGCTCCCGCGGCCTGCTCAACGGACTGGCCTCGGGCACCAACTGGGTCTTCCGCGACGAGTCGATGCACATGGCCTTCGCCTTCGACGTCGTCGACACCGTCCGCGAGGAGGAGCCGGACCTGTTCGACGAGAAGATGAAGCCGCCAGATCCGGCAGATGATGGTCGAGGGCGTCGACGCCGAGGCGCAGTTCGCCGAGGACCTGCTCGGGAAGGGCGATCGCCGGGCTGTCGACAGCCGACATGCGCTCCTACCTGGAGTACGTCGCCGACCGGCGGATGGAGCGTCTGGACCTGCCGATCATCTACGGCTCGCAGAACCCGCTCGCGTTCATGGAGCTCCAGGACGTGCAGGAGCTCTCGAACTTCTTCGAGCGCAAGGTCTCGGCCTACCAGGTCGGGGTCAGCGGGTCGGTCGGCTTCGACGACGACTTCTGAGGATCCCGGTGGGACAGTCGGGGCCGGCTGTCCCATCGGGCCTCTTCACAGTCGTACGGCGAGGAGCAGGTGCACCCGTCCGCCGAGGTGGACACCATCGGCGTCCGCACGCTCGCTGAGCTGCGCCTCGAGATCGCGGCCCGCGGCTGCGACCACCGCGTCCGGGGCGTCCTCCAGCAGGACGCCCGCGCCGCCGACGTCCAGCATCCCCCGGGCCACGGCGCCGAGATCGGCGCCGGGGGCCGCCACCGGAAGAAGCGGCTCCTCGACCCGGACCTCGGCGTCGCTCCAGCCCGCTCCGGCCAGCAGCGTGAGGGCCTCCTGCTCGCTGCCGAGCGAGAACGGTCCCCGGTCCGGCGGCGGCTCGTCGACCTCGATCCCCGCCTCGGCCAGGGCGCGCTGGGCTGCGGCGTACGGCAGGGCGAACTGCTCGACCTCGTCGCGGGCGGGCCAGACCGCGACGGCGAGCCGACCACCGCCTCGGGTGGCGGCAGCGAGGTGCGCGAAGGCGGCACGGGGGTCGGCGAAGAACATCACACCGAAGCGGGAGATCACCGCGTCGAAGTGCTCGGCGGGGAGCTCCACCGAGGTGGCGTCTCCCGCGAGCCAGCGCACCTCCGGCTCCCGCACGCGGCGGGCGGCCTCCTCGACCAGCTCGGGTGCGAGGTCGAGGCCGGTGACCGTGCCGCCCGGTCGTACGGCGAGCGCGGCAGCTCTGGTGGTCGGCCCGGTCCCGCAGCCCACGTCGAGGACGTGCTCGCCGGGCGCCAGGTCAGCCGCCTCGAGAAGCTTCGTCAGCACCGGCTGCAGCCCGCGTTCGCGCTGGTCGGCCACGGACAGCCAGCGCTCGGTGTCCTCCTGGCGCCAGGTGACCGGTGCCGTCACTGCGCCGTCCCTCCGTCGCCGCGCTGCACCGGCGACGGGTGCCGCTTCACCGGCGAGGCCTGCGGCTGACGATGCTTGACCGGCGCCAGCAGGCGTTCGAGCCCGCGCTCGAGCTCCTCGCGCAGGCTCAGCGTGGTGCGCAGGTCCATCCGCATCCGCGGGTTCACGGCGTGCGCCCGGTGGGTGGAGAAGCCGACGGAGAGCAGGAAGTCCGCGGGTACGACACACCGGCCGGCGCGTCCACGGGTGTCCCCGAACGCCTCGACGGCCTTCACCCCGCCGTGCCGGATCAGGTCCTTGGCCATTCCCTGCACCAGCATCCGGCCCAGTCCGCCACCGCGGTGCTCGGCCGCGACGTGGGCCGAGGTCATGATCACGGCGTCGCTGCTCACCGGCGAGGTGGGGAAGCCGTCGGCCGCCGGCACGTGCACCGGCGGTGCCCAGATCATGTGGCCGACCACCTCACCGTCGACCAGGGCCACCCGTCCGCAGGACCCCCACTCGCGCAGGACCATCGAGACCCAGACGGCCTTCTCCTCCGCCTCGTGGCCGCACACCGCGTCGCGGCGTACGGGATCGAGCTCCCAGAACACGCACTCGGCACACCCACCGGGCAACCCGTCCAGGTGGTCCAGCGTCAACCGCTCCGTCTTGCGTCCCACCTGGCCATCGTAGGTGTGCTGGAGCGCCGGGTGATCGCCGGAGGACGGGTAGTCCAGATCATTTCGCCGGTCGCTGGCGTCTCCGAAGCGGTCAATTGATCTGGACTACCCGAACGTCAGGCCCGCTGCGTGGACAGGAAGTCGGCGATCCGGCTGATCGCGTCGGTGAGGGTGTCCAGGTCGGGCAGGGTGACCAGGCGGAAGTGGTCGGGCTCGAACCAGTTGAAGCCGGTGCCGTGGGTGACCAGGATCTTCTTGGCGCGCAGCAGGTCGATCACGAACTGCTCGTCGTCCTTGATCGGGTAGACCTCGGGGTCCAGCTTGGGGAAGCAGTAGAGCGCGCCGCGTGGCTCGACGCAGCTGACGCCCGGGATGTCGTTGAGCAGCTTCGCGGCCGTCTTGCTCTGCTCGTAGAAGCGGCCGCCGGGGTGGATGTACTCCTCGATCGACTGGTAGCCCCCGAGCGCCGTCTGGATCGCGTGCTGGGCGGGCACGTTGGGACACATCCGCATGTTGGCCAGCAGGGTCAACCCCTCGAGGAAGTCCTCGGCGAGGTGCTTGGGCCCCGAGACCATCACCCAACCGGCGCGGTAGCCGCAGACCCGGTAGGCCTTGGACAGGCCGCTGAAGGTCAGGCACAGCACGTCGTCGTGGACGTACGACGCGGTGTGGTGGTGCACGGCGTTGTCGAAGAGGATCTTCTCGTAGATCTCGTCGCTGAAGATCACCAGCTCGTGCTTGCGGGCGATGTCGACCAGCCCTCGCACGGTGCCCTCGCTGTAGACCGCCCCGGTCGGGTTGTTCGGGTTGATGATCACCAGGCCCTTGGTCTGGTCGGTGATCTTCGACTCGATGTCGGCCAGGTCGGGGTCCCAGCCGTTCTCCTCGTCGCAGCGGTAGTGCACCGGCGTCCCGCCCGACAGCGAGACCGCCCCGGTCCAGAGCGGGTAGTCCGGAGCCGGCACCAGGATCTCGTTGCCGTCGTCGAGGTAGGCCTGCAGCACCATCGTGATCAGCTCGGAGACCCCGTTGCCGATGAACACGTCGTCGTTGGCCGTGTCGGTGAGCCCGTGCGACTGGTAGTACTGCGCCACGGCCGTGCGCGCGCTGT
This sequence comes from uncultured Actinomycetota bacterium, assembly GCA_963797525.1. Taxonomy (GTDB): domain Bacteria; phylum Actinomycetota; class Actinomycetes; order Propionibacteriales; family Nocardioidaceae; genus Marmoricola. The sequence continues at coordinate 262,329 of CAWCPT010000009.1, forward strand.
AGATCCCACGGGAGTCGGAGTAGCCCTGGGCCTCGGGCAGGTTGTGCACCATGTCGGCCACGATCGCCTCGGGCGCCTCGAAGCCGAACGGCGCCGGGTTGCCGATGTTCAGCTTGAGGATCTTGTGCCCCTCGGCCTCGAGGCGCTGGGCCTCGACCAGGATGGGGCCGCGGACGTCGTACCTGACGTGCTGGAGCTTCTTGCTCTGGACGATCGGTCGCATGCCTGAAGTCTCGCAGAGCGTGGCCAGTGGGTTTCCGGGTGCTCATGGCACGATCAGGGCACCCGACCCCGTCGGGCCGACCTGACCGACGTACGCCGAGGACGCCCATGCGCGACATCACCTACCCGCCGATCATCCTCACCGCGAAGGGGTTGTTCCGGGTGCTCGGCCTGAGCTTCCAGATGAGCGGCACCGAGCACGTCCCGCGCACGGGCGGGGCGCTGCTGGCGTTCAACCACGTCTCCTACGTCGACTTCGTCCTCGGCGGCCTGGCCGCCCAGCCCTCGAAGCGGCTGGTGCGCTTCATGGCCAAGCGCGAGGTCTTCGACCACTCGGTGGGTGGTCCGGTGATGCGCTCGATGCACCACATCTCGGTCGACCGCGCCGACGGCGGCGCGTCGATGGACGAGGCGCTGCGCTACCTCCAGGCCGGTGAGGTGGTCGGGATCTTCCCGGAGGCCACCATCTCGCGATCGTTCGAGGTCAAGGAGCTCAAGTCCGGGGCGACCCGGATCGCCGCCGAGGCGGGCGTGCCCCTCGTCCCGGTGATCCTCTGGGGCACCCAGCGGCTGATGACCAAGGACCACCCGCGCGACTTCGGTCGGGGCAAGACGATCGGGATCCGGGTGGGTGAGCCGATGCACCCCACCGGCGAGGATCCCGTCAAGGAGACGCTCGAGCTGCACGACCGCCTGTCCGCGTTGCTGCAGGAGACCATCGACGCCTACCCGGCCGACCAGCAGCCTCCCGGATCCTGGTGGCTCCCCGCCTCGCGTGGAGGGTCGGCACCGACCCCGGAACGGGCCCTCGAGCTGGACGCCGAGGAGAAGGCCGCCCGAGCCGCGCGCAAGGCGAAGCGGGCCGAGCAGGTCGACCAGGACGACGATCCTGCCGTCGGTTGACCTGCTCCTCGATTTGTCGACAAATCGATCTAGCGCTACATCGATCAGTCGATAGGTGCCTAGATCGGCCTGTCGTCTCGGTTCCGCGGGTCGATAACCGCCACAATTCGCTCCAGATCGGTCAGCGAGGCGAACTCGATGGCGATCTTGCCCTTGCTTCGGCCGAGGGTGAGCTTGACCCGGGTGTCGAGCCGGTCGCTGAGCCGGTCGCCGAGCTCGGTCAGGCCGGGGGCGGTCGGTCGAGGCGGGCCGCACCCTGGGGCCGGCGTCCTCGCCGACCTCGCCGACGGCCACCAGCTCCTCGAGCCCACGCACCGAGATTCCCTCGGAGACCACCCGGCCGGCGAGGCGGTCCTGGGCGGAGGCGTCGGAGACCCCGAGGAGTGCGCGAGCGTGCCCGGCGCTGAGCACTCCCGCGGCGACGCGCCGCTGCACGGCCGGCGACAGGTTCAGCAGCCGCAGGGTGTTGCTGATCTGGGGCCGGCTGCGACCGATCCGCCCGGCCAGGTCGTCGTGGGTGCAACCGAAGTCGTCCAGCAGCTGACGGTAGGCCGCAGCCTCCTCGAGCGGGTTCAGCTCGGAGCGGTGCAGGTTCTCCAGCAGCGCGTCGCGGAGCATGGCGTCGTCATCGGTCTGGCGCACGATGGCCGGGATGGTGTCCAGCCCGGCCTCCTTGGTGGCCCGCCAGCGCCGCTCGCCCATGATCAGCTCGTAGGACGACTCCCCGGTGCGGCGTACGACGATCGGCTGGAGCAGCCCGATCTCGCGGACCGAGTGCACCAGCTCCGCCATCGCCTCCTCGTCGAAGACCTCGCGCGGTTGCCGCGCGTTGGGCACGATCGAGCCCACGGGAAGCTCGGCGAAGTAGGCACCCGCGACCTCAGCGGGAGGTGCTGTCGCAGTCTCCACCGGCCGGAGCCGGCTCCGAGGAAGGGCCGGCGTGCGCGCCTCCGGCGGTCGGCGCGGCCGATTCCGACGCGGAATCCACCCGGCGGACCATCTCCTCGGTCCGGGCGCTGGCCTGCGTGGGCGCGGTCGGGACGTGCGTGGGTGCCGTCGGGATCAGCGAGCCGAGTCCTCGGCCGAGGCCTCGACGCTGGGTGGGCTGGTTCATCGGTCTCCTCCGTCAGTGCCGGCGCCACGGTGGGCCAGCTCACGTGCTGCCTCGAGATAGCTCATCGCTCCCGGCGACCCGGGATCGTAGGTCATCACGCTCTGGCCGTAGCTCGGCGCCTCCGAGACCCGCACCGAGCGCGGGATGGCCGTCTTGAGCACCTGACCGGCGAAGTGCTCGCGCACCTCGGCTGCGACGCTCGCCGCCAGGTTGGTGCGGGAGTCGTACATGGTCAGCACGATCGTGCTCACCTCGAGCTCCTGGTTGAGGTGGGTACGGACCATCTCCACCGTCTCGAGCAGCTGCCCGAGCCCCTCGAGGGCGTAGTACTCCGCCTGGATCGGGATCAGCATCTCCGCGCCGGCGACCAGGGCGTTCAGGGTGAGCAGGCCCAGCGAGGGCGGGCAGTCGATCAGCACGTAGTCGTAGCGGTCCGCGCGCTCGGACCCGATCAGCGGGTGGGCGGCGATGGCGCGGCGCAGCCGGCTCTCCCGGGCCACCACGCTGACCAGCTCGATCTCGGCTCCCGCCAGGTCGATCGTGGCGGGGACGACGAACAGGTTCGCCAGCTCGGGGTGCGGCTGGACGACGTCGGCGAGCGGGGTGCCCTCGACCAGCACGTCGTAGGAGGACAGGGTGCCGCGGTGATGGTCCACCGCGAGGGCCGTCGAGGCGTTGCCCTGCGGGTCGAGGTCGATCACCAGCACCCGCAGACCGTCCTGCGCCAGCGCCGCGGCCATGTTCACCGCGGTGGTGGTCTTGCCGACGCCGCCCTTCTGGTTGGCCACCACCATCACCCGGGTGTGGTCGGGCCGTGGCAGCGGCTCGCCGAAGCGACGGGTCTGGCGGACCAGCAGCTGCTGCTCGACCGCGCGAGCCATCGGGGTGGACTCGTCGTAGCGACTGCGCTCGGCGGCCAGCTCCCCCGCCGTACGCACCCGGGGGCGCTCCTCGGTCGTCGCGACGCCGGCGTCAGCACCGGTCGTGATGGTTGCCGTCTCCAACTGATTCACTGCGTCATCCTTCTGTGTGGACTGCTGTCCTGCGCGCTTGTTTCACGTGAAACGGGCCCATCCTGTGGAAAACCTGCCTCGATCTGTGGACTCGTACGCTCAGTGCGCGGACTCGACACCGGTGGATAACCTCGCCGCGGCGCATTCAGCCCGTCCCGCCGCGGCGCACCGAGATGACCCGCACCGGGTGGTCGAGCCAGGGTTCGTCGATGACCCGGATGCCCGCGTCCACGCCCCCCAGTCGGCGGACGAGCGGCCGTGCCGCGTCGAGCTCGTCCTGCGCGGAGGATCCCTTCATCGCCAGGAGCAGGCCGCCGTCGCGGACCAGGGGAAGCGACCAGCGCGCGAGCCGGTCGAGCGGGGCCACGGCACGCGATGTCACCACGTCGAACCCCCCGTCGGTCGCTGCGTCATCGTGGAACTCCTCGGCCCGTCCCCGGCGGACGGTCACGTTGTGCAGTCCCATTGTGGACACCGCGAGGTCCAAAAACGCGGTACGACGCAGCAAAGGCTCGACCAAAGTCACGGCAATGTCGGGCCGCCGGATCGCGATCACGATCCCGGGCAGCCCGGCGCCACTGCCGATGTCACACACCGAGGACCCCTCAGGGATCAGGTCGGTCACCGCGGCACAGTTCAGCAGGTGACGCTCCCACAGACGGGGCACCTCGCGCGGCCCGATCAGGCCACGCACGGTCGCCTCTCCGGCCAACAGGTCTGCGAACGCGACCGCTTGGGGAAGCGCGTGTGAAAACACCCCCGACGCACTGGCCGGCGCCGGGGGTGTTGTTTCACGTGAAACGTGATCGCTCATCGCGGGGGAGACGTCCTCACGCGGGCAGCACCACGACGTAGCGACGCGGCTCGGCGCCCTCGGACTCGGACTTCAGGCCGGCGGCGGAGACGATGTCGTGGACCACCTTGCGCTCGAAGGGCGACATCGGCTCGAGGACCGCCTGCTCGCCGGACTCCTTGACCTGGGCGACGATCTCGGTGGCCTGCTCCTCGAGCACGCTGCGACGGTTGGCGCGGTGTCCGCTGACGTCCAGCATCAGACGGGAACGCTCGCCGGTCTCGCGGTAGACCGCCAGCCGGGTCAGCTCCTGCAGGGCCTCCAGGACCTCGCCCTGGTCGCCCACCAGCTGGGGCAGATCGGCACCGACGATCGAGACGGTGGCCCGGTCGCCCTCGACGTCCATGTCCAGGTCGCCGTCGAGGTCGGCGATCTCGAGCAGCTCCTCGAGGTAGTCCGCGGCGATCTCGCCTTCCTGGACCAGACGCTCGGAGCGGCTCGGGCGGGTGGTCCCGTCCTCGGTGTCGTCGCTGTCGTCACTGTCGTCGCTGTCGTCGGCCGTCGTCGGCATCGCTCTCGGCCACCGGCTCGGTCGGCGCGGCCACCTCGTCGGTGTCGACCACGTCCTCGGGGGCCTCGGTCTCGGCGGCCTCGGTCTCGGCGGCCTCGCTCTCAGGGGCCTCGGTCTCCGGGGCCTCGGTCTCCGGGGCCTGGGTCTGGCTCGCCTCGGGGGCGGTGTCTACGTCGGTCACTGGTTCGGTCCTCGGTTCACTCATGGGTGTCTCCCTCGTCGCTGGAAGGCTTGCTCGATTGGTTCTTGGGGTTTCCGCCGCCGTTGCTGCCCGGGCTGCCCTGCTGGCCCCCGGGCTGGTTCCCGGGCTTGTTGCCCTTCTTGCGCTGGGAACGCGGCTGGTTGCGGGGCTGCTGGCGCTGCGGGGGTCGCGCCGGCTTGGTGGGGGTGTCCTGGATCGTCGTGCCCGTGTCCGGGCGAGTCCTGGGGTGCGGGGCCACCCTTGCGCTGCCGCTTCTCCTCGTCGCGTCGCTCCTTGGCCCTGAAGGCCTCGGTGTTCGGCGCCGGGTTGTTGCGGATCACGTAGAACTGCTGGCACATCGTCCACAGGTTGGAGGTGGTCCAGTAGAGGAGGACGCCGATCGGGAAGGCGATGCCACCGACGGCGAAGACGACGGGAGCACGTAGAGGAGCAGCTTCTGCTGCTGGGCGTAGGGACCGCTACAGCGCGTCGGCCGGCATGTTCTTGCTCATCAGCTGGCGCTGGGTGAGGAACGTCGTGGCGGTCATCGCCACGACCAGGATGCCGGCGAGGATCTGCACGGCGACGACGCCGTCGGCGTTGGTGAACGAGGCGGAGATCGGCACGACGCCGAAGATCTTGGCGTCGGCGAACTGCTGCGCCTGAGCTCGTGGTGAGCACGCCGTGCGCCTTGCCGTACTTCGAGGCCTGGTCGAGCAGCCGGAACAGCGCGATGAAGATCGGCATCTGGATGATCAGCGGCAGGCAGGAGGCGAACGGGTTGGTCTTCGTCTCCCGGTAGAGCGCCATCGTCTCCTGGGCGAGACGCTCCCGGTCGTGGCCGTACTTCGCCTGCAGCTCCTTGACCCGGGGCTGGAGCAGCTGCATGTTCCGGCTGGACTTGATCTGCTTGACGAACAGCGGGATCAGCGCCGCGCGGATGACCAGGGTCAGACCGATGATCGACAGCGCCCACGAGGCACCCGAGGCGTCGCCGAAGATGCTCCCGAAGACGTTGTGGAAGAACACCAGGACGACGCTGATCAGGTAGTACAGCGGCGCCATGATGAAGCTGCCGATGTCGCTCAGGAAGGACACTCAGACTCCTCGAGTCATCTTGGTGGAGGTAGGAACCGGGTCATATCCACCCAAAGCCCACGGGTGACACCGCAACACCCGTCGTACGGCGAGCCAGGTGCCCGCGCAGGCTGCCATGCGTGCTGATCGCCTCCAGCGCGTACGCCGAGCAGGTGGGGTGGTAGCGGCAGACCTGCCCGTACAACGGGCTGATCATGAACCGATACCCACGCAACAGCGCGATCAGCACGTGCTTCACGGGGTGGCTCCCTTGGCCGGCGACGCAACCGAGCCGCCTCGGGCCTTGTCCAGACATCTGTCGAGCTCCTGGGAGAGCTCGGCAAACGTTGCCGTCGCAGCGGCAGGCAACGCCCGCACGACGAGCATGCCATGCGGGGGAAGCGAACGGCCGTGCGCTCCCGGGCCAGATGGCGCAGCCGGCGCTTGACCAGGTTGCGGGTGACGGCCGGGCCGACGGCTCGCGAGACCACGAATCCGACCCGCGGGGTCGCCAGGACCTCCGGGGTGGTCGGCACCAACAGGTGGACCACCATCAGGGGACCGCCGCCACGGCGGCCACGGCGTACGACCTCCCGGTAGTGAACAGGTGAGGTCAGGCGGTTGCTGGGGGAGAGCACGCCCTGCTGCTCACGCCTCAGGCGGCGAGGCGGTTGCGACCCTTGCGTCGACGCGACGACAGGATCGAGCGACCCGCGCGGGTCCGCATGCGCAGGCGGAAACCGTGCGTCTTGTGACGCCGACGGTTGTTCGGCTGGAAGGTGCGCTTGCTCAACGTGTTCACTCCACTCAGGGGGATGGGACAACAATGCGGTCACCCGGGTCGTAGGACGAGAAAGTCGCCAGTTGAAGGTCAACTGGCACCGCTCGCCCACGACACGTTTCGGTCAACGGACTGTCATGGACATGCGGCACCGGTCGACACCGGTTTCGACCTGCCAACGGTACGCGTGGCCCGTGACAGGGTCAATTCGGCGAAACGCGCTGGACCTGCGCAAAGGCCACCTGCCACCGGTTGTCCACAGCCCGTTGGCGTGTTGCGTCACCGACACGCCGCAGGACTGGGGAAATCGCCGGGGAACCTGTGGACAACCGGTTGATCCACAGGCGCGCAAGGGACTAGCGTCCATCCTCCGGGAAGCCCCATTGCGAACCGGTGCCGCACGCCGGCACTCGGCGGGTCGATCTCCACGGTCACGGCCTCAGAGCCAGGTGAGCGGGGACCTGAGGGTCAGCGGGCAGGCGCAGCACGAGCCGGAGAATCCCAATTCGGGACATCCTTCGATATTGCACAACCTGTGGACAAACGTGTGGAGTCGCGGGGATACCGTCCCGCACTGCCGACAGGGAAGCCAGCCGAGAAGGGGAGCGCGACGGGGCGTGGATGCAGCACAGAACACCGGACACAACCAGGGGAGCCGACTCGAGGTGCTCTGGCCGGGCATCGTCGACAGCCTGCCGCCCAACCAGCGCGTCTGGCTGGCCTCCAGCAAGCCGCTGATGCTGGCCGAGAACACCGCGGTGGTGGCCGTTCCCAACGAGTTCACCCGCAACCAGCTCGAGGGGCGCCTGCGCACCCGCATCGAGGACACCCTCAGCGAGCGGCTGGGCAAGCCGGTCCGGCTCGCGGTCAGCGTCGACCCGGACCTGGACGTCGACGGTGACCCCGAGCCGGGATCTCGACGCTGGTCCACCAGCGCGCGGGAGCCCGACGAGCGGCGGCCGCTTCCAGGAGCCCACCGGGCTGCAGCCCGCCGGCCAGAGCCAGCACCACGGCCAGCACCACGACGAGCGGCGCCCGTCCAGGGACTATCTGCACTCATCGACAAATCGTCACAGCGACATGTCGACAAAGTCACCCAGCGCCTCGCTGACCACCGGGATCCCGGACAGCCCGCTGAACCCGCGCTACTCCTTCGAGACCTTCGTGATCGGGTCCTCCAACCGGTTCGCCCACGCCGCCGCCGTGGCCGTCGCCGAGGCGCCGGGCAAGGCCTACAACCCGCTGCTGGTGTACGGCGACTCCGGACTCGGCAAGACCCACCTGCTGCACGCCATCGGCCACTACGTCCGCAACCTGTGGACCGGCGCGAAGATCCGCTACGTCTCCTCCGAGGCGTTCACCAACGACGTGATCAACGCGATCAAGGACGCCAACACCGCCGCGCTCCAGCGGCGCTACCGCGACGTCGACGTGCTCCTGGTCGACGACATCCAGTTCCTCGAGGGCAAGCAGCAGACCCAGGAGGAGTTCTTCCACACCTTCAACACGCTGCACAACGCCAACAAGCAGATCGTGATCAGCTCCGACCGGCCGCCCAAGCGGCTCACCCAGCTCGAGGACCGGCTGCGCAACCGCTTCGAGTGGGGCCTGCTCACCGACGTGCAGCCGCCCGACCTCGAGACCCGGATCGCGATCCTGCGCAAGAAGGCAGCCGCCGACCGGCTCTCCGCGCCGGCCGACGTGCTGGAGTTCATCGCCTCGCGGATCCAGACCAACATCCGCGAGCTCGAGGGCGCCCTGATCCGGGTGACGGCCTTCGCCAGCATCAACCAGCAGGAGGTCGACATGACCCTTGCCGAGATCGTGCTCAAGGACCTGATCCCCGAGGGCGGCGAGCCCGAGGTCACCGCCGGGCTGATCATCGCCCAGACCGCGACGTACTTCGGGTTCAGCATCGAGGACCTCTGCGGTCCGAGCCGCACGCGGGCCCTGGTCACCGCCCGGCAGATCTCGATGTACCTGTGCCGCGAGCTCACCGAGCTCTCGCTGCCCAAGATCGGCCAGCAGTTCGGCGGTCGCGACCACACCACGGTGATGAACGCCGACCGGCGGATCCGCAAGGACCTCGCCGAGCGTCGCAACGTCTTCCACCAGGTCACCGAGCTGACGACCCGGATCAAGCAGCAGGCGAAACAGTCCTGAGCGAATGACCCTCGAATGACAACGGTGCAAGATGTGGTTCGTCCGACGAATTTCCGTGGAGCGTCGCGGGAGAGCCTGTGGACAGACCGCGGTCGCCGCGCACAGCGCCGCCCGCGAACCACAGGAACGTGTCGTTTGCCGCGGCTCGGTGCACAGGCCGTGGCTCACAACTTTGCCGGGCTGACCTGCAACGACGCAGGTTGTCCACAGAATCCACCGGCCCTACTACTACGACTGAATTCCCAATTGATTCATCGCCGCGTCACAACCGGGAGCACCTCGAGGTGTGGAGAACCCGAACCGTGGCAGGATGCACTCCCCGAAGTGGAGAGGAACCATCAGTGAAGTTCCGCGTCGAACGTGACGTCCTCGCCGATGCCGTCGCCTGGACGGCCCGTGCGCTACCGATCCGCCCGAGTGCCCCGGTGCTCGCCGGCCTGCTCATCGAGGCGGGGTCCTTCGAGGACGGTGCCGGTTCAGGAGGGGATGGGCTCCAGCTCTCGACCTTCGACTACGAGACCTCGGCCCGGGCCACGCTGAACGCCGACGTCAGCGAGGAGGGCCGGGCGCTGGTCTCCGGCCGGCTGCTCGCCGACATCTGCCGCAGCCTGCCGAACAAGCCGGTGGACATGGTGATCGACGGCCCCAAGGTGACGCTGACCTGTGGCTCGGCCCGGTTCAGCCTGCAGACGATGCCGGTCGAGGACTACCCGACGCTGCCGCAGATGCCCGAAGCCCGAGGCACCGTACCCAGCGAGCTGTTCTCCCACGCGGTCGCCCAGGCCGTCACGGCTGCCGGGCGCGACGACATGCTGCCGGTGCTGACCGGCGTGCGCGTGGAGCTGCAGGGCGACGCCATCGCGATGCTCGCCACCGACCGTTTCCGGCTCTCCCAGCGCGAGCTCGCGTGGAGCCCCGGAGCTCCGGACATCGACGCCGCCGCCCTGGTGCCGGCGAAGGTGCTGGCGGACACCGCCAAGGCGCTCACCGGTGGCACCGAGATCTCGATCGCGCTCTCGCTGCCCGGGTCGGGCGGTGGTGCCGGCGAGGGCATCATCGGTTTCGAGGGCTCGGCCGGCGGCGGGGTCCGGCGTACGACGACACGGCTGCTCGACGGCGATTTCCCGAAGGTGCGCTCACTGTTCCCGAGCGAGCACCTGACCGTGGCCCGGGTCGACCGGGCGTCGCTGGTCGACTCCGTCAAGCGCGTCTCGCTGGTCGCCGAGCGCAACACCGCGGTCCAGCTCGCCTTCACCGAGGGGATGCTCACCCTCGACGCCGGCTCCGGCGAGGAGGCGATGGCCAGCGAGTCGATCGAGGCCAACGTCAACGGCGAGGACATCACCACGGGCTTCAACCCGACGTACCTCCTCGACGGGCTCACCGCTCTCGAGGCGCCGTTCGTCGAGCTGGCCTTCACGCAGGCGTCCAAGCCTGTCGTGCTGTCGGGCGTGGGCTCGCTCGAGGGAGACTCCGACGCCGACTTCCGTTACCTCTTGATGCCACGCCGCCTACTGTCGTAGACAGGACCATCGGCCGTCAGTGACCGACGGCCACCACCATGTCGACGAGACATGCCACCGAAGGGAACCTCTCTCATGCACCTCGGACTCGTCGGCCTCGGGAAGATGGGTGGCAACATGCGCACCCGCCTCCGCAACGGTGGTCACACGGTGGTCGGCTACGACCGCAACCAGGACCTCAGCGACTCCGAGAGCCTCGCCGACCTGGTCGCCCAGCTGCCCGACGACGGACCCAAGGTGGTCTGGGTGATGGTGCCGGCCGGCGACCCGACCAAGCAGACCATCGAGGAGCTCGGCGGGCTGCTGGGCAAGGGTGACCTCGTCGTCGACGGCGGCAACTCGCGCTGGACCGACGACCAGGCCAACTCCGCGATGCTCGAGGAGAAGGGCATCGGGTTCGTCGACTGCGGTGTCTCCGGCGGCGTCTGGGGCCTGGAGAACGGCTACGCCCTCATGTACGGCGGCTCCGACGAGCAGGTCGCCAAGGTCCTCCCCGCACTCGAGGCTCTCAAGCCCGAGGGCGAGTCCGGGATGGTCCATGCGGGCCAGGGCGCCGGCGCGGGCCACTTCGCCAAGATGGTCCACAACGGCATCGAGTACGCCATGATGCAGGCGTACGCCGAGGGCTGGGAGCTCCTCGAGAAGATGGACATCATCGAGAACGTCACCGAGGTCTTCGACTCCTGGCGCGAGGGCACGGTGATCCGGTCCTGGCTGCTCGACCTGCTCGTCGCCTCGCTCAAGGACGACCAGCACCTCGACAAGATCCGTGGCTATGCCGAGGACTCCGGCGAGGGCCGGTGGACGGTCGAGGCCGCCATCGACAACGCCGTACCGATGCACGTCATCGCCGCGTCCCTCTTCGCCCGGTTCAGCTCGCGCCAGGACGACAGCCCGGCGATGAAGGCCGTCGCCGCGATGCGCAACCAGTTCGGTGGCCACGCCGTGCAGGCGGAGGGCCCGCCGACCACGCACGACGTCGACTCGCCCGCCGACAAGTAACCACAAGGCAGCCGAGCCGCTTGTACGTCGCCCACCTGACCCTGCACGACTTCCGCTCCTACGCCGACCTGGAGATCGAGCTGGAGCCGGGTGTCACGTCGTTCGTCGGGCGCAACGGGCAGGGCAAGACCAACATCGTCGAGGCGATCGACTACCTGTCCAGCCTGTCCTCGCACCGGGTCGCCGCCGACCTCCCGCTCGTACGTCGAGGTGCCGGCCAGGCCGTGGTCCGCGCCGCTGTCGTGCGCGACGAGCGGCGGGCGGTGCTCGAGATCGAGATCAACCCCGGGAAGTCCAACCGTGCCCGGATCAACCGCTCCCAGCTGCCGCGAGCGCGGGAGCTGCTCGGCCTGGTCCGGACGGTCGTCTTCGCGCCCGACGACCTGGCCCTGGTCAAGGGCGACCCGACCGAGCGTCGCCGGTTCAGCGACGACCTGCTGGTCCTGCACCGTGGTGCCAGGTACGCCGGCACCCGCAGCGACTACGACCGGGTGCTCAAGCAGCGCAACTCGCTCCTCAAGACCGCACGAGGCCGGGGCAGCTCGGCCGAGTCGGTGCTCTCCACCCTGGAGGTGTGGGACGAGCGCCTCGCCCGCCTCGGTGCCGAGATCATGGCCGCCCGCGCCCGCCTGGTCGAGGACCTGAACCCCCTGCTGGGCAAGGCCTACGAGGCCGTCGCCCGCGGGGCGAGCCGCGACGACGCGTCGATCACCTACAAGCCCAGCTTCGAGCTGGGAGGAGCTCCTCGACCTCGAGGCTGCGATGCTCGCGGAGATCCAGCGCCGCCGGCCCGACGAGCTGGACCGCGGCATCTCCCTGGTCGGCCCGCACCGCGACGACCTGCTCTGCTCGCTGGGCGAGTTCCCGGTCAAGGGCTATGCCAGCCACGGGGAGTCGTGGTCGTTCGCACTGGCGATGAGGCTCAGCCTCCTACGAGCTGCTGCGCAGCACCGGCGAGGACCCCGTGCTGATCCTCGACGACGTCTTCGCCGAGCTCGACACGGGGCGGCGAGCGCAGCTGGCCGAACTCGTCTCCGGCGCCGAGCAGGTGCTGGTGACGGCCGCGGTGGCCGACGACATCCCCGAGGGACTGCGCGGGCGACGCTTCGACGTGGCCGACGGGGCGGTGACCCCGGTTGGGTGAGGACGAGCCCGCACCACCGCCATCGGAGGATCCCGGCGACGAGCACGCAGTCACCCCGGACGACCACGACGAGTCCGGGCTGGACCTGGCCCGGTCGGTGGCCCGCGGTCTGGCCGGGAAGACCGCGCGGCGCGCACCCACGTCCGGCAACCGACGAAGGCGGCACCGGGACACCACGAGCAGCAGTGCCCACCCCGACGACCGCGACCCGCAGACGATCGACACCACCCTGGGCCGGTTCGTCGACGAGCAGGGCTGGGAGACCGAGCTGCGCGTGCACGGCGTCTTCTCCCGATGGGAGGCGATCGTGGGCCGCGAGGTCGGCCGGCACGTGACCCCCGAGTCGTACGCCGACGGGCGGCTCGTCGTACGCACCGACTCCACGGCGTGGGCCACCCAGATGAAGCTGCTGACCCCGGACGTCGTACGCCGCCTCAACGAGGTGCTGGGCGACGAGACCGTGCGCGTGATCGACGTCGAGGGCCCCCGCGGACCGTCCTGGAAGCGCGGGCGCCTCCGGGTGAAGGGCCGCGGACCGCGGGACACCTACGGCTGAGCGATCCGAGGGTGGACCCGGCTCGCGACAGCGGCCCGAAACGGGCCCGCGGCCGTACAGGGACTAGAGCGACCCCCCACCGCAGGCTGTCCGGCCCGGTTCTGGGGCTCTGAGGGGACATTTTCGGCCCGGATCCCCCCATTTCCTGGGCAGCACGCGTGATTGTGGGCCGCTGACGGGTAGACTGGGGTTCGGTCGCCGACCCACGTGTGAGGCGGCCATTGCGATGCCATCACCATCATCCGGGCGCCCGTGGGCGCGTGGGTCACAGCAGAAGAGGAAGCCTTCGTGGCGGACGAGAATCCCAGCACTGCTCCTGTCGACGGCACTCCCGAACACCCACCCGTACCTGACGTGGTCCCCGCCAGCATCCTCGAGGGCCACGCCGTCGCCGCCGGCTCCTACGACGCCAGCGCGATCCAGGTGCTCGAGGGTCTCGAGGCCGTCCGCAAGCGCCCTGGCATGTACATCGGCTCGACGGGCGAGCGCGGCCTGCACCACCTGGTGCAGGAGGTCGTGGACAACTCGGTCGACGAGGCCCTGGCCGGCTACTGCGACCACGTCGAGGTCACGATCCTGGCCGACGGCGGTGTCCAGGTCTCCGACAACGGCCGTGGCATCCCCGTCGACATCCCGGAGGGCCAGGAGCTCCCCGCCGTCACGGTGGTGCTCACCGTGCTGCACGCGGGCGGCAAGTTCGGCGGCTCCGGCTACAAGGTCTCCGGCGGTCTGCACGGCGTCGGCATCTCGGTGGTCAACGCGCTGTCCAAGCGCGTCGAGGTCGAGATCAAGCGCGACGGTTACCACTGGTTCCAGGCCTTCGAGATGGGCGTGCCCACCGGCCCCCTGGAGAAGGGCGAGCCCACCGAGGAGTCCGGCACCACGACCCGGTTCTGGGCCAACGACGACATCTTCGAGACCACCGACTACTCCTTCGAGACGCTCGCCAACCGGTTCCGCGAGATGGCCTTCCTCAACAAGGGCCTGGAGATCGTCGTCCGCGACGAGCGGCCCGCGGCCAGCTCGGTCGTCGAGGCGGTCAACGACGACACGGTGGACAACGACGTCGACAACGCCGGCTCCGACGCCCTGCGCGGCACCGACACCGGCGGGATGGAGCGCCGGTTCAAGTACGAGCGCGGGCTGGTCGACTACGTCGAGCACCTCAACCGTCGCAAGGACAAGGCCAACCCGAGCATCATCAACTTCGAGGCGGAGACCCCGGAGTCGGCCGAGGACCACATGAGCCTCGAGCTGGCGATGCAGTGGAACACCTCCTACCAGGAGTCGGTGCACACCTTCGCCAACACCATCAACACCCACGAGGGCGGCACCCACGAGGAGGGCTTCCGCGCGTCGCTGACCACGCTGATCAACAGCTGGGGCGAGGAGTGGGGCCTGATCAAGAAGCGTGAGGACCGGGTCTCCGGCGACGACATCCGCGAGGGCCTGACCGCGATCATCTCGATCAAGCTGGCCAACCCGCAATTCGAGGGCCAGACCAAGACCAAGCTCGGCAACACCGAGGCCAAGGGTTTCGTGCAGCGCCTGGTCAACGACCAGCTCGGCGACTGGCTGGAGAAGAACCCCGCCGAGGGCAAGGACATCGTCCGCAAGGCGCAGGCCGCGGCGTCCGCACGGATGGCGGCACGCAAGGCGCGCGACCTGGCCCGCTCCCGCAAGGGTCTGCTCGGCGGCGGCGGCCTCCCGGGCAAGCTCAGCGACTGCCAGTCGACGAACCCCGAGGAGTGCGAGGTCTTCATCGTCGAGGGCGACTCGGCCGGAGGCTCGGCCCGTCAGGGGCGTGACCCACGGATCCAGGCGATCCTGCCGATCCGGGGCAAGATCCTCAACGTCGAGAAGGCCCGGATCGACAAGGTGCTCGCGAACGCCGAGGTGCAGGCGATCATCTCCGCGCTCGGCACCGGCGTGCACGAGGAGTTCACCCTCGACAAGCTGAGGTACCACAAGATCGTGCTGATGGCCGACGCGGACGTCGACGGCCACCACATCAACACCCTGCTGCTGACGTTGCTGTTCCGGTTCATGAAGCCACTGATCGAGAACGGCTACGTCTACATGGCCCAGCCGCCGCTCTACCGGCTGCGCTGGAACAAGCCCGCGGAGCACGAGTTCGTCTACTCCGACGGCGAGCGCGACCTGCTCATGCGCGACGGCATCGCGCAGGGCAAGAAGCTGCCCAAGGAGAACCCGGTCCAGCGCTACAAGGGCCTCGGTGAGATGAACGCCGAGGAGCTGTGGGAGACGACCATGGACCCCAACCAGCGACTGATGCTGCAGGTCAGCATCGAGGACGCCGCGCAGGCCGACGAGATGTTCTCGGTGCTGATGGGCGAGGACGTCGAGCAACGCCGCTCGTTCATCCAGCGCAATGCCAAGGACGTCAGGTTCTTGGATATCTGACGAGGCGGTCCTCTGTCAGATTCGAACGACGATCGAAGGTTTGATTCATGTCTGAGACTCCTCTCGAAGGCCCTGGCGGACCCGACGGTCCGGACGGCCCCGAGGACAACCCGCGCGTGCGCGTGGTCGAGCTGCGCGACGAGATGCAGCAGTCCTACATCGACTACGCGATGGCGGTCATCGTCGGCCGGGCGCTGCCCGACGTGCGCGACGGCCTCAAGCCGGTGCACCGGCGTGTGCTCTACGCGATGTACGACGGTGGCTACCGTCCCGACCGCGGGTTCTCGAAGTGCTCGCGCGTCGTCGGCGACGTCATGGGTCAGTACCACCCTCACGGCGACTCGGCGATCTACGACACCTTGGTGCGGCTCGCGCAGCCGTGGGTGATGCGCGCGCCGCTGATCAACGGGCAGGGCAACTTCGGCTCGCCGGGCAACGACGCCGCGGCCGCGATGCGGTACACCGAGTGCCGGATGGCGCCGCTGGCGCTCGAGATGGTCCGCGACATCGAGCAGGAGACCGTCGACTTCCAGCCCAACTACGACGGGCGTTCCGAGGAGCCGACGGTGCTGCCGTCGCGCTACCCCAACCTGCTGGTCAACGGATCGGCCGGCATCGCGGTCGGTATGGCCACCAACATCCCGCCGCACAACCTGCGCGAGGTCGCCGACGGCGCCCAGTGGGCGCTCGAGCACCCGGACGCGACGCGCGAGGAGCTCCAGGACGCCCTGGTCGAGCGGATCAAGGGCCCGGACTTCCCCAACGGCGCCCTGATCGTGGGCCGCGAGGGCATCGAGCAGGCCTACCGCACCGGCCGTGGCTCGGTCACCCAGCGCGCGGTGATCGAGATCGACGAGGACAGCAAGGGCCGCACCTGCCTCTCGATCACCGAGCTGCCCTACATGGTCAACCCCGACAACCTCGCGCTCAAGATCGCCGAGCTCGCCGACGCCGGCAAGGTGCAGGGCATCGCCGACGTGCGTGACGACTCCTCGGGCCGCACCGGCCAGCGCCTGGTGGTCGTGCTCAAGCGCGACGCCGTCGCGCGGGTGGTGCTGAACAACCTGCTCAAGCACACCGAGCTGCAGACCAACTTCAGCGCCAACATGCTCGCGCTGGTCGACGGCGTGCCGCGCACGCTGACGATCGACCAGTTCGTCAGCAGCTGGGTCACCCACCAGATCGAGGTCATCCAGCGGCGGACCCGCTTCCGTCTCGACGAGGCCGAGCGCCGCGCCCACGTGCTGCGCGGCCTGGTCAAGGCCCTCGACGCGCTGGACGAGGTGATCGCGCTGATCCGCCGGTCCCCGGAGGTCGACGACGCCCGTCAGGGCCTGATCGAGCTGCTGGAGATCGACGAGATCCAGGCCAACGCGATCCTGGACATGCAGCTGCGTCGGCTGGCCGCCCTGGAGCGCCAGAAGATCATCGACAACCTGGCCGAGATCGAGCTCGAGATCGCCGACCTCGAGGACATCCTCGCCAACGAGAGCCGCCAGCGGGCCATCGTCTCCGAGGAGCTCGCCGGGATCGTCGAGAAGTACGGCAACGACCGGCGTACGCAGATCATCGCGGCCGACGGCGACCTCTCGATGGAGGACCTGATCCCCGACGAGGACCTCGTCGTGACGATCACCCGCGGTGGCTACGCCAAGCGCACCCTCGCCAGCAATTACCGCACCCAGCGGCGCGGCGGCAAGGGCGTGCGCGGGGCCGCGCTGCGCGGCGACGACGTGGTCGAGCACTTCATGGCCACCTCGAACCACCACTGGCTGCTGTTCTTCACCACGGCCGGGCGCGTCTACCGGACCAAGGCCTACAACCTTCCCGAGGCGTCGCGCGACGCCAAGGGTGGACACGTGGCCGGGCTGCTCTCGTTCCAGCCGGACGAGCAGATCGCCCAGGTGCTGGCGATCCGCGACTACGACCAGGCGCCGTACCTCGTGCTGGCCACGCGCAACGGACTGGTCAAGAAGACGCGTCTCGGCGACTACAACAGCCCGCGCCAGGCGGGTGTCATCGCGATCAACTTCCGCGAGGACGACGACGAGCTGATCGGCGCGGAGCTGGTCGAGGCCGAGGACGACATCCTGCTCGTCTCCCGCAAGGGCCAGGCCATCCGGTTCACGGCCGACGACGGCCAGCTGCGGCCGATGGGCCGGGCGACGGGCGGCGTCATGGGGATGAAGTTCCGTGACGGCGACTCGCTCCTCTCGATGTCGGTGATCCGGGCGACCCAGGTGGCCGCCGAGGAGGCCGTGGAGGGTGAGGCCGCGGAGGCCCCGGACGTGGTCGAGCAGTACGTCTTCACCATCACCGACGGCGGGTTCGCGAAGCGCACCCGGATCTCGGACTACCGCACCCAGTCGCGCGGGGGGCTCGGCATCAAGGCGATGTCGCTGTCCAACGAGGAGCGCGGCAGCATCGTGGGCGCGTTCATCGTCGTCGAGGGCGACGAGATCCTCTCGATCACCTCGGGCGGCCAGGTCGTCCGAAGCCCGATCGACGACCAGTTCCGCGCCACCGGTCGCTCCACGATGGGCGTGAAGTTCGTCAGCCCCAAGAACGGTGACAGCGTCGCCGTCGTGGCCCGCAGCGTGGAGAAGGACAGCGAGGTCGAGGAGGCGGTCGAGGAGGCCATCGCCGAGGAGGCCGGCGCCGAGACCGTCGTCTCCCTCACGGACGCTGGCCGAGTCGAGCGCGGACCAGGACAGTGCAACAATCGGGACCGAGGACGACACCGCGCCGCAGAGCGACGGGTCGGACGCCGAGGAGCCTGAGTCCACCGACGACGGGGAGAGCTGATGGCGGACAGCAACGACGGGTCGATAGCGCCCCGCCGGAGCCTCGGCGGCCCGATCCTGCCGCCGCCGCCCCCGGAGATCGCCGAGGACGCCCGCAAGGCCGAGGAGGACAAGGTCGCGGCCGAGCGGGCCGAGGCCCTGCGGGAGCGGGACAAGCAGGCCCACGAGGCCGAGAAGCAGGCGCGCGAGTCCGCGCGCCAGCAGGAGGCTGCCGATCGCGAGGCCGAGAAGCGGGCCCAGAAAGAGGCGCAGAAGCAGGCCGCTCGGCAGGCCAAGGAGGAGAAGCGGGCCAGGTCCGCCAGACCCGCCAAGGCAGCCAAGACCCCGGTGCCGGCGACCGCGGGGTCCGGCGCTCCCCGGCGTACCCGCCGCGCCCAGCTGCGGCTCGTCCAGGTGGACGCCTGGTCGGTGATGAAGACCTCTTTCCTGCTCTCGATCGCCCTCGGGATCGTGCTCGTGGTCGCCGTCGCGATCATCATGGGAGTCCTCGGCGCCGCAGGCGTGTGGGACTCGATCAACTCGATCGTCAAGCAGGCGGTCGGTGGCGACGGCGGCAAACAGTTCGACATCGAGCAGTACGTCGGCACCTCGCGGATCATCGGCTTCACGATGATCGTGGCCGTGATCGACGTCATCCTGATCACCGCGATCGCCACCCTCGGAGCGTTCCTCTACAACCTCGCCGCGGCCCTGCTCGGTGGCATCGAGGTCACCCTCGCCGAGGACAGCTGAGCCGAGCCTCAGCCGGTCAAACTGCCGTTTTGTAGGGGCTCCGCGCGATGGGGTAGCCTTCCCTCTCGGTCCACCCGCCACGTGCCGGGTGCGCCATCCCGGGCCTATAGCTCAGACGGTTAGAGCGCTTCCCTGATAAGGAAGAGGTCAGAGGTTCAAGTCCTCTTAGGCCCACTCACACCCACCCGAGGAGCCCGCCAGATGAAGAAGATCCTGCTCGTCGCAGTCGCCGCGGCCGGCGCCGTCATCGCGAAGAAGAAGATCGACGAGGGCAAGAAGGAACAGGCCCTCTGGCAGCAGGCCACCGACCCCGTCGAGAAGGCCTGACTCCCCACCCGGGGCCTTGGCGCAATTGGTAGCGCACCTGCTTTGCAAGCAGGGGGTTAGGGGTTCGAGTCCCCTAGGCTCCACCACGAACCGCAGCGCCGCCGCCACGTGAGTGCGCCCTAGCATGGGGCGCGACACGAGGGAGGGTCGATGGCTGCCGACTGGCTCGCGGACGCGGTGATCTACGAGATCTACCCACAGTCCTTCTCCGACTCGGACGGCGACGGGATCGGCGACCTCCCCGGGGTCATCGACCGGCTCGACCACATCGCCTCCCTGGGCGTGGACACGGTGTGGTTCAACCCCTGCTTCGCCTCGCCCTTCGTCGATGCCGGCTACGACGTCTCGGACTACCTGACCATCGCGCCTCGCTACGGGACCAACGACGACCTCGTCGAGCTGGTGGCCGCTGCACGCGAGCGCGGCATCCGCGTGCTCCTCGACCTGGTGGCCGGGCACACCTCGATCGAGCACGAGTGGTTCCAGCGGGAGCTGCATGCCGACGGTCCGGACCCCGAGGGTGATCGCTACATCTGGTGCGAGCACCTACCGGTGTGGACCTGGCCCGAGGACCTCCCCGGCACACCGGGGTGGGTGCGCTCACCGGGTCCGCGGCCGGGCTGGTACCTCCGCAACTTCTACGACGAGCAGCCCGCGCTGAACTTCGGCTGGACGCAGGTGCCGGACGACGAGCCCTGGCGCGACGCCGTCGACGACCCGGGACCACGGCGCAACCGGCAGATGCTGATGGACGTCATCGACTTCTGGCTCACCCGAGGTGTCTCCGGGTTTCGGATCGACATGGCCTTCTCGCTCGTCAAGGACCACTGCGACGCGGAGGAGGGGATGAGTGCCACGACCGAGGTGTGGCGCGAGATCCGGACGTGGCTCGACGTGGCCCACCCCGACGCCGTGCTGATCCCCGAGGGCTCCGAGCCACGGACCGGTGCCCCGCTCGCCTTCGACGCCGACTTCTTCCTGGTGATCAAGGCCGAGCACGCCAGCCTGTTCGACAATCACGCGGCAGGGCTGCTGCCCTGGCAGGAACCGCGTGAGCCGTTCTTCGACGCGGCCGGACGCGGCGACACGAGCGTGTTCCTCGCCGGGTGGGAGGAAGCCCGCGAGGTCGACCCGGCGCGGCTGGTGCTCCTCTCGACGGCCGACCACGACTTCGACCGGCTCGCCACGGGGCCCCGTACGCCGGAGCAGCTCGGCGCCGCGCTGGCGTTCCTGTTCACCTGGGGCTCCGTCCCGTGCCTCTACTACGGCGACGAGATCGGGATGCGCTACCTGCCGGGGCTGCCGGACACCGAGGGCTCGATCTGCAACCCGGCGTACAACCGATCGGGCTGCCGGACGCCGATGCAGTGGGACGACGGGCCCAACGCGGGTTTCTCGACGGCGGATCCCGGCCGGCTCTACCTCTCTCAGGACCCTGACCCGGACCGGCCGACGGTGGCCTCGCAGGAGGACGACCCCGCCTCGACGCTCCACCTCGTGCGGCGTCTGATCGCGCTCCGCAGGGCGACCCCGGCGCTCGGCGGACGGGCATCGACGACCGTGCTCCGCGCGACCTACCCGTTCACCTATCGCCGCGGCGAGACCCACCTGGTGGTGGTCAACCCGCGGCGAGAGGCCGCCTCGGTGAGCCTCCCCGAGGTCAGGGGGTCCGAGGTGCTGCTCGGCTCCGGCGTCGGGCTCACGGACGAGACAGTGCGGGCCGAGGGGTTCGGCTTCGCGGTCATCGCCCTGGCGCACTGACATGGCCGACTCTCCTCTCACCTGGGACGACCTCACTCCCGACGACCTCGACACCCGCACCCTGTACGACGTTCTGGCGCTGCGGTCGGCGGTGTTCGTGGTCGAGCAGGAGTGCGCCTACCTGGACCTCGACGGACTCGACCTCATCGAAGGGACCCGCCACCTGGTCGGTCGGACGGGCGAGGGGATCGCGGCGTACGCGCGGGTGCTGGCGCCGGACGACGGACACGAGGCGCCGCGGATCGGTCGGGTGATCGTGGCTCCCGAGGCGCGTGGGCGGCAGCTGGCTCGAGCTCTGATGCAGCAGGCGCTCGCGATCTGCGAGGAGCACTGGCCGGGGCGTTCGGTCGAGCTCGGTGCACAGGCCCATCTGAGCGCGTTCTACGGGAGCTTCGGCTTCGAGCCGCTGGGGGCGCCGTACGACGAGGACGGGATCCTGCACGTCTGGATGCGGCGCAGCTAGCGGCCCGTACCCTTGCCCGGTGCCCACCCTGCTGCATCCCCGCTTCTGGGGCGCGCACCTGCTGATGCTGGTGGCGGTCGCCGCGGCGGTGCTGCTGGGGGTCTGGCAGCTGCACGTCTGGCAGGCAGCGCGGGACGCCGAGGCGAGCGACCTCTCCCACGCCACCCCACTGGCGCTGAGCACCGTGATGGGCGGCGACGACCCGTTCCCGGGGAAGTACCTCGGGCAACCGGTGTCGTTCGAGGGCACCTGGATGCCGAAGGACACGCTCTACACCTCCGATCGCGACCTCGACGGGAAGGTCGGCTACTGGGTGGTGACCCCCGTGCTCGTCGGCGACAGCGCGATGCCGGTGGTCCGCGGTTGGTCGCCCACGCCAAGCGCGCCCGCGCCGAGCGGCCCGGCGCGGGTGACCGGCTGGCTGCAGGCCTCGGAGGGGGCCGGGGTCCCGGACGACGATCCGCACGACGACGTGATCCCGGAGATGAGGGTCGCGAGCATCGTCGAGCACGTCGACGCCGATCTCTACAGCGGCTTCGTGGTGGAGCGCGGCACCGACAACGGCCTCGCCCAGGTCACCCCCGACTCGATCCCGAAGGTCTCCAACACCACCTCGTTGCGCAACCTGCTCTACGCCTTCCAGTGGTGGATCTTCGCCGGCCTCGCGATCTTCATCTGGGTGCGCTGGTGCCGGGACGCCCTCGAGCGCGAGCACGCCGATCTGGAGCCATCACCCGCCGGGTAGGTTTGCGCCGTGCGCAACCTCTTCACGGCCTACCGGGTGCTGGCGATCATCGTCGGGATCCTGCTCACCGTCCTGGTCTTCGTGGCGATGCCGCTGAAGTACCTCACCGCCGACGGCACCTCCCTGCAGGACTTCGGCACCGAGCTGACCTCGATCGTCGGTGTCGTCCACGGCTGGTTCTACATCGCCTACTTCGTGGTGTCGTTCTTCCTGGCGCGGCGCTCCAGGTGGGACCTCGGCTTCACGGCGCTGACGCTGCTCGCGGGTCTGATCCCGATCCTGATCTTCTGGGTGGAGCACAAGGTCACCCTGCGTGTCCGCCGGGAGAACCCCGAGCTCGCACCGGCAGGCACGGCTAGCCTCGGCGTGTGACGTCTGGTCGCACGGCCTTCGTCCTCGGCGGCGGTGGCCTGCTCGGTGCCGTCGAGGTCGGCATGCTCCGTGCGCTGTTCGAGCGGGACATCCGTCCGGACCTGGTGCTGGGCACCTCGATCGGCGCCCTGAACGGGCTGGTGGTGGCGACCGACCCGACCCTTCCGGTGATCGACCGGCTCCGTGACCTGTGGCAGGAGATCGGCGAGGGCAACCAGATCTACTCGGACCGGGCCTGGCGCCAGCTGCAACGAGCCGTGCGCACGGGCACGCACCTCTACTCGGCGGGCCCGCTCCGGGAGCGGCTCGAGCAGGAGTTCGGCGAGCTGACCTTCGCTGACCTCGCGGTGGAGTTCCAGTGCTGCGCGGCCAGCATCGAACGGGCTGCCGAGCACTGGTTCACCGACGGCGAGGTGGTCCCTGCCGTGCTGGCCAGCGCGGCGGTCCCCGGCCTGCTGCCACCCGCTCGCGTCGGTGACGAGCACTACCTCGACGGCGGCATCGTCAACTCGATCCCGGTGGCGCGCGCGGTCCAGCTGGGCGCGGTGCGGGTGTTCGTGCTCCAGGTGGGACGGGTCGACCGACCGCTCAAGGCGCCGCGGAAGCCCTGGGAGGTCGCCCGGGTGTCCTTCGAGATCGCCCGGCGCCACCGGTTCGTGCGCGAGATGGCCGAGCTGCCCGAGGGGGTCCAGGCACACGTGCTGCCCGCCGGCGGCAGCGAGAAGGACGACTCCCCGTCGGCCTTCCGCGACGCCAGCCTCGTGGCCGGGAGGATCGAGAACGCCTACGAGCAGAGCTCGGCCTACCTCGAGGAGCACCTCTGATGCCGGCGCCCGTCGCGTGGTTCCTCCAGCGCTTCGTGGTGGCGCCGCTGATGATCGCGTTGACGGGGCTGATGTGGACGACGCTGCCGTTGTGGCTGGTCGGCGCCGGGCTGCTGTCCCCGTTCGTGCCGGGCTGGCTGCGCCCGGTGCGGCTGCTCTGGGTCGGGGTGGTGCACATGACGCTGGAGAGCATCGCGCTGCTGGAGCTGTTCGGGCTCTGGATCGCCTCCGGCTTCGGCTGGCGGATCCGGTCGCCGTACTTCGAGCGGATCCACTACGACATCGTGCAGGCCTACCTGGTCGTGTTCTTCCGGGAGTCACGACGGGTGCTCCGGCTGAAGATCGAGACCGTGGGCCCGGCCCCCGACGCCTACCCCGGGCAGCCCCTGCTCGTGTTCTGCCGGCATGCCGGGCCCGCCGACTCGTTCACGCTGATCTACGCGCTGATGCACTGGTACCGGCGCGAGCCGCGGGTGGTGCTCAAGGACACCCTGGCCTGGGATCCCGCCATCGGGGTGCTGCTCAGCCGCCTGCCCAACCGGTTCATCTCGCCGAACCCCGGGTCGGGGAACAGCGTGGAGTCGGAGGTCGGCGAGCTGGCCAGCAACCTCGACGAGAACGACTGCTTCGTGATCTTCCCCGAGGGAGGCAACTTCACCCCTGAGCGACGCGAGCGAGCGATCAACCGCCTGCAGCGGCTGGGGATGACCAGGATGGCGCAGCGCGCCGAGGAGATGGTGCACGTCCTCGCACCACGGCCCGGCGGCGTGCTGGCAGCGCTCGACGCCGCACCCGAGGCCGACGTGCTGCTCGTGGCGCACACGGGCCTGGACCACGTGGTCAGCCTCGCCGACGTCTGGCACTCCCTGCCGATGGACAAGCGCCTGCTGATGGGCTGGTGGCGGATCCCGCGCGAGGACATCCCACCGGACCGGGACGGCCGGATCGAGTGGCTCTTCGGGTGGTGGCAGCACGTCGACGAGTGGATCGAGGAGCACCGACCCGA
Source organism: uncultured Actinomycetota bacterium (assembly GCA_963797525.1). GTDB lineage: Bacteria > Actinomycetota > Actinomycetes > Propionibacteriales > Nocardioidaceae > Marmoricola. The sequence continues at coordinate 286,830 of CAWCPT010000009.1, forward strand.
AGACCTGCCCAGATGAGGAAGACCCGCCGTGCCCAGGGCACGGCGGGTCTCTACCCGGTCTGTCAGGACTTCTCGGGCGGGTCCTTGATCTCGCTGACGTCGACGTCCTCGGCGGGGGCGTCCGGCGTGGTCACCGTGTGCGGCTCCTCCACGGAGTCCGACAGGGCCTCGCCCGGCGTGGCACCGGTGGCGTCGTCGACGCCGGCGACCGAGGCGTCGGCCGCGTGTGCCCCGGCCTGCGGGGCCGACGGGGTGGCCGGGACCGGAGGCGCGGCCGGTGCGGGCGCGGGAGCCGGGGTGTAGGACGACTGCCAGTTCGCCGACTCGTTGCCCCCACGGAGCTTGGTCCACGCGTAGGCGGCGCCGCCGGCGAGCGCGGCGAGCACGAACCACTTCTTCTTGCCGCCCTTGCGCTGCACGTCCTCACCCTTGAGCGCGGCCGCGGCGAGGTCGCCACGACGCAGCGCCTCGTCGGCGATCGGGGTCGCTGCGTCCTTCGCGTCGCTGGCCGCCTGCTTCACGGCAGGCACCACGTCGTTGACGAACTTGTCGCGCGCGTCCTCGAGGTAGGGCGTCACGGCGTCACGCGCGTCCTTGACGTAGGGGGTCGCGGCGTCGCGCGCGTCCTTGACGTACGGCGTCACGGCGACGCGGGCGTCCTCCACGCGGGGGGCGATCTGGTCCCGGGCGTCGGCCAGCCGCGGGCCGATCTCGTCACGGGCTTTCTCGAGGTGCGGGGTGATGGCTTCGGTGAGGTCGTTCGCGAGGTCTTGGGCCTGCGAGACGAACTTCTCCTTGCGGGTCTTGGCAAACATCGGTTGCGAGACTCCCTCTCTTGGAGTGTGGCGACTAGGTGTCGATCATGCCCGTCCGCGCGGCGTAAATAAACCCGTGTCAGCCCGCGGGCACTGGGTAGGCCCGCAGGTCAGGGCGACCTTCGGCAGGTCTGGAGTCGCGTGGGAGGATCGTGGCGGACTGCTCACAAGACTTCCTGCGAAAGGCTCCCATGTCTGACCTCAAGGCCACGTTGAAGACCAACCGTGGTGACATCGCCATCAACCTGTTCCCTGACCACGCGCCGGCCACCGTGGAGAACTTCACCGGCCTCGCGGAGGGCACCAAGGACTACCGCGACGACGCGGGCCGCAGCGGCGAGCCGTTCTACGACGGCCTCGGCTTCCACCGGGTGATCGACGGCTTCATGATCCAGGGCGGCTGCCCGCTCGGCACCGGCACGGGTGGACCGGGCTACAAGTTCAAGGACGAGTTCCACCCCGAGCTCCAGTTCGACCGCCCCTACCTGCTCGCGATGGCCAACGCCGGCCCGGGCACCAACGGCTCGCAGTTCTTCATCACCGTCGGCCCGACGCCGCACCTGAACCGGCGTCACACGATCTTCGGCGAGGTGGCCGACCAGGCCGGCCGCGACGTGGTCGACGCGATCGCCACGACCGCGACCGGTCCCGGCGACCGTCCGGTCGAGCCCGTCGTGATCGAGCACGTGGTGGTCGAGCGCGGGTGACCCAGGGGTGACCCAACCGCCCGACGCGGGGCCGTCCGGGGCGCAGAGCGTCCCGGCGGCCGCGCCGACCTGCTACCGCCACACCGACCGCGAGACCTGGATCCGCTGCCAGCGCTGCGAGCGGCCGATCTGCCCGGACTGCATGCGCTCTGCCTCGGTCGGCTTCCAGTGCCCCGACTGCGTCAAGGAGGGCGCGAAGTCGACCCGCCAGGCGCGGACGCCGTACGGCGGTCAGCGGGTGAGCGACCCCCGGCTGACCACCTTCGTGCTGATCGGCATCAACGTGGCGGTGTGGGCGCTGATCCTGGCGACGGGCGGGCGGGCGAGCACGCTGGTCGACAAGTTGGCCCTGCTGCCGTCCTCCTCGGCGTACCGCCTTCCCGACGGAGGCGTCACCGTCGTGCGCGGAGTCGACGACGGGGCCTGGTGGCAGCTGGTCACCTCGATGTTCACCCACGTGCAGCCGCTGCACATCGGCTTCAACATGCTGGCCCTCTACTTCCTCGGGCCGATGCTCGAGACCGTGCTCGGCCGCACCCGGTTCCTCGCGGTCTACCTCGTCTCGGGACTCGTCGGGTCCGCGGCCGTGATGGTCCTCGGCAACCCGCACAGCCAGACGCTGGGGGCCTCGGGGGCGATCTTCGGCCTGATGGGCGCCCTGGTGGTGCTCGCCCTCAAGGTCGGTGGTCAGGTCCAGACGGTCTTCGTCTGGATCGGCCTGAACATGGTGTTCACCTTCACCATCAGCGGGATCTCCTGGCAGGCCCACGTCGGTGGCCTGATCGGCGGCGTCGTGCTCGGTGCCGCGATGGTCTACGCCCCGCGCGAGCATCGTTCGCTGGTGCAGTGGAGCGCCACCACCGCGGTGCTCGTGCTCTCACTGGTCGTGGTGGCGCTGCGCTGCCTCGCCCTGACCTGAGCCATCCGCCTGAAAAGTTGTCCACACCTGGGGACAACCCTGTGGAGAACTACACCGGTGTAAGTAGGGCAGCTACTCCCACTTGGTGGCGAAGGTGAAGCCGACCGCCATGAAGCCGATGCCGACCAGCAGGTTGTACTGCCCCAGGTCGCCCATCACCGGGACCGACTCGTTGCCGCTGACGAAGTAGAACGTCACGATCCACAGCAGCCCGACCAGGAAGCAGCCGAGCATCGCGATCACCACGCCCCGGCCGCGGCCGAGCGGGGTGGACTTGTGGGCGGAGACGGCCAGGCCCACGAAGATCAGGCCGAAGCCGATCGCGTAGTTCCACTTCTCCAGGTCGGCCATCCACGGCAGCGGGTTGTCCGGCTTCTTGCCCAGCCCGGCCGTGTAGTTGGCGGCGTCCTGCGCGAAGACCACGTAGACCACGATCCAGGCGATACCGAGGACGACCAGGAGCGCAGCGATCACGGTGCGCACGATGGACGTCTCGTAGCCACTGGCCATGACAGTAGGCTTGCGCGCGGATGGCTTGGACACGGTCGATCTCCTCAGGGGGTCGGGTGGAGGTCGCGGCTAGCGTAGTCAAGCCTTCGCAACCAGAGAGCAGGCGCCCCGTTGAGCACGCACCGACATCGACAGCGGCGGATCTGGCGTCTCGTCGCCGTCGTCGTGTTCGTGGTGGCCGGTGCCCTGTTCGTGACCAGCGGGCTCGACGCCGGGGGGCTCGACCTGCGGGCCTCCAGCGTGACCGACCTCGACACCGTCGTCCGGCAGCAGCGCGAACGGGCCGACGACCTGCAGCACAAGGTCGCCGAGCTCAACCGTGACGTGGACAGGCTCGGCAAGTCCGTCGACGACGAGCAGGTCACCGACGTCCAGCGCCGGGTCGACGCGCTCAAGGGTCCCGCCGGCTTCTCGAAGGTGCGGGGTCCGGCTGTCACCGTGGTGCTCAAGGACGCTCCCAAGGAGGAGATCGACCGTGCCGTGGAGAGCGGCGAGGTCACTGCCGACCAGCTCGTCGTGCACCAGCAGGACATCCAGGCCGTGGTGAACGCGCTGTGGGCCGGCGGCGCCGAGGCGATGACGCTCCAGAAGCAGCGGGTGGTCAGCACCACCGGCATCAAGTGCGTGGGCAACACGGTCGTCCTGCACGGCGTGCCCTACGCCCCGCCGTACGAGATCACCGCCATCGGCGACCCCGACGCGCTGCGCGCGAGCCTGGACTCGAGCGACTACATCGCGGGCTACAAGACCTACGTCGACGCCCACAACCTCGGCTACGAGGTGACCAGCGACGACGACGTCACGCTGCCGGCGTACGGCGGCACCGGCGGCCTGCGCTACGCCAAGGCGGGGACGGACCCGACGACGCCTCGGGACTGATCCGGCCGGCTCCGACAGGCTCTGTCCGCCTACGGGCTCGGCGAGGCCGACGGTGGCGCGGTCGGCGTGGGGGTCGGAGTCGGCTTCGGCGGGGCCTCGTAGGTCGAGACCACGATCGTCACCGTGCTGCCCTTGTCCAGCGTCTGGCCGGCCGACGGGCTCTGCTGGAGGACGGTGCCCTTCGTGGCCTTGGTGGTGGCGTCGGTCACCCGGCTCACCTTGAAGCCGGCGTTCTCGATCAGCTGGGTGGCGGCGTCCTCGGTCTTGCCGACGACGCTGGGCACCTCCTCCGGGCCGTCTGACCAGAACAGGGTGACCTTCGTGCCGTCGGCGACGCGGGTGCCGCTGGGCGGTTGCATCTCCACGACCTGGTCCTTGGGATCGTCGGCGTCACGCTGGGTGAGCACCACGCGCAGCCCCTCGCCCCGCAGCTGCTCGGCAGCATCGTCCTTGCTCTGCCCGACGACGTCCGGCAGGGTGACCTGCGGCTTGCCCGCCGAGACCACGAAGTCGACGGCGCTCCCGGGATCGACCTTCTCGTCGTTCTGCGGGTCCTGAGAGATCACCCGGCCCCTGGCGACGTCCTCGCTGGCGGCGGCGGTCACGTCACCGACCTTGAGCCCGCTGCTGGTGATCGCGCTCTCGGCCTGGGCACGGGTCAGCCCGGTGATGGTCGGCACCGACTGCTGGTCCGGTGGCGAGGAGAACAGCTTGGGGCCGAAGACCAGGGCCGCCACGATCAGAGCGAGGAGCAGCAGGAGCAGGAGGATGAGCGGACCCCGCCGCTTCTTCCGGGGCTCCTCGTCCTCCGGCTCCTCCGCCGCGAGGACGGTCGGCTCGGTCATCACGGCGGCCACGGCCGGAGCCTGGACCGGCTGCCCGGCGAGGTAGCGGTCGATGTCGGCCTTCATGGCGGCGGCGCTCGGGTAGCGGTCGTTCACGTCCTTGGCGAGCGACTTCATCACGATCGCGTCGATCTCGGGGGTGAGCTCCTCGTCGAGGCTCGACGGAGGCGGCGCCTGCTCGCGGACGTGCTGGTAGGCCACCGAGACGGGGCTGTCGCCGACGAACGGGGGTCGTCCGGTGAGCAGCTCGTAGAGCAGGCATCCCGTGGAGTAGACGTCGGAGCGCGAGTCGACGTTCTCGCCGCGTGCCTGCTCGGGGGAGAGGTACTGCGCGGTGCCGACCACCGCGGCGGTCTGCGTCATCGTGCTCGACGCGTCGGACACGGCGCGCGCGATCCCGAAGTCCATCACCTTGACGTCGCCGGCGGGAGTCAGCATCACGTTGCCGGGCTTGATGTCGCGGTGGATGATGCCGGCGCGGTGGCTGTAGTCGAGGGCCGCGAGCACGCCGGAGCTGATCTCCAGGGCTCGCTCGGGCAGGATCTTGCGGCCCTCCCGGATGATGTCGCGCAGCGTCCGCCCTGCGACGTACTCCATCACGATGTAGGGCTGGGCGACGTTGCTGCCGTCGGTCGACATCTCCTCGCCGGTGTCGTAGACCGAGACGATGGCGGGGTGGTTCAGGGAGGCCGCCGACTGCGCCTCGCGACGGAACCGTGCCTGGAAGGTGGCGTCGCTGGCGAGGTCGGTGCGCAGCCGCTTGATGGCGACGGTCCGGCCCAGGCGCACGTCGGTGCCCTTGCGGACCTCGGCCATGCCGCCGCGCCCGAGCAGCTCGCCGACCTCGTAGCGACCGCCGATCCGGTGTGGCTCGGTCATCGGTCAGCCCCCTCGCTGGCGCCCTGCCCCGGCGAGGCCTCGACCGCGCCGGGGTCCGGGGTCAGGTCCGTGGCGGTCCGGCCGTTGCCCGCTCCCTTGTCGTCCTTCTTGTCGTTGCCCTTGCCCTTGCCCTGGTTGTTGTCGGGCGCGACGCTCTCCTGCGGGTCCGGCGGGCGCCGACGTCTCGGGCTGCTGGGGTTCGGCCGGCGGGTCGCCCCACGCCTGGATGGTGACCAGCGACCCCTTGTCGAGGGTCCCGGTGGGGTCGAGGTCGGCCACGGTCCCGGCCTTCTCGCCCCCGGGGTTGGTCTTCTCCTCGGTGCGGGTCTTCAGGCCGCGTTCCTGCAGGGTGGCCTCCACCTGGCCGACCGGCTTCCCGATGAAGTCGTCGCGGTTGACGTCGACGGTCTCGGGAGCGGGGTCCTCCTGCTGCTGGGAGGGGGCTGCGGAGCTCGGGGTCTCGCTCGGCTGGTTGGTGTCCGTGGCGTCGTCCGAGGACCACGGCGCGGCGATCAGCAACCAGATGAGCAGGGCCGCAGCGACGGCCGCGAGGAGGAGGTAGAGCGGCCACCTGCTGGAGCTCGTCGACTTCTCGTCCGGCTCGGGCGGCCCCCCCGTGGCAGCAAGGGGTGCGGCGACGGGGGCGGTCGCGCCCATCACGCGGGTCGCGTCGGCCGGCGGCGGGACCACCGCTGCGGCACCCGGCTTGGAGCCGGTCGCGTTGCGGAGGGCGGCGGCCAGCTGCGCGCCGTCGGCGTAGCGGGCGGCTGGGTCCTTGGCCAGGCAACGCTGGACCACCGCCGCCAGGTCGGCCGGCACCGTCGCGGGCAGGGGCGGGACGTCCTGCTGGATGTGCGCAAGTGCCGTGGCGACCGGGCTGTCGCCCTGGAAGGGGCGCTGGCCGCTGAGGCACTCGAAGAGCACCACCCCGAGGCCGTAGACGTCGCTGGCGGCGGTGGCGGACTCGCCGCGCGCCTGCTCGGGGGAGAGGTAGTGCGGGGTGCCGATGACCTCGCCGGTCTGGGTGAACGTGGCCGAGCCGATGGCGCGGGCGATGCCGAAGTCGGTGATCTTCACCTGGCCCTCGGGGGTGACCAGGATGTTCGCGGGCTTCACGTCACGGTGCACCACGCCCGCGGCGTGGGCCACGGCCAGCGCCTCCGCGACCTGGAGCCCGAGGAGTCGCGCCTGCTCCGGGTCGATGTCGCGACCCTGCGCGATCAGGTCCGCCAGTGGCAACCCGTCGACGAGCTCCATCACGAGGTACGGCGTGCCGGCGTCCTCGAGGACGCCGTAGTCGAAGACCGACGCGATGCCGGGGTGGTGCAGCGCGGCTGCGTGACGGGCCTCGGCGGCGAAGCGCGCGCGGAAGGTCTCGTCGGCGGCGTACTCGCGCTTGAGCAGCTTGATCGCCACCTCGCGCCCGAGGACGGTGTCCCGGGCGCGCCAGACCTCGCCCATCCCGCCCGTGGCGATCAGCGACTGGCGCTCGTAGCGCCCTCCCGGCTCGGAGGTGAGACCACTCACTTCCCGATCACCGCCTCCATGACTGCCTTCGCGATCGGGGCGGCCAGGCCGCTGCCCGAGATCTGGTCGCGCGCCACGCCCGCGTCCTGCACCAGCACTGCCACGGCGACCGCAGGAGTCTGGGCCGGGGCGAACGACACGAACCAGGCGTACGGCGGGCGGTCGGGCGCGCTCTGTGCGGTGCCGGTCTTGCCGGCCACCTCGACCCCCGGGATCTGGGCGGTCGTGCCGGTGCCGTTCTTCACGACGCCGACCATCATCTGGGTGAGGTCACGGGCGTTGGAGGAGCTCATCGCCGGCTGGTCGGGCATCGGCTCGGGATCGGTCTTGCCGATCACGTCGAGCTTGGGGGACTTGATCTCGTCGACGAGGTAGGGCTTCATCACCCGGCCGTCGTTGGCGATCCCGGCGCCGACCATCGCCATCTGCAGCGGCGTGGCGCGGACGTCGAACTGGCCGATGGCCGACAGCGCGGTCTGCGGCTTGTCGGGGTCCTCGGGGAACTGGCTGACCGCCTGGCGGGTCAGGGCGTCGTCGAGGTCGTGGAAGGTGCGGGTGCCGAAGCCGAACTTGTCGGCCTGCTTGCGCAGGGCGTCGTCCCCGAGCTTGAGCCCGACGTCGCCGAAGGAGACGTTGCAGGAGACCTCGAGGGCCCTGCTCAGGGTGATCTTGTCGGCCCCGCAGGCGCCGCGGTTCTCGTTGACCAGGTTCTTGCTGGTCTGCGGCAGGTCGAGGGACGCGCCGCCGGGGACGAGCGTGTCCGGCGTGTACTTGCCCGACTCGAGAGCCGCTGCGGAGGTGACCAGCTTGAAGGTCGAGCCGGGTGGCAGCACCTCCTCGATCGCGCGGTTGTTGAGCGGGCTGAGCGGGTTGTTCTCGAGACGCTGCTTGGTCTTGCCGACCTGGGAGAAGTCGTGGGTGGCCAGCCGGTTGGGGTTGTAGCTCGGGCTGGAGACCATCGCCAGGATCTTGCCGGTGCGCGGCTCGATGGCCACGGCGGCTCCCTGGATGTTGGGGCCGAGCTTCTTCAACCCGTCGTACGCCGCCTGCTGCGCGTCGGGGTTCACCGTCAGGGTGACGCTGCCGCCCTTGGGGGACTCGTTGTCGACGAGGTCGATCACCCGGTTGACGAACAGCTTGGAGTCGCTGCCGGAGAGGATGGAGTTCTGGCTGGACTCGATGGCGCCGAGTCCCCAGTCGCGGGAGAAGAACCCGGTCAGGTGGGCGTACTCGCGCGCCTGCGGGTAGACCCGCTGGAACTTGTAGGCGTCGTCGGAGGGGTTGCTCTCGGCGACCGCCTTGCCGCGGACCAGGATGGCGCCCCGCTCGCGCGCGAACTCGGCGTCGCGCACCCTCTTGTTGTCGGGGTGCTTGCTGAGCGAGGTGAGGTCGTCGGCCTGCCAGTACTGCACGAAGCTGGCGTTGATCAGCAACGCCATGAAGAGCAGCATGCAGCCGACGGCGAGGTTGCGGATGGGTTTGTTCATCGGCGGATCCTCACCACCTGGGTGGCGTCGGCGTCGTAGTCCTCGTCGGGCTCGATCAGCTCCGGCGGCGGGCGGCGGGCCTGGTCGGAGATGCGTAGCAGCAGCGCGATGATCGCCCAGTTCGCGACCAGGCTGGAGCCGCCGTACGACATGAACGGGGTGGTCAGACCGGTGAGCGGGATCAGCTTGGTGACCCCGCCGATGACCACGAAGACCTGCACCGCGATCACGACGGCGAGACCCGACGCCACCAGCTTGCCGAAGTCGTCGCGGCAGATCAGGGCCGTGCGCAGACCCCGCTCGACGATGATCCCGTAGAGCAGGATCACGGCCATCACCCCGGTCAGCCCGAGCTCCTCGCCGATCGAGGGAAGGATGAAGTCGGAGTAGGAGTACGGCGTGATCTGCGGGTTGCCCTGTCCCAGGCCACGGCCGACCAGGCCACCCCAGGCCATGCCGTAGAGACCCTGCACGATCTGGAACGCGTTGGCGTCGGGGTCGAACGGGTCCAGCCACGCCTGCACGCGCAGCTGCACGTGACCCAGGAACAGGTAGCCGACGTAGGCGCCGACCGCGAACAGGCCGCCGCCGACCACCAGCCAGCCGGGGCGCTCGGTGGCGACGTAGAGCATCACCAGGAAGAGGCCGAAGAACAGCAGGGAGGAGCCGAGGTCGTTCTGGAAGACGAGGATGCCCAGCGACACCAGCCACATGGCGAGGATCGGTCCGAGGTCCCGGCCCCGCGGCAGGTCGACGAACAGGAACCGCCGCCCCGCGAGGGCGAGCGCGTCACGGTGCAGCACGAGGTACCCGGCGAACGCGATCACCAGGAGCAGCTTGGCGATCTCGCCCGGCTGGAAGCTCAGCGGGCCCACGTGGATCCAGATCCGGGCACCGTTGATGTTGCGACCGATGCCCGGCACGAGCGGGAGCAGGAGCAGCACGATGGCGGCGAGGCCGGCCGTGTAGGTGAACGCCTGCAGCCGACGGTGGTCGCGCAGCAGCACGATCACGCCGATGAACAGGGCCACCCCGATGGTCGTCCAGACCAGCTGGGTGCCGGCGAAGGTGCGGGCGCCCCGGTTGGCGGCCTCGTTGGCGAGGTCGATCCGGTGGATCATCGCCAGGCCGATGCCGTTGAGCGCCGAGACGATGGGCAGCAGGATCGGGTCGGCGTACGGCGCGAAGATCCGGATGACGACGTGGCAGGCGACCATCAGGCCGGCCAGCCAGCTCCCGTAGGTGAACAGGTTGACCGGCGTCTCCCCGTTGGCGCCCAGTCCGACTGCGGCGTAGGCACCGATGCCGACGACCAGGCTGAGGATCAGCAGCACCAGCTCGGCGCCACGGCGCCGGCGGTGGACGAAACCCATCAGGCCCTGGGGAGCGTCGGGCTCGGAGCTCCGGCTGCTCATGGCGCCTCCGTGCACAGCGACGGGGTGGGCGTGGCACTGGGGCTGGGGGACGCGCTGGGGGAGGGCGAGGCGCCCTTGCGGCTCGGCTTGGGGGTGGCCGTGGCCCGGGGGCTCGCGGACGCCTGGGGGCTCGGCGTCGCCGACGGCGTGGGCTTCGGCTCCGGGCACAGGGCGAGCCGCTTCAGCCGGGACACGACGCCTCGGGCGTCCTCGAGGCTGCTGGCGCTGATCCCGTCGCGGACCTGCCGCTGGTTGTACGTCGGCAGGTCGTCGAGGGTCAGGGTGCTGGTCTCCTCGACGTGGTGCATCCGGATGCCGGGGACGTCGGCCTCGACGCCCTTGTAGATCACCACCTGGTCGCCGCTGTCGGCGACGTAGAACTGGTTCTGCGTCCACTTGTAGCCCGCGATCGCCACGATGGCGAGCAGCACCAGCACCAGGGCGACGACCGCCAGGCGACGCGCCCAGGTGAACCGGCGCGGCGGCCGGGGGGCGTAGCGCACCGCCTCGGGATCGAGGGCCTCGCCGCCGGAGTCGCCGCCGGCGTCGTCGGCGACCGGCTCCAGCTCGCCGGTGTCCGCGCCGCGGGCGGCTCGTGCGCTGCCGAGGCCGCGCCTGCGCGGCCGCTCGGCGGCAGCGCCCACCAGCATCGGGCCGGTCAGCGACGCGGCGGTCGTCTCCGGGTCGTCGACGGCATCGTCCTCGACGAGGTCGGCGACCACCACGGTGACGTTGTCGCTGCTGCCGGCCTCCAGGGCCGCGCTGACCAGGGAGACGGCCGCGTGGTCGGGGGTGCCCTCTCCGAGAATCTGCGCCAGGTCGGCGTCGGTGAGGACGCCCGAGCAGCCGTCGGAGCAGAGCAGGATCCGGTCGCCGAGGGCGACCTCGAGGGTGAACACGTCGGGCTCGGGCTCGTGGACGCCGTCCACTGCCCGCAGGATCAGGTTGCGGTGCGGGTGCACCCGCGCCTCGTCCTCGGTGATCCGGCCCTCGTCGATCAGGCTCTGCACGAAGGTGTGGTCGTTGGTCAGCTGGGAGAGCGTTCCCTCGCGCAGCAGGTAGCCGCGGCTGTCGCCGACGTGGCCCACCCCGATGCGGGTGCCGTCGAAGATGGCTGCGGTCACGGTGGAGCTGGTGCCTTCGATCTCCGGGGTCTCCGTGACGAGCGCGGCTATCCGGTCGTGGCTGCGGTGGATCGCGCCCGCCAGCGCACTGAGCATGTCGTTGCCGGGCGGGGTGTCGAGGCGGCTCAGCTCCTCGACCGTGGCGCTGCTGGCGACATCGCCCCTGGCCGAGCCGCCGACGCCGTCGGCGACCACGAGCAGGTTCGGTCCGGCGTACCCGGAGTCCTGGTTGTCGCGGCGCACGCGCCCGACGTCCGAGAGGGCCGCATAGCGCAGTCTCATGGTCGGCTTCGCCTCACTTGCGCAGCTCCAGGATCGTCTTGCCGATCCGGACCTGGGTCCCGAGCTGGAGGGCGGTGGGCTGGGAGATGCGACCGGTGCCGACGTAGGTGCCGTTGGTCGAGCCGAGGTCCTCGACGTACCACTGGTCGCCCGAGCTGGCGATGCGGGCGTGGCGCGTGGAGACGTAGTCGTCGTCGAGGCGGATCGCCGCGTCGTTGCCGCGGCCGATCAGCAGTGGCGCCTCGTCGAGCGGGACGGCCTCACCCTTGTTGCCGCCCTCGACGATGACCACCTGGGTGGGTGCGCCGCGGCGGGGCTTGCCCGACTTCGCGGCCGCCTTCTGCCGGTTGCGGGCGCGCTTCTCCTGCCGGGCCTGGCCACGGTCGGCCGACTGCCGCGCCACGCGCGCGCCGAACATGTCGGAGCGGATGACGGAGATGCAGGAGAGGACGAAGATCCACAGGATCGCGAGGTACGCGAAGCGGATCAGCACGAGGGTCAGCTCGGACAAGACTCACTCACCCTTGTGTGAGGCGCCCGGTCTCAGGCGCAGGGACATGGTCGTGTTGCCGATCTTGATCGTCGCACCATCGACGAGTGTCCCTTGCTCGACGCGCTTGCCGTTCACCAGCATCCCGTTGGTCGACCCGAGGTCGTGCACGGTGATGCGGGGCGGCTCGCCGAGGTCCTGGGCCTCCTCGACCCGGATCTCGATGTGCTTCCGCGAGACCCCGGGGTCGTCGATGCGCAGGTCGGCGTCGTTGCCCCGCCCGATGACGATGCCGGGAGGACTGAGCGGCAGCTGCTCCCCGTTGAGCTCCAGGGTGGCGGCCGCACGGCGTACCTGGGTGTCCGTCGGGTCCCCGCCGGACATGCTCGACTTCGAGACGGACTTGCTGCGCACCCGGAAGCGACCGGTCGTCAGATCCTCCCTGGTCTCGAGGAAGATGTTGACCGGGCCCGTGAAGACGTAGGACTGCTGTGCGGCGTGGGCGCGGAGCATCTCGGTGAGCTCGCGCGGCAGCTGCGGGCCGAGCCCCTGGAGGCGCTGGTGATCGGTCTCGGACAGCTCGACGTGGAAGTCGTTGGGGACCAGACGGCGGTCGCGGCTCAGGATCTGGGCGGAGTTGTCGACCTCGCGGTTGAGCGCCGAGGCGATCTCGACCGGCTGCACGGCGCTGCGGAAGGTGCGCGCGAAGACACCGGAGATCATCTGCTCGAGCTTGTTCTCGAAGCGCTGCAGTGCGCTCATGATGCCTCCTTTCGGGTGTGCTCCCAGCCGGACGTTGTGGCGATGGTATCGGTCGCTGCACCGACCCCTGACGCCGGTTTGGGAGGCTGAGACCGGGTGGGATAGCCTTACGTCCGCTTCTGGCGCGAGTGGCGGAATAGGCAGACGCGCACGGTTCAGGTCCGTGTGCCCGAAAGGGCGTGGGGGTTCAACTCCCCCCTCGCGCACCAGGCACAGGCACGACACAGGCTCCCGGTCATCTGATGGCCGGGAGCTCGTGCGTTCCGGGCTCAGCATCGCCTGGTGAACCGGATGGTCCCGTCGGGCAGGCGGGTGTGGTGGTAGGTGTGGTCGTGGATGCGTTGGTGGTGCCGGTGGCACGGCGGGACGGCCTGTTGTAGGTCGGTGCGTCTGCCGTGGGACCTGGGTTCTCGGTGGTGGAGCTCGCACCAGGCGTAGGCGCGTTGGCAGCCGTGGGCGGCGCAGGTCTCGTGGCGTAGCCCGAGCGCGATCGGTTGTGCTTCGGCGAGTCCGCGGCGGTGCCTCCAGTCGAAGCTCTCCCTGCGCTCGCGCATTCTTCTGGGTGCGGTCATCGAGTCGAGGATCTTGCGCAGGAACGCTGCGGCGGTCCTCGGGACGGTGAAGTGCCCCGACGTGGTGCCGTCGGCGTTGTCGTGCAGGGTCAGTGCTGCCTTGGAGCGTGCGGCTTCTTCCTCGGTGGCGACCAGGGCGTTCTCGTGCGCGTCGATGACGGCCCGGTCGGGCTTTCTCCACCAGGGCGGCCTCCACCTCACCGCGCTGGGACTCACTGCACCCCGCGGGCAGCTGCTCGGTCGCCTGCAGGTTCACGGCCGCGTGCGCGGGTGAGAGCAGCCCCTGGTCGAGCGCGGCGGCGGTGGCGTCGTGACCGGTCTCCAGGTCGGTGGCCAGCGCGACCTCGCGGGCAGCACTCGCCCGCGAGGTGTGGGTCTGCCGCGCGGCCCAGGTGTGGGTGTCGGCGAACCCCGCGTCGGCAGCGACCCGGGTCTTGTCGGCGGAGGCGAGGACCTTGAGCTTGAGCTTGAGCGCGGTGAGCCGGTGGATGGCGCGGTCGATCGCCGCGACCTGGTGGGCGTGCCCGGAGACCGGGGCCGGCACCGCGTGCAGCCGGCCGATCAGGGCATGCAGCTCCGCGACAGGATCGACCCCGGTGCCGGGTCGGGGTCGAGAGTGCGGTGCTCATGGAGCAATTCTCGGGCGAACAAATGTGTGAATCAAGAGGCAGAAGAACATCTGTGGAGAACTTCTGTCCCCGGTTTCGGCGGCGTCGACCGGGGGGACGACAACGCCCCGCGAGCGCGCGACTCGCGGGGCGTTGCATCGGGTGGGGACCTCACCGCCGTCCGCCTCTCGGCGCGTGGCCGCTCGTAGCGGCTGAGGGTGGAGCCCGGGGGTACGGGCGACTCGGTCTGTTGCCTCAACCGGGAGCCGGCACCGACTATTCCGGGCTCAGCGGAAGGTGAAGTACAGCCCGATCAGCCCGGGCACCACGCCGATCAGCAGCCAGGGGCTGAAGAGGGACTTCTGGTGGATCAGGCGGAAGGCGGCGACGGCGAGGACGCCGATGATCGCGGCGATCACGTTGAGACCCACGCGGGCGTCGACCTTCGCGTCGTCCATGAAGACGGCGGCGATCGCCAGCCCGGCGGAGAGGTGCAGGATCGTGGTGATGGCCAGGACGGACATCACCCAGCGCTGCACGTTGGACAGCGACTCCTGGGAGGACTGCGACCGCTGGTGGCTCCGGTGCAGGTCGTTCGGGTCCAGCAGGTGCCGCGGCCGGCGTACGGCGGGCGCGCGCTCGTCGTCGCTCATACGACCCAGTCTCCCTCGCCCGCGGTCGAGAGCCTCATCGGCGAGGGGTGAGGTGCCTCTCAGTGGCATCGGCGACCACTACGATCGCCGGGTGCACCTGCTCACCACGCTCGAGCCCTACACCGACGAGGACGGCAACGAGGTCGTCACCGCCGCGACGTACGAGAAGAACATCCAGATCACCTTCCGGGGCGCGAACAACCGGGTCGAGATCGCCGAGGGATGCCGGATCGACCAGCTGCGGGTGGTCTTCGACTGCGACAACGGCACCCTGACGATCGGGCACAACAAGCACGTCAAGGGCGGCTCGTGGGGGATCCGCGTCGGGCAGGACGCCACGGTCTCGATCGGCAACAACGTCTCCTCGACGGGCGTGTGCATCGTCTCGGCCGTGGAAGGCGTGACGGTCAGGATCGGCAACGACGTGATGATCGCGAGCCAGAACCAGATCCGCGCGGACGACGGGCACCCGATCTTCGACATCCACACGGGGCTCCGGGTCAACCCGGCCACCTCGATCACGATCGGCAACCACGTCTGGCTGGCGCTGGGGTCCACGGTCCTGGCCGGCGGCGAGATCGGCGACGGCACCGTGATCGGCTACGGCTCGCTGGTGACCGGGAAGATCCCGAACAACTGCATCGCGGTCGGCAGTCCCGCTCGCGTCGTACGCCGCGACATCGCGTGGGAGCGTCCGCACCTGTCCTACCGCAAGCCGTTCTACAAGCCCGATGCCTCGACCGTGAAGAAGTCACGGTTCTGGAACCCGACGATCGAGGAGCCCGCGCCGAAGGCGTCGCTGCCCCGGCGCGCAGCCCGTCGGCTGAAGCGCACGTTGAAGCGCGGATCAGGACCCTCTGCTTTGTAGCATCGAGCGATGCGTCAGGAGATCCAGGGGTTGCGAGCCGTCGCCGTGCTCCTGGTCGTCCTGTTCCACCTGTGGCCGGGCCGGCTGAGCGGTGGCTACGTCGGCGTCGACGTCTTCTTCGTCATCTCCGGCTTCCTGATCACTGCGCACATCGTCCGCGAGGTCGACCGCGACGGGTCGGTGGACCTCGCCCGGTTCTGGGCCCGCCGCATCAGGCGACTGCTCCCCGCGTCGTACCTCGTGCTGCTGGTGTCGGCCGCGGCCACGCTGGTGTGGGTGCCGCGGCTGCTCTGGCAGCAGTTCTTCGGCGAGATCCTGGCGGCCGCGCTGTACGTCGAGAACTGGTTGCTCGCGATCAACGCCGTCGACTACCTCGCCGCGGACAACACCCCCTCGCCCGCCCAGCACTACTGGACCCTCTCGGCGGAGGAGCAGTTCTACCTGATCTGGCCGCTGCTCGTGCTGATCGGGATCTGGTGGGCGCGTAGGCGCAGGACCGGCGGCGCGGCGGGCGGTCTTCACCGTCCTGGCCGTCGCCACGCTCGCGTCACTGGCGTACTCGCTCTGGATCACCGCGACCAACCCGTCCTGGGCCTACTTCATCACCCCGGCGCGCGCCTGGCAGTTCGGCGCGGGGGCCCTGCTCGCGTTCGCGCCACCGCCGCAACGGCTCGGGCTCACGGCGCGGGCCCGTGGTCTGCTGGGCTGGGCCGGGCTGGTCGTGCTGCTCTCGAGCGCACTCGTCTTCGACAAGTCCACGCCGTTCCCGGGGACGGCAGCCCTGTGGGTCGTCGCGGCCTCGGTCGTGCTGATCTGGGTGGAGGCGCCGCAGGTCGCCTGGTCCCACGCCCGCCTGCTCGTGCTGCGCCCCGCGCGTTTCCTCGGCGACATCTCCTACTCGATCTACCTGTGGCACTGGCCGCTGATCATCCTGCTGCCGTTCGTGACCGACCACGCGCTGACGCGGGTCGACAAGATCGGCATCCTCGTCTGCCACGATCGCGCTCTCCGCCGCCACCAAGCGCTGGGTCGAGGACCCGGTGCGCCGCGCGCGCCACTTCGGCCTGGCGCGGCCTCGGACCACCTTCGTGTACGCCGCGGCCGGCGCGGTGCTGCTGACGGCTGTCTGCGTCGTCCCACGCCACGACGTGGCCCAGCAGATCGAGCAGACCGAGCAGATGGCCGCACGCCTCGCGGCCGATGCGCCCCGCTGCTTCGGCGCCGCGTCACGTGACCCGAGGATCAAGGGGTGCCCCAACCCGGCCCTGGCCGCGCAGGTGGTGCCGAGTCCGGCCGCAGCGGGGGACGACTATCCGGCGTACGGCCGGTGCAACGCAGGGCTGCTCGCGACTCCGCTGCGGCCGTGCAGGTTCGGTGAGCCGAAGAAGGGGGTCCCGCACGTCGCCGTCATCGGGGACTCCCACGCCCGTGTGCTGATGACCATGGTCGAGGAGATGGTCGATGCCGGCCAGGTGACCGCGGACATGCTGGTCATGGGTGACTGTGCCTGGTCGACGACCACGACCCAGAACACTCCGGTGGGCGACCGTTGCCGTGAGTTCCGCCGCAAGCTGACACCGCTCCTCGACCGCACGGCCAAGGAGTACGACGCCGTGCTCACCACGGCCCGGCTGACCACGCTGCTCGGGAGCCATGCCCGCCAGACGAGGGGACTGACCGAGGCCTGGACCCGGGTGGCGCGACAGGGCGTGCCGGTGCTGGTGCTGCGGGACAACCCGCAGGAGCTCGACAACGACCTGGACCCCAACCTCTGTCTCGCCAAAGTCCCGGCGACGCAGGCCAACCAGGAGTGCTCGCTCGACCGCAGCGAGCGGCTGGAGCGCTGGTTCGACGCGCTGTCGGCCGCGGCGCGGCGTACGCCGGGGGCCAAGGTCATCGACCTGACGCGGTTCCTGTGCGACGAGCGGACCTGCCCGGTCGTCATCGGCGGGGTCAACGTCTACGTGGACAACAACCACATGACCGTGACCTACGCGCGCACGCTCGCGCCGTACCTCTACCGGGAGCTGACCTCTCTGGGTGTGCTCAGGAGCTGAGGTCGAAGCTCACGCCGGTCCAGCCCTCCGAGAGGTCCCACAACCGGCGGGCGAGCTCCGCGTCGCGCGCGTACTTGCTCAGCTTCGCCTGGCCCAGCTTCCCGCGGGACTCCTGCATCCGCTGCGGACCGACGTAGGTCCCGGGCGCGCCGTACGTCGCCTGCCACAACGAGGGTCGCGCACCCGCGGCGGACGACTGCATGATGATCGGCACGACGTACGGCGCCAACCGGCGGATCACCGGGTTGGCGCCCATCCCGTCGGACGAGCCGACCAGGTTGGTCGCCGAGACACCGGGATGCGCGGCATTCACCTCGAGCTTGCTGCCGACGGCCTCGGCGCGGCGCTGCAGCTCGAAGGCGAACAGCAGGTTGGCCAGCTTGGTGTTGCCGTAGTCCTTGGACGGGCTGTACGACGACTCGGGATTGCCCGTGAGCACCGATTCGTCCCCCCGGTGGTGGGCCACCGAGGCGACCGCGACCACGCGAGGAGTCGCCGACCGGAGCAGGGCCGGCAGCAGCAGGCCCGTCAGCGCGAAGTGCCCGAGATGGTTGGTGCCGAACTGGAGCTCGAAGCCGTCCGCCGTCTCGCGGTACTTCGGCGGCGTCATCACGCCCGGCGTTGTTGATCAGCAGGTCGAGCGGGCCCTCGAAGCGATCGGCGAAGGCATGCACGGAGGCCAGCGAAGCGAGGTCGAGCTCCTCCACCACGGTCGCGCCGGAGATCTCGTCGGCCACCTTCCCGCCGGCGTCCACGTTGCGGCAGGCCAGGACCACCTCGGCGCCGTGCTCGGCGAGGGCTCGGGCCGTGTGCTCGCCGATGCCGGAGTTGGCACCCGTGACCACCGCCCTGGTGCCGGTCAGGTCGGGCAGGTCGTCGGCCGTGAAGCCGGCGAGGTCGGGCGTGGTGGTGGTCATCGTGCTCCTCTGAGTGGTTTCGGGACGCTCACGTCGGTGACTCCTCAACCACCGGAGGCGGTGGGGTCCGTGTGCAGGGCGGCGGACGTGTCCTTGGTCAGCGAGCGGCTGATCACCAGGCGCTGGATCTGGTTGGTGCCCTCGAAGATCTGGGTCACCTTGGCCTCGCGCATGAAGCGCTCGACCGGGAAGTCCCGGGTGTAGCCGTAGCCACCGAGCACCTGGACGGCGTCGGTGGTCACCTTCATCGCCATGTCGGTGGCGGTGAGCTTGGCGATCGAGGCCTCGCGGGAGAAGGGCAGGCCACGGTCCTTGAGACGCGCGGCGTGCAGCATCATCGCCCGGGCGCTCTGCACGCCCGCCTCCATGTCGGCGAGCAGGAAGCCGAGGCCCTGGAAGTCGATGATCGGCCGGCCGAACTGCCGACGTTCCCGGGCGTAGGCGACGGCGTGGTCGACGGCCGCCTGCCCGAGCCCCACCGCCACGGCCGCGATCCCGAGACGTCCCGAGTCCAGGCCCGCGAGCGCGATCTTGAGGCCGTCGCCCTCGTCGCCCAGCAGCCGGTCGGCCGGCACCCGGGCACCGTCGAAGCGCATGGTCGCCGTCGCCGAGCCGGTCAGTCCCATCTTCCGCTCGGGCGGGTCGGCGCTCAGCCCGGGGGTGTCGCCCGGGACGAGGAAGCACGAGATGCCCCCGCGCTCGTCAGAGGTCCGGGCCATCACCTTGTAGAAGTCGGCGTGGCCGCCGTGCGTGGTCCAGGCCTTCGCGCCGTCGATCACGTAGTCGTCGCCGTCGCGCCGGGCGCGGGTCCTCATGGCCGACGGGTCCGAGCCGGCCTGCGCCTCGGAGAGGCAGTAGGCACCGAGCAGCTCGCCCGACAACATCTCGGGGAGCCACTCCTGTCGCTGCTCCTCGGTGCCACGGGTGGCGAGGCCGAAGCAGGACAGCGCATGCACCGAGACGCCGACCCCGACGCTCGCCCAGACGGTCGCGATCTCCTCGACCACCTGGAGGTAGACCTCGTAGGGCTGGCCGCCGCCGCCGTACTCCTCCGGGTAGGGCAGCCCGAGCAGCCCGGCGCGACCCAACGTGCGGAACACCTCGCGCGGGAAGGTCTCGGTGGCCTCGGCCTCGGTGACCGCGGGGAGCAGCTCGCGCTCGGCGATCTCGCGCACCAGTCCGAGCAGGGCGGTGGCCTCGTCGGTGGGCAGCACGCGGGTGGCAGGCATGCACTCGACGTTAGTACGCCGGTGGAATGGTCTGCACAATGGCGCCATGAGCGACTACCAGCCGGCCGACGACCGCTACGCCTCGATGGACTACCGCTACTGCGGCCGCAGCGGTCTCAAGCTGCCCGCGCTCTCGCTCGGCCTGTGGCAGAACTTCGGCACCGACCGGCCCGAGCAGACCCAGCGGGCGATCCTGCGGCGGGCGTTCGACCGCGGCGTCACGCACTTCGACCTGGCCAACAACTACGGCCCCCCATACGGCCGCGCCGAGGAGAACTTCGGGGTCTTCCTGCGGTCCGACTTCAAGAACCTCCGCGACGAGCTGGTCATCTCCACGAAGGCCGGCTACGACATGTGGCCGGGGCCCTACGGCCAGGGCGGCGGGTCCCGGAAGTACGTCCTCTCCTCCCTCGACCAGTCGCTCGAGCGGATGGGCCTGGACTACGTCGACATCTTCTACAGCCACCGGTTCGACCCGGAGACCCCGGTCGAGGAGACGATGCAGGCGCTCGACACCGCGGTCCGCTCAGGTCGCGCGCTGTACGCCGGGATCTCGTCCTACTCGCCCGAGAAGACCCGGGAGGCGGCGACGATCGCGCGGGAGCTGGGCACCCCGTTGCTGATCCACCAGCCGTCGTACAACATGCTCAACCGCTGGATCGAGGAAGGACTCCTCGACGAGCTCGCGCAGCAGGGGATGGGCTGCATCGTGTTCACGGCCCTGGCCCAGGGCCTGCTCACCGACAAGTACCTCGACGGCGTGCCCGAGGACTCCCGTGCCGCCCGTGAGGGCAGCACGCTCTCGGGGGACCACCTCGACGAGCAGACCCTCGCGCACGTACGCCGGCTCAACGAGATCGCCTCGGAGCGAGGCCAGAAGCTGGCCCAGCTCGCGCTGCAGTGGGCGCTCCGCGACGACCGGGTCACCTCGGCCGTGATCGGTGCCTCGTCCGTGGAGCAGCTCGACACCAACCTGGACGCCCTCGACGGCCCGCCGCTGACCGACGAGGTGCTGGCCGCGATCGACCAGGACGCGGTCGACTCCGGAGTCAACCTCTGGGCGGAGTCGACCGCCGACTAGGCCTGCTTGTCGCTGGCCAGCGCGGCGGCACCGACGATGCCGGCCGTGTTGCGCAGCGTGGCGGAGATGATCTCGGTCTCGATCTCGATGAGCGGGATGAACTCGTTGGCGTGCTTGCTCACGCCTCCGCCGACGACGATCAGGTCGGGGGAGAACAGCTTCTCGATCGTCCGGTAGTAGGTGGTCAGCCGCTTGGCCCACTTGTCCCAGGCGAGTTCCTCGTTCTTGCGGGCCGAGTTGGCGGCCCGGCTCTCGGCGTCGTGGCCCTCGATCTCGAGGTGCCCGAGCTCGGTGTTGGGGACCAGCACGCCCTCCCACAGGAGCGCGGACCCGATGCCGGTGCCGAGGGTCGTGACGATGGTGAGTCCGCCGCGACCGCGCGCCACGCCGTACCGCACCTCGGCGAGGCCGGCGGCGTCGGCATCGTTGATCACGTGCACCTCGCGGCCGAGCTCGTCGCTGAGCAGGTCGTCGGCGTCGGTGCCGATCCACGACTTGTCGATGTTGGCCGCCGAGGTCACCACCCCGCCCTTGCGGACCACACCGGGCACCGTGACGCCGACAGGGGAGTCGCTGCCCTTGAAGCTCTTGAGGAGCTCCGCCATCACCTCCGCGACGGCCTTGGGGGTGGACTTCTCGGGGGTGTCGATGCGCTCGCGGGCCGCCGAGAACTCACCCGTGGACAGGTCGACCGGGGCTGCCTTGATCCCGCTGCCGCCGAAGTCGATGCCGATGGGGTCTGCCATGCGCCTCAACCTATCGCCGGGACAGGCCCGGTGCCACGGCCTTGGGACGACCCGTCGCCAGCATCCGGCTGTGAGACGCGCGGCGGTGGTGCTGGTGGCGCTGTTCCTGGTCAACCTCCCCTTCGCCCACGAGGCGCTCAGCAACCGGCGGATCGACCGCTCCGGCCAGGAGGTCGAGGCCACGTTGCTGGCCTCGCGCAGCATCGACGGCAGCCACCTCGTGGAGTACCGGTTGCCGTCGGACGTGGATCCCGAACGCCGTCGGTTCTCGGCGCAGGTCGACGCCGCGGCAGACAACCGACCGGTCGGGGAGGTCCCGAACCACCTCTTCGCGTTCGTCGCCGTCGCGGGAGACGTCATCCTGCTGCTCGTCGGGTTCGCGTGGTGGTGGCGACGCGGCCGGGGCGCCGTGCACGAGTGAGAGCGGGCTCGAGCAGGCCAGCGCTGCGCCGTACGTCGTGCGCGGCCGGGTGGCGCACTGGGTGACTGCTTTACATTCACGCCTCTCTTGTCAAGAAGGCCACGATCCCCTACCGTCGGGTCAGTTGACATTTGATGACCGGATGTAAAGCGAGGAGAGATCGATGGCGATCGCGACCAGCTCGACCGTCCCCGCCGGTTCGAGTGACCGATGGACCGACAAGAAGCGCTACCTGTGGCTGATCGGCCTCGTCGTACCGTCCCTGGCGGCCGTGGCCTTCGGGATGCACCAGCTCACCGGCTGGGGAGTCTGGCTCTGGATCGGGCCGATCATCATCCTCGGCGTGGTCCCCGCGATCGACCTGTTCGCCGGCCTCGACCGCTCGAACCCGCCCGACGACGTGATCGAGCGGCTGGAGCAGGACCGCTACTACCGCTGGATCACCTACCTCTACCTGCCGATCCAGTACGTCGGGTTCGTGGCCGCCTTCATCTGGATCGCGAAGCCCGAGTGGCTCGGGGTCGACGAGCTCTCCACGATCGGCAAGCTCGGCATCGCCGTCTCGATCGGCTGCATCGGCGGGATCGGGATCAACACCGCCCACGAGCTCGGGCACAAGAAGGAGAGCAACGAGCGCTGGCTCTCCAAGATCGCCCTGGCGCAGAGCTTCTACGGGCACTTCTACATCGAGCACAACCGCGGCCACCACGTCCGCGTGGCCACCCCCGAGGACCCCGCGAGCAGCCGGTTGGGCGAGAACTTCTACCAGTTCTGGCCGCGCACGGTCGCCGGCTCCCTGAAGAGCGCCTGGCGGCTGGAGAAGAAGCGCTACGCACGCAAGGGCAAGCACCCGTTCCGGATCGGCAACGACGTGCTGAACGCCTGGCTGATGTCGCTGGTCCTGTGGGGCGCGCTGATCGCGGTCCTCGGCGTCGGGATCCTGCCGCTGCTCGTGGTCCAGGCCGTCGTCGGCTTCTCGCTGCTCGAGGTGGTCAACTACATGGAGCACTACGGGATGCTGCGCCAGAAGGTCGGCGTCGGGGAGCGCCAGCGCTACGAGCGCGTGAACCCCAGCCACAGCTGGAACTCCAACAACATCGCGACCAACGTGCTGCTCTACCACCTGCAGCGGCACAGCGACCACCACGCGAACCCGACCCGTCGCTACCAGGCGCTGCGCGACTACGAGGAGTCCCCCGTGCTCCCGACCGGGTACGCCGGAATGATCGTGCTCGCGATCGTCCCCGCCGTGTGGCGCCGGGTGATGGACCCGCGTGTCGAGAGGCACTTCGGGGGCGACCTGACGCTGGCCAACATCTCGCCGCGCAAGCGCGACCAGTACCTCCCCAACCGCCGAGACGTCGCAGATGAAGCTCCCCCGCTCCGCTCCTCCGCTTCATCTGCGACGTCTCGGCGAGAGGGGGAGGTGCTCGCCGCGCGCTGCCCCGGCTGCGGCTACACCTACGAGGTGGCCCGTGGTGACGAGCACGAGGGCTTCGCTGCCGGCACGGCCTGGACCGACATCCCGGCGAGCTGGTGCTGCCCCGACTGCGGCGTGCGCGAGAAGGTCGACTTCGTCCCCGTCGAGAGCGAGATGGCGTCATGAGAATCACGGTGGACCGCGACACCTGCGAGGGGCTCGGGATGTGCGAGGCGATGGCCCACGAGTACTTCTCGCTCGACGACGACGACACGATGACCGTCCTTGACGAGACGCCTCCCGAGTCCGAGCGGGACAAGGTCCACGCCGCGGTCGAGGCCTGCCCGGTGATGGCGCTGACCCTGGCCGACTGAGGCCGGGGGGCTCGGGATGCGCGCGCTCACCGGGGTCCCTCCTAGGCTGGGCGGCATGACGCCCGTGACCCCGGTCGCCCCCAAGGCCACCCAGTCGGCCACCCAGCCGACCACCCATCGGGAGCGGCTGCTCGCGGCGGCGACGGGGTTCACGGCCGAGCACGGCTGGGGTGCCCTCACGATGGGCAAGCTGGCCGACCTCGTCGGCGTGAGCCGGCAGACGGTCTACAACGAGCTCGGTGGCAAGCCCCAGCTGGCCGAGGCGATGGTGATGCGCGAGCTCGAGCTGTTCCTCGGCCTGGTCGACTCGGCCTTCCTCGACCACCCCGACGACCTCGTCCGGGCCATCGAGGCCGCCGCCTTCCGGGTGCTGGACGAGGCCCGCACCGACCCGCTGCTGCACGCGATCCTGAGCAGCAGCCAGGGCGCGGACAGCGAGCTGCTTCCGCTGCTCACGACGAACTCCGAGGCCCTGCTCGGAGCCGCCGGCCAGATGGTGCGCGAGCACGTGGCCACCTACGGCGTACCCCTGGCGGAGGACCGGCTCGAGGTGCTCATCGACATGGTGGTGCGCCTCGTCCTGAGCCACGTGATGCAGCCGAGCGGCGAGCCCCGGGAGACGGCCGAGACGATCGCCTGGATCGCCGCACGCGTCCTGACTTCCTGAGGGCGCAGTCCTAGACTCCGCGCATGGCCACCACGGAGACGCGCCTGCTCCTGCTGGGCGCCGTGGCGATCTTCGAGCCGGTGAACGGCTACCAGATCAGGCGCGAGCTGCTCTCCTGGGGCGTGGAGTCGTGGGCCAACATCAAGCCGGGCTCGATCTACAACGGCCTGGCCACCCTCGCCCAGCGGGGCGACCTCGTGCGGCACGACCTCGAGGACGGCACCCGTCAGGTGGCGGTCTACGAGCTGACCGACCAGGGACGCCGTGAGTTCCACACCCTCTACGAGTCCGCGCTCGCCGTGGTCCGGCTGTCCGGTCCGCTGGCCTTTCAGACGGCGATCTCGATGCTGCCGCTGATCGAGCGGAGGGAGGCGCAGCGGTTGTTGCGCCAGCGCCTGGCCAACCTCGACGAGCTGGTCGAGGGCGGGGACCTCGCCGGAGCCGACCCCGAGCACGTGCCGCCGCACGCGCGGGCGATGGTCGACTACTGGGAGCGCGTCGCCAGGGTGGAGCGGGAGTGGCTGCTCGAGCTGCTCGCGCGCATCGACGGGGGCGAGCTCGCCTTCCTCGGCGAGCCGATGGACTGGACCCCCGCGGCCGACGACCCCGGGCACCAGATGACCGACGACCGCGACCGCTACCGGGACCTGCTGCGCCGCTGACCCGGACGATGCGCGTGGAAAACCCGATGAGTCTGTCGGTGCCGGCTGGTCTACTGCCAGAACGGGTTGACGGCTCATGTTCAACCTTGAATACTAGCGCTGTTCAACCTTGACCAATCGGCTTCGAGAGACAGGAGCACCCGATGATCCACGCACGAGGGCTCGTGCAGACCTTCGCCACCAAGCAGGGCCGCAAGAAGGTCCAGGTCAGGGCCGTCGACGGTGTCGACCTCGACGTCGCCGAGGGTGAGGTCGTGGGCTTCCTCGGCCCCAACGGCGCTGGCAAGACCACCACGCTCCGGATGCTGACCACCCTGCTGCGCCCGACCGCCGGCACGGCCACGGTCGCGGGCTACGACGTGGTCAAGGACTCCCAGCAGGTACGCCGCAGCATCGGCTACGTCTCGCAGGCCGGCGGGGTCTCCTCCTACGCCCGGGCCGGCGACGAGGTGGTCGACCACGGGATGCTCTACGGGCTGAGCCACGAGCAGGCGACCGCGCGCGGGCAGGAGCTCTTCGAGCAGCTCGACCTGCCCGGCCTGTGGCAGCGCACGCCCAAGCAGATGTCCGGAGGCCAGAAGCGTCGCCTCGACATCGTGATGGGCCTCGTCCACGACCCGACCCTGATCTTCCTCGACGAGCCGACCACCGGGCTCGACCCCCAGGCACGTGCCAACCTCTGGGAGCACATCGCCCGGTTGCGCAGCGAGCGCGGGGCCACCGTCTTCCTCACCACGCACTACCTCGACGAGGCCGACGCGTTGAGCGACCGGATCATGGTGATCGACCAGGGCCGGATCATCGCCAGCGACACGGCCGAGAACCTCAAGGCTGCGATCTCCGGTGACCAGGTCGACCTGGAGGTCGCCTCGGCGGACCGGGTCTCCCACGCCGCGACCGCGCTCGGATCCATTGCGGAGAACGTCGAGGTCGACGGCCAGCACGTGCGCGGTCGGGTCTCCCGCGCCGGCCGCGCGGTGCCGGGCCTTCTGCGCGACCTCGACCGCACCGGCATCGAGCTCGACTCGATCGAGGTCCACCGTCCCACCCTCGACGACGTCTTCCTCACCCTGACCGGCCGGTCGTTGCGCGACGCCGAGAACGTGAAGCCCGAGCAGCCCGTCCTGGAAGGAGCAGACCAATGAGCTTCGTCCGCGAGAGCACCATCGTGTGCCGTCGCCAGGTCCGGATGAACCTGCGCAACCCCGCCTGGGTGCTGATCGGCGTGATGCAGCCGGTCCTCTACCTCGTCCTCTTCGGTCCGCTGCTCAAGCCGATCGTGGACTCCTTCCCGGGGGCGCCCGACAACGCCTACACCTTCCTCGTGCCGGGACTGCTGGTGCAGCTGGGCATGTTCGGCGCCTTCTTCGCCGGGTTCGGCCTGATCGGCGAGTGGCGCGAGGGAGTCGTCGAGGCGGAGCGGGTCACCCCGGCCAGCCGGACGGCGCTCCTCGTCGGCCGGTTGGCCCGCGACGTGGGGCAGCTGTTCGTGCAGGCCCTGATCCTGGTCGGCCTCGGCTACGTCATGGGCATGCGGGCGCCGCTCGACGGCGTGGTGATCGGGGTGATCCTGACGCTGCTCGTCGGTGGTGCCTGTGCCGCCGCGTCCAACGCGCTCGCGCTGACCACGAAGAGCGAGGACGTGATGGCCCCCGTCATCAACATGGTGATGATGCCGGTGCTGCTGCTCTCCGGGATCCTGCTGCCGATGACTCTGGGGCCGGAGTGGCTGCAACGGGTCAGCGACTTCATGCCGTTCAAGTGGATCGTCGATGCGGTCCGCGACTCTTTCGCGGGCGACATGCTCACCAGCAACATGTTCTGGGGCACCACCTGGGCGCTGGCGCTGTTCGCCCTCGCCGTGTGGTGGGGCACCTCGGTCTTCCGCAAGGAGAACGCCTAGCGCCCAGGTCCAGGTCACCCCGGGCGGCATCCCACGCAGTGGACGGGACCGCCGACCGCGGTCCAGCCATCCCGCAGACCGACAGGGATGCGCGGGCTAGGATTCGCCCGGGACCGACCGGTGGTCGGGGGAGTTGGGTTGATGAACGCACGGTCGAGATGGACGCAGGCAGCAGCCTGCGGCGTGCTCCTGCTCGTGGCCGCCTGCGGCAGCGCTCAGGAGCAGTCCGGCGACCCCACCAACACCGCCAACCAGGTCGGCCAGGGAAACGCGGACGCCTCCGGCAAGGACGGCTCCGACAAGCCGGCCACCGCCGAGGACGTCGCGGTCAAGGCTCCCGGCAAGCTGACCGGTGCGCTGCTCTCCTCCGACGTGCTGGTCTACAGCCAGAACACGCTGGACAAGGACACCATCGCCAACATCAAGAGGATCAAGGGCGTCACCACCGTGGAGCCCCTCTCGATGGGGCAGTTCTTCGTCGACGAGCAGGAAGTCACCTACGCCGCCGTCAATCCCGACACCTTCCGTCGCTTCACCCCGCCCGGCACGGCGCAGACCCAGGCCGTCTGGAACCGGGTCGCGGACGGCGAGATCGCGGTCGAGCCGGCGATCGGCAAGAAGCTCCAGGAGAAGAACGGCTTCATGAAGCTGGGCAACGAGTCCGCGGCGCGCAGCATCCACATCGGGGCCTACGCCGAGATCCTGCCGCCCACCGTCGCCAAGCGGATCAACGCTGTCGTGAACTACAAGTGGGCCGACAAGCTCGGCATGCGCAAGGACAACGCGCTGCTCGTCTCGATGGGCGTGACCTCGCCGCAGAGCATCCGCAAGCAGCTGCAGAAGTACGCCGGAACCAAGGCCAGCGTGCAGATCCTCGGCCCGGACCTCGACATCCACGCCACCCAGACGGCCTTCCTCACCGGTGGCAACGTGGCCGCGGCCGTCGGCTCGTTCAGCTACAAGGCCAACCCGGACGGGACGGTGAACCCGGACCCGAGGTGGGTCGGCGCGAAGATCACCACCGAGGAGATGCCGATCATCGGCAAGGTCACCGGCAACCGGGTGATGCTGCCGCAGCTCCGGGCCGCCCTGAGCGAGGTGGTCACCCGGGGACTGAGCAGCAAGATCTACCACTACGACGGCTGCTACGTGCCCCGCTTCATCGCGCACGACCCGGCCAAGGGGCTCAGCTTCCACACCTTCGGCACCGCGATCGACCTGAACGCCGCGGCGAACCAGCGTGGCACCGTCGGCGAGATGGACCGGGGCGTGGTGGCCATCTTCAAGAAGTGGGGCTTCGCCTGGGGTGGCGACTGGCACTACACCGACCCGATGCACTTCGAGCTCGCCAAGCTGGTCAAGGTCCGCTGACCCCGCGGTTCAGGTCCACCGGCAGCCCCCTAGCCTCGGACCCATGCGTGCAGTCCAGGTGACCCAGACAGCCGGCCCTTCCTCGATCACCGTCGAAGAGGTCCCGGAACCGACTCCCGAGGGGCCGTTCGGCCCCCAGGTGCTCGTCGAGGTGGCCGCGGTGGGCATCTCGTTCCCCGACCTGTTGCTCAGCAAGGGCGAGTACCAGATGAAGCCCGAGCTGCCCTTCACCCTCGGCGTCGACTTCGCCGGGGTGGTGCGCTCGGCGCCCGAGGGCTCGGGCTTCAGCGCGGGCGACCGGGTCGCGGCGTGCCTCGGTCACGGTGGTGCCTCGGACGTCGTCGGCCTCGGTGCCGAGAGCGTGTTCCCGCTTCCCGATGCGTTGAGCTTCGAGCAGGGGGCCGCGATCCCGATGAACTACCTGACCGCGCACTTCGCACTCGTCGAGCGAGGCCATCTCCAGGAGGGCGAGACGGTGCTGGTGCACGGCGCGGCCGGCGGTGTCGGCACGGCCACCATCCAGGTCGCGAAGGGGTACGGCGCGCGGGTCATCGCCGTCGTGTCCACCGACGAGAAGGCCGAGGTCGCACGCCGGGCCGGTGCCGACGAGGTGGTGCTCGTCGACGGCTTCCGCGACGCCGTCAAGGAGCTCACCGGTGGGGAGGGCGTCGACGTCGTGATGGACGTCGTCGGGGGCGACCTGATCACCGACTCGCTGCGCTCGCTCGGCACCCAGGGCCGCCTGCTCGTCGTCGGGTTCACGGCGGGCGCCATCCCGGCGGTCAAGGTCAACCGGCTGCTGTTGAACAACGTCGACGTGCGCGGCGTCGGTTGGGGTGCCTACGCGATGGTCCGCCCGGGCTACATGAGGAAGCAGTGGGACGCCCTGCTCCCCCTGATGGAGTCCGGCGTGATCGACCCGCCGATCGGCGCGACCTACCCCCTCGCGGACTTCGGCCGGGCGCTCCAGGACATGGAGGACCGCAAGACCCTCGGCAAGTCGGTCGTCACCCTGCGCTGAGCCACCGGGTCGGGCGGATGGGTCGCCCGAGCTCAGATCTTGTGGCGGTAGGCGTAGGACACGGCCGCCCGGCGTACGTCGTAGGCGCGCCAGCCGGTGACCGTCGCGGTCACCCGGAAGGCGGTCCTCGAGACCCTGCTGCCGGACTGCATGATCCGGCCGGAGCAGCAGATGTCTGCCGCCGTGCGCTGTCCGGAGAGCGAGTACCTGACCGCATACGCGTTGGCCGGGAGGCGGAAGGTGTAGGAGGCGCGTGCGTAGCGACCGCCCCAGCAGTCCAGGTTGGTCGTGCCCTGGCGGGTGCTCCTGGTGACGAAGCACGGACCGCTGGTGGAGGTGGCGCTGGAGCTGCCGGCGCGCGCCATGCTGTGGCGCCTGACGACGTAGCTGCTGCGGACCAGGACCGACCGGACGAACATGCGCGTGCTGCCCGCGTGGTCGTCGGCCTCGAGGCGGATCCGGTAGGTGCCGACGGGGACGCGGCTGCCGCTGGTGCTGCGTCCGTTCCAGACCCACTGGTGAGCGCCGGCCGCGAGGTCGCCGAGCTCCGCGCGACGTACGACCGCGCCGTTGCTGTTGAGCACCTTGGCCACGTGGCCCGCGGTCTTGTTGCTCGTCCACGAGGCCGTCACGGAGTCGCGGAAGCCGTCGACCACCGTGGGATAGAACGACTGGGCACTGAGGGTCGCACTGCTGAGCACGAGCGCCGGTCCGGCGACGGTGAAGCTGCGGGTGACCACCGCCGTGCCCTCCGGGTCCCGGACGGTCAGGACGCAGTCGCTGGGTCCGGTGATGGGTGCGACCGAGTAGGACTGCGGGGCCGAGGTCCCGTCGGGGTCCACGCTCCGCGAGTCCACCTGGGTCGGGCCGGTGCCGTCGTCGCAGACGAGGACGAGGGTGTGGACCCGTCCCTCCGAGATGCCGGTGAAGTACACGGACACCGGCCCGGTGAAGCCGGTCGGCACGGTCGCGCCCTCCGCAGGTGCGCTGACGGTCGGCGTGGGGTCCGCACTCGCCGCAGGGGCGGTGAAGACGGTGAGGGCGGCGGCCAGCAGGCTGACGACGACCGCGGTGGTCTTGCGCAAGGGTTCTCCCGGAGTCTCGGTGGGTGCCGGGTGGACCCTAGGTCCGTTGCGGAGATCCCGAGGCCGAATGGCGAAACCAGACCCAGGCCCACGACCCTGCGCCGCCTGCGCCCCGGCTGCGCCCTAGATTGGGCGGATGGCCACCTCTGACGATGCCGCGGTCCTGTTCGACATCGACGGGACCCTCGTGGACTCGACCTACCACCACGCGCTCGCCTGGCAGCGAGCCTTCACCCGGCACGAGGTCGTGCTCCCGCTGTGGCGGATCCACCGCACGGTCGGGATGGGTGGCGACAAGCTCGTCGCCGAGGTCGCGGGCGACGACGTGGAGGAGCGGATCGGTGACCCGCTGAGGGACGCCTGGCGCGAGGAGTACGTCGCGATCAAGGCGGAGGTGGACCCCCTTCCAGGTGCCGCCGAGCTGGTGCGCGCGCTGGCCTCGACCGGTTGGACGGTGGCGCTCGCGTCCTCGGGAGACCCGGAGTTCGCCGACGAGGCGCTCGACGACCTCGCCATCCGCGACCAGGTCGCCCTGCTCACCACCTCGCAGGACGCCGAGGAGTCCAAGCCAGAGCCCGACCTGATCGGGGTGACCCTGGACCGGCTCGACGGCATCCGTCGCGCCGTGATGGTCGGGGACACGCCGTACGACGTGGTGGCGGCCGAGCGCGCCGGAATCGGATGCATCGGCCTGCGCTCAGGTGGGTACAGCGAGGCCGAGCTCGTCGGTGCGGGGGCCCTCCTCGTCGTCGATGCACCCGAGGACCTGATCGGCATCGAGTGGGAGACGTACCTCCGGGCTCGTTGACCCGAGGAGAGGCATGACCAGGTTCGGCTACACCCTGATGACCGAGCAGGCCGGACCCCGCGAGCTCGTCCAGCACGCCGTCCGTGCGGAAGCCGCCGGGTTCGACTTCGAGGTGATGAGCGACCACTACTTTCCGTGGCTCTCGGCGCAGGGCCACGCGCCGTACGCCTGGTCGGTGCTGGGAGCCGTCGCCCACGCCACCGAACGGGTGGGGCTGATGACGTACGTGACCTGCCCGACGATCCGTTACCACCCGGCCGTGGTCGCGCAGAAGGCCGCGACCCTGCAGCTGCTCGCCGAGGGTCGCTTCACCCTCGGCCTGGGCTCGGGCGAGAACCTCAACGAGCACGTCGTCGGTCAGGGCTGGCCGGCGATCAACGACCGGCAGGCGATGCTGCGCGAGGCCATCTCCGTCATCCGACAGCTGCACACCGGCGAGCTGGTCGACCACCGCGGTGAGTACTTCCAGGTCGACTCTGCACGCATCTGGGACCTGCCCGACAACCCACCGGAGATCGCAGTCGCCACCGCCGGCGAGCGCGCGGTCAACGAGCTCGCCGCGCTCGCCGACCACCTCATCGCCACCGAGCCCGACGCTGAGCTGATCCAGCAGTGGAACGAGACGCCCTTCGCGCCGCAGGTCGGGGTGGAGGCGCGTGCGGTCGGACAGATCCCGATCTGCTGGGACCCCGACCGCGACACCGCGGTCACCCGGGCCCACGAGCAGTTCCGCTGGTTCGCGGGCGGCTGGTCGGTGAACGCCGACCTGCCGACGACCGCCGGGTTCGCGTCGGCGACGGAGTACGTCCGGTCCGAGGACGTCGCCCGGTCGATCGTCTGCGGTCCGGACCTGGACGCGATCGTCGAGGGTGTGCGTCCGTTCTGGGAAGCGGGGTTCACCGACATCGCCCTCGTTCAGATCGGTGGTGACACCCAGGAGCAGTTCCTGGCGGAGGTCGCCACCCCCCTGCTCGAGAGGCTCCGCGCGGCCGCGTCGTGAGCGGCCGACCCGACCCGGCCGGAGTCCACATGGTGACGTCACCCGTGGTGGGTGAGGCACCTCGATGATTTGTGAACCACTCTGGTGGAACGGAGAGGAGCTGGGATGAGCGAGCAACCGACGACGCATCCGGTGCGCTACGAGTTCCTCGTCGAGGGCACTCCCTCCGAGACCGTCTTCGCGGCCTTTCCCGAGCTCAGGGCCACCAAGGGACCGGCCGGCGGCACCGTGCTCTTCGGAGAGGTCTACGACGACTCCCACCTGCACGGACTGCTCGCCCGGTTCCAGACCTTCGGCCTGACCATCCTGGAGTTGCGCCGACTGCCTGACTGAGCCCTGGCCTTAGGGTGTTGGCTGCGGAGGGAGAGTCCCGTGGCCAGTGCACGTCGAGCCGTTCGCCGCGCCAAGATGGAGATCCCCGTCCCGGCCGGCGACGTGATCGAGCGAGCCCGGCTGACCGGCCGCCTCGACGCGATGCTGGTCGACGACAACCACCTCGAGTCGTTCCTGGTCTGCGCGCCCCCCGGCTTCGGGAAGACGACCCTGGTCTCGAGCTGGATGGCCACCCTTCCCGGGCGTGGCGTCAGCGTCGCCGTCTGCAACCTCGACGCGACCGAGTCCCACACCTTCCGGTTCTGGTCGTTGCTGCTGACGTCCCTGAGCGAGGCCGTGCCCGACGAGCGGCTGGCCGGCCTGACGGCTCCGCACCGGGCCGGGGCGCGCGGCTTCCTCGGCGACCTGGCCGCCGCGCTCGACGGCTGGCGGGTCGTGGTCGTCCTCGAGAACCTGCACGAGGTCGTCGATCCCGCCCTGCTGACCGACCTCGACCTGTGGCTCGGGCTGGTGCCGGCCACGACGAAGGTCGTCCTGACGAGCCGCTCGGACCCGCCCCTGATGTCCCTCCAGGGTCGCAAGCTCCGGGGGGCCATCGACCAGCTGCGTGCGAGCGACCTCGCCTTCACCCCCGACGAGCTGCGGATGCTGGCACCCGAGGTCGAACCGGACACGCGCCGGTCGATGTGGCGCCGTACCGAGGGCTGGCCCGCGCTGGTCCGGCTGATGCTGATGACGGTGCGGGCGGCGGGGGACGAGGTTCCGCTGCCGTCCGGAGAGGACCCCGTGCTCGCGGAGTACCTCTTCACCGAGCTCTTCCGCAAGCAGGCCGAGCAGATCCAGTCCCTGATGCTGGTCTGCGGGACGCTGGAGACCATCCCGCTGGACCTGGTCGCCTCGATCACCGGCATGGACGATGCGGGCCGGGTGCTCGAGGAGCTGGTCACGGCCTCGGGGCTGGTGACCCGGGTGGCCTCGCCGACCGGTGGTCGGGCGTGGTACCGGTTCCACCCGCTCCTGCGTGCCTACCTGCGTGGGGAGCTGCTGCGCACGGACCGGCAGCGGGACTCCTCGATCCACACCGAGGCAGCCCTGTGGTTCCTCGAGATGGGCCTGAACGCCGAGGCGGTCGGCCACGCCTGCGACAGCGCCGATCCTGCGGTGCGCGAAGGCGTCGTGGCGGACGTCGGGATCGCGATGGTCAACGCCGGTGAGGCGAGCCTGCTGCTCAGCGCGCTGGGCGATGCCCGGTCCCGGCGGCTGGCCACGTCGCCCTGGACCCACGTGGTGGCGGCGGCCGCCCTGCTGGACCTCGGTCGGCTGCCCGAGGCGATGGGGGAGCTGCACCTGGTGCGGGAGCCCGCCGGAGCAGGGGACGACCTCAAGGCCACCCGCGACGCGGTCGAGGTGGGTCTTCGCCGGCGCAAGGGCGAACGGCTCGACGAGCTGCCGTCGGCCGTCAGCGTGGCCGATCCGGACGTGCGGATGTACTGGCAGAGCCAGGTCGCCACGGCGATGGTGTGGGACGGCAGGCTGGGGAGCGGCGTCGAGCTGCTGGCCTCGACGACCGAGCTGGCCCAGGGCCTGACGCGTGACGCCGTGCTGATCGACTCGCTCACCATGATGGCCTCCGCCGAGACCGCTCGCTCGCGGTTCGGGGTCGTCGACGGCTACCTCGACCGCGCCTTCGCGGCCGCGCGGAGGCACGGCTGGGGAGCCTCACCGCGGCTGGCGTACGCCCACCTGCTCGGCGCCTGGTCCTGCCGGCAACGCCTCGACGACGAGGGTGCCCGACGGCACGTCGCCCTGGCTCGCGCGCTGGTCCACCCCGCAGCCGATCCGATGGTGCTGGGCTCGGTGCGCGCCCTGGACGGAGCCCTGCGGTTCGAGGCCGACCCGTCCCAGGTGGGAGAGGTCGAGCAGATGCACGAGGTGTGGCAGTCCTTCGCCTCGGCCGGCGTGGCCCCGGCGTGGATGGTCGGCGCGGCGCTGCTGCACGCCCGGCTCAGCCTGCGCCTCCACCGTGCCAACCGGGTCCGGGAGTCGATCGAGGACGTACGACGACTGCTGGGCGAGTGCGGTGAGCTGCACCTCCTCGAGGCGATGCTCGAGGTGGCCAACGGGCACCACCGTCGCGCTCTGGAGCTGGTGCGCGGGGTCACGAGTGGTCAGGTCGACGTGGTCGTGCCGATGAGCATGGTCGATGCCTGGGCCCAGGAGGCTGCGCTGCAGACCGAGCTCGGTGACTCCTTCGCCGCCACTGCTGCAGCCCGGTCGGCCCTGGACCTCGCCGTCCAGCTCGGCGCCCTGCGACCGCTGCTCGACTCCGGTGGGGACACGCTGATCGGCCTGCTCCAGCGCGAGCGCGGACGTTGGGGCAACCACGAGCCACTCGTCGAGCAGCTGATCCGGGTGGCGCGGCAGCCGGACGCCGCCGCCCCGGTGCTGACCGAACGAGAGCTCGAGGTGCTGGTCGAGCTGCCCACCCTGCGCACCGTCGACGAGATCGCGCACTCGATGTACGTCTCGGTGAACACGGTCAAGACGCACCTGCGCAACGTCTACCGCAAGCTCGGGGTCACCTCACGGCGCGAAGCGGTCGACGCCGCCCGGATGCGCGGACTCCTGTAGCTCCACCGGTCACGCGGTTGCCGGAGCGGCCGGGTGCGTGTCGCCCACCTTGGATCGCGAGATCAGCCCGACCACCAGGAAGACGAGGCCCCACAGCAGGGCGATCAGGCCGAGCCAGAACGCGAGGGCGACGGCTGCTCCGCCGGGATTGACGACGAAGATGACGCCGGCCACGATCGAGAGCCCCGCGCCCAGGAACGAGAGCAGCCTGGAACCCGGCAGGCGGCCCGTGATCGTCGCGACGGCGTCGATGATTCCCCGCACGATGAGCCAGATGCCGAGGACCCAGGTCAACGCGGCGCCGGTCATGCCCGGTCGGAAGATGGCGAAGAAGGCGGCCACGAGCGCCACCACGCCGGTCAGGGCGAGCACGGTCGTGGCGAGGCCACCCTCGGCGCGGAAGGCGCCTGCGATCGCGCCGATCCCGTCCACGAGCGCCCAGATGCCCCAGAGCACGACGAGGGTCACGAGCGTCTCCACGGGCCAGACCATGGCGATGATGCCGAAGACGATGCCGAGGACACCGCGCGTCACCTGCAGCTTCCAGTTGAGTTCCAGCCAGCTCACGTCGTGTCTCCTCGTTCGGCGGGCGGTCCGGTCGGCCGGGGATCAGCCCTCGGTGGCCTCTTCCAGCGGAACCGCCGGAGCCGGGGCACCGAAGAGGAAGACGTAGCTGGCGCCTGCGATCAGGCCACCCAGGAGCGGGGCCAGGATGAAGACCCACAGCTGGGCGATCGCATCACTCCCGGCGAACAGGGCGGGTCCGATCGACCGGGCGGGGTTGACCGAGGTGTTGCTGACGGGGATGGAGATCAGGTGGATCAGGGTGAGCGAGAGGCCGATCGCCAGGGGCGCAAAGCCCTTGGGAGCGGGGGTGTCGGTCACGCCGAGGACCACGTAGAGGAAGAAGGCCGTCAGGACCACCTCGACGATGATCACGGCCAGCAACGAGTAGCCGTCGGGTGAGCGGTCGCCGTACCCGTTGGTGGCGAAGCCGGACTCCTTCGCGCTGAACCCGTCCTTGCCGCTGGCGATCACGAAGAGGACGGCGGATGCCGCGATGGCCGCGACGACCTGGGTCACGACGTACGCCGGGACGTCCTTCCAGTCGAACCGCTTGCCCATGGCGAGACCCGCCGTGATGGCCGGGTTGAAGTGTCCGCCGGACACGTGGCCCACGGCGTAGGCCATCGTGACCACGGTGAGGCCGAAGGCGAACGCCACTCCGAGGAACTTCACGTTGTAGCTGGCCAGGACGGCGGTGCCACAACCTCCGAGCACGAGCCAGAAGGTGCCGAAGAACTCGGCGCAGAGTCGTTGTCGCATCGAGAACACGTGCATCACCTCGCGGATGGGGAGCCTGCCGCTCACGCTATTCGCGTCGTGTTGCAGGTGACCTCACCCGTGACGGGTGAGGCGTCGCAGCGACTCAGGCGTCGCCCGCGGGGTCCGATCGGTCAGCGAACGAGTGGTGCTCGTGGCTGACCACCCAGCGCCCGTCGTCGCGACGCAGGCCGACGGTGAGGCGCAGGCGCTCCTCGGTGTGCTGCCGCAGGTGCTCCGGCGTCGAGCAGCGGAGCAGCGCCCAGGCGAACGCCACGTCGGCACCGGCGGTCACGTCGAGCTCGACGATCTCGAACAGCCCGCCACTCGCCTGCCACTCGAAGAACCCCGGCCAGGTGTCCCGGTAGGCAGCGATCCCGCGCACGCCGTCGTGGGGCGGGGGTACGTCGAACATCACGATGTCCTCGGCGTGGTCGGCGAGCACGGTGTCCAGGTCGCCTCCGTGCACGGCCTCGGCCCACGACTCGATCAGGGTCCGGATCTCTGCTTCCATGCAGGAGGTGACCGGGTTCGGTGCGTCAACTCATCGGAGCGAGCGTTCAGCCCTCGTGGACCGGTGCTCCCTCGACCCAGGTCGAGACCACCTGCGCAGCGCCGATCTCACCTGGCGCGCCCGCGAACGGGTCCCGGTCGAGCACCACCAGGTCGGCCACCTGTCCGGGTGCGAGCGTGCCGGCGTCGTCGCGGTGGTTCACCCACGCCGAGCCGCTGGTGTACGCCGCGAAGGCCGTCTCGAGGTCCAGGGCCTGCGCGGGCAGGAACGGCTCGCTCCCGGCCGGACCCTCCTCGCCGTGGGCCCAGCGGTTCACGGCGACGTGGATGGCCTCGAGCGGGTGGGGCGTGCTGACCGGCCAGTCGCTGCCGGCCACGAGCCTGACCCCGGCCCGGTGCAGGTCGCCGAACGGGTACTGCCACCGGCCGCGCTCCTCGCCCAGGAACGGCAGCGTCAGCTCGGTCATCTGGTCGTCCAGGCAGGCCCACAGGGTCTGCAGGTTCGCAGCCACGCCGAGCTCGGCGAACCGGGGCACGTCGTCGGGGTGGACCAGCTGGAGGTGCGCGATGTGGTGGCGCCCACGGCCACGGTCGCGCTCCGGGATCACCTCGAACGCGTCGAGCGCCTCACGGACCCCCCGGTCGCCGATGCCGTGCACGTGCACCTGGAACCCCTCGGCGTCGAGGTGCCCGACGTACTTCTTCAGGGCCTGGGGGTCGACGAAGGAGTGTCCGCTGTTGCCGGTCGCGTGGCCGCAGCGGTCGAGGTACGGCGCGGTGAGCGCTGCGGTGCCGTTCTCCGCGACGCCGTCCTGCATCACCTTGATGCTGGTCGCCCGGAACCGGCCGTGGGTGTAGTCCGCACGCCGCTCGACCAGTGACGCGATCTGCTCGACCCCCCGGTCGCGGTCCCACCAGAGGGCGCCGACCACGTGAGCGGTGAGGTCACCGCGCTTCGCCGCGAGCTGATACGTCGGCCCGGCGTCGTCCATGCCTGCGTAGCTGCCCACGATCGCGTCCTGCCAGCCAGTGACTCCGAGCGAGTGCAGGTAGGCCTGGCCCGCCATCAGCCCGCGGTAGTAGTCCTCGGGGGTGGTGTCCGGCACGTGTTGGGTCACCGCGTGCATCGCACCCTCGTGGAGGGTGCCGGTCGGATGTCTGTCGGCGTCGCGCTCGAAGCGTCCGTGCGGCGGATCCGGCGTCTCGCGGCAGATGCCGGCGATCTCCAGGGCCCGACTGTTCACCCAGGCGCCGTGGTGGTCGCGGTTGGGCAGGAACACGGGTCGCTCGGGGACCACGGAGTCGAGGTCAGCGGCCGTGGGGTTCCCGCCGGGGAAGGCGGCCATCGCCCACCCGCCGCCGAGGATCCATGGCTCGTCGGGGTTGGCGTCGGCGTAGGCCCTGATCAGCTCCAGGTAGTCCTCGCGGGTGCTGCCCCCGGACAGGTCGCACCGGATGCGCTCGAGTCCTCCCTGCACCGCGTGCACGTGGGCGTCGACGAAGCCAGGAGCCAGCAGGCCACCGGTGACGTCGACCACGCGGGCGCCGGGTGGCGGCCCGTCCTGGCCGACCCCGGTGATCCGGCCGTCGGTCACGACCACGGTCCCCGCCGGACCGAGGTAGCGGTGACCGTCGAAGAGTGCTGCGTTGACGAAGGCCGTGGTGGTCATGCAGGCATTCTCCCGTCAGTGCGCAAGCCGGCCCGCGCTGACGCGGACCGGCGTAGTGTGGAGAGATCCCGTCGTCCCGGCCCCTGGCGACCCGCCCTCGTCAGAAACCCCGGTCCGATGCCAGTCACCCCTCGTCTCTCCGTCCCCGTCGACGCGGTCGAGGGCGCGGTCGAGCAGGTTCGCGAGGTCCTGGCGGAGATCAAGCCCCGCCTGCGCGGCTGGCTGCACCTCGGCACCGTCCCGCTCGCGCTGGCCGCCGGGGTCGTGCTGATCGTCCTCTCGCCGACCGCCAGCACACGCGCCGGCTCCGCGATCTTCGTCGGCTCCTCGCTCGTGCTCTTCACGGTGTCCGCGACCTACCACCGTGGCTCCTGGTCGCCGCGCACGCAGACGTTCCTGCGCCGCTGCGACCACGCCAGCATCTTCTTGCTGATCGCCGGCTCCTACACGGCGTACGCCCTGCTGCTGCTTCGCGGCGAGCAGCTGACCTGGCTGCTGTCCCTGGTGTGGGCGGGCGCGCTGCTCGGCATCGTGTTCCGGGTCTGCTGGGTGACGGCACCGCGATGGCTGCACACGCCGCTGTACGTCGGGCTCGGCTGGGTCGCGGTGGCGTTCACCCCCGGCCTGGTCGCCGGCGCGATGCGCCTGCACGCCGGAGTCGGCTCGACCACGCTGATCCTGCTCGCCGCCGGTGGCGCGCTCTACACGCTGGGCGGTGTCGTCTACGGCTTCCAGCGGCCGAACCCGTGGCCGCGCTGGTTCGGCTTCCACGAGGTGTTCCACACACTGACCGTGCTGGCGTTCGCGAGCCATCTCGTCGGGGTCAGCCTGGCGACGCTGTCGATGCGCTGATCCGTGCTGCGGACGTGCTCTGCGCCGTCTCCGCGAGCATCAGGTGGAGGGGGGCGCATCGGCCCGGGGCACGTCCTGGCAGGAGAAGGTGGAAACCACGGCCTCTGGCGAGCGTGAGTTCCTGGCGAGGATCTGCTGCAGCGAGCTGGTCGTGTTGATGATCTCGAGGCCCACCGGCGAGAAGGTCGCCTCGTTGAACACGCTGCGCGCCAGCAACGGGTTGGTGAGGGCCTGGGTGAAGGCGTCGTTGGCGACCATCGTCGTCAGGAGGTCGCCCATCATCAGGTAGTCGGGGTAGTCCTCGGCGAAGATCCCGACGTACCACTCGAGGTTGTCGATGTCGTGGTCGTAGAGGGCCTCGAGCCGTCCTCGGAGGTCGGCGTCGGAGGTGAGCTCGGCGAAGCTCGTCATCCGGGCGAGCCCGTAGGACTCGCGGTAGTCGTTGAAGGAGCGTAGACGCGCCTGCCGCATGAGCGCGATCGTGCGTTCCTCGAGCGAGGGATGGTCCGGCGTGGACCGGTCGACCAGGAACTTCGGCGTGTTGAGCAACCCGATCCTGCCGGACCGGGCCCGCGAGCACTGCTCGACGAGTGACTCGATGCCGCGCGAGATCACCAGCGGGTTGTTGTTCATGAACTCCTGCCAGGTCAACGCCTCCGCCCCCTCGCCGATGGCATCGGGAACGAGCGAGTGCCAGCGGTAGAGAAGGTTGAACTCGATGGCGATCCAATTCGGCCGGTTCCAGCGTTCCCGGTCGGCGATGAACGGGACTGTCTCGATCGCGAAGTCGAAGGGGCCGATGTGTCGGATGTACTCCTCG
This sequence comes from uncultured Actinomycetota bacterium, assembly GCA_963797525.1. Lineage (GTDB taxonomy): Bacteria > Actinomycetota > Actinomycetes > Propionibacteriales > Nocardioidaceae > Marmoricola. The sequence continues at coordinate 327,076 of CAWCPT010000009.1, forward strand.
ACCACCAGCTTGAGCTCCAGCACGATCATGACCATGCGGGTCGTCTCGAAGATCCGGTCGTCGTCCCAGTCCGGGTACTCCGAGGCCAGCATCCCGGCGACCCGGTTGTGCTCGCGGAGGAACACCGTGTTGAGGATGGTGCTGCCGATCGTCGCGTTCCCGTGCTCGAGGCCCACGGCAAAGACCGAGTCCAAGCGGTCGTCGGGAGCGCTGCCCAGGATCGTGTCGATCACGAACCGCTCGTCGTAGAGGCCCTCGAACTCAGGCTTGAACCTCAACGGTCCACCCGCTGCTCGTTGCTGGAAGAGGAACACCGGGAACTCCTCGCCGTCGATCAGCTGGCTCTTGAGCCGGCCACCGCTCAGCGAGCGCAACATCCGCGTCTGGTCCGGACCGAGCCCGTAGATCTGGCACAGGTCGATCTCCTGGGTGGAGGTGTTCTGGCGGAAGTCCTGACGGCTGGTCCGGAGAAAGCTGTCGGTGAACCACTGGGCGAAGAACATGAACCAGACACTCGTATCGGTGGACTTGGTCTCGTGCTCACGGCGGTAGAGAGCGTTCACGTCGGCCTCCGCGGGCCACCGAGCGATCGTCTCCGGGGCAGCAGGGGGCAGGTGACGGGCGCTGAACCGGCGATCGGTCAGGCTCGTCCAGGTGGTGAAGTCGGTCGCCATCGACAGCGCCCTCGGTCGCAGCGTCGTCGCATAGCCGTAGTGGTTGATCAGCAGCCGGCTGGCCAATCGGCGCACCGCCGGCACCGTGTCGAGATCCGCGACGACGCGGGGCATCCGGCGGGCCAGCACGTCGGCGAGCACTGGTCGCCTCAGGCCCAGCTTGCCGATCACCCGGGGCAGCGCCTCACTCGCGTTGCGCCAGGACGGGAGTGCGGACATGAATCACTCACTAGGGGTCAGCGAGACCCGGCCTACGGCACTGTGTGGCGCACCCGGCTCTCGGCGGGCACTGCCAGCATGGCCGAGATCGCGCGGTGGTGGAAGGGTGCCTGCGCATTCATCGCAGCCGGTGCGCGAGTGCTGGCGTCAGCAGGCTGCACTCCGAGGGCTCTTGGGTGGACAATCATCAACGCCAACAAGCTGGAGCTTCGCGGGGGCCACCGCCTGGAAGCCTGGCCAGCGTCGGTGGCCGATCACGTAGAGGAACCAAGGATGAGCGAAGAACACGAAGCGCCCGAGACGACGGGCGTGGCGGTGCACCTGCTGGCCACGGTCGATCTCGGCCCCGAGATCAAGGGCATGGAGGGGCGCCAGCTCCGCATGCGAATGGTGACCATCGAGCCTGGAGGAGTATTCGGCCCGGTCCACGACCACCAGGACAGACCCGGCACCGTCTACGTCTTGCACGGGACGATCACCGATCATCGAGATGGGATCGCTACGGACTACGGGCCAGGTGTGGGCTGGCCTGAGGACCGAAACACCGTCCACTGGCTCGAGAACAGAGGGACGGTCACGGCCACGGAGATCTCCGTCGATGTCATCAGCCAGTCATAGGCCGGTCGATGGTCACACTGGCGATTCCTCCGAGCTGTCGGCCTCGGACTCGGTGGTCGTCTCGTGAGGGGAACACCGCACGGGGAGGCATCCGATGAGCACCACCAGCGCCACCACGTAGCTCAGGATCGACCGGGCCGAGGTCTCCGTCGAGGCGGAGCTCACACCGAGCACGATGGCGTGAGTGTGACCGGGACCATCGGAGCGCGCTCACTGCTTGGCGGGGTCGGCCTTGAAGGTCGTTGACCAACCTGAGACCTCGGTCGTGGAGATCTCGTTCATGCGCTCGGCCAAGAGGCTGATGGGATCCGCCGCCGTGCTGTAGCCGCCGACCTTCGCACGGCACATGAACAGCTCGCGTCGCAACGACTCGGCAGTGCTGCGATATCGGATCCAGTTCGCATGCCACTGACAGAGCTGCTGGACGCCTTCGAGGACGACGATCGAGGCACCCAGGCTTCCGGTGAGTGCCACCGGTGCGTGGACAGAGGCCGCGACCGGCACCGCGGCTGCCAGCACGATCTGGATGACCTTGGCAGATAGGTACAGCGCCCGCTGGCCGCCCGCGTGACTGTTGAAATGGTGGAACTGGCGCTCGACCCTACGAATGACGAAGTCTTGCCGCTCGCCGGGGTTCGAAGGCAGGTCCAGGTCTGAGGTCCTTTTGTTGGGATCGCTCATGGCTCTCACCTCGTGATTCGGACTGACTTCGCCATTAGACCGCTACCGCGCGCCCACGCACAGAAATGTGACGTGCGGCCGGCCGCATCGCTCAGTTCCAGATCGAACGGGACAGGCAAGATCGGGGCGGCAAACGGCTCGCCCCCCGCCGCCGGCCTCATCGCGCGGCCCCATGTGCCGCGGCCGGCCTCGCGGGCTGTTGGCATCAGGCGTTCTCGCACGCCCCGCGGACCGCGAAGACTCCGGAAAAGACGAAGCCGCAGGTCAGCGAACTGACTGCGGCTTCAGGCCTGGCGCGCCTGGAGAGATTCGAACTCCCAACCTTCTGATCCGTAGTCAGATGCTCTATCCGTTGAGCTACAGGCGCAGATCCTCGGTGTGGCTGAGGACTGCGCAACTCTAGCCGACGTGCTGGACCGGGTGAAATCGGTGCGCTTCCGGGGGTTCGAGACACTCGCTGCGCTCGCTCCTCGACCACCTGATGCGTGAGCCTGGACACACAATTCTCGCCTACCAGACGGCTGGATCGATCCAATAGGCCCGACGGGCCGGAAGACCGTACCCTCGCCGCAACCTCGGTTACGAGCCGCAGTTCCGGGCAGTAACTTGGGTGTCACATCCGGGTGATGCAACGGCGCGACACCCGCCACAGATGAACTCATACGACACACACCACCGGTACGTTCGGTGGCCGGTCGGGCCCCTCGAGGACCCGGCCGCGAATGCTCCGAGAGGGAACAGGCATGACCGCCGACACGTCGAACCAGACCACTGCCATCGAGGACGCGCCGACCACGCACGAAGGCATCCTGGCCTTCGTCACCGAGGTAGCCGCGCTGACCACCCCCGACCGGATCCACTGGTGCACCGGCTCCGACGAGGAGTGGGTCGAGCTCACCGACGCCCTGGTGGCGACCGGCACGTTCACCCGCCTGGACCCCGAGAAGAAGCCGAACTCGTTCCACGCGGCCTCTGACCCCACCGACGTGGCGCGCGTCGAGGACCGCACCTACATCTGCTCGGTCGACGAGAAGGACTGCGGGCCCACCAACAACTGGATGGACCCGAACGAGATGAAGGCCATCATGCGCAAGCTCTACGCGGGCTGCATGAAGGGCCGGACGATGTACGTCATCCCGTTCGTGATGGGCCACCTCGACGCCGAGCACCCGATGTTCGGCGTGGAGATCACCGACTCGGCGTACGTCACCGCGAGCATGAAGGTGATGGCCCGCATGGGCACCAACGTCCTCGACAAGATGACCGAGCTCGACGCCGAGTTCGTGCCGGCGCTGCACTCCGTCGGGATGCCCCTCGAGGAGGGCCAGGCGGACGTCGCCTGGCCGTGCAACGACACGAAGTACATCGTGCAGTTCCCCGAGGAGCGGAAGATCTGGTCCTTCGGGTCCGGGTACGGCGGCAACGCGCTGCTCGGCAAGAAGTGCTACGCCCTGCGGATCGCCAGCGCGATGGCGCGCGACGAGGGCTGGATGGCCGAGCACATGCTGATCCTCAAGCTGACCAGCCCCGAGAAGGTCACCAAGTACGTCGCGGCCGCGTTTCCCAGCGCCTGCGGCAAGACCAACCTCGCCATGCTGGAGCCGACCATCCCCGGCTGGAAGGTCGAGGCCATCGGCGACGACATCGCCTGGATGCGGATCGGCCACGACGGTCGGCTGTGGGCGGTCAACCCGGAGTACGGCTTCTTCGGCGTCGCTCCCGGCACCAACGAGCACACCAACCCCAACGCGATGAAGACCATCAACAAGGGCAACTCGGTGTTCACCAACGTCGCGCTCACCGACGACGGCGACATCTGGTGGGAGGGCCTGGAGAACCCGCCGGCCCACGCCACCTCGTGGAAGGGCCAGCCCTGGACTCCCGACTCCGAGGAGCTCTCCAGCCACCCGAACAGCCGCTACTGCACTCCGATCAAGCAGTGCGACATGCTCGCCAAGGAGTACGACGACCCGCGCGGCGTCCCGATCGACGCGATCCTCTTCGGCGGCCGCCGCAAGACCACGATCCCGCTCGTCACCGAGGCCCGTGACTGGATCCACGGCACCTTCATGGGAGCCACGCTCTCCAGCGAGACGACCGCCGCCGCCACCGGCGAGGTCGGCGTGGTCCGTCGCGACCCGATGGCGATGCTGCCCTTCATCGGCTACAACGCCGGTGACTACTTCGGCCACTGGGTCAACATGGGCAAGGAGAACGACGCAGCGAAGATGCCGCGCATCTTCTACGTCAACTGGTTCCGCCGCGACGACGACGGTGGCTTCCTCTGGCCGGGCTTCGGAGAGAACAGCCGCGTGCTGAAGTGGGTCATCGAGCGCATCGACGGCCAGGCCGCCGCGGTCGAGACTCCCATCGGTCACGTCCCCGCCCCCGGGTCGCTCGACATCGAGGGCCTCGACATGTCCAGCGAGGACCTCGAGCAGGCCCTCTCCGTGGACGTGGAGGAGTGGAAGGCCGAGATCCCCCAGATCACCGAGTGGTTCGAGAAGTTCGGCGACCACCTGCCGGCCGTGCTCTGGACCGAGCTGGACGGCCTGAAGGCGCGCCTCGGCGCCTGACCCGCCGATCGCCGGGCCGAGAGGCCTGTGTCAGGACCCGCACCCTGGTGGTGCGGGTCCTGGGTTTCTCGGACATGATGCGCGCATGAGCACGGAGTCCGGACCGCAACGGCGCGAGCTGCTGGAGGGTCGGGCCGGGGAGCTCTACCGCGACGTCGTCGGGCTGGGCGTCCTGCCGGGCGACGACCCACGGCTCCACGACGGCCACCCGGACCACGAGGCGCTCGCCCTGCTGATCGACCTCGGTCTGCTCCGCGAGGACCTGGGGCAGGACGACGGGATCGGCTGGGTGGCCGTCGACCCGGCCGCGGTGCAGTCCGGCGTGGTCGCCCCCATGGGTCGGGAGGCCGTCGAGCTGCTGGCCGAGTCAGCGGCCTGGGCGGACACGTTCAGTGCACTGGCGCAGACCTTCCGGCGTACTCCCGCCACCGGGAGCCTGCTCACCGAGATCCGCGGCCTGCCGAGCATCAACCGCTTCCTGGAGAGCGCCGTCGACGACGTGGAGCACGAGCTGCTCACGGCGCAGCCCGCGGGCGCCCGGCGAGCCGTGATCCTGCAGCAGGCCATCGACCGGGACCTCCGGGCGCTCGAGCGAGGCGTGCAGATGCGCACGCTCTACCAACACACCGCGCGACGCAGCAAGGCCACCCGGGAGTACGTCGAGCACATCCTCGACCACGGCGCCCAGGTGCGAACGCTGGACGAGTTCTTCAACCGGTTGATCGTGATCGACCGCAGGCTCGCGATCATCCCGGGCGGGCAGCCCGACGTGGCCGTGGCCATCCACGACCCGCACCTGGTCTCCTACCTCGCCGACATCTTCGACCGCTCCTGGGAGCGTGGGCGGGAGTACAACGAGCGCGGTGGCTCCTCCGAGAGCGGCATCGCTGCGGAGGTGCGGCAGCTGACCGTGCGGATGCTGACCGAGGGGCACAGCGACCCGGCCAGCGCCAAGCGCGTCGGGGTCAGCACCCGGACGTACGCCTCCTACGTCGCCGCGCTCAAGGACGAGTACGGCGTGGAGACGCGGTTCCAGCTGGGCTTCGCGATGGGGAGCCGGGACCCGGAGTCAGCCCCCGAGAGGGCCGACTGACTCAGGGTCGTGCTGGATCCGGTGCTACTTGAAGCCCCAGCCGGTGTCCGTCTGGCTGGAGGGGGCGTGCTTGGGCGCTGCCGTCGCCGCAGGGGCGACTCCTGCGGTGACGAGGCCGGTGGCGAGCACGACGGCCGCGAGGGCCTTGGAGAATCGACGGAAGTTCATGTGTGGGCATCCTTCTCAAGTCGGGGCAAATCCCATCCTCCATTGACTGTGCCCCGCAGGACAGATCAGAACCGTCACATGTGTGTGCATTGCAGGTTCGTGCAGGAAAGGTCGCAAAATGAGACCGCCCCGGATCCCAGGGATCCGGGGCAGTCGTGCCTGCGGAGGTGGCGGGATTTGAACCCGCGAGAGGGGGTAACCCTCAACCCGCTTAGCAGGCGGGCGCCATAGGCCACTAGGCGACACCTCCCGGTCGAGCAGGCCACAGGTTACCCATGCGTGACCGTCGCGGAAAATCCGGGCGGCTGCCGACTCGGCGCCCCGGTGGGCTCAGCGCAGTCGCCGGTAGCCGTGACCCCGGTCGAGGCGTGCGGCCAGGGCGTCGGTCAGCGTCGTCGAGTCGCCCTCGAGCACGTCGACCGGGATGGTCGTGGTGCGGCCGTCACGCAGGCGCAGCACCACGCACCGGTTGCCGTTCACCGTCCGCGCCTGCAGGTCCAGCACGTCGGTCCAGCGGGCCGACCGGGCCTCGGCCGAACGGAGTGCCCGGACGCGGTAGCCCTGCTCGTCGAGGCGCAGCACCCAGCGGCGTACGCCCAGGAGGAGGCCGAGCGCGACCACGCCGACGAGCGCGAGGACCACCAGCCCGGTCACCACGGCCGTCGACAGCCCGGTCAGCCAGGTGACCACCACTCCGACAGCGACCACGACCCCGATGGCGGTCAACCCGGTCCCGAGCATCCGGGCCCGGAGGGCCGGCGAGAGCGCGAACTCCTGCGGGGTCGGGTGAGCGGGAGCTGGTGGCGTCTCCTGCGGGTGGCTCACCCCGTGATTACACCCGGGCCGGGGCTCAGCGACAAATCCCCTCTTGTCGCCAGTCGTGACCTGAGTCACACTCTAGGTCCCATCTCTGCACGGACGGCTGCGTGGAAGGTGGTTCGAGATGGCTCCTCTCGAGACCGCGATCGCTGAACTTCGTCAGATTCTGGCGGCTGACAGCGCAGCGCCGGACTGGCGTTGGAACGTGCGCAAGCGCCTCTCCGAGGTCAAGGATGCGCTCGCAGACCCCGAGGCCCGACATGCCGAGGCCTGGCTCGCGGCCCGGGCACAGAGCTCCAACCGCGTCCGCCACCAGCTCCAGGCCCGGGTCACCGTGCTGGCCGCCGGGGTGCTCGAGAAGCTCGACGCCGACGCCATCGTGCACGAGGTCCGGCGTCTGCTCTGCGACCTCGAGCACCACGTCCAGCGCCTGCACGACCTCGTCTACGACTCCGTCTCGCTGGAGCTCGGCGGGTCCGAGTAGGCGATGGTCCACCCGACTGGCGGTCGGTGGCCGACTGGCAGAGGGGGCGGGATTCGAACCCGCGGCTGACATCTCTGCCAGCGACCGCTTTCAAGGCGGTTCCGATCGGCCGCTCCGGCACCCCTCCAGGTCCCCGTGGGAACCGGGGACGAGTCTAGAGGAGCAGCTCAGTGCAACGGCCAGAGCCGGGGCGGCTCGGGACGGTGGTCGATCTGCTCCTGCTGTCGTGCACGCCGGCCACGGCTGCCGAAGAGCAGGCGCTCGAGCCGGAGCACGACGTACCCGACCACGAGGCCGAGGGCGATGCTGTAGACCGCGGCCAGCCCGATGCTCCACGAGATCGGGGTGACGTCGAGCAACCGGGTGGTGGCCGTCGCGGTCGCGGCGGCCCCGAAGGCACAGACCCACCAGCCCTGCCGGCGGCGGTCACGCATGGAGACCCCCCAGGCCAGGGCGGGCACGCCGAGGAACACCACGATCGCGTGGGGTACGGCGCCGAGGTGGTCGCGTGCCCAGGCCTGCGACGAGTCGATGTGCTCGATCAGCGCCGGCGCCCCCCACCGACCCAGCGCTGCCGAGTAGGCCAAGCCCGACGACCAGGAGCACGAGCGCGCCGACGGCGAGGAGCAGTCCCCGCCGCCCGAGGGCGTGCAGCCCCCCGCCGAGCCGGTAGACCAGGGCGAAGCAGGAGCCCAGCCCCAGGGCCAGCACGGCGTAGCCGAAGTCCGTGGTGTCCACGGACGCACCGAGACCGGCCACGCCGAGGGCACCGATGCCGCCCATCGCCTGGGCGAGCAGCACCTCGCGGATCGCCACGAGGAAGCCGCTCGCAGGGACGGTGCCGAGCACGGCGAGGCAGGCGGCCAGCACCCCGAGGGCGAGGGCGGCGCCGGCAAGGAGCGCCTCCCACCCGGTCGCCACCGCTGCGGCGCCGACGACAGCGGCGAGGATGCCGCAGACCAGTGGTCGGCCACCGGCCCGGCCTGCCAGGCCGGCCGCCAGCACGAACCCGAGCACGACTGCCAGCACCTGCTGGGGGAGCCGGTCGGCCTCCACGACCCGGAGGGCGGCCAGTCCGACCGCTACGGCCACGAGCGCGAGCACCCAGACCACCCGGGAGAGCCGCGCAGACGTCGGGCCGAGCACGGGTGCCGGTGGCTGCTCGTCCCCGACCGGGCGGCCCTCGAGCCGCTGCGTCCTGGCGCGGGCGGGCAGGTCCTGGCCGTCGCCGGATCCGGGCAGCACGCTCACGGGACTGCCCGGCCTCCCCTCGACCGCTCGCACGCCCGGGAGGATATCAACGGCTCACATCCGCCTGTTGGCCAGCGACGGGTTGCTGCGGCGTACCTCCGCGACCGCTGCGCGATCGATCGTCGCGTCCAGCGTTGTCGGGCCGTCCTCGGCCTCGACGACGATGTCGCCGTCGGGAGCGATCACCATCGAGTGGCCGGTGTAGCGCGGACCCGGCTGGCCCACCCCGACCACCCAGACGGTGTTCTCGATCGCGCGGGCTCGCAGCAGGGTGCGCCAGTGCTCGACCTTGCGGTCGCCGGCCACCCACGCCGCGGGCACCACGATCGCCTCGGCGCCCCGCTCGGCGAGGGCGCGCGGCAGCTCGGGGAAGCGCAGGTCGTAACAGGTCATCAGCCCCAGCGGGAACCCGCCGAGGGTCGTCACGCACGGCTCCAGTGGCCCCGGGCTGATCGTGTCGGACTCGCGGTAACCGAACGAGTCGTAGAGGTGGATCTTGCGGTACGCCGCGGGCGCCTCGCCACCGGCCAGGACGAGGGTGTTCAGCGGTCGTGCGGCATCGTCGGCCACCTCGAACATCCCGCCCAGCCATGCTGCGCCGGTCTTCTCGGCCAGGGCGCCCAGTCGCTGCGGGAAGTTGCCGTTCAACGGCTCCGCGAAGGCGCCCAGGTCGGAGCCCGGCTCGCCGAAGTCCCGGGCGAACGCCTCGGGGAGCACCACGAGGTCGGCGTCGGCAGGCAGGTCGGCGGCGACGTCGTCGAGGGCAGCCAGGTTCTCGGCCGGCTCGAGGCCCGAGGCCTGCTGCACCAACCGCAGTCGGAGCTTTGCTGAAGGCACTTCGGCGGGCTGGTCTGGCATGCACCCCACCTTGCCAGCCGGGGTGCGAGACTGCGAGCCATGAGCCCCGGAAGCCCACCCGAGCTGGGCGGTGTCGTGCTGAGCGGTGGCACCTCGGCCCGCTTCCAGGGGGCGGACAAGGCCTCGATGGAGGTCGGCGGGGCGACCCTGCTCGAGCACGTGCTCGGTGCCCTGGCGGACGTGCCCGAGGTGGTGGTGGTCGGCGAGGAGCTGCGCACGAGCCGGCCCGTGACCTTCGTCCGCGAGGACCCCGTCGGCGGCGGGCCGGCGGCAGGGCTGCTCGCCGGGCTCGCGGCCTTCCCGAGGCCGCCCCGGCTGACGGTGGTGCTCGCCGTGGACATGCCGTTGGTCACCCGCGACACGGTCCGGCGTCTGCGGCTCGCCGGCGAGGGTGAGGGCGACGGGGCGCTGCTCGTCGACGAGGACGGTCGGCGCCAGTACCTGTGCGGCGTCTACCGCAGCGAGGCGCTCCGGAGTGCGGCGCCGGCGTACGAGCAGCAGCACGGGCTCTCGATGCGCGCCCTGCTGTCGGAGCTCGACCTGGCCGAGCTCGCCGCTCTCCCGGGGGAGGCCCAGGACGTCGACACGTGGGCAGACCTCTCGGCACTGCGAGAACGCCTCGACGGCTGAGCGAGGGACGCCGAAACGTTTTGCCGATTCTGTTGCGGACCGTTGCCGAGCGTTCAAGACTGTCAGGCGTGAACCTGCACGACTGGATGGACGAGCTGTGCGACGTCCTCGACATCGAGGTCGAGGTGGACGAGGCACTGATCCTGGACCTGGCGCGGGACGCCGCGCACAACGTCGAGCGCCCGGCGGCGCCGGTCTCCGCCTACCTCCTGGGGTACGCCGCGGCCGCGTCCGGCGGCGACCCCGACGAGGTGGAGCGCCTGGCCGGGCTCGCCTCGACGCTCGCGCTGCGGTGGGACAAGTCGCCGGAGGACCTCGAGCACGAGGACGACGACGAAGAGGTCGAGGCCCAGCTCGTCGAGTGACCGACCCGAGGGGAGGCGCACGGTCGTCTCCTAGGGTGGCTGCATGCGCGCTGTCATCGCACCCGACCCGGGTGGACCCGAAGCCCTGATCGTCACCGAGCTCCCGGACCCCGAGGCCGGACCCGGTGAGGTCGTCATCGACATCGTGGCGAGCGCGGTCAACCGCGCCGACACCCAGCAGCGGCAGGGCTTCTACCCGCCGCCGAAGGGCGCCTCCGACGTCCTCGGCCTGGAGTGCTCCGGGCGGATCAGCGACGTCGGTGCCGGCGTCAGCGGTTGGAGCGTCGGCGACGAGGTGTGCGCCCTGCTCGCCGCCGGCGGGTACGCCGAGAAGGTCTCCGTCCCTGCCGGGCAGGTGATGCCGCTGCCGCCGGGCGTCGACCTGGTCACCGCGGCCGTCATCCCGGAGGTGGCGTGCACCGTCTGGTCCAACGTCTTCATGGTCGCCAACCTCCAGCCGGGCGAGACCCTGCTCGTGCACGGTGGCGCCGGCGGCATCGGGAACTTCGCGATCCAGCTCGCCAAGGCACTGGGTGCTCGCGTCATCACCACGGCCGGCTCGGCCGAGAAGGTGGAGCTGTGCCGGTCGCTGGGTGCCGACGTGGCGATCAACTACCAGCTCGAGGACTTCGTCGAGGTCGTCAAGGAGCTCGGAGGCGCTGACGTGATCCTGGACAACATGGGGGCGAAGTACCTCGGGCGCAACGTCGAGGCGCTGGCGACCCAGGGCAGGCTCGTCGTGATCGGCATGCAGGGCGGCACCAAGGGCGAGCTCGACCTCGGCACGCTGCTCCCCAAGCGCGGCGCGGTGATCGCGACGACGCTCCGCGGCCGCCCGGCCGAGGAGAAGGCGGCCATCTGCGCCGCGGTCGTCGAGCACGTCTGGCCGCTCATCGGCGCAGGCAAGGTGAAGACCTTCGTGCACGAGCAGATCCCGTTCGAGGAGTCCCACCGCGCCCACGCGCTGATGGAGTCCGGCGGTCACTCCGGCAAGATCCTGCTGGCCGTGGACGCTGGGTAGGCTCGCACCATGTCGACTCCCCAGGACGAGCAGCCCGACCACATCATGGTGATCGGCCCGGACGGTCAGCCCGTGGCGGTCCCCGCCTCGGCCGTCGGCGACGAGGACGGCCAGGAAGGCGCCGAGCGCAACGTGACCGACCTCGTCGAGCAGCCTGCGAAGGTGATGCGCATCGGGCGGATGGTGCAGCAGCTGCTCGAGGAGGTGAAGTCGGCCCCGGTCGACGAGGCCGGCCGCAAGCGGGTCGCCACCGTCGTGCACACCTCGATCAAGGAGCTCAAGGACGGCCTCGCCCCCGAGCTCGACGACGAGCTCGACCGGCTGATCCAGCCCTTCGACGAGGAGACGCCCAGCGAGTCCGAGCTGCGCATCGCGCAGGCCCAGCTGGTCGGCTGGCTCGAGGGTCTCTTCCACGGCATCCAGACCGCCATCTACGCCCAGCAGATGGCCGCGCGCGGTCAGCTGGAGCAGATGCGCCGGGCGCTGCCGCCGGGCGCGATGCCGGGCATGCCCGGCCAGCCCGACGACGAGGGCCACCAGCCCGGCTCCCAGGGCGGGATGTACCTCTAGCCCGCTCCGGTACGCCCGTCGGAGACGCCTCCTCAAGCGGTCCTGCGGTGGTGCGTCGCCATGGCCACTGCGTACGCCGCGACGAGCAGCCCCACGCACCACGCGAGCGCGATCCAGATGTCGGTGCTCACCGGCTGCTGGGCGAACAGGTCGCGGATCGCGTTCACGATGGACGTCACCGGCTGGTGCTCGGCGAAGGCCCGCACCGGGCCGGGCATCGTCTCGGTCGGCACGAAGGCCGAGCTGAGGAACGGCAGGAAGATGATCGGGTAGGCGAAGGCACCCGCACCCTCGACCGTCTTCGCGGACAAGCCGGCGATGACGGCGATCCAGGTCAGGGCCAACGTGAACAGCAGGAGGATGCCGGCGACGGCCAGCCAGGCCAGCACGCCCGCCGAGGAGCGGAACCCCATGGCCAGCGCGACCAGCACCACGATCGCCACCGAGGCCAGGCAGGAGACGACCGAGGTCAGCACGTGCGCCCACAGCACGCTCGAACGCGCGATCGGCATCGACTGGAACCGCTCGAAGATGCCGCTCTTCAGGTCCATGAACAGCCGGAACCCGGTGTAGGAGATGCCCATCGCGACCGTGATGAGCAGGATCCCGGGCAGCAGGTAGTTCACGTAGTCGTCCGAGCCGGTGTCGATCGCCCCGCCGAAGACGTAGACGAACAGCAGCAGCATGGCGATCGGCATGATCGCGGTCGTGATGATCGTGTCCGGGCTGCGCAGGATGTGGCGCAGCGACCGGCCCAGCAGGACGGCGGTGTCGCCGACGAAGTGCTTGGTCATGATGGCTCCTCGTTCGCGGTTGTTCCCACAAGGGCGAAGAAGACGTCCTCGAGGGTCGGCTGCTTCTCGACGTACTCGACCTCTGCGGGCGGAAGCAGCTGCTTGAGCTCGGCGAGGGTGCCGTTCACGACGATCCGGCCCTTGTGCAGGATCGCGATCCGGCCGGCCAGCTGCTCGGCCTCGTCGAGGTACTGCGTGGTCAGCAGGACGGTCGTGCCGTGGTCGGCGAGCGTCCTGATCGCTCGCCACACCTCGAGCCGGGACTCCGGGTCGAGGCCGGTGGTGGGCTCGTCCAGGAAGATCACCGACGGGTTCCCGATCAGGCTCATCGCGATGTCGAGACGACGGCGCATGCCACCCGAGTACGTCGCCACCTTGCGCGCGGCGGCGTCGGTGAGCGAGAAGCGCTCGAGCAGGTCGTCGGCGATGGTGCCGGGATCCCCGAGGTGCCGCAGCTGCGCGACCAGCACGAGGTTCTCCCGGCCGCTGAGGATCTCGTCGACGGCGGCGAACTGACCCGTCAGGCTGATCGACTCCCGCACGCTGGCGGGCTGGGTGGCGACGTCGAAGCCGTCGACGCTGGCCGATCCTGCGTCTGGCTTCAGCAGCGTGGACAGGATCTTCACGGCCGTCGTCTTGCCCGCCCCGTTGGAGCCGAGCAGGGCGAAGATGCTGCCGGGTGCCACCTCGAAGTCCACGCCGCGCAGCACGTGCACGTCCTTGTAGGACTTCTCCAGACCCTGCGCGCGGATCGCGGGCACCTGCTGCGTCGTCATCGCGAGGTCCCTTCGTCTCCGGCCGCGCGCTCGACGGCGGCGGCCAGCCGGACCCGCTCACGGGTGATCCAGGACCCCTCGGGGTAGTTGCCGAGGAACGTCTCGGCGAACTCCACCGGGTCCTCGCCGACGATGTCGCGGATCGGGGTCTCGGCGGCCGCGCTCTGCTCGAACAGGTCGGCGAGGTCCTCGAACATCGAGGCCGCACTGGCGCCGTCCCCGGGCCCGAAGCACATCAGGTAGCGCTCCAGCGCCTCGACCGTCGTGCGGTAGCTCGCCGGAAGCTGTGCCGTGCGTGCCTTGTACTGCCGCCAGCGACGCTTGTCGCCGATCAGCTTGGAGATGACCGACATGGTCATCGACCTCCTTCTCGGAGCTGTTCCAGTCGTTCTGAGAGGAAGCTCCAGGTCCTCCAGAAGTCATCGAGCTGTGCCTGTCCCGCAGCGTTGAGGGAGTAGACCTTGCGCGGCGGGCCCTTCTCGGAGGGCACCTTCTCCACGTCGACGAGACCGCGCTGCTCGATCCTGATCAGCAGCGCGTAGACGGTCCCCTCGGCGATGTCCGTGAAGCCCTTCTCCCGCAGCCAGGCCGTGATCTCGTAGCCGTACGCCGACCGGCCGGCCAGGATCGCGAGGACGATGCCCTCCAGCGTCCCCTTGAGCATCTCGGTCACCTGCTTGCCCACGAGACACCTCCTTCGCGAATCACTACTCAGTGATGTTGACTACCGGTAGATAGTAACACTGAATAGTGACGGCGCAAGGACCTTCTGGAAGGGCGTTCGACAGGCTCGACCGAAGGGGTCGGGAGCCAGGAGGGCCTGCTAGGACGCGTCCGGGAACCAGCGGCGGAGCTCGACGGCGGCGCCGTCGTCGTAGACCGTCTCGGTGGTGAAGTCCGCCGCGTCGTGGACCTCCTGGACCGCCTGGCCCATCGCCACCCCGCGCGCCGCCCAGCCCAGCATCTCGATGTCGTTGCGGCCGTCGCCGATGGCGAGCACGTCGGCACTGGTCAGGCCGAGCTGCTCAGCGACGTACTCCAGCCCCGAGGCCTTGGAGACACCGACGGGGGCGAGGTCGAGCCACGCCGTCCAGCCGACGACGTAGTCGGTGCCGTGCAGGCCGAGCCTCGCGGCCATCGCGACGAAGTCATCGGCCGAGGCCGTGGGGTCGCGGATGATCACGCGGCTCACCGGCCCGCCGACGATCTCCTCGAGCTCGGTCTCGATCATCTCCCCCGACAGCTCGCCGTCGGGGAAGGGCCGGTTGACGCGGTAGCCCACGCCGCGCTCCTCGACCGCGACCAGGGCCTCCGGGTGCTGCTCGAGCACCTGGCGCACGGCCTCGCTGGCGTCGAAGGTGCGCTCGTGCACGACCTCCAGCGGTGGGTAGCGGGAGATCACCGCACCGTTGGAGGAGACGACCCAGAGCCGGTCGGCACCCGCGCGGGGCAGGTCGAGCAGGTCCGCGATGTTGGTCATGCCGTGGGGGGAGCGCCCGCTGGCGAGCACGACGTGCGCCCCGGCGTCGACGGCCGCCTGCACGGCGTCGTACAGCACGGGCGCGATCTGCTCGTAGTGCTGGCCGGTGCCCTCGACCCACTTGAGCAGCGTGCCGTCGATGTCGAGTGCGAGGACTCGGGGCTGCCAGTCCTGCGGCACGGGTGGTTTCGACAAGCTCAACCGCCGACGGTGCTGACCGGCTCGAGGACCTCGCGACCCTGGAGGTAGGGCTGCAGCGCCCGGGGGACCCGGACCGAGCCGTCGGCCTGCTGGTGGGTCTCGAGGAGCGCGACGATGGTGCGGGTGATCGCGCACAGGGTGCCGTTGAGGGTGGCGACCGGAGCGGTGCCGTCCGGGAAGCGGCCCCGGATGTCGAGTCGCCGAGCCTGGAAGTCGGTGCAGTTGGAGGTCGAGGTCAGCTCGCGGTACTTGGCCTGGGTCGGGATCCAGGCCTCGCAGTCGAACTTGCGCTGCGCCGAGAGCCCGAGGTCACCGGCGGCCACGTCGATGACGCGGTAGGCGAGCTCGAGCTTGTCGAGCCACTCCTTCTCCCAGCCGAGCAGGCGCTCGTGCTCGGCCGCGGCCTCGTCGAGGGTCGTGTAGGAGAACATCTCCACCTTGTCGAACCAGTGAACGCGGAAGATCCCGCGGGTGTCCTTGCCGTGCGAGCCTGCCTCCTTGCGGAAGCAGGGGCTGAACGCGGCGTAACGGCGGGGCAACGTCTCGATGTCCAGGATCTCGTCGGAGTGGTACGCCGCGAGCGGCACCTCCGAGGTGCCCACGAGATAGGTGTCCTGCCCCTCGATCCGGTAGACGTCGTCGGCCGCCTGCCCGAGGAAGCCGGTGCCCTCCATCGCGCGGGGCTTGACCAGCGCCGGCGGGATCATCGTGGTGAATCCCGCCGAGCGGGCCTGGTCCATCGCCATCATCACCAGGGCCAGCTCGAGGTCGGCCCCGACTCCGGTCAGGTAGTAGAACCGTGAGCCCGACACCTTCGCCCCGCGCTCGATGTCGATCGCGCCCAGGATCTTGCCCAGCTCGACGTGGTCACGAGGCGTGAAGCCCTCGGCGGTGAAGTCCCGAGGGGTGCCGTGCTCGCTGAGCACCACGAAGTCGTCCTCCCCGCCGGCGGGGGACTCCTCGGCTGCCGGGTTCGGGATCGCGTAGACCGCGTCACGCCAGTCCTGCTCGGCGGCGTTCTGGGCCGCCTCGGCCGTCTTCACGTCGGCGGCCAGGGTCTTCGTCCGGGCCAGCAGGTCGGCCTTCTCCTCGCCCTGCGCCTTCGGGATCAGCTTGCCGAGGCTCTTCTGCTCCGCGCGCAGGTGCTCGAAGTCGAGGATCGCCGTCCGGCGGTTGGCATCCGCGTCGAGGGCCCGGTCGACGCTCTCCGAGGAGAGCCCTCGCTTGGCCTGGGCGGCACGGATCAGGTCGGGGTTCTCGCGAAGCAGTCGTGGGTCGATCACGGGGCCGAGACTATCGAGCGGTCGGGCTGTCGCCTACGCCGCTGGGGGGAGCACGACGGGCACCCCGGACGCGATCGGGGCCACGGCGGTGCTCGGCTTGCCGTAGGCGACCCACTTGTCGCCGTCCTTGGGCAGGACGTAGGTGGTCAGCTCCGGCTTGTCGGCGCAGAAGGCCCAGGTCGTCCCGTTGGCGTCGGTGAACCCACCCGCCAGGCGGCACGGGCTCTGCGGGAGCGTGCTCAGGCCCTTCGAGTCGGAGGGCAGCACGGTGCCACCGGCCCGGGCCACCGGGCTGGTGTCCGCCGTGCCGTTGCCCGCCGGCTTGGTGGCGTCGCTGTCGATGCTCTCCAGGAACGGCTCACCCGTGTTGGGGTTGAAGCCGTTGTTGAAGGTCCAGGGCCCGCCCCTGGGCAGCGCGCCCTCCTGGGTCGCCTTGGCCCCCGCCACACTGACGGCCCAGATCCGGTTCTTGGTGTCCACGACCCGCAGGGTGTCCGGGCGCTTGGGGTCGAAGGCCCAGCCGACCGCCTCCACACCGTCGTCGCCGGTGCGCTGGTGGATGTCGATGACCTTGGTGGTGCCGTCCGTCGGCGAGTAGACCTTCAGCTGGCCGCTCTTGCCTGCGGCGGGGGGGATCGCGGTGTCGGGGATCGCCCATCGGCGGTCGGAGCTGAGGAGCAGCGCGGCCTGGGCGGAGGTGGTGGAGGCAGCCTCCACACCGGGCATCTTGCTCGCGGTGGCCGCCCCCGTCGCCGGGTCGTAGGTGATGTAGACGGTGGTGGTCTTCTCGCCGTCGGCACCTCCGGCGTTGGTCACCCCGAGCAGCCAGTCACCTGCACCGGCGCTGGTGTCGGCGGAGGGGGTCGCGGAGGGCGCGTCCTCGGCCTTGGGCGGGTCCTTCGTCACCGAGACGTCGCCGCAACCGGCCGTCACGAGCAACGCGGTGAACAGGGCGAGAACCGACATGCCGGACCGTGTGCTGCTCAGACGACGCATGAGGCCCCCCTTGATGAGTGGCCGTGATCGAATGGGAGTCATGGCCAGGTCCGCTCCCGAAAATGATCCCACAGACACCAACCTCGAGGTCGGAGATCGACAGCGGCATGCCGCGGGCATTCCGGCGGTCATCAAGGCACTGACGATGTCGCAGCAGCAGATGGGCGCGCGGCGTACGGCGCTCACGCTCACCCGGGTCAACCAGCCCACGGGCTTCGACTGCCCGGGTTGTGCCTGGCCCGACCCGAAGCACACCCACACCGCCGAGTTCTGCGAGAACGGCGCCAAGGCAGTGGCGGAGGAAGCGACCCTGCGACGCGTCGACCGGAGCTTCTTCGCCGAGCACCCGCTGGCCGAGCTGGCCGGGAAGTCCGACTACTGGCTGGGCCAGCAGGGACGGCTCACCGAGCCGATGCACAAGCCGCTCGGCGGGGACCGCTACGAGCCGATCACCTGGGATGCGGCCTTCCAGCGGATCGCCGAGGTGCTGCACGGACTGCCGTCACCGGACGCCGCGGCGTTCTACACCTCGGGCCGTACGTCGAACGAGGCCGCCTTCCTCTACCAGCTGATGGTCCGACGGTTCGGCACCAACAACCTGCCCGACTGCTCGAACATGTGCCACGAGTCCAGCGGCGCTGCGCTCGCCCACTCGATCGGGATCGGCAAGGGGTCGGTGCTGCTCGAGGACATCTACGCCGCGGACCTGATCATGGTCGTCGGGCAGAACCCGGGCACGAACCACCCGCGGATGCTCTCGGCCCTGGAGCAGGCGAAGGGCAACGGCGCGTTCATCGTCAACGTCAACCCGCTCGACGAGGCCGGGCTCCGCCGGTTCCGCAACCCGCAGACGCCCAAGGGCCTGACCAAGGGCGCCGACCTCACCGACGACTTCCTCCAGGTCCGCCTCAGCGGCGACCAGGCCCTGTTCGCGGCCCTGGGGAAGCTGACCATCGAGGCCGGTGCGGTGGACGAGGAGTTCGTGGCCAGGCACACCTCCGAGTACGACGAGTACCGCCGCTACCTCGACACGCTCGACTGGGACGACGTCCTCGAGGCGACCGGGCTGACCCGCGAGGAGATCGAGCGAGTCGCCCTGCGCTACCGGGAGTCCGACCGCGTCATCGTCTGCTGGGCGATGGGCCTGACCCAGCACAGGGGAGCGGTGGCCACGATCCAGGAGATCACCAACCTGCTCCTCCTGCGCGGCAACATCGGCAAGCCCGGCGCCGGCCTGTGCCCGGTCCGCGGACACTCCAACGTGCAGGGCGACCGCACCATGGGGGTGTGGGAGAAGGCGCACGACGACCTGCTCGACGGCCTGAGGGACGAGTTCGGCTTCGAGCCCCAGCGCGAGCACGGGCTCGACTCGGTCGACACGCTGCGCGCGATGCACGAGGGGAAGGTGCGCGCGTTCTTCGCCGTGGGCGGCAATTTCGCCTCGGCGACGCCGGACACGGCCCGCACCGAGGAGGCCATGCGGTCCCTGGACCTGAGCGTGCACGTCTCCACCAAGCTCAACCGCTCGCACGTGGTCACCGGGAGCGAGGCGATGATCCTGCCCTGCCTGGGTCGCACCGAGCGCGACCGCCAGGAGAGCGGTGAGCAGGTCGTCACGGTCGAGGACTCGATGGGCATGGTGCACGCGTCGCGCGGCCGGCTCGACCCTGCCTCGGGGGACCTCCTGTCCGAGGTCGCCATCGTCACGCGACTGGCCGAGGCGCTCTGGCCGCAGGGTGACAGCGGCATCGACTGGGCGGGGATGCGTCGCGACTACTCGGTGATCCGCGACCACGTCGAGCGGGTGATCCCGGGCTTCGAGCGGTTCAACGCACGCATCGAGGAACCGGGCGGCTTCGCGTTGCCGCACCCCGTGCGCGACCGACTGGAGTTCAAGACCAAGACCGGCAAGGCGCGGTTCACCGCCAACGAGCTGGAGGTCCTACGCGTCCCCGAGGGGCACCTGATCCTCCAGACGGTGCGCAGCCACGACCAGTTCAACACCACGATCTACGGGTTGGACGACCGTTACCGCGGCATCAAGCAGGGCCGCCGGGTGGTCTTCGTGAACGCGATCGACCGGGAGACGCTCGGGATCGAGGACGGCCAGATGGTCGACCTGGTCAGCGTGGCCCCCGACGGCGAGCGGCGTGCCGAGAACTTCCGGGTGGTGTCCTATGCGACGGCGCGGGGCTGCGCAGCGGCATACTTTCCCGAGACGAACGTCCTGGTGGCACTCGACTCGGTCGCCAAGGTGTCCAACACGCCGGTCTCCAAGAGCATCGTGATCCGCCTCGAGCCCAGGAAAGATTTGTGACAGAAGCCGAACTGCGCCCCGCCCGGCTGCGGTGGAGCGCCCTGTGCTTCGTGCTCCTCGCCGTCCTGGCGCTGCTCGTCCGCACCTCGTGGGAACCCCTGCTCACGCTCGACGCCGACGTGGGCCGCTGGCCGGAGGAGCTCACCAGCCGCCACCAGGCCGCCTATCACGTCTGGCGTGCGCTCGCGCTCCTGACCTCGACGTTGGCGATGACGATCGCCACGATCGTCACCGCCCTCGCCCTGGCGGCCAAGCACCGGCGGGCGGCGCTGTGGACGATCGGCGTGATGGCGACCACGGGCGCGCTCACCTGGCTGCTCAAGCTGCTCGTCGCGCGCGAGCGTCCGGAGTGGGACAAGCCGCTCCAGGTGCTGAACTCCTACTCGTTCCCCTCGGGCCACTCCTCGGGGATCGCCGCCGCTGCGGGCGTGACGATCGTGCTCACCCGGATGCTGGTGCGCAAGCAGGGGGTACGCCGCCTGGTGGTCGGTCTCGCCCTTGCCGTGGCCGCGCTCGTCGGCGCGGACCGGATCTTCCTCGGTGTGCACAACCTCTCCGACGTGATCGCGGGCTACCTCCTCGGCGCCGGGATCGTGCTCGCCTGGCTGGCGTTCTACGACCCCACCCCGCGCTCGATCGCGCTGGTGAACACGCCGCTCGCGGATGCCGTACCCACGGAGCGCAAGAAGCTGGCGGTCATCCTCAACCCCTCGAAGGTCGAGGAGGCGCTCGCGTTCCGCGCCCTCGTCGAGGCGCTGGCCACCGATTCGGGGTTCGCGTCGGTCGTCTGGTGGGAGACCACCGTCGAGGACACCGGGCACGGGATGGCGCACGAGGCTGCCGTCAGCGGCTGCGACCTCGTCCTCGCGATCGGCGGGGACGGCACGATCCGGGCGGTGTGCGAGGAGCTGGCCGGCACCGGCATCCCCGTCGGGATCGTCCCCGCCGGCACCGGCAACCTGCTGGCGCGCAACCTCGACATCCCGCTCTACCTGCGCTCGGCCGTCGACGTCGGCCTCAACGGCCAGGACCGGGCCATCGACATGGTCGAGGTCAGCGGCGACAAGATGGAGGACGCCACCTTCCTGGTGATGGCCGGCATGGGCTTCGACGCCGCGATCATGGAGGGCGTCAACGAGGACATCAAGGCGAAGGTCGGCTGGCTCGCCTACGTCTGGTCGGCGTTGAAGTCGCTGATGTTCCCCGCGATCCGGGTGGAGGTGTCGGTCGACGGCGGCGAGTTCACCCGGCACCGCGCCCGCACGCTCGTGATCGGCAACGTGGGCTCACTGCAGGGCGGGATGCCGCTGATCCCCGACGCGGCGATCGACGACGGCCAGCTCGACGTGGTGCTCCTCTACCCGCGACGGTTCCTGTCCTGGCTCCCGCTCGCCGCCCGGGTGCTGACGAAGAACAAGCGCACCGACGAGCTGATCACCCGGATGACCGGCCGCGAGGTCGTCGTACGCGCCGGCACCGACGCCCCCCGCCAGCTCGACGGCGACCTGATCGCCCCCGGCAAGGAGCTGCACGCCCGGTGCGTGCACGGGCGGTTGCTGGTGCGCGTCCCGCGCTGACGGTTTCACAAGGTCCCTTGTGAAACTGGCAGATCCCCCGCGTTGCAACGGTGGGGAAGTGAGGGTTTCACTAGGTACCTAGTGAAACTCGTGACTCAGGTGACCGGCTGGAGCAGGAACACGGGGATGGTGCGGTCGGTGCGCTCGGCGTACTTCGCGTAGTTCGGCCAGGTCTCGATCATGTGCTCCCAGAGCCGGTCGCGCTCCTCGCCGGTGACCTCCCGGACGGCGGCGCGGTGCTCGGTGCCGTCGACGCGTACGCCGACCGTCTCGCCCTGCTCGGCGGCGGCGCGGACGTTGACCACCCAGACCGGCTTCTTCTCGCCGCCGAAGTTGGAGCCGGCGATCAGGTTGCCCGACTCGTAGGGGACGCACAGCAGCGGCGTCGTGCGCGGGACGCCTGACTTGCGACCCTTCACGGTCAGCATCAGGTTCGGGAGGCCGGCGACGTCGAGGATCGTCACCCGGCCTTTGCTGACCCGCTGGATGAACTTGTCGGTCGCGGTGATCTGCGGCAGCAGCTTGGGCATCCACGAGATCGCGCCGATGCGTACGGCGAGCGGGGTCAGCAGGTTCACGCCCGAATCCTAGGTGTGGACGGGCGTGCCCGATCGCGGTTCCTCAACCAGCGGACACTCAGGGACGCGCGTTGGTGATCGCGTCCTCCTCCTCGGGGGAGAGCTGGGTCTCGCTGGCCCAGCCGGCGACGTTCTTGGCGTAGGTGCGCGACTCGTTGCGGCCCTGGATCGAGGTGAGCACGACGCCGCTGCCGCTGTCGTCGAGCAGGGCCAGCGACCAGGAGAGCTGGCCGCCGGTGTCGGTGAACGCGTCGTAGCGGATCACCGCGACGTGCCGCAGCGCCTGGGCGTTCTCCGCCTTGAGCGCCGCCACCTCCTGGCGCAGGGCGCGCGGGTCCTCGGGCAGGTCGCTCGCGCTGCTGCTCGCGCCGCGGCGACTCGTCGTACGTCGGCCCGAGATGCCGAGCCCCAGGGCGGCGAGCGCCACCACGAGGGCGAGTACGGCGAGAGTGGTCTCCACGATGCCGAGCGTAGATAGCGGAACCGAACGCCTGGCGGAGACTCGCGGAGGCCACGAGGCCCGACATGGGAAACTCGCCCTGTGACCAGCTCTTCTCCCGCAGTTCCGCGACGGATCGCCTACCAGGGCGAGCCGGGCGCCAACTCGCACATGGTGTCCAAGCTGCACTACCCCGACTGGGAGCCGGTGCCGTGCGCCTCCTTCGAGGACGTCTTCGCCGTGGTCGAGGCCGGGGACGCCGAGCTGGCGATGATCCCGATCGACAACTCGATCGCCGGACGCGTGGCCGACATCCACCACTTCCTGCCCGACTCGAACCTGCACATCATCGGTGAGCACTTCCTGCGCATCCAGTTCGCGCTGATGGCGCTGCCGGGTGCCTCGATGGAGACGATCAGGACCGTGCACAGCCACGTGCACGCCCTGGGGCAGTGCCGCAAGGTGATCCGGCAGCACGGGTTGACGCCGGTGATCTCCGGTGACACCGCGGGCGCCGCCCGGGAGGTGGCCGAGTCCGGTGACCTGACCCAGGCAGCGATCTCGCCCCCGCTCGCGGCCGAGACCTACGGCCTCGAGGTGCTCCAGCGCGACGTGGAGGACGAGGAGCACAACACCACCCGGTTCGTCGTGCTCTCGCCGCACCTCGTGCAGGCCGACCAGGGTCGGGGCCCGGTCGTGACCAGCTTCATCTTCAACGTGCGCAACCTGCCCGCCGCGCTCTACAAGGCGCTCGGCGGGTTCGCGACCAACGGCGTGAACATGACCAAGCTGGAGAGCTACATGGTCGGCGGCCACTTCACCGCCACGCAGTTCCTCGCCGAGGTCGACGGACACCCCGACGACCCGGGCCTGAAGAACGCGCTCGAGGAGCTGACCTTCTTCACCACCGACGTGAAGATCCTCGGCGTCTACCCGGCGGACGCGTTCCGATCTGCGTAGATGGTCCCGGATTTCCGAGGCGCCAGGACTAGACCGCTCTCGAAATCATCCGATCGGTGGATGCGCCGAGCCAGCCCGACGTGGACGATTTGGCGCATGAGAGCTGCCTACAAGTTCCTGGCCTACGCCATCGACGCCCTGATCCTGCTCCAGGCCGCGGCCATGGCCTGGGCCGTCTTCGGCCTGACCGCGTGGATCGAGGACGGCAACACGCTGTCCAAGTCCAGCATCGAGGGCAACAAGACGCTGTTCACCGAGGAGAACGGCTTCGCCATCCACGGCATCAGCGGCACCATGCTGATCCCGCTGGTCGGCCTGATCCTGCTGATCGTCTCGTTCTTCGCCAAGGTCCCCGAAGGGGTCAAGTGGGCGGGGATGGTCTTCGGCGGCATCATCGTGCAGGTGGCGCTGGGGATCTTCGGGCACAGCCTGCCGGCTCTCGGCTTCGTCCACGGGTTCTTCGCCCTGCTGCTGTTCTGGCTGGCCTGGCGGACGGCCAAGCAGGCCTCCGTCGTCGAGACGACCGTCGCACCGCATGAGGACGCCGTCGCGCGGTGATCACCCGTGACCGGGTCCGGGTCCTGGTCGGTGTCGTCCTCACGCTGGCCCTCGTCGGTCCGCTTGCCTGGATGTGGTGGGGCAGCCGCCTGCCCTCGTCGTACGCCGCGACGCAGATGGGAGAGATGGACTACGGCGGCGGCCCCGCACCTGCCCACCAGCACCACGCCGGCATGCAGATGGCCGCCGGCGACGTCAGCGTGCGCGACCTGGACACCCCGAAGGACCGCAAGGCCGACGTCACGGTCGACCTGACCGCGCGGCAGGGCACGATCCACCTGGCGTCGGGCCAGAGCGTCGAGGGCTACACCCTGAACGGCACCTCGCCCGGCCCGCTCATCGAGGCCGACCGTCGGCCAGCTGGTCGAGGTGCGGGTGCACAACGACAACGTCACGGACGGCATCGCGCTGCACTGGCACGGGGTGGACGTGCCCAACGCGGAGGACGGGGTCGCCGGCATCACGCAGAACGCCGTGATGCCCGGCAAGGACCACGTCTACCGGTGGATCGCGCCGCACGCCGGCACGTTCTGGTACCACTCGCACCAGGTCTCCCACGAGCAGGTGGCCGGCGGACTGCTCGCGCCGCTCGTGATCCACCCCGTCAAGCGCGAGGCCGGCGTGCGCGACGTCGTCGCGCTGGAGCACCTGTACGACGCCTACTCGACGATGAACGGCCACGTCGGGGTGCAGTCGATCACCGCGGAGGCCGGGACAGCGCGTCCGGGTGCGCCTGATCAACACCGACAACGGCCCCTCGGTCGCGTGGGCCAGCGTGCCCTACCGGCTGGTCGCGACCGACGGCTACGACGTCGTGCGACCGACCGAGGTCAGCGGGAAGGGGATCTCGGTCCCGGCGGGCGGGCGCGTGGACCTGCTGCTCACGGTGCCGACCGACGGCAGCGGCGTACGCGTGCGGCTGGCAGAGGCGGCGCTGGTCCTGGGGCCGAAGGGGGCCACGGCACCCGAAGCCCGCGCAGCCGGCGAAGCTCCTCGACCTGATGCACTACGGCAGCCCCGCCTCGGTGCCGTTCGACACCGCGAAGCCCGATCGGGAGTTCACCTACTCGATCGGTCGACGTCCCGGCTTCCTCAACGGCAAGCCCGGGCTCTGGTGGAGCGTCAACGGCAAGCTCCCGCCGCACATGCCGATGTTCATGGTGCGCGAGGGCGACGTCGTCCAGGTGACGATCTCCAACCACAGCGGGGACGTGCACCCCATGCACCTGCACGGGCACCACGCCGTGGTGGTCTCCCGCGACGGCAAGCCGGTGACCGGGAGCCCGTGGTGGTTCGACAGCCTCGACGTGCCCAACGGCCACAGCTTCGTGATCGCCTTCCTCGCCGACAACCCCGGCATCTGGATGGACCACTGCCACAACCTGAAGCACGCGACGCAGGGCCTGGTCACCCACCTGATGTACGAGGGCGTCAGCACGCCGTACAAGCTGGGCTCGGCCTCGGGCAACGAGCCCGAGTGAGGGGCCGATAGTTTGGGGCGGTGACCTCGGACCCGCACGCACGCCCGCACGAGCGGACTGCCGACCTCGGCTACGCGCGCGTCGACGTCGACCGGGCGGCCCGCACGGGTGACCCCGAGGTGGTCTACGGCGAGGGCAAGACCCCCGAGCAGGTCGTCGGGATCCTGCGCACGCTGCACGAGCGCCACCCGGACCGGGCCGTGCTGGCCACCCGCCTCTCCGCGGAGGCCAGGGCGCAGGTCCTCGCCGAGCTTCCCGACGCGGTCGTCCACGACGTGGCGCGTGCGGTGACGCTCGGCCCGCTCCCGACCGCGCGTGGGCTCGTCGCGGTGATCAGCGCCGGGACCTCGGACGCGCCCGTCGCGTCCGAGGCCGCGCTCACCGCCGCGGTCCACGGCGCGGGGGTCACGCGGATCGAGGACGTCGGGGTCGCCGGCCTGCACCGGCTGCTCGAGGCCAGGGACCGGTTCGCCGGCGCCGACTGCCTCGTCGTCGTGGCCGGCATGGAGGGTGCACTGCCGAGCGTGGTCGGCGGCCTGACCGGCGTGCCCCTGGTGGCGGTGCCGACCTCGGTCGGGTACGGCGCCTCGTTCGGCGGCGTGGCCGCCCTGCTCGCCATGCTGAACTCCTGCGCGCCCGGGGTCACGGTCGTGAACATCGACAACGGCTACGGCGCCGGGGTGTTCGCGGCCCGGGTGGCCCGCAACGCCCGAGGAGACGCCCGTGACTGACCCGGAGGACGAACGGTCGTCCACGTCGCGTGCTGTGGATCGACGCCTCCTCGGGTGCCAGCGGCGACATGCTGCTCGGCGCGCTGGCCGGGGTCGGGGTGCCGCTCGGCGTGATGGGCGAGGCGGTCGACCGGGTCGCGCCCGGGCAGGTGCGCCTCGAGGTGGAGCAGGTGAGCCGTGGCGGGTTCGTGGCGACCAGGTGCCACGTCGAGGTCGAGGACACGACGACCAGCCGCACCTGGCGCGACGTGGAGCGACTCCTCAACGAGGCCGGCCTGCACGAGGACGTGCGGGCGCTGGCCCACGACGTGTTCTGCCGTCTCGCCGAGGCGGAGGGACGGGTCCACGGCCGCCCGCCGGAGGACGTGCACTTCCACGAGGTGGGCGCGCTGGACGCGATCGCCGACGTGGTCGGGGTCTGCGCCGGCATCGTGCACCTGGGGCTCTCGCGGGTCGTCGTCTCGAGCGTGTCGGTGGGCGGTGGCACGGTGGTCACCGAGCACGGCCGCCTGCCGGTTCCGCCGCCGGCGGTGGTCGAGCTCCTGCGTGGGGTGCCCACCTCGGGTGGGCCGGTCGACCTGGAGCTGTGCACGCCCACGGGTGCCGCGCTCCTGACCACGCTCGCCGACGACTGGGGCTCCCAGCCCGGCATGGCCGTCACCCACGTCGGGGTGGGCGCGGGCGGGCGGGACCCGGACGGGCACGCCAACGTGCTGCGGGTGCTCGTCGGTGAGAGTGGTCTCGAGACGGGCGCTGGCGCGCCCTCCTCAACGCAAGGCTCCCCGACCGTCGGCGCCCTCCTGCTCGAGACGAACGTCGACGACCTCGACCCGCGACTGTGGCCCGGCGTGATCAGCGCCCTGCTCTCGGCCGGGGCGAGCGATGCGTGGCTGACCCCGATCGTGATGAAGAAGGGCCGGCCCGCGCACACCCTGAGCGTGCTGGTCGCGACCGAGCGGGTCGACGCCGTACGCCGTGAGGTCTACCGGCACACCCCGACCATCGGCCTGCGCGTGCAGCGGGTCGACAAGCATGCGCTCGACCGCGAGATGACAGCGGTCGAGCTCCACGGACATCCGGTCGCGGTCAAGGTGGCCCGGCTCGACGGAGAGGTGCTCAACGTGCAGCCCGAGTTCGAGGACGTCGCGAGGGCGGCCGCCGCACTGGGAGTCCCGGTGAAGGTGCTGATGGCCGAGGCGATCGCCGCCGCCCAGGCTTCCGTGCGAGGGCTCGCCTGATGGATCTCGGTGTGGTCGCGATCGTCTTCGGGGCGATCTTCCTGGTCGAGCTGCCCGACAAGACCTTCATCGCGGCGCTGGTGCTCTCCACCCGCTACAAGCCGCTGATGGTCTGGATCGGGGTCGGCCTGGCCTTCCTCGTCCAGACGCTGATCGCCGTGGTCGCGGGACACCTGGCGACGTACCTCCCCGACGCGCTGATCCAGTCGGTCGCCCTGGTGATCTTCCTCGCCGGCGCCTTCGTCCTCTACCGCTCGGCGCCGGGCGCCGACGAGGAGGAGAAGAAGTCGGAGGAGGAGTACGCCGCGCAGGCGACCGAGGCCCGCACCGGCTTCCGGGCGATCAGTGCGTCGTTCCTGGTCCTCTTCGCCGCGGAGTGGGGCGACCTCTCCCAGCTGCTGACGATCAGCATGATCGCGAAGTACGGCCACCCGGTCAGCGTCTTCGTCGGTGCGTGGAGCGCCCTGCTGGTGGTCTCCGGGCTGGCCGTGCTCGCCGGTCGCGTGCTGCTGCGCTACGTGAAGCTCTCGCTGATCCACTACCTCGGCGCCGGGGTGTGCCTGCTGCTCGCCGCCCTGACGGCGTACGAGCTGGTGGCCTGAGCCCGTCGGCTCAGGGACTGGTGAGGATCACGAGCTGCTGGGTCGCACGGGTCATCGCGACGTAGCGGTCGACCGCGCCCTCGATGCCCTCGCCGAACTCCTCCGGGTCGACGAGGACGACCAGGTCGAACTCGAGGCCCTTGGACAGCCCCGGGGTCAGTGCCCGGACCCGCGACGTCTCCTCGAATGGCCGGCGCCGTCGCTGCTGATGACGCACGCGATCCCGTCGTCGTGCCCGGCGAGCCAGGCGTCGAGGACCGCGCCCAGGTCCGACGATGGGGCCGTGGACGACCGGCAGGTCGCTGGTGCGGATCGAGGTGGGCACGTTGGCGTCCGGGAACACGGCCCGGATCACCGGCTCGGCCTCCGCCATCACCTGCTCCGGCGTGCGGTAGTTGATGCTCAGCGTGGCCAGCTCGACCCGGTCGAGCCCGATCCGCCCGAGCCGTTCCTGCCACGTCTCGGTGAACCCGTGCCTGGCCTGGGCGCGGTCCCCGACGATGGTGAGGCTCCGGGACGGGCAGCGGAGCAGCAGCATCTGCCACTCCGCGTCGGTCAGCTCCTGGGCCTCGTCGACGACCACGTGCGCGAACGGCCCGGCGAGCAGGTCCGGGTCGACGTCGGGGAGTGCGGCGTCGTCGACGAGGGCGTCGCGGATGCCGTCCTGGCGGAGCTGGGCCATCATCCCCTCCTCGTCGTCGAGCTGGAGGAGCTCCTCGACGACCCGGTCCATCCGCTGACGCTCGGCGGCGACGGCCGCCTCGTGCCGACGCCTGCGACGTGACGCCTCCGGGTCGCCGAGCCGCTGCCGGGCGGCGTCCAGCAGCGGCAGGTCGGAGACGGTCCAGGCGCGGGCGTCGGCGCGCTGGAGCAACCGCACCTCGTCCGGGCTCAGCCACGGGGCGCACAGGCGCAGGTAGGCCGGCACCTCCCACAGGTCGCCGACGAGGTCGGCCGCGTCGAGGAGCGGCCACGCCTTGCTGAACGCCGCGGCCAGCTCGCGGTTCTGGGCGATCGACCGCCGGACCAGCTCGGCCGAGACGTCGTCCTCGTCGTCGTCGCCGTGGTCGAGCTTGCTCACCAGGATGGTGAGCAGCTCGTCCCAGACCTGGTCGCGGGCCTCGTTGTGCGGCATCCCGGGTGGCGCCGCGTCGAAGGCGTCCGCCCAGTCGTCGCGGCTGACCCAGAGGTCGGCGTACGGCGTCTCGACCTCCATGCCCTCGGTCGGGCGGCTCCTCGTAGAACCGGACGGCCGGCTCGATCGCCCGCACCAGGTCCGCGGAGGACTTCAGTCGGGCCACCTCCGGATCGACTCTCGGGTGTCGCTGCGGCTCCCTGGGGGACGAGGTCGCGCAGGGTGCAGGTCTGCACGCCCTCCTCGCCGAGGCTGGGGAGGACGTCGGAGACGTAGGACAGGTAGGGCTGGTGCGGACCGACGAACAGCACGCCGCCCCGGCGGTGGCCGAGTCGTGGGTCGGAGTAGAGCAGGTAGGCCGTGCGGTGCAGCGCGACCACCGTCTTGCCCGTGCCCGGACCTCCGTCGACGACGAGGGCGCCGCGGGAGCCCGCGCGGATGATGGCGTCCTGGTCGGCCTGGATGGTGCCGAGGACGTCGCGCATCCGGGGGGACCGGTCGGCGCCCAGGCTGGCGATGAAGGCGGACTGGTCGTCGAGCGAGGCGTGCGTCTCGAACCCCTCCGCGGTGAACACCTCGTCCCAGTAGTCGCCGATCCGGCCGCGGGTCCAGCGGTAGCGGCGGCGGCTGGCCAGGCCCATCGGGTTCGCATGGGTGGCTCCGAAGAACGGTTCGGCCGCCGGCGAGCGCCAGTCGAGCAGCAGTCGCCGCCCGTCGCTGTCCGTGAGGCCGAGCCGTCCGACGTACACCGGCTCGGGGTCGTCAGTCGAGACCATGTGCCCGAGGCAGAGGTCCAGCCCGAAACGGCGCAGGGCGCGCAGTCGCGCCGTCAGCCGGTGGATCTCCTCGTCCCGGTCCATCGCCTCCTGACCGGTGCCTCCGGGTGCCTTCAGCTCGGCCTCGACCCGGTCGGACAGGTCGGCGATCGACCGCTCGAGGCTCTCTGCGATCGCTGCGAAGTGCTTCTCGTCGCCCGCGATCAGCGTCGGGTCCGCCTTGGCTGCGAGCCGCCGGGCAGGTCGAAGACGCTGGTCGTCAGTGGGTCCACGTGAGCTCCCGTTCCGTACGTCGAAGGCCGTCGGCCGGTGATTCTGCGGCACGGCCGGGGGTCTTGCCGCAAGCCCCCTGGCCCGCTATACCTTGAGAAGGAGAGGGCTTGCCCCTCTCCTTCGCTCTTACCGGCCCCCAGAGCCGGCCGGAGCACGCGGATTGAAGGTCACCGGCTCGGGTACCGGGACCTCATGGAAATCATCTTCGTCATCATCGTCGGCGCCCTGATCGGGCTGCTCGGCAAGTTCGTCGCACCCGGCGACAAGGACAACATCCCGATCTGGCTCACGATCCTGTGCGGCATCGGGGGCGTCATCCTCGGCTGGTACGTCTACCGGGCCTTCGGCGGAAACGGCAGCGCCGGGGTCGACTGGGTGCGCTGGTTCGTCGCGATCGTCGTGGCCGCCGTGCTCGTCGTGATCGCCTCCACCGTCACCGGTCGCAACACGGGCAACCGCGCGCACCACTGATCCTCGACCTCACCCGAATCGGCCTCGCCCTCCGGGGCGGGGCCG
Source organism: uncultured Actinomycetota bacterium (assembly GCA_963797525.1). GTDB lineage: Bacteria > Actinomycetota > Actinomycetes > Propionibacteriales > Nocardioidaceae > Marmoricola. The sequence goes on from CAWCPT010000009.1 coordinate 357,814, forward strand.
ATTCTGGTGTGTCACCCGATCCCGGGCCTGCCACTCCTCGGCCAGGAGGGCGTAGCCCATCCCGTCCAGCCACGCACCCGAACGGTGCAGGGAGTCCCGCACCGTGTGCGACTCGCGGCGCATCCCGATCCGCTCCATCAGCTGCCACGACGCGACGTTGTCGGCGAAGCACTCGGCCGTGACGCGTCGCAGTCCGAGGTCCTCGAAACAGATCCGGACCAGCTCACGAACGGCCTCGGTGGCGTAGCCGTGGCCACCGTGGGCCGGGTGCAGCACCCAGCCCAGCTCGGCCTGCACGCCGCTGGCCTGCTCGGCGACCTCCGCCTGGGACCACGCGTCATCGACCCGGAGCATCAGGTCGCCGATCACCTCGTGCTCGAGCTCCACCACGATGCTCGCGGCCAGACGCTCGGGGTCTGCCACGCGTGCGTCGTACTCCTCGAAGGTGGCGGGAGCCCGGGTGATCCAGCGGCTGACCTCGTCGAGCCGGCGGAACTGCCAGGTGGACTCGACGTCGTCCGGCGTGGCACGCCGGAGCACCAGGCGCTCGGTGCGCACCGGCCAGCCGATCGCCTCGAGGGGTCTGCTCATGGATCCATCCTGTCCGTTTGCCGTCCGGGCACTCGCGTCGTGCTCCTAGGATCCTCTCCGTGGGGGAGCACGACGACGCGACGCTTTCTGGCGTGACGTCGAGGTTGGTCCGGTCGAGTGACGCGGAGCCGCTCGCGGCGCTGCTCACGGCCAACCGGGAGTTCCTCGAGCCGTGGACTCCCGTGCGCGAGGACTCCTACTTCACCGCCGAGGGCCAGCGCGGCACTCGTCGACGCCGCGCTCGCCGACCATCGCGAGGGCAGGACGTGGCCGTGCGTCATCACCGACGACCGCGATCGTCTGATCGGCCAGGTGATGCTCACCGACCTCCAGCGCGGCCCGGTCCAGGCGGCCAGTGTCGGCTACTGGGTCTCCAGGGAGCTCAACGGCCGCGGTGTCGCTCGACAGGCACTCGGGCTGATCGTGGCCGAGGCGTTCGGCGGTCTGGGCCTCCACCGGCTCACCGCGGCCACGCTGCTCGCCAACCATGCTTCCCAGCGCGTCCTCGAGGGGACCGGGTTCACCCGTATCGGGGTGGCCGAGGCGGCGTACCGCATCGACGGGCGCTGGCAGGACCACCTGCTCTACCAGCTCGTGCGACCGGGATCGGGCGCGACGCGTCACGTCGAGGCGTGAAGGGTCAGGTCAGCCCGACCAGAGCCGACGACCGTTCCCACAGGCCGTCGATGACCGACTGGTCGCTGGCCTGCTTCCGCTCGCGGCCGTCGGGGTCGAAGCGGCTGAAGTAGCGTCCGTTGATCTCGGGGTCGGGCCCGCGCTCGGCGAGGGCGATCAGCGGTGCCGCGCCGTCAGGGACGCTGATCGTGCCGAACCGCTTGAGCGGCGAGCGGTAGAGGAGGCCGACGAACCACGAGTCGCGGCCGAACGAGCTGCCCACCGGGCCGGGATGGACGGCGACGGAGACGACGCCGTCGCCCGACCACCGCTGGGTGATGCCGCGGGTGAAGACGATGTTCATCAGCTTGCCGGTCCCGTAGGCCGGGAACTCGATCGCCCGGCGGTGCTCGTAGTCGAGGTCGTCGAGCACGATCTTGCCCATCAGGTTGCCGATGCTGGAGGTGTTGACGACCAGCGACGACCCAGCGGCTCTCAGCTCGTCGTGGAGCAGGTTGGTGAGCAGGAACGGTGCCAGGTGGTTGATCTGGAAGTTGGGCTCGTGGCCGTCGTGGGTCGTCTTCGAGGGGGCGAACGTGCCACCGGCGTTGTTCATCAGCAGGTCGAGCGTGCCCACGCGCTCGCGGACCTGGTCGGCGAGGCGGCGTACGTCGTCGAGCCGGGAGAAGTCGGCGACCAGGGGCTCGGTGCCCGACCGCCTCGGCGACGGGGCGGAGCTTGTCGGCAGAGCGCCCGGTGACGTGGACCGTCGCGCCCCTGGCAGCGAGGACGCGGGCGGTCTCGGCACCGATCCCGTCGCTGGCACCGGTCACCAGGACGGTGCGACCCGTCATCGTCTGATCGCTCATGCGGCGATCCTAGGGCGGGTGCCCGACACGCTCTGGTGCGGGCCGCTGTCCGCAGACCTAGGCTGCTCAGCATGAACTCCGCCTCCACCCAGCCAGGGGTCTCCACCGAGGTCGGTCGCCTCCGGACCGTGCTGCTGCACCGACCCGGACCGGAGCTGCAGCGGCTGACCCCGCGGAACAACGACAAGCTGCTCTTCGACGGGATCCCCTGGGTGTCCCGGGCGCAGGAGGAGCACGACGCCTTCGCCGAAGCGCTTGCGGGGCCGCGGGGTCGAGGTGCTCTACCTGACCGAGCTGCTCGTCGAGACCCTCGCCGGTGCGGACGCGCGAGCGCACGCCATCGAGGCGGTCACCGGCTCGCTCCGGCTCGGGGACACCCTGCGCGACTATCTGCACCAGGCCCTCGGCGACCTCTCGCCCGAGGAGCTCAAGGACGTGCTGACCGCCGGGCTGCGCAACGACGAGGTGCGCGGGGGCTTCGGGTTGGTGACCAGTCTGCTCTCGAGCGACGACTTCCTGATCGACCCGCTGCCCAACCTGCTCTTCACCCGCGACTCCAGCGTCTGGATCGGCGACAAGGTGGCGATCACCTCGCTCGCGATGCCGGCGCGGAGCCGGGAGAGCCAGCTCACCGAGCTGATCTACACCGACCACCCCAGGTTCGCCGCGTCACCGAAGATCCACGGCTGGCGTCGCGAGCACGTCGAGGGTGGCGACGTGCTGCTGCTGGCGCCGGGCGTCCTGGCCATCGGCGTCGGGGAGCGTACGACGCCCGCAGGTGTCGAGCGCCTGGCCCGCCAGGTCTTCGCCGACGGGTCGGCGCACACCGTGCTCGCCGTACCCATCGCCCAGGAGCGCGCCACGATGCACCTCGACACCGTGTGCACGATGGTCGACAGCGACAAGATCGTGATGTACCCGAACGTCGCCGACCACCTCACCGCGCACGCCGTCACCTCGGCCGAGGACGGCACGCTGCTCGTCTCCGGCGCGGAGCCGTTCCTGGTGGCCGCGGCCAAGGCCATGGAGATCGACACGCTCCACCAGATCGACACCGGCCTCGACCCGGTCACCGCCGAGCGCGAGCAGTGGGACGACGGCAACAACACCCTCGCCGTCGCCCCGCGCGTGGCGGTCGCCTACGAGCGCAACGTCGAGACCAACGCCCGCCTGGAGGAGTCCGGCATCGAGGTGATCGCGATCTCGGGCTCCGAGCTGGGCTCCGGTCGTGGCGGGCCGCGGTGCATGTCCTGTCCGATCAGCCGCGACGACGTCTGAGGAGCGCGCGACCTCGGCCGGTCCGGGCATGAAAGTGCCCGACCGGTGTTGACGGGGGGGACAACATCGGTCGGGCATTACGAATGTACGGCATGCCCAGACCCAGCGACAACTACTTCCGCACAACTGCGTAAGCGCGTTCTCAACGGATCGTCAGCTGGCGACTGGCCAGACCTGCCCGCGCTGCCCGTTCGTCGGAGGTCAGTGGCACGTCGGTGGCGATCGCCGTCCTCGAGCGCGGCGCGCAACCGGGCCGTGGGTTCCTCCAGGGCACCAGCGCCGGTGCCGACGGGCAGGTCCCACACCGGGGTGACCAGGCCGTGGGCCCGGAACATGCCGATCAGTCGGTCGCCGTCCACCAGGCTCTCGCCGTGGGCGGAGTGCAGCCGGGCGAGGCCGTCGAGGACGCTGTCCTCCTCGTGCGGGAGCACCCAGCGGAGGTACTCGCGGTTGCCGACGGAGGTCCAGTACGCCGCGTCGACCCCGGTCAGGCGCTCGGTCGGGGCAGCGGCGTCGTTGGCGGCCTCGAGGGCGGCTGCCATCGACCCGTCCGAGTCGTCGAGGTCGGCGACCCAGTAGTCGAACCCCGGGTGCACCGTGATGTCGAGCGGCTCCGCGACGACGAGGTCCTGCAGGCGCACGCCCTCCCCGGGGGACTCGGCCAGCCCGACCATGCTGCCGGGCTCGGCGTCGAGCGCCTTGACCAGGACGGCGGCGAGGTCGCGGCTCGGGTCGCCGTAGGCGTGCTGCACCTGCAGCCCGAGCCAGACGGTGCCGTCCTCACGCACGAGTGCCGGTGACGCGCCCGGGAGCAGGGAGCAGAGCAGCACCGAGCGGTCGCCGTCGAGGAGGGGCAGAGGTGCCGTCGCGGCCGGGACGAACTCGCGCAGCGCCACCAGGTCGGCTTCGAAGGGCAGCCCCGCGAACGGGCGCTGGACGAACCTGGCCGGGGCGCCGTCGGCGCTGCCGTGGCACGCCTTGTAGCGGCGTCCGGACCCGCACGGGCACGGCTGGCGGGGGCCGACACCGTCGGCTGCTGCGGGCTGCTGCTGCGACTCGGCACGGGTGCGCTGGCGTGACTTCTTTCCCATGGGCGCAGCGTAGAGGGCGGGTTCACGCCCTCGTCGGGCCGACCGGGGTCAGCCGATGTCGATCAGGGCGTGCACGGTGGTCCGGGAGCGGGTGCTCTCGACCCACCACCGGGCGGCCAGGGTCTCGACGATGGCCAGTCCGCGGCCGGCGAGGTCGGAGACACCTGCCTCGACCCGTTCGGGGGTGGTCAGGGCGCCACCGTCGGTCACGGCGATGTCGAGCCCGTCGTGGCGGTGTCCCCAGGAGACCTGCATGGTGCCGTCGGCGAGCGGGCGCGCGTGTCGGACCGAGTTGCCGACCAGCTCGCTGATCACCAGGCGGGCGTCGTCACGATCTTCCGGTGCGGCCTCGGTGCCCCGCATCCACTCCAGCAGCTGCGAGCGGGCGACGCCGGCGCTCTCCGCCGTGAACGGGAGCTCGAGCTCGACGGGGCCGCCTGACAAGGTCTCCCCGTGAGGTCGCGCCATGGTCTTTCCTCCGCGTCTGGATCGAGCCTCGAACCGGCCCGGCTGACTCGATATTGCCCTGAGTCAGGTTTCATAAACTCACGTCTCGCCTAGTGACAGGTAGGTCACAGCCGCCCCGGGTTTGTCGGTGATGATCGCCTCGATCCCGAGCTCGAGGCAGCGGTCGATGTCCTCCTCGGTGTTCACCACCCAGCAGTGCACCCGCCGTCCGGACTCGCGCAGCTTGAGGAGCGTGTCCGGGTGCTCGCGCACCATCTCGATGCCGGGGCCGACGATCCAGTCGTTGTCCACGAACGGCCGGGCGCGGTACCACTGCGCCCGGTTGTCGACGAGCATCACCAGCTCGAGGTCGGGCGCCAGCCGGCGGACCCGCCGCAGGGCCACCCACGAGAACGACATCACCCGGGCCGGAGAGTCGTCCCCGGTCCAGCCGAACTCGTCCAGGAGCTGCACCAGGCGCCGCTCGACCAGCCCCGCGTAGCGGGTCGGGTGCTTGGTCTCGATGGCCAGCTCGACCCGGCGGGGGTAGTCGGCCACCGTCTCCAGCAGCCGGCGCAGGGTCAGGACCTTGCCGAGATCCGGGTCCGAGTCCGGCATCTCGTCGTCGAGGTCGGCCCAGGGGTTCTTCCACGACGTGAAGTCGAGGTCCTCGAGGTCGGCGAGCTCCATCGCGGAGACGACGGCGTCGCGGTGCGCCGTACGCCGGAGGTTGCGGTCGTGGACGCAGACCAGGTGCCCGTCAGCGGTGAGCCGGACGTCGCACTCGAAGGCCTGGGCCCCCTCGTCCAGCGCCGCGACGTAGGCGCCGAGCGTGTGCTCGGCCTGGCGATCGCTCGAACCCCGGTGTGCCACGACCTGAGGCCGGGATCCCTCCAGCATGTCGCCATTGTGCACCTGCGGACGTGCCGGTCAGGGCAGGCGCTCAGACCGCGTCAGGGAAGTTCCGCCTCGAGCCGGTCGAGCTCCTCGCCGCTGTAGACGGCGATCTTCTGGAGGCTCGGCAACGAGTCCCGGCAGCCGGTGTAGCCGATGTTGAACTCGCCGTCGTAGCTCACGGCGGTGATGTTCAGCGCCTGCCCGTTGAACAGCAGGCTCACCGGGTAGATCTCCTCGAGGGGGGAGCCGTCGATGTAGCGCCGCTCGGTGGGTCCGGGGACGTTGGAGATGACCAGGTTGAACACGGGTCGCCCGTGGCCACCGACACCGAGGATGGCCTGACCGAGGAACGGCGCCATCAGTGCGGCGGTGTAGAGGTCCATCGTCACGCCGGTCGCCTTCGGGAGCCGCGCCTTGCCCAGCTGGGTGGAGGCGCGGATGGCCTCGATCCGCTCCACCGGGTCCTCGATGTCGGTGCCCATCGAGGAGTAGAGGAAGGTGATCGCGTTGCCGACTCCCGCCTCCTCTCCCTGCCGGACCGAGACCGGCACGTTGGCGGTGAGGGTCTCGCGTGGCAGTGCATCGAGCTCGCTGAGGTAGCGCCGCAAGGCACCCCCGCAGATGGTCAGGAAGACGTCGTTGAGCGAGGCGTCGGCGGCCGCGGCCACCTTCTTGAGCCGTTCGATCGAGTAGTGCTGCGTGGCGAAGCGCCGGGGCGTGTGGATCCGCCCGTTGAAGATCGTCTTGGGCGCCCGGAACGGCACGGCGCGGTCGCCGCCGCCGAGCCCGGTGACGCCTTCGGCGAAGGTCTTGGCGAGCGAGCCGGTGACCCCGGCCGCGGACGTGACGGTGCCCAGCAGGCCGGGGCCGGAGTCGGTCGTCTCGACCGCCTTGGTCCGGGGCGGGAGCCCGGACTGGTCGGCCCCGTGGGTGCCGACCGCCCACGGCGGCAGCATCCCGCGGGAGTCCGGGTCCGCCGACAGGATCCGACGCAGCAGGCGGATGCCGCCGACGCCGTCGATCTGGGAGTGGTGGGCCTTCATGTAGAGCGACCAGCGGTCCTCCTCCAGCCCCTCGATCACGTGGCACTCCCACAGGGGGTAACGCCGGTCCATCTTGGCGGAGTGCAGCCGCGAGATCAGCACGCCGAGCTCGCGCTGGGAGCCCGGACCGGGAAGGGCCGAGTGACGCAGGTGGTAGTCGAGGTCGATCTGGTCGTCCGGCAGCTCGGCCCAGCTGGGGACGGGGGTCATCTTGAACAGGTAGTTGTACGGCGGCCGGAACTCGCGCACCTGGCGCCACCGGTCGACGAGGTCCTGGACGAAGGTCGGCTCGCCCTCGGGGACCCGGAAGGTGGCGAGCATGCCGACCTGCATCGGAGTGCGGTGGCTCTCGGCGAAGAGCCACGCCGAGTCGTTGATCTTGAGCAGCTTGCGGGCCATCGGGCCTCCTTCTCCTCGGTCACTCTAGGAGCGATCACCACACCCGGCCACCGATCGGCGAGACGCCGGCAAAGGAGTCAGCGCTGGTTGCGGAGGAACTTCCCGAAGTGGGGCACGGTGAACGCGACCGCGCCCCGCTCCCCGGAGAACACCAGGCCCTTCTTGATCAGCCCGTCGCGGGCGGGGGACAGCGACTGCGGCTTGCGGCCGAGCAGCCTGGCGATGTCCGCGGTGCTGACGGCGAGGTCGTCGGTGCCCTCGCCGAGGTCGGCCATGGCGACCATGTAGTCGCGCTCGGCCGGGGTGGCCCGTTCGTAGCGGGCGCCGAAGAAGCCGACGGCCAGCTCCGACTCGGCCTCGGGGGCTGCCTGCATCACGTCGGCCCAGGTGATCGGGGACTCGACGGCGACGTCCCAGGTGACCTTGCCGTAGGCCTGGACGAAGTAGGGGTAGCCGTCGGTGAGGCGGTAGAGCTCCTCCAGCGCTCGCGGCTCGTACGTCGCGTCCTCGCTCGCGGCGGGCACGGTCCAGGCGCGCTCGGCCATCTCGCGCGGGAGCCGGTCGACCACGACGTAGCGGAACAGCCGCTCGGCGTACGACTTGGAGGAGGCCAGCGCGACCGGCAGGTGCGGCAGCCCGGCGCCGACGATGATCAGCGGGGCGCCCTGCTGGCTGATCTCGTGGCACGCGCCGCACAGCGCCGACAGGTCGGTGGCGGGGATGTCCTGCATCTCGTCGACGAACAGCGCGATGCCGACATTGAGGTCACCGGCCAGGGCGGCGACGTCGGTGAACAGCTCGATCAGGTCGAGCTCGAGGTCGCCGGAGTCGGCCCGGCCGTGGGCGGCGACCACGTCCGTCGGCGGCTGCCAGCGCGGCTGTCCGGGCCGGGCCTTGCGGTCCTCGAGGCTGGTGCGCAGCGCGAACGCCTTGAGCACGCCGGCCACCTCGTCGACCCGGTCGGCGTCACGGTGTCGATGCGCGACCTCGCGGACGGCGGCGTGCACCGCCTGCGCGAGCGGCAGCCGCAGGGACTGGTCGGGCCGGGCCTCGATCTTGCCCGTCCCCCAGGCGCGTTTCACGGCGATGCTGCGCAGAGCGTTGAGCAGCACCGTCTTGCCGACCCCGCGCAGGCCGGAGAGCACCATGCTGCGGTCCGGTCGGCCGGCCGCCACCCGCTCGAGGGTGACCCCGAACTGCCGGAGCTCGCGGTCGCGGCCCGCGAGCTCGGGTGGTCGCTGGCCGGCGCCGGGCGCGTAGGGGTTCTGGACGGGATCCACGATCGGAGGGTATCGGGGTGTCTAGCGAATCCCGTAGATCTCCCTAGCGAGTCGTGGTGTCGTACGTCGCGTCCAGCCCGGAGCGCAGCGCCTCGATCAGCACGGGCACCTCGTCGATCGCGAGCCGGAACGTGCCGGTGCACTCGGCCCCGCGCCACAGCGAGAGCAGGACCAGGCCGTCCTCGTGGTGCCACCGGATCCGCAGCGAGCGCGCGTCACCGCGGGTGTCGAGGAAGAACTCGGCTCCCAGGACGGTGGGTGCGGTGGCGGCCATACCCGATTCTCCCCCGAGCGCCGTGGTGAGACCAGAGCCTCAGTCGAACCGGTAGATCTCGTCCACGACGCGGACGGAGGCCTGGCCGTCGTCGCGGGGATTGAAGCGGGCGCGCCAGGCGGCGTACCTCTCGCCGTACTCCTGCTCGTACGCCGCGGGGTCCAGGGTCCGCAAGGCTTCGGCGACCTCGTCGGTGGTGGCGAGCAGCGGACCGGGTGCGCTCTCGCCGAGGTCGAAGTAGACGCCGCGCCTACGGTCCCGGTAGTCGTCGAGGTCGGGGACGAAGAACAGCATCGGCTTCCCGGTGACCGAGTAGTCGAACATGATCGAGGAGTAGTCGGTGATCGCGACGTCGGCGACCGCGAACAGGTCGTTGATCTCCGGGTAGGTCGTCACCTCGATGACCGAACGTCCCTGCGGCCGGTTGCGCCAGCGAGAGATGTTCATGTGCCCCCGCACCAGGAAGACGACGTCGTGGCCGAGGAGCTCGCCCAGCCGATCGAGGTCGAGCAGCTCCGGCATCACCCGGGAGCCCTCACGCCACGTGGGTGCGTAGAGCACCGCGACCTGGCCCTCGGTGATGCCGAGCCGGTCGCGGACGCGGCCGACGTGCTCGGCGTCGGATCGGGCGAGGGCGTCGTTGCGGGGGTAGCCGAGCTGGTGCACCGGCCCCTCGTAGAACCACGCGCTGCGAAACGCCTCGGCGCTGTGCGGGTTGCCGGCGAGCAGGTGGTCCCAGCGGGAGACGTAGCGTCTGGTCGACTGCTCGAAGCCGTCCTTCCCGTGGTTGACGGGGCGGTCGTGGCCGAGCAGCTTGAGGGGCGTGCCGTGCCAGGTCTGGACGAGCACCTGTCCCGGGCGGCGTACCAGCCCGGCGGGGAGGCCCGCGTTGAAGGTGAGGTAGGCCGCGCTGCCCAGCACCTCCCACCACTCCCGGCTGTGCCGCAGCACCGCCTCCGACCCCGGTGGCACCGGGACGGACAGGTCGGCGACCCCCCAGACCTGGCGCACGCCCGGCTCGCGCCGGACCAGCTCGTCGTGGATGGCCCGCGCGCTGTCGGTGGCGCTGACGCCGTAGTAGCACTCGTAGTAGGCGACAGCAGGGCCCGTTCGCTCCGCCACTGGCGGCATCGCGTGGTAACCGCGGCGCAGCTGCATCTGGGCGAAGGCCCCGCGCTCGTCGTCCCGGAGCGGCGGGTCGATCCGGAGTCGTACGCCGCCCGCGCGCGTGCGCTCGACCCGGGCGTGGAACCGGTCGCCCCGGACCCAGTGCCCGAGCGTCTCGAGGCAGGAGGGCGCCAGCGCGACCTCGACAGGAGTGCCGTCCCCGGACTGGGCGAGCAACCGGTAGGTGCCGGTGACCAGGGGACGCGGGTCGCCGTACCAGTCGGGCGCGAGCAGCGGCACCGTCGCCGTGAACGAGTCGCCCTGCCAGGCGACGTCCGTGACGACCGACTGGCGCGGACCCCGGAGCTCGAAGGAGGGCCGGCCGCTGCCGGCCCGACCTCGGACCAGCAGGGTCGCGGCGACCGGGTCCACCTCGACCGAGGTGGCGACGACCGGTGGGCTCGGCGCGGGTCCCGGTTCGCTGCCCGGGTGCAGCACCAGGCCGTTGGTCTCGCTCCACACCGGCCGGACCCCCGGACCGGGGACCAGGAACCCGGCGCTGCCGTGCTGGTCGCGCTCGGCGAACGGCGCTGAGTCGCTCGCGTCGCCTGGGCCCAGGGTGAAAACCACCGTCCACGGTCCGCCGCGCCCGCCGCAGGCCGGCGAGGTCGACGGTCGCCTCGAACGCGGCCCCGCGGTAGTCGTGCTTCGCGTCTCCGGCCGCCTCGTTCACGGTCGTGTCGTCCACCTGCACGACGTCGGCCTCAGCGACGACCGAGCGGTGGACGTCCTCGAGCCTGATGGCCAGGCGGGGTCTGGTCTCCGGGGTCACCGAGGAGCCGGGCACGTAGGCCCAGCCGGTGAGTCGCAGTGCCGGCCCCTCCCATCGCACGCTCGCGAGCACCGACACGAGCTCGCGTCGGGGGCGGCGGGTAGGTCGCCGGCGCCGCGGGTGGACGGCCGCGGACGAGGCGACGGGCAACCCCGCGGGCGCGCGCGACGGCGCCGTGGGGGTCCATCCGGGCAAGGTACCAATCGCGCTAGGAGCAGCCGCCCACGCCGGCGACGTCGCCGTTGCCGAGCACCCGCGAGCCGGAGTGGAAGCCGTAGGCCGAGCAGTAGTAGAAGCTCAGCAGCGAAGCACGCTTCAGGGTGGTCGGCGCCCAGACCCCGTTGCCGCGGGGCTCGAGGTAGCGGAAGGTGCCGCCGGTCAGCGCCGCGTCGTTGCTCCGGTGCTTGAGGTAGCGGTCGAGCCACGCCTGCACGTAGTGGCTGGACAGGTCCTGGCCGTAGCGGCTGGCCGGCAGCACGAGCGGGATGTCGGTGTACTCCAGGTGCGTCGAGGCCCGTGGGACCACGAGCATGCTGTCGACCCCGGCGCGGCGCCAGGAGTCGTAGCCGGTGGCGCGCTCACGCTTCGGATCCGGCCCGTCCGGGCTGGGCTGCGGGGTGAGCGAGGAGCCACCGCTGGTGAGGTACGGCGAGACGGTGAAGCCGTACTCCGACTGCAGCGCGAGTGCGGGTACGACCGGCTTGTTGCCGGACCCGTCGAGCGGCCCGGAGGCGCCGGGGCCGGTGAGCTTGTCGAGGGCCACCACGGCGGCCACGCGGCGGTCGGTGCCCTGGACCTTGGAGACCGCGGCCGCTCCCATCGAGTGCCCGATGATCGCGATCTTCGAGGTGCGTCCCGGGGTCGCCGTACGACGGTCGACCGAGCGGTCGAACAGCTGCCAGTAGGGGTTGTGCGTGCTCACCTTCGCGCCCTCCGAGCGCGGGTTGGCGTAGTGCCTCGACGGCGTCGAGGTGAAGAAGGACAGGGCGTCCTCGGTGCCGACCACGAAGTTGGACAGCTGCTGGGCGGGCACACCGGGGCAGCCGAGCTGCTCGCCGTCGCGCGGGGTCGCGAACGGGTTGCAGAACGGCAGTGCGTTGATCTGGCCGCCAGGCTGGGTCGAACCAGGAAGGGGTGTCGGCTCGTGGGGGAGCGTCTCGCCGCCACCCTGACCCTGCACGTCGTAGGTGAGCACGACGTAGCCGCGCTCGGCGAGGTCCTGGGCCAGCCAGCGGTACATGCCCTCGCTGCCCTGCACGGAGCCCTCGGTGATCACCGCTCCGGGGAACGGACCCGTGAGCACCTGGCCGGTGTAGGGGTCGCGTGCCCCCGGCTTCGGTCGGTAGACGGTGCCGTTCAGCAACGCGCCGTAGCGGTTGGTGAACGAGATCCGCTGGCTGAGGCCGCGGGTGCCGTTCCAGCCGGCGCGCAGCGGGTTGCCGACGTTCCAGCCGGGCACGACCCGGCCCGGGGTCACGGCGATCCGGGTGGGGGAGGCCGCCTGCTCCAGCAGCTGCGCGGTCTGGTCGGCCGTGCCTGCGAGCGTGAGCGCCGGGAGGTAGGCCGGGTTCTGCAGCTGGCCGCCGGGGCCGGTGACGCGGCCGTAGGCGTCCTGGATGTTCTGCGCGTCCCGGGCCACGTACGCCGGGGTGCCCGGCGCCGGGCCCGACGGGGCGGAGTCGGCGGTGGCCGAGCCCGGGAGCATCGCCAGGGCCAGGGCCAGGGCGAGCCCGGACCCGAGGGCGAGCAGGGAACGAGCGTGAGGGCGGCGCATGGTGGGACAAACGACGCTCGGCAGCGTGGGTTACCGCAGTACCGTGGTCCGGTGCCTGAGCTGCCCGAGGTAGAAGCGCTGGTCGTGGACCTGTCGCGACGACTGGACGGGCGCGCGATCGTGCGCGTCGACATCGCGGCTTTCAGCTGCCTGAAGACCTACGACCCACCGGTGACCGCCCTGGCCGGCGGCATGGTCGACGGCGTCAGCCGGCACGGCAAGTTCCTGGACATCGACGTCTCCGGGACCCACCTCGTGCTGCACCTGGCACGTGCGGGCTGGGTGCGCTGGAAGGACGAGGTGCCCGCGCTCCCGGCCCGGCCGAACAGCAAGTCACCGCTCGCGGCGCGGATCGTGCTCGACAACGGCGCCGGGCTCGACATCACCGAGGCCGGGACCCGCAAGAGCCTGGCGCTGTACGTCGTCCGCGACCCCGCCGAGATCGAGGGCATCGCCCGCCTCGGCCCCGATCCCCTGGCCGAGGACTTCACGATCGACGTGCTCAGCGAGATCCTGCAGGGGGCGGGGCGGGCCCAGATCAAGGGCGTGCTCCGGCTCCAGAGCAACATCGCCGGCATCGGCAACGCCTACTCCGACGAGCTGCTGCACGCCGCCCGGCTCTCACCGTTCAAGCCGGCGAACAGCCTGGACGACACCGAGCTCGAGACGCTCTACGACGCGATCCGGACCGTGCTCGGCGACGCGGTGATCCGGTCCGCCGGGCTGGCCGCGAGCGAGCTCAAGGGCGAGAAGAAGAGCCACCTCGCGGTGCACGGCCGAGCGGGCGAGAAGTGCCCGGTCTGCGGTGACACGGTGCGCGAGGTCAGCTTCGCCGACTCGAGCCTGCAGTACTGCCCGACCTGCCAGACCGGCGGCAAACCCCTGGCGGACCGACGGATGTCCCGGTTGCTGAAGTAGCCTCCTCACATGATTGAAGTCCCGACGATCGAGGTCGCCCAGGTCCCCGACCCGCTCCCGGCCGGCGTCACCGTGCTCGACGTCCGTGAGCCCGTCGAGTGGCAGCACGGTCGCATCGACGGGGCCCTGCACATCCCGTTGACCCAGCTCCCCGAGCGACTGGCCGAGCTCCCGGACGACCAGCAGCTGCTGGTGGTCTGCAAGGTCGGGGGCCGGTCCTCCCAGGCCACCGCGTTCCTGCGCGAGAAGGGGTTCGAGGCGGTGAACCTGGCCGGCGGGATGATCGACTGGGCCGATGCCGGCCGCCCCATGGTGGGCGACGGCGAGGGTGCCCCGCTCGTCGTCTAGCGGGTTTGCGTCGCCAGCTCCTCAACCACCGAACGGCCGTGGCAGGGGCAGCCTGAGCGCGTCGTCGAGGCGGCCGAGGTAGTCCCGTCGCGGGATCTCCCGGACCCCGAGCGTGGCGAGGTGCGGGGTCAGCCACTGCGTGTCGAGCAGCCGATCCTCGGCGTACTCGTCGCTGAGCAGGTCGACGAGTCCGCGCAGTGCGACCTTCGAGGCGTCCCGGGCCCTCGTGAACATCGACTCGCCGGCGAACAGGCCACCGATGGCCACGCCGTACAGGCCTCCGCCGAGCTCCCCGTCGCGCCACGCCTCGACGCTGTGCGCCCAGCCGAGGCGGTGCAGCTCGGTGTACGCCGCCACGATGTCCTCGTCGATCCAGGCGCCCGTGCGGCGGGGGTCGGCGCAGCCGGCGACCACCTCGGCGAAGGCGGTGTCGACGCGGACCTCGAAGTGCCGGCTCGACTGGCGCAGCGACCGCGTGACCCGGAGGCCGTCCAGGGGCAGCACCCCGCGCCGTTCGGGCGACCACCAGGCGAGCTGACCGGACCCCGTGGGGTCGTCGACGGCCATCGGGAACAGGCCGCTGCGGTAGGCGGCGAGCACGGTGCCCGGCTCGAGGTCGGCCCCGACCGCCACGAGGTCGCCCCGGACCCCGTCCACCGGCGGGAAGTCCCACGGGGTCGGGGGAGGTTCGACGGGCACGAAGCCCATCGTTGCAGGCCCGGTCCGTAGGCTGGGGGCATGAGCTTCACCAAGCGCGCCGCGCAGGGCCTGGCACCCAGGGTGACCCAGGTCGCCCCCCACGTCACTGCCGGCTTCGTCCACCAGGCGCTGGACCGCGCCATCAAGGGCGTCGGTCCGCTGGACAGTGCCGCGGTGGCGGCCGACAAGCAGCTCGACGAGCAGAAGGGCAACGTGGACAAGGGGATCCACGAGGTCATCGAGAACAACGTGCGGCTGGCCGGCGGCCAGGGCTTCCTGACCAACATCGGCGGCCTCGTCACGATGACCTTCACCATCCCGGCCAACCTCGCCGGCCTGGCGCTGATCCAGTGCCGGATGGTGGCCGGGATCCTGCACCTGCGCGGCTACGACCTCGACGACCCGCGGGTGCGCACGGCCATCCTGGCCAGCCTGCTCGGCGAGGAGCGGATGCTGGCGATGATCAAGAAGAAGCAGCTCCCCGGGACGCCGATGGCGCTGGCGACGGCACCCGTGCACGACCCGCAGCTGTCGGTGGTGATGGCCAACGAGGTGGCCTCCGAGCTGATCTCGCGCGTCGCCGGCAAGAAGCTGGCCCGCACCGTCGTACGCCGCATCCCCCTGGTGGGTGGGTTCGTGGGCCTGGGCGCCGACGCCTACAGCACCTGGCAGATCGGTCGCTACGTGGGGCGCGAGTTCCTGCCCCGCAGACGGCGGTAGGCCGAGAGCCCACCGCGAGCGAGGACGTTCGTCTGCGACGCGGCCACCAGCCGCTCCTTGAGCTTGTAGGTGCGGGTGCCGTGGAACTCGTCGAGCTGGCCCATCAGGTCCTGGATGACGGCGTGCAGCTCCACCTCGACGTCCCGCAGCTTGGCGGCCTCGCCGGTCATGATCGACAGCGCCTCGATCGCCGAGTCGGCCACGGCCTCCTCGTCGCAGTCGTCGGGGTCGACGAAGGGGCGGGGCTCGCCGGCGATCAAGTCGTCGAGGTCGCCGACGACGTCGTACCCGCGCAGCGCGAGCTCGCTGACCCACGAGCGCCCGAGCGCGCTGGCCCACGCGTGCACGTCGGGAGGCAACGAGAGCCGCGGTGACCCCTCGTGGTTCGAGAGGTTGCGGTGCACCAGCATCTCGCGCACCAGCGAGCGGTAGTGGTGGTTGGGGAGCACGTGGTTGAGGCGCTCGTTGAGCCGGCGGACCATCGTGGACTCGGGTACGCCGAGCGACGCGTTCGCCCGGTCGGTGGGGGTGAACTCCAGGGGGTCGATGCCGAACAGGCCGGCGAAGCGCTCCCAGAGCAGCGTCTTGCTCGCCCCGGGCGGTGGGACCGTGACGAGGTGGATCCGTTCGCGGGGGATCGAGCCACCCCACCGGTCGAGCACGTCCGGCACCTCCTGGACGCCCCAGAACCAGCTGCCGACGTCGGTGCTCCGCTCCGGGTCACGCAGGGCCTCCAGGAACGAGGCGTAGGTGCGGGTGCGACGGTGCTTGACGTTCTCCTGCCACTCGGCCGGGATCTGGCGCACGAGGTCCCGCGCGGAGTAGACGATGTGGAGCTCGGCCTCGTCGCCCGGTGAGCCGCGGAGCGAGTCGAGCGCCCGGGCGACGCTGATCCGCGAGGCCCGTCCCAGGATCTCGTGGCTGATGATCGAGGTCCCGGGCCAGGCGCGCACCTCGTCGGCGAGACGGTCCCACGCCCCGGCTGCCTGCTTCTCGAGCCCGCCCCAGGGCAGGTCCATCAGGTCGAGCGCCGCCAGGAAGTGGGCGTCCTCCCGCTCCGCCGGGTAGAGGATGCCCTGCTCGCGCAGCGCCTCGCGGTGGGTGAACAAGATGTCCTGGACGAACGACGTGCCGGTCTTCGGAGCACCGACGTGCAGGAGTACCCGTCGGGTCACGTGGGTGCCTCCTGCAGCTGCCAGGCCCGGAGGCTGGCGTTGACGGCCAGGTCGAGCGTGCGGTCGCGGTCGATGGTCTCGGGACGCCGGAGGTCTGCCGGCAGCAGGGTGCCCGGATCGCCGTGCACAGCGTAGCCAGCGCGCGCGATCGCGTCGCGGTTCGCCTCGGCCACGGCCCTGGCCCAGGGCAGCGACGCGCCGGGAACCACCGGCGGGGGTACGTCGCCCGGGACGGGTGCATCCGCGAGCAGCCGCACCAGGGTGGCCGAGATCGTCCGCACGTGAGCCGTTCCGTGGGTGAGGGCGGTGAGGCGGTTCAACCGCCGGAGCAGGTCGCTCGCGGAGGGGTCACCCACGGCCGGTGCCTCGACGGTCCGCGCCCGCAGCAGTCCGGCCGTGAGGGTGAGGGCGTGGTGAGCGTCGCGGGCGACGACCACGTGCAGGTTCCGGTCACGCCGGCCGGCCTGGTCGCCGAGACGTCCGGCGATCGTGGCCACGTCGATCCGGCCGGGCAGTCGACCCGTGGCCTGCGTCCGTCGCCACAGCGTGCTCCACCTCAGGATGCCTCCGGCCTGCACGCTCGCCGCCCAGTGCTCGGCCATCATCACCTCGATCGGGCGGGCGATGACGACGTGGGTCGGGCGCCAGTCGCTCTCCACCAGGCCTTGGGTGAGCAACGCCTGCCGCACGGCCGCCACGGTCCCCGGTGACCCGTGCAGCCGGAACCGTCGGCGCCACGGCAGCGGCCACCGCGGCCTGGCCGGGCGTGGCGTCGGGACGGGCACGCCGGGCAGCAGCCGCGCGAGCACGCCGACCGAGAGCCGCACCAGCTCCTGGGACGGCAGCGCGAGCGGATCCATCGGTGCGATGCCGAACCGTGGGGGCGAGTCGGGCCAGGGGAGTGGGATGTCGACCCGGCCCCGTCCGGGGGCGACCGTCGCGAGCACCAGGTCGACCAGGCCCGGGTGCGCCTCGCCGCCGGAGGCCAGGTTGATCCGACGCACCAGCTCGAGGTGGACGCCGTCGGGGAGCGGCGTGACGAGGGGACCGAAGGACGTCGCGGCCTGGTCGCGGAACCGGTCCCAGGGAGTCGTCCCGCCCTCGCGGAGGTGCGTGGCCCAGGACGTGACCGCCTGCTCGTAGGAGACCTCGCCCATCAGCCGCGTGACCAGCGGGTGCGACGGGGCCGACTCATGCAGGCATTGTGCCGGGTGTCAGCGCCGTGACCACACGCGAGGGACTGGGTCGCCCGAGCAGATCGGCCATCCACCGGCTGGTCCCCACCAACGAGCCCAGGTCGACCCCGGTCTCGATGCCCAGGCCGTGCAGCATCCAGACCAGGTCCTCGGTGGCCAGGTTGCCGGTGGCGCTCTCGGCGTAGGGGCAGCCGCCGAGGCCGCCTGCGCTCGCGTCGAAGGTGGTGACGCCGTGCTGCAGCCCGGCGAGGGCGTTGGCGAGGGCCTGGCCGTAGGTGTCGTGGAAGTGCAGGGCGAGCGACTCGTCCGGCAGGCCGGCCTCGTTGAAGGCGGTGAGCAGGTCCGAGACGTGGCCCGCCGTGCCGACCCCGATGGTGTCGCCGAGGGAGAGCTGGCTGGCGCCCAGGTCGAAGAGGCGCTTGCCCACGTCGACGACCTGGTCGATCGGCACCACGCCCTCCCACGGGTCGCCGAAGCACATGCTGACGTAGGCGCGCACGTCCAGCCCCGCCTCGCGCGCACGCTTCACCGTCGGCTCGAACATCGCGAACTGCTCGTCCAGGCTGCGGTTGAGGTTGCGCTGGGCGAACGTCTCGGTGGCGCTGCCGAAGATCGCGATGTGCCGACACCCGAGCTCCAGGGCGCGGTCGAGCCCGCGCTCGTTGGGCACCAGCACCGGGAGGTCCTTGCCGGCGTCACCGAGGTCCCCGTCGATCAGCCGGGTCATCAGCTCGCCGGCGTCGGCCAGCTGGGGGACCCACTTCGGGTGCACGAAGCTGGTGGCCTCCACGACCGGGAGTCCTGCGGCCAGCAGGCGGTGGATGAACTCGGCCTTGGCCTCGACCGGGACGATGCCCTTCTCGTTCTGCAGGCCGTCGCGGGGGCCGACCTCGTAGATGGTGACCCTCTCCGGGAGGCCACGGGGTCTCGTCTGTTCGTTCGCTGCGCTCACTGCTCGACCGCCTCGTTGTCTTCCGCCGCGACTTCGAAGAGCATCGCGCCGAGGGCGACCCGGTCGCCGGTGGCGGCGCCGACGGCGGCGACGGTGCCGGCGTACGGCGCCTTCAGTGCCAGCTCCATCTTCATCGCCTCCAGTACGCCGAGCCGCTGCCCCTCCTCGACAGCATCCCCCTCGGCGACGTCGACCGCGAGCACGGTGCCGGGCATCGGCGCGGTGAGGATGCCTTCGCCGACCACGGCCGTGGCCCCGGCGAAGGGATCCGGCCGCTCGAAGAGGAACCGCTGCCCGTGGACCACCACCTCGACCGAGTGCGCGGTCGCGTTCACGACGGCCTGGACGCGCCGCCCGGCGACCTCGAGACGGACGACGTGCAGCGCTGCCGAGAACTGCGTGACCGGGACGTCGTCGACCAGCCCGCGAGCGCGGTCGACCAGGACGACGCGGTCGAGCTCGACGCGGGTGGGAGCGGGTGCGGCGCCGAGCCGGAAGCCGTCCGAGTGGAACGGCCCGGTCTCGCCGTGCTCCGCCGCCAGCATCGCCGGCACCCACGCGGCGATCGTGCGGGCCAGGTCGGCGTCCGGCGCCGGTACGTCTGCATGGTCCAGCCAGGCCGTGTCGATGGTCGCGTCGCGGAACTCGTCACTGGCGGCGAGGACACGGAGGAACCCGACGTTGGTGGTGAAGCCGAGCACGGCCGTCTCGTCCAGCGCCGCCACCAGCGCCCGGCGTGCGGCCTCGCGGTCGGGTCCGTGGGCGATCACCTTGCCCAGCATCGGGTCGTACGACGTGGAGACGACCTGGCCGCTCGCCAGGGCGTGGTCGACGCGCACTTGGTTTCGAGACGCTCGCTGCGCTCGCTCCTCAACCACCGGGGCGGGCCAGCGGACGATCGTCGCCGTGCCGGCCTGGGGAAGGAACCCGTTGAACGAGTCCTCGGCGTAGACGCGCGCCTCGATCGCGTGGCCCTCGAGGCGCAGGTCGTCCTGGATGAACGGCAGCTTCTCCCCGCCGGCGACCTGGAGCTGGAGCTCGACCAGGTCCAGGCCTGTCACCAGCTCGGTCACGGGATGCTCCACCTGGAGGCGGGTGTTCATCTCCAGGAAGTAGGCCTGACCGCTGGCGGTGTCGAGCAGGAACTCGACCGTGCCGGCGTTCTCGTAGCCGACCTCGGTGGCCAGGGCGACTGCGGCCGAGGTGATCTCGGCGCGCTGCTCCGCGGTGATCGTGGGGGCCGGCGCCTCCTCGAGCACCTTCTGGTGTCGTCGCTGGGTGGAGCAGTCGCGCTCGAAGAGGTGCACGACGTTGCCGTGGCGGTCGGCGAGCACCTGGACCTCGATGTGGCGTCCCGACTCGACGTACTTCTCGATGATCATGGTGTCGTCGCCGAAGGCCGAGCTGGCCTCGCGGCGGGCGGCGGAGACCGCCTCGGCGTACTCACCCTCGCTGCGGACGATCCGCATCCCCTTGCCACCACCGCCGGCTGCCGCCTTCACGAGCACGGGGTAGTCGAAACCGCCTGGGTCGGCGTCGAGGTCGTAGGAGGGGACGACGGCGACGCCGGCAGCCACGGCGACCTCGCGGGCGTGGTCCTTGCGGCCCATCTGCTCCATCACGTCGGCGCTGGGGCCCACGAGGACGATCCCGGCGTCCTCGAGCGCGCGCGCGAAGGCGGAGCGCTCGGAGAGGAAGCCGTAACCGGGGTGGATCGCGTCCGCCTGCGTCGCGCGGGCCGCTCCGACGACCGCGTCGATGTCGAGGTAGGAATCGATCAGCACGGCCTCGTCGGCGTCGTACACGTGCGGCGCGGAGCGGTCGAGCTCGGAGTGGACCGCGATGGTGTGGATCCCCATCGCTCGCGCCGTGCGGATGATCCGGCAGGCGATCTCGCCGCGGTTGGCGATCAGCAGTCTCTGGATCATTCACATCCTCCAGATGCCGTAGCGCGGCGGGGGGATCGGCGCGTTGGCCGCGGCGGCGAGCCCCATGCCGAGGACGCGCCGAGTCTCGAGCGGGTCGATGATGCCGTCGTCCCACAGCCGAGCGGTCGAGTAGTAGGGCGAGCCCTGGTGCTCGTACTGGTCGCGGATCGGGGTCTTGAACTCCTCCTCGTCCTCGGCGGACCACTCACCGCCCTTGCTCTCGATCCCGTCCCGCCGGACCGTCGCCAGCACGGCCGCGGCCTGGTCGCCGCCCATCACCGAGATCCGGGCGTTGGGCCACATCCACAGGAACCGGGGGTCGTAGGCGCGACCGCACATGCCGTAGTTGCCGGCACCGAACGAGCCGCCGATCACGATCGTGAACTTCGGCACCACCGAGCACGCGACCGCGGTGACCAGCTTCGCGCCGTCGCGGGCGATGCCGGCGTTCTCGTACTCCTTGCCCACCATGAAGCCGGTGATGTTCTGCAGGAACACGATCGGGGTCTTGCGCTGGTTGCACAGCTCGATGAAGTGCGCGCCCTTGCGGGCCGACTCGGAGAACAGGATCCCGTTGTTGGCGACGATGCCGACGTCGTGGCCCCACACCTTGGCGAAGCCGCACACGAGGGTCTCGGCGTAGAGCTTCTTGAACTCGTGGAACCGGCTGCCGTCGACGATCCGGGTGATCACCTCGCGCACGTCGTACGGCGTGCGGGTGTCGGCGGGGACCACGTCGTAGAGCTCGGCGGGATCCTTGACCGGTTCCTCGACCTCGGTGGTCGCCCCCTGGCTTCGAGACGCTCGCTGCGCTCGCTCCTCAACCGACGGGGACGGGGCCGGCAGCGTCGCCACGATGGAGCGCACGATCTGCAAGGCGTGGGCGTCGTCCTCGGCGAGGTGGTCGACGACGCCGGACGTGCGGGCGTGCACGTCGCCGCCTCCGAGCTCCTCGGCAGTGACCACCTCACCGGTCGCGGCCTTCACCAGCGGTGGGCCGCCGAGGAAGATCGTGCCCTGGTCCCGGACGATCACGGTCTCGTCCGACATCGCGGGCACGTAGGCGCCGCCCGCGGTGCACGAGCCCATCACGGCGGCGATCTGCGGGATCCCCTCGGCAGACAGGTTGGCCTGGTTGAAGAAGATCCGGCCGAAGTGCTCCTTGTCGGGGAAGACCTCGTCCTGCATGGGCAGGAACGCACCACCGGAGTCGACCAGGTAGATGCACGGCAGCTTGTTCGCTCGCGCCACCTCCTGGGCCCGGAGGTGCTTCTTGACGGTGATCGGGTAGTAGGTGCCGCCCTTGACGGTCGCGTCGTTGGCGACGACGACGCACTCGCGTCCCTCGATCCGGCCGATCCCGGTGACGATGCTGGCACTGGGCACGCTGTAGTCGTCGTCGCCGTACATCCCGTACGCCGCCAGGGGGCTCAGCTCGAGGAACGGGCTCCCGGGGTCGAGCAGCGCGTCGACCCGGTCGCGGGCCAGCATCTTGCCCCGGTCGGTGTGCTTGCTGCGGGCCGACTCCGAACCGCCCTGACGGACCCGGGACGTGCGGTCCCGGAGCTCCTCGACCAGCGTCTTCATCGATGTGGGCACCGGGCAATGTTAGCGATCGTTAACCTGGTGCGCCAGGGACGCTCGGCTCAGACGGTGGCGGGAGCCTCGTCGGGTTGTCGGCCGAACTCGATCCCCTTGGCCTCCTTGCCGAGCAGCACGACGACGATCACGATCAGCAGCACCGGGACGATCGTCACCGCGAGCGCGAACGGGTAGCCGTGCGAGGCGGCCAGGTGCTCCTGGATGGGCAGGTTGAGGGCGGCGAAGACGTTGCCGAGCTGGTAGGTGACGCCGGGGTAGAAACCCCGGATGGCGTCCGGTGACATCTCGGTGAGGTGAGCGGGGATGACGCCCCAGGCGCCCTGGACCAGCACCTGCATCAGGAACGACCCGAGCACGAGCATCCCGGCGCTGGTCGAGTAGGCGAACAGGGGAACGACCGGCAGTGCCAGGGCCGCGCAGAACGCGATCGTGTAGCGCCGGCCGAAGCGCTCCGAACGCCCGCCGAAGAAGAGGCCGCCGATGATCGCGCCGATGTTGTAGACGATCGCGATCTGCAGAGCCGTCGACTCCGCGAGCCCGGCGCCACCCTGGTCGGTGGACTTGAGGAAGGTCGGGTAGACGTCCTGGGTCCCGTGGCTCATCCAGTTGAACGCGGTCATCAGCAGCACGAGGTAGAGGAACCGGCGCAGGATCGGCCAGGTGAAGATGACGTCCTTGACGCTGGTCTGGGTGAGCTTCATCTGCTCCTTGCTGGACTCCCAGGCCTCGGACTCGCCCACCCGGGTCCGGATGAACAGGCTGATCAGGGCGGGCAGGATCGAGAGGGCGAACAACCAGCGCCAGGAGAGCCCGAGACCCTCGCTGATGATCAGGAAGGAGACCGCGGCGAGCAGGTAGCCGATGGCGTAGCCCTGCTGCAGCGCGCCGGAGAAGAAGCCGCGTCGCTCCTTGGGGATCTTCTCCATCGCCAGGGCGGCGCCGAGACCCCACTCGCCGCCCATCCCGATGCCGTAGAGGAGTCGGAGGACCAGCAGCACGGTGAAGTTGGGGGCGAAGGCGCACAGGAACCCGACGGTCGAGTAGAAGACCACGTCGACGATGAGGGGCTTCCGGCGTCCGACCTTGTCGGCCCAGAAGCCGAAGATGAAGGCACCGATCGGTCGCATCAGCAGGGTGGCGGTCGTCAGGAACGCGACGGTCTCCTTCGACTTGCCGAAGGTCTCGGCGATGTCGGCGTAGACGAGCACGACGATGAAGTAGTCGAAGGCGTCCATCGTCCAGCCGAGGAGCGCCGCGAAGAAGGCGTTGCGCTGGTCCGGCGTCAGCGGCGTACGGGCGGGTGAGGCGCTGGTGGCGGACATGCGAGCTCCTCCGTGCATGCCGGCCCACGGCCGGCCCGAGTCAGGACGTGTGCTCCCTCTGTCCTACTCCTGCTTGGTTGTCGGGTGCAAGCAGTTGTCCCACGTCAGTTAGCGACCGCTAACCTTGGCGCCGTGAACCGGCGAGAGCAGATCCTGGCGACGGCGGCCGAGCTGTTCGCCCAGAAGGGCTTCCACGGGGTCTCGATCGCGGAGCTCGGCGCTGCCTGCGGTTTCTCCGGCCCGGCGCTCTATCGCCACTTCCGGTCGAAGGACGCCGTGCTGGCCGAGATGCTGGTGAGCATCAGCGACGAGCTGCTGAGCGTCGGCCGCGAACGTGCGCGTGAGGCTGCCTCGCCCGAGGACGCCCTGCGCTCGCTGATCGACTGGCACGTCAGCTTCGCGCTGGACCACCAGGCACTCATCGTGGTCCAGGACCGCGACTGGTCGGCGCTCCCGCTCGAGGCCCGGGAACGGGTGCGCGAGACGCAGCGCAAGTACGTCGAGGTCTGGGCCCGTCAGCTTCGCGCGGTGGACGGGGACCTGACCCAGAGGGAGTCACGGGCGGTCGTGCACGCGACCTTCGGGCTGATCAACTCCACCCCGCACAGCGCCTTCCTGCCACCCGAGGAGATGCGGCCGCTGCTGACCCGGATGGCTGCCCTCGCCCTCGGGGTCGCCGAAGCGCACGTCGAGCAGCGCCGGGTCAGCTCGCCCGCATAGCGCCGGCGACGACGTTCATGTCCGAGGCGTCTATCTCGAACAGCCCGCGGCGGAACGGGAATCCCCACTTCGTCACGTCGGTGATGAAGGACAGCTCCTCGAGCAGGGGCCTGATCGGGGCCGGCGACACGTCCTCGAACGCGATCTCGAGACGCCAGGGACGGAAGTCCGGGCTCACCTCGACCTGGTAGGGCTCGGCGCCCGTGACCGTCCCCAGGGCCGTGAACTGCTGGAGCGGGTCGCCGGACCGCATGGCGGTGCGGGGGCTGTAGAACGCGATCCGGTCACCCGGCTGCAGCCGCCGCAGTCGGGTGTCCTTGCCGTGGTCGGCCTGGGTGAACCCACCCTCGACACCTCGCTGCACGTGCTCGAGACTGATCGTGTTGATCCAGTGCCGGGTCATGCCGTCACGCTAGGCGCGAGCACCGACACCGACGACTAGAGCAGCCGCGCGACCGCCTCGTCGTACGCCGCCACCGCCGCGTCGGCCAGCCCGTGACCGGCGGGTGCGTCCTCGGCCAGGGCCAGCACCTGCGCGGCGCGGGCGCGGGCCTCCTCGCGCTCCTCGACACCAGGGGCCGTCCCGCCCGAGGCGAGGGCACCCACCTCGGCCAGGAGCTGCTCGCGGGTGCGTCCGCGC
This sequence comes from uncultured Actinomycetota bacterium, assembly GCA_963797525.1. Lineage (GTDB taxonomy): Bacteria > Actinomycetota > Actinomycetes > Propionibacteriales > Nocardioidaceae > Marmoricola. Next base: position 382,531 of record CAWCPT010000009.1, read on the forward strand.
AGCAGCAGCAGGATGTAGGGATCGCGGTCGGTGTGCCACGCGAGCTGGTAGAGCAGCGCCAGGGTGTGCAGGCACGGCTGCGCCCACGCGTCGCACTCGCAGGCGGTGTCGATGTCACCGGGGCCGGGCAGCACCTCGGCGCCGGCCTCGTCGGCGTGCTCGACCAGCTCGGCCGGCAGGTCGGCCGCTTCCAGGGCTGCGGCGTGCCCGCTCTCGCGCGCAGCCTCGCGGGCGAACGCCGTCCAGCCGGCGTCGTCGAGCCGGTCGACCTTGATCTGGGCCATCAGCGGCTGGGTGCTGCCGGGGTCGACCACGGCCGAGGCCATCGCGTCGAGCACGACGATCGCGCCCAGTCGTCCGGTGCGCGCCAGGGCCCGGGCCGCGAGCAGGTCGTTCGCGTCGATGCTGAGCTCCTCGAAGGAGCGGACGAAGGCCCGCCCCCACCACGTCGTGCTCCGCGCCGCCGCACCTCGCACGCGGGAGAGGCGGGGCAGCACGATCGGGTCAGGCATGCTCACCGTCGGCCGGCCCAGCGTCGTCAGGATGGCGCAGCGTCACGAGGTCGCGCAGCTCGCGGTCGCTCAGCTCGGTCAACGCGGTCTCACCGGCACCGAGCACGGACTCGGCCAGGTCGCGCTTGCGCTGGAGCAGCAGGCCGACCTTCTGCTCGATGGTGCCCTCGGTGACGAGTCGGTGCACCTGGACGGCACGGGTCTGCCCGATCCGGTGGGCGCGGTCTGTGGCCTGGTCCTCCACGGCAGGGTTCCACCAGCGGTCGAAGTGGATCACGTGGTCGGCCCGGGTGAGGTTCAGGCCGGTGCCGCCGGCCTTGAGCGAGAGCAGGAACACCGGGGCGGCGCCGTCCTGGAAGTCGCGCACCATCTGCTCGCGAGCACGGACCGGGGTGCCGCCGTGGAGGAACAGGGTCGGGATCGACGCCGCGGCGAGGTGTCGCTCGAGCAGGCGTGCCATCGCGACGTACTGGGTGAAGACGAGGACCGAGCCGCTCTCCGCGAGGATCGTGCCGAGCAGCTCGTCGCACAGGTCCAGCTTCTCCGAGCGACCCTTGAGACGCCCGTTGGCCTGGCGCAGGTAGTGCGCGGGGTGGTTGCAGATCTGCTTGAGCCCGGTGAGCAGGGCCAGCACGAGCCCGCGCCGGGTGTCCTCGTCGGCGCGCTCGATGCGGTCCATCGACTCGCGCACCAGCGCCTCGTAGAGCACCACCTGCTCGCGGGTGAGGCCGACGACGTTGTCGGTCTCGGTCTTGGCGGGCAGCTCGGGGGCGATGCCGGGGTCGCTCTTGCGGCGGCGCAGCAGGAAGGGCTCGACCAGCTGGGCGAACCGGCGTGCCACCGACGGGTCCACCCCGCTCTCGATCGGCGCCGCCCACACCTTGCGGAACGCGTTGCGGGACCCGAGCAGACCCGGTGTCGCCCAGTCGAGGATCGCCCACAGCTCGGTCAGGTTGTTCTCCACCGGCGTGCCGGTCAGGGCCACCCGGCATCGCGAGGTGATCGTGCGCAGGTTGCGTGCCGTGGAGGACTGGGCGTTCTTGATGTGTTGCGCCTCGTCGGCGACCACGAGGTCCCACGGGACGGCGCCGAGCTCCTCGTGCGAGAGCCGCATCGTGCCGTACGTCGTCAGCACGAACCCGTCGTCGGCGCCCAGCGACCGGGAGGTCCCATGGAACCGCCGCACCGGCACCCCGGGAGCGAACCGGCGGATCTCCGCCTCCCAGTTGCCCATCAGGCTGGCCGGACAGACCACCAGCGTCGGGACCCGACGCCAGGCCGCGCTCGCGCCGGTGCAGGTGCAGCGCGATCAGGGTGACGGTCTTGCCCAGGCCCATGTCGTCGGCCAGGCAGGCGCCGAGGCCGACGCCGGTCAGCTCGGCCAGCCAGGTGAACCCGTGTCGCTGGTAGTCGCGCAGGGTCGCCGTCATCCCCATCGGCGTCGCCAATGGCGCGACCACCGAGGCGTCGACGATCCGGTCGCGGACCTTCTCCAGGGTGGCGCCGGGGTGCACCTCGAGGGCGCCGCCGTCGAGGTAGAGGGTGCCGGTCAGCGAGGCCTGGAGGGCCACCACCGGCGCGATCTGCCGCTTCTCGGCGGTGACTCGCTTGCGCGCCCGCCGGGCGAGCGCCGGGTCGATGACCATCCAGTTGTCGCGCAGCCTGATCACCGGCGACGTGGCCCCGGTCAGGACGCTCATCTCCTCGTCGGACAGGGGGTCGCCGGCCAGCGCGAGGCGCCAGTCGAAGGAGAACATCGCCTCGGTGCCGAACAGCCCCTCGACGAGCTGGCCCTCTCGCGGGCCGGAGGCGACCTCGACCCGGCCCTGCGGCACCAGCTCGCCGCGCAGCCCGCGGGGCCAGAACACGTCGACGCCGATGTCGTCGAGCGCCTCGAGCCCGTGCTCGAGCAGGTCGGCGAGCTCGTCGGCGTCGAGCACCATCCGGTCGGGGACCTGCTGGCGCTGCAGCCGGTCCAGGGGAGTCCAGGCCTCCGCGGCGCGCCGGAGCGCCACGCTGAGGCTGAGCCGCGCCCGGCGGGAGAACCCGTGCAGGGCGCGGGCGTCGCCCTCGTCCCACAGCTGCTCGGCGTCGACGAAGTGGGTGTCGTCGTCCACGTCGTGCGCCTGGGGCACGACGACCACGCCGCCGCCGACCAGCGCCTCCTCCGGCGCCTCGATCCGCAGGGCGATCCGCACCTGGTCGGGGAGGTCGGGGTCCTCGTCGTCCACCGGCCGACTCGGTCGGTCGGCCACGCCTTCCCGACGTCGGTGCGCGTCGTCATTGCGAGCGGCCAGACCTGGAGGCCGCGTCATCGTGTCGGCGACGGCGTCCAGCAGGAGCCGGATGACGTCTTCCGCGTCGTCGACGGTCGTCTCGCCGTGCGCCCGGGCCGTGGCCAGGGCACGCAGCCGGTCGTCGTCGTCGGGGCCCAGCGGCCCGACCCGCCAGGAGTCACCGGTGTCGGAGAGCCGGACGCGGCCGGCCGCGAGCAGCTTCATCGCGAGCAGGGTCGCTCCGCTGAGCAGCCCGACGGACGGATGGGCGTCCTCGACCCGCATCGCGCGGGTGAGCACGGGGATCGCCCCTCGCATCGGCATCCGGATCGTCCGCGCGGGGCCCGAGAACTCGATCTCGCTGTCGCGGGGCGGGTGCTGGGGCACCAGGGTCGCCCGACCCTGCAGCGGAACGAAGCTCACGTCCGCACGCTAGCAACGGGGTCAGACAGGCGTTCTGGCCGTCGAGCCTTCAGTCGTCGGCCCCACGGATGGCGCGGGCCACGGCCTTGGGCACCTTCTCGTCGAACACGCTGGGGATGATGTAGCTGGCGTTGATCTCGCGGTCGGTGACCACGTGGGCGATCGCGTCCGCGGCGCGCAGCAGCATGTCGATCGTGACGTCGGAGGCGCGAGCGTCGAGGAGCCCGCGGAAGACGCCCGGGAAGGCGAGCACGTTGTTGATCTGGTTGGGGTAGTCGCTGCGACCGCTGGCCACCACGGCGGCGTACCTGCCCGGCCTCGGCAGGGTCGATCTCCGGGTCGGGGTTGGCGAGCGCGAAGACGATCGGCTTCTCGGCCATGTCCTTGATCCACTCCGCCTCGAGCACCCCGGGCGCGCTGACGCCGATGAACACGTCCGCCCCGTCGAGCCCGGCACGCAGGTCGCCGCTGACCTTGCGCGGGTTGGTGCGGCTGGCGAGCTCGGCCATCGCGGGCGAGAGGGTGTCGTCCTCGGAGGAGAGGCAGCCCTCGCGGTCGCAGACCACCACGTCCTGGGCTCCGGCGGCCAGCAGCAGGGTGACGATGGCGGTGCCTGCGGCCCCGGCCCCGGCGACCACGATGCGCAGGTCGGTCAGGTCCTTGGCGACGACGCGCAGCGCGTTGGTCAGCGCGGCGAGGACGACGATCGCGGTGCCGTGCTGGTCGTCGTGGAAGACCGGGATGTCGAGGCGCTCACGCAGCCGCTGCTCGATCTCGAAGCAGCGGGGGGCGGCGATGTCCTCGAGGTTGATGCCGCCGAAGCCGGGCGCGATCGCCTCGACGACGTCGACGATGCGGTCCGTGTCCTGCGTGTCGAGGCAGATCGGCCAGGCGTCGATGTTCGCGAACCGCTTGAACAGCGCGCACTTGCCCTCCATCACCGGAAGCGCGGCTCCGGGGCCGATGTTGCCGAGCCCGAGCACGGCGGACCCGTCGGTCACGACCGCGACGCTGTTGCCCTTGACCGTCAGCCGGGGTACGTCCTCCGGGTGCTCGGCCAGCGCCAGGCTGACCCGCCCCACGCCGGGTGTGTAGGCCATCGACAGGTCGTCGCGGGTGCGCAGCGGGACCTTGGAGGTCACCTCGATCTTGCCGCCGATGTGCAGCAGGAAGGTGCGGTCGGAGACCTTGTGCACCGTCACGCCGTCGAGGTCCTTGACCTTGGCGACGATCTCGTCGGCGTGCTCGGAGTCGGTGGCCGAGCAGGTCACGTCGACCACCAGCCGGTCGTGCCGCGACTCCGCGACGTCGAGCGCGGTGACGATGCCGCCCTCGGCCGCGATCGCGGTGGCGATGCGGCCCACCACGGCCGGGTCGACGTCGGTGTTGAGCCGCATCGTGATCGAGTACGACGCGCTCGTCGCCGCCCGGCGCTTCTTGGGTTCGGGTTCAGCCATGACTGGCATCCTGCCCGCCGCCGGGGGTTACCGGCGAGTCCGTGGGACCGGCTGCCCGGAAAACATTGCGGTAACGCGTGCTGCCTAGAGTCCGTCCATGAGCTCACCGACCGACGTCACTCACGCCCGGACAGCAGCCCCCGCTCGAGACCGGCGCCGGCCCGATCCGCGGGACGACGTACCTGCCCTCGACCCCCGACCAGGTGCTGTGGGGACGGCTCCCGTGCGCTGCCGACGAGCCGGTCGAGCACGTCGACCCCGGCACGGAGGTCACTTTCGACACCGTCAGCCACGAAGGCATCCTCGAGGACCAGGGTCGGGACCCGCAGGCCTACTTCGCGGCGTACGACGTGGAGCACGTGCTCTCCGACGCCATCGCCATCGCCGCCACCGACGAGAGCACGCACCCCCGAACGTTCGGGGTCGACGGGCCGCACGTGGTCTCCCGGCCCGTCCACGTGGCCGGCGCGAGACCGGGCGACCTGCTCGCCGTGACGTCCTGGAGACGCTGCCCCGGGTGCCGTACGGCGTGATCTCCAACCGCCACGGGAAGGGCGCGTTGCCGGGTGAGTACCCGCTCGACGGCGAGGTGTTCAGTGCCTTCGCCGCGGTCGACGACACCGGGACGCGTGGGCTGCTTGCCGCTGGCCCCCGGTCAGGAGCCGAGGGTCTCCTTCCCGCTGGCACCGTTCCTCGGGATCATCGGCGTGGCCGTGGCCGGCGACGAGCGTCCGCACTCGGTGCCCCCGGGCCCGCACGGCGGCAACATCGACATCAACCTGCTCACGGTGGGGTCGACGCTCTACCTGCCGGTGCAGGTCGAGGGTGCCGGGGTCTACGTCGGTGACCCGCACTTCGCGCAGGGCGACGGCGAGGTGGCGCTCACCGCCCTGGAAGCGTCCCTGCGCGCGACCGTCAGGCTCGACGTGGTGGCTCACGAGGACGCCGAGCGCGACTTCGGAGAGCTGGCCGGCCCGCTGGCCGAGACGGCGGAGTTCCTGGTGCCGACCGGGCTGGACGAGGACCTCGACATCGCGATGGCCAACTGCGTGCGGGCTGCGGTCGGGCTGTTGCGGGCCCGCTACGACATGGACCCGAGCATGGCGCTGGCCTACCTCAGCGCGGCCACCGACTTCGACATCTCCCAGGTGGTCGACATCGTCAAGGGCGTGCACGCCCGGATCCGCAAGGACGACTTCGCGCTGGTGCGGACGGTGACGACCATGGGGACCGAGCCCGAGGGTCTGATGGACGCGTTCTGGGCCTACGAGCGGGCGCTGATGGACAACGACCTCGACGCTCTGGACCGGCTGTTCGCGCCCGGGCCGGACACCTTGCGCGGTGACGCAGCCGGACTGCTCGTCGGGCACGAGGAGATCAACGCCTTCCGCGGCGGTCGAGGTGGAGCGCCGCAGCGCCGCATCGTGGAGACCCACGTGCAGGTGGTCGACCCCGACCACGCGCTGGTCGTCGCGGTCACCGAGCTCGAGCGCGGCGGCCGGGGGCAGCAGACCCAGCTCTGGGCCCGCGGCGACGACGGGTGGCAGGTCACCGCCGCCCACGTCGCCGTGCCGGCGCCCGCGTTCGACCCGCGGATCTGGAGGCTCGTCGGCGACCCGCTGCTGCCCGGTTTCGGTGCCGGACCGCTCGTCCGGAGAGAGCGTCGCGGTCAAGGACCTGTACGCCGTCGCCGGCCAGCGGGTCGGCGCGGGGAACCCCGCGTGGCTCGACCAGGCACCTGTGGAGACGACGAGCGCCTGGGCGGTGCAACGGCTGCTCGACGCGGGCGCCGACGTCACCGGCATCACCCGCACCGACGAGTTCGCCTACTCCCTGGCCGGGACCAACGCGCAGTACGGCACGCCGCCCAACCCGAAGGCACCCCGCCGCATCTCCGGCGGCTCCTCCTCCGGATCTGCGTCGGCGGTCTCGCTCGGACATGCCACGGTGGGTCTCGGGACCGACACCGGAGGCTCGATCCGGGTGCCGGCGGCGTACCAGGGGCTCTGGGGCATCCGCACCACGCACGGGCTTGTGCCCACCGACGGGCTGCTGCCGCTCGCTCCGTCCTTCGACACCGTCGGCTGGCTGACCCGGTCGCCCGAGCTGCTGCTCGCGCGTGGGGGAGGTGCTCCTGCCGCAGGGAACAGGCGGCTCAGACGAGCTGGTCGTCGTTCCCGCGCTGTTGGACCGCGCGGAGCCCGACGTGGCCCGGCCGTGGCGGGTTGGCTCGAGGGTCGTGCGGTCACGACCGAGGAGCACGACCTCGCGCTGCTGCCGGACTGGCTCACGGCGTTCCAGACGCTGCAGGCGTGGGAGGCCTGGCAGCAGCACGGCCCCTGGCTGTCCGACCGGATGGACACGCTCGGGGCCGACGTGCGCAGCCGCTTCGAGACCGGCTCGCAGGTGAGCGACGAGCAGGCCGACCAGGCCCGGGGTGTGGTCGCGGCGGCGCGGTCCGAGATCCGCGAGCTGGTCGGCGACCGGGTGCTCGTGCTGCCGTCCGCGTCCTCGGTCGCTCCGCGGACCGGCGCGGGCCTGGCCGAGCGGCTGCAGGACGTGCGGACCGCCACGATGCAGCTCACCTGCCTGGCCGGGATCGGTGGTCTCCCCGCGGTCAGCATCCCCCTGGAGACCGAGGCAGGACTGCCTGCCGGCGTGTGCCTGGTCGCGGCGCCGGGGCGGGACAGGGACCTGCTGGCCCTGCTCACGTAGCCGAAACCCCGCCGCCACGGCTGGCCTTCGCCGCGCACGGCTTCCGCGTCGCGGTGTCCCGGATCTGGCGACGTGCGCATCCTCGAGTCGGTGCGCGCCGCCGACTCAGGCGTGGTGATCAACCCTGAGCAGTTCCGCGGCCAATCGAGGCCCGGGTTGGCCAGGGGTGGGCGGCGCGACACACCAGCAAAATGGCCAACCCATGCAGTCGATCGGTCGCGTTTGAACGGCACTCAGGAGGACGGGGCAAATGCCTCGTCCTTCTACGAGCCCTCTCATTAGTCGGGGCGATTGCCGACGCCCCGCGTTTCAGCGGCAATACCGCGAAGCTGGCGTGCCCACTCCCATGCAGGTGAATCAGTGCGAGCCAGGAAACGGCTGCGGTTGTCGGTCTTCGGCATGGGGGTGAGCAGCCCACAATCGATGAGGCTGCGGATGGGAGCCTGGACGTTGGAGCGGACGGCAGGCCGAGGGCCTGGGCGACCTCGGTCTGGGTCACGAACCCGTCCGAGTCGGCGATGTAGAGCATCACTTCGAGCCGGTAGGTCTGATTGAACGCAGCACGCGAGAGCCGGCGAAGTTCCTCCACGTCGACGTCCACGGCTGCTACGTTACGGGAAACGCGTTATGGGAATCCCGTAATATCGTGAACCGGTGGGAGTGTGGACGGATGCGACGCAAGACCGGCATCGAGTGGACCGAGGTCACGTGGAACCCCACGACCGGGCTGCGACCGCATCAGCACAGGCTGCGACAACTGCTACGCACTGGCGATGGCCAAGCGGCTCAAGGCGATGGGTTCCGAGCGCTACCAGGCCGACGGTGACCCGCGAACCTCCGGACCGGGCTTCGCCTTGACCGTCCATCCGCGACGCGCTCGACTCAGCCGTACCGATGGAGCGGGCGTCGCGTCGTGTTCGTGAACTCGATGTCGCGACCTGTTCCATGCGAAGGTTCCGCTCGACTTCATCCGCGACGTGTTCGCGGTCATCGCTGACACGCCGCAGCACACCTACCAGGTGCTGACGAAGCGGTTCGGCCCGGCTGCCGAAGCTCGCCGACAAGCTGGACTGGCCCGACAACCTGTGGATGGGCGTGAGCGTCGAGAACGCCGGACCACCTCTACCGAGTCGACCATCTGCGCCGGGTCCCTGCGCGGTTCGATTCCTTTCCTGCGAGCCACTGCTCGGACCGCTCGAGGGCTTGGACCTGACCGGCATCGGCTGGGTCATCACCGGCGGCGAATCCGGGCCTCAAGCCCGGGCACTCGATCCTGACTGGGTGCGCGACATCCGCGACAACTGCGTCGACGCCGAGTGTGCCGTTCTTCCACAAGCAGTGGGGTGGCCGAACCCCGAAGGCTCATGGGCGCGACCTCGACGGTGCAGTCTGGTCGGAGATGCCGGAGCTGGCCGGCGCTGTCACTGCTTGACGATGTGAGAGCCTTCCACATGTTCTTGGTCTGCGACTTGTCGCGGGCGCGTACCAGCCTGGGCAGTGGCGAGGTTGTCCCATGCTGCGATGAGTGCGGGCTGTCCGGCCAACGACATGAAGTCGCCCAGGAGCGCCTCGATGTTCTCGCCGACCTGGAAGCCCTGCCCGGGTGCCGAGTGGGCCGACGAGACGACGGATGTTGGCCTCGATGTGAGCGACGGCGTCGGCCTTCAACTGCGTCTTCGCGGGCCTTGGCGTCGTTCTCGTTGTACTCGAAGGATCTGGTCCCCGCCAAACAGCGACGGCTGGTCCTTCCTCGCGGGCCAGGGCTTCCTCGAGGTCCTTCTGTCGGAAGACCTCTCGCCAGGTCGCAGTGCCCTTCGCTGCTGCGTCGGCGAACTTGTAGGCGGCTGCCGGGTGTCGGTAGAAGAGGGTGAACTGGAACAGCATCGGGCCGGTCGGCGACCGGCGGATCGGCACCACCAGCGAGGACGCCCCGGTCTCGGCGTTGATGATCTCGCGGTACTCGTCGACGACCTCCATCGCGGCCCTGTTGGCATCGCCGGTGCGGTCGCGGGCGTCGAGGAACTGCCTGTCGCCACCAGTCGCCGCCGAAGAAGGCGTCCGACAGTTCGATACCTTCGTCGTGCTTCACCGACGGCTTGAGCTCCGGTTCGCGGTCGGTGCCCCATTGCAGACAACCGCCATGCCGCGAGATGGCCTCGACGTTGATGTTGACCAGCACCTCAGACGAGGCCTTGCGGTTCTTCGGCGAGCAGGACGCTCGGTCATCTGCATCTTTGGAGACGGCGGAGACTCCGAACGGGTCGATGAAGTCAGGACCGGGTTGCCGTCGACGTGGTCCCAGACCGTGCCGAGGTGCTCGGCGACGCTGCCGTGGAAGCACCTCCACGTGCAGGCCGTCGTCTTTGAACGGCTGCGACGTTGTCTGCTCAGCGCGTCGAAGTGGGCCTTCTTCGCCTCGATGAACGCACACCGCACGTCACGGGGTGGGCTGAACCCGCGTTGCTTGCGTGGCGAGTTCGAGCGCGACGAGCCGGGGATCCGTTGACCTGCTCACCGGTGCCGTCGGCCTCGTACCGACCCGGCCCGGCATAGCCGTCGATGAGCCACATAGGTCCGCTGTGTCGGCTGCCGACCATCGAGAAGAAGACGCTGGCGTAGAGTCGAGAAGACGGCATGCTTCAGCACCGCGGCAGGCTTCTGCCCGGTGAAGAACTTGTCGTTGTTGACCATCAGCGTACTTCCCGCCGAAGAGCGTCCGCAGCAGAGGCTGCAGGCAGGACGTCCCTCGATTTTGCACGCCACGAGGACAGAAAGTGGGGAGGATTTGCCGAAGCGCCGACCTCTTCGCAGCAAGCCTGACCTGCGCTCCGAGCAAGTTGTGACGGCAACCGCAGCGGTCACCTTGCCCCGGGACGCCTCAGGTCGAATGTGCATGGACTGAGCAGCAAGTCCAATGGCATTTCAAGCGCCACCCTCCGTATGTTCGACTGAGGCCGATGAACATGGAATGTCAACCGAGACCAGGAGTGGCAGATGACACCAGCCGTCGATGCCGAGCTTCAAGATTGGGCATAGTTTAAAGCAAAGAATGGCCAACGCTAGTGCTAGGCAACGGGCTGAGCATCAACCTTTGGGCGGGATTCGGCTACTCGAGCCTGTTCGATAACGCGACATTGACCGCGCCGGCACACGACATATTCCACGAACTTGGCACTACCAATTTCGAGCAATGCCTCGAATGCCTGCATCATGCGAACATCGCACTCCGAGCGCTCAGCGACCCGACCGCCAAGGTGGATCGGACATACGAAGAAGTTCGGGACGCGCTCTTCACCACGGTTGGCGAGGTCCACGTTCCGTGGGAGCAGTTCCCCGATCCGACGCAACGGCTCCCGCCACAACGATGAACCTGCACGATGCGGTGTACACGACGAGTTATGACCTCAGCCTGTACTGGAGCCACATGCGATGCATCGACATGGTCGACATCAAGGACTTTTTCTGGAACAAGCTGGTCTTTGATCCGTCCGACGCCGTGGTTTACGGTCGAAACACGACGCGGATCCACTACCTCCACGGCGGCATCCACCTCTGGCAGGACGACCACACGGGCGAGAACGGTAAGTGGAGTGCAGGTAGCGCACGGCTACTCGACATCCAAGAGCGGTACGGACCGACCGTCAAGAAGCCCGGCCTCTCTTCGTCAGCGAAGGCACCTCGCATGCAAAGGTCCGGACTATCCGGCAATCGGCGTATCTGTCGTTCTGCTTGGACGAACTGCGAGTGGACGACAAGCCGACGGTGGTGTTTGGGCAGTCCCTCTCGCCGCAGGATGCTCATATCGTCGAAGCGTTGGTCAATGGACCGACGAGGCGAATCGCAATGCTGTTGTACCCGTCTGGCGATGACGACGCGACCATCGCCGAGAAGGCCAGGATCATCCAGGCGCTGGGCAGGCACAAAGTTGAGTTCTACGACTCAACTACGCATCCGATCGGAGATCCGGGCCTCACCATCGCGAGACCGTAATGTACGAGGTCGCCCCGAAACCACGAGTGGGAAGCGGCTCATACACGAGATACTGCCCACTATGACAATCGGCGAGGACGCGCGCCCAGACGGACGGTGGGCGTCTCCGGCGACTCTTCGCCTGCGAGCGGCGACTCGCTTGCTGCGTTTTCACCTTGAGAAACTGCCCGTCGATTACGGCGAAGCCGTAACGCCCGACCGGTTCCTCACAGGCCTTGCGTTTATGTTCGCAAGAAACCAGTACGCATGCGCCGAGTCAATGATCGGCTCGGGTTTCGGCGAACGGTCATCGGGGCTATCGCACGCAGCAACCTCACGGAGGGGCTGCGGTGGCTTTGGGTAGCCAACTCGCGGGGACCGACGGCGATGCGTCCTTGGAGACCTCCTAGCGGAGCGCAGTCGAGTCGCCACATTGTTGGACGCGAACTGTCCGACTTTCACCCGCTGGCTCATGCCCATCCCGGCAGTCGCGGACCTTACTGGCGCGTCGCGCGTCTGGCTAGACGCCCCGTCGATTCCGGACGAAGACCTGCTTCTCGAGGAGCTGTTCAATAGCAAGTCGACGCCGTCCCCATCAGGGCACGACGACGAGCTTGCAGACCTCCTCAACCAGGCGCACGGAATGCTTGACCTTGCCGGCCTACGTGGCGCGGCAATGGTGCTCGCCCACGCTGGCCACGGCAACTACCTTGGTCAACGCAGCGCCTTGACCGAGGACGGCTCACCCGGCTTCGACGTCCGCGCCGATCATGAGGCGCTCTTCATGCACACCGCCGCTGTCGGCGCCTACTGCGTGCTCGTCGGGTCTGTTGTTGCAGCACCAGACGCGTGGCCCGGCGATGTCGATTGCGCCGACTCCCCGACCACGGCGGGCCGACTGACGACCGACGTGGCCGAAGCGGCAACAGACATCCACGGGCTGGCCGCCAAGACGAAGCGCGGTGGGCGGACACCAAAACCACCGATGGCCCAGCCGCCGTCGCTCATCCACGGGTCAGCAATCATTCAGAACGAGCACGTGGAAGCGGACTACCTAGACGTCGAGGACCGGCTCGCATTGACCTTCCGACTCTTCGAGAACTACGTAAGCGTCGTAAAGGCGTCGCCAGAGATCACCAACCTGCCGCCCGACGGAGTTGCGCTTCACACCTTCCTGACGTACGGCGCTGCTCTCTCCAACCTTGAAACGGTTCACACCACCTACGACCAGCCCGGTGGAAGCATCATGAGTGTGTTCGCGGGTCGGGCGATCTTGGAGGAGGCCGCACGTCTGCACTGGCGGTATTCGGTGTCAGGCGAAGAGGAAATCAAGGCTCGCGCCAAGCAATACTTCGACGAGTTCAGGCATCGGCAACGGAAGGCAATTCACACGCTGGCCGGCCACGGAATCAAGAAGTCGGTCGCCATGAGTCTTTTTGAGTTCCCGTCCAACGTTCTCGTACCGCCAGGCGTCGACAATATTGCCAAGAACCGAAAACCCATTCCGACCGTCGCGGCCATGCTGCGGTCGTTCGGCGACAAGCATGACGAGCCTCGGTGGCTAGAGACCGGTTACGCGCTCCTTAGCCAGGTGACCCACCCGACGCCGCTTGGGTACCTGCACCGCCTCCGTTACGTCGACGGCTCTATCTGCCCAACGAGTTGAGTAACGAGATGTTGGCGCTGACACTGGACGTCGCCTCTTTAGGAAGCGCTCATTGCGTCAGCATCACCGGTCCCATGCTGAACGACCTTTCACCGGCGTCCAAGGGAAACGTAACCAAACTGAGGGCCGCAGTCTACGCTGTTCACCTCGCCGCACGTCGCATCCATGGACTAGACGTCCCTAACGACCTCTAACTTGTTGCCGGCTTTGCGCTTGCGGGTTTGGGATCCCGACGGACCTGTGTCATACCGCCGCCTGTCGGTCGTCCGAAAGGTACCCGGATTTTTTCGTGGACGGATCACCTGCAGACGGTGAGCGGAAGATCGACCTTTCATCTGCGCATCTGAGAAGAACATTGGAAACGGCGACTACCCCTAGAAGCCATACGCCGGGCGCGACCCTTACGAAAAGCCTCGTCGCCGCGCAGGAGAAATCAGTCATGGCATCCTTCAATCCGGACTCGTACCCGTGCCCTACGCACACCGCGAAGGACTTCACTGACGAGGTCAAACGCCGAGCCAAGAGTCGGTGGGAGACGGTCAGTAAGGCCGTCGGTGACGAGCCGTGGTGATTGGCTTGGACACTTTCCGAAAGATTCAGGAACAAATCAAGGCAAGAACCCGGTCCGGTTAGCTTTCGCTCCGTCCGCTGAAGGATCGCCTCTAGAAAGCGCTCCCTCATCGAACAGGACGCGAGCAGGATAAGCGAGGTCTTGAGGACGGGGATAAGGAATCAAAAATTTAATGTCGATGAACGAAAAAAATATCCTGTCATCCTGAGGTGCTCGCCGCAACGCGGCGAGCCTCGAAGGATCGGCCAC